>NZ_CP054494.1:0-2500 GCF_014844295.1 Flavobacterium columnare
AAGGCGGCGATCTACTCTCCCACAAAATGCAGTACCATCGACGCTGGCGGGCTTAACTTCTCTGTTCGAAATGGGAAGAGGTGAGCCCCGCCGCAATAACCACCTTAAGGTTTTAAGTCTAAAGTCGAATGTCGTAAAGTTTCCTTTGGACTTTCTTATTTAAGACTGTCTCGTTTTTAAACGAAACAAATATTTTAACATATTGAGATAAATATTTAATTTGGAAAGAATTTTACGAGCCCCCTGAGGTTCCCCCTTTGGGGGTTAGGGGGCTCTTACAATAAGCTTACGGGTTATTAGTACTACTTGACTGTGACATTACTGCCTTTACATCTATAGCCTATCAACGTGGTCATCTTCCACGACCCTTAAAAGAAATCTCATCTTGTGGTGGGTTTCGCGCTTATATGCTTTCAGCGCTTATCCCTTCCCAACGTAGCTACTCTGCGGTGCTCCTGGCGGAACAACAGATACACCAGCGGTTGGTCCAACTCGGTCCTCTCGTACTAGAGTCAGATCCACTCAAATTTCTAACGCCCACAGTAGATAGAGACCGAACTGTCTCACGACGTTCTGAACCCAGCTCGCGTGCCACTTTAATGGGCGAACAGCCCAACCCTTGGGACCTTCTCCAGCCCCAGGATGTGACGAGCCGACATCGAGGTGCCAAACCCCCCCGTCGATATGAGCTCTTGGGGGAGATCAGCCTGTTATCCCCGGCGTACCTTTTATCCTTTGAGCGATGGCCCTTCCATGCGGAACCACCGGATCACTATGCTCTACTTTCGTACCTGATCGACCTGTATGTCTCTCAGTCAAGCTCCCTTATGCCATTGCACTCTACGCACGGTTACCAAGCGTGCTGAGGGAACCTTTAGAAGCCTCCGTTACTCTTTTGGAGGCGACCACCCCAGTCAAACTACCCACCAAGCAATGTCCTCCACAATATGGAGTTAGGCCTCAGATAAGCAAAGGGTGGTATTTCAACAATGACTCCACAACGCCTAGCGACGCCATTTCACAGTCTCCCACCTATCCTACACATCACTTATCCAAGGTCAATACTAAGCTATAGTAAAGGTGCACAGGGTCTTTTCGTCCCACTGCGGGTAATCGGCATCTTCACCGATACTACAATTTCACCGAGCTCATGGCTGAGACAGTGTCCAGATCGTTACACCATTCGTGCAGGTCGGAACTTACCCGACAAGGAATTTCGCTACCTTAGGACCGTTATAGTTACGGCCGCCGTTTACTGGGGCTTCAATTCAATGCTTCTGATTGCTCATAACATCTCCTCTTAACCTTCCAGCACCGGGCAGGTGTCAGGCCCTATACTTCATCTTACGATTTGGCAGAGCCCTGTGTTTTTGATAAACAGTCGCCTGGACCTTTTCACTGCGGCCAGCTTGCGCTGGCGACCTTTCTCCCGAAGTTACAGGTCTATTTTGCCTAATTCCTTAGCCATGAATCTCTCGAGCGCCTTAGGATACTCTCCTCAACTACCTGTGTCGGTTTACGGTACGGGTACTTATAATCTATGTTTAGAAGGTTTTCTTGGCAGCCTTTAGGTACACTATCCCATCATCCGAAGAATCCGAGTACTATCGCATTTCACCAGTCCCAGCGGATTTGCCTACCGGGCCTATAGCTAGGTGCTTTAACGAACTATTCCGTCAGTTCGCGGTACTTTCACCACTGCGTCACTCCATCACAATTATAAGTAGTACGGGAATATTAACCCGTTGGCCATCGACTGTTCCTTTCGGATTCGCCTTAGGTCCCGACTAACCCGCAGCTGATTAGCATAGCTGCGGAAACCTTAGTTTTGCGGCGGGGGTGTTTCTCGCACCCCTTATCGTTACTTATGCCTACATTTTCTTTTCTAACCTCTCCAGAAATCCTCACGGAATCCCTTCTACGATGTTAGAATGCTCCCCTACCACTTGACTTTTGTCAAATCCATAGCTTCGGTAGTATACTTATGCCCGATTATTATCCATGCTCGATCGCTCGACTAGTGAGCTGTTACGCACTCTTTAAATGAATGGCTGCTTCCAAGCCAACATCCTAGCTGTCGATGCAATCAAACCGCGTTTGATCAACTTAGTATACATTTGGGGACCTTAGCTGATGGTCTGGGTTCTTTCCCTCTCGGACTGGGACCTTAGCACCCCAGCCCTCACTGCTGTGTATATTATATAGCATTCGGAGTTTGTCAGGAATTGGTAGGCGGTGAAGCCCCCGCATCCAATCAGTAGCTCTACCTCTATATAACTCTACCACTGCGCTGCACCTAAATGCATTTCGGGGAGTACGAGCTATTTCCGAGTTTGATTGGCCTTTCACCCCTACCCACAGGTCATCCGAAGACTTTTCAACGTCAACCGGTTCGGACCTCCACTATGTGTTACCACAGCTTCATCCTGCCCATGGGTAGATCACACGGTTTCGCGTCTAACATTACTGACTCAAGCGCCCTATTCAGACTCGCTTTCGC
>NZ_CP054494.1:7500-10000 GCF_014844295.1 Flavobacterium columnare
ACGGAATCCCTTCTACGATGTTAGAATGCTCCCCTACCACTTGACTTTTGTCAAATCCATAGCTTCGGTAGATATACTTATGCCCGATTATTATCCATGCTCGATCGCTCGACTAGTGAGCTGTTACGCACTCTTTAAATGAATGGCTGCTTCCAAGCCAACATCCTAGCTGTCGATGCAATCAAACCGCGTTTGATCAACTTAGTATACATTTGGGGACCTTAGCTGATGGTCTGGGTTCTTTCCCTCTCGGACTGGGACCTTAGCACCCCAGCCCTCACTGCTGTGTATATTATATAGCATTCGGAGTTTGTCAGGAATTGGTAGGCGGTGAAGCCCCGCATCCAATCAGTAGCTCTACCTCTATATAACTCTACCACTGCGCTGCACCTAAATGCATTTCGGGGAGTACGAGCTATTTCCGAGTTTGATTGGCCTTTCACCCCTACCCACAGGTCATCCGAAGACTTTTCAACGTCAACCGGTTCGGACCTCCACTATGTGTTACCACAGCTTCATCCTGCCCATGGGTAGATCACACGGTTTCGCGTCTAACATTACTGACTCAAGCGCCCTATTCAGACTCGCTTTCGCTACGGATCCGCACCTGAAGTGCTTAACCTTGCCAGCAACGTTAACTCGTAGGCTCATTATGCAAAAGGCACGCCGTCACAGCTTTTGCTGCTCCGACCGCTTGTAGGCGTATGGTTTCAGGTTCTATTTCACTCCGTTATTCACGGTTCTTTTCACCTTTCCTTCACAGTACTGGTTCACTATCGGTCTCTCAGGAGTATTTAGCCTTAGCGGATGGTCCCGCCAGATTCAGACAGGGTTTCACGTGCCCCGCCCTACTCAGGATACCACTATCCTTTATATTCCTTACTTATACGGGACTATCACCCTCTGTGGTTAACCTTTCCAGGTTATTCTAATTCGGTTTACAAGAAATATTGTGGTCCTACAACCCCAGTATTGCCGTAACAACACTGGTTTGGGCTAATGCGCTTTCGCTCGCCACTACTTACGCAATCACTTTTGTTTTCTTCTCCTCCGCCTACTTAGATGTTTCAGTTCAGCGGGTTCGCCTCCTATTGGATACTATGTCTTCAACATAGTGGGTTGCCCCATTGGGATATCTGCGGATCAATTCGTATGTGCCAATCCCCGCAGCTTTTCGCAGCTTATCACGTCCTTCTTCGCCTCTGAGAGCCTAGGCATCCCCCATACGCCCTTATTTTGCTTATTGTTTTCTTTTTTTTAGTGATTAGCTCTAAGTAATTAGTGACTAGTCCTAAGACTAATTACTATTCACTCTTTACTAATTACTAAAGTGTTCTTTCTACTTGTTTGTATGTTTATCTCAATATGTCAATGAACTTTACTCAATTTGAAGATTTTAAGATTCGTTAATTTGAAAATGATGATCATTTTCAAATTTTCAAATCAATTCATTTTCAAATCAATTTGGTGGAGAATATCGGAGTCGAACCGATGACCTCCTGCGTGCAAGGCAGGCGCTCTAGCCAGCTGAGCTAATCCCCCAATCTTTTTTCTATTTTGGATGTTGAATTATTTTTTTGAATTATTTTTCAAATTCATCATTTAAAATTTATAATTCAAAATTCGCTTCTAGAATTTCCTTGTGCTTTAAAAAGTAGTCCCGGGCAGACTCGAACTGCCGACCCCTACATTATCAGTGTAGTACTCTAACCAGCTGAGCTACGAGACTCTGTATTTTAAGCCTTTTCTTTTTTTTGAATTAACAGCGAGAGTAAGTTTTTTTAATTTAGTATCTAAATTAAAAAATAGCTTCTTTTTTGTCTCTAGAAAGGAGGTGTTCCAGCCGCACCTTCCGGTACGGCTACCTTGTTACGACTTAGCCCTAGTTACCAGTTTTACCCTAGGCAGCTCCTTGCGGTCACCGACTTCAGGTACCCCCAGCTTCCATGGCTTGACGGGCGGTGTGTACAAGGCCCGGGAACGTATTCACCGCAGCATGGCTGATCTGCGATTACTAGCGAATCCAGCTTCACGGAGTCGAGTTGCAGACTCCGATCCGAACTGAGAACGGTTTTGTAGATTCGCTCCTACTTGCGTAGTGGCTGCTCTCTGTACCGTCCATTGTAGCACGTGTGTAGCCCAAGGCGTAAGGGCCGTGATGATTTGACGTCATCCCCACCTTCCTCGCGGTTTGCACCGGCAGTCTTGCTAGAGTTCCCGACATGACTCGCTGGCAACTAGCAACAGGGGTTGCGCTCGTTATAGGACTTAACCTGACACCTCACGGCACGAGCTGACGACAACCATGCAGCACCTTGAAAAACGTCCGAAGAAAGATCTGTTTCCAAATCTGTCGTTTCCCATTTAAGCCTTGGTAAGGTTCCTCGCGTATCATCGAATTAAACCACATGCTCCTCCGCTTGTGCGGGCCCCCGTCAATTCCTTTGAGTTTCACTCTTGCGAGCGTACTCCCCAGGTGGGATACTTATCACTTTCGCTT
>NZ_CP054494.1:12500-685000 GCF_014844295.1 Flavobacterium columnare
CACCGGGCAGGTGTCAGGCCCTATACTTCATCTTACGATTTGGCAGAGCCCTGTGTTTTTGATAAACAGTCGCCTGGACCTTTTCACTGCGGCCAGCTTGCGCTGGCGACCTTTCTCCCGAAGTTACAGGTCTATTTTGCCTAATTCCTTAGCCATGAATCTCTCGAGCGCCTTAGGATACTCTCCTCAACTACCTGTGTCGGTTTACGGTACGGGTACTTATAATCTATGTTTAGAAGGTTTTCTTGGCAGCCTTTAGGTACACTATCCCATCATCCGAAGAATCCGAGTACTATCGCATTTCACCAGTCCCAGCGGATTTGCCTACCGGGCCTATAGCTAGGTGCTTTAACGAACTATTCCGTCAGTTCGCGGTACTTTCACCACTGCGTCACTCCATCACAATTATAAGTAGTACGGGAATATTAACCCGTTGGCCATCGACTGTTCCTTTCGGATTCGCCTTAGGTCCCGACTAACCCGCAGCTGATTAGCATAGCTGCGGAAACCTTAGTTTTGCGGCGGGGGTGTTTCTCGCACCCCTTATCGTTACTTATGCCTACATTTTCTTTTCTAACCTCTCCAGAAATCCTCACGGAATCCCTTCTACGATGTTAGAATGCTCCCCTACCACTTGACTTTTGTCAAATCCATAGCTTCGGTAGTATACTTATGCCCGATTATTATCCATGCTCGATCGCTCGACTAGTGAGCTGTTACGCACTCTTTAAATGAATGGCTGCTTCCAAGCCAACATCCTAGCTGTCGATGCAATCAAACCGCGTTTGATCAACTTAGTATACATTTGGGGACCTTAGCTGATGGTCTGGGTTCTTTCCCTCTCGGACTGGGACCTTAGCACCCCAGCCCTCACTGCTGTGTATATTATATAGCATTCGGAGTTTGTCAGGAATTGGTAGGCGGTGAAGCCCCCGCATCCAATCAGTAGCTCTACCTCTATATAACTCTACCACTGCGCTGCACCTAAATGCATTTCGGGGAGTACGAGCTATTTCCGAGTTTGATTGGCCTTTCACCCCTACCCACAGGTCATCCGAAGACTTTTCAACGTCAACCGGTTCGGACCTCCACTATGTGTTACCACAGCTTCATCCTGCCCATGGGTAGATCACACGGTTTCGCGTCTAACATTACTGACTCAAGCGCCCTATTCAGACTCGCTTTCGCTACGGATCCGCACCTGAAGTGCTTAACCTTGCCAGCAACGTTAACTCGTAGGCTCATTATGCAAAAGGCACGCCGTCACAGCTTTTGCTGCTCCGACCGCTTGTAGGCGTATGGTTTCAGGTTCTATTTCACTCCGTTATTCACGGTTCTTTTCACCTTTCCTTCACAGTACTGGTTCACTATCGGTCTCTCAGGAGTATTTAGCCTTAGCGGATGGTCCCGCCAGATTCAGACAGGGTTTCACGTGCCCCGCCCTACTCAGGATACCACTATCCTTTATATTCCTTACTTATACGGGACTATCACCCTCTGTGGTTAACCTTTCCAGGTTATTCTAATTCGGTTTACAAGAAATATTGTGGTCCTACAACCCCAGTATTGCCGTAACAACACTGGTTTGGGCTAATGCGCTTTCGCTCGCCACTACTTACGCAATCACTTTTGTTTTCTTCTCCTCCGCCTACTTAGATGTTTCAGTTCAGCGGGTTCGCCTCCTATTGGATACTATGTCTTCAACATAGTGGGTTGCCCCATTGGGATATCTGCGGATCAATTCGTATGTGCCAATCCCCGCAGCTTTTCGCAGCTTATCACGTCCTTCTTCGCCTCTGAGAGCCTAGGCATCCCCCATACGCCCTTATTTTGCTTATTGTTTTCTTTTTTTTAGTGATTAGCTCTAAGTAATTAGTGACTAGTCCTAAGACTAATTACTATTCACTCTTTACTAATTACTAAAGTGTTCTTTCTACTTGTTTGTATGTTTATCTCAATATGTCAATGAACTTTACTCAATTTGAAGATTTTAAGATTCGTTAATTTGAAAATGATGATCATTTTCAAATTTTCAAATCAATTCATTTTCAAATCAATTTGGTGGAGAATATCGGAGTCGAACCGATGACCTCCTGCGTGCAAGGCAGGCGCTCTAGCCAGCTGAGCTAATCCCCCAATCTTTTTTCTATTTTGGATGTTGAATTATTTTTTTGAATTATTTTTCAAATTCATCATTTAAAATTTATAATTCAAAATTCGCTTCTAGAATTTCCTTGTGCTTTAAAAAGTAGTCCCGGGCAGACTCGAACTGCCGACCCCTACATTATCAGTGTAGTACTCTAACCAGCTGAGCTACGAGACTCTGTATTTTAAGCCTTTTCTTTTTTTTGAATTAACAGCGAGAGTAAGTTTTTTTTAATTTAGTATCTAAATTAAAAAATAGCTTCTTTTTTGTCTCTAGAAAGGAGGTGTTCCAGCCGCACCTTCCGGTACGGCTACCTTGTTACGACTTAGCCCTAGTTACCAGTTTTACCCTAGGCAGCTCCTTGCGGTCACCGACTTCAGGTACCCCCAGCTTCCATGGCTTGACGGGCGGTGTGTACAAGGCCCGGGAACGTATTCACCGCAGCATGGCTGATCTGCGATTACTAGCGAATCCAGCTTCACGGAGTCGAGTTGCAGACTCCGATCCGAACTGAGAACGGTTTTGTAGATTCGCTCCTACTTGCGTAGTGGCTGCTCTCTGTACCGTCCATTGTAGCACGTGTGTAGCCCAAGGCGTAAGGGCCGTGATGATTTGACGTCATCCCCACCTTCCTCGCGGTTTGCACCGGCAGTCTTGCTAGAGTTCCCGACATGACTCGCTGGCAACTAGCAACAGGGGTTGCGCTCGTTATAGGACTTAACCTGACACCTCACGGCACGAGCTGACGACAACCATGCAGCACCTTGAAAAACGTCCGAAGAAAGATCTGTTTCCAAATCTGTCGTTTCCCATTTAAGCCTTGGTAAGGTTCCTCGCGTATCATCGAATTAAACCACATGCTCCTCCGCTTGTGCGGGCCCCCGTCAATTCCTTTGAGTTTCACTCTTGCGAGCGTACTCCCCAGGTGGGATACTTATCACTTTCGCTTAGCCACTCAGATTGCTCCAAACAGCTAGTATCCATCGTTTACGGCGTGGACTACCAGGGTATCTAATCCTGTTCGCTCCCCACGCTTTCGTCCATCAGCGTCAATATACTCGTAGTAACCTGCCTTCGCAATCGGTATTCCATGTAATCTCTAAGCATTTCACCGCTACACTACATATTCTAGTTACTTCCAAGTAATTCAAGTCTTACAGTATCAATGGCCGTTTGATCGTTGAGCGACCAGATTTCACCACTGACTTATAAAACCGCCTACGGACCCTTTAAACCCAATGATTCCGGATAACGCTTGGATCCTCCGTATTACCGCGGCTGCTGGCACGGAGTTAGCCGATCCTTATTCTTACAGTACCGTCAAGCTCCCTTACAAGGGAGGGTTTCTTCCTGTACAAAAGCAGTTTACAATCCATAGGACCGTCATCCTGCACGCGGCATGGCTGGTTCAGGCTTGCGCCCATTGACCAATATTCCTCACTGCTGCCTCCCGTAGGAGTCTGGTCCGTGTCTCAGTACCAGTGTGGGGGATCTCCCTCTCAGGACCCCTACCCATCGTTGCCTTGGTATGCCGTTACCACACCAACTAGCTAATGGGACGCATGCTCATCTTGTACCGTTGGAACTTTAATAATCAAATGAGGCCATCTGAAAATACTATGGGGTATTAATCCAAATTTCTCTGGGCTATCCCCCTGTACAAGGTAGATTGCATACGCGTTACGCACCCGTGCGCCGGTCTCAAAGGAGCAAGCTCCTTCTACCCCTCGACTTGCATGTGTTAAGCCTGCCGCTAGCGTTCATCCTGAGCCAGGATCAAACTCTTCATCGTATGTTTTTACAGCTTTTCAGCTATTTGTTTTTGACAAAGAATGCTAGGTTTTTCTTACTCTCTTAATTTTTTATCTGTTTTAACATTGCTGTTAAAACGTGCTGTCAATCCAATATGTCTATGAACTTATTTATTTACTYTTTTCGCTTTCAACTTAACGTCTTAGCGGGTGCAAAGGTAGTGTTTCTTTTTAATTTACCAAATCTTTTTTTGAAAACTTTTTTTGAAGTAAGCTTCATTATTTTGACTGGTTTTTTCAATGAACATTTCCCTTGCGGACGGCAAAGGTACACTCTTTTTTTTGTTTTTTACAAGTTTCTTGCTTTCTTTTTTTTCTTTTTTTTGTTATCTTTTATAAATCAATTAGTTATCGTTTTTTATTTGTGTTTTTCCTTTTAAATGGTCTTTATTATTGTTGTTGTTGTTGGTTTTAATAATAGGTATGTACGTGTTTTGTTTTTGCTTTGATGGATTTTTGACCGTTTTTTCTTAGAGTATTTGTACCTTTATCATTCTATGGTCTGTTTTGGATTGTTTTGTTTTTAAAGGGTGGTTTGCGTGAGGGATGGCAGTGGCATCCTTTTGCTGAATGCTATAGCTTTTTTTTGTGAAGGTTTCTTTAGCAAAAGATAGAACGGACAGCCCGACCCGAAGGGGCACGCCCATAGAATCAAAGTTAAACAATTATTTATCTATAAAAATTAACTTACCCCCGTAAAACTTATTTATTATTCTTTGTTTCTATTCCTTCCTTATTTCATCATCTTTTTATAAGACCTAATTATTTACCCCATATTACTCAATTAGAAATTTATTACAGATAAAAATAACTTTAAATGTAAAAAAACTCATTTTTTCACCCTCTATATAAAACTACAGCTCTGGCAAAAAAATTCCGTGTATTTTCATTTTCTTTGCTCTTTTAATCTTCATCTAAAAATACAACACACAATCAGAGGTCAAAGTAATTTTTTAAATTCTACCTATATATATTGTATCTATTTTTATAAACCTTTATATTTGCGTTCTTAAATTTTTAATATGATTAAGATTACTTTACCAGACGGTTCGATTAGAGAGTACGCAAGTGCCGTGACTCCTATGGACGTGGCTAAATCGATTAGTGAAGGTTTAGCGCGCAATGTTATTTCGGCAAGCTTTAACGGGACAACCGTTGAGACGGTTACCGAATTGACTACCGACGGTAACTTAACTTTATTTACTTGGGATAACGTGGAAGGAAAAAAAGCTTTTTGGCACTCGACTTCGCACGTGATGGCTCAGGCTTTAGAGGAACTTTACCCTGGCATCAAACTAACTATTGGCCCTGCCATAGAGAAGGGATTCTATTATGATGTTGATTTTGGTGAACATAAAATTACCGACGCTGATTTCAAGAAAATTGAAGACCGTGTGTTAGAAATCTCTAGAGAGAAACACGAATTCAAAATGCGCAGTGTAACTAAAGCAGAAGCCTTAGAAACATATAAGAACAATGAATTCAAAACGGAGTTAATTCAAAATTTAGAGGACGGTACGATTACTTTTTGCGACCATGCTACTTTTACCGATTTATGTCGTGGCGGACATATTCCGAATACTGGGATTATTAAAGCTATGAAAATTCTTTCGGTTGCGGGTGCTTACTGGAGAGGCGATGAAAAAAACAAACAGTTAACGCGTGTTTATGGTATTTCGTTCCCTAAACAAAAAGACTTGACTGATTATTTAGCTTTATTAGAGGAAGCAAAACGTCGTGATCATAGAAAACTAGGAAAAGAACTTGATTTATTCCATTTTTCACAACGTGTTGGTCAAGGTTTACCCTTATGGCTACCAAAAGGAGCTGCCTTACGTGACCGTTTAGAGCAATTCCTAAAGAAAGCACAAAAGAAAGCAGGTTACGAACAAGTTGTTTCTCCACACATTGGTCAAAAAGAACTATATGTTACTTCGGGACATTATGCAAAATATGGGGCAGACAGCTTCCAACCTATTCATACACCTGCAGAAGGTGAAGAGTTTTTATTAAAACCGATGAACTGTCCACACCACTGTGAAATTTACAATGCCAGACCTTGGTCATACAAAGACTTACCAAAGCGTTATGCGGAATTTGGTACAGTATACAGATATGAGCAATCTGGCGAATTACATGGATTAACTCGCGTTAGAGGTTTTACACAAGATGATGCACATTTATTTTGTACTCCTGATCAATTAGATCAAGAATTTAAGAATGTAATTGACTTGGTATTATATGTATTTGGTTCCTTAGGATTTGAAAATTTTACAGCTCAGATTTCGTTAAGAGATCCAGAAAAACCAGAAAAATATATTGGCTCTGATGAAAACTGGGAAAAGGCCGAGAATGCAATTATCAATGCGGCTAAAGAGAAACAATTAAATACAGTTATTGAATACGGTGAAGCTGCATTTTATGGTCCTAAATTAGACTTTATGGTTAAGGATGCTTTAGGAAGAAGTTGGCAATTAGGAACTATTCAAGTAGACTATAACTTACCTGAGCGTTTTGATTTGACTTACAAAGGCTCTGACAATGAATTACATAGACCTGTAATGATTCATAGAGCCCCTTTTGGTTCTATGGAGCGCTTTATTGCAATTTTATTAGAGCATACAGGAGGAAATTTTCCTCTTTGGTTAATGCCTGAACAGGCTATAATCTTATCTTTGAGTGAAAAATATGAAAATTATGCGAAAAAAGTTTCAGATTTGCTAGAAAATCACGAAATTCGCGCCCTAATTGACAACCGAAACGAGACGATTGGTAAGAAAATTCGCGAAGCGGAGGTTAAGAAGTTTCCATTTATGTTGATTGTGGGTGAAGAAGAAGAGAAAAATGGAACGGTATCTGTTCGCAGACACGGACAAGAAGGAAAAGGAAACATAACCTTGAAAATAGAAGATTTTGCTACTTTAGTAAATGAGGAAGTGAGCAAATCTTTAAAAACATTTGAAGTTTAACTAAAAAATTAAAAGTTATCGCAATCAGGAACAACAGAGGTAATCAACCTCGCGTAGAAAAAAAAGACGAACACAGAATTAATCAATATATTCGTGTTCCAGAGATTCGTTTAGTAGGAGATAATGTGGAGCCTGGAGTTGTAAAGACTTCAGACGCTTTGCGTATGGCAGATGAATTAGAACTTGATTTGGTTGAAATTTCTCCAAACGCTGAACCTCCTGTTTGTAAAATAATGGACTATAAAAAGTTCTTATACGAACAGAAGAGACGTGAAAAAGAATTGAAAGCCAAATCAACTCAGATCGTTATAAAAGAAATTCGTTTTGGTCCTCAGACAGATGAGCATGATTATGAATTTAAAAAGAAGAATGCTGAAAAATTCCTTAAAGACGGAGCAAAATTAAAAGCTTTTGTATTCTTTAAAGGTCGTTCTATCATTTATAAAGAGCAAGGACAAATCTTGTTATTAAGATTAGCTCAGGATCTTGAAGAGGTAGGAAAAGTGGAAGCTATGCCTGTTTTAGAAGGCAAACGTATGATTATGTTTATCACTCCTAAAAAAAAGGGTAAGTAAGAATTAGACATTAGCCTAACTGCTTTTGACTAATTATTTAAAATAGTAAGTAAGTTAAATTAAATAAATTTGGGAAATTATGCCTAAAATGAAAACTAAATCTAGTGCTAAGAAACGTTTTAAGGTTACTGGCTCTGGAAAAATTAAAAGAAAACACGCTTTTAAAAGTCACATTTTGACTAAAAAGTCTAAAAAACGTAAATTAGCGTTAACTCACTCTGCTTTAGTTCATCAATCAGACGTGAAAAGTGTAAAAGAACAATTAAGAATTATCTAATTAAGCGATTAGTAAAAATAAAAAGTGATTAGGTCACTATAGCTATTTACTAATTACTACTAAGTATTTAATTTGATAATTTCGGTTAAAACAATTTAATAACCCTGGGGTGGGCTTTTAAGAGTCTGATAAATTTCAGAACGCCTTACTTCAAAAAAGTAAAAATTATGCCAAGATCAGTAAATTCAGTTGCTAAAAGAGCAAGAAGAAAAAAGATAATGAAGCAAGCCAAAGGTTTCTTTGGTAGAAGAAAAAACGTTTGGACAGTTGCTAAGAATGCGGTTGAGAAAGCAATGTTATATGCTTATCGCGACAGAAAGCAAAAGAAAAGAAATTTCCGTTCTTTATGGATTATACGTATCAATGCAGGTGCTCGTTTAGAAGGAATGTCTTATTCTCAATTCATGGGTAAATTAAAAGCTAATAACATTGAGTTAAACCGTAAAGTTTTAGCTGATTTAGCTATGAATCACCCTGAAGCTTTCAAAGCTATTCTTAACAAAGTAAAATAATAACGTTTAACAATATATTTAACTTACTTAAAAAATCCCAGTCGAAAGATTGGGATTTTTGTTTGTAGATTTCCATTTTAAATAAAGCTATGAAAACTGATAAAAATAAAGGCTTGCATCCCAGAAATAAGCATAATCAAAATTATAATTTTTCGTTATTGATTTCTGAATATCCTGATTTAAAAAAACACATTAATCTGAATAAATTCGGAAGTGAAAGTATTGATTTTGCTAATCCTGATGCTGTTAGAAGCTTAAATAGTGCTTTATTAAAATATTATTATCAAATTCATTTTTATAGGTTACCTAAAACTAATTTATGTCCGCCAATACCAGGCAGAGCTGATTACATACATTATATTGCTGATCTACTAGCCAAAGGTATTAATGGAACTTTACCAACTGGAAGTGGTATTAAAATATTAGATATAGGGACTGGTGCAAACTGCATCTATCCTATTTTAGGGAATAAAATATATGGCTGGACTTTTGTAGGAACAGAAATAGATAAGCCTGCGAAACTAACTGCAGAAAAAATAATTGAAGAAAATGAATTAACTAAGTCTATTACGTTACGTCTTCAAGAAAGTAAGAGAAATATTTTAAAAAATATTATTCAGCCCAGTGAACGGTTTGATTGTGTAATTTGTAATCCTCCTTTTCATAATTCTAGAGAAGAAGCCACCAAAGGAACCACTCGTAAATTGAAAAATTTAGGCAAAACCATTGAAGGCAAGCCTGTTTTGAACTTTGGCGGACAGAATAATGAATTATGGTGCGAAGGTGGCGAAAAAGCCTTTATCACCAATATGATTTACGAAAGTGTACATTTTAAATCACAAGTTAAATGGTTTACCTCATTAGTTTCTAAAAAAGAACATTTAAAAAATTTTGAAACTATTTTAAAAAAATTAAAAGCTACGTTTGAAATCATTCCTATGGAACAAGGTAACAAAACCACAAGAATTTTAGCTTGGCGGTTTTTATAAGATTACTATTATTTTTTTGTAACACCTAGATTTTCGGATTAGAAATTTATCACAGATAAAAGTGACTTTGATTCTAAAAAGTAGTCATTTTTTACCCTTAATAAAATTACAGTTTCGGTAAAAAATACGCACTTTTTCTTTTCCTCTTCATCACAAACTAACGCATAATATGGGTTTTGGTGCTGTACTAAAAAAAGTGTTATTTTTTACTATAATGCCTAAATACAAATGTTTCAATAAAATTAAATTACGTTTTCTGGTGCTTCTTTTTAGCTGCTGGGAACAAAATATTATTTAAAATTAAACGAAAACCAGGAGAATTAGGATGTAAATTTAAATCAGTAGGTTCATCCCCTACTCTATGCTGGTAATCTTCGGGATCATGTCCTCCATAAAAAGTAAAAAATCCTTTTCCTTTTTGTGCATGAATATAACGTGCTTCACCGTTTATTTGACATTCGCCCATTACTAAAACGTTTGATTTAATTAATTCTTTATCGAATGCGGTAGTTTGTCCCATAAAACCTTTAACTAATGCGGTATGATTCTGACAAAGCATACTGGGTATAACATCCCATTTTGCTGAATATTCTGATAGAGTAAAATAATCTTTATCAAAAGGTACAATTGATTGGTGTTTTTCAGTTGTATCTATAGTTGAGAACTCATACTTTTCAGGTCTTCTTTCTAGAAGAAAATCTTTGAAGGCGAAGGTTTTTGAATAATCTATTTTATTTTGATAATTTGATTCACTGGGATCTCCGTCAAACATTGTTTCACAAATATCTATTCCTTCGGCAGAAAGGGCTATATCAAAACTATCTGTTGCGGAGCACATAGCAAACATGAATCCTCCTCCTATAACAAAATCACGTATTTTTTTAGCGACGGCTAATTTTTCATTGGATACTTTTTGAAAACCTAATTTGGCTGCTAAATCTTCTGAATCTCTTTTTTGTTCTATATACCAAGGCATATTTTTGTATGACCCGTAGAATTTACCGTATTGTCCTGTAAAATCTTCATGATGTAAGTGTAACCAATCATACAATAATAATTGATCATTTAATACCTCTTGATCATACACTACCTTAAAGGGAATTTCTGCATAAGTTAAAACCATTGTTACTGCGTCATCCCAAGGTTGCTTTCCTGGAGGCGAATACACTGCTATTTTTGGTGCTTTTTCTAATGTTACAGCTTCCATATTTTGAGATGGAGAGGCTATATCTGCCAGGATTTGTTGTGTTTCATTATCTGAAATAATTTCAAAACTGACACCTCTTATTTGACATTCTTTCTTAATTTCTTGAATATCTGGCAAAAGAAAAGAACCTCCTCTATAATTAAGCAACCAACTTCCTTTATATCCTTTGTCTAATACCCAATAAGTAATACCATAGGCTTTTAAATGATTTTTTTGAGCGGTTTCATCCATGGGAAGCAAAATAGAATTTGCTTTTATGGAAATATTAAAAAATGTAATTATAAAAATCAAAAAAACTTTCATGGAACCTATGTGTATCTATTACCAAATATAATAATAAATTTTTATTATTTAATTAAAAAGGGACATCGCTATCGTCATCAAAATTATTCATAGTACTACCAAATGCTTCATTAGGAGAAGGTAAATTAGGCGTAATGAATGGATTAGAGTCTTCTAAATTCATCTTGGAAGGTAGATCATCAAAATCACTTCCAAATTCGTCTAAATTATCAAACTTACCTAGATGTCCTAAGAATTTTAGGCGTATATTTTCTAAACTACCGTTACGGTGTTTGGCTATGATAAACTCTCCTTGCCCTTGAGTGGGAGAACGTTCATCATCATCCCATTCTTCAATTTTATAATATTCAGGACGATAAATAAATGATACGATATCAGCATCTTGTTCGATTGCTCCTGATTCACGTAGATCGGATAATAGGGGTCGTTTACTAGAACCACGTGTTTCTACGGCACGTGATAACTGGGATAAAGCTATAACTGGTACATCTAATTCTTTTGCTAATGCTTTTAAATTTCGGGAAATGGTTGAAATTTCTTGTTCACGATTTCCTCCTCCTCCTTTTGCGTTTCCTCCTGCTGTCATTAATTGAAGGTAGTCAATAACTATAATTTTTATATCGTATTGTGACTTTAATCTTCGTGCTTTAGCTCTTAAATCAAATATTGATAAGGAGGGTGTATCATCTATAAAAAGAGGTGCTTTTTCTAGATCTCTAACTTTAACTGATAATTGTTCCCATTCGTGTTTTTCTAACTTACCCGTACGTAATTTTTCGGAAGACAGGCCTGTTTCGGAGGAAATCAAACGAGTAATTAACTGAACGGAGGACATCTCTAAGGAAAACACAGCTACTCCACTATTAAATTGGATTGCCATATTTCGTGCCATGGATAATACAAATGCTGTTTTCCCCATACCTGGACGAGCTGCAATGATAATTAAATCAGAAGGTTGCCAACCTGAAGTTACTTTATCTAATGCGTGAAAACCTGTTGGTATACCACTCAATCCTTCTTTACCTGCTATTTGTTCAATTCTTTTTTTAGCTTGAATTACTAAGCTTTGTGCTGTTTCTGAACTTCGTTTGATATTACCTTGTGTTACTTCATAGAATTTGGCTTCTGAGCTATCTAATAACTCAAAAACATCGGTGGTTTCATCATAGGCTTCTTCTATGATTTCGGAAGAAATTTTAATCAAACTTCTCTGAATATATTTTTGAAGAATAATACGTGAGTGAAATTCTATATGTGCGGAAGATGAAATTTTTTGAGTCAGTTGAATCAAATAATAATCCCCTCCTGCTACTTCTAATTTACCCATTTTTTTGAGTTGGGCTGAAACGGTCAGTAAATCAATTGGCTGCGAATCATTAAAAAGCGTAACGATGGCATCAAAAATATACTTATGGGCATCTTTATAGAAGGCATCGGGTTGTAAAATATCAATAACTTCATCAACTCCTTTTTTATCTATCATCATGGCTCCTAAAACAGCCTCTTCTAAATCAATGGCTTGTGGTGGCAATTTTCCTTTTTCAAGGTTTATTATAGCCGTTTTGTCTACTTTAGCTGGGTTGATATTTTTAAAATTTTCCATAATACAAAGGTAGTTTGAAATCTCGAAAAAGAGAAGAAAAAACAATCCTTAAAGTGTTGAGAACTACTGTTAATTATTATTTTGTTTTGTTAATAAGAATAAAAAAATCCGAAACCATGGGCTTCGGATTTAAATATATTAAATTCTTATATTATTCTTGATAATGCCCCATTTTGCTATACTTATCCATTCGTTGAGCTATTAGCTCTTCTGTTGATAAGTCTTTTAATTCGCCAAAAGCTTTTAATACATATTCTTTTACATTTTTAAAGGCTGTGGGTTTATCACGGTGTGCTCCACCAAGAGGTTCTGGAATAATCTCATCAATTAATCCGTGTTCTTTCATATCTTTTGCTGTCAATTTAAGTGCTTCGGCTGCTTTTTCTTTATGTTCCCAGCTTCTCCACAAAATAGATGAGCACGACTCCGGTGATATTACGGAATACCAAGTATTTTCCATCATATACACCTTGTTTCCTACTCCTATTCCTAGTGCTCCACCAGAGGCTCCTTCTCCTATAATTACTGTAATGATGGGTACTTTTAGACGAATCATTTCGAAAATATTTCGTGCAATAGCTTCCCCTTGTCCTCTTTCTTCTGCTTCTAAACCAGGGTAGGCTCCAGGGGTGTCAACTAAGGTTAAAACTGGAATATCAAATTTTTCAGCCATACGCATTAAACGTAATGCTTTACGGTACCCTTCTGGATTTGCCATACCAAAATTACGCAATTGACGCATTTTTGTATTAATTCCTTTTTGTTGACCGATGATCATAAAAGATTGGCCGTTTATCTTACCTAGCCCTCCAACCATGGCTTTATCATCTTTTACTCCGCGATCTCCAAATAGTTCTAAGAATACACCTTGCGTTAAATTTTCAATGTGTTCTAAAGTATAAGGACGGTTTGGATGGCGAGACATTTGAACACGTTGCCATGCTGTTAAATTTTCGTATAAATCTTTTTTTGTCTCTTCTAACTTTTCTGCTAATTGTTCACATGTAGCTGATACGTCTACTTGTGTATCTTCTCCTATAAGCTGACATTTTTCAATTTGCTCTTCAAGCTCTTTAATAGGTAATTCAAAATCTAAATATTCCATAAGATTTTATATTTCTAGTTGAGTGAGCAAAGATAAAATTTTAGATGGAGTTTTAAAGAAATATTTGATCTAAAGTATCCCTCAGCAACACAACTTTCTAAAATACAATCACTTACTCTTTTTTTTTGGTTTTATTTTTAAAAAACACGTTCAAAATTACCGTTATTAGTATAATAAAAGCGCCTAAATAAAACGGGGGATTCATCTTTTCTTTATCTCCAAAAACCCATAAGGCTAAAATTATACCGTATATAGGTTCTAAATTTATGGTTAGCATTACTGTATAAGGGCTTAAATATTTCATAACTTGTACTGATGCTATAAATGCGTAAGCGGTACATACAGAGCTCAAAAGTCCCATCCATAGCAAGTCATTTGTTGATATTTGAAAAAAGGAATAATTAAAACTTCCGGTAAATAGTAAAAAAAGAGAAAAAAATAAAACACCTCCTAATAATTCATAAAAAGAAATAATAGTTGGTGAATCATTTTTAGCTAATTTTCCATTAATAATGGAAAAAGAAGCGGATAAAAATGCTGAAGTCAAGGCTAATATAATTCCTTGAATATATTTTATTTCTACTTTAAAAATCAAGTACAGGCCAACAATTACCATTAAACCTAGTGCTACTTCGTATAGAATTATTTTACGTTTAAAAAAGATAGGTTCTAATATGGATGTAAAAAAAGCACCTGTAGACAAACAAGCTAAAGTTATGGATATATTAGACACTTTGATTGCTTGGAAAAACGTATACCAATGCAATGCTATAACTAATCCTGCTATAAGGTATCGTACCAATGATTGTAAAGTAATTTTTAAACTAATTTTTGCAAAAAAAACATAAATTAGAATAAAAACAGAAGCTATACTCATTCTAAACCAAACTAAAGGCAGTGCTTCTAAAGTAATTAAAGCACCTAAAACGGCTGTAAATCCCCATACAAAAACAATTAAATGGAGATGTAAATAACTTGTAAACGTTTTATCTTTTAGCATTTTTTAATAAGTAATAGGCTAAAACACCGAATATGACATTGGGTAACCAAACGGCAATAAAAGCGGGGAAAGAGGATTTTTCTGCCATTGTACCAAATATTTTATCTAAGAAAATATAGGAAAAGGCAACCGCTATTCCTATTGCTAGGTTTACTCCCATTCCTCCACGTCGTTTCATTGATGAAACAGCAACTGCTATTATTGTTAGGACAAAGGCTGAAACAGGCACGCTGTACTTTTTATACTTAACAACTAAATAAGCATTAATATTGGAAGAACCTCTTTGTCTTTCTTTTTCTATAAATTCATCTAATTCAGTAGGCATTAAGGTCTCAGCTATATAAACTACTGGTGTCAAGTCCTCTATTTCGAAATTAAATTTATAATTTTTACTTATATCTGATTCTATTTTGTCATCTAATTCTCCTACTACTCTTTTAGTGTAATTAGACAGTGTATAATCTTTTGTTTTAGGATTATACGTAATTGAGGTGGCTGTTATTTTTTCGACTAGTTTATTTTTATCGAATCGTTCGTATACAAATGTATAGGCTGTTTTTCCTTCTACATTTAAATTACTTGCATAAACATACTCGTTTTTACTAATTTGTCTAAAGACATCATTGGTTTGACGCATTTCTTCTCGTCCTCCTCCAATAAGATACATATACCGAAAGCTTCTGAATCCTTCACTTGATTTTGGTACTAAAAAGAAGCCCATAATCAAGGCTAACAGGCAGACTATTGTAGCACCTATTAAATAAGGTCTTAAAAATCGCTGAAACGAAATACCTGAGCTTAAAATAGCTACAATTTCTGTATTATTGGCTAATTTTGATGTAAACCAAATAATTGATAAAAATAAGAATATTGGAAAAAGTAGGTTTGCAAAGTAAATTACAAAATCTAGATAGTAAGATGCAACCTTAATAAAGGGAACTTTATTTTCTAATATTTTATTTATTTTTTCAGATATATCAATCGTAATTCCTATTGGAATGAACAATAAAAGCATAGCTGAAAAGGTAGCTAAGTATCTTTTCAGTATGTAACGATCAATTAATGTTAATTTTGAAAATAGATTTGAGAACATTATAACCTTTGAGCCATTTGTTTAACCATTTTTTCTTTCCATTCGCGGAAATCTCCTGCTAAAATGTGTTTTCTTGCTTCACGAACTAACCACATATAAAAGCCTAAGTTGTGGATAGTTGCTATTTGCTTACCAAGATATTCGTCTGCCGCAAATAAATGTCTTAAATAGGCCTTTGTATAATCCGTATCAACAAATGTATGGCCCATTTCATCAATTGGTGAGAAATCATCGGCCCATTTTCTATTTTTAATATTAATAACTCCATTTGCTGTAAACAACATACCGTTTCTAGCATTACGAGTTGGCATTACACAATCAAACATATCAATACCTAAAGCAATATTTTCTAAAATGTTTATAGGAGTTCCTACTCCCATTAGATATCTTGGTTTTTCTTTAGGTAAAATAGCGGTAACTACTTCTGTCATTGCATACATTTCCTCTGCTGGCTCTCCTACTGACAATCCTCCGATAGCATTCCCTTGTGCGCCAACATTAGCAATATATTCCGCAGACTGAGCTCTCAAATCTTTGTATGTACTTCCCTGAACAATAGGAAATAAAGTTTGTTCATAACCGTACATTTCGGGTACTTTTTTCAGGTGATCTACACAACGATCTAACCAACGGTGTGTCATGTGCATACTGCGTTTAGCATAACGATAATCACAAGGATAAGGAGTACATTCATCAAATGCCATAATAATATCAGCCCCAATAGAACGTTGAATTTCCATAACACTTTCTGGTGAAAAAAAGTGATATGATCCATCTATATGCGATTTAAATTTAACTCCTTCTTCTTTTATTTTACGATTAGAAGAAAGCGAATATACTTGATAACCTCCCGAATCAGTAAGAATATTACGATCCCAATTCATAAACTTATGCAATCCCCCAGCTTGTTCTAAAATTTTTGTTTGTGGACGTAAATATAAATGGTAAGTGTTTCCTAAAATAATATCAGGATTAATATCTTTTTTTAGTTCACGTTGATGTACTCCTTTTACAGAAGCAACAGTCCCTACGGGCATAAAAATAGGGGTTTCAATAACGCCATGATCCGTAATTACTTTCCCTGCTCGTGCTTGTGTTTGTGGATCTGTATGTAATAATTCGAACTTCATAATAACTTTTCTTCCAAAATTTTAAAGCGCAAAGATAACCTATTGGATTCAGATTTTAGATTGCCAATTTTAGATTTTTAAAATCTTTAACTAAAAAAGTATTCATACAAGATTTGTCTTTCGAAAAAATATGAAGTAATTTTGACACCGATTCACAAAAACCTATTAAAAAATGTCTGACATTCAACAACTAAATGATTTTACAACACAAGTAAGGAGAGACATTCTTCGTATGGTACATGCTGTAAACTCAGGACATCCTGGTGGATCATTAGGATGCGCTGAGTTCTTAACTGTATTATACCAAAATCTAATGAGCCGTAAACCAGGATTTGACATGGACGGTATTGGAGAAGATATTTTCTTTTTATCTAATGGTCATATTTCACCTGTTTTTTACAGTGTTTTAGCTAGAAGCGGTTATTTTCCTATTTCTGAATTGGCTACTTTTAGAAAATTAAATTCACGTTTACAAGGTCACCCTACTACTCACGAAGGTTTACCTGGAATACGTATGGCATCAGGTTCATTAGGACAAGGTTTGTCAGTAGGTATAGGCGCTGCTCAAGCTAAAAAATTAAATAATGACAACCATCTTGTCTATTTATTATGTGGTGATGGTGAATTACAAGAAGGACAAAACTGGGAAGCTATTATGTATGCTTCTGCTAAAAAAGTAGATAATTTAATTGCCACTGTTGATTATAATGGTCAACAAATTGATGGATCTACGGATGATGTTCTTTCATTAGGTAATTTAAAAGCTAAATTTGAAGCTTTTGACTGGGATGTTATTGAAATAAAAGAAGGAAATAACATTGAAGCCATTTTAGCTGGAATGACTGAAGCTAAAAATCGTACTGGTAAAGGAAAACCTATTTGTGTATTACTTCATACTGTCATGGGAAATGGTGTAGACTTTATGATGCACACTCATGCTTGGCATGGTAAAGCTCCTAATGATGAGCAATTAGCTAATGGATTGGCTCAAAATGCAGAAACTTTAGGTGATTATTAAAATACTTTAGACCTCAAACAAGTATACAATATATGTATTACTGTTGGTTAGAGTTTATAGCAATTAAAAAAATGAAAAAATATACAAATCAAGGGAGTAAAGATACACGTTCTGGTTTTGGAGCGGGTATGACTGAATTAGGTCAAAAAAACGAAAATGTGGTAGCACTTTGTGCGGATTTAATAGGATCTTTAAAATTTGATGATTTTAAGAAAAATCATCCTGAACGTTTCTTTCAAATTGGTATTGCAGAAGCCAATATGATCGGGATAGCAGCAGGTTTAACTATTGGTGGTAAAATTCCGTTTACAGGTACTTTTGCTAATTTTTCTACGGGTCGTGTATACGATCAAATTCGTCAATCTATTGCTTATTCAGATAAAAATGTTAAAATTTGTGCCTCTCACGCAGGTTTGACATTGGGTGAAGATGGGGCTACTCATCAAATCTTAGAAGATATTGGTTTAATGAAAATGTTACCTGGTATGACTGTAATCAATACTTGTGATTATAATCAAACTAAAGCGGCTACTATAGCTTTAGCGGATCATCATGGTCCTGCTTATTTGCGTTTTGGTCGTCCTGTAGTACCTAATTTTACATCTTCTGACGAACCTTTTATAATAGGAAAAGCTTTACACCTTAGTGAAGGAACAGATGTTACAATTTTAGCTACAGGTCATTTAGTATGGGAAGCACTACAAGCCGCAGAAACATTAGAAGCCAATGGTATTTCTGCCGAAGTAATTAATATACATACCATAAAACCATTAGATGAGGAAGCTATTTTAAAATCAGTAGCTAAAACAGGCTGTGTAGTAACTGCTGAAGAGCACAACATCTTAGGAGGCTTAGGCGAAAGTGTTGCTAGGGTATTAGCTATGAACACTCCTACTCCACAAGAATTTGTAGCTGTTAAAGATTCATTTGGTGAATCTGGAACACCTGAGCAATTAATGGAAAAATACAAATTAAATGCCCCTTCTATCGTAGAAGCTGTTGAAAAAGTAATGAAGAGAAAATAAATCTATTCCTTTTAATATAAAAAAGACTGTCCTAATAATCATTTGCACTACCCCCAAAAAGTTAGATACTATTTGGGGGTATTTTTATGGAAAGAAAAGTCAAGTATGATTATGAGTTCAAACTTCGCTGTGTAAAAGAAGTTTAAAAAAAACGTTCTTTTTTCACGACTATTCTTATCTTCTAATACTCTTTTTATCAACTAATTAGCCTTTATAAATCATTTTTTGTAATCTTTACTTCTAATCAATCATTAATTAATTCAAGTTGATTATTTTTAAATCATATTAAAACATAAATTACCAATTTATTTGTTTCTTTAAAGGCAATATCTGTTTAAATAATGATATAAAAATCACAATTTACCTAACTAGTTTATTTCTAAACAATAGTTACACATCCTAAACGGTACAAGTCTATCGACTATTATACTTAATTAAATCTTACCTCGAAGTAACAAACTACAAAGTAAAAGTTTATTTTTTCCTTATAAATGATAACATACGGACTGATAAAAGTCGTTTGAAACTGAAAACACCAGAAACAAAATTTAACAAAATATATGGTAAAACCGTAACAAATTTAAATTTCACTCCTTTAAATTTGTAATACGTTCTTAATCAAGTAAACAAACTAAATTTTTAAACGTTCTTTTTGATAAAGTAAACTTACGATCCATACTTTGGTGTTTTTATTAAATAATTTGTTAGTAAAAAATTATTGATTAGCGTATAAATACCACAACTTTATCTTTTATTTTGTTTTTGGGAGATACACAATTATCGTTTAAAAATTTAAAAAATGAGGCTGTCCATAGTTTAGGACAGCCTTTTTTATGACTAAAATATTCAAAATACCAAAGATTCTTTTCATATATTCAATTCTCTTAAAACGAGTTCATCTTTTTACTCCACTTCTTTTCATAAAAACCAGCTCTTTACCTCCAAAAAAACTTTAACAAAATGTACGGAAAACCCGTAACAAGATTAAATCACAGTTAATTAACTTTGCCCAGCATTGCTTAGTCAAATAAACATTTTTTATTTTTAAATGATCTACGCGAGTAAAGGTTTACTAAAAAATATTTCGTATTATTTAATTGAGTAGTTTTCTTCTTAACACTTCTTATTTTTAGTAAAACAATACACTTTATCTCGTTATTTGTTTTTGGGGAATTACATTGATCATTTAAAATTATCAAGAAAAGTCATACTGTTCAGAGTATGACTTTTTTTATTTATTGTTCATCCATTTTTTAATTTAATCGGTATTAATTTATATTTTTGTCTTGATTTTTTTAATCTAATAATAAGATGGTAAAAGACTTATTCGAAAGAATTCAAAACAATAAAGGGCCATTAGGAAAATGGGCATCGCAAGCCGAAGGTTACTATGTATTTCCTAAACTTGAAGGCGAACTAGGCCCTCGCATGAAGTTTCATGGTAAAGAAATTTTAAACTGGTCTATCAATGATTACCTAGGTTTAGCGAACCACCCTGAAATCAGAAAAGTTGATACAGAAGCAGCCGAACAATATGGTGCTGCCTATCCAATGGGAGCTCGTATGATGAGCGGACACACAACTTTACACGAACAATTACAAAATGAACTGGCTTCATTTGTAAGTAAAGAAGCCGCTTATTTACTAAACTTTGGTTATCAAGGTATGGTATCTACGATTGATGCTTTAGTAACTAAAAATGACGTTATTGTATACGATGTAGATTCACATGGCTGCATAATTGACGGAGTTCGTTTACACATGGGTAAACGTTTTACCTACAAACATAACGATGTAGAAAGCCTTGAAAAAAACCTACAAAGAGCAACTAAGATGGCTACTGAATTAGGCGGTGGCATTTTGGTTATTACTGAGGGGGTTTTCGGTATGCGTGGACAACAAGGTAAGCTAAAAGAAATTGTAGCTTTAAAAGAAAAATACAATTTCCGCTTGTTAGTTGACGATGCACATGGCTTTGGTACTTTAGGTAAAACAGGAGCAGGAGCTGGTGAAGAACAAGGCTGCCAAGATGGTATAGATATATACTTTTCAACTTTTGCTAAGTCAATGGCTAGTATAGGAGCTTTTGTAGCAGGCGATAAAGATATAATTGACTATTTAAAATACAACTTGCGTTCTCAAATGTTTGCTAAGTCATTGCCTATGATATTTACTGTAGGCGCTTTAAAACGCCTAGAAATGCTACGTACAATGCCTGAATTAAAAAACAAGCTTTGGGAAAATGTTAATTATTTACAAAACGGTTTAAAATCCAAAGGATTTAATATAGGCGATACAAATACTTGTGTAACACCTGTATACCTAGAAGGATCTATACCAGAAGCCATGGTTATGGTTAATGATTTGCGTGAAAACTACAACATCTTTTTATCTATTGTTGTGTATCCTGTAATTCCTAAAGGTATTATCTTACTACGCATGATACCTACTGCTTCACACACTATTAATGATATAGATGAAACGTTAGCAGCTTTTGAAGCCATTCGTGAAAAATTAAGCAATGGTACTTATAAAGTATTAGCGGAAGCTAATGTTGAAAATGTGTCTTAAAAAACTCACCAAAATCTATTGAGTATAAAAAATTACAAACCTTAATTAAAAAAAAGTCCATTACTTAAAGTAATGGACTTTTTTTAAAAATACATACCAAAATATTTTAACCTTAGATTATGCGTTAGTCCTTATAATGAAGATGGAAAGGGCAAAAGAAAAAGATAAAATGCACGGATTTTTTTTAAAAGAGTTGGTTTTGTTAGATTGAGGATAAAAATCGAGTGTTTTTTTAGATTCTAAGAGTGATTTTTATCTAAAAAAAATCTAATTCGTTATCTCATAGGCATTCAAATACTTCTAAAAACGTAATTATTCAAGCCAATGCTTTTTTATTAGTTGATCTAAAATTTGTGAATTTGATGACAATTAAGCAGATAATCTTTTATTTGACTGGTTTACATCAACAAAAGAAGAAATCTTACGATTGGAAACAAAATATTTTTATGTAGTATCTTTTTTCTATCCAAACAACATTTTTCTAATTTCCTCCCATTCTCTAAAATAAAACAGCACCAATTCCTACCAACACCACCCATTTAGCTCTTATTTCAATTAAAAAAGGGTTGGTTAAAAAAAACAACCCTTTTCTAAATTTTATTTTTAAAAATTTAAATATCCTCAAAATCAATATCTGTAAAAGAATTTCTTAAGCTCTCCTCTTCTCTTTGATATTCTTTTTTAAAATCTTTTTGATGACGTTCTGAAATCACTTCTTCTCCTTTTTGATCTAAGACATAAGATGTCATTTCATCTAAAATATCTTTAAATGCTGCAAAATCTTCTTTATATAAATAGATTTTGTGTTTTTTAAAATGAAAAGATCCATCATCCTCCGTAAACTTTTTACTTTCTGTAATTGTGATGTAGTAATCATCTGCCTTTGTAGAACGTACATCAAAGAAATAAGTTCTCCTCCCTGCGCGTAATACTTTAGAAAAAATTTCTTCTTTTTCTAACATTTCGTTTTCGTTCATTCTCATTCTATCAAAAATTATTTTGTGTTGTGATGTTCAAATTTGTAAAAAAAAATACTTACAGCCAAATATTTATTAAAAATCTTTTTCAGTTATTTGTTTTAAATATAAATTTTTATAATACCCTTCCTTAGTTACTAACTGATTATGAGTCCCTTGCTGAGTAATTATTCCATTTTCTAAAACGATAATTTTATCTGCTTTTTTAGCAGACGATACCCTATGGGTTATCATTATAATCGTTTGATCTTTAGGGTTTTTTCTAAAATTATTTAAAATTTCTTCTTCTGTTTCGGTATCTACGGCTGATAAGCTATCATCTAACAATAATATATCAGCATCCTTAATTAAAGCACGAGCAATAGACACCCGTTGTTTTTGACCTCCTGAAAGACTAATTCCTCTTTCACCTAATACTGTTTGGTACTGATCTTTAAATCCCAAAATAGTATCATGAATAACCGCTTGTTTTGCTACAGTTATTACATTCTCTAGAGTAGCCTCTTCTTTACCAAAACATATATTGTTAAAAATAGTATCAGAAAACAAAAATGAGTCTTGAGGCACAACACTTATCATTTTTCTTAAATTTTGTAGTTGGATTTCTTTTATATTTATTTTATCTATAAAAACAGCTCCTTCTGATACATCGTACAATCTAGGTATAAGAGACAAAAGGGTTGTTTTACCAGAACCTGTAGGCCCTAATACCACAACTTTTTCTCCTTTCTTAATATTAAGATTAATTTTTCTCAAAACCAACTCATTACTATTGGGATAACGAAAACTAACCTCTTTAAAATAAAGGCTATTATCTAAACGACACGATTTACTACTGGAATCATCCGTAATATCTGGTACCGTTTTTAGAAATTCGTTTATTCTTTTTTGAGAAGCCTCTGCTTCTTGTACCAACGATGAAACCCAACCTATGGATGTAACGGGCCAAATTAACATATTGATATAAAGTATAAATTTGGCAATAACTCCAAGATTTAACAAACTTCCTTGAATATACATATACCCTCCTACGGAAATCACTAGTAAATTACTTAATCCTATTAACAATAACATTAAAGGAGCAAAAAAAGCTTGTGTCTTAGCTAAATCTATACTTTTTTCATAATTAATCTTAGAAAGATCATTGAGTTCTAATTCTTTAAAAGAATGAATATGATAGGATTTAACAACACGAATTCCTGAAAAATATTCTTGTGCAAAACTGGTAAGCTTGGATAAATTTTGCTGAAAAATAGTGCTTTTTTTATTAATCTCGGAACTTATTTTAAAAATAGAGTACGCTAATAAAGGCAATGGCAGTAATACTATTATCGTTAGTATTTTAGACAGTTTTATCATGTAAAAAATAACAATAGCAAATCTGATGATTGTATTGATTGTATACATAACCGCAGGTCCCACATACATTCTCACTCTTGCTATATCTTCAGTAATACGATTCATCAAATCACCCGTTCTATTTTCTATATAAAAACGCTGACTTAATATTTCGTATTTTTTGAAGACTTCATTTTTTAGATCATATTCCACATGACGAGACATAACAATTAATGTTTGGCGCATCAAAAAAGTTAAAAAACCAGCAAACAAAGTAGCTCCTAAGATTAGGATAATGTATTTTTTTAAATTAGTTCTTATTTCGGTCGAATTGGATTGATTATACCTAAAATAGTGTTCTATTTCAGAGATGGAATCTCCGATTAATTCAGGAGTAAACAATGAAAAAAACTGAGCAATTATTGTAATTAAAATTCCTCCAAAAAAATGATATTTATACTTTAAAAAATAAGGGTTGATATACCTAAGCTCTTTCATTTTTTCAAAATAAAAACGTTTTTAAATAAAAATACTTCAATAAAACTTTAATATTCAAACAGTAATTTATAGATAATAAAATTTTATTTTTTATAACTAGAACTAAATATTTTAGCTTATAATTGCAAAAAATTAATCGAAAAGCGTAATTTTGCATCGGTTTTAAAAAACAAACCATACTATTTTAAAAAACATTCATTATGATTACTGAATCTGTAAAAGCAAGTGAATTACATAAAGTTGATCCTGTATTTGGTCAAGTTTCATTTGATAATCACGAACAAATTGTTTTTTGCCACGACAAAGATACTGGTTTAAAAGCAATAATTGGTATCCATAACACGGTTTTAGGTCCTGCTTTGGGAGGGACTAGAATGTGGAAATATACAAACGAGTGGGAAGCATTGAATGATGTACTACGTTTGTCTCGAGGAATGACTTTTAAATCGGCTATATCTGGCTTAAATCTAGGTGGCGGTAAAGCAGTAATCATTGGCGATTCAAAAGTTGATAAAACTCCTGAAATGATTGCTAAATTCGGTCAATTTGTACATTCTTTAAGCGGGCGTTACATTACAGCTGAGGATGTAGGTACAACAACACCTGATATGGACTTAATTCGTCAACACACACCACACGTAACGGGTATTTCTGAAGCAATAGGTGGATCAGGTAATCCTTCACCTGTTACCGCATACGGTGTATATATGGGAATGAAAGCTGCAGCTAAATATAAATTTGGATCTGAAAACTTAGACGGTAAAAAAGTTTTAGTACAAGGTATTGGTCACGTAGGAGAAACTTTAGTTGACTATTTAACAAATGAAGGGGCAAAAGTTATTATTTCAGACATTAATGAAGCTCGTTTAACTGAAATAGGAAACAAATACGGTGCTAAAATTTCCCAAGGAGATGATTTATACAGTACAGATATAGACATTTACGCTCCATGTGCTTTGGGTGCAACGGTAAATGATGATACTATTAGCAAGTTACAAGCAAAAGTAATTGCTGGTGCTGCTAATAATCAATTGGCGAATGAGGTACGCCACGGACAAATGCTAAAAGAAAAAGGAATTTTATACGCTCCTGATTTCTTGATTAACGCAGGTGGTATCATTAACGTGTACGGCGAAATAGCTAACTACGGCAAAGAGGAAGCTATGCGTAGAACTGAAAATATCTTCAATACGACATTAGAGATATTTGACTATGCTGATGCTAATAATATTACAACTCACGAAGCCGCTTTCAAAATTGCTCAAAATCGTATTGACCTTAAAAAGAAAGAATTGGCTAAATAACTGACGATTAAAAAACAAATAACCTAACAAAAATTGTTAATTACTCTTTATGTTAAGGTATTTTAATCTCTAAAAAATATGTATTTTTGCGAAGCGAGAGAAACTCTTTCGCTTCGTTAATTTTTTAAAAGTTCTTACAAAGGTGTTAAATAGAAGACATATCCGACTAAAAGTGATGCAAACTATATATGCAATGCATCAAAACCATTCAGATAATATTGAAAAAGAAGAGAGGTTCTTATTTAATAGTATCGATAATATGCAAGATTTGTATCTTGTAACCATTTCTTTATTATTAGAAATAAGAAAGAAAGAGGAAGAGTTTTTAGATTTATCTAGTAAAAAATATTTAGCTACCCGAGAAGAAAAAAATCCAAATTTAAAATTTGTTCATAACAAAGTTCTTCATCTATTAGAGGAAAGCAATTCCCTATCTATTGCATTAACCGATCGAAAAATTAATGATTGGCATATACATGAGGAATATGTAAAAATTTTTACTACTGAAATTAAACAAAGCGATTTGTACAAAAAGTACATGACTAATCGCATCAATGATTTTCAAGAAGACAAAGATTTCATTATCAATCTATTTACAGAAATTTTAGCGCCAAACGTTAAACTTTATGAATATTTAGAAGATCATAAGTTAACTTGGATAGATGACATTCCTCTAATAAATACATTTATTGTTAAACAATTAAGGGCCATTAAGAACGAAGACGATTTATTCTTTGTTCCTAAATTATTTAACGATATTGAAGATCGTGAATTTGTATCACAACTTTTCCGAAAAACAACTTTAAACGAAGCGACTCTTGCTAAGGAATTTGCTGAAAAAACACCTAATTGGGAAATAGAACGTATTGCAGAAATTGATACTATTATTCTAAAAATGGCCATTTGTGAATTATTAAAGTTCCCTTCAATTCCTGTTAAAGTAACAATTAACGAATATTTAGAAATAGCAAAAGAATATTCTACTCCAAAAAGTTCTATATTTATCAACGGAATTTTAGATAATTTAGTAAAAGAATTTAACACGAACGGCAAGTTAAAAAAAACAGGTCGTGGCTTAATGTAATAACAAGATGAAAAAGTACAGTTTTGCAATTTTTACAATCCTTTCATTAGTAGCCTGCAAATCTAAAGACGAATTTGAGGTTCAACAATTAGACGATAATAATTTAGTATTACCACAAGGTGTGCTTTCCATGAAAGAAGAAAGCATGAAAAAGAAACTAAAACCAGGTGAATACCCAAAAATAGAGTTTGATAATCTTCAACATGATTTTGGAACAATTAAACAAGGAGATAAAGTAGAGCATATATTTAAGTTTACTAATACAGGTAAAAATGACTTATATGTAATGGAAGTTCGCCCTTCTTGTGGATGCACAGCTCCAGAATGGACAAAAACACCCGTAAAAAAAGGACAATCAGGTGAAATAAAAATTATTTTTGATTCTAAAGGAAAATCGGGTCAACAAACTAAATCAGTTGCTCTTTTAACCAATACAGAACAAGGAAACGAAATTTTAACTTTTAAAGCAAATATATTAGTAGAAAATAACGACTCTACTACTAAATAGTTTTTAATATCTTATAACAATATAAAAAGTAAATTAATACGAAAATGATGCAATTTTTACCTTATTTGTTAATGTTTGTTGTAATGTTTGTATTCTTAATACTACCACAACAACGAAAAATAAAAAAAGAAAGAGAATTTGAATCTTCACTAAAAGTAGGCGACAAGATTATCACCAAAAGTGGAATTCATGGAAAAATAGCTGAATTAGCCGAAGGTACAGTTATTATAGAAACTATGGCTGGTAAAATAAAAATGGAACGTTCTGCTATATCATTAGATATGACAAAAACATTAAATAAAAAATAAAATTTTATTTAGGAATAATAGCCATCCATTTTTTTCGATGATGGCTATTGTTCTTTTTGGAAATAAACACAATTCATTTGAACCCAAAGGAAGGCTCGAATGAAGTGAATAGACAAAACAAATCACATAGCACTAATGTGATTTCTGCCGTTTTTGAAGTAACCAATTAAACGCTAAGTGCATCTTATCATCTACTCGTACAATAGCAGTATTCTCTTTTACTGTAATATAATATATTTTCTGCTTTTTTTGATAATTCACATTTTATTGTAGTAGTAATTGAATTATACCATTTAAACTTTGAATTTTCTTTTTAAAAATAGTACATCTAGAAAAGCAACAAATATTAGTATTGGTTCTCGATGCGCTTCGCACTCGAACGAACGATGATTTCAATTATATACTCAACCGTCTGTTCGAGTTGTTTTTAAAATGAAAAAAAAACGTATCGAGAACTTTACTTTTTAATCCAGTATATTTTAAGTTTAAATGGTATTATTAACTCAAATCAAGCTACGAATTAGAAATTTATTAAAACAAAAATAATTTTAAATGACACTATCCTAAAAAAATCCCGCGTATTTTTATTCTTGTTTTTCCTTTTGATCTTCATCATAACATCTAACACACAATCTGGGGTTAAACTACTTCATTAGTTTGTTAATATTAAACTAATGGCAGGCTCAAAAACCCTGTTTTTTGTAGTTGCATCCACTCGTTTTTTTAACTCTTTATACCAATTTCCTCCATAATAAGTATAAGTAAAATCTTTTTCTACAAAATTATAAAAAAGCAAAGGATAGTAAATAGTCTGTATTTTTAGGGAGCCATCAATTGCTATTGAATTTTTAATCCATTTATTTTTTTCTATTAATAAGCGTTCTACTGCTATAAATAAACCTTCTCTAGGAAAAACGAGATTATAATCAGAGATATCAAAATAAGTTTTTCGGCTTCCTTTTTTGACTTGAACAATCAAATCCTTTGTTATTAATTCTTCGCCAGGTAATCCACTAGGTGTTACGTTATAAAAATGTATTTTAACACTTGCTGTTTCAATATTACTTTCTGTAAATAATCCTATTTTCTTTAAGTATCTATTTTTTTTAATCTTGGCTCCGTAAGGAAAATAAATGGCATCTATTTTAGGTCCATTTTCAAAAGCTTGGGAAATACTATTTGTTAATGATAATTCAAATATTCTCGTTTCTTTCTTATTTGTAATGATTACATCATTAAGTTGATAAGTTGTTGAAACAAGTTGTACGGTTTGTATAGCAGAAGAGGGTACTATTTTTTTTTCATAACCTAAAGCTGAAAAAACAATCATTTTTTCTTCTTTTATAGGTAAATAAAAACTTCCGTCCTCCTCAGAATTTGTACCTATTTTTTCATTTTGTACTCCAATATTTACATAAGGAATCGGTTGATTATTAGCATCTATTACTTTTCCTTTTATTTGAGCAGGAACTATAGTACTTGCTAATAAAAGAAACATAATTATTTTATTCATAGATTAATTCTTTTATTATCTCCTTTTTTATATGTTAGCTTTGAACTGGTAAAAGTACAATCTTTTTTAATTCTTCTCGTGTTGTTCCAACACCTTTAGCTGACCTATCATTAAATTGAATTAACCCAGAAAAACCTAACCGCTATCTACTGAAGGACTAAATGTCTTATTCGTTTCTATATACATTATAGACATTAGCTGGCTCGCTTTTTCTTTTTTGTTTTTTTCTCCCCAAAGTTCTTGACAAACTTCAAGCACTTTTTTTCTTTGGTCACAAGTTAATTTATCACTCCAATAAAATTGGTTCTCTTCTTGTTTACAAAAGCACCCTCCTTTCTTTTCCTCTTTTTTCTCCACCTTCGTTTTTCCTATAACAGCGGGGCTTTTTCCTTCGGGGATTTCAATGGTGTGGGGTTTGTCTCTTTGAGCGGTTCCTTGGGTTTCTGCCCAATCCCATATTTCGTCTATGGTTTCTGAAATGCTTCTAAATACTCCTTTCTCTTCTTTTTTACTCCTTGGTTTGTGCTCTGCCGGAGAACCTTTACTTTTTTATTTCTATGTTTAAGGTTGTGTGTGTTGGTTTTGTAATATCGCTCCTTTTTCTGTACAAATCCTTGTCTTCTTTTTGAGGTTATATACCAGTGGGGCAAGGAAAATGTTGCCATTTTCCTTCTTCTATCTCAGTTATGTCCCCAATTGGTTTTTAGTTTGTCAAAGAGCGTTTGAATTAAAAATATAAATTTTTTGAGTTAATCATTTAATTTCTGTATCTTTAAGTCTTTAAAATCATGTATTATGGAAGTATTTGAAGGACAAAATATACTAAACTTTATAAAAGAATTGCCAAATGATGAATCTTGTAAGGCATATTTAGCACAAATAAAATGGAAAGATGGTTTTATTTGTATGAAGTGTGGTCATACAAAAGGATGTGAAAAATCGGGATATAATTACCAATGTTATAATTGTCAACATGTTGAAAGTGCCACTGCCAATACGTTGTTTCACAAGGTTAAATTTGGTTTACATAAAGCTTTTTGTATTGTGTTCGAAATGACAACTAGTAGTAAAAGTGTATCAAGTATTCAAATGGGCAAACGTTTTGGTATTCGCCAAGGTACTGCTTGGTATTTTATGCAAAAAGTGCGCAAAGCAATGCAAAGTAGCCAGAAATATCCTTTGTCAGAATTGGTTCATGTAGACGAATTTACTGTGGGTGGAAAAGAAGAAGCAAAACAAGGAAGAAGTTATGATTCTAAAAAGAAAAAAGCAGTAATAGCAGTAGAATTAAACCAAAAACATCAGATAAAAAGAGTCTATGTGAAATCTATTGACGACTATTCTTCAAAATCACTAACTCCAATTTTTGAAGAACATATAAGTCAAACGGCAAAGATAGTAACCGATAAATGGAGAGGGTATGAACCTCTAAAAAAACTTTACAATATTGAACAGCAATTAAGTAATAAGGGAAGAAATTTCAACGAATTACATATTATAATAATGCTATTGAAATCTTGGATTAGAACAATACCAACCCATATTAACAAATGGTATATTCAAGCTTATTTTGATGAGTTTTGTTTTAGAATAAACCGTTCTCAATTTAAAACAAGTATTTTTCATAAAACCATAGAAAGAATGCTAAATACAAAACCAATTTATCAAAAAAATATAAAACAGATATTAAGTATATAACTCAAAACATTTTTTTATCTTTTGACTTAAAACTAGTTTGTTTTAATAGAAAATGAAGTAAAAAATGGGTAAGGCTTGTTATCTTCTTCCATTTTTTTTCTATATTTTTTTATCCATTCATCATAATAATAAGTGACTTTTAAAGTGTTATTTTCTACAGAGTATTTTGAAAAAGGTTTCCCTATTTGAGGTATTTTGTTTTGAGGTAAATTAAACGTCTCATTAAAAAAAACATCATACACACAATCTCTAGTTTTAAACCCCCATATTAATTCAACTTGATTTTCATTTAATATTTTTATAGGAAATGAGTATGCGCATTGTTCGTGGAATAAATAAGATAAATTTTCTTTATCTAAATGAATTTCAATATTGTCTTTTTCCCAAATATTAAAAATTGATTTTTCTTTTGTTAGATTATGGTTTGTTTTAAATTCCCAGCTCTTTATTACCTTTTTATTCAAAATTAATTTTAACGTCTTATAGCCTATGGAATTTTCAACATTTATATTTATATTTTGAGAATTTGTATGTACTGTGTCAATAATTTTATATTTCGCTAATTCTTCATTTTTTAAAAATTTATCCAGTGAGAAAATATAACTTTCAGAATTATTGATTTTATATAAGCAATAGTATATACTATCAATTGATGTCTTTTCGAAATTTAAAATTTTTATATCTAATAATTCTTCTTGTTCAAAGTATTCTTTATTGATGAAAATATCTCTTTGTTCTACAACTTTTTTTATAGTATCAATTACGTTAATACTTTCACTTTTTTTACTATTTACAATCTTATTATTCTCAACTTGTTTTTTACAAGAAGTTAAAAATATTAATATAAATGCAATGCAAATATTTGTTTTGATTTTCATATTAGTTTCCCGTTTGTTTAGTTTTATCTGGATTAGTTATTACATCATTTTTGAGTTCCTCTATGGTTGCTAATGGGTCTAATTTACCTCCAGTTCTTGCACTCGTACTTCTTACCTCAAAATGAAGGTGATTCATCTTTGCTTGTTGTCCAGATGCATTTCCAGTTTGACCTGTTTTACCTATAATATCCCCAGCTTTAACTTTGGTTGGATTTCCATCTTTATCTTTTGCGGTTATTGAGGTTTCACTTAAATGAGCATAAAAAAACCAATATGTTTTACCATCATAATCACCTTTGATATTTACGCGATTTCCATAACTTTCAGAATAATAAATCTCATTTACTTCTCCATCAACACAGGCGTACATTGTTGTAACAATTGGTGAATACAAGTCTAAAGTATCATGATTTTTTTTAAGATTCTTACCTATTTTTATTTTTTTCTAATTTATAAGTTTGTGATTCACCAACCATTTCATCAATAAATGAACTTTTAAGATTAAAGAGTTGTCCGTTATTTGTTATTATAAACATCTTACTTTTATCTTCTTTCATAGAAAAAACTATTTTGTCCTTGTCTATATCTATTAATTGTAAATCTTTAGAAATATTTTCAACATAACTGTCTAATTTAAAAATAGCCATATTATCTTGAATTACTAAATTCATCATTCCCCAACCTCGTGGATCACCTGACTCTTCTTTCATTCTTAAAAACCTACATGAATAAGTACCTAGCCATTCTTTATATATGTTTTGATCTAGTTTGTTTTTAAACACCTTGTTAATCACAGCTTCTACTTTCATGAATTGAGGCTTATTCATTCTTGAAAGCTTCATTTCAGGTTGGCTTGTTTTGCCATTAAAAAATATAAAAGGTAATTCTTTTTGACTTTCAGCTTCAGTATGATTATCATCTCTTTGATAATCATTATTTAATGATGCTTTTATTTCTCTTTTTTGATTAACAATCAATCCTTTTATATCATTGGGATAAGCCCAGATGAATTGATTAGGATAGCGATTATCTTCTAAAACAGGATTAAAATATAGTATTGCTTTCTGTTGTTTATCAATAATATCATAAATCACATAATCCACTCCATCTTCATCTCCTTGAATTCTTACAATTTCTATTTCTGCGTCATCATCTAAATTAACTAACCACTTTTTATTTATACTTCCCCAAGGATATGTAAATTCATAAAGGAACTCATTATTTTTAAGCCAAAACTCAGTAGTATTAATAGCTTTATCGTCAGTAGCTGTAATTATAGTATCTTTCGTTCCATCATCATCAAAATCAATTTCTTCTTGACTTATAATTTTTAATTCAGACGGAATCTCATATGCCTTTTTTTCTACTTGTTTAATCGAAGATTTTTCCGAATCCTTTTGAACGGTAACATTGTTTTTTTTACAAGAAAGGTCTAATGCGGTTATTGCTAAAAAACAAAAAATAAATTTAAATTTCATTGTTTATTGTCCTGTTTGTGAGTTTTTATCTGGGTTTTTATTTACACTATTTCCTAATTCTTCAATTTCAACAAGTGGGTCAAAAGAAGGCTTTGACATTTTTTCTTTTCTCACTTCAAAGTGTAAATGAGCCATTTTTGCTGCTTGACCATTAGCATTTCCAGTTTGACCAGTTTTACCAATTTCATCTCCTGCGCTTACTTGCCCTGTTTTATATTCTGAAAGATGACAATACATTAAGAAATATTTTTGTTCTTTATAATTACCTTCAAGAAAAATTCTATTTCCATATCCATTTGGATCTTCTAAATAAGTTATTTCACCATCAATACAAGCATAAATAGGAGTTCCAACTGGTGCATATAAATCTAAACCATCATGTTTTCCTCCTGTTCTTCCATGAAAATCACTTTTACCGGGTGACCATTGTGTATCTGAATACCAACCTCTTAATTCCATATTATCTAATGGTTGATGCCAATCTGAATCACTATTGTCCTTTCCGCAATTACATTTAATATCGAATTCCTTTAAAAATCCTTTTTTGAGATATAAATTTGTTTCTCCAGCTAATTCTTCTTTAAGGTATTCATCATATTTTTTAAGAGCTTCTTCCATAGTTTGAGTAGGTTGCCCATATCTTCCTGGAGGTAAACTTGCCCATTCATAACTACCATATTTTTCTAATGCTTCTTTAATTTTGTTTTTTGTTATTAAATCTAAACTACCAATTCTTTTGTGTTTTAAAATAATGATACATAATTTGTCTTGTGATTCAGCAGAAAAGTCGGGAATTGAATATTTTTTTATATAGTCGTGAGACTCCTCATATACATTTGCTTTTTTATTATCTTTAGTTAGTTTTTCTCCTTTTAGCCACCACCATGTATACCTCATTATTTGATATGCTCCAGCCGCAGAAGATGAATAACTTCCAGCTGTAATAACATTTTCTGGATGTTTACTCGTATCACTAAATTGTGTTTCGCTATATTGCGTTGTATAACCTTTTTCTCCCTCTGTTCCTTCACCAACTCTCAACATTCTCATAAATGCTCTTATTCTCGCTTCACACTCACATTTCTTCCCAATTACAAAATACACCCCATCCCTTTTCAAAAATTCGCCTTCGTGTTTTTTTACATCACCTTGACATTCTGCTTGTAGCCACAGGTATTCGGTAGGTACTTTGTAGGTGTCGAAAGTGATTTTTTCGCCTTTGTCATACGAGGCATTTGCCATTGTTTTTACAATATCCTCAGATTTTGCAAATTTTTTATTTTTAGCTAATTCGTCTTTTATTTTTTTAATAATTATTCCTGCAACCGTTTTTTTCTTGGCATCGGTACTAGTATCATTTTTACCTCCAAAAGTATAAGTATGTTGTCCATCTTTTATTCCAGCCAGTTTTTCTTTCCACTTTTTTAAATCTTCATCAGATTTTGGGCGAAGTTTGATTTTTATTTTAGCTTCTCCTTTTTCTACTGTAGCTTTTAATGTGGTTAATTCGGCACCATCTTTTTTCGCTTCTTGAACGGGTAAATCGGCAGCTTTAGCTATTAAAATTTCTTCTTTTTCTTTTATTTTAATGTTTACTTCTTTTCCTTCTAGCAATACGGTTTTTGCTACTATATATATTTCTTCTTCAAGTGGAGCATTGTTTATTTTAACCAAATTAGAACCTAGCTTATATACGTCAAAAGATATTACTTCATTTTTAGCATAAGTAGTTTTAGTTAAAGCAGCTTTTATATCGTCTAGTTTTGAATATTTTTTATCTTTTCTTATTGCTTCATCTACTTTTTTCTTGATGATTGTAGCAATTTTATCTTTATCAATATTTTTGTTCTCGTTTTGAAATTTATATTGATGGGTTCCTGTTTTTTCAGTTGTTTCTTTTGTAAATTCTTCTTTGGCAAAGTAAACATCAATAATAGTTTCTACTGAAGTCTTCTCCACCTTCGTTTTTCCTATAACAGCGGGGCTTTTTCCTTCGGGGATTTCAATGGTGTGGGGTTTGTCTCTTTGAGCGGTTCCTTGGGTTTCTGCCCAATCCCATATTTCGTCTATGGTTTCTGAAATGCTTCTAAATACTCCTTTCTCTTCTTTTTTACTCCTTGGTTTGTGCTCTGCCGGAGAACCTTTGGCTTTTTTAATTGCCGTGGGTTGTGATGGTTTTTTATTTTCTGTGGGGGATGGATTTTTTATTTCTACGTTTGAGGTTGTGTGTTTTTTGGTTTTGTAATATTCTACTGTTACATAAAATTCTAGTTCTCGTATGTCTGTCTCGCCTTCCATGGCTTTTTTCATTAGTGCTTTGGTTAGCATAAAGTCTACTTCTGCATCTCCGTATAGGTCTACTTTTGCTTTTTTGGTATCAATGAGTTGGTTGGTTGTATTGTGTCCGCTGCCTTTTGCATCGTCTTCCCATAAGGTAAATAGGACTTCTTTGTTAAACATATTTATGCAATGGGCTTTGGCTCGTAGTTTTTCTGTAAAACTAAAAACGCTGCCTTTGCTATCGTCTACGTAGTTTAGGTCTACTTTGCAGATTTTCGGGATTTTGCTGGCTTTGGGGGTTATGATTAATCCGCCTCCTTCGGGTTGGTATAAATATCCTTCCAATCGGTAGGTCTCTCCTACTGAGGATTCGCCAAAGGTAAAACTGCTGTCTCCTTTTTTCTTAATATGGGTGGTGGTAAATCTACCATCGCTTCTTTTTTTGAACAGCTCCCAGGTAACCTTTGCTTGTTCTCTTTCGGATATCGGGGTATTAGGGTACCATTCGGATATGTGATAGGTGTATTTTTCGCCTACTGTGGGCGAGGTTACTCCTGATATTGCGGATATGCCTTTTTTCATTATAAATCTGTGTTTTTATTACCAAGCTTCGTTGTTTTTACTGCTGATTTCTTCTTGAAATTCTTCAAAATTCATAATGGGGTTATATAAATGTTGTTCTCGTGGATTGGCTTTTTTTACTTGGCTTTTACTGCTTTGACTTTGTTGTCCGTGTTTTAAAATCGTTATTTTACCTCCTGTACTGCACATTAATTCGGATATTTCGGTAACGCATTTTTTGTCTAAAATTTTTACTTTGTCGTAGGTTTTACTCCATTTTCCGGCTGCTGCAAAGGAGCAGGGCAAATAACCTCCGGAGCTGGGTTTTAGTTTGCATTGTCCAAAGGGTTGTGCTGATGGGTTTAGTTGTATGTCTGATTCAGTTACGGCTAGGTAATCTGATTCTCCTTCCGAATCGTTCCAATAGTGTTTGTTATGACTCGTTACTTTAAAGGATGGAAATTCAAAGCCTTGGTTGCATTGGCATTGTCCTTTTTGGACTACAAAGTGTTTGCCTTCATGTGCTGTGGAACTTGATGAGGATTGACTTGGACTTGTTTCTTTTTTTGTTGTTTCTTCTGAACTCTTGGATACCGCTACTTCTGATGTTTTTTCAGGGTTTTCAGATGGACTGTTTTTTTCTTTTATATAAGGGGATTCCTCTGCTATTAGGAGTTCTTTTCCTGCTACTACTTCTGCCCCTAATAAGTCTTCTAAAGGGCAATATAGGTTGTGAAATGCTCGAAGATGGGCTCCGTCTTTTATAGCAAATTTTTCAGCTAAGGAGTTTAGGGTGTCTCCTTTTTGTACTCTATATTTTTTCATATATAGTTGTTTAGTTTTGTTTGTTTGTTTTGTTTAATTTATTTTTAGGGTATGTTTTACATATATTTCTTGGTTGTTTTCTATCTTAAGTTCGGCTTCTGCTTTTAGTAATTGTTTGTTTTTTCTGGAGGTGTAATAGGTAAAATTTATGGTTCCTTGCCAATTTGATAGATCTTCTTCTTGGGGATCTATTGTAATTTGGGAATATTCTATAACTTTTTTACGCAATATTTCTTGAAATGTACTGCCTTCTTCATAACTTGATGTAACAATGGTTTTTATATAGTCTGTGTTTTCAAAATCATGTTGTGTTATAACTGCACTTTCTACGTTGTATGAATTGGGTTGAAAATAAAAATAATCTTTTTTTTCTTCTTTACTAAACCAACTCATATTGGGGAAAAGAACTTGGTATAATAAGGTTGAACAATAACTCTTTAGAATTTTTTTTCTGTCTGTTAAAGTTTTTTCAAACGTATCAATATATGCTTGATTTATTTCCCCTGAAAAATAAGTTAACAGGTCTAATTTTCTTTCTTTAAATTTGTTTATTATTTCTTGATGATTTTTTATGTTTATTATCTGACCTCCAGGATTTATAATAAATTCTATCGGATATATTGCATTTATACAAGCTATGGCCAATGTAGAGATCTTATCTTCTGGGGTTTCTTCTTCTTTTTGAAAATGGCTGTTTGCTAACGATACTATGGTTCCTTCTTTTTCTTTTGTGGTTTTTAGGGTCGTCTTATAGCTTACTGTAAAGGGTTCTTTTGATGATGTTTCTATTGTTTCATCTATATCATAACTGGGTTTATGAAAATTTTGGGGTAGGTAGTGTAACGGTAAGCTGCTTAGGATTCTTATTTTTTTTTCTGTTTCTTTGATTTCTTTAATTTCTTGTGTAGAGGGTAAGATTAGTTCTTTTATTCCTTTTAGGTCATTATAATTTATCAAATATTTTAACTCACAATAGGTATTGTGATATTCTCGAAGTGATTCACCGCTAATTCCTAATCCTTGGGCTACTGATTCTAAGGTATCTCCTTTTTGTACTATGTGTACAGACCAACTGATGTTCATAAAATTAAAATATAAAAACAGAATACAATAACATTTATTTTTTTTCTCTTAACAAATTTAAAAATTTTACATTAAAATAGTATATTTTAATTCTTCATTTAAATGTAGTTTATTCTTTATTTTTTTTATTTATACATACGTTTTTTACACATTTTTTTAAAAACACACAATGACTTAATTTAGTTGACTGAAGAAATCAATTATTACTCTATAAATCCTATTATTTGGACCAAAGGGAGTCTCTCAAATGAAATGAACAACCAAAATAAATTACATAAACTTTATGCCTTTATTTTATTCCATTTATTATACTGTCGAAATGAGTAAACGAAGAGGAAATTTTATTGGATTAGTACCTAAATTTATTTTTACATTTGGATGTAAAAATTAGAACCTAGGTTCATAAAAAAACTCCTCAAATTGAGGAGTTTTTTATTTATTTCAAATTTAATTTTTGGCTTTTAGTGCCTTGTATTTATCTGTCATATCAAGTGCATTATACATATTTAATAGTGTATTTTTAATATCCTTATCACTTTCAAATAATTCATACGCTTTTTCTAGATGAGGAATTGCTGATTTGTATAAATTTTCTCTTTTTGTTTTTAAAGCTTCATATTTTTTCATGTCAGCTGCTGAGGTTCCTAATTTATTCATTTGATCCACAATTTCTTTCTCTCCATCTAATTTTAAGACCCCTAAATTTAAATACGCATTTTTATATCTTGGATCAATCTGAATGGCTTTTAAGTAATACCCTTCTGCATCTATTTTTGCTTGTTTATCATTTGCTTGACCTGAAATAACGCCTAGGTTATAAAATAAATCGGCATTGTTTGGATCTTGAGCTAAGGCTTCTTGAGCATATTTTTTATAGGTTGGATAATCATTTGCTTTTAATGCTACTTCCATACCAGCAGTATACAGTCCTGTATCGCCTGGATTGGCTTGTATTGCTTCTTCTACGGCTCTTTTAGCTGCTGCTAAATCTCCTTTTTGATTTAAAATTAAAGCGATATTTTTAACTATTTCTCCTCTTTTTGACGCAACGTTTTCTGTTCTTGGAGCCTCATGAGTTCCTATTTTTACGGAAAAATCTCTGTCTTTCATTGAGGCAAAAGTTTCTTCTTGTCCGTTTGATTTATTTTTTGCTAAATAATTCGTTGCTTTACCTGAATATTTCAGGTCTTTTAACATTTTATAATAAGAAAGGGCTGAATCATAATCCTCACCGTTTATAGCTGTCCCTGCTGCATAATATAAGATTGTTGTGTCTTTTTTATCCAGACCATACACTTCGTATAATTTTTGAGCACTTTCTTTATAGCGTTTTGCATTTGAGTCTGCAATAGCGTTATTAGTTAGCAAACGTTTAACTTCAATCAAAGAAGTTTCTGCTTGTCCTGTATATTTATTTTTTCCTGAACTGGCTTCAGTTGATTTTAATTCATTATAAGCTTTAGCTGCTGCTACTAAACTTTTTGCTTCTTCAATATTTTTCTTGGCCAATTCTAGATTTGTATTTCCTAATAAAAAATAATAGTGTGCTTTTGTAGGACTATCTAGGTTAATAACCATATACTCTATTTTATCTAACGCTGCTTTGGCTTCAGTAGGGTTTCCTGAACGTAATGCTTTCTCAGCGGCTTTTATATCATCTTTTTGAGCAATTGCAGTAACTGACAAAAACAAAGCCGTTACTAGTGCTAAATTCTTTATTTTCATTTTGTTATTATTTATATTATTCTTGATTTTCTAATTCTGTTTCTGTTTCAGAATCTGTTATTAAATGATCGTTTAACTCGTTTTCTTCTAAATTAGTTTCCTCTTCATCCTCTTCTCTCATTACTTTACATACTGCTGCAATAGAATCTTTTCCTTTGATATTAATCAAACGGACTCCTTGCGTTGCTCGTCCCATAACACGTAAGTCTGAAACTCTCATTCGAATGGTTAACCCTGATTTGTTGATAATCATCAAATCATCATCATCCGTAACATTATTAATAGCAATAAGTGAGCCTGTTTTTTCTGTAATATTTAAGGTTTTAACTCCTTTTCCTCCACGGTTTGTAATTCTGTACACATCTTCTCCATCATCGTCTACTAATTTAGTTCGTTTTCCATAACCATTTTCTGTAACTACCAATATTTGAGAATCATTTACATGATCTCGATCAATAGATACCATTCCTATTACTTCGTCTTTTTCGTCGGCAAGAGTTACACCTCTTACTCCAGAAGCGGTTCTTCCCATTGGTCTGGTTTTTTCTTCTTCAAAACGAACTAGTTTACCAGACTTACCAGCAATTAAAACTTGACTATTTCCTGTTGTTAATTTTGCTTCTAACAACTCATCGCCTTCTTTTATAGTAATAGCTGCTACTCCATTAGTACGTGGACGCGAATATTGCTCTAAAGACGTTTTTTTAACCTGTCCTTCTTTCGTTACCATGATTACATAGTGACTATTGATGTATTCTTGATCTTTTAGATCTTTTGTACAAATAAAGGCTTTTACCTTATCATCTTGCTCAATGTTTATCAAGTTTTGAATAGCACGTCCTTTAGCTACTTTACTTCCTTCTGGGATTTCATAAACTCTCATCCAAAAACATTTCCCTTTTTGAGTAAAGAATAACATATATTGATGATTGGTTGCTACATACATGTGTTCTAAGAAATCCTGATCACGGGTGCCTGCTGATTTTTGTCCAACTCCTCCTCTATTTTGAGTTTTGTATTCTGACAACGGAGTACGTTTTATATAACCCGCATGCGATATAGTAATGACAACTTGTTCATCAGCAATTAAGTCTTCAATACTCATATCTCCTCCTGAATACTCAATTGTGGAACGACGTTCGTCACCGTATTTTTCTTTAACTTCTAGTAATTCTTCTTTAATTAAATTCATACGAAGTTCTTTACTAGCTAATAATGCTTTTAACTCCGCTATCAACTTCATAATTTCCTCATATTCGGCACGTAGTTTATCTTGTTCAAGACCTGTTAATTGTCTTAAACGCATTTCTACAATAGCACGAGCTTGAATTTCAGAGAGATTAAATCGTTCGATTAATTTTCCACGTGCTTCCTCTCCATCTTTAGAAGAACGAATCAGCGCAATAACCTCATCAATATTATCCGATGCTATAATTAACCCTTCTAAAATATGAGCCCTTTCTTCTGCTTTTCGCAAATCAAACTGCGCTCGACGGGTAACCACATCATGGCGATGTTCGACAAAATAATGTATTAAATCTCTCAGATTTAACATTTGAGGTCTTCCGTTTACTAACGCAATGTTATTAACACTAAATGACGATTGTAATTGCGTATATTTATAGAGTGTATTTAATACTACATTGGGTACAGCATCTCTTTTTAAGATATAAACGATACGCATACCATTTCTATCCGACTCATCTCGTATGGTTGATATCCCTTCAATTTTTTTATCGTTTACCAAGTCAGCAGTTTTTTTAATCATTTCTGCTTTATTTACTTGATAAGGTATTTCGGTTACAATAATAGCTTCACGTCCTTCTACTTCTTCAAAACCTACTTTAGCACGGATTACTACACGACCACGTCCCGTTTTAAATGCTTCACGGACGCCATCCATTCCATAAATAACCCCTCCCGTTGGAAAATCAGGAGCTTTAATGTAAGTCGCTAATTCGTCTACTTCAATATCATTATTATTTATATAAGCTAAAGTCCCATCTATAACTTCTGATAAATTATGAGGTGCCATGTTAGTGGCCATACCAACGGCAATACCAGATGCTCCATTTACAAGCAAGTTGGGTACTTTGGTCGGCATTACTTTAGGTTCTTCTAAGGTATCGTCAAAGTTTAATTGAAAATCAACAGTTTCTTTATCAATATCCGCTAACATTTCTTCAGAGAACTTTTTCATTCTAGCTTCTGTATAACGCATAGCGGCAGGACTATCCCCATCTATTGATCCAAAGTTACCTTGACCGTCAACCATTAAATAGCGTAAGCTCCAATCTTGTGCCATACGAACCATGGCATCATATACAGAAGAGTCTCCATGTGGGTGATACTTACCTAACACTTCCCCTACAATTCTCGCTGACTTTTTGTGTGGTCTATTAGAAAAAACTCCTAATTCATGCATTCCAAATAACACGCGACGGTGCACAGGCTTTAAACCATCTCTAACATCTGGTAACGCTCTTGATACAATAACTGACATCGAATAATCGATGTAAGCTGATTTCATTTCGTCTTCAATGTTAATTGGAATTAACTTTTCTCCTTCAGACATAAGTATTTACGTTAATTTATCAAATTTTTTACAAACGCGCTAATATACGGATTTATCTGGTTTTGAGCATACCTTAACAAGGGTTATTTTATTTTTTTATTAACAAATAAAACCCCATTATTAGTTAATAAATACCTACAATAACCTTTGCTCTTTTCATTTTTTTTTTGTCTTTTAGCCTGACAGTATAATTGAAATGGAATGTTTTTTGCAATTCCATTTATAAATCATTAAATTTACAATTACTAATAACTGTAAGATATGGATGACAATTTTTCACCAAGAGTTAGAGAGGTAATTTCTTTTAGTAAAGAAGAGGCATTACGTTTAGGCCATGACTTCATTGGCACTGAACACTTTATGCTTGGTATTTTAAGAGATGGTAATGGTTCCGCCATTCATATCTTAAACAATCTTTCTGTTGACTTAGAACATCTACGTAGAAAAGTTGAAATACTAAGCCCAGCAAATCCTAATTTTATTTTAGGTAATGACAAAAAAAACTTACATCTAACAAGACAAGCTGAAAGAGCTTTAAAAACTACTTTTTTAGAAGCTAAGGTTTTTCAAAGCACAACAATCAGTACGGCTCATTTACTTTTATGTATATTACGTAATGAAAACGATCCTACTACAAAATTATTGCACAAACTCAAAATTGATTACGATACAGCTAAAGAACAATATTTAACTATGATGCCAAACGAAGAAGATTTTCAAGACAATTTCCCAAAAAACGAATCGTCTTATGGTGATGATTCAAGACAAGATGACAGTTTTAATCAAAACAGCCCTTCTAATCCTGCCAACAAATCAAATAAAAAATCAAAAACCCCTGTTTTAGATAATTTTGGACGTGATTTAACAGAAATGGCTGAAGAAGGCAAGCTAGATCCCGTTGTCGGACGCGAAAAAGAAATAGAACGTGTTTCGCAAATTTTAAGCCGAAGAAAGAAAAACAACCCGCTACTAATAGGCGAACCAGGTGTTGGAAAGTCCGCTATTGCAGAAGGCTTAGCCCTAAGAATTGTACAAAAGAAAGTTTCTAGAATTTTATACAACAAAAGAGTTGTAACACTAGATCTTGCTTCATTGGTAGCAGGCACCAAATACCGCGGTCAATTTGAAGAACGTATGAAAGCGGTTATGAATGAATTGGAAAAAAACAATGATATCATCCTATTTATTGATGAAATTCATACCATTGTGGGAGCAGGTGGCGCAACAGGATCGCTTGATGCCTCTAATATGTTTAAACCAGCTTTAGCAAGAGGCGAAATACAATGTATAGGAGCTACAACATTAGACGAATACCGCCAATATATAGAAAAAGATGGGGCATTAGAACGTCGTTTCCAAAAAGTAATTGTAGATCCAACATCTATTGAAGAAACAATTACAATTTTAAATAATATAAAAGGAAAATACGAAGATCACCACAATGTAAGTTTTACGCCTGAAGCAATTCAAGCGTGCGTTAAGTTAACGGAGCGCTACATGAGTGATCGTTTTCTTCCAGATAAAGCTATTGATGCCTTAGACGAAGCTGGTTCTCGTGTACACATAACTAATATTCATGTTCCTCAACAAATCCTAGATTTAGAGCGTCAGCTGGATGAAGTACGCGAATTAAAAAATACTGTAGTAAAACGCCAAAAGTACGAAGAAGCTGCCAAATTACGTGATGATGAAAAACGCATTGAAAAAGAATTAGCAATAGCTCAAGAACAATGGGAAGAAGATTCTAAAAATAATAGAATAAGCGTTACAGAAGACAATGTTGCCGATGTGGTGTCTATGATGACAGGTATTCCTGTAAATCGTATTGCTCAAACTGAAAGTAACAAATTAGCTCATTTACCTGAAATTCTAGACAAAAAAGTAATCGGCCAAAAAGATGCTGTTCAAAAAATTGCACGTGCCATTCAACGCAATCGAGCGGGATTAAAAGACCCTAACAAACCAATAGGTTCATTTATTTTCTTAGGCTCAACAGGTGTTGGTAAAACCCAATTGGCAAAAGTATTAGCAAAAGAATTATTTGATTCAGAAGAAGCTCTAGTTAGAGTTGATATGAGTGAATATATGGAAAAATTTGCCATCTCTCGTTTAGTCGGAGCTCCTCCAGGATATGTTGGTTATGAAGAAGGAGGACAATTAACCGAAAAAGTAAGACGCAAACCTTATTGTGTCGTTCTTTTAGACGAAATTGAAAAAGCGCATCCTGATGTTTTTAATATGATGTTGCAAGTGCTTGACGACGGGTATTTAACGGATAGCTTAGGTCGAAAAATTGACTTTAGAAACACAATTATCATTATGACTTCTAATGTAGGAGCTCGACAGTTAAAAGACTTTGGTCAAGGCGTAGGTTTTGGTACAGCTGCCAAACAAGCACAGGCTGATGACCATGCAAAAGGAGTTATTGAAAGCGCATTGAAAAAAACTTTTGCTCCTGAATTCTTAAACAGAATTGACGACGTTATTGTATTTAACGCCCTTGAAAAAGAAGATATTGATAAAATCATTAATATTGAGTTGCAAAAATTATATGCTCGTATTAAGGAATTAGGATATGAACTCCGATTAACAGAAGAAACCAAGGCATTTATTGCCGAAAAAGGTTTTGATAAACAATTTGGTGCACGTCCATTAAAAAGAGCTATCCAAAAATATATAGAAGACGCTCTAGCAGAAGAAATTATTACCTCTAAAATACATGAAGGAGATATAATTGAGATGGATTTAGACACTAGTTCACAAGAATTAAAAATTCAAGTAAAAAAATCTCAAAAGCCTACAGACTAGTAGGCTTTTTTATTCGAAAATAGTTATTGTTATCTTATTTGTTTGTTTTAAAGTATGTCATCTAAAAAAGAGATTATAGGGAGCGAAGAATGGTGCTCCTTTCCTGAATTAGAAATCCCTTATATTAAGGCTAGAGTGGATTCTGGAGCTAAGACATCCGCTATGCACGCCACAAATATTACTCCTTTTTCTAAAAACGGAGAAAATTGGGTCAAATTTGATGTAAACCCTCTTCAAAGCAATGTTAAAATAACCAGACATTGTGAAGCTAAATTAATTGATAAAAGAATTGTAAAAAGTTCTAGTGGCTATAGGGAACAACGCTATGTCATTAAAACCAATTTAAGTATTGGTAATGAAACGTTTCCTATTGAAGTAACCTTAGCCAATAGAGATTCCATGGGGTTTCGTATGCTTTTAGGACGCGAAGCCATGGTGGGAAAAATGATGGTCGATCCTGAAGAAAAATACCTCTTAGGTCAACCTTCCTTTGATGAAATTAAATCCCATTATCATGTTAATAAAGAATCAAGTGCTAAACTACGAATTGCAGTACTAGCCAGCAATCCTAGTTTATACAGTAACCGCCGAATAATGGAAGCTGGTGAAATGCGAGGTCATGAAATGGAGTTTCTTAATATCAAAGAATGTTATATTAAGCTAGATGCTACAACTCCTGAAATTCATTATCGGGGCGGACGCGTCTTAGATAATTTTGATGCTGTTATCCCTCGTATTCGACCAAGTATTACTTATTATGGATGCACCTTGATCCGCCAATTTGAAGCTATGAGAGTTTTTACTCTTAACTCCGCAGCGGCTATTACCCAATCTAGAGACAAATTGTTTTCTCTTCAATTATTATTACAAAGTGGTATTGACATTCCTACTACGGGATTTGCTAATTCTCCCTTGGATACAAATGATTTGATTAAAATGGTTGGAGGATCACCACTAATAATCAAATTATTAGAAGGAACTCAAGGAAAAGGAGTTGTATTAGCAGAAACAAAAAAAGCAGCTGAATCCGTAATCAATGCTTTTAAAAGTCTTAATGCAAATATTTTAGTACAAGAATTCATCAAAGAAGCTAATGGTAAAGATTTACGCCTTTTTGTTGTAGATGGCAAAGTGGTAGCCGCTATGCAAAGAGAAGCTGCTCCCGGTGAGTTCAGAGCAAATATACACATGGGAGGAAGTGCATCTGTTATAAAAGTAACTGCTGCTGAAAAAAAAATAGCCATCAAAGCAGCCAAAGCAATGGATTTAAAAGTAGCTGGAGTAGACATCATTCGCTCTAGTAAAGGACCTCTTCTATTAGAAGTAAATTCTTCTCCTGGACTAGAAGGTATAGAAGGAGCTACACATAAAGATATTGCTGGCGAAATGATAAAAGCTATTGAAAAAAGTTTTAAAATAAAATAATGAATCCTTTTATAGACATTATTATTCGTAGTTCATGCGTTTATTTCTTTATGATAATTGCGCTTCAACTATTTGGTAAAAAAGAGCTATCGCAACTTAATACAGCTGATGTTATTCTTATTTTACTCATTAGTAATTCTGTACAAAATGCAATGGTAGGAAGTAATACTTCTCTATTAGGAGGTCTAACAGCAGCTTTAGCTCTTTTTATAATCAACGTGGTGTTTAAAAAAGCTATGATAAAATCAAATGTTATTAAAAATTTAATAACCAGTAAACCTGAAATATTAATACATGACGGAATTACTGATTATAAAACTTTAACTCGCCTAGGAATAACTTTAGAAGAACTAGAACAAGCCATACGAGAACACGGAATTGAACATTTTGAAAACGTTAAACTTGCTATGTTTGAAACCAATGGAACTATTAGTGTGATTTCTGGAGAAAATAATTTAGTACAAACCAAACATAGACGCAAACATATACATAAATCGATGTTTTAATATATAAGTAAGAATATACAACAGTAGCACAACAAAACAATGGTGTAACCTAAATTATGCGTTAGCCTTTCGGATCAAGATGAAAAAGGCAAAGAAGTTAAAAATAAACAGCTATTTTTACCAAAACTGTAGTTTTATCACCTTGAGAACAAAAAATGAAGTCGTTTTTATCTGTAATAAATTTTTAATGTATAATCTGGGTTTAAAAACATTACAACCTCTAAAAAAAAAGTAATTATGATAATCTTAGCAAAAAGCAGTATTCTTTTTATAGCCTTTATACATATATATATCCTATGGCTTGAAATGTTTGCTTGGACCACGAAGGGACCTAATGTTTTTAAAAATATTCCAAAAAATTTATTCGAACCAACCAAAAAATTAGCTGCCAATCAAGGTTTATATAATGGTTTTTTAGCAGCTGGATTGATCTGGTCCTTATTCATAAATAATCCTGAATGGTTTAAAAATATAGCTTTATTCTTTTTAAGCTGTGTAGCTATTGCAGGAATTTATGGTGCTTTAACAGTTTCCAAACGCATTTTATATGTACAAACCATTCCTGCATCATTAGCAATACTTACTGTTTTATTCCATTAATTCTTTTTTAAAAATTTATATGTCTTTATCCTTTTCAATCAAAAATAAATTTACAAAGGAGTTACCTGCTGACTCAATTAATGAAAATACAGTTCGTAAAGTATTCGAATCAGCTTTTTCCTTTGTTACTCCTACTCCTCCTAAAAAACCCCATTTAATTCATGCAAACATTGGTTTTGCAAACGAATTAGGACTCTCGGTAAGTGATGTAAAATCAGACGATTTTCTTTCCTTTTTCTCTGGAAAAAAAATCTATCCTGAAACAAACCCTTTTTCAATGTGTTATGGAGGGCATCAGTTTGGTGTTTGGGCAGGACAACTGGGCGACGGTCGTGCCATTAATCTGTTTGAAATTGAAAATAACAACAAAAAATACACCCTTCAATTAAAAGGTGCTGGAAAAACCCCTTATTCAAGAAATGCTGATGGTTTAGCAGTACTCCGCTCTTCTATTAGAGAGTACTTATGTGCTGAAGCCATGAACTCTTTGGGTATTCCTACTACCCGATCCTTGAGTATTATAACAACAGGAAATGATGTATTAAGAGATGTTTTATACAATGGAAACCCCGCTTATGAAAAAGGGGCTATAGTCTGCCGCGTTGCTCCTTCATTCATTCGATTTGGTAATTTTGAATTATTTGCCGCTAGAAATGATTTAAAAAATTTACAATTATTAACTGATTTTACGATCAAACACTATTTTCCTGAGATTAAAACTACAGGAAAAGAGGCCTATATTGCGTTTTTTCAAACAGTTGCTCAACTAACGCGAAAATTAATAACAAACTGGCAACAAGTAGGTTTTGTTCATGGCGTAATGAATACAGACAATATGTCTATTCATGGCATTACTATTGATTATGGCCCTTATGGCTGGTTAGATGATTTCAATCCTAATTGGACACCCAATACTACTGATGCTCATCAGCATAGATACGCTTTTGGTAATCAACCTCAAATATCGCTTTGGAATTTATATCAACTAGCCAATGCTCTATATCCTTTAATTAATCAAACCGAGGAATTAGAAAAAATATTACACGAATATGAAGATGAGTACGAAAACGACTATATGAATATGATGCGAAAAAAATTAGGTCTTACTCAAGCTCATAGCACTGATCGTGAACTAATCTATCAACTTATAAATTCATTGCAATTACAAGAAACAGATTATACCATTTTCTTCCGATTGCTTGGAAATGTTTCAAAAGAAAAAACTAAAGAAAACGCATTTGAAACGATACAATCTTCTTTTTACGAAATACCAAATAAAAATCCTGAATTTGAACATTTATGGTCAGTATGGTTTCAAAATTATTTAAATAGAATTAACCTAGAACCTCTTTCTGATGAAGAAAGAAAAGAAAAAATGAATTTAGTAAATCCAAAATATATTCTTAGGAATTATATGGCTCAACTTGCTATAGAAAAAGCAGAGCTAGAAGATTATACATTACTGGAAGAACTCTATCAAGTAATTCAAAAGCCTTATGAAGAACAACCTGAATATGAAAAATGGTTCACTAAAAGACCCGATTGGGCAAAAGAAAAAATAGGTTGCTCACAACTCTCTTGTAGTTCTTAAACCAATGAACATTTGATTGCTAATATGTCGTTCCTCTTTTTGAGTGACAAAGAAAACTACCAATTGATTAACACTATTCCAAAAAATGTACTTATCGCGTCATTTTTGGAATACATCCTTCGTTTTAAATTATAATTATACCATCTATTATAAATAATACTTTTGACGTACAAACGAAACCCAAAAAGTTATAATATTCATTCTTTTTAGGTATAAAACAAAGGGAGTTATCTAAAAATGTATAATCTGGTTATTTGAATGACAAAGAAGAAGACCTATAAAAGGGTACTATCTTTCATTTTGACCAAAGGGAGGATCGAACGAAGTAAGCAGGAGATGCCACAGACTGTATAGGTGACTTCCCCTGTCGTTTGAAAAGACAAACTTTAAGTTATTACTTTTTAGACACTTACTTATAATTATTGAACAGTAGATATGGATAGTTATTTTTCGAACAGGCTCATTAATAAAATGTTTTTTTATTATCCTCTAAATTTCCATTCAAATTCATCGGAGTGATCATTAAATACGGCTCCTAATTCAAAACGAATTATAGAACCATACTCCACTTGAAAAATCATCCAATTTGATTCGTTAAAATAGTTGTCTACTGAATCAAAGGATTCTATTTCTAAAGGTTTCCATTTTTTAGCATTTAATAATTCTTGAATTTCGTTAATAGGTTGTGCTAAAATAGTTTTCTCAAATAATATTAAATCTGGATTAGAGGAAATAATATATCCTAAACGAAATGCTTCATCTTCGTAAAACGTCAAACGCCATTTTTGATCATTATACAAATAGATTAAGTTTTGTTCTTCATCTTCAAATTGTTTGTTGGGTTGACCGTATAATTTTACGACATCATTGGGTTTCATCCCGAAAACCAATTGATCAATTCCTATTTTTGGATTAATTTTCATCATTATTCAGCAAATTCATCATATCTTGTAGGTACTTGTGGATCGTATAAAGGACATTTGAATTCCTCCATTATTTGGCACAATTTATCCATATCCGTACCTTTAGTTCCATAACAATTAATTAACACGCTCTGACTAGTAGTTTGTATATGAAAAGCACCTACTCCCATCGTATTTTTAAAACTCATTGCGTCTATTTTTTCCCATTTAGAAAACACATTGGAAATACGACTCATAATAAGCGTAAGAGGAAGTTCTTCCAACCCTTCAATCATTTCTTTTTCTAACAATCTTTCATACACTTCATGATTATTAAGGTAAACCTCGTCTTTGTATTTCCAAAATAGTAATTCGTACATTGGGTATTGAATTTTTAGATTCGCTTTTATTTTTTATACATTGTTATTACTTCGTATAAGTATCATTTGTTTTACCTAAATTAGTATTCAAAAATACCAAATTCGGAGGTAATGGTTAATTTTTTAGTTTCAGAAGCTTCCACTCGACCTATAATTTTTGCATCAATATTAAATGACTGGGCTATCGTTATGATATTGTTTGCTATTTCGGAAGGAACGTACAATTCCATGCGATGACCACAATTAAATACTTGGTACATTTCTTTCCAATCGGTCTTAGATTGTTCTTGAATTAACTTAAATAAAGGAGGAACCTCAAATAAATTGTCTTTAATAATGTGAAGATTCTCTACAAAATGTAAAATTTTTGTTTGAGCTCCACCGCTACAATGTATCATTCCATGAATTTGATTTGGAGTATATTTTTCTAAAATTTGTTTGATCACAGGCGCGTAAGTACGCGTAGGTGACAATACTAATCTTCCTGCGTCTATAGGAGATCCTTCAATAGGATCTGTAAGTTGAATTTGTCCTGAATAAATTAATTCTGATGGTACTGAAGCATCATAACTTTCAGGATATTTACTTGCTAATTCATTAGTAAACACATCATGTCTAGCGGAGGTTAAACCATTGCTTCCCATTCCTCCATTATACATTGTTTCATAACTAGCTTGTCCGTAAGAAGCTAAACCAACGATTACATCTCCTTCTGTAATACGGGCATTATCTATAACCTCTGAACGCTTCATACGAGCTGTAACGGTAGAATCTACAATAATGGTACGAACTAAATCTCCTACATCAGCCGTTTCACCACCTGTGGTGTGAATGGTAACTCCAAAGGATTTTAATTCTTCTATAAGTTCTTCTGTTCCATGAATAATAGCAGAGATAACCTCCCCTGGAATTAGGTTTTTATTACGTCCGATGGTAGAGGACAACATTATATTGTTTACTGCACCTACACATAACAGATCGTCTATATTCATAATAAGTGCGTCTTGTGCAATACCTTTCCATACGGATAAATCACCTGTTTCTTTCCAGTACATATAAGCTAGTGATGATTTTGTACCTGCACCATCAGCGTGCATAACCAAACAGTAATCATCGTCTGATGTTAGATAATCGGGAACAATTTTACAAAAAGCTTTAGGAAATAAACCTTTATCTATATTTTTTATGGCGTTATGTACATCTTCTTTAGATGCAGAAACACCACGCATTGCGTAACGCTTTGAAGTATCAGAAGTCATTATATAAAGTTATGTTGTTGTCGCGCAAATATAAAAAGAAGTTAATTCTTAACATGAAATCCTATCTTTTTTTTTAAAACTAATTCTCGACGACTTCTATTTCTACTCTTCTATTGGCAGCTCTTTCTTCTTCGTTTTTTTCAGGTAAATCATATAATGGTTGGGTACTACCAAATCCTTTGTAGGACATTCTCGTTTTGTCAATATTTTTAAATTCTAGAAATTTATATACTGCCTTAGCTCGTTGAGTTGACAAATCTTGCCTGTCTTTTGCTACGCAACAAACATGTCCTTGGATTTGTATTTTTAACCTTGGATTTTGTTGCATAACTAACCAGAGTTCATATAGTTTTCCTCTAGACTCTTTGGTTATAGCAAAGGTATTTAGCACAAAATTTAGATTTTCAATTTTCAATTTTTCTCCAACCTTGGATTCGTATAATTTTTTCATAAACTGAACATCTAAATCTATTTCGGTTTCACTTCCATCGGGGTTATTTAGTACGATAGTCTTAGGAAAAACAATAGATTCGTTGATCAATTGAGTTGGTATTTTTGATGCTATGATTTCTTTTTCTTTATATAAATCTTTTTCTTTTAAAAAAAAGAGTACTACTTTTCTGTTTTCAGCTTTTATATTTGATTGTTTGTGTAATTCTCCGAAATTTATTTTTTTAAAATCTTCTCGAATTACGATTTTCCCTTTTATAAGATTAAAAACGGTTTCTGTTCTTTTTTTAGCTAAACTGTCATTGTATTGATAGGTTCCATCTTCATCTGTATACCCCTTTAAAGTTAAAATTTTACTTTTTTTATTTTCTTGAATCCATTTTTCTAATACTCCTTTTTCAGAAGGAGCTAAATCATATTTATCGCTCTTAAAATAAATAGAAAATTGTTCTTGTCCAAAGAACTTTAAATTCAAAAAAAACATCAATAAAACGTATGGTAACTTACTCATTTAAAAGTTTTTTATATAAATCCTCAATTTTATAATATTACACGTAATATAAAAAAATAATATAATTCTTGTTTATTTTTTTTTTAATTCCAAATTTTATTACAGATAAAAAGGGCTTTGAATCTAAAAAAATATTTCTTTTTTTGTCTTCAATATAGTAAAACTAGATCTTCTGGAGAAAAATTTCGTCCCTTTTTTCTTCTTTGCTCTTTTCTTCTTCAGCACAAAATCCAACGCATAATATTGGAGTTTAATAAACAGAAACTGTCGTAAAAGTTGAACTCACTTTCTAAGAATCTAATATATGAAAATCATCTCCGATAGGTATCCGAATATTTTAGTAATAAAAAAGGCTGTCCTAAAAAAGTTTAGAACAGCCTCGTGTGTGTTATTTAATATTAATCTTCTAAATAAATTTTACATTTTCTTAATTCTGGTTTTTCATGTGTGTATTGATAAAACCAAGATGACAACTCTTCTACTTCATAAGGCAAAAGAATTTTTAGTGCTTTTTGTAATTCTTTTGCAAATAATTTGGCATCAAAACTTACTCTTTCTAAGATTGATTTAACAAAATCAATATTTCTCTTTGGCATGCTATTTAGTTTTATTTTAGTTTACCAAATTTAATTCTTTTAAGGTTAAATAAGTCTTAAAATAACTATAATTTTTCTTTAATTTTTTTTAAAACCTATCATCATTTCTCTTTTACCCGGAGGTCCAGGAACCTTAACCACCTCAAAACCAACAGATTTCATAGCGCGTTTAACAACACCTCGTGCTGCATACGTTACTAACACTCCTTTGTCCTTTAGTGCTTTATACATTTTATGAAATATTTCTTCGGTCCACAAATCGGGTTGTACTTGGTAACCAAAAGCATCGAAATAAATTAAATCAAAGCGATTGGTATCTTCTATCTCATGAAAAAACTGTTTTCTTTTTTTTAAGGAAAACCTTTCGCTTAAATCTATTTCTTTGTTCCATTCTGAAATGTGTATTTTTTCAAAAATAGGAATTTTAGATTCTTCATTTAAAGCGGAACAATAATTCATCTTTTGTACTTCGTCTATATTTATGGGATAGGCTTCTACCCCTTCATATTTTATGTACTGCTTTTTTCGTTCTGATTCTAAAAATGTAATAAAAGCATTTAGGCCTGTTCCTAAACCTATTTCTAAAATTGAAATGGATTGGTTTTCAAAAAAATCTAAACCATTTTTTATAAATACGTGATAAGCCTCTTGAATAGCTCCCATCTTTGAATGATAACATTCGTTCCAATCTACTAATTGAATAGTCGTAGATCCATCTAGGGTCGTTATAATTTTTCGTTCCAATGTTCTATTTGTAGTTTTATGACTGATATCTGTTCTATATTCTTATTCGTATCAAACATTCTATAAGAAATTTATACTTCTAAATATTTTCTTTACAAATCTATGAAGTTCGTTTCACTTTATAAAGACTTGTCACAATTAGTCAATATACATTCTATCTGTTTTTTTTACCCAATCTTATTCTAAGTAATGATGCAATAAAGTCCTTTCTTATTTTAAAATTGAGACAATTTAAAACACATTGGTAATGCAACCTCTTATGCGTTTTTCTTATTTAAATTTATTTCAAAAAAAAACTCTTGCTAAAATATTTTTAATTTAATTTTTCTTAATTTATAGCAAAAATTTTAATAAAAAACCTTTTTATTTCAACAAAATAAAATAATATTGACTTTTAAGCGAAAAAAAATACATATTTCACAACAAAAGATATTATTTTTTTTAACTTAGCAAGAAAAAAAGGTAATGAGCTTACAAACTATAAGTGACATTGAAATAATTAAGAGCACTTCTTCCAAAATTAATCAAATTGATTTTGATGCTTTAACTTTTGGTAGTGTATTTACAGATCACATGCTTGTTTGTGATTACAGGAATGGTTCTTGGGAAAAACCTACCATTCAACCTTACCAACCTTTTACATTAGATCCTTCTGCAAAAGTCTTTCATTACGGACAAGCTATTTTTGAAGGTATGAAGGCTTATAAGGCAGAGGACAATTCGGTTTGGTTATTCCGCCCACAAGAAAACCATATTCGCATGAATAAATCAGCTGTACGTATGTGTATGCCTGAGGTTCCAGAATTTATTTTTATAGATGCTTTAAAAGAATTGCTAAAAATTGATGAGGCTTGGATTGAAAAAGGAATAGGTAATACCCTTTATATTCGACCATTTATGATAGCTATAGGTAGTGGAGTGATTGCACAACCTTCTTCTCAATATCGTTTTTGCGTTATTCTATCACCAGCTAGAGCTTATTATTCAGGCGATGTGAAAGTAATGATTGCTGATTATTACAGTAGAGCTGCTAATGGAGGAATAGGTGCAGCAAAAGCTGCTGGGAATTATTCTGGGCAATTTTACCCTACTAAACTTGCAAATGAAGCTGGGTTTCAGCAAATAATTTGGACTGATGATGCTACACACACACAACTAGAAGAATGCGGTACAATGAATGTGTTTTTTAGAATTAACAACACATTACTTACAGCCCCCACTAGCGATCGTATCTTGGATGGAATAACTCGTAAAACCTTAATTACCTTAGCTGAAAGTAAAGGTATACAAGTAATGGTACGTCCAGTATTTGTTTCTGAATTAATTGAAGCAGCAAAAGACGGTAGTTTACTTGAAATTTTTGGAGCGGGTACTGCAGCTGTTGTAAGCCCTATAAAAGGTTTTCAATACAAAGAAGAATATTACGAACTGCCTACTATTGACAATTCTTATGCAAAACAATTAAAAGAATCACTAACTTTTATTCAGCATAAAGTAACTAATGATCCTTTTGGATGGACTGTTAAGATCTAATTGCTTATTATGTAAGTCTTTCTTTTAAATTTAAATAAATCATACCTCCTGTTTTTTAAAAATTAGATATCTTTAAAAAGCAGGGGGTCGTTTTTTAAGGTATTTGATTTCTTTTCTAGTGTTTTATATTCTATTTTTGTTTAGAAATATATACAAGTATTAGTTAACTCTTCTTTTTTGGAACCTTTTTACTGTGGTAACTTACAAAGATCTACTAAAAGTACATCTTCTTTTCGTAATTATAGGATTAAAGTTTTTCCAAAGATTTTGTATCGCTACATTTTCTTCTAGTTCAGGTGTCCTGATGCATTTAGTTACCCCTCTTTTAGTAAAAACCTTGTGATACTCTTCAAATATAACCGCTGTTACTCCCTTGCTTTGGTATTCAGGTGCTATTCCTATTAAGTAAAAAACGGCTTCCTTATTATTTTTCTTTGCTTGAAGCATTTTTAAAAAACCAAAAGGAAAAAGTTTTCCTTTTATTGCTTGTTGAGCTGGAGCATAATTAGGCATAACAATAGCAAAAGCAATAATATTTCCATTTGCATCCTCTACAAATTTTATATATTCAGGATTCACAAAGGGGATGTATTTTTTCTTAAAATAGTCAATCTGATCTTTAGTAATAACAACAAATGACTGAAGTTTCACGTATGACTGATTAAACAATTCAAACATTCGATCTACATAGGGTTCTATTTCTTTTGTATTAGTAAAATTTATAGATTTAAAACCGTAACGTTTTTTTACAAGATCCGAGGCTTTTTTTATGGGTTCATAAGGAACCCCATCAAAACTAAATTCACTTTCTATGTATTTTTTTTCTACCTGAAAGCCTAATTTTTCAAAATGGTTTATATAATACGGTTGTGTATGCCAGCCTATAGCAGTACTCAACTGATCAAATCCTGTGGTAAGAAATCCTACTTTATCTAAATTAGAAAATCCCATAGGTCCTTCTATATGATCCATTTGTTTTTTGGTCCCTAATTCTGTTACTTTTTCAATTAATAGCTTGGTAACTTCTATATCATCAATAGCTTCAAACCAACCAAAACGTGTTTTTTTTCTACTTAATTGTTCTACTTCGTCCCAATTAATTATGGCCGCTACACGTCCTACTATTGTATTGTTTGAATAAGCTAGATAAAAGTAGGCTTCTGCATTTTTAAAAACGGGATTTTTCTTTTTATCAAAGGTTTCCATTTCATCACTAATTAATGGTGGTACCCAATAGGGGTTGTTTTTATATAATTGAAATGGAAATTTTATAAATTCCTTTAGTTGTTTTTTTGTTTTAGCTTCAATAATTGTTATCATATATAAAACCGCTTAGTTACCTGAATCTTCTAAATCATCAACACGTTTTTTCTTTTCTTCTACAGGCTTTACTTCTTCTATTTTATTTTTTTCGTTTTTTCGTTTTTGTTTTTCTGCTTTTTCAGCGGCTTTATCTAATTCTTCTTCTGACAAAATACCTTTTTTTGATTTTCTTTTTTCTTCTTTTTTAACTTCTTTAACCTCTTTGCCGTTTTTAATTTTTGGATCTTGATGCTTTTTATCAAATCGCCAAGAAACTCCCAATCCTCCATATAATAAATCAGGTGTGCTTTTTATATTTTTACTAATAGAAGCGTCTAATTGGAGGTTTTTATTTAACAAATAAGTTATCCCTGTAGTAAAAATACCATCTGAGTAATAATTCCCTTTAATTCCTTTATTTTCAAGCATTGCGGACCATTTTTCGTTAATCCCATAGGTTACAGTTATTACATAACCATAATTAAATGCTTTGGAAATAATTTTATCGGCAAAAAAGTTAGTCACGATTACCCATCTTCTATCCAGATGATGCTGTGTAATCAAAACTGCTTTAGGAGAAAAAGCTAATTCATCTGGTATGGCATAATCATTATTCATAGTATAATTTACACCTACATATCCTGATATAGCAGGGATTAATCGTTTCCAATCAAATTTATGATTGGCCCTCCAACTATATATGTTAGGTTTTTTTTCACCTTTTTTAAATGGATCATAAAAAAGATATTTGGCTCCTAAGGTTGTTTGACGTAAACCCTTTCTATTCTTATTAAAGATTCCAGCAGTATAGTGATCTATTTGATATTGCAAATCAAGAGATACCTCTAATTGTTCTTTTAAAAGTCCGTAACGAGTGGTTAAGTCTGCTCCAAAACCATTGGCCTCATAATTTAATACTGAATGTGATTCGTTAGCATAGTATAAACCTCCTTCTATCTGCAAAACGTTTTTCCCAACCGAAAAAGCACCTGCTGAATTACCGGGTCTATTGGTATTAATTTCATCTGTATATTGCGCAATTATCTGATTAGAAACGACTAAACAAAGCGCTATAAATAAATATTTGATTTGCTTCATGACCTATATTCTATAGTTTCAAAAGTACTATTTTATTTTAAAGAAAAAAGATTTTTTAAAACAAGGCTCTTAAATTATGATAGTATTTCTAATTCTGCTAAAAAATAAGTTAAAACCGTTCAAACGTGTAATGAATCTTTTTATTTTTGAAAAAAAAATAAAAATGCAAGAGGCTTCTATATCTGGTTTATTCAAGACCATTATTTACATTTTAGGTTTTTATTATCTGATAAAAATTCTAAGTCGTATTTTTCTACCGATCATCATGCGAAAAGTGATGGACAAAGCTCAAGAAAACCTTAATCGTCAGTATCAAAAGGGAAACTTTGAACAATCTGAACAAGAAACAACCTATAGACAGGAGGGATCTAATCGGGATTTCAAAAAACCAACGAAACAAGTAGGCGAATATGTGGATTATGAAGAAGTAGAATAGATTTTACTATTTTTAATATTGGATGTTATACATATATAATTAACACGTTTTCTTTTAACGATCCCATAAATTGGACTAATAGGCTGGAATTGCTTAAAACCATAGGCTTTTATTGTTTCTTTATACAAACGGATTAAGACTTGCCTTGGAAATATAATTAATGAATATTAGCAATAAGTTTGGTTAAATGAATTTCTAACCCCAAAAATCTAAAATTTTACTATCTTCACGCCTTATTTTGATTGACTTTCATTTATGAATAATTTAAAACGTTTTTATCCGCACGCACTAGCCATTATAGGTTTTGTACTGATTGCTATTATCTATTTTTATCCTGTTTTAAGTGGTAAAAAAATTCTGCAATCTGATATTGTTCAATATACGGCAATGGCTAAAGAACAAAATGATTTTAGGGCACAATACAACGAGGAACCTTATTGGACTAATAGTGCTTTTGGAGGAATGCCTACTTATCAATTAGGTGCTAATTATCCACATAATTATATTAAGAAAGTTGATTCTATTGTACGCTTTTTACCTAGACCAGCTGATTATTTGTTCCTTTATTTTCTTGGTTTTTATGTTTTATTAATGGCATTAAGAGTAAAACCATTAAAAGCTTTTTTTGGTGCATTGGCTTTTGGTTTTTCTACCTATTTAATCATTATCTTAGGAGTTGGGCATAATGCAAAAGCTCATGCAATTGCTTATATGCCTATGGTAGTAGCTGGTGTATTAATGGTTTTTCAGAAAAGATGGATTATTGGTGGAGTTCTAACAATGATTGCTGCAGCATTGGAACTTAATGCCAATCACTTTCAAATGACCTATTATTTATTCATTTTCTTATTGGTTTTAACTGCTTATTATGTTTACAAAGCTATCAAAGAAAATGATTTAAAAGAATTAATCTATAGTTTTGGAATATTTGCAGTAGCAGGCGTTGTTTCAATTGGAGTAAATGCAACGGGTATATTAGCTACTCAAGAATATGCTAAGGAGAGTACACGTGGTAAAAATGAATTAACTTTTAGCCCTAATGGCAAAAAAAATAATGCTGAAACCTCTATGACTTACGATTATATAACTGAGTATAGTTATGGATTAGCCGAAAGTTTAAATTTAATATCCCCTAGAATTTTCGGGGGTTCTAATAGCGAAAATATAGGAACCAAATCAGCTATGTATAACTTCGTTTTATCGCAAGAAGTTCCTGAGGATCAAGCTAAAGAAATAGTAAAAGGATTGCCTACTTATTGGGGAGATCAACCCATAGTTGCGGCTCCTGCATATATAGGTGCTATTGTGTTCTTTTTGGCTGTTTTGGCTTTATTTATTGATAAGAGAAACATTAAATATGCTTTTCTAACAGGTGCTATCGTTTCATTAGTCCTATCATGGGGCAAAAATTTTCCTTTATTAACGGATTTTTTCATCTATCATGTTCCTTTTTATGATAAATTTAGAGCAGTATCTTCTATACAAGTGGTTTTAGAACTTTGTATGCCTGTGTTGGCTGTATTAGGACTACAGGCTTATTTTATATCTGAAGAAAAAGAACAAAAAGAAGGTCTTATGAAAGCTAGTTTGTTCAGCATAGGAACGCTTTTATTAATATTACTTTCTAAGTCGTTATTTAGTTTTTCAGGTTCAGGAGATAGTTATTTCATTGATTCTTATGGCCCTGGATTTGTTGATGCTTTAAAAGAAGATAGAAAAGCACTTTTTACATCGGACTTATTACGTTCCATGGTTTTAATCCTATTAACTGCTGGAACATTGTTTTTAAGTTTTAAAAAGACTATTTCTCATAAAGCAGCCACTTGGGTTGTAGGTTTATTAATGGTAACTGATTTATTTTTGATTGCTAAAAATTATGTAAATTCATCGGATTTTGTTAATGCTTCTGAAGTAGATACCCCTTTTATCATGGCTCCTTTTGATGAGGCCATCTTACAAGACAAATCGCATTACAGAGTTTTTGAAGTTTCTCAAAATGTAATGAGTGATCCTCGTGCATCCTATTTTCATAAATCTATCGGAGGATATCATGCTGCTAAACCAAGAAGAATGCAAGAGCTTTTTGATTATCAAATTGCAAAAAACAATATAGAAGTATTAAATATGCTCAATGTAAAATATTTAATACAAAAAAATGAAAAAGGAGAACAATTTCCTATTCGTAATCAGCAAACAAATGGTAATGCTTGGTTTGTAAAATCAATTAAATTTGTTAAATCAGCAGATGAAGAAATGAAGTCTTTAAACAACTTTAATTCAAAATCGGTGGCTATTTTAAATACCATTTCTGAAAAAAATCAACAATTTAAAGAGGCTAAAACGATTTCAAACGAAAATGCTAAGATTACATTACAATCATACAAATCGAATGATTTAAAATACGAGTCCGTAAATCCAAAAAATGGTTTTGCGGTATTTTCTGAAATGTATTATGGCAAAGGTTGGAATGCTTATATAGATGGAAAATTAGTTGATCATTATCGTGTAGATTATATTCTAAGAGGCTTGCCTATTCCTGCTGGTAAACATAGTATAGAATTTAAGTTTGAACCTCAAGTTGTAAAAATAGGTAGCATTATAGCATTAATAAGCTTCATTTTAATGATAGGACTTATCATAGGGGGTATTTATTTAATTAAAAAGAAATCAATAAACTGAAATCAATATTTTATATAGGACTTGGAGGAGGCATAGGTAGCATTTTACGCTATCTAGCCTCTCTTTTTTTTAATCGGTTTGTTGTAAGTGGTTTTCCTACTGGAACTTTTATGGTAAACAGTATAGGTTGTTTTTTAATTGGCCTTTTTTTTGGTTATTTTGAAAAACAAATCTATCATACAACTGAATTGAGATTTTTTTTTATGACTGGAATTTGCGGTGGTTTTACTACATTTTCTACCTTTTCTAATGAAACCATTCAACTATTACAAAATAATCAAATAGGAATTGCTTTCTTGTATACTTTTTTAAGTATAGCCCTTGGTTTTGGCATGACTTACCTAGGTATTTATTTAGTAAAAAATTAGCCCTCTTTTTTAAAAAAGTATTGTAATGAAAAAAGTATTAATCATAACTTATTATTGGCCTCCTGCTGGTGGCCCAGGCGTTCAAAGATGGTTGAAATTTGTAAAATATTTACCCGATTTCAATATTAAACCCATTGTATACATACCTGAAAACCCTACTTATCCTTTACTAGATAAAAAGTTAATAGAAGAAGTGTCTTCTACTACAACCATCCTAAAAAGACCTATTATAGAACCTTATACATGGGCTTCTCTTTTTTCGAAAAATAGTACCCAAAAAATAAGTTCAGGAATAATTCCTACACAAAAAAAACAGTCATTAATACAGAAACTATTGTTATGGATCAGAGGAAATGTATTTATTCCTGATGCACGGGTTTTATGGGTAAACCCTTCTATTACTTATTTATCTGAGTACATACAACAAAATAATATAGATACTATAATTACCACAGGTCCTCCTCATAGCCTACACTTAATTGGATTAGGACTTAAGGAAAAACTAAATATCAAGTGGTTAGCTGATTTTAGAGATCCTTGGACAACTATTGGTTATCATAAAGCATTGAAATTAACTAAGAGTTCTGCTAAAAAACATAAAAAACTTGAACATAAAGTCATGAATGCGGCAGATGAACTAATTGTTACTAGTCCGACTACTAAAAAAGAATTTCAATCTATTACAACAAAACCTATACATATAATTACAAATGGTTATGATGTAGAAAGAATAAATAAACAGACTTTAGATAAAAAATTTTCATTGGCTCATATAGGTTCTTTTCTATCCGATAGAAATCCTCAAATTTTGTGGCAGGTTTTAAAAGAGCTAACTACTGAAAATTTTATTTTTTCTAAGAATTTTGAATTAAAATTAATTGGCGCAACTAGTCAGGAAGTTCTTAATTCTATAAAAGCATTTAATCTAGATTCGTTTGTAAATAATTTAGGCTATGTTTCCCATGAAGAAGCTATTGCTCATCAACGGAAATCTCAAGTTTTACTTTTAATTGAAATAGACTCTGAAGATACAAAAAGTATTATTCCAGGGAAAGTTTTTGAATATATAGTTTCAGAACGACCAATAATAGCTATTGGTCCAAAAGATTCTGATTTTGCATCTATCATAACAGACACTAATACTGGTAGTTTTTTTACGTATAACGAAAAAGAAGCTCTTAAAGAAAAGATACTAGTGTATTTTAATACTTATTTAGAAAACAATTTAAAGGTATATGCTGTAGGATTGCAACACTATTCTCGTAAAAATTTAACAAAAAAACTGGTTGATATTTTGTAAGGTGTTTTAGAAAAAATACTCTAATTTTTTTTAAAGGGCAGTTTTGGGCGTAATGTGTGAAAATAGTACTTAAAAATATTTCAAATTCAAATAAAATAGGCTCACATAAAAAATATGGGGAGTAATTGTAAATTGCGACAAAAAAAGTAAATGGATTTTTCGATACTTTCTGCTTTTCTACCCGAAGAATTATTATGTCATTTTGATATTGTTGATTTTATAGAATTAGGAGATATTCAAACAAAAAAGGATTGCTTTTATATCTATCTTGATGAAAAGAACATTATTCCCGAAGGTTTCATTTCAGAGGAATATGAGTCAAAAGGCTTTTGTGAGCGTACTTTGATACAAGATTTTCCAATACGAGGAAAGGCTGTTTATTTAGGTATCAGAAGACGTAGGTGGCGAAATACAGTAGATAAGTCAGAAATTAAAAGCGATTATTCTTTTATTGCAGAAGGTTCCAAATTAACTGTTGAACTTTCGGATTTTTTAAAAGGTACAGGTAGAGACCCGAGAAGATACGATAAGTAACATTGCCAGTTATTATGGCATTAAAGCTGATTTACTGCGAAGACATTACAAAAAAAGAATCAGTGGTTTTACAAGTTGGAAACAGTTAGAACATGCCGAAAATTATCTGATTTACCCCGAAAATATTGGGGAGAATTTAAGTATTGATGAAGTAAGTTTGTCAAAAGGTGAACTTTATACTTTTGTAACCAATAAACAAGGAAGAGGCAAAAAGAAATCCTTAGTGGCGGTTATAAAAGGCACCAAAAGTCAGGACATTATTGATGTGGTTACTAAAATTCCACTTTCGCATAGAAAACAAGTAAAATCGATAACACTTGATATGGCAAACAATATGCAATCAGCATCAAGAATGTGTTTTCCTGAAAGTTACCTTGTCACAGACCGTTTCCATGTGGTAAAGTTGGTAATGGAAGCTCTCCAGCATTTAAGGATAAAATATCGCTGGGAGGAGATTGAAAAAGAGAATCAAGCTATCAAAAAAGCAAAGGAGCAAGCAATAAAATACATTCCAATAACTTTTGAAAACCAAGACACACCCAAACAACTATTGGCTCGATGTCGTTATATCATTGCCAAGAAACCCAACCAATGGACAGAAACCCAAAAAGTGCGAGCCCAAATATTGTTCCAACATTATCCTCTAATACATCAGGCATATAAACACACCCAAGAGTTTAGAAATATTTATGAATACACCTCAAAAGAAGAGGCTAAACAAAAAATATTGAATTGGATATCCAAAACCAAAGAATTAAAAATGACTGTCTTTAATACCGTTGCCAATAGTTTAAATTATCATTTGGAAACAATTGCAAACTTCTTCGTAAAAAGACATACAAACGCAAATGCTGAATCCTTTAACTCAAAAATAAAACTCTTTAGAGCTAATCAAAGAGGTGTGGTGGATACTAAATTCTTCCTCTTTAGAATGGAGAAACTTTTTGCTTAATCCCCAAAAAATTAATCTGAGCCATAAAATAGAAGAAGGTGTTTGAAAAATAAAAACACAACCGCTGATCATGTCACTTCTCCTATCGTTGACGTGACATGACCAGCGTTGTGCGATGTGATTTACTTCGCCTGTTCCTTTAGTCGAAGGACCAGATTACCCCCTTTTCAGACAGCCCTTCTTTGTTTTATCCCAGATTCCGTGTTAGGCCCTTATTATAGATGAAAACAATGTATCTAAAACTAAATCCATACGAAAATTTTTCTTGCATCATTTTCGTTACAAAATCTAACACATAATCCGAATGTTTGTAAAAAACAACAATTCTTTTAATTATTTTATATAAGATATTGGTTTAACCCATAAAAAAAGTTGTTCTTATTTTCAGAGAACAACTTTTTTGTACATTTAAATATTTTTTTATGTTTTTATAAACTATTTTTATTTAGCTTACTGTTTTTAAATCCGTATGAAAAATAAATTACTAATCCTATTAGTAACCAAACACCAAACCATTTCCAGTTAGACACAGCCATCCCTGTTAGCAAATAACAACAAGATATTAATCCTAATAATGGTATAAGTGATAAATTTTTTAAGAAAGACAAAACAGCCATAACTAAAGTAAATATAAAAAACACTATAAAAGGTAAGTTTGTTGTTAGATTAGTCTCATTTAAACTGAAAGTGGTACTAAAATAATCAGGCAATAAAAAGTTTATAGTTCCTAAAGACAAAACAACTATGATTGGAAAAATCCATTTTGAATTTATATACGGTATCCTAAATTTTCCTTTGGTTGGATTATTCGCTTCTTTTTCATTATGAGGTGCTAACATGAGAACGCCTCCACAAACTAATACAAAAGCAAACAAAGTACCTATACTAGTAAAATCTAGAACAAAATTTTCATCTGTAAAAAAGATTGGTAATCCGACTACGATTCCTGTTACTATGGTAGCAAATCCTGGTGTTTTGTATTTCGGATGTATAGAAGCAAATTGTTTAGGCATTAATCCATCACGACTCATAGTCATCCAGATACGAGGTTGGCCCATTTGAAAAACTAACATAACGCTAGTCATTGCAGCTACTGCAGCAATCGATACGATGAACAACATCCATTTTATTCCTTTTAAGGCAAAAATTTCAGCTAAAGGATCACTAACCCCTAATAGATCGTATTTTACCATTCCAGTCAATACTAGTGCTAAAATAATATATACTATGGTACAAACTACTAATGAATAAATCATTCCTCTAGGCAAATCATGTTGCGGGTTTTTGCTTTCCTCTGCTAAAGTAGAAACGGCATCAAAACCTATATATGCAAAGAAAACGGCTGAAACTCCTGCCATGACGCCTTTAAAACCATTAGGCATAAAAGGAGTCCAATTATCAATATCTATATAAAATGCACCAACTGCTATTACTAGTACTATAACAACTAATTTCAGATATACCATAAAGTTGCTTACATTTTTTGATTCGCTGGTTCCTCTATAAATTAAATAGGTTATTAATACGTTTATTAATACAGCTGGCATATCAAAAATAATTTTTAACCCTGCGATTTCTGGAGCATTTTGCCAAGCTAAGTATCCTTCTCCTGTTTTATTTTCTAAAAAAGCTACATGTGCTGATTTATAGTTTATTGTTAACCATTCGGGTAAATGTAATCCAAAGGATTCTAAAAGGTTAGTAAAATATCCGCTCCATGAAAAAGCAATATAAATATTTCCTATTGAATACTCCATTAATAATGCCCAACCGATGATCCAGGCAAACAATTCTCCAAAAGAAACATAAGCATACGTATAAGCACTACCTGAAACGGGAACTCTTGAAGCAAACTCAGCATAACACATAGCTGTAAAACCACAGGCTATAGCACAAATAATGTATAACAAAATGACACCTGGGCCTCCTGAAAAACAGGCATTGCCTATAGCCGAAAAAGTACCTCCACCAATAATAGCTGCTATCCCAAAAAAGGTTAAATCCTTAACTGTTAACACCTTATTTAATCCCGAGTGTTCTCCATCACCTCCTTGTTTTAAGATTACGTCCAGTGATTTTTTTCTAAATAATCGTGTTAATAACATATTTTTTGATTGATTTTTTTTATTAAGACGAACAAATATATAAAACTTGTAGAATTTTTTTTATTTATCTGTTTTTTTTTATGTTTTTATTTGGTTTTGCATAAAACAGGTTTTGTAATCAAAAAAAAATACATTTTAAGTTAACTACTAACTGAAATGAATACATCTAGAATAGACTCTTAAAAAATATTTTTAAAAAAAATATCTTTATTTCTATTTTTCTATATGCCTTAGACCTCCTTAACTGTGGTATTTTTACATTAGTTTTAAGAATAGAAATAACCCTATCCTTTGTGGTTTTGTTTAAAAAAAGTACTCAACCGTTTTTATTAGATCTCTTTTACTATTTACCCAACATACTTGCGTTGATCTAAAAACGATTGAATACTGAAATTTATTGCTAGAAACAGTACAAAATATTTTTACATATACAAAATAATTAAACCCCTGCTAACTGTTTTAATTCACTCACAAAGCGCTCTGCCAAAATATCGGCTTCTTTTTGTGAAGGTGCTTCTGTATAAATACGGATAATAGGCTCTGTATTTGATTTTCTTAAATGCACCCATTCCGTTGGAAAATCAATTTTTACTCCATCAATTGTTGAAATATTTTCATTTATATATTTTTCTGCTATTTGGTTCATCACTCCATCAACATCTATTTGAGGTGTCAATTCTATTTTGTTTTTACTCATAAAATATTGAGGAAAATCGGCTCTCATTTCGGCAACTGTTTTGTCTTGATTAGCCAGATGAGTTAAAAACAAAGCAACTCCTACTAGCGCATCGCGTCCGTAATGAATTTCTGGATAGATGATTCCTCCATTTCCTTCTCCTCCTATAATTGCCTGTGTAGCTTTCATTAGTTCTACCACATTCACTTCTCCTACTGCGCTGGCTTGATACGTTCCTTTATATTTTTCTGTAACATCTCTTAAAGCACGAGACGAGGACATATTAGAAACTGTATTTCCAGGTGTTTTACTTAAAACATAATCTGCTACGGCAACTAATGTATATTCTTCACCAAACATTTCGCCATCATTAGAAATAAAAGCTAAACGATCTACATCTGGATCTACCACAATGCCAAAATCAGCTTTTTCTTCTACTACTAATTTACAAATATCTCCTAAATGTTCTTTTAATGGTTCTGGGTTATGCGGAAAATGGCCATTAGGTTCGCAATATAACTTAACTACTTCTACTCCCATTTGCTCTAATAATTTAGGAATAATAATTCCTCCCGAAGAATTAACTCCGTCAACTACTACTTTAAACTTTTTTTGTGCAACCGCTTGAGTATCTACTAAAGGTAAATTCAACACCTCATCGATATGAATATCCATGTAAGCATCATTTTCTATGATTTCCCCTAACGAGTCAACCTCTGCAAAATCAAATGCTTCTTGTTCTGCAATTTCTAAAATCTTAGCTCCTTCTGAACCGCTCAAAAATTCTCCTTTCGCATTTAATAATTTTAATGCGTTCCACTGTTTAGGATTGTGAGAAGCGGTTAAAATAATCCCTCCATCTGCTTGTTCTAAAGGTACTGCAACCTCAACTGTAGGAGTAGTAGACAAGCCTAAATCAATTACATCAATTCCTAAGCCTATTAATGTGTTAACTACTAAGTTATGAATCATAGGTCCCGAAATACGAGCATCACGACCAATACATACTTTTAATTTATCTTTTGAAATATTTTGTTTTAGGAAAGTTCCGTAAGCTGAAGCAAATTTTACTGCATCTACTGGAGTTAAATTATCGCCTACACTCCCTCCTATGGTTCCTCTAATTCCTGATATTGATTTTATTAAAGTCATTTTTGTTATATTTATAATTGTAAAACAAATATACTTTAAAGATTTAAGTAAAAAAACTATATTTATAACACTTCTAAAATGATTAAAACATAATAATCTTGAATTTTTTAGCTCATATTTATTTATCTGGTGAAAATGAATTACTCAAAATAGGTAATTTCATGGCTGATGGCATACGCGGAAAAGAGTACTCCAAATTTGATATTGAAATCCAGAAAGGTATTCTTTTGCATAGGTTTATAGATTCTTTTACAGATGCACATCCTTTATATAGGAAGAGTAAACATAGACTTCATAAAAATTATGGTCATTATGCTGGTGTTATTATGGATATTTTTTATGATCATTTTTTAGCAAAAAATTGGATCAATTACCATTCTATACCATTAGATCTATATGCTCATGCTTTTTACCAATTACTAAAAGACAATTATAATCTATTGACTCCTAAGACACAAAATATGCTTCCTTATATGATAGCTAATAATTGGCTTGTAAGTTATAGCACACTCACAGGAATTGAAATGATCCTTTTTCAGATGGATTATAGAACGCAACATAGGGTAAATATGCCACAAGCAATATGTGAATTAAAAGAGTTTTATCTTCTTTTTGAAGAAGAATTTACTGCTTTTTTTCAAATTCTCATGAAAGAATCTGAGTTAAAACTAGCTACCCTTTAAACGGATTGTTATGATTAAAAAAACAGAAGCTGTTTTTAAGTAATTATTTACCCCAGATTACGCATTAGACTTCGTTGTGAAATCTAAAAATACAATAAAAAGGAGTAAGTGCTTATTTTTGAAGTCGTTTTAGGTTGGAATAGATTTCTAATGTGTAATTTAGTTTAACGTTATTGTTCGATTAACTAGAAAAGGAATCAAGTTATAAGCGTTATGTAACTTGTTTTAGGTGTTCTTTTCTGATTGAGATTACATTTTTTGGGAGCCTTTTTTTATTAAAGCACTACAGAAAAGTATTATGTCAAGACACTTTTCTGTAGTACTTTAGACAATTAAAGTGTTTTTAAAATTTGAGATGTGTGCTCTTTTGTTTTTACTTTTAGAATAATGTCTTCTATGTATCCTTTTTCATCAATTATAAATGTGGTACGATGAATACCGTCAAACTCTTTTCCCATAAATTTTTTAGGTCCCCATACTCCGTATGCTTGAATTATTTCTTTATTTTCATCTGCCAATAAAGGAAAAGGGAAACTAAATTTGTCTGAAAATTTTTTTTGGTTTTTAATATTATCTGCACTCACTCCTAGCAGTACATAATTAAGAGAGGTGAATTTTTCAAAATTATTACTTAAATCACATGCTTCAGCAGTACAGCCTGGGGTATTTGCTTTTGGATAAAAAAATAACACTATTTTTTTACCATTATATTTTTTTAATTCATGCAAATTTCCATTTTCGTCTACAACTGAAAAATCAGGAGCTTTGTCTCCAATTTTTAAATTTATCATTGTTTTACTTATTTTTGGTAAAAATAAAGAATAATGAACAAAGCAGAAAAAGTTAATTTTGTAATTAACACTCTTAAAGAACTCTACCCTACTATACCTATTCCTTTAGATCATAAAGATCCTTATACTTTATTAATAGCTGTCTTACTTTCTGCTCAATGTACTGATGTTAGAGTTAATCAGATTACACCTCTTCTTTTTGCAAAAGCGGACAATCCATACGATATGATTAAATTAAGTGTTGAGGAAATTCAAGAAATCATAAGACCTTGTGGACTATCTCCTATGAAATCAAAAGGGATTTTTGGATTATCTCAAATTTTAATCGAAAAATACGGAGGAATGGTACCTGCTTCTTTTGATGCGCTAGAAGCTTTACCAGCAGTGGGACATAAAACAGCCAGTGTTGTTATGAGTCAAGCTTTTGGTATTCCTGCTTTTCCAGTTGATACTCATATTCATAGATTAATGTATCGTTGGAATCTTTCAGATGGTTCTTCTGTACAACAAACTGAAAAAGATGCTAAACGGCTTTTTCCTAAAGAAACGTGGAATGATCTTCATTTGCAGATTATATGGTATGGTCGAGAATATTCTCCAGCAAGGGGTTGGAGACTTGAAAATGATATTATTACTAAAACGATTGGAAGAAGTAGTGTTATAAAAGAGTACCATAAAAAAAAGGGATCCTAAAAGTAATAAAGATTTAGTTTGTCATTCCAAGAGAAGGAATCGGATAATTGGGGTAGTGTCTAATCCCTTCATCTGTTCACTTGGTTCAGTCAAAGACCTGAACGAAGTGAAATGACAAGATTACAGTTTTTGGGGCTCCCTTTTTAAAAACATTGCCTAATCAAGTACTAGTTGGTAACTAACTCAAATTTATTACCCTCTATTTTTATTATTTTTAAAGCTTTTGAATAACTCAAAATAAAATTTACCGTTTCTCTTTTTGGCATTATTTTAGGAAATTGAGGTGCTTTATTTGTATAAAGTTTCTCCATAATTTCTTTTTATAATTGTTTGGATTATAACGTAAATTTTATCTGTTTTATTATCCTAACTGGCTAAAGTAATATTGTTTTTTTCTATACTTCTTCTCATATTAAGCAAAGCATAGCGCATACGTCCTAGAGCTGTATTGATACTAACTCCGGTTATTTCTGCTATTTCTTTGAAGCTCAAATCATCATATATACGCATTTCTAATACTTGACGTTGATCCTCTGGTAGTTCTTCTATCAAACGGATCAGATCATTCTCTACCTGCTCTGCAATCATCTTCATTTCAATATTAGGTGATCCATCTGTAATTAGAGAGAAAACAGAAAATTCTTCTGTATCTCTACATTTAGGCATTTTCTTCTCTCTTCTAAAAGTATCTATAATTAAATTATGAGCAATTCTCATAACCCAAGGCAGGAATTTTCCTTCTTCATTATAATGTTTTCCAGTTCCTTTTAAAGTTTTTATAACTTTAATAAAGACATCTTGAAAAATATCATTTGCAATTTCGTTGTCTTGTACTTTGGAGTAGATAAAACCGTAAATTTTAGTTTGATGACGATCGATCAATTGAGCTAAGGCATTCTCGTTACCTTCTATATAGCTCTTTACTAAGAGTGCATCTGAAATTGAAGTAGTAGCCATAAACAATACTTTTTAAAAGTTATTCTGATAAAAAACTATAATTAAAAGTATTGTTATTCTATAAGCTCTGGTTTAAATATTAGGTAGCAAAGTTATGACTTTTTTCCTCATAACAATAAAAAATATATTTTTTTAACATATTTACAAAAATATAGTTCTAATTTTATTAAAGTTGCTTTACTATGTTTTAAATATATTATGCCGCAAGCAATGTAAAAATCCAAACGGCTAAGACACTTCCTAGAATAGGTCCTAACACAGGAATCCAGCTATAAGTCCAGTCAGCACTTCCTTTATACCTAATGGGTAAAATAGCATACATAATACGAGGTCCTAAATCGCGTGCAGGATTAATAGCATATCCGGTGGCTCCTCCTAATGAAAGTCCTATTCCTAAAACCAATAAAGCAACGGGCAATGCGTCTAAACTTCCCAAAGAATTTTCTGCTCCTGTTAAAAACAACACTCCTATAACCAAAACAAAGGTGGCTATTATTTCTGAAATTAAGTTGTGTAAAACACTTCTAATTGCTGGTTCATTACAAAAAGTAGCTTTTACCAATCCAGCCTCTTCTGTTTGATCATAATGTTGTTTATAAACTAAATAAACGAGTAATGAACCAAACATAGCTCCCAAAAACTGGGAAAGAATATAAAAAGGCAAATTGGACCACGCTAGTTTCCCTAGAATGGCTAGTGCTAATGATATTACAGGATTTAGGTGTGCTCCACTACTTGAGGCTGTCATATATACTCCTACGAAAACAGCTATTGCCCATCCAAAAGTAATTACAATCCATCCTCCGTTATTTCCTTTTGTTTTATTTAAAACGACGTTGGCTACTACTCCATTACCTAATAATAATACGATCATAGTTCCAATAAATTCTGCTAAAAAAGGATTTATCATTTTTATTTTGTTAAATATTGTTTGGTTAATTGTTTGAATTCTTGTATTTCTTTTTGCATATTTTCAATTGTTATTCCTTTTTCCGTAGCTATTATTTCTGCAACTACTTCTACACATTCCAAACAGGCGAATGCGTCTAAAAATAACAATCGAATACGTCTTGCTAAAACATCTTCTACCGTTTGAGCCATTTCATTACGAAGAAACCATACGACTTCTGCTTTTGTGTAGGGATATTTAGGATGTAACCGAGCGGCTAATCCGCTATTCTTTTGCAGTAATTCTTTTATTTTAGGTCCATCTGCTCCATAAATAGACAAATGAGTAGAATCCTTTAGATGAGTCCAACCATGAATTTTAAGTGACTTGGTTCGGCATTTTTTAAACGGTAAATTAGCTGTTTGAATAGCTACATTTATAGTATGTTCAGCCATGCTCCTATAAGTTGTCCATTTTCCTCCAATAATATGAATTAGTCCAGAAGGAAGAACCGTTATTACGTGATCTCGGGGCATTACTTTAGTAGCAGTTACATCATCTTTTTTTACTAAAGGTCTTAATCCTACAAACACACTCTTAACCTCTTTTCGAGTTATTTTATTTAAAGAATATTTATTAAAATGATTTAAAACAAATTGAATTTCTTCTTCTAAAGCTAAAGGTTCGGCTACAACTTGGCTAACGGCTGTATCTGTAGTCCCTAAAATTATTTTATCATACCAAGGAATTATAAAAAAAACTCTACCATCATCTGTTTTAGGCATCATTAGGGCGTGATGTCCTTTAAAAAAACAGGAATCAATAACTAAATGAATTCCTTGAGATGGTGCTATTGTTTTAGAGTTAGTATTTTCAGCTAAAGACAAGAGATCATCTGCAAAAACGCCTGTGGCATTAATGACTACTTTTGATTTAAAATAATATTCCTCCTGAGTCAATACGTCTTTTATCTTAACTCCTTTTAGGCAATTTTCTTCCTTTATGAAATCAATTACTTCAAAATAATTAACAATTATTGCTTCTTGTTCAATAGCTGTTTGTGCTAAATTTATTGCTAATCGACTGTCATCAAACTGACCATCATAATACAGTACTCCTCCAAATAAATCTTTTGAATCTAAATCAGGTAGAAATTCTTTTGTTTGTTTTTTTGATAAAAATTGAGTTGTTCCTAGACTTAATTTACTTGATAATAGTTCATATATCCATAATCCAATTCCATAAAACCATTTATCATACCAATGATAAGCAGGCATTACAAAAGACACTTTTTTACAAACATGGGGTGCATTATTTAACAATCTTCCTCTTTCAAGTAAGGCTTCTCTTACTAATCGTATATTTCCTTGGGCTAAATATCGAACGCCTCCATGAACTAGTTTTGTAGCTCGACTTGAAGTCCCTTTGGCAAAATCGTTTTTTTCTATTAATAATGTTTTATATCCACGAGAGGCTGAATCTACAGCACATCCTAACCCTGTTGCTCCCCCTCCGATTATAATAATATCAAAATCATTGGTGGATTTTAGTTTTTGGATTTGATCTTGTCTATTCATCTATATAAATGCTACGGATGCGTTAATAGCTTTTTTCCAACCTTCGTTCAAAGAATTTCGTAATTCAGGTTCCATTGTGGAGGTAAATACTTTTTCTACTTGCCATTGTTGTTGTAATTCCTCTATACTTTTCCAAAAACCAACGGCTAAACCAGCTAAGTAAGCAGCTCCTAGGGCTGTGGTTTCTGTAATGATAGGTCTTATTACTTTGCTATTTAATACATCGGCTTGAAATTGCATAAGTAAATTATTAACTGTAGCACCTCCGTCTACACGTAATTCTTTTATATAAATATGGCTATCTGCTTGCATTGCTAATAATACATCGCGTGTTTGATAGGCTATGCTTTCTAAAGAAGCTCTGGCTATATGAGCGGCTGTAGTTCCTCTTGTCAATCCTGCAATAGTTCCTCTTGCATGCTGATTCCAATAAGGTGCTCCTAAACCAGCAAAGGCAGGCACTACATAAACCCCTTCTGTAGTTGGTACTTTTTCAGCCAATGTTTCTACATCTTCTGAAGATTCTATAATACCTAAACCATCGCGCAACCATTGAACAACGGCACCCGCAATAAAAACGCTTCCTTCTAATGCGTAATGTGTCACTCCATTTATTTTCCAAGCAACGGTTGTTAACAAATGATTTTGGGAAGGAATTAATTCTTTACCTGTATTCATTAACATAAAACATCCTGTCCCGTATGTATTTTTGACCATTCCTGGTTGAATACACATTTGACCAAATAAGGCTGCTTGTTGATCTCCTGCTATTCCTGCTATTGGAATAGTAATTGCTGAATCTAAAACATTTGTATAACCATAAATTTCGCTACTGCTACAGATTTGAGGCAAAATACTCGTTGGAATATCTAATATTTCCAATAATTCTTCATCCCATTCGCAATTATGAATATTACAAAATAGGGTACGGCTTGCGTTACTTACATCGGTAGCATGAACTTTCCCTTGAGTTAAATTCCAAAGTAACCAAGTATCAATAGTCCCGAATAAGATTTGTCCTTGTTCAGCCTTTGTTCTTGCTCCTTCAACATGATCTAGAATCCATTTTACTTTAGTTCCACTAAAGTAGGAATCAACTACTAAACCTGTTTTTTGTTGAATTATATTATTGAGTCCTCTAGACTTCAAGTCATCACAAAAAACAGCTGTTCTTCTATCTTGCCAAACGATTGCATTATAAATAGGCATCCCTGTGGTTTTATCCCATAATACTGTGGTTTCGCGCTGATTGGTTATACCTATGGCTTTTATTTCTGAACTTTTAATTTGTGCTTTTTCTAACACTTCAAAAATAGTTGTAAGTTGTGATTCCCAAATTTCTATAGGATCATGTTCTACCCAACCTGGTATAGGATAAATCTGAGAGAATTCTTTCTGAGATACCGCTACAACATTTCCTTTTAAATCAAATAAAATAGAGCGGCTACTTGTAGTTCCTTGATCTAATGATAAAATATAATTTGACATAATATGCGCGCATAGTTTTATCAAATATAACAAAATCAAAATCTAGTTTTTGAAAAAATATTAAAAAATGTAGTTTTTGTATTTTTATAACTTTTTTTTATATCTTAAAACCCTTTTAACCCAGATTACGCATTAGAAATGCATTCAGATAAAAATGACTTTGAATCTAAATTTGATCTTCATCACAAAATCTAACACATAATCTGGATTTGAAATAATTAATTTCCTTTAATATTATCCTGATTTCTGAAAACCAAATGATTATCAAAACAATCTAAAAGAATCATACTTTCTGTGGTTATTTTTCCTGCTAAAATTTCTTTAGATAATTGATTTAAAACTTCTCTTTGCACCACTCGTTTTACGGGTCTTGCACCAAATTCTGGATCAAATCCTTTTTCTGATAAGTAAGTAATTGCTTCAGGCGTTGCATCCATTGTTATATTTTGATGTGCTAACATTTTGGTTACACTTTTCAACTGTAAGGCTACAATTTCTTTAATATTTGCATTGGTTAATGGTGTAAACATAATGATTTCATCAATTCTATTAATAAATTCTGGACGAACTGTTTGTTTAAGCAAGCCTAACACTTCTATTTTTGCTAACTCTGTAGCGGCTTCTATGGATCCTCCTAAATTTTCAAATTTTTCTTGTATTATTTGACTTCCGATATTAGAGGTCATGATAATAATGGTATTTTTAAAATCGGCTAGTCGTCCTTTATTATCGGTTAATCTCCCTTCATCTAGAACTTGTAGTAAAATATTGAAAGTATCTGGGTGTGCTTTTTCAATTTCATCTAATAATACTACAGAATATGGTTTTCTTCTCACAGCTTCTGTTAACTGTCCGCCTTCATCGTATCCTACATATCCTGGAGGTGCTCCAACGAGTCTACTTACACTATGGCGTTCTTGGTATTCGCTCATATCTATACGAGTCATGGCGTTTTCATCATCAAAAAGATATTCGGCTAATGCTTTTGCTAATTCTGTTTTTCCAACGCCTGTTGTACCTAAAAACAAAAAGGATCCAATTGGTTTTTTAATATCTTGTAAGCCTGCTCGGCTTCTGCGTACTGCATCACTAATAGCTTGTATTGCTTCTTCTTGTCCTACTACTCTTTTATGCAGTTCGTCTTCTAATTTTAACAGTTTTTCGCGTTCGCTTTGTAACATTTTTACGACTGGTATTCCTGTCCATTTAGCTACTACCTCTGCAATATCATCTTGTGTAACTTCTTCTTTTATTAAAGAATTATTCCCTTGTTGGTTTTCATTTAATTCTTTTTGTAAGTTATCTAATTTTTCTTGAGCTTCTTTAATTTTTCCGTATCTAATTTCGGCTACTTTTCCATAATCGCCATCTCTTTCGGCTCTTTCGGCTTCTAACTTGAGTTCTTCTATTGTTCGTTTTACAGTTTGAATAGCATCTACTAAATCTTTTTCTGATTTCCAACGGGTAAAGATCTCATTTCGTTCTTCTTTTAGATTAGCTAAGTCTAAACCTAATGATTTTAATTTTATTTCATCATTTTCTCTTTTTATGGCTTCTATTTCTATTTCTATTTGCATAATTTTTCGATCCAAAACATCTAATTCTTCTGGTTTAGAATTGATTTCCATACGCAATTTTGAAGCCGCTTCATCCATTAAATCAATTGCTTTATCAGGTAAAAAACGATTTGTAATATAACGTTGAGACAATTCGACTGCGGCTATAATAGCATCGTCTTTGATACGTACTTTATGATGTGTTTCATATTTTTCCTTAATTCCTCGTAATATAGAAATAGCACTTTCAGTATCAGGTTCATCAATATTTACTTTTTGAAAACGACGTTCTAATGCTTTATCTTTTTCAAAATATTTTTGATATTCATCTAAGGTAGTGGCTCCAATGGCTCTTAATTCTCCTCTTGCCAAAGCTGGTTTTAAGATATTCGCTGCATCCATTGCTCCTTCTCCTCCTCCAGCACCAACTAATGTATGTATTTCATCTATAAATAATACAATGTCTCCTTCTGCTGAAGTTACTTCTTTCACAACGGACTTTAGACGTTCTTCAAACTCTCCTTTGTATTTAGCTCCTGCTATAAGAGCTCCCATATCTAAAGAATAGACTATTTTATCTTTTAGATTTTCAGGGACATCTCTATCTACTATTCGGTGTGCTAATCCTTCTGCTATGGCTGTTTTTCCTACTCCAGGTTCTCCTATAAGCATTGGATTGTTTTTTGTTCGTCTGGTTAGTATTTGTAATACTCTTCTTATTTCTTCATCCCTTCCAATGACTGGATCCAATCTTCCTGTTCTAGCTAATTCATTTAAATTTTTAGCATATTTATTTAATGAATTATAGGTTTCTTCTGCAGATGCGGATGTAACACGTTCTCCTTTTCGAATTTCAGCAATAGCACTTTCGAGCCCTTTTTCAGTAACACCTTGGTCTTTTAAAATCTGAGCTACTTTACTTTTTGATTTGAAAATAGACAAAATTAGGTGTTCTATTGAAACGTATTCATCATTCATTTTTTTAGCTATGTTATTTGCTTCAATTAATGATGTGTTTGCTTCACGAGAAAGCATTAGATCACCACCTGATACTTTAGGAAAATTCTGAATTGTATTTTCTAATATCTTTTTAAAAAGGGCTAAGTTTACATTTAGTTTTTTTAATATAAAAGGTGCTACATTTTCATCAACCTCTAGAATTCCTTTAAAAATGTGTTCATTTTCTAGTTGTTGTTGCCCATTGCCTTGCGCTATTTGTTGTGCTTGTTGTAAGGCTTCTTGCGATTTAATTGTTAAATTATTTAAGTTCATTCTATCTTTGTTTCAAGTTCAACATTTTAAGTCCAATCTTCCTCTTGATCTTAGAAGGTATTTTTAAACTTTTATTTGTTTTCAAACAAACAATTTATATTCCATTGTAAATCTTAAGACAAAATGTCTTTTATTGAAACATATAGCTTGTATAAATCGGTAAAAATGACAGAATTGTATTCTTTTTTTTAAAAAAACAGGTAATTATAACGAAATTAGGTAAGGGGTAAAAACAAGATGAATTAACAAAAATGAGTTTGACAAGTGTTATTTTGAATAAAAAAAGTATGTTCTCTTTTCAAAAATAGTAGAAACTCTATTGCAAAAAGAAAAAAGCTCTCTTTTTCGAAAAGAATGATGTTTTAGAAAAAGAAGTAATTTTCTTGAATTGTTTAAAATAAGTGAAAAATGTTTTATTTTTAAAAATTAGTCGTTTTTAATATACTTCCAACTCTTTTTAGCAATAAACAATGGGCATATACTTATACGTACCGAAGCCCATAGAAATAAGAAGCTTGAATGAACGAATGCAAATAAAATTCAATTTACATTAAACATCTAAATCAAACAGTTTTCTTAAGGTATCTAAAGCTGGATTTATATCACGCATTAATTGATATTTTTCTTCTGCTGTAAATGCTTTTTTTGATTCTATAGTTTCGTTAAGCTTAACTTCTAAATTAATGGTATGGTTATGTAGCTTTCCTCTTAGATATCCTAACAAATCGTGTTTTTCTCCTTCAAAATCTATTTTCGAACTTTCATTTGGTAATTCATGAATAATGGTAGTCCCTTCTAAGACAGGATCATTAATCAACATTAAGGCTTCTAAAATCTTATATCCTTTGTTCCCTAATTTCTGGGCATATTTTAACCATTGTTCCAGCATTTCTGTTTCAGTAAACGGCTCTACTGGCAGTTCGTCATGATGCTTTTGTTCGGGTTTTAACTGAGCTTCTAGATCTTTTTTTACCTTGATACTAGACAATGATAAAGAGGATACTTTAGGTCCTGTATTCTGACTAGGTGCTAGTTTAGATTCCGCTTCTAGTTGAGGTGATGAGCTCTTTTTTTGTTCGTTTTCTAAATTATTTCCCGTATTCGTAGAATCAGATCCCTGAGCCGTAATAACTGGTTTTAGTTCTGTAATAGAAAAACTAGAATTTCTATAATAAGTGGGAGGAATTATAAATGAGTTAGCTTTTTTTTTTCTCCATCAAAAGTGATAGAGGCTAACTGCATTAAACACAATTCAACTAAAAGACGTTGATTTTGGGAAACTTTGTATTTTAAATCACAATCATTAGCTAATTCAATGCCTTGCAATAGGAAATCTTGTGATGCTTTTTGAGCTTGCTCTCCATAAAGTTTTTGCGCATGTTCCCCTGCTTCTAGGAGTACTAGGGTTGCTGGATTTTTGCAAACTAACAAATTCCTGAAATGAGAAGCTAAACCTGCAACAAAATGATGACTATCAAATCCTTTTGCTAAAATTTCATTATAAGCTAACAGCAGATCAGGAATTTTGTTTTCCAAAATTAGATCTGTTACCTTTATATAATATTCAAAATCTAGGACGTTTAAATTTTCAGTAACAGCAGTCCTTGTTAAATTTTTCCCACAGTAAGAAACCACTCGATCAAAGATAGACAAAGCATCGCGCATAGCACCGTCTGCTTTTTGAGCGATTATATGTAAAGCATCGTCTTCAAATACTATATCTTGACTTTTTGCTACTTCTGCTAAATGTTCTTTAGCATCTTTAACTGTTATTCTCTTAAAATCAAAAATTTGGCAACGAGATAAAATCGTGGGTATAATTTTATGTTTTTCGGTTGTAGCGAGTATAAATATTGCATGTCTAGGAGGCTCTTCTAATGTTTTTAAGAAAGCATTAAAAGCCGCAGTAGACAACATGTGTACCTCATCTATAATATACACTTTATATTTACCAGTTTGTGGAGGTATTCGTACTTGATCAATCAAATTACGAATATCATCTACCGAGTTATTAGAAGCTGCGTCTAGCTCGAATACATTAAAGGCAAAATCTTCATTAGGATCATCATATCCTTCTTGATTAATTTTTCTTGCTAAAATGCGAGCACAAGTTGTTTTTCCTACTCCTCTTGGCCCTGTAAATAATAATGCTTGGGCTAAATGATTATTATCAATGGCGTTTAATAAAGTATTAGTAATAGCCTGTTGCCCAACAACATCTTTAAATGTTTGGGGCCTGTATTTACGAGCCGATACAATAAACTGTTCCATAGATCAAAATGAGTTACAAATATAGTAGATTAAATTTGTAGTTTCCAAAGGGAAACTTCTATTTATTTCTATAAACTTTTTTGATTTGAAACGATAAATACTATTTTAAAAAATTAAGTTTTTTTTAAGAGAGAAAGTAACGATTATGTCTTTACTATTTTTAAATTTGCAGAGCAGGTCGCCTTATCGCTTCCCAAACTTATTTAGGAAGAGGAAAGTCCGGACACCATAGAGCAAGCGTAGCGGGTAACACCCGTCACTTTGAAGTAATTCAAGGGAGGACAAGTGCAACAGAAAGAATGTACAGGTAATGCTGTAGTGAAATCAGGTAAACTCTATGCGGTGAAATGCCATGTATATCAGTAGTTAAGGGTTGCTCGCCCGTTGCTGAGGGGTAGGCAGATGGATCAAATTAGTAATATTTTGACTAGATAAATGATAAGGACATATTTTTTATGTACAGAATCCGGCTTACAGATCTGCTTTTTTTCTTTTTAATAAAATTGATTTCAACCGAAGTCCGCATAATTCCCAACTTTTGTCCTTGATCCCTTTTGTCTTTGATCCATAATAAATCACTACAAAACCATATTGAACTATTTTGATAATAGAAACGCATCAGCAGAATCTTTCAACGCTAAAATAAAAGCTTTTAGAAGTAAATTTAGAGGTGTTAGAAATATAGAACTATCCTTTTTAGAGCAACCAATTTGTTTGCTTAATTTATCAATCCCACAGGTTTTTGACCTGATCCCCATTTTTCAGCTAAAGATAAGTACCGCCCAAAAATGAAAGAAAGCACCTCTATTCTTGGGGATAAGAGGCACTTCTCAATCAAATAAACAAACTAAAAAACTAAACTATCATGAATTTATTTTCAGATCTTTAAAACTCTAAAAACAAATATTGTTTCGATTTCTTTTACAAATATAGAAAAAGTTTCGATTAAAGAGCAAATAAAATCGACAAAAAACGTATTTTTTAATAAAAAATAAGAAAAAACTTACAATAATGGTCGTTTTTAAGGAGATAAACGATTTATTTCCCAAGTAAAATCTTCTTGTAATTGGTATCTAATTCGATCATGTAAACGATTGGGACGTCCTTGCCAAAATTCTACTTCTTTGGGTTCTACTAATATTCCTCCCCAATAGTCAGGTCTAATAATATTTTTTCCTTCTAAACTTATTTCTAATTCTTGCAATTTTTGATCTAAAAATTCTCTACTGGGTATTATTTCACTCTGCTTTGACACTATAGCTCCTAATTTACTCCCATCGGGTCTTGAATCAAAATAAGCATCGGAAACAGAAGATGTTACTTTCTTGGCAATTCCTTTTATAATAACTTGACGCTCCATTGAGTGCCAAAAAAAAGAAAGACATATATGAGGATTATTAGCTATTGCTTTTCCTTTTTCTGATAAATAATTGGTATAAAAGATAAATCCTTCTTCATTGTACTTTTTTAACAATACAACCCTAGCTTTTGGAAAGCCATCTAAACCTATTGTAGAAACGGTCATAGCATTTACTTCATCTATTCCTCCAAAATCTTCAACTTCATGAAACCATCGATGAAAAAGATTAATTGGGTCTTCTGGAATGTTTTTTTCTAATAACTCACTTTTTTGATATACTTTTCTATAATTACTTAGATCTTCCATTTTTTATCTTTATTTTTTTTTAGTTAAGATAAATAGTTTCATTTATAAAAAAATTACCCCTTTTTTTATTATTCCTTAGTTATTCATTGACCGGAATAACTCCATAGGAGCTAATTAGTTTTACAATGGACTCTATTCTTTTCTATAGCACTCTTTTTTATGTCATAAAAAGTAAGGATAGAAATCCTAAAATCATTAAACTTTTTAAATTATTGAATGAATTTTATAAAAAAACAGTTAAAGCTTTCGTTTTATCTGATTTTAATTTAGATTCCACCTTACAGATATTCGAGTAGGGTGTATATCGTTAACAGATTTAAAAACGACTCACCCCTTCTTGCTTTTTTAAATTTTACTATTTAGATGGCGAATATGTATTTAAAAGAAGGTTTTTTTTCAGAACGTATATTTAGGAATTAACAGGAACTCTGCTATTTTTTCGAGTAAAATTTCCTATATTTATTTCTTTTCAGGATTAATTTGCAATTCTTTTGTTTTAAAATTCAAAATTAGCTCCATCATCTCCCAATAAAACATTTTTAAATACTAACTCTGCTTCTTTTTTAAAAAGTTTTATAGATTCGTAACGAGTGGAATAATGTCCTAGAATGAGTTTTTCTACATTCGCTTGTTTAGCTATTAATGCCGCTTGTTTAGCTGTTGAATGCATTGTTTTTTCTGCTAAGTGTTCTTCTGCATTTAAGAATGTAGATTCATGATAGAGAATTTGTACGTCTTTTATAAGGGGGACTATGCTTTCGTCGTATTGTGTATCTGAACAAAAAGCGTAACTTTTGGGTTTGGGTGGATCAAAACTTAAAATATGATTTGGTAGTACTCTCCCATCGTCTAAAGTTATATCTCGCCCGTTTTTAATATTTTGAAAATAACAACTTTCTATTCCGTATTCCTGTACTTTGTCTATATTTAGTTTTCGTTCTTTCGTTTTTTCTGTAAATAAAAAACCATTGGTATAGACTCTATGCTTCAAAGGAATTGTTCGCACTATTACTTTTTTATCTTCGTATATAATTTCAGATTTTTTAGACTTGAGTTCTACAAAATTTAATTCATACTGAGGCCATGAGTTTGCCAAACGGAGTTGCAATTTAATAACCTCTTTTATACCTACAGGTCCATAAATAGTTAATGGATTATGCCTATTTAGTAAGCTAAATGTAGAAATTAATCCAATCAATCCATAGAAATGATCTCCATGCAAATGAGATATAAAAATTTGATTAATAGCTGTAAAGCGAATCTTTTTTTTTCTTAATTGTGTTTGTGTCCCTTCACCACAATCAATTAAAAATAAGCGATTATTAATCTCTAAAACCTGCGATGTAGGATTTGTAAATGTCCTTGGGGTAGCAGCATAACAACCTAAAATAGTTAAATTCATCTAATTATAAATATCCTAAATATTGCAGTTTGATTTTTAAAACTGCAATATTTTTATTTTTTATTTCTTCTGTTTCTTTCTTTTTTTATCAATGTAAGCTCTCTACTTGTTTGACCTGCTACTGATGTGTTTTCTTCTGCTCTTCTAATTAAATAAGGCATTACCTCTTTAACTGGACCAAAAGGCAGATATTTAGCTACATTATAACCGTTAGCCGCTAAGTTGTAGCTAATATTATCGCTCATTCCGTATAGTTGACCAAACCAAACTCTAAAATCATTTTTAGCAACTCCTTGATGTATCATCATTTCCATTAGTTTGTACGAACTCTCTTCATTATGAGTTCCTGCAAAAATGGCCATTTTATCAATATGTTCCATCATATAAGCTACTGCATCGTTAAAATTAGAATCTGTAGCTTGCTTAGATTCACATATTGGACTTTTATATCCTTTTTCTTGTGCTCTTGTATTTTCTTTTTCCATGTATGCACCTCGAACTAGTTTCATTCCTATATGAAATCCTTCTTTTTCGGCTTGAGCATGTAATTTTTTTAAATATTTTAAACGATCCCAACGATACATTTGTAATGTATTATATACGATAGCTTTTTCTTTATTATATTTTTGCATCATTTGAGCCACTAAATTATCAGCAGCATCTTGCATCCAACTTTCTTCTCCATCAATTAATAAAGCAATATCGTTTTCGTAAGCTAACTTACAAACTTTATCAAAACGCTCTTCTACTCGCTTCCACTCAGCTTGTTCTGATTCTGTTAGTACTTCTCCTTCTCCTATTTTTTGATACAACTCAAATCGTCCAAACCCAGTAGGTTTAAAAACAGCAAAAGGGATGGCTTTTTTTTCTTTAGCAAAAAGAATAATTTTTAATGTCTTATTCATTGCATCGTCAAAAGCTGTTTCATCTTCTTTACCTTCTACAGAATAGTCTAAAACAGATGAAACTCCTTTTGTGAACATTTTATCTACTACTGGAATACAATCCTCTTCAGAAACACCTCCACAGAAATGATCAAACACCGTAGCTCTAATCAATCCTTCTACTGGTAGTTTTGCTTTTAAAGCAAAATTTGTAACAGCTGTACCTATTTTAACTAAAGGCTCTGAATCAATTACTTTAAACAAAAAATGGGCTCTCTCTAACTCTGTATCGCTTTTTAAACTAAAAGCATTTTGTGTATTGTCAAATATTTTTTCCATTTTATTTTTTTTGTTATGCAAATATAAAGTCATGACTTCATAATTTATATAGTATTTTTTATTTTATTTTGCACAAAAAACTTAATTCTCAAAAAATGCAGGTTTCTTCTTCAATACACTTCGTAAATGATAACTATTCTATATTAAATCTTTTTCTAAAGAAAAATCATTTTTCTAAAATTTTCATTCTAGTAGATGAAAATACGAACGAGTATTGCTTGCCGCGTTTTTTACCTTATTTAGAAACCGAAGTATCTTTAGAAATAATAGAACTAGAAGCTGGTGAAGAAACGAAAACAATTGACACTTGTGTGAATGTCTGGGAAGCTTTAACTGAATTGGAAGCAGATAGAAAAAGTTTAATTATTAACATCGGGGGAGGTGTCATTACAGACATGGGAGGATTTATTGCTTCTTCTTTTAAAAGAGGGCTTTCTTTTATAAACATTCCTACAACACTATTATCTATGGTAGATGCTTCTATTGGAGGAAAAAACGGAGTTGATTTAGGTGGACTCAAAAATCAAATTGGAACTATTACACAACCTGACATGGTGCTCATTGATACTCAATACTTACATTCGTTATCACAAAGAGAACTTCGTTCCGGCTTAGCTGAAATGCTTAAACATGGACTTATTGCTAACAAAAATCATTGGAACCACTTTAAAGATATTTCTCGTATTAATTTCCAAGATTTTGATTCAATCATTGAAGAATCAATAGCTATAAAAACAAAAATTGTAGAACAAGATCCAAAAGAAAAAGGCATTAGAAAAACCCTAAACTTTGGACATACATTGGGACATGCTATTGAAACTTATTTTCTAGAACATCCTAACAAAGAACGATTACTTCATGGTGAAGCTATTGCCTGCGGTATGATACTAGAGGCTTTTTTGTCATTTAAAAAAGAGCTTTTATCTGTAGATGAATATCTAGAAATAAAAAATTTAATCCGTACCCTATATGACTCTATTTCTTTTGATACGGATGAAATTCAAGCCATTATGAATTTATTAATTCACGACAAGAAAAACGAATTTGGAAAAGTACAATTTAGCCTTCTAAATTCTATTGGTCAATGTGTAATAAATCAAATAGTAGAAGAGGTTGATATCTTAACCGCTTTTAATGATTATAAAAATTGATTTTTTTAAAAAAAATCTTTGGAGTAAAAAGTTATTATTTTTTATTTTTGCCAGCTATGGATGAACCCCTTTACACTGAACTAGAAATCATTTTTGCGAATATTCGTATTTGAATAAATTGTATAGAGTTTTTTTTATTAATTTTAATTACAATTTATTTATAACTAAATGAATACAAAATATTTCGACTTAATCAATCAAACCTTTTATTTTCCTCAAGAAGAGTTCACTTTAAGTAAAGATCATCTACAATTTCATGGTATTGACCTAATGAAGTTGGTAGAGCAATACGGAACACCTCTAAAGTTTACTTATTTACCTAAGATTTCACAAAACATTAACAAAGCTAAAATGTGGTTTCGTAATGCCATGGAAAAACATGGATATGAGGCAAAATATTATTATTGTTATTGTACTAAAAGTTCACATTTTGAATTTATTTTAAATGAAGCTTTAAAAAACAATATTCACATTGAAACTTCTTCTGCTTTTGATATCAATATTGTTGAAAAATTAATGGAAGATGGAAGAATCAATAAAAACACTTTTGTTGTTTGCAATGGTTTTAAACGCGGACAATATGTAACCAATATTGCCCGACTAATCAATAATGGCCATAGAAATACAGTGCCTGTAATTGATAATTTTGAAGAGTTAGACCTATTACAAGAAGAAATAGATGGTAAATTTAAAATAGGAATCCGTATAGCAGCAGAAGAAGAACCTAAATTTGAATTTTATACCTCTCGTTTAGGAATAGGTTATAAAGATATTGTCCCTTTTTACAGAAAAAACATTCAAGACAATAAAAAAGTTGAATTAAAAATGCTTCACTTTTTTATTAATGCGGGTATACGCGATACCGCTTATTACTGGAATGAGTTATTAAAATGTATGAAGGTTTACATTAATCTAAAAAAAGAATGCCCTACTTTGGATAGTTTAAACATTGGAGGAGGATTTCCTATAAAAAATTCGTTAGCCTTTGAATACGATTATCAGTACATGGTAGATGAAATCTTAAACCAAATTAAAATTGCTTGTGACGAAGCAGAAGTTCCTGTTCCTCATATCTTTACTGAATTTGGTTCTTTTACAGTTGGAGAAGCAGGAGGAGCTATCTATCAAGTATTGTATCAAAAAAAGCAAAATGATAGAGAAAATTGGAACATGATAGACTCATCTTTTATCACAACACTTCCTGATACATGGGCAATCAACAAACGATTCGTTATGTTGGCCGTAAATCGTTGGAATGACACTTATGAAAGGGTCTTATTAGGCGGATTAACCTGTGATGGAGACGATTATTATAATTCTGAACAACACATGAACGCTATTTATCTTCCTAAATACAATAAAGAAAAACCTTTGTATATTGGCTTCTTTAATACAGGTGCTTATCAAGAAACCATAGGGGGACACGGAGGTTTACATCACTGCATTTTACCACAACCTAAACACATCTTGATTGATAAAGATAAAAATGGCATTTTTGCAACAGAAGTTTTTTCAGAAGAACAAAAAGCTGAAGAAATTTTGGAGATCTTAGGCTACAATAAAAAATAATCATAAAAATACAAACACAAACGATAATAAAAATGAGTAAAGGACCTATTAGTCAATTTATTGAAAAACATTACCTTCATTTCAATGCAGCTGCTTTGGTAGATGCTGCTAAGGGATATGAAGAGCATTTGTTAGACAATGGTAAAATGATGATTACTTTAGCAGGAGCCATGAGTACTGCTGAATTAGGTAAATCATTAGCAGAAATGATTCGTCAAGACAAAGTACACATCATTTCATGTACTGGTGCTAACTTAGAAGAAGATATTATGAACCTTGTTGCTCATAATTCCTACAAAAGAGTCCCTAACTATCGTGATCTATCACCACAAGAAGAATGGGACTTATTAGAAAATCATTACAATCGTGTAACAGATACCTGTATTCCAGAAGAAGAAGCATTCCGTCGTTTACAATCACATTTATACGATATTTGGAACAAAGCTGATAAATCTGGCGAAAGATATTTCCCTCATGAATTCATGTACCAAATGATTAATTCTGGTGTATTAGAACAATACTATGAAATTGATCCAAAGGATTCTTGGATGGTGGCTGCTGCCGAAAAAAACCTACCTATAGTAGTACCAGGATGGGAAGATAGTACAATGGGTAATATTTTTGCTTCATATTGTATTAAAGGTCAATTTCAAGCAACTACTATGAAAAGTGGTGTGGAATATATGATGTGGTTAGCAGACTGGTACACTAAAAACTGCGAAGGAAAAGGAATAGGATTTTTCCAAATAGGAGGTGGTATTGCAGGTGATTTCCCTATTTGTGTTGTTCCTATGTTATACCAAGATATGGAAATGCACGACGTTCCTTTCTGGAGTTATTTCTGTCAAATTTCCGACTCAACCACTAGTTACGGTTCATATTCTGGTGCTGTCCCTAATGAAAAAATTACTTGGGGTAAATTAGATATTACAACTCCAAAATTCATTGTTGAATCCGATGCAACTATTGTTGCTCCACTAATTTTTGCATACGTTTTAGGTCAATAAAAAAGATTATCCCCAATTTATGAAAAGAGTTATTGTAGATTATTCAAAGCTTACGAGTGAAATTTTAAACCTTTTAGTAGAGAAATTCCCTGAAGGTTATGATGATTCTGACATCATTCGTTTTAAAAATGCTAAAAATGAAACAATCGAAGCTGTTGAAGTTAGAACTGAAGACACTATTTATTTAGTAAAAGTAAGCACTAAATTAGCCGATCGAATTGTGAATTTTGACGACGATGACGATATCGATGGTGATGACACACTAGACGCATTAAAAGATTTAGAAATCGACTCTGACGCTGCATCAGACGAAGAAAAAGACGAAGAAGATTCTGATGATCAGGATTCTGATGACGAGGACGAAAGTGAAGATGACAGTGAAGATGAAGAATAATTATATAAGAGGGCTCTTTTGAGCCCTCTTTTTATTCTTTCCCTCTTGTTCTTGTTTTATCTACATCCCTTTTAAAAGAAGGATTATTATTCTTTAACCCAAATTACGTATTAAATGTTTTTTATAAATTTCTTAAACAAATTCAAACGTTCTCAATTCTTTTAGAAACAAAAACAAACCTACTTAATTCGTTTTTTATTATTTTGGCTAAGCCCTTTATGCGCTTTGTAGTTAAACAAAACAATATAAATAAGTTTTGAAACTTTATTTTTTAGAATCATATATACAAAAATTATCTCTGATAGATATCCTGATATTTTAGCAATGAAAAAAAGGCTGTCCTAAATTTTTAGGACAAGTTCTTGTTTTTATCTTGTTCTATAAAAAAACTAGAAACCCAAATCCCGTTCTATCTCTTCCATTTCTATTATATCATGTGCTTCTAATAAAGTAGGAACCACTAAAATAGTATCAGGAATTTCATTAAAATCAATTCCTTCTGCTACCAATACAAACGATTTTTTTAGTGCCTTATGCTTATCTGATAACCCTATAAAAGAATTAATGGCCGCTAAATCAACCGAATGATCATGTGTAATATCAATAATTAAATTAACATCTTTAAAGGTATTGTATTGACTTATCAATTTTTGTAAAAAAACATCTGAACTCCCCTCTGTATCTTTTATAATGGTAGTATGCCCTTTATGATCAACTTTCATCACTTCTTTTTTTTATTAAATTAAGTATTTCTTAAATAAAAATGACAATTCTTTTTATTTAATCTTTGAGGCTAATAAATAGATCACAGCCATACGAACTGCCACTCCATTTTCTACCTGATTTAAAATAACCGATTGTTTAGAATCAGCTACATCACTCGTAATTTCAACACCTCGATTGATTGGCCCCGGATGCATGATTACTATTTCTTTATTTAGAGAATCTAATAATTCTTTATCCAAACCATATTGCATAGTATATTCTCTAGTAGATGGAAAATAATTTATATCCAAACGCTCATTTTGTACACGTAACATATTAGCCACATCACACCATTCTAATGCTTTTCTTAAATTTGGCTCTACCTCTACTCCTAATTCACGAATATACTTAGGAATTAATGTATTAGGACCACAAACTTTTACCTGAGCGCCTAACTTTTGCAGGGAGTAAATATTTGACAATGCAACGCGCGAATGTAAAATATCTCCTACTATAACCACTTTTTTTCCTGCTACATCCCCCAAACGTTCTCGAATAGTATATGCGTCTAATAAGGCTTGTGTAGGATGTTCATGTGCCCCATCACCGGCATTTACAATACTTGCTTTTACATTTTTAGATAAAAAAACAGCTGCTCCCGGCGAAGAATGACGCATCACGACCATATCTACTTTCATCGCCAAAATATTATTCACCGTATCAATCAGCGTTTCCCCTTTGGTTACCGATGAACTCGAAGCTGCAAAATTTACCACATCAGCCGATAATCTTTTTTGGGCTAATTCAAAAGAAAGCTTGGTGCGCGTGCTATTTTCAAAAAAGATATTAGCAATTGTAATATCGCGTAAAGAAGGTACTTTTTTTATCGGACGATTAATTACTTCTTTAAAATGATCGGCTGTTTCAAAAATCAACTGAATATCTTCTTCTGTAATATATTTTATTCCTAAAAGGTGATTTACACTTAACTCCTTCATTTTATTTGGTAATTATTTCAACTGAATCTTCTCCGTGGATTTCTTGCCACTTTACTACTACTTTTTCATTATTAATCGCATCTACTTGACGCCCTCTGTAATCAGGTTGTATGGGCAAATGACGGCTAAAACGACGGTCTATCAACACTAAAAGTTCCACCTCTACAGGACGTCCGAAAGATTGCATAGCTTGTAAAGCGGCATTGATACTTCTACCGGTATACAAAACATCGTCGATAAAAATGACCTTTTTCCCTTCAATCAAGAAATCGATTTGTGTTTTGTTGGCTTCCAAAGTTTCGCCACGACGAAAATCGTCACGGAAAAAAGTAATATCTAAGAATCCTAAGGAAATATTTTTTACTTGATATTCTTGTTCAAGTATTTGAACCAAACGTTTCGCTAAATACGTTCCTCTGGGCTGAATACCGATTAAAACCGTTTCATAAAAATCGAGATGATTTTCAATAAGTTGACAAACCAAACGATGGAGTATAATATTTACTTCCTTAGAAGTCAGGAGCGTTTTATGACTCATATTGTGTTATTTCGTTTGGAATGTAAATTTAGTGCTTTTATTTGAATTTGAACACATTTATGATTTAAGAAATTCCAAACCATCCAATAATTGAGTAACTTTTTATTCATCTATAAAACTTACTTATAAAATTTTCCTGTGATCATTTTTTTATAAGGATTGGGCTTTAAAAATTTTAAAGAAACTGTTTTTTAAAAAAATATTTTTTACATTGTTTTGATAAAGATGAAAAGGCTAATCAAGATAAAAATACACGTTTTTTTTTCTAAAATACGGATTTGTGCATTGTGTCTAAAAAACACATCCTATTGGCTTAAAAAATGCAATCATAGGACTCTTATCAAAAGAATCTTACAACAAAAAAAACCCGCAAATGCGGGTTTTTTTATATAAAGAAATGAAAGATTATTTTTCTCCTCTTTCCATTTTAGCTTTTAATTCAGCTAAAGCGTCGATATCACCTAAAGTTGATTTCTCAGATTGATTAGAAGTAGTTTTAGCTTCTGCTTCTTTAACTACTTTTTCTTCTTCCTCGCGGAAGATAGCTGTATGAGACGCTACTACTCTTTTGAATTCTTTGTTGAACTCAATTACTTTGAAGTCAGCAGTATCCCCTTTTTTCAATTTTTTACCATCTTCTTTTTCTAAGTGACGTGTAGGGATAAATGCTACAACATCATCACCGAAATCTACAGTTGCTCCTTTGTCAACCATTTCAGAGATCGTACCATTATGTACAGTTCCTACTGCAAAAGCATCTTCATGCTTATCCCATGGATTAGCAGTAGTTTGCTTGTGACCTAAAGATAATTTACGTGCATCAACGTCTAATTCTAATACTACCACGTCTAATTTGTCACCTACGTTAACAAATTCAGATGGGTGTTTAATTTTCTTAGTCCATGATAAGTCAGAAATATACACTAAACCATCAATACCTTCTTCTAATTCTACGAAAATACCAAAGTTAGTAAAGTTTCTTACTGTACCTGTATGTTTAGAAGCCACTGGATATTTAGCAGTAATATCTGTCCAAGGATCATTTGTTAATTGTTTGATACCTAAAGACATTTTTCTTTCTTCTCTATCTAAAGTTAAGATAACTGCCTCTACTTCATCACCAATTTTCACGAAATCTTGAGCTGAACGTAAGTGTGTAGACCAAGACATTTCAGAAACGTGGATTAAACCTTCAACACCTTCAGCCACTTCAATGAAAGCACCGTAATCAGCTAAAACAACTACTTTTCCTTTTACTTTATCCCCAACTGCTAAGTTAGCATCTAAAGCATCCCAAGGGTGAGCGTTTAATTGTTTTAAACCTAATTGGATACGTGTTTTCTCATCATCAAAGTCTAAGATTACTACGTTTAATTTTTGGTCTAATTCTAATACTTCAGATGGGTGATTGATTCTTGACCAAGATAAGTCAGTAATGTGGATTAATCCATCTACACCTCCTAAGTCAATGAATACACCGTAAGAAGTAATGTTTTTAACCACACCTTCTAATACTTGACCTTTTTCTAATTGGCCAATGATTTCTTTTTTCTGAACTTCAATATCAGCTTCGATAAGCGCTTTGTGAGAAACAACAACGTTTTTGAATTCATGGTTAATTTTAACCACTTTAAATTCCATCATTTTGTTTACATACTGATCGTAGTCACGGATAGGTTTCACATCAATTTGAGAACCTGGTAAGAATGCTTCGATTCCGAATACGTCAACGATCATACCACCTTTAGTTCTACATTTTACGAAACCATTAACGATTTCACCAGACTCGTTAGCAGCGATAACTCTATCCCATGCTTTGATTGTTCTAGCTTTTTTGTGAGATAATACTAACTGACCTGATTTATCTTCACGGATATCAATTAATACTTCTACTTTATCACCTACTTTTAAGTTAGGATTATAACGGAACTCGTTTAAAGATATAACACCTTCTGATTTTGCATTGATGTCAACAATTGCATCTCTTTCAGTAATTCTAACAACAACCCCTTCAACAACTTCTTCAGCACCTGTAGAAATGAAAGTTTTTGCTACTAAATCTTCAAACTCTTGTAAATTTTTAGCATCTACTGCATCAATACCTTCAGCATAGTTATGCCAGTTAAAATCTGCTAAAAATTGTTCTTGTTCTTTTGTAATTTCAGACATGATCTGATTTTTTAAATTTGTATTCTGTTTCTTCGGTGTTTCATTAAGCAGTAAAAAACAGAAGCGTTTTACATATAATTACTTGAAATCCTTTTAGATACACCTACCGCTAAAAGGTCTGCAAAATTACACATAATTAATTAACTAACAAATAGTTTTCTCTTTTTATAAACAAAAAAAGCCGATTTTTAGTAAAATCGGCTTTAAAATAATTTATTTCCTCTTAGTGCGAGAAAGACTCAACATCTTTAGGATTATGTTTGTGCTTAAATAAAAAGGCAAAAGCAATTGCTATAATTAACGCATATATAGCAAAAGAAAACCAAATATTATGCCAATCTCTTTGACCATTGATTGTAAAATAAGCATCTATTACTTTGCCACTAATTAATCCTCCAAAGAATGATCCAAAACCATTTGTCATCATCATAAACAATCCTTGTGCAGAAGAACGAATAGAGGAGTCTGTTGTTGTTTCTACAAATAAAGAGCCTGAAATATTAAAGAAATCAAATGCCATTCCGTATACAACACATGACAAAATAATCATCCATAATCCACTTGCAGGATTTCCATAAGCAAACAATCCAAAACGCAACACCCATGCTAGCATAGAAATTAACATTACTTGCTTAATACCAAAACGTTTTAGAAAAAAGGGAATGGCTAATATAAATAATGTTTCTGAAATTTGAGAAATAGACATTATTAGGGTCGAGTTTTTAACTATTAAACTATCTGCATATTGAGGCATATTTCCAAATTCTGACAAAAACACATCTCCGTACATATTAGTCAATTGTAATGCTCCTCCTAAAAACATAGAAAAAACAAAAAACAATGCCATTTTATAAGTTCCAAATAATTTAAACGAGTCTAAACCTAATTTTTTAGATAATGTAGCATTTTCATCAATTAAGTTTTGAGGTTTACAAGCTGGTAGAGTAAATGAATACACGCCCAAAACCAAGGCTGTTAACGCTGAAATATAAAACATGTTAGCAGATGCTTTATTTCCTGTTAAATTAGTAGCCCACATGGCTAAAATAAACCCTACAGTACCCCATACACGAATAGGAGGAAATACCTTAACTACATCGAAATCATTTTCTTTTAAAATTGTGTATGCTACAGAATTGGATAAGGAAATAGTAGGCATATAACACATCATTGCAGCAAAAATAACCCAATAAAAAGTGGTTGGATTATCTACTTGTGGGAGATAAGCTACACACAATCCTCCTAATATATGAAGTATTCCGTATAATCTTTCAGCATTCATCCATTTATCAGCCACAATTCCTGTAATAGCTGGCATAATAATAGAAGATATTCCAAGTGTTGAAAAAATGGCTCCAAACTCCGCTCCGCTCCATTGTTTGGTTCCAAACCAGTAATTCCCAACTGTAATTAACCAAGCTCCCCACACAAAAAACTGTAAAAAGCTCATTAGGGTTAGTCTAATTTTTATATTCATACGTTTTGATTTGGTTATTATATTCTAAAAAGCGAGTAAATCTATGAAAAAATCAGTACTTTATAACGATTCTATAAAAAAATATCCGCTTTTTTTATATTTTCTCTTTAATAATATTCATAACCCATTCAAATTGTTCTTCCCGTGTTAATTCTGAATTATCAATTTCTATAGCATCATTTGCTTTAACTAGTGGCGAATCTTTACGTGTGGTATCAATATGATCTCGTTGCAATACATTTTCCAACACCCGATCATACGAAACCAACTGTCCTTTTTCAGTCAGTTCGTCAAAACGACGTTGCGCACGAACATCTGCTCTGGAAGTCATAAATAATTTAACTTCTGCATCTGGAAAAACAACAGTTCCTATATCACGACCATCCATTACGACCCCTTTATCGATCCCCATTTGTTTTTGTTGATTTACTAACAGAGTCCGAACTTCTGATATTTCTGCAATTTTACTCACATAGTTAGAGACCTCTAATGTGCGTATTTCTTTTTCTATATTAATTCCATCTAAGTGCATTTCTGCAAACCCAAGACTTGGATTAAACTGAAAAGTTAAATTTAACGTTGGTAAAAGTTCTATTAAATGCTTAACATTAAATTCTAACTCATCAATTAAATTCTGTTGCATAGCAAAATAAGTAACAGCTCGATACATAGCTCCTGTGTCTACATACACATATCCTAATTCTTTTGCTACTTGTTTCGCTAAAGTACTTTTCCCTGTAGAGGAAAATCCATCAATTGCAATTGTAATTTTTTTCAATTTTTAAAGATTTATAGTTAATCCAAACATAGAAGTATTGGACGCTAAAGTATACCTTGCGTAAGAATAATCAAAACGAAATTTAGAAAAACGAATCCCTATTCCTGCTGAGAACCCAGAAAAAGTGCGTTGTTCTAGTATTTTAAGTTCAGCTGCTCTTCTAAAATTATAACTTATTCTAAAATTAATTCCTTTATCTGGTAAAATTTCAGCACCTAAGATTACATGGCGTATGGCATTTCCTAAAAAACCTATTTCTTCTTCTTTTACTGTTCCGTCTAAAGTTTGTTCGCTTCTTGCAGGATTAGAAAATGCTAGTTGCCATTTTTGTAGATTATCCAATGTTAGATGCCAACGTATTGGTAAATGTTCTAATTTTTGAGAAACTCCTAACATTACTTCAAACGGTAAGTTTTCTTGTATTCCGTTATAGGTTGTTATCTGAGTTCCAAAATTCTTAATCAATAAGGCGTAGTTTACAGATTTCTGCTCGTCTAAATAAGTAACTCCAATATCAGTAGCTATTCCAAATGATTGATAATTTTCTAAAGAAGAAGCAATTAGTTTCGCATTTACTCCTAAGTACCAATCGCTTCTAGGAATATTATATGCATAGCCTAAAGACATGGCTAATTCGTTAGCAGTGAAATTACCTGTTTGAGTACCTAACTCATCTCTTCCATCAAATTTACCATAGTTAATATAAGATATTCCTCCATGAATTGTTTGAACGTGTCTATCATAGATCAAGGCATAAGATGCTGTTCCATAACTTATATCTCCTAAATAGCTACCATAATTAACCGCTAATTTTCCATCCATTTCTTGATTAATAGAGGCTGGATTCAAGATAGGCTGATTTACATCATTATCGTATATTGTAATTGCTTTTCCTCCTAAAGCTACTTGTCTAGGCGATGTAGTCAAATTTAAAAAACGATATACACCATTCCCTCCTATTTGTGAATAGATAGAAGAGGAAAAGATATAAGCTAAGAATAGGAATTTAAGTCGCATCAAAATTTGCGTTAATTAAAATATTTATAACGCAGGGCGAAGATATTATTTTTTCATAAAAAAACGGCTATTTTAATGTAGCCGTTTTTTATCTTATAATGTTTTTGGATTTTTTACCTTTTCTTTTGTAATTGCTATTTCGAGTACTTCGCTCATTTCACTCACATAATGAAAGGTTAATCCTTCTAAATAATCAGAGTTAATTTCATCTATATCTCGTTTGTTTTCTACGCATAGGATAATTTCTTTGATTTTAGCTCGCTTAGCGGCTAATATTTTTTCTTTTATACCTCCTACTGGCAATACCTTCCCTCTTAAAGTTATTTCGCCTGTCATTGCCAATTGTTTTTTAACTCTTTTTTGTGTTAATAAGGAAACCAAAGAAGTTAACATGGCTATACCTGCACTTGGTCCGTCTTTAGGAGTAGCTCCTTCTGGAATATGTACATGAATATTGTATTTAGTAAAAATTTCGGCATCTATACCTAGACTACTTGTATTAGCTTTTACATATTCCATGGCAATTGTAATGGATTCTTTCATTACAGTTCCTATATTTCCTGTAAAAGTGAGTCCTCCTTTACCTGCTGAAATAATTGATTCGATAAATAAAATATCTCCTCCCACACTAGTCCATGCTAAACCTGTAACAACTCCTGCGGTTTCATTATTTTCATACTTATCACGTTCCATACGAGGAGCGCCTAATACTTTTATAACATCTTCATCGGTAGCTTTTACATTGTACTCCTCTTCCATCGCTATAGATTTTGCTGCATTACGAATCATCTGTGCGATCTTTTTTTCTAAACCACGCACCCCTGATTCACGCGTGTAGCCTTCTACAATTTTTTCTATTTGTTTTTTACCAATAGAAAATTGTTTAGGATTCAATCCGTGGTCTTTTATTTGTTTTGGAACTAAATGTTGTTTTGCAATTTCAATTTTTTCTTCAACGGTATACCCTGTCATGGTTATAATTTCCATACGATCTCTAAGAGCGGGTTGTACGGCTGAAATATTATTAGAGGTAGCAATAAACATGATTTTAGACAAATCAAATCCCATTTCTAGAAAATTATCATAAAATTCTTTGTTTTGCTCAGGATCTAATGCTTCTAACAAAGCTGATGAAGGATCGCCATTATGACTATTTGATAATTTATCAATTTCATCTAAAATGAAAACAGGGTTTGATGATTTTACTTTTTTTAAATTTTGCAAAATACGTCCAGGCATTGCTCCTATGTATGTTTTTCTATGCCCTCTAATTTCGGCTTCATCACGCAAGCCACCTAAAGACATACGTACATACTCACGGCCTAAAGCTTCTGCAATAGAGCGTCCAATAGACGTTTTCCCTACTCCTGGAGGTCCTGTAAAACACAATATCGGAGATTTCATATCATTTCGTAATTTTAAAACCGCTAGGTGTTCTATGATACGTTTTTTAATTTCTTCCATACCATAATGATCACGATCTAATATAGTTTGTGCCCTTTTTAAGTCAAAATCATCTTTGGTATATTCATTCCAAGGTAATTCTAGGAAAAGTTCTAAATAATTACGCTGAATACTAAAATCTGGTGAGTTCGGATTGGTTCTTTGTAACTTTTGCAATTCTTTTTCAAAATGCTCTCCTACTTTTTCTTCCCATTTTTTAACTTTGGCTTTTTTGCGCATTTCTTCTATCTCTTGCTCTGCAGAATTCCCCCCTAGTTCTTCTTGTATGGTTTTCATCTGTTGTTGCAAGAAATATTCGCGCTGTTGCTGATCTAAATCAAAACGAACTTTTGATTGAATATCATTCTTCAATTCTAATTTTTGAAGTTCAACATTCATGTGCTTTAATGTTTCTAAGGCACGTTCTTTTAGATCATGTATTTCTAATAGTTTTTGTTTTTCTTCTGCTGTTAGATTCATATTAGAAGAGACAAAACTTACCAAGAAAGGATCACTTTCAATATTTTTGATAGCAAAAGTAGCTTCTGTAGGAATATTCGGGCTTTCCTTGATTATTTGAATTGCTAGCTCTCGGATCGAATCTATAATTGCATTTAACTCATTATCTGTTTGGAATGGACGAATTTCGGGGACTTCTTTTATCGTAGCTCTTATATAAGGTTCTGTTGTAGTTACAGTATCTATTTCAAAGCGTTTTTTACCCTGTAAAATAACGGTAACATTTCCATCTGGCATTTTTAAAATTTTTAAAATGCGGGCTACTGTACCTACTTTATTGATTTGATCTTCCGTAGGATCTTCGTCTTCTTCATTTTTTTGAGAAACTACCCCTATAATTTTATTCAAACCATTTGCATCATTCAATAATTTTATTGATTTATCTCTACCCGCAGTAATAGGAATTACTACTCCTGGAAAAAGCACCGTATTACGCAAGGGCAAAATAGGCAAATCTTCTGGAAGACTTTCTTTATTCATTTCTTCTTCATCTTCAGGTGTTAAAAGAGGAATTAATTCTGCTTCATGATCTATTTCTTGAAGTGACATATTGTCTAGTGTAATGATTTTTTGTTGTGACATATTGTAAACTAAGCCATTTTGACATTAAAAAAATTTCATCTGTTTAGTCTTTATCATAATAAACAGTGTAAAAAACATTGATTTACAAAGCCCTAAATACATATCAGGTTTTATAAACCGGGTTAGACTTTCAAGTTCTATGCCATTTCTTTTAATAATTTAAGTATTTATCCTTGGGAACTCTTAAAAGCAGTAGAAGACCTATTATAAAGAATACAGCCAAAAATAAAACTGAATTCCTCATGGTTCCTGTAATTTGATCAATAATACCGTAAATAGACATTCCTATGACAATACCTATTTTTTCTGTTACATCATAAAAACTAAAATAAGAAGCAGTATCTGTAGTTTCTGGTAAAAATTTTGAATAAGTAGAACGAGCTAATGATTGAATTCCCCCCATTACCAGTCCTACAAAACCTGCTGTTCCATAAAATTGAACGGGTGTTTTTACATAAAAAGCGACTATACATAAAATAGCCCAGCATGCGTTTAAGAAAATCAACACTTTGATATTCCCTAACTTACGAGAAGCTCTAGATGTCAAATAAGCTCCTATAATTGCTACTAATTGAATTAATAAAATACTTACTATTAATCCTGATGTTTTTTGGCTGTCTGTTTTCCAAGTTATTTCCTCAGCACCAAAATAGGTAGCTACCAACATTACTGTTTGAACAGCCATAATAAAAACAAAATAACTAGCTAAATACCGTTTTAATGCTAGATTTTTTTTTAATTCTTTCCAAACTAATTGTAATTCTCGGAAACCATCTAAAATTACAGCTCTTGTTACTCTATGACCTGTACTAACTCCTTTGGGGAGATAATAATAGGTAATATGACTAAAAGCGATCCACCAAATACCTGTCATTACAAAAGAATAGCGCATCATTTCAATTGCTTCTCCATTAGAATCAGCACTCATTACCATCCCCAAATTAACTAATAGCAAAAGAGTACTCCCTAAATATCCCATAGAAAATCCACGTGCACTTACGGCATCTTGCTGTTCAGGGTAAGCTATATCTGGTAAATAGGAATTATAAAACACTAAGCTTCCCCAGAAGCCAATTAGCCCTAAAAGATATATTGTAAAACTTAACAATAAATTACTTGAAGTAAACCAATATAATGCCATACAAGCAACTCCTCCCATATAACAAAAGAATCGAAGAAATGCCTTTTTATTTCCAACATAATCTGCTATTCCTGATAATATGGGTGAAATGAGGGCTACTACAACAAAAGCTATTGCTGTTAAAAAAGAAATGACAGCGGTATCTTTGAAATGATATCCAAAAATAGCAACAAAATGATTTCCTCTAATCTTAAAAATAGCACTGTAATAAATAGGAAAGATAGCAGAAGTTATAACTAAACTATATACTGAATTTGCCCAATCATAAAAAGCCCAAGCATTTAACAACTTTTTATCTCCTTTTTGAAGTGGTTGCATTTTTTTTTGATTTAAATTAAAAAATAAAAGCCCCTTACGGGGCTTCTAAAGTAGTCTTTTTTATTTAAATACAACACCAAATTTAGCGGCTTCTATTTTTACATTAGGAATCCATTGTTTTAGATTCGTAATACGAGTTTCGTTACTAGGGTGTGTACTCATAAATTCAGGCGGTGCTTGTCCTCCTGCTTTAGCTGACATACGCTCCCAAACATATACTGCATTTTCAGGATTATAACCTGCAATAGCCATAAGTAACAGTCCTATTTGATCTGCTTCTGATTCATGTGCTCTACTAAAAGGGAGCATTCCTCCTACTTGAGATGCTAATCCGTAATATTGCATAAACTCAGCTTGTTGTTGTTGTGATTTACTACTCGTAGCAATGGCTACTCCTATAGCTCCTGCTTGTTGTAATAAACCTGCACTCATACGTTGTTGTCCATGATTAGCAAGTGCGTGTGCCACTTCATGCCCCATAACTGCTGCCATTCCGGCTTCATCTTTCGTGATAGGCAAAATACCTGTATAAACTACTATTTTTCCTCCAGGCATACACCAAGCGTTTACTTCTTTACTATCTACTAAATGATATTCCCAAGCATAATTTTTTAAATAGGTTGAATTTCCATTTGCATTTAACCATCTCTCCGCGGCTGTTTTTATTTTCATCCCAACATTTTCAACACGCTTTGCGTCAGTAGTTCCTTTTATTACTTTATTTTCAGACAAAAACTGATTGTATTGCTGAAAAGCAGTTGGAAAAATCTGACTATCAGGAACTAATGCCATTGTGTTTTTTCCTGTAAAAGGATTTCTAGCACATGACATTATCAGACATAAAATACTAAATCCAAATACGATTGTTTTTTTCATTATACTATTTTTTTAAAAAAAGTAAAATTACAATTTTTTAAAAAGGCATTCTTAGATAATCAGTAGAAATTTATCTATAAAATTTCTTTTTTATTCCTAAATAAATCATGTGAAAATTGAATAGCTATTATTTTAAACACCTATACTATGATTAATTTATTTGTATTAATTTAGCTCTAAAAACGATTCTATTTTGAAAAAGAAAAAACAAAATGGTATTACCGTACCTAAAATAATTATTTATACGGCAAAAGGATTAGCCTTTTTTTCTAGAAAATTGACTACTCAATTTTGTATTCGACTATTTACAACACCTACAAAGCACAAAACTCCAAAAAGAGAATGGCAGATGATTGAAAAATCACAAAGAAAATCTCTTTTTGTTCCTAAAATTAACAAATCAATAGAAGTTTATCACTATGGTGATAGTCCAAAAAAAGTTTTACTGGTTCATGGTTGGTCTGGAAGAGGTACTCAACTTTTTAAGATTGCTGACGAATTATTAAAAATGGGATATGCTACAATTAGCTATGATGCCCCAGGGCATGGAAAATCAAAATCTAGTACTACTTTAATAACCGATTTTATAGCTTGTAATTTTGAATTAGAGAAGCAATTTGGACCATTTGATTATGCTATTGGTCATTCGTTGGGAGGTATGTCTTTACTTAATTCTGTTAAAAGAGGACTACAAGTAAAAAAAATGGTTACTATTGGAGCTGCGGATAAAATTATTGATATTTTATATTCTTTTGTTAAACAATTGAATTTAAAGCCAGAGATTGCTGAGCTTATGAAACAACAATTTGAAACTAATTTTGGTGAGCCTATACATAATTATGACGCAGCTGGTGCGGCTAAACAAGTTGCTATTCCTACTTTGGTAATACACGACCAAGAGGATTATGAAGTTCCTCTTGTTTGTGGAAAAACTATTTATAATGAATTGCCCAACGGAACTTTTATTGAAACTAAAGAATTAGGACACAGAAAAATATTGGGAAATGACGAGGTAATAAAAGAAATTATACAGTTTTTAAACTAGTTTTTTAAATCTATATTTTTAGGAACAAAAAACTATTATCCAACAAAAGAGCCTAAAAAAAGGACTATCTAAAAGAAACATCTTAATAGATAGTCCCCATTTTTTATTAAAAAAATGTATTACAAATTCTATTGATAAATTTTTGCATAAAGTTCCTTATATTTTTCCAAAACAACCTTACGTTTTAGTTTTAAAGTGGGTGTGAGTTGTCCTCCATCTATTGACCATACATCTGGTGTAAGTTCGAATTTTTTAACTTGTTCCCAGTTTCCGAATTTAGCATTAAAATGATTTATTTCTTGATAAATACGTTTAATTACTTCTGTATTTTGAATAAGTTCTTCGTTTGTAGATCCAATGTTTATGTGATGAATATGAGCCCATTCTCTTATAAACTCAAAAGCTGGCTGGATAATAGCTCCTGGCATTTTTTGCCCTTCTCCTATAACCATTATTTGTTCTATGAATCGAGATTGTTTGAATGTGTTTTCTAAAATTTGAGGAGCTACGTACTTTCCTCCTGAAGTTTTAAACATTTCTTTTTTACGATCTGTTATACGTAAAAAACCATCTTTATCAAATTCTCCAATATCTCCTGTATGGAAATATCCTCCTTTTATTACTTCATCCGTTTGTGCTTGATCTTTGTAATATCCCATCATTAAGTTAGGCCCTTTGAAAAGGATTTCACCATCTTCTCCTATTTTTACTTCTACATTTTTTATAGGTTTTCCTACAGTCCCAATTCGAAATAATCCATTACGCATATCATTTACACTTATAACAGGCGATGTTTCGGTAAGACCGTAACCTTCCATTACTGGCATTCCTGCAGCTGAAAACACGCGAGTTAATCGAGTTTGTAGTGCCGCACTTCCAGAAACCATTAATTTTACATTTCCTCCTAAGCCTTCTTGCCATTTACTGAATATCAATTTACGAGCAATTTTTAATTGAAATTCATACCACCAGCCGTTTTTACCGTATGGTTCATATTTTAAACCTAATTCTACTGCCCAAAAGAAAATTTTCTTTTTAATACCCGTTAATTCAGTTCCTTTTGCATAAATCTTATCGTACACTTTTTCTAATAGTCGAGGCACAACAGTAAAAACATCGGGCTGAACTTCTTTGAAATTATCTGAAATTTTATCAATAGATTCGGCAAAATAAATTGAAATAGAATAATATTGATAAATGTACAAGATAACTCTTTCAAAAATATGACAGATAGGAAGAAAGCTCATAGCTTTTGCTTGACCTGCTACTAATGGAATTCTATCAGAACTATTCAAAACATTAGATACAATGTTATTATGGGATAACATCACACCTTTAGGTTTACCCGTAGTACCAGAAGTATAAATAATGGTTGCTAAGTCACTTGGTTTTACATTATTTTTACGTTCTTCAACAAAATTTTGAGTACGGGTATCTTTTCCGATAGTTAACAAATCAGCCCAGTTTTTTTCGCCTGAAATTTCATCAAATGTAAAAACGGCAACCAAGTTAGATAGATTAGCTTTAATTGAATTTAATTTTCTTAAAACTTCTTTATCAGATACGAAGCAATATTTAGATTCAGAATGATTTAGAATATATTCATAATCTTGTTCAGAAATGGTAGGATAAATGGGAACTGTTTGAGCTCCAATTTGTAATACACCTATGTCCATAATATTCCATTCTGTCCTGTTATTAGATGAAATAATAGCTATTTTATCATCTTTTTGCACCCCCATGGCAATAAGTGCTCTTGAAACGGCATTTGCTCTATCTAAATACTCTTGGGTAGACGTTTTAACCCATTTTCCGTTATATTTTGTAACCAACGCATCTGGTAAATTGTTCTGTTCTAGTTGATAATAAGGAAAATCAAATAATCTTGTAATGTTCGTCATTATTAAATGTGGGTAAAGTTATAGTGCAAATTAAATAAATTTAACTTAAAATGCAATTTTTATTAATTTTTTAAAATTAATAAATAAATAATTTATACAAAAAAACTTTTTTGTTTGAATAATTACATTCTTTTTAATATATATATTAAATAATATTCAGATCTATTTAATTTTTTTGTTTGTCTTTTATTTTTTAGATCATGAAATTATCCCCCAGACTACGCATCATAAATGTGTTACAGTTAAAATAACTTTAAATCTAAAAAAAGTAGATTTATTTTAGCAAAATATAGCTGAGGAAAAAATTTTGGTGCTTTTTTATCTTCACCGCAAAGGGTAAGGGGTAATCTAGGTTTGTAATCCCTGTGGATTTACCGTTTTAAAAAATAGATAGTATAAGAAAAAGGCTATTCTAAAGTTTAGGATAGCCTTTTTCTTATTTAAATAGTTTTTGTTTATCTAACTTTTGGGGTTAGTAAACAGGAGTTTTTTTATGATATTAATGTGTCTCAAAAAATTATCCTAATATTTCTTTTACTTTTTTACCAATTTCAGCTGGCGAATCTACAACATGGATACCATTTTCTCTCATGATACGTTTTTTAGCTTCAGCTGTATCGTCAGCTCCTCCAACGATTGCCCCTGCATGTCCCATTGTACGTCCTTTTGGAGCCGTTTCACCTGCAATAAAGCCTACAACTGGCTTACGATTACCGTCTGCTTTAATCCATTTAGCTGCATCTGCTTCTAATTGACCTCCAATTTCACCGATCATGATGATACAATGTGTTTCAGGATCATTCATTAATAATTCAACAGCTTCTTTTGTAGTTGTTCCAATAATTGGATCACCACCAATACCAATAGCTGTAGTTATTCCAAATCCTTGACGAACTACTTGATCTGCTGCTTCATAAGTAAGAGTACCTGATTTAGACACAATTCCAATATTTCCTTTTTTGAAAACAAAACCTGGCATGATACCAACCTTAGCTTCTTCTGGAGTGATTACACCTGGACAGTTAGGACCTACTAATCTACAACCTTTTCCTTTAATATAATCGTATGCTTTAATCATATCAGCTACTGGAATACCTTCAGTAATACAGATGATAACTTTAATACCTGCATCTGCTGCTTCCATAATAGCATCTGCTGCAAACGCTGGTGGTACAAAAATAATAGACGTATCTGCACCTGCTTGATCTACTGCATCTTTAACCGTATTAAATACAGGACGATCTAAATGTGTAGCTCCTCCTTTACCAGGAGTCACTCCTCCTACTACGTTAGTTCCGTACTCTATCATTTGCGAAGCATGAAAAGTTCCTTCGCTTCCTGTAAAACCTTGTACGATTATTTTTGAATCTTTATTTACTAAAACACTCATAATATGTGTATTGTTTGTTATAAAATATATGACGCAAAAGTAAACCTTTTACTTTTACTTTAAAATTATTTTTTCAAAAGAATATATGATTTTTTGTATACTTTTTATACTTTATTTATTCTTCGTTTTGATTAAACTTATTAAGTATTTCTGGCATTTTTTTAAGGTTTGCTAATTGCTTAAATTTTTCACGAGATTCCTCTGCGGGTGTACCAAAATAAGCTTTAGATCCTTCAAGTGATTTTGTAACACCTGTTTGCCCCATTATCACTGCTTTTTTACCTATTTTTATACCACTAGCAACACCTACTTGTCCCCACAATGTAACTTCGTCTTCTATAACAACACAACCTGCAATACCTGTTTGCGAAGCGATTAAACATTTTTTTCCTATTATAGTATCGTGTCCTATATGTACTTGATTATCTATTTTAGTTCCTTCACCTATAGTAGTATCCCCTGTTACACCTTTATCAATTGTACATAATGCTCCAATTCCTACATTATCTTCAAGCACTACTCTTCCTCCTGACAATAATTGATCAAATCCTTCTGGTCTTTTTTTATAATAAAATGCGTCTGCTCCAATAATAGTTCCTGAATGAATAATAACATTGTCACCAATAACCGTATGGTCATAAATAGAAACGTTGGGATGAATTAAACAATTTGAGCCTATTTTTACATTGTTACCAATAAAGCAATTGGGTTGTATTATAGTTCCTTCTCCTATTATAGCACTAGAAGATATAGATGTGTTAGAAGCTTGAAAGGGTCTAAAATATTTCGTGAGAAAATTAAAATCTCTGAAGGGGTCCTCGGAAATTAACAATGCTTTTCCTTCCGGACATTGTACTTCTTTGTTTATCAAAATAATTGTAGCTGCGGATTGCAAGGCTTTATCATAATATTTAGGGTGATCTACAAAAACAATATCGCCTGACTGAACGACATGAATTTCATTCATCCCTAAAACAGGAAAACCAGCGTCTCCTATAAATTGACAATTTATAATAGACGCTATTTCCTCTAAACTATATTGTCTGAGAAATTTCATTATTCCTTAACACGCTCCATGTAAGCGCCCGTTGCTGTATCTATTTTGATTTTATCACCTTCATTGATAAATAAAGGTACGTTTACTTGAGCTCCTGTTTCTACTGTCGCAGGTTTTGTAGCATTCGTTGCTGTATTTCCTTTTACTCCTGGTTCAGCATAGGTTACTTCTAAAACTACTGAAGCTGGCATATCTACAGACAAAGGCATTTCTGTTTCTGTATTAATTTGAACCATTACATTAGTCCCTTCTTTTAACAAATCAGGAGCATCTAGAATATCCTTATTTAAAGTTATTTGTTCAAAAGTTTCTTGATTCATAAAATGAAACTCGGATCCTTCGTTATATAAATACTGAAAAGTGTGTGTTTCAACTCGCACTACATCAATTCTATGCCCTGCTGAGAAGGTATTATCTAATACTTTTCCAGAAGTTAATGATCTTAATTTAGTTCTAACGAAAGCAGGTCCTTTCCCTGGTTTAACATGTAAAAATTCAACGATTTTAAAGATATCGTTATTATACTTAATACACAATCCGTTTCTAATGTCTGCCGTACTTGCCATTTTTATTTTACTATTTTTTTTTAAATATTTCCTGTATAACCTTTCATAATACCTCTGGATGAATTTCTAATAAAATCAAGAATTTCATCTCGCTCTGGAGTAGCTGTCATTTCTGCTTCAATGATTGCTAGTGCTTGAGTTGTATTATAATTTTTTTGATATAAAATTCTGTATATATCTTGAATTTCTCTAATTTTTTCCGTGGAAAAACCTCTTCTTCTAAGACCTACTGAATTAATTCCTACATACGATAATGGCTCTTTGGCAGCCTTTGTATAGGGAGGTACATCCTTGCGAACCAATGAACCTCCAGATACCATTGCATGATCTCCAATAGAAATGAATTGATGAACTGCCGCCAGTCCACCTATCACAGCGTGATCTCCAACAGTAACATGACCTCCTAGAGCTACCCCGTTTACTATTATAGTATTATTTCCGATATGACAATCATGAGCAACATGGGCTGTAGCCATAATTAAACAATTATCACCTATTATTGTTTGACCAGAGGCTACTGTTCCTCTATTGATAGTAACGCATTCTCTAATAGTGGTATTATTACCTATAACAGCCAAAGAATCTTCTCCTCCAAATTTTAAATCTTGTGGAACAGCTGATATAACGGCTCCAGGAAAGATGTTACAGTTTTTACCTATACGAGCTCCTTCCATGATCGTCACATTAGAACCTATCCAAGTCCCCTCGCCTATTACCACATTATTATGTATTGTTGTAAAAGGCTCAATTACAACATTTTTCGCAATTTTTGCCCCTGGATGCACATATGCTAATGGTTGATTCATTTCTAATTTATTATAAATTTGAACTAGCTAGTGTTTTTCTTTTTTTAAACACTATACACTTATTGATTTTTAACAATTTGAGCCATTAATTCAGCTTCTGCTACTAATTTTCCATTTGCAAACGCGTATCCCTGCATGTGACAAATACCTCTTCTTATTGGGGATAATAGTTCTAATTTAAAAATTAAAGTATCACCAGGTAAAACTTTATGTTTAAACTTAACATTATCAATTTTCATAAAGTAAGTAAGGTAATTTTCAGGATCTGGAACCGTGCTTAAAATTAATATTCCTCCTGTTTGAGCCATTGCTTCAACAATTAAAACTCCTGGCATCACTGGAGCTCCTGGAAAATGTCCAACGAAGAAATCTTCGTTCATAGTTACATTTTTTAGACCTACCACTTGAGTATCCGTCATACTCAAAATTCTATCTACTAATAAAAAAGGGGGTCTGTGTGGAAGCATAGACATTATTTTATGAATATCCATTAAAGGCTCCTTATTTAAATCATAAATGGGAACATTATTACGTTGTTCATTTTTTATGATTTTTGCAATTTTTTTTGCAAATTGTGTGTTTACAAAATGCCCTGGTTTGTTAGCTATAATCTTCCCTTTTATCTTGGTTCCTATCAAAGCTAAATCTCCAACAACATCTAATAATTTATGACGAGCTGCTTCGTTTGGATAATGCAAGGTTAAATTATCTAGTACCCCATTAGGTGTAATTGAAATTTCATCTTTACCAAAAGCAACTCTTAATTTATCCATTGTTTCATTTGATAATTCTTTATCTACATAAACAATGGCATTATTAAGATCTCCTCCTTTAATAAGACCGTGTTCTAATAGCATTTCTAACTCATGTAAGAAACTAAAAGTTCTACAAGATGCTATTTCTGATTTAAATTCAGAAATGCTTTTCATTGAAGCATTTTGTGTTCCTAATACTTTAGTTCCAAAATCAACCATAGTGGTTACTGAATATTCATCTGATGGAATAACCGTAATCTCGCTACCTGTTGATTCATCTAAATAAGAAATAACTTCTTTTACTACATAAACATCGCGTTCTGCGTCTTGATCTACTAATCCTACTTTTTCTATAGCTTCTACAAAATGTTTTGAGGAGCCATCCATGATAGGTAGTTCTGAGGCATTTAATTCAATAATTACGTTGTCTAAATCGCATCCTACTAACGCTGCCAAGACATGCTCAGGAGTTTGAATCATAACTCCTAATTTTTCTAGATTTGTCCCTCTTTGGGTATTTACAACATAATTTGCATCTGCTTCAATAATAGGTTGTCCTTCTAAATCAACACGTATAAAAGTGAAACCATTATTTATAGGAGCGGGTTTAAAAGTCATTGCAACTTCTTTACCTGTATGCAAACCAACTCCTTTTAGTGTAATTTCTGACTGAATGGTCTTTTGTTTAACCATGACTACTACTTCTTTATATTTCTTTTTAGTTCTGTTATTTCTGATACAATTTTTGGTAAGTTTTTAAAATGTACATAGGATTTATTAAAATCGCTATAACCTAAAGCTGGACTTCCTTGTACAACTTCTCCGTCTTTTAAACTTCTACCAATACCTGATTGAGCCTGTATTTTAACATTGTTACCAATAATGATATGTCCTACAATACCTACTTGACCACCTATCATGCAATTTTCTCCAATTTTAGTAGAACCTGCCACTCCTGTTTGGGAAGCTATTACTGTGTTTTTACCTATTTCTACATTATGGGCTATTTGAATTTGGTTGTCTAACTTAACCCCTTTACGTATAATAGTAGACCCTAAGGTTGCTCTGTCTATGGTAGTTGCTGCACCTATGTCTACATTATCTTCAATAATAACATTTCCAATTTGAGGAACTTTGGTATACTCTCCGTCTTCATTAGGCGCAAAACCAAATCCATCGGCACCTATAACTACTCCAGAATGAATTGTACAATTTTTTCCTATTATGGTTTCGGAGTAAATTTTTGCTCCTGCAAAAATCATTGTATTATCACCAATAACAACATTATCTCCTATAAATGAGTTTGGAAATATTTTTACATTTTCACCTATTATTACATTTTCACCTACATAACTAAAAGCACCTAGATAAAAATGATTTCCGTATTTAGTACTTTTTGACAGTAGAGAGGGTTCCTCTATGCCTATTTTATTGTGTTTTATTTGGTTGTAAAATTCTAACAATTTTGAAAAAGATTTGTAAGCATCTTCTACTTTTACTAAAGTAGTAGTCAATTCATTCTCGGGCTCAAAACTTTTATTTACAATTGTTATAGTTGCCTTCGTTTCATATATATAATTTAGGTATTTGGGATTGGCTAAAAACGTTAGTGATCCTTCTGTACCTTCCTCTATTTTAGACAATTTGGAGACTTCAGCATTAGGATTACCTACTACTTCTCCTTCTAATATTCCTGCAATTTGTTCTGCTGTAAACTTCATAATTCTTGCAAAAGTATAAAATTTTACCGAAATTTTAACTTTTATTTAGTTGTTTTGGATAACACAAATAGTATTTAGTTACTTGTTTTGACAAAGCCTTTAAGGACAATTGATCTGACAAAACGGCTACGTCTTCTAATATTCCGTCTTTTTTAAGTATCCTGATGGGTTCTGCTATTTTACTATAGGCTTGATTTTTTATTTTTCCTTTAAAAACAAAATATTTTGCTTCTAGAGTTGATATTTTTTTTAGTTGGGCAAAATCATCTATTAATTGATTTATTTCTTCTGGAGGAAATTTTTCTTCTCCCAATTTTATTTTTAATAAATCTCTATTAATTATAATCCTACTTAACTCACTTAAGGTGTAATCTTCATGATATTGCCAATTTTTTATAGCTCCCACTATATCTGTATCGTCTAACTTTGAAAATTCTTCTAGTATAAAATCATCAAATTTTTCAAAATAAACTTTATTTTTAATAAAAAAGTACAGAGGTTTGCTACACTCTACTTCTATCCCTTTTTGATATAGCTCTTTAGCTCTTTTTAATATTTTGGTTAAAATTTCTTCTGCAACTAAATTTGTTTTATGCAGATATACTTGCCAATACATGAGTCTACGAGCCATTAAAAATTTTTCAACAGAATAAATGCCTTTTTCTTCTATAACCAAAATATCATCTACTACATTCATCATTTGAATTAAACGATCGGAATTAATTTTTCCTTCTTCTACTCCGCTATAAAAACTATCTCTTTTTAAATAGTCCATTCGATCCATATCTAACTGACTTGAAATCAGTTGAAGCATAAACTTCCTATGATACTCTCCTTTAAAAACTTGAATAGCTAACGTTAGTTTTCCATCAAATTCCTTATTTAGTTTATTCATAAATAAAAGAGAAATTTCTTCATGATGAACATTTTCTACTATGCTATGTTCCATAGCGTGCGAAAATGGACCATGTCCTATATCATGTAACAATATAGCCACGTATAGGGCATTTTCTTCTTCTTCTGAAATTACCACATTTTTAAACCGAAGCACGCTAACTGCTTTTTGCATTATATGCAAGCATCCTAGTGCGTGATGAAAACGTGTATGATTAGCTCCTGGATAAACTAAATATGACATCCCCATCTGAGTGATCCTTCTTAATCTCTGAAAATAAGGATGTTGTATCAGATCATAAATTAAAGGATTCGGAATGGTTATAAAACCATATATGGGATCATTAAATATCTTAAGTTTGTTTGTATTACTCACAAATGTAGATTTAGTATAACAAAGATAAAAAAACCTGAGAATTTTCATCAACTATCCGTTTTTTTAATTATAGCGATATTAATTACCAAATAATTACTCTATCGTTTTTAGGAATAAACATCTTTGTTCCTTCTTTTATTTTAAATGTTTCATAAAATACATCTATATTACTTAAAGGTCCATTGATTCTGTACCGTGCTGGAGCATGAACATCTTCTATTAATTGTTGTGCTAATGCTTCTGTTTTAACATTAACCATCCAAGCGTAACCGTAGGCTAAAAAGAAACGCTCGTTAGGTTTTAAGCCTGCTATTTTTTGCTTTTTTTTGAATTGTTCTGTTTTTTTGAAAGCTTCATAGCCCATAATTACCCCGCCTAAATCGGCAATATTTTCTCCTTGGGTTGCCTGACCATTTACAAATTTGCCAGGTAATGCTTGATAGCTATTGTATTGTTTTACGATAGCTTTTGTTTTAGCTTTAAATTTTTTCAGGTCTTCAGTAGTCCACCAATTATTTAGATTGCCTTTTTCGTCATATTGGCTTCCTTGATCATCAAAACCGTGTGTAATTTCGTGTCCAAAAGTAGATCCTCCTATAATACCGTATAGCACGGCATCATCTGGCATACGTCCTTTAAAACCAGGAACGATTATATTACAAGCGGGAACGCATATTTCGTTATTACTTGGATTGTAATAGGCATTGTAAGTTTGTGGATACATACCCCATTCTGTACGATCTACAGATTTACCGTATTTAGAAGCCATTTCATTATAATTCCATTGATTTACTGCCATTATATTAGCTAAATAATGATGTTTATCAATTAAAATGGAACTTAAATCTTTCCATTTATCTGGATACCCTACTTTCATAACGATTTTAGATAATTTGAAGAGGGCTTTTTTCTTAGTTTCTGGACTCATCCAATCCAACTTTTTAATTCGATCGGCATAAACAGTTTTAATAGCATTTCCTATTTCCAATAATTTTTCTTTCGTTCCTTTGGGCAAATATTCTTCTACATATACTTGGCCAATGAGCTCTCCAAGAGCTTCATCTGTTTTTTCTACAACTCGCTTCCACCTTGGCTTTTGTTCTTTGACACCACTCATAACAGTTGAATAAAAATTAAAATGTTTTTTTTCAAAATTATCGCTTAAGTAGACAGCATACGAATTCACTAAATTCCATTTTAGATAAACTTTCCAATCCTCAATTGTATGTTTCTTTATCGTATTATTTAGTGCTTTGTAAAACTCAGGTTGTCCCACAATAAGAGAATCTGCCTTTTTAATTTTTAATTGCTCTAACATAGTATCCCACATCAAATTAGGTGTTAGTTCTTTAAATTTTGTCAGAGTCATTTTATTATAATTAGCTATAGGATCTCTAAGATCTTCCAGTTTTCTTGAATGTTTAGCTAATTCTGTTTCTAGTTTTATAACTGTTTGGGCATCATCAAAAGCTGTCTTTTCAGTTCCTATTAGCTTAAATATCTGTTCTAAATAGCTAAAATAAGCTCCTCGTATTCTTACGGCTTCCTTGTCTGCATTAAAATAATACTCCCGATTCCCCATTCCTAAGCCTCCTTGGGTAAAAAAAAGGGCATATTTAGCACTGTTTTTATCATCTTGAGCAATATAAAAATCAAACCCTGGAGCCGCTCCTATAGTGTGCATATAGGCTAAATGTTTTGTTAATGAGGAAAGATTTTTTATATTTTCAATTTTGGCTAACTCTTTTTGCAAAGGACTAAGACCTAACTTATTTATCGTTAAAGTATCCATTCCTGAGAGATAAAAATCTCCTATTTTTTGTTTATTACTTCTTATTTCTGCATTTTCTTTAGCTGACTTCTCACAAATCTGTTTAATCTGACTGTTTATTGTATCTTGAATAGTCCTAAAAATCCCATTACTTCTTTCTGACGCTGGAATTGGATTTTTTTTAAACCACCCTCCATTAGCGTATTCAAAAAAATCATTTGACAAATCAATCGTAGTATCTCTATTAGCAACTAAAACATCTGGATTATTAGGATCTAGCATTTCTTTTTTGCAACTTTCTGCAAAAACAATAATGGTTAATAGTAGAATAAATAGTTTATTGATTTTCATCTTAATTTATATATGTTTAGAGATCAAATATATTTTAAATGTAAAAAAAATACTATTTTTTATATTATTTTTAAGAAACGATAGTTTTTAAAATAGTACATTGCATTCGTTCTATAGTTAGAAAATCATAAAACTATCACATAATAAAAAAAGGTAAACCATGAAAATACTTTGGGTTGACGACGAAATAGACTTACTAAAACCACATATATTATTTTTAGAAAAGAAAAATTATCAAGTTACAACTTGTAATAACGGAAGAGATGCTTTAGATCTTTTTCAGGAGGAGAATTTTGACATTATTTTTTTAGATGAGAATATGCCTGGTATGTCTGGTCTTGAGGTTCTTGCAGAAATGAAGGAAAAAAAGCAGGCCATTCCTATTATCATGATTACAAAAAGCGAAGAAGAGTACTTAATGGAAGAAGCTATTGGTTCTAAAATTGCAGATTATTTAATCAAACCTGTTAATCCCAATCAAATCCTTTTAAGCTTAAAAAAGAATTTAGATCACTCTCGACTAATATCTGAAAAAACGACGTTGGATTACCAAAAAGAGTTCCGAAAAATAGCCATGGATATGGCCATGGTAAACACGTATGAAGAGTGGGTAGATTTATACAAAAAACTTATGTTTTGGGAAATGGAACTAGAAAACATAGATGATCAAAATATGTTTCAAATTCTAGAATCTCAAAAGGCGGAAGCTAACTCACAATTTGGCAAATTTATTGAAAAAAATTACGAAGATTGGTTCACACAATCACAAGATCGTCCTATATTATCTCATGAAGTATTCCGAAAACTTGTAGTTCCTGAATTGAGGAAAGATGAAAATGTACTTTTTGTTGTAATTGACAATTTACGTTATGACCAATGGAAAGCTTTTGAAACCGTTTTAGGAAATCACTACAAACTAGAAGCTGAGACCCCTTATTTTGCCTTATTACCTACAGCGACTCAGTACGCTCGTAATGCTCTTTTTTCAGGTTTGTTACCCACAGAAATGGAAAAAATGTACCCTCAATATTGGAAAAATGATGTTGATGAAGGGGGAAAGAATTTGTATGAAGCAGAATTTTTGACGGAACAACTCAAACGCCTTAGACTAAATATTTCACATGAATATTTTAAAGTTACTAATTTTTCTAATGGTAAAAAATTAGCCGAAAACTTCAAAGGATTAAAAAACAAAAAATTGGTAGCTGTTGTTTACAACTTTGTTGATATGCTTTCACATGCTAAAACGGATATGGATGTCGTAAAAGAGTTAGCATCAGATGATAAAGCATATCGTTCTTTGACCTTAAGTTGGTTTAAAAATTCTCCTCTTTTAGAAATTATTCAACAAGCACAACGTTTAGGATTCAAATTAATACTAACAACAGATCACGGAACCATTAATGTAAAAAACCCTTCTCAAGTTATTGGTGATAAAAATACCAGTTTAAACTTACGCTACAAAACAGGAAGAAGTCTTACTTATGAATCTAAAGATGTTTTTGCTGTTAAAGACCCTAAAAAAATAGGATTGCCAACTATTAATATGACAAGTTCTTTTATTTTTGCTAAAAGTGATCATTTTTTAGCTTATATAAATAATTACAATCATTATGCTAGTTATTACCGAAATACATATCAACATGGAGGTATTTCGTTAGAAGAAATGGTTGTTCCTTTTTTAGTATTTAGCCCAAAAAAATAATTTTAATAATTAAATCTATTTTAAGCAAAGAAAACAATTGTTTTTTTACACCCTCTGCCCATTATTTTTATAGGAATAACCATTTACACACTTTCCCTTTTATAATTAAGGAAATCGTTATCTTATTTTCTAAAGAAATCAAGTTGTAAAAATTACACCATTTAAACTTAAAATATACTGGATTAAAAAGTAAAGTTCTCGATACGTTTTTTTTCATTTTAAAAACAACTCGAACAGACGGTTGAGTATGTAATTGAAATCATCGTTCGTTCGAGCGCGAAGCGCATCGAGAACCAACACTAATTTTTGTTGCTTTTGTAGAGATACTATTTTTAAAAAGAAAATTCAAAGTTTAAATGGTATTAAACCTTTTTTTCTTTGCTTTTTTCCCTCTTTCTAAAGACATTCTAAAGAACTTCTACCCAATTAATCTCAGAGTATACATTAACCCTTATGATGAAAAACAAAAGAGCAAAGAAGATAAAATCCAAGGGGATTTCCCCCACAAAGTCTAGTTTTACTATATTGAGAACAAAAAATTAAGTCCTTTTTTAAGATTCAAAGTCATCTTTATCCGTAATAAATTTCTAATACGTAATCTGAGTTAAGGATTTAATATTTTTTGTTTTTTCTAAGTTTAATTACATTTATCTATTTTTGCGGTAGAAAATTGAAACCTAAACAATGAAGTTAGAATATTACTTAGAGGACATCGAACAAATTGCAAACGATTTTTTAAGGGCTAATCCAAAAAAAGTGATCCTTTTTAATGGAGAAATGGGAGCTGGAAAAACAACCTTTATAAAAACTTTATGCAAAGTTTTAGGCGTAAAAGAAGCAACTAGTAGCCCTACATTTAGTTTGGTCAATGAATACGAAACGAACAATCATCAAATCATATATCATTTTGATGTATATCGTCTAAAATCACAAGCTGAAGCATTAGATATGGGAATAGAAGAATATCTATATTCTGGTCATTGGTGCTTTATAGAGTGGGCGGAAAAAATACCTGATCTAATTCCTGAAAACCACACAGTTATTAGCATTTCGATTCTAGAAGATGGAAAAAGATTACTCGAATTAATTCCTTAAACTTTAAGAGTATAAATAATAATTCGTTCACAAATTCCTTTAATACTTTACAGTAAAAATATTTATTATTTTAGAAAAACTCGTTATAAGGATTAACAATACATTGAATTAGCAGATATCATGAGTCTAAAAATAAAACAATAGGTAGCTTTGTTCCCATTAAGATTTTTTCGTAATTTGTCCCTTTATAAAATATCATCATGGTCATTACTCCTTTTAGTAAGAAAGAGTTGCTTCCACAAGAGGAAAAATTGGAAGTTACCAAACACAAAAGCGAACTCTTTATTGGTATTCCAAAAGAGACTGCTTTTCAAGAGCGACGTATTTGTTTAACACCTGATGCAGTCAATGCAATCGTTAGTCATGGTCACAGAGTACTAATTGAGGCGGGGGCTGGTAAAAATGCTAGTTATAGTGATAAGGATTATAGCGATGCGGGGGCTGAAATTACCAATGATACTAAAAAAGTTTTTGCTTGTCCTATGATTCTAAAAGTAGAACCACCTACTCAAGAAGAAATTGAAATGATGAAGTCTCAAACAATTCTTATCTCAGCATTACAAATAAAAACTCGCAAAAAGGAATACTTTGAGTCTCTTAAAAAAAAGAAAATTACAGCACTTGCTTTTGAGTATCTAAAAGATGATGACAATTCTTTTCCTGCTGTTAAATCTTTAAGCGAGATTGCAGGAACAGCTTCTATACTAATAGCAGCAGAGTTGATGACTTGTAACAAAGGGGGTAATGGATTACTTTTTGGCAATATCACAGGAGTAAGACCTACTGAAGTTATCATTTTAGGAGCTGGTACCGTAGCGGAATATGCTGTTAAAACAGCTCTTGGTCTAGGTGCTTCCGTAAAAGTGTTTGATAATTCTATTACAAAATTACGACGGTTGCAAAACAACTTACAGCAACGTATTTTTACCTCAACTATACAAAACAAAACACTGCTCAAATCCCTGAGAAGATGCGATGTTGCTATAGGTGCAATGCGAGGCAAACACAGAACTCCTATCGTTGTAACAGAAGATATGATAAGTCACATGAAAAAAGGTTCTGTTATAGTAGATGTTAGTATAGACACTGGAGGTTGTTTTGAAACTTCAGAAATTACTACCCATGAAAATCCAACCTTTGTAAAACATGGCGTAACACATTATTGTGTCCCCAACATCCCTTCTCGTTATGCTAAAACAGCATCTCTTTCTATTAGTAATATTATAACTCCTTACCTGCTACAAATTGCGGATGACGGAGGAATAGAAAGTGCAATACGCTGTGATGCTGGATTAAGAAATGGTATTTATTTTTATCATGGTATTTTAAGTAATAAAACAATAGGTGAATGGTTTAATCTAACATATAGAGATATTAACCTAATCGTATTTTAATCCATAAGATTTATTACTTTTGTAAAAAAAAAAATTAAATGAGCACATTTACATATCGCTTGGCTTATTATCTATTTGGTGTTTTAGGAGGTAGTATTGTTTTGTTTTTTGTATTAAATCAAAAAAAAACAAGTTGTAGTTATTTTCCGAATGATCGCGTTTTAAACAACTTACGTTCAAAACCTTTTCATTATTCAAAAGAAGCTTCTAAGATATTATCTGAAAAATGGATTGACACTACGGATATCCGGAATACTTTAACTTATGGTGATGTAGATTTTAGCAGAAGTAATATTCAAACTAAATCAGGTGGAAAACGCTACATAATAGAAGGATTTACTACTAAAAAACAGTCTATTGAATTAGAGGTAGAAAATTTTGAAGATAAATCTGTTTTAAAAAATATAATCAAAACTAAATAAAACACAAAACGGGTTTACTAATAAAAATCCCCTTTATTGCAAACCCGTTTTTGAGTGTTTATCAAAGATTCCTCAATGATATACATTGATATCTAATGCCCTTTCTTATAAATACTATATTGTACCATAAATTCAAGGAGGCTATTATTAAATTATTTTTTTTTCTAATACAAAATCATCCATAACATACCCTTTTCCTAATTGAATTACTTCTTCTTCAATAATTTCAAATCCTATTTTTTTATAAAAATAGAATGCTTTATTATACTTATTCACATTTAAATAAAGATAGAAGTTGTTGGCTTCTTTTGCTCTATTTTCTACTTCATTCAACAAAAAATGTCCTACTCCTTTTCCTTGTAAATTTGGAAGTATATAAATTTTATGCAATTTTGTTTTTTTAGATTTCGAGTTTATTTCATAAGAGGCAAAACCTAAATATTGAGAATCCTCTTTTACTAATAAAAATTGTTGATTAGTATTCATTTGCAATAATAACGCATCTTTATTATAAAATAAATCTAACATATAACTTATTTGCTCTGAGCTTAATATTTCAGCATAAGTATCTGGCCAAATAGTATACGCTAAATTTCTGATTATTTCAATATCTTTTTTCTGTGCTTCAATAATTCTCATCTTCATTTTTTTAATAGCGTAAATAGGGATGGCTAAAAAATCCTTGAACTTATAATTGTTTTATTGAATTGTTTTATTGAATTGTTTTATACTTAACCAATCGAATGAAATTGTAATAAAAACACCTTTTTTGTGCACGAGACAACAAACAAGTATTTGCCTTTACAAAAGGATTACTTCGTTCTTTCTATTTTAAACTCACGAGCTAATAATGTGTTTTTCAACAACATGGCAATTGTCATAGGTCCTACACCACCAGGAACAGGGGTTATATAAGATGCTTTTTTAGAAACATTTTCAAAATCTACATCTCCTTTTATCACATATCCTTTTGGATTGGTTTCATCGAGTACTCTTGTAATTCCAACATCTATGATTACTGCATCATCTTTAATCATTTCTGCTTTTAGGAAATCTGGAACTCCTAAAGCAGAAATGATAATATCAGCTTGTGAAGTAATTTGGTTGATATTTTTGGTATGACTATGCGTTAGAGTAACTGTTGAGTTTCCTGGAAATCCTTTTCTTCCCATTAAAATACTCATAGGTCTTCCAACAATATGACTACGTCCAATAACTACTGTATGTTTTCCTTTGGTTTCAACGTTATAGCGTTCCAATAATTCTAAGATACCAAATGGTGTAGCAGGAATGAATGTAGACATATCTAATGCCATTTTTCCAAAGTTTTCAGGATGAAATCCATCTACATCTTTACTAGGATCAATTGCCATTAAAATTTTTTGTGTATCAATTTGTTCTGGTAAAGGTAACTGAACAATAAAACCGTCTATTTCATTATTTTCATTTAATTCTTTTATTTTTTTTAGTAGTTCTGTTTCGGAAGTAGTGCTGGGCATTTTTATTAAAGTAGATTCAAAACCTACTCTTTCACAAGCTTTTACTTTACTAGCTACATAAGTTAAGCTAGCGCCATCATTTCCTACAATCAAAGCGGCTAAGTGAGGTACTTTTTCTCCTTTTGCTTTCATTGCTTGAACTTGTATTGCTATTTCGTTTTTAATGTCTTCAGAAACTTTTTTTCCATCTAAAATTTGCATTCTTTTTTTATTTTGTGTGTTGTTATCTATTTATTTTTAAATAAAAAAGGCGCGAAAACACGCACCTTCTTTACTATTTCATTCCTGGAAGCCCACCTTTCATACCTCCCATCATTTTCATTAATTGCTTACCTCCTGGTCCTTGCATCATTTTCATCATCTTACTCATCTGATCAAATTGTTTTAACAACTGATTTACTTCCTCTATTTTTCTACCTGATCCTTTGGCTATTCTGTTCTTACGTTTTGTATCAATTAATGAGGGTTTACTTCTTTCTCCTGGTGTCATTGAATAAATAATAGCTTCAATGTGCTTGAAAGCATCATCTTCAATTTCTACATCCTTTAGAGCTTTACTTGCACCTGGTATCATCCCTACCAGATCTTTCATATTACCCATTTTTTTAACTTGTTGTATTTGAGCTAAGAAGTCATCAAACCCAAATTCATTTTTGGCTATCTTGCGTTGTAATTTACGTGCCTCTTCTTCGTCATACTGTGCTTGAGCACGTTCTACTAAAGACACAACGTCTCCCATTCCTAAAATACGGTCTGCCATACGTTCTGGATAAAACACATCAATGGCATCCATTTTTTCACCCGTACCAATAAACTTAATAGGTTTATTGACAACAGTTTTAATTGATATAGCAGCACCTCCGCGTGTATCCCCGTCTAATTTAGTAAGAACTACGCCATCAAAATTTAAACGATCGTTAAATGCTTTTGCAGTATTTACTGCATCTTGACCCGTCATTGAGTCTACAACAAATAAGGTTTCGTTAGGCGTAATTGCTTTATGAACATTAGCAATTTCAGTCATCATTTCCTCATCAACAGCTAAACGTCCTGCTGTATCGACTATAACAACCGTAAAACCATTTGATTTAGCGTACTTGATAGCATTTTGTGCAATTTCAACCGCATTTTTATTTTCTGGTTCAGAATATACTTCTACACCTATTTGTTCTCCTACAACATGTAACTGGTTAATAGCTGCTGGGCGATAGATGTCACAAGCAACTAATAAGGGCTTTTTATTTTTCTTTGTTTTTAAGAAATTAGCCAATTTACCAGAAAAGGTTGTTTTACCAGAACCTTGTAAACCAGACATTAAAATAACCGAGAAACTTCCTGATAAATTAATTCCTTGTACGTCACCTCCCATTAACTCTGTTAATTCATCCTTTACGATTTTAACTAATAGCTGTCCTGGTTGTAAGGTTGTTAATACATCTTGTCCTAATGCTTTTTCTTTTACTCTGGTTGTAAAATCTTTAGCAATCTTAAAGTTAACATCAGCATCAAGTAATGCGCGACGTACCTCTTTTAAGGTATCTGCAACATTTACTTCTGTAATTTTACCGTGTCCTTTTAATATATGAAACGCCTTATCTAACTTCTCTGATAAATTATTAAACATAATTCCTTATTTTTTTAGAAGTTGCAAAGATACTATAATTAAGAATTATCTAAAATTTTTAAAAATAATTTTTAGATGTTATTTTTTTATTTGATCAAATATTCTGTATAATATAACTAAAGATAGGGTAAATTAGTTTCTGTAAAAAGAATATTTTAATCATATAAATTCCGATCAAAAAAAACCGTCTGTTTGATTTTTTCAGACGGTTTTAAAATACTTATATTACATAAAATATTTTTATCTTAATTTATTTTTTTGATTCCCATATTCCATAACGTAAATGCTTGTATGTCTACATTTTCATTTATAGTAGCAGAGACTGATTTTCCAGCTCCATGTCCTGCATTGATATCAATACGTATCAAAGTGGGGTTTGTTCCTGATTGTTTCTCTTGAAGTTCTGATACAAACTTAAAACTGTGTGCTGGTACTACTCTGTCATCATGATCTCCTGTAGTTACTAAGGTTGCTGGATATTTTACTCCTTTTTTTACATTATGTACAGGCGAATATTTTTTTAGATAGTCAAACATTTCTTTACTTTCTTCAGCTGTTCCATAATCGTATCGCCATCCTGCACCTGCCGTAAAGGTATGATAACGCAACATATCTAATACTCCAACGGCTGGCAAAGCTACTTTCATTAAATCAGGACGCTGTGTCATGGTTGCTCCTACTAATAAGCCTCCATTAGAACCTCCTCGAATTGCTAAAAAATCACTAGATGTAAATTTATTTTTTATAAGATACTCTGCTGCTGCTATAAAGTCATTAAAAACATTTTGCTTTTGCAATTTAGTTCCTGCTATATGCCATTTTTTTCCATATTCACCTCCTCCACGCAAATTAGCTACAGCATAAACTCCTCCATTTTCTAACCAGAGTGCATTTGAAACACTAAAACTAGGCATTAAACTTATATTAAATCCTCCGTATCCATATAATATAGTTGGATTTTTTCCATTTAATTTAGTCCCTTTTTTATATGTTATAATCATTGGAACTTTTGTTCCATCTTTAGATTTATAAAACACTTGTTTTGATTCATACAGATCACTCTGAAAGTCTACTTTAGGTTTCTGATAAATAGTTGTCTCTCCAGTTTCTGGATGTAAAGAATAAATACTATTAGGAGTGTAATAATTAGAAAAAGAAAAATATAATGTTTTATCTTTTGGTTTTCCAGCAAAACCACTTGCTGAACCTATTCCTGGCAATTTAATTATGCGTATTAAGTTTCCTGAAAAATCATATTGTTTTACCATAGAAACAGCATCTTGCATATAGTGTGTAAAAATATATCCAGCCCCTACCGTGGAAGTTAATACATCTGTAGTTTCTTTTATTAAATCTTTCCAGTTTTCTTGTTTTGGATTTGATAGATCCACTGTTACAATTTTTTTATTGGGTGCCTTATAATCCGTTGTTATGTAAAAAACATCTTCTTTATTTTCTATTACATCATTATCTGAATCAAAATTATCTACTAAAGTTATGATGGGACTATTGCTTTTCCTTAGGTCTTTTATATATAATTCGTTGCCGTAGGTTGAATTAGATGCTGTTATGACTAAATAATGATTATCTCTTGTTACAAATCCTCCTACGTATAATCTTTTTTTATCTAAACCAAAAACTACTTGATCGTTTTTTTGTTTGGTTCCTAATTTATGATAATACAACTTATGCTGATCTGTTTTAGCTGATAATTCACTTCCTTTGGGTTTGTCATAGCTGGAATAATAGAAACCCTCATTTTTATACCAAGAAACTGCACCAAACTTAACGTCTATTATTTTGGTATCTAATATTTTTTTGGTTTTGGCATCGATAATAATTATTTCTCTCCAATCTGATCCTCCTATAGAAATTTGATAAGCTACCTTGCTTCCATCTTCTGAAAAGTTGACAGCTGCTAACGATGTTGTTCCATCTTTAGAAAATGTATTAGGATCTAAAAATATTTCTTCTTTTCCCTGCTTATCTTTTCTATATAAAACGGATTGATTTTGTAAACCATTATTCTTATAATAATAAGTATAATCTCCTTCTATAAATGGGGAACTAATTTTTTCATAATTCCACATTTTTTCCAAACGCTCTTTCAATACAGCCCGATAAGGTATTTGATCTAAATATTTATAAGTAGCGGTATTTTGAGTCTTTACCCATGCCTCGGTCTCTAAGGAACGATCATCTTCAAGCCAACGATAAGGATCCTGAATAGCTGTTCCAAAATAGGTATCAACATGTTCCTTTTTTTTTGTTTCAGGATATTCCATAGAATTCATGTTTATTTTAGATTGTGCTATAGCCCCCAAACTAGTAGCCAAAATCACTGTAGATGTTAAAATTTTCATTTTTTAATTTATTTTAAACAAAAATACATTTTCAAATGTTAGAAATACGTTAAAAAAAAAAGCACCCTTAAAAAAGAGTGCTTTTTAGCTGAAAATCAATAGTTTTTAGATTTTAAAATTAATTCCAAATACAATATTTCTTCCCATATTTTGAATATTATCTGCTTTTAAACGTGATAAATGAGCTATGTATTTTTGATTTAAAATATTATTTGCTGTAACATTTAGATTAAAATTTAATTTAAAAAGAGATAAATTCCCTCCCAATCCCAAATTAAACAACGAATAAGAAGCTGTTGCTATTTCAAAAGCAGAAACAGTATTTTGGGCAAAATTTGTTTCATAATTAGCAAAAATATACCCTTCTTTTATTGTTTTATTCCAATCAAATTGTGCTTTTATTGTATTCATCCATTTATTAGCAGGTATCAATGGTAAAAATTCGTTATTTTGTTTTTTTCCTACCACCATTTCAAAACTAGAAGTTATATGCAACCAATCTATTGGGTGTGGATGTAAATGCACTCCCACTTCTCCTCCATATAATTTAGCATCTGCCTGTTCATAAGTATACACCTCTTTGTCCTCTATACGATCAGCTGTTGGAGCTATGTAAATATAATTTTTTATATGATTATAAAATCCATTAGCAAATAATTCAAAATGAGAATTTCCATATTCTAGATTCAAATCAGTTTGAATATTTTGCTCATTTTTTAAATTTTCGTTTCCTTTTTCATAACGATTACTTCCTTCATGAACCCCGTTAGATGTTAGTTCTGCTAAATTAGGAGCTCTAAATCCACTAGCTACATTTAGCCTCATAATTAAATTATCTAACAAATTAGTTTTATATCCGAAAGAAGCATTGATACTTTTAAAATTTTTATCAACTGCCTTAAAATATCCCTCTTCTCCTTCTTCTCCATGCAAATCTGTTTTTATCTTTCTTGTATCGAAACGAACTCCTGCTTGCAAAACATTTTTATTCCGAGTATACATAGACGTTACAAGAACCCCTAAATCATGTGTTTTGGCATCTGGAATTAAAATTTCATCACCAGAATTTTTATTGGTTTGTAACATTCCTTGAACTCCAACAATTGTTTCTAGATTACCTATCTTAGGGGTATAATATTTTAAATTATAGTTTAAGGTTTGTAAATTCATATTTAACAAGGCTGTTGGAGAATTTTCAAATTCTTTTCTCTTATTAGCCACATAGCCTATTTCGGCTTCTAATTTAGAATTTCTTAAAAATAGAGTGTTATTCCAACTAGCTATTTGTGCTATTATTGCTTGTTTTGGATCAAGCGTTTTTTTAGACAAACTTTGCTCACTCAATTCTTCTGGTAAGCCTAAATCTAGATTATTAATATTATATCTTAGTATTGATAAAAATTTCGAATGGTAATAACCTAAAGCTATCTTAGCATCTGTTTCATTAAAACGTGAGTTAGTTACCCTTTGATCTTTCCCTGTTAAATAGTCTGAATGGGTATTATGAGCACCTCTTACAAAAAACTTCCAATGTTCGCCTGATGACTTCAAACCAAATCCTGTAGAACTTCCTTGGGTATTGCTAAAATATTTTTGTGAAAAATCAGCAACATAAGTCCCTGATGTTGCAAATTTTTCTGGATTAAAATACAAGACTCCTCCCAAAGCATCAGAACCATATAATAAAGAAGCAGGCCCTTTTATCACTTCAACACTTTCAATCCCATTATCGCTCAAGCCTAAGCCATGTTCTTCTCCAAACTGTTGATTTTCTAATCGTACTCCTTGTGAATAAACTAAAACACGATTACCGCTTAATCCTCTAATGACTGGTTTACCTATTGACAATCCTGTTGATACATTGGAAATCCCTGGTATTGTGGCTATATTTTCCATAAGTGTAGCCCCGCCTTTTTGTTGCAATGCTTTTAATGAACTATGTTCTACTTTCATTACATTTTGGCTCTGAGCTTTATTAAATGCAGTAGAAACAATTACTTCTTCTATATGATGTGTATGTTCCTCTAAAAGAACGACATCATAACTATTTTCTTTTTTATTTAGCACAACTATTGAAGTATATCCATCATAATTAGGATGAGAAAAGATAATAGAAAAGGACCCCGATGCAAGTTTATCAAATTTAAAATTTCCAAATTCATCCGTTGTCGTTTCTTTATGCAACTCAGGGATGGCTACTAAAACGCCTTTTATTTTTTCTTTATTTATATTTGAAACGTTTCCTTTTAAGTTATTTTGACTATATACAATAGCACTAAGCCCCAAAAATAGGGCTATTAAAAAATTTTTCATTTATTTTATTTTTATTGTTAATATTGAGATATACAATTAATTAAACAATAAAAAACGGAGGAGCGCGAGTATTTTGTAAACTGCCATTGAAAAAACTTATTTTCTCAATATAACCAAACAAATATGCAGCATTGTAATCTATTGATTCAAAATCAATAGTAGATAGTGTCGTCTTTAAATAATCACTAAAAGAATAATGGCAAACAAAACAGTCATCAAAATCTTGATGATCGTGTGAAACAACCGTATGCGAATGATCATACTTATGTTGACAATGAGGTGTATTTAATTGTTCTATTAAGTGTTCGAATGAATGCAAAGATTGGAATGCTAGGACAAACCACAACACCCCCAATAGTAGGTAGCTAACTATATTTATTCTTTTATTCATTCAACGAAAATAAAAAATCCTTTTCTAACAGAGAAAGATACGTATAATAATTTTTTAAAATAAAAAAGAAACCTCTAAAACTATAGTATCTGTCCAATTTCTTTTTTAAGATATGCAAGAGCTACAGTTGTAGGGGATTCTTGATTGGCCAATTGATTCATAATGGTCTGACGTAAATTATCAGCGTCTTTTATATCATCTCTTTTAGCTGTTTTTTGTATATTATGTGCAATCGTATTTTTGGCAGTTAAAATAACATTCCAACAATTATCTGTTAAATAGATTTGTTGCGTAATATTATGCTCTAATTCTTGTTCTATATGATCTAGTAAAAAAACAGCATAGAGCATCTTATCTTCACTCATTGGAGCAACTCGCATTAACAACTTAGTGGGATTAATACGTTCTAAAAACAAAGCCATTCTTTCGTATGCTTGCAATTTTAATGGTAAAGAGTCTTTTTGATTTTCTTTTTGTAATAACCAATAGCGCATATTTTGCTGATCTTTGAAATACGCTTGAAAAAAATAATACGCAACACCTGCTGTTACTATAGAAGGAATTGTGTACGCTGCAATCTCTAATACGTTTACTGAATTCATTTTTATAAGATACTTTTTATTAATTTATGATATGAATACAAATAAACTCAAAAAAATTATTGTAATCCAATTTTAGTAGCAGTATTTTTGACCCTTTGATTTTTGGTTATGATTCAAGAGATAATAGAAAAACTAAATGATGCACAAAGAGCACCTGTTTTACAAAAAGACGGTGCCATGATTGTAATTGCTGGAGCTGGTTCAGGCAAAACACGTGTATTAACGGTTCGTATTGCTAACTTGATGAGTCAAGGAGTAGATGCTTTCAATATTTTAGCCTTAACTTTTACAAACAAAGCCGCTCGTGAAATGAAGATCCGAATTGCAAGTATTGTAGGAAACAATGAAGCTAAAAATCTGTGGATGGGAACCTTTCACTCTATTTTTGCAAAAATTCTACGTATAGAATCCGAAAAACTGGGCTATCCTTCTAATTTTACTATTTACGATTCTCAAGACTCTGTTCGCTTGATAGGACAAATTATTAAGGAAATGCAATTAGACAAGGATATTTATAAACCCAAACAAATATTAAGTAGGATATCACAATACAAAAATAGCCTTGTTACAGTAAAAGCGTACTTTAATAATCCTGAATTACAAGAAGCAGATGCCATGAGCAAAAAGCCTCGATTAGGAGAAATTTATCAAAATTATGTTGAACGTTGCTTCAAATCAGGAGCTATGGATTTTGATGATTTATTATTAAAAACCAATGAACTTTTAACTCGTTTCCCTGATGTCTTGATGAAATATCAAGATCGCTTTCGATACATTTTAGTAGATGAGTATCAAGATACTAATCATTCTCAATATTTAATTGTTAGAGCACTCTCTGATCGTTTTCAAAATATTTGCGTTGTAGGGGATGATGCTCAAAGTATCTACGCTTTTAGAGGAGCTAATATTAACAACATCCTAAATTTTCAAAAGGACTATGAGAATGTGCAAATGTATCGTTTGGAACAAAATTATCGTTCTTCAAAAAACATAGTAGAAGCGGCAAATAACGTTATTGATAACAATAAAACGAAACTTGATAAAGTAGTCTGGACTGCTAATGATAATGGTCCTAAAATAAAAGTACACCGAAGCTTAACCGATGGTGAAGAAGGAAGATTTGTAGCATCTAGTATTTTTGAGGACAAAATGCAAAATCAAAAAAAGAACAGTGATTTTGCTATTTTATATCGTACCAATGCACAATCTCGCGCTATGGAAGACGCGTTGCGAAAAAGAGATATTCCTTATAGAATTTATGGTGGACTCTCTTTTTACCAAAGAAAAGAGATTAAGGATGTACTGTCTTATCTAAGACTAGTAGTAAATCCTAAAGATGAAGAAGCATTAGTACGCGTTATTAATTACCCCGCACGAGGTATAGGCGATACCACCGTAGAAAAATTAACGGTAGCAGCAAACTATTATAAGCGTTCCATTTTTGAAGTAATGGAACACGTTGACAAAATTGATTTAAAATTAAATTCAGGTACAAAACAACGAATAAGTGATTTTGTAACCATGATCAAAAGTTTTCAGGTCATCAACGAAAATCAAGATGCTTTCTATTTAACAGAACATGTTACTAAAAAAACAGGACTCGTTCAAGAACTGAAAAAAGACGGAACTCCTGAAGGCATTGCTAGAATAGAAAATATTGAAGAATTACTAAATGGTATAAAAGACTTTATAGAGGGGCAAAAGGAAGTAGATGGTGCTAGAGGTGCTTTATCCGAATTTTTAGAAGATGTGGCTTTAGCTACGGATTTAGACAACGACACGGGCGATGATGACCGTGTGGCATTAATGACTATTCACTTAGCCAAAGGTCTTGAATTCCCCACTGTTTTTATTGTGGGATTGGAAGAAGACTTGTTTCCAAGTGCTATGAGTTTAAATACTAGAAGTGAACTGGAGGAAGAAAGACGCCTTTTTTATGTAGCCTTAACCCGAGCAGAACATCAAGCCTACTTAACCTATGCTCAATCTCGTTATAGATGGGGCAAGCTAGTAGATTCTGAACCTTCTCGTTTTATAGAAGAAATAAACTCGGAATATTTAGAATTTTTATCTCCAGTAGAAACGAATTACCGATACAAACCTACTATTAATACTGATATTTTCGGAGAGGTAGACAAATCCAAACTACGTTTACAAAAACCTATTGCGGGTACACCACCTAAACAAATTAACACAGAGTCTGCATCTAACCCTGCAATTAGACGCTTAAAACCATTGTCTAATCCTACATCAGGAGCCGAAATTGGCAATACAAGTAACAATACAAGTTTAATAATTGGCAATATTGTTATGCACGAACGATTTGGTAAAGGGCAAGTTTTAAATCTTGAAGGTGTTGGGGCAGATAAAAAAGCGGAAATACGCTTTGAAATTGGAGGCATTAAAAAATTACTATTACGTTTTGCTAAATTAGATATAATAGGGTAACGATTCCCTTAAATAAAAAACAAATTGTTTATCAAAATTCAAAAGAGGTTGTCTAAAAAATTGTAATGATCTTGTTTTCTTCGCTCAGTTACTCAACTCTAATTAACTAAAGAAAAAACAGACGAGAAAAACCAAGCAAATTACAAGCCTAATTAGGCAACTTCTGTTTTTAGATTGAAGTCATAAATTAAACGTAGAAATACGCTTTTTAGACAACCTCTTTGAATTCATCCGATCAACAAGCTCAATATCTATTTACAAAAGCCTTTTTTTATAATTCTTCTGAAATATTAACTTTATTTATAAAATCTATCAATTTTCTAACCGCTTTTGCTCTATGACTTATTTTTGATTTCTCTTCAAGCGTCATCTCAGCAAAAGTATTTTCATATCCATCAGGAATAAAAACAGGATCATATCCAAACCCATTAAGCCCTTTTTGTTCAAACGCTATTTTTCCATCTATCGTCCCTGTAAACAAAAACTGTTGATCCTTTAAATTAAGTGCTATAACCGTTTTAAAGTTAGCTTTCCGATTCAGCTCTCCAGACAATACATTTAACAGTTTGTCTATATTCTTTTGATCCTCTTTTTCTTCTCCAGCATATCTTGCAGAAAAAACCCCCGGTTCTCCATTAAGAGCCTCCACTTCTAGCCCACTGTCATCAGCAAAACAAGCATATCCATAATGTTGAGTAACATAATCTGCTTTAATCCGCGAATTTCCTTCAATAGTCGTAGCTATCTCTGGAATATCAACTAAACAGTTGATATCTTTTAAACTTAATATTTGAATATTACTAGGAATTAACCTTTGGATTTCCTTTATTTTATTTTGATTGTTTGAAGCAAAAACTATTTTCATCTTTGTTTTTTTAAAAAAAAGCAAGATACTATAATTTAAAATAAATTTTAACATAATGTACGGAAAATCCATAACAAAATTAATATTCAACCTCTTACCTTTGGAGCACGTTCTTAATCAATTAAAACAAACTAAATTTTTAAACGAATTTTTGATAAAGTAACTACTGACTATATTTTGTATTTTTAATTGGGTAATTTTCTTAAAAATTTTCTATTGATTAGTAGAAAAACTACAACTTTATCTTATTTTTTTGTTTTTGGGAGATATACAATTATCGTTTAAAAATTTATCTAAAAAACAGCTGTGTAATGTTTTACACAGCTGTTTTTAGTTTTAAGCAAATAGAATTTAAAAAAACGAATTTTAACATAATATGCGGTAAAACCGTAACAAAATCAGATTACAGTTATCTACCTTTGGGGTACGTTCTTAATCAAGTAAACAAACTAAATTTTTAAACGAACTTTAGATAGAGTAAGCTACTAACCATGTTTTGTATTTTTATTGGGTAATTTTCTTCACAAAGTTTTATTGGTTAGTAGAAATGCCATGACTTTATCTTTTTTTTTTGTTTTTGGGAGATATAAAATTATCGTTTAAAAATTTATATTTGAGAGGTTATCTATAACAAGATAACCTCTTTTTTATTTTATGCCATCATTAAAAAACAATTCTAAATTAACTTAAAAAAATTAAACAAACCCCTTCTTTCTAAAACAGTTCATCAAATCAAAATCCTCATTTTAAATTACTAAGAAAAGTTTTAAAATTCTTCTTTTTTCTTTTCAAAACATTCTTTTTCCCCTTTTCTTTTGATGTATCTGAATCACAATTCTCATTGCTCCTTCTATCTTTCAATGTTTCACAAACAAATAATACAAAGTTCACCCCCATAGCAATGCAAATGACACGAAATACAATCAATTCATATTCAGATCAAAAAACAAAATATTTTTCAAATTATTATTAACTCAAATTATGCGATAGCCCTTGTAACGAATACGGAAAGAGCAAAGGAGGTAAAACCGCCCGGAATTTTTTTTACCGCAACTGTAGTTTTATTACATTAAAAAGAAAAAATGAAGAGCTTTTTTAGATTCGAAGTCATTTTTTATTTGTAATATTTTTTTAATGCGTAATCTGGATTCAAACACCTATTTAGCGTTTTAAACTAAAAAGGTTTATTGAAAAAAATTCCAACAAACCTTTAAAAACAAACACTTTAAACCAATTAAAGTATTACAATAAAACGAATACATTTACAACAAAAGTATATAGATCTTTATAAAATATTACTTTTTTTAATCATTGGGATACATCAAAATTTCGGCTGGCTCAAAAGATACCTTTCCCTTTGGTTCTACAAAGTATTTTAAAAGAACCTCTCCCCAACCTGATTCTCCTGTAAAATCAGCAATTATCCAACGGTGATTTAAAAAACGAACTTTATTAATTACCATCCCTTCGTATGAAACTAAAGGATTTCCTTTGGGGTTATTATTCATTTCTACTAATTCTTCTTTTATTCGAGGCATTAATTCATCTATATCCTGATCTTCAAAATAATCTCTAGCCTTGTCATTGTACATTAATGAAAAATAGTCCCCCTCTTCTTTTTCTGCAACAATCTTAGCTATCGAATCTTTTATCTTTTTCTTATATTTTTCCGTTGTTTCGCTATCGTGATTAAATTTTTTAGTAGCATACATCAGTTGAAAAATATTCATTAAAACCGAAAAGATAAATCCGTATAAAAGTAATTTTCTCATATATTAAATAGTTATTTCTAAATTATCATAAGCAACCCATACATTATCTGGTAATTTTTTTTGAATTTCTTCATGAAACCCAAACAAATGACTTATATGGGTTAAATAAGCTCTCTTTGGTTTTACTTTTTTTATTAATGTCAACGCCTCCTCTAAATTAAAGTGTGTATCATGTAATTCTTCTCGTAACGCATTAATCACCAAAACTTCCAATCCTAAAAGTTTCTTTAATTCTTCTTGATCAATACTTTTAACATCGGTTAAATAAGCAAAACGATCCAAACGATAACCAAAGGTTTGTAAATTACCGTGCCAAACACTTATTGGCTCTATCATTTTATCATTTATTTTTATTACCTGCCCATTAATTACCGTATGTTCATCTACACTAGGTGCTCCTGGATATTTGTCAACCGTTTCAAAGATATAATCAAATCTTTTTTCTAAATTTTTCAAAACCCGTTCATGCGCATAAATAGGTATATTTCCTTGTTTAAAGAAAAAAGGGCGTATATCATCTAGCCCCGCTGTATGATCAGCGTGTTCATGTGTAAAAAAAATAGCATCAATTTTGGGACATTTAGACAAAAGCATTTGTTGCCTAAAATCAGGACCACAATCTATTATAAATGAATCATGATCCCACTCTATCCATACAGAAACACGCAAACGTTTGTCTTTTACATCCTCACTTAAACAAACAGGATGATCACTCCCTATTACGGGTATTCCTTGTGAAGTTCCGGTACCTAAAAAATATATTTTCAATAGAAATCCTTTTTTTACAAAAATAAATATTATTTGATAAAAAATAAGGCTTTTACTACCTTTACACCGTATTTAATTATGAAGATGAAAGATCTACAAAACGAAATTAGATTAAAAGGAGATAGAGAGATTGAACAAATCCCTTCCATCAGCGATAAAGCCCTAAGAATCAATCTGAACGAAAACATATACGGTACTTTTGCCGAAATAGGTGCTGGACAAGAAACTGTTAGACATTTTTTTAGAGCTGGAGCTTCTTCTGGCACTATTGCCAAAGCAATGAGTGCGTATGATAAGGATTTTAGTGATGCTATCTATGGAATAGAAGATGACGGACGTTATGTAACAGAAAGTCGCTTACGTAAAATGCTTCAACACGAGATTGAATTAGTTGAACAACGCCTAAAAAGAGAAAAACATCCTAATAAATTATTTTTTAGTTATGCAAACACTGTGGCTACTATAGATTTTGCAAAACAATACAAAGGCCATGGATGGGTAGGTATTATTTTTCAATTAGATCCAGATGAAGCATATAATGAAATTATTCTTCATATTCGTTTTAAAGAAAATGATGCCAAACTACAACAAGAAACTTTAGGTAAACTGGGAGTAAACTTAATTTACGGTGCTTTTTATAAATACAATGACCCTAAACGTTTATTACGTTATTTATACGATCATATAGACAAAGACCAATTAGAAATTGATACTGTAAATTTTTCAGGACCTCGTTTCAACCAAGTTGACAACCGCTTAATGAGTTTACAATTAGTACGCAATGGTATGACTGATGCTGTTATGTTTGATCCTAATGCCAAAAACGTATTACCCGCTCAAATCTTATATAAGAAAAATATTTTAGCTCTTAGAGGGAGTTTCCGCCCTGTTACGAAAGTAAACATGGATATGTATGAAAAATCACTACAAATGTTTCTTCAAGAAAACAAAGTAAAAGAAGAAAACACTCTTGTGGTCTTTGAAATTACCTTATCTAATTTACGTTCCGATGGCGAAATTGATGAAAAAGATTTCTTAGATCGCGCAGAATTACTTTGCTCATTAGGACAAACTGTTCTCATTTCAAATTTCCAAGAATATTATAAAGTTGTAGAATATTTCTCTAACTATACCAAAGAGCGTATGGGACTTGCTATGGGAGTAAATAACTTAATTGATATTTTTGATGAAAAGTACTATCGTCACTTAAGCGGCGGAATCCTGGAAGCTTTTGGTAAATTATTCTATCGCGATATGAAAGTTTATTTGTATCCAATGGAAGATGAAGATGGAACTATTCTTACCTCTCAAAACCTAAAAGTCCATCCTAGAATGAAAGAATTATATAAATTCTTTGCCTACAATGGAAAAGTAATTGACATTACAGATTTTGACAAATCCCATTTAAAAATATTTTCTAGAGAAGTTCTAAAAATGATTGGATGTGGCAAACCAGGATGGGAAGAAATGCTCCCAAAAGGTATTGCAGAACTCATCAAACGCGATCATCTTTTTGGTTGTGATGAAAATAAAAAGATTGAAAAAGTATAACTTTACACTATAAAACTATCCAAAAAAACGACTTAGAAAACTTTTCCTAAGTTGTTTTTTTGGTTCTTTAAAAACTAAAAAAATCAGACAATTCTAATTTTATTATTATCCCCCTGCATTTCAAGCAAAAAACTAACGAAATCAATGGTCTAGGTTATAAAATTTCAATATTTCTTACACCTTCTTTACACCCCTTTCTAATTAAAAAAGGAGTACCTTTTCTACTTATAGTAGTTATTTTCTATACCTAAAATCAATCGTTTTTTGCTGGTTAGACACAATTCCAAAAAGAGTCTTTTTTTTAAAAAGCAAAAGAGCTATTTTATTTTTATTAAACACGTCAATTCAACTGTTCTTGAAAAGCTCCTATAACTACCTCTGCTTCTAACATTTGATTAGGTGCCTTTTCCATTAAATAAAGCACTCTTTTCATAGCGCCTGGATTCAATCCCATATTAATCCCTATTTCAACTATTTTTTCTTTTTCTCTAATATGTAAAACACCATCACAGTGCATTAATAAAGCTAATCTATAAAATTGTAAAACACGTTGGAACTCATCCTTCAGTACTTGTCTTTCTCCTTTTAATTTAAATAACTCCAAAAATGTTGCTTTATCTATCTCTAATTCTTGTGCTACTATCCAAAGGAAATCATATTCTCTATCATGTAATTCTCCATCTACAATTGCAAATGCAATCATCTCTTTTAACAAATTAATCTTTTCTTTTTGGGTATTCATAACTTATTTCATTTCTTAACAAATCTATAATTTTGTACTGAATATACAAAAATTAACATTTCTGTATCGTATGAACAAGCCCTTTATAAGATAAATAATATAGATTAAAACCGTATCTTTGAAAAAATTTTAACGTCACATGACAAACAACGATATATTTAAAAAATTAAGAGTTGCTCTTCAACTTAGAGATGATCAAATAGTAGAAATTCTTGAACTCGTAGATTTTAGAATTTCAAAAGGTGAATTAGGGAATATTTTTCGTAATGAAGACCACCCTAAATATATGGAATGTGGAGATCAAATACTACGCAATTTCTTAAATGCCTTAATTATTTATTTAAGAGGAAATAAAGAAATTTCTAAAAACCCTTTAGAAATTTTGAATGCAAACAAACAAAATATAAAAAAACTTCCATCTGATAAGTCCATCGAAAAAAAGCCAGCTGACAAAATATTTAAGCCCATAAACAAGCAAGCTTCTTTTAAAAAAAACACCAAAACTTCGAATCCTGTTTTCGAACCTGTTCGTTTTAAAAACGGTAAGAAAAAAGGCTAAATAACATCGTTTCCTCTTACCTCTTACGTAAAGAGGAAACATTAATCATTATTTTACTCTCTTTTTCTAGATAAATTTCAAAAAACGTTCTTTTTGACTTTTCTTTTTCTTAAACACATTGTTAATTTTACTTTAAACTACAAGAAATATCATAAGGTTTAACTACATTAGCAAAGACAATTCTAGTTATGAGATATTTTATATTTATACTTTTAAGCTTTTTCAATTCTTCTTTTTTGGGGCAAGAAACCACCGTAAAAGGAACTATTATCAACAACAATACCTTAACTCCAATTTGGAATGTTAATATAGTGAATACCAATAAAGTCCGTGGTGCTATATCAGATGCCAAAGGAAATTTTGAAATCAAGGCTGATGTAAATGATAATTTGCTTATTTCATGTTTAGGTTTTCAGTCTATTGAAATTAGAGTAACCAATGACTGGCTAAAAAATCAAAATTTCCGAATAAAATTAACAGAAAAAGCGTATGCTTTAGAAGAAATAGTAATTCCACCTTATGAACTTACAGGTTATCTAGAAGTAGACTCTAAATTAATTCCTGAACGAGAAAATTATTGGTACTCTATAGCAGGTCTTACCAAACGATACGAAGGAGGAGAAAACTCTCCTAATGCTTTTAATAGGGTAATTGGTTCTTTATTTAATCCTGCTGATGCACTTTATAATTTCTTTGGAAAAAAACCAACAGAACTCAAGAAATTAAAAGAGTTGAAAAAAGATGAAAACATAAGAAATATACTACAAAATCGTTACGATCGTCAAACCATTTATCTAATGTTTGGTATCAATGAAAAAGAATTAAATGAAATCTTGGAACGTTGTAATTACTCTGAATCTTTTATGAAAACGGCCAATGACCTTCAGATTCTAGATGCCATCAATGGGTGTTATGAGGAATATAAAATACTTAAGAAAAAATAATCTTTTTTATTTAGAAACATCCTAAAATTTCACAGATAATAATAAAACATAAGAGGCGCTAAAGCACCTCTTATGTTTTTATAATAAAAAGCTAATCATGATCTGGTGTGGGTGCTTCTACAGGAGCACTATTGGATTTATCAATTGTAAAATTTAAACCACAAAATATAAAATGCAAATTTGTGTTTGTTTTTAAACCAAAATCTCTTTGAAATAAATAACCTAAGGATACTCCAAAATCTTTAGAAAGCTGATAACCTCCTCCTGCATACATTCTGTTTCTTTTTATAACAGGGTTATCTGGGCCTAAAAACAGCTCATCATACGCATTTACAAAAAAAGTATTCGCATCAACTTTCTTATTATTAATAGGTATAATAACATTTATTCGATCTCTGTAACGCTCTGTATTTGTATTTATACCTGTAATAGGATTATGAAAAAGTCTTTTTTCTCCCCTCATTCTATTTTCAAATTTAACACGTCCAATTGTTTTTGCATAAGTATACTGTAGCCAGAAGCGTAATTCTTCGTTTGAAATACTTTTTTCTCTATAATTAGCATATCTTCCTAAACCTAAAAAGGCTTGATTACTTGAATTTATATTATAGCCACTTCCTCCTTTTACTTCATAATAATCAACAGTAGTCAAATCAGCAATTGACCGAGCTTGCAACTCGCCATAAACATACCATTTTTTATTAAATTTATACGTCAACGAAAGTGTAGAAAACCCTGACAAATGTTCTTCGTTTTGCCCTAAAACATTTCCTATACTAAAAACCAGTAACAGGATTAAAAGATTTTTTTTCATGTTTAGCGTTAGATTAAAAAATATTAAATTAAAGTTGTGTGTTGTATATTGAACTGTTGTTCTTTTAACCTAAATTATACGTTAGCCTTTGTGATGAAAACGAAAAGGGCAAAGAAGATAAAAATACAAGTTTTTTTTTCTCACCTCCATAGTTTTACTATATTGAGGATAAAAAATGAAGTACTTTTTAGATTCAAGGTCGTTTTTATGTGTAATAAATTGCTAATGCGTAATCTGGATTAAAAAAAAAGAGGCTAAAAATAGCCTCTTTTTAGAGAAATAATATAATTAATTAAAAACTGACAAAATATAATAAATAATTGCGGCAACTAATGCTGATACAGGAATGGTTAAAATCCAAGCCCAAATTAAATTTATGGTTATCCCCCATCTTACAGCACTCAATCGCTTAGTTGCACCAACACCTATAATAGATCCAGTAATCGTATGGGTTGTAGACACAGGAACCCCCATTTGAGAAACTGTAAAAAGCGTTAAAGCACCTGCTGTTTCAGAACAAACTCCTTCTAAAGGAGTAACTTTGGTAATTTTAGTTCCCATTGTTTTTACGATTTTCCAACCGCCCATCAATGTTCCTAAACCTATCATTAAATAACACCCAAAAGCAATCCATATAGGCATTGTTTTATTCGTAACCTTAGTTTCAACCTTTGCTTTAATCTCTTCTTTTAACCTTCCTTTTTCATCTACGTACTTTGCAAATATTTTAGCATAACGATACGCAGGATTTAATTCTTTGTCTTTAAAAATAACTTCTTTTGTATCAGTATCATGCACATCTTTTTTATCAGTATATACATGTAATGTTTTTAACTGTTTGACTGCTTTTTCAAAGTTACTCAAATCAATATTTTCTTTTTTCAAATGCAAAAGGAAAGGATTACTAGAATTAATTCCTGCAACTAACTTTTCATCTTCATAAATATTTTGTTTTGTAGATAAATCAATAATCTTTTTTCCATCTACATAAATTGTATCTTTATCGAAAATACCAATAGCTGGTTTAAATTTTTTAATTTTACCTTCGTCGTTAGTATATTTTACTTGTAAAACTTCTGTTACTTGTAATAAACTAGGTACTTCTCCTTTTACCTCTCCTCTTCTTACTCCATTAGCATATACAATACAAGCAGCACAAATAATTCCCATTACTTTTTGAGAATCGGCTCCACCGTGACCTAATGAAAAGGCTGCTGAAGACAATAATTGTAATTTTTTGTATAAATTACCTTCTTTCATAGCCGTATTGTTTTTACCTACAACTATTTCAAAAATGATAAAAATTAACACAAACGAAGACAATAAAACGCCTATGATCCAAATCATAATGGGCTTGATATCAAAAATATCTTTATAGGCCCAAGTCATATAAACTGTAAAAACAGTTAACAGGATATAACAGAACAATTTTATAAAGAAATTTCTTTGAATTGTCATGAGTGTAATAATAAAGGATATAACTCCCCCTATGATTGGTGCTAAAACAATAAACATCAAGGGCTTTGTAATTTCTTCTAACTTCAACACATCAAAACCTGCGTGCGCTACGGCTGCCCCCGCAAATCCACCAATAAGTGTATGAGAAGAAGATGAAGGTATTCCTAGCCACCACGTTAACAAATTCCATACTGTAGCTGCTAACAAACCTGACAGAATCACCCACAAGTCAATAACCGAGTTATCCACTGTTTTTGCTACTGTATTACCTACACTCATATCAAAAACCCAATAAGCAGCGAAGTTAAATATTGCAGCCCATATTACAGCCTGAGTTGGCGATAATACCTTTGTTGAAACCACTGTAGCAATCGAATTGGCCGCATCGTGAAAACCGTTGACCAAGTCGAAGCCCATAGCTACAACAATTATTATAATTAATAAAGCAAATTCCATTTTTTTAAAATAATTTAGAGCGATTAAGCGTGTTTAACTGAAATTGCTTCTAAAGTTCTAGATACATCTTTACATTTATCTGTTGCTTTATGCAAAGCATATAATACTTCTTTATATTTAATAATGTTAACAACATCTGTTTCATTTTCAAACAATTCAGCTACTGCCTTATCAAATACTAAATCAGCTTTACTTTCTAATTTGTTAATTTTTTTAACAGCACTGTTAATCTTATCTAAATTCTTTAAATCCTTCAACTCTAATACAGCCCCGTTAATATGAGTACACGCTTCTAAAGTGATTTCAGTTAATTTGCGAATGGATTTATTAATTTTAACCACATTATATAAGTTCATACGGTTAGAAGCCGTATATATATTATTAGCTACTTCTGTAATAGTAGTGATTAACATGTGAATATCTTCACGATCAAAAGGAGTAATAAAATTTCTACTCAATTCGATATTCATTTTATGGTTTACATTCTCAATATCTGCTACTAATTGCTCTACTTGTTTGTAGTAATTAGTTCTATTTTCCATTTCACTTTTCCCTATATTTACAGCTTCGTGTAAATTTTCAGATAAAGCAAGTAAATCTGCTGTTGCTTTAATAAATAAAGGATAAAAAGTTGTATCCTTTGGAGAAAAGAATTTCAATACGTCTCTAAATGCCATTTTTAATCAATTTAATTTCAGGTACGAAAATACCCTTCGTATGTTAAGTTAATGTTAACCCAAGATGAATTACATATTAATTCTGTTAACAGTATTTTAACGCTCTTTTTAAATAGTTAAACAGATTTTGTAATTTAGCAGACCGAAATTAAACAATACACTATGGATTTAAACTTCAATAAAAACGAAGATCATAACAGACTTCTACTATCTGAATTAAAACAGCGTTTAGCAAAAGTAAAATTAGGAGGCGGAGAAAAGCGTATTGCCAAACTTCGTGCTGAAGGCAAAATGACTGCACGAGAAAGAATAGATTATTTACTAGATAAAGACACAAATTCAATTGAAATAGGAGCTTTTGTTGGGGAAGGTATGTACAAAGAACACGGAGGTTGCCCATCAGGAGGAGTTGTTATAAAAATGGGCTATATACAAGGCAAACAATGTATAGTAGTAGCAAATGATGCAACCGTAAAAGCAGGCGCATGGTTTCCTATTACAGCTAAAAAAAACTTACGCGCACAAGAAATTGCAATGGAAAACAGATTGCCTATCATCTATTTGGTAGACTCTGCCGGTGTTTATCTACCTATGCAAGATGAAATTTTTCCTGATAAAGAACATTTTGGCCGTATTTTTCGTAACAATGCTTTAATGAGTAGTATGGGAATCACTCAAATAGCAGCCGTTATGGGAAGCTGTGTGGCAGGTGGTGCTTATCTTCCTATTATGAGCGATGAAGCCTTGATTGTTGACAAAACAGGAAGTATCTTCTTAGCAGGTAGTTATTTAGTAAAAGCAGCCATTGGCGAAACAATTGACAACGAAACCTTAGGAGGGGCTACTACACATTGCGAAATTTCAGGGGTAACGGACTTTAAAGCAAAAGATGATAAGGATGCTTTAGATAGAATTAAAAGCATTGTTAGTAAAATAGGCGATTTTAACAAAGCAGGGTACAACCGAATCAAACCCGAAAAACCAGCTTTAGATCCGAACGAAATCTTTGGAATTTTACCAAAATCGCGTACAGAACAGTACGACATGATGGAAATCATCAAGCGTTTAGTCGATAATTCTGAATTTGATGAATACAAAGCAGGCTATGGTCAGACGATCATCACAGGTTATGCTCGCATTGATGGATGGGCGGTAGGAATTGTAGCAAATCAACGTTTGATAGCTAAAACCACGGGAGCCAAAACAAAACCTAGTGAAATGCAATTTGGAGGTGTTATTTATTCTGACAGTGCTGATAAAGCAACTCGATTTATAGCAAACTGTAATCAAAAAAAGATCCCTTTAGTATTCATGCACGATGTAACAGGATTTATGGTAGGCTCTAAGTCTGAACATGGAGGAATTATAAAAGACGGTGCTAAAATGGTAAACGCCGTATCTAACTCTGTAGTTCCTAAATTTACAGTCGTAATAGGCAACTCTTATGGAGCTGGCAACTATGCTATGTGTGGGAAAGCCTATGACCCTCGACTCATATTTGCTTGGCCGAGTGCTGAATTAGCCGTTATGGGAGGAGCACAAGCAGCAAAAGTACTTACACAAATAGAAGCCGCCTCGTTAAAAGTCAAAGGCGAAGAAATTACTCCAGAAAAAGAAGAAGAACTATTCAATAAAATAAAATCACGTTACGACGAACAAGTTTCTCCTTATTATGCTGCTTCTCGTTTGTGGACAGATGCTGTTGTAGACCCTCTTGAAACTCGTACTTGGATTTCTATGGGAATAGAAGCTGCTAATCATGCTCCTATAGAAAAACCTTTTAATTTAGGAGTCATTCAAGTTTAGTTATAAAAAAACTACATCTATGTTTCTTAATTATTCATAGTCTATTTAAAACATCCAATAATAAATTATTTTTTTATTAAAACTCATAAAAATCTACCTTTACGCGGTAGATTTTTTTTTATTATGAGAAAATATATTTTATTATTATTATTCCTTTTTTTAAAAACTCAACCTATATCAGCACAGCTAACTGTAGCCAAAGAACAATATAGCCATCGAGACTCTCTACAAGGAGGATTACGAACAGAACGCAGCTGTTTTGATGTACAACGTTATGATTTAAACATCAAAATCAATATTGATCAAAAATCAATAATAGGTTATAATGATATTACTTTTAAAGTAGTAAACCATACTTCAAAAATTCAAATTGATTTATTTGAAAACATGAAAATAGATAGCATCCTTTATGACAACCAAAAACTGAATTACAAACGTGATGAAATAGCTACTTTTATCTATTTTCCTAATACACTTCCTAAAGGAAGCACCCAAAAAATCAGATTCTATTATTCCGGAAATCCTAAAGTAGCCAAAAGAGCCCCTTGGGATGGTGGTTTTACCTTTACTCATGATCTAAACAACAAACCTTGGGTGGCTGTTAGCTGTCAAGGATTTGGGGCTAGTTCTTGGTACCCCGTAAAAGATTCACAAAGTGATGAGCCCGATTTAGGAGCTTCTATTAAGGTGGCCGTTCCCAATGGACTCATGAATGTATCTAACGGACGATTTCTAGGAAATGAAAATCTGAAAAATGGCTATACTCGTTGGGATTGGGAAGTTAAAAATCCTATTAACACCTACGACATTACTGTGAATATAGGCGATTATGTATTAATTGAAGATCATCATAAAGGCTTAGATCTAAAATATTATGTCCTACGAAATAATGAATCAAAAGCACGAAAACACTTTGAAGAAGTAAAACCTATGTTGGATTGTTTTCAATCAAAATTTGGCGAATATCCTTTTAAAGAAGATAGCTATAAGTTAGTAGAAAGCCCATATTTGGGAATGGAGCATCAAAGTGCAATAGCATACGGAAACCAATATAAAAAAGGGTATCAAGGGAAGGATTTATCAGGAACTGGGATTGGACTATTATTTGATTATATAACGATACATGAAACAGGTCATGAATGGTTTGGCAATAGTATAACAAGCAAAGACATTGCTGATATGTGGATACATGAAGCCTTTACTATGTATTCCGAAATAGTTTTCATAGAATGTCTATACGGATATGAAAAAGCACTAGAATATTGCAAAGGACTTCGTATGAACATAGCTCATGATCGTCCGATGATAGGAGATTTTGGGGTAAACAAAGAAGGAAGCGGCGATATTTATTATAAAGGAGCTAATATGCTTAACACTCTACGTCATGTTATAGGCATAGATAAATGGTGGGATATTTTGTTAAATTTCTCTAAAAAATACAAAAAACAAATTATCGAAGGAAAAACAGTAATTGATTTTTTTAACAAAGAATCTAAGATGAATCTAACCCCTATATTTAATCAGTATTTAAAATACACTACTATTCCCCTCTTAGAAATTCAAAAAAAAGACCGCACATTTGAAATTAGATGGGTTACGGAAGAGCCTAATTTTAAAATGCCTATCGAACTCTTTATAAAAAGTAAAAAACAAACGATCTTGGTTTCCAATAATTGGCAAACGATTCCTTTTGATATAAATAAAATAAGCGACATACAACCCAATGAAAACGCTTTTTATATAAAATATAATCCAAAAAATTAAAATAATAAGCTGATTTTTAGTATTTTAGATGCAATTTTATAAACTAACAGCTATGGAAACAGTAAAAAATTTGAATAAGTGGGCAAATGCGCACACTTATTATTCATTGGATTTGTTGAGAATTTTTGTAGGTATTTTTTTATTCATGAAAGGGGTTTCTTTTATGACTAATACCCTTTATTACACACAATTAATTGAACCCATAAAAAATTTTGGTGGTGGAATGCTAATTGTACATTATGTCATGGCAGCTCATATAATGGGTGGAATTATGATTGTATTTGGGTTATTAACACGTTGGTCCATTATAGCTCAAATTCCTATTCTTTTGGGCGCATTCTTAATTAATTTTATCGACCAAATGAATCCTACAAATTTAATTTTATCGTTCTTTTTACTATGTGTTTGTTCTTTCTTTCTTTTTTATGGAAGTGGTAAACACTCTGCTGATTATTACTTTAAAATGGGACAATGATAATTTAAAAAAGATATCATCATCTTTACATTCTCTAAAAAAGTGATTAGTTAATATAAAACGGCTTAAGTTTAAAAAAAATAAACTTAAGCCACAATTCACTAAATCTCGTCACTAGTAAATGTAATAAAACTTTTCTTTTTGTAAGGACGAATAATCAAACGTCCTTCTCGATCAAAGCGAATGTAATTATAAACCCAATTTAAAAAAACAACCGCTTTGTTTTTAAATCCAATCAATGAAAACAAGTGAACAAACATCCATACAAACCAAGCAAAAACGCCATTAAAATGGCATTTAGGTAAGTCTACAACAGCTAAATTCCTACCAATAGTTGCCATAGAGCCTTTATCATCATATACAAAGGCTTTCATAGATTTATTTTGTTGTAAATTAAGTAGATTATCTGCTAACAAATTCCCTTGCTGTATGGCAGGTTGTGCCATCATAGGATGTCCTTGTGGATACAATTCACTTTCCATAGAAGCAATATCTCCTATGGCAAAAATATTTTCAAATCCTTTTACTTGATTAAATTCGTTTACTCTTATGCGTTCTACTCGTTCTACAACAGATTCTTCTGGCAAACCATGTATACAAGCTCCTTGAACCCCTGCTGTCCAAATAACCGTTGCCGCATCTAAAACAAGGTTTGTATTAGTCGTAATTGTGCGTCCATCATAATTTGTTACACGTACATTTTTCCAAATTTTAACACCCAATTCTTTTAAAAAATTTTCAGAAGCTATAGACGATTTTTCTGTCATTGTATTGAGTATCCGATCGCCACTTTGTATTAAATGAATCTGCATTTTTTGAATATCTAAATCGGGATAATCCTTTTGAAAAATGGCTTTTTTCATTTCTGCCAAGGCTCCTGCTAGTTCAACTCCTGTTGGTCCTCCTCCTACCAAAACAAAATTCATCAAAGCATTTCTTTCTAGTTCATCTTTCGTTAAAACAGCCTCTTCAAAATTTTCTAAAATTAAACTACGAATATTTAGTGACTGCGGAATGGTTTTCATAGACATTGAATTACGTTCAATTTCTTTATTCCCAAAATAATTCGTTTTAGATCCAGTAGCAATAACCAAATAATCATAATGTATATCACCTATTTCTGACAAAACTTTTTGATGATTAGGATCTATCTCCTTTACAGTAGTCAATCTAAAGTAAAAATCCGTACATCCTTGAATAACTTTACGAATAGGGTACGCTATAGAACCTGCTTCTAATCCTCCTGTAGCAACTTGATACAATAAAGGCTGAAATGTATGATGATTGTGTTTATCAATCAGTACAACTTGAAAATTTTTATTTCTTAGTTTTTTGGCTAACGCAATACCTGCAAAACCACCACCAATTATAACAACTCTTTTCTTTGAACTTTGTGGAATATTCATTAGTTAAAGGACTTGATATTTTTAAAGCTTTAAAATTAAGAAATATCTCTATAAAAAGATTATTAAGAGGGCTCTAAATCTTTTCTACAAATTATTTATTACTACTGCTTATCTAATCTTTTATATACTTTAACAACTATTTAAAGCGTTCTGATTTTCTATTCTGTAAAGTATGTAATATTTTAGCCTTTTGAAAAAAGTATATTGTGAGAATCTTAAAAAAAATAAAAGTTAATCCTATAGCTATAAAAGAAAAATTACTTCTTTGGGCAGAAAATTTCCGTGAAGTAGCCTATCTAAACAGTAATAATTATCCACAACAATATAGTTCTTATGACTTAATTGTTGCTGTAGATGCTTTTACTTCCCTAAAAACGGACTATCTTAATGCTTTTGATGATTTAAAACAATACCAACAACAAACCAATGATTGGCTATTTGGTTACTTAGCTTATGACCTAAAAAATGATATTGAATCACTAAATTCTAAAAATCATGATGGATTAAATTTTTCCGATTTATTTTTTTTTCAGCCTAAAAAGATATTTTTCTTAAGAGGAAATGAACTAGAAATTGCTTATTTAAATATGTGCGATGATGAAATTGATTCAGATCTTGAAGAAATTTTAGAAAAACGAAAAACGAAAAACGAAACTCAAAAATCTGAAATCATAATCCAACAACGTGTTTCAAAAGAGCATTATATAAAAAAAGTGAACCAAATGTTAACTCATATTCATAGAGGCGATCTTTATGAAGCTAACTTTTGCATGGAATTTTATGCTAAAAACGGTAAAATCATTCCTTCCGAAATTTTTCAAGAATTAAATAAAATTTCTGAACCTCCTTTTGCTTGTTTTTTTAAAAATCATATCCATTATTTGCTATGTGCTTCTCCTGAGCGTTATATAAGGAAAGAAAATCAAAAAGTCATCAGCCAACCTATTAAAGGAACTTCTAAACGATTTGAAGATCTCATTTTAGATACAAATTCTAAAACTGAATTAGAACAGAATCCAAAAGAACGGTCTGAAAATATTATGATAGTGGATTTAGTCCGAAATGATTTAGCTCAAACAGCTACAAAAGGTTCTGTACAAGTAGAAGAATTATGTAAAATTTATTCTTTCAAACAAGTACATCAAATGATTTCAACGGTTATTTCTGAAGTAAAAAGCACAACTAATCCTGTTGATATTATAAAAAACACTTTTCCTATGGGAAGTATGACTGGTGCTCCTAAAATTTCGGCTATGCGGATTATAGAAGAATTAGAAGAAACCAAAAGAGGTTTGTATAGTGGAGCCGTAGGCTACTTTACTCCTTCTGGTAATTTTGATTTTAATGTAGTCATTCGCAGCATTTTATACAATTCTAATACTCATTATCTTTCTTTTTCTGTGGGCAGTGCTATTACCGCATTATCTGACCCTGAACAAGAATACGAAGAATGTTTATTAAAGGCTAAAGCCATGCGTGAAGTATTAAGTTAAAAAAATAAATATTTTTATAAATCCATCAAAAAGTATTTATTTTTTTACAATTTCTCTCTAGCATCCTATTTACTTTCATAGTTTGCCATTAAAAAATGAATTATGTTATTCCTATTACTTCTATACGGGTTCCAACAAAACCTAAACAAAATAAGAATAAGCTTTTCTACAAATCTTTTGATTATAAAATATAAAAACACTCAATGCGTAATTTAAACACCTATATTGTATGAAATTTTAAAAAGAGATCTATACTCCTAGTTTAGGTTTTTTTTATAATTTCAATCTCAATTATTACTAATAAAATTCAATGAACAAAAAATGCTGATACAATTACAGAATCATATTAATCAAAACCTTCCCTTTTTAAATGATAAAAAATTACTTCTAGCTGTTAGTGGTGGTATTGATAGTATGATTTTATTAAACTTGTTTTCAAAATTAAACTTACAAATAGCTATTGCACATTGTAATTTTCAATTAAGGGGTGATGAAAGTAATAAGGATGAAGAATTTGTAAAATTTGAAAGTCAAAAATTAAAAGTTGAAAGTTTTATTAAAAATTTTGAAACGCAAATATATGCGAACGACAATAAACTTTCTATTCAACAAGCAGCACGCGAATTACGCTATAATTGGTTTTATGAATTATTAAACACGCAAGGATTTGATCATTTGCTAACCGCACATCATTTAGATGATTCGTTAGAAACATTTTTAATCAATTTCACCCGTGGTACAGGTATTGAAGGACTAACAGGAATCCCACAAATCAATGATAAAATTATACGTCCTTTATTAATTTTTTCTCGTGAAGAAATTGAAAAATACGCAGCAGAAAATAATATTCAATGGAGAGAAGATGCAAGCAATGCTTCTGATAAATATTTCAGAAATAAAATTAGACATCACGTAGTTCCTATTCTAAAAGAATTGAATACGAATTTATTAAGTTCTTTTCAAAATACACTTAAAAATTTAAAACAAACTGAATCTCTTGCAAGTCATTCTATTTATAATAAATTGGAAGAAATAGCAATTAAAAAAGAAGACGACATTTATTTTGATGTTGTAAAATTACAAACTTTACCAAATTATAAAGCCTATTTATATGAATGGCTCAAATCGTACGGCTTTCATGATTGGGATGCTATTTATGACTTAGTAGAAAATCAATCGGGGAAACAGATTCTTTCCGATCACTACCGATTAATAAAAGATAGAAATATTCTTATTCTAACTACAAAACAAACTTCTCTTACTTTAGAGTTCTTTATTTCTAAGGAAACTAAATACATTGAAAATCCAATAAAATTGCGTTTTTGTAACTCAGGTTACAATACAATACCTACAAAATCTTCTATTTTTGTAAACAAGGAAACGTTAAAATTTCCTTTAAAACTTAGAAAATGGCAAAAAGGTGATTATTTTTATCCATCTGGAATGAAGGGTAAGAAAAAAATAAGTAAATACTTTAAAGATGAAAAATTTTCATTAGTTGATAAAGAAGATACTTGGCTTTTACTTTCAGACGACAAAATTGTTTGGGTTATCAATCATAGAGCTGATAATCGTTTTATTGCCCATTCAAATACAAAAAACATATTAAATATAATTTTCACAGAATGAAAAAATTACTAGCCTTTTTATTTTTTATAAGCTCTTTAGGTGCTTATTCTCAAATACTAAATCCAGTAAGCTGGAAAACAAGTGTGCAAAAAAAATCAGACACTGAATTTATTATTACTTTCGATGCAAAAATAGAACACGAATGGCATCTATTTTCACAGTTTACGCCTGATGGTGGATCTTTACCTACTGTTTTTACTTTTAAAAATGCAAAAGGAAATTACCAATTAGTTGGCAAAACCTCTGAAAGTGCTTATAAAAAGGTATATAGTGAGGTTTTTGAAGTAGATGAATATTTATTTGAAAACAAAGCACAATTTAAGCAAACAATAAAACTTATTAATCCTAAAAACACGAATGTAAAAGTATATGTTGAATATCAAGTATGTAAAGAAGCTTGTATACAACAAGACAAAACATTTGATATACAATTACCCCTAACAAACACAGAAGCGGCAAAAGAAGACGTTGCAAACACAGAAGTAACACCAAAAGACACAACTAATAAGATAATTGCTGTTCCTTTGATCACAAAAGAAAATAAGCCATCAGCTATTGACACAAACAATAGCTCTACTACAAAAACGGAAGATAACGATAAAAGTCTTTGGACGATCTTTTTATTAGCATTTCTAGGAGGATTTGCTGCTTTACTGATGCCTTGTATTTTTCCGATGATACCAATGACGGTAAGTTTTTTCACAAAACAAAGCAAAACAAAAGCAGAAGGTATAAGAAATGCCATTCTATACGGATTGTCAATTATTGTTATTTACGTAATCCTTGGTTCTTTAATAACAGGTGTTTTTGGTGCAGAAGCTTTAAACGAATTATCAACAAGTGTTTGGTTTAACTTAATCTTCTTTGGATTATTAATTGTATTTGCTCTTTCTTTTTTAGGCGCGTTTGAAATTGTTTTACCAAGTTCTTGGGCAACAAAGTTAGATTCACAAGCGGATAAGGGAGGAATCCTAGGAATTGCATTCATGGCTCTAGCTCTTGCGGTGGTTTCTTTTTCTTGTACAGGGCCTATTGTAGGAACATTGTTAGTAGAATCTGCTACAAAAGGAGGAATTGCTCCTATCGTTGGAATGTTTGGTTTTTCTTTAGCTATTGCACTTCCCTTTATGCTTTTTGCTATGTTCCCTGGATGGTTAAACACTTTACCAAAATCAGGAGGATGGTTAAACACCGTAAAAGTTTCTTTAGGATTTTTAGAATTGGCTTTTGCTTTTAAATTTTTATCTAATGCGGATTTAGTTTTACAAAAGCATCTATTAGAAAGAGAATTATTCCTAGCTATTTGGATTGGTATTTTTGGTGCTTGGGCTCTGTATTTATTTGGTAAATATATGTTACCTCATGATTACGAAAAAGCTGATAAAATTGGTATTGGAAGACTCATAATGGCTATTATTGTTACCTCATTTACTTTTTATATGATTCCTGGGTTATGGGGAGCTCCTCTTAAAATTTTAAGCGGATTAACACCTCCATTAAATTATGCGGAAAGCACTAATGGTTTAGGTTCTTCTTCCGCTGCTTCAAAAGCAGAATTACCTGAACACGCACATTACGGACCGCATAACATTGTTACTTTTGACGATTACGAAACAGGTTTAGCATACGCAAAAGAAGTTAACAAACCTGTTCTCCTAGATTTTACAGGAGATGCTTGTGCTAATTGTAGAAAAATGGAAGATAACGTATGGTCTAACCCTGAAGTATTATCTATCTTACAAGAAAAAGTTGTTATCATTTCTTTAGTTTGCGATCGAAAAATTGAATTGCCAAAAGAACAACAATACGTTTCAAAAGCAACAGGTAAAGAAATCATAACAATTGGTAATAAATGGAGTGATTTCCAAATTACGAGATACAAAAGCAACTCTCAACCCCTTTATGTAGTTTTAGATTCTGATGGAAATGACTTGTCTAAACCTATTGGCTTTTCAGGTATTGATGAATATAAATCTTGGTTAGAAAACGGCATCAATAATTTTAAAAAATAATTATGAATCCCCAATTAATACAAAATCATTTAAAGGAGTATTTAAGTTCACTCCACATTTTAAATGAAGATGAAATTAATTGGGGATCTTCTTTTTTTAAAATCATTATTCTAAAAAAAGAAGATTTTTTTATCAAACAAGATGAGCCTTGCTTGCTCTTAGGTTTTATTGCAAAAGGAATGGTCAAAGCTTACTCTGTAGATGCTTACGGTAAAGAAAACATTTATTGTTTTGGTATTGAAAACGATTTTGTAACTATTTTAACTAGTTTTCAAAATAAAACACTTTCTACAAAAAATATACAAGCAATAGAAGATAGTTTATTACTTACTATTACCTTAGAAAATTTAAACCTGCTTATTAAAAAAAGTACTAATTGGGAAAAAGTTGCACAACATATTATACAAAAAGAGTATTTAGAAAAAGAACGTTTTTTACAACTTTTTCATCATCAATCAGCAAATTTAAAATTTAGAAACCTAATTAAGTTTTATCCTTTCCTTCTTACCCGAGCTAAAACAGAAGATATAGCTTCCTTTATAGGAATTACTACTCGTACATTAAATAGGGCTAAACTACATTTTTATCAAAAAGAATAAGACAAATGTCTTTTTTTACTCATTTTTTCTGTTCTATTTTCGTCTCATATAAATTTTAAGATTCATTTTTGAATATTTACCCCAAAACACTCCTTTTTATATGATAAAAAAAATAGCACCCGAAGTATTTCATATTCCTTTATTACCCCGAAATAGTGTAAACTGTTATATTATAGAGGGAGTATTAGTAGATGCAGGCATAAGAAGTTCTTTTTCTAAAATAAGAAAAGCAACAGAAGAAATCCCTATTTATGCACACGCGTTAACACATGCTCATCCTGATCACCAAGGCGCATCGCAATTAATTTGTCATACTTTAGACATCCCTTTGTATTGTCATACAAAAGAGGTAGAAAGAGCTGAATCTGGATTGGCAACTAAAGATTATCCTTCGCCTAAAAATATGATTTCTTTATTACAACAAAAATTTTGGTCAGGGAAAGGAATGAAAGTAAATAAAACACTTAGAGAAGGAGATTCTTTGGGCGAATTTAAGGTAATTGAAACGCCTGGACATTCTGATGGACATATTGCTTTTTTTAGAGAAAAAGATGGTGTTTTAATTGCTGGTGATGTAGCTACAAACATGAACCTAATTACAACTCAAAAAGGTTTGTATTTACCTCCTTATCTATTTACTTCTAATCCTAAAGAAAATCTTTATTCTCTACAAAAAATAGCCAAACTCAATCCACGTATCTTATGTTTTGGACATGGCCCTGTTTTTTACAATCAGGATAAAAAATTTGAAAAATTTGTAGCCAAAGGATTTGAAAAACATTTACCCATGTAAACTTTTCAGTAAAAATAGTAAGACAATTTTTTATTTTTTTTCTATTGTCTTACTATTTTTAACAATTCTTGTGATATTAAATTTTGCTTTAAACCCTGTAGCCAATCCCCATTTATCGCCCATCAAAATTTTAGATTGACTATCTGTAAACAAAAATTCCCCTGTATTAGGAGTAAAAGTTCCTTCGTTTAGAGCTTCAATTTCTATATGATTAATCCCTTCTGTAAGGTAAATTATTATTTTTTTTCTAAATCCTTCTAAATATAAATAGTCAGTCACATTTTTGCCATTTACCCAAACGTGAACCTGATCTCCATCTACCTCTCCGAAATCTCGATAGTTTAAGGTTATGGTTTCTGAATCTATAGTAAAATCTCCAAAATATTGATGTTTTCTAAAAGCTTTTGGATCCAAAACACCTTCTTTAATCTGAGGCTTTAGCTTATCATTCATTTTTTCTGCATATAGCTTTCCTAGGTCTAGATCACTACCTCCTCCCGTCATCTGCATTTCTTTATCTGTTTTGGGAGGATCATATTTTTTAGGAGGTACTTTGAATAATTTAGGTTCAAAAGGTTTATTTAATGAATATTGAGGCGCCGTTTCTTCTTTGCCTTTATTTTTATTAGGTTCGGGAATATCTATTCGTGGTATTTTTAACGAAGGCAATCGTTTGCCATCATTTTGCGCTTTCAGCTTGAAACATACAAAAACTACAATTATAAAAATTTGGTATCGCATCATACGGATATATCAAAAATCATTCCTTTTTAAAGACTTATTCTTTTTTAAAATAGTTTTTTAGGGCATACGTTTGGCTTCTTCCCAAAAAACATCCATCTCGGCAAGTGTCATATCCGAGAGGTTTTTACCCAGTACTTTTGCTTTTTGTTCTAAATAGGTAAACCTTTTGATAAATTTTTTATTCGTTCTTTCCAAAGCGTCTTCTGGATTAATATTTAAAAAACGAGCGTAATTAATCATTGAAAAAATAACATCTCCAAACTCTGCTTCTATTTTATCTTGATTTCCTTTTTTTACTTCTTCTTGTAATTCTTGTAATTCTTCTTGTACTTTATCCCATACTTGGTATGGTTCTTCCCAATCAAAACCTACTCCTTTGACTTTATCTTGTATCCTACTGGCTTTAACCATGGCGGGCAATGATTTAGGTACTCCTTGTAGAACTGATTTTTTACCTTCTTTAAGTTTGAGTTTTTCCCAATTTTGTTTCACTTCTTGTTCATCTGCTACTTCTACATCTGCATAAATATGAGGATGGCGATGAATGAGTTTATCACAAATAGCGTTGGCTACATCCGCTATATCAAAATGTTGGGTTTCACTTCCTATTTTTGAATAAAAAACGATATGAAGTAATAAATCTCCTAGTTCATTTTTAATTTCATTTAAATCATTATCTAGTATAGCTTCTCCTAACTCATAGGTTTCTTCTATGGTCAGATGACGCAAACTTTCTAATGTTTGCTTTTTATCCCATGGGCATTTTTCTCGAAGTTCGTCCATAATATCCAATAAACGATTAAAAGCTTGTAGTTGTTCTGAACGTGTATTCATGTCGTTTTTTTATAGAAAATAATAGATTTACTAAATAACAAAAAATCCTGCATTTGTTGTTCAAATACAGGACTTATATTTTTGTTAAAATTACAACTGATTATTCTTCAGATTTTGTTTTTTTTGTTGCTCTTGGTTTCTTTGGTTTTTCTTCTTTTTCACCAGTAGTTTCTTCTTTTTTAGCTTTAGTTGCTCTCGTTTTTTTAGGTTTTTCTTCAGCTACTTCTTCTTTTTTAGTTTCTTCTACTTCTACTTCTTCAGCTAAAACCACTAATCCTTTAGCTTGTAATATATTATACCAGTTCAAGATTTTTTTTACATCAGAAGGATATACTCTATCTTGATCATAATCTGGCAACACTTCTCCAAAATATGCTAATAAAGCGGCTTTATCCTCTTTTAAACGAGGGGCTTCACCACCATTTTCTTTTTTGGCAATAGCACTCATTACTTCTACTAATGGTTTTTCTTCTGAGTAAGTATATACTGATATTTCAGATAATAAACTTACATTACTTTGCATACCCACTGTTACTTTTTTACCATCAACTAATGATTCTGCTACAAAACCAGTTCTTGTTTGCATTTTTAAAGCATATAAACCTGGCTTTCCTGAAATGGCTAATATTCTTTCTAAATTCATTTTGTTAAATTATTTTTATTGCTCCTCAATTGGGAGGGCAATTATATTACTTTTATTTCATTTTTGCAAAACGCATACGGTAATCAGGTCGAGCCTTTCCTTCCATAATGTTTTGTAATTTCTTTTTAATTAAGGTTTTTTTAAGGGTTGAAATTTTATCGGTAAACAAAACGCCTTCTATATGATCGTACTCGTGTTGAATTACACGTGCCACCAATCCGTCGTATACTTCTGTTTTCTTTACAAAATTTTCATCAAAATATTCGATAGTTATCCGTTCATGTCGATATACGTCTTCACGGACATCTGGAATACTCAAACAACCTTCATTAAAAGCCCATTCTTCTCCTTCTTCTTTCAGTATTTTGGCATTAATAAAAGTTTTCTTAAACCCTTTTAATTGTGTTGCTTCTTCTTTAGATAAGTCTTCTGTATCACTAAAGGGTTCTGTATCTACAATAAACAACCGAATAGCTAGACCTACTTGCGGAGCTGCCAGTCCAACACCGTGTGCCTTGTACATAGTTTCGTACATATTAGCAATTACTTCTTTCAAATTAGGATAATCCTCTGAAATATTTTCACCTACTTTTCGTAATACAGGATCTCCGTAACCTACAATTGGATATATCATTCTTCTATTTTTTCAAAATAAATCAAGGACGCAAAAGTACGAATAGTTTTAAACATTTAATTTTAAAACTTCATTTGTTTTTTGACGAATTTCTTTGACCATTTGCGTATTTTTATTTAGCTCTTGACCATAAGAAGGTATCATTTCTTTTAGTTTGGTTTGCCAAGCATTACTTTTCATTTTTTGAGGAAAACATTTTTCGAGTAATTCAATCATGATTGAGGTAGCTGTTGATGCTCCAGGAGAAGCTCCTAGTAATACAGATAATGATCCATCGGCGGCAGCTACAACTTCTGTTCCGAATTCTAAAACTCCGTTTCCGTTTTTATCTTTTTTTATAACCTGAACTCGCTGTCCTGCTGTTTCTAATACCCAGTCTTCTTTTTTTGCTGAAGGAACATATTCTTTCAGGGCTTTCATTCTATCATTAGTAGATTGAAATACTTGTTCTATTAAATACTTAGTTAAAGGTATATTTTTAATACCTGCTTGTAACATGGGCTTAATATTATCCATTTCTATGGATGAGATCAAATCAAAATAAGATCCATTTTTTAGGAATTTGGTTGAAAAACCTGCATAAGGTCCAAACAATAATTCTTTTTTCCCGTTTATGACCCGTGTATCTATATGAGGTACAGACATAGGCGGTGCACCCACTGAGGCTTTGCCGTATACCTTTACATCGTGTTTTTTGATTACTTCTTCGTTAGTACATTTTAACCATTGTCCGCTTACAGGAAATCCCCCATAACCTTCTCCTTCAGGAATATTGGCTTTTTCTAACAGTAATAATGATCCTCCACCTGCTCCAATGAATACAAATGGTGTGTAAATTCTTTTCTTTTCACCAGTAGTGAGATCCGTTATTTTCAAACGCCACTTTCCTTCTTCTTTTTTACGCAACTTTTTAACTTCGTGATTAAAATGTATGTTCACTCCATCTAACGTTTCTAAATATTTGAAAAGATTTCTTGTTAAAGCACCAAAGTTAACATCAGTCCCATATTTCATTGTTGTGCATGCAATATCAGTATTGGATTTACGTCCTTCCATTATTAATGGAGCCCATTGTTTGATTATTTCTGGATCTTCTGTATATTCCATTTCCTTAAACAATTCATATTGTTGTAAAGCTTCAAAACGTTTACGTAAATAGGAAACATTTTCTTTACCCCATACAAAACTCAAATGTGGAACAGACTTGATAAAAGACTCTGGATTGGCAAGTAATTCTTTTTCAACTAAGTATGCCCATAGCTGACGTGATACTTCAAAAGCTTCTGAAATTTTAACTGCTTTTTTTACATCCACCGTTCCGTTTTCTAATTCTGGAGTATAATTAAGTTCACAAAATGCGGCATGTCCTGTTCCGGCATTATTCCAAGCATCAGAACTTTCGGCGGCTGCCACGTCTAAGCGTTCAAAAATTTCAATCTTAATATCAGGTTGTAATTCCTTTAATAACAAACCTAAAGTAGCGCTCATAATTCCAGCGCCAATTAACACTACATCTGTTTCTTGATTTTGAGTTGTTGCTGCCATTCTAGTAAATTGTGATGCAAAGATACATCGTAAAAGTATTATTTTTTTACAATTTTTTTAGGTAACGAATTAATTCTACAAAAATTGTAAAGAATGTTAAATCATTTTTCTAGTTAAATAATCTTTCAGCATAATAGTTGCTGAAATTTCATCTATTAATGCTTTATTTTGGCGTTGTTTCTTCTTAAGACCACTATCAATCATGGTTTGAAAAGCCATTTTAGATGTAAATCGTTCATCTACTCTTACTATTTTTACTTCTGGAAATTGATCGCTAAACTTTTGCACAAAAGCTTCCACCAAAGGAGCGCTTTCCGAAGGCTGTCCATTCATTTGTTTAGGATCGCCAATCAAAACTTTTACAACTTTTTCTCTTTCAAAATACGTTTTCAAAAAATCTAAGACTTCTGTAGATGCTACTGTAGTAAGTCCTGAAGCAATTATTTGAAAATCATCCGTTACAGCAATACCTGTGCGTTTTAACCCGTAATCTATCGCTAAAATCCTTGACATGAATTAAAAATTTCAACAAAAATAGCTAAAACTTTGATTTTTGCTTTGGTTCAAATCATTTATATTTGCTAAAAATATAAATCACATGCAAAATTTACAGAATATAATAGAAAAAGCTTGGGAAGACCGATCTTTACTACAAGATGACGCTACACAAGAAGCCATTAGGGAAGTAATTAATTTACTTGACGCAGGAACATTAAGAGTAGCAGAACCTATTTCTGATGGATGGCAAGTAAACGAATGGGTAAAAAAAGCGGTTGTTATGTTTTTCCCCATTCAAAAAATGGAAACTTTTGAAGTGGGTATTTTCGAGTACCATGATAAAATGCCTTTAAAAAGAAATTATGCTGAAAAAGGGATTCGAGTAGTTCCTAATGCTGTAGCAAGACACGGAGCGTATATTTCATCAGGTGTAATTATGATGCCTTCTTATGTAAACATAGGTGCTTATGTAGATGCGGGTACAATGGTAGATACATGGGCTACAGTAGGAAGTTGTGCTCAAATAGGAAAGGATGTTCACCTTAGCGGTGGCGTAGGTATTGGAGGCGTATTAGAACCGTTGCAAGCTGCTCCTGTGATTATTGAAGATGGTGCTTTTATTGGCTCTCGTTGTATTGTTGTGGAAGGAGTTAGAGTAGAAAAAGAAGCTGTTTTAGGAGCTAATGTTTGTCTTACTGCCTCTACTAAAATCATAGATGTAACGGGTCCAGAACCTGTAGAATACAAAGGCGTTGTTCCTGCTAGAAGCGTGGTTATACCTGGTAGCTATGCTAAAAAGTTTGAGGCAGGAGAATACCAAGTTCCTTGTGCATTAATCATTGGAAAGCGTAAAGCATCTACTGATTTAAAAACATCTTTAAACGATGCTTTAAGAGAATACAACGTAGCGGTATAATCTTAATTAATAGCATAAAACATTCAATAGATGAAAATAGGATACGAAGCTAAACGCGTATTTCATAATAAAACAGGTTTAGGAAATTATAGCAGGGATTGCGTTCGAATCCTTGCTACTTTTTTTTCAGAAAACCAGTATTTTTTGTACAATCCTAAAAAAACAAGTACTGTTTTATTTCCTTTCAATAAAAGTAATGTAGAAGAAAAACTTCCTTTTTCTAGCTTTTATAAGAAGTTTTACAATATATGGAGGCAATTTGGAATTTTATCTGATCTTAAAAAAGATGAAATAAAATTATTTCATGGTCTTTCAGGAGAACTCCCTAGCGGTCTTCAAAAAAATGGGATCAAAAGCATTGTAACGATACATGACTTAATTTTTATACGATATCCTGAGTTGTATTCTTTTTTTGATCGAAAAATTCATTTTTATAAATTCAAAAAAGCTGCTCAAGAAGCTGATCTTGTTATTGCTATAAGCAAACAGACCAAAGAGGATATTGTTCATTTTTTAAAAATTCCTGAGTCTAAAATTAAAGTTGTTTATCAGGGCTGTCAAGATGTATTTAAGACAATTTATGCTGCTGAATTACAAGAAAAAGTTTTGAAAAAATTTAATCTACCGAAACAGTTTGTATTAAATGTAGGAACTTTAGAAACACGAAAAAACGCACTCAATATAGTAAAAGCTATAAGAGATATTGACACTCATTTAGTCCTTATAGGCAAAGAAACGCCTTACACAAAACAAATTCATCAATATATAAATGAACATCAAATTCAATACAAAGTAAGCTTTTTAAGAAATGTAAGCAACGAAGAATTAGCTATTATTTACCAGTTAGCAAGTGTTTTCGTGTACCCTTCTATTTTTGAAGGATTTGGCATCCCCATTATAGAAGCTCTTTTTTCAAAAACCCCTGTTATTACCACTCATTCGGGTGTTTTTCCTGAAGCTGGTGGTCCAAATAGTTTATACATCAACCCGAATAATCCAGAAGAAATAAAAGAAAAAATTGAATGGGTACTCAATAATCCAGAAGAAGCTGAAATTATTTCTAAAAAAGGTTTTGAATATGCTCAGCAATTTTCTGACGAGGTAATTGCAAATAATTTAATGGATTGTTATCTCTCTTTGTTTTGATATAAATCATATAATTTTGCATATTTTAAAAAACTTCCAAAGGCTGAAAACATACTCCACACAAACCCTTCGTAACCATTTAATATGTTACGTTGTATAAAATAAACTCGAATAAACTCAAAGGGGAATTTAATGAAAGGCTTCAATAATGAGGCCTTTTTTTCTTTTTCAAAAAAGAGCTCACCACTTAACAAAGAGTATTTGATTTGTTTTTGTATGGCAATAGAAATATCAAAGACCGTGTAATGTAACATTTCATTTGATAAGACTCCTGTTTTACCTTCTACTTTTATGGTTTCATGTACTTTATCTGGTGTAAAACTTCCTACTGTTTTATCAAATAGTCGTAAAATTGGTTTTTTATTTTCATTTCCGTATTGAAAGACTTTATTTAAAAAAACATGTGTTCTTGGTATTAAAAATCCGCTTTTAGTACTTTGTTCTAAATCTAATTTTTGAATTTCATTTATTAACTCATCTGAAAGAACCTCATCAGCATCTAAGGACAACACCCATTTATTAGTTGTTTGTTGAAGCGCAAATTGTTTTTGTTGTCCAAAATTTTCAAATTTATTATAAATTATTTTAGCTCCATATTGTTCACAAATAGCAACGGTTTCATCGGAACTTCCTGAATCTACAACTAGTATTTCATTAGCCCAGTATAACTTTTCTAAACATTTAGCTATTATCTTTTCCTCGTTAAAAGTTATAATAAAGACAGATATTTTCATTTTATTTAATTGTTGCTATAAATTCTTTAAATGTTCCAAATATTTTATTTTTTTTCTTAAAATAAAGAATAAAATCATCCAATCGTTTTATTAATGGATCACCACTGTTTTTGACAACATATTTTGGGAAATTAAACTTTTCTGGCTGATTTAAATCTATAAATTCCCAAGGATGCAAGTATATATTTAAATAACCATCTTTATTATATGTCCAATTAGCCAATAGTTTATAAACCCACATTGGTAAATTATGGAAAGATAACCAAAACAATGGAAAACGCACCCAAGGACTTACTGAGGCTGGAATTTGTAAAACTTGGTCCTGATAAAAATAGTTCCTTGGTTTGTCTAGATTATTATAACGTCCTGGCAAAAACGTTGGATTTATAGATGAATTATATGTGTAACCTGCTTTTTGAATTTCTTTTTCATCTACTGGATACATACGAGGCATTCTAAAACCTATTACTTCTTTACCTGTTAATTCTTCTAGTTTATCTTTTGACTCTTTAAGATGTTTTATTTCAAAATCGGTATGATAATAGTTATGTGAGGCTATTTCGTGTCCTGACTGAATGATACGATCTATGACTGTTTTTGCATTCATAGCAAAAGTGGCTGTAGAAAAAAAAGTAGCTTTAATCTGATGTTTATCTAATAAGTCTAAAATCTTATTAGTCCCATCAATAGAAATAGACATTTGTTCTTCAAATGCAATTTCTTTGCCATATTCAAAAGGCATATCAAACTCTTCTATATCAAAACTTAATAAAATCATACTTATTTTTTATAATTAGTGTCTCGAATTAAATAATTAGGTCTTCCTTTAGACTGCATAAATAATTTACCTACATAAATTCCTATAATTCCTAAAACAATCAGATTTAAGCCTCCAAAAAACACAACTGTACTTATAAGAGAAGCCCATCCTGAAATTACGTGTCCATGATAAATACTAAATAGTATGTAAAAAAGGTACCCTATAAAAGAAAATAATGTGATAAACAAGCCCAATAGAACCGCTAAATACAACGGACGTGTACTAAACGATGTAATGCCTTGTAATGCAAAACGGAACATTTTTCTTACTGTATACTTACTTTGTCCCGCAAATCGTTTTGCAGGTTGAAATGAAATTCCATATTGTCTAAAACCTAGCCAATTTATCAATCCTCTAATAAATAATTCATTTTCAGAAAAACCAGAAAAGACTTTTGCTACACGTTGATCCATGAGTCTAAAATCCGCAGTCCCAGGTTCAAATTTAACTTCTGAGAGATAGTTCATCAAGCTATAGAATCCTCGAGAAGTTTTTTTCTTAAAAAAGGAAAGATTTTCATCTTCTTCTCTAATAGTATATACTACATCAAAGCCTTCTTCCCATTTAGCTAATAATTGAGGTAATAATCCAGGAGGATGTTGCATATCTCCATCCATTGTTATAATAGCATCTACGGTATCTACTACGGTATCTACTCCTGCTTTTAGCGCATTTTGATGTCCGAAATTTTTAGATAATTCAACGTAAAATAATTTATCGTCTTTTTCTGAAAATTTCTTTAATGTGGATAATGTTGAATCTTTACTTCCATCATCTACAAAAACTAATTTGTATTCATAATTAAGAGTTGAAAAAACTTGATGTAAAGAATCAACCATAACTTTTAGATTTCCTGATTCATTATAAGTAGGAATTACTACAGCTATTTTTTTATTATTTGTCATTTTCTAACCTTACATGATTATTATTTGAAGTAGGCAGTACTAACATTTCATATACTATTTTAAGCCAGACTAATACACAAGGTAGCGCCTTTAAAGCATAGGGGTTTATATACTTTTCTCTTATAAATTTTGGAAATAAGTCAGTCGGAGAAAAACTCGTTAATAACATGGCTAAAACAAATAAAAACCAATCTACTTTAGTAATAGCTTTTCCTTTTAATACAAACCAAATGGCTACTCCAAAAAATGCAATTATATAGGTGGGTGATTCTGATCCTGAACTAAATATTACTGTAAATATTAAGACTGAAGCCAATAAGAGTAATTGAAATTTTCTATCCTTGAACGCAGACCATCTTAGATAAGGCATTCCAAAAAGTATGACCCCTACTCCTAAAAAAGGTAAATTAGACCATTCTGCATGTCCTGAAATACGTCTAAACATTCCCATTACAGAAATATCTTGTCTGGAAGTAAATGACGCATTTTCGCTATTTTTTACTACTAATCTTTCAAACCACTCAATGTATGAATGACAAACAAAACTAGGTGATGAAATAAACATGGGCAATACAAATAAAAGGGTACTCCACAAAACAAGTCCGCCAATAAATTTAGGTTTGTTCTTGATGAAAAAGAAAAAAGCTAATCCAACAATTCCGTACAATTTAATAAAAACACCTAAAATGATACAAAAGGCAGCCCAAAGTTCTTTTTCTTCAATGATAAAAACATAGGTAAGAATTATCAAAGCAGTCATAATTGGATTGAATTGTAATCCTAAATTAGATGTTATAAATTCATTTAAACAAATCCATAAAATCAAATTTATTTTTTGGGTATTCAAGGGGAGTTTAAAAACACTCCATACCAGCAAAAAAGCGTTAAAACAATTCCATAACACAATCCCAATGGCATCAGGTAAAATGGCAAATGGAGCTATAAACAAACCAAATATGGGACCATAATGGTTATGATCAAAATACAAACTAGGATACTCTGCATACAAAGATTGTTTTTCTAATGTATGCCAAAAAACATTTTTAAAGATTAAATAATTATTATAGCTTCCTCTTGCAAATTGTTTTATAGCTGAAACAGCCGAAATAATTATCCAAATTATTGCTATATTTTTTGGATTTTGAAAAAAACTAACTGTAAAAATATTTTTTATCTTTTCAACCATTTTTTTTTGAACTTTTTCTTTGCAATTACCTTCTTTTGAAAGGCAGATGTATGATATACTAATTTCTCAAAAACTTCTTGTTTTGTTTTACCATAAAGAGTAGCGTATTCTTCACTTATGACTTCTATTTGATCTTGTCTTGGAGTAATTCTCTCCATATTTTTCATTCTTCGATCAAAAGTCATATTGGTATGAAATTTCATCCTATTCAAATCTACAAGATAAAAATTATATCCTCCTGTGTTATTTTTCTTGATTAATGTATTACCAGGTGAGTGATCTAAGAACTCTATTCCCTCGCTATGGAGTAAAAAAGTAAATTTTGCAAATTCTTTTAAAATTGTTACATGATTTGGCTCATCTATTGGCAAATCTAGTAGATCTCTAAAAAGAAAATCGTATTGAATATGTTCACATACATAATAACTGTCTTTCAGAGTAAACAAAGAAAAGTTTTCATAATAACCTACTGGTAAAGGAGTTCCTATTCCTTTTTTTGTTAAAAGATGAGCATATTCATAAGAACGCCTTGCTTTTGATTTTCGAAAAAATTTATATACAACGCCGTTAAACAACGAAGGAATTTTAAAGATTTTCACATTCAAGACTTTCCCTTCGTATGGAATAATTTTTATCTGATTTCTTGTTCCTATCGTAAAATCGGTTCCTTTTTCTTTTAGTTGTAGCAATAGGTCTTGAATCTTTCTATCCATGAAACAAATTTTAATGAGGACAAAAATAACTTAAAATTAATATCTTTACGCTTTTTATTAGAATAAAATGAGTCAAAAAATTTGTGTTATTAGTTTTGATCACTGGAATTATGATTGTCATATTGTTACAGAACTTCAAAAACTAGGCCATGAAAGTCATCATATAAGAATTGGAAATTTAAAATACAAAAATTTCCTTGAACGATTAGCCAATACTTGTTCTAAAGTTTTTTTAGGCAAAAACCCTAAAATCAAAAAACGCCAAGAGTATATATTATCAACATTAAAACAATTAGGGAAACAAGATCAAATTTTAGTTATAAATCCAGAACTCATAGAGCTTGAGTATCATTTAGAAATAAAAAAGTTTACCAATAAATATCTAGCATATCTATATGATAGCATAGAACGAAATCCGATTGACCATTTACCGTCTAATATTTTTGATAAAATATATTCTTTTGATATTAAAAATTGCAAAGAACATTGCTTTGTCAAAACATCCAATTATATTTATACTGTAGAAAATAAATCCGCAGAGAATATAACCCAGAATTTCATTTACATTGGTTCTATTGACGAAAGAATTGACTTATTGAATCAAATAGGTGAAATATTAAAAAGAAAAAAACTTTCTTTTAGCTTTTACAGTATTGGTAAAAAATCTTGGATTTATAATTTTAAAAAGAGATGTTTAGGTCGTTATCCTAATATTATTTTTAAAAGAAAACGTTTTAGTCAATCTGAAACATTAAACTTATACAAACAAAGTTCTGTTATAATAGACATTATACGAAAAAACCAAAGCGGTTTGAGTTTTAGGATTTTTGAAGCATTGGGTCTTAATAAAAAAATAATTACAAACAATCCTTCTATACAAAAATATGATTTGATTAAAATTAATTCTATTTTTCATTTAAACGACCTTAATGAACTTGATAATATTGAAGATTTCCTTAATTCTGATACAAAAATTGATGAGTCAATTATGAAACAGTATAAGTTAACGAACTGGGTACAAAAGATTTTCTCTCTATAAAGAGAGATGTCCTAAAAGACCTCAACCTTGTCATTTCGATCAAAGGGAGAAATCATAATAGTACTAATAATATGATTTCTCCTAATATCGAAGTAACTAAACGCTAAAGTGTTCTTTTTTTTATAGATTACCACTTTATAATAACACTTCCCCAAGTAAAACCTGAACCAAAAGCGGCTAAAACAACAGTATCCCCTTCTTTTATCTTACCTTGTTCCCAAGCTTCTGTTAGCGCAATAGGAATGGAAGCTGCTGTAGTATTTCCATACTCCATAATATTATTATATACTTGATCGTCTGTCAATTGGAATTTTTGCTGAATAAACTGAGAAATACGTAAATTAGCCTGATGAGGAATAAGCATGTCTATATCAGACACTTGTAAGTTATTAGCTTTTAATCCTTCCATAATTACTTCACTAAAACGAACTACTGCATTTTTAAATACAAATTGTCCATTCATATAAGGGAAATAACTTTGATCATTTGGATCATTATCATCAATTATATCTGTTACCCAACGTTTTCCCATACCTGGCGCAATAAGAGCTAATTCTTCTGCATATTGTCCTTCAGAATGTAAGTGAGTAGATAAAATACCTTTAGACAAATCTTCTTCGCGTGTTAAAACCGCTGCTCCTGCTCCATCTCCAAAAATAACAGATACTCCTCGTCCACGAGTGGTCATATCTAATCCTCTAGAATGAACTTCTGAACCAATAACCAATATATTTTTATACATCCCTGTTTTTATATATTGATCTGCAATAGAAATAGCATACACAAATCCAGAGCACTGATTACGAACATCTAATGCTCCAATCGTTTTTAGTCCCAAATCACGTTGTACTAGTACCCCTGGCCCTGGGAAATAATAATCTGGACTTAGCGTTGCGAAAATTAGGAAATCTATATCGTCTTTGCTAATTCCTGCTCTTTCTATAGCTATTTCAGCTGCTTTTACTCCCATTGAAGTAGTCGTTTCTTCAGGACTATTTACATGGTGTCTTCTTTTGATTCCCGTTCTTTCTTGGATCCATTCGTCATTGGTATCCATAATTTTAGATAAATCGTCATTGGTTACGACATTTTCTGGAACATAATAACCCAATCCTGAAATTCTAGAATGATACATACTTAAAATTTTAGTTAAAAACCAGCCAACAAAGTTAACCTAACTTACAGTATTAACAAAATTTACAACTCTTTTTTTATAAATCAACAATTTAAAAAAACGCATTAAAAATAACACATCTCAAAATAGGAAGCTTTGATTTTTAAAATATAACTTGCTTGTGTATACTAATTTTATTTGATCTTTGTATTGAATTGATTTCCTCTTTTTATTTTTTTACTATTTAAACTATGGATTATATCATAATTTGTATCGTTGCATTCATAGGAGCTGGCTTAACGCTCTTTTCAGGTTTTGGATTAGGAACTCTTTTACTTCCTGTTTTTGGATTATTTTTTCCTATTGAAATAGCAATTACATTAACGGCTCTTGTACATTTTTTAAATAATGTTTTTAAACTTTTTTTATTGGGTAAAAACGCCGATAAAGACGTAATTCTAAAATTTGGGATACCCGCAATAATATTTGCCTTCATTGGTGCTTATTTTCTTACATTATTAACGAATCAAAATAGCTTGTTTGAATATAAATTAGAAAACAAAACTTTTCAAATAACTCTATTGAAAATCCTCATTGGTTTTCTTCTTATTTTCTTTGCTTTATTTGACATTATACCTAAACTAAAGAGGTTGGAGTTTAATAACAAATATTTAAGCCTTGGCGGGATTGTAAGTGGCTTTTTTGGCGGAGTCTCTGGTCATCAAGGAGCTTTACGAAGTGCTTTTTTAATCCGAGCTGGCCTAACAAAAGAATCATTTATTGCTACGGGAGTGGTAATAGCTTGTTTGATAGATATTTCAAGGATAAGTATTTATATCCCTAGAATTATTAACAATGATTTAAACCTAGATTTTAGATTGGTTGTAATTGCTACATTATCTGCTTTTATTGGGGTTTTTTGGGGTAATAAAATAGTAAAAAAGACTACACTTACTGTTGTCCAACAAGTTGTAGCTTTTTTACTTTTTTTTTATGGCATGGCACTTATAATAGGGCTTATATAAGAACTTCTAAACTTACGTCTAACTGTAGCTCTAAAAGATCACGATGTTCAAAAAAAATTGGTCGTCCATTAAAGGCTGCTTTAATCAAATAATACCCTCCTTTATAGTAGCATTGCTTGACTGTGGCTTTTAACTGTCCTTCCTCTGAAACCCTTAACTGATGTGGATATAATAGTATGGTTTCTGACAATCCATTTTTATTAATAACTAATTCATTAACTTCTCCAAATAGAGAGGCAACGTATTTATTTTTCGGATTCGTATAAATTTCTTTAGATGGCGCTTTAACGACTAATTCTCCTCCTCTCAGGACTATGGTTTCGTCAGCAAAAGCCAATGCGTCTGTACTATCATGAGTAGCAATAATTACAGTAATTTCTTTGGTTTTTAAATACGCAAATAAATTACGTCTTAATGCGTTTTTTCTAAAATTATCAATATGACTAAAAGGTTCGTCTAAAAGTAACACTTCGGGCTCTAAAGCCAAGACTCTGGCTAAAGCTACACGCTGCTGTTGTCCTCCACTTAGTTCACTCACTTTACGTCTTGAAAAATCGCCCATTTCTACTATGTCTAATAGTTCTTGGATGCGCAATCGTTTAATTGCTAACAGTTGATTTGACAAAAACTTCCCTACACTTTCAGATACGGTTTCATAAGGCATTAGTCCAAAGTCTTGTGCCATATATTTCATAAATGGCATCCCTGGAACTAAATTTTGCTTAGGTCCTGTAATAGGGGTTTCATTCCAAAAAAGACTTCCTTCATTTACATCATATAATCCATAAATCAATTTCAATAAAGTACTCTTTCCACAACCACTTTCACCAATTAATGCAATGTTCTGTCCTCTTTGAACCTCAAAATCTATAGCCTTTATAATAGCCGTATCTGTATATCCGAACGAAATATTTTTTACTTGAAGCATTTTCTCAAATTAGGGTCACAAAAATAACAAGAATATCTAAGACGCAAATATTTTTTAAGCATAAATAATAAGATTCAATTATGATTTGAAAAGAAAAATTGATATATAAAACCATTTTTTTTAAAATCATAACAATAAATTTCAAAAAAAAAGAATGGAAAGAATTGATTTTAAAAATAATCAGAATGAAATACTCGTTTCTATTATAAATTTTAACAATACTGATTTTTGGGATTATATAATAAATAAAAACTTTTATGGCATTTTCATTTTTAATAACGAAATATCTTCTCCTATATTGTTTGAAAATGCAAAACATGAAATAACTTTAAATTGTATTTTGTTTTTTTATCCTTATCAACAATTGAAATTTACTTCTGGTCTTTCTGGTAAATTACTTTTATTTCATCCCAATTATTTTTGTTTAGACATACACGCAAAGGAATATGGCTGTCAAGGAGTTGTTTTTCAAAACATATTACAAACTCGTATTATGCAACTTCCCGCTCAAGATTTTCACAAGATAGCACATCAATTAAGTTTAATTGAAGAAGAAATACAACACATTTCAATTGGAACTTACTTTTTAATATTAAACTACATAAGTATTTTATTACTTCTATGTTTAAGAAGTATAACCGCTCAAAAAGAAATCCTATTAGATCCTGATTTGAATCGTTTTAAAATATTAATAGATCAATACATCACTTCAGAACATCAACCTAATTTCTATGCTCAAAAACTTAATCTAACAACTAGAGAACTAACTCTTCTTATTAAATCCAAAACGGGCAAAACCACTCAAAAAGTCCTACATGAGAAACTCATTGCATTGGCTAAAAGTAAACTTTTTAATTCTAACTTGAGTGTAAAAGAAATTGCTTATGAATTAGGTTTTGAAGATCCTTTATACTTTAGTCGTATTTTCAAACAACATACCCTTGTTTCTCCAAAAGATTTTCGGATAAACTTAAAGCTAAATCATATTGAAGATTTTCAAATAAAAGTTTAGTTTTTTATCCATATCTCTGTTTTTTTGTCTATTCTATCATTCCTTAGCAAAAAGTAGTTTTGTTTCAACAATGTTTAACCAATTTTAATTAACAATGAAATCAAAATTATTCCAATTTGCTTTATTCAGTGGCTTTAGTATTTTGAGCCTTCTATCTTGTGAAAAAAACAATCTTTCTCCTTCAGAGATAACTCCCTCCGTTCAAAATGATTTTATAGGAACATGGGACAAACAAGACACTGTAAGGATTTCCTTTTCACAAGATGGAAAATTCACAGCTCAACGATGGATAGCTACTGACCAATCTTATGCTAACAACTTTGCTGTAGAAGGAGATTATACCACTACAAATGGGGAGGTTATCATTAATGTAAAAAAATCAAACTTAGCTCATTTATGGTCGAACCAAAAATTAGAAAAAATCATCTTAAAAACAGAATTAGCTCCAAACAAACACATGGTAAAAGTCAAATCTGTTACGATATTCCCTTCTAATCTAGATGTGAAAGATGCTGTTATCAAAAGGTTGTCTAACTCATTTCAAAAGAATTTAGAACCTAAAACCTCTCTTCCTTTTGAGTTATTGACATTAACTGACGTTATGACCCACCAACCTACAAACACACCTAGTATTAAACCATGGACTTACAGAGGAGGTGAATTTAATTTTTCGTTAAATAATTATCAATTGGGAGTTTCTACACCTGATCAAGCAATCGTTAATCTGCCTTTTTCACCAATGGGGCAACACTTACACTTAATTGTAGATGATGCTCCTTATGTAGGAGTAGCTAGTAATCCTTTTAAATACAATTTAACGGATGGTGAACACAGTATTGTAATTGCTGCGGGACGTTCTTATCATGAAATATATAAAAATCCTGAAGCAATCATTGCAGTAAAAAGCACAATTAAGAATGGAGAAGAAATTGCTAGAATAAATAGTACTAATCAATCAGACATTTTTGCCAGCAGACCTAGAGGATCTTATTCTACAACTGACGCTAAAAGGATTTTAATTGATTATATTTTAACAGAAGCTTCTAAGATAAACGTTGATTCTAAAAAATACACTGTTAGAATTACCTTAGATCAAACACCTTTTTTAAACGAAAAATGGGTACCAAAAGTTTTAGAAGGATTAAGCAGAACAGGAACACACAAATTAATTTTGGATTTATATGATTTAGAAAATAGAAAAATTGTTTCTACTAAAAAATCCGAATTTACAATTCAATAAAAATGAGGGCAGTTCTTTTATAGACTGCCCCTATTTATAGTTTGTTATTGTCCTGCTTCGTTTTTAGCATCTTGAATCATCTTTTGGTTGGCTGTAATAGCAAATTCAACACGACGATTTTGAGCTCTACCAGCATCCGTATCATTACTTACTAATGGATCCGCTTCTCCCATACCTGTTGTAATAAAACGATTTGTATTTAAGCCTTTAGAAACTAAATAGCTTTTTACTACTCTTGTACGATCATCAGATAATTTCAAATTATACTCATCGGATCCTTTACTGTCAGTATAACCATAAATTTTAATATCGGTATCTGGATATTCTTTAAAAACAGGCACTAATTTATCTAAATTCGCTTTAGCTTTAGCAGTTAAAGTGGCTTTATTAAAATCAAAATTAACGGAGTTTTCCCCCAAAGTTAATTTAATTCCTTCTCCTACCCTTTCTACTTGTGCTCCTGGTAATGATTCGCTAATTTTGCGTGCTTGTCTATCCATCTTGTTACCAATAACTCCACCAGCTACACCTCCGATAACACCTCCAAGAACAGCTCCCAAAGCACCATTCCCTCCTTTTCCTATGTTATTTCCTAACACGCCTCCTAAAACAGCACCTGCTACAGTTCCTAATGCAGCTCCTCTTTGTGTATTATTTGTGTTTTTAATTGCTTCACAACTTGTCATTCCGCTAATCAAAAAGGCTCCTGACAGGGTATATATTGCTATTTTCTTCATCTTTCTATGTTTTTTTATTTTCTTCTAAAATGGTAAACTACCTTACCTCCATTATTTCCAACTTGTACTTTGCTTGTTAAATCAAATGAGTTTTGTGTTACATTTGATACAATCAAAATATATCCAGAAGTCACTTTTCTTGGTTTTTCACCTTCTTTGATAAACTTCAAAACCATTTGGTTTTCGTCAGTTACATACCATTTAATATCAGAAGCATACGAGGAACAACCCGCTTTATTTAAAGCCACATTACCCGAATCATTATTAGACACCAAATGCCATTCACTTCCTTCAAAACATTTTGCATCTGCAATTTCAAAAGAGGTTACCTTAAAATATTCAGACCCTGCGTATTCTACTCCACTAACTACCCAATCCCCTTTTAGTGATACTTGTGTTTTTCTATTTACACTTGTAGTAACTAATGATTGTTTAGGCTTGCAGGAAACCATAATTCCTAACACAGTGGCCATTAAAACTAGTTTTTTCATTTTATTTTGATTTTTTACGTTTGCCAACGAGGCAAATTTAATACCAATTTAGCAATTTTTTAGTAGAAAATCTACTACGAAAACCGTCAATTTGTCATATTTCAAGAATTGGTATCTTATTTGAAAAGATATAAACCATCAAACTTAAATTTAAATAACGTATGACAACAGGAAAAATTAATGTTTCAGTAGAAAACATCTTTCCCTTAATCAAAAAGTTTTTATATAGTGACCATGAAATCTTTTTACGCGAATTGGTTTCTAATGCTACAGATGCTACTTTAAAATTAAAACATTTAACCAGTATTGGTGAAGCTAAAACAGTATACGGAAATCCTATAATTGAGGTAAAAGTAGACAAAGAAGGCAAAAAACTTCACATCATCGATCAAGGCTTAGGGATGACTGCTGAAGAAGTAGAAAAATACATTAATCAGATTGCTTTTTCAGGTGCTGAAGAATTTTTAGAGAAATATAAAGATTCAGCTAAGGATTCAGGTGTAATTGGTCATTTTGGTTTAGGTTTTTATTCTGCTTTTATGGTAGCTAATAAGGTAGAAATCATTACCAAATCTTTTAAAGACGAATCGGCAGCACATTGGACTTGTGATGGAAGTCCTGAATTCACTCTTGTACCTCATGATAAAACAGAAAGAGGAACTGAAATTATCCTTCATATTGCTGATGATTCTGTAGAATTTTTAGAAGAATTCAAGATTCGCGAATTATTAACAAAGTACAACAAGTTTATGCCTATTCCTATTAAATTTGGCACTAAACAAGAGGCTCTACCAAAACCTGAAGATGCTCCTGAAGATTACAAGACAGAATATACAGAAGTAGATAATTTTATTAATAACACAAATCCTGCATGGACAAAACAACCATCTGAATTAACCGAGGAAGATTATAAAAACTTCTACCGCGAATTATACCCAATGAATTTTGAAGACCCTTTATTCAATATTCATTTAAATGTAGATTATCCCTTCAATTTAACTGGTATTTTATACTTCCCTAAATTGACTGGCGATTTGCAGATTCAGAAAGATAAAATTCAATTATACCAAAATCAGGTATTTGTAACAGATAACGTAGAAGGTATCGTGCCTGAATTTTTGATGATGCTAAAAGGTGTGGTAGACTCGCCAGACATTCCATTAAATGTTTCTCGTTCGTACTTGCAAGCAGATGGCAATGTAAAGAAAATATCCAACTATATTACGCGTAAAGTTTCCGATAAATTAAAATCGTTATTCAACGAAAATCGTGAAGATTTCGAAAAAAAATGGAATGATATTAAAGTGGTTTTAGAATATGGTATGCTATCAGAGGCTAAATTCTATGAAAAAGCAGGTGATTTTGTATTGTATCCTACTACTGATAATAAATATTACACTTTAACAGAATTAAAAGAAGCTTTAAAAGACACCCAAACTGACAAAAATGGCAAATTAGTTATTCTTTATACCTCTAATAAAGATACTCAACATAGCTATATTGATATTGCCAAGGAAAAAGGCTACCAAGTATTATTATTAGATTCACCTATTGTTTCGCATTTGATTCAAAAACTAGAAGCAGATAATGAAAATGTAATGTTTACTCGTGTCGATGCTGATCATATTGATAAATTAATTCAAAAAGAGGATGCTACAATTTCTAAATTGTCTGAAGAAGAAAAGGAAAAGTTAAAAAATGCGATTGAAATAGTAGTTCCTAAAGAAAACTATACCGTTCAAATGGAAGCTTTAGAAAGCACTTCTGCCCCATTTATGATTACACAACCAGAGTTTATGCGTCGTATGAAAGAAATGAGTCAAACTGGCGGTGGTGGTATGTTTGGGATGGGCAATTTCCCAGAAATGTATAACTTAGTAGTAAATACAAACTCTGAGTTAGCTACATCTATTCTAAATAGCGATGAAAACGCACAAAAAGACTTAGTAAAACAGGCTTTAGATATAGCTAAATTATCACAAGGTTTATTAAAAGGTGAAGAATTAACTTCGTTTGTGAAAAGAAGTTTTGAATCTTTAAAGTAGACACCAAAATAAAAGCCTGATGAGAATCAGGCTTTTAAAACAATCTTATTATTTTCTTTTCACATTAACAGCAGCTAATCCTTTAGCTGTACGCTCAACCTCAAAAACGACTACATCATTCTCTCTTACACGTTGTGTTAAACCTGTAGTATGAACAAAAATTTCTTGTCCATCATTAGAAGTAATAAATCCAAAACCTTTTGTTTCGTTAAAAAACTTTACTGTACCTTCTTGCATTTCTATTTATATTTAATTAATAATTATGAGATGTGTAGCCCTAAAACCTTTAGGGGTGACTTCTTTCTTAAAGCTTACTCTTACATTTCTTTTAAATTTAGTATTAGAAGCTTCAAAATGAAATAATAAATTATCTCTGGTTTCATCCTCGGTTATAAAGCCAAAACCTGTTTCTTTTATAAAAGTAATAAGACCTGTAGAAAAATCTTTTCTTATCTCTCCCGTATTCTTATTTATATTTTCACTATTCTTATCTGTTTCAACAGTTTGTAAATGAGGCGGAACGGAAGTTAACTTTCCATTTTTATCAACATATACGAACATTTCCTCTAGGGTTTTCCCTTTATTATTATTGACTTTACGCTCGTTCCTTCTAAGCGCTTTATCTTGTTGTTTTTTTACTTTTTTCTTATTATTTTCTTTTTTAGAATAAGAATCTGCCATATATATCTCGATTTACTTGTATCATTAACCATTAATTAATCATATAGATATAAATCATAGTATCTTAGTACTACGGGTACATAACTTCTAATTAAAAAATAGATTTTAAAAAAATGGCAGCTGGAAAGTAATTACTGAGGAAGTTAAAAAAGTACTTGAACAGAAAATCAAAAAGCAGTAACCTTTAAATTAAAAGGCAAATGTACGTCTATTTATTTATAAATAAAGTTTTTTTTATTCTTTGTTATCAAAATTTTATTTTTATCAAAAAAACACACCCAAAACAACATTATTACTTTCAATTCTATTAAAATTCTGTTTTAAAATAAACATTTTGACTTTTTTTAATCTATTCAAAAGGTCAATCTTAGTCAAAACAAACGAATTAATGTTCTTAATTCATTGTTTTTAAGCCTAAAACCATCCTCGGCATACGCTTTCTTATCTGAATACATTCTAATTTATAATATCATAATTCCCCTCCTTTACTTTTTGTTTTTTATATAATAGCAACGAATATTTATAGAAGATCCGTACAAAATTATCCAAAAATAAGCACTCAAAACTAATTTTATCCCGTAACGTTTACCGGATTGTCACGGAAAACAAGATCTTTTTTTTAAGATAAATTTAATCCCTAAAATAATCAGACATTAAAAACCGTTAAGTATTTTTAGTAACTTTGACAGAGTCTATTCTAAAGTCAGAATCAAATCTGAGAAGATTGGTAATATTCAAATAGCATAAAACTTAAAAAAGAAAAATTTAGCCGTTTCTATTCTATGGCTCCAAAAAAGATAAAAACTATTAATTTATATTACCTTTAACTAGTTTGCTAACTAATGATCTGTAACGAAAGATTGAATCCTATTAATAATAGCCGTTCCTATGTTATTATTTGATCATTAACTCTAAAAACATATTTTGTTCAACCCTATAGAATAGATAAAATTAAGTAAACATTTTATATCCTTTTTAACTAACAAACAAAATAAGAATATGACCTTATCAATTGAAACACCTGCCTTACTATTTTCAGCCAGTTCTTTAATTTTATTAGCCTATACAAATCGTTTCTTAACTATTGCCCAAATTATTAGAAATTTGAAAAAGAATTATGAAGAGGCTCATAACAAATCTATTATCCTTGAAATTAAAAACTTAAACAACCGGCTAACCTTAATACGTTTTATGCAACTTATGGGAGTACTTTGTTTATTTTTATCTGTTTTTGCAATGTTATTATTATTTTTTGATTTACAATACATTGCCATTTATTTCTTCGTTTTTAGTCTTTTTAGTCTATTGGTTTCTTTAGGCATTTCTTTTTGGGAAATTAGTATTTCTGTACATGCTTTAAGACTTCATTTGAGCGATTTAGAAGAATTTTCAAAAAAGAATTAAGTATTTAGATCTTAATCAATACCCGATTTACTTTACTTTTTGTTTTTTACCAAAAAGCATTCATTTGTATTAAATCCAGATTATGCGTTAAACTTTGTAATGAAGAATAAAAGGGCAAAAAAGATAAAAAGGCGCGGAAATTTTTACCAAAGCTATCCTTTTGCTACATTCCTTTTTTATTTGTAATATTTTTCTAATGCTCAATCTGGGTTCTACCTAAAACTTAAATTCAGTCAATAAAAAAAGGCTGTCCCAACAGCCTCTTTTAATACAAATAGCAATCTAAGTCTTTTTATATACATTATAAAAGGTATTTTATACCATTTAAACTCAAAATACACTGGATTAAAAAGTAAAGTTCTCGATACGTTTTTTTTCATTTTAAAAACAACTCGAACAGACGGTTGAGTTATATAATTGAAATCATCGTTCGTTCGAGCGCGAAGCGCATCGAGAACCAACACTAATTTTTGTTGTTTTTGTAGATGTCCTATTTTTAAAAAGAAAATTTAAAGTTTAAATGGTATTAATTTACGATTAGGGTTCCGTTATCTTCTTTCTTTTCTTTATTTAACATATTAGGATCTTCTTTTGCTATTTTGTTCTTGGTAGGAATCTTATAATTTAAAGTGAATCCTATCCTACGTGTATCGTTTTTATTAGACATATAAAGTGGTGTATTTAAAGAATTGAATGAAGATTTATTGAAATTAAATACATCGTCTACATTTACTGAAACAGTCAACTGATTGGATAAAAACTTTTTAGAGAATGTCATATCCAAGCTATGATTAAAAGGTCTTTGTGCTACAAAATAAAAATAATTACCTCCTTTTGTAATATGGCTATAATTTGTCACCCATTTTATATCTCCTGGCAATACCACTTGTGACATAATATTAAAAATCCAAAATGCGTTTGTATCAGCGTTTGGAATATCATGTTTTTGTCTTCCCGCATATAAAAACATGAAATTAATTTTGTCTGGATTAAAATTAAATTTAGCTGTTTCTTTTAATCCTTTTGTAAACAACATATAAGGTATAGGCAAACCTAAATTAAAGGTATGAATCTTCATTGAGGAAATATTTTCATTGGTGTTAACCATTCTATTTCCGTTTAAATACATTCTTTGAGCTACTTGATTGAGTCCCTCACTTATATTATACCCTACAAAAGCATATTCAAAAACAGACAATTTAAATTCATAATTATTAAACAGTGTAGGCTGTAATTGTGGATTTCCTAAATATCCAACATTTGGATTTTGATAATTTGTATTATTAGGATTAAGAGAAGAGGTACTTGGTAATGTTATTTTTTTATTATAACTCCCTGATAAAATTATTTTGTTAGCTAAACTATATTGAATACTTCCGTTAGGGAATAATCTGTATTGTTTAAAAGGGATCAAGGGTTGTGTTTCTGTTTTTCCTGAAATATCATAATTTTCTCCTCTTAGTCCTAGAGTAAACTCAAACTTTTTATATTTAGTTTGCAACTCGGCATAAGTAGAAGCAGTCATTCTTCTATATTCTAAATTATTCACATTTTTATTAAACGTATTAAAATAGAGTTCTTCATATAGAGTTCCTATACTAATTTTTCCTTCTTCCAATAGTTTTACGGATTGATTATAATCTATTTTAAAATTATAAAGACGTTGATCAGATCCATTACTCAAAGTATTACGATTTAAGTTTCTTGAAAATAAATTAAAATCATTTACAACACTATTAAAATTAAATTTAAAGTCCAATTTTTTATCGGAATCTAAGAAACGCATTTGATACGTTGCTACTGCATCTTGACGTAGTGTTAGCGTTTTACTATCATCTATTGTAGAAAACAAAGTTGAATTAGGTAACAATCCCATAGCATCTGTTGCACTGGTATTGTTGTTCGAATAAATATCATAATTTAATAATAATCTATTTTTACCTATATCAAACGTAAGACCTGTTTTAGCAAAAAGTGTTCGTAAAATACGATCTGAACTACTAGAGGTTAATAAAGTTGATAGATTGTCTTCCTTTTTAAGCACTTCAGACCACATCCCTCGTTCAGCATAATTTTGCCCAAAGTTTAACTGCCATCCGAAGAATTTATTTTTAGAACTTAAGAGTATACTATTATTCGTACGCCAACGATTTTTACTATAAGAGGTAAAACTACTACTATTAGTGTATGTGGCTGTTAGATAGTTCTTTGCTCTTTTATTAGTAACAATATTAAGAATAGCTCCTCCTGAGGTAGCGGGAAATTCAGCTCCTGGATTGGTAATAACCTCTATTTTTTCAACTGAATTAGCGGGCAACCCTTCTAAAAAAGCATTTAATTCGTTTGTTGAAATAGCAAGGGGCCTTCCATCTAGAAACACATCTAATTGTTTTCCTTGATACATCATACCTGCAACATCGGAGGCTACCAAGCCTGGTAGTTTTTTCATTCCTTCCAGAACTGAACCTGAATTTAAATGCGCTTGACTTGCTAATTCAAAAATAGTGCGGTCTGATCTTTGTTCAACTGCTTTTTTTTCTTTAACAATTGCTACCTCTTTCAATTCATTGGTTTTATCTTTATTTTCTTGTGCATAGGTAGCAAATGATAAAAAAGAGAATAACAAAAGAGTGAATTTAGTTGTTTTCATGTATGTAAAAATCTTTTATTCTAATAGACCCCTTTTGTTGGCATTTGTTACAGATTTTAACTTTTATTTTAAGAAATTTAAAATTAGCTTTTTTTAATCTCCGTAGGCTACTAATAAATTATAAAGTTTATCTATGTCAAATGGTTTAAAGATGATGCCTGAAAAGTACTTTTTAAAATCTGCATCTGCATCTGCTAAGACATCAGCTGTAAGTGCAAAAATAGGTGTTTGAACATTTAGATTATCGGTCATTTTTATTTCTTTAGAAACCTCAAAGCCATTCATTTCAGGCATGTGTATGTCCATTAAAATAAAGTCAAATTTTTGGTTTTTCACTATTTCAATTGCCTTTTTACCTGTATTAATGTATTGAATTTCCATACTCCATTTACTTAACAACTTAGAAAGTAGCATTCCATTCATTTTAGTATCATCTACTATCAATACTTTTTTACCTATTAATTGCTTTTTTTCATTTACTTTTATTAAAATCTCTTTTGATTTTTCTAATTCAAGTTCAAAATAAAAGGAAGTTCCTTTATACAGTTCACTTTCTACGATTATTGTACTCTTGTGTAATTCTATCAATCGTTTTACGATTGCCAATCCTAAACCTGTTCCGCCATGTTTTCGAGTTAAATAAGGTTTGAGTTGTGAAAAGCTTTCAAATATACGAGGCAGATTTTCTTCTGATATTCCTTCTCCTGTATCCGTGACTCTAAATGAAATTAGATCTGTTTTTTCTCCGCAATTGACTATATTTAGTTCTAACTGTACGCTTCCTTTATCTGTAAATTTTATAGCATTGCTTATTAAGTTATTTAAAATTTGGGTTAGTTTGGTGGGATCTATCAAATAATAATTAGCCAAACTTACTGTTGAAATATATTGTAATTCTATATTTTTAGCATTTGCAAAACGCTCAAACACTTCAACGGTGTTTTGGCATAAAAAATTGATATTCGTGGATACTAATTCTAACTTTACATTTTGTCCGTCTAATCTATTAAAATCCAAAACATCATTTACAACGCTAATTAGATTGTCCGATGCAAATTTTAAATTTCTTATAATTTTTTTGCCTTCATTTACAATTTTATCATCTAAGAGAACCAGTGAAGCTACGATAGCATTTAATGGTGTCCTTATTTCATGACTCATTATAGATAAAAACTCTTGTTTCCTTTTATAATTTTCTAGTTCATCTAAATTTTTCTTTTCTAATATTTTTTGTTTTTCTCTTTGTAAAATGACTTCATTTTCTATTTTTTCCATTTTTGCTATTAACTCATAACTTTCAATTACTTTTAATGTTTGAGTATTAATAACCGTTTCTTTTTCTAACAGATGTCTTTCAAAATAACATAAAGCTTTTTCAAAATCGCCTAAACTTTTGTATATCAAATAAAGTATACGATTTAACTTGATTGTACATATTGAAAACTGTAAAGAGGCTCCTAACAACAATCCTTCTTTTGCAAATTGAAGTGCTTTATCTATTTGTTGAGTTTCAAAATAAAGAGCTGCTAGTTTTGTCATAACCATAACAATTCCTGCATTTTCTCCCATTTCTTTATGAATATTCAGAGATTTATTATAAAATTCTTTTGCTTTACTATATTCTTTATAAAAATGATATACTTTTCCCTTACCATATAATGCGTAAGCCATTCCTCGTATATCATTTGTTTGGGTTTTGAGTTCTATAGATTTATCAATGATTTGATTGGCAAAATTTATCTTTCCTCTTTTAATCAAGATTCCAGAAAGATTATTATAAACATTGGATTCTAAATTTAGGTCATTAGCTTTTTTAGCATTTCGAATTGCACTTTTATATACTTTAAATGCGCTTGTTATATCACCTATACATTCAAAGATAGTCCCCAATGATTTTTCTGTACGGGATTGATTGCAATAATCATCGTATTTTTTATAAATCTTTAAGGCATCGCTAAAATGAATAAGACCTAAATGATATTGATTGGTTTTGTAGTAAACCCCTGCTAAACCATATTTAGCATCGGCTAATCCTTTGTCTTCTCCTAATTCTTTAAAAATTCTTATTGCGTTTTCAGAATAATGTTTAGCTTTTTGCATTTCGCCAACTATCATGTGATATAAGGCTAGTTGGCTATAACTTTTTCCAATAAGAGCTTTATTGTTTATAAATAAAGAAGCCTTTAGAGCTTGATTAGCTATTACAATACTTTTGGTAAGATTATTAATCCTAATAGAATAAGCCTCTACTAGCTTTTGCTCTATAGTATTAACTGAATTCAGCATAAATTCCCCAATTATTTATACCTTACAAATAAACAGAAACTTTTTTATAAAACTCTCATTAAACCTTTTAATTTTTTATAAGTCCTATAAACAAACCTATAAATCCAATTATTATGAAAAAATTTCTTTTTCTATTATTAACCCTTTTCTTTTTGACGCCAAAATATGCTCAAAATACAGAGGCAAACGAAACAAATCAAGAAAACTTTAGCCTAGAAGGGGCTTTAGCAATGTTTAGAAACTCAACTTCATTAGAAGATTTTGAAAGAGCTATAAACGAAGAAAACAACAATGTAAATAATCTTGACCTAAATAACGATGGTGCTACTGATTATGTTACCGTTGAAGATTTTATAGATGGTTCTGACCATGTTATCATTTTAAGTGCATTAGTAGGCAATTCTGAAAAACAGGATATTGCCACCTTAAATATAGAAAAAAGGGGCAATGAAGAGGCATACCTTCAAATTATTGGCGATGATGATTTATTTGATAAAAACACGATTGTTGAACCCTATGATGTTTATGAAAAAACAATAGAAGACAAAGGTCCTTCTATTTTGGATATAATTCCAGCGCGGGTAATTGTTAATGTTTGGTCATGGCCTTGTATTCGATTTATTTATGCTCCAGGGTATCATCTTTGGGTATCGCCTGTACGCTGGTCATTATATCCGCGTTGGTGGAAACCTTGGCGTCCTATGGCACATACCCTTTTTATCACACACATTCACAAGCACAGAATTCACTTTCATAGAACAAAAACCCATATTATAAGACCCCATATAAAATACCTTTCCAGAAAAAAAGCTAGAGCTTCGTTTGTCAGAACAAGAAAAATACAACATAATATTAGAGAAAAAAGACATAGAAGGTAAAACCTCTCCTTCTATTTTAAATACGTGTTTAAATAGTTTATTGTTTTTATTATTGATTCGTCAACATACTGATTATCTAATTGATTTTCTGACAAATAAACTTCAAGAAACCCTAAATCTCTAAGAATCTCAATTTGCTTCAAGGCTTTTTCTCTAAAGCCTTGAAGTTCTTTTTCTATTGTACTTAATTTTTCCTTGGAAATTTTCAAATATCTATTTTGATAATTTTCTAGGTTATAAATAGAGGCTAACTCCATTTCTTCCACTTGTTGAATTAACACTTTTAAGTGGTATGGATTTTGAACCGTTGGTAAAATAGATCTAATGGTACGTAAAATTCGTTTTACAATTATTGGATCTTCTTTTCCCCATTGGTAAATTTGATCAAAACAAAAATCAATAAACTCGTCATAATTAAACTCATTGATATGGATATTGTTTTTAATTAATTCTCGAGCATCTGTAGAAGGAAATTGTCTTTCCGATAAAACTTTTACAATTTCGCCTAATTGATCAATACAGTTTAAACAAGTTGTAGGATCATTTACTGCTGGTGATATTGCTTTTATGCCTATGTCAACTAATTTACGTACGCCAAAATTTATATCCTGTGTATGACTTCTAAAACGGTTTACTTTAAACGCTTTAGAAACTAAATTCTGAAAGGTTTCTTTTTGTTTTTCTGAAACTTGATCAACAACAATTTGTAACAAAACCGTTGTATCCTTCATTATAAATTCGCCAATCACGGGTTTTTGATATACTTCTTTCCAATGATTTGTTTCTTTTAATTCTAATAACCCTTTCTTTAACAGAGCATAATCAACACTTTCTAAATAACCTGATTGAAACGGACTCACTATTTTTAATACATTTCTATTGGTCAAGCACTGTTCTCGTTCATAGGTTAAATCATTTCCTTTTTCCCATTTTTGACTGTATAAAATAGTTATTTCATCTACCACTTCTTTTTTAATATGGTGTGTAATACTTGATACATTCATGTTTATACTTAAATATGTAATCATAGATGGATAAGACCATACTAAGCCTCTAATGGCTAAAAAAGTACCTACGAGTAAGGTTGTTAAAAAGGGTTGATTAGGATAAAAAACAGACATTATTTGAGGCAATACACACAAGGCTATGGTTCCTACAAACAAACCTATAAAGGCCTGTATTCTAAAATCATTAGCTAAAAAATGCCTTAAAATTCTCGGAGAAAATTGAGAAGAGGCTAATTGCATGACTACAAATATGACCGAAAACGTTGTTAAGGAAATTCCAATAATAATAGAGACCAAAATGTTAGATACAGGAATTAACCTAGAATAAATTTCTAATGAATGAATAGAAAAATAATTACTACAATTAATCTGAAAGTCTAAAAACAATAATACAGCTCCTAAAAATAACGCATACACGCTACTCATTACTGTTCCTAAATGTTTTATTTTGTGTTCTAACTGTTGGTATAATTTGAATTTAAAAGTTGACATATTATTTATTTGTGCGGTAAATTTAATTAAAACTTTGCTTGATTTATTTGGGCTTTTGAATTCGATAGTATTTCTATTTTTTATACCACTAAAAATAATTTAAAAAACTACCCTAATCTGTTTTTATTTAATTTGAATTACCGTATAAAACAATAGAAAAAGTGTTGATCCACAAACTAGCACACACTGCCTTTTAGAAACTATAACCAAAAAACTACTCTAAAGATACTTCATTATCCCAGATTACGCACTAGAAATTTATTACAAATAAAAACTACTTTGAATCTAAAAGATAGCTTCGGAGAGAAATTTACGTGTCTTTTTACCTTCTTTATCCTTTTTTTATTCAGCACAAAGGCTAACGCATAATCTGGGTTATTTTTTTTACTATTTGGCAAAATAGCGCTAGGCAATAAACTTTCGCTCTGTATTATCCAAGAACCATGTCTCTCTATTTATTCCTCTTGATCTCTTAAAAGCTTTTGTTCTTTGCTGTTTTTTTAAAAAAACTAACAAATTATACTATTTAGCATTTAACTTGTTGTATCTTTGCCGCCCTTAATTTTGAAAAAATGTTGAAAAATAGTATTTTAAAAGGTGTCGTTTTGGTAGGTTTAGGCGCGACTAGCTATGGAATGTTAGCTACTTTTGTAAAATTAGCCTATACAGAAAACTTTACTACAGCAGAGGTTACGTCCTCACAATTTATATATGGTATTTTGGGTATATTGTTAATCAATGCTTTCCAAAAAATAAAAAAGAAAGAGGAGGTTGTAAAAGCAACTTCTGCTAATATTTTACATTTGATGTTAGCAGGAACTTCACTTGGGATGACGAGTGTTTTTTATTACTTAGCCGTAAGATACATTCCTGTTTCTATAGGAATTGTCATGTTGATGCAAACTGTTTGGATGGGAGTGTTATTAGAATGGTTTTTAGATAAAAAAGCCCCTTCTGTTCAAAAAATAGTTTCTGTTGCAATTGTTTTGTTAGGAACTGCTTTAGCAACCAACCTATTCAGCAAATCGCTTGATTTAGATTGGAGAGGAATTATGTGGGGCCTTTTAGCTGCTGCTTCATTTACCACTACAATGTTTACTGCTAATCGAATTGCTCTGGGAATATCCTCTGCACAACGCAGTTTGTATATGCTTTTAGGTGGTGCCGTTATTGTTTTTGGTTTTTCCATAGCTACACAAATAACCCCTTTTAATCTAGCAATTTTTGCTAAATGGGGAATATTTTTGGCTCTGTTTGGAACGATTATCCCTCCTCTTTTGATGAATGCAGGATTCCCTCACACGGGAATTGGCTTAGGAAGTATTGTTTCTTCATTAGAATTACCTGTTTCTGTAATGATGGCATTTATGATATTAAATGAAACTGTTGTTCTATCACAATGGATTGGAATAGGTTTGATTGTATTAGCTATTATAATAATGAATATAAATAGTGGCGTTAAAAAATAACGATCTCTCAGCTATTTAAATATTTTAAAAGAGGGTGTCCTAAAAGTTCACAATCTTTACTTTCGACCAAAGGAAGGCTCGAATGAAGTGAATAGGCGAAACCAAATCACATAATATGTAACGCTAGTTCTTTTTTCGTCGAAGTGATAAGTTAAACATTAAGTTGCTGCTTTTTAGACACCCTTTTCTTACTTTAATGCTCTATTAGAAAACCAAAAGATATTTTTAAATCATACCTTTTGAATCATAGCATATACATATCATGATTAAAAAATGTCTTTATATTAGTAATCTTTTCAGTCTGAATTTATCTTATATTTGTCAGACTTACTAAAAGTAAGACTTACCTATTTCAAGTTTTGTTCTTTTATTATTAATCTAAAAAACAACTCTAAACATCTAACAAAATGCTTTTTCCTGATGAAATAATAGAATTCAACCTTCCGGATGCGGAACTCATTTATTATCCAGCCTTTTTTTCATTAGAACAAGCGAATGATTTTTTTCAAAAATTACAATCCGAAATACCTTGGCAACAAGACAAAATAACGGTCTATGGAAAAGAACATTTACAACCACGATTAACAGCTTTATTTGGCAATGAAGGAAAACCGTATGGGTATTCTAATATTGTAATGAATCCGCACCAATGGACACCTCTATTAACTCATATTAAAGATGAAGTTGAACGAGTTTGCGATACTTACTTTACAACTGTTTTATTAAATAACTATCGGAACGGACAGGATAGTATGGGGTGGCATGCTGATAACGAAAAGGAATTAGGTCGTAATCCTGTCATTGCCTCTGTAAGTTTTGGTGCTGAAAGAAACTTTCAACTCAAACATAATACCATTGAAACAGCTAAACAAAACATGAATCTAGAACACGGAAGCTTGCTTATTATGAAAGGTTCAACGCAACATTTTTGGAAACATCAAATACCAAAAACTCAAAAGAACATAGGTTCTAGAATAAATTTAACGTTCCGAGTTATTAAATAAGGTATTAATATTTCACTTCAAATATAAAATAAGTTTTTTGAGACAATGGAAAAAATCATTTCACTCAGTATTTCGCACCAAGGAATTTTAACTAAAACTTATCGGGTAATATTTTCCCTGGATTCATAACATTATTTGGATCAAAAATATACTTAATCTGCTCCATTAACTCTAGGTGCATTTTTGAAAAAGCCATATCCATGTAGTTTTTTTGCACCCAACCAATACCATGTTCTCCTGATAAAGTTCCTTTTAAAGAAATTGTTAGCTCAAAAATTTCACGAATACCTTTTGGAACCTCTTCAGTCCATTGTGCATCCGTTAAATAACCTTTTATTATATTTACATGTAAATTACCATCTCCTGCATGTCCATAACAAACCGACTGGAAACCATATTTAGCTCCAATTTTTTTAATTCCTTTTAACAATTTAGGTAATTCATACCGAGGCACAACGGTATCTTCCTCTTTATAAATTGAATTTGCTTTAACTGCTTCCGCAATACCTCTTCTCATTTTCCATAAGGCCTTTTTTTGATCTTCTGTATCAGCGAAAAGGATTTCATCAATTTGAAAATTTTCTAAAACGCGCATAATTTTTTCTGCTTCCAGCATCAAAATTTCCGGGTAATTTCCATCTACTTCAATCAATAAATGAGCTTGATGATCTGTTTTTACTTCAATAGCTATTCCTTCTATATATTTCAAACTCCAATCAATAGCATCCCGCTCCATAAACTCTAAAGCGCTAGGTACTATCCCTGCTCTAAAAATAGCAGAAACAGCCTCACAAGCTTCATCGGCTTTATAAAAAGGAACCAACATTAGTATATTAAAAGACACTTTGGGTAGTAATTTTAAAACGGCTTTAGTAACAATTCCTAATGTCCCTTCACTCCCTATCATTAATTGGGTCAGATTATAACCTGTAGAATTTTTTAATGTATTAGCACCTGTCCAAATAATTTCTCCATTTGGCAAAACAACTTCTAAATTCAAAACGTAATCTTTCGTCAATCCATATTTAACAGCTCTAGCACCTCCTGAATTTTCAGCTATATTCCCTCCAATAAAGCAACTTCCCATACTACTAGGGTCTACTGGGTAAAAAAGTCCTTTTTCCGCAACAGCTTCTCGCAACACCTGAGTAACAACAGCAGGTTCAGTAATAATCTGGAGATTTTTTTCGTCTATCTCAATAATTTTATTCAATCGCTCTGTTGAAAGACCTATTCCTTCTAAAACGGATAATGCCCCTCCGCTTAAACCTGTTTGTCCGCCTATAGGAACAACCGGTGTATAAAACTCATTTGCTAATTTCATAACAGCCGAAACTTCCTCTACATTATTGGGCTTAACTACTACAGCTGGGGGGAAACAAAAGTCTTCAGTTTCATCATGTCCATACCTCTTTCGAGTTTCTATATCTGTAAAAACAGAAGATACTCCAACAACATCTATTAACTTTTGAATTAATTCTTTCGAAACAGGCATACCAATCGAATTTATTTTATGTAAAATTAAGAATATTTAAATCATCTAACATGCCTTAATTATTAACTAAATTTTGTTGAAAAGATAAAGTCAAAATATTTTCAAATACCATTTTTTTAAACTATTTTATAAAAATGGTCTTTTTTTTTGTTTAGTAAGATATTTTTTACTAATTTTAGTAACCCTAATAAAAAAAACAACCTATGAGAACAATGTCTACCTATATTCAAAGAAAGTTAGAAAGAGCAAGTTTAAATCCAGAGCAATTTAACGAAGAGTTAAATCAGTCCATTAAGATCCTGATTTCATCTGAGATTGACGAGTTAGCGAAATGGTTTGTTCATTTCACAAAAGACAAACCGCATTTAAAAAACCTTCAAAACGATACTGCCTATAATAGAAATCTACTTTATTAAATTTTAATTTTAAGCAAGAGGCTGTCCAGTAAAATACCTCCTTGTTCTCAAATTTTAACTATTAAAACAATAGTTAGTTTGTATTGACCCCTAGAACAAAGCGGTAAAGTAACTGAACAGCCTTTAAAAAATAAAAATTAACACGCTTATTTTTTCCAATAATTATTTGCTTTTGCTATAGTAGCAAATTCTATAGCTATTGTCTGACCAATAGCTATAAGCATAGCAGGATCTTCAGCATAAATTGGTCGTAATTTTTCGCGCACTGACGCATCAGGTTGTGTGTGCTTAATGATTAATCTAGCCATTTTTACCGCTAATTGTCTACCTTCTTCAGGCGTAGCCGTAATCAAAGAGTTATTAGGTATTAAAGTATCCATAAAATATTTTTAAACAAAAATACTTTTGCAATCTAAAACATCTTGTGATCTAAATCACAAGTTCCCTTTTTTAGACATTATTCGTGAAACACTTTCTCTACTAACTCCTAGATCAATAGCTATTTGTTGATGAGTGAGTTTAACACCATTTAACTCTAATTTACGACTGTATTTTTGCAAATATCTTTCTAATCTTTTTTCTAAGTCATCGTTTTGCAAACCTATATACAATTGAAGTATGTGCTGAAATTCAAAAGACAACCTATTTAAAAGAGAACCTACAAAGTCTCTATCTTTTTCTAACAGTTCACTAATTATATCTCTTGGCAATAACCAAGCCTCTACCCTAGTTAAAGCTTGAGCTGCAAACAATAACTTATCCATTGCGTTATAATGCGAAAAACTTACCATACAAACCTCTCCTGCCACTACATAATCCAACAATACATCCTTTACAATAGAAGTACAATCTAGTCTAACAACTCCTGATTTAACAATAGGTAAATACAAAAAAGAATCCCCCTGAGAAACTAAATAATCTCCTACTTCGAAACTCTTTTTAACAATTCTTTGTTCAAATGGTTTCAACCTAAGAAGTTGTTCAATTGATTGACAATCTATATCTATCCTTTTATCACTCATAGCGAAATATATTTCAGTTCCAACAAAATAAACAAATTAACTAATATTTTTACAATCCTACCCTTTAAGATTTATTATTACTATTAAAAAAATAATTACCTTTACTAAAAAACGAAATCCATTGAATGCTTACAGAAAAAAATCAGCTTTAAAAGAAAACGAAGGCATCGAACAACCTGAAAGTATCAATCAAAGAGCAATCAACCAGATTAAAAAGCACAGGAAAGCAGCTCTTAACACAGAGTCACTTACAGAAAGTATTCTAAAAGGGGATAAAACAGCACTTAGCCGAGCCATTACATTGGTTGAAAGCACAAATATAGAACACCAAGAAAAAGCCAATATCATTGTTCAAAATTGCCTTCCCTACAGCAATAATTCTATCCGAATAGGTATTACAGGTGTACCAGGAGTCGGAAAAAGCACTTTTATAGAAGCTTTTGGAAAACTCTTAACAGCATTAGGAAAAAAAGTAGCTGTACTAGCTGTCGACCCGAGTTCTAGTATTAGCCATGGAAGCATTTTAGGCGACAAAACCCGTATGGAAGAACTCGTAAAAGATGAGTATGCTTATATTCGTCCTAGTGCTTCTGGTGAGAGTTTGGGCGGTGTAGCTAGAAAAACACGAGAAAGTATCATCCTATGCGAAGCTTGTGGCTTTAACGCAATACTTGTTGAAACGGTTGGTGTAGGTCAAAGTGAAACCGCTGTGCATAGCATGACTGATTTTTTCTTATTATTAAATTTAGCTGGAGCTGGAGACGAATTACAAGGCATAAAAAGAGGCATTATGGAAATGGCTGATTTGTTAGTAATTAATAAAGCCGATGGAGATAATACTACAAAAGCCAAACTAGCCAAAACAGAGTACACCAGAGCACTGCACCTATTTCCTGAAAAAAATTCAGGCTGGATTCCTAAAGTTACAACCTGTAGCGCATTAGAAAAAAAAGGAGTTGATTCTATATGGCAAACCATAGAAGAATACATTACACTAACCAAAGAAAATGGTTATTTTGAAAACAAAAGAAATAACCAAAATCAATACTGGCTTTTAGAAACTATAAATGAACAACTGAAAAATCATTTTTTCAATCATCCTACAACTTTATCTCTTTTAGAAACTGAAAAAATAGCCGTACGAAACAACCAGAGTTCCCCTTTTATTTCTGCACAAAAATTATTAGACAATTATTTCAACAATAAATAAAAAAGGGGTTCAAGATTTTTTGCCCCCTTTTTCTAATATCTTTCAATTCAACAATTGCTATTTAGAAGTCTTATTCTTTAGGTTCAGGAAAAATGATAGACAAAAGTACAGATAGAACCAACACAACACCTATTATAATAAGCGACACTACCGAATCTACATGATAAAAAGGAGCTATAATCATCTTAATTCCTATAAAACTTAAAATAATAGCCAAACCATACGGAAGTTTATGAAATAAATAAATAAAGTTATCTAATAAAAAGAATAAAGCCCTCAGTCCTAATATTGCAAAAATATTAGAGGTATATAAAATAAATGGATCTCTGGAAATGGCAAAAATTGCTGGAATAGAATCAACAGCAAACAATAAATCTGTAAATTCTATGACTGCTACTACAACTAATAAAGGCGTTGCTATTTTCTTACCATTTTCAATTGTAAAAAAATTATTTCCATCATAATCATCACTAACGTTAAAAAACTGACGAACTAAGCGTGCTCCCTTGGTATCATTATAATCTTGATTTTCATCCTCTTCATTGGCAAACCAGGATTTAACACCCGCATACACTAAAAACACGCCAAAAAGTGTCATTACTAGATTAATATCGTATTTAAGCCCTTGCACCCCTATAAGCCCTAAAATTTTATTCAAATAAGTTAACTCTATTAAAAAGGCTCCTGAAAATATAAATATTGCTCTTAAAACCAATGCACCAATAACTCCCCAAAATAAAACTTTGTGTTTATTTTGATTGGCTACATCAAAAAATTTAAAAACCATAATAAACACGAACAGATTATCTACTGAAAGTGCTTTTTCTATCCAATATGCAGATTGAAATTCGTAGAATTTAATTGCTCCTGCAAAATGATATACTAGCCCACTAAATCCCATTGCTAAGGCTATCCAAACAAATGACCAAGTTACAGCCTCTTTACTAGATACCTCATGGCTCTTTTTATTAAAGATTCCTAAGTCTAGTAACAACATAAACAATATTACAATTGCAAATGTGGCAATTAACCAAGGATGCTCTGCAAAAATTGGGTGTTCATTCATATCAAACTATTTTATTGTTTTATTTACTCTCTTTTGTCTTACTTTTTGAAAATATATTTTCTATTCTGGGGGCTTACGTCTGTCCCTTGTTTATAGGACTTAAAAACTAACGAGGCTCTCTAAAAAGATCGTATGATGTTATTCCTACCAACAGGAGAAACTATATTATATTGGTAATCTAATTTCTGTTTCGTAGAAGCGACAAACTAACCATCTGACTTTTCCTTTTTAGACAGCCTTCTTACATACAATAAACTTATTTCTTATTATTCTTCATAACGCTCCATTTCGCGATCATAGAACTCACCTGCTAGGATAATTAAATGCTCCATTTCTCTTGCTATTTCTGTTTCATCTTCATCATCTAATTCTTCTATAAATTCTACAGAATCATCTTTTAAGTTGATTAGAAAACGAGGAAATTCTAAGTGAATGATAAAAATATCATCTGGAAAATCAGAATTATCTGCTAAAACAAATTTTGGTAATGTCATTTTATAATAATTTTTAGTATTTAAGTTGTATGATTCAAAAGAATCATACGTTTGGATAATTTTTCAAATCTATAATAAAGGAGTAATGCCGCAGCAATCAGTCCTGACAACAAACCTATCCATACACCAATAGCTTTCAAAGAAGTGAATAGTCCTAAATAGATAGATATAGGAAAACCTATAACCCAATACGCGACAAATGTAAGATACATGGGTATTTTTACATCCTGAATCCCTCGTAACGCGCCAAGCACCGTTACTTGTATTCCATCAAAAATTTGAAAAACAGCTGCTATTAAAATCAAATTAGACGCTATACTTACTACTTCTCCATTATCTTTTAAAGTTAATGTATTTTCAGAATCTATAAAAATTTCTGGTAACCAATTGTTTGTCAATACAAAAACAAGTGCAAAAACACCTTGAATAAAAACAGCTAATAAAAAAATAGAACGTGCAATGATTTGCAACTTTTTATAATCCTGTATTCCTTTTTGATTGCCTATACGTACCATTCCTGCAACACCTAGTCCTGAAACAAACATAAAAGTAAAAGTAGCCAAAGTTAACGCTATTTGATTAGCAGCCTGACTAGTGGTACCAATACTACCACATAACCAAATGGCTCCTGTAAACAAAGCTACTTCAAAAAACATTTGCAAAGCAGAAGGCAACCCTAAATCAACTATTTTTTGAGTCATTGTTTTCCCGATATTCTTAACGTTGAATTCTTGAAAATAGGGTTTAAACTTTTTCTTTGACTTTAAAGCAAAATGAATATAAACTACCATTACAATCCGAGATAAAACAGTTCCTACTGCTGCTCCTAGCATTCCCATTTTGGGAAAAATCCAAACACCATAAATTAGTACAATATTTAAAATCAAATGTATTACATTACAAAGCAGGTTAGCCCACATGCCATATTTCGTTTCACTTTTACCATCAGCAAATTGTTTATATCCCTGAAAAACAATCAATGGTATTAATGAAAATGCAACCAAATCTAAAAAAGGTTTAGCTAATTCAACTACTTCTTGGGGTTGCCCCATATATATAATTAAAGGTTTTGCAAAGTATATAATTCCAAACAAAGCAATTCCTAAACCTGTACAAAGTACCAATCCGTGATGAAAAACACTACGTCCTTTAATCAAACTATTTTCACCATCTGCTTCTGCCACTAAAGGGGTTATGGCTGTTGAAAAACCTAACCCTAATGACATTCCAATAAATACGAAACTATTTGCAAGAGAAACTGCTGCTAACTCTTTTGCTCCTAGTTTGCCCACCATTATATTATCTACAATAGAAACTAAAGTATGACCTAACATCCCCAAGACAATAGGATAAGCCAATTTAATGTTTTCTTTGAATTCGCGAGTATAAGTTGAAAGCTTCATAGTTTGCAAAGATAATTCATTCAATGGCAATTACAATGATAATATTGAATCGTAATTACAACTCCTACTTTTTATAAAATTCATATCCGCCTATCCCTATAATTCATTTCAAAAAGCATTTTTTACAATACTCAAAACTACAAAACAGAATTTATAAGTTTAATAGTTTTTTATTCAGTTATTATTTATTTAAAAAAATCTCTTCAGAAATTATCCTATTGTTTTTATACCTTTTTTAACATAATAACAAAAAATAAGGCACATAATTTGTTATAAACTAACAAAAAACAATTATCTCTATGAAAAAAACATTTTTAATACTATCTATATTCGTATTATCTTTCACCGCTTGCAAACAATCTCCTGACATGATGACCGAAGAAGTAGCCAGCGAAGCCGAAATTAGCGACCTAATGATAAACAATCCAGAGATAGAAATTCCAGAAAATAAAAACGAAGAAAGTTATGCTGAAATAGAAGAAAATAAATTTGAAAACCCAAGCGTAAAACCCTTATCTACTTTTTCCATTGATGTTGATAATGCTTCTTACACCAATATTCGTCGTTTTATCAATAACGGTCAAGAAATTCCAAAAGATGCGGTACGTCTAGAAGAAATGATTAATTACTTTTCATACACTTACCCTCAACCTAAAGATAATCACCCTTTTTCTATCAATACAGAGTACAGCGAATGTCCTTGGAACTCCAACCATAAATTATTAAAAATTGGTCTTCAAGGTAAAAAGATGGACAAAAACAATCTTCCTCCTTCTAACATTGTTTTTCTTATTGATGTATCAGGCTCTATGGAAGAAGAAAACAAACTCCCTTTACTAAAAGAATCCATGAAAATACTGGTAAAAGAATTACGTCCTCAAGATAAAGTTTCAATGGTTGTATATGCAGGAGCGGCAGGAATGATACTACCTCCTACTTCTGGAAATGAAAAAAATAAAATAATGAATGCTCTTGATGAACTAACGGCTGGAGGAAGTACAGCTGGAGGAGAAGGAATAGAATTAGCCTATAAAATTGCCGAAGAAAACTTTATTAAAGAAGGCAATAATAGAATTGTTTTAGCAACTGATGGCGACTTTAATGTAGGGGCTTCAACAGACAAAGAAATGGAACTCTTAATAGAAAGAAAACGTAAAACAGGCATCTTCTTAACCTGTCTAGGATACGGCATGGGAAATTATAAAGATAGTAAAATGGAAACCCTTGCTAATAAAGGAAACGGAAACTATGCTTATATAGACAATATGCAGGAAGCTACTCGTTTTTTAGGCAAAGAATTCAACGGTTCTATGTTTACTATAGCTAAAGATGTTAAGATTCAAATTGAATTTAACCCAAATCAAATACAGTCTTACCGATTAATAGGATATGAAAATAGAAAATTAAATGATGAGGATTTTAAAAATGATGCTATTGATGCAGGCGAATTAGGAAGCGGGCATACCGTAACTGCTCTATATGAAATTATCCCTACAGGCGTTGAAAGTTCTTACTCTCCTACCCAATTAAAATACACATCGAAAGAAGGTTCTCAAAATTTAATTTCAAAAGAATTGGCTACCGTAAAATTTCGATACAAAAGGCCTGATGGTGAAAAAAGTATAGAGATGATTCAAACTGTTTCTAATTCAAGCAAACCTTTGATGATTTCTAGTCCTGATTTTAAATTTGCTTCCTCTGTAGCCTGGTTTGGCATGAAATTAAGAGACTCTAAATATATTGAAAACAAACAAACAGAAGACATTATAGCTCTTGCTAACAAAGGTATACATAACGATTTGGAAGGTTATAAAACGGAATTTATTCGACTCATTAAAAGTGCCAAATTATAATCCTTTTTTTTAAACCCAAATTATATGTTAGCCTTTAAAATAAAGATTAAAAGAACAAAGAAGGTAGAAATACACGGCTTTTTTACAACAGTTGTAGCTTTATTATATATATTGAGAGTATTTTTTTTTAATTCAAAGTCATTTTTATCTATAATATACTTATAATGGTAATCTGGGTTAAAAAAGCGACAAGATATTTAACATTTTCTTACAAATAGTAACCTAAATATTTAAAAATAAAATGGTTATATTTTATATATACCTATTTTATTTAGAATAGAATTGATTTTTCACATAAAAAAAGAGGCTCTTTCTAAAATTGAAAAAAGCCTCTTTTAAGTATGTAATCATTTTATTTCTCGATTTCCTTTAGATTTTCCATTTTCTTGAAAGCCAAGAAACCTTTAATATCTTCAAAATGTTCTCGAACTCTTTTATTTCCAAATTCAAATACTTTAGTTACTAAACCATCTAGAAAATCACGATCATGAGATACTAAAATTAATGTACCATCAAAATCTTTTAAAGCTTCTTTGATGATGTCTTTCGTTTTCATGTCTAAGTGGTTCGTAGGCTCATCTAGAATCAATACATTTACGGGTTCTAACAATAGTTTAATCATAGCTAAACGTGTTTTTTCACCCCCCGAAAGGACTTTTACTTTCTTTTGAATATCGTCTCCTTTAAACATAAAGGCTCCTAAAATATTTTTAATTTGGGTACGAATATCTCCTTCTGCAATTCGGTCTATAGTTTCAAAAATGGTCAAATCGCCATCTAATAATGCGGCTTGATTTTGAGCAAAATATCCTACTTGTACATTATGTCCTATTTCTAATTTACCACTATCATGATTAATTTCTTTCATAATAGCTTTAATCATTGTTGATTTTCCCTCTCCATTTTTCCCTACAAACGCGACCTTTTGACCTCGCTCAATTACCATATTAGCATTATTAAACACTACATGGTCATCATATTTTTTTGTAAGTTCTTCCACAACAACCGGATATTGTCCTGAACGTGGCGACGGTGGAAATTTTAGCTTTAAAGCAGATGTATCAACTTCATCTACTTCTACTAAAACTAATTTTTCTAACATACGTACACGAGATTGCACTTGTTCTGTCTTTGAAAAAGTTCCTCTAAAACGCTCTATAAAAGCCTGATTTTCAGCAATAAATTTTTGTTGTTCATCATACGCTTTTTGTTGTTGTATTCTTCTATCTTGACGTAAAACTAAATAATCTGAATATTTTGCTTTATAATCATAAATTCTACCCATCGTTACTTCAATGGTACGGTTAGTAATGCTATCTACAAAAGCACGGTCATGGGAAATAACCATTACTGCTTTGGCCTGAGTAACTAAGAAATCCTCTAACCATTGAATACTTTCCATATCCAAGTGGTTGGTAGGTTCGTCTAACAATATTAAGTCTGGTTTTTTTAATAAAATTTTAGCCAACTCAATACGCATACGCCATCCACCAGAAAATTCAGAAGTTTTACGGGTAAAATCTTCACGAACAAAACCTAGTCCTTTTAATACTTTTTCAACTTCTGCTTCGTAATTAACTTCTTCTATAGAATAATATTTTTCAGAAAGCTCTGAAACACGTTCAATTAACTTCATATATTCGTCACTTTCATAATCTGTACGAATAGTTAACTGCTCGTTAATTTCATCTATCTCCGCTTTCATTCCTAAAACGGAAGCAAAAGCCTTGGAAGTTTCTTCCATTACTGTACTGTCATCATTTAATAACAAATGCTGAGGCAAATATGCAATTACAGCATCACTAGGTGCTGAAATACTACCACGTGTAGGCTTGTTTTCACCTGCAACGATTTTTAACAAAGTGGATTTTCCAGCTCCATTTTTGCCCATTAAGGCAATTTTATCATTTTCATTAATTGCAAAAGTCACATCGCTAAAAAGCGTGGTTCCGCCAAACTCTACGGCAATATCGTTTACTGTAATCATAATTGAAGTTTAAAAGTTTAAGGGGTTCCTTAAATTTTTGAAGGTGCAAAGATAAAATTAATGGCTAAATTAAATAATTTGAAAATGAGAAAATTAAAAATTAATGATTTTTTCCACTAATAATTTTGCTTGCATTACATCTTTTTTATTCACTAGAACATCAACACCCGAATAAGGACTCCAAAATCCAGCCATAGCCGTAGCTTGAATTTCATTTTTTAAAATTACCAAAATTCCATTTATTTCTAATTCTGCCTTTATAGCCAAGGCACTTATTTCATTTCCAGAAAAGACGATAACCAAACTCATATTTATTTTCTGCTAAAACCCCACAGCTTTATCATCTCCTCTATAATCTGCCCCTCCTTCTAATTTCCCTTCAGGCTGAACTAATATTGCATCTACTTTTCCTATGATCTTATTTTGCTTTTCATTAATTATATAACCTTTCGCTATTAGATTATTAATCAAATGTTCTGAAAATTTATTAGGTTCAAAAACTACCTCATCGGGCAGCCATTGATGATGAAAACGAGGTGCGTCTACAGCTTCTTGCATATTCATTCCAAATTCTGTAACATTCAAAAAAGTTTGCAATACAGAAGTAATAATTGTTGATCCTCCTGGCGTACCCAAAACCATGAATAATTTACCTTCCTTCTCTACTATTGTAGGTGTCATAGAACTCAACATTCTTTTTTTAGGTTGAATTTCATTAGCTTTAGCCCCTACAAGTCCGTACAAATTGGCCACTCCTGATTTTATGCTAAAATCGTCCATTTCGTTATTAAGAAAGAAACCTAATTCATCGGAATAGTGCTTACTTCCAAAATCATCATTTAATGTTGTAGTCGTAGCAATTGCATTACCAAAAGGATCCACTATAGAATAATGAGTTGTTTCAGTACTTTCTTTAGAAAAATGAACTGCTCCGTGTTTTATTTCAGCTGAAGGAGTCGCTTTATCAAAAGAAAACGTACTCATCCTTTCTTTTAAATAATTTTCATTGGATAATTCATCTTGAGGAATCTTTACAAAATCAGGGTCTCCTAAAAAATAATTACGATCTGCATACGCTCTTCGTTCTGCCTCTACAATTAGTTGAATTGTTTTATCTGAATTAAAACCAAATTCTCTTAACGAATAAGGTTCTATCATTTTAAGAATTTGCGATAACGTAATCCCTCCACTGCTTGGAGGAGCCATCGTTATTAAATTATAATCTTTATATTTAAAAACTATTGGTTTTCTCCAAATTGGAGTATATTCTTTTAAATCTTCTAATGAAATTATACCTCCTCTTTTTTTAACAAAATCGACTATTTTTTTAGCCGTTTCTCCTTCATAAAACTCTTTTTTTCCGTTTTTAAGAATCCTTTTTAAGGTTGTAGCTAACCGTATTTGTTTAATGGTATCTCCAACCTTATAGAGTTTAGAAAACAAACTTTGAGCTCCATTTGCATTTATAAAGTCGTTCCTATAATAAGCAAATGTAGCCTCATTTTTTTTTGTAACAACAAATCCCTTTTCAGCTAATTCTATAACGGGTTTAAAAATTTCTTTTAGCGGTAAAGAACCCATTTTTTTATGCACTTCTAACACCCCTGCTATTGTTCCTGGCACACCTATAGCCTTGCCAGAAGCCGTACTCAATCCTTCTATTACATTCTTATCCTTGTCCAAAAACATTTCTGAATGCGCTGCGGCTGGAGCTCTTTCTCGATAATCAAGACTTCCAATAGCACCATCAGCTTTTCTATATACCATAAATCCGCCTCCACCAATATTTCCAGCTTGCGGATAACAGACAGCCAATGCTAATTCAGTTGCCACCATAGCATCAAAAGCATTCCCTCCTTTCTTTAATACTTGAACACCAATTTTAGAAGCTTCTTCCCTTGCGGATACAACCATTGCTTGCTCTGATACCAGTCCTTTTGTATTTTGCCCATAAAAGCACATTCCTTTAAATAAGAAAAAGCCTACCAGAACTACTCTATACTTTTGCATTTTTTAAATATTTATTACATTTTTAGCCCAAGTTATTCATAAAACAGAATATTTCCTAAAAAAACAAGAGATTTTATAATAAATCCCCAAACAAACATCGTCACATCTATCACCTTAAAGTTCTTTTACGCTTTCTGTTTTCAATATATTCTTCGAGAGCTTTTCTAGTCGTAAACCAAGTTTTACCTTCTTTATGAGCATCTATTTTTCCTTGTCTGGCTAATAAACTAACATATTCTTGACTAAATCCATATAATGACGATGGCTCATTAACAATATTAGCTATTGACTCATATTGATTATCATTATTAGGTAATACGGTTAAATAAATATTTAATGTACGCTCTAAAGCTTGACACATCAATAAGACAAGCTTTTGATAGTTTCCTTTATTAGCTTGATTTAGGGCTTCATAATATTTCTTCCTGTCATTTTTTAAAATAATAGCTGGAGGAAAACCTCTTCGCATTAATAATAAATTCATACATAAACGAACCGTTCGCCCATTACCATCAAAAAATGGGTGTATCCAAACAAATTTATGATGAAATATGGCAGCTAATTCTATGTCATTTAAAATTAATGGATTTTTATTAACAAATTCTACTAACTCATCTATTAAATATGAGACTTTATTAGCATTAGGAGGAATAAAATTAGCACCTGATATACGAACACCTCCGTTACGTAAACGTCCTGCAAAATCATCTTCTATAGATCTTAAAACATACCCGTGTAAGGTAAGCATATCTATACTCCTAAAAATATATTCTTCATTTACTATTTCATACAAATAATCTATTGCTTTTTCGTGATTCTTTGCTTCAAAATGTTCTCTAAGTGAAACTCCTTTTATTGTAATTCCTTCTTGGAGTACCATTTGTGTTTCTCTTAAAGTTAAAGTATTTCCTTCAATACTATTAGAATTATAAGTCCATTCGATCGAAAGCGATTCTTTAATTTTTTCAATGGCCATTTTAGGTAATGGTCTGGCTTTTACCAATATTTCCTTTTTTTCATACAATCTTTCAAAAGTTGATTGAAATTCTTTTCTATATGACAAATCTATATCCCACATACCATAAACTTATTAATATCGTTTAAAATTAAAAAAAAATTATCCGATATTAAAATTTAGAATAAAAAAATAAGCATCAAAACAGATGCTTATTTTAATTTATGATCAAATTATTCTTCATTATACTCATCTTCTTCATCTTCTAATCCAAAAAGATACGGTTCAATCATTGTCTTATCTGCTAAAATTTCAACCCGTTCTGTTAATTCGGTAGTAAAGAACAGGCGTTGTGTTTTTTCCACACTCAAGGACAAACGTTGAACTATAGGATCCAAACGTTGTTTAAAAATAACATCTGCATCATCAACAACAAAAATTTTAATGGTATTCATATTAAATCCAGCCCCCGAAAACATAGCATTAATTTTATGGGGGGTACCTATTAAAACATCCATTCCTGCCGAAATAGTATTCTTTTCTTCGTCTATATCCGTCTTATCGTTAACTCCAATAACCCTAAGATTTGTATATTTTCCAAATTTTGCAAAATACTCTAACATTTGCAAAACAGACTCTTTGTCTTTAACAATAATCAATGCTCGTGTAGATTCGCCTATGGGTTTTTCTAACTTTTGAATAACTGTATAAGCTATAGTAGATGATTTACCTTCTCCTTCATTCATTATCACAATAGCATCAGCCCCCCCTTTTAAAGTTCCCCAACAATCTAATTGTACTTCATTTGCCTCTATAAGATCATTTTCTATTAGGGCTTTTTGAAGATTTTGATTTATTTTTTTTAAGTTCATAATATATTTAGTACTTGGTTAATGGTACAAAGCACTAAATACGAAGCACTAAGCACCATGTTAAAAGAGCTTATGGTTTTATTAGTTAAAGAATCTTTATTACTTTGAAGCAAATAATTTCACATCATTTTCTGAAATTTCATTACCTCCTAGAATAATTAAACGTTCTACAACATTACGTAATTCGCGAATATTACCTGTCCAATCATATTCTTGCAATAACTTAATTGCTGAATTAGAAAAAGATTTAGTTGCACTACCTTGTTCATGGGCTATTTTATTCGTAAAATGCTCAATTAGTGCTGGGATATCATCTCTTCTTTCGTTTAACGCTGGTACTTTTATTAAAATAACGGCTAAACGATGGTATAAGTCCTCACGAAAACGTCCTTCTTCAATTTCTTTTTTTAAATCTTTGTTGGTTGCTGCTACCACACGTACATTGACTTTTATATCTTTATCAGCCCCTACCCGTTGGATTAAATTTTCTTGTAACGCACGTAGTACTTTGGCTTGTGCTGATAAACTCATATCTCCTATTTCATCTAAGAAAATAGTTCCTCCATCAGCGGCCTCAAATTTACCCGCTCTATCTTTTACTGCTGAAGTAAAAGCTCCTTTTACATGACCAAACAATTCACTTTCTATTAACTCCGATGGAATAGCGGCACAATTTACCTCAATCATAGGTCCAGAAGAACGTTCGCTGCGTTGATGTATTTGATGTGCTACTAATTCTTTTCCTGTTCCATTAGGTCCTGTAATTAATACACGTGCTTCTGTAGGAGCTACTTTTTCGATCATTTCTTTTATATGAGATATAGCTGTACTTTCTCCTATCATTTCGTAATTCTTAGAAACTTTTTTCTTTAGAATTTTATTTTCTACGACTAATTTCTTTTTATCTAAAGCATTACGTACTGTATTTAATAAGCGGTTTAGATCTGGTGGTTTTGAAATGTAATCAAAAGCACCTAAACGCATGGTATTAACGGCTGTTTCTAAATCGCCATGTCCTGAAATCATAACCATAGGAATTTCAGGTTTGATTTTTTTTATAGACTCTAAGACTTCTACTCCATCCATTTTAGGCATTTTGATATCGCAAAGAATTAAGTCGTAATCTTCATTCTTAACTTTATCAAGACCTTGTACTCCATCTTCTGCTTCGTCCACTTTATATGAATCATTTTCTTCCGAAAGAATTTTCACTAAAACTCTACGAATTGCCGCTTCATCTTCTACTATTAATATTTTACTCATTTTATTTATTTGAAGATCTATATTATATGATTATTCGGAATTTACAAAATCAAATTAAGAAATAATCAAATCATCTAATTTTAGTATTTAAGCCATTTATATAACTCTTTCCAAGTTGGTTTTTTTCCATACATCAAAATTCCGACCCTATATATTTTACTAGCAAACCAAACGACACCTAAAAAAGTTCCGAAAAGTAATACTATAGAAACTGCCAATTGCCAAATAGGTACTCCAAAAGGAATACGCATTAGCATTACAATTGGCGATGTAAATGGAATCATAGAAAATATGGTTGCCACTGTACCGTGTGGATCATTTACCACTGTAAAGAACCCTACATAAATACCTAACATTAAGGGCATAATAATAGGTAACAAAAACTGTTGTGAATCCGTTTCTGAATCAACAGCAGCTCCTATGGCTGCATACAACGAACTATATAAGAAATAACCTCCAATAAAATAAACTAAAAAGAAAATAACCGTAGTCAATACAGGTATTTCATTGTAGTAAAGATTTATTTTTTCAATCAAAGAAGCTATATTTCCTGCTTGTGAAGGCAATTCTTGCATTGCATTATGTACCGTTGAGGCATCGGCTGAATTACCTAAAAATATTGAAGAACCAAACAATAGCAATAAACCTAATACTACCCAGATAGTAAATTGCAAAATTCCTGCTAATGAATTACCTATAATTTTCCCCATCATTAATTGATATGGTTTTACAGAAGAAATGATTACTTCTATAATTCTTGATGTTTTTTCTTCTATCACGCTGCGCATTACAAAGTTGCCGTAAATGATAATAAACATCATTATTAAATATCCAAAAGCACCTCCAAAGAATACTTTTATTTCATTTAAATATTTTAATCCTTCTTCACCTGAAAATTTCGTTATATGGAGTTCTGACTCAACCTTTGCTTTTTCAATCTTATCAGAATCAAATCCTAAGATTTTCAGATTTTCTTTAGTTAAATGTGCATCTACTACTTTTTCAATATCTGATACAAATTCTAAACTGGGGCTTTCGTCTGAAATATATTGGACTTTTTGTATTAATTCTTTTGAATTTACAACTTTTGGAACAAAAATCAAGCCTTCGTAACTTTTTGAAGCAGTGTTCTTTGCCATATCAAAAGTCATTTGAGACAAATCCGTATATTTTACATCTTTTTTATCTTTAAAGTCTTTTTTTAAAATTCCCGCTTGATCGTGAATAGCTATTTTTTTGATTTCTCCTTTATTTATATTGGCTAGAACGCCAATTAAAAGTGACATTCCTAAAAACAGTAAAGGACTCAAGAATGTCATTACAATAAATGATTTATTGCGAACCTTAGCAATAAATTCTCTTTTTATGATTAAACTCAATATATTCATATTTCGTGAATTTCGATTTCCAATCGTAAAAACAAATAAATAATGTGTTTCAAATCTTATTTTGAAAATTATTTGTTGTTTAATTTTTGTCTTTCTTATTTTTTATTAGTTACTGTTTGGATAAAAATATCATTAATTGATGGAATATTTTCTGCAAAATGGGTTACTTGTCCGTTTTTAATCAAAACTTCCAATAATTCGTTTTGGGTTTTATGCCCTAGATCTATTTCTAACTTAAGATCGTTATTCAACGATTTGAAAGTTGTTTTTCCAACGGTAAACTTTTGTGTCAAATCATACATTAATCCTTCTACATTATCTGATAAGATACCTACTTGAAATTTGTGTGTGCGATATTCTTTTTTCACATCGCTTACTTTTCCTTCAATTAATTTATTTGATTTATGAATAAGTGCTATATAATCACACATTTCTTCTACACTTTCCATACGATGGGTAGAAAAAATAATAGATGTTCCTTGTTTGTTTAATTCTATAATTTCATCTTTAATTAAATTAGCATTTACAGGATCAAAGCCAGAAAAAGGTTCGTCTAATATTAGTAATTTGGGTTGATGTAATATCGTTACAATAAACTGAATTTTCTGCGCCATTCCTTTGGATAGTTCTTGTATTTTTTTGTTCCACCATCCTTCAATCCCAAATTTCTCAAACCAATATTTGAGTTGTTTTTTTGCTTCGGCATGAGGCATTCCTTTTAACTGAGCTAAATATAAAGCTTGTTCGCCTACTTTCATTGTTTTATACAAACCGCGTTCTTCAGGCATATAACCAATATATGATACGTGATGAGGTGCTAATTTTTCACCATCTAAAAACACTTCTCCTTTATCAGGCATTGTAATTTGATTGATAATACGTATCAGGGAGGTTTTTCCTGCTCCATTGGGCCCTAAGAGACCATAGATACTCCCTTTTGGAACTTGTAATGAAACAGAATTCAACGCGGTATAATCGCCATATTGCTTCACTACATTATTTACTTCAAGAATATTGTTCATTATGCGAGTTTGAGTTGTTTTTTGCTTTTATATAAGAGTTGTAAAAGTAAATAATTAGTTTCTGATAAATAGAACATGTTACAAAAAATCCCAACTTTTGACAGTAAAAGTTGGGATTTTTTTTGAATCTTTCATTTACAATGTTAAAGAATTTGTAAATTACGAGAACATATCTTTTACTTTCTCAAAAAAGGACTTATCTGTTTTTTCTGGTTTTGGATTGAAATTTGGGTTTTCAAGGTTTTCTTCAAAGAATTTCTTTTGTTCTTTTGAAAGGTTTTTAGGAGTCCAGACATTGATATGTACTAGCATATCTCCATTACCATAATTATTCAGACTCGGGATTCCTTTTCCTTTTAAACGCAAGATTTTTCCTGACTGAATGCCTTCTTCTAGCTTGATACGAACTTTACCCGTAACTGCATCTATATCTTTTGACACCCCTAATACTGCCTCGGGATAACTAATATATAAATCATAATGCAGGTTTTCTCCTTCGCGTTTTAAAGTTGGATGTTCAATTTCTTCAATAGCCACAATCAAATCACCTGCCACTCCATTACCTGGTGCATCATTTCCTTTACTGGCTACTTTTAACTGCATTCCATCTACTACCCCCGCAGGAATTTTGATAGATACGGTATCGTCTTCTAAGATCATTCCTTGTGAGTCTGCATTAGAAGGTTTTTTATCAATCATTTGACCTAAACCACCGCAAGAAGGACAAGGTGAAGCTGTTTGCATTCTACCTAAAATGGTATTTTGTATTTTGACAACTTGACCTGAACCATTACAGGTTGAACATGTTCTGTAAGTAACTCCTTCCGCTTGTGTTTTTCTTTTTACTTTTATTTTTTTCTCAACACCAGTAGCAATTTCTTCTAGTGTTAGCTTTACTTTTATACGAAGGTTACTTCCTTTTGCACGACGCTGACCGCCACCGCCACCAAAACCTCCGAAGCCTCCTCCAAAAGCACTTCCGAAAATATCTCCAAATTGGCTAAAGATATCATCCATATTCATGTGGTGTCCTCCAAAACCTCCAGCTCCATCAAATGCGGCATGACCGTATTGATCGTATTTTGCTCGTTTATCAGCATCACTTAATACTTCATAAGCTTCAGCCGCTTCTTTAAATTTTTCCTCAGCGGCCTTATCTCCTGGATTTTTATCTGGATGAAATTCAATCGCTTTTTTACGATATGCTTTTTTAATTTCTGACTCCGAAGCTCCTTTACTAACGCCTAATATTTCGTAAAAATCTTTCTTGCTCATAATTTTTATTTCAAATTTGAAGTTTGAAATTTGAAACTGTTTACTGATCTCAAATCTCTAATTTCAAATTATTAATTTCCTATTACTACTTTAGGAAAACGAATAATTTTATCACCTAATTTGTATCCTTTTTCAACTACATCTACCACTTTTCCTTTTAAATCTTCTCCAGCGGGAATTTGTGTAATTGCTTCTGCAAAATCAGCATCAAATAGATCTCCTTGTTTTATTTCTACTTCATTTAATCCTTTTGAGATGAGTGTTGATTTAAATTTCTCATGAATTAACTCAACTCCTTTTACCAATGCTTCATCTTCTGATTTTGAAATTTGTGTCCAAGCCCTATCAAAATCATCTAAAACGGGTAACATAGCTTGTAATACTTCCTGCCCTGCTGTTTTGAATAATTCAATACGTTCCTTTGAGGTACGTTTTTTATAATTTTCAAATTCAGCAAAAAGACGTAAGAATTTATCCTTTTCGTTTGCTAACTCTTCTTGCAGTTTTTCCTCAATAGTTGTTTCGGTTGCTGGAGCGGTTTCTTTTTGTTGCTCTTGAGTTTCTTCTGTATTGTTTATTTCTAATTCTTTTTCTGTATTTTCGGCATTCATTGTCTTATCATTTTGAATTGCGATCGCAAAAGTATTGCCAAAAAATCAAAAATGCCAAATTGTCACTTTTTTTTTGTTTTCGACAAGACAATTTACAAATTAGTATCTAGTAATCAATACGTTAATTATCATTAAAAAATTACTAGCCTCCATTTCTTTGATTGTCATTTCTTCATTTATTTCTTGTAAAAAAGACTCTACTACTACGAATAGTTACCTAACTCATTTGGGCTCACATAAAAAATATGGGGAGTAATTGTAAATTGCGACAAAAAAAGTAAATGGATTTTTCGATACTTTCTGCTTTTCTACCCGAAGAATTATTATGTCATTTTGATATTGTTGATTTTATAGAATTAGGAGATATTCAAACAAAAAAGGATTGCTTTTATATCTATCTTGATGAAAAGAACATTATTCCCGAAGGTTTCATTTCAGAGGAATATGAGTCAAAAGGCTTTTGTGAGCGTACTTTGATACAAGATTTTCCAATACGAGGAAAGGCTGTTTATTTAGGTATCAGAAGACGTAGGTGGCGAAATACAGTAGATAAGTCAGAAATTAAAAGCGATTATTCTTTTATTGCAGAAGGTTCCAAATTAACTGTTGAACTTTCGGATTTTTTAAAAGGTACAGGTAGAGACCCGAGAAGATACGATAAGTAACATTGCCAGTTATTATGGCATTAAAGCTGATTTACTGCGAAGACATTACAAAAAAAGAATCAGTGGTTTTACAAGTTGGAAACAGTTAGAACATGCCGAAAATTATCTGATTTACCCCGAAAATATTGGGGAGAATTTAAGTATTGATGAAGTAAGATTGTCAAAAGGTGAACTGTATACTTTTGTAACCAATAAACAAGGAAGAGGCAAAAAGAAATCCTTAGTGGCGGTTATAAAAGGCACCAAAAGTCAGGACATTATTGATGTGGTTACTAAAATTCCACTTTCGCATAGAAAACAAGTAAAATCGATAACACTTGATATGGCAAACAATATGCAATCAGCATCAAGAATGTGTTTTCCTGAAAGTTACCTTGTCACAGACCGTTTCCATGTGGTAAAGTTGGTAATGGAAGCTCTCCAGCATTTAAGGATAAAATATCGCTGGGAGGAGATTGAAAAAGAGAATCAGGCTATCAAAAAAGCAAAGGAGCAAGCAATAAAATACATTCCAATAACTTTTGAAAATGAAGACACTCCCAAACAACTATTGGCTCGATGTCGTTATATCATTGCCAAGAAACCCAACCAATGGACAGAAACCCAAAAAGTGCGAGCCCAAATATTGTTCCAACATTATCCTCTAATACATCAGGCATATAAACACACCCAAGAGTTTAGAAATATTTATGAATACACCTCAAAAGAAGAGGCTAAACAAAAAATATTGAATTGGATATCCAAAACCAAAGAATTAAAAATGACTGTCTTTAATACCGTTGCCAATAGTTTAAATTATCATTTGGAAACAATTGTAAACTTCTTCATAAAAAGACATACAAACGCAAATGCTGAATCCTTTAACTCAAAAATAAAACTCTTCAGAGCTAATCAAAGAGGTGTGATGGATACTAAATTCTTCCTCTTTAGAATGGAGAAACTTTTTGCTTAATCCCCAAAAAATTAATCTGAGCCCTCATTGCCTAAAATTAAAGGTGAAAAATATCAAGTAGATACAGTAAATTCTGTAATCTATTGGACTGGTTTTAAATCTTCTAGAAAACATACTGGTACTTTAAAATTTAGAGAAGGAATACTTATTTGTAATCAAGATTCTATTGTCTTAGGACGCTTTTATATGAATATGAGTTCAATAACAGTGACTGATTTAAAAAATAAGGAAGATCAAAATAGATTAGAAAGCCACCTAAAGGGTTTTGTTGATAAAAATATTAAGGATCTTTTTTTTATGTATTCAAATTTCCAGTTTCTGACTTTAGAATTACTAATTCAGAAATAAAAGGTGACAAAACAATTCTTTGTGGAAACTTAACAATTAAAGGCATTACAAAATCGGTTAATTTTTCAACTAGCATCCATATTGATGATAACCAAATAAGTTTAAGAAGCGATACTTTGCAACTGAATAGGAGATACTGGAACGTAAAATTATGGTTCAAAAAGTATTTTCAACAATCTTAAAGACGAATTTATAAGCAATCAAATTCAGATACAGGTAAATATTGTCGCTAAGAAGATAAGAAATTGATTTACTTTAATAGATTATTGAGTGCGTCATCAAGATTTGCATATAAAAACTGAAATCCTTTTTGTTGAATTTTTAGAGATGATACGCGCTGTGAATCGTATAATAGTACGTGCTTTTCACCGAGTATTAATTTCATTAAAAATTTTGGCAGATTAACTACTATAAGAGGTTTTTCTAAAAATCTATTCAATATAAACATAAATTCTTTATGTGTTACAGGATCTGGTGCTACAGCATTATAAATTCCTTGTAATTGAAGATCTAATGCAAAAACAAATAGCCTCGCCAAATCTTTTATGTGTATCCAAGACTGCCACTGCTGACCTGATCCAAACAGGACTCCCAAACCTACTTGCAACGGATTAAGTATTTCGGGCAATACGCCTCCTTTTTTAGACAAAACTAAACCAATCCGTAACTTACAAACTTTTACCCCTAAATGAATGAACTTGTCTGCACTTTCTTCCCATTTTTTTACTACGTTGGACAAAAAAGAATCATCAAAATCCAGAAAATCTTCTGTATAATATTTTTCAATACACGATGGATAAACACCTATAGCTGAAGCTGTAACTATATTTTTCACTTCATTAGGGGTGTTTTGCAAAAGCTTATACAATATTTGCATAGGAAGTATACGGCTGTTTATTATTTCTTGCTTATACCCTGAGGTCCATCTTTTACTTATAGAGGCTCCAGCTAAGTGAATTATGGAATGTACTCCTTCTATACAAGCTGAATCTATTTCACCTTTTTGGGGATTCCAATAAAAACCTTTGGTATTATCCGAATGTGTTAACTTATTCCTAGAAGTCGTTAGATAATGCACAAAAATACCTTTTGCATACAAAATCTTTATAATTTCTTTACCTACTAAACCTGTAGCTCCTGTAACTAAAACTTTCACTATCTTTTTTATACAAATTTAACAATAGGAAAAGGGTACTTCATCTTATTTAGGATTAGTTTAACTCTTTAGGGGGTTATTTCTTTACACGAACTGTCCATTCAAAATCCATAACTGAAACTTGATCGCCTTTTTGATCTGTTCCAATAGATTTCATCCAAAAAGTTTGTCCTTCACCTGTAGCAATTGTTTTTTTTATTGCTTCTTTAATTAAATGTCCATCGTTACACGTAAATGTAATCCTTCCAGTAGCTTTTTTTGTAAAAGTCCCTTTGTTGTTTGCGACTAACATAGAGATGGTTTTCCCGCTTTCTTTGATTTGTTTCATAACCAAAGCTCCTGTTGTTAATTCTGCTGCCATAGCCTGAACTGCAAAATACATAGAATTAAATGGGTTTTGATTAAACCACCTATGTTTAACAGTTGCTTGGCATATACAATCGTCTATTAATTTTACTCTAACTCCACTCCAAAAAGCGGAAGGTAATTTAAAAAAAAGAAACAAATTCAATTTAGCTGGTGTAAATTTCATATCAATTTTGACTTATAGTGTTATACTGTAAATTCTTAAACTTAAAAAAACTCATAAAGATTACGCTCTTTCTTAGAGTATTGACTTTGCTAATCTACAAAAAAATACTATGCACGCCTATTTTTTTTGAAATGTTAATATTTTGTTAATTTACATTACTTTGTTTTACATAGTACCTGTTTTTTACATTATCTTTGTATAGGAAATTAATAAGTAAAAAAGAGTATTGTTCTTATTACACAACTATTTTAAACATCATTAATCAAAAACCATACGATCATGGAACCATCATCAATCACGAAACAAGAGAAAAATTACGCTTCAATTACACATTTAAGCGCTTTTAGTAAATTCATATTTCCTTTAGGAAATTATATTATACCTATAGTTCTATGGGGATCTAAAAAGAAGGAATCTTTTTTTATTAATTTTCATGGTAAACAAATCATTAATTTTCAACTTAGCATTTTATTATATACTATTATAATGGCTATTCTTGCTATTCCTTCCATAATAGCTAGTTTAGTAAGTACTTTTAGTTGGGAAGAAATAGAAAAAGGACATATCCTATTAGAAAATTTAGATTTCTACCACTTATTAGGTCTCGGTATTTTTGGGATAATATGTCTTGGAGTTATAATTTTGTTAAAAATAATAGAATTTTTTTATATTATATATGGCGCAATTATGGCTAATGAAGGTGTTTATTTTAGATATCCGTTAACTATTTCTTTTTTTAAATAATGAGAGCTATAATAACACTATTTTTAAGCCTTTTTTATGTTTCTTTTTATTGTCAATCAAAAACAGAGATCCTTCAAGAAATACAAACTTTAGACGCTGAGTTTTGGAAAAGTTACAATTCTTGTAGCACAAAAAACATGACAAAGTATGTTTGTAACGACATAGAATTTTATCACGACAAAGGAGGAATTACATTGGGGAAAAAAAATTTAATAAACTCAATAAAAACCAATTTGTGTTCAAATAAAAATTACAAAATAAGAAAAGAATTGATTAAAGGAACAGAACATTTTTCAATATTATACGAACAAGGAACCCCTTATGGTCTCTTACACAGTGGAGAACATCTCTTTTTATTAACAATCAACAACAATAAGGAATATGCTGATGGGAAAGCTAAATTCGTGCATCTTTGGTTACTTGAAAACAACCAATGGAAGATGAAAAGAATTTACAGTTATGATCATCAGTCCATACAATAAAGAGTTTCAATCAATCAATCAATCAATCAGAAATGAACAGTTTAACAACAAAAAAAAAATCTTATGAACATTGAGAACACAAAGGCTCAGATGCGCAAAGGAGTTTTAGAATTTTGCATCTTATCGGTATTAAAAGAAAAAGATGCTTATACCTCGGAAATCCTTGATACACTGAAAAAAGCCAAATTATTAGTTGTGGAAGGAACGGTATACCCTCTATTAACCAGACTCAAAAATGACGGCTTATTAACTTATCGATGGGAAGAATCTACCTCTGGACCACCAAGAAAATACTATGGTTTAACAGAGGAAGGAAAAAATTTTTTAAAAGAGCTAAGCATAACCTGGAATGAACTTGCAGGAGCAGTAAATACTATAACATCACAAAACTAAGACTTATGAACAAAACAGTAAATATGAATTTAGGTGGTTTCTTCTTCCACATTGATGAAGATGCGTATCAAAAATTAAATAGATATTTCAGTGCTATACGTAACTCTCTTTCTATTGAAGGACGAGACGAAATCATGAATGACATCGAAAGTAGAATTGCAGAACTCTTTTCTGAAAAACTAGGCAGTAGTAAACAAGTTTTAAGTTTAAATGATATAGATGATGTTATTGATATTATGGGGCAACCTGAAGACTATAAGATAGAAGAAGAGCCTTCAAAAAGTTCTAATTATTCTTATACAGGAAAAACCAAAAAATTATACAGAGATAAAGAAACTGGAATCGTTGCTGGTGTTTGTTCGGGTTTAGGGCATTATTTCGGGCTAGATCCTGTATGGATTAGAATAGCGTTAGTTCTATTGGTTTTTGCTGGTTTTGGTGTAGGGTTGTTAGCGTATATTATCTTGTGGCTTGTTACACCAGAAGCGATAACTACTTCTGAAAAGTTAGAAATGAAAGGTGAACCTATTACGATTTCAAATATTGAGAAAAAAGTAAAAGAAGAATTTGAGTCGGTTTCTGATAAATTTAAAAGTGCGGACTACACTCAAATGGGCGAAAACGTAAGATCAGGAGCACAAAAGGTAGGAAGTTCTTTAGGCGATATTATTGTAAACATCATGAAAATATTTGCTAAGTTCATAGGTGCAATAATGGTATTTACTGGAGGAATTACTATAATTGGCTTGTTAGTTGGGGTATTTACTTTGGGTTCTACGTCTTTTATGAAACTCCCTTGGATTGAATATTTTGAATCATTTAATTATACTGGTACATCATTATGGATCATTTGTTTGATATCCTTTTTTGCTGTTGCTATTCCTTTTTTCTTTTTATTAATCTTAGGGTTAAAAATATTAGTTCCTACTATTAATTCAATTGGAAACGTAGCAAAACTAACTTTATCTGCCATTTGGTTAAGTTCTATTATAGCTTTAATTACTTTAGGAATTATTACTTCTAGTGAATTGGCCTATGAAAACAAAGTTGTTTACAAAAGTTATTTAAATAAAGCTTTTAGATCCAATGATACTTTGACTCTTAAATTTAAAAACAATGACTATTTTTCTAAAGATGTAGATGATAGGACAGACTTTGAATTGGTACAGGATTCTTTGGGTCATGAATACATTTACTCTAATAATGTTGAATTAGAATTAATGCCTACTGATGAAACGAAACCTTATATACAAATTGAGTATACAGCCAAAGGTAAAACTTTATCTGAAGCTAGAAAAAATGCAGATAGAATAACTTATAAATTCAGAAATGACGATACAAATCCAGATACTTTAAGTCTTGACAACTATTTCTTAATAGATCCAAAATATAAGTTTCGTGATCATCAAGTTCGAATTTTCTTATTTGTTCCAAAAGGAATGTATATAAAACCTGATCGTTCGTTAAAACATTATGACATAACAAATAGTGATTACTTTGGTTTTTACACGTCTTCAAACGATTATATCTATAAAGTTGAGGAAAATAAAATAAAATGTAAAAATTGTCCAACTACTTTATTAGAGAATGAAGACGAAGAATCAGATGACGACAATACAACTGTCATTTTAAATGAAGATGGTTTACAAATAAAAAAAGATACTACTATTAAAAACACGAAAGATATAAAAGAATTAAAATTTAGTAAAGAAGGTATTATCATTAAAACTGAATAAAATCAAAAACCGAGGCTATAGGAATTTAGCCTCGGTTAAAAAATGGTATTCAATAAAAAATTATGATCAAAAAAACAATGCCTTTATTTCTAGAAATATAATTTTTATAATAACAAACAACACGATGATAAAACTCATGATTCACTTAGCAAAAATAATAGTTACTACGATAATTGCTTTCCTTTTTGGTTCTTGTAACTTAAATATCAGTGGAAAGCCTATAAAAGGGAATGGGAAGGTTATAACAAAAGAAAGAAAAATAACCGAGTTTAGTAAAATCTGTATTTCAGAAGGTTTAGAATGTGAAATAACGCAAGGTCCTAACTTTAAAGTAATGATAGAAGCGGATCAGAACATACATGACGATATACTAACCGAAGTAGAAGATAATACGTTAAAAATAAGTTCTAAAAACGGTAACTGCATTGATGTCAAATCAAATAAAATTTATATAACGCTTCCTTTTATTGAAGAATTAGAAGCTTCTAGTTCTGCTGAATTAAAAACAAAAGGCATTATAAAAAGCAATAATATTAAATTAATTACAGATAGTAGCGCTGATCTAACGGCTTTAATAGAATCTGAAAAAATAACAATAGATGCTAGTAGCAGTAGCGATATAACTGTTTCGGGTAAAGCCATAAAACTAACTATCGAATCATCTAGTAGTAGTACTGTAGACGCTCGTAATTTACTTGCTAATGATATTCTTGCGAGTAGCTCCAGTAGTAGTGAAATACGAATTCATCCTCTAATTTCATTACATGCAGACGCTTCTAGTAGTAGTAGTATTTATTATTCTGGATCTCCCAAAATACAAATTTTAAAGGATTCCTCTGAAGGAACAATTGAAAAACAATAACTTAATATCTCTTCTGTACTTTTTAAAAAGCCAATAAACAGAAGAATTAACCTTAAAAATCATTCCTTAGATCAGAATGATTTTTTTTTATATTTGTATTTTACCAAATTCTACAAAAATGAAGAAAATTAGCTTATTATTTATTAGCCTTATGACCACTCTTGCTTTCTCTCAAAACAAAGAAAGAATTAAGGGAACCAAAATGGTGAAAACTGAAAAATACGAAACCGAAGCATTTGAAGAAATCGAAATAGAGGATAATTTAGAAGTATACTTAATAAAAGCAGAAAAAAATGCTATTGAAATTGAGGCTGACGATAACCTACACGATGCTATAGATCGTAAAATTTACGGAAAAACACTCCGTTTGAATACCAATAAAGAAATAGCTACTTACAAAAAAATTGATGTTCGCGTTTTTTATACAGATAGTCTGAAATTAATCAATGTAAAACACCATGCAAAACTTAACGCTTTTAATGATTTAAATGTAAAAAAACTTACTGTTAAAGTGTTAGACTATTCAAAAGCATCTATAAATGCCACAATTCCTAATTTCACCTTAATTAGCAATGACAAATCTAAAATAGAGTTAAATTATAAAGGAACCAACGCAATTGTAGAAATGAGCAAAAATGCTGATTTAAAAGCTTTGATAAATGCTAATTCTTTAAAAATAGATATGTATCAAAAATCCTCAGCCACTATAGAAGGTGATACAAATGAGCTAAAACTACGATTAGACAATAATACTAAATATGAAGGGAAAAATTTAACTTCAAAAAGTACTGCATTAACCGTTGAGGGGTATACTGATTGTGATGTATCTACAAATGGTAAATTATCTATATCTGCATCAGGAAAAAGTAAATTAGCCATTTATGGAGAACCTAAAATTGAAATCATTAAATTTGCAGACGAAGCGATCTTAATGAAAAAAACGAAATAATTATTGAGTGTTCTTAAAGGTAACAAACTCAGCAGTTGGTTGTACCTTCACTCTCAGGAGACGTTCCATGGTCAGAATTATGTCGTTTTCCCCTTTAGAATTGATTCTTTCAAACAGACACTCTTACAATAATAATAACAAAGAGACTGTCCTTTTTGGACAGCCTCTCTCTTTGTTATAACCAAAGTATTTAAACACCAGAGTTCTTTTTTATATATTAGAATTCTCTAAAAAGAGCCTCCTCTTAGAATAATAAAGTATTGTTATAATTGTATAAATATTCTGAAATACCACCATAAACCATTCCAAAAGGTTTTCAAACTAATTCTAAGATTACTTAACAAGTCTTGTTGTAAAAACTTTGTTATCTGTGTTTATTTTTACTATATAAATACCTTTATTTATATTTTCTGGTAAATCTATTTCTAATTGATTAACCGTTGAATTAATATTTTTATGATAAACCATTTGACCTGTAGAATTTAACATTTCAATTTCTTTAAATACTCTCGGTTCTGATGTTTCTATAGTCACTTTTGAACTTGTCAAAACGGTAGGATATATATTAAAAGAATCGTTTCTAAATTCTTGAGTAGATAATACCTGTTTTTCTAATTTTTGTTTATAAATTTCCATTTCTCGTTCATATCTATTAACAACTTTGTATTTCAAAAAAACTCTATAATAATCTCCTTCTAACGTTTTTACATAAAATTTCTTTTTAGACATTGTATATCCTGGATTATAAAATTGAAAATTAAATTCCTTCCAATCATACCCAATAACATTCATATCTTCTTTATACGTTAAATTTTCGAAATTAGAATTAATAACTTGATCTTCTTCTAAAACTTCTGCTACAACAAGACCATACTTATGCAAACAACCTGTTACGGTATACATATTATCGCTAGGATTAATTTCAGCCTTATTTAAATTTTGATCATAAGTAGTAAATAGCAAATCCCATGATTGAGGTTCTTCATCCACAACGGAATGAGTATCTAAATTATAATACACAAATTTATTTCCAGAGTATCTATAATCTAAATCGTTTATTACTTGTGTTTTTTCCGGTCCCCAGTCACTTCCATTAAATTTTGAATAACTGAAGACGTAATTCCTAAAACGAGAATTAATTTTTAATTTATAATAATCCCCTTGCCAAGTTCCATTTCTAAAAATAGAATGTCGTATAATAAAAACACGATTTCCGTTAACCTTATGCGTTTTTATATCATAAGCTCCCCAACCAATATAATATTTGTGAGGATTGGATTGATCATCCCAGTGATCATTATTTAAGGCTCCTATATTCCAATCTACTGTACTATTATACAACTCATTATCACTATCTCTTGCTAAAGAATTATAATTATCTTTCGTTACTTGACTTAATTCTGTTTTATCTGTTTTATAAACGGTACATATTGCACTACTCGTATTAGCTCTAATTCCAAAACCTCGATCATTATCTATTTGAAAAGCCAGATGCCAATTAATCTCGTTCTTAGTGTTTTTTATGACTCCTGAATTTAGCTTATAATAAGCTTTGTTTTCTCCGTTCTCTCCCAAATTAATTTTTTCAACAATTGGTTTATAAGCTATTTGGGAGTAAACAGACCAATTGAAAATCATCAATAAAAATAGTTTTATTGCTTTCATATATATAGTTTTTAAATTATTTTCTAGTTGTGTTTTATTTAATCTAGGGAAGAAGACTATCTCTAAGTTCAAAATCAATATTTAGTTTGTAACTTCTATCGTGACAGATTAAAATCAGATAGTAATCTTAACTAATAAAAAAACTCCTTTTTTATTCTTTGAAATAGCCTTTTCAAATAAATTTTAATTTATAATAAAGTATATTGAATTTTGGTATTCCCTCTTTCTCCATTATCATTAGTCATTGTAAGAAATTTTATTTTATAATAATTAGATTCAATATCTTTTAAAACATAAAAACGGTCTGTTTTAATACTTGGTAATCCTCCAAACTGAGACCCTCCTACTCTCCAATTAGAACCTATTATCCTCTGATCCGTTTTAGAAGGGATCAGATTAGATTGTACTATATTTTCTTTTTTAAATTTTTCATAAGTATATTCCGATGTATTTACTTCATATACCTGTGTTCCTCCTTTCATATTAGAAATAACAAAATCTGCAAACCCATAAGTCACAACATCATCTCCCGATAAAATATAATTGGTAAAAGTGGTAAAACATAAGTCCCATGATTCCTTTTTAGGTTCTACAACCACAACCTCTTCTTTAAATAGGCTGAAAAAAGTAAAGTTGTATGACCTATCCTTATCTATTATTTTTTCTTTAAAATTTTTATCCAACAAATCCGCGTATTGAATTTTATATCCTCCATTATTAGCTCTTAATATTCTAATTTTTTTCCAGCCTCTTGCTTTTCCTTCCGTACTGACTGAACCTAATGCGGGTGTATTTGTAGAAACTTCAAAGCCTAGATTGAGCAGGTATACTTTATTTTCGTTATCAACCGCAGAAATTTCTGCTATTGCAGTTCCTTTTCCTTCTCCTGAACCATTCAAAATACCTGTAGCATCATCACAGTATCCATTTTTAGCTAAATTAAATCCTCCTAAAGACACTACATTTTTATCCGAGTTTTGAACTAAAGTTATATCTGTTTGATCTGTTTTTTTAACAGCCATAAATACAGAACTATTCAAAACCACTCTAAACCCATCTCCTGAATAAAACCCCAAATCCCACGTTGCTCTATTTACAACTTTAGATGTTCCTTTACTTAAATCTAAAAAAACCTGATTAGGCTGATTAGGACCTCCTATCTCTGGTTTTAAAATTTCTTCTTTAGAGATTACGGTCTTTGGTTTTTCATCTACAGTTTCTTTTGAACAAGAGATTAAAAATGTGGTTAAATACAGTAGTAATAGTCCTTTTTTCATATAGATTATTGTTTATTATTCATTGCTATTGCTTATTTTACTTTATCTTACTAAATATTTGGCAATAATTACCTGGTCTTTTTTATCTAAAATTTTAAATTGTATACTATTTTCACAAAAAAGGAACGTCCATAGGCTAACATCAACTGAGAGTTTCTTGCATGCCCTCTGGATTGTTCCATTCCTGACTGATTTATGTTGGTTATATTCAATATATTTCTAGCTCCCATACTGGTTTCTACTTTGCCTTTAAAAATCTTTTTTTGCAAAGTAAAGTCTAGCCAATTAGAAGAATCTACTGTGGAAACTTCATATTTAGTTGCTCCTTCTATTAGTTGCTGAACCCTTCCGTTATATTTATAATAAAGAGACACATTTAATTCTGGTTTTGAAAAAGAATAAGATAGGCTTGCATTGCAATTAAAAGAATACAAATAGTCTTTATTGGAAGAAAAAACTTGGTTATCTATTTTTTGAGAAATCCCTACTAAAGAGGCTCCAAAACTAGCTGATACTTTTTGGTTTTTCAGCTGGGTTAGAGCGGCTATATTAAGTATACTATATTTACTAATATTAATATATTGATATTCTGGATTACCTGTATCTGGATTAAATCGGGACAAAACCATATCTATTTTATCCTTTAAATCAATAAAACTAGTAGACAGCTGATTAGAGAAAATGGTATTTTTTTTAAACTCTTGTACTCGTTTTAGACTAGCTTCATAGGAAGTACTTGTTTCTGGAATCAATTTTTCATTACCTGAAAAAAAATGTCCATCAAAAATTTGTTTAGAATAAAGTTCAGTGAAATTTGGGGTTCTATAAGAAGTCCCATAAGATAATCGCATCTCTACTCCTTTGTTAAACAAATGACGCAAAGCTAATGAGGAAGCATATTGATCTTGAAATAAAGATTGAATTGAAAAACGTAAACCTGGTTTAAGAGAAAATTTATCTGTAATTGACAATTCGCTAGAAACATAAAAATCATAATTATTAATTCTTTTTTCAATAGGCTCCAAAACATTATTCTCCTTCTGGATCAAAGAAAATCCTTTATTAGAAACTATTTCGTATCCTAATAATAGATCTGCTTTATCAGTATTAAAAAAATTACTCAAAGAACCTGTACTATAATAAACCTCCATAGACTGATCCTTAAAAAGATCATTATTTAGTTCATTTTTATCGTATAAATTAAATTTAAAATTCTCTAATTTTCGTTCCTGTTTTTGATAAGAAAATGATCCCGTATAATTAATTTTTGAAAAAAAACGTCCCGAAAGATTTAAATTATGAAAAATTCTATTTACAAAATATCGTTTATCATTAGCGTAACGATAATACCCGAAATCATCATTATATCCTGATTGAACTGTACTGTTATAAAATCGAACCAATTCATTAAACATTTCTAATTTGTAATTCAAATCAAAATTATTGGTATGGTAAACAACCGTTGTCGTTCCATTTAATTGTTCTTTAGGCAACCATCTTAGTCCTCTAGTTCCATCATTTTCGCTATAAAACTTACCTTGCTTCGTATCATAAAACCCTTTGAAATCATTTCTATTAATTCCTAAATCAAAATACCATGTCCCTTTATAATTATAGGATAATTTTAAATTTTGTATATGCCTTCCTTTATCAAAAAATTGAAACTCCTTCCCTATGGTTTCTTCCTGAGTCCCCATACGTAAAGCAAATTTCCCTGAAAGCTTCTTTTTTGTAATAATATTTAAAACTCCCGTAACAGTATTAGCCCCATGCGTAACACCCATAGATCCCTCTACAATTTCAATTCGTTCTATATCATTTAAATTAATTTGAGAAAGATCTATATTATTCCCTAAACCGTTTTCGTTAATTAGCGGTACATTATCTACTAATATTTTAAAATACTGTCCATCTAATCCAAATAAAGAAACAGTAGAACGACCACTTGAACCGCTGGGCTGTAATGAAATGTTTAAATACTGATTTAATACATCTGTAAAATTATTTGCTGATAAATTTTGTATATCCTTAGAAGTAATAACTCTTACATTAAAAACAGATTTTTTTAATGATTGAGGAGTAAATTGTCCTGTAATTACTACTTCATCTATTTTTTTTACTCGCAATGAATCCCTAGAATCAATTTGCCCCATTACGATATTACTAAAAACAAAAGGGACAAGCATTATTATTTTATACATGATAGTAAATGTATTCTTATTTGAGTGCAAATATACTATTATTTTTATTTATTCTAAATAAATTTAATATATTTGTACAAATTTTTTAAAATACTCTTTACATGAAAAAAACAACTTTAACACTTATTTTAATAAGTCTATTTTCAACAAATTATGGACAAAACAAAAAAGAAGAAGATAGAAAAGCGATCAAATCTATGTGCGGATGCTATGAAGTTGAGTTTAATTTTGCCGAAACATTTAACTACTCAAAAAATAATGACTATAAACCTTCTCCTTCAAAACATGAAAAAGCTATAGAATGGATAGAACTCATTGAAGATGAATCAAACAAAATTTCCTTACAACACTTACTTATTACCGGAACAACAGAAGAATCAATAGTAAAACATTGGAGACAAGATTGGCTATATGAAAATACTGATTTATATCTATTTGATAAAGATCAAACTTGGAAGTACAACAAATTGAATAAAAAACAAGTAGCAGGCCAATGGACTCAAAAAGTATATCAAGTTGATGATAGTCCTCGTTACGAAGGAACAGCATCTTGGATACACGTTGATGGAAGACATTTTTGGGAGAACACAACAGATGCACCTTTACCTCGTAGGGAACACACTATAAGAAATGATTACAATGTTTTAAAAAGAAATAACATCCATGAAATAAAAGATTTTGGATGGATTCATAATCAAGATAATAAAAAAATAATACGCGAAAATGAAGAAGTTGTATTAGCTGAGGAAAAAGGTTATGATGTATACAAAAAAATAGATGATTCAAAATGTACTTTAGCTCAAAATTATTGGAAAAAGAACCGTATCATTTGGAAAAATGTTAGAGATAAATGGTCTACTGTTTTCAATCAAAACAAAGACTTGATACTTAAAAAAGAAAAACAACCTTTATTTACAAAATTATTTGAATTAAAACCAGAATCTTCTCCAGAAGAAATAAGCAATATAATTGATCCATACATTAGTAAATAAATTCTTTTTAAAACCCCGTTTTTAAGTTTTTCTTAATTTCGGGGTTTTCTATTCTAAAAAAAATTGTATTTTTAACTACATAATACTGAATACTCTTTAATATTCTTTTGCAGCCAGATATCTTTCTGCATCAAGAGCCGCCATACAACCTGTACCCGCTGCTGTTATAGCTTGACGATATACATGATCTGCGGCATCACCTGCCACAAAAACACCCGCTACATTCGTTTTAGAAGTTCCAGGAATATTTAATATATAACCTGTTTCATCTAAAGTAATATAATCTTTAAATATATCCGTATTAGGTTTATGCCCTATTGCCACAAAGAAGCCAGTAGCAGGGATTTCCGTAATTTCCCCTGTTGATTTATTTTTTGCTTTTACAGCTGTTACCACTTGTCCATCTCCTAGAACTTCTTCTGTTTCTGTGTGCATTAAAATTTGAATATTTTCTGTTTTACGCACACGTTCTTCCATAATTTTTGATGCTCTAAACTGCTCACTACGAACAAGCATGGTTACTTTTTTACACATTTTAGATAAATAATGGGCTTCTTCACAGGCACTATCTCCAGCCCCTACAATAACTACTTCTTGATTGCGGTAAAAGAATCCATCACAAACGGCACAAGCCGAAACACCTCCACCCATATTTAAATAATGTTGTTCAGAAGGTAATCCTAAATATTTAGCAGATGCTCCTGTTGAAATAATAACCGTATCACACAAAAGCTCTTTTCCATCATGAATCCATACTTTATGCAAATCAGCAGAAAAATCTACTTTAGTAACCCAACCATTACGTATATCAGTTCCAAAACGCTTAGCTTGCGTTTCTAATTGTACCATCATCTCTGGCCCTGTAACCCCTTCTGGATAACCAGGGAAGTTTTCTACTTCATTCGTTGTTGTTAACTGCCCTCCTGGCTGAGTTCCTTGATATAAAACAGGGCTCATATTAGCCCTAGCAGCGTAAATAGCAGCAGTATACCCCGCAGGACCAGAACCTATAATTAAACATTTTACTCTTTCTATTGTATCTGACATAATATTAATTTTTAAACACCAAAAATAATCATTTTAAAACGTAATAAAAGTAACCTAAATTACAGTTTTCAATACATCTATAAATATAAATGATTTAGCTAGTTAATTTATCTTTCATAAGAAAAAGAAGAGTACTTACATTGAAGCTTTTCCATAAAAAAAGCTGAATTTGATATTCAGCTTTTTTTTATTACTTTTTTTCTTTATAAAATTTTACTAAGGCCGAAATGTATAATATTAAAGCTATTGTATAAAATAATAAGGAAATTTTTATATTTTTAGTATACTGAGCCACTAAAAGAGCGGATGTTCCAAAAAGGAAAAAATGAAAGGCTTTAAAATTTTGCATATTATTTAAAGAAAGAGTCTACAAACTCATATTTATTAAACACTTGAAGATCATTAATACCTTCCCCTACCCCAATATATTTAACTGGAATTTGAAATTGATCAGAAATTCCAATTACGACTCCTCCTTTAGCTGTTCCATCTAATTTTGTAACAGCTAAACAGCTTACCTCTGTTGCTGCAGTAAATTCTTTAGCTTGTTCAAACGCATTTTGTCCAGTAGATCCATCTAATACTAATAAAACATCATGAGGTGCGTCTTGTACTACTTTTTGCATTACGCGTTTTACTTTTGAAAGCTCATTCATCAAACCTACTTTGTTATGTAAACGTCCAGCCGTATCAATAATAACCACATCTGCATCTTGTGCAACGGCACTTTGTAAAGTATCGAATGCTACCGATGCTGGATCACTCCCCATTTGTTGTTTTACAATAGGAACTCCTACTCTATCCGCCCAAATTTGCAATTGATCAATTGCTGCGGCACGAAATGTATCTGCGGCACCTAATACTACTTTATAACCTGCATTTTTAAATTGATTGGCCAATTTACCTATGGTTGTCGTTTTTCCCACTCCATTTACTCCTACCACCATAATTACATACGGTTTTTTATTAGCAGGAATCACAAAATCCGTGTCTTCACCTGAATTAGTTTCTGATAACAGAGAGGCTATCTCTTCTCTTAATATTTTATTAAGTTCATCAGTTCCTAAATATTTATCACGTGCTACACGTGATTCAATACGTTCGATAATTTTCAAGGTTGTATTAACTCCAACATCAGAAGTAACTAATACTTCTTCTAAATTATCTAATACATCATCGTCTACTTTTGACTTACCAGCAACTGCTTTAGTTAATTTAGATAAGAAAGAAGTACTTGATCTTTCTAACCCTTTATCAAGTGTTTCTTTTTTTTCTGAAGAAAAAATTTTTTTAAAGAAATTCATTTACTATATATGATTTACGATTTACAACAATGATCTACCAATTGAACAAATCAAAAATACACCCTATAAGAAAGTATTTTACACTATTTTTTAGCAAATATAAAACAAAAAAGCCACTTCAAGAAAGAAGCAGCTTTGTTATATTGAATAGATAAAATTATTTCTTTTTAAGAAATTCATCAACTTCTTCAGGAGACATGATAGCCTCAACAAAAGTATAAGCACCAGTTTTAGGAGATTTCACCATTTTAATAGCTTTTGATAATCTCTTAGATGCTGTCTGTAGGGTTGCAACGGTTTTCTTTGCCATGACTTACATTTTTTAATTGAAATTTTTACGTATAAAAATCTCTAAATTATTTAATCTCTTTATGAACAGTCACTCTTTTCAAGATAGGATTGAATTTTTTAATTTCTAATCTATCTGGAGTGTTCTTTTTATTCTTAGTAGTGATGTAACGAGAAGTTCCTGGTACACCAGAAGTCTTATGCTCAGTACATTCTAAAATTACCTGAATTCTATTACCTTTCTTTGCCATCTTAAAATATATTTAATTTAGGAATAGATTATTTGATTAATCCATTAGCTTGGGCTTGCTTTAGCACAGCTGAAATTCCGTTTTTATTAATCGTTTTAATTGTAGAAGCAGCTACTCTTAAAGTAATCCATCTATCTTCTTCAGGAAGGTAAAAACGTTTTTTAATCAAGTTTACAGAGAATTTTCTCTTTGTCTTGTTCATAGCGTGAGAAACGTTGTTTCCTACCATCGCTCTTTTTCCTGTAAGGTCACAAACTCTTGACATTATACTTATGTTTTATCGTTATTCAAAATCAGGGTGCAAAGTAACAAAAAATAAAACGATTACACAAACTATATTTAGTAATTTTTTAAAATTTCTTTATACAATATTTCAAATCCCTTATTTACAGCCCTTTCTATTACTTTTTCTCTTGGCTGTCCTAACTCAAATTTCTCTACTATAACCTTTTTAGGCGTTGCTATTGCCACGTACACAGTTCCCACCTCTGCATCAGACTCTCCTTTGGAAGGTCCTGCATTTCCTGTTGTAGCGATAGCAAAATCTGTTTTCAATAATTCTCGTACATTCTTAGCCATCATTTCTGCCACTTGTTTACTTACAACGGAGCATTCATCAATAATCCTTTTATCTACCTTTAACAAAGTTTCTTTAACCTCTGTGGCGTAGCTTACAACTCCTCCTTTAAAATAAACTGAAGCTCCTGGTATGGCTGTCAATAAAGAAGCCATCTTTCCTCCTGTACAACTTTCTGCAACCGAAAGAGTCATCTTCTTTTGAGTCAACAATTCCCCCAGCATAACTTCAATCGTCTCACCTTCATTTAGCCCTATCAAACAATCTTTTATGAGTGGTTTTACTTTTTCTATTTCCAAAGCCACTCTTTCTTTCAAAAATTGCTCATCAGTCCCCCTAGCTGTCAATCTGAGTCTTACCTGAAAAGAACTAGGCAAATAGGCTAATTTAATAAAATCAGGCAATCCGTTTTCCCATTCTTCAATTCGTTCAGCCAACAAACTTTCGCCTACCCCATAGGTCATTAACGTTTGATGATGGATATAAGGGCGATCAAACTTTTTTACCAAACGAGGCACTACTTCATGATCTATCACGTGTTTCATTTCATAAGGCACTCCCGGTAAGGAAATAAAGACCGTTTTCTCTTTTTCCATCCACATTCCTGGTGCCGTTCCTAGTTGATTAAACAGAACCTTACTTTTAGATGGCACCAATGCTTGATCTTTATTTAATTGAGTTATAGGTCTTTTAAAATAAGCCTCTATTAATTGGGTCACATGTTCTAAAACTTCCTGATCATAAACTAAAATATCGTCTAGATACTCGCATAAGGTTTTTTTGGTAATATCGTCTTTAGTGGGCCCCAAACCTCCTGTTATAACAACTATCTCTACTTGATTTTGCAAATAAGAAAGTGTTTTTAAAATATGCTCTTTATCATCTGATATAGAAAGTATTTCAATCGTTTGAATTCCTATCTTATCTAAAGATTTTGCTATATAAACAGAATTTGTATCTGTTATTTGCCCAATTAATATTTCATCTCCTATAGTTACAATAGCCGCTCTCATTTTTATTTTTTTTTACAAATTTATTATAAAAAGAAAGGATTAAAAGATTCTGACATTGCCAAAACACCTTCTAATCCTTTATTTCTAATAGGGTAATTTTTTCTTACAGGTTAAAATCTTTTTTTACTTCTTCTAAAGCTGCATTTATTCTATTTTTTAAACTTTTATACACTTCTTTAATTTCTTTTTTTTTGCCTTGATCACGCGTCCATTGTTCTACCAAAAGAATTTCTTCTTTAGCGGCATCCATACCTAACAAATCTAAAGTAGGTTTTGTTTTATGAGCAAAGCCATACGTTTTAACATAGTCTTTATCTTCAATCCCCTCTTTGATTTGCTTAATATCACTTGGAACCTCCTCTACAAAAAGAGTAATTATTTGACGTACAAAATCATCATCATCATCTGATATTGCATATACTTTTGCTAAATTGTAATGAATCGCCATTATTTAACTTGAATCTTAAATAGTTGTTTATCTTCCAAATATCCTTCCAAAATATCATTTGGATTCACTTTTGCTACTCCTGCTGGAGTTCCTGTAAAAATAACATCTCCTGTTTTTAGGGTAAAATATTGCGAAACGTAAGCTATTATTTCATCTATTCTCCACAACATTTGATTGGTATTTCCTTTTTGAACAACTTGAGAGTTATTTCTTAATTCAAATTTAAGATTTTCTAACGAACTGAAATCTTTTTTCGATAAAAAGTCACCTATTACCGCTGAACCGTCAAATGCCTTTGCAGTTTCCCACGGTAAACCTTTTTCTTTTAATTTTGTTTGCAAATCACGAGCTGTAAAATCAATTCCTAAACCTATTTCATCATAATATTTATGAGCAAACTTAGGATCAATATACTTCCCTACTTTATTAATTTTTATCAAAACTTCTACTTCATGATGTACATCATTACTGAATTCTGGCAAAACAAAAGGAAATTGTTTAGGCAAAATAGCTGTATCCGGCTTCATAAAAATTACTGGTTCAGCTGGTCGTTCATTGTTTAGCTCAGTGATATGGTCAGTATAATTACGACCTATACAGATTATTTTCATTTTTTAAGTAATTAAGAATTAGTAAATCAAAAAAACTGTTCATTAATCGCGATCTACTGTTTTGTGTTTAGTTTTCTTAATTTAATACCTGTTAATACTTTTTTAGTATACAAAGGAAAATCCGCATTTTGAATCCATCCAAAATACCCTGGCTCTTTATCAAAGACCTCCTCTACTAGAGCTCCTTTATGTTTACCAAAAGCAAAAATTTCTTGCCCTTTATCATCTAAAGCTATAAATCCAGCAAAATCAACGGATTTTTTACGAGTTGTATACTCTGATAAGACTTTCATATCATTTTCCAAATCGGGATAACGATCTAATTGTGCTTTTAAAATCTCATACGTTGCGTTTGTATCTGCTTCTGCACTGTGGGCATTATTCAGTGTTTGGTTGCAGTAAAACCTATAAGCTGCACTTAATGTACGCTCTTCTTTTTTATGAAAGATAGTCTGCACGTCTACAGAAACTCTATTTTTCATATCAAAATCAACCCCTGCACGTAATAATTCTTCTGCCAATAGGGGAATATCAAAACGATCGGAATTAAATCCCGCTAAATCAGAATCTTTAATCATATTGTGCACTTGATTAGCTAACTCTGCAAAAGTGGGTTCATTGGCTACTTTTGCATCTGAAATTCCGTGAATAGCAGCTGCTTGTAAAGGAATAGGAATGGTAGGATTTACCAACCATGTTTTACTTTCTTTGTTTCCATTTGGAAAAACTTTTATTATTGAAATTTCAACAATTCGATCTTTTGAAATATCTGTCCCTGTAGTTTCTAAGTCAAAAAAACAAATCGGACGATTTAATTTTAACTCCATTAATTTATTGTTCGGTTAATACCGCAAAGATATAAATCTAAAAAACAAAAAATCCAAATAAGTCTTCTTATTTGGATTTTTTGTTTTTTTATGTAGACAAGTTATATTTCTCTATTAATATCCCAAGCTTCTAGAATATCAGCCACTCGTTTTACAAAGGTCCCTCCTAGAGCTCCATCTACCACTCTATGGTCGTAGGAATGCGAAAGGAACATTTTTTGTCTAATACCAATAAAATCTCCTTCTGGTGTTTCAATAACCGCAGGTACTTTACGAATAGCTCCTAGAGCTAAAATACCTACTTGTGGTTGATTAATAATAGGGGTTCCAAATACCGATCCAAAAGACCCTACATTAGTAACTGTATAAGTTCCTCCTTGCGTATCATCTGGTTTTAACTTACCTGCTTTTGCTCGGTTCCCTAAATCATTAACAGCTTTAGCCATTCCCACTAGATTTAGCTGATCGGCATTTTTAATTACTGGTACGATTAGATTTCCATTAGGCAATGCAGCAGCCATACCTAAGTTAATATTTTTCTTTTTAATAATACAATCACCATCTACTGAAATATTCATTCCAGGGAAATCTCGTAATGCTTTAGCAACAGCCTCCATAAATATTGGCGTAAAAGTTAATTTTTCCCCTTCTCGCTTTTCAAAAGTATTTTTAACTTTATCTCTCCATTTTACTATGTTTGTTACGTCTACTTCTATAAATGATTGTACGTGAGCAGAAGTTTGCACTGATTCCACCATATACTTAGAAATCAGTTTACGCATTCTATCCATTTCTACAATCTCATCTTCTCCATTTACCGAAACAGGAACTGATGTTGTAACAACTGGCGTAGTTTTTATTGTTTGAGCAATAGGAGTCTCTACTGACTGTATTCCTCTATTTTTAATATAATTTAAAATATCTTCTTTATTAACTCTTCCGTCTTTGCCTGTACCTTGTATAGACTCTAGTTCTACTAATGAAATTCCTTCTTCTTTAGCTATGTTTTTTACTAATGGAGAAAAGAATTTTTCTGAAGTAGAAAAATCTACTGAAGCCACTATTTCTTTAGCAACCTCAACGGTTTTTACAACCTCTGCAACATGAGTTGATTCTACTTTTGGAGTTGATTCTATAACTGCCCCTCCTTCTGTTTCTATAATAGCAATGGTTTGACCTACCTGAACCACATCGTCCTTGTGAAATAAAATTTCAACTAATGTTCCTGCTACTTCACTAGGCACTTCACTATCTACTTTATCGGTAGCAATTTCTAGCACTGCCTCATCCATTTCAATGCGGTCACCCACATTTTTTAACCAGTTGGTTACCGTTGCCTCAGCAACACTTTCACCCATTTTGGGTAGTTTTAATTCAAACCTTGCCATATTTTTAAACTAAAGTTGTGTTTTCTTATCTAGATTGCAAAATTAACAATTATTTTGATTAATAATTTCATTAAATACAATTTTCACTTCAATAAAAGGACTTCTCCTTTATCATAACTACTGTTACTTCCTAGTATAAAATCCGAATTCATTGGAAGAATCTTAAAACTAAAACCACTATTCTTATTTTTTTCTAAAAATGTAATGATTTCTTTAAAAGAAAAACTATTATTATCTAAAACAATTTCTACTCTGTTTTTAGTTAGATAGCTACGCGAAAATAACGGATTTTCGTTAATATCATTCTGCTGAGTACATTTTTTTTCAAAAGTATTAGAAAAATTTTTATATAATTCTTTACTTCGAGTATATAAAATATATTCGTCTATAATGGAAGAAATTTGTTTTTGTTGCTTACTTTTAAATAATGCAAATGCAATCGTTCCTCCTTTCATTAAAATTTTAAACAAAAAAGCTCTCCCAAAATGTTTATTATAGAAAAACTGCATGGCATCGCTAAAATGTTTGATATACTTTTCATCTCTCAAAGTACTTTCTCCTTTGTAATGTATAACTGTTGTTTCGTGATAATAATAATTTTGAAAACCTTCTTTTTGTATTAGATAACTCAAATCTATATCATCTGAATACATAAAACACCCTTCGTCAAAACCACCCACTTTTAGATATACATCTCGTTTGATGATCATAAAGGCACCAACTAACACATCTACTTCTCCTGATTGATTTTCATTCAAATGCTGTGCATAGTATTGATTAAACCATTTTATATTTGGAAATATCTTATATAATCCTAAAATTTTAGTGCAAGCAACCCAAGGAGTAGGCAATCCTCTTTTACATTCTGGTAAAAAATTCCCTGTCCCGTCTATTAGCTTACAGCCTATGATTCCAAGCTTCTCAATTCCTAAAGAAGAAGCTTGAACAACTTTATCAAAAATTTTCTTAAAAGTATCTTCCGCAACAACGGTATCTGGATTTAGTATACAAATGTATTCCCCAATAGCTTCTGCTACGCCTATATTATTTCCTTTTGGGAAACCTAAATTCTTCTTGTTTTCTATAAGTTTAACCTTGGGGAAACGTTGTTTCATCATTGTACAACTATTGTCTTTCGAAAAATTATCGACTACAATAATTTCCCCATCAATGCCTTCGAGTGCTTTTTGTACACTTAAAAGACATTGTTCTAAAAAATAACAAACGTTATAATTTAAGATGATTACGGAGAGTTGCATAATGCAAATATGCAATTTTATATCATATTAAAAAAGCCGATTAAATCGGCTTTTTTAGTTTATTACAAATTCGGTCTTTTTATCATTTTCCGTTAAAGTTCCTTTACCTCCCGTTTCTTTTGTTATCCAAGAAATATTTTTGCCATTTGAATAAGCTGGATTTCCTTTTTCTTCTTGTATTTCCCCTAATCGTTCATACGCATCTCCTTCTTTTAACTGAATATCTACGAAATTTTTTCCGTCTTTACTTTCTGAAACAAAAACAACTTTTAGGTTTCTTTTTCCATCAGCACTCACATAACTTACAGTATCTGTGTTTTCCATCATTTCTATTTCATCGTTATTGTACTGATCTATTTTTTCTTGAGTAACTGCATTTTCTTGTCCTTTTGATTCCGATTCTTTTTTACAACTAACAAAAACGGATATCAACACTGCACTTAGAATTATTTTTTTCATACTTGCTATTATTTAGATTTTAAAATTTGATTTTTTAAATTTTTATTAAAATGATATTATTTTTTAAGACGCCGTTTTGACTTTTAATCCTTATCGAATTCAAAGCTTATCAAACGTCTTCTACACATCATTCCTTATATAATTACAGACTTGCAGAATCTAGACTATAGAGGTCATTGAGTAAATAATGCTCCTTGTATTCTTTCTTGTTCTTAGTTTTTTGTGAACAACTTTTATAAAAGTTGTTCACAAAAAATATAATACGCTAATATACAAATTTTATCCGATTCTTTTTTACACTATTTTATTTAACATTACTTTTGCAAAAAAAAGTTGTGAATTACCTTTCAGTCGAAAATATATCAAAATCTTACGGCGAACGTGTTTTGTTTGAAGGTTTGTCATTTGGGATTAATAAAGACCAAAAAATTGCTTTTGTAGCTAAAAATGGAGCAGGAAAAACCTCTATACTCCGCATTATAACAGGAGAAGACACCCCAGATAGTGGTCAAATTATAATGCGAAAAGAAATCCGAATGGCGTTCTTATCACAAGAGCCTAATTTGCAAAGCGAATTAACTATTGAGGAAAGTATTTTTGCCAGCGATAACGAAATCCTAAAAGTCATTGAACAATACGAAAAAGCATTACAAAACCCAGAAGACGAAGAAGCTTATCAGAAAGCATTTGACAATATGGATCGTCATAATGCTTGGGATTTTGAAACCCAATACAAACAAATTCTTTTCCGATTAAAATTAGAAGATTTAAAACTAAAGGTAAAAAATTTATCTGGGGGACAGAAAAAGCGTTTGGCTCTAGCCATCATTTTGATTAACAAACCTGATTTATTAATCTTAGATGAGCCTACCAATCACTTAGACTTGGAGATGATTGAATGGCTAGAAAATTATTTTGCCAAAGAAAATATTACTTTATTCATGGTTACACACGACCGTTTTTTCTTAGAGCGTGTATGTAATGAGATTATTGAATTAGAAAACGGCAAAATTTATCAATACAAAGGCAATTATTCATATTACTTACAAAAGAAAGAAGAGCGAATTGCTTCTGAAAGCGCAAGTGTTGACAAAGCAAAAAATCTTTTCGTAAAAGAATTAGAATGGATGCGCCGCCAACCCAAAGCACGAACGACCAAATCAAAATCACGTCAAGACGACTTTTATGTAATAAAAGAAAAAGCCATGAGTCGTCGTAAGGAAAATGTGGTCGAGTTAGAAATCAATATGGAACGGATGGGAAGCAAAATTATCGAGCTTCACAAGGTTTTTAAAAAATTTAACGATCGTGTTATTTTAAACGGATTTGATTATACTTTCAACAAAGGCGAACGCATTGGTATTATTGGAAAAAATGGCACAGGGAAATCTACTTTCTTGAATATTTTAACTCAAACCATACAGCCTGATAACGGCAAAGTAGTTATAGGAGAAACTATTAAAGTAGGTTATTATACCCAAGCAGGTATCAACCCAAAACCGGAACAAAAAGTTATAGATATCATAAAAGAATATGGAGAATACATTCCGTTAACAAAAGGTAGAACTATTTCAGCAGGAGGTTTACTCGAACGTTTTTTATTTGATCGAAAAAAACAACACGATTATGTTGAAAAATTAAGTGGTGGAGAACTAAAACGCCTATATTTATGTACTGTTTTAATCCAAAATCCTAATTTCTTAATACTGGATGAACCTACAAATGATTTAGACATTGTTACTCTGAATGTACTGGAAAACTTTTTATTAGATTACCCAGGTTGTCTTTTAGTAGTCAGCCACGACCGTTATTTTATGGATAAGATTGTAGACCATTTATTTGTATTTAGAGGACAAGGTATCATTGAAGATTTCCCTGGTAATTACTCTGATTTTAGAGTGTATGAAGATTCAAGTATCCCAACCCCCAAAGGAGGAACTGATGAAACTCAAACAGTAAAATCTAATTGGAAACAAAATCAAAAACCCTCATCTGGTCTAAGTTTTCAAGAACAGAAAGAATTTCAAAAAATTGAGCGTGAAATCAAAGATTTAGAAGCAAAGAAAAAAGAAATTGAAGATTTATTTTCAAACGGAAGTGTTGCAGACGACCAAATTGAAACTAAAGCTAATGAACTTCAAAAAATCATTCAGAAATTAGAAGCAAATGAAGAACGTTGGTTTGAACTTTCTGCGAAAATGGAATAAAAGTTTCGCAAAGTAACATAAAGTATTCACAAAGTCTCACAAAGTTTTTATTTTATATTTTCTTTGTGTTTCTTTGTGCCAAACTTTGAGAAACGCTGTGTTACAACTCTTAAAATCATACTTTCCCTTTTTAAAAAACTCCACCAACCAACACGGAGTCCACTCCCCTTTTGTGTTTCGTTTAGTAACCAAATGTTTTTACGATAAAACCCGCTATCCGGAATACAAGATTTTAAACGAATACCGCAATACACTTTTACAAAACCACGAAACTATCCAAGTAACCGATTTTGGTGCGGGTTCGCGAGTGTTTAAATCGAATACACGAAAAATATCTGCCATTGCTAAAAACGCTGGTATTTCTAAAAAAAGAGCCGAATTATTGTTCAGAATTGTTCGCTACTTCCAACCCGAATCTATCTTGGAAATTGGTACTTCCTTAGGATTAGCGACTTCTGCATTAGCATTGGGCAATCCAAAAGCTAAGATTACTTCTTTAGAAGGATGTTCAGTTACTAGTCAAAAGTCAAAAGTCGAATGTCAAAAGTTTGGATTTGACAATATTGAGTTTATAAATACGGAATTCTCTGAATATCTGAAGACTTTCGGCTTTCGACTTTCGACTTTCAACATAGTTTACTTCGACGGTAACCATTCTAAAAAAGCTACTTTAGAATATTTCGAATTATTACTTCCTACCATCACGAATGAATCGGTTTGGATTTTTGATGATATTCATTGGTCAAAAGACATGGAAGAAGCTTGGACGGTAATTAAAAACCATCCTAAAGTAACGGTAACTATAGATACTTTTCAGTGGGGATTTGTTTTCTTTAGAAGAGAACAAGAAAAAGAGCATTTTATCATACGGATATGACCAATGCTCTTTCTTTTCCTTTACTTTTTTTAAAAAGCGGTATTTATATTTAATGACAGTCCACTACTTTCTGGAACTATTCTACACACTCCTCCTACACACATCAACCCTCCTCTTTGTCTTCCATAAGCTAATTGGATACGCGTTGATTTTTTTCTAAACACACCGCCAAAGTTATAATAATGTTGGCGTTTTTCTGCTTCTTCATTACCATAATTATAAAGGTCTGTAACATAGAGAGAAACTTTTTGATTGAAATTAAATTCAAGAGTTCCTCCAGACCAATTTTTCTTATCAGAGTCTGCCCAAAGATGTTCTCCTAAAACTCTTAATGAACGATTTGTATTTTTAAACTTGTATGTTCCTTCTAATCCAATACAATTTGTTTTAACCAGTCCATACGTTTCCTCAACTTGTTTTTTATTGTAATACTGATTAACATATATGAAATTCATAAAAAGGTTTTCGTTGATTTTTTTATCAATTTCAATATTGTAATCTGAAAAATATTTTTGACCAAAACTCAAAAAATCTGTTTGATAGTTTCTTGGCGAATCAAATGAAAATTTCCCTCCTAATCCAAACCAATTTGAGGTGTTAAATGCTATTTTCGCACCATATTTTCCTCCCAACATAGTTCCTTTTTTAACATTATAAAAAACATCTATCTGCCCTCCTATTTCTCCTGCTTTTAAGATAGTTTCATCAGGCATTGAAACGTTAGGTTGTGCTTGATAAACATAAATATTAGCCAAACTACTATGATGTTGCTTTGTTAAACTTGGAACAAAATTCACTATTTTGTCATTATAAAAATTCCCTTTGGCTTTTCTTTCTGAATAGAAACTCATATTTTCTAATCTTCTAAAAGTTGCATCAATACCAAATCCTTTTTTTGAAAATCCTGTATTTATCAAAAGTGCAGAACCTGATTTAATAAAATCGTTTTCAATTTGATCAAATTCTACCACAGCATCAGGTGATTTATAATCATATTCTGTGGAAATATAAAATGCCCCTTTAGAAAAATTTAATCTCCCTGAATAAGCATTTGTTAGACTTAAAAATTTAGGACGTAAAACATCTGTCAATTCATTTCTACCTACATAACTAAACCCTATTTCAAGAGTAAAAGAGTCTTTTTTTAATAAATTAGTAATATCAATATCTGTATTAAAACCATAAATATCAGAGTTTGCTACTTCAAAACCTGTACGTTGTTTACCATACAACGCAGTTAGGGAAATAAAATCAAATGGTTTATAAGTTATTCTTCCTCCTCTTAAAGCATTATTAATACCTAACGCTCTGTCTTCCCATGTTCGTAAGATCAAACCACTTCCAAATTGTTGATAAAAATAACCTGCGGTTATGTCTAGTTTATTCGATTTATAATTTAAATAATAGGTTCCTATATTTGTCTTTTTATATTCAGGATTAAAATTCAATAAGGCATTATCTACATAGGATTCTGTTTGAACACCTATTGTAAAACGTTTGTAGTTATAATTAAGTCCTAAGTAATTATTTGAACGTACTGGATCATCTGGCTGGTTAATTTTCAATCCTTTATCATTGAGATACCATTGTCCATTTGATTCAAAAAAACCAAATATTTTTCCATAGTCCTTTTTAGGAGTCTCTTCCTTCTGAATTTCTTGAGAAAATAATATTGTTGAAATAAATAAACAAAAAAATGAAATTATTCTTTTATACATGAGTTTACAACGTCTTTAATTTGTTATATAATTCTTGTTCACTTCCTGGTGTGTATCCGTTTTGAGTGTAAACAATTTTTCCATTTTTAACAACCATAGTAAAAGGAGGATTAACAACTCCCATAGCTCTTTTAAAATCTTGATTGGTATCTAATAAAACATTATACCCCCATTCTTTACCTTTTACCAAAGGTTTTACTCTTTTTTGAGTTCTTGAATCGTCAATTGAAACAGCTATAATTTCAAAATTTAAATTTTGCTTCCATTCTTCTTGAATTTCATTCATTTCTTCTAATTCTTTAATACAAGGGCCACACCATGTTGCCCAAAAGGTAAAAACATAGAGTTTATCCTTTTCTACAAAGTCATTTTTAACGGATACTTCCTTGTTTTCTAGATCTTTTAATATAATATCAGGCATTTTTTGTTGAGCAACAGCAGTACTCATAATAAGAACAAAAAACAGATTCTTCAGAGTTTTAAACATACGATAAGATTTTTTTTACTTTTTTTTTTGCTAAAGTATTTTTTTTTATCATCTTCGCAAACATTTATTTGAATTAACTTAAAAATAATATTATGAAATTTTCTAAAATATTATCATTTCTTAGTGTTTTTTTACTATTATCTTGTAGTAAAGAAAACGAAACGAAAGAGCCTTTGCCTGAAGCAACTGTTGATAATCAAGTCCCTTCTGCTTCTACAAAATTTACAAAAAATGTCCTTATTGAAGATTATACAGGAGCTTGGTGCGGATGGTGTCCTAGAGTAAGTTATAGTATTACAAAAGTGAAAGAAAGTACAACCAAAGTTGTAAGCGTAGCAATACATAGAGGATCAAGCGGAGGTGGATTTGATCCTTATAACTACCCAGGAACTTTACCTGCGGTAATTAAGAGCTTCCCAACAGGTATACTTAATAGAAAAATTGAATGGAAAACACCTCAAAACAGCAACATCAAACAAGCAGTCGACCTAACTAAAGATCATGCCGATCTAGGAATTGCAATGAGTTCTACTGTTGACTCTGGAAATATAACCTTAGACATAAAAGTTAGATCTATTAAAGATTATAACGACCTTAAATTTGTTGTTTATGTTGTGGAAGATGGTTTAATTTTTAACCAATCTAATTACACTAGTTACTACGGAGGCGGCTCTGTAATAAAAGATTTTGTTCATAATGATGTTTTAAGAGAATGTTTAACAAACATATACGGAGATGCACTAGGAGAAATTAAGGCTAATGCTTCACTCGTTAAAAAATTAAACATCCCTGTCCCAAAAAATGTAAAAAATATAAACAAAATGAAATTTGTCGCAATGATTTTAGATACTAATGGCGAATCATTAAACGTTAGAGAGGTTTCTCCTAATGTTAATCAAACTTTTGAAGTTGCGCAATAATCCTATAAATAGAGTTTTAGAGAGGCTTAAGTGAATAAAACTTAAGCCTTTTTTACATATTAAGTGTAACAGAATTTTATATTCAAACACTAATATAAAAAGTATTCATAACATGGATAAGTCATTAATCAAAATATCAAACATTAAACGGGATTTTCAATTAGGTAGTGAAATCATCCACGTTTTAAAAGGTATTGATTTACAAATCAACAAAGGCGAATATGTTGCCTTAATGGGCCCTTCTGGTTCTGGAAAATCAACTCTAATGAATCTTCTTGGTTGTTTAGACACCCCTACCTCGGGTCAGTACATTTTAAACGGAAAAGATGTTTCCAAGATGAAAGATGATGAATTAGCCGAAATCAGAAACAAAGAAATTGGCTTTGTCTTTCAAACTTTTAATTTGCTACCTAGAACAACTGCACTTGACAACGTTGCACTACCTATGATTTACGCAGGGTACTCTAAATCTGATAGAACTCAAAGAGCCAAAGAAGTCCTTAATCAAGTAGGATTAGGCGATCGTATGGACCATCAACCCAATCAACTCTCTGGAGGACAACGCCAGCGGGTGGCAGTAGCAAGAGCATTAGTAAATAACCCTTCTATTATCTTAGCTGATGAGCCTACTGGAAACTTAGATAGTAAAACTTCAATAGAAATCATGAAACTGTTTAATGAAATTCATTCTAACGGGAATACCGTCATTCTCGTCACTCATGAAGAAGATATTGCCCAATACGCTCATAGAATTATCCGATTAAAAGATGGAATAATCGAAAGTGATAATAGGAATAAATAGTAAGCCTTCGTTATCCTTTCTTTAATCATATCAACTTTTTTTGACTTTTAAATTAATTAAAACTAACAATGCTAAGTAATCTTAAATTTATTTTAACAGCTGTTCTTTTTTCAACAGTTGCTTCTGCTCAAAACCAACATCAGTGGAAAGAAGCCTCTGGTAATGGATACCCTTACAAATATGTAACCAACGATCCTACAAAAGCTCGTTTTTATACTTTAAAAAACGGCTTAACAGTAATACTAAGTCCAACAAACAAGGACCCTCGAATCCAAGCCTATGTAGCTGTTAAAGCAGGTAGCAAAACCGACCCCGCAACTAATACGGGTCTAGCTCACTATTTAGAACACATGCTCTTTAAAGGAACAGACAAATACGGTTCTTTAGATTGGGCAAAAGAACAAGTAGAATTGAACAAAATAGATGTCCTTTACGAGCAATACAACAAAACAAAAGACGAAGCACAACGCAAAGCGATTTACAAAAAAATCGACTCCGTTTCTGGGGTAGCTAGTAAATATGCCATTGCTAATGAGTACGACAAAATGATGTCTGCTATGGGAGCACAAGGCACCAATGCGTTTACCTCTTTTGAACAAACGGTGTATACAGATGATGTACCTAGCAGTTCTATTGATAAATATTTAGCCGTACAGGCTGAACGTTTCCGCAATCCCGTTTTACGTATTTTTCATACCGAATTAGAAGCGGTTTACGAAGAAAAAAACCGTACGTTGGACAACGATGGTCGTAAAGTATTTGAAACTTTATTTTCTAATTTATTTCAAAAACACAATTATGGGCAACAAACTACCATCGGTACGGTAGAACACCTAAAAAATCCATCGTTAGTAGAAATTCGTAATTATTTCAATAAATTTTACGTCCCTAACAACATGGGAATCATCCTTTCTGGGGATTTTAATCCAGATATGATGATTGCTAAGATTGACAAAGCTTTTGGATATATGCAAAACAAACCCGTAGCTAAATATACTTTCCAACCTGAAAGCCCTATCTCAGCTCCTATCGTTAAAGAAATTGTAGGTCCAGATGCAGAAAGCTTAACCCTTGGCTATCGCTTACCAGGCAATAAAGACAAAGATGCGTTATTAGCTGACCTAGTAGGTCAGATCTTAACCAATGGCAAAGCGGGGTTATTAGACTTAAATTTGGTTAAAAAACAACGTTTGTTAAGAGCTAGTGCCTTCACGTATTCGTTAATTGATTATGGAATTTTGTATTTCTCTGCTTCACCTACTAATGGACAATCCTTAGAAGAAGTAAAAACTTTGGTGTTAGCTGAAATTGAAAACTTGAAAAAAGGTAATTTTGATGACAACTTGATTCCATCTATCATCAATAACATCAAAAAATCAAAAATTTACGAAACTGAAAAATACGGGGAAAGAGCCAGTACTTTGATGGATGCTTTTACTTCTGAATTAGACTGGAGAGACCAAGTAGCCTATGTAAATGATTTGTCAAAAATCAAAAAAGAAGATATCGTTGCTTTTGCTAATAAATATTTAGGTGAAAACTATGTGGCTATTTTAAAACGCAAAGGAGAAGCACCTGCAAGCAACAAAATCGAAAAACCTTCTATTACACCCGTTGAAACCAATGCAGACAAACAATCGGATTTTGTTAAAATGATTAACACTATGCCTAGTGTACCCGCACAACCCGTATTTTTAGATTTTGATAAAGACATTCAAAAAGCTAAAATTAACAACGCAGAAGTTTTGTACGTAGCCAATACAGACAATGATATTTTTCGCTTAAAATACCGTTACAAAATAGGTTCTTTGAATGATTTAAAACAATCTATTGCCTCGCAATACATTCAATTCTTAGGAACGGATAAAATGACGGCTGAGCAAATTTCGAAAGAATTTTACAAAATTGCTTGTAGTTTTAATATAAGCACAGGAGAAGAATATACCACTGTAACTATTGAAGGATTACACGAAAATTTTGAAAAAGCGGTAAAACTATACGAAGAAGTAATCAACAACTTAAAAACGAACGAAGAAGCATTAAAAGCATTAAAAGCTCGTATTGCAAAAGCCCGTAAGGATGCAAAAGCTAACAAAGGTGCTATCCTACAAGGCTTAACAAATTATGCTCAATTTGGTTCTAAAAACAAATTCAACCATACGCTTTCTGATAAAGATTTAGAAACTATTACAGCTCAAGAACTATTAGATCGTATTAATAATTTAAACAACTATGAGCAAACGATCATTTATTATGGTCCACAACCATTACCTTCTGTTGTCAATCAATTAAAGGCTATGCACAAAGTACCAACTACGTTTGCAACAGCACCTGCTATAAAAGAGTTCAAACAAGTGGTACAAACAGCTAACCAAGTTTTATTTACCGATTATGACATGGTACAAGCAGAAACCCGTTGGATTAGAAACACGGAGAAGTATAACGCTAACAAAACGCCAATCGTAAATGTTTTCAACAGCTATTTTGGAGGTGGTATGGGGTCAATCGTTTTCCAAACCATTCGTGAAAGTAAAGCCTTAGCCTATAGCACTTACGGCTATTATGTAGCGCCACAAAAGAAAGACCAACAATACTATATGATGAGTTATGTGGGGAGTCAAGCCGATAAATTCAATGAAGCAACAACGGCTATGAATGAGTTATTGACTAAAATGCCTGAATTACCCGTAAATTTAGATTTAGCCAAAACAGGCGTTAAAAAAGACATTCAAACCGAGCGCATCACGCAAGACAATATTATTTTTACGTATTTAGCCAACAAACAATTGGGCGAAACAACGGATGCTAGAAAGAAAATCTACACCGCGGTGGATGCCATTACCATGCAAGATGTAAAGAATTTCCACAGCACCCATTTAGCAGGCAAACCTTATACTTATGCTATTGTAGCTTCAGAGAAAAAAGTTTCTTTAGAAGATATGAAAAAGCTAGGTGAAGTGAAAAAGATTTCGTTAGAAGAGCTTTTTGGATACTAAAAACTTCAAAAAAAATATTTTTAAAAAGACCATTTCGAAAGAGTGGTCTTTATTTTTATTATGGATATAAAGAAGTGTATAGAGTTCACAAAAAAATGAACTTTATTTTTGAAAATGGACACCAAAAACAAATCCTTTCAAGTTATTTTAATTTCATTTTTATATTTTTGAATTTATAAAATTTAACCGCAAAGTTCACAAAGAATTTCACGAAGCTCGCAAAGAACACTTAGTAAAACTTTATGAAACCTAGTACAACAAAACTTTTAAACTGATAACCCTCTAACCTCAAAAATGAAAGTATACACAAAAACCGGCGATAAAGGCACCACGGCTCTCTTTGGAGGAACGCGAGTTCCCAAACACCACATCCGCATTGAAAGCTACGGCACTGTTGACGAATTAAATTCCTACATTGGACTCATTCGCGACCAAGCAATGAATCCGTTGTACAAAGCCGTGCTCATTGAAATACAAGACCGGTTGTTTACCCTTGGCGCAATTTTAGCCACACCTCCTGAAAAAGAAGTACTAAAAAATGGTCAAAAGCGTTTACAAAATTTAGGCTTGACCGAAACAGATATTGAATACCTCGAAAATGAGATTGACAAAATGGAAACTGATTTGCCACCTATGACACATTTTGTCCTACCCGGCGGACACACTACGGTGTCATATTGTCATATTGCACGCTGTGTTTGCCGTCGTGCCGAGCGTTTAGCCACCCATTTGCACGAGGAAGAACCCACCGACGAACTCGTTTTAAAGTATTTGAACCGACTTTCTGACTATCTTTTTGTGTTGGCACGAAAGTTGTCATTAGACTTGCACGCTGACGAGGTGCCTTGGATCCCGAGAAAATAACTTTTGATTGTTCATTGCTAATATTGAATTGCAAAAGTTTTCCCAAACTAATTTACAGGCTCTAAACATCCTTTTAAAGCGATTGCAGATTGATTCTCAAAAGACCGTCAGTATTTGTATTTTCTTCAAAAATCGAATACCTACAAATCCAAGATCATCAATCTATATGTTCTTAAAATCAACTGAAAATAAATCAAAAAAACTTGATTTTTTGAGTAGAAAAATTATATTTGCAGAAATTAAAATTTTACAGAGATGTATTGGACTTTAGAATTAGCATCATATTTAAGCGATGCTCCATGGCCTGCTACTAAAGACGAATTAATCGACTACGCTATTAGAACTGGTGCTCCATTAGAAGTGGTAGAAAACCTACAATCAATAGAAGACGAAGGCGAGATTTATGAATCAATGGAAGAAATTTGGCCAGATTATCCATCAGACGAAGATTATCTTTGGAACGAGGATGAGTATTAAGCATAAACCTACTAAAAAAGTCTCTTAAGAGGCTTTTTTTTTGGTATTTTTACAGACATTTTAAAACAAAACGTATGAGTTTCATTAACAACATATTAAAAGTTTTTGTGGGCGATAAGTCACAGAAAGACATCAAAGCCATTCAGCCCATAATTAATAAAATTAGATCTTTTGAGGAACCATTAAGTTCATTAACAAATGATGAATTGCGCGCTAAAACTTTTGAATTTAAAGAAAAAATCAAACAAGCTCGTGCTGAAAAAGACACTAAAATTATTCAATTAAAGTCCGAAGTAGAAAACATTCAAGATATAGATGCTAGAGAAGATGTTTATACTGAAATTGATAAATTAGAAAAAGAAGCTTATGAACTTTCTGAAAAGGTGTTAAACGACATCTTAGCAGAAGCCTTTGCTGTTGTAAGAGAAACTGCGCGTCGTTTTAAAGAAAACACTCAAATTCGTGTAAAAGCAACTCCAAAAGACCACGAATTATCTGCTAATAAGACCTATGTTACTATTGAGGGAGATGATGCTCTGTGGGCTAACTCTTGGGAAGCAGCAGGTAAAACCGTTACTTGGGACATGATTCACTACGATGTACAGATGATTGGTGGTGTGGTGTTACATCAAGGAAAGATTGCCGAAATGCAAACAGGTGAAGGTAAAACGTTAGTAGCAACACTTCCATTATACTTAAATGCTTTAACAGGAAATGGTGTTCACCTCGTAACTGTTAACGATTATTTAGCAAAACGGGATAGTACCTGGAAAGCACCCTTATTTGAATTCCATGGATTAACCGTAGATTGTATTGATAATCACCAACCCAATACCGAAGCGCGTCGTAAAGCTTATGAAGCAGATATTACGTATGGTACCAATAACGAATTTGGTTTTGATTACTTACGTGATAACATGGCACATACGCCCGATGATTTAGTACAACGCAAACATAATTTTGCTATTGTAGATGAGGTAGACTCCGTTCTGATAGACGATGCTCGTACTCCTCTAATCATTTCTGGTCAAGTGGTAGATGGAGACCGCCACGAATTTAACGAGTTAAAACCTTTTATTGACAATCTAGTTGCCATCCAACGTCAACTAGCAAACGGATTTTTAGCTGAGGCAAAACGTCTTTTCAAAGAAGGCAATACTAAAGAAGCGGGATTAAACTTATTAAGAGCACATCGTGCCTTGCCTAAAAACAAAGCCTTAATTAAATTCTTATCAGAAGAAGGAACCAAACAATTACTTCAAAAAACAGAAAATGAATACATGGCGGATAACAACCGTAAAATGCCTCAAGTAGATGAAGCATTATACTTTGTTATCGAAGAAAAAAACAACCAAGTTGAACTAACCGAAGGAGGTATTAAAGAATTATCCAAAAATACCGATGATACTTTCTTTGTATTACCGGATATAGGAACCGAAATTGCAATTATAGAAAAAGCCAATCTTTCTAAAGAAGAAGAAGCAGAAAAAAAAGAAGCTTTATTTGCTGATTTTTCAGTAAAAAGTGAACGCATCCATACCTTAACCCAATTATTAAAAGCATATACTTTATTCGAAAAAGATACAGAATATGTGATCATGGATGGTGAAATTTTAATTGTAGACGAACAAACAGGTCGTATTATGGACGGTCGTCGTTATTCAGATGGATTACATCAAGCCATTGAAGCAAAAGAAAACGTTCGTATTAAAGAAGCTACACAAACCTACGCTACCGTTACCCTACAAAACTACTTCCGTATGTATAATAAATTAGGAGGTATGACGGGTACGGCAGTTACAGAAGCAGGCGAATTTTGGGAAATTTACAAATTAGACGTAGTTGAAATTCCTACCAATAGACCCATTGCTCGTCAAGACAAAGAGGATTTAATTTATCGTTCTGTTCGCGAAAAGTTTAATGCCGTGGCAAATGATGTACAAGAATTAGTAGCCCAAGGTCGTCCTGTACTAATTGGTACTACTTCTGTTGAAATATCTGAATTATTAAGCCGTATGCTTAAAATGAAAGGTATTCAGCACAATGTATTAAATGCTAAAATGCACAAACAAGAAGCACAAATTGTAGCAGAAGCAGGTAAACCAGGCGTAGTAACCATTGCTACCAACATGGCAGGTCGTGGTACTGATATTAAACTAAGTGATGAAGTAAAAGCAGCAGGTGGTTTAGCGATTATTGGTACTGAACGTCATGACTCACGTCGTGTAGACCGTCAGTTACGCGGTCGTGCAGGTCGTCAGGGAGATGTAGGTAGTTCTCAATTCTACGTATCTTTAGAAGACAACTTAATGCGTTTATTCGGTTCTGATCGTGTAGCAAAAATCATGGACCGAATGGGCTTAAAAGAAGGTGAAGTCATTCAACATTCAATGATGACCAAATCTATAGAAAGAGCACAGAAAAAAGTAGAAGAAAACAACTTTGGGGTTCGTAAACGTTTGTTAGAATATGACGATGTTATGAATGCACAACGCGAGGTAGTGTACAAACGTCGTCGTCACGCCTTACATGGAGAGCGTTTGAAACTGGATATTGCCAACATGATTTACGATGTGTGTGATTCTATTGTCGAAAAAAATAAGTTAACAAAAGATTTCAAAAATTTTGAATTTGAACTTATTCGCTATTTATCTATCCCCTCTCCCATTACAGAGGCCGAATTTATAAGCTCAAATGAAACAAAAATAACAGGCATCATTTACAAAACAGCTAGCGAATATTATCAAAACAAAAACAATCGCGATGCAAACGAAGCTTTTCCTATCATAAGAAATGTATTCGAAGATCCTGAAAACCATTTTGAACGTATTGTAGTTCCTTTTACAGATGGAATAAAAGGAATGAACGTTGTAACAGATTTAATTAAAGCGTACAAAACACAAGGAAAACAACTAATTGCTGATTTCGAAAAAAGCATTACGTTAGCTATTGTAGACGAAGCTTGGAAAAAACACCTACGTAGAATGGATGAATTAAAACAATCCGTTCAATTAGCTGTTCACGAACAAAAAGATCCTTTATTGATTTACAAATTTGAATCTTTTAACTTATTTAAAAGTATGTTAGAAGGAATCAACAAAGAGGTTATTTCATTCTTATTTAAAGCAGATTTGCCAAAACAAAATACACAAATCCAAGAAGCTGTAGAAGAATTACACCAAGATCATTATATAGAAAGCAAAGAAGAAGTATTAAATATGGAAGAGCAGGCTGAGCGCCATCGCGAAATAATACAAAACGCAAATGCTCCTCAACAAAATACAGTTACTGAAACTATTGTTCGTGATCAACCCAAAATCAACCGTAACGATGAAGTGACCATCAAACACATCATGAGTGGTCAAACAGAAACCATGAAGTATAAAAAAGCTGAATTATTATTAGCTTCTGGTGAATGGGTTTTGGTTCAAAAATAAACACACCCTCTGATATCAGAACAAATACCTATACAAACTTCCCTAATTACAAAAGTAATTAGGGATTTTTTATATTTGATTTTGTTTTTTCAGAACAGCAAGCAATACTCATTTTTTTTAAACCAATAAATAATGCATCCTAATTGTCCCCTTTGCAAACAAACGAGTTTTTTATTCAACAACTACCAATCAAGACTCTATTACGAATGTACAAGTTGCAAAGGAATTTTTTTAGATCCTTCTCAGTATATGAGTTCTGAAAATGAAAAAAAACATTATCGTTTCCATAATAATGATGTAGAAGACAAAGGTTACCTTCATTTTGTTTCCCCCATAACTTCTGCTGTTTTAAAAGACTTTACAAAAGAAGATTCGGGACTGGATTTTGGGGCTGGAACCAACTCTGCAATATCTAAAGTATTAAAAGATAATCAATATCAAATCCTACAATACGATCCTTATTTTCATAATACGACAGATTTACTAAACAAACGATATCATTATATAGCTTCTTGTGAAGTGATTGAACATTTTCACTATCCTAATAAAGAATTTGAACTACTACATCATCTTTTAATTCCAAAAGGAAAACTATATTGTATGACTCATTTATACGATCCTTCTATAGAGTTCAACAAATGGTATTATAAAAATGACCACACTCATGTTTTTATGTATCAAAAAGAAACAATTCGTTGGATTGCAGAATCCTTTGGCTTTTCGGATTTCGATATTATAAACCGATTAATTATCTTTACTAAATAATTTTTATTTCTTTTTAACAAAGAGGCCTACTATTGTAGAGGCTTGTTAAAAAAAATCTATATCTCCAGAATTTTCAAAATATCAAATCATGATACCATACAATGAAACTTATACTCTTTTTTTTAACTTGGTAAAAGAAAGCATTGCGAACAAAACCTTTGCCAAACTTACTTTAGCTAAAACGATTGGAAAACCCGAACTACAAAACATATACGTTAAAGTTACTTTGGTTGAAAACCAATTAAAACTATTGATTACGCACAAAATATACAAAGAAGGTCTTCAAGAAATTGAAAAAATAGTTGACCTAACGGAACTAGAAAACGAGACGATTCCTTATATACAACACCCTTTTATGTCTGTTTTATTATTTACAAGCGAAGCTGACATAACCCTTAAAATCAACAAAAAAAGAATGGCTTCCATCATTGAGCAACCGCCTACTTTTAGGAATGCAGATCCTCTTTTTTTAACCTTATCATTTAAATAATCTTTAAAACTAAAATCATATTATGAACAATCCGTTTATTTACGAAAACGCACCTGCTTATTTTCATTCTTTTTTTGATCTTATAGAATCCGATCATTTAGTGGAAGAATTAGAGAAAAGCAAAAATTTCACCCTTGCCTTAATAGATAGCATAACTCCTGAAATAGAAAATTTTGCTTATGCTCCAGATAAATGGACTACAAAGGAAGTTCTTATTCATATCATAGATGCTGAAAGAATACTTACTTATAGAGCATTGCGCTTTTCCCGATTTGATGCTACAGAACTAACAGGCTTTGATCAAAACAAATACATCCAAAATCTCAAATCAGTAAATTATAAAGTAAGTGATTTACGAGAAGACTATATAAACGTAAGAAATGCTACCATTAGTCTCTATAAAAGTATGACAGAAGAAATGTTAGATTTCAAAGGAGTCACAAACCCAATTATCTTGACTGCTCGATCACTAGGTTTTATGGTCGTTGGACATAATATACACCACGCACAAGTAATTCAAAAAAAATACAGCACCGTTTCTTCTAATCTATAAAAAAAGGAGAGTCTAATGGTCATAAAAAAATAAATCTTACTTAGGTTTCTATTAAGCATTAGATTTTATAATAAGAGTAAAAGAATACTGATTTATTGTAGATTGAAAATCATTTTTATCTATAATACATTTTCTAGAGGCTGTCCGAAAAGGTCCCAATCTTGTCATTTCAATCAAGATGGCTCGAACCAAATGAATAGACGAAGCAAATCACATAACGCTAATAATCTGCCTTCTCTTATTATGGAAGTGACAGACTAAACGTTCCGTCTTACCTTTTCAGACACCCTCTTATTTTTAAGCTCTTAATAATTTCCCACAAATAAACTATCTATTTTTAGCCCACCAATAGCATGTAAAAATTTGTTCTATTTTATAGTTTAAATACATTATTTTATAAAAATATCAAATTTAAAAAACCTATTAACTGTAAAATATATTTTTTGTTATATTTTTACATCACGTGTCTTGATATTCATAAAATACAATTGCTATGCAAAATACGATTCCTTTAGACAATAACACGCTCCAAATGAATTTAGGAGGGATAAAACCTAGAAAGTATATAATATCTCTAAAATATTTTGATGAGGAAAACACTTTTCCTAGCAAACAGATGGATTATGCTGCTGAAATTATCATTACTCGTAATCACACAGACTTTTGGTTATTAGATCTATACAAAAAAAACATTTGGTTTAACCAGCATGAGCCTGATTTCATCAATGAAATGATAGCCGATGAGCTATGCACCACCATTTATCCTCTTCAGGTAAGAATGGATGAAACGGGGGCTTGTTTGGGAATTAGTAATTTTAATCAGATTGTAAACGGTCGATGGCATAGAAATAAAGCAAAGGCTACTCAAAAATATACGTCTAAAATTATGCAATCTTTTTACGAGGTTTTTGAAAAAAATCTTGAAAATAGAAGAGTTTTTGAAAAAAGTATGACAAATGATTGGCTCTGGAGTCTGTTATTTCATCCTAAATACATTGATTACGGAAAAGAGCATACAGTACAAACCTTTTTGTTTCTTCCTGTTGTTCCTTACGAACATCCTATACAGTTCAGCGGAAAACAAAGAATACATACTGAAATTACGGATTATCATGGTGTAGAAATTCATTTTGAATCAGACGAGATGCCAGCACACCCCTACTTTATTTCCTCCTTTAAGAAAAAAGCATCTATTTTAGAAAATAAAGTTTATATGAGGCTTAATGTATATTTTCATTTAGATGTATACCATCTTTTTACGGTACATACAAGAGCTTATTTTGAAATTTATTCAAAAAATGCTGACGGAATAGAAACACACATACAGCGGATTCAATTTACGCAGTATCAACAAGAAACTCAAAATAATAAAAAAACGCCCCTATCCTTCAAAAGTCCTTTTTTAGTAGATGAAAACGAAGGAGAAGACACCGAAATTTATAAGACTTATCAAGGAAAAAATTATACTCGTCAAGAATGGATCCTTTTTGAAGAAGAACAATACAGAATATACAAAGAGAAAAAAAATAAAAAAAGATTTTGGGATTTTTGGAAATAATTTTCCCTTAAACCCAAATTACTCGTTAGAAATTTGTTACAGATATAAAAAATGACTTTGAATCTAAGAAAATACTCCTTTTTGTTTTCCTCAATATAGTAAAACTATAGTTGTGGTAAAAAATTTCAGTGCCTTTTTACCTTCTTTGCTCTTTTTATCTTCATCACAAAGCCTAGCGCATAATCTGGTTAAATTAAAACATACGCAATGAATACTATTCAGATATTAAAAAATATGTCCGTCTTTTTGAACTATGATTACGATATATGTATCAAAAAATCGTCTTATCCTGACGAATATCAAATACGTCATATTCAAGAATTTACTCGATTTACTTATAATCCTATTCAGAACGTACTATCGTTTAGAGATGAAAGGGAGAATGAATGGATCTATACAGGCAATATGTCTGTAAAATATTTTTATAAAGAATATGATTTTGAATTATCTATTCTTTCAGGAAGTACTCTTTATGGGAATAACAAAACAATCAAGCATACTCAAACTGCGGAGGAAATTTTTCATCTAGCGTTTTTTTATTTTACTAAATTTATAAGAACCACGGTTGATATACCTATTATTTTTCCAAAAATGATTTATCAAGGACCTCCTATTGATCTATTTAGTCCGATATGTGAATACCGTTATCAAAACCCTATACTGGTTTTGTATACTGAGGCAAGTCTAAATTTTTTAGGATATTGTGTAAAAATCATTAATAAAGATAACTTGGTTTCTTTTTCAGAAAGTTATAGTAATGGATACGCTGTAAGTTTTGTAGATGAAAAAAGAAACAAATGGATGTATACGGATCGTGACAAACTAAACTTTGCCATAATAAAAGAAGAGGGCTATGACTTAGGAAGTTATGAAAGAGGCTGTAAATATTATGATGAAAAAAATGATACTTACACCCTTTTTACCAATACTAAAGAGGAAGTTTATCAAAAAGCTTTTTTGTATTTTTCTTCTTTTATAAAACATAAAAAACATAGAAAATACCGATTAAAAGCATTTGAATTATCAAATAATTGATTATTTTTAACAAACAAACAAACAAACAAACTAAACCATGGCACTACAAGAAATGTTAGTACAAGGAGCCTTGTGCAAATGCAATTTTGGTACAACTCCTGATACTCTAAAAGTTTTGACTCAAAACAAATACTATCTTAACGATCATGAAGGCAAAAGCAAGTTAGCAGCCACTCATAAAGACATAGGCGCTACTTTTGAAAAAAACACCTTTGGCTCTTGCAAAAAAACAAACAACAACCCTTGTAACGCAAGTGTTACTGAATGGCATCATTATTATAAAAAAGTAACCTACGGTTCCTCTAAAGGCCATCCTCTTACAAAAGAAAGCAAAGCCACCTGCCCTATTGGAGGAAAAGACTGCATAACTATTCTTAAAGGCGGACAAACTGCCGAACCCACAAAACAAAATTTAAAAAATGCAGATCCTGAATTACTAGCTCATATACTACCGGTAATCAACATGAGCAACTTCGAGAAAAAAGAGCCTTACAACCACATGATAATAGAATAATTATGGCTAAAATCATTCGTTGTAAATTTGATCGAGATGAAATAGTAATTTACAGACGCAAAAAAGAGCCTATAGATGCTCACACCCTAAAAAAGATAGAAGAAGATCGAAAAAAAATTAAAAAAAACGATGTCATCATTATTGACACAGCTTTTACCAACAACGCTCAATTTTATTTAGATGCCTCGTGCTTTGAAGACCACAAAATGGCTTCTAATATCAAGTGGGCTGTTGTGTATCAATCTGCTTTTTTAGATGCCTGTAAAAAAGAACAAGACATTCCGCCTAAATTATGGGCTTTAAACGAAGGCGATTCCCTTATAAAATACAAAGGAATGAACAAATCCTATAAAAAAGGAGACCGCCTAACCGTTAAATTATTAGGCAATAGCAAATCTATGTACTACTATGGACACATACAAAAAGTTATTGTTTTTACAGACCAACCCGAAGAAGGATTTACATTTTTTATAATTCCCGTATCAAGCCCACAAATAAATTTTGCGTATTTTGAAAACAGCGAAAAAAACTGGCAATATGGGCAATCCGCCAACCTATCTGTACACTACCATAACTTATGCTCCGAAAAAAACACCCCCCTCTACTCACAAGTATTTATAGTAGAAAACACCCCCAGCAACCAAAACCTAACCGCCCAAGAAGGAGAACCCCTTGATTTATCAACCATACAACAAGCAAGCGTTTGGTCAAGTGGTGAAAATCCTATGCCTGAAATAGATAAAAAAGAAAACGGCGTAAACTCTTTTGGAAAATACACCATATTACTAGATTACGAAAATTGGAGAAAAGGCGATTTGAAAGAAAAACAATTTTCTATAATAGCCCTTGTCTACAAAAAAGACTACAGCTTTATAGGAAAACCCCTTTATATCATTCAAAAATTTAGAAACTTTTTATCAGACCCTACACATAACCTCTATCAATACGATTCTACAACCCTATTAATTAAAGATGTAGATAATACCGAAAACTCTATTTCAAGCAGAATCCGAGTACAAAAAGACTTTATGAGCGAAATTTTAGCCCGACAAGAAGTCCAAAAAAGCAATATGGTTCAATACATTGGAGATATTGAATACAATAGAAGAGAATACGATCCTTGCGGATATTCTAAAATTACTATAAAAGACGATGATGATCCAGAAAAACAAGCACTTGTTCTTTTTGATGAAGAAGACACAACTAACCCGATAGACCGAACGACAAAAGTTTTTGGAATTATAACAGGAGACGAAAGAAAAAACATTTCTATTACCATAGATCAACTTACAACAAAGGAGGTATTTTGTCAAGGATTACTTTTAGAATCAGGACAAAAACACAATGAGTCCAAAAATGTTTTTCAGGTAGACAAAGTATATACGGCTCAAAAATCAAAAGATAAAAACAAGAAATCAATATACCCTGAAAAAAAAGACGACACTCATTTAGAACAACTCAAAAAGGCAAAGACTCCTATTACCCAACAAAATAAAAAAGATTATGACGTAATAAGAACTGACAATAGTTATAATCCATCGGAGACTCAAGGTTGGCAAGAAGGAATAGATTATAAATTTGAAGGAAATGATAAGATACTTATCATGCCTAAGTATATGTATAATAAAACAGCCTTAGAAAGTAAACAAAACCATTTAAATCCGTTAGAAAAAGAAGCACTGAATACACTATGGTTATTTAATTATTTTATCCTAAAAGAGGATTTGGCGCAAACCTATTTTCTTCCCATTTCAACCTGTCGTTATCCTAATCAGATTGCAAAAATAAAAGTGTATCCGGATGTAAGTTGGAAATTTCATCTTAATTATGGAATGAAAAACCCTATTTATTATAGAGATACTTGGGTACAAATGAGACAACATAGAGTAGAAAATGCGGTGCTCAAAGCACAAGCCTCAGATATAGATGGTTTTGATGGAACAGTAGAAACCACATTCGGTTTGTCTATTGAAGCTAAATGGAATGGTTCAGAAGAAGCAAAATTAGACCAAAAATTTTCAGAAAAAGTAAAACTTTTTATAGGTTCTTTTATCAAAACAAAACAGTTTGTAGATAGCGTTACAGGTAGAAATAAAGACTTGTCTACTTCAGGAATGAACCCAAGTATAATGGAGAGAGTTCGCAGAACTCCACTTACTATTGAAGTTTTATCACCACAAATTTCCATCGGTGCAGGATGGGAATACAAGTTTGAAAGAAAAGAAAAAGGAGAAGATTCTCTATTAGCTCCAATCCTAGGATTAGTTGCAAAAGCGGAACCAGCAATAGGCGCTGAAGCTGTTATTGATTTGATAGCTTGGGGTAAAAAACTACATCCAGCATCAGAAGCCGTGATTACAGCTCTAGATTTATTAGCATATACCTCAAATGCAGAAGTACGTTTTGACTTAAAATTTTATGGTAAATTAAATATTGAAGGAAATATAGAACTAAGTCATTTAAAAAAAGATGGAAATTTAAAAGCCGAAGGACAATTTGGTTTTGAATTAATATTACAAGCTAAAACTACGGGAAAAGTAAAAACTGTGTTTTATGATGTTGATTATGATTTTGAAGCTAAAGCAGAAGGTAAAGGTTATTTTTCATTAGGTTTATCAGCAGGTATGGACGATTATAAAGGTCTTTATTTTCAACCAATAGTTAGACATTCTGGTATTAAAATAATACTAACTTTTGAGGCAAAATTCGGAAGTACTAAAAGATTAACTACAGAAGAATTCGTAATTATAAAAGAAAACAAATTTGATTTAGATAAAAAATATTATATCAATGAATAGAAAAAATATAAATATATTATTGTTTTCAATATGCTGCTTTAGCTATGGATGTTCACAAAATAAAAACAATAAAACAGAAAATAAAATGATCGCAGAAATAGAAAAAAAAGTAAATTCTTTCTCATTACGTCCTTATTATAGTGTTGATTTTGAAAATGGTAATAGTGGTTGTCAATTTGAAATACTAATAAATGATATTCCAGTATTTAGTAAAATAGGTATACAAGGAGGAGTTACATCATCAGCTCCAATAAATTCTTGTATTTTAAAAAGTGGAAAACAAAAACTCAAAATAAAATTATATCCGAATGTCGGAAAAGAAAATATTAAGGTTTCACATAAAAATATTTCCCCTTTTAATCTTAACATTTCCTACAGAAAAGATGCTTGGAATGAAAACAACTTAAACGAAATAGTTGTATTTAAATTACCTACTATTCTTTTACCCGAAAAAGGCTTACCTTATTTTGAAAAAGAAATAGAATTTGAAGCAGTAGTTCCGTATCAATTTGAAGGCTGGTCAAATTCTAAAGATTTAACCAAAATCCCCAATATAGAACAAAAAGTCATTAATAAATACAAAGAACTACAAAAGCTCTTGATAGATAAAAATTATTCGGCTTTTGCCAAAATGAAAAATCAAAAAGATATCGAAATGAATATATCATTTTATTTAAAACCTAATGATGTAATTGAAGGAGAAAATTATGATAAAAAAGCTTTTACAGAAAAAGATGCAGAAATACAGCCTTTGGATAATGTAAAAATTACTTTTTATGGAGATGGACGATTAGTAACCTTGGAAAAAATTAAAGATAAAGATTCTGCTTTAAGAACAAAAATCATACATAAAACGAATGATGGAAAACAAAAAGAAGAAATAATCAGTTTTCCCATTTTGTTTCATATACCACAAAATTCTAATGATTTACAAATCATTAGATAATAAAAAATAGGTTTAATACCATTTAAGCTTAAAATATACTGGATTAAAAAGTAAAGTTCTCAATACGCTTTTTTTAAACAACTCGAACAGACGGTTGAGTTATATAATTGAAATCATCGTTAGTTCGAGCGCGAAGCGCATCGAGAACCAGCGCTAATTTTTGTTGCTTTTATAGATGTACTATTTTTAAAAAGAAAATTCAAAGTTTAAATGGTATAACTACATTAAATCAATCATAGATTAGAGAATTACCTAATGAATTTTTATACTAATACTCCTTTAATAACCTTCAAAATTTTTAATAGAAAATTTAACAAACGGTTTGCTTTAATGAATAAAGCACTAAAAGAAAAACTTATCAATTCTTACGTAAAACTTTACAAACTCAAATAATCTTTAATTTATTTAAAAAAAATCACCTAAAAATCACAACGACAACAAACAATTAATAAAACACAAAATTTGATATACTAAATGACAATAAAGAACAGATTATAAATTTAAAAAAAATGAGGCTGTCCAAAAAGTTCGCAATCTTGTCATCGACCATTTTGGACAGTCTCATCCTTATGTATATGTATGATAAAGTCCTTATCCTAATCAGATTACAAAAATAAAAGTGTATCCGGATATTGAAAGGGAAATTGCTTTTTTAATCACTATAGGTACAGGGTATTCAGGAAATATAAAATACTCAAGAAGTAGAATGAATGGCTATCATAAAAATTTTGGGTTTAAATATCTAAAAGATGATTTACAGATAGGAATTACTAAATCATCCAATATTGGTTGGTCTATTATGGGGAAATCTGTTATAAATGAAGAAGAATATTCATTAGGTTTTGAAGGAATACAAAAATCTGTTGATTTACTTGTTTCTACGTTTAATATCAGTAAAGAAATTCTTGAAATATTGAATCCAGAAGGTACAAATCCTAATGAAAGTAGCGCAATAAGTAAGAAAGTTATAAAAATTGATTTTGCTATTGATCCTCCAAATATAGGTTTTGCTTTGAGTAAAAAATTTGGAGAAGCAAGTAATAAAAAAATTGTTCCTATTTATAAAGGAGGATTTCGTGCAGATCCTTTTATAGGAATAACAATTAGTGTAGACTTAGTTCAAGTGTTGGGAAATACTAATCTAATAACAAAAATAATATTATGGATTATTGAAAAAATTCAATATTTAACAAAATCTGAAATTTATATAACATTTGAAACAGGTTTAGCGGTAAAATTTGATTTTAAATTATCATATAATAGGATTGATCGCTTTGATAAGAATAAAAATACTGAACAGGAAATAATAATAGAAGTACCAATAAGCATAAAAGCAGGATGTAAAAGTGAAGATGTTGTCATTATTCCTGCTGTAACAAAAAATAATAAAACATATCCAGAGCATGAAGAAGAAAAATGGAAAGTAGAAGGAGATTTAAGCACAACTTTTACTTTTACAAAATCTTATGGTTATGATGAAGATAAACAATATGAAAAATCAAAAGGCGTATGGAATTCTGCTGAAATTACGATTAGTTGCTATGAATTAGTGACCTCTAAAATCACAGGTTCATCTGTAAAAAGTGATAAATTTAAATTATTTGATGAAAAAACATTATTTGACAACCCTAAAACGTATATTGATGAAAATTAATTTAATATTCATAGTTTTTATCCTAACTAGTTTTTATCCCTGTAAAGACCAAGAAAGAAAAACAATATGTAAAAATAAATTTGATTTAAACTCTATTACTTTTAAAAATAAAAATGAGTTGAATAAAATTTTTAGATTAGACACAGGTTTTTATGGCATTTACTTTAGAAAAAATAAAGAATGGTTAATAAATAAAAATGATATACGTGGATATCTCTATAAAATACGAGATACTTCTACTTGTATTTGTTTTTTTAATGAAAAAATAATAGCTAATAAAGATTATGCGATTTATTTAGATTCGAGTAAAAAAATATACGCATATTCTTTGCAAGCCAAAAGCGTTGAAGATATTGAAAACAATATCAATAAATATATCACATTCCATAGAAAATATCTGTCAAAAAAATTAAATGAATATGAATCAAAAAAAATTTTTCAAAGTTTCCCTGGAAATGAAAAAATTTTAAAGTTTGATTTTCCTGATAAAATAGTACTAATTAATTATATCAATAATGATAACTATCCAAATAGTTTAATAATTAGAGCAATAACAAAAAAAACTTTAAAAGAAGAATCTTATAACATAATAAAACAAGAATATGAAATTTACATTCAATAATTTTTTTTTAATATTTTTCTTATTTCTCTTATCAAACTGTCAAAGTCAACAAAACGAAAAATATATAGGTTTAAAATATGGGATTTTTGATATAGATAAGGTAACCTTTACAGAAAATATAGATACATTATTTTCAAAAATCCCTCACGTTGAAATTCTAAAAGAAATAAATGGGAGAAAAATGAGAGTATTTAGGGTTAAGTCAATAGCACAAGATAAAAAATTATTTAAATATTTTAATATTGAAGAAGGTAATACTGAATTTTATCTTGATGATAAAAATAATTTAGTAAGAATTCATCAAATGATAAATACAAATAAGAACACTGTAGATAATTTTTTAGAAAAAGTAAGAAGAAAATATGGAATTAACGAAAAAAAAATTGTGAAAAAAAAATTTATAGATGATATGTTCATTGGACAATTGGAAAATAAACTTGTTTATATAACAAAATCTTGTAATGATCAAGATTGTTCCATTGTATATAATATTTATAAATATCCCCAGAAGGATAACGATATTATTAGTTTTATGTCGTTAAATAATATTGATCTAGAAAATTTACTAAAAAAATAAGTTAATATGCAACATAATTTCAATAATCCAATTTACGAAATTTCCATAAATTCCAGAGAGTGTGCAATAGCTTTAAAAGTTAATGATATCCCTTGTTTCTCAAATTTTAATAAAGGAGGAATGGCTGTAAATTGGCCAATAAATACTAATATCTTACATTCAGGAAAACAATCTTTTTTATTAAAAGTTTTTCCTTTTGAAAAGGAAATAATAATAAATAATAAAGCATTTATAGAACTCCAAATAACTGTAAGAGATAGATTTGATACTTCAAAATCAAAAATATCCCTTTTAAATTTTGATCCTGTATATTTTTCAAAACAAAAAGAAAATATTCAATATTATACAATTCTTGATGAATTTGATGCTCATGTTCCTTATTCTCATAGAGGATGGATTGATTCAATGTATATTTTGGATGAAAAAAAAGAAGATTTAATAAAACAAATTGATATCTTTTATGATGAACTATATCATATTTTTAAAACTTCAGATATAGAAAAATATAAACTTAAAATATCAGAAAGGTATCCTGAATTATGTAACTCATTTTATTTATCTTCTTTAGAAATAGAAAACAGAAAAGTTTCACTAATTCCAAAATTTAAAGGAATGATTAAAAGAGCCAGTATTGAAAAGTATAATCTAAATTTTTATGGTAATGGTAGAGTAGTTGGAGTAAATATTCCTTTTGAACCCGTGGCCTTAAAATTTTTCTCAGACAATGAAGAAGATAATATAATATACGAACAAGCATTATTTCATCGTAAAAAAAATGAAAACAAACTTTCTTTAATACGATAAAAACAAACCTATTTTCTTCCCATTTCAACCTGTCGTTATCCTAATCAGATTGCAAAAATAAAAGTGTATCCGGATGTAAGTTGGAAATTTCATCTTAATTATGGAATGAAAAACCCTATTTATTATAGAGATACTTGGGTACAAATGAGACAACATAGAGTAGAAAATGCGGTGCTCAAAGCACAGGCCTCAGATATAGATGGTTTTGATGGAACAGTAGAAACCACATTCGGTTTGTCTATTGAAGCTAAATGGAATGGTTCAGAAGAAGCAAAATTAGACCAAAAATTTTCAGAAAAAGTAAAACTTTTTATAGGTTCTTTTATCAAAACAAAACAGTTTGTAGATAGCGTTACAGGTAGAAATAAAGACTTGTCTACTTCAGGAATGAACCCAAGTATAATGGAGAGAGTTCGCAGAACTCCACTTACTATTGAAGTTTTATCACCACAAATTTCCATCGGTGCAGGATGGGAATACAAGTTTGAAAGAAAAGAAAAAGGAGAAGATTCTCTATTAGCTCCAATCCTAGGATTAGTTGCAAAAGCGGAACCAGCAATAGGCGCTGAAGCTGTTATTGATTTGATAGCTTGGGGTAAAAAACTACATCCAGCATCAGAAGCCGTGATTACAGCTCTAGATTTATTAGCATATACCTCAAATGCAGAAGTACGTTTTGACTTAAAATTTTATGGTAAATTAAATATTGAAGGAAATATAGAACTAAGTCATTTAAAAAAAGATGGAAATTTAAAAGCCGAAGGACAATTTGGTTTTGAATTAATATTACAAGCAACAGCTACTGGAAAATTAAATGCCTTTTTTAGCGAAGTAGATTTAGATTTCGAAGCAAAAGCACAATCTGATGGTTATTTTTCATTAGGTTTATCAACAGGTATGGACGATTATAAAGGTCTTTATTTTCAACCAATAGTTAGACATTCTGGTATTAAAATTATTTTAATTGTGTTCGTTAAAGTAAATGGGTTTAAAAGAACTAAAAAAGAAGAATACGTGGTTCTTAAAGAAAGAAAAGCAGAAAGTATTGATAAAAAATTCTATATCAATGATTAAAAAATATTTAATAATTTTTTTGATGATGTCTACACTTACCTGTAGTCAAAAAAAGAATAATGATAATACAAATATTAATAAAACTATGAACAAGTCAGTAAATACAATTATAGATAGCTTTAAAGAAAAACCCTATTACCATATAAAAGTAAAAAGCTCTGGAGTAAATTTTGACATAAGAATTAATGATTTACCTATTTTTAGATTTTTTGGAGAATCAGGAGGAACCAATATAGAGTATCCAATTAACACAGGAATATTAGAAACAGGAGAGCAAATTTTAACAATAAAAATATTACCTATAAAAGGAAAAAAAATGATCGCTCCTGAAAATACTTTCACATTAGAAATAAATAAAAAAAGTGACGCTTGGACGTTTGATAATAAAAGAGAAATTATATTAATAATCCCCAAAATGGAAGTTCCAAAAGAAGGTATCCCCTATTGGGAGTTTAAAACTAAATTTAATGCGGAAGTTCCATATCAATTATCTGGTTGGAAAAACTCAAAAAAATTAGACCAATTACCTAATATAGACAAAACTATAAAAGATGCTTATAATAAAATAAAAGAAGCTATTGAACAAAAAAATAATACAAATTTTGCTCTACTGACTAAAAGAAAAACATTAGAAGAAGCTATTTCTTTATATGAAAAACAGGAGAAAAGTTTGAACGGTTTTCAAGAAGAAAAAGAAACTATATTACCATTTACAAAATGTATAATTAAATTTTATGGAGATGGAAGACTAGTACGATTAGAAGATGAAGATGGAGAGTCTTGTCTAAAAGGCGAAACAAAAGAAAATGGAAAATCTGTAATATACAATTATCCCATTTTGTTTCATATACCACAAAATTCTAATGATTTAGAAATCATTAGATAATAAAAAATAGGTTTAACTACATTAAATCAATCATAAATTAGAGAATTACCTAAGGAATTTTTATACTAATACTCCTTTAATAACCTTCAAAATTTTTAATAGAAAATTTAACAAACGGTTTGCTTTAATGGAGCAAGTATGAAACTAAACCTCCTAGCACTAAAAAAACAAGTTAAAAAACTGTCATTTCAGCTACTACATATAACTTCTCTGTCCAAATAAAAAATAAAATACCTTCATTATCAATTCAATGAGGAGAAGTCAAATACAAATCATCAAGCATAGATTTCATTCAAAAAGCATACTATCTCAAAAACAAGACAAAAAAATCATACCACTTTCGCCTTATTCACTAGATTTATAATTAAATTTGTGAGCTAATTTTTTTAAAATGAAGAATTTTTTCAAAGTATATTTTTCGGTATTGAGTTTAGCGGTTAGCGCACAAACGCCTAAAATAAATGCCGAAGTAAAAAGACCTAAACTAGTTGTAGGTATAGTTGTAGATCAAATGAAAATGGAATATTTGAATCGTTTTTATAGCGACTTTTCAGAAAATGGATTCAAACGTTTATTACGAGATGGTTTCACCTATCATAATATGCACTATAACTATATGCCTACTTTTACTGGTCCTGGACACGCTTCTATCTACACAGGAACCACACCAGCAATACACGGAATTGTAGGCAATGAATGGTTTAATAAAGCCACAGGGAAAAACCTATACTGTACAGATGATACCGATGTTTCTACAGTAGGCAATGGAACGGAACAAGAAGGTAAGATGTCTCCCAAAATTTTACAAGCCTCAACCATTACAGACGAACTAAAATTAAGTACCAATTTTAAAGGAAAAGTAATTGGCGTAAGCGTTAAAGATCGTGGGGCAATTTTGCCCGCTGGACATTTTGCAGACTGGGCTTTTTGGTTTAGTAAAACTGGAAATTTTATTTCCAGTACATTTTATGGGAAATCATTACCTTCTTGGGTAACCCAATTTAACAATGAAAAAAATTACGAAAAATACGTTAACCAAAATTGGGACTTACTAAAAGATAAAACAGCTTACAATGAAAGTTTACCAGATGACAACCCATACGAAGGAAAACTAAATAAAAAACAGGCTTTCTTTCCTTATTCCCTTTCGGAACTAACAAAACCAGGAGATGTAGGAATTTTAAGAACAACCCCTTTTGGAAATAATTTCTTAGCTGATTTTGCTCAAAAAACAATAGAAAATGAACAATTAGGAAAAGATGAAGACACTGACTTTTTAACCGTTAGTTTTTCTGCTACTGATTATATTGGTCACATGTATGGCCCACGTTCTATTGAATTACAAGATACATATTTACGCTTAGACCAAACATTAGCAAGCTTTTTGCAGTATTTAGATCTTAACGTAGGCAAAGATAACTACTTACTTTTTTTAACAGCAGATCACGCAGGTGCTGAAAACGTTATGCACCTAAAAGACAATCGCTATGATGTAGAAGACACCAACGAAAAGAATATAGAACACGCTATAGCTGAATTTACAAAAACACAATTTGGAGAAAACTTATTAGTACTATACGATTCTTTTAATGTATTCTTAGACAAAGCAAAAATTAAAGAAAAAGGTTTAGAACTTAGCAAAGTTAAAAATGCCGTTAAGGAATTTTTATATACACAAAAACATGTTAAAAGAGTATATGATGAAAATGAAATCATAGCAGGTTCTGTAGCCGATAATTATTTAAACTTTGTATCCAAAGGTTATGACCCAGTTCAAAATGGAGAATTGATCATTGTAGACAAACCCGCTTATATGCAATACCAGACCACAGGAACTTCTCATGGCTCACCTTATAGCTATGATACACACGTACCTTGCTTATTTTATGGTTGGGGAATTAAAAAAGGGGAAAATTTTGACAAAAAAGACATTACTCAAATTGCTCCTACCCTAGCTCTAAAACTAAAAACAACACTACCTAACAGTACAGATGCCATACCGTTAACCGAAATTTTACCCAAATAACATCACAAAGCGTCTTCTAAAAAGACGCTTTTTTTATCTTCGAATCTCCTACTAAACCAATCCGTATAACAAACGCTAAAACTTTCTTATTTTTGTTCCTCCCAACACACCAACTATTCCTAATCATGTCTAAATTACCACACATTACAACCAGCATTTTTGCCACCATGTCTAAACTTGCACATGAAAAAAAGGCCCTTAATCTATCACAAGGATTCCCTAATTTCCCTGAAGACAAACGATTAATTGAAATAAGTCAACGACTCATAAAAGAAAACATCCACCAATATACTCCTATGGCAGGTTTACCTACCTTAATGGAAAAAATTGCAAAACAAACCCAAACTCAATACCACCGATCTGTAGATTCCAACACTGAAATGCTTATTACCGCTGGTGCTACACAAGGCATATACAGCACAATCAACGCGTTAATATCTACAAATGATGAAGTAATCATTTTAGACCCATGTTATGATAGTTATGAACCTTCTGTTCTAGTAGCAGGCGGAAAACCAATCCGTCTTCCTTTAAATCTAGACTATACCCCAGATTTCAACACCATCGAAAGAGCTATCACTCCTAAAACTAAAATGATTATCATCAACAATCCTCATAATCCAACGGGTAGAATTTGGACCGAAAAAGATTTTGAATCACTAGAAATCATATTAGAAAAACATCCTCAAATCCTTATTTTAGGCGATGAAGTTTACGAATACATTACTTTCAAACAAGCCCATATTTCATTCAACACTCGAAAAAAGTTAATCCATCGCACCATAATTGCTTCATCCTTTGGAAAATCCTTACATGTTACCGGATGGAAAATTGGCTATTTAATAGCCCCTGAGTCAATCATGAATGAAATTAAAAAAATACATCAATTCTTAGTCTTCAGCGTCAACAGTTTTTCCCAATTTGCTATTGCGGAATACCTAGACGTAGTTCATTTTGATGAGGTTTCGAATATGTACCTCAAAAAAAGAGACTTATTTCAAGAATTATTAAAAAACAGCCGTTTTGAACTGATGCCATGCGACGGAACTTATTTTCAAGTTGTAAATTACGAAGCCATTTCAAAAGAAAATGATATAACATTTGCAAAAGAATTAATTGAAAAACAAGGCGTAGCCGCCATTCCTATGTCTGTATTTTACAATAATCACACAGACCGAAAAATGCTTCGTTTTTGTTTTGCCAAAACAGACGAAACATTAATTCAAGCAGCAGAAAAACTTATAAAAATATAACAGAACCAATAAAACAACACATTATTAAATTGGCTATAAATCATTTATTAAATTGTTAACAAAATAGATTTTCAAAACCCATAAATAATTGTATTTTTACGGCTCAAAATTTCGAAAATCAAGATGGGTAAAATCATAGCAATTGCTAATCAAAAAGGTGGTGTGGGTAAAACAACCACTTCTATTAATTTAGCGGCCGCTTTAGGGGCTTTAGAGAAAAAAGTATTACTTATAGATGCTGATCCGCAGGCAAATGCTACCTCTGGATTAGGTATTGATGTGGAGTCAGTAGAACTAGGCACCTACCAAATTTTAGAGCACAGCTGTACGCCTACAGAAGCGTTAATTAACAGTACGGCTCCTAATGTAGATGTAATTCCTGCACATATTGACTTAGTCGCAATTGAAATAGAATTAGTAGACAAAGAAAATCGCGAATATATGCTTAAAGAAGCATTAAAATCGGTTTCTAACAACTACGACTACATCATTATTGATTGTGCTCCTTCTTTAGGTTTGCTAACACTAAATGCACTAACTGCTGCTAACTCAGTAGTAATTCCTATCCAATGTGAATATTTTGCTTTGGAAGGACTAGGTAAATTATTAAACACCATCAAAAGTGTTCAAAAAATTCATAATCCTGATTTAGATATTGAAGGACTTCTACTGACCATGTATGATTCCCGCTTACGTCTATCTAATCAAGTCGTAGAAGAAGTACAAAAACACTTTAACAATATGGTATTTGATACCGTTATTCAACGAAATATCAAATTAAGTGAAGCACCTAGTTTTGGTGAAAGTATTATAAATTATGATGCTACCAGCAAAGGCGCTACAAACTACTTAGATTTAGCATCAGAAATTATCAAAAAGAATAGTTAATCAATTAAGTTTAGGAGGATTATATGGCATTGGCAAAAAAACAAGCAATGGGAAGAGGATTATCGGCTATACTGAAAGATCCAGAAAATGATATCAAATCAGCAACCGATAAAAATGCAGACAAAGTAGTAGGCAATATCCTTGAAGTGGATATTGAATCTATTGAAATTAATCCTTTTCAACCTCGTACTAATTTTAATGAAGAAGCCTTACAAGAACTAGCCACTTCCATTAGAGAGTTAGGGGTTATTCAGCCGATTACCGTTCGAAAAACTGATTTTAACAAATATCAATTAATTTCAGGGGAACGTCGTTTGCGTGCTTCTAAAATTGTAGGATTAAAAACAGTCCCTGCCTATATTCGCTTAGCAGACGATAACGAATCGCTAACAATGGCGTTAGTAGAAAATATTCAACGCCATGATTTAGATCCTATTGAAATTGCACTTTCGTATCAACGTTTGATGGATGAAATCCAACTAACCCAAGAACAAGTAAGTGATCGAGTAGGAAAAAAACGTTCTACCGTTGCTAATTATCTTCGTTTATTAAAACTAGATCCAATTATTCAAACAGGTATCCGTGACGGTTTTATATCCATGGGACACGGTCGTGCCATCATTACCATAGAAGATCATGATGCGCAGGCTTCTATATATCAAAAAATAGTAAGTCAAAACCTTTCCGTTCGCGAAACAGAAGCTTTAGTAAAAGCTTACCATAATGGAGAACTAGACAAACCAACTACCAAAACAGCAGAGGCTGCCTTTGATATAGGCTTAGATGAAAAAAGATCATTCAATGACTACTTCGGAACTAAAGTAGATATTAAAGTAGCGGGTTCTGGAAAAGGAAAAATCACGATTCCTTTTCATTCAGAAGAAGATTTTAACAGAATTTTAAAACTAATAAACTCTTAGTGAAATATTGGATACACATAGTTATTGTTAGCTTTAGTTTAGGTCTTTTTTCTGCAAATGCACAAAATAAGATAAAACTAATAGCTAACGATACTATAACTAAACAAAATACAGACCCTTTACGCCCTGCTAAAGCCGCTTTTTACTCAGCATTGCTCCCTGGGGCTGGACAAGCCTACAACAAAAGCTATTGGAAAATCCCCATTGTATATGCTGCAATAGGAACAGGAGTCTATGCTTATTTCTGGAATCAAAAAAAATATGATAGTTTTCGAACAGAATACATCAAACGATTAGCTAAAGATCCCGATTTAAATCCAGAATATAATCGTTTAACTGACGACAAGTTAATTCAAGGACAACAATTCTATCAAAAAAATAGAGATTTATCCCTGCTCATTACAATTGCTCTTTATGCACTTAACATAATAGATGCCAATGTAGATGCTCATTTACAACAATTTAATGTAAACAACGGATTAACCATTCGCCCTGAAATACAAACTAACGATTTTAATACACAGCACAACATAGGACTTGCGCTAAACTTTAAATTTTAACCAATGAAAATAGCTCTTTTAGGATACGGAAAAATGGGAAAAGTAATTGAAAAAATTGCTTTAGAACGAGGTCACGAAATTATCTTAAAAAAATCAAGTCAAGATCCTTTTGACGGACTTGAAAAAGCAGATGTAGCCATTGACTTTAGTGTTCCAACAAGCGCTGTAACAAATATTACAACTTGCTTTGAAAAAAACATTCCCGTAGTAAGTGGTACAACAGGCTGGTTAGAAGAATACCAAAAAATGGTTGATTTATGCCACCAAAAACAAGGAGCTTTTATTTACGGATCTAATTTTAGCTTAGGAGTTACTATTTTCTTCGAACTAAACTCGTATTTGGCTAAAATGATGGCCAACCTAGAACAATATAAAGTTTCTATGGAAGAAATTCATCATACGCAAAAATTAGACGCTCCGAGCGGTACCGCTATTACATTGGCGGAAGGAATCATACAAAATTCAAAATATGAAAATTGGACCATGAATCCTCCTAACGATACACAAATTCATATAGAAGCCAAAAGAATAGAAAACATACCAGGTACACACCGCATTTTTTATGATAGTACAGTAGATCAAATTGAAATAAAACATACTGCACACAATCGAGAAGGCTTTGCTTTAGGATCTATAGTAGCCGCAGAATGGCTAATAGGTAAAAAAGGAGTGTTTACCATGAAAGACGTACTTTCCTTAAAATAATTCAATTACAACAACAGCATTTTAGTCTGAACAAAGTTCTATAATATTATAAATTCTAACATTAAAGATGACAGCAACACAGTGGTTTATTTTTGTCTTGGTCATACAAATAATTCATGGCCTAGGAACTTGGAAACTTTATCAAAAAGCAGGTAGAAAATCATGGGAAGCTTTTATTCCTGTTTATAACGCTATCGTTTTGATGAAAATCATTAATCGTCCAACTTGGTGGACAGCTTTACTTTTTGTACCTGTAATAAACCTAATTATGTTTATTGTTATATGGGTAGAAACCTTAAGAAGTTTTGGACAAAATAAAGAAAAAGACACCCTATTGGCCGTTCTAACACTCGGTTTTTATAGTTATTACGTCAACTATTTTTTAGATGTCGAATACAAAAGAGACCGAAGCTTAGTTCCAACCACAAAATCAGGAGATACCATTGCTTCTCTACTGTATGCTATCGTAGTAGCTACATTAGTACATACTTATATCATGCAACCTTTTAACATACCTACCTCATCATTAGAAAAATCATTATTAGTAGGTGACTTTTTGTTTGTAAGTAAATTTCACTATGGTGCTAGAACCCCCTCTACAGCCATAGCCATGCCAATGGTTCATGATAGTATGATGATCGTAAAAGCAAAATCTTATTTAAGCAAGCCACAATTACCTTCTTTCCGATTCCCTGGATTACAAAAAATAAAACACAATGATATTGTTTGTTTTAACTGGCCAGCGGATACTGTCTATCAATTTTTTGATCGTTCAGGAAGACACATAGATAAACCAAAAGACAAACGCTCTAACTACGTAAAACGTTGTGTAGGACTACCTGGTGATAACTTATCTATAAAAGAAGGATATGTGTATATTAATAATAAAAAATTAATTTTACCCGAAAGAGCAAAACCTCAATATTCTTACTATATAACAACAGATGGTAGTGATTTAGCTTCTTATGCAAGTTTACTCATTGAAGAATTAAAAATAACAGATGGTATCTACCCAACTGATAAACCAAACGAGTATTTCTTTGGAGCAGTTACGGATGAAAACATAGCACGTATTAAAAACATACCCATCGTAAAATCCGTTACTAAAAACCTAACACCCGCTCCAAAAGAAATAGATAAATCTATTTTTCCTCACAACCAAAAATGGTCTTTAGACAACTTTGGTCCTATTTATATTCCTGAAGCCAATAAAACAATTGTTTTAAACAAGGAAACACTCCCTTTTTATAAAAGAATTATTACCGTTTATGAAGGCAATACCTTAGAAGAAAAGGGCGGAAAAATATACATTAATGGCAAAGAGTCTTCCAATTATACTTTTCAACAAGATTACTACTGGATGATGGGAGACAACCGTCATCGCTCAGAAGATAGTCGTTACTGGGGATTCGTTCCAATGGATCATGTGGTAGGAAAACCTGTCTTTATCTGGTGGAGTATTGATCCTAACATTCCTTGGAGTAAAGCCATTGATAAAATCCGTTGGGATCGACTATTTTGTACCGTAGGAGGTGACGGACAACCTACCTCCTATTTCAAATATTTCTTAGTTGCACTTGTTGCTTGGTTTGGCTTTGATTGGTACAGAAACAAAAAGAAAAAAGCATAATTTAAATCAATAAATTTATATCAGGTTTCAAATTTCAGGTCTACAAAACTTGAAACTTGAAACCTGTAATTTTTAAACAAATATGAATCTATTAATCCACCCTACTTATTTTCCCTCTATAAGTCATTTTGTGGCTATTGCACAAGCAGAAAAGATTACTTTTGAAATGGATGATAATTTTCAAAAGCAGACTAATAGAAATAGAATGTACATTTATAGTCCTAATGGGATTCAGTTATTAAACATTCCTGTGAAACATTCTAAAGAAACGCATCAAAAAACAAAGGACATTCGATTAGAAACAGCTTTTGACTGGCAAAAACAACATTTCAAATCCCTAGAAGCAGCCTACAGGACCTCTCCTTTTTTTGAATACTATGAGGATGCTATTGCTCCTATATTTACAAAGCAACACGAATTTTTAATGGATTTGAATTATCAAACCATCGAAATCGTTTCTAAATGTTTAGGATTGCATTTTGACTATCATAAAACAGAAGAATACTTTAAGGAAACTACAAATTTTACTGATTTACGATCATTGGCAAACGGCAAAAAAGATTCGACGCTACTTACACCTTACACACAAGTTTTTGAAGAAAAACATGGCTTTATAAACAATTTAAGTATTTTAGATCTCCTTTTTAATGAAGGTCGTTACGCCAAGGACTATTTATTAAATCAAAACGTATTTTAGTATAACGAAAGTCTAGTTAGAATAGGCAAATGATCTGAATTAACAAAATTAGGAAAGTTTTTAAAACTCTTAACACTCATCTTCGGATCTGCAAAAATATAATCAATTCGGGCAGGATAATATTTAAAGTTATAAGTCTGTCCGAATCCTTTCCCTGCTTCTTCAAAAGTATCTTGCATACTTCCTTTTACCGTTCTATACACATACGAAAAAGCACTATTATTCATATCTCCACAAACAACTAAAGGATAGCTACATTCTTTTTTATGTTCTACGAATATTTCAGCCTGTTGTTGTTGTTTTTTAAATGCTTTCCCTATACGTTTAAAAATCATTTCAGATTTAGCTTGACTAAACCCTTGTACTTTTTCTGATATTTCATTTACATCAGGAGAAATCTTGATTGATTCTAAATGCAAATTATAAACTCTTACAATATCTTTTCCTATTTTTATATCCGCAAATATGGCAATATTATTAGATTCTGGAAACACCACCTCTCCTTCGTTAACGATAGGAAATTTTGAAAAAATAGCATTCCCCGTTTTAATTAAATTCCCTTTTGTAAAAATAGCTCGGTATGGATACAACTTAAAATCTACCTTAGCTGATGCAGAAGTGGAATATTCCTGAATAGAAAGAACATCAGGATTGTTATCGTTTATAAATTCTAAAATTTGATCTGCTACATCTTCTCTTGGTATCCATTTAAATAAATTAAACAACCGTACGTTGTAATTCATTATAACAAAATCCTTATCAGAATCTGCTAATTCTTTGGAAGAAAACTTATAAAATTTGTTAACAAAAGTAATTCCTAATAGTAGTATTAGACCTGAAAAAATCATCTGCCTCTTTAATAATAAAAGCCAATACAGAAAGAATAAAGCATTGAGTATTAAAAAAAAGGGTAAAATTAAGGTAAGTACAGATAAAAATGGAAACCATTTAGGTGCTAAAAAAGGCAGTGCATACGCTAAAAAGGTCAACAACGTAAGCAAAAGATTAGCAACAAAAACGATCCTATTAAACCACGTAAGGTTTTTCATTTTATCCTATTTGAAAAATAATTACAAAGAAACAATTTTTTATCAGAATACACTAATTATTTACCTGCTCTAAAAAGAAACTCTTTTTCTTCTTTCGTAAGGCTTTCATAACCTGACTGGCTAATTTTATCCAAAATTTCATCAATTTGTTGTTGTGTTTTATCTTTCTTAATTATTCTGCTTTTTACTTCATTAGCAGGGCTAACATTTTTATAAACGGATTGAAAAGGAGTCCTTTTTTTTCCGCTGAATACATTGACTACTCTATCTAAAACCCAATTCAAGCCTTTACCTAAGTCTAAGCCTTCTTGCACTAATTTTATATAAACAAACCCAAAAAAAGCACCTCCTAAGTGCGAGATATGTCCTCCTGTATTTTTTAGAGGCAATTGTATCAAATCTATTACTAAAAAAGCCAACGCAATTTGCCAAATATAAATATTCCCAAATAAAGCCAATCGAATCTTCATATAAGGTTGATAAGTAGCCGTAGCAAACACTATAGCCATGATAGAAGCTGAAGCTCCAACAAGCAAAACTGTTTTTTTAGTAGACAAAAAAGGGAATAGTAAATAGGTAAAAATATAAATGAATCCCGCAAACAAACCTCCCAAAAGATATACGGACAAAAGTTGCTTTTGTGTAAAATAGGTCGTAAAAATTCGACCTGCAAAATGCAACATTAGCATATTAAATATCAAATGAACGAAGCTACTATGAAAAAAACAGTAACTAATCAGACTCCAAGGCCTACAAAACAACTGTTTAAAATTACTTGACAAAGCCACCCATTGATAAACATCAACTCCCATTCCTCCTATTTTTAATAAATAAACAATAAAAGTTGGGCAAACAAATAATATGATATTCCAAAAAATTAATTTCAAGGTTAAATCACCCATTTTATATTGCTGTTTTAAGTCATATAAAATATTCATATCATATTATTTAGTTCCAGATTATTACTCTTTTTTTTATTAGTTCCAACGCTTATCGTTAAATGAGTTCTTTTTCCAATACCACATCATCAAAAAACCTATTAAAGCTCCACCTACATGTGCAAAATGCGCAATATTTCCACCAAAAATTGAAGATCCTGTGACTCCCGAAAATAAATCTAAACCAACTACTATTGGAACAAAATACTTTGCTTTTATTGGAACTGGGATAAACATCATCATTAATTCAGCATTTGGAAACATAAAAGCAAAAGCTGTTAAGAGTCCATAAATAGCTCCCGAAGCTCCCACTGCCCGTGATAGATAGGTTGAAATAAAAGAAGTTAATTCTTGTTGCGTTAGGATTTCTTCCCAACTTAATTTGTATTTACCTTCTTTTAGTATTTCAAGTATTTCGATTTTTTTTTCACCGTTTTCTAACAATAAATTCAATCCTTCTTGAAAATGAATATAATTTACCCCTGAATGTATTAATCCCGCTCCTATACCACATGAGATATAAAAAAACAAAAATTTCTTAGCGCCCCAAAAATGTTCTAATGCAGTTCCAAAAGAATACAAAGCAAACATATTAAATAGAATATGTGTAAAACTACCGTGCATAAACATATAGGTTAATAATTGCCACGATCGAAAATTTGTATTTTCAAAATAATACAAAGCTAATACACTATCTGATTGTTTTACCAGATAGGCTCCAATAAAACAAATAACATTAATGATTAAAAGCTGTTTAACGGTAGGAGTAATTTGTATCATATACTAAACTTTTTGTCTATATCTTCCACACTCAGTGTAATAAAGGTAGGGCGATTAAATGGTGAAACCGATTGCTCTTTACATGCAAAAAGGTTATTAACTATATTCTCTTGTTCTAATTCGGTTAAAAAAGTTCCTGTTTTAACAGCTAAACTTCTTGCCATAGATTTAGCCATGCTATCCATTTGACTAAAACTACTATCGGGTATTTCTTCTTGCAAATCTGCTATTAACTGTTCTAAAACCCTAGCTACTTCACTTTCTAACATCGTAACAGGAATTCCTGATATTACAACTGAGCCCGAAGCAGCTGATTCAAAAATAAATCCAGCATTTTCTAACGAAGCCTTTAATTCTAAAAACAATGCCATTTTTATTCCTGAAAAATACAAGGTCAATGGAAACAACAACTGTTGACTATTTGCTTGTTGAACCGTTATATTCTTTAACAATTGCTCATATAAAATACGTTGATGAGCTCGTTGTTGATCTACAATCAACATTCCTGATTTTATAGGACTTATTATATATTTTTTTTGTAACTGATAGGTTATAGATTTTGCTTTTTCTATTTCTGTATCATTAAATAAAGATCCTGTAACTGATTCTGATTCAAAATGTATTTCTTCGGGTTCAAATGCGTCTTTTAGTCCTACATAAAGGCTTTCCCAACTTTGGCTTTCTTTTTTAGGTTGATAATTCAAACTACTACCACTTGAAAAAGAACCCAAACCTGTAGATTCCTTTTTAGGAGCTGGTGCCTCTTCTGCAAAAGGATTAAAAGTTGCATCTACCTGTATGGTAGGCATTTCTGCGTCTTTTCCAACATAACTATAAGGTGTATCAAGGTTTGCATCGCGATCAAAATCTAAAATAGGAGCTACATTAAACTGTCCCAAACTATGTTTTACAGCCGAACGGATAATAGCATACAAAGCTTGTTCATCATCAAACTTTATTTCTGTTTTAGTTGGGTGAATGTTAATATCAATGGTATGAGGAGGAACATCTAAATAAAGAAAATAACTGGGTTGCATCCCTTCTTTCAACAAACCTTCGTAAGCAGCCATAATAGCATGATGCAAATAACCACTTTTAATAAAACGATCATTTACAAAAAAAAACTGTTCTCCCCTATTTTTTTTAGCAAATTCAGGTTTTCCTATAAAGCCTTTCAACCTTACAATTTCAGTATCTTCGGTTACAGGCACTAACTTTTCATTGGTTTTACCAGCAAAGATATTAACAATGCGTTGGCGCAAATTAGATTGAGGCAAATTAAACACTTCACTTCCGTTATGATAAAACGTAAAATGTATATTTTCGTGCGCTAAAGCTACCCTTTGAAAATCATCTATTATATGACGCAATTCAACGGTATCTGATTTTAAAAAGTTTCTACGAGCTGGTATGTTAAAAAACAAATTTTTAATAGCAAAAGAGGTCCCTTTAGGCAACACGGATGGCTCTTGAGAAACAAACTTACTCCCTTCTATAATTAAATGCGTTCCTAGTTCCTCTTGATCTTGTTTCGTCTTGAGTTCTACATGTGCTATTGCGGCTATAGAAGCTAAAGCTTCTCCTCGAAAACCTTTTGTATGTAAATCAAACAAATCCTCTGCTTTTCTAATTTTTGACGTAGCATGACGTTCAAAACAAAGACGTGCATCTGTTACACTCATTCCCTTACCATTATCAATAACTTGTATGAGTGTTTTACCCGCATCTTTACAAATAAGCTTAATATCAGTTGATCCCGCATCAATTGCGTTTTCCACCAATTCTTTGACTACCGAAGCAGGTCTTTGTACTACCTCTCCAGCCGCTATTTGGTTAGCTACATGATCGGGTAGTAATTGTATTATACTTGACATTAAATGAGTTACTAAATTAATTTCCTAAATGGATTGAAAAACAAATTTAAAGAAAAGGAATGGGTTTTTACCTTCAAGCTTTTTAATTTTTTAACAAAAAAACCATTCTATTACGTTGTAATTAGAATGGCCTGTAGTTCTTATTTTTTTCTTAAGTCCTTTATTTAAAATAAAATTCCCTTTAGACTAAAACTGATTTCTTAAATCCACCATTTTTATAGCTGCTATTGCGGCTTCTGTACCTTTATTACCATGAGCTCCTCCACTCCTAGCAATAGATTGTTCTTCTGTATTATCTGTTAAAACACAAAAAATAGTAGGAATATCGTATATCACATTCATATCCTTAATCCCTTGTGTTACACCTTCACATACAAATTCAAAGTGCATGGTCTCGCCTTTAATAACACAACCAATTACAATAACTGCATCTAAGTCTAGATTTTTGTGCATTTGACTTGCTCCGTAAATCAGTTCAAAACTACCTGGAACATTCCAACGAATGATGTTTTCAGGCAAAACACCACAGTCCAACAGAGCTGCTTCTGCTCCTTTGAAAAGACCTTCGGTAATTTTGTCATTCCATTCGGAAACAACAATCCCAAATCGAAACTCTTTCGCATTTGGGATTGTATTTTTATCGTACTCTGACAGGTTTTTATTTGCTGTAGCCATATTAAGTTTACTCTATATCCGTTTACTGCATTGCGTCTTGTATACCGATTACAGTACTGTTGACTAGTTTATTGTACCATTCCAATTAAAGCATCAATGTTTTGAGCTTCTGGAGTGTCTTCGTACTTTTCTTTAATTTCACTAAAATATTTCAAAGCATCTGCTTTATTTCCTTTAGCAAAAGCCAACTGTCCTGCTTTTAATAAAAAACGTGGCGTTGTTAATTCGTTTACATTACTTTCAGCTGCCTTTACATAATACTCTAAAGCTTCGTCTGTTTTGTTTAACTCTGCATTTGCATCACCTATAGCACCCAAAGCTAAAGCGTTCGTATAAGCATCATCTGATTTATAATCACTCAAATACTCTATTGCTTTATCAAATTGTTTTGTATGCAAATAAGCCATTCCTGCATAATAGTTAGCTAAATTCCCTGCGTCTGTACCACTGTGATTTTTAGCAATATCAATGAAGCCTTGTTTTCCTTCACCTCCATTTAGCGCTAACTTAAATAAAGAATCATTTGCTTGTGGCGCATCAACCGCTTGTTGAAAATATTTTTGAGCTTGGTACATATCGCTTGCCGCTTCGTTTTCAGCTGGAGTTGACACAAATTTGTTATACATCAAATAGCCCACTACAACCAAAGCTACCCCTCCTAAAACAGATAAAATGATATTTTGGTTTTTTGCAACAAACTCTTCAGTTTTACTTGCTGTTTCATCTAGGGTATTAAAAACGCTAGCAGTTGTACTTTCACTCTCTTCAACCGCAATGGTCTGCTCTAAATCAGCTACGTTTTCAAGAACATCTTCTTCTGTTTTCTCAACTTGTGGTTTTGGAGCTTTATATCCTCTTTTATTATAAGTTGCCATTATAATTTTAAATTAGTGAGGTGCAAAAATAAAATTTTTATTGAAAAACAAAATAAGTTTTCATTTTATTTTTAATAATTTGCAAGCGTTTTTTAATCCCTATCACAAAAAAATCACAATCCTTCGATATATGCATCTAAAAAAAATTTCTTTATTTAACTTTAAAAATTTTGAAGAGGCAAATTTCGATTTTGAACATAAAATCAATTGTTTTGTCGGAAAAAACGGAATTGGTAAAACCAACGTACTGGATGCTATTTACCATTTGGCTTTTGGTAAAAGTTATTTTAACACTTTGGCTGTACAAAACATTAAACACGGAACTGATTTTTTTGTAATAGATGGAGAGTTCATCAAACAAAATCGTCCTGAAAATATTGTTTGTAGCTTAAAAAAAGGGCAAAAAAAAATATTAAAACGCAACGGAAAACTTTATGAAAAATTTTCTGACCATTTAGGTTTGATTCCACTAGTTATCATCTCGCCAACAGACGCTGACTTGATTCGAGAAGGAAGTGACGTTCGAAGAAAATTTATAGACACCGTTATTTCTCAATTAGACAATCATTACTTACATCAACTAATTCAGTATCAAAAAGTATTAACGCAGCGAAATGCTTTACTCAAATATTTTGCCCTAAATCGTATTTTCGAGCAAGATACCCTAGAAATATATAATGATCAATTAGCTAATTTGGGTACTGAAATATTTAAAAAAAGAAAACAATTCTTAACTGAATTCATCCCTATCTTTGATCATTATTACAAACTCATTTCAAATTCTGCTGAAAATGTATATCTAACGTATGAAAGTCAGCTAACACAAACCCCTTTAAACCAACTCTTAGTAGAAAACACACACAAAGATAGAACCTTACAATACACTAGTGTTGGGATTCATAAAGATGATTTGGCCTTTTTAATAGAAGGACATCCTATAAAAAAATTTGGTTCCCAAGGACAACAAAAATCCTATTTGATAGCCTTAAAACTAGCTCAATTTGAATTTGTAAAAAAACAAAGCGGAGAAAAACCGATTCTTTTATTTGATGATATTTTTGATAAATTAGATGAAGATCGCGTTAGCCAAATTGTTTCAATGGTAAACAATGAGGAGTTTGGACAACTTTTTATTTCAGACACTCATCCTGATCGTACTGAAAATATTGTCAAGCAAACCCATCAACTTTATAAGATTTTTAACATATAATTTTTTTAACTTAGCTTAAAATTAATAAAAATGAAAAACTTCCTATTCAGTACTTTTTGTGCTACCCTAATTTTCTTTACGAGTTGCAAAGGACAAAATAATTCTATAACCGATCATTTAGAACCCAAAGCATTTGCTGAAAAAATAACGAATGCTGATGTGTATATACTCGACGTAAGAAGCCCTCAAGAATATACTTCTCAACATTTAGACAAAGCAATTAACATAGATTATAACGCTGCTGATTTTGAAAGTAAATTATCCCAACTAGACAAAAAAAAACCTGTTTATTTGTATTGTTTAAGTGGAGGAAGAAGCACAAAAGCAATGGCAAAAATGAGTACTATGGGTTTTAAAGAAATTCATAATATGACGGGAGGTATTATGAAATGGAATGCTGAAGGATTATCTAAGCCTGCCTCAACTTCAGGAATGACTCTCCTTGAATTTCAAAAATTAGTACAATCCGATAAAAAGGTATTGATTGATTTTTACGCTGAATGGTGTGGGCCTTGTAAAAAAATGGCTCCTTATCTTGAAAAAATGAAGGAGGAAATGAAAGGCAAAATAACAATTATAAAAATAGATGCCGACAAAAACCAACAATTAGCACAAGATTTACAAATAGAAGGCTTACCTACTTTAATCTTTTACCAAGAAGGCAAAGAAGTTTGGAAAAATTTAGGTTTTATGAAAGAAGAAGAACTAAAAAAGAAATTATAACATTCTTTAAAAAAAGGAAAAAAATTAGAAACAGGCATAAAGATTTCACTCTTTGTGCCTTTCCTTTTTCAACTCCGATTATACATTAAAAATAAACCCAGATTACGTATTAGACTTCGTTGTAAAATATAAAAATACAATAAAAATGAGTGCTCACGGACTTTTTGAAATTTTAGAATATATTAATATTTCAAAAAGGAGTAAGTGCTTATTTTTGAAGTAGTTTTAGGTTGGAATAGATTTCTAAAGCGTAATTTGGGATAAAGTAGTTTTGAATCTAAAAAGGATTTTTTTTTCTCCTCAATGCAAAACTACAGCTGTGGTAAAAAAATTCCGTATCTTCTTTTATTTACCCTTTTCACCTTCATCATAAAGACTAAGACACAATCTGGGTTAACCTTTTTGTCCTATTTTTTCACACATCCAATAGAGCCTTTTTTTAAGGTTAAAAAAATAAAAATAACTCCGTATCTTTACATCAACATACAACCTAAAGAATAATGTTTACAAAAGAAGCCATCAATTTCTTAGACGATTTAAAAGCTAATAATAACACTGAATGGATGCGTGCTAACAAAAAACGTTATGAAGCATACAAAAAAGATTATCATAATTTGATCTATACTATTCTAGAAGAAATCAAACCTTTAGATCCTTCTTTAGAACCCCTAGAAGTAAAAAATTGCACTTTTAGAATCAACCGTGACATTCGTTTTTCTAAAGACAAATCGCCTTATAAAACCAATATGGGTATTTGGATGTCTACTAACAAATTAAGGAAGAACAGCCCCGGCTATTATATTCATTTCGAAAAAGACAAATGCTTTATAGCAGGAGGTGTATGGTGTCCTGAAACAAACGAATTAAAAAAAATACGTCGTGAAATAGCTTTCTTTTACGAAGATCTAGATGAAATCGTAAACAATACCCTTTTTAAAAAAGAATTTGGAACTATAGACAAAGAAGAAGGTCAGGTTTTAAAATCAGCTCCAAAAGGATATGATATTAATCATCCCGCAATAGAATTCTTAAAACTTAAAAGCTTCACCATTTCACAACCTATTGATGAAAAATGGTTTACAACCAAGGATTTCGCAAAAAAAATAGCCTCTAAACTGATTCTTATAAAACCATTTAATGAATTTTTAAATAGAGCATTAGAAACCGAAGAATAAAAAGCACAGTTCAATCTTTTTTCTTTATGTTCTTTGTAAAATCTTTGCGTACTTTGCAAACAAATAAATTAAACCAATGAATATCCAACATAACTACTCTCTTAAAAACTACAACACCTTTGGTATTGAAGCTAAAGCAACTGAATTTATTGCTATAAAAAGCATAACTGAGTTAAAAGAAGTTTTAGAAAAAAACAAAAACAAAGAAAAGTTTATACTAGGAGGCGGAAGCAATATGTTATTAACAAAAGACCTAAATGCTTTAGTTATTCACATAGATCTAAAAGGAAAACAAGTTATAAAAGAAGACGAAAATTATGTTTGGGTAGAAGCACAAGCAGGTGAAAACTGGCACGAATTTGTTTTATGGAATATAGAACACAATTATGGAGGCCTCGAAAATATGTCTTTAATTCCAGGAAATGTAGGCACTACCCCCGTTCAAAACATAGGTGCTTATGGCGCTGAAATTAAAGACACTTTTATATCATGCGAAGCTATTAACATTCTTACCCAAGAAACAAAAACTTTTACAAACGAAGTATGTAAATTTGGCTACAGAGAAAGTATTTTCAAACAAGAAGCCAAAAACCAATACATTATTACTTCCGTTATTTTTAAACTAACCAAACAAAACCATAAAATCAATACAGGTTACGGCGATATTCTAAAAGAATTAGAAAACAAAAACATTACCTCTCCAACTATAAAAGATGTAAGCAATGCTGTAATTACTATTCGTAAAAGTAAATTACCCGATCCGAAAGAATTAGGAAATAGTGGTAGCTTCTTTAAAAACCCAATTATTTCAAGAGAACAATTTAACAAAGCCAAAACGGCACATCCTGAAATAAAACATTACGATGTTTCCGAAAACGAAGTAAAAATTCCAGCAGGCTGGATGATTGAACAAGCAGGTCTAAAAGGACATCGTGTGGGAGATGCTGGTGTACACACAAAACAAGCTTTAGTATTGGTAAATTATGGAAATGCTACAGGACAAGACATCTTAAACCTCTCTCAATTCGTTCAAAAAACAGTTTGGGATAAGTTTGGAATTGCTATTGAAGCAGAAGTTAATATCATTTAAATCATTCCTAATAGTTTTACAGAAAAGAGTTCTAAATAGTTACAAATCCAGCTTTTTTGTAACTATTAAACCTATTTTATCAAAAAATACAAGACTCGAGGGACTAAAAAGAACTTCCATTATTCATAAGCCTATTAAAAATCAAACTAAATTATACCCTATTTTAAATTTTAAACAATTCATACCACACAAGAAAAAAGAAGACACGTAATACATATTGAATTTTTAAACAAAGAATTAGATAACAGAGTAAATATTATAAATTCCAACAACCACATTAAAAAACCTCTCATCCTCTTTTTCCATTAAAGGTGCATTTATCCTTTTTAAAAAAGATAAAATCAACAACTATTAAACCCTGCAACAAACACCAAAAAACAAGAAATTTTTAATCTATAATTGATTCTTGTTATTTGGCATTTGAATTTTAAACCGCTACCTTTGCACATCATTTTTTGAAAGAATATATGGAGCTATTTTTACTCATTTTATTTTATTTTTTCCTTACCGTAGTAGTCATTCAAATAATCTATTACTTATTTGTTTTTGGCAAATTTTCTTTTACAAAACCACAAGAAAGCAAGGAAAAACACATTTCTGTTTCAGTTATAGTATGCGCAAAAAATGAAGAAGAAAACCTGACCAAACTAATTCCCCTGTTAGCAAAACAAAACTATCCTAACTATGAAATTGTCATCATTGATGATGCTTCCTATGATAACACCCGCTTTTTAGTAGAAGATCTACAAAAAGAAATCCCAAACTTAAAATTAGTAAAAGTAGAAAACAACGAAGCTTTTTGGGGAAACAAAAAATTTGCCCTTACTTTAGGTATCAAAGCCGCTTCTAAAGAATACTTACTTTTTACAGATGCGGACTGTTTTCCTAATTCAGAAAACTGGATAAAAGAAATGAGTTCTCATTTCACTATGCACAAAACAATTGTTTTAGGATATGGCGCTTATGAAAAAAAGCCCGGTTTTTTGAACAAACTAATCCGATTTGAAACTTTATTAACCGCTACACAATATTTTTCTTGGGCAAAATTAGGAAAACCCTATATGGGCGTAGGAAGAAATTTAGCCTACAAAAGAGAAGAATTTTTCAGAACAAACGGTTTTATTAACCATATAAAAGTACGCTCAGGCGATGACGACTTATTCATTAATGAAGCAGCTAACAACTCAAATACCACTATTTGTTTTTCAACTGACAGCTTTACTTATTCTGTTCCTAAACAAACCTTTGGAGAATGGTTTACTCAAAAAAGACGCCATGCTTCAACCGCTAAATTATACAAAGCTTTTGACAAAAATCAATTGGCACTATTCTATCTAAGTCAATTTTTCTTTTTCACTACACCTATCACCTTATTAGCTATGCAATACCAGTGGATTATTGTATTAAGCGCTATAGCAGTACGCTACTTAAGCAGCTGGATTTCACTAGGCTTTTCCGCTGGTAAACTAGAAGAAAAAGATGTTATATACTGGTATCCTATTCTTGAAATTATTTTAATTTTCACACAACTAAACGTGTTTATCAGAAACCTCATTTCAAAACCTGTTACTTGGAAATAAAAAAACACATAGAAAAAGCCATAAAAGGAGATCAAGTAGCCTTTACATATTTATTAGATAAATACTGGAATGAGGTCTATGCCTTTATGTTACAACGCACCGAAAATGAAACCGATGCGGAAGACATTACCATAGAAACTTTCTCAAAAGCATTTGACAAAATAAACAGCTACAATTCTGAATTTCAATTCAATACATGGCTCATTGCAATAGCCAAAAACGTACATATTGATTTATTAAGAAAAAAGAAATCCTCCCTATTTATAGACATTACTGATGAAGAAGATCACATTGCTTATGCCATAGCAGACAACTCACCTTCAGCGGAAGACCAACTTATTACCGAACAAAATCTGAATCGTTTACTTCAATTTATCAAGCAACTAAAACCCGCTTATCAAGAAGTTATTCAGATGCGTTATTTCCAGGAAATGACTTATCAGGAAATTGCTGACGACCTGAACGAACCATTAAATAACGTAAAAATTAAGATTCTTCGTGCTAAAAAACTATTAGCAGATATTATCAAAGAAGCATAATTAAAAATATTTTGTTACTTTTTTCCAGACTATACATTATACCATTTAAACTTAAAATATACTGGATTAAAAAATAAAGTTCTCGATACGTTTTTTTTCATTTAAAAAACAACTCGAACAGACGGTTGAGTATATAATTGAAATCATCGTTCGTTCGATCGCGAAGCGCATCGAGAACCAACACTAATTTTTATTGCTTTTGTAGATGTGCTATTTAAAAAATCAAAATTTAAATGGTATAAAATGATTAATTTAAAATAAATTTCGTATTTTTAAGTATGTACCATATCCAAGGAATTTCCCGCCATCAACTACAAACAACCAGTTTAGAAGACAAAATAGCTCTAGATAATCCAGTGCGTTTTATAGATGCTTTTGTTAGACTAATAGATCTTAATAAAATAGGATTTACGACCGTTGTTTTAAAAACCGAAGATCGTCAGAATTTCAAGAACAAATCTTTCTTAAAATCTATTTGTATGGCTATTTAAACAACATTCGTAACTCCATAAAGTTAGAAAAGAGTTCATCCGAAATATCGAGATGCAATGACTTTTAACCTATATTCGTCCGAATTAGCATAGCATTTCTGATTTCAGAAAAAACAACCCCAAAGCTCTCTAAAAACTCTTTAAATTATTTGTTTCGTTTTTAAAAAATGCTGATTTAATTGCAGGCGAAACTATCTCTATTGATGGTGCTAAATCTAGAGCACATAACGGTAAAAAGTCTAATTTTAACAAAAAAAGATAGACAAACATTTGGCTTATATTGAAGCCCGAATTCAAGAATACTTAGATCAATTAGATCAAAATGATAGCCAAGAAAATACTGTTGTTATCAAAAACATTCAACAAAAGATCGAGCCCTTAAAACCCAAATTCCACATTAGGAAAAAATTCAACCAAGTGACCAATCAAAAAATAAGCGATTTTTTCTATTCTTGGATTTTCGATAATTTCAAATTCGACAATTTTACTTTAGATATAAACTCTTCTGTAGTAACAAGATATGATACTCAAGAAGGAGCAAAAAAAGAATACAGCCCCTCTAAGAAAGGCAAATTATCACACCATACTTTAATAACTTTTACAAATGATATGAAATTAGTTCCAGATATGTGGTTGCGCAGTGGAGATAGTACTTCTACAAATATTTTTTTTCTTTTTTAGAAAATACGTTATCAAAATTAAAGAACAAAAACGTTAGTTTAATTCGATTAGATAGTGGCTTTTTTTCAAACGAGATAATGGATTATTTAGAAACTTCTAAAAAGAATTACATCATTTCGGCTAAATTTAATCATTCAACTCAAAGGATAATTAACTAATCTAACAATTGGATAGATTTAGATGGCGGTATTGAGATTTGTGAGCAAAATTATAAGACTAAGTTCTGGAAAAAATCAAAAAGAATGGTAGTTGTACGTCAAAAATTAAAAGAAAAACCCAATGCGCCAAGTAAAATATGAAGTCTTTTTCCTGAGGATGAGATTCAGAAAAACTACAGATACACAGCCTATTTTACAAGTCTAGAATTTGCTCCATCAGAAATCTGAAGATTCTATCGTGGTAGAAGCCATGCTGAAAATAAAAGAATTGAAATATGATTTTATCTTTGACAACTTTAATTTGAAAGATTTTTTCCCAACCGAAGCAGCTCTTATTTTTACTATGATAGCTTATAATTTAATGTCTCTTTTCAGAACATTTGTTTTACAAGAAAAAACTCAGAAAACACTAACAACATTGCGATATAAAACCTTTGCTATAGGGGCATATTTTGAAAAACAAAATGACAGGCTTGTTTTGAAAATTGCACTTAACAAAAAAGAAAAGCTTGGTTCAGTGGTCTTTGAAATTATAACATCACCTATCCTTTTGAAATCTCTAATGTGTAATTTGAATTAAATATTATTTTTCGCAATAAAACTATATAAAGATACATAAAATACGCATTTGACGTGTCTTTTAAAAAGTATTGCTTTTAAAGGCATTAGCTGGGTAAACCTAGTTTTGTTTGTTTTTCCTTGTAATCATCGCTGAGTTGCGTATATTTGTGTGTTACAGGATATTGTAAACCAATCTGTACGTTGAAAAAAATTACAGAATATGAACGTATCAGAAATAATTACAAAATTATCTCAAATAATAGTAGACACAGAAGTAGATTTATCTGTAAAAGAGCATTTAGAAAAATTAACGAAACTGACTAAAAATTTATTCGGTGAATAACTCTAAACTGTCTTGATTAAAAGTTGCAGTTTGTAACTCATTATTTAGAAACCATTGACAATTTACACTTCCTGTAAACACGTCGAATTTACCTGTTGTTGCTCCTCTCCTTCTACGAGACATATCTAACTCAGATATTGTCATTTTTGGACTACCTGATTTTAAAACCACAATGTCTCCAACTTTAAATTTTTGTTCAATTTCAGCCATAATTAAATAATTTCAACCAAATATAACTAAAGAATGTTATATTGCAATAAAAAATAAAAAATGGATTACTCAAATTTTGTTATTCTAAATTATGATTTAGGTATTAGAGGTGAATATGAAAATTTATACTTATTTTTAGATACTAATAAAGCTATAGATTGCGGTAACTCAAATTGTTTTTTTGAGTACCATTTTAAAGGTTCGGAAATAAACTATGATGATAAATTTAAGCAATTAAAAGAAGATTTAGAGAAAACTATTGAGTTTGGAAAAAATGATAGGATATATGTAATTGTACACAATAGTGAAGGAGCACCTCGTGGAAAATTTTTATTTGGGCAAAGGAAAACACCTGTTTGGGATGGTTATGCTGTAAAAGAACAAGATAACAAACTACCTTTCTAAATAATGAAAACTATACTACTTGATACAGGTTATTGGATAGCTTTATTTAATCCAGAAAAGGAAAAAGAAAAACAAGAAATTGTAGAGTTTGTTTCTCAACTAATAGATGAAAATAACTACAGCATAATAGTCCCATTTCCAACATTATACGAGTTTTTAAATTCTCGTCTTTCAAGTAGAAAAAATGAAAAAGTGAATTTAGAAGTTGAATTGTCTAAAGAGAAATATAAAAAAGTATATGATGAAAAATACCGCAAAAAAGCTTTAGAAAACTTCTTCAAACAATTTTCATTTGTAAATTATGATATAAGTTTAGTAGACGAGATTATTAAAGAAATGATTGAAGATACAACACTAAAGACTGACATTATAGTAACTTTTGATAACTGCTTAAAAAACTATGCAAGGTCTATGAATGTTGAAGTTATAGAATAACGACATCCTGTAACAACGGTTTTGCAAGATTTGGGCATTTGGCTTATGGAAAGTCGGTCTTGTACTTGCAAACATCAGTGAAAAAATTAAAAATTGGGAATGGCTTTCCCCAAACCTCGCAAAGCCACAAAACGTTAGCCAACATTTCCAAAAAAATCATAGTGAAAACAGAAAATACTAAAATTGCAAAAATATTTGCCGATTGTGCACAACAAGCGAAAGATAAAACAAATATCTGTATGTTTCCTGGATGCACAAAAAAGTCTATAAATTCTCACATTATGCAAAAAAATGGAATATTATCTTCAATTGCTGAAGACAACCATTTGTGGGAACTAAAAATAGATAATTTTAAGCAAGAGTATATTGGATTCAAAAAAGATGGAATTAATAAAATATACACTTTTTTTGGGTTTTGTAATGAACATGACGCTTCAGTTTTTAAAAAAATAGAAACCGAAGGAAAGATAAATTTTGATGATTATACTTCGTGCTTATTATTTGCACTAAGAACATTACACAATGAAATTTGGCTCAAACAAGTTGTAATAAAACTTCACGAATGCGTTTTAAAAAATGAAGAAATTCCAATGAATAAAGAATTACTAAAAATAACAATTGAGCAAAATAAACTTGGAATTTTAGACATGGAATTTTATAAAGATTCTATGTGGTCAGATTTAAAAAATCAAACTCAATCTTTTGTCTTTCAACATCGCCAATTTGAATTACAAGAAATATGTCTTAATGCTTCAATAAATTATGAAACACCTGAAGAAGTATACAGATATAAAGTCGAACATGGAAAAGATATGGACAGATTAACTGGAATCTTTATTTCATTTTTCCCTTATTTAGGAAATTCAATACTACTGATGGGTTATCACAAAGATGATGCTATTTTGGCTAAACCATATGTCAATTCATACTTCAAGGAAAATGAAAAGAGAACATTTAGGAGATTATCAAATATGTTTGCTTTTTATGTAGAAACTTGGGTTTGCTCAACTAAATTTTATAAAGAAAAAATAGAAGGTTTAGATAGTGAATTTCATAAATCAATGATTTTTGCAACTGAGAAAGGTTATGGTAGAAAAATATTTGATATTAATATGTTTGAGAAAGATTTTAAAAAGAAATTTAAAGATTTTATAAAAAGAAACGTCGGCTAACAGGCGTTTGGCAAGATTGCGAATTTTGTAGTAAATACACGTTTATTTCTCGCAAGAAATTTTATCTTTGATAGAAATTAATCAGTTCCGAAGTTCGCAACCTCGCCAAGCGCCGGAACGTCAGGCTGTGAAAAAACCTCTTTTTTGAATACAATTCATCCCACCAAACTGACATAACTTTGTTTTAAGCAATGCTATTTTTGAACTTACTTTGAGGTGTTTCAAAAAATATAAAGCCTATAAACAGGTTTAAATAAGTCGTTTTTATCAAAAAAAAGTCCTTTGTCTTGTAAGGTGAGTTCCAAACTTTAATTTTTGCTATTAAATCAGGGACTCCAAGTATGTTTATGGTGCGCTTGATGTTATAGACTAGCATAATCAAGCTATGTTCACCGTTTACTTTTTCAAGTCCTATTAAATTGGTATGATTGTATCCCCATCGGCATCTTTCAAAAAAGAAACAAACAGTTTAAAGAGTTGCTTCAATGCATTGGGATTGTCTTTTCTAAAATCAGAAATACTGTGATAATTAGGACGAATATCTTCTAACAACCATTGCATTTCTATGTTACGAATACACTCTTTTTCTAGCTTTCTGGAGCTACGTATGCCATTTAAATAACCATATAAATAGATTTTAAGAAACACTTGGATATTGAAACTTGGACGACCTTCGGATTTTAAAACAACAGGTGTAAATCCTACTTTTTGAAGGTCTATGTGTTCAACAAAAGCATCTATGAATCGAACTGGGTTTTCAGAAGTAATTTTGTCTTCTAAACTCGATACAGGTAACTGATTACGGGAAATCCCTTGGATATGCTGCATTTTTAAAAATACGAAAATTCCCCTTTTTTAACAAACTATTTTAGCTATATTTGGTGAGGTTTCTGAGTTTTTTCACAGACTGACGTTGTAGGTAATTGTAAAAAAACGGAACGTGAAGACAGAAAGTAAAACTTTGGTATAAAATTTGAAACTATATAAAAATAATTATTACTTTTATCATAACTAGCTATGAAAAAGACTGTTAACATATTAGAAAAAATACCAAACTACGTTTTTTGGGATTTGGATGTGACTAAACTTAACATCCATAAGGATAGTGACGTTATTATATCTCGTATTCTTATGTTTTCAGATTTTTCAAATTACAGTGATAACATATTGTTTTTGGAAAGTTTATACACAGAAGAAACAATAAAAAGAGTAATTATAGCTTCAACTGAGCGAATTTCGGACGAAATTTGTTCACTTACTTCAAAAAGATACAATACTCCTATTAAAAGTAAATTCAACAAATATGTATATCTCTAATGAGCTAGAGAAAACTATTAAAGAATTACAACAACTAAATTCATTAAGTAGTTTCTATTTAGCTGGTGGCACAAATTTAGCAATAAGATATTCGCATAGAGAGTCAGTAGATATTGATTTATTTTGTGAAAATATTATTGGTATTAGTGGCTTTGAATTAATAGAAAAAGAAATAATAGAGACATTTAAAAATAGAGTTTTGTATATTGGTTATCCAACAAAACAAAATGATGAACTCGTTTTTCTTCGAACTATTATTTCAACAGATAATACAAATATTAAAGTTGAAATAATACAAGGGTTTAAGCTATTCCATCCAATTGAAACAATTAATGGAATAAGACTCGCTAGCGAGTCTGATATAGGACTTTTAAAATTAGATTCTATAACCAATAGATACGCAGAAAAAGATTTATATGATTTAGATTATATAACTGAAAATCCAAATCACTCTTTGAACAAACTAATGGAATTATACGAAAGAAGGAAAAATTATTATATTGAAAATAACATAAATACAATATTCAGTTTATCGAATGACTTTTGTCCAATTGAGAATACCGAATTATTGATATTAGAAAACCATAAAGAAATCAAAGATAAAATTCCTTTCCATTCAGACTCACGACTAAAGAATAATAAGTCATCACTTATATATCACAAATCTAATTGAAAAATAAAGGTCAGGGCATACTTAAATAAAAAGTAAAACAACTACCTACAACAGCTAAGGTTTCGTTGCGTGCGGAGCACGAACAATGAAACCCGTGTTGAACGGAACCGCTTACACTTCCGCCCACTATGGGGATTTCAAACTAAAAATTTAAGGATATACAAGAGGCATTTCACGCCTCTTTTTTTTGAAGTCTACTTTAGGTGTTTTTTATAGTGATTTCCTTCACTTATGGGTACAAATTCCCATACTACTCAAAAAGCCATAATATCTTATTTTGACAAAGTTTTTGGAGAGTATATGCAAAGCAAAACACTTTCTGCACTCCTACAAAAAACGTTACCTGTAATACCGCCACCGAAAATCCTCCGAAATTTAAGATCAACATCAAAGATTATTTTTTGTAAATTTGACCAAGAAAACAAGTTGAGAATATGAAGGCAAAATACATCAATCCCTTTACCGATTTTGGGTTTAAGAAGATATTTGGGGAAGAAGCCAGCAAAAACCTGCTTATCGACTTCCTCAATGCCTTGTTGCCAGAATATGACCAGATCAAAGAACTTTCTTTTAAAAACACCGAACAACTCGGGCAGACCGACCTCGACAGAAAAGCCATCTACGACATCTATTGCGAAAACGAAAAAGGCGAAAAATTCATCGTAGAGCTCCAAAAAGCCAAGCAAAACTACTTCAAAGAAAGAACCATCTATTACTCCACATTTCCCATTAGAGAACAAGCCGAAAAAGGAGAATGGAACTATAATTTGAAAGCGGTTTATTGCGTAGGTGTTTTAGATTTTACTTTCGACGATTACGAAAACGAACCCGAAAGAAGCGAGGTAGTGCATACCATCAAGCTGAAAAACCAAAACGGAAAAATATTTTACGATAAACTGACCTATATCTACTTGGAAATGCCCAATTTTAACAAACAGGAAAACGAATTAAGCTCCCGTTTGGATAAATGGTTGTATTTTATCAAAAACTTGGAAGATTTTCAAAGTATTCCCACAATTTTCAAAGACGAAGTATTTACCCAAGCCTTTGAAAAAGCAGAATTGGCAAATTTAGGGCAATTGGATTTAGACAAATACGAGAGCAGTCTTAAAGTTTACCGAGATCTAAAAGGCGTTATCGACACTGCTTTCGACGAAGGAAAGATGGAAGGATTAATTGAAGGAGAAATAAAAGGAGAAATAAAAGGAAAGATTGAAACGGCTAAATCCTTAAAAAAATTAGGTGTTTCAGTAGAAATAATTACGCAGGCAACAGGCTTGACTAAAGAAGAAATCAACAAACTATAATAAGGTGCTACTGCCAACAGCTAAGGTTTCGTTGGACTCGAAGAGCCGACAATGAATTGTAATCACTGAACACAAAAAAAACAAAGTGAAGTAAACCTCTGTTGAACGGAACCGCTCTACTTCCATTATTATGGATTTTTCGTAAAGTTTTGAGAGAGAATAACAAGAGGCATTTACGTCTCTTTTTTTGAAGGGTATTTTAGAGGGTTATTTAAATGATGTTCTTTACTTATGGGATAAACACCTTTACTCGTAAAGTTAACTATTATAGGATTTTAGATTTTGTCTATCGCCAAAATACCAACGAATGAACCTTTTTTGTCAAAAATTAAGATGGCATATAAATTACCCATTTTACAATAGGCTTCTTCCTAGTATCAAAATACTCTAATCAAAAGGATAAATAAACTATTTAAAACCTTTATCTTTTCGTTTGGCTTGATTTAGTATTTTGTTCTATCTTAATCCATCAGGATATTTTTTTTCAAACATAACAATTGTGTTTTTTTCACAAAGATACCATTTTACTGAACTATCGAAGGTCTTGTACAACAAGTCTAACTGTTGCAAAGCATCATTTTTAAAAAACAAAAAAATACAATTTCTTTTAAGGTGTTTTAAAGGAGGTTGCGTTTTTATTATACTTCAAAGCATACTAAAAGTTTAATATAAATTAAAAAAATATATAAAATTTAAGATAATTTATATTTTTTTGGCATAATTATTTCATACAAACAATATACTTTCTGCAGAAGTTTATATTTTTTATATTATTAAAACCAAAAAAACTATGTCAAAATTAAACATAAACAATAACGAGTGGTTAGAACTTGTTTTCGAAAATAAAAATAAAGCATACGGAGCTTATCAATTACGTAAGCAAGACAGTAGTACTAGCATTAAAGCTTTTTTAAGCGGCATCTCTTTTATAACTGGCCTTGCTGTTTTGCCTATCCTTTTAAGTTCCTTTAAAGATAAACCTGTAAACACAAACACTCCTAATGATTTAGGGGATATTATGGTTACAGAAGTTCATTTACCTAAAAAAAAGGAGCAAAAACAAATTGAAAAACAACTCAAGAAAATTAAAAAAGCAGACATTATAACTCCCAAAACCTATAATTTAATCAATCCAAAACTTGTTAAATCGACAGAAATACCAGAAAATATTTTAACCAAACCAGATGATGTGGGCAAAAATATTTCAGAAAATCTGTTAGCACTACAGGGGAGTATAACTGGTGATCCGAAAGGAAACACTAGCGAACCTACATCTGCTGCTAATACTCCTTCACCTATCCCTGAAGAACCTTTAGCTCCAGCTATACTAGAAAAAAGCCCTGAGTTCCCAGGAGGTCTAGATGCTTTTATAAAAATTGTAAGCAGTCGTTTTCAAACGCCTGAAATAGAAGAGAGCAATACCTTTAAAATATTCGTTTATTTTGTAGTGGAACCTGACGGCAGTATTACAAATATAAACGTTCCTAGAAATCCTGGTTTTGGTTTAGACCAAGAAGCCATACGTGTTCTAAAATCAATTAAAACAAAATGGAAACCTGGCATCTATGAAGGGCATACTGTGAGAACTCAATATTCGCTACCTATCACCATTCAAATTAATTAATAACCTAAATAAGATTGAAATCTTTAAGATTCCAATCTTATTTATTTCGCTCTTAGAACGAAATCATATAATCTTGATCTGTGTCTTCTCCTAGCGTCGAAGTGACAAATTAGCGAGTCAGTTCTTCTTTTGTATATCTTTTTTGTAATTTAAATTTAGAGATACTCGCCCTATTAAACTTTTAATTTAAAACAAATCCAGTTTCTAGATCTATTTTAAAAGAGGCTCTTGGTTTCGGATAAATTCTAGAAATTAAGCCCCTAACAGATAAAAAACTACTTCTTATAAACCTCTTTAAGATAAAAGTTATCATAATGGTAAGATCAATGAGGCAATTTATTTTTTAATAATCCATATACAAAAGTCCCTAATAAAGCTCCTAAAAGAACAACAAAAATAGCAGGAACTCCTGTTCCTAACAATATAAAAATAGGACCAGGACAAGCCCCCACTAGAGCCCAACCTAAACCAAAAATGATACCTCCTAGTAAATAACGAGTAATAGAAATATCCTTATCTGGGATTAAAATAGGCCGCCCTTCAACATCTGTTAACTCTTTTTTCTTGATAAATCGTATCCCTAGTACACCTACTAAGATAGCTACTGAAATAATACCATACATGTGAAATGACTGAAACATAAACATTTCATAAATACGATACCAGGATACGGCTTCTGCTTTTGTTAAAACTATTCCAAAAAGCAACCCAACTGCAAAAAAACGTAGTAATTTCATTTGTTTAAAAAAGTAAAGGTAAAATAAAATGAGCCATAACTAATCCTCCTAAAAAAAAGCCAATTACAGCTATTAAAGAGGGTAGTTGTAAATTACTTAATCCAGAGATCGCATGCCCTGAAGTACATCCTCCTGCATAAGGGGTTCCAAAACCAATTAGAAAACCTCCTAACAAGAGTAATCCTAATCCTTTATATGTAAAAACAGAATCTAAACTAAATAACGCATCGGGTAAATACTTACCATTAGGAGCATCAATTCCCATCTTTTGTAATTGCACAATTGTATTAGGATTAATTTCAACATTATGGGTACCGCCTAGAACATGAAAAGCAATAAATCCTCCAACGATAGATCCTAATACTACAGCTAAATTCCATTTTTGTTCCTTCCAATCAAAATTAAAATATTGAGCTGATCTTTTACCTCCTGTCATCGAACATATTGTTCTCAGATTTGAAGACATCCCAAAGGTCTTCCCGAAATAAGTCAACAATAACATAACGAGACCTATTAATGCTCCCGAAATTGCCCAATGCCAAGTTTGAGTTAAAATTTCCATTTCTTTTATTTTTACACAAAAATAAAAGAAATGATGTCATAAGATAAAAAGTTATGAAAAAAATTTAGAATCTACAACGGTACAAATACGTTCAATTATTTTTTCTTCCTAAAATAAGCGCAATTAGATCATTGCATTTTATTAAATTCTCTGGATTAAAGGAAAATTTATTTTTCTTAATTTTCTTAAATCCAAATTTTAAAAAATCAAAAAGCACCCTTTTGAGGTGCTCTTTATGAAATTCTAAGATAACTCTTTTATTAACCCAACCAATATAATGAAAAAGAAATATCTAGACCCAAGCAAAAGCTTGAATTAAAATTTCGAGTACAAAGTTACTATTATTTTTATCAAAAAAACAAAGCTTTTAACTAAAAAGGAATATTTTGTTACAAAGTTTTGTTTTTATATTTGTAAAAAAATCGAAATAATGAAAAAATTCCACCTTTTCTTACTAACAAGCTTTGTCGTATTAAGCAGTTGTATCAGTACACGAAACACTATTCGAAACATAGATAATAACATAGCTGGTCCCTCACTCGATGAGAAACACAATAGTTTTATTATTACAAAGAATGCCTCTGATAAAAAATATGCTTTTACTGAGTTTTACCCTGTAAATGTAGGCTTTACCTCAATAGAAGATGGGGAAAACAACCAGAAACGTTTTTTAAATGCTTTGGCCGGTCCGAAAGGAGAAACTATTTCTTATAAATTAATAGAATCTTGTTGCCCTTTCCCTACTAATAGAGCGGATATAGGCGCAGGTATGTTAGATATTTATGAAATAACCTACCCTGGACAAAACAAACCAGTCTTAGTTTATTTAAACAAATATGAAAAAGGCGAATTGATGATACCGGTAGGATTTACCGCAAAAAAATAAGAAAACAGGGGAATTTGAAACAAAAAGATTGTTTTTTTGATTCCCCTCTTTAAGTCATATTACATTCCGTAGGTCAAATAATTATACACTAAATTTTTTTGTTCCTCCGTAATTTTTGCTTTAGGAGCCATACGATTTACTGTTTTTACCCAACCTGTCTTATCATGCTTAGATGCGGGAAACAATTTATGACACTTTGCACAATTGTTTTCATACATCATTTTTCCTTCTGCAATTTCAGTAGGCAATTCTTTAACAACGTCCTTTTTACTTTCTACAGAGGAAATAGGGTAGATTGCTTTTTTGGAACATGAAAAAAGAACGCCTCCTAAAACAATAGCTCCTAGTATTTTTTTATCTAACATAATCTGTTTTTTTTGATTTTGGTAAATATAAAAAATCCCCCTTTTTTTAAAGGTGGGATTTTTAAATTATACAAATATAAAATTTAGTTCTTATTTCACATCCATTAATTCAACGTCGAATACTAAAGTAGCATTTGGAGGAATTACTCCTCCTGCTCCTCTATCGCCATATCCTAAATACGATGGAATTACAAAACGGGCTTTATCCCCCACTTGCAACAAAGCTATTCCTTCGTCCCATCCTTCAATCACGTGCCCCTTTCCTAATGGAAAATCGATAGGTTGTTTTCTTTTGTAAGATGAATCAAAAACTTGACCATTTTCTAAAGACCCTTGGTAATGTACAGAAACTGTTTTCCCTTTTTCTGCTTTCTTCCCTTCCCCTTTTTGAATAATTTTATAACGTAATCCGCTTTCTGTTTTTTCAAAACCTGCAGATAATTTGTCTACCGCTTCTTCTGCCAAACGTTTTGCTTCTTCTAATCTCTTTACACGTGACCCCTCAAATGTACGAAAAGCTTCAATAGCATTCCATTTTTCAGCTTCGGCACCTACACGAATAATTTCAATTGACTCAATTAAATCTTCTTGTACCACTGCATCTACTACCTCTTGCCCTTCTACAACATGACCAAAAACAGTATGCTTACCATCTAACCAAGGCGTTGCGACATGTGTAATAAAAAACTGAGATCCATTAGTCCCTGGACCCGCATTAGCCATAGATAATACCCCAGGACGATCATGCTTTAAGGAAGGATGAAATTCATCATCAAATTTATACCCTGCATCGCCTGTTCCTGTACCTAGAGGACATCCTCCTTGGATCATAAAATCGGGAATAACACGGTGAAATTTTAGTCCGTCATAATATTTTTGCCCTTGAGACTTAACTGAATTCTCTAAATTTCCTTCTGCTAAACCTACAAAGTTACCAACAGTTCCAGGAGTTAAATCATGTGTTAGCTTCACCAAAATAGCTCCTTTAGAAGTATTAAATTTTGCGTAAATACCGTCTTGCATCACTTTATTTTATTAAATTTGAGGAACAAAATTACGATTTTATATTCAAATGAACATCAAAATAATTAGCTATAACTCTAAATATAAAGAAGATTTCGTCAGACTCAACAAAGCATGGCTGGAAGAGTATTTTTATATAGAACCACATGATATTGCTACTTTTGAAAATGTAGAACAAGATATTATTCAAAAAGAAGGGATGATCTTTTTTTGTTTGATTGACAATGCCGTTGTGGGTACTGTTGCAATGATCAAAACAAACCCTTTGACTTATGAATTAGCAAAAATGGCAGTAGATAAGAATTTTCAAGGAATGAAATTAAGCCCATTATTAATGAATGCTTGTATTGATTATGCTGTTTCTCAAAAAGCGAAAAAAATATTTCTTTTATCAAGTACGAAACTAATTCCTGCTCTTAATTTATACCGTAAATTCAATTTTATTGAGGTACCATTAGATGAAACCGATTATGTAAGGGCTGATATACAAATGGAACTAAAGTTATAAATCATGGAAGACTTAAATTATTTAGAAATAAACAGAAAAACTTGGAACGAAAAAACAGCCATTCACATCAATTCTGATTTTTATGACACGACTTCCTTTTTAAAAGGGAAATCTACATTAAATGATATTGAATTAAAGCTCTTAGGAAATATTCAAAACAAGAGTATTTTGCACTTACAATGCCATTTTGGTCAAGACTCTATGTCTTTACAACGAATGGGAGCACAAGTAACAGCAATTGATTTATCTGATAAAGCAATAGAAACCGCTCAATCTTTCAATGCTCAATTAGGATTAAACACACGTTTCTTTTGTTGTGATGTATACGACAGTCCTAATCATATTCAAGAAAAATTTGACCTTGTTTTTACTAGCTACGGAACTATTGGTTGGTTGCCCAATTTAGATAAATGGGCTCAAGTAGTTTCTCATTTTTTAAAACCTAATGGTCAATTTATTTTTGTAGAATTCCATCCTGTTGTTTGGATGTTTGATAATGATTTTAAAAAAATATCCTATAATTATTTCAATATAGAAACCATAATAGAAGAGGAAAAAGGAACTTATGGCGATCGAGATTCTGATATAAAGACAAAAACAATATCGTGGAATCATCCAACGTCAGAAGTATTAAACGCGTTAATTAAAAATGGCCTCCAGATTAATTCTTTTGAGGAATACGATTATTCTCCTTATAATTGTTTTAATCAAACAGAAGAATTTGAAAAAGGGAAGTTTAGAATTAAACATTTAAAAAATAAAATCCCTATGATATTCAGTCTAACAGCTAGTAAAAAATAGAACTTAAGACAAAACTCTATACAAACATTATAAAAATACAACATCCAATGAAAAATATATTTATTCCTTCAGACAATGAAGAATTAATAAATCGTATTGCAAAACTAACACCCGAAACGCAACCCTTATGGGGGAAAATGACCGTAGATCAGATGATGAAACACTGTATTGCTCCAATAGATGTTGCTACAGGTGATTTAGTTTTAAAAATCCCTTTTTTAATGAGTTTATTAGGCAAATTAATGAAAAATAAAGTCCTAAATAACAAGTTTAAACACAATAGTCCTACCGCGCCTCAATTTATTTTTAAAGAAAAATATGATTTTGAAAAAGTAAAATCAGAATTAATTGAAAAAACACGAAATTTTCAAAACGGAACCGAAGTTATCAAACTCGCCTTTCATCCTTTTTGGGGCAAATTAACAAGTGAAGACTGGAACAAACTCCAATGGAATCACTTAGATCACCATCTAAGACAGTTTGGTGTATAATTCAAGAAGCAACAATTATTTAAAGTTAACAGAAAGTTTGTAACTTTGCAGCTTTCAACTTTTTGACTTAAAAAATGCGTATTGATATCATAACCGTTTTACCCGAGCTCATGCAAAGCCCTTTTGAAGGTTCTATTATGAAAAGAGCGATCCAAAAGGGATTAGTAGAAGTTCATTTTTATAATTTAAGAGATTACACCTCTGATAAACGTCGTAGCGTAGACGATTATCAATTTGGAGGCGGTGCTGGTATGGTTATGATGATAGAACCTATTGATAAGTGTATTTCTAAACTAAAAGAAGAGCGTACTTATGATGAAGTTATTTACATGACTCCTGATGGTGAAACATTACGTCAGCCATTAGCCAACAAAATGTCTATGTATAAAAATATTATCATTCTTTGTGGACACTACAAAGGAGTCGATCAAAGAATACGCGATTTACATATTACAAAAGAAATATCTATAGGAGATTATGTTTTGAGTGGCGGCGAAATTGGAGCTATTGTTTTGTGCGATGCCCTTATACGTCTAATACCAGGTGTTTTAAGTGATGAAACTTCAGCACTCACTGACAGCTTCCAAGACAATCTACTTTCTCCCCCCATCTATACACGCCCTGCCGAATACAAAGGAATGAAAGTACCTGATGTCTTACTTAGTGGACACCAAGCCAATATTGACAAATGGCGTGAAGAAAAAGCATACGAACACACTAAAAACAGAAGACCTGATCTTTTAGATAATTTATAATAGGCTTTGTGAAACCAAAAAAATAAGTTTCACAAAGCCCCACTTTTTATTTACGTCCTTTAAAATCATTCATCGCATCATAAATACCCAATACATTATCCATAATCCACTCATAAACAGATAAGGGAAATATCCCTTGTGCTAAACGAATAAACCAGTATGGTAAAGGCATTGCTAAGATTCGAGTTCTTTTTTCTATAGCGCAAATAATTTTTTCGGCTGTTTTTTCGGGTTCTAATATGGGCAATACTTTTGACTGAACTCCATCAAACATACCTGTATTAATATAATACGGCATAATAGTGGTTACAGAAACGTCTTTTGTTTGTTCTAGCAACTCTAACCTAAGACTATCACTCCACCCCACAACTGCCCATTTAGAAGCTACATAAACTGACATTTTAGGACTGGATACCAATCCAGCCGATGAAGCAATATTACAAATAGCACCATAATTTTGAGCTAACATACCTGGTAAAAACACCCGTGTTGTCTGCATCAGAGCCTCAGCATTAATCAACAGCGTACGAGATATTTCACTAGTTGTATGATCTAAAAAGTGTTTCCCAACTACAATTCCGGCATTATTTATTAAAATATCTATTACCCCTATTTCTTTTTTTATTTGATTCGCCAATGTTACTATCTCTTCTATATTTGATAGATCAACAGTATAAATCTTTATTTTTGATTCGAAAATAGCAAAATCTTTTTTTAATTTTTCTAAGCCTTCTTTATCTATATCCCAAATAATTATTTCTGATACACCTCGTTCTAAGGCTTTCCGAACCATTATTTTTCCTATTCCCGAAGCTCCTCCGGTAATAAGTACTTTTTTATTTTCTAATGTTATTCTTGACATTAATACTTCTTTTTTTAATATTTACCCCTTATTGTATTGAGTTTTCCGATGAAAACGAACAGCTCAAATAAGATAAAAATATAGATATATTTTCTTATAAATGTAATTTTAATAAATTAAGGAAAATAGAATCATTTTTATTTATAATAAATTTCTAATGTGTATGTAATACGGATTCAATCTCGGTAAAATATTTTCTTCTTTAAAAAAAAGTGATTCCTTTTGAATCTCTTTATCGAAGAATCATAAGAAATCACTCTAAAATAATAGTTCATTAAACAAAGAATCTATTTATTCTAAAATCCCGAAAGAATTTACTTTAAAAAACTCTATACCATTTATCCAATCCTAACGCAAAGCCCACAGAAGTATTTGCTGGTAAACTAATTACTCCTGTAAGATTTGTATTAGTAGTCCCCATAACTACATTATAAGATGACCCTCTATGAATTACTACCACATCACCGTATTTATGTCCTGCCGCAATAGCATTAGCAGCTGTCGGAAGTATAAAATCTGCTAAAGTAGTATTCGTTTGAAGATTACCCGACCAATTACCATCATACTCTTCATAAGTAGTTAAATCAGCAGGTAATGTATACGGAAACGCTCCTGTACAAGAACAGCTATTAGGCATATATCTTTTTTCGTTTATCTTTGTTACCAAATCACCATTATTGTCTACCACTAAATTCTTAGTTCCATCTCCCGTTGTAGATGTTGCGGCAACGTTAGCCCTTTGTTGTGTTAAACGAATTGGAGGGGTTCCTAAAACACCTGAATTAATTTCTACTCTTCTTGAAGGAGTACTAGTTCCTATTCCAACATTTCCTGCATTAGTAATTCTCATTCTTTCATTAAAAAAAGGAGTCAAGGCAGTTCCTGTAGAAAAGATTATTGATTTTGTATTATTTGCATTAGCAATGTGCATATCTTGTCCGCTTCCTACATAAGACACATCATTTGCTCCTCCTATATTATACGCTGTGGGAAAGTTAAACCCTGAATTATTAATTCCCATCCAAGCAAAACCAGAAGTAGCAGTCCCGTTATTAGCTGTAGCTGAATACCCGCTTTGAGCTTGAAGCCCTGAACTTGTATTTTGAACATTAAATTGAAAAAAATCATTAATATTTCCTGTTGCATTTACAACCGTTTGAACCCCTGTCGTTCCAGCCGCTACATCAAGTTTGCTCGCAGGAGATGCCGTTCCGATACCTAAATTCCCGTTACTTAACAACCTCATTCTTTCCGTATTATTCGTACGAGTTACAAAATCAGCCGCATCTGTAGTTCCTACAAAATTAGTTGAGGCAGAAGTCCCCGTATTTCCTGTTAAGGCCCATTGTGAAGGACCTGAACTAGCTTGGCTTGTTAATAACAACCAACTTGAACCGTTCCAATAATAAAATCCAGGAACCACATTATTAGGTGCTGTTCCTGCCGTAGCTGTATTGTACACAATGGTTCCCGTTACGGGTGCTCCTCCTCCTTGTGGATTTACTACTGGAGCTGACGCATTTGAAGATGTTAGAGCTACTTGAGGAGGAACAAAACCATTTGTTGAAGAGTTTATCTCTAACGCCCCCCTAGGCTGATCTGTTCCAATCCCTACTTGACCAAAAGAATAAGACGAAACAAAGAAAAAAAATAATGTTTTAAGTAATCTCGTACCCATATACTTATCGTTTTAATATTTTATTAAAAATACCTTTTAAAGTTTGCGAAATATACAAATTTTCTACAACATCTAATATTCCCTAAATTTATTTACATTTCGTATCTAAAAGCACAACTAAAAAGACCTAACTACGGCTCCATTCTATAAAAATTATTTTAGGGATACTTCTCTATTTTCGTCCTATTTTGTTTTCTTTTCTTATTCTAAAATATTTAAATAAAAAAACTACTTTAAATAGATCTAAAAAACCTATTCCCTTTTCTTTAATTCATAACCATAACATCAAAATAGAATTGCCCTGCCCAGCAAGATACTGTTCCATTCCCAAGCGTATCATTCCTAGTAATATTAACGGTAATAGAAGATTGCGATTTTGCCGCATAATTTAAAGAAAAGGTATCAGGATATCCACTATTATTAAGGGCATTAAATATGATTCCTTTAGGGTTGAATGGTAATTGTGGTGAAAAATTATATCTAACCTGTAATCTTTCTGCACTTATTGGAAAACTCGCATTAGAGGTTTGTTTTGATAATACGGTCCAAGTTACTGTGGTATTTACACCACTTATGGTTGTTACAAAAGAACCCGTTGAATTTACCGACACATTAGCACATATAGGTATTATCATCCCCTGAAAAGCAGAAATTAAGGGTAAATTACTCGATTGCCAAGTAGCATTTCCATTTGCATCGGAAACTAACATTTTACCACTCCCTTCACTACCGTCTACAATTCTTAATGCGGGAGAACCTGTACTGTTAATGTGTAATTTTGTTGTAGGATTAGTAGTTCCTATTCCAACATTTCCTGCATTAGTAATCCTCATTCTTTCATTAAAAAAAGGAGTCAAGGCAGTTCCTGTAGAAAAGATTATTGATTTTGTATTATTTGCATTAGCAATGTGCATATCTTGTCCGCTTCCTACATAAGACACATCATTTGCTCCTCCTATATTATACGCTGTGGGAAAGTTAAACCCTGAATTATTAATTCCCATCCAAGCAAAACCAGAAGTAGCAGTCCCGTTATTAGCTGTGGCTGAATATCCGCTTTGGGCTTGAAGCCCTGAACTTGTATTTTGAACATTAAATTGAAGAAAATCATTAATATTTCCTGTTGCATTTACAAGCGTTTGCCTCCCCGTAACTCCAGCTGCTACATCAAGTTTAGCTGTAGGAGAAGCCGTTCCGATACCTAAATTCCCGTTACTTAACAACCTCATTCTTTCCGTATTATTCGTACGAGTTACAAAATCAGCCGCATCTGTAGTTCCTACAAAGTTAGTTGAGGCAGAAGTCCCCATATTTCCTGTTAAGGCCCATTGCGAGGCCCCTGAACTAGCTTGGCTTGTTAATAACAACCAACTTGAACCGTTCCAATAATAAAATCCAGGCACCACATTATTAGGTGCTGTTCCTGCCGTAGCTGTATTGTACACAATGGTTCCCGTTACGGGTGCTCCTCCTCCTTGTGGATTTACTACTGGAGCTGACGCATTTGAAGATGTTAGAGCTACTTGAGGAGGAACAAAACCATTTGTTGAAGAGTTTATTTCTAATGCTCCTCTAGGTTGGTCTGTTCCAATCCCTACTTGACCAAAAGAATAAGACGAAACAAAGAAAAAAAATAATGTTTTAAGTAATTTTCTATACATATTGTAATTGTTTTTAATACTCGGCAAAATTACTGTTTAAATACACAAACACACAAATAAAAAAATAAAACACTAGAAAACAATCAGTTACCATAAAAAAACAAATAAAACATAGGAAAAAACTTAAATTTAAACTTGTTGTCAAAAATAAAATACACTAAAAAACTTCTCAAATCAATTATTTTATATCTATTTAAACCCAAATTATGCGTTAGCCTTTCGGATCAAGATGAAAAAGACAAAGAAGTTAAGAATAAACAGCTTTTTTTACCAAAACTGTAGTTTTATCACCTTGAGAACAAAAATGAAGTGGTTTTTTAATTTCAAAGTCGTTTTTATCTATAATAAATTTCTAATGCGTAATCTGGGTTAAATTCAAAAAACACTGCCATACTTATAAAACAAGAGATACTAAAATAAATTCTACACAAATTGAATTGTCTTTTTAAAACGGAATAATTATCTTTGCGGCTTAGTTTGATCAACCTCTGGCGAGAATCGTGCATGTTGCTCAGGTTTTAACTTAATAATTTTTATAAAAATGTCAAGTTTATTAGATTTCGTAAACAACGAATTAGTTGCAAAAAATGATTTCCCTTCATTCAAAGCGGGTGATACAATCACTGTGTACTATGAAATTAAAGAGGGTGAAAAAACAAGAACTCAGTTCTTCAAAGGAGTAGTAATCCAAAGAAGAGGTACTGGTGCAACTGAAACTTTTACAATCCGTAAAATGTCAGGTGCTGTAGGTGTTGAGCGTATCTTCCCTATCAACATGCCAGCGTTACAAAAAATCGAAGTTAACCAAAAAGGTAAAGTTCGTAGAGCTCGTATCTTCTACTTCAGAAACCTTACTGGTAAGAAAGCTAAAATCAAAGAAAGCCGTAAATAATCTTTCTTTAACCCATAGAAAAGCTCCGAATTTCGGGGCTTTTCTATTTTTAGGACAACACAGAGATAAACACCGTTGTCAAAGATGAACTATAATAACACAAATTATCACTGATCTCACAGATGAACCATGTGATAACACTAATTTCACGAATACGTACGAATGACTCTCAGATAAATCTGAAGCAAAAAAAAACCTAGTAACACAGATTTTCAAAACCAACCACCATTTAACAAACTTTTGAACCTTATACACAACAGTATGTCACGCTGAGACACGAAGTGTCTAAAACACGATTCTAACGAAAATGCAAAAACATCATTTTTACGGTTTCCCGTAAGCGAGGTATTATTTATTTTTATAGTTTAGCGGTAAACAAACTAAAAGCTACGGAACTTCAGAAGAAGCTTGGGTGGGCATTACTAATTAAGAACATTCAAATTGCGTAAATTGTATTACAAGGTGCGTGTATTTGTGAGTTAGCAGCCATATAACCCAAAAAATGAACGAACTATCCGAACAAGCAAAAAAACTTGCAGAACTAACAAATAAGAATTTAGATCAACTTGCTGGAAAATGTCCAATAAGAAATGAGGTTCAGGATTATTATCTTGGAATCATAAGACGACAAGCAATAATGCTTTTAGATTTAAGCAAAATTTTAGAAAATAGAAATCGTGAATTAGTTACAACTCCTTATATAATTTTAAGAAGTATGCTTGACGATTTTTTACATCTTTTATTTTTAGAACTTCGTGAAGACAAAGAAGAACAAATCATATTAATAAATGCGAAGGCACATAAACAAACATTCAAATCGCTAAAAGAATTAACCGACAGTAATCATAAACATTTTAATGGTGGGTATCAATTTTATTTGAACAATGAACAATTTGAAGCCTTAAAGGAAATTTTTAAAGGAAAAGAAGAAAATCAAAAATACTTTCAAGACATTGCTACTTTTAAATTTAAAAATTTTCTTCAACTATCGCAAGTTGCAAGTTCAATAAATTCCACGGGAGAAGTGGAAATATTTAAAGACAGAGCATAATATTACTTATGGTGTGATTTTTCAACTTTTGTACATTATTCAATTTTTTCATTTTATTTAGAAATGAACTTTGACCCAGCAAGCCTACATAAAATAGATGAAAGTTTTCAATATTGTTATAATTCAATTTACTTGGCATTTAAATACTTTGAAAGAACGTTAGGTTTAACTTTTATAGATGATGAAGAATTAAAAAACAAACACGGAATAATATACGGCTGCTAATCAAGTAGACTGCCCTCTTCATTAAAAACAGAAAAAAAGCTCCATTTAGCAAAGCAGTATCTTAAAATACCAGTATAAATCCCCCCATTTCAAACACCATCTGGTACCAGGCGCATTTTACAAAATGATACCTAGCCCGAACATAAATTCCTAAAATCCCATTTTCCCCCGCTCTTAATTTTCAATTTCATAAAAATAAAAGACAGTCCCTAATTTCAAAAAAGATTTCGGGCTGATTTTCTTATATTTGTGTTCGAAAATAAAACATACCATATAATGTCAAACAAATCAACGATTCATTACACTCTAACGGATGAAGCTCCTATGCTGGCTACGCATTCGTTTTTACCTATAGTACAAGCTTTTACTCAACCCGCTAACATTGATATCCAAATTCGTGATATCTCGTTGGCAAGTCGTATTTTAGCGAACTTTCCTGAGTTTTTAAACGAAGAACAACGTGTGGCTGATGCACTTACCGAACTAGGACAACTAGCCACTACGCCTGAAGCTAACATCATCAAATTACCTAATATTTCTGCTTCTATCGTTCAATTAAAAGAAGCAATTAACGAGTTACAAGCCCATGGTTTTGCGATTCCTAATTACCCAGAAGAACCACAAACCGAAGAAGAAAAAAACATCAAAGCCAAATATGCTAAAGTATTAGGTTCTGCGGTTAACCCTGTTTTACGTGAAGGAAACTCGGATCGACGTGCTCCTAAAGCAGTTAAAAACTACGCAAAAGCGAATCCACACCGTATGGGCGTATGGGCATCCGACAGCAAAACTTCGGTAGCACACATGAATGCTGGCGATTTTTATGGTACTGAAACTTCTACTACGGTAGCTAACGACGGTAAATTCCGTATTGTTTTCAATGGTACTGATGGTTCTTCAAAAGTTTTAAAGGATTTTTCTCCTTTAAAAGCAGGAGAAGTTATCGACTCTTCGGTTATGAATCTTTCAGCTTTAAAAGCTTTTGTTAAGGAAGCTATCGCAGAAGCGAAAGAGAAAAACGTATTGTTATCAGCGCACTTAAAAGCGACGATGATGAAAGTGTCTGACCCAATTATTTTTGGAGCTATTGTAGAAACTTTCTTTGCTGATGTATTTACCACCTATGCTGCTACTTTTAAATCGTTAGATATTAACCCTAACAATGGTTTACAAGATTTATACGCTAAAATTGCAGGTCACGCGCAAGAAGCTGAAATCAAATCGGCTTTAGATACGGCTTTAGCCAATGGTCCTCGCGTGGCTATGGTGAATTCTGACAAAGGTATTACGAATTTCCACGTTTCTTCTGATGTTATTGTAGATGCTTCTATGGCAGCATTAGCGCGTAGTGGTGGTAAAATGTGGAACAAGGAAGGAAAAGAAGAAGATACCGTTTGTATTATCCCAGACCGTACTTATGCTGGTTTTTACCAAGCGGTGGTAGATGACATGATTGCTAACGGTGCTTTAGACCCTAAAACAATGGGAACAGTTCCTAACGTAGGTTTAATGGCGCAAAAAGCAGAAGAATACGGTTCGCACGACAAGACTTTCCAAATCGATGCTAACGGAACTGTAAATGTAGAAGATGAAAACGGAACAGTTTTATTAACTCAAAAAGTAGAAGCTGGAGACATTTTCAGAATGTGTCAAACCAAAGATGCGCCTATTCAAGACTGGGTTAAATTAGCAGTTACTAGAGCGCGTTTATCTGACACTCCTGCTATTTTCTGGTTAGACAAAGGGCGTGCACACGATAGTCAAATGATTCAAAAAGTAGAGAACTATTTACAAAATCACGATACTACTGGTCTTGACATTCGTATTATGGATGTAAAAGATGCCATGACTGAAACACTAAGAAGAATCCGTGAAGGTAAAGATACGATTTCAGTTTCTGGTAACGTATTACGTGACTATTTAACTGATTTATTCCCTATTTTAGAATTAGGAACTTCTGCTAAAATGTTATCTATCGTTCCATTAATGAATGGTGGTGGTTTATTTGAAACTGGTGCAGGAGGTTCAGCGCCAAAACACGTGGAGCAATTTGTAGAAGAAGGGTATTTACGTTGGGATTCTTTAGGAGAATTCTTAGCATTACAAGCTTCTTTAGAGCATTTAGCACAAACTCAAAACAATACTAAAGCACAAGTTTTAGCAGACACTTTAGATGAAGCCAACGCTTTGTTCTTAGCAAATGACAAATCACCAGCGCGAAAAGTGGGTGAAATTGACAACCGAGGGTCTCACTTCTATTTAGCTTTATACTGGGCACAAGCATTAGCAAAACAAACAAAAGATACCGATTTGCAAGCTACTTTTGCGCCTATCGCTGAGGAAATGACCACTAATGAAGCTAAAATTGACGCTGAGTTAATTGCTGCACAAGGAAAAGCACAAGAAATCAAAGGATATTACCAACCATCGTTTGAATTGACCGACAAGGCCATGCGTCCAAGTGATACTTTGAATAGTATCTTAGCCAAATTAAATTAATATAGAGCGACCTTCGGGTCGCTTTTTTATATATAAATTATGCCTGTTCGTTGGCATCAGCCTCTTTTCCTGCCAATCAAAAGAACATATCAAAGTCATTCCAAAGAAGTAATCGTTAAAGAAAAATACAATCCTATTGAACAGGATAGCCCTAATCCATTATTTGACTGTTATGAAGGTTCTCAATTAGACATGAATATCTGTTCTTCAAAAGAGTTAGCCTAATACGACAGTATATTGAATTTAAAATATAAGCAAACGCTACAGCAACTAAACATTCAAATTAAAGAAGAAAAAGAAACCCAAGAAACCTATGCTTTACAACTTAAAAACACTCTAATAGACTCTCAAAAAAATGGATTAACAGGAAAGAATCTAATCTGGAAGTTATTGAAAATTATTATGACGATGGTTCTATAAGACCGTTAGGGAAAAGCACCCAAACTATAAACGGTACCAAAGAACGAATCAAATTCCTTGAACATATTGCTAGTGGATAAATTTAAAAAAGACTTGCTGAGAATATATTCTACGGAACACATTTCACAATTAATCAGTTTAATTTTCAGAAAAAAGCTCCTTGAAAAGAGGCTAGGCAATCTAAAGTGATCTTAAAAGATATACCTACAAGATTAACTAAATTTAGTGTTAATACTCGATACGTTTCGCCCACGAGCTGACATCGCTCCCTGATTTTGTAGTCTGGAAACCTTTAAAGAAATTATTGATAATCAAGTTAAGGACAATTAGCGGTTTAAAGAAATTGGAGTTTAAGTCTAAATTTAATGGTTATTTTATATATTTGGCTTCAGTCTTAACGAAAGGTTTTGGAACAAAAATTCCCGACTTCTTAAAGCCAGCGGGAGGTTAGCTGTAATATTCATCAACACTATAACATAATATTATGAACAAAAACATAATTGTCCTATTATTGATTATTTCAAATAATCTTTTTTCACAAAAAATTAATTTTGAGAACTTAGGTAATTATCTTAATTATATTGAAAACAACAATTTAGGAACTGGTAGTGTATCAATTTTTAAAGACGGTGAAGAAATATATAATAAAGATTTTGGGCAGAAAAACATCCCAGATTTGATTTATAATAATACAACTAAATATCAAATTGGTTCAGTGACTAAACTGATTACAGCTACTTTGATATATAAGTTAATTGAAAAGAAAAAACTAAGAATCAATGATAAGCTATCCGATTTTTATCCTGAAATACCTAATTCAGAAAAAATAACTATTAAAAACCTGTTAGAACATACAAGTGGATTGGGTAGTTATGTCGTAAAAGAGGGACAAGTATGGGTAACTGAAAAGGTTACCGAAAAAGAAATTTTTAACTTAATAATAAAGCAAGGAGTAAGTTTCGAGCCAAATGAAAAAGTAGCTTATTCCAATACAGCTTATTATTTGTTGACTAAAATTATTGAAAAAAAATACAAAAAACCATTTCACAAAGTATTCACCCAAGAAATCGCCCAACCGCTTAAACTAAGAAATTTGGTATCCATAAAATCAAATCCAAAAAATGTGTTTAAACCTTATCATTATAAGATGAATAAATGGCAGGAATTAGAAAAAGAGATAGATTTTTTTAATGTTATTGGTGTGGGTGACATGGCTTCAACACCTAAAGATCTGAATATTTTTATTAATAATTTATTTCAAAACAAGATTATAAAAAAAGAATCTTTAGAGATGATGCTGCCTTCTGGAAATACCGATAGCTGGGGAAGAGGAATTGCAACCTGGATGTTTGATGGGATTGTGTTTTATGGACACGGAGGAGATACATTAGGCTCACATGCGCTTCTTATATATAATAAAGACGAAAATTTATCAATTGCCTATACCACAAATGGTGAAAGAATTCGCAAAGAAGAATTTACAAAAGATATTATTTATTCCCTTTACGATAAAGATTTTGATTTTCCAATAATTAAATAAAAAATACTAAAGCCAACATCTAAGGTTTCGTTGGACATCAAAGAGCCAACAATGAAATCCTTGCTAAACAAAACCGATTACGTGCCGTCCACTATGGAGAGATTATAAGTCTATACAATAGGTAATTGACGGTTTTTTTGAAATCTATTTTTAAGGATTTATGAGTGTTTTTTGTCGCTTTTGAACATGAAATACATTGTCTACAAAATTAACTTTTACAGAAATTAGAGTTTTGGCTATCCTCAGGATACCAATCCAGTGAACCTCTTTTGTCAAAAACTGCTAGGGTATGCAAATTTTCATTTTTACAACAGGGATATTTAGGTACTACTTTTGATTTAGGATTTTTTTGTATTAGCTCTACTTGTAATTTTGTCTGTTAAGCAGGTAAATTATTGCTTTTTATAGTATTCCTCAAAAAGCATAATGCCTTATTTTGACAAAGTTTTGGGGTAGTATATGCCATACAAATTTCTTTGTGAACTCCTCTAAGGAAAGTATCATTTGTTTTTTAATGCCTTACCTATTGCAATCCTTATAGCTAAAAGTTACGCTTTTTGCATTTGCGTCTTGGAAGCGGTGATTACTAGTGCTATTTTAGGACGTATTAGGTTGTTCCTAAATCAGTACTAAACAACAACCTTTTTATTCTGAAATCTTTTTTAAAATAAAAACAAAATTTGGCAAGATTCTTGGTTATTGATAATTACATATCAATATAAAATCATGAAAAAGATCACATTTATTCTTTTAGCATCTAGTGCTTTATTATTAACTCATTGCAAAAAAAACGAAACGGGAGTTCTAGACTCTACGGAAACCGCTTCTGAAACCGATTTCACAGGAATGTATAGCGGCACGACACCATGTGCAGATTGTCCTGGTATATACACGAATATTACGTTTAAAAAGAATGGAAATGTTGCCAAAAGTACACTGTATTTAGATAGTGATGATACGTCATTAACTGAGTATGGGGTATGGAGCAAAGAAAACAATATTATTGAGGTTACAATCCCTAATTCGCCTAAAGAATACTATGCTATAAAACCAGATCACCTCTTGGTTAGATTAAATGCTGATAAAAAAGAAGTTTCTGGCGAATTAAGCAAAAAATATATTTTTGAAAAAACAGAAAGCTATACCTCTAAAATGTTAAACGGAACGTACCAAACCAGTATTGATGGTAAAGGATATAATCAAATTTTAGAATTAAAAGCAGATAATGATAGTATTTACAATGTAAAAATCACTTTTACTGGAGCAACTAAAGGATGTACTTTTGAGGGCAAAGGTCAGTTGGTGAATAACCAGATTGATCTTGATTTAAATAAAATCAAAAAAAACTTAAAAGCTACCATGACCATTCAATTTAAGGATGATACTAAAATTGCAGAAGTATTTACTTCTAAATTTGATGAACGTTTTGATTTGATGCATTTCTGTGGTGGTGGTGCTAGTTTAGCGGGAGATTATACTAAAAAATAAAATTGGAATACAGAATATAAACGAACCGTCCGCCGATTATTTATTACTCTAAACATAAGGAAGAATTTCATGCACAATATGAGATTCTTCTTTTATTTTGAGTAAAACTCTTTTAATTCTGTAAAAGAGTTTTAGCCTATATTCTTTATTGGTCCTTTTTTCTTACGCTTTTATATGTTCAGGACAATCCATTCTAATCTCTGTTTTTTCTAAACGTGTTTGCATAAGATTACAAAAATGGGTATCTTTTTTGTCTGAATAAAATTTGCAGCTAAAACACATCCGTTGTACGGAAACAATATTTGATTGAGATAATTTAAAAATCAATTTTGATAATAATTCCCAAATCACTTCTTTATCTGAAATCTCTTGCTTTTCAAAAAAAACTTGCAAAGGCTGAGTAAAGTCTTCTGATTTTAAAACAATTTCAAGTCCGTTAGCTGTCAACTTCATACAATAACTTCTAGAATCATTAGGATCTTGTATTTTTTCAATTAGTCCTTTTTGCTCTAATGTTTTTACAGCATCACTTATTGTAGGTTTGGTAACGCCAAATTCTTTTGCTAAATAACTAACCGTTGAATATTTTTCATTGTGATGTTTTATAAAAATAAGTATTTGTATTTGAATAGGGCTTAAAGCCCATTTTTTAGATTGCTCCCAGATTAAATAACGATGCACTGTAGCTAGTTTATCTAAACCAGCCACAATTTTATTGTCAATTGATAAATTTTGATATTTTAGATTAAATACACTTTTCATAAAAAAGTAAATCAGGAATTAGCCTTAGCAAACAAAATTAGTAATACTATTTTTTTAATCATGTATAAATTCGTAATTTATGAAATAAATGATAAAAAGTATTCTATAAATAAAAACAATAGACTTGTATTTCTGTTTTTTATTTTATTTAAAAAATTGACTTTAAACTACTTAGAACATTTTATCAGTAATCTTACTATCGTATTAACTCCGTATTTTACTTATTTAATATTTATATTTTTGATGTAAATTTAGCTCTGTTATTTTTTATTTAAAAAAATGTTTTTTATTTATTAAACACGTAACCAATAACTTGATTTTCAAACTATTTTTGCAGTGTAAATAGATGAGGATATTTTAGGCTATTAAAGACAACAAAAACAATAAACAAACCGCTTTTAGAGTCTATTAAATAGAATAAAGGCAATGAAAACAAGCATTTTTTTCATATAAAAGAACTCAAAAAATTGTTATTAACAAAGCTAAAAGTTATGAGATTCAAAAAAACGAACCCTTTAAAAAATTAAAAAACAAACATACAATGAATTTAAAAAATATATTACTGTTATTTCTTACTCTATACAGTTCATTTCTTTTTAGTCAACAAAAATTTACCTTAAGTGGTATTATTTCTGAATCTAAAACAAATGAAACTGTAATCGGTGCCAACTTACAAATTGAGGGTACTTCAATAACCTCTTCAACTAATGAATATGGTTTCTTTTCTATTACTTTACCTGAAGGAACGTATACTTTAGTTGTAAGTTCTTTTGGTTTTAAAACAGAACGCCAAAAACTGGAACTAAAAGGAGATGTTAAATTAAATTTTCGATTAGAAGAAGAAAATAAGCAGTTAAAAGAGATTGTAATAACAGACACGAAACAAAAGGCTAATATACGCAAACCTGAGATGAGTGTTCATAAATTAAACATTCAAACAATCAAACAAATTCCAGCGGTATTGGGGGAAGTAGATATAATCAAATCCCTTTTATCATTACCTGGTGTTACTAACGCGGGAGAAGGACAATCGGGTTTTAATGTTCGAGGCGGTGGAGCAGATCAAAACTTAGTTTTATTAGATGAAGCTACAGTATATAACGCATCACATGTTTTTGGGTTCTTTTCGGTATTCAATCCGGATGCTATTAAGGATCTAAAACTGTATAAAGGAGGAATTCCCGCAAAATATGGTGGTAGAGCTTCGTCTGTTTTAGATATTTATCAAAAAGATGGCAATAGCAATCGTTTTTCAGCCAATGGTGGTATTGGGCTTATTACAAGTCGGTTTTTAGCAGAAGGTCCTATTGTAAAAGAGCGAGGTTCTTTTTTGATTGGAGGGAGATCTTCTTATGCTCATCTATTTCTTAAATTAAGTGATAATAAAAATGCAGCTTATTTTTATGATTTAAACGCTAAATTAAATTATAAACTAAACAACAACAACAACCTATATTTATCAAGTTATTTTGGTCGTGATGTATTTGAATTTAGCAATACCTTCTATAATACTTACGGCAATACAACACTCAATTTAAGATGGAATCATTTATATTCAGATAAACTTTTTTCTAATCTATCCTTAATTTATAGTGATTATTATTATGGTTTGAGGTTAGATTTTGTGAGCTTTAATTGGAACTCTGGTATCAAAAATTACAATATCAAATATGATTTCAAACATTACATAGTAGACAAATTAAAGCTAAACTATGGTTTAAATGCCATTTATAGTGATTTTAATCCTGGAATTATTGAACCAACGGATCAAAAATCCCCCATAACCTATAAGAAGTTAGATCAAAAGTATGCTTTTGAACCGGCCCTTTATCTAGATGTTGAACAAAAAATAGGTTCAAAAATAGGTATTTCCTACGGGTTGCGTTATAGTCAATTTTATCGTTTGGGAAATTCTACTATTAATTACTACGATAATGATAATCCTGTAATTTTTGATTCGGAATCAAAAATTTATGGGAAAGCGACTCCTATTGGTCAAAAAACCTTTGGTTCATTTCAAAAAATAGCTTTTCATGATTATTTAGAACCTCGTTTTGCCATGGCATACGAGTTAACTCCTGAACAGTCCTTAAAACTAAGCTATAATCGTATGGTACAATACTTACAGCTGGTTTCTAATACAACTTCTCCTACTCCTCTTGATGTTTGGACTCCTAGTGATAATTATATTAAACCACAAGTTGCAGATCAAGTAGCCATGGGATATTTTAATAATTTCAAAAATGACATATACACCTTAGAAGTTGAAACATTTTATAAAAAAATACAGAATAGAATGGATTATATTGATGGTGCAGATTTGATAGCCAATGAAGCCATTGAACAGGTTGTTTTAAATGGGCAAATGCGTTCGTATGGTTTAGAACTTTTACTCCGAAAAAATAGCGGAAACTTAACGGGATGGTTATCCTATACGTTATCTCGTTCTGAACAGCAAACTCCTGGAAGAAACAACCAAGAAACAGGAATTAATGATGGAAACTGGTACCGATCTGCTTATGATAAACCTCATAATATCGTATTTACAGGAGCCTATAAATTAAATGAAAAATGGAGTTTTGGAGCTAATTTTACTCTTCAATCAGGACAACCCGTTACGTATCCTAATGCCCAATATGTATACCAGGACCTAGTGGTACCTAGTTATGGGTTAAGAAATGAAAACAGACTACCTACTTATCATCGTTTGGATGTATCTGCTACGCTAAAACCTAGAAAAAATGTAAATAGAAAATGGCAAGCAGAATGGGTTTTTAGTATCTATAACTTATACAATAGAAAAAATGCTGCCTCTATTAGTTTTAGACAAAATAAAGACACTGGAATTAACGAAGCCGTTAGATTATCCATTTTTGGCATGATTCCGTCTGTATCGTATAATTTTAAATTTTAAAGTAAATACATTATAAATAATATAAAATTGCTATCAACGCGTATTGATTACAAATGAACTTACCTGAATAAGAGTCATTTATATACGCCCCATAAATTTACACCACATGAAAAAAATATCTTTATTTCTATATAGCTGTATCCTTGTTTTATTGTTTGCAAATTGCGAAGACGTGGTAGATATACCCTTAGAAACAGCTACTCCTAAACTTGTAATTGATGCAAATCTAAAATGGATGCCCAATACAACAGGACAAAACCAAACGATTAAACTTAGTCTTACTAACCCTTTTTATTCTAACGATATTTTACCTGCCAATAATGCTATAGTAACTATACAGGATACAACTAATCAAACTTATACTTTTAATCAAGTGTCTGGTACTACTGATTATGTTTGTAACCACTTTGTTCCCTTAGTAGGTCAAACCTATACTCTAAAAATAATTTACCAAGGCGATGTTTATACTGCTAGTAATACCTTGCTTGCTACCCCTAAAATAATTGAAATCAAACAAGAAAATCAAAAAGGGGTAAATGGAAAAGATCAAATACGAATTAAAGGTTTTTTTAAAGATGATGGAAATGAAAAAAATTATTATTTATTTAAAATAGATAATAGCAAAATTGCTTTTCCTGAATATAGATTACTAGATGATAAATTTTCTCAAGGAAATGTTATGTTTGGTCTTTTTTATGATGAAATAGAATCTAATGATAAAATAAAAATCAGCATACAAAGTATTACTGAAAGACATTTTTATTATATGAGTAAATTGCTCAGTATCTCAGGACAAAATGGGGGAGGTCCTTTTAGTACCCCTCCTGCAACTTTACGAGGAAACATTATTAATCAAACCCATAATGATCGTTTCCCTTTTGGCTATTTTAATTTAAGCGAAGTATCATCAGAGGATTATATCGTAAAATAACAAAAAAAATGTCCAAAAGGTCGTAATTGTATTAATTCTGTTCAGTTCCTTCGTCGTTTTAATCAGCTAATAAGAAAAAGATTGAAACGAATCAGGCAATGATGCTACTCCCCTTATAATTCTTTCTTGAGTTAGAGCAACAAACTAAACATGTCAATACCTCTTTTTGGACAATTTCTAAAATAATATAAAAGTAAAACTCTAGAAAATAGTCATTACACTTTTAATAACAAAATGGTGTTTCTATTTTTTATTAAACTTAGCCTAGTATTAACCCTCTTTTTTTTGTAGAAAAAATGTCTTCACACTCCGTTGTTAGAGATAACCAAGAACCCGCATTAATAATTGCCAATGGAGCGGAATGCTCACGCGAATTATTAGATCAATTACTCGAATGGTCCCCATTTGTAATTGTTTTAGATTCAGCTATAGAAAGAGTTCTTAATTTAGGCATAAAAGTAGATGTTTTATTAGGCGACTTTGATAGAGGATTTGATGCTGAATCTTATAAAGAAAGACAATACCCTCTTGAAATTGTTCATACTCCAGACCAAGATAAAACAGATTTAGAAAAAGCGTTTGATTATTTGATTAATAAAGGACATAAAGCCGTAAATGTTATTTGGGCTACAGGCAAACGAGCGGATCATACTCTGAATAACATTACTAGTATCGCTCGCTATAAAAAAGAATTAAAAATTGTAATTCTAGATGATTATTCAAAAATTTATTTACTGCCTCAAAAATTTGAAAAATGGTACCCTAAAAACAGTATGCTTTCACTTATTCCAATTGGAGAAGTCAAAGGTATTCATTCTAAAAATTTATTTTATCCTTTAAACAATGACATCTTAACTTTAGGTTTTAAAACAGGCAGTAGCAACTTTGCAACACAAGATGGTATTGTAACCATTGAACATAAAGAAGGACATTTATTATTAATAGAATCCTTTGATTGATCTATTTCAATGATGAAAACACTTAAAACTAGCGTAGCTAATATGATCAATAAAACTTTAACTTTACATTTCCAATTTTAGTATTAAATGAAATTTCAAGTTGTATCTAATTTTTCTCCTATGGGAGACCAGCCTCAAGCTATTAAAAAATTAGCCGAAGGAATCCAAAATGATGAAAAGTATCAAACTTTATTAGGTGTAACAGGATCAGGTAAGACTTTTACAGTAGCCAATGTAGTACAAGAAGTACAACGTCCTACTTTAGTCCTAGCACATAACAAAACATTAGCTGCTCAATTATATTCAGAGTTCAAACAATTTTTCCCTAATAATTCAGTACAATACTTTGTATCTTACTATGATTATTACCAACCCGAAGCATATATACCTGTAACGGGGACTTATATAGAAAAAGATTTATCAATTAATGACGAATTAGAAAAACTTCGTTTAAGCACTACCTCTGCCCTACTTTCCGGTCGAAGAGATGTATTAGTGGTCGCTTCTGTTTCATGCCTATATGGTATTGGAAATCCTGTCGAGTTTCAAAAAAATGTTATTTCTATTGAAAGAAATCAAGAAATTTCAAGAACAAAGTTTTTACATCGTTTGGTTCAAAGTTTATATGCTCGTACTGAAGCAGATTTTAATCCCGGTAACTTTAGAATAAAAGGAGACACTGTTGAAGTCTTTCCTGGTTATGCAGACGATCCCTTTAGAATACATTTTTTTGGCGAAGAAATTGAGGAAATTGAGGCTTTTGATGTAAAAACGTCCAGAGTAATAGAGCGTTATGAAAAACTAAACATTTATCCAGCTAATATGTTTGTTACCTCTCCTGATGTTTTACAAAATGCTATTTGGAATATTCAACAAGACTTGGTGAAACAAGTAGATTATTTTAAAGAAACAGGCAAACATTTAGAAGCAAAACGGTTAGAAGAACGAACGAATTTTGACCTCGAAATGATCCGTGAATTGGGGTATTGCTCAGGAATTGAAAATTATTCTCGCTATTTAGATGGTCGGGAAGCTGGTACTCGTCCTTTCTGTTTATTAGATTATTTTCCAGATGATTTTTTAATGGTTGTAGATGAAAGTCACGTAACTATTTCTCAAGTACATGCAATGTATGGTGGCGATAGAAGTAGAAAGGAAAACTTGGTTGAATATGGTTTTAGATTGCCTGCTGCTTTAGATAACCGTCCTCTTAAGTTTGAAGAATTTGAAGCCCTACAAAATCAAGTCATTTATGTATCTGCAACACCCGCTGATTATGAATTACAAAAATCTGAGGGTATTTATGTAGAACAAATTATTCGTCCAACAGGATTGTTAGACCCGATTATTGAAGTACGTCCAAGTACCAACCAAATAGACGATTTAATAGAAGAAATCCAACAACGCTGTGAAGTAGATGAACGTGTTTTAGTAACTACTTTAACCAAGCGTATGGCGGAAGAATTGACTAAATATTTAACCAAAGTTTCCATTCGCTGTCGTTATATACATTCTGATGTAGATACACTAGAGCGGGTACAAATCATGCAGGATTTACGCAAGGGTTTATTTGATGTGTTAATTGGTGTTAACTTACTTCGTGAAGGATTGGATTTACCAGAAGTTTCTTTAGTAGCTATCCTAGATGCTGATAAAGAAGGTTTTTTACGCAGTCATCGTTCTTTAACACAAACTGTAGGACGTGCCGCTCGTAATATTAATGGTAAAGCTATTATGTATGCTGATAAAATAACGGATTCTATGCAACGTACGATTGATGAAACGAATTATCGTCGTGAAAAACAAATTAATTTTAATACCGCACATAATTTAGTACCAAGAGCTTTGAATAAATCTATTGAAAATCATTTATCTAAAAGTTCAACAAATAGTTCCCATCATGAACATTCTATTTCTAAAGCTGCAGAACCTGAAACGGAATATCTAACTAAACCTGAAATAGAAAAACGTATTCGTGAAAAACGAAAGGCAATGGAAAAAGCTGCTAAAGATTTAGATTTTATGCAAGCAGCAAAATTACGTGACGAAATAAAAGTTTTACAAGAAAAGTTAAACTAATTTTTTCAATAAAATTTAAGATTCTTTTTTTAAAAAAGAAGTGTGAACTATCTTTCTTTTTTATTTATTTACAATTTAATAGTTGTATTACGCTCCTTTTTTGTCTATTATCTGTTTTTGAACAATATTTATTAATTTAATACCGTTAACTAACTAAAAATTACAAAATGAAAAAAACTTTTTTAACATTCATTACTTTATTGGGCATTACGGCTACAGGCATAGCTCAAGATAATGCTATAGGGATACGTCTTAACGAAAACAACGGTTTTGGTGCTGAAATCACTTTTCAAAGAGATCTCTCTGATGACAATAGAATAGAAGCTAATCTTGGCTTCAAAAATCAAGGATATACAAGATATGGCAACTATAAGTATGATCAACGTGAAATAAAACTTACCGCTTTATACCACTGGGTTTTTGATATAAAAGACGGTTTTAAATGGTTTGTTGGACCTGGTGCGGGAATAGGTTCTTGGTCTGCTTCTTCTTACTATAATTCAAATAATGGTAGGTATGAGGACAAAACGGGAATTTATTTAATTGTTGCTGGGAATGGAGGAATTGAATATAATTTTGATTTCCCGTTAAGATTAGCAGTAGATCTAAGACCCGAGCTTTATATAAGTTCTGAATACAAAGACATAACCGATAGAGGATTTGGTCCGAACGTAGGGGTAAGTGCTCGTTATTGCTTTTAAAAAAAGGAGGCTGTCCTAAAAGTTTGCAATCTTGTCATCGATCAAAGGGAGAAATCACATAATCCTGATTATGAAACTCCTCCTTCGTCGGAGTGACAAACTGCATGTTGATTTATTACTTTTTGGACAGCCTTATCTTATTACATTCTTTCAGGAACTTGAATTCCTAGTAAACTAAATGCTCGTTGAATTGTTTCTCCCACTAATTTAGCCAATTGAACTCTAAAAATCTTTTTATCTGTATTTTCTTCACCTAAAATAGATACATTTTGGTAAAACGAATTAAATTCTTTAACTAAATCATACGTATAATTAGCTACTAACGCAGGACTATGGTTAACCGCTGCATTTTGAATAGCTTCAGGGAACAAAGCAATTTGTTTGATGAGTTCTTTTTCCTTTTCGTGTAATTCTTTTAAAAGAATGTTCTCTGAACAATCAAAATCTGCTTTTCTTAAAATAGACTGAATACGCGCATAAGTGTATTGAATAAATGGTCCTGTATTTCCATTAAAATCAACGGATTCTTCAGGATTAAACATCATTGTTTTTTTAGGATCTACTTTTAGCATATAGTATTTAAGAGCTCCTAGACCTATTATTTTGTATAAATCTGCTTTTTCCTGATCCGTATACCCATCTAATTTTCCTAATTCTTCTGAAATAGATTGTGCTGTAGATGTCATTTCTGCCATTAAATCATCTGCATCTACTACAGTTCCTTCACGTGATTTCATTTTACCTGAAGGTAATTCAACCATACCATAAGAAAGATGATACAATTGCTCAGCCCAATCAAATCCTAATTTTTTTAGAATTAGGAACAATACTTTAAAATGATAATCTTGTTCATTTCCTACTGTATACACCATTCCTCCTACATCTGGAGTATCTTTTACACGTTGAATAGCTGTTCCTATATCTTGTGTTATATATACAGATGTTCCGTCTGCACGTAAAACTAATTTTTCATCTAATCCTTCAGACGTTAGATCGATCCAAACAGATCCGTCTTCTTTTTTATAAAAAACTCCTTTTTGTAATCCTTCTTCTATAACATCTTTTCCTAACAAGTAGGTATTACTTTCATAATAATACGAATCAAAATCAACTCCTAAATTTTTATAGGTAACACTAAACCCATCGTATACCCATTGATTCATTTTTTTCCAAAGAGCAACTACCTCGGCATCACCAGCTTCCCATTTGCGAAGCATTTCCTGTGCTTCTAAAATAGATGGTGCTATTTTTTTTGCTTCTTCTTCAGTGTGCCCCGCTGCTATTAGCTCTTTTATTTCATTTTTATATTGTTTATCAAATTCAACATAAAAATGCCCCACTAATTTATCGCCTTTTAAGCCTGTGGATTCTGGTGTTTGATTCTTCCCTTCCTTTTGCCACGCTAACATAGATTTGCAAATATGAATACCACGATCGTTTATAATTTGTGTTTTATAAACTTTTTTCCCTGATGCTTTTACTATTTCAGCCACGGCATGGCCTAATAAATTATTACGAATATGTCCTAAATGCAAAGGTTTATTGGTATTAGGCGAAGAATATTCTACCATCACGGCCTTGTCTCCTTCTATAGGTGCTTTAAAACCAAATTGTTCAATTGTTCTAGCTGCATTAAAAAAATCTACATAATAACGGTCGGCAACTACTAGATTTAAGAACCCTTGTACCACATTAAACTTTTCAATTTCGGCTACGTTTTGAACTAAATAATCACCTATCTTACTTCCTATTTCCACAGGATTCCCTTTTATAAGTTTTAATAAAGGAAAAACGACCATGGTGATATCTCCTTCAAATTCCCTACGGGTAGCCTGAAATTCTACTTTATCAAGTGAAACCTCAAACAATTGCTCTACTGCAATCTTAATCTTTTCCGTAAGAATTTGTTGTAATGTCATAATTTAATTATTTTTTAAAGTATACAAAGATACTATTTAAATAGAAATTCACTAAATTTATATAGCAAGTAGAATTCGGAGTTTTTTTTAAAAAAACTCCCCAAAACAAATTGAAGGATCTAAAATAAACCTATTTATATTTTTATCAGTTTTTTCCTATATTTAATATAAGTTTGTCGTCTCATTTTTAAAGAATTGTACCATGCTCAAAAGATACCTACTCTTATTGGTCTTTTTTATAGACTTTTATTCTAATGCGCAATTTATTTCTGTTGAAACAAATCGAACTCCTGATGATTTAGTACGCAACGTATTAACACAATCTGTCTGCATAAACGTCTCTAATGTCAAGAGTTCTACAGGAACGAACTTTGGATCTACAAATGGCATTGGTTCTTTTAAAAATACAAATCCTGCTTTTCCTATTAGTGAAGGGATCATTTTGAGTACAGGAAATGCCCTAAAATCTGCGGGGCCCAATACCACAAGGTTACAGGACGGAACCAATACATGGCCTGGTGATAGTGATTTGACTTCTGTATTTACAACTGATCCTGCTTTTCCGCCAATTTTTTTAAATGCAACGAAATTAGAATTTGACTTTAGCTCTTTGAGTTCTCATATTCAGCTCCCTTTTATTTTTACTTCTGAGGAATATGGCACTTATCAATGCAATACCTATGATGGAATTGCTATTTTACTAACGCATCCTGATGGAAAGGTGGAAAATCTTGCTTTAGTCCCTAATACAAATCTTCCTATTTCTGTGGAAACAATCCGTAATAATTTATACAACTCTAGTTGTAATTCAGCTAATCCAACCTTTTTTGGTAGTTTTAATGGAGGAATTAGCACTAGTACTTCTCCTATTAACTATAATGGGCAAACAGTTTTATTATATGCTACTAAAGATAATTTAATAAAAGGGGCTACTTATCATCTTAAAATTGTTATTGGAGATAGAAATGTAACCAGTGATGATTCTGCTATTTTTTTAGGTAGAGCCAACTTTTCTTTGGACACCTCTCCTTTGGGACCTGATCTAACCCTATGTAATAACGAGGGTATAAACGAAACATATACATTACAATCAGGACTAGATAGCACCTTATATGATTTTGAATGGAGAAATCAAAATAACAATTCTATTGGTACAAATGCTCCTAATTTAGTTCTAAATCAAGCGGGAAGTTATCGTCTGATTTATTATATAAAGTCAACTCCTTGTATTGCTGGACAAGACGAAATTAAGATTGGTTACCAGAGTGCTCCATCTAGCGTAAATCCTAAAGTTTTATATAAATGCAATACGAATTCAACTAGTTATGATTTTGATCTCAGCTCGAATCAATCTTTATTAAATCCAACAGGTGCTCTAACAATTAGTTTTCATGATACATTGTTAGATGCTCAACAAAATATTAATTCTATAAGCAATAATTATAACGTTGTAGCGAGTGCGCTTCCTAAAATTATTTGGACAAGAATTCAAAATGCAAATGGTTGTTATAATACAAAATCTTTTGATTTACAACTGACCCCTTCTCCTTCATTAATTAAACCTACAGACATTACAAAATGTGAAAATACTTTTGGAAGTGGGGAAACCTTTATTTCTACACAAGAATTTTCAATTCTAACGAATAAGTTACTGAACGGATTATCGAGTTCTATTTATCAAATAAATTATCATTTACAACCTGATTTTAGTGATTCTCCTATAGATACGAATAAACCTTTTTTAACAGGTAATAAGACTATTTATATTCAATTATTTGTAAAAACGGAAACAAGCTGCTTTGTTACGGAATCCTTTAACGTTATCGTAATTCCACGACCTGCATTGGAAGTTATAAAAGATCAATATGTTTGTGTTCAATACACCTTACCAGAACAGCCTAATGGAGCTCAATATTGGTCTGGCCCTAATCAAACAGGCATTAATTGGCCTGCAGGAACTAACATAACAATAGATGGAACATTAGTGTATCAATATATAAGTAGTGGAAATCTTAGTGATTGTTATATAGAAAGTGCTTTTACCGTACATGTTGTAAAATCAACCCAATTAATTCCTACTACCCTAACAAGTTGTGACAGTTATATTATTCCTGGCCCTCGTATTCCTGGATCAAAGTTTTTTTTAGATAGTGCATTAACTCAACAAATACTTCCTGGTACTAGCATCAGTACAATTGGAGAAACAACTTTATATGTAAGTTATGTGTTTTCTGATCCTAATTGTCCTCCTATTACGACCTCTTTTAAGATAAATATCTCAAAAAGCCCCACTATAAAGAATACTTTTACTAATTTATTTAGTTGTATTCCTATAACCAATTTACCAATCTTGATTACAGATCTTGGAACCGCAGATTACTACACCTATGATAATGCTACTGGTATCTATAGTATATTAAGTTTTCCTATTAGTAAAACAACTCATGTATATGCTTATGCTATAAACAATAATTGTCGCTCAAATATTTACGATTTTTGGGTTTATATAGGAGATATTGGGTTAAAAAATATTGATTCTTGTAGTAATTTTTATATTTTACCCCAACCTGTTATAGGTGAATTTAGAGATGCTCCTAATGGAGGTGGGAACCTGATAAAAACACCTAAAACGATTACCCAAAACACAACCATTTATCATTATATTGAAAATGCTAGTTGTACTTACAATAGTTCTTTTAGTATAAATTTTCACCAACCTTCTTTAGTAAGTCCTGAAGAGGCTAAATCTTGTATAAATTATATTTTACCAATAGAAAGCCAAGGAGGAAGGTATTTCACATTACAAGGAGGTCCTAATACACCTGGCAATACTGAACTATTCCCTAACAATGAAATAAAAACCTCTACAACTCTCTGGATTTATAAAGAGTCTAGTACAGCCCCAGGAAACCTAACCCCTAAATGTTTTAACGAAGTCCCTTGGAAAATAACTATTTTTAACAAACCTATTATTGATGTCCGAGGGGACCAAATTACCTGCTTTAAATACGATCTGACTCCTTTAGCTAATGGAAATTATTACCAAGACCCTAATGGTCAAAACCTTATAACTAATTTAAGCATAGACAGTAGTGATCTAAGACCTGGAATAGAACAATCAACTAGAGTAAAAACTATTTATATATATGCACAAAACCCTGTGGTATCTAACTGTTACAGCCAAAGTTCTTTTACCATAACGTTTGATAGTTTAGAGGTTCCTCCACAAACAGATCTAGTAGTTTGTAATTCTTACACCCTTCCTACTCTGCCTGTTAATATGCTATATTATGATAGTCCTATGGATCCTGCCCATCCTGAATTACCTCATCCTGGTACAATTATTCCAGCAGGAACTACCTATAACACTTCCAATGTCATAAGTCCTATTTATGTATATACGAGTACTAATAACAAACTTAAGTGTATAGATGAAAAAAGTTTTAAACTAACAATTATATCTCAACCTGTTGCTCCTAAAAATATAAGCACACTTCCTGTATGCGATGAGTTTCAAGATCCTTTTGATGGTATCTTTCAATTTGATTTAAGCACAATTAATACTCTTGTTTTAGGAAATACAACTTCATCCAATGATTTAAAAGTAGACTATTTCAGAAGTTTTAATGAAGCAAATGATTTAAATGCAACCCCTCTAACTATAAAATACATCAATAATATCCCTTTTAACCAATCTATTTGGGCCAGATTATCAAGCCGTAAGCTCAATTCTTGTTTTGATGTAAGCAATGAAATAAAATTAATCATTGAGCCATTGCCCAAATCTAATTTACAACCAGAATATATTATTTGTGAAGATTATGCAACGGGTACTTTATACAATCAAGCAATTTTAGATACAGGTTTATCCTTACAAAATTATCAATTTCAATGGTTTTATAACCATACTCCTTTGGCAGAGAAAACCCCTTCAATCACGGTTTCACAAGATGGTAATTATTCTGTAATGGTAACCAACACTACCACTAATTGTACAAAAAATTACACCACAAAGGTAATTAAATACAAACCTTACATTCTCTTAGAATATAGTGATGCTTTTGAAATACCATCTTATATTAAGGTTAATGTTATGGGGAATGGTTCAGGCAATTATAGCTATCAACTAGATAATGGTAACTATCAAGAGAGCCATCTATTCTATAATGTAAGCCCAGGAGAACATACCATTGCATCAAAAGATAATTCAGGGCATTGTAGCCCTGCTCCTATTACAATATCAATTATTAACCATCCAAAATATTTCACTCCTAATAATGATGGTCATAATGATTATTGGAATATTCCTGATTTAATCCAATCCAATCCAACAGCCTCTATTCAAATTTTTGATCGTTATGAAAAACTAATTCAACGCTTTTCTCCTAATTCAAAAGGTTGGGATGGAACCTATCAGGGCATTCCTTTACCAGCCGATGACTATTGGTTTACAGTAGAATACAATGAAAAAAATAGTACAAAAATTTTCAAATCCCATTTTAGTTTAAAAAGATAATATTTTAATCCCGAAAATTTTTCGGGATTTTTTTTATCTAAACTGTAACAAAAAAAATCATATTACGTCTTACTCTACAGAATCAAATTTAATTCTAAAAGTACCTTGTATTACACGATATCACTTTTACTTTAAATTGTTTCAATCATCATCAATCAAAATTATCAATCAAAATGAAAAGAAAAGCAATTTTAGTTTGCTTACTAGCTGCTATGGCCTGTATGCAAGCACAAACTCCAGTAGTTTCTACTAGTAATAATAACACGATTAATGCAAATACTACGGGATCTTTATCGGGTAAAATAATCGACAAAAAAAACAATTCTCCTCTCCCTTATGTTTCTGTAACAATAAAAAGCGAAGGAAAAACAATAGCTGGAGCTATTACAAAGGACAATGGATTATTTACTATTACCAATCTCCCTCTTAAAAATCTAGTCCTAGAGATTATTTATATGGGGTATAAAAAATACATTAATACGATAATACTAACCCCAGAGAATAAAAACATCAATCTAAAAAACATTGTATTAGAAGAGGAATCGAAACAATTAAATGAAGTAAGCATTACAAAAGAAAAATCATCAATTGAACAAAAAATTGACAGAAAAGTAATTACAATTGGCAAAGATTTACAAACAGCAGGTGCTACCGCTGCTGAATTAATGAATAACATTCCTACCGTAAGTGTTGATGTACAAAATAATACCGTGAGTTTAAGAGGAAATGAAAATGTTAAAATTTTCATTGATGGTAAACCCTCTAATCTTTCTGCTGCTCAAGCCTTACAACAAATACCCTCTACTGCTATAAAACAAATTGAACTGATTACCAATCCATCTGCAAAATACAATCCTGAAGGAATGAGTGGTATTATAAACATTATACTCAACAAAAACTCAAATTTAGGTTTTAACGGAACTATAACTACAGCTGTTAGTTTTGCTATTAAACCTAAATTTAATGGTTCTATAGATTTAAACTACCGGGTTAATAAATTTAATTTCTATACTACTTATTCCTTAAATCATGGAAAAAACACAAATTACGGTCTTATAAATTGGAACAAATACAATAGTACAAAAGATTATGATCTTGCTATTGATGTGGTTCATTTCCGAAAAAATAATTTTACTAAAATAGGAACTGATTTTTATATTAATGATAAAAATACACTTTCATTTTATTCTATTCAAAATTTTGACAACCCAGCCGTTGAATTTAAAAACGGTATCCATTATTTAGATAGTAATCTTAAAGATTTACAAACACAAGAAGCTAATGGTTTAGAAAGAAATCAGACCTATAATCTTGCTTACAAACACAAATTTGATAAGGAAAATAAAACACTAGATATTGAGTTAAATTACAATACAAATGATGATCCCGAAAATAGTCTTTTTAAAGACCTCAATAACAATATCAAATTTACAAACAATGTTCAAAAAAACGGTACAAACTTTATAGGCAATATTGATTTTGTAAATCCTATAAACGAAACTTCTAAAACAGAACTCGGGGTAGAAAGCCGATTAGATGATACCAATAATAAAATTCAGGTTAATTCTGTTTTTGATGCTCATTTTAATTTTAAAAGAAATATTTATTCTGCTTATGGAAATTACAGCAAAGAATTAGGTAAATGGAATTATCAGATAGGTCTTAGATTAGAAAGTTATGAAGCAAAAGGCAGTTTTCAAAAAATAGGAACTACAGACAAAATTTTTTCAGATTACATTTTTACGCTATATCCCTCTACTTTTTTAACGTATAATTCATCCGAAAACAATTCATTTAACCTTAACTATTCTAGAAGAGTTGACAGACCTAATATGGATCAGATTAATGAAATCAGACAATGGAATGGCATTACTATGCAGCAGGTAGGAAACTCTAAATTAAGACCTCAATTTACCAATTCTATTGAATTGAATTACACTCGAAAATTAAAAACAGGATCTTTTACATCAGGTTCCTTTGTACGTTTTATTCAGAACCAAATTAGTCAAATTATTACTACAAATCCTGATGAACCAACAAAACAACAATTAACCTTTACTAATTTTGACCGCAATACAGAATATGGAATTGAATTATCTGGTAACCTAGATTTAAAAAAATGGTGGAGTGTAAACTTTGGTTCTGATAGTTATTTTACTCATTCAACAGGTATTATAGAAAAGAGAGAGGGCAACTTATATACACAAAGCATCAATGCAATTCTATTTAATAGCAGAATAAATCACACTTTTAAACTAACTAAAGACTTTCGCTTAATTTGGTTTACCATGTACAGAGCAGGTCAAAACGGTTTACAATTTTCTAATAAAGATATGTGGAAAACAGACTTAGGTGCTCGATTAAGTTTATTAAATGGAAAAGGATCTTTAAGCATTCGATACAATGACATTTTTAATACAATGAGAGCGCGTTTTTATAGTAACGAACCTGCTCAAATTAACGGAAACTTTAGGTGGGAGAGCCAAACTATAAATATTAATTTCAATTATCGTTTTGGCAGTGGCAAAAATAAAACCCTAGATAGAAAACAAAGAAATCAAGAAGAATCACAAGGAGGAGGATTATTTTAAATTTATACCATTTAAACTTTGAAATTTCCTCATAATACTATTTTTTTAACCTTGAGACTGTCCAAAAAGTTCGCAATCTTGTATTTCGACCAAAGGGAGAAATCACATACTATTGATTATGAGACTCCTCCTTACGTAGGAGTAACAAACTGTATGTTGATTTAGACACTATCCTACAAAAACAATAAAAATTAGTGTTGATTCTCGATGCGCTTCGCGCTCGAACTAATGATGATTTCAATTATATACTCAACCGTTTGTTCGAGTTGTTTTAAAATAAAAAAAACAGATCGAGAATTTCACTTTTTAATCCAGTATATTTTAAGTTTAAATGGTATTACTTATAATTTAGTCTGCAAAGCAGGCAACTTACTGCGTTTCCAGGTACTACTCAAAAATCCGTAATGCTATTTTAAAAAAGTTTCTGGGGAGTATATGCAAGGCAAAACGTCTTGTGCACTCCTCCAAAAAAACGTTGCCTGTAATACCGCCACCGAGAATCCTCCGAAATTTAAGATCAACATCAAAGATTATTTTTTGTAAATTTGACCAAGAAAACAAGTTGAGAATATGAAGGCAAAATACATCAATCCCTTTACCGATTTTGGGTTTAAGAAGATATTTGGGGAAGAAGCCAGTAAAAACCTGCTTATCGACTTCCTCAATGCCTTGTTGCCAGAATATGACCAGATCAAAGAACTTTCTTTTAAAAACACCGAACAACTCGGGCAGACCGACCTCGACAGAAAAGCCATCTACGACATCTATTGCGAAAACGAAAAAGGCGAAAAATTCATCGTAGAACTCCAAAAAGCCAAGCAAAACTACTTCAAAGAAAGAACCATCTATTACTCCACATTTCCCATTAGAGAACAAGCCGAAAAAGGAGAATGGAACTATAATTTGAAAGCGGTTTATTGCGTAGGTGTTTTAGATTTTACTTTCGACGATTACGAAAGCGAACCCGAAAGAAGCGAGGTAGTGCATACCATCAAGCTGAAAAACCAAAACGGAAAAATATTTTACGATAAACTGACCTATATCTACTTGGAAATGCCCAATTTTAACAAACAGGAAATCGACTTAAACTCCCGTTTGGATAAATGGTTGTATTTCATCAAAAACTTGGAAGATTTTCAAAATATTCCCACAATTTTCAAAGACGAAGTATTTACCCAAGCCTTTGAAAAAGCAGAGTTGGCAAATTTTGGGCAATTAGATTTAGACAAATACGAGAGCAGTCTTAAAGTTTACCGAGATCTAAAAGGCGTTATCGACACTGCTTTCGACGATGGAAAGATGGAAGGATTAATTGAAGGAAAGATTGAAGGAAAGATTGAAGGAAAGATTGAAACGGCTAAATCCTTAAAAAAATTAGGTGTTTCAGTAGAAATAATTACGCAGGCAACAGGCTTAACCAAAGAAGAAATCAACAAACTATAATAAGGTGCTACTGCCAACAGCTAAGGTTTCGTTGGGCTCGAAGAGCCAACAATGAATTGTAATCACTGAACACAAAAAAACAAATAAAAAAAAGTGAAGTAAACCCGTGTTGAACGGAACCGCTTACACTTCCGCCCACTATGGGAATATCAAAGTAAAAATTTAAGGATATACAAGAGGCATTTCACGCCTCTTTTTTTTGAAGTCTACTTTAGGTGTTTTTTATAGTGATTTCCTTCACTTATGCCCCCCTACTACTCAAAAATCCGTAATGCTATTTTAAAAAAAGTTTCTGGGGAGTACATGCAAGGCAAAACGCCTTGTGCACTCCTCCAAAAAAACGTTGCCTGTAATACCGCCACCGAGAATCCTCCGAAATTTAAGATCAACATCAAAGATTATTTTTTGTAAATTTGACCAAGAAAACAAGTTGAGAATATGAAGGCAAAATACATCAATCCCTTTACCGATTTTGGGTTTAAGAAGATATTTGGGGAAGAAGCCAGCAAAAACCTGCTTATCGACTTCCTCAATGCCTTGTTGCCAGAATATGACCAGATCAAAGAACTTTCTTTTAAAAACACCGAACAACTCGGGCAGACCGACCTCGACAGAAAAGCCATCTACGATATCTATTGCGAAAACGAAAAAGGCGAAAAATTCATCGTAGAGCTCCAAAAAGCCAAGCAAAACTACTTCAAAGAAAGAACCATCTATTACTCCACATTTCCCATTAGAGAACAAGCCGAAAAAGGAGAATGGAACTATAATTTGAAAGCGGTTTATTGCGTAGGTGTTTTAGATTTTACTTTCGACGATTACGAAAGCGAACCCGAAAGAAGCGAGGTAGTGCATACCATCAAGCTGAAAAACCAAAACGGAAAAGTATTTTACGATAAACTGACCTATATCTACTTGGAAATGCCCAATTTTAACAAACAGGAAAACGAATTAAGCTCCCGTTTGGATAAATGGTTGTATTTTATCAAAAACTTGGAAGATTTTCAAAGTATTCCCACAATTTTCAAGGACGAAGTATTTACCCAAGCCTTTGAAAAAGCAGAATTGGCAAATTTAGGGCAATTGGATTTAGACAAATACGAGAGCAGTCTTAAAGTTTACCGAGATCTAAAAGGCGTTATCGACACTGCTTTCGATGAAGGAAAGATGGAAGGATTAATTGAAGGATTAATTGAAGGAGAAATAAAAGGGAAGATTGAAGGAAAGATTGAAGGAAAGATTGAAGGAAAGATTGAAACGGCTAAATCCTTAAAAAAATTAGGTGTTTCAGTAGAAATAATTACGCAGGCAACAGGCTTAACCAAAGAAGAAATCAACAAACTATAATAAGGTGCTACTGCCAACAGCTAAGGTTTCGTTGCGTGCGGAGCACGAACAATGAATTGTAATCACTGAACAAAAAAAAACAAATAAAAACAAAGTGAAGTAAACTCGTGTTGAACGGAACCGCTTACACTTCCGCCCACTATGGGAATATCGAAGTAAAAATTTAAGGATATACAAGAGGCATTTAACGCCTCTTTTTTTTGAAGTTATTTTATTTTGGTTTTTATACTATTCAAACTTTGAAATTTCCTCATAATACTATTTTTTTAACCTTGAGACTGTCCAAAAAGTTCGCAATCTTGTATTTCGACCAAAGGGAGAAATCACATACTATTGATTATGAGACTCCTCTTTACGTAGGAGTGACAAACTGTATGTTGATTTAGATACTATCCTACAAAAGCAATAAAAATTAGTGTTGGTTCTCGATGCGCTTCGCGCTCGAACGAACGATGATTTCAATTATATACTCAACCGTTTGTTCGAGTTGTTTTTAAAATGAAAAAAAACGTATCGAGAACTTCACTTTTTAATCCAGTATATTTTAAGTTTAAATGGTACAAAACTACCAAGAACTAAATATTTAGATTAGTGTAAGCAATACAATAAATATTCAAAAAAGAGAAAAAAGGAATCAAAACGAGCAAAAACGTTCCAGATAGAATTGTCAGTATTAGCAAAAGTTATATCCGACCAATTCTAAACCACAAAGTAGCAATATATATTAAAAAAATCCAGAAAATTCAAGATTTTCAAATGGTATCACAAAGATAATCCATCTAGAGGACTTTTTATTTTAGAAAGTGTCACATCGGTGACATGCGTGTAAATTTGAGTTGTTTTAAGATTACTATGTCCTAAAAGCTTTTGCAAAAAACGAATATCTGCCCCTCCTTCAATTAAATGCGTAGCATAACTATGTCGCAATCCATGTATTCCAATAGTTTTGGTAATCTTAGCCTTTTTCATAGCACTTTTAAAAACAGCCTGAATACTACGAATCGAATAATTGCCACCGTAAGCCCCTTCAAACAACCATGTCTTAGGACGATATTCTAAATAATAAGCTCGGAGGTCTTCTAAAACCGATTCAGGAAGATTCGTATAACGATCTTTTTTTCCTTTTGCATTTACAATCAAAACCCGCATAGACTGACTATCAATATGTTCTATTTTTAGATTAACAATTTCACCCACGCGTAGTCCCATCCCGTAACATAATTTTAAAATAAGCCGATGCTTTTTATTTTCCAAAACTGAGAATAATTTCACAATTTCATTTTTGGATAACATTTTGGGTAATGTTAAAGGGCTTTTGGGTCTGGGAATATCAAAAAACATTTGCTCGCGATGCAAGACTTTTTCAAAATAAAATTTGATTGCATTAATTTTAGAGTTCATACTTTGCTCCTTAAGTTCATTTTTTTGCAAACAGTACAAAAAGTAATCTTTCAATCTATCTGGTGTTAGAGAATTTACAGAAACGTTCCCCAGTAGTGACAATAATTGCATAAACTCTTGCAGATAGGTACGCTTAGTGTGGGGACTGTAGGCCAGCAAATCTAAATGGTTGCAATATTGAGTTACAGCCAGGCGATTATTTTCTGAAATATGACTAAAAGTTTGCTCTTCCAAAGTTTTAAGAGGTAGTTTTAGCTCCTTACGAACGGTAGCTAAGTCAGGTAAATACCATGCTTTATGTGTACTACTATAACGGGCTGACGGAAAGCGTTCGCGGAGTGCGTCTTTCAAACTAAGCTGATATTTAAACTGAATCCAAATGATGTTTCGACCTTGATGCGTGCCGAATGAAAATTGATATTGTGATACATCCATAACTGCGCATTTTAAATATTTAAATATTATTTTTCGCAATAAAACTATATAAAGATACATAAAATACGCATTTGACATGTCTTTTAAAAGCATTGATTTTAAAGATGTTATCTAGGAGAACCTAGTTTTCTTTGTTTTTCCTTGTAATCATCGCTGAGTTGCGTATATTTGTGTATTAGCTGTAATTGTAAAAAACCAAAGAAAGGTTAAAAATACAGTTAGTGTTTTTCTAAAACTTATATTAGAAAAATGGAAAAAGAAAACCCAAACGAAATCGCAAACAAAATATTAAATCAATACTTTGAAGGAAAATCATTTGGATTTGTAAAAGAAACTTGTGAAAGTATTTTATCAAGTTTTAATGAAAAAATCTTGATAAAAGACGATATTAATAATCACAAAACTACTTTAGATAGTTTGTCAAAACTTCATCAACTTTATCAGGAGACTTTAGGATGTCATACAACAAAGGTTTAATTTTTTCAGCTTCGTCTATTAGGTGATTATGGTATAATTCTAGTTGTTTTTCCGAAAGAGTTAATTTTAAAGCATTAATCTTTGAGGACAATACAATGTTGTTGATTAGAATGTTTGTTTCTGCTGTCATATAAAGGTTATAATTGAATTGTTAAATCTTTTCTTATTAGAAAATAGCTTGTTGCAATAATCTCTTCATTTGATATACCATCTTTACCATTTTTGAGGTATGATTCTAAATCTGAAATTCTAAAAAATCTGCCGTCTATATCGGCGCAGGTAGTGTAAAAAGGTTCATCTTTTACCAAAGACTTAACTAAATAATAATTAAATAAACTCATTATGTATAATTTTAAAATTTTAACTAAACATACGAATTCTTCTGAACATTTAGAAGAAGATTTATCAGAAATTACTTCCTTAAAGAGTGGTAAGATAGATTTTGAAAAACCATGGGAAAGTGAACTTCCCAAGTTAACAAAAGAGGAATGGGAAGTACTTAAAGAAAAAGGCTCACTGGAAAAAACAACTATTGAAATAAAAACGGTTTCAATTAGCAACAACAGCTAACAGCGGTTTTGCAAGATGCGAAACTAAAGGTTTAATTTAAAAATCAGTGTGTACTTGCGGAGGTACAGTAATTAATTAATAATCAGTGCTTTTCGAGTTCCGCACCTCGCAAAGCCACAAAACGTCAGGCTGTGAAAAAACCTCTTTTTTGAATACAATTCATCCCACCAAACTGACATAACTTTGTTTTAAGCAATGCTATTTTTGAACTTATTTTGAGGTGTTTCAAAAAATACAAACGCTAAAAAGAAGTTTAAATAGGTCGTTTTTATCAAAAAAAAAGTCCTTTGTCTTGTAAGGTGAGTTCCAAGCTTTAATTTTTGCTATTAAATCAGGGACTCCAAGGATATTTATGGTACGCTTGATGTTGTACACTAGCATAATCAAGCTATGTTCACCGTTTACTTTTTCAAGTCCTATTAAATTGGTATGATTGTATCCCCACTGGCGTTTGATTGTACCAAAAATGTGTTCGTTTATCTCCTGTCGTTTTCGATATAATTGTGCGTTTTCTTTATAGCGTTTGTAAACTTCCCTCAATTAGCTACATTCAAAACTAAAGAATTCCAATCAATAATTTTAAATTTCTCTTGTTGAAATGTGGGAAACTCTTCGGCGGTTTCAAAGTTGAGTTTCCCATATTTCAACAAGAACCCTATAGGCGTCATATAATTCAGCCCAGAATGAGGTCTTTCATTATTATAAATCCATATCCATGCGTTTACATAATTCTGCATTTGGCGGGTTGATTCAAACATATAACAATCCAATACTTCCTGTCGAAATGTTCTATTAAAACACTCAATCAAACTGTTTTGGGTAGGTTTTCCAGGTTGAATATAGGTTAATTCTATTTGATTATTTTGGCACCAATCCTTCATCTTTTATGCAATAAATTCGGGACCATTATCTACGCGAATTCGCTCTGGTTTACCCCTCCATTGGATTAAATTGTCTAATTCATTAATCACCCTTTGAGCAGGCAAGCTGTTGTTGATAGTAACCATTAATGCTTCCCTATTAAAATCATCTATGACATTAAGAGAACGAATTTTCCTCCCATCTTGTAGCGTATCCTGCATAAAATCAATACTCCATGTGATATTAGGTTGAATTGGTCTGAGTAAAGGCTCCTTTATTCTTGCGGGAATTCTTTTCTTACGCTTACATCTTAAATTTAGCCGCATTTCTGTATAAATCCTATAAACTCGTTTATGATTCCATAGATAATCTAAATTTCTCAAACGGTTATACATCATCCAAAAACCCAAAGTACGATGAGATTCAGCCAATTTTAATAACTCTTCGGAAATTTGAAGGTCGCAATTTTTTCGTTTGGACTTATAATAAAACACAGAAGTACTTATACGAAACAGCTTACACGCCTGACGAAAGCTCATTTTAAATCGCTTCCCAACATAGATAACAAGCTCGCGCTTTTCGGCAGGCATTAAAGCTTTTTTTCGATTACATCTTTTAAAACGGTGTTTTGCAAAGTGAGTTCGGCAACAATTTTTTTATACTGGCTCAATTCTTTTTCAAGCTCTTTTAATTGTTTGAGCTGATTGGGTTCAATGCCAGAATATTTACTTTTCCATTGATAAAAAGTGCGCTGACTTATACCAAATTCACGACAAATTTCATTGACCGTTTTGCCCTTGTCTTGTTCTGAGATAATTTTGATGATTTGTGTCTCAGTAAATTTACTTTTTTTCATATTGCTAAAATTAAAAAATTATACTTTTAATCGTAGCTGTTTTTGGGGAAGCTTACAATTCACTGCTATTATCATCAAAATAAGTGTTTTTTTTGTCTTTAATTATATACCTACTCGATGATCCTCTAAAAATCACCTCTTTTTTAGGTGTGATTTCTAAAGCACAATAACTATATAAATAGTTATATTTATAATCTGGATCGTAATCATACTCTTCAAAGGCATAATACGTGCTTTTGCTACAGGATATTAACACTGTAAAAATGAGTAAAATAATAATTCTTTTCATTATTGTATAGTTTTTAAAACCGAAATACTTTCTCCTTTTTCTTGCATGATGCGCCATTGTTTTTGGGTATAGGATTTGCGTTCAAAATCGGGGTTAATATCCGATGAATTTGCTTTTTGGTAATAATCCATATAGTTGTCTAAGGTTTCTGATTGGGTTTTCCAGTTGGGATAAACGACTAAACCATCAGCCGTTTCTTTTTCTGTTTTTAAAACTTTAAGTTTATTTTCTAGTTCTTCTTTTGTTTGAGAAATTTCCGTTTCTGTACCTTCTTCATGAGCTGTTCTATCTATTCCTAAATAAAACTGATGCTTTTCTTCGGATATTAATGCGCCTTCATTTTTAGGATTTTTTAAGGTTAATACGGTTTATCAACGTGTAATACTTTGCCCCCAAATTTTCTAGGATCTTTAAAATGTGCGTATTTTAATCTTGAACATTGTTCTTTAAATTTATTATAGTCTATCTTTTTTACTTTCACTAAATAAGGTGGAAACCAAGGGATGTTAGCGTATTTAAAACCTATATCTTCTTTAATAAAATTTTTCATCATATTATTATTTAATGCAAAAAGGGTATCCGTTTTAGCATCTCTATACATATAGGATATATATTCTTTATCCCAATTTTTACCATTGTATATATTGTTAATTATAGAGAATCTAAATTTAAATTTTCCAGTATTTATTTGATAATCATCAAGTGAGAAATAATAACAATCAGACTGTCTTCGGCAAAAATGAATCCCATATTCGCCTATAATGGTTGCTTCTTTATCGCTATATATATATATTCACTGCTATTATCATCAAAATAAGTGTTTTTTTTGTCTTTAATTATATACCTACTCGATGATCCTCTAAAAATCACCTCTTTTTTAGGTGTGATTTCTAAAGCACAATAACTATATAAATAGTTATATTTATAATCTGGATCGTAATCATACTCTTCAAAGGCATAATACGTGCTTTTGCCACAGGATATTAACACTGTAAAAATGAGTAAAATAATAATTCTTTTCATTATTGTATAGTTTTTAAAACCGTAATACGTTCTCCTTTTTCTTGCATGATGCGCCATTGTTTTTGGGTATAGGATTTGCGTTCAAAATCGGGGTTAATATCCGATGAATTTGCTTTTTGGTAATAATCCATATAGTTGTCTAAGGTTTCTGATTGGGTTTTCCAGTTAGGATAAACGACTAAACCATCAGCCGTTTCTTTTTCTGTTTTTAAAACTTTAAGTTTATTTTTTAACTCCTCTTTGGTTTCTGTCTGTATTGCACTCAATTCTTGATTTGAATCTAAATAAAACTGATGGTTTTGTTCGGATATTAATGCGCCTTCATTTTTAGGGTTTTTTTAAGGTTAATACGGTTTATCAACGTGTAATACTTTGCCCCCAAATTTTCTAGGATCTTTAAAATGTGCGTATTTTAACCTACGACATTTCCTTTTAAATTTATTATAGTCTATCTTTTTTACTTTCACTAAATAAGGTGGAAACCAAGGGATATTCGCTTTTTTAAAACCTATATCTTCTTTAATAAAATTCTTCATCATATTATTATTTAATGCAAAAAGGGTATCCGTTTTAGCATCTCTATACATATAGGATATATATTCTTTATCCCAATTTTTACCATTGTATATATTGTTAATTATAGAGAATCTAAATTTAAATTTTCTAGTATTTATTTGATAATCATCAAGTGAGAAATAAAAACAATCAGACTGTTTTCGGCAAAAATGAATCCCATATTCGCCTATAATGGTTGCTTCTTTATCGCTATATATATATATATGAACTACTGTTATCATCAAAATAAGTGGTTTTTTTATCTTCAATTACATATCGTCTAGATGATCCTCTAAAAATCACCTCTTTTTTAGGTGTGATTTCTAGGGCGCAATAACTGTATAAATAATCTTTTCCTGAATCAGGGTCGTAATCATACTCTTCAAAGGCATAATACGTGCTTTTGCCACAGGATATTAACACTGTAAAAATGAGTAAAATAATAATTCTTTTCATTATTGTATAGTTTTTAAAACCGTAATACGTTCTCCTTTTTCTTGCATGATGCGCCATTGTTTTTGGGTATAGGATTTGCGTTCAAAATCGGGGTTAATATCCGATGAATTTGCTTTTTGGTAATAATCCATATAGTTGTCTAAGGTTTCTGATTGGGTTTTCCAGTTAGGATAAACGACTAAACCATCAGCCGTTTCTTTTTCTGTTTTTAAAACTTTAAGTTTATTTTTTAACTCCTCTTTGGTTTGCGCTTGTGTTGCACTCAATTCTTGATTTGAACCTAAATAAAACTGATGCTTTTCTTCGGATATTAATGCGCCTTCATTTTTAGGATTTTTTTAAGGTTAATACGGTTTATCAACGTGTAATACTTTGCCCGCAAATTTTCTAGGATCTTTAAAATGTGCGTATTTTAATCTTGAACATTGTTCTTTAAATTTATTATAGTTTATCTTTTTTACTTTCACTAAATAAGGTGGAAACCAAGGGATGTTAGCATATCTAAAGCCTTTTTCATTTTTGATAAAACTGGTTACATTATCAGTTTTAGAAAGTACAATTGAATCTTTATTTTTTTCATCATACCTATATTTAATATATTGTTTATCCCAATTTTGCGCATTATAAAAATCGTTAATAGGTGCTGATTGAAATCTGTATTTTTTATTTTCTGTTTCATAAACATCAGGTGAGAAATAAAAACACTCGGAAGGTCTTTGACAAAAATAGATTCCATATTCATCTATCCAAGTAGCTTCTTTATCGCTATATATATATATATTCACTGCTATTATCATCAAAATAAGTACTTTTTTTGTCTTTAATTATATACCTACTCGATGATCCTCTAAAAATCACCTCTTTTTTAGGTGTGATTTCTAGGGCACAATAACTATCTAAGTAGTTTACTCTAAAATCTGGATCATATTTGTATTTTTCATATACATAATACGTGCTTTTGCCACAAGCTATTAATGTCATAAAAGTAAGTAATACAACAATTTTTTTCATTGTGTTATAGTTTTTAAAACGGTAATTTCAACGCCTTTTTCTTGCATGATGCGCCATTGTTTTTGGGTATAGGATTTGCGTTCAAAATCAGGGTTAATATCCGATGAATTTGCTTTTTGGTAATAATCCATATAGTTGTCTAAGGTTTCTGATTGGGTTTTCCAGTTAGGATAAACGACTAAACCATCAGCCGTTTCTTTTTCTGTTTTTAAAACTTTAAGTTTATTTTTTAACTCCTCTTTGGTTTGCGCTTGTGTTGCACTCAATTCTTGATTTGAGTCTAAATAAAACTGATGGTTTTCTTCGGATATTAATGCGCCTTCATTTTTAGGGTTTTTTTAAGGTTAATACGGTTTATCAACGTGTAATACTTTGCCCCCAAATTTTCTAGGATCTTTAAAATGTGCGTATTTTAACCTACGACATTTCCTTTTAAATTTATTATAGTCTATCTTTTTTACTTTCACTAAATAAGGTGGAAACCAAGGGATGTTAGCATCTCTTAGATCTTCATCTTTTTTAATAAAATTTTTCATCATATTATTATTTAATGCAAAAAGGGTATCCGTTTTAGCATCTCTATACATATAGGATATATATTCTTTATCCCAATTTTTACCATTGTATATATTGTTAATTATAGAGAATCTAAATTTAAATTTTCCAGTATTTATTTGATAAACATCAGGTGAGAAATAATAACAATCAGACTGTCTTCGGCAAAAATGAATCCCATATTCGCCTATAATGGTTGCTTCTTTATCGCTATATATATATATTCACTGCTATTAGAACTGGAATGAGTGTTAGGTTTATTATAAATATAATACTCATTAGATGTACCTCTAAAAATCACCTCTTTTTTAGGTGTGATTTCTAGGGCGCAATAACTATCTAAGTAGTTTATTCTAAAATCTGGATCATATTTGTATTTTTCATATACATAATATGTGCTTTTGCCACAAGACAATAAGATACTAAACGTTAGTAATGCAATAATTTTTCTCATTGTGTTATAGTTTTTAAAACGGTAATTTCAACGCCTTTTTCTTGTATGATGCGCCATTGTTTTTGGGTATAGGATTTGCGTTCAAAATCGGGGTTAATATCCGATGAATTTGCTTTTTGGTAATAATCCATATAGTTGTCTAAGGTTTCTGATTGGGTTTTCCAGTTAGGATAAACGACTAAACCATCAGCCGTTTCTTTTTCTATTTTTAAAACTTTAAGTTTATTTTTTAATTCCTCTTTGGTTTGCGCTTGTGTTGCACTCAATTCTTGACTTGAGTCTAAATAAAACTGATGCTTTTCTTCGGATATTAATGCGCCTTCATTTTTAGGGTTTTTCATAATAGCATTTAAAAATAATTTTTCAAAATGATCTCCTGGACGATTATATTCAATACCTCTTTTAATCGAATTATATAAATGTTGTGCGTTAGTTCCACTTTGTATAGGTTGAGGTTGGTTTATCTCTACTATTTTATCTTCTAACTCTTTAATTTCAGTTTCAATATCTTCTTTATACCGTTTATTCTTGATTCTTTTTTCATAGTTTCCAAGCGATTTTTCAAACGGATGTTCCAATCCTAAACTATGTCCTAGCTCGTGCAGTATCGTCGTAATATTATCAGCGGCTTTAAGTCCTGAATCAAATACATAACACACCCCTGTACCAAGCAAAGAATAGGCCTGTACTAGTCTAGGCAGTACTAAGGTTCCATTGTCATCTGTTTCTATAGTGCTACTATCGCCCCCGCCGTGTATATCTTTACTATAAAACAAATGAAGGGTATTGTGTTTGTTAAGAGGTAACGTTCCGCCATTTTGATTGTATTGTTGTTTTAGTTTTAGATACTTACTATACTCGGCTTGTACCTTAGGATGGTTCCAAGCCTTAGTAACAATTTTTTCTTGGTGTTTTTTTTGTGCATACACTAAATCTTGGCCTAGTTTATAATCAAATTCTTTGTCAAAAGTTTCCAGTAGCTTAATTTTTTGCTTTTCTATTTGATTTTTTAGTTCTTCGGGATTGCCCGTGCTTATTTTGTTTAACGCACTGGTGTATTTTGACTCGATTAATGAGTTAAACTCTTTTCTTAATTTATCTTTATCATCTTTTTCTACTTTCCTTCCGTATAACAACCCATTTAGCTCAAACAAATATCCTTGGTCTAAAAATTCCTTTTTGTTAACTATAATTTTTTGGGTTTGGGGGGCTAACTCGCCATAAATATAAGCTTGGTTAAAAGAGTTGTTGTTAAACTTTTTTTCCAGTTCTTTAAAAAGTGGGGCATTGGGTATGCTAACAACATTTAGATTTTCTTGGCTGGAAAAAACAATTTCTACAGGTTGTATAATGGTACTATACCGTTTAGCATTTGCCTTTATAATTAACTGCCCTAATACAAAAACATCGCCTTCTGCAATAGCCGTGATAACCACATCTTTATCAAAAGGTTGTAAACACTCAAGCGTTAAGGCTTGTGGGCTAACATCATTTATTGTAAGGGTCAGGGTGTCATTTCCTACTATTTTTATGGCAGTAGGGGTTGAACTGCTAAAGCGTACTTTGCTAGCATTTTTTAGTTTTGTTTTGGATTCTTTTGCCAGTACATATACGGTTATCGTACTTTTTTTGTTGTCTTGATTGCCTTCTACACCTGGCGGATACATACTGGCGTAGGCACTCAGGTGTATTTTTTCGTCTTTTACAAGTTCCTCTTTAGGAACAGTATGTAGTAAAGGCTGATAGTCTGAATAAGTACCCTCTGCACATACTTGGCTCTCAAATTTGTCAAAGCCAAATTCTCCTTTATAAAACAAGTCTTTGTTGCCATATTTTCCCTCTGAATGCAGTTTTGAACGGTAAAAATGTATACAAGCAGGAAATATACTGGATTCTATTTCTAATTTAGGAGGTTGTTGGGGTTCTCCATATATTGTCCCTTCTTTTGCGTTTTCTATAATTTTACCGGCTCACATAAAAAATATGGGGAGTAATTGTAAATTGCGACAAAAAAAGTAAATGGATTTTTCGATACTTTCTGCTTTTCTACCCGAAGAATTATTATGTCATTTTGATATTGTTGATTTTATAGAATTAGGAGATATTCAAACAAAAAAGGATTGCTTTTATATCTATCTTGATGAAAAGAACATTATTCCCGAAGGTTTCATTTCAGAGGAATATGAGTCAAAAGGCTTTTGTGAGCGTACTTTGATACAAGATTTTCCAATACGAGGAAAGGCTGTTTATTTAGGTATCAGAAGACGTAGGTGGCGAAATACAGTAGATAAGTCAGAAATTAAAAGCGATTATTCTTTTATTGCAGAAGGTTCCAAATTAACTGTTGAACTTTCGGATTTTTTAAAAGGTACAGGTAGAGACCCGAGAAGATACGATAAGTAACATTGCCAGTTATTATGGCATTAAAGCTGATTTACTGCGAAGACATTACAAAAAAAGAATCAGTGGTTTTACAAGTTGGAAACAGTTAGAACATGCCGAAAATTATCTGATTTACCCCGAAAATATTGGGGAGAATTTAAGTATTGATGAAGTAAGTTTGTCAAAAGGTGAACTTTATACTTTTGTAACCAATAAACAAGGAAGAGGCAAAAAGAAATCCTTAGTGGCGGTTATAAAAGGCACCAAAAGTCAGGACATTATTGATGTGGTTACTAAAATTCCACTTTCGCATAGAAAACAAGTAAAATCGATAACACTTGATATGGCAAACAATATGCAATCAGCATCAAGAATGTGTTTTCCTGAAAGTTACCTTGTCACAGACCGTTTCCATGTGGTAAAGTTGGTAATGGAAGCTCTCCAGCATTTAAGGATAAAATATCGCTGGGAGGAGATTGAAAAAGAGAATCAAGCTATCAAAAAAGCAAAGGAGCAAGCAATAAAATACATTCCAATAACTTTTGAAAACCAAGACACACCCAAACAACTATTGGCTCGATGTCGTTATATCATTGCCAAGAAACCCAACCAATGGACAGAAACCCAAAAAGTGCGAGCCCAAATATTGTTCCAACATTATCCTCTAATACATCAGGCATATAAACACACCCAAGAGTTTAGAAATATTTATGAATACACCTCAAAAGAAGAGGCTAAACAAAAAATATTGAATTGGATATCCAAAACCAAAGAATTAAAAATGACTGTCTTTAATACCGTTGCCAATAGTTTAAATTATCATTTGGAAACAATTGCAAACTTCTTCGTAAAAAGACATACAAACGCAAATGCTGAATCCTTTAACTCAAAAATAAAACTCTTTAGAGCTAATCAAAGAGGTGTGGTGGATACTAAATTCTTCCTCTTTAGAATGGAGAAACTTTTTGCTTAATCCCCAAAAAATTAATCTGAGCCATTTTACCGTTAGAGTGAAACTCTATACCTTCTTTTGCAAATATCCTATACGTGCCGCCCGTAATCTTAATTAGATTACCGCCTACAATTCTTGTTCTTGACATAATTAATGGGTATTGGTTTTTTCAGCAGCATTCTTTCTTAACCCAGCGTCGCTGTGTAGTTCCGTGTTTTGTTCGCTTTTACTTATTGCTTTTCCTGCCGCTACTTCATTTCTTTCCTTTTTAGATTCGGTATACACATCCCCTTGAATGACCTCTACTAATTTACCCGTTATATGAGTCATCATATCCATTCCTATATACGTGTTTTTTAGACCTCCTATACTTTCTGTAGATGTACCACTTATGGTATCATTTTCGTTCAATGCTACTAGTTTATACAAATTCCCTCCTATGGTTATCGTAACATCATTACCTACCATTATATTGAAGTTTTTAGGGATATTAAGTGTAGCATTGCCTTGTCCATCAAATTGTAAGTAGTTACCATCTGGGGTGCTTTGTTTCCAGCTTCCTTCGGCATCGTTTGCAAGGGTTTCTATACCGCTACGGGTTTTTATGGCTTTTACATCATTGCCGCTAGTATGGTACCCACTGGTTTCGCTTCCGTTATAATGAGTGCCTAGTACAAAAGGTTTTTCTGCATTGCCGCTTTCAAAACCTACAAGGACTTCTTCGCCTATTTCGGGGATAAAATGAAATCCTTTGCCTGCTCCTGTAGATAATTGTTTTTTGAGTGTATCCCCTTTCAAAAAGCAATAATAGAAGCAAGAATCATTTCATAAAACTTAGTTATTTATATATTCACTATATTTTTTATCTATAACTTTACCAGTTTCAGCATCAAGGACAAAAGTTTCAATCAAATCAGATTGTTTGAACCAACTCACATACCAAACATTTTTTTTTAAAGCATTATCTATTCCCCTGGCTATTTCAGTATGAATACCTCCAGTGATTGGACCTTTGGTTAAAGGGATTTTCTCTTTTTCGCAAAATTGTAATACTTGCTCAAAAGTAAATTTGTAGGGTGTTTCATAATTGGTTTCTTTTATAAGTTTACCATCTTCACTAAACTCATACCAAATGCCTATCTTACATTGAATGTTGTTGTTTAATGTTAATCCTTTTACTAAAATATTACCATTACTTTTGTAAAATGTCTTAATTATCTTAAAATAATTACCTTTTTTAATTTCTTTATATACACCTTCATACATTTCTATATATGTTTCATCATCTAATGTTTTTTCTACATAATAAAATTTTATAGATTCATTTTCATCTGTTTTTTTTATTTTTATTAAAAAAATCATAGTCAAATTTCTCAAAGTCTTTTGTTATAATTGGCTCTTTCATAGTTGTGTCATTTATTTTTTGGGCATATCCAATCTCAAAAAACGCCAGTAGTAACAAGAACCATTTCATAAATACTTAGTTATTGATATATTCACTATATTTTTTATCTATAATTTTACCAGTTTCAGCATCAAGGACAAAAGTTTCAATCAAATCAGATTGTTTGAACCAACTCACATACCAAACATTTTTTTTCAAAGCATTATCCATTCCTCTAGCTATTTCAGTATGAATGCCTCCAGTGATTGGACCTCTGGTTAAAGGGATTTTCTCTTTTTCGCAAAATTGTAATACTTGCTCGAAAGTAAATTTGTAAGGTGCGTCATAGTTGGTTTCTTTTATAAGTTTTCCATCTTCACTAAACTCATACCAAGTGCTTATCATACATTGAATATTGTTATTTAATGTTAATCCTTTTCTTATTATGTTACCGTTTTTATAATATCCTTTTACTAATGTAAAATAACTATTTTTTGGAGTTTCTCTATAGGTGTCCTCAAACATTTCTATGTATAATCCACTTTCTAATGTTTTTTCAACAAAATAATCCTTAGATGTAGGATTGACAGTTGTTTTATATTTATTAAAAAGTGTATAATCAAACTTTTCAAAATCTTTTGTTATTGTAGGTTCTTCCATAGTTGTATTATTTTTTTGTTGTGCAGAACACGTTTTAAAAAAAAGTAGTAATAATAGTAAATGTCTCATAATTATTTTGTTTTTTAGGTTATGCTACCATTTGCTATTATCCATTGCCATTGCCATAGAGTATAGCGTTCTTGTGGTGGATTCAACATATGGGAGTAATCTAGTAAATTTTCTGTCTTAGTGTATTCAAAGGTGAATTTAGCATTTGCATCTGCTTCTTTGTTTGCAAAAGTGTGGGGTAGTTTAAAACTATGCAAAAATTCGTGTGCTGCGGTTTGATCGTTTTTACCTGCAAAAAGCATTACATTTTTACCACTAGAATAACCATTAAGACCTTTGTATGCATTACTGGTATCCATATAACCTCCATCTTCCCCAAAATAGAATGCAATAAAGTGATTGTCATATTTATGTTCATCTCTAGGGTTAATTGCTTTTAGTTTATCACTCAATTTTTTTCTTAAAAATTTTTCTAAATCTTCAAATCGAGCTGGTTGATGTGTGCTAATCATTAAAGTGTTAGTAGTAGTATTTTGCATAGGTTTATAATAGCATTTTAATACATTTTTATTATTTTTATTAGGATCTTGTGTTATATATTTTCCTCCTGCTTGTAATTCAGGTTCGGTACTCATATCAAGTATTTCGCTAGCTACTTTTACATCTATTAGTGCCTGATGCAAATATTTTTCAAAAAGAGCTTGCTGGTTGGCATTATTGCCTGCTTTTTTATTTCCTACTATGTTTGCAACATTTGTTTCGACCTTTACTAACACGATTTTTGCTTTTTTACGTTGTTTGTTTTTCCACACCAGCAGTTTGCCTGCTAGTTTTTTCTCTTCAATAACTGTACCATTTGCATTGGTGGTTTTGGTAATAGCGTTAAGTGTAATAGTTTGGTCTGAGGTAAATTCATCTATACATTCTATGGTTAGATGGTCTATAAGAGCGTGTTTTCCTCTACCTTTTCCCTTTACATCAATCTCCATTGGTGTGATTAAAAAGTTTTTGTTTTCTTCAAATCGCAATATTTCAGGCTCTTCTTCTATATCTACAATAAGGCTAAGAGTGGCTTTTGTATTGCTGTAGTTAGTGGCTCTTTTTTCAATTAGTGGCGGTTTTCCTTTACCTTGAGGTGTTTTTTTTGTGATTTCTTTTGGGTATAAAGAAATCCACGTACAAAAATAATCTTCTTTTATAGGGTTATTTTGTGAATCTTTAATTTCGTTACCTGAGCTATCTTTTTTGTTTTTCCAAGTTATGGTGTGATATTTATAAGCTGCTTTGAGTTTATTGAATAAACCTGGGTCTGTTTTGTAAAAACCAGCATTAAAATTAGAATCAGTTACTAGATTTGTAAAAGCTGCTTCTTTATATTGTTTGACAATTATTTTTTCATAATTAGTATCACCAAAAATATTACTTCCTCCTGTAATTAGAGCAGTATCTTCAATTCGCATCCAATCACAGCCATATTCTTCACCTTTCCAATCTTTTTTAGGTCTAAAGTAAACAACACATTTTGCTTCAATTTTCCCAGATTCTACTGTAGGAGCAGTTCCTGGATTTCCGTGTGTAATTCCTTGTCTTGCCGTTATATTAACACTTCCTTCTAAAGAAGTTAAAGTAATAGGTCCTTCAGAATAAATGTTATATTCACCTCCAACAATTTCTGTAATTTTCCCTCCAACAATTCTAGTTCTACTCATAATTAATATTGCTTAGATTTATTAGCTGAATTTATTTGAACTTCTTCGCCTGAATGTTTATTTAAATTTTTTGTACTTGTTATATCCATTCCTTTATCTGAGCTGACGGAGGTCTTGCCTTTTTTAGTCTCACTATGCACATCTCCTTGAATAACTTCCGTCAACTTACCTGTTACTATCGTCATCATATCCATTGCAACTGTAGTATTTTTCATGGCTCCAATGGTTTCGTTTTTGTTGATTCCTGCACTTTCAGTTATATTCATACCAACAGTTGTGCTCATGTTTTTGCCTACATTAATAATCATATCTTCGCCTGCGGTAATGATCATGTTTTTTGGCGCATTCACATTAATATTCCCATGACCGTCCATCGTCCAAGTGTTGCCACTAGGATCCTCTATAAAAACAGAACCTTGGGCATCGTTTAGAATAATTTTAGTTCCAGATCGGGTATGAATGGCTTTTACATCATTGCCGCTAGTATGGTACCCACTGGTTTCGCTTCCGTTATAATGAGTGCCTAGTACGAAAGGTTTTTCCGCATTGCCGCTTTCAAAACCTACAAGAACTTCTTCGCCTATTTCGGGGATAAAATGAAATCCTTTGCCTGCTCCTGAGTGGGGTTGTATTAGGCGAATCCATGGGGTTTTTTGGTTTTTTCTTTCTTGCCATGGAAATTGTACGCGTATACGCCCCATGCTCATAGGATCGTTGTTGTCTACTACCCGTGCGGTTTGTTCTTCGCAATTAGGATAGGTGTTGTCGTCAAAATAAGGAGGGGTCCATAAATCGGGAATGGCTACGAACTCGTTGTAATAGCTATTGCCATCATGAAAATGTTGAATTTCTATGATGCGATAGGTTTCCATAGGGCGGTCGTTTATATCAACCAGTTTGGTTAGATCGCCTTGTTTGAGTTGGGGGTCTTTGCTTTTGCCTTTTACGATCATCAGGTTTTCTCTGAGTTCTTTTTGTTTTCGTACGGCATCTTGTAGCTCTTTATCGGTTCGGTTGTTGATACCCGTGGGGTTGTGGAGTTTGTTGGGTTTTTTATGGAATACGTTTTTTGAGGCTTTTAGGGCTACTAGTTGGTAGGGGTTGACTTTGTTTTGTAATTGAGCTGAGGCGCTATCTCGTTGTAGGCTGGTGCCTGATTCTACATCGTAGGTGGTGTAGGTAAATTGTTGTGGTTTTACTGATATTTCAAAGGATACGTGTACTAGGTCTACACTTTCGTCTAGGTTTATGATTTTAGGGCCTACTTTGTTGCCTAACACTAGGCTCTGTCCGTTGTAATACAGGTATTCGCCATAGCGTATGGCAAGTTGTTGTAAAAATTGGTAATCCGTTTGGTTGTATTGTACGGTGTAAGGCAACACATTTTGGGTGTTGTTGTTTCGGACAATGGTATGAAGGGTGTCTTTGGGGTATTGGGCGGTTATGTCTTGAAAGATTTCTTCTAGGGTTTTGTTTTCAAAACTTTGGGATTCAAGTCCTTGTTCTAACATAATGGTAGGAGCGTGTCCTGTAATATATAGTCTGCCGTAACCGTCTTTTTTTAAAAGGTTTAAATGGGTTATAATGCCTGTAAAGGTTTGTTTTATTTCTCCAAATCGGTGCAGGTGGATGTGTATGGTTTTTCCTAGGTAGCTTTTAGAATGTTCCATGATGTAGGCTTCTTCGTTGTCTAGGGAATCGGCACGGGTATCTAGGGTAAAGGTGTCGTGTTCGTTGGTTTTTTGATGGAACTGTAGGTTAAAATGGGATTTTTCTAGGAAGGATTTGCCTTCTATGGTAAGGGTGCAGTAGACTAATGGACTGGATTTGTCGGCTAAAAAGTCTTTAAAGGAACGTAATGAGGCGTATTTTGCTATGTCGTCAGGATGGTTGAGTCTTCCATAATCGCTGTTGAAAGTATCCATATCGTTTAGTTATTTGTTACAATTTATTTGATTTGTTTTTTTTTGTACTATTTATGTTATTTTTTCATTATTCAAATATAAAAAAAATATATAATATTTGATTTTTTGTTTTTATACTTTTAATCGGGTTCTTGTCATCCCGACACAAGGAGGGTTCTCATAAAGGGCGTGACATTCGGAGGAATAATCAAGAGGCTAAAAATAGAATCTAAAAAGTTGAAAATAATAGTCTTTATCAATTCAATAAAGGGGTAATATACCACGAGCTTTGTAGGTTAAAAAAGGATTCCTCCCTCCTATTGTGTGAATCATAACTGTTTTTTTTATCCTTTTGTAGGAAAACGAAGTTCTGGGTGAAGTGTAATTTATATGAAGTTTTTGGTTTTTTTATAGGTGTTTGAGGTGTTTTCGCGGTTTATATACAATAAAAATGCAATACAATATTTCTTAAAATATTTCGTTTTTACTTTGTTTTTTTATTAATTTATTAAACTAAAAACATCTTTTTATATATTTTAATAACTTTTGTTTAATTGCAAAACTACAATCAATGGCAACTAAAAATCAAATGAGTATCACAATTCCTCAAGAAGTAATTGATACGGTAACACTAAAATTACAAGAATGCAAAACAGCTTTAGCGCCTTATTTGCAGGGCTTAACTGCCGAAGATCGTTCGACGCTGTTTAAAATGGGTAATAAAACTGTGGCTACGGTGCAAAAAATCAAGTCGTATGTAGAAACCAATCCCGAGTTTGTGCCTGTGTATATGGACAAAGCGGAGTTTTTAAAGGATGAGGCGGTGGTGAGTTCTTTAAGTCCTATAGGCAATTTAGCTTCTCAGTTATCTACTGATGTAAACGATACGATTATGTTAGCGGGTAGTGAAGCTTTGCAATCGGCGTTGTTGTATTATGGCCAAATTAAGGAGGCGCAAAGTAAGGGGATTGCTACGGCTAAGCCTATTTATGAGGATTTGAGCCAACGTTTTATTCGTCCGTACCGTAAAAAAACAGATCAGTAAAGGTTCTAAGCCCCAAGTGGTTTAAGAAGGGGCTGTCTGAAAAGTAATCCATCTGTCGTTTGTCACTCTGAGCTAAGAAGGAGACCTGCTATTAATAGCTGGTAAATTCTCGCTTTAGTAGCCATGACAGGATGGTGCATTTTTTGGACAGTCTCTTTTTTTACGCCCCATTTTTTCAAGACGTTCAGCATTTGGGAATCATTTTTATCAGCAAAAACTTGCCAATATAAATCTTTTTGCATTTTAATTGAGTAAAAAAGGCTCGTCGTCCAGTAAAAAAGGCTCGTCATCCAGCCAAAAAGACTCGTCGTCCAGCCAAAAAGAGTGGCGGTGGATTCCCAGCGGTATTGTTTAATTAATGGGGTAGTGTAGGAACTGTAACATACCCGCTTTTTTTATTATTGGGGTATTTTTAGCGAGTGCCACCAGACGCTAGGGTACTGACACAAGTACGGACACAGGTGTCCGTTCGTTTTGTCCGTTTTGTTCATGTCCTTATCGTAGGGTTGGTTTTCTAAAAAAGGTAATCGCTATCTTAATTTGGGGTGTATGTACATGAAATACAAATCTAGATAAAATTGAAGATTCATTCATTACTATACTTTATAAAAAATCACTAGGTTTGAGTAAATAAAAAAGACTCATAAACAACTAAAAAACTAATCTATGGAACTTCTATACTTGTGGGTAAGAAAATATAAGAATATAGAACATCAAGGATTTAACTTATCAAGCAAAGTTACTTTTGAGACAATCGTAAACAGCCAAGAAGATGATGATACTTTAAATGTTACTTTAACGCATTTACAGAACGAAAAATATTTTTCCTTATTTCCAAATAATATTATTGATGTAAAAGCAGTAATTGGTGAAAATGGTAGTGGAAAAACAAATTTACTGGAAGCAATATTAGATTTCTTTTTAGGTAGGAGAAATAATTTTAAAGGGTTTTTAGTTACATCTGACAAAATCATTATCCGTGATAGACTTAATTTTGTGGAGGTGCCAAAAGAACTATTTGGCAAAACACTTGATTTTATCTATCCAGAAGATATTTCTAATTTTTATAGTGGAGAGTTTAAACGGAAATTGCCAAGAGAAGAAGCTTATTATAACATTAAAAACAATTTAATGGAAACGTATTTTAAAAAAAACTATATTATTAAATACGCTTCTTTTATCAATATGGATAACATCCATAATGTTGATGGTATAGAAAATGATTATGCCAGATTTGAAAATAAAAAACCTAATTTTATAAATATAGCTACGGAATCTATGATTGTAAGTGACTATGAATCTCAAAAAAGTAATGAAAGGTATATGGTTGCTGGGGAAAGTGAGTTGTTAGCACATAAATATCAAGAATCGTTAAGAATGCTAGATTTTTTGAATATTGTAAATAATTTTAATTTTAAAATAGAATTTTATATTGAATCAATAAATGTAAATTTTACTGATTTTGGTGAGCGATTTTGGAAAAGTGTAGATAAAATAATTTCTCCAAATTCTGAATCCTATGAGCAAAGTATCGAGAAAATTTTAAAATTTGAAACATTATATACTGATTCCAAAGATAAAGAAGGGAATTTTTTTAAGCATTTATCAAGAGATATTACGTATTGTTTTTTAAGCTATGAATTAAAACATAATTTTAATTTTTCTAAGCAAGATGAATTTCCTATTGTAAAATTAATTGACAATTTAAAAGGAAATTATAATTCTAAACAGGATAGATTTGATGCTTTGTATAGTTATATAGAAAAGAATATTTTTTTTTCTGAAAACGCTAAGCCAATTATTAAACAGATTAAGGAAATAAAAGAATATTTTATTAATAAGTTCAAATCTGGTGAAATAATTTGTGATGAAATTTATGGCTTTAAAATACCGAAAGAGCATATCAATAGAATTGCAAGTGATTTCTTAAATCCACCTCTTAATTATATTAAAATTACTGATGAAAGACATCTAATTCTAAATGTTTTTGGATTTAATTATAATGGTCTAAGTACTGGAGAACGTAATTTTCTTTCTTTTTTTTCAAGAATTAAAGAGTATAAAATAAAAGAAAATAGAGATATATTGTTTGTAATTGATGAAGGAGAATTAGGTTTTCATCCACAGTGGCAAAAAAAGTATTTAAATTTTTTGCTTGATTTTTTTGAGAAGTTTTTTCCTAAAAATAGAGTGCAGCTTATTTTAACTACGCATTCCCCTTTTATAGTTTCTGATTTGCCTAAAGAGAATATTATTTTCTTAAAAAGGGATAAATATAGCAAAACAGAAGTAAGTGATATTACTTATCAAAACTTAACATTTGGTGCTAATATTCACGATATTTTAGCAAATGATTTCTTTTTGCAGGATGGATTTATGGGGGAGTTTGCTAAAAATGAAATAAATAAAGTAATCGACTTTTTGACTGATAAGAAAATAAAAAATAAAATAGATAGCCTCAAAAAAGAGATAAACGCAATTGATAATTCGATTGCTAATAGTAGTAATGAAAATGAAAAAAAGGATTTAGAAATTGATAGGAAAAATTTAAATCAAGAAAAAAATGCGCTTATTAAGAAAACTAAAAATGTTCCGTTTTCAGATAAATATGAAAAAGACTATTGTAAAAATGTAATTGATATTATTGGAGAACCTATCTTATCGTTTAGTTTAATAGAGTTGTATACAGAAGCTTTTCCAGATGAAAAGAAACGTTTTATTGATGACCAAATTAAAAGACTTCAAAACTTATAAATTATATTAAAATATGATAGCAATACCTCTTGATAAAGTAAGAAATATTCAAAATATACATCAATCAGAAATAGAGACACAAAGGAAAAATGCTTTCAACAAACTTAATGAACTTAAAAAGGAAAGTCATACAACCAAAGATCAAGAATACTTAGAATTTGTTATAAATAAATTTGAAAATGAAAATGATAATATACTTCTTTGGGATTTAAAAAGAATTAAGGGAGAAATAGAAAAATCTGATTTTAAAAATGTTCCTACTGAAATAAAAAAGGATAAAAACGGAAAAGAGTATATTGTTAAAACAGCTTTAAAAGATAAGATTCTTGCTTGTTTAGACTATAAGGGTTTGAGGAGTACTTTTTATCCAAATTATTTTAATGCTATAGGAATTAAAGCGTGTGTGTATTGTAATTCTCAGTTGACAATAGTAGCCAATAAAAGACACGCAAAATTTGAAGTCGATCATTTTTATTCTAAAAGTGATTATCCATTTTTAAGTATTACACTGTGTAATCTTTATCCAGCTTGCGCTTCTTGTAATGGAAGTAAAAGCGCAAAAAAAATACATTTTGAGTTATACACAAATGATATTTCTAAAACCAAAAAATCAGATTACAAATTTAAATTAGCTTCAAATTCAAAAGCAAAATATTTAGTTACCAGAGATAAAAATACGATTGAAGTTGAATTTGAGGAACCTGACTATAAATCAAATCAGTTTGAAAAATTTAATAATGTATTTCACATTGAAGGAATTTACAAGACTCAAAATGACTTAGTAGAAGAATTATTAATTAAAAGCCAAGTTTATAATGATAGTTATATCAAATCTTTAAAAATTGGTTTTCAAAAATTAAACCTTAATCCTGAGCTTTTTAAAAGGATTATTGTTGGTAATTATACTCAAGATATTGATATTCATAAAAGACCAATGAGTAAAATTACTATGGATATTGCAAGGGAACTTGGGTTGATTGATATGGTTGAGTGAATTTAGAAAACAAGACGGTTAGCTTAATTGAAAATGAGTTGATATTTTGAAAAATATTTCACTTGTGTTTATAAAGAAAGCTGGGATTTTGTTTGTTACTATTTGCGCGAAAGCATTTTAAGAAAATAAATCTTGAAAAATGATTTAAGTAATATAGGGACAACAGTATGACAAACACAGAACTAAATACTATTATAGACGAGTTAACAATTACTCTAGCTAACTGTAAAATAGACCAGAATGGTATTAAAAGTTTAGTAATTAACGAAACTTTTTTTAACGCAGACTATATGCAAAGAGTCAATATAACTACCTGTCCTGAACATACTGCTACTTTTCAAGAACTACTAAAAATAAATCAACCTGTATTATATTGGTTTGAATTTGATAAAAACAGCGTAAGCAAGGAAACGTTGCGCAATAAATATGTAGCTTATCGTGAACCTATGAAATATGATTTTAAAAATAAAAATTATAGGAATACCGCTGCTTATAAAACGGATATAAAAGAGTCTGATTTTACTTTATACGTAGGCAAGGTAAAAAAAGGTTTTTGGGGAAGATTAGTAACCCATTTAGGGCATAATAAAGCGAAAGGAACTGCTGGTATGCAATTATTCCACTGGTTTAACCCAAAAGAGTACGGCGATATAACATTATATTATTTAACATTAGATACTGCTATGGAAAATTTAATTTCGGTTTTGGAAATTGAAATGGCACTAAGAAAAAAGCCAATCATAGGAAGGTTTTAAATAAATTATGGCTTGATTGGTTTGGTTTGACGTAAAGACTATGAATAGTCTATATAAAACAAAAGCTAAATGACTGTAGTGGTTGAATTTTGTATTTATAATTTATGGATTTGAGCAAAATATATCCAAAATTGCTAATTTACTTGACATTCTTTTTGGGTGAATTTACAAATTTTTCCTACTTTGCCCTTGCATCTTTATCACAAAGTCTAACACATAATCTGGGTTTCTGGATAAAATCTTAAACCCTCATTTTGCAATTACTCAAAATGAGGGTTTTTAGGATGTTAACTAAAAATCATATTGTATAGAGAATTAACAAACGCTTTTTAGTTTGTTATGATTTAAAGTCTTTTTTATTATTTTTTATAGACTGTAATGCTCTGATTTCCTATTTTTAATAGATATGATCCACTGGATAATTTAGACATATCTACTGTGTTGCTATTAATTATTACAAGATGGGTTATATCTTGTCCTTGTAAATTATACAACTTAGTATTTGTCATGTTCATTTGAACATTATCAACTCGTATCATAGCATTTGTTGGATTAGGATAAGCCAAAAGGGTCTTTGATGGATTCGTTATAGGGGAGTTAATAATTGGTCTTATTAAGGTAATATGTTTTTTAAAAGTTGTTTCAATAGGTAATCCTTGATAGGTTAAGAACCTGAATGTAGTACTCGTTGAATTTGAAGAAACTAATTGAATATCTTTATGAGGTTGTGGCAATTCCCACTCTCCATCAAATGTAATTTCTATAGGCTGAATTTTAAATGAATCAAAGCTTCTTTTGTCTGGAAGACCTAGATCAGGATTAGACAAGCTCAATGTCATTTCTGAATTAGAGTTTAATGGTCCGTACATTATTAAACAAGGTTTATCATTTGAAATTAGGTTGGTATTTCCAGGAAGTACTGTATTTGCTTCAAAAAGTGCAAAAGCATGTATTCCTGATGCTGTATGTTTGATAATATGTGATTTACTATCTTTATTTAGTACCGTATACGGTCGTGTGCTGGTATTTTTGAATGAATTGGCTAAATTTTGCATATCTGAAGCATTCGTATTAGGAAGTACTACGTATTCGTATTGAGCATTATTAGGGGCTTTACCGTGATCTATAAATCCTATAGCTGCTTCTGTATTGGGATTTAGAATTGCTGGATTGTTTTGATTATGTGCTGGTGTTTGTTGATTCTTACGTTGAATCTTTACATCATTATTTCCACTAACTAAGTAAAAGCCTGTATTAAAGTTATCTAAAATCCAGTTTGGGTTTGTTCCTAAATAAGTAGATGTTATACCTGTTGAGGTATATGTATTGTTATTTATTATCACATTGTTAGGAGTTGTTGCATTTTGATATAAAGTGGTAACTGTTGCAGTATTAACATCGCTATTGCTTATATCAGAACCTAAACAAATGATCATATCATTAAAGAAAAACGAAGATTTCTTAAAGGTAAAAGAGGTATCATGCGTATTTGATCCTGTTGGTGTTCCTCCCCATCCTATATTTTCTGCTTCTTGAAAATCCATAGCAAACATACCTAGTGTTCCAAAAACATCTTTTAAATATTCGCCTTTTTTAAGATTATGTTGCAAAGAACCTGCTAGTTTTTTACTTGAATATTCATCTACTCTTTGCCAAGGTACAATTAAATCTTGCCATGATAAAACTTTAGTAGTAGCACCTGGATTATAATTCCAATCCCACTTTGTATTATCAAAACCGTTGGCAGCAGCAGTTCCTGGATATAGGATATTCATAGCTCCATAACTTTGGTATCTACCATATCTGTTACTATTACTAAAGGTTTCTGCTCCCCAAAGTTGATTGCTAAATCCTTTATTTAGTATCACTGTATTCTTGGTTCTAAATATACCTGCGCTTGCGTGATTGTTTTGATAAAAGCCATCGTGAAAAGGAGCAATTGTACTATGATTAAAAGAGGGCTCTACGCCATATCTTTTGTTATAGATGCTTGCTAAAAGAGGGTCTGCTGTCTGTAAACCTAAAATAGAACCTCCCACAAGAGCTAAATTTTTTATAGAATTTTGATCTACAGATATTGTTTCCCAATTACCACTTCTACCTGTCATAGATAAGGGGATCCATCCAGCATCATTAGAAATTAATATTTTGTGCATAACAGCATCTCTAAAAACTTTATATGCTGGGGCTTTTATTTGAAAACGGGTGGTTCCAAATACATCTAGGCAATAAATAAGGGTGTTATAAGCGTACATATACGTTTCGTAATTGTTCCAATGATGATATCCACTGCCATCTGGTTTTATTCCATCTCGGGTACCATCTGTGTATACAGAGGCAAATCGGGTAACAAATCGGCTTAAGGTTAACATATAACGATACTGTTCATCATCTGTTGAGAAACATTTTACTAAAGGCACAAGTGCATCTAATTTATTATAAACATCATCTGTATTAATAACTCCTTCTGTGGCTTGGGAATTATAATCATAGGTTGGCTTCCAAAAAACATTCCAATTGGCAAATTCTTTTTCTATAATATACAAAATTCTTTGCTTGTTTTGAGGAGTTAAATACTCTGCACAGAAAAAGCCTTTTCTTGAAAAGTTTTTAAATACATAACCGTGTGTATCAACTGATAGGGTATTATTGCAAAGGTTTTCTGAAACCCACCAGATTAAATCATTTACTCTTTGAATTACGGCGGTATCATTAGGATTGAATTTTAGGTGGTCAACAAACGTATTTAAAAAGGTAAGTTTATTGTAATCTGTTATAGGATTACCGGTAATGGTATTGCCGTTTACCACTATATTTAAACTGTTATAAAGCCTAATAGCAGTATTTAAACTTGAGGTAGATGGTTGGGTGGTAGCTAATCTTGTGTTTTTAGCTTTATCATAAATATTTTGAATTTCCGATTTAATGGCCGGATCACTGGATTGTAATGCTAAATCAGGAACAAAAGTAGGTGCACACTGAGCGTCTATTCCTAAGACACTCGTCAAGAATAGTGCTGTAATTAAAAAAAAACTTTGTTTCATTTGTTTTCTTATTTTTATTAATACTATGGCATTGCTTGGCTGTATTTTTATAAGCAATTACCGTGACGAAGGTTGCTTTTATCTAATTTTTATATTTTTTATAGTTTGACTTAATGGCAATTCAGGCAACTAGTATACTTGTTGCAAAAAGGGAAACAATACTAAAAATTAGATTAATTAGAAAAAATTAATATAATTATAACCTATCTTGAAAAGCTAAAATTGTAGAATAATGATGATTTCTAATCATCCGGCTCATTAGATCATCATCTTTGATAAATTACTACTGAAGCGATAGGTATAAAGTCTGACAGGTTTATAAAATTTTATCTGTCTTATAGCAAATTTAATAATTTATTTCAAAACAGAGTCTAATTCATTGAAAAAGTTTATTTTAGAGATTTCTTATTTTGTAGAAATTTTCTTTCTAAAAAATACTTTGGAGCAAAACAATTTTTAAAATAAATGAAGTCTTTTCATTTTTAAATTAGTTCTCTAAAGTATATAATATATGCTTTGCTAGATCAAAAACGTTATGTTACGCCCTTTATGGGATCCCTCCTTGAGTCGGGATGGCTAGAATCCGAAGTAAAATACTTTTGGTGTACTTTTTTAAATAAAAAAGAGAAACTGAATCAGTTTCTCTTTTTGAGCCGATGGAGGGACTCGAACCCACGACCTGCTGATTACAAATCAGCTGCTCTAGCCAGCTGAGCTACACCGGCAAGGTATTTTTAATAATTTTATTTAATAGTATCTTTTGATAAACTTTGAGCCGATGGAGGGACTCGAACCCACGACCTGCTGATTACAAATCAGCTGCTCTAGTCAGCTGAGCTACACCGGCAAAAGTATACTTTCAATAAATTTATTTAAAGATTATCTTTCGATAATTTTTGAGCCGATGGAGGGACTCGAACCCACGACCTGCTGATTACAAATCAGCTGCTCTAGCCAGCTGAGCTACACCGGCGACTCATTTACGGGTGCAAATATAGGAGAGTTTTTTTATTTTCCAAAGCTTTGCACCCTACTTTTTTACACTTTTTTTAACTACAAAGCATTAATTTTATCAACTAATTGGTTTGCAGCATTTTCCAATTCAACATTTATTTGTTTAAAGTGTACTTTTTTATTTTCAACTTTTTTCGTGTTCACTTTTACAATCAAATTATCGAAAATAACAAAAGCCTCTTCAATAACAGCATTAGTTTCATCAGTTGGTTTACCTGTTGAAGTCATTTCATATAAATAAACCGCCTCAATAATTTGACCAATTACATAATTGATATTCTTTTTTAAATTCTTTACACTTGCCATTCGTATGTATTTTAAATTACGTTTACAAAATTACAATTATTCTTTCGATATCTGTTAAGAAATTACAATTTCCAACAATTTAGCTTCTCCTATTAACTGAAAGTCTTTTAGAGCAGCAGGAATTAAAAAGGTGTTTCCTTTAGTAAATTCGTATATCTGTTGATTTACTTTTATTTTTAAATTTCCTTTAGTACACATATATACCACAAAACTATTGCCTTTATTATGGTATTGATATTCTTCTTTTAGGTCTAAAACTTTTACTGTAAAATAGGGACTATCAACTACGTTTACTGCTTGATTATCTGATAACGTATAGTCTACTTTTACCTTCTTCTTTTGATAATCTATTGCATCTAAAGCTAGTTCTATATGCAATTCCCGTAAGTTGCCTTGTGCATCTTTGCGATCGAAATCGTAAATTCTATAGGTAATATCTGATGTTTGCTGTATTTCAGCTACAACGGTACCTGCTCCAATGGCATGTACAGTACCTGTTTCTAAATAAAACACGTCTCCTTCTTTTACTGGATAGGCTTCTAAAATAGAGGATAGGTTTTTATTTTTTAAGTGTTCTAAGTAGGCTTCTTTTGAGGCATCTTCTTTAAATCCTACTATTAATTTTGCTTCAGGCTCTGCTTCTACTACATACCACATTTCCGTTTTACCAAAAGAATTATGTCGTTCTTTTGCTAACGCATCATTAGGATGCACTTGAATAGAAAGATCCTCTCTGGCATCTAAAAATTTAAAGAGCAATGGAAATTGCGTTCCAAAACGCTGGTATACCTTACTTCCTAATATTTCGAGTGGGTATTTTTCAATTAATTCTGTCAAAAGCACACCTTTATAAACGCCTTGACTGACTTGACTAACATCTTGGTCAATAGCAGCAAGCTCCCAACTTTCTCCTGTTTTTTCAGAAACAATAGACTTATTTAGGAATGTTTTTAAACGTGTCCCTCCCCAAATCCTATCTTTAAAGATAGGCTCAAACTGTAAAGGATATAATTCCATCGGCATTAAATCAAACTTTTTACTTTTTCTACTGTACGGTCTAAATGATTTGTGGCATTCATGTCTTCAAAAATCATTTGAACCACTCCTTCTTTATCTACTATATAAGTTACTCTTCCGGGGATCAATCCTAACATATTTGATTTTACTCCGAATAAGTTTCGTAGTATTTTATCTGGATCTGACAATAATATATAAGGTAGATCGTATTTGCTTGCAAATTTTTTATGTGCTGCAATACTATCGCCACTAATCCCTATTACCTCTGCTCCTATGGTTTTAAACTCTTCGTACTGATCTCTTAAAAAACAAGCTTGTTTGGTACAACCGGGGGTATCATCTTTCGGATAAAAATAAATGACTAATACTTTTTTACCTAGAACAGAATTAATATAAAAATCATTTCCGTTCTGATCTTTTGCTCCAAAAAGAGGAAGTTTATCCCCTACTTTCAAACCTTTTTGCATAATTATACTATCCTTTATATGTAACGAAATTACGTGGTGTTTCAAACAAGGTAACTTCTAAATCATTTTCTTTTTTTATTCTTTTTCTAATTTTATTCCAGATAACAACTACAATATTTTCCGCAGTAGGTATTACATTTTCGAATTCTGGAACATCTAAATTTAAATTTTTATGGTCAAACGGAATTTCTACTTCTTCATAAATTATATCTGCCAGATCTTTAATATCAATCACATAACCTGTTTCTGGATTAATACTACCTGTAACACTGACTATCAACTCATAGTTGTGTCCATGAAAATTAGGGTTGTTGCATTTACCAAAAACTTTTTGATTTTGCTCATCTGTCCAATCTTTCCTATACAAACGATGAGCTGCATTAAAATGAGCTTTTCTTGACACTGTTACTCTCATAATGTATGCGCTTCTAAATAATGATAAAATTCGTCAAAAATAATCTTAAACCAAACTGTATATTGATGAGGATGAAGTTTTATATCTTGTTTTACTGCTTCAATAGACATCCATTTCCAGTTTTCTACCTCATCTGTGTTTATAGAAGGTGCTTCATTAAAATATCCTATCATTACATGATCTAACTCATGCTCTGTTAATCCGTTATCAAAGGGTGCTTTGTAAATAAAATGAAAAAGTTCTTTTAGTTCTGTTGTAAACCCCATTTCTTCTTGTAAACGACGTTTTCCTGCCTCTATATTAGACTCTCCTTCCCTTTGATGGCTGCAACAAGTATTGGTCCATAATAATGGGGAATGATATTTATGATGCGCTCTTTGCTGAAGCATTATTTCTCTTTGATCATTCAGTATAAATACAGAAAAAGCTCTATGTAGCAATGCCTTTTCATGTGCTTCTAGTTTAGGCATTAATCCTATTACTTGATCTACTTCGTTTACTAAAATTACTTTTTCTTCAATCATAGTTTTATATTACGGGAGTAAAAGTACGAAAAGTCTATCAATTACTACCCGATCCTTTTTATTTAGACTTCTCCTTACATCTCTTACACAAACTATTTAATTCAGCAATGTTTCTGCTGCTTTTATTGCGCATTTTTCACCATCTATAGCTGCTGAAATAATTCCTCCTGCGTATCCTGCTCCTTCTCCACATGGATACAGTCCTGTAATTTGCAAATGTTCTAACGTAACGTTATCACGAGGAATTCTAACAGGTGATGAGGTTCTACTTTCTGGAGCATGCAAAATGGCTTCATTCGTAAAGTATCCTTTCATTGATTTTCCAAATTGAACAAATCCTTCGCGCATAATTTGTGTTAAAAAGGAAGGGAACACAGTTCCTAACTCTACACTTGTTGTTCCTGGAACATAGGATGTTTTAGGGATATCTATTGAACCTTTTTTTTGAGAAAAATCAACCATTCTCTGAGCGGGTACTTTTTGTGTTTTACCTGCCATTTCCCATGCTTTTTGCTCAATGGCTTTTTGAAATTCCATACCAGCCAACGCTCCAAATTTAGCATACGGTTTAAAGTCTTCTAATTTTAATTCTACCACAATTCCTGAATTGGCTGTGACTTGATCTCTTTTAGATGGGGACCAACCATTTGTAACAACTTCTCCTGGACTTGTTGCGCAAGGAGCTATCACTCCTCCTGGACACATACAAAAAGAATACATCCCTCGTCCGTTAACCTGTTTAACAACAGAATATGGTGCTGGCGGCAGAAACGCTCCTCTAAAATCACACGAATATTGTATTGAATCTATTAAACTTTGTGGGTGTTCTGCTCGGACTCCTAAAGCAAATGGTTTGGCTTCTATTAAAACTTTTTTTCGATCTAATAATTCAAACACATCACGAGCGGAATGTCCTGTAGCAAGTATTATTTTTTTGGCTTTTATAACTTCTCCTGACTGTGTAACGATTCCTTCTACCTCATTATTTTTTATTAAAATATCCGTTACTCGTGTTTCAAATAACACTTGTCCGCCATATTCTTTGATTTTCTCTCTAATATCTTGAATAATTTCAGGTAATTTATTGGTTCCTATATGGGGATGGGCTTCTACTAATATTTCCGAAGAAGCTCCAAATGCTACCAATAATCTTAAAATACGATCTACATCTCCTCGTTTTTTTGAACGTGTGTACAGTTTTCCATCAGAATAAGTTCCTGCTCCTCCTTCTCCAAAACAATAATTAGAATCTTCATTTACTATATGGTCTCTATTAATTGCTTTTAGATCTCTTCTTCTACCTCTTACGTCTTTTCCTCTTTCTAACAAAATGGGTTTAATTCCTAATTCAATTAATTGTAAGGCAGCAAACAACCCTGCTGGTCCTGCTCCCACCACAATTACTTCTGGAGCATTGGTAACATCTTGGTAATTAGGTAACGTTATTTTATCTTCAATAATTTGTTCTCCTTGAAAATAAACAATGATTTTTAAATTTATTTTAATTGCTTTTTGTCGAGCATCAATCGATCTTTTAAGAATTACATAGTACTGTATATCTGCAACAGATACTTGTACTAATTTTGCAAGATGATTCTTTAGCATCATTTCATTAGAAGCTACCTCAGGCGATACTTGAATTTGAAGTTCTTTTGGCATTATCATTTTTTTACGTTGCAAAAATACTACTTATTTTCAAGTGAATCATTGTAAATTTGTATTTCAAATCTAAGAGAATATGCAAAGGAAAATAAAACTTATTTGGGATTTTAGAGGTCCCGCAGCAGCTAAAACCGCGGAACATCATGAAATTCATTTAAGAGAATATATTGAAATAGAACAATTCCCAATCAAAACCACTGGTTTTTCAGTACTGAACGAAATGCACGCTATAGCTTGGATGGTGGTAAATGATCAAAACATGCTTCGGGTTAGAGACGCATTAAAACCTCACAGAGGCGAATTATTTGAATAAAAAAACAAATCTTAATTCATTCATAACAAATAGTTTCTTAAATTTGGTTTTGAACTAAAATTTTTATGATTAACGAGATTACTAACTATTTTGAAACGATCCCTTCGTCTCATAGGTCTTTGATTTTATTTGGAGGCATTGCCTTTTTTTGGATTTTAGAAAGTGGTTTTCCTCGTTTTCGTTTTGAATACAATAAAATACAACATGCTTTTCTAAACCTATTTTTTACTTTTACAACGATAATTATCAACTTTTTTTTAGCAATCCTTTTATTTAAAAGTTGCGTCTGGGACAGTCAAAATCATTTTGGGATTATACATTGGTTTAACGTTAGTAATCTAGGATTACAGTGCTTCATAGGTCTTTTATTTATGGATTTTATAGGAGCTTATGTACCTCATTATTTACAACATAAAATAAAATTTTTATGGCGCTTTCATCTCATTCATCATACGGACACTTGGGTTGATACAACCAGTGCTAACCGTCATCATCCAGGAGAAAGTATTTTTAGGTTTTTGTTTACCGTTTTAGCTGTTTTGATTACAGGTGCTCCTGTTTGGCTGTTTTTTATGTATCAATCTTGCTCTGTTTTAGTATCTCAGTTTAACCATTCAAACATACAGCTCCCTAAAAAACTCAATTCATTACTATCAATTGTATTAGTTACCCCAAAAATCCATCGTATTCATCATCATTATCAACTTCCCTATACGGATAGCAATTATGGAAATGTTTTTAGTATTTGGGATCGTTTTTTAAGAACTTATCAAAATTTACCACAAGACCAAATTGTTTTTGGTATAGACACTCATACCTCTTTAAAAGAGCACAATAATTTAAGTAATTTATTAACTATTCCTTTTCAAAAATATAAGGATCCAAAAACATAAAAAAATTTTAAAAGTCATACCTTTTTATTAATATTGGTATAAGTATTGCATAAAGTTTAATACAATTTTGTTTTATAATTTAAATGAGAAAAAGTAAGATCGCTGAATTAGACAGAGAAAATTTAGAAAGACTAATCAGCATGGCAAAAGAAGAACGTAAACCCTTTGAAGCAATTAAGGAAGAATTTGGGGTTGGCGAAAGTGATGTAACAGAATTAATGCGTAAACATCTATCAAAAGATCAATTTGAACTTTGGAAGAAAAAAGTGGCGGCTTCCAAACCTAAACCTAAACCTATCAAAAATAACGATTTTGATGATGATTTGGACGGTAAGTATTATCTTAAAAATAAATTTGACTGATCCATACTCCTGCTTGACAGGAGTTTTTTGTTAATTTTATCACAAAGATTGCGTTACAAATTAGCAAACTAATATCTTTAATGGCAAATTTCTCAAATCTTTATTAATTTATTAATGAAAAAAATATTTTTATCAGCTGTATTAACATCACTATTTTTTACTGGTAAAGCAGCCCCCTTAAACGGTTCTAAAACCCCAGAAGTAAACGTTACAATTGATTTGAACACAATACAAGACGACAAGGTCATGGTAACGGTAATTCCTACTCCCTCTAAAGAGGATGTCATACTCTTTAGTATTCCTAAAACAGTTCCTGGTACTTATTCATCAGATAATTATGGGCGTTTTATTGAAAAAATAAAAGCTTATACTACAAAAGGAGAGAATTTACCGTTAGCAAAACTGGATGAAAACACTTATCGTATTACAGGTGCTAAAAAATTAGGTAAAATAACTTACTGGGTAAATGACACTTATGATACTGAACAAGTTGGAGGCATAGGAGGTGATGATGTTTTTTCGCCAGCTGGAACGAATATAGATTCTAATTGTTTTGTTTTAAACACGCATGGTTTTATTGGTTACTTTAGCGATAAAAAAGAAGTTCCTTACACCTTAACCGTCCTTCACCCTAACCATTTATACGGCGCTACCTCTCTTACCGATAGTGATCCTAGCAAAACCATTGATGTTTTTAAAACCAATCGTTATGCTACTCTTGTAGATCATCCAATAATGTATACAAAGCCAGACCTTGCTACTTTTAAAGTAGAAGATATGGATATTCTAATAAGTGTATATTCACCCACTGGAAAATACAAAGCAGCTGATTTAGCTCCTAACATGGAAAAAATGATGAAGGCTCAAAAAAAGTTTTTAGGGCCTATCAATAATACCAAAAAATACTCGATCCTAATTTATCTTACAGACGTACAAAAGCAAGATGCAAAAGGTTTTGGTGCTTTAGAACATACCACCTCTACTACTGTTGTTATGCCTGAAATGATGCCTTCTGATCAAATGGACGAACAGTTAAAAGACATTGTTTCTCACGAGTTCTTTCATATAGTAAGTCCACTAGGTGTTCATTCAGAAGAAATTCATTATTTTGATTTCAATGAGCCTAAAATGTCTAAACATTTATGGATGTATGAAGGAATAACAGAATATTTTGCTAATCTGTTCCAAATTAATCAAGGTTTAATTAATGAAGAGGAGTTTTATAATCGTATGACTGATAAAATTAGACAATCAGCCAATATGGACGATACAATTCCTTTTACTAAAATGAGTGCTAATGTGTTAACAAAACCTTATAAAGATCAATACCTTAATGTCTATCAAAAAGGAGCTTTAATAGGTATGTGTCTAGACATTATTATCCGCGAAAAAAGCAATGGTCAACGTGGTGTATTGGATTTAATGCAAAAGCTAAATAATGAATACGGTATTAATACTCCTTTTAAAGATGAAGCTCTTTTTGATAAGATCATAGCTCTTACTTATCCAGAAGTAGGCGATTTCTTACGAACTTATGTAGACGGACCAACTCCTATTCCTTATGAAATTTTTTTTGCTAAAATGGGGGTTACACAAGCACAAACAAAGGTTCCAGGAAATGTTTTTATAAAGGAACAAACACCTTATATAACCGTTAATCAATCCACTAAAGAAATCGTAATTATTCCTGGAATAGAGCTTCCTGAATTTTACAGTCATTTAGGATTAAAAGGAGGCGATTCTATTTTGGCTGTAAATGATAAAAATTACAACTTAGACAATATTTACGATATGATTATGGCGAGTCAGAGTTGGAAAGAAAATGAAAATATTTCTATTAAAATCAAAAGAGATCAAAAAGAGGTTACTTTAAAAGGTGTTATAAAACTTCCTTTTGAAGAAGTAACTGGCTACAAATCTACTGACGATAATAAAAAAGCTTTAAAAGAAGCTTGGCTAAACGGATAATTGAGATTTCTTATGAATTTAAATCCTCAAAATACAGTTGAATTTTGAGGATTTTTTTTATTACATTGCAAAAAATTTAGAATAAATATGTACAAAAAAGTTATCGTAGCAATTACTTTTGTGTTTTTTGCTTCATGCGCAGACAAGGCACCTGCAAAAGATGAGGTAATCGTAACAGGAAATATAAAGGGGTTAAAAAAAGGAAAGCTATACATCCAAAAAGTACAAGACAGTACTCTAGTAGCTTTAGATACTATTGAATTAAATGGTTCCTCTAATTTTGAGAGTTCAATTAAATTAGATTCTCCTGAAATGCTTTATTTGTTTGTGGATAGAGGACAAACGAATTCAATGGATAATAATTTGTTGTTTTTTGCAGAGCCAGGAAAAATAACTATTGATACGGATCTTGATTTCTTTTTTGCTAATGCAAAAATTACAGGTTCTAAAAACCATGATCTTTACAAAGAATATAAGGATATCATTGCTAAATTTAATGAGCAACAGCTTCAATTACTTCAAGCTAAAATACTCGGAAATAAAGGCAATAAAAACTATAATGAGCTAGACAATCAAAATAAGCAGGATCAGTTATTAAAAAGAAAATATTTGTACTCTGCTAATTTTGCGCTTACCCATGCGGATCACGAAATTGCTCCCTACATAGCGCTTACAGATATTTATGATATGCAACCTAAATTTTTAGAGGAAATACATAAAAAAATGTCTACAGAGGTAGCCAATTCTAAATACGGTAAAAAATTTACGGATTACTTAAAGAAATCAAAATAATAAAAAAGCGACGATTAACTCTTTTAATTGTCGTTTTTTATTTAAAAACTTAATTTAATGAATACGCAATTGGTTCATAATTTACCCTTTGATTTTTTTCAGGACAATCACTTTGAGTGTGCTATTTATTTTTATAACACACAACAGTCTAGTAAAAACATCCCTGTTACTTTTACCCACAATGTCCTTTGTTTTTTACTAAATGGATATAAAGAAGTCATTAGCAACCAGAATAATATTTCTATCCAAAATGATCAATTTTTTTTATTACAATCTGGAAATAGTCTAATGACAGAACGTTTAATAGGAGAATCAGGCTATAACAGTATTCTTTTTTTCTTTTCGGATCATTTTTTAAATCAAATTTTATTAAAAAAACAAATTGAACTACCAAAAGCAACTCATTCAAATCAAACGGTATTAAATATCCGAAAAGATGTGTATGTTAACCTATTTGAAAAATCATTACTTTTATTAAAAAACGATTTTAATAAAGCCCCTCATCTTACTCATGTAAAGTTAGAAGAAATTCTGTTGTATTTACTTAACAAAGAACCTAATCAAATTGCTCCTTTTTTTCAAAATACATTAAGCCGTCATAAAAACAAATCAATAAAGGATATTGTGCAGCAGCATGAGAACAGCCCCCTTACTATTGATGAACTTGCTTTCTTATCTAATATGAGTGTTTCTACTTTTAAAAGAAAGTTTGCTGAAATATATCAAATTTCTCCTAAAAAATACTTTATTTCAAAAAGAATGGAAAAGGCTCGAAATGAGTTAATGCTTAACAAGAGACCTTCTGATCTTTACCATGAATTGGGTTATGAAAATTTATCTGCATTTAGTAACGAATTTAAAAAGTATTATGGAGTATCTCCTAAAAACTTCAAAATGGACTAAAAGAACATCTTTTTGGACTTTTAGCGCAATAATATTCCCAAACTTAATCTTAAATTTGCATTATAAAATAACATAAAAATGAAAAAGATATTAACCTTGCTTGCTTTTATTTCTGCTTTTACAGCAAGCGCGCAAACTTTTACTTTAAAAAGTAATGATCTAGGAGGTCAAGCAACTATGAAACAAGTTTTTAACGGTTTTGGTTGTACGGGTGAAAATATGTCGCCTCAATTATTTTGGGAAAATGCACCAAAGGATACTAAAAGTTTTGCTGTTACAATACATGATGAAAATGCACCTACAGGAAGTGGATGGTGGCATTGGCTTGCTTTTGATATTCCTGCTACAACTAAAGAATTAAAAACAGGAGCGGGAGATGTTACTAAAAACTTAATGCCTGCTGGTTCAATACAAAGTATTACTGATTTTGGCAAATCAGGTTATGGGGGTCCATGCCCTCCTGAAGGACATGGTTTTCATAAATACACGATTACTGTTTATGCCTTAAAAACGGATAAGTTAGGTCTAGATAAAAATGCTAGTCCTGCATTAGTAGGTTATTACTTAAATGGCAATACAATTGAAAAAGCTTCTATTGTGATGTATTACAAAAGATAATTTTAACAACTCTTTTTAGTTAAAATAAACGGTTCCAAATACGGCTTACTATTTGTATTTGGGACCATTTTTTTGTTATTTTTTAGCGGCTCTGTTTAATTCTTCTCCTCCTGGCAAATTCATTCGTTTGGTTAAAAGTGAAATTTCATTCAATGAAAAATTACCAGTTAAAGACATTAATATCGTTTCTTTTCCTTCCATAAACAATAATAATTCTGATACATTTGTACTTCCTGGAATCATTTTTACATAGATTTTAGTACTTTTTCCGTTTTCATTCACGCGCATTAATTCTTCTAATTTATCACTATATTGTTCTATACTAGTACGCATATCGGAAATGGTTTTAGAGTGACTAGTTTTAAAAACTTTTAAATAATCTAGTTTTTTTATCAAATTTAAATACACTTGATCTTCTTTCGTTTCCATTTTCACTTTGCTCATTAATTCAAACATTTTATCATTTACGATAACAGAAGAGACATTATTATTACTTTCAAATTTATCAAAAGGAGTTTGTGCCGTGCCTAAATAAAATGATAAAATACTAAAAACTAAAACTATTTTTTTTTTCATTTTTTTACTTTTTAAAAATTTTGCGTGTCGTTTGATCATACTCTTTTAACTTATTTACATTTTTCATGCCAGAGTTCAATTGAGCCGAAATCAGATGTAAAGCTTTTTGTGTTTCTTTATACGCTTCTTCTGGGGTTTGACAAGTTCCTAATTGGGTGTTGGCAACCTCTTCCTTTTGTTTTTCAAACCAATAATAGTAACTTCCAAACGCTACTGAACCAATTATAAATGTTAAAAACCAAAATAAATTTCGGTTTTTTATATTTTCTTTACGCATTTAATATAATTTTAAGCTCATAAATTTACATCATATCCTTTTATAAATGAAAAAAAATATAACCAGGCTTTTAATCATCCTAACCGCTGGTCTGTTATTTAGTTGTAATGACTTAGATGATCAACCACAATATAACAGTTTAGATCCTTATAATTTTGTATGGAAAGGTTTAAACCAATATTATTATTATCAAGAAAATGTAGCCAATCTGAGCGATCACCGTTTTAATTCACAAGAGGAACTGAATTCATATCTGAGCAGCTTTACAAAGCCTGAAACTTTATTTGAAAATTTGATATACAATCGAAAGAATATTGATAAATTTAGTTTTATAACTTCGAATTATACTGTATTAGAACAGATTCTTTCTGGAACGAATGATAGTAATGGTATGGAGTATGGGATTAGTCCTAAGAATGGAAGTCAAACTGAAGTTTTTGGCTGGGTAAAATACATCATGCCTAATAGTGATGCTAGTACAAAAGATCTAAAACGAGGGGATCTTTTTTATGGGGTTAATGGTATTCCTCTTACTCGTAGCAATTATCGTGAATTGTTATCTAAAACAAATTATACTTTAAATTTAGCTTCCTATGATGGAGGTGCTATTACACCTAATGGAAAAACAGTGGCGTTAGTTAAAAAAGCGTATTCTGAAAATCCTGTTTATATTACCGATGTGATAGAGGAAGGAAATAAAAAAATCGGTTATTTAATGTATAATGGTTTTTATACGTATTATGAACCAGAATTAAATCAAGCTTTTGGTAAATTAAAGGCGGCTGGAATAACGGATTTAGTCTTGGATTTACGTTATAATTCAGGAGGATCCGTAGCAACTGCTACTCGTTTAGCAAGTATGATTACGGGACAATTTGAAGATCAAATTTTTGCTAAAGAGCAATGGAATTCTAAGATTAGTAGAACAATAGATCCTAATAGGTTATTAAATAAATTTACCTCACAGCTAAAAGATGGTACTCCGATTAATTCATTAAATTTGAATAAAGTATATATCTTAACAACCGCTAACACTGCATCTGCTAGTGAATTGGTTATTAATTGTTTAAAACCTTACATACAAGTAGTTCAAATAGGCGATACAACTACGGGCAAGAATGTGGGATCTATTACACTGTATGACTCACCAAACTACACAAAACGAAATTTGAATCCAACTCATAGATATGCTATGCAACTGATTGTTTTAAAAATTGTTAACAAAGTAGGTTTTGGAGATTATGAAGCGGGTATTACGCCCGATGCGACTAATATATTAACGGAAGATATAAGTAACCTAGGGGTTTTAGGAAATAGGTCTGAACCTTATTTAGCTAAAGCAATGAGTTTAATTAAATCAGGTGATAGAATTGGCATTCAGAAACCTCCGTTTAAAGTTTATAACAAAGTTATTGATCTTTCTAAAGACGATTTAAAATATGAAATGTATGTAGATTAGAAAAGTGATCAATCTCATTTTATATTTTATAATAAAAAAATCACATATCTTAGTATGTGATTTTTTTATTATAAAAGTGGAGTACACATTAATTTTTTATATTTCAGATAATCTCTACTGATTAAAACTGAAAATTCATTCCGATTTTAAAGTTTCTCCCTCTTGTATTATACCCCATGGTTTCTATAAATTCTTCATTTAATAAATTTTGAACGGATCCAAAAACACTCAAATGGTTTGATAATTTTACTTTCAGATTCGTATGAAATAATTTATAAGCCGAAACGGATACGTCTGTTGCTCTAAAAGTAGAAGAATTGTAGTATGATACGTTTCTAAAATCTACAAACTGAAATTGAGCATCCCATGCAATAGATTTAGTCAATTCAACCGATAAACTAGCATTTATTCTATGTTTTGCAACGGCTTTTGCAATAGCTTGATCATTTTCTACAAAAGTATAATTACCCGTTAAGGTTATTTTTTCTAGAGGTTTGATCATTATATTGGATTCAATCCCTTTTGATTTATTTATTCCTTCTATATTTTCATATTGCCATCCTGTATTTGAGGTCTTCTTTTTAAAAGCAATTGAATTATTTTCTTCTCTATAAAATCCAACTGCTGAAATTTTCATTTTTTGATCAAAAAAACTTTTTTCAAAACCAGCTTCAATAGTAGTATTTTCTTGTGGTGTTAAATCTTTATTACCATACTCCGAATACACTTGATATAATGTTGGTGCTACTACTGCTCCTCCTATTGATCCATATAATTTTAAATTGATTTTTTCAAAATTAAAACTTGGATTAATATTAAAGATGACATAATCTTTATAAACGCTGTGTTTTAAATAACGAGCTCCTGCATTTACATTTAATCCAAACTTAGTGTTTAATACTGCTGTAATATAAGGATCTAACATGGTGTATTTAGCGTCTTGATTATAAATATTAACATAAGGGGTAGCTTGAAGCATATCAAAATATTGGAATTGAACCCCTGTGATAAAAGCTAAAGAGTTTCCTATATTGTATTTATTAAAAACGTCAACATTTATATTTCGTGATTTAGAGAAGGATTCTGTATAATTATTTAATGAAACTCCTGAGAGTCTTTTTTGTTCATAAAAGCCAAAAGAAGAATTTATTTTCAACTCTCCTTTTTTATACTTCATTGAAGGAGAAAAGCCTCCTCTAAACTGTTCTCCTATTAAAGTATTTACTTCATTATCTACAAAGGCCCCTGTATCGTAGGCAAATCTTAAGCGATCATAGTTAGCAAAAAAATCCAATTTAATTTCTTTATTTATTGCTACTCCTAATTGTTGATTAAGATTAACTCTTGAAAACTTATCTTTTTCAAAATCATCTCCTTTTGCTTCACTAATACCTGTTATTTCTGCGCTATTTAGAGAGGTTAAAAAAGAGATTTTTCCTTTTGTCCCGTTCAATGAAAAACCTTGATTGTATTCTTCTGGTTTATACTTTTTGGTGGTTGTTAAATTTTGAGTTCCTATATTAAAGTAGGCTGTTCCTACGACTCCTTTGTCAGTTGCTTTTTTTAATGTAATATTAATAACTGCTGTGGCTGCATTAGCACCATATAATACGGAGGAAGCTCCTTTGAGTACTTCTATACTTTCAACTTGTTCTACGGGTAATAATCGTAAATCATACGTAGTTGAAATACTTGATGCATCTACTACAGGATTACCGTCTATTAGAATTAATACTTGTTTTGTACTTCCTCCTCTAACAAACAAATCTAAATTCTTTCCTACTCCACTCTGACTTCCTACAACTTCAAATCCAGCTAACTGGCTTAATACCGTAGCCACACTTTGCCCTTTTCTTTGTTCTAAATCTTTTGATGTGATTTTTTCAATCGTTCTACCTGTTTTTGTTTTGTTTTGCAGAAATTTAGTCTCTGATACAACTACTTCTTCTATTTTTTTTGATTCTTGCTCTTGTGCAAAAGCACTACCATACATACACGTTAAAACGCTTGCTAATAAAATGTTTTTTTTCATTTTAATTCTTTAAATGCGGAAAAAAAGACAGAATTTACCCAACCCAAACTTTTTTTCCCGAAAGTTTGTTAATAAAATAAATTTAGGCAGGTCTCCTGGCTTGCGTCTTGTAATTAACCTTCCCGTTTTAAATTTCAAACAGTGGTTGTAGATCATTACAAGCTGAATAGCTTACAGTTGCGGGTACAGCTCAGGTTTTGATATTGGATTTCTTATTTTAGATATTGATTTTCAGGAATACGGTTCCGTTATCATTAATCTTCAAATAATTTATCTATAATCTCACTCTGATTCCCTTTTAAGCTGACTTTTCACAAAAGTCGAGCACCATAAATTCACAGGCAAAGTTAGTACATCTTTTAAAAAAAATAAAAAAAAACAGATTCCTTTATTAAAAATTCCTCAATAAAAGAACCCTAAAATCCATATATTTCAAAGTTTAGAATATAATTTAGTTTTATTTCATCTCCAATTATTGTTATACTATTTAAACTTTGAAATTTCCTTATAATATTTTTTTTTAACCTTGAGACTGTCCAAAAAGTTCGCAATCTTTTCATTTCGATCAAAGGGAGAGTTCGAGTTGTTTTTAAAATGAAAAAAAACGTATCGAGAACTTTACTTTTAATCCAGTATATTTTAGGTTTAAATGGTATTACCTCTTTATCTATAATAGTTTTCTAATACCTAACCTATATTGAGCAAAATTTGAATAAAAAATGCCCCAAATAGTGTCTAACTTTTTGGGGCATGTTCAATGTTGTAGTTTTTTTTATTTAAAACAAAGGTCTTTTTACGAAGCTTTTAAAATTATTTTTTCTTTGACCAATCTAAGTTCGTTACATAAGAAATCCTTAGCGTGGGATTATTTTCTTGTATGGTGTTAGGTACATTCCATAAATTTTGGTGAATGTAACTTAATTGAATTTGATGTTGAGGGTTTAAATTATATCCTAAACCTGCAATTACTCTATTTTGTTGTACAAATGTTTTGGCTGCTTTTACTCCTATATTCATAAATATCTCATCTCCTAAAAAAGCAAACAATTGAGGTTTATCTTCTTTTTTAGTTAAAGTATAATTTACCAAATACATGTATCGTAAACGATTTCTATAGTCTCTATTAGTTATAACAAAATCTCCTGCTTCATTTTTAGTAGCTACTCCTACCCAACGACTCTCATCGCGTAGACGATGGGTAAATTTAAAATCATTTTTAGCACAGCTATAAACACCTTGTATCCATACGTTATCCTCTGGTGTTACGACTCTATTTAAAGGAACATCTCCATAAACAAAAAATTCATGGTGTGTATAACCTATGCTACCACTTATTTGTTTGGTAAACTGGTAATCTACAGATGGGCGTATAAAATATTGTTGTTTTTGATCAAATCCGTTAGCGAATATTAGAGATCCTTCTAGTGTTAAGGAAAGTTTTTTTCCTATCATGTTTTTTCCTAAATAATGCAACCAAACATCATTGTTATGATTTATTACTTGACCAAATACGTTATTGCACAAAGAAAATAACACGAACAAAAATAGTGGTGTTTTAATACTTTTTTTCATATTTTTTTGTTTAAGGGAGCGCAAAGGTACAATAAAAAATAAAAAAATATTTTTTTTTCACACACATTTATAAAAACACTTACTTTTTTGAAAAAACACCCCTGATCTTAGTCCCTCACAAACAAATTAGTATCAATTAGTTAGGAGTAAAACATTCTTTTCTGAAAAAAGATTAGATTCTTTATTTCATTTAATTGAAAGCCTTTTTACTTCTCCAAAATCTACTTTGTAAGTAAAAGCATCTTTAAGAGGTTGTTTTTCTAGGTAACATATTAAACTTCTTATAACACCTGCATGAGTAAAAATAACTAATGGTTTCTCTAATGTCATTTTTTGTATTGTTTCCCAAAATTCAACTACTCTTTCGTATAAAACTTGAAAAGACTCTCCCATAGGAACTGGAATGTTTACAAAATCTTCCATCCAAGGATTTAATTCTTCCTCTGGTATTGCATCCCATTTTTGTAATTCCCATTTTCCAAAATTCATTTCCTTTAATCGGTTGTCTACCGTTATCTCTTGTTTTGAAAAACAATATTCAGCCAATTCTACACAACGTGTCAAAGGACTAGTATATACGAATGCTTTTACTGGTAATTGTTTTTTTATCTCTTGAAATTGTTTTAAAAAATTAGGTACTAAGTTTACATTGCTCTGTCCATAACAAACTCCTTTGGGACAAATGGTTTCGGTATGGCGTACTAAATAAATTTGCATAGTGTTAGAAAAGATAAAAGGGTTACTACTTCGCTAATCTGTTCTAAAGCTCCTAAACAATCGCCTGTGTATCCTCCAATCCATTTGGTAAAATACCGTCCCATATACAAACGTGTGAGGAGCAAAGCGGGTAATACCACCAAATAATATGGATTGTAAATACAAGCCATACAAGCCAATGGTGTTAATCCAAAGAAAAGGACTCCTATTACTTCATATTTACTAAAACCTTTGGTTATAGGTTTACTTTTACTTAATTCATCTTCTCTTACATACGGTAACGTAAAGGAAAGTGAAATGGCATTTGCTCTGCTTATACTATGGTAGGTAATAAATAAAAAGCTTGCATAAGCATATTGGTTCCAAGAAGGATTAGGGATTCTGTTCATTATTTCAAAAAGGAGTAAAAACTTGACTAGTAATAAAAGTACAACTCCTATAGCTCCATAAGCTCCTATAGCGCTGTCTTTCATAATTTTTACTATTTTTTCTTTTGTCCAACCTCCTCCAAACCCATCGCAAACGTCCGCAAATCCATCTTCGTGAAAGGCTCCTGTAATCAGCACGCCTGCTACCATGGAAAAAACAGTGGCTATTAACAATGAAAAAAGATAATGAGCTCCTAAAAATACTAAATAAGATAGACTTCCTACTAACCACCCTACTAACGGAAAATAACGTGTTGCTTTATTTAAATAACTAGGATCATGATGAATATGTTTTGGACACGGAATACGTGTATAGAACATTAACGCTGTAAAAAAGATGTCTAGTTGTTTTTTCATTTTTTTATGAACCTTAGGTTATGAAAATAGCCTCTTTAAAGGCTTTCACTAACGCCTGCTTCTTCAAAACTTGCCATTTGATTTAAAAAATTAACGGCTCCTTGTATGATTGGAAAAGCAAGGGCTATTCCTGTACCTTCTCCTAGTCGTAATCCTAAATCTAGCAATGGTTTTCCTTTTAAATAGTGCAACAAGTTTTTATGTGCTTTTTCTTGTGAACAATGACAGAATATGGCGTTTTTTAGGATTTTTGATTCATAAGTATACGCTACTAAAAAGGCTACTGAACTAATAAATCCGTCTACTAGAATTAACATATTGTTTTCAAAGGCTTGAAGCATTCCTCCTGCCATTTGATAAATTTCAAATCCACCAAAATGGGCTAATTTTTCATCTATCATGGAGGATCCTTTGTAATTTTGTAAAGCTGTTTTTAAAATAGTTGTTTTTCTATCTAATGCGTCATTAACTACTCCTGTCCCACTCCCTACACAATCTTGAATTGGAATTTCTGTTAAAATACTCATTAATACAGCAGAAGTGGCTGTGTTTCCAATACCCATTTCTCCAAAGCCAACGCAATTAGAGCCTTTTGTGTGTATTTCTTGTACAATTTGTCTTCCTTTTTGTAAACATTCTTTAAACTGCTCTACTGACATGGCAGCTTGCTCTAAAAATGATTGAGTTCCTTTTGCTACTTTTTGATGTATTATGGGTAATGAATTATCAAAATCAAAATTTACTCCTGCATCAATTACTTCTAATGTCAATCCATTTTGTTTTGAAAACACATTAATTGCTGCCCCACCGTTTACAAAATTCAAAACCATTTGAGGGGTTACTTCAGCTGGATAAGCACTTACGCCTTCTCTTGCTATACCATGATCTGCTGCAAAGACTAAAATATGTGGATTTCGTATTTCAGGTGTAAGTGTATTAAAAACTTGCCCTATCTGCAAAGCTATACTTTCTAATTGACCTAAAGCTCCTAAAGGTTTGGTTTTAAAATCAATCTTATGTTGTAATTTTTCTGTTAAACTCATCACTTCTTATGTTATTTTTCCCAAACTAAAAAACAATAGTCTTGGTAAATTTCTTTTTTATAATTAGGTAATACAATAGGATTATCAAATAACGGGCAGTTAATTACTACTGTGTGAAACTCTCCATTTTCACCACATGGATCTATATTTAATTGAATTAATTTTTGAATGATTTCCTTTGTTAAAATTTCTCCTAAAAATTCTACTCCCATAGTAGTATTACAGGAAACAATCATACAAACAATATTTTGTTCTATCATTTGTTTTACCAATTCTAAACGATCTTGTTGCCAGAGAGGTAAAATGGCATTTAATTTGGCTTCTTGGCATACTTTTTCTTCCCATTCTTTATGAGGTGCTAAATCAATATCTCCAAAAATAACGTGTTCTACTTCATAGTTTTTTTTTAATTGATGAAGTGTTTCTATGTATTTTTTTTCATAATCGCCCCAAGTGGTTGGTATTCCTATGAATGGTATTTTTAACTGATTGGCTTGCTGCTCTAAAATAAGTTGTGTTAATCCGTGCGAACGGGATACTTTTCCGTTTTCATTCATCATATTTAAAAGCACTGTCGGTTGATATCCTGATTTTATGGCTTTTATTGTTGCGTAACAGCTGTCTTTACCTCCACTCCAAGAAAGAATTGCTTTCATTATTTCGTATGAGTTTTTATTCTATAATTTATAAACGATAAACGCTACTTAATTTCTACAGGAATTCCTGAAATCATCAAAATTACTTTATTTGCTTTTTGAGCTAGATATTGATTCATCCAACCTTGTAATTCGGTAAATTTTCTTCCTATTTCGGTCTGAGCATGAACTCCCATACCAATTTCATTTGTAATAATAATAATATTTGTATCTTCTTGAAGTAGTATTTTTTCAATTTCTGATTTTGCTAATTCTAGTGATTTTTCAATATCATTTTGGGTATCCACAAAAAAATTAGTCAACCACAAGGTTACGCAGTCAATCATGGTTACTTTTTTAGAAAAATTGAAATTGCTTATGTATTTTTCTTCTTCAACATTCGTCCATCGGTGGTCACGATCTTTTTGATGTCTATCTATTCTTTTCTGAAAATCACCGTCCCATTTACGAGCAGTAGCCATATACACGGGATTAGACGATAACTCTAACGCTAAATCTTGGGCATACGCGCTTTTACCTGAACGTTCGCCACCTGTTATAAGATACAACATACACTCTGTTTTTTGGCTGTAAAGATATTTAAAACTTTATCTTTGCTTACAGAATACTAAAAAAACATTATAACTTACTTTTGTTTTCTTACTAAAGTACGTTATTTAATATATATAATTATGGGTACTTATAAAATTCAGATTTTAGAAACAATAGCCGCTCTAGTCATATATATATTTCTTTTTTTCTTTACTAAAAACATAATTAACAATACATTAAAAAGGACCTATATTGAAAGAACAAGGAGAAAAATATCTATTAAGGCATTACATCTTCTAATAACCATTGTGTTTTTTGTTTTAATTTCCGGAATTTGGGGACTGGAACAAAATGAAATAGCCCTCTTTGCTAGTAGTATCCTAACTGCCTTGGGAGTTGCTTTTTTTGCTCAATGGTCTTTATTGTCAAACATAACATCAAGTTTAATACTTTTTTTTAATCATCCTCTTAAATTAGGTGATACCATAAGAATACTTGATAAAGACTTTCCTTTAGAAGGTGAAATTATTGAGCTTACCTATTTTTTTGTTCATTTAAAAACTGCTGATGGGCAAACTATTACAATTCCTAATTCTTTGATTTTACAAAAATCAATTTCAATAATAGAGAAGCCTGATACTACTTCTTAAAAACATATTTAGAATTATACAATTGATTAATACTTCTTTTTAAGGCAAAATATATTTTATCTTTGTCAATCATTTAAAAATTTAATTTTTCATATACTGTTATGATAAAACTATTGCGATATACTTTTTTTGCTTTGCTTTGTTCTCTTGCTATACAATGCAAAAAAAATGAAATCACACGTATTGTTACCCCTCAAAAAAACAATATTCTAACAGATGCCACTGCTTTTACCTTACATGAATACGAAAATTATTCTGTCATAACAGTTACAACTCCATGGCCTAATGCTCAAAAACCGTTTACTTATGTTCTTACCAAAAGCAATAAGAACATCCCTGATAGCTTGAAACAGTATCTTCAAATACAAGTCCCTCTTAAGAACCTTGTAGTAACCTCTACTACTAATATTCCTTTTTTAGAAATTTTAGGCGTAGAAAACAAGTTGGTGGGTTTTCCTCATACTGACTATATTTCGTCTGATAAAACTCGAAAATTAATTGATTCTGGAAGAATAAAAAACTTGGGAGAAAATGAAAAAATTAATATCGAACAATTAATTAATCTAGCTCCAAACGCATTGGTTGCTTTTGGAGTGGATGGAAATAACCCAACCTTAAACGCTATTGAAAAAGCAGGAATCCCCGTTCTAATTCAAGCGGATTGGATGGAGCAAACACCTCTAGGAAAAGCTGAATGGATTAAGTTTTTTGGTGCTTTAGTAGGAAAAGAAAAAGAAGCTAAAAACTATTTTGATCTAGTTAAAAAAAACTATTTAAATGCACTAGAAATTGTAAAAACGGTTCAACAAAAACCTACTATTCTTTATGGTACAATGTATCAGGATCAGTGGTATATGCCTAAAGGTGATAGTTGGAAAAGCACCTATATACAAGATGCGGGGGGCAACTATCTTTGGAAAGATGTAAAAGGTACAGGAAGTATCCCTCTGACTTTTGAACAGGTTTTTGAAAAAGGACAAAATGCTTTGATCTGGATTGCAACGGGAGATATTACAAGTTGGAACGAATTTGGAAAATCAAATATTCATTACTCTCAATTTAAAGCGTATCAAAATAAGAAGGTATATACTTTTGAAGGGAAAAAAGGGAAAAAAGGAGGTACTCTTTTCTTTGAATTTTCGCCTAGTCAACCCGATAAAGTACTGAAAGATTACATAAAAATTATACATCCTGAATTATTGCCTAATTATCCATTTACATTTGTAACGCCCATACAATAAAAGTCTTGAAAAACAAAAAACTCTTTTTTGGTTTTATTCTCTTAAGCGTAATTCTTTTTATTTTAGACTTATGTTTAGGTTCTGTTAGAATCCCTATACAGGATACTTTTCAGGTTTTAATAGGCAACAATGCTTCTAAAACTACTTGGCAGTATATTATTTTAAATTTCAGACTTCCTAAAGCTCTAATAGCGGTAGCCGTGGGTGTAGCATTGCCTATATGCGGATTACTCATGCAAACTCTTTTTAGAAATCCATTAGCGGGTCCTTATATTTTAGGATTAAGTTCAGGTTCCAGCTTAATGGTTGCTTTCGTGATCATGGGAAGTAATTTTTTACCCCCTCTACTTGTTCCTCTTTTTACATCGTCTTACGGAATTGTCTTTGCCTCTATCATGGGGTCTCTGATTGTTTTGATAGCAGTCCTTTTAACGGCTCAAAAAATAAAAAACACTATGTCTATCTTGGTTATTGGATTGATGTTTAGTCATTTTACAAGTTCTATTATCAATATTTTAAGTTATTTTTCATCAGCTGAACAGTTACAAAAATTTTCTATTTGGTCTATGGGAAATTTAGGTAGTGTGCGTTGGGAAAATATTTATTTTATTTTTATCGTTTGCGGCATTACGCTACTTTATACGATCCGTCTTCTTAAAAATTTAGACGCTCTTTTGTTGGGAGAAAATTATGCTAAAAGTCTAGGTGTTCCTTATAAAAAAACTTTACATCAAATTATTTTAATAACGAGTGTACTTACTGGCATACTCACGGCTTTTGTGGGACCTATAGCTTTTATAGGGTTTGCAATTCCTCATCTTGCAAAAATTATTTTCCAAGGCAGCCAACATCTTCACCTATTTATAACCACCTTATTAACAGGAATTTGCATTATGCTTCTTTGTGATATTGTTTCTCAGGGTTTTGAGGTAGCTATTCCTATAAATGCTGTTACCTCTATTATAGGTGCTCCTATAGTAGTATGGCTTTTGGTAAAAAAACGTACTCTAAATTAATGAAAAATCCAATCATTTTACAAACCAAACACCTTAGTATTGGCTATACATTTAAAAAAAATCCAATTTGTATAGCTCAGAATTTAAATTTAAATTTTGAAGCGGGAAAATTAATTACCCTTATAGGTGCTAACGGAATAGGGAAATCAACTCTTTTAAAAACGCTAACAGCTATTCAATCTCCTCTTTCGGGTGAAGTTATCTTAAACTCTTTAGACATTCAAAAATACACGACTATTGAATTAGCAAAAAACTTAGCAGTTGTTCTTACTGAAAAACTCCCTTCTAGTAATCTAACCGTTTATGAATTAGTTGCTTTAGGTCGTCAACCCTATACCAATTGGATTGGAACGCTTACACAAGAAGATCGTCTGAAAATAAAGGAAGCTTTAATTCTAACAGAAATAACAGCTATCCAAAACAAGAAACATTACGAAATAAGTGATGGTCAGTTGCAAAAAACATTAATAGCAAGGGCTTTAGCTCAAAACACCCCTTTGATTATTTTAGATGAACCTACCACACATTTAGACTTACATCATAAGGTTGCTGTTTTTAAGTTGCTAAAAAAGTTAGCTCACGAAACCCAAAAGTGTATCTTATTTTCTACTCATGATATTGATTTGGCCCTTCAGTTAAGCGATGAAATGGTTGTTATGACTCCTGATTTTGTTGTACAAGATCAACCTTGTGTACTAATTGAAAAAGGTGTTTTTAATTCTTTATTTGAGGATGAAGACATTCTATTTGATAACGAAAAGAGAAAATTTATATTTAAATAATCCCAATTAAAAAAAATAGGTCAATTTCTTATTTATTTGATCCATTAACCACCAAAGTATAAGTGTTAAAAAACAAATAATAGGATATTTTAATAGCCAATCATAAAATCCTTGTTCGGGCAATAATTCATTTATCATTCTTATAGCATACGGATGACACAAATAAATTCCTAAAGAAAGTGTAGCTGGTATTGTTTTTTGAATGAACGATTGGTGGGATTCATTTATCCAATAAAAAGTCAACATACTTAATAAAGGAAGCGTTAAAAGAAAATCCATTGCTTTAACCTTATATTTATAATACATTCCTACTTCTATTAATAATATAATCCATAATGGGATAAATAGCCATTTGAATTGGGGTATCTCATCTTTCCATTTATCATACATAGTCCCAATCATCATCATAGGTAAAGCAAAAAATAAATAGTTACGTGTTGTTCCTATTATTTCATACAAAAACATAAGATCTAAACGATTTGATTGAATTCCTATTTGAAAACTGTAACCCAATATGAGTAGAAACAGTATTAACTTCGTTTTTATCGCAGTACTTAAATTTCGTAAAAGATATAACAAACCTACCGCTATAGTTGTGGCTAATAAATACCATAAATGCCAATAACCGTAAATAAGTTTTAAAATCATATCTGATTTAGAAAACCAACCTAAATTATAAAATCGGATTAAGTCAGGTAAATAAATGAATTGCCAAACCACATATAACAATAAAATTCGCTTGGTATACTTCCACAAATAAGGTTTATCATTTAATTTATTTCGCAAAAAATAACCTGAAATTAAAAAGAATGTAGGTACAGCAATTCGAGTTATACCACTGGCAATTTCATAGGAAATTAGTCCTTCTATCCCTGTTACTTTAGAAACAGGAAAAATATGTAACGCAATGACTAAAAAAGCCATTATTATTTTCAGTACATCAAGATTATTATTGCGCATTTTTATATCTAAAATAATTGTAATACAAAGACCAAACTAAGTTTTTAGATCGTAATTTAGTTTAAAAAAATGATATTTAAAATTCATTTACTTCAATTACTTCTCCTGCTTTCAACCCCTTCAAATTAACATTTCCAACTCTCACACGGACTAATCGCAAAGTAGGGAATCCAACTGCGGCCGTCATTTTACGTACCTGACGAAATTTTCCTTCGGTAAGTGTAATAGATAGCCAACTAGTAGGACCGTGGCGTTCGTGGCGTATGCGTCGGCCTTCGCCAATGAAATCAGGTAATGTTTCTAGGATTCTTGCTTCACAAGATTTGGTAGTATAACGAACACCCTTTACTCCTATTTCTACTCCGTTTTTCAGTTTTTCAATAGCTTGGGGAGTTACAACCCCATCCACTTGGGCAAAATATTCTTTTTCGATGGTTTTACTTCGTACAATTTCGCTCATCATTCCGTCTGTGGTGAGCAATAACAATCCTTCAGAATCTTCATCTAACCTTCCTATTGCCATCGTACCTTCAGGAAAATCAAATAATTCGCCTAGCTTTTTCTTATTTCGCTTTTTCTCGTAAATAAATTGGCTTAAATAGCCGTGGGGTTTATGTAGTATAAAATGACGGTGAGTTTCCATAATGCAAAATTTAATTTTATAGATTAAAAAATTTATTTTACTTCCTCATTACCTCCATCTATGAACTTTGTATCTTTTACAAAAAACTCTTTTGGCAAATAATGCTCACTAAATTTTTGCTGATAATGATTAAACCACATCACTTTAAACATTGTATTAGAAACTTTTCTCTTTATCTTTTTTTCTCCATTAGAATAGAATAAATCCTTGCTTATTTCTTCTTTTATACCTGACAAAACAAAATCAGGAGTTTGAAATGAAATATTTGAAATTTTCTCATTATTGTTTTCATATGATTTTCGATGTTCTAATTTTTTTGTTTTAAATTGAACTACTTCACCATAATTATAATCTGCTAAATCATAACTTTTAACTTCATCAATTAATTTTGAATCAATATTTTCGTTAGTTTTTTTATCCTTTCTGTAATATTTTAAATCATTATATTTTTTCAATAAATCACTATAAATAATGACTTCAACAAATTCACTTTTATTGGCATTAAAATAGACACAAGTAAATTTTATCAACCCTGAAATTTTACACCCCAATTCTTCACTGTGTGTTTTTTTCTTTTCTTCATCTTCATAAAAAATTTCTTTCACCAACATTAAGGGTGATGTTTGAGCAGGAAACTCAATTATTTTATGATACTCTCTGAATAAGGCATGGGATTTAATTGCAACGATATCTCCTATCTTAAAATCTTGGTTTTCTTCACTATTGTTTTGACTAGCTTTCATTTATTTGATTTTTATAAAAGTAAAAATAACTATTTTTACAAAAGTAAAGTAAGGAAGTTCTTTAGTTATTGAAATAAAACATTTGTTGAACTATTGTGTTTCAAAAGAAACCACTTAATCAAACCTCTTTTGAGGGTTAATAAATATGTAGATTAAGAGAAGTGTAATTGATTGATTGAATACCTCTCCCAATATTGGGTTCAGTATTAAATCAATTAGGTCTGTACAAATTTCGGGAAAGTTTGCTTTCTCTAGTATTAGTCTCCAAACTAATAGATTTGTTACAGTCGCAAGTAATTCTAAAGGATTTAATGTAATCATAATTTCTAATGGATTATTCATTGACGTAAAATGACAACGGGAGTCGAGAACTCGGCTAATGGTTCAGTTTCATTGAAATGTTACGTTTTATTTTTTAAAATCCGTGCGAGAACTTCTTTACTACTTTTAAACAAACTATGATTAAAACTAAAGATTGGTTTAAAGACAGAGGATATCCTCATTTTTCTAATAAAACTCCATTATCAATTAAAAAAGATATCGAGAGTTATGTTTCTAATCCTGAAAAAGTTGCACATCATTCATTCTTACCTTTGATCTTCAAAGAAATTAAACAAAGGAGATATAAACTTTCAGATTTTAATGGAATAAAAAGACATTCTCATAAAAAAATAGATAAAAAAGGAAATATTGTTTCAAACACTAAAATCAGAGAAATTCTTTATGCTTCACATATTGATGCTCATATATATTCCTACTATACTCAAAAAATTATTAGTCCAAAATATGAAGAATATCTAAAAAAGAACATTGAACTATCTAATTCAATATCAGCATATAGACAAATAATAACTGAAGATGGATTAAAATTTAAAAACAATGTTCATTTTGCAAAAGACATTTTCGATGAAATCAAGAAAAGAGAAAATTGTGTTGTCTTAGCTTTTGATGTAGAAAACTTCTTTCCTACACTAAATCATAAAAAATTAAAATTAATTTGGGCTAAAATTTTAGGTTGTAAAGCATTACCAAAAGATCATTACAATATTTTTAAATCTGCTACAAAATTTGCATATGTTAAACTAAATGATTTAAAAATCAAGAAAAAATATTTCGACGAGAAAAAGTTAGCTCAACTAAAAAAAGAAGGAAAACATACTTTTTTTAATAATATCAAAGAACTAATTGATTCTGATATAATTATTCATAAAAATCAGAAACATAAAAAAGGTAAAATCATTGGAATTCCACAAGGATTACCTATAAGTGCTCTTTTAGCTAATATTTATATGCTCCCTTTTGACGAAGCAATTGTAAATGAACTTACAGTTAAAAAAAATGTCTTTTACAGACGATATTCTGATGATATTATTGTAATCTGTAAAGAAAGTGAGGTTGATACAGTTGAAAATTTTGTATTAAATAAGATAAAGGAAATTGACTTAATTATTTCAAAAGAAAAAACAGAAAAAACTTCATTCAAAAAAGAGAATGAGAAATTACAGTCATTTCAAATAAAGGGTGATAAATTAATAAAAGATATACCTCTTAACTATTTAGGTTTCGAATTTTATGGTTATAAAATATTAGTCAAATCTAAAAACTTAGCAAGTTTTTACCGAGAAATGAAACAAACTATAAAAAGAAAATCAAAAAGAATTGAAAAACTAAAAGAGAAGAAACTTTTAGATGAATCTCCTATTTTTAAAAGGAAAATCTACAGACTCTATAGTTACAAAGGAGTAAAATCAAGATTGTTGCCAGCTAAAAAAAGTGAGTTTAAAAATGGTCGATTAGTAGTTAAACCTTTTTGTCGTAAATTTAGAGGTAATTATATTAAATATATTTATAATGCTTCAAACGAAATGAACGCTCCTGAGATAAAAAAGCAAATAAAAAATCATTGGAAAATCCTTCAAACTACATTAAAAAAATATAATTTTTCAAATATTAAAAATGAATTATAAATTTACAACAAAAAAACAAAACCATGTCAGACACACTTATTGTACTAGCCACATTCATCATTGCCTTAGGAATAGGAATCTTCTTAGGGAAAGTCATCTTTTCGGCTTCGGCTAAAACTACAACTGCCACTTTTGAAGAAAAAATCAACGGTTTGTTTGCACAAAATGAACAACTAAAAATCCAAATACAATCCGAAAAAAGCACTTGGGAAAAACAATTATCGCAACTTAATCAAGAAAAAGATACTATTCGGAACGAAAAAGAAGCCCTTGCGATTCAGCTCTCCAAAAAGGAAGTTGATTTTGATAATTTACTCGAACGAAATAGAGAACAAAAACAAGAAGTAGCACAACTGCAAGAAAAATTTACCAAAGAGTTTGAAAACCTTGCTAACAAGATATTAGAGGAAAAATCAACCAAGTTTACTGAACAAAACAAAGAAAACATAAAAAATCTCCTTTCGCCATTACACGACAAAATCCAAAACTTTGAGAAAAAAGTGGAAGACACTCACAAAGAGAGTATTGATTATCACGCTGCATTACGCCAACAAATTATAGGTTTGCGCGAAATGAACGCACAAATGAGTAAAGAAACCCTCAATTTGACCAAAGCATTAAAAGGCGATAGTAAAATGCAAGGGAATTGGGGTGAACTAGTGCTAGAACGCGTACTTGAAAAATCGGGTTTAGAAAAAGGGCGCGAGTACGAAGTCCAACAAAGTTTTACTAACGACGAAGGGCAACGCTTGCAGCCCGATGTGGTCATCAATCTACCTGATGGTAAAAAAATGATCGTCGATTCTAAAGTAACGCTTACTGCTTATGAACGTTTTATAAACGAAGAAGATGAAACTCTAAAAGAGCAATACCTAAAAGAACACGTCCTTTCTTTAAAGCGTCATGTAGATCAACTGGGCGAAAAAAACTATCATGATTTATATAAAATAGAAAGCCCTGATTTTGTGCTACTTTTTGTTCCTATAGAACCCGCGTTTGCCATTGCTTTACAGGAAGATGCCACTCTTTACAACAAAGCTTTTGAGAAAAATATTGTAATTGTTACACCATCAACCCTTTTGGCTACACTAAGAACTATTGACAGTATGTGGGCTAACCAAAAGCAACAGGAAAACGCTTATGAAATTGCCCGTCAAGCGGGAGCTTTATATGATAAGTTTGAAGGATTTGTTCAGGATCTTATCAAAATTGGAAAACGTATGGATGAAGCTAAAAATGAGTATTCAGGAGCTATGAATAAATTAGTTGAAGGCAAAGGGAATTTAATTACCAGCGTTGAAAAACTCAAAAAAATGGGAGCTAAAGCTAAAAAATCACTTCCTGAAGCCATTATTAATCGAGCAGAACAAAATGAAAATAACTTAATAAACTAATAATTGTATGTCAAAAAAAATTCTTTTACTCAGCCTTGGTACTTTTGCTCTTTGTTTTGCTTTGTACTTTACTCTTTTGTACTATGCTACTTATAGCGAAGGCACTCGTACCGGAGAATTAATTAAATTCAGCAAAAAAGGTTATATCTTTAAAACGTGGGAAGGCGAATTAAGTCAAGGCCTTTCAGGAAACAAAATTTTTGCTTTTTCGCTATTGGATAGTGAAAACAGCACCATTCAAAAATTAAAAAATCTAGAGGGACGTTATGTAAAAGTAACTTATATAGAACGTTATAAAACATTTCCTTGGTGGGGAGACACCACTTATTTCGTAACCGATGTAAAAGAGGAAAAATCTCCTATATTTAACCGATAGTTTTCATACTATAAAACTAATTTACAGGCAGGAATGATATGTTATTTTTTAAAAAACACATAATTCTATTCTTTCTTCTTTTCTTTTTTATATGCTGTCATAAAACTGAAATAGAAGAAATTAATCAGACAACTAAGGTAAACGACATAACTAATTCATCAAGTATAAAATTAAATTTTTTAGATGATTTTATTTTCCCTTCAAATCAATATTTTCAAAATTTATTAATTGGTGGTTTATCTGGTATAGATTATGATTTTGAGAAAGATCGTTACTATATTGTTTCTGACGATCCTAATACCCCTCGTTACTATATTGCCAATATAGTAACTAAAAATAACACTATTAGTAAAACTGTTTTTACTGACATGATTCTTTTTGATACAAAAGAAAATTTTTATTCTTCTCGGTTTTTAGACTTAGAGAGTATCGTTTTTACAAACAATCAAATAACGTTATCATCAGAAGGAAGCATTTATGGCAATCAAAAACCAAGTATTTTTAATTCCGATGAAAAAGGACATTTTTTATCCGATTTTTCTATCCCTCCTATTTTTTTCCAAGAAACTAGGCATAATGGTTCTTTTGAATCCTTGACAAAAAGTGTAGATAAACAAGGTATATGGAGTGCAAACGAATTACCTCTTAAAACAGATGGATCAGAACCAGATTATAAAACAACAGATTCTCCTGTTCGATTTACTTTTTATGATTTTAATACAAAACAAGCTACAAAAGAATTTGTTTATGAATTATCTCCTCTTACCAAACCTAGAACAGGAAGCGGAGACATAAATGGTGTATCTGATATTTTAGAATACAAAAAAGATCATTTTTTAGTAATAGAAAGAGCCTTTCAAAATGAAAATATTGTAAAAATATTTGAAGCTTCTATTCATTCAAACACTACAAATTCATTAAACATAAAAAGCTTAAAATCAAAAAAGTATGTCCCTATGAAAAAGGAATTGGTTTTGGATTTTAGTAACATAAAAAAATATCTAAAACAGTCTAAAATAGATAATATTGAAGGTATCTGTTTTGGAAAAAATTTACCCAATGGAAATAGAACAATTTTGGTTATATCAGATGATAATTTTCAACAATTTGGCCCACAACTCAATCAATTTATTTTATTTGAATTAATTGAAAAATGATTTTAAGATAACTTTATATAATGAATACCCTCTTTAAAACCGTAAATGACTCTAGAATAGTTATTTCAGAACTCATGTTACCATCACACACTAACTTTAGTGGTAAAATACACGGCGGCTATATTTTATCTTTATTAGATCAAATTGCTTTTGCCTGCGCTTCTAAATTTTCAGGACATTATTGTGTAACTGCATCAGTAGATACTGTAGATTTTTTAGCTCCAATAGAGGTCGGCGAATTAGTAACTCTTAAAGCTTCTGTAAATTATGTAGGTAAAACGTCTATGATTGTAGGGATACGAGTAGAAGCTGAAAATATACAAACAGGCTTTGTTAAACATTGCAATTCATCTTATTTCACTATGGTTGCAAAAGATAAAACAGGGCAATCAACACCTGTTCCAGGTCTTATTCTTAGTAATTTTGAAGATGTTAGGCGCTTTTATAATTGTATCAAAACAATCTCTAATAGAAAAGAAAAGCAACAACACGAAGATCATTTTAATTATAAAAGCCCTGAAGCTCTAGCTCATCTATCAGAATACAACGTAGAGGTTGATTTGAAATAAGTAAAAGAAACTTTTCTAAAAAGTAATATTTAAAAGATTTAATTTTGTTACTACTTTAGTAGTCTAGTAGGAAGAAGAATCAAACAAAATTAGACAAAACAATATCAGACTTTTAGAAAAGTTTCTTTCTTTACAATAATATTAAAACACTCTTACTAAATTAAATCCAAAGCTAATTTCTCCTTTTGCCCAATTACCAGCTGTTCTACCTAGATAACCTGTATCGTGCATAGCATTCGCATTGGTAAAAAACATTTGAAATATGTGTCCCCCTGTTTCTAAATCTACTCCAACTGAAAGAGGATCTCTAAAATTTGAATTTTTAATTCTATTCAAGTGTGCTGCATAATCTACATTTAAAGAAAATCGTTTACTTAACTTATAACGACCTCCCATACCTACTGCAAATTGTGCGTTTTTTTGCTCGGGATTAAGAACTACATTTTCATAAAAAAAAGTAGGAGCTAACTGTAATGTTAGTTGATCGTTGAATTTTCTTGACACTAATACTTGCGAATTATAAGAAAGTCGATGTTTAAATTCTAATAAGGGATAAGCTTCTTTTTTCATAGCCGAATTAATCGCCAAAGCATTATATCCTACTATTGTAAAAGGAAATCCTTCTTTCTTTTGGCTTATAATTTTATATTTTATTCCCGCATCATAAGTCTTAGCAAAAGTGCTTCTTGAAAAATGCAACGTGACATCATCTGTTAACCCATAAACCATTTTTAGTTGAGTAGTAGCTCCATCTAACCCAAAAAAGTTTTCAAACCCTGAGTTCAAAAAACCAAAACGGTGAGAAACAATAAAATATAAATCTCCTTTTGATGCCAATTTTGTTGACTCTAAATTTACAATCTTTAAAGATTTAAATGCTGATTCAACGACTTGTGAGTCGTTATTTTCTACTCCCTTTAACAAATCATCTTGTGCCTGCAGATTATTACTTAACACAATAGAAAATCCTAATAAAATTTTTTTTAACATACTTTTTAGTTTTTTAACATCTAAACATCAAATAAATAAATTATTTTTGCCATCATTTGTATAGACAAATATATAAATTTAATAACTAAAATCACTTATTATGAAAAAAACATTTCTGTTTTTAAGCTTTTTAACAATCAGTTTGGCAAGTTGTTCTAAAGACAATGAACCTTCTATTTCAGGTCCTACCACGACTACGACTACTCCTACTGGAGCTAAATTAACTTATGAAGCAAACGCTAAGGCTATTTTCACAAATAACTGTATAGGTTGCCACCCTACTTTTGCTTCATACAGTGGTGTAAAAACAAACATTAATAACATCTTAGATAGAATACAAAGAGATGGCGCTGGAGTTATGCCTCGTTCAGGAAAAATGCCTCAAGTTAACATTGATATCATAAAACAGTGGCAAGCTGATGGCTTATTAGAAAAATAATTTTTTTTAAAGTAGCTAAAGAAGCACACTTCCCCCTAAAGTGTGCTTGCAAAAAAGTTAATTAATGATTCAATACTATTAAAACTATACAAATAAGTTATGAAAAAACTATTTTACTCCTTGATTTTACTTATCAATTTACACTCTTGGTCTCAAGAAAAAAGTATAGCAAAAAACGGAGTTATAACATTTGAGGCATCTGTTGCCACTTTTGAAGAAATAAAGGCTACAAGTTCCTCTGCTGTATGTGTTTTAAATTCTAAAACAGGAGATATGGCCTCGGTCATAAATATTAAAACTTTTAAGTTTAAAAACAGCTTAATGCAAGAGCATTTTAATGAAAACTATATGGAAAGCGACAAATTTCCTAAAGCTATTTTTAAAGGAAAAATAGAGAATTACAATACTTATAATTTTGATAACCAAACAAAAGTTCAAATAAATGGTACTTTTGAAATTCACGGAAAATCAAAAAATATGACGGTACCTGCCTTATTAAAAAAAGAAGGAAACAACTACATTCTTATAGCTAACTTTATTTTAAAGCCAGAAGAATTTAATATTGAAATACCTAGTGTTGTTGGCTATAAGATTGCAAAATCAATAGAAGTATCTACTACTTTTAAACTATTAGGTCAATAAAACCTTATTCATTTCTTTTTTAGTTATATCTCAACATTTTCAAATTGATTTAATCGGTCTATATGTAAAATAGTTGAGGTAAAACTATTATTATGTTCGTACATAGGTTTAAATTTAGCTCCGTATACTATTTCATCAAACGTATAAGAAGTTCTCTTTACTACATTATTGCTAAACATATCATCAAAAGCTTTCAAAAAGATAATCACTTCTCCTTTTTTTGATTTAAAATCTTTTTCAGAAAAGCCATAAAGAGGGCTGTTTTCATTAATGATATGCACTAGAGTCCAACTAAGTGTTAAAACGTTTACATGATCATATTCAAGTTCTAATGGATAAAATTTGTTAACCCATTTTCCTTTTTCCTCTACTTTCAGACCTAATGTTATTTTTGCTACGGCATCTGTTAACGTTGTATTTTTAAAAGGTGCAACTCTCATCATCAGCGCCACACCTCCTTGAAAAGGAGTAATTAGTGCATTATGAGAAAATTTTAAATAAGCTTGAGGTTTACTAAATCTACCGTATAACAAACCCGTTGCTAATGCAAAAGCTAATAACCCCATTAGAGCTTCAATAGAAGCTACAGCGCTTGTCAAAAAACCTTCAGGATTAATATGTCCATACCCTACTGTTGTAAAAGTTTGTGCACTAAAAAAGTAAGCTTTTCCAAATTTTTCTAATTCGTTGATAGCTGTAATGCCATTCAGATGTTCTACTCCTATTATATAGTATATAGAGGCAAACAGAAAATTAATCATTACAAACACTGCTAATATTACCAGATGAAATTTCCAAATGGGTAATTGCAAAAGAGTATGAAACCAACTAATTTGATCAAATAACGGAATTCCTGTTTTAATGACATTTGCTGATCCATCTTTACTAACAAAACGTCCTCCATAATTTTCAGGATTTGAACCAAATCCCGTGTGTTCATCTGTTGTTAACCTTCTTGTTTTCCTTCCAAACACTGCCATCCCTTTTTTTTTTCGTAAATTTACCATATATTTTATTAAAAACATTAACTGTGAGATTAACTAAATTATTCCAATCGTTTTTTGAGAGCGAAAAAGCCAGTGGCATTATCTTAATATTCTGTACTATCTTTTCTATAGCCATAACAAATTCAGTTTTTGGAGAAAGTTATTCCCATTTATGGCATATTAAAGTTGGTAGCTTTTCAATAGAGCATATTATTAATGATGGTTTGATGACTATTTTTTTTCTAATGATCGGTTTAGAATTAGAACGCGAAATTTATATCGGAGAATTATCGAAAATTAAAAATGCGCTACTTCCTATTTTAGGTGCTTTAGGAGGAATGCTTATCCCCGCTGGACTTTATTTCCTTTCTAATCAAAATACACCTTATACAAATGGAATAGGAATTCCTATGGCAACAGACATTGCTTTTGCTATTGGTATTTTATCTTTATTAGGTAATCGTGTCCCTGTTTCACTGAAAATTTTTCTAACTGCTCTAGCTGTTATCGATGATTTAGGAGCTATCATCGTTATTGCCTTGTTTTATTCTACGGATATGAATTGGATGAATTTAGGCATAGCTATGGGAATATTTAGCATACTATTAGTAATGAATCAAATGAAGTTTTATAAACTTTGGCCTTATTTAATCTTAGGAGTTATAATGTGGTATTTTATGCTACATTCCGGAGTTCATGCTACCATTACAGGTGTTTTATTAGCCTTTGCCATTCCTTTTGAAAACGGAACAGAAAACACCATTTCTTACAAATTAGAACACGCATTACACAAACCTGTTGCATTCATTATTCTCCCTATTTTTGCTTTAGCCAACACGGCTATCGTTCTTTCATTTGATAGTAATGAAGGCTTATTACCTAGCTATGGATTGGGAATTATTTTGGGTTTGGTTGTAGGAAAACCATTAGGAATTACGTTTTTTTCTTGGTTATCTGTAAAACTAAAATGGGCAAAACTCCCAAAAGATCTCAATTGGAGTACAATTTTTGGAGCTGGTATATTAGGCGGAATAGGATTTACCATGTCTATTTTCATAGATCTATTAGCTTTTACAGATGCTATTATAATCAACAACTCCAAGTTGTATATTATCATTGGCTCTTTACTAGCAGGAATCACGGGTTTATTCTACTTAAAAGGTGTTTTAAAAGAAAAAAAATCATAGAAGAAATAGGGTGGGTTTGTTCCATTTCCATAAAACTCAAAAACACGTAGCTCTTTTGGTTTTAAGATTTCTTATTTTGTTATTACAAACCCAGATTTCGTTTAAGAAATTCATTACAAATAAAAATGATTTTGAATCTAAAAAAAAGGAGTATTTTTTAGATTCAATGTGGTAAAACTACAGCTTCGGAAAAAAAGTCCGTACATTTTTATCTTCTTTGCTCTTTTCCTCTTCATCGCAAAGTCTAGGTAAAGATCTTCTATCTCCAATTACATAGAGTATTCTTGCTAAAAACCGAAATATACTTGACAAAAAAAGATTCTTTTTTCTTATTTATCTACTATAAAAATTTCTTTTTTGACACAAATCAGTGATATATCACTAATTGAGAGTCCTAATTTCAAATTAAGAAGAGTAAAAAAAGGAAAAGGTTCAAGTAAATCTGTACTTGAACCTTTTTAAATTAAAATTAACTAATAAATATAATCTGTGATCAGACTATTCTCTTCTTACTTTTTCTGCATTTAATACTATAAAAAATGGAAGGTTTTCCAGATTAGCTACTACATGAGTAACTAATAAAATCAATCACAAGAACAAAACATTTTTTGTATAGAACCCAAACTTATAAATTGTAACAGGAAAACCTAACCCATTTAATATTCAAAAAATTATAAAAACAGAAATAAAAGCTTTTTGTACTATTAATTATCATGCAACATTTTAAAATCCTTCAAAATAGTTTCATAGGCTAAAATTGCATTTATAATATTATTTTTATCAGCAAAGGGCGTAATTGACTTCTGACAACTTTCCGTCTCTGAAACAAAATACTTAATAACTTCATGCTGTCTGTCTAAAAATTTACCATGCGTTGAATTTTCAGGGATCCCTATATCCTGCATAGATATGCCTGCTTTATTTGTCAAGGCAATAAAAGGAATTCGATGAATTAAAACTCGAATACGTTCTAAATATAAATCTACTAATCCTCCTTTTTGCATTTCCTCCAATTCCTTTTTTTCGTGAAATTTGGTAACACGTGCTGTTGGATCAATTATACTTTTTGAAACATTTTTATTTTGTGCACTTATATCATTAAAAAATGTTAAAACAAAAAAAGCTAAAGTTAAAATCTTCTTCATTTTATTAATACTTTTACATACTACAAAAATAAACAAGCTTTATTTTAGGAAAGTTGACCGTCGTCAATGTTTTAAAAAAACTATTTTTAATGAGCTTTGAAATAACAAAATACACCTTTAGAAGTCATGAGCTTCTTAAAAATGTAAAATCAAAATTTTTACAAGAACTAGAAGCCAATAAATCAATTGAAAACTACTCCAAAGGAAATATCCTTTATGAAGAAGGTACAGAAGCTAAAGCTGTATATAGATTAATAAAAGGGAAGGTAAAAATAGAACAACTCAACCAAGATGGCAAAACAAGAATTGTATACATTTTTGTAGAAGGAGAATTTTTTGGATTTAGGCCATTATTGAGTAGCGAAAAACACCCCGTAACTGCCATTCTATTAGAAGATAGTCAAGTAGAAGTTTACGAAGGAAATAAATTTATTGAAATCACTAAAAAATCACCTAATTTATCATTTAACTTAGTTCAAATTTTAAGTTTTGAATTCAATGTTTGGATAAATCTAATCTCCTCTCTTTCTCATAAATCCGCAAAAGAAAAAATTGCTTTAATTTTGCTCATTTTAGATGAAAAGTATAGGACAGAAAAGGAAGAATATGAAATATCTATGACAAAATCAGACATAGCTAAATATTCTGAAACTTCTGAAGAAACAGTCGTTAGAGTAATTAGTTTCTTTGAATCAGAAGGTATTTTAATTAATAATAGCAGAACTATAAAAATAGTAAACATTAAATTGCTTTCGATTCTTTCAGAAGGTTTTTAATGGAATACATCTAATTGATCAATAAATTTTTAAACGTCAACCTATAATTTTCTAGAATTTTAACTTTGTCTAAAACTCCATAAAATTTATTATTCTTGACGACAATAAGACTCATTATTTCCTTTGTATCAAATTTATTCATTATCTCATCAAGATCATCATGAACATCAACCACTAAAAAAGATTTTGACATGACCTCTTCTATTTTTGTAAATCTAACTTGAAAGGGATTAAATAAACGCTTTTTTATTGCATCATAGTATACTACGCCTATAACATCTTGCTCCTTAGTGAGCACAGGAAAAATAGTTTGTTCGCTATCAAATATGATGGCTATAATTTTATCCAACAAATCTTCTGGACATACTGTTTGAATATTAACGTCTATTAATTTTGCCACTTCTATGCTTTGTAAAATATTTTTATCTTTATTACTTGTAAACACATCGCCTGAGCCAGCTAATGCTTTTACATCCATAGAATACTCTTCAAAACGTTTAGAAACGGCATAACTTACAGAGGAAACAATCATTAGTGGAATCATTAAGTCATAACCTCCTGTAATTTCACCAATCAAGAAAATAGCCGTGAGGGGAGCATGAAACAGTCCACTAAGTATACCTGCCATTCCCACTATCGTAAAATTTGTTACAGGTAATTGAGAAATTCCTAATATATTGATTGTTTTAGCTACTACAAATCCTAAATAGGATCCTACAAATAAAGAAGGCGCAAAATTCCCTCCGTTTCCTCCACTTCCTAAAGTAATTCCTGTGGCTATAGATTTTACAAAAACAATAACTCCTACAAAAAAAATCAAAACCCATTTTTCATCTTTAACAGATTCTAATAAGGTGTTTTCTAAAAGCACTTCGGGATGAGAAGTCGACAAGATTTTAATACTTTCATATCCCTCCCCAAATAAGGTAGGGAAAAAGAAAATTAAGATTGCTAAAATCAATGCTCCAAAAATAGCTTTCGCATATATTCTTTCTGAAAAATGATTAAAAAAATGTTCTACCCTTCTAAAGGTTCGAGCATGGTAAACAGACACCAACCCAGCCAACACTCCCAATAAAACATAAAAAAATGTGTTTGAAAAATTAAATACTTGTACTTTTTGAAAGCTCAAAATGACCTCACCACTAATTACTATCTTACTAACTAAAGCTCCTGTTGCTGCCGAAATCATTATAGGAATGAATGCAGAGATAGATATATCAGCCAGTATAACCTCTATAGTAAAAAGAACGCCTGCAATTGGCGCATTAAATGCCGCACCAATCCCCGCTGCTACTCCACATGCCAGCAATAATATTCTATTCTTTTTAGACAAGGAATAATTTTGCGCGTAATTAGACCCAAATGCAGCCCCTGTAATAACAATTGGACTTTCTAATCCTGCTGATCCTCCCAAACCAACAGTTAGGGAACTGGTCATGATTTGAGCATACATTTGTTTTCGGGGTACTATCCCTCCTTTTTTAGCAATAGAATGTAAAATTTTTGCACTTCCTTTTTCTATACTTCCTCCCAAAAATCGTCTAATTACAAAAACTGTTAAGATCAAACCTATAATGGGCAACATACTATTAGGATATGGCAATCTGAGGTATTTATTAAGTAGATTAGCCCAAATAAACACTTTGTGTGCAAAGGTTTTAAGAAAGATTACGGCAAAAGAAACTGAAATTGCAATTGCTACACTGGATAGATATAAAAAATTGCGTTCAGAAAGCATTTCTTTTGCTTTAAAAAAGAAATACTCCAAACGAGCAAAAATAGTTCTAAAAAAAAGTTGGATCTTGGCTGAAACTCTCCTTGGCATAATTTAATTTATAGTATGCCAAATATAGATAATAATAAACAAATCATTCTATAAAAAAGAGGGTGTCTAAAAAGTAGTGGCTTAACATCTAATTTATCACTTCGACAACAGGAGAAGTCAAATTGTCAGCCTATTTGATTTCTCCCTTTGGTCGAAACGACATTTTTAGAGCACTCTCTTAAGCGTATTATTTTGTTAAATACATTTTTCTTCTAGAGTACAATTCGTAAAATTGATCATCTTTTAAATCATCAATAAACAAGATACTTTCTCCTGTTGATTTCATTTCGGGTCCTAATGCTTTATTTACACCTGGGAATTTATTGAATGAAAATACAGGTTGTTTGATAGCAAAACCGTTTAATTCTGGAGTAAATGTAAAATCTGTTACTTTTTTATCTCCTAACATGACTTTAGTAGCATAGTTTACATAAGGTTCACCATAAGCTTTTGCTATAAAAGGTACGGTACGCGATGCTCTTGGATTAGCTTCTATAATATAAACGGTATCGTCTTTTATGGCAAACTGAATATTTATCAAACCTACTGTTTTTAATGCTTTTGCAATTTTTTCGGTATGATCTTTTATTTGTTGCATTACAAACTCTCCTAAGTTAAAAGGAGGTAAAGTTGCATTGCTATCTCCTGAATGTACTCCACAAGGCTCAATGTGCTCCATGATTCCTATTATGTACACATTTCCGTCAGCATCGCAAATAGCATCTGCCTCTGCTTCTATAGCCCCATCTAAATAATGGTCTAACAACAATTTATTATTTGGAATATGTTTTAAGATTTCAATAACGTGTTCTTCTAGTTCTTGTTTATTGATTACAATCTTCATCCCTTGTCCTCCTAATACATACGAAGGACGTACTAATAATGGAAAATCTAATTCATCTGCTAATTTGACTGCTTCTTCAGCATTTTCAGCTACTCCAAACCTAGGAAATGGAATCTTTAATTCTGTTAATAATTCCGAAAAACGCCCTCTGTCTTCTGCCAAGTCTAAAGCATCAAAACTTGTTCCTATAATTTTAATGCCGTATTTACTTAATTTTTCAGCTAATTTTAGGGCTGTTTGTCCTCCTAATTGAACAATTACTCCTTCAGGTTTTTCGTGACGAATAATATCATAAATATGTTCCCAAAAAACTGGTTCAAAATACAGCTTATCGGCTGTATCAAAATCAGTAGAAACCGTTTCAGGATTGCAATTAATCATGATGGTTTCATAGCCACATTCTTTAGCTGCTAAAACACCATGCACACAAGAATAATCAAATTCAATTCCTTGTCCAATTCGGTTAGGTCCTGAACCTAAGACTACCACTTTCTTTTTATCTGTAACGATACTTTCATTAGATACATATCTAGTTCCGTCCGCTTTTTCAATTTCTGCTTCAAAAGTAGAATAGTAGTAGGGTGTTTGTGCTTTAAATTCAGCTGCACATGTATCTACCAACTTGTACACACGCTGAACATTCATTTCTTCTCTTAGTGTATGTACTTGACTTTCTAAACAACCTAACATGTGTGCTATTTGGCGATCACCGTATCCTTTTTGTTTTGCTTCAAGCAATAGTTCTTTTGGCAAAGTATCTAATTGGTATTTAGAAATTTCTTTTTCTAATAAATACAACCCTTCATATTCTTTCAAGAACCACATATCTATTTTTGTGATTTCATGAATTCTTGATAATGGAATCCCCATAGCTATTGCATCATATATAACAAATACACGATCCCAACTTGCATGAGTGAGTTTTTCTATAATTTGTTCATAATTTTTATATCCTTTGCCATCTGCTCCTAAACCATTACGTTTAATTTCTAAGGATTGCGTGGCTTTGTGTAATGCTTCCTGAAAAGAACGCCCAATTCCCATTACCTCCCCAACGGATTTCATCTGCAAGCCTAATGTTCTGTCAGAGCCTTCAAATTTATCGAAATTCCAACGAGGAATTTTTACAATGACATAATCTAACGTAGGTTCAAATAGAGCGGAAGTTGATTTTGTAATTTGGTTTTGCAATTCATCTAACGTATAGCCTAGGGCTAATTTAGTAGCTATTTTGGCAATTGGATACCCTGTAGCTTTTGAAGCTAATGCTGATGAGCGTGATACTCGTGGGTTGATTTCAATGGCTACGATATCTTCTTTATCATCTGGAGAAACTGCAAATTGCACATTACACCCTCCTGCAAAGTTGCCAATGCTACGCATCATGTGCATAGCCATATCGCGCATTTTCTGGAAAGTTGTATCTGATAGGGTCATAGCTGGTGCTACTGTAATACTATCTCCTGTATGAATACCCATTGGATCCATATTTTCAATGGTACAAATAATGACAACGTTATCGTTTTTATCGCGCAACAATTCTAATTCGTACTCTTTCCATCCTAAAAGCGCTTTATCAATTAGCACTTCATGTATAGGTGAAGCCTCTAAACCACGGGTTAATAAGGCATCAAAATCTTCTTTTTTATGTACGAAAGCAGCTCCTGTTCCTCCTAATGTAAATGAAGGACGAATTACTAATGGGAAACCAAATTCTTGTGCGATTTCTTTTCCTTTTAAAAAAGAATTAGCTGTCTTAGCAGGCGCTTGTGGAATTCCTATTTTATTTAAGAGTTCTTTAAATTTATCTCGATCTTCTGTGATATTGATAGCATTCACATCAACCCCAATCAATTTTACACCAAAATCTTCCCAAATTCCTTTATCTTCTGCTTCTAGGCACAAATTTAAAGCCGTTTGTCCTCCCATAGTTGGAAGTACTGCATTAATTTGTGGATGGGCTTTAAGGATTTCAATAATTGATTTTGTAGTTAATGGCTTTAGATAAACATGATCTGCCATAGAAGGATCCGTCATAATAGTTGCAGGATTCGAATTGATTAAGATCACTTCAATTCCTTCTTCTCTTAATGAACGAGCAGACTGAGAACCTGAATAATCAAATTCACAAGCTTGACCAATAATAATAGGTCCTGATCCAATAATTAAAACCGATTTAATAGAATTGTCTTTAGGCATTGTGTGTGTTGTTTGTGCTGTTAGTCAGTAGTATTCGTGTATTAATTTTTTATTTTTATGGGGATCTGAAAAAAGCATTTCAGAATTAAAATTTTAAAAAAAAGGCGTTACCAATAAAAGTAACGCCTTTGTATAGATTGTTAAACAATCATTATTTTTTGTGTCTTGGTTCAGAAGAAACGGTTAACTTATGTCTTCCTTTAGCACGACGACGAGCAAGAACTTTTCTTCCGTTTACAGAAGCCATTCTTTCCATAAATCCGTGTTTATTTCTTCTTTTTCTTTTCGATGGTTGAAATGTTCTCTTACTCATAGCTTTTTATCTTTAAAATCCTGTATATTTATCTAGTTATTTGGTTTTCTCAAAACCGAGTGCAAATATACAACCATTTTTTATTTCTGCAAATCCTTTTTTAAAATAATATCAAAAAACAAGGAACTTTTATTAGATCACTTAAAAAGTTCACTTTATTTGTTGTATAACTTTTCTATATTTGCACCACATTAAAAAGGAATCACTATGTTTCACAGAAATATTAAATTAGCATTAGCAGCTTTGCTACTCATTACAGGAATTTGGCAATTTACGGATAATAATATCGGAAATGGTATCTTTTTATTACTTCTTACTATCATTCCTGTCTTTTTATATTTTCGTAACGAGTACATTTTACTTGCATTCTTAAAATTAAGAAATCAGGATTTTGCTGGAGCTAAAAACTGGTTAGACAAAATTAAGAATCCTGAGACGGCTTTAATTCAAAAACAACAGGGATACTATAATTATCTAAACGGACTCATGGTTTCTCAAACGAACTTAAATCAAGCAGAAAAGTTTTTCAAGAAAGCTATCTCATTAGGATTATCTATGGATCAAGATTTAGCACTAGCTAAATTAAATCTAGCAGGAATAGCATTGTCTAAGAGAAGAAAAATAGAAGCTACTACCCTTTTAAATGAAGCAAAAAAGTTAGACAAGCACAATATGCTGAAAGAACAGATAGGCATGATGAAAGAACAATTAAAAAGAATTTAACTACAAAATATGTTAAAATTTAAAAACCGCACCTAACCCGTGCGGTTTTTTACTATATTTAGGGTAGATAATCGACAAAAGATACTGTTAGTCGGATTTTTTATTCCATTAAGAGTGAGAACTTTATCTTCGCAGCAAATAATAAACATGAAAAAGTTATATTTTTTAATAGTTGCGTTATTTTCAATTTTTAGTTTTTGCCAAGATCAGGTAATAACTACAAGTTTTCCTGACGCATTAAGAGCTCATTTAGGAAAGTATAATCAAAAGGTAAATTATGCTTACGAGAAAAATGACTTTCAGACTTCTAAAATGTTATTTGATTCATTAGTTAACTTTCATCTTAAAGGAACTCGTTTTGAAGATTACACTTTTAAAACGTTTGACCGAAAAAAACTTCAATTAAGCAGTATTCAAAAACCTATCTTTATTCTTACTTATGCCTCTTGGTGTGTCCCTAGCAAAGGGGAGTTTCAGGCATTAAATAAACTAGCAGAAAAGCACGCTAAGGACATTAAATTCATTTTATTATTTTGGGATAAACGAAAAAACATCAAAGAAATAGCTCGAAAGTTCAACAATAACATAGACGTTTGTTATGCTAATGAATCCTATGAAAATGATGCTCCTATAGTTGCTCATTTAAAACACACATTAGGCTTTCCTACCTCCTTCTTTTTAGACGAAAAGTTAAGAATTGTTGACATCAAACGGGGAGGTGCACATCCTCAACCTAATTCTAGCTTTTCAAATGCTTTAACAATGAACTACGACACATTTAATATAGGCCTAAAATCTATTATTTTAGAAAAAAAAATGAATACAAGTCAGATTTCTGACTCTAATTAGCTACTTTTCCAAAAACATCTTACTTCCTATAACAATCAATATAATGCTGAAAATTTTTTTCAGCATTTTTTGATCTAAATTAACAGCCAACTTACTCCCGACATAACTACCTACCACAAAAAATAAAGCTATTACTCCAGCATATTTCCAGTTAATATACCCTTCTTTATAATAATTAAACACAGCCAAAGCCGTAACTGGCACTACTAATACAGCCAAACTAGTACCTTGGGCTTGATGTTGTGAAAAACCTAACATAAAAACCATCATAGGCACCATTATAATTCCTCCTCCTACTCCTACTAAGCCACTCAACATTCCCGCTAACAACCCTGTGATTATTAAAACAATTATTGTTATTGTATTCATACGCTCAATTTTTATTTATTATCATCTAAATTCAACCTTTTTATTTAACGGGTAAATCTAAAATATATTTTTTCTTATTAGGGTTATCCAATTTTACATCTCGCAACCAGGGATTCATCAATTTTAATTCTTTATAGTTGACTCCTTGGCTTTTAGCAAATTTAGCCAAATCTGTAATTGTACTATCTACTTCTATTTTCTTTGTTTTTAACGTTTTGTACAACTCCGTTTCATTTAACTCAAATCCATATTGTTTTGGGTTTTTCATAATTTCTTTTAATGCTAAAATTCTAAATACGTATCGAAATGTTTCATCTGTAAGCAACAAATCGTAGTAGTTAGTAACAAATTGCTGATTAATAGCTTTTTGCAAACCATTCATTCCTCCATTATAAGAGGCAGCCGCTAAAGTCCAAGAACCAAATTTTTCTTTTGCTTTTAGTAAATATCCACAAGCTGCTTGTGTTGCTTTTTCTAAATGGTAGCGTTCATCAACTCCTTCTGTAACTTCCATTCCATTTTCTTTAGCTGTTTGAGGCATAAATTGCCAAAACCCTTTTGCTCCTGAAGGCGATGTAGCATTGGTCAGAGAACTTTCTATAACAGCTAAATATTTAAAATCATCAGGCACGTTGTTTTTAGCTAAAATAGGTTCAATGATAGGAAAAAAGCGATACGCTCTTTTGATAATCAGTATAGTAGAACCATGCATATACTCGTTGATAACTAGTTCCCGATCTAATCTTTCACGCACGTCAGGTATATCAAGAGGCACTTCTTCTCCGCAAAAATCAATCTTTATTGGGAAAAGATGATTATCTTTCCAACTTACTAGCATAAAAACAATACATAAAATAAAAAAAACAATATTTCTCAACTTCATTTTATTCCATTATTAATTTAGGTAAATTTTCATTTAACCATTTGTATTTATTTAAAACCATAATATGAGTTCCTCCTTTAACATTTATATATTTTTCTATATTTTTTACAGGAAAAACCTCATCTGCATCTCCCTGAATATGAATTACTTTAGGATCTGGCTCATTTCTTCCCCAACATACGACTTGTTCTATAGCCCAATCTAAGTACTCTTTTTCGGTACGTGTCATAAATTTTTTGTACAACTCTACTCTTTGTTTTACAATTCCTTTTCCAAAAACGTATTTAGCTAAGGTTTCTATATTTTTAGCTAACCCTGTGGGTAATATTTTATACAACTTAGTTCTTTTTGCAATTTTCATCCTTTTAGGTAATTCTTCATTACTCTTTACACTTGAAATAATGATGATCTTTTTAGGATTTATAAATTGTGCCATTTCTTGCACCAGAATACCTCCAAAGGAAACCCCTATTAAAACAATATTTTCGCCCGATACTTTTTCCGACATTCTTTGAGCATACTCTTTAAGAGTTTCGTTTTGTTGAGGCATTTCCCACTCTAAAAAACACATATCAAAAAGATCCTCTGGTAATTGAATCCGTTCAAATATTTTTGAACTGGCAGCCATTCCTGGCATAAAATATACTTGCAACTTAGACATTACTTTATTTTTATTATTTTTTGACTAAATTAATTATTTATTCTGGCAGTAAAACAGTAGCATAAAAAAAACTTTTTATTTAAAATTGCAAAAAAAATAAAATGAAAAATTTAGCTCTTAAGTGGAAAATAGCTTTTAAAATTTTCCCTATTATTTTGATTGTTGGAATTTTTAAATTACTGAGTCATTACTATAATTTTGAACTAATGGAACTCAATGCTCTTTTTACTAGTTTAGTTGCTGGTACTGTTTTTCTAATTGGATTTCTAATTAGTGGTGTGTTATCTGACTACAAAGAGAGCGAAAAATTGCCAACAGAATTGGTTTGTTCTATGCGCACTTTACAAGATGACACACTTACAATCAGTAAATCTAAAAATTCAGAAGCGGCTAAAAACTTTTTAGAATACCAAAAAGAACTGCCTAGGTTTATTAAAAAATGGCTTTACAAAACAGAAAGCACTTCTTCTCTTTTAGCCTATATTAGCTCTATTAATGATCATCTGGTTAATCTTGAAAAAGAAGAAATTCAGGCTAATTATATCATAAAAATGAAAAATGAACAAAATCAATTGCGCAAAACCATTATGAGAATGGATACAATACGTGACACTGATTTTGCTATTTCTGCTTATGCTATTGTTGAGGCTATGGCGTTTTTAACTTCAATTGGATTAATTATTATTAAAATAGAGCCTTTTTTAGCAGCCATGTTTCTTACTGTACTTATTACCTTCTTAATTTGGTATATGTTGTTTTTGATTAAAGATTTAGACAATCCTTTTGATTATGTTGAGAATGGCGAAACGGGAACTGAAATTTCACTTAAACCTTTACATGATTTCATTGCTGAATTTAAACATTCAGCATAAAAGGAAGTCGCCCAAAAAGATTTTAATCTGATCGTTTAATTTTGTTGAGTTCCTTCGCTCAAATCTACTTTTTATTGATTCGAATGAAGGAACCTGCAAAAAATTACAAAAAGCACTGACAATATGATTCTCCCTCCTTTTGAGGTAAAAAATAAATATTGAAATATAACTTTTTAGACATCTTATTTTATCAAGTATAAAAGACACTAGTCTTTCACAAATTCTATCCTTACACTTCCATCTTCGTCTATCTTAGACAGCTTAACTTCATGCAATGAATTAACTAGTTCTGGATTCCATGGTGTTTTTACTTTTACATAATTTTCTGTAAATCCATGAATATAGCCTTCTTTATTTTCTCCTTCAAAAAGAACTGTTCTATTGGTTCCAATTTGACTTTCATAAAAAACGCGGCGTTTTTTTACAGACAAACCACGTAACATTTTTGAGCGTTTGGCTCGCACATTTCCAGGAACTACGCCTTCCATTCCTGCAGCTTCTGTATTATCTCTTTCTGAATAGGTAAATACGTGAAGATATGAAATATCTAAATTATGTAAAAAATTATACGTTTCTAAGAATAGTTCGTCTGTTTCTCCTGGAAAACCAACAATAACATCTACACCAATACAGGCATGGGGCATTACTTCTCGTATTTTAGTGACACGATCTGAATATAACTCGCGTAAATAACGACGTTTCATGCGTTTTAATATTGTATTAGAACCTGACTGTAACGGAATATGGAAATGAGGAACAAAGGTTCTGCTTTGTGAAACGAAATCAATTGTTTCATTTTTCAATAAATTGGGTTCTATTGAGGATATACGCAACCTTTCGATACCCTCTAGTTCATCTAAGGCTTGAACTAATTCTAAAAAAGTGTGTTCGTGTTTTTTATTTCCAAACTCCCCTTTTCCATAATCTCCGATATTCACGCCTGTTAATACAATTTCTTTAATTCCTTTTTGAGAAATTTCTTGAGCATTTTGCATCACATTTTTCATGGTATCGCTACGAGAAATTCCTCTGGCTAAGGGAATCGTACAATAAGTGCATTTATAATCACACCCATCTTGCACTTTCAAAAAAGCACGGGTTCTATCGCCTATAGAATAACTTCCTACATAAAAATCTGCTTCCTCTATTTCACATGAATGTACTTCGCCTAAATCATTTTTAGAAAGATCATTCAAATAATCTGTTATCTTAAATTTTTCAGTCGCCCCTAAAACTAAATCAACACCATCTACAGCAGCCAATTCTTCGGGTTTTAACTGTGCGTAACAACCTACGGCAGCTACAAAAGCTTTTTCGTTAAGCTTCATTGCTTTTTTTACAATCTGCTTGAATTGTTTATCTGCATTATCTGTAACGGAGCAAGTATTAATTACATAGATATCAGCTATTTCTTCAAAATCTACGCGATCAAAACCTTCCTCGTGAAAATTTCGTGCAATGGTGGATGTCTCAGAGAAGTTTAATTTACATCCCAGCGTATAAAACGCTACTTTTTTTTTGTTTTCCATAATTTATTCTCAATCAATGAAATCGTTGTCAAAAATTGAGAAGGCAAATTTAACTAGATTTTTTGGTTAAAAAAATAGTAGTTTATTCACTCCCAACTAATTTATTACTATTCTTAATTAAAAGAAAAACACCGATCTTACATTCTGAAATACTAAAAAATCGCTTTAAACAGTAATTTTATATTTACTTCTTTTTTATAAAATCGGTATTTTTTTTATTTATGAAAGTTTTTTGGGGCTAACATATTTTCTGGATTTAAAATATCGTCTAGCTGCTCTTTCGAAAGGATATTATGTTCTAGGACCAAATTGTATACACTTTTGCCTGTTTCTAGTGCTTCTTTAGCTATTTTAGTACTGTTCTTGTAACCTATATAGGGATTTAAAGCGGTTACAATACCTATACTATGTAATACCATTTCACGGCAATGTTCTTCATTGGCGGTAATACCATTAATACATTTTTCTCTTAGGGTATCCATGGCTTGACTCATTAATTGCATGGATTCAAGAATAGCATAAATGAGTACTGGCTCCATTACGTTTAGTTGTAATTGTCCTGCTTCAGCTGCCATAGTAACGGTTAAATCATTTCCTATAACGCGAAAACAAACCTGATTCATTACTTCTGGAATAACAGGATTTACTTTCCCGGGCATGATAGAAGAACCTGGCTGCATGGGAGGCAAATTGATTTCGTTTAGTCCACAACGAGGTCCCGATGACAACAATCGTAGATCGTTACATATTTTTGACATTTTGATTGCCATACGTTTTAAAGCGGAAGAATAAATTACGTAGGATCCTGTATCTGGTGTTGCTTCAATTAAGTTTGGAGCTGATACTATAGCTAAACCTGTAATTGTCGCTAATTTTTCCGCACATAACTGAGCATATCCTATGGGTGCATTTAGCCCTGTACCAATGGCGGTTGCTCCCATATTAATTTCTAAAAAAAGATTTGAGTTTTGTGTTAGTCGATCTATTTCTTCTTCTAAAGTAGCTGCAAAAGCTTCAAATTCTTGCCCTAAAGTCATTGGAACTGCATCTTGTAACTGGGTGCGTCCCATTTTTAAAACATGTTTAAACTCTTCTCCTTTTTTTCTAAAAGATGTTATTAATTGTTTTAAATGCGAAATTAGATTCATATTAGAGCGTATAGCTCCAATTTTTATAGCGGTTGGATACGCATCATTTGTAGATTGCGATAAGTTTACATGGTCATTAGGTGAGCAAAATTGATACTGCCCTTTTTCATATCCCATGATTTCTAGAGCTCTATTGGCTAAAACTTCGTTAATATTCATGTTTGTTGAAGTTCCTGCTCCTCCTTGAATCATATCTACTGGAAATTCGCGATCAAACTTTCCTTCAATCACTTCTTTGGAGGCCTGTACAATAGCATTTTTTATTGGTTCTTCTAGTAACCCTAAGTCAAAATTTGTTTCGGCTGCAGCCCATTTTACATAGGCAAGTCCTTTTATAAATTCGGGAAATTGATACAATCGTACTCCTGAAATATTAAAATTTTCGATGGCGCGTTGTGTTTGCACTCCGTAATAGGCATTTACAGGAACTTGTAAATCGCCTAATAAATCATTTTCTATTCTATACATTTTTTGAAAGCTAAAAAACCACGAATTTACACTCGCGGTTTCTTATTTTAATTTATTTTTTGGTTATTCTTTTCTATATTTTTTAGTTTCTTCGAAAACGTGTTCTAAAATTTCAACATCTTGTTCTGAAAATTCAATATTACGTCTTGACATCACAATTTTAGCAGTTTGAAAGGCTTTTTCGGTAAGATAAGTGGTGAACCCAGAAGCGCCTCCCCAAGAAAAACTAGGTACAAAATTACGAGGAAATCCAGCACCAAAAATATTAGCAGAAACACCTACAACGGTACCTGTATTAAACATAGTATTAATTCCACATTTACTATGATCTCCCATCATTAAACCACAAAACTGAAGTCCTGTACGGGCGAAAGTTTCTGTTTCATAACTCCAGAGTTTTACTTCTTCATAATTATTTTTCAAATTAGAGTTATTACTATCTGCTCCTATATTACACCATTCTCCTAATACTGAATTTCCTAAGAAACCATCGTGTCCTTTATTAGAATAAGCAAATAGAACTGAATTATTAATTTCTCCTCCTACTCTACTGTGAGGACCAACCGTAGTAGCTCCATAAATTTTGGTTGCTAATTTTACTTGTGCTTCTTCACATAAGGCAAAAGGACCACGGATAACCGATCCTTCCATTATTTCTGAATTTTTACCGATATAAATTGGCCCTGTAGAAGCATTTAAGGTTACAAATTCTAGCTTGGCACCTTCTTCTATAAAAATATTTTCAGGAGCAATTACATTCACCGATTTAGGAATTGGTTGTGAGGTTCTTCCTTCTGTAATCAATTCAAAATCTTCACGAAGCGCTATATCGTTTTTAGCAAAAATATCCCATGTATGTTCGATTGTAATACAATCCACTGTGCATTCTATTATTTCAAATGCATCAAAATCTACTTCTTGATTTTCTTTACTATAAAAAGCGACTACTTCCTCTTTATAAAAAACCGCTTGATTTTCTTCTAAAGACTTGATCATTTCCACCAATACATCATTAGGTAAAAAAGAAGCGTTAATCATGATATTTTCTTCCATTTCTACCATAGGATATTTTTCTGACAAGTATTCCTCGGTAATAGTTGTGGTGGTATATCCTAAAAATTTTTCCCATTTTTCACGAATAGTTAAAATCCCTACTCGAATATCTGCTACGGGACGGGTAAAAGTAAATGGAAGCAAAGCATTGCGTACATTTCCATCAAAAAGTATGTAGTTCATATATTTTTATAATTTTATATAAAGATGTCTAAAAAACTGACAATATTGCCCTTTATATACCAAAAGAATAGATCATATACTATTAAGTATAAGAATCCTCCTACCGTCTGAATAACAAAGTAAATATTGTTTTTTGCTTTTAGAACACCTTCTTTTAATATTTCAAAAATAAGCAAATTCCATTTTTAAATTAGCAATTTTTCATAAATTTCAAAAAAATGTTAAAAATAAAAAAGCACCACTTTCGTGATGCTTCTATTAACTATATCAAACCCAATATTATTTATTGAATTTAGCGTATTTCGTTTTGAATTTATCAATACGTCCTGCTGTATCAACCAATTTAGATTTACCAGTGTAAAAAGGGTGAGAAGAACGAGAAATCTCCATTTTGAATACTGGATATTCTACACCTTCATGTGTAATTGTTTCTTTTGTTTCAACTGTAGATTTAGTAATAAATACATCATCGTTTGACATATCTTTGAAAGCTACTAATCTGTAATTTTCTGGGTGGATTCCTTTTTTCATAATAAATCTGTTTATGTTTTGCTGCATTCAATCTTGATGCTTTTATCACTAAAAGGTATTGATTTACAACAGCTTTTATTGTATAATACTTTTAATTCAGGCTGCAAATTTAATATATTTTTTTAATATACAAATTATTATGTAACATTTTTAGTTTTAAAACTACTTACTATCAAAATACTTATATTTGTTAAACTAAAATCAGAACATTAAATTATGAACGAGATTATCAAAAAAAACGGGGTTCAATATGGATTGGTCATAGGACTCATTTCAATATTGACTACGCTTTTCATCTACCTTATCAATATTGAATTATTTACTTCGGGATGGATTACTTTTATTAAGTATGGACTTTATCTTATTGTCATCCTTCTATTATTAAGAAAGACTCAAAAAGATTTTGAAACAGGGATTACTTTTAAAGAAACTTTTACGACTTATTTTATTGCTACTACCATTGGAATACTTATGGGATCTCTTTTTGAACTAATTTTATTTAATATTGTAGATCCTTCCTTAAAAGAAAGTGTAAAGGAAATTATAATTAAAGAAACCGGTACTATGCTTCAAAAATTTGGAACACCAAGATCGGTTATTAAAGAATCTATTAAACAACTTGAAACGCAAGATCAGTTCTCAATAGGAAACTTTTTTAAAGGAACTATTTTTACAATTTTAATAAGTGCAATTTTTGGCTTAATTTTGTCTGCATTTTTCAAAACAAAATCGTCAAATCAACTATAGAGTGGATATATCAATTATAATACCCTTATTAAACGAACAAGAATCATTACCGGAATTATCTTCATGGATTGAACGTGTTATGATTCAGAATCAGTATTCATACGAAGTCCTGTTTATTGACGACGGAAGTACCGATGATTCTTGGCAAGTGATACAACAATTAGCATCAAAAAACGAAAACTTAAAAGGAATTCGTTTTTTGCGCAATTATGGAAAAAGTCAGGCTTTACATGCTGGTTTTGCTAAGGCAGAAGGTCACGTAGTCATTACTATGGATGCTGATTTACAAGACAGTCCTGATGAAATTCCAGAACTCTATCAAATGATTATTAAAGAAAATTTTGATTTAGTTTCAGGCTGGAAGAAGAAACGTTATGATAATACTTTAACAAAAAATCTCCCTTCTAAACTTTTTAATGCAGCTGCTAGAAAAACTTCAGGCGTGCAACTCAACGACTTTAACTGTGGTTTAAAGGCGTATAAAAACACGGTAATAAAAAACATAGAGGTTTTTGGGGAAATGCACCGCTATATCCCTGTATTAGCTAAAAATGCAGGCTTTAAAAGAATTGGTGAAAAGGTAGTTCTACATCAAGCTCGAAAATACGGTGAATCTAAATTTGGTATTGATCGTTTTGTAAATGGCTTTTTAGACCTCATTACCATTTGGTTTTTAGGCAAATTTGGAAAAAGACCGATGCATTTATTTGGATTATTGGGTACTGTGATGTTTGTGATTGGTTTTTTATCTGCAGGTTATATAGGTGCTATTAAACTTTGGAAACTTTATACACATCAGGAAACAATTTTAATCACCAATAACCCATGGTTTTACATAGCTCTAACCACAATGATTATAGGTACTCAATTATTTTTAGCAGGCTTTTTAGGCGAAATAATTCTTCGAACCAAAAACAATGAAGAACGATATAAAATTCAAGAAACAATATAAAATTCAAGATTATAATACCCGTAATAAAAACAGACTCATTTTTTTTTAACTATTGAAATAAAAAATTAACTCAAACTGAGCCAACATTTTTTTTGATAGAACCAAGCTTCTCTCATCTGTTTAGGAGATAAAAAATAATTTAAGTCTACAATAACAAAAAAATTGACTAAAAATAACAGAATTATGCACATTGAACAGGCAATTTTAGAAAAAGCAAACATTTGGTTAACCCCCATTTTTGATAGCGAAACCCAAGAAATCATTAAGGAGATGATGACCTCATCACCTAAAGAATTAGAAGATAGTTTTTATAAAAATTTAGAATTTGGCACGGGTGGTATGCGCGGCATCATGGGAGTGGGAACCAATCGAATTAACAAATATACTCTGGGTAAAAATACGCAAGGTTTGTCTAATTATTTAAAAAAATGTTTTCCAAACGAAGAAATAAAAGTAGCAATTGCTTATGACTGTCGCACTAATAGTAACACATTAGCGAAAGTTGTTGCCGATGTTTTTTCAGCTAATGGAATTAAGGTGTTTTTATTTTCTGAATTAAGACCCACACCTGAATTATCATTTACGGTTAGACATTTGGCTTGCCATGTGGGCATTGTACTAACCGCATCACACAATCCTCCCGAATACAACGGTTATAAAGTGTATTGGCAAGACGGAGGTCAGATTGTACCCCCACAAGACAAAGAGATTATTCAAGCTATTGAGGCTCTAGAGTATGCTGATATCAACTTTAAATCAAACGAAACCCTTATTGAATATATAGATAAGGAAATAGATGATGCTTTTCTAAAAAGCACACTTGAAAATGCCTGTTTTAACACAACAACGGAAGCTAAAAAAGATTTAAAAATTGTTTATACTTCATTACACGGTACCTCTATAAAGGCAATCCCTAACGTTTTAAACGCTGCTGGATATACTGATCTAAATATCGTAGAAGAACAAGCTGTCCCAGATGGTAATTTTCCTACTGTAAAATCACCGAATCCAGAAGAACCAGAAGCTTTGACTCTGGCCGTAGAATTAGCTAATAAAATAAATGCCGATATTGTTATTGGAACCGATCCTGACTCTGACCGTCTAGGAGTTGCCGTGCGAAACAATCAAAACGAAATGATTCTTTTAAACGGAAATCAGACTATGGTACTCATGACTGCATTCTTGTTAGAACAGTGGAAGAAAGCTAATAAACTAACAGGTACGGAATTTATTGGATCTACTATTGTTTCTACTCCTATGATGCTTGATTTAGCAGAGGCTTATGGAGTAGAATGTAAAGTAGGACTAACAGGATTTAAATGGATTGCTAAATTTATTAAAGATTTTCCGAACCAAAAATTCATTGGTGGTGGTGAAGAAAGTTTTGGTTTTATGGTGGGCGATGCTGTACGTGATAAAGATGCAGTAGGTGCAATTCTATTAATTTGTGAGATTGCTGCACAGGCAAAAGAAGCGGGTAAAACATTGTATCAAAGATTAGAAGAACTGTATGTAGACTTTGGCTTTTATAAAGAACACCTTATTTCTATTACAAAAAAAGGAATAGATGGAGCCGCTGAAATAGAAGCCATGATGAAAAATCTTCGTGAAAACCCAATGAACGAAATCAATAATGAACGGGTAGTTTGTGTAGAAGATTACCTAACTTCTAAAGGTAAGGATTTTATGAATGGTGAAGAATTTGATATTCATGTTCCTAAATCAAATGTTTTAATTTATTACTTAGAAGATGGTAGTAAAATATGCGCACGTCCGAGTGGAACAGAACCCAAAATTAAATTTTATTTCAGTGTAAACTGTACTATTGATTCAACAGCTGATGTTCCAGAAGCAGAAAAACAGTTGAACACTAAAATAAAAAATATCATTAACGATATGCAATTGAACTAATGGATCATAATTTAAAAAAAATAATTCCATACGCATTAAGCTATAAAAAGAACATTCTTTGGAATGTTCTTTTCAACATCTTGTATGCCCTATTCAGTACGCTCTTGATGGTATCTATTATGCCTACACTTGAGGTTCTTTTTAAACAAAACGCAAGAATTAGCAAAAAACCCATTTATACAGGTATATCTAACTTAAAAGAATTTTTATCTGATTCTTTTAATTATAAACTGACTGAAATTTCAGATGAATACGGCAAGCAAAACGCATTATTAGTAGTTATAAGTATTGTAATCATTACAGCTTTATTAAAAAACTTATTTAACTATTTAGGCTCAAGACAAGTTACGGTATTACGAAATGGTGTACTTAGAGATCTCCGAATTAAACTTTATCACAAGATCATTAACTTACCTGTATCTTATTATTCAGATACTCGAAAAGGAGACGTAATGGCTCGTATGTTAGGCGATGTGGGTGAGGTTCAAAATTCGTTTTTTCAAATTTTAGAACTTATTGTTCGCGAACCAATGACAATACTTTTTTCAATTATTGCCATGTTATTCATTAGTATAAAACTAACTTTATTTGTTTTTATATTTATTCCTATTTCAGGTTTTATCATTTCAAGAATTGGCAAAACATTAAAAGCTAAATCGCAAAGAGCCCAACAAGAGCAAGGCATTTTCATTTCTATTTTAGATGAAACTTTATCAGGATTAAAGGTTGTGAAAGGATTTAATGCTGAAGCTATTTTTATCCAAAAATTTAATGACTCTGTCAATCGTGTATTAAAATTATCTAATAGCATAGCGAATAAGAACAACCTCTCCTCTCCTATGAGTGAGTTTTTTGGCATTGTAACCATTGCTACTCTTTTATGGTATGGAGGTCATTTAGTTTTAATTGAAAAAAGTCTTGCAGGAACAGCTTTCATTGGTTATATAGCATTGGCTTACACTATTTTACAACCTGCCAAATCTATTTCAAAAGCTTCGTATCAAGTAAAAAGTGGTTTAGCTGCTGCTGAAAGAGTTTTTAGTTTACTAGAACAAGAAAGCCACATAGTAGATCAACCTAATGCTCTAGATCAAAAAGAATTTAAAAATTCGATAAAAATTGAAAATATCAATTTTAGTTATAAGGATGAAAAGGTTTTAAAGAATTTTACAATTGAAGTTCCTAAAGGTAAAACCATTGCTCTAGTAGGGCAATCAGGATCGGGAAAAAGTACAATTGCCAATTTGCTTACTCGTTTTTACGATGTAAATGAAGGAACAATAAGTATAGACGGAACCGACATTAAGGATATTTCAATGCAATCTTTAAGATCCTTAATGGGAATTGTTACACAAGACTCGATTTTATTTAATGATTCCATAAAAAACAATTTATTAATAGGCAAACCTACTGCTACTGATGAAGAAATCATTAATGCCTTAAAAATTGCGAATGCTTATGAATTTGTCAAAGACTTACCTAACGGAATTGAGACCAATATTGGCGATGCTGGTGGAAAATTATCTGGTGGCCAAAAACAACGCTTATCAATTGCAAGAGCAGTCTTAAAAAACCCTCCTATTATGATTCTTGATGAAGCTACTTCTGCGCTTGATACTGAAAGCGAAAAACTGGTACAAGTAGCTCTTGAAAATATGATGCAAAACAGAACTTCTATTGTAATTGCACACCGCCTTTCAACCATCCAAAAAGCAGACAATATTATTGTAATGCAAAAAGGAGAAATCGTTGAACAAGGTACGCACAGTGAATTACTTGCAAAAGAGGGTATGTACGCAAAGCTCGTAATGATGCAAAGTTTGGAGTAAAATAATAAGGCTGTCCAAGAAGTAATAAATCAACATTATGTTATTTCTCCCTTTGGTCGAAATGTCAAGATTGCGGACTTTTTGGACAGTCTCATTTATTAAGAAAATCTTATCATATTTTAAACTCTTGGGCTACCCAATCTTTTTTAACATCAACATAAAAATAATGCAAGCCATCCATTTTGTCAAAAGCACCATTTTTATTACGATCTTCTATTGTTCTAAAAAAGATTTTGTTTACTGCTTCTACATAATTCCAATCGATCAATTCCTGCATATCAATTGAAACCTTAGTAAATTGATTCCCTAAATCAGTGCTCAAATACAAAGATTTCACATCATAAGAATCTACTTTACCATCTTGATTCGTATCACTATCGGCCATGACATATACTAAAATCTTTCTGGACTTAAGATAAGTCATTCGTTCAATTAAAACAGATTTATCCGTTAATATATGTAAAGAATCTTTTCCTATTTCCTGAAACTTAACGTTTTGCAAATATCCTGTAAGTTCTTCGTCTAAAACATTTGACACATTAAACCCATTCATATCCATCTTGTCCCCATCATAATTTCCTTTTTTCAGATCACTTACCCTGAGTTCCCCCATTGGATAAATCAAAACATTGGAACTAGAAAACTGTATGGGTAAATCTGCAACTAATAAACGAGTTGTATCTTTCTTTATTTCAACCTGTTTTACAGGTCTATCATATTTTACTTTTGGTTTTTGTTCTTCTTTACAACTTCCTAATGAAATAATTAAAGGCAGAAAATATAAAATATTCTTTTTCATCGCAGTTCTATTTGATCCAAATATACCTATTTTTTAGTTTATATCTTAACATTTAATTTTATACTAAATACACGAGTTGTTAAGTAATTAGGTACTCCATATTGGTTTTTAGTATAGACATCTCTCACCCATGTATTTGTAATTGAGTTCTGATTATCAAACATATTAAAAATTTCCATTCCAAGAGCCAGTTCTTTAAAGTGTCTTAACCAATTATCTTTTTCTTTGGCTCTAGCTCTATCTGTAAAGACGTATGAAAAACCAATATCTGCTCTACGATAATCTCTTAATCTTGATTGATATTCATAGGGATTTGCATAAGAAGGTGATCCTCCTGGCAGACCTGTATTATACACTAAATTAAGATACATTTTTAGAGCGGGTATGTTAGGAACATAATCCTGAAACAAAGCTCCGAACTTTAATCTTTGATCGGTAGGTCGAGGTATGTATCCTTTTCCTTCAATTGACTCTTGTGTATCCATATATCCAAAACTTAACCATGATTCAGTCCCTGGAATAAATTCACCATTCATTCTAACATCTATTCCTTTAGCATAAGCTTCGGCATTATTAATAGCTTTATAACGAATCCTTACATTATCTATCGTATAAGGATTTACATTGTTCATATCTTTATAGTACAATTCAGTAACCAACTTAAATGGGCGCTTCCACATTTTAAAACTAAAATCGTGTCCTAAAACTATATGAGTAGATTCTTGCGCCTTGATATTAGGTTTAACTTCCCCTAAGGAATCTCTTAACTCCCTATAAAAAGGCGGTTGATGATACCAACCTCCTGAAATTCTAAAAAGCATATCTGTTCGCCAGTTCGGTTTTATAGCAAATTGTACTCTTGGACTAAACGTAATTTGGCTATTGCCTTTTTTAAGTATATCTATAACTTTCCAGCTTTGAGTTCTTACTCCTGCGTTTATAAACAATTCATATTCTCTCCACTTTAAACGTTTATTCCACTGAAAATACGCAGAAAAACGATTAATATTAGTATAATTAACAGCCCTAATACTAGTATAAGGTACTAAAGGTCCTATATAGGGAGTATAGGGTTGAACCTTTTTAGGGAAAATTTTAGGAGGGTTTAATAAGAAACCCGCAGAATCAATTACTTCCCATTCTCTGATTCTATCTCGTATACTTTCATGCGTGTATTTAAATCCCCAGTCTATTTGATTCTCTTTTATCTTATGATTCCCTTTTAGTTCAGTATTTACAATTAAAGCATCTAAATCATTACGAGCATGTGTAAACTGAGAACCTATTCCTCTAGCATATTCGACATTACCAAAACTAGAATCCCCTAAATTAGAGTTTATCTCCCCTAGTTTATATTCTGCCATTATATCATAATACTCTTGTTCAATCGTATGATAAATTGAATTAATCCACTTTAAATTAGAATTATCATTTATCTTGTAATGTGCTTTTATAGCTCCAAAAGTAGTTGTGTAAGCGTCTTTTTCAACGCCCTCATACTGTACTAATAAAGCCAGAGGTTCTTGTAGTGATCCAAAATTAGTTTGCCTAGAAAAAGGTCTGTAATCATACTTATTTTGTGATACATTTCCTAAAAAACCCAATTGCCATTTAAGATTAGGAGTAAATGTTATATATGTTTGTAAATCTGCAAATCGCGGTTTGAAATTTGTTTGAGTTTCTTGACTCTTTACTAATAAACTATTATCTCGATAACGAATTCCTGTAACAGCATTCCATTTTTGATCTTTCGATACATTATCCATAGAAACACTTCCTCCTAAAAACGAGGCTTCAAGAGAGGCACCAAATTTAGTTGGTTTTCTATACGTTATATCTAGTACAGACGACAATTTATCCCCATATTTAGCCTGAAATCCTCCTGATGAAAAATCAACGTGTTGAATCAGATCTGTATTGGTAAAGCTTAAACCTTCTTGTTGACCCGATCGAATTAAAAAAGGCCGATATACTTCTATTTCATTTACGTATACTAAATTTTCATCATAATTGCCTCCTCTTACAGCATATTGTGTACTTAATTCATTGTTAGAGTTAACTCCTGGTAACGATTTTAAAATATTTTCCACCCCTGAATTAGCTCCTGGTATTAATCGAATGGCTTTAGGTGATAATGTCGTAATTCCTTCGACTCTTTTTTTGTTACTATTAGATATAACAATTTCCCCAAGTTGTTCCATCGTACTTTTTAGCACAACATTAAATTCATAATCTTCATTAGGATTTAGTTCTAACGAAATAACAGCCGTTTTTAAAGATAAATGCGTAAACTTTAGGTTGGATTTTACTTTTGAAGGGATGGCTAGTTGATAAAACCCATTTTCATTCGTTTTGCTATTTTTTTGTTGAAATGATACATTAACTCCTTCTACAGGATTATTATCTTCATCTAACACTATTCCTTTGACTCTAGCCATTTGTCCTAACAAGCTAAATGAAAATAGAAGTAATAAAAAAGAAAATTTAGTTTTCAAAATTTATGCTTTTGTTTTATAGAAATTGGATTCAAATGTAGTTGTATTTCCTAAATTATCCATTACTTCTAGCTTAAAATCATTTTTACCATCTATAAATTTAGAATCAGAAAAATAATGGATCAATCTATTTAACTTAGGTTCGTACTCCATTAGTATCCATTGATTATTTAGATACGCATTATATGATTTAATTCCCGATAAGTTATCGGAAATAAAAATTTTCAACGAATCTTTTGAGGTTAAATCTTCTCCTATTTTAAAATTAGGGGCATAAATTTTAGGTGCTACGGTGTCTTTAGCAATGAAAAATTTTCCTAATTTTTTTACTTTAATTATAAACTGATCTTCTTTTTTCACAGTGGTATTATACTCTATTCTACCGCCATCTAAATTGGCAATAAACATTTTTTCACGTGCTTCTTTAGGTAAATGAGCCACATCAAACGTAATAGTCATAGACTTACTAATGGCCACGGACTCGTCATGTAAATATAATTCTTGGTTCTTTACATCAAATCTGATGTAAAAATCTTCGTAAAAAGTTTGTTCTGGAATAAACACCGAGATTCCCTCTTTTGAGTACAATTGTTCTATTTGTGATTTTAAAAAATACGGTGTTTTAAGATTATTATTTATCACTGAGCTATTTTCATTAGAAAACTCAATTGGAATGATTATCGTGTTCTTATTGCCGTGGAAATCATAAATTTCTATTTTGTAGTTTAAATTATAATTAGGTTCTACAGCTAATAGTCCGTTATTCTTTTTATATTTTATAATACTTTCTGGAAATATGTAACCTATAAAGAGTTTCTGAAAACGTTGATGCGTTTTTTTATATCTTGAGTAATCTATAAAACAGTTTATATGTTTTGATTCATCAAAAGAAAAACTATCAAATTGATATCCAAAATAAGGTGTTCCATTTAAAAATGTATCCAATTTATAAATTCCATTTTTACCAAAATTATAATCAGATACATCATGAGTATTTATTGCAAATCCTATTGTATCTTTAGCTTTTACAGGGGCGGCAAGATAGGTTCCATCTACTTGTAATGTTAGAGGAATCATTATAGATTGTGAAGAACTGTTGACTACAGCGTTTTTAGATAAAGCATACGCATATAATCCGTCTATAGAAGGGGCTTTTGTATCTTTTATAAAAGCATCATAGCCAAACAAAAAGGGGTTCATAGCTAACTCGGTTTTTGTGTCTCTTATTTCAAAATGCAAATGCGGCCCACTAGACCCACCGGTATTCCCCGTATAGCCTATCAAATCTCCCTTTTTTACAGACAAAAGATCCGCTTTTGGACGTAATTCTAAAACAAAAGTTTTATCAGCATACTGTTTTTCTCGAACATACCTATCAATTGTTTCTGAAAAACGTTGCAAGTGAGCATAGACCGTAGTATAACCATTAGGATGATCAATATACAAACACTTACCATATCCATAAGTAGAAACGTTTAACCGAGAAACAAAGCCATCTGCTGTTGCATATACAGGAAACCCTTCTTTTTGTCGTGTTCTAAAATCTATTCCCGAATGAAAATGATTAGGTCTAAGCTCTCCAAAAGAACCCGCAATATTTAAACCAATATCTAAAGGAGAACCAAAATAATCTCTAGGATATCTATCCTGACAAATCCCTATAAAAGGAACTATCAAAAAAATAAACCAAAACTTTTTAATCATATCACAAAAATTACATCTGTAAACTTAAAGGCTTTTTATCTTTGTGCTAAGATAACGATTCCTTTTTACAATATTTCACGCCTCTTTTTTTATTTTTAAAAGTTTCATTTTAAAACGATTAACAATAAAAAATTGACAATTATCATTTTTTTTCTTCAATCTTATTGTTAAAATACATTTTAAAATTTAAATTTGTAGAGTGATGTGATGTATTTTTATTACGATGGGCAGACTAGAAGGAATAATTAATTCGCTTGAAGTTAAGATTCAGGAACTTTTCCAGAAAATGGAAAACCTAAAACTTGATAATCAAGAACTAAGATTAAAACTTAGGTATTCAGAATCTATTATTCTAAAGCAAAGTCAGGACTTGAAAAAGATGAAGGCTGAACTTGACGCAGTAAAAATGACAAACGCACTTTTAGGTAGTGACGAATTCAAAAGAGATACGAAACTCAAAATAAATTCATTAATCAAAGAAATTGATTATTGTATAGCACAACTTTCGGATTAGAAAGCATAATGAGTGAAAAACTAAAAATAGACATATCAATAGCAGAAAGGCTTTATCCTTTAACGATAGATCCTACTCAAAAAGAAAGCTTATTAAAGGCTTCTCAAAGAATTGACTATATGCTAAGGCAGTTTGAACAAAATTATGCAGTAAAAGACAAGCAAGATTTACTTGCAATGTGTGCCTTACAATTTGCCACTCAAGTAGAACAAAAAAATGAGGAAATAAATGACTCAAATGAACAAGTGACAGAAAAATTAAAAAGATTAAACAATTTATTAGATCAATATCTCTAAACAAAAATACGTTCTTAAAAAATTAGATTTAAAAACACTACCTACATTAGTACCCATTTGATAAACTCAACACTAACGTTTAAAAAGGGCAAATCATCAATACTATAGCAGGCCTTTTAGTAGGAAGCTTGAACATTGAGTTAACCCAAAACTTGCATATTTAGAGTTTATGCAATTTTTCTAATGTAGGTTTTTTTATACATAACACTTAACATAAACTATGGACATTTTAATAGTAATTATTATTGGAATCCTTGGAGTTGCAACAGGTTTTAGTATTGCGAAATACTTAGAAAAAACCAATGTATCTACCTTGATTAAAAATGCAAAAAAAGAAGCTACTTCTATCTTGAAAGACGCTAACACGGAGGCTGAAAACATCAAAAAAGATAAGATATTACAAGCCAAGGAAAAATTCATCGAGTTAAAGGCCGAACACGAACAGGTTATTTTAACTCGTGACCGAAAAGTTGCTGAAGTAGAAAAAAGAACCCGCGACAAAGAATCTCAAGTTTCTAATGAACTTGCAAAAACAAAAAAATTAAATGAAGAAATTGAACACAAAATAAAAGAATACGATTCAAAAGCTGAAAACTTAGAAAAGAAAACTTCTGAAATCGAAAAAATGCACCGAGCGCAAGTAGAACAGCTAGAAACCATTTCGGGGCTATCTGCGGAAGAAGCTAAAAACCAATTAATGGAAAGCTTAAAAGCAGAAGCTAAAACAAATGCTATGGCTCATATTCAAGAGACTATAGAAGAAGCTAAAATGACCGCTCAACAAGAAGCGAAAAAGATCATCATTAATACCATTCAACGCGTAGGAACAGAAGAAGCCGTTGAAAACTGCGTATCTGTATTCAATATTGAATCAGACGACGTAAAAGGGAGAATTATTGGTCGCGAAGGTCGTAACATACGCGCTATAGAAGCCGCTACAGGAGTTGAAATAATCGTTGATGACACCCCCGAAGCCATCATCTTATCATGCTTTGACCCTGTAAGAAGGGAAATTGCTCGTTTATCTCTCCATAAATTGGTTACAGACGGACGTATACACCCAGCTAGAATAGAAGAAGTAGTTGCTAAAACTACCAAACAAATAGAAGAAGAAATTATTGAAGTAGGAAAACGCACCGTAATCGAACTAGGTGTTCACGGCTTACACCCTGAACTAATTAAAATAGTCGGACGTATGAAATACCGTTCTTCATACGGTCAAAACCTATTACAACACTCAAGAGAAGTTGCTAAACTTTGTGGTATTATGGCCGCTGAATTGGGATTAAATGTAAAATTGGCCAAAAGAGCTGGTCTTTTACACGATATAGGAAAAGTTCCTGAAACAGAAAGCGACTTACCACATGCTTTATTAGGTATGCAATGGGCTGAAAAATATGGTGAAAAAGAAGATGTATGCAATGCCATTGGAGCTCACCATGACGAAATAGAAATGAAATCATTAATTGCTCCTATTATTCAGGTGTGCGACGCTATTTCTGGAGCCAGACCTGGAGCCAGACGCCAAGTTTTAGACTCTTACATACAACGCCTTAAAGACTTAGAAGACATTGCTTACGGTTTTGGCGGAGTAAAAAGCGCATACGCAATTCAAGCAGGAAGAGAATTACGAGTAATTGTTGAAAGCGAAAAAGTAACTGATGAAATGGCAGCCAAACTATCATTTGAGATCTCACATAAAATTCAAACTGAAATGACATATCCTGGTCAAGTCAAAATCACAGTAATTCGCGAAACCAGAGCTGTTAATATAGCTAAGTAAAAAATCATCTATAAAAAAAATCACGCTTTTAGCGTGATTTTTTTTATAGATGATTTTTTACCAATTATACCATAATCCTTTTTCTTCGAAAAAACTCAAAATCTAAACAAAATTACCTCTTAAAATAAACTTTAAAAACAGAACCTACACCCAATTTACTAATTACACTAATTTTCCCCCCCATAGCCTCTACTTGATTTTTAGCTATATACAAACCAATTCCTGTAGATTCTCGCTTCTTATGAAACGTCTTATAAGGTCCAAAAACAGCCTCTTGATATTTTTCTAGATCAATTCCTATCCCATTATCTTCAACACATAAAACATCATATTCTGCATTATCATCTAATTCTGATTTTAAATAATACGAAATAAAATTATCTTTTTTAGCAGGATCTGAATATTTAACTGCATTAGTCGTCAAATTAAGAATTACACTTTCAAGATAAGCAGGAATAAAAGAAACTTCAATTTTTTCATCAACTTCCAGATTCACAACAATATCCTTAGCTTGAATCATTTCTTTTAAAACAGATAAAGTTTTTTCTATATAATTCTTTAGGTTGTTTTTTTGTTTTTCATTAATAACTTCTGCCTGAACCCCCACTAAGTCTACTAAATTATCTATAGTTTCTTTTAATTCGTTATACACGATTTGCAAGCTTTCAATAACCTCTTCTGTAGAAACATATCCATTTTTATAAAAGGATAGTAACATATAAAAGTTTTCGGTATGACTCTTTAAATTATGCGAAACAATATGCGCAAAATTCATTAATTTCCCTTTTTGATTATTTACGACATCAAAAGTTTCTCGAAGCTTTTGTTCTTTTTCTTTTTGAGCGGTAACATCTGTATGCGTTCCAATAATCCTCAAAGGCTTCCCAGAATCGTCTCGTTCTATAACCTTTCCTCTATCCAAAATCCATTTATAAACTCCATTACACAAAACACGATGATAGGTTTCATAATGAGGTATTTTACCTTCGAAATGATCTTTTATATTATTAAAATAAATTTCTTTATCGTCTGGATGAACTAACTTATCCCACTTTTCAGGATTTGAAATCACCCCCAAATCTCCTTCATGTATCTCTAGAATCTTAAGCGATTGAGCCGAATAATAAACTTCATTCGTAACCAAATTCCAATCCCACACTCCTATTTCTGAGGCTTGATTAGCAAATTGACTTCTTAATTCAATAATTTTATTCTCTTCTTCTATCTTTTTTTGCCCCGTAATATCCGTCATTACTCCAAAAAAAGAAACTTTATCTTTTTCTTTTTCAACAGTAACAGCCATTTTATACCACTTAAGGCCTTTAGATAATACAACCCTAAAGTCTAGCTCTAAATTCTCTAAGTTTTTTCTACTTTTTTCTATAGAATTTAAAACCTTAGATTTATCTATCGGCAATACTACTTTCCTAAAAATAAGCAAAGGCTCACTCTTAAACATTTCGATATCTGATTCAAAAAAATCATAATAAGGTCCTTGCAAATAATCTACTGTTAAACAACCATCCAGATTTATAGAAAACTGAAAAAACAGCAACGATTGATTGGAAATTATTTTGTTTAAAAAAAAATGATCTGACAGCCCTAATTGCATTTTGGATTCTACTTTTAAAAATAATATTAAACAAAAACATCGACAAATATACTTTTATTCCGTGCAAAACAGATAAGTACAACTTTACATTAAACTTAATAAGATAAAAAAATACTATTTTTTTTTAGATAATACAACTTTAATTAACGACTAATCAACTTAAAAATTATACCAGCTTACTCTTAAAACAATACTATCTTATTTTTTTTAACAACCAAATAAAAAATAAAAAACACACTTTATGTTATTAACATAAAAAATTCGTTTTATAAAACTTTTTAATATCACTCTGCATCTATGAATCTTTTAATACAATAAACAAACTGTAATAAATCATCATAAAACAATGTTCATTTTTTCAACAGAAATAAAATTTGCTATCTCCTAAAAAGCAATAAAACATCACAAAGAATCTTTAATGAAAAGAAAAAATTTAAAAGTAAAATTTAGAGGAGTCCGAAATACAAGTTTTCTTTTTAGATTAACTAATTGTACAATGAAATCAATCAAGTCTACAGACTTTGACTTGATCCTTTATCCGCTTCTTGCCATAGATTTGACACAGATTTTAAGTAAAAATCCCCAAAACTCTTTATATATTAGAGTTTTTGGGGATTGAGTAGCGAAGACGGGAGTTGAACCCGTGACCTCAGGGTTATGAATCCTGCGCTCTAACCAACTGAGCTACCTCGCCATTTTTTTCTGTTGGTAACATCCTTCCCGAATGCGAGTGCAAATTTACAACTAAATTCAAGTTACGCAAACTTTTTTCTTATTTTTTTTTACTTTTTTTCAAACAAAAAATATAAAACACTAAAAAACAACGATTTAAAAATTTTTTTTCTTTTAAAAGTAATCTTATTAGAACTCCAATTAGAAATATCCTCTATTTCATAAACAACAAACAAATACGCAATCAACATTCCAAGATAAAAAGATAAATAAAAAAAACATTTTACTTGTTTTACTAACTCATATTATCTATATTTCCAAAAAAAAATCATTATGAACAATAAAATACGATACGAATTAGAGTTCCCTATACATTCCTCTCCTCAGTTATTATATCAGTATATTTCTACGCCATCTGGATTACAAGAATGGTTTGCTAACAATGTTAATTCAAGAGGCGATTTCTTTACTTTTAAATGGGATGATTCAGAGGAAAAAGCACGTATTTTCTCTAAAAAAACAGGTGAAAAAATAAAGTTCAAATGGGTTGACGAAGAAAACAAAGACACAGAGTATTATTTTGAACTTAGAATACTAGAAGATGATATTACAAAAGATGTTTCTCTAATGGTAGTTGATTTTGCCGAGGAAGATGATCTATCAGAAGCCAAGATGCTTTGGGAAAATCAAATTTCTGATCTAAAACACGTTTTAGGATCTATTTAAAAAAGAATAAAACTTATCTTTGTCCCGATTTATCGGGATTTTTTATGGACAGATTTTTAACATTACAGGATAATAGGGCTTTTTTATACGGAGATGCTGTTTTTGAAACTTTAAAAGTACTAGACAATAAGGTACTTTTTTCAGAAGATCATTATTTTAGATTGATGGCTTCTATGCGAATTTTACGAATGGAAATTCCTATAAATTTCACTTTAGAATACTTTGAAAATCAAATATTAGAAGCGGCAAGAAACTTAAAAATAGAGAGTTCTGCTCGCGTTCGTTTTAATGTCTTTAGAAAAAATGGTGGATTATATCTTCCTCAAACCAATGAAGTGGATTATTTTTCAACAGCCACTCCTTTAGAAAATACTATATATACAATCTCGAGCCTTCCTTACGAGGTAGATATTTACAAGGATTTTGTAATTACAAAACAACTTTTATCAACCATCAAAAGTACTAACAGAACGATAAATACAACGGGAAGCATTTATGCTAACGAAAACAACCTTGATAATTGCCTGTTATTAAACCATGAAAAAAACATAATTGAAGCTCTAAACGGCAATATTTTCATGATTAAAGATGGCATTTTAACGACTCCTCCTCTTTCTGAAGGCTGTATCAATGGAATCATGAGAAAACAATTACTTCTAATCGCTCAAAACATAGAAACGTTAAAAGTAGAAGAAAGACCTATATCTCCTTTTGAATTACAAAAAGCGGATGAGTTATTCATAAGCAACGTAATTAGGGGAATACAACCTATAACTAGATATCGTAAAAAAGAGTATCAAACAAGCACATCCGAGTTATTGGTTTTAAAATTAAACACAAAGATAAGATTGTTTTAATTATAAATAGGGTTTTCGGGAGCGTTTGACCAAACTAAATACTCTCCTCCTTGTTCTATTATTTTTTCTCTCCAAAAATTAGACGATGATTTCCCTATTATATTGTTACTCAAATCATTTTCAGAAATAATCCAAGAATGAGACTCTAATTCGTTTTGCAATTGCTCTGCATCCCAGCCTGAATAACCTAAGAAAAAACGTATATTATTTTTATTGATTTTTTCGTTATTTATCAATTCTTTCGTTTGTTGAAAATCACCACCCCAATAAATTCCAGAGGCGATTTCCACACTTCCTGATATTAAATGTGGCACATTATGTATAAAATACAAATTATCTTGCTCAACAGGTCCTCCATTGTATATTTTAAACGAAGCTGATATTTCTGGAATCAAATCCTTAATAGTATAATTCAATGGTTTATTCAAAATAAACCCTATAGACCCCTCTTCATTATGATCTGCTAACAAAACCACCGATCTGTTAAAAGATAAGTCTCCTATAATAGAGGGTTCGGCTATTAACAAATGTCCTTTTTGTGGTTTAATTACTACCATATCTATTCTTTTGTAACTAAATTTAACAAATAAAATAATTATAAACAAAAAATAATTATAAAAAAATAAAAAAGCCACGTAAAGTCGTGGCTTTTTATATAATATTATAAAACTATTATTTATTAACAGCTCCTTCTAATTCTGCACCTGCTTTAAATTTTACTACGTTTTTAGCTTCAATTTTAATAGTGTTCCCTGTTTGGGGATTTCTTCCTTCTCTAGCCGCTCTTGTAGATACTGACCATGATCCGAATCCTACTAAAGCAACTTTACCACCTTTACTTAAAGTTCCTTCAACATTACTTAAAAATGACTCTAATGCAGCCTTTGCAGCAGCTTTAGTAATTCCTGCATCAGCAGCCATAGCATCGATTAAATCTGATTTGTTCATAATAATTAGTTATTAATTGATAGGTTAATATTAATTCTAAGCCCCACAAATTTAGTAGGATTTCGTTACCGCACAACATTTTTAACTCTTTTTTATTTATTTTTGCGACAAAAACCGTTTTAAAACTACGTAAAAAATATTTTTTGAGAGAAAATACTGATTTTAATGTAAGTTATTCTACTTTTAAATATTCTGTAAAACGCATTCCATTTAGTAATTCTTGAGCATTCATTCTTTTCTTACCTGGAAATTGTAAAGACTTAATTTTTAAAAAACCTCCTTCTAAAGCCACTCGAATTTCTTTTTTGGTATGTTCTACTTTTCCTATTGCTAATTCATGTGTCATTATTTCTTTTTCTACCTCATACAATTTAACACTCCATTGCTCCTCTTGATCTACAAAAGTACAATAGGCGGCAGGATAAGGCGCTAAACCACGAATTTGATTATAAACCGCATCTAAACCTTTATTAAAATTAACTTTACAGTTCTCTCGATCTAATTTATACGCTGTTTTTATTTCTGGTGAATCTTTTTGTAAAACAGTAACCACATTAGCATTTGCTATTTTCTCTAAGGTTTCCACAACTGCTTCACAACCTAAACTCATTAAACGATCATGCAATTGTCCAGCATTTTCATCTGGCAAAATAGGCATTTCTTTACTCAAAATCATAGCTCCTGTATCAATCTTATCATCTATAAAAAAGGTAGTCACACCTGTTTTAGTCTCTCCATTAATAATCGCCCAATTAATAGGTGCGGCACCACGGTATTCGGGCAGCAACGAAGCATGAAGGTTAAAGGTTCCTAATTCTGGCATTTTCCAAACAACTGCGGGCAACATGCGAAAAGCGACGACAACTTGTAAATTAGCCTCTAAGGATTTTAACTCTTGTAAGAAACTCTCGTCTTTGAGATTTGTTGGCTGCAATAAACGTAATTCTTTTTCTAGAGCGTATTCTTTAACAGCTGAATATTTAATTTTTTGCCCTCTTCCTGCGGGTTTATCTGGAGCTGTAATAACTCCTACTACTTCGTATTTATTTTCTTTGACTATGGCATCCAAAATTCCTACAGCAAATTCTGGCGTTCCCATAAAAACAATTCGCAATGATTTCATTATTTAAGAATAAATTGATTTTTATGATCTAACTCGATCATATTGTACTCTAACATTTCCTTTAAGATTTCAAAAAGGATTTTCTCTTCTATATTTATTTTTTCTAAGATTTCTCGAGAACTTAATTTCTCTGTTTTTAATATTTTAAGTAATTCTTCTGTCAGATGTTCTTTGTTATAGATTTTCTTGTTTTTTTTTAAGCAATAGGAACAACTTCCGCAGTCTGCAACTCCAATTTCCCCGAAATAAGTAAGTATCAATTTACTTTTGCATTGGTTTTGGTCGTTTACATAAGCTACAACTGCTGCTAATTGACTTTTCTTTATTAGATTTTGTTTTTCTAAATATTTTGCTATTCTATTTATCGTACGATCATCTTCTCTTACTTCTAAAAAAGTTATTTTAGATTCATTTTGAATAATTAATAAATGAACCATATTTTGTTCTTTCAGTTTTTGCAATAAGTTGAAAACCTTTTCTTCTTTACAAAACGCCTGTTTTGCCACAAAAGAAGTATTGATATTGGTTTGAATTTCAAAAATCCCTGGATAATTTCTTAAAATAGTTGTTATAATAGCTTCTTCATCAGGATGAAAACTTATATAACGTATTACTTCTTTTGATTCTACTATAAACTGAAGTTGTACTTTTTCGGACTGTTCATTTGAAAGCGAGATAATTCCTTGTCTATCCAAAAATTGTAACGCATTAAAGGTTTTTAAAATAGGAAAATTATAATGTGTACAAAAACGATTTAAACTAAAAGTAAATTCTTCATTAATCCCTTCTCCGTAGGGAATTTGAAAATAATTACACAATTTCTTATAAATTTCTTTCAAAAAAACTACGTCTGGCAAAACAGTAACAAACTGTTCTTGAGCATGAATAATATCATTATAAGACGCAATCATAATAGCAAAAGCCTTTTGGCCTGCTCTACCCGCCCTGCCTGCTTCTTGATAATAACTTTCTAGGTTTTCAGGAAGGTTTACATGTATTACGGTCTTTACATTGGGTTTATCAATACCCATCCCAAAAGCATTTGTTGCAACCATAATCAAACGACTTTCATTCATCCATGATTCCATATTTTTTTCCTTATCCTTAGGCAATAAACCGCCATGGTAATAAGTTGCACTAAACCCAAGAGAATTTAATTGATTTGCATAATCTAAACATAATTTCCTATTCCTAACATATATGATAGAAGGTTCTGGGTTTTTGAGTAAAATTTGCTTGATTTTATAAAGTTTATCTTCTGATTTTATAACATGGTAGCTCAAATTATCTCGTGAAAACGATTTTTTAAAAATCTTAGGATTAATCAATCCTAAATTCAGCAATATATCTTGTTGAACTTCGGGAGTTGCAGATGCTGTAAGCGCAATAAAAGGAACTTTAGGAAAAGCTTTTTTTAATGTATTGATTTTTAAATACGAAGGTCTAAAATCGTATCCCCATTGAGAAACACAATGTGCTTCATCTACTGCTATTAGATGAATTGGTAAACTTTTAATTCGTTCTAATACCCAATCTTGTTCTAATCTCTCTGGAGATAAATATAAAAAATGATAATTACCAAACTGACAGTTATCCAACAGCTGTATAAGCTCATCTGCATGAGTTCCTCCTGTTAAAGCTATTGCCTTAATACCTCTCTTCTGAAGTTGCCCCACCTGGTCTTTCATCAAGGCTACCAAAGGAGACACAACTAAACACAGCCCTCCACTAATCATTGCTGGAACCTGAAAACACAATGACTTGCCTCCTCCTGTTGGAAGAAGTGCAAACGTATCATGACCCTCTAGAACTGACTGAACAACCTCATCTTGAACAGGTCTAAAACTATCATATCCCCAATATTTTTGAAGAATTTCTAATGTTTTTTGCAAAAGTTAATTATTTAAATAAGGCTAAAGTAATAACTTTAACAAACTTATCCAATTACTTTAAGTTGATTACAAATAAAATCTACTCGCTTTTCTACTGTCCCTGTAGGAACTTCAATTAATTGATAGCCATATTTCTGGTAAGTAAGTTTTAAATGCTCATAAATTATCTTTGCTTGCTCAAAATTTTCATAACGTGCTTCATCGCTTACATAGATGTCTTCCCAAGGAGGTAAAACAAAAACCGTATCATAACGCATTTCATGGCATTGAGCATCAAAATGCTCAGGGTATTCATCGCCTATAAAATCCATATAAGCTAATACATCGGGCATCCCTCGATCAATAAAAACTAAATGGTTTTCTTCATTTCGCGCATTCTCATACTGTTTAATACGTCCATCCAACAACATTTGACTAAACAACAATGGCTCTGTCAAAAACAACTGCTCAACTCCTTGTTTTTTAGCTTCTAAAGTCACCTCACGCGAAATCTCTGGATAGCAAACATATCCTTTTTCAACTAAGCTATTGATAATAGTAGTTTTACCTGTACCAGGTCCTCCTGTAATTACAACAATTCCTCTTTTCAAAACATCAATTTCAAGAACGCAAACTTAATCAAACTATTTCTTTTTTAAAAATGAAAAACAACGCTTATACAAACTAATACCATTTAAGCTTAAAATATACTGGGTTAAAAAGTAAAGTTCTCAATACGCTTTTTTTAAACAACTCGAACAGACGGTTGAGTTATATAATTGAAATCATCGTTAGTTCGAGCGCGAAGCGCATCGAGAAGCAACGCTAATTTTTGTTGCTTTTATAGATGTACTATTTTTAAAAAGAAAATTCAAAGTTTAAATGGTATAAGTTTCGTTTTCTTACAGTTGCTTTTTATTTATTGTTTTTTTATTTTAGACAATATGGTCTATTCCCTTAAAAAAACAATAAAACACAAAGTAAAAATTCAACTTTCAAAAAAACCATTAAAAAGCTTATATTTGCCTATATTTATAATGTAGAAGATGGATAAGAAAACCACTGAATTTTATATTCGATTAAAAGAGGAATTAAATGCTGTAAATAAGGTTTGGCCTTCAAAATATTTATATAAATTTATAGTACCTACTGACACTAACAAAATAAGTGCCGTAGAAAAAGCTTTTGATTGTATGGGAGCTGTAATAGATACTCGTCAATCAAAGAATGGAACATTTACCAGTATATCGGTTGATGTAATAATGCCCAATGCAGAAGAAATCATAAAAAAATACCAAGAAGTATCAACTATCGAAGGGATAATTTCATTATAGAATGAGTAGTACAAAATTTAATACCGATCAAGTTTTAGAAGCAATTCATTTTCTAGAGTATAACTCTGAAAGAAAATCACTTGCTATACCTGAATATGGGCGCCACCTTCATAACTTGATTAGTCAAGCGATTACGATTGAAAATCGAGAGGAACGCAATAAACTGGCAAAATACATTATAGGAGTCATGGGAGGAATGAACCCTCATTTGCGCGATGTCCCTGATTTCCAACACAAGCTTTGGGATCAATTGTTTATCATGTCGGATTTCCTATTAGATGTAGATTCCCCTTACCCAATCCCTACTCGTGAAGTGATCAATATGAAAGCAGCTCCATTGCCTTACCCTCAAAACTTCCCAAAATACCGCTTTTATGGTAATAACATTACCTATATGATAGATAAAGCAAACGAATGGGAAGATGGCGATCTTAAAAATGCTTTAATACGCGTGATTGCAAATCACATGAAAAAAAGTTATTTAAGTTGGAATAAAGATACCGTAACTGATGCGGTTATATTTGAGCATCTCTACGAATTATCAGACGGAAAAATAAATCTTTCTTCTACTACTGAGGAGCTATCCAATACTCATGATTTAATGCGTACCAATAAAAGGACTTCTAACAAAATGCAAAGCAATAACAGCATTAGTAATAACAATGGTAAACATAAAAATCAGAAAAACATTCAACAAAAAAGACCTTTTAAAAAAAATAACTAAGAGCCCGACAGCTCCATAACCTATAACTCAAAACATGGGAACTTTTAAAATTGAAGGAGGGAAACCTCTTAAAGGAAACGTTCAACCACAAGGCGCTAAAAATGAAGCACTACAAGTTTTATGCCCAGTACTTTTAACCTCTGAAAAAGTACGAATAACCAACATCCCTGACATTATTGATGTTAATAAACTAATTTCTTTATTAGGGAATTTAGGCGTTAAAATTCAAAAAAATGGCCCTGGCGACTACACCTTTCAAGCAGACGAAGTAAACATCAATTATTTAAAAACTGAAACTTTCAAAAAAGAAGGAGGCAGCCTTCGTGGTTCTATTATGATTATTGGTCCTTTATTAGCTCGTTTTGGTTGTGGTTATATTCCAAAACCAGGAGGAGATAAAATTGGCCGTCGTCGTTTAGACACTCACTTTGAAGGCTTTATAAACCTAGGAGCAAAGTTTAGATATGAAAGAGCAGATCATTTTTATGGAGTAGAAATAGACGGAAGGCTTAAAGGAACTTATATGCTACTAGACGAAGCTTCTGTTACAGGAACGGCAAACATTGTAATGGCCGCTGTATTAGCAGAAGGCACTACCACAATATACAACGCTGCTTGCGAACCCTACCTACAACAATTATGTAAAATGCTAAATGCAATGGGTGCTAAAATAAGTGGTATTGGTTCAAATTTATTAACAATAGAAGGAGTAGAATCATTAGGCGGCTGTGAACACCGTATTTTACCTGATATGATTGAAATAGGTTCTTGGATAGGACTTGCCGCAATGACCAGAAGTGAAATTACAATAAAAAATGTAAGTTGGGAAAATCTGGGTATTATTCCTAATGTATTTAGAAAACTAGGCATTACTATTGAAAAAAAAGAAGATGATATTTACATCCCTGCTCATACAGATGGATATGAAATCAAAACAGATATTGATGGCTCTATATTAACAATATCCGATGCTCCATGGCCAGGTTTTACTCCTGACTTATTAAGTATTATATTAGTTGTAGCTACTCAAGCAAAAGGCGACGTGCTAATTCATCAAAAAATGTTTGAGAGCCGCTTATTCTTTGTTGATAAGCTAATTGATATGGGAGCTAAAATAATGTTATGCGATCCTCATAGAGCTGTTGTTATGGGGCACAATTTCCAATCTCAATTAAAAGCAACAACCATGAGTTCTCCAGATATTAGAGCGGGTATTTCTTTGCTAATTGCAGCGTTAACAGCTAAAGGGACTAGTACCATTCAAAACATAGAACAAATTGACCGAGGCTATGAACGCATTGATGAGCGCTTAAGAGCATTAGGTGCAAACATCATACGCGCATAATATACAGTAAATACAGACTGTTCAAAAAGCGTTTTATTCATTTCAACCTATGGAGAAGTAATAAACTACCCTTTTTAGACAGTCTGTTGAATCTAAATACATAAATCAAATAATCACAAATTAGTTTTGGAAATCTATATTATTATTTCCCTTTGTATCGCTTCTTTTCTTGCTGGATTTATTGATGCTATTGCTGGAGGCGGAGGACTAATACAAACTCCTTTAGCACTGATACTCCTTCCTAATCTTGCTATTTCAAATCTAATAGGATCTTTAAAAGTACCTGCAATTACAGGAACTTCTATTGCCGCAGTACATTACCTGAAAAATGTTCGTATGCAGTGGAAATCGCTATTAATTATGGCTCTTTTTTCTTGCATCAGTGCCTTTTTCGGTTCTTATTTGCTTACATTGGTTAGTAATCAATTCATGAAGCCATTGTTGTTTTTTATCTTAATACTTTTAGCCATTTATACCTTTATAAAAAAGGACTTTGGCAATCATCACCCTAAAAATATTTCAGAAAATAATTTTCTTTTTATCGGTTGTGTAATTAGTAGCTTTATAGGATTCTATGATGGTTTTATAGGACCGGGTACTGGAAGTTTTCTTATTGTTTCTTTTATTGTAATTTTAGGTCTCGATTTTTTACACGCATCTGCACATGCTAAATTAGTAAATATAGCTTCTAACATTGGCTCTTTAAGTCTATTTATCTTAAAAGGCAAAATTATTTGGATCCTAGCAATTCCTATGGCTATTTGTAATGGTTTAGGAGGATGGTTAGGTGCCAAGTTAGCCATAAAAAAAGGAAATCAATTCATACGAATTTTCTTTTTAGTTGTCGTTATTGGCACACTAATCCGATTAAGTTATGATATATTTGTAAAATAATTTTTATTTTAAACAATGCCATTAAACCGTAAATATCAACTCAAATGTTTGTTTGTTTTATAAAATACCTCAAACAAAGTCATTGGCATTGATACTAATAAAACTTTGCAAAGCCAGTTGATAACTCTGTAATCCAAAACCTAAAATTACTCCTTTAGCATTCGGTGAAATATAGGACTGATGACGAAATTCCTCCCTTGAAAAGGTATTCGATATATGAACTTCTATAACCGGAGCAGCAATTGCTTTTATACAATCACCTATAGCTATAGACGTGTGGGTATAAGCTCCCGCATTTAATATAATACCATCATAAGAAAAACCAATTTCTTGTAACTTATCTACAAGCTCCCCTTCTATATTACTTTGAAAATAAGACAACTCAATAGAAGGAAAAAGAACTTTTAACTCTTTGAAAAAATCTTCAAAAGTTACATTTCCATAAATTTCTGGTTCTCTACGTCCTAACAAATTCAGATTAGGTCCGTTTATAATATATATTTTCATTTATTCTGTTTTTGTAAAAATAAAAAAACCATTCTTAATAGAATGGCTTATTTTATTTATTATATCATATTAAAACAATACTCCTAATGAAAGCTGTCCTACACTATTTTTAATATCCACATTCTTTCCAATTTCGGTCAGACCTAAAACATATCTTCCTTGAATAAATAAACGGTCTGTAAGTTTAACACCTAATCCTGCATTAGCACTAAAATCAAGTGTTTTTACATCTGTTTGCCAATTAACCTTTTTAGAAGCTAACCATGAAAACTGAGGTCCTAATTCTAAACTTAACGTTTTTCCTAAATCTATTTTAGCCATAAGAGGTAATGAAACATATCCTAACTCTGATTTAAACTCTTGAAAAGCGTAATCATAAGTTGCTCCTTGTGTAGAATATAATAATTCTGGTTGTAGACTAAAACCTTCTAAAACTTTAATTTGAGCAATTAAACCTGCATGATAACTTGTTAATGCTTTTGTTTGTAAAGTAGTACTTTTAAAATTAGCATAATTTGCCCCCATCTTTAGCCCTAACGTTACCAATTGTGCTTTTGTTACAAACGTAATAGATAACAAAAGTAATACTAAAAGTGATTCTTTTTTCATATATCAATAATATTAAATTAAACCATCCTTGCAATTCACACCCCTTCATACATAAAAATCAACACGATCTATTTTTAATGTAATTTCGTACATTTATAATTTGCAAATTACATTTATTTTTTCATAGATTTGCAAAAAAAATTAAATTAACTAAAATGAAAAAATTTTTATTAACTGCTGCTGCAGTTTTTGCTTTCGGTTTTGCTAGTGCACAAGAATCTTTCAAACCTGTTAAGGGTACTTTAACGACAGAAGTAGGTGTTACAGGAGGTATTTTAGATACTAAATTTGACGCTATTGGTGGAGCTGCTAAATTTAGATATTTTATAAAAGATGATTTAGCTGTTAGAGCTGGTTTAGGTTTAGGTAGCAATAAAAGAGAAGAGAACTCTATCAGAAACCAAAATACTCCTTTAGAATTTACAATAACTGAAGTTGCTAGAACAACGAACAGAGTTATCACATTAGGAGCTGAAAAGCATTTTGCAGGAACAGATCGTTTATCAACTTATGTAGGAGCTGATATCGTTTTTGGTTTTACAGGAGCAGAGTACAAAATGACTCAATCAAACAATAATAACTCTACAACGATAGTTGGTGCAGTTAACGCTCTTGGAGTAAATGGAACTGGCTCTTCTACTTTTGGTGTTAGAGCTACAGTAGGTGCTGATTATTATTTCACTAAAAAATTATACCTTGGAGTAGAAGTTGGATTAGGTTACAATTCTGGAACACAAGATGCTGTTGAAACTACAACAGTAGCTGGAAACACAACTACAGTAACAAAAACTGGAGAAGGAAAAGTTTCAAACACATACACTAACGCAATTGGTGGTTTAAAATTAGGTTTCCAATTCTAATATTAAAACGAAATCAATAAAAACAAAACCTCGGAATCATCCGAGGTTTTATTTTATAAATAAGAACCTAGTCTTATGAATTGGCAAAACCTTTTAAAAGATTACCAACATTATTTAAAACTCGAAAGAGCTCTTTCTAAAAATTCTATTGAAAATTACACAATGGATATAGAAAAGCTAATACACTACCTTACACATTACAATCTAAACTACTCTCCCTTAAATATTAAAGAAGAAATCATTCAAGATTTCATATATCATACCGCCAATAACATCAACGCAAGAAGCCAAGCCCGTTTAATTTCAGGATTAAAAAGTTTTTTTGGTTATCTTATTTTTGAAAACTACCGACAAGACAATCCTTTAGAACTAATAGAAAGCCCAAAATTAGGAAGAAAACTACCCGATGTACTTAGTATTGAAAACATAGATCATTTAATCAATGCCATTGACCTTTCTACTTCTGAAGGCGAACGCAATCGAGCCATATTAGAAACACTTTATAGTTGCGGTCTTCGAGTTTCTGAACTAACTGCTTTGAAAATTTCAGATTTGTTTTTTGAAGAGGGATTTATAAAAATAACAGGAAAAGGAAACAAACAACGTTTTGTTCCTATAAATGAACTCACTCAAAAATACATTACTATTTACGTAAATCAGATTCGCTGCCATATTAAAATTCAAAAAGGAGATGAAGATACTTTATTCCTTAATAGAAGAGGAAAACAACTTACTCGCGCTATGATTTTTACAATCATCAAAAATTTGGCAAAGAAAATAAACTTAAACAAAACAATCAGCCCACACACTTTTAGACATTCATTTGCTACTCATTTATTAGAAAATGGCGCTGACCTCCGATCTATTCAAATGATGTTAGGACACGAAAGCATTACTACCACAGAAATCTATATGCACCTAGATCGCACCCATCTGAATCAAGTTCTTCACAAATACCATCCTAGAAACAAAAATCATATTTAGTTCAAACAAAAAAGGTGTTCCTTGTATCTTTTTAAATCTTAGAACACCTTTTTATCTTTTATTGCAAACTCTCAACCAGTTCATCAAAAGACACCTTTTTCTGCTCTCCTGATTGAAGGTTTTTTAAATTATATTCCTCTTTTTTCATTTCCTCTCCTCCTACTATGATAGCAAAAGGAATACCTCTTTTATCAGCATATTGAAACTGTTTTCCTATTTTTACTGAATCAGGGTACAATTCTACTTTTATTCCTAATTGACGTAATTTACCTATAGATTTCATTGAAAACAGAGCTTCTTCGGTTCCAAAATTCAAAAAGATAGCTTTAGAAGTAGCTGTTACTGTTTCTGGAAATAAGCCTAACTCTTCCACTACTAAATAAATTCGATCTAAACCAAATGATATTCCTACACCACTCATATTTTTTAAACCAAAAATACCTGTCAAATCATCATATCTTCCACCACCACCAATAGATCCCATGCTTACTCCTATAGGCGCTGAAACTTCAAATATAGCCCCCGTGTAATAATTTAATCCTCGTGCAAGAGTCACATCTAAATCCAATTTAGAGTCCTGAAGCCCTAGAGCCAATATATTTTGACAAATAAATTGTAATTCTTCAATTCCTTTCATTCCTTCATTAGAATTTTCTAAGAGTTTCGAAAGTTTTTCTATCTTTTCAATTATTGTTCCTGTAAAATTAAATAGAGGTTGTATTTTTTGAATGGCTGCTTCAGTAATTCCTTTTTCCTGCATTTCTTTTTTCACACCATCTTCTCCAATTTTATCTAATTTATCTAGGGCTACGGTAAAATCTATTAACTTATCAGAAGCTCCTATTACCTCAGCTATACCTGATAAAATTTTACGATTATTAATTTTAATAGTTACTCCTTTTAGACCTAAATCAGTAAAAACAGCATCGTATAACTGAACTAACTCGACTTCTTGCCACAAAGAATCAGACCCAACCACATCAGCATCACATTGAAAAAACTCTCTAAAACGCCCTTTTTGAGGTCTATCAGCTCTCCAAACAGGCTGTATTTGATAACGTTTGAATGGAAATTCAATTTCGTTCTGATGTTGTACTACATAACGCGCAAAGGGAACTGTTAAATCATAACGAAGTGCTTTTTCCGAAATTTTGTTCGTAAACTGATTTAATTCTATCAATTGTTCCGTTGAGATCGTTTCAGCAGAATTCAATTGCAATTGTTCAATACTAGCAGGTAATTCAATTTTTTTTCTATTAAAGAAATAATTTCCTGAGTTCAAAATTTTAAATATTAATCGGTCGCCTTCTTCTCCATATTTCCCCATTAATGTCTCAGAGTTTTCAAAAGTGGGCGTTTCTATAGGCTGAAATCCAAAACGTTCAAAATGCTTACGAATAATTCCAAATATATAATTTCTTTTAGCTACTTCTGAAGGTGAAAAATCACGAGTCCCTTTTGGAATGGATGGTTTCATTGTTTTCTTTATATTAAATTAATTTTTACAGATAATCTAGCTCATTAAAAATTCAACAAACTAAGTTTATTATCTTTTGCAAATATCTTACTTTTTCAAAGAAAACTAAAATTTTGGTTTTAATTGTAACATTTTACTCTATACAGATACTCATAATATATGGTTGGATTAGTAAAAGAAAATATTAAAATTGCTCTAAGTGCTATCCGCACTCAATTTTTGCGCACAATACTAACAGTATTAATTATTGCTATTGGAATAATGGCTCTTGTAGGTATATTAACCGTAGTATCTGCCCTAAGCAACACTCTTACTAAAGATTTTGCTTCTATGGGAGCCAACACCTTTTCTATTAGTCAATATAAAGATGAAATAAAAAGACATAAAAGAGGCAAACAACGAGAAAAAATAAACCCAATAATTACTTACTCTCAAGCACAAACTTTTAAAGAAAAATACAATTTTCCTTTTACTTATACTTCCATCTCGTTTATTGCTACCCCTACCGCAGAAGTAACGTATGAAAATAAAAAAACAGATCCAGAAGTAAGTGTATGGGGTGTAGATGAAAACTACACTACAAATGCGGGGTTCGAAATCACAAAAGGACGGAATTTTTCAGGTTTTGATATTATCAACAATCATCCAGTATGTTTATTAGGGGCTGATTTTGAAAAAAAGCTCTTAGCCCATATCAATCCATTAGATAAAACCATCAGTATACGAGGTGCTAAATTTAAAGTAATTGGTGTTTTAAAAGAAAAAGGATCTGGTTTTGGCAACAATCAAGATTTAAGAGTATTAATTCCATTACAAATAGCTCGATCTCTATGTAGCTCGCCTAATATCAATTATATGACTAGCGTGATGACTACTCGAAAAGAATTTTTAGAACCTGCAATAGATCATGCTATCCTAAAAATGCGAATTATTAGAAAATTAAACCCTATAGAAGATGACAACTTTGGCATATCAAGAAGCGATGACCTTATTCGAAGAATTATAGAACTTACCTCTTACCTTGACATTTCAGCTTGGGTCATAGGAATTATAACTATTTTTGGTTCTTCTATAGCACTTATGAATATCATGCTCGTTTCCGTTACAGAACGAACTCGCGAAATTGGAACTCGAAAGGCTTTAGGAGCAAAAAGAAGTACTATAGCTTTTCAATTTTTTATGGAAACTTTGGTAATTGGGCAATTGGGAGGACTAGTTGGTACTTTTAGTGGTATTTTAATAGGGTATGGTTTTGCTACTTTATTAGATTTTGAGTTTGTAATTCCTTGGATGGCTATTATTTCTGCTTTTCTTATATGCTTTATAGTAGCAATCATATCAGGTTCTTACCCAGCTTTAAAAGCTTCTAAACTAGACCCTATAGAGGCTTTACGATACGAATAAGAGGTCTAGATTAAATAAAAATTAAGAAAACCTACATTCTACCTAAAACTTCTTTAAAAACAAAAAACTAAGATTTATGTCCTAGCAACATTCTATCGTTTCCATATATATCTTTATGTAAATTAATATTTTCAAATCCAAAATCCTCCATTAGTTCTATCATTTCTTTTCCCAAATACTGATTGATTTCAAAAAAAAGACATCCTTTTTTAGACAAACTTTTCAATGCTAATTGAGCTATTTTTTTATAAAAAATCAAGGGATCTGTATCTTCTACAAACAATGCTAAATGAGGTTCATAGTCTAAAACATTTTTCTTTATTTCTAACTTTTCTAAATTCCGAACATAAGGCGGATTAGAAACAATGATATCAAAAGTGGTTTCTAAACTTTCTAGGATTAGCAGATCTTGATGTATAAATTCAATCGTTACATTATTCCTTTTAGCATTTCTTTTGGCTACTTCAAGTGCTTTTAACGAAACATCTATTGCATACACCTCAGCCATTGGTATATTTTTTGCTAATGAAATAGCAATACATCCCGTTCCTGTTCCAATGTCTAAAATCCTAACTTTCTCCCCTTTTTTAGTAGTGGATACTGTTTGGATAACCCAATCTACCAATTCTTCGGTTTCGGGTCTAGGGATTAAGGTGTACTCATTAGTATAAAAAGACATTCCAAAAAAATCTGTTTCGCCTAAAATGTACTGTATCGGTTTTTCTTGTTTTAATTGATCCAAAACTGTTTCCCATTGCAATAATTGTAAGGCATCCAATTCTAATTGAGGATTCAAAGCAAAATCAATTCGTTTCATGCCATGAAAAGCTTCTAACAATAGAGTAAAAAAACTTTCTACTTCTTTTTCATCATAAATTTTCTGTAATTCTTCTGCAAATTGTATCTTATATTCTTGTAACAACATGTTATCCTATTCTTTTACGTAATTATAATTCTTTTAACATCCAAACAGGACAAGCAGAATGTCCCGTATACCCCATAGGTTCAGACAAATATGTAAATCCTGATTTTAAGTATAGTTTTTGGGCTTTTTCCATGGTAGGCAAAGTTTCTAAATAACATCTTTTATACCCCATTTCCTTTGCTTTATGAAGACAAGTCTCGATCATTTGAGCCCCCCATCCTTTTCCTCTCGCGGAAGACAAGAAATACATTTTTTGCAATTCACACACATCAGAACTAGCTTCTTTCAAAGGAGCTATCCCTGCACAACCTTTTATTTCTCCTAAAAACTCTAATACAAAATATGCAGATCGTGCCATTTGATACGCTTCAAACATAACTTCTAATTGTGGATCCTCATAAGCAGTCCCTATTTTAGGAACTTTATATTCATCTAAAACTGTTCGAATAAGAGTTGCAACTTCTTTATTATCTTCTTTTTTTATTAACCGAATCATATTTCTTGATTTAAAACGAGTATAGGAACATTTAAAATCCTATCCACTTCTTATTTTTCAGCGATCATTTTATTATTTTTGTGTGGTGAAGATACATCAAAAATACATATCCCGCTGCATAGAATTAGCTAAAAATGGATTAGGCACTACTTATCCCAACCCCTTAGTAGGAAGTGTAATTGTACACAATGATTTGATTATAGGCGAAGGTTGGCATAAAAAATCAGGTGAAGCACATGCCGAAGTAAACGCTATAAATTCAGTACAAAACAAGGAAGTTTTATCCGAGTCTACAATATACGTCAGCCTTGAACCTTGTAGTCATTTTGGAAAAACTCCCCCATGTGCTGATTTAATTATTCAACATAAAATCCCCAAAGTAGTCATTGGTACTATGGATCCTTTTGCTAAGGTATCTGGAGCTGGTATAAAAAAACTTAAAGATGCAGGCTGTGAGGTAATTGTAGGTGTTTTAGAAAGAGAATGCCAAGAACTCAACAAACGTTTCTTTACTTTTCATCAAAAAAAACGCCCTTATATTATTTTAAAATGGGCAGAAACAGCAGATGGCTTTATAGCACCTCTCCATAAAGATATTCAAAAACCCGTATGGATCAGTAATCCATACAGTAGACAATTAACTCACAAATGGCGAACAGAAGAACAAGCTATTTTAATAGGAACTCAAACAGCTCTTGACGACAACCCACAACTAAACGCTAGAGACTGGCAAGGAACAAATCCAATAAGAATAGTTTTGGATAAAAAAAATAAAATTTCAAAAGAAAATCTTATATTTGATAAGTCAGCCCCAACCTTCATTCTAGACGAAATCATTTTAAACAGTAGTAAAAATTCCGTTTCGTCTATAATTGAATGGTTACATCAACACCAAATTCAATCAATCATAATCGAAGGAGGCAGTCGTACATTACAACATTTCATAAACCATAATTACTGGGATGAAGCACGCGTTTTTAAAAGTAAGAATACACTTTTAAATGGCATTAAAGCTCCTTTTATTTCTAGTAAAAAAATAAAAAACAGTAAATTATTAAATGATGAACTTTTAATTTTTTCAAATTATGATTAACAACATTATTTTCGATTTCGGCAATGTTTTTATGAATTTGGATAAAAATGCCTCTCTAAAAGCACTTAAAAACCTAGGCCTTTCAGAATGGGACGAACATTTTGAAGAAATCAATCAGGAATTTGAGAAAGGAAAAATAACAGAAGCTCATTTTATGATTGAATTAAAAAAAAGAATACCCAATGCCTCAATAGATGATCTACGCATTGCTTGGAATACTGCTATTGCTGATTTTCCTCTTTCTCGACTTGAGTTTTTACAAAAGTTATCCCATAAATACAAACTCTATCTTTTGAGTAATATAGATGAAATACATATTGCTAAATTTGAACATCGTGTAGGAATGACCTTTGCTAGAGAGTTTTATCAATGTTTTGAAAAAGTGTACTTTTCATCTGAAATCGGTTTACGTAAACCTGAAAAGGAAATTTTTGAATTCATTCTAAAAAACCACGAACTAAATCCCAAACGAACTTTATTTATAGATGATGAAAAAGAAAATACGGACATAGCTTCTTCACTAGGTATGCACGTATGGCATTTAGAAATAGAGAACGAAGATATAACAAACCTACTCTCAAAAAAAGAAATCCCTCTTTAACTGATTTCTTTTTTATTTTTAAAAACAATAATTTTGTATTAAAATCATACCTTTTGCATACAGAAGATACTTACATAACACTTAAAGAGGATTCTCCTGAAGTTTTATACAAAGAAAAAAACAGTAAATTTTACGGATATGCTTTCCCCGTAAGCAACGAAGAGGAAATCAAGGCACATTTAGAACATTTAAAGAAGAAACATCATGCTGCTCGACACTGGTGCTATGCTTGGCAACTTGGCACAACTCAAAAACATTACCGCGCAAATGATGATGGCGAACCAAACAATAGCGCAGGAATGCCTATATACGGTCAAATTCAATCATTCGAACTAACCAATGTATTGGTAATTGTAGTCCGTTATTTTGGAGGCATCAAATTAGGTGTTGGCGGTTTGATTTCAGCTTATAGAGAAAGTGCTAAAATGGCTTTAGAAGCCTCTTCTTTAGTAGAAAGAACAATTGATATCCAGTATAAAGTAAATTTTGACTATAAAAACATGAATAAAGTCATGAGGGTAATAAAAGAAAAAGAAATACATATCATTTCTCAAAAAATGGAAGAAAGTTGCGAACTCATCATTTCAACACGACAAAAAAATGCCGATATGGTTTTTGGCATTTTTTCATCATTTTTTGAGGTAACAATAAGTGTATTTTAGGAAAACCTCAAAAGCCCTTCTAAATACTCAGGAGGGGGTATAGGCCTACCCGATTGGGCATCTACAAAAACCAATAAAGAGTTAGCTGTTGTTAATAACTCACCCGATTCATTGTAAATTTCATAATCAAATTCCAGCTTCACGGAGGTCTGACTTTTAAAAATAGTTCGAATGGTTAACAAATCATCATAACGCGCTGGCTTTTTATAATTCATACTTAATGATACCAAAGGCAGCATAACCCCTTTTTCCTCCATCCATTTATACGAAACCCCCAGATTTCTAAGCCATTCCACTCTTCCCATTTCAAAATACTGTGCATAATTACCGTGGTAAACAACCCCCATCTGATCCGTTTCTGCATAACGGACGCGTACTTGAATATCAAAAATTTTCATACTATTTATCTTACTTTTTTATGTTTTAGTTAAACTCAAAATTTAATTCTTACAATAAAATTTCTACAAAATCAAGACTAAAAAAATTTTTTTTAAAGAATTTTATCAACCATCTTTGCTATCCCGATTCACCCTAAATCTTGGTCTAAATTTTATCAAGTAAAACCTTAAAAATTAACACAATTAAGAATGCACACAATGAACAAAACTGCGGAATCAGTATGGGCTAACTGTCTTTTATTCATAAAAGACAATATCCAAGAGCAAGCTTATAAGACTTGGTTTGAGCCTATCAAAGCGGTAGAGCTTACTGATAGCGTGTTGTACATTCAAGTTCCTTCAAAATTCTTTTACGAATGGCTCGAAGAGCATTATGTTAAATTATTAAAGGTTGCACTACAAAAAGAACTCGGAAAAAACGCGAAGTTACTATATAAAATCAAAATGGAAAACCCTTACGGGAATAAACTTCCATTTACACAACAAATTCCAAGTGCAGACAAAGCTCCTGTAAAAACACAAGAGATTGACGTACCTGTGCAACAAAAAAATCCAGAGCTAAAAAACCCATTTATTATCCCTGGAATACGAAACATCAAAATTGATTCACAATTAAACTCGAACTATAGTTTTGATAATTTTCTTGAAGGCGATTCTAATCGTCTTGCAAGAAGTGCTGGTATGGCTGTAGCTAATAAACCAGGAGGAACTTCTTTTAACCCATTATTAATTTTTGGAGGTGTTGGATTAGGCAAAACACACCTTTCTCACGCTATAGGTGTAGAAATAAAAGAAAAACATCCTGAAAAAACGGTTTTATATATTTCGGCTGAAATATTCACTCAACAATATATTGACTCTGTCAAGAAAAACACTCGTAATGATTTCATCCATTTTTATCAACTGATTGATGTTTTGATTATTGACGACGTTCAGTTCTTGTCAGGTAAAGCAGGTACACAAGATGTTTTTTTTCACATCTTTAACTACCTTCATCAGAATGGAAAACAGGTTATTTTAACCTCTGACAAAGCTCCTGTAGATATGCAAGATATTGAACAACGTTTACTATCTCGTTTCAAATGGGGATTATCCGCTGAACTTAATCAACCCGATTACGAAACCCGCGTAGCAATTGTAAAAAGCATCTTATTCCGTGATGGTGTTGAAATGCCAGAAGACATCATAGAATACGTAGCTCGAAATATAAAATCAAACGTACGTGAATTAGAAGGGGCAATTATTTCCTTAATAGCTCAATCTTCTTTTAACAAAAAAGAAGTCACTATAGATTTAGCGAAACAGGTCGTTGAGAAATTCGTTAAAAATGTAAAAAGAGAAATATCTATTGATTATATTCAAAAAGTTGTATCTGATTATTTTCAATTAGATGTTGCTACCTTACAATCTACAACACGTAAACGTCATGTTGTACAAGCGCGCCAATTAGCTATGTTTTTTGCTAAGAAGTATACCAAGGCCTCTTTAGCTAATATTGGCTCACAAATTGGAGATCGTGATCATGCTACCGTGTTACACGCTTGCAAAACAGTTGATAACTTACTCACAACAGACAAGCAATTTAAAAAGTTTGTAGATGATATCAACAAAAAACTTTCTTTATAATGTCTAAAAAAATCTTGATGGTATGCTTGGGGAATATTTGCCGTTCCCCATTGGCTGAAGGAATACTTAAATCTAAATTACCAGACACTTACCTGATAGATTCTGCTGGAACTGGTGGATGGCATGCTGGAGAACAACCCGATAAACGCTCTATACAAACAGCTCGAAATAAAGGAATTGACATCAGTCAACAAAGAGCTCGGAAATTTAAAAAATTAGATTTTGATTTTTTTGATTGCATTTTTGTAATGGACAACCAAAATTACAAAGACGTCATCAACCAAGCCTCTACAGAAAATCAAAAAAATAAAGTACAATTAATCTTAGACGAAATTTTCCCTAACGAAAAAGTAGATGTTCCAGACCCTTACTACGGTGGACAAGAAGGTTTTGAACAGGTTTTTAATATGTTAGAGCAAGCTTGTCAGAGTATTGCCGATAGATTAAAAAAAAGCCTTTAAAAGCCCTTAAATACCATTACAAATACAAACAAAAGGATTAAAAAACCTATTGCAATACTTCTACCTATTTCTTTTATTCTATCTTTGTCCATAATAAAACACATTTTCAACAAAAGAATATAAAATCTATGAAACCAGCAACTTTTCTTGGAAAATTATATCTAATACCAACAACTTTAGGCGAAATAAATCCCGAAGATGTTTTACCTTATACCGTTAAGAGGAGTATTGATTTTATAAACCATTATATTGTTGAAAATGAAAAAACAGCTCGTCGTTTTATTAAAGCAATACATCCAGAAAAAAAACAACCTGAACTCATCATTAACATTCTAAATAAGCATACACAAGAATCCGATCATATTGCTTTTATTCAACCTTTACTAAACGGTCAGAATATTGGACTAATGAGCGAAGCAGGATGCCCTGGCGTAGCGGATCCTGGTGCGGCTATTGTAAAACTTGCACATGAGCGAGGCATACAAGTTATCCCTCTAGTTGGACCAAGTTCCATCTTATTAGCCTTAATGGCATCGGGAATGAATGGGCAAAGTTTTGCTTTTAACGGTTATCTACCGATAGACAAAGGCGAAAAAAAACAAGCTTTAAAAGCATTTGAAAAATTATCCTTTGACAAAAAACAATCCCAATTATTTATAGAAACACCTTATAGAAATAACAAGCTATTAGAAGATTTGATTCAAATCTTACAACCCAATACTAGCTTATGTATTGCATCTGACATTACTTTACCTACTGAATATATAAAAACCTTAACCATAAAAGAATGGAAAAAACAAAAGGTCGATTTACATAACCGACCTTCTATCTTTATTATTCACAAATACTATTAGTTAAAAAGTATAATGCTGGGCTTTAGCTTTTTTATTAGGTTCTACACAACTTGTGTTGTAGCCAGCAAATTTTTTTAGATATTCTGCGATAGAAGTACCATAACCGTCTCTACATTTACGGTTTCCATTGGTCTTTAAAAATCTTTTTACAGAACCTACTCCTCCTAAATGAGCTGCTGCTAGAATCCCTGACTCAGTAATGGTAATTCCGCAAATTTCCATTCCTGAATAATTAGCAATCTCTCGACGAAGTTCCCATTTGTTTCTTGCTAAATTCGCTAGAAACGCCTTTTCTTGTAATTGTTTACTACTCAAAAAATGCGCTTGATCCTCTATTCCTAAAGCAGCAAGTGTTTCTGTTCCAAATTGATACTTTCCTAGATAACCTAATGAATTTACTATATTGTAAATTCCTTGAGACTCTCTTACTCCTATACTTTGGGTAAAGCCAACAAAGGTCTTACCTGTAAAAGGCACATCAAAAAATTGTTGTCCTACTTCTACTTCCATGGGTACCGTACACACATCTCTTTTTTCTAAAGTATGCAACCAGGGATACATTTCCATTTTGAAAGGTCTAAAACCTGAACTTAAAAGAACGATTGAAGCAAATAATCCAAAATAGAATATTTGTTTTTTTGTCATAAAAATAAATTTCTTTTTAACTAAGTGTAGTAAAAAAACGCACTACTTACACTATCATCGCCAAAAAATTAACCCGACAAATTTACAATTAAAAACAAAACACACAACAAAATAAAATGTTAACTTTTTGAATATTAACATCAAAACCTATAAACACTAGTCTATCTTTTTTCTAGCAAGTCTTTTAAAACTTATTTTTAGATAAAATCTCCCAATCACACTCGTTGCTTTTTATAAGAATATTTTCAAATGGCACTTATTATTCTTTTTTCTATAAAAAAAGCAACCTTACTTAAGATTGCTTTTTAAAATTATATTATTCTAAAAACGTTATAATCCTAACTTATTTACCCATTCTGCATATTTTTTTGCATTTGCTTGATGTTCTTCATAGGTAACCGCAAAATCATGATATCCTTTACGATCTACACTGGCACAAAAATAGATATAATCGTGTTTTTCGGGAGATAAAACCGCATCAACTGCTGAAATGTCTGGCATAGCAATAGGCCCTGGAGGCAATCCAACGTTTTTATAGGTGTTGTACGGTGAATTTACAAATAACATATCGCCTTTTACTCTCTTGATTACTTGATCAAAATCTTTTGTATTTTTTTTGATAGCAAAAATAATGGTTGGATCTGCTTGTAAAGGCATTTCTAGTTTTAATCGGTTTAGATAAACGCCTGCTACTCTTGGTCGTTCATCTTCTTTTACTGATTCTTTATGTACTATAGATGCTAACGTAATAACTTGTTCTGGAGTAAGCCCAAGGGATTTTGCTTTTTTCATGCGATCTGAATTCCAGAACTTATGATACTCTTCTAACATTTTATCTCTAAATTTTTCAGCTCCAATGTTCCATTTTATTTCATAGGTATTGGGGATAAAAATCCCTAAAACATTATCTGATGTTAATCCATTTTTTTTTAGAAAAACAGGATCTTGTATAACACGCATAAGACTCACGCTATCAGCTTCTATTTGTCCAGCTACACGAGAAACTAATTTTTCAAGAACTTCTTGATTGTTAAAAGAGAGTTCTAAAGGTGTATTATGACGTAAGGCCGTAACAATCTGAAAACTTCCCATTCCTTTTTTTAACAAGAAACGTCCTGGGAAAACATTTTGATCGTAAGAGCGTTTTTCTGCGATTAATTTAAAATTTTCTATATCATCTACCTCGGGTGTCATAATTTTAATTACTTCTTCGTAGGTAGCTCCAGTTGGAATAAAAATATACTTTTCGCTTTCTGCAAATTGTGTATTACTTGTAAAGGCTTTGATGTAAACAAAAACGACCAACACTAGCCCCACTAGTCCTAACCCTAAAAATACTTTTTTGTTCAAAATAATTCGATTTTAATAATTTGGATTGATTAATTGAAAAAGGAGTTCGTCGTGATAGCTTCCATTTTGAAAAATCCAATCTTTTTTAACTCCTATTTTTTGGAAACCAAAATTAGTAAAAAGCTTTAAACTAGCTTCATTAGAACAACCAATATTTGCATATATTTGATGTAATTGCAGATGTGAGAATGCGTATTTGATTAATACCTGTAATGCTTCACTTCCTAATCCTTTGTTTCTATGCTTTTTATTTTGTATCACTATTCCTATTCCTGCTCTATGATTTTTAGGATCATAATCAAATAAATCAATCAATCCTACTGGTTTATACACTCCTAACTCGCATATTGCTAAACGTAATTGTTTCGCTTGGTAAATGTCTTGATCTGCGTTTTCGAGGTATTGCTTAATCAAAAAACGAGAATAAGGGGTTTGTGTGTTACTAACTTCCCATATTGATTCTTCGTTTTCGATTTTATAAATAAATGACAAGTCTTCTGGCTCAAGTGCTCTTAGAAATATTTTTTCTCCTTTTAATGTAATCATAAGTTGTTTTTTAATTTCAATGGCAATGTGATATACCAATGGTCATACTATTTCAAAGATTAACTCTTTAGCATTCAATTAAACATCAATTTCTCCTTGAAAAACAAATTGAGCAGGCCCTGTTAATTGTATGTTTTTGTATCCATTTTCACTTTTTTGAAATGCAATTTGCAATTGTCCTCCCTCTACTTGGATTGCTATTGTGTTTGAAGTTGCTTTTCCCAAATGATACATTGCTAATGCTACTGCTGTAGCACCTGTACCACAAGAAAGGGTTTCATCTTCTACTCCTCGTTCATACGTTCGAATTGCAAAATTGTTTTCTCCTTTTTGAATTACAAAATTAATATTGCTTCCTTCTTGTCCATACAAATGGCTATAACGGATTTTTGCTCCTTCTTTTTTAACATCTAGCTGTTTTAATTCTTCTACTTCTTGTACGTGATGGGGGGATCCTGTATTTAAAAAAACATATTCCGATTGTACTTGTACTGATGCTACATCTATCATTTGAAGTGAAACAAGATTTTCTTTTGTAATCCTTGCGTGATGTATCCCATCTACCGCAACAAAAGTGGTTGAATCCTGAATTACGCCCATTTTTTTAGCAAATGCCACAAGACATCTTCCTCCATTTCCACACATAGAACTCTCATTCCCGTCTGCATTGTAATACACCATCTTAAAATCTGTCGATTTGTCATTTTCTAATAACATCAACCCGTCAGCACCTATTCCAAAACGTCTATCACAAAGGAATTTGATAAGTTTGGTATCATTTTTGGGAAAATTTAAATCACGATTATCTAGGATGATAAAATCGTTTCCCGTTCCTTGGTATTTGTAAAATATGTGTTTCATTTGTTAAGAGTTATTTATTAGGAGGTATTTATAGATCAACTATTTTTATAAATTTTCTTTATTAATACCGATTTATGTAACCTATATCTGATTTCTTCATAAACCTGCCAAAGATACAAAATATTAATAGGAAGTTAAAGATTGTTAAACGAGCGTTAAAGCTAAAAAATTCAAATAAGAAAATTATATTTTTACGTTTAAATCAAAACAAGAAAAAGAAGATGCCATGAGAAAACTAAGTAGTTTATTTTTAATTTCAATACTAAGCGGTGCAACCACTTTAGGAGGTTACAAATTGTTTTTTGAAAACACTTCTGCAGCCTCTTCCTTATCTATTGCTCCAAATTATGCACGAGCTGTAAGTATGGGTGCTGAAAATATAGATTTTACATCGGCCGCAGAAAAAGCTGTTCATACCGTTGTACACGTAAAAAACAAAACGGTTTATAATTTGCCTTCTGATCCTTTTATGGAATTTTTTTACGGGCATAGAGGTGGACAACAACAAACACAAGTGGGAACGGGTTCTGGAGTAATTATTAGCAAAGACGGCTATATTGTAACAAACAATCACGTAATTCAAAATGCAACCGAACTAGAGGTTACTTTAAATAACAACAAGACGTACAAAGCAAAATTAGTTGGTACTGATAGTAAAATGGATATTGCTTTATTAAAAATTGAAGCTGAAGGCGATTTACCTGCTGCTACTTTTGGTAATTCCGAGCAAATAAAAGTTGGCGAATGGGTTTTAGCTGTTGGAAACCCTTATAACCTAACATCTACCGTTACAGCAGGTATTGTATCTGCTAAAGCACGTGATTTGAGTAACCAAGGAATTCAATCGTTTATTCAAACAGATGCTGCTGTAAATCCAGGTAATAGTGGCGGCGCATTAGTCAATACAAGAGGTGAACTCATAGGCATCAACACCATGATTTCATCTCCTACTGGAAGTTATACGGGATATTCTTTTGCTGTACCATCTAATCTAGCTCGGAAAATTGTAGAAGACCTAATGGAGTACGGGAATGTACAAAGAGCTGTTTTAGGTATCGAAGGTAGAGAATTGAATACCACAGCAGCTAAAGAAGTAGGATCTAAGGAAACAACGGGTGTATACGTTGCTAAAGTTTCAAAAGGCACTGGCGCTGAAAAAGCGGGTATAAAATCAGGCGATGTAATCAAAAAATTAGACGATAAAACAATCAATACATTTGCTGATTTAACTGCTTATATTAATACCAAAAGACCTAATGAAGAAGTAAAAGTAGGTTTTGTAAGAAATGGTAACCTACAAACTACTGTTGTAAAATTAGTAAAAAAAGAGTTGGTAAATTATGACCTAAAAGGATTAGAATTAGAAGATTTAGATGCTAATGATAAAAAACGTTTCCGCTTAAGTTATGGTGTAAAAATAAAGGAAGTTACAAATGAAGAACTAGCCGATTATGCGGAACAACTAAAAGGTGGAATCATCTTAAAAGTAGACAACATAAAGGCTACCGATATAGAAACGGTTACACGAGTAATAGCAAAAAAGGGAGAAACTCAAAAAACTCAGATTGAAATGTTAACAAATACAGGAGAACTATTGCGTTTCCTTTTGTAAATAGTCTTCTCTATTAACCATTGAAAACCAACGCTTGACCGTTGGTTTTTTTATTAAAAAAAATCAAAAAAAAGTTTAGCAAAAGATTTTAAATAAATACTTTTGCGGGGTCTAATTTTTATAAAAAGAAATGAGCAATACAACTTATGAAAAAGAGTTAGCTTTTCAAGCTGACAGAAGAAAAGCAGCGGTTGAGTTTATCAAAATCGTAAGTGATTTATGGTATGACAAATCAATCGAAATGGTTTTATTCAGAAACCAATTACTAGATCGCAATGTAAGCGAAATCATGAATTTACATGATTACGCTGGAGAGTTCGTTCAAAAACCAATTAATATTTTTGATTCTGTAGAAATTTTAAGAGCTATTCAAGCATTAGATCTACCTCCTTCTCGTTTAGATATTGGCAAATTAACTTATGAATTTCACTTAGAAGACAATAAGTATAACGATGCTACGAGTTTTGTAGTAGACAAATTGAAAGACGCTAAAGCTTCTGACGAAATTAAACCTAAAGACGTAGTTCTTTATGGGTTTGGTCGTATTGGTCGTTTGTTAGCCCGTGAACTTTCTTCAAAAGTAGGAAAAGGTCAACAATTACGTTTACGAGCTATTGTAACCCGTGATAAAAATGATGCTGTTTTGTTAGAAAAACGTGCTTCTTTATTACGTTATGATTCAGTTCATGGTGATTTCCAAGGTTCCGTAGAAGCTGATGCTGATAATAACACGCTAATCATTAATGGTGCTCCAGTACATATTATTACAGCTAATTCTCCAGAAGAAATAGATTATACAAAATATGGTATTCAGGATGCCTTGGTAATTGATAATACAGGTGCATTTACAACAGAAGAAGCATTAAGTCGTCATTTGACTTCGGTAGGAGTTGAAAAAGTTTTATTAACAGCCCCTGGAAAAGGAGTTCCAAACATTGTTCATGGAGTAAACCACGAAGCGTATAATCCGGATGAAGTTAAAATTTGGTCAGCGGCTTCTTGTACTACGAACGCTATTACTCCTGTATTAGCTGCTATTGAAGAAACTTTAGGGGTAGAAAAAGGTCACATTGAAACAATTCATGCTTACACCAATGACCAAAACTTGGTAGACAATATGCACAAAAAATACCGTCGTGGTCGTTCTGCTGCATTAAATATGGTTATCACTGAAACAGGAGCAGGAAGCGCTGTTGCTAAAGCATTACCAAGTTTAGCAGGCAAATTAACTTCGAACGCAATTCGCGTACCAGTTCCAAACGGTTCATTGGTGGTATTAAACCTTGAAGTAGGAAAAGCTACAAACCGTGAAGAACTAAACGGTATTATGAAAAAATATGCTTTAGAAGGCAAATTAGTAGAGCAAATCAAATATGAATTAAATAATGAGCTTGTTTCATCTGATATTGTAGGAACATCAGCTCCTTCTATTTTTGATAGCAACGCTACTATTGTTTCTGCAGATGGTAAAAATGTAGTAATGTATGTATGGTATGATAACGAATATGGTTATAGCCATCAAGTAATTCGTTTAGCTAAATATATTGCTAAAGTAAGACGTTATACTTATTATTAATAGACAAACAAACAGAAAGTATATAAAGCCGTTTCTAAAAGAGACGGCTTTTTTAATGCCATTTGGCTGATTATTATTATTTTAAAATTTTTAATTTTGAAAACAGAATCAATCAAAAAAATAGAAAATGAAAAAATTATTATTTATGAGCTTTTTTTTCTATTCTTTAATAGCACAAGCTCAAAAGAATACCTCAACTCTAACCTCTAAATCATTTCATTTAGGAATAGTCGATGAAATTGCATCTGGTGTTTTAAATGAAAAAAGAATCCTTAACATTTATCTTCCACAAGGCTATAACAAACAAGAACGCTATCCTGTGATTTATGTTTTAGATGGAAGTGCTGATGAAGATTTTATTCACATAGCAGGTTTAGTACAATACTTTACATTTCCTTGGATTGAACGTATTCCTAAATCTATTGTGGTAGGAATTGCTAATACAGATCGCAAAAGAGATTTTACATCAACTCCTAATCAACAAATCGTGAAAGATCGTTATCCTACTTCAGGTGGGTCTGAAAAATTCATAGCATTTATAGAAAATGAATTACAGCCTTATATCTCCAAAAATTATACTACAACTAATGATAAAACTATTATTGGTCAATCTTTAGGCGGTCTTTTAGCTACTGAAATTTTATTTAAAAAACCCCATTTATTTGATCAATATATTATTATTAGTCCTAGTTTGTGGTGGAATGATGGAGAGCTTTTAAAATTAAATCCTGATGTATTAAACGAAAATTTCCAACAAAATAAATCCATTTATATTGGCGTTGGAAAAGAAGGACTAGGTCCTATTTTTGATAACCATGTAATGGAAGTAGATGCTAATTTACTTTTTGATAAAATAAAATATGGTAAATCTAAAACTGTAAAAGTTGTTTTTGACTATTTACCAGAGGAAGATCATGCAACAGTAACACATCCTGCTGTATTTAATGCTTTTAAGCTACTATATCCTAAAAAAAACCATTAAGATGAATTTACAACCGCAATTAGAAAATGAAAATATTTTATTAGCTCCTCTAGGAGAAGAAGACCTTGGCGCATTGTATCATGTAGCATCAGATCCTTTAATTTGGGAACAACACCCTAAAAAAGATCGTTATCAAATAGAGGTATTTGAAATATTTTTCAAGGAAGCTATTGATTCAAAAGGGGCTTTTAAAATTATTGATAAAAAAGAAAATAGAATAATAGGTAGCTCACGATATTATGATCTTAATCTAGAGGATAAAAGTGTATTAATAGGCTATACTTTTTTGAGTAGAGATTATTGGGGATCTCTATACAATTCTCAAATAAAGAAATTAATGCTAGATTATGCTTTTGAGTATTTAGAGAAAGTGTATTTTACGGTTGGTGCATCCAATATCCGTTCTCAAAAAGCAATTGAAAAAATTGGTGGCATAAAGAACAAGGAATTTTCTGTATTTTATGACAATCAACCCGAAGTTTTGAAATTTCAATATGTCATTCAAAAATCTATTTGGCTCAAAGATACTCAATAATTAAAAATTCAAAGTACTGAATTACTCTAATAAAATTATGGCATTTATACAACATTTTCAAAACGAAGTATAAATGCCATTTTTTGTAGGTTTTAAGAAATTTGTTTTTTCTAAGAAATAAAGTTTTTTCTCTCTACATAAAAGTAAAATTGGATAGATTTTACAACGACTTTATGAATACCTAAAAATTTATTTTCTTTTTTTCCATTATCATAGTTATCCCATAAGTAACAAGAAAAACGAAGATCATTAGTAAAATAGATTCATATACATTGCATTCTTTTTGTCCTAAGAAAGGTATTAGCCCTACTATTACAATCCATTGAATAGCATAAAAATTAGTAAGGTTTTTACTCAAAAAAGCTATAGGTTTATAACTCTTTTCGGAGACATATTTAATTAGAATATCACAAATTTTCATCCATATAAGTACAAATCCTATATAGAGCATGATTCCTCCGATTCTAGTATGCCAATAGTCCCCTAAATGATAATCAGGACTTCTATAAGTAATTATACTTCCTATTAAAAAAAGGAAAGTTCCTAAGTAAAAACTTTTCATCAAGACTTCTTTATCTTCTTTATGCAAGAAATAGTGTCCCATTACATATCCTGTTAGAGGATATACTAACCATGGAAATAGAGGGAATGATACAGCATCACCCTTGTCACCCCAAAATAAGTCTAATATTCTATCTATAAAAGGATAACCTGTTTGAATACCCCATACATAAGTTGAACAACTCCCTATAAGCAGTATCAGAATTGCTATATATTTTACAGGTACTTTATACCTGCTTAATAAAGTCATGATCAAATAGGATAATCCCGCAAATTGTAGTATATCAATAACTAAGAAGTTATTTAATATGTTCTGGATCATATCGCCTTCTTTTGAAATTTCTTCAACAGCTTCTGTCTTTACAAATAAAGAAACAATACCAAAAAAAATGGCAGGAATTAATAATCTAAAAAAATTAAGTTTATACCCTTTCAAAAAAATAGATCCACTTCTTTTTAATCTTGACATAAAATCAAAGTTCCTAGAATAGGAAAAAGAAAGTCCCATACTAAACATAAAAACGGGAGCTGCTGGAGATTCGCCTAATAGGGTAATTATTTTTCCGAAATAGGTATCTTTTTCTATTGTCGATAAAGTATGTGTATTGAGGATATGTACACAAACCATAAACACTGCTGCTAGTGCTTTGGCTAAATCAATAAATTTTAATCTTTTCATTTGATGTCTTTTAATTTGATTAATTTAATTTCATAATCTAAACTATCCATTTTATAGTCTTTTTTGTTCTTTAAATATCTAAAGCTTAGCACGCCTGTGTTATATTGTCCTGTTTGAATAGCATTAACTAGGTTTAGTTTTTCTTTAGTAACATAAAACTTATAGTTGTTATTTTCGTCTAATATTAGATCTTCTTTCACTAATTGCACTTTATAAGTACTATAATCTGGTGTGGTATAAAAAGGAGAATAAAAAGTCCAAGAGAAATAATCCGAAATAGGCTGATTTTTAACTGTAACTTCTAGCGCTTCGTCGTCATTTAGTTTTACATAAATACCTTCATAAAATATATCTTTTGAGGGAAATAATGCGTTAGAATTTTTAGGATTCAACTTAACTTCTTGTTTTGAGGTATTAGGTGCCACACTTAGTGAATTGGTCAGATCTATTGAATTTTCAACCAATCCTTCAAAGAAGTTAACAAAAGAAGCATTGGTATCAATCTTTTCTTCTTCATTCCCTATTTCTTTGGATGAATTTGGCGCAAGTTTATCTATAACAGGTGTTGTTTTGGTATCTTTTAATCTCTTATTATAATCCGAATAGTATTCTCTTAATATAATGATATAATCATCATCGCTTATTTTTAACCAATTTTTTTTATCTCCTTGATTAGCCGCTGACAGGTTTATTTCATAATCTCCATTTGGGCTAATTTCCATTGCTTCAGAAGCAATGCTTTCTGAAAGTAAATTATAGCCTTCATCTTGTTTATATACTTGTACTCCTATATAGAAGGCGTTTCCTAAATTTCCTTTTATGACATAATTGTTTTTACTTGAAATAAATGCAGAATAATAATTAGTAGAAGGGTTATCTCCTGCAACTTTACGATTTAGTCCAATCCAGTTTGTGAATTTAGGAATATTGGTGTCATTATTTTCTAAATAGATTTCTTTACTTAATGATAGTGCGTCTGTTAGAAAAACGAATGACTCTTTTTTAACAGATTTGACTTTATGTTTTTTTACAAATTTTTCTACTTTACTTAAGGTGTTGTCTATTTTTAAATTTTGTGCATTTAAATAATTTAAACCTATAAAAAACAGTACAATTAATCTCATATAATTCATTTTATATATTTAAAAAGTGTTAGTTTAGTTATTTTCAAACGTTATTAAATCTTTTTTTTTACAAACGGCTTAAAGATACGTTTATGTCTAAATTTGATTTGATTGGTAATTCATAAAAAGGTGCGTTTAGTCGTAACCCTGATACAATAAAAAAGGTACACTAAGCTAATGAGCCTAGTATAAAAAATCTTTTATGAATTTAAAATTATTTATAACAGAATTGGTTCAATAGTTGAATGGTTCAACTATTCATCTAGTAAAACGCGATTGATTTGAACAAATCTTTTAGCATAATAGGGCTCTTTAGTAGATGATATAATTACTCCTTGGCTAGTTGATGAATGAATAAATTTTATTTCATCCTCTATAACTTCAGTAATCATTCCTACATGCCCTACTCCTCTACCTCTTGTAGCAAAGAAAATTAAATCTCCTTTTTGGGCTTGACTTCTATCAATACGAACACCTGCTCGTTGTGCCATTTCTCTTGACGAACGGGGCAAAGTCATTTCTATATTTTTAAATGTAGCAAACATTAAACCAGAACAATCAAAACCTCCATTACCTGTAGATCCGCTACGGTATCGAGCGCCTATATTTTCAGAGGCTTTAGCAATTAATAGTTCTGCTCTAGACTTATTTTCTTCCGACAAAGGAGCTACTACTGTAATGGGCATTTCTGGTTGTACAGCTTCTGATTCAAGAATTAGTTCGTCTGTATTTTCCTCTTCTATTTGAGGTTTTATTTCTACAATTTTAATTTGTCCGTTTCTAGACAAAGTAGGCATTGTGTTTTCTGAGGATTTAGCTAATTCAACTTCTTTTCGAGTTCCCGTTTCTTTAGATGTTATTCCCTCTTTTGTTGGATTTTGATATTTTGTATCTACTGTTATTGAAACATTTTCAGGTACTGATTTTGTTTTTATAATTAATTTATCACCTATCGCTAAATTATTTTTTACCTGAGGATTTAAGGATTCTAATTCGGTAATAGAAATACCATATTTTCTTGAGATCCCGTACTTTGTTTCTTTTGCTTGAACTTCATGTATTAATTCTACTGTATTATTTAAATTAGGTAGAACTATTGGTTCTTGTACGTTTTTTGTTTCTTCTTTTTTGGCTTTTTTAGGTTTTTCGGTCGTTAAATTGACTAAATCAGCATTTGCTGTTGGTATACTGATTTGTTCTCCTATTTTTAATCCTTGAGATTCAATGTTTGGATTTGCTTGTTTTATTTTTTCTATGGTTGTGTTGTACTTTTTGGAGAGACTATATAAAGTTTCTTTAGCCAACACCTCATGCCCTACCATAACAACCTGAATTTCTTTACTTTGCATTTTAGAAGTAGGTATTTCTAAAACCATATTCAGTTGTAATGTTTTTTTTGCTTTTGGATTCAGTTCTATGATTTCACTTTGCTTTACATTGTATTTTTGTGCAATACTATAAACTGATTCACCGCTCATTACTTTGTGCTTGATCTTTTCTTGTCCAAAAACACTGACTGAGAGCCATAAAAAACTATATATAACTTTTTTTTGAAAATTCATTATTTAAATTTAGGTGTATTGATGGTTTCCCTTTTTTATTCGTTTGGCAAGTTACATAATAAAAGTTGGTCTTTTTCTAAGATTTAACACTTTTTTAAAATTTAAAGACACTCCGTTTGTCTTTTAAGCATAATATCTGTACTCCAAGTTTTATCCTAAATTTTTAATTTCTTGAGTATATTTAGAAACATTGGCTCCTGATTTTACTTTTACACATACCTATCCAATTTTTTCTATTGCAAATTTTTCATTTTTTAACTCCATTTGACAATAAGATCTACTTTTTGCATTTATAATACCAATCTTAACTTCTTTTTTATACTTTTTAACAACAATAAGTTAAGGTGTTTTGCTTTATCCTTTTTTCAAAAACCACTTGTCATAAATAAGCATCAGAATGAGATTATTTTTTGTAATCTTGAATTTTAGTGATGGTATCTAATTCTTTTAATATAGATGGGATGCGAAAATCTCCGTACATATTTTGCAAATGAATAACTGCTGTTGCTATTTCAATTCCAATGGCAGAAACATATAACGGCTTTTTACTTTCTCCTCTATATATAGGTTCTACCGTTGATTTGTTACTATGAAACGCATTTTTAGCAACTCCTATAATTGGAATTTTCTTGTCTAATAATTCCCATACATAACCTCCTAAACCATATTTTAAAGAATCATCTACGTAAATATGGCCGTCTATTATGATGATTTCTATTTTTTCTAAAGGTATTTTTTTTAATAATGCTTCAATACAAGGTAATTCTCGTTTATAAAATTCCCCTGGTACATACTCTTCTATTCCTTCTTTTGTATCTATAATGATTTCTGTGGGTTCTGTATCTTCCCAATTAAAAAGCACGCCAACACTTTTGGCTGTGTTGTTTACGTAATATACATCTATGGCTAGTATCATTTTATAATTCCGTATTGGTTAAGTTCATCGTTCATAAAATCTATTCTGAATTGCTCTGGCAACTGTTGGCGAGCAATCTCAATTGCCTTTTCAAGTACAAAAGGAAGTCTTGTTGATTGCGTTGTTTCTAACACCCAATTTACACTTGTCTCTAAAGAAATCTTATGTCCTATAGAAACATATATTGGGTTTGTATTTTCTTTTGTTCGGAGGGCTTTTCCAACTACTTTTTGGTCAAATATAAGTTCTATACGATCTGCTCTTTTATCCCCTAAATCTTCCTTTTTATAATACCCTACAAGACGCTTTTTGGCGCAACCAATAGTAGGTATATCCAGTTGAATACCCAAAAAAGTTGCCAAGCCCATATTTTTAGGATGCTCTATACCGTGTCCATCACAAAAAATAAGTTGGGGTTGTATAGTTAATTTTTCAAAAGCTTTTATTGCCCACTCTGTTTCATTAAATCCAAAAACATCTGGAATATGCATAGTAATCTTGTCCTCAATATAAATTGCTTGATCTACAATTTCTTGACTATTTACATCCATAACAGTAACGACTGCTACTATTTTTTGGGTAATATCATGATAGGCTACTGTTACTCCTCCAATAAATTGTATATCAGTTGGCAGTTGATCCTCGTTTATTGTTTTACCAATTTGTTCTTCTTGCCATACAAACTTTTCCATGAAAGTATCAGGAATTACTTTTCCTAGATAATTCTGCATATCTTGACTAACTAAATATGCGTTCATAACTTTAGTATATTTAACTTTATCGATTGACATATCAATAAAAGTATTCAAACTATATAGATCATATTGAACTTCAAAATATTCATCTAGGATATTTTGATTCTCATTTAATATTTTTTCATAATTCAGGTCTTCTCTTGAAAAAAGTTCGTCAAATCTAGCATTAATTTTTTTTTCATTGTTTCTCCAAAAAAAATTCTCAATTAAAATTGAATCATCATAAGACACTTCATATAGATTATATATAAAATCAATATCGCTATTAGTAAGTGAATTAAGAATTTTAAATGAATATATAAATCTTATTTTCCCATATATATATATATACACATCTCTAGATATGTACCCTTCCTCATTTGGACTATTACAAAAAAAAAGTCCGTGACGGACATCACAATAAAATTTACCCCTTCCATAAAAACTTCTCCCTTGTACAAAAGTCTCCTTTATGCCTGTAAATAAACTATTATTATTTTTAAAAAATTCATTATCACCCTCAATAATAAACTTTTCGAAATTATTTTGTGGATATATTTTTTCCATCACCTATTTTACTCATTTTTAATAAAATTAACTCCTTGAGTTATATAAAAGCAATGTGGGCAAGTACACATGTGCTGATGATCATCAGAATTCTCAAAATTCTTAGCTTTGATTTTAACTATTATCATAATATTTAAAGCTTGAATATCCTGAACGCTATTAATAGTTTTTCCTTCTATAAGTTCATTTAATATTTGAACTTCTGTATGAACACCAGGTCTTTGAGCCATATTAATTTTATTCTTTGTAATTTGTCCTCCATACAGCTTTTCAAATAGATTGCCATCATTGCCATAAGAACAATCTTTTCGTATAAAATCCATATACTCTAGATGTCTTCTTAAAAATGGATGTAATGTTTTAGTATAATTATTATAAGCTGTATCACTTTTTTCCATTGGTTCCCCATTGAATTTTATCCTATTATATCTTAAAACAATATTTCCTGAAGTGAGATTGCCAACGCCTACTATTTTAGCATCAAAATCATTTTTATCTTGACCATGAGGTGGCAAAATATTATCTTTTTCATGTATATTTCGATGTAATATATGGTCTACGACATTAGCTAATTCAGCCTCTCTAGCACCCATATTTCTCATTGCTTCAACATTTGTTGTCCAAGAAATATGATTTTTTCCATGATATGGTTTTACTGTCTTAAAATAATCACCATTTTCTTTCCAATAATCCACTAAATGCACTTTTGATTTCAAAATAGCCATTCCTCCTTCAGAAATACCTGAAAAATCATCTACAAATACTTTTTGTTTTGCAATGGTATAGCTTAGAACCCCGATCGCTCAGATCTACTCAACATATTTCTCAACGCAACAGTTAGCGCAGAATTGCATTCTGTGCCCACTCTTATTGGCTTTCAAAACAAATATAAAAGTATCACTTCTAGATCATTTTCTAATCCAGCATAATTTCTAGCAGAACTAAAATAATAATCCACAGTTAAATCAACCTACAGTTGTAATGGTAATGAAATAGCAATCTTCTGTTGTTGTGGCTTTGTATTTTGTCGACATGGCTTATCTAAATATTTATTACAAAACTAAAAAAACACAATTATAAATTGTGTTTTTTTAGTTTATTTTCTCGTCATTGTGGGCACAGTATACAATTCTGCGCTAACTGCCACGTTGAAAACTAGACGCTTAGATTTCGATTGTGTAAATCCGAGCAATCGGGTTTTGACATAATGCAATAGGCATAAATCTCCAAACCTTTCTTTGATTGGCAGTATTGTAATGCGCTTATGATATTTTGCTTTTGATTTAATCTTGTAAAAACATCTATCCAACCTACAGTTGTAATGGTAATGAAATAGCAATCTTCTGTTGCAGTGGCTTTATATTTTGTTGACATGGCTTATATACTATTTACTACAAAACTAAAAAAACACAATTTATAATTCTGTTTTTTTAGTTTATTTTCTCGTCTTTGTGGGCACAGAATACAATTCTGCGCTAACTGTCGCGTTGAAAACTAGACGTTTAAATTTGGATTGTATAAATCCGAGCGATCGGGACAAAATCTGCTATAAAATAATCACCTTCATTGGTATAGTTTATTTTAGTAACTCAATCATTACCTTACTCTTTTAGCAAATTTTTATAGGCTCCACTTTCAAGATAATTATAAAGTTTATCCATTGTTGCCTGTTGGTTTATTAAAATATCTTTGTAATCTTCATACATTGGATCTGCAATCTGTTTTGCAATAATATTGTCTGACCATTTCTTATATTCTTGGTATTTGTTACTATTGCATAATTTCATAATTATTAAAACCTTTGCACCAGTTTCACCAAAAATATACTTGTAGTAATTAGAAAATTCTTCTTTCTCCAGTATTTTATCGTTTATATCTTGTAAGGATTGGAATTCAGAAAAAAAAGGAATATAATATCTATTAATAAAACTATCTGTTTCAGCAACAACTCTTTCTAATTCTTTTTCCTTTATTATACTATCTGCAAAAACTATAGTATGCTGAGTATCTGTGGTTATATCTGGAGCTAGAATTTCTTTTATAGTAACCTCATGACTACTGTAAAAAAAGATGTCTTTTGAAATTGTTTTTCCACCCAATATTCTATATAAAATCCTATCTACTTCTTTGAAGTGAATGCCCGCTCTGAATGACTCTTTACATAAAGTTGTAGGATTATACTTTCTATAATCATAACCAAAACCATAGGTGATAATATCTGTCTTATTTTTATTTTCTCTAAAGAATAAACCTATATTATAATTTTTATCATAAGATAAATGAGAGAATTCATTTTTAGTAATTGATAACCCAGATGCAATTTCTTTATCTAAACTATTTAATATTTCCATATCTATTACTCTGTTATATTCCCGTATCCACCAATACCGTTACTGTATATCTTTGTTATCTTTCCTGTTTTTTTAACATTTTTATCTTTAACAAAATCTTTTATGACGGTTCCTTTTATCAAGGCTTCATTATTTATAGATTTTACATAAAAATCAGTCATCTCATTTGCTTTTTTCTGGTTATCGGTAAAATTAGTCTTTGAACTTAATTTTGTACCAGCTACACGTATATTTAAAACAATCGTATTACCGATCTGAATTTCTCTAACAAAAACAAAATCTGCTATAAAATACTCTCCTTCATTGGTATAGTTTATTTTAGTAGCTCAATCATTACCTTACTCTTTTAGCAAATTTTTATAGGCTCCACTTTCAAGATATTGATGCAATCTAATTACATCATCTAAGTATGGTTGTAAATCATCTCTCCCATTTTTTATACCTTCTTCTATTCTTGAAATATACATGGCAGTAAATTCTTGATAACCTTTTTCATTGCCTGCCAATTTTAAGATAATCATTGCTTTAAAATAAGTTTTGCCGAATATATAGTTACTCCAATCCTGCCATTTTTCTTTCTCAAGTATTTTATCATTTATATCTTGTAAGGATTGGAATTCAGAAAAGAAAGGGAGTGCATAGTTTGAATAATATTTTTTAAAAATATCACCTACTACTAAAATATTATTTTCTATAATTTCTGTATTATGTAAAACCAGAATATTTATATCCTCCCTAATCTTTTGAGAGTTATGAAATCCTTTTCTATCTATCAATGTATCTTCCAAAAGATTAAACCCTTTGTCTAAAAAAGACATCAAAGAGTTAACATTTAACGAAATAACACTATAGTTTAATTGGCTAAAAAAAACTCTATCATTTACAGGAAAAAGAGAAAAAACGATTTTATAAGATATATCTTTTTTTGGCTTTAAGAAAATTGCAAAATAATCTTCAAAAGAGTTTAGCTCAAACCCTAAAGAAGTTATGCCCATCAGATAAGATATTTTATGTTGTATTTGTTCGATTTTATTGTTCATAAATTCTATTTTATTCCTCCAAAACTTGTAGCAGAACCACCGCTGTATATTTTAATAAAACTGCCAGATTTAGACACTGAAGCCCCTTTTTGAAAATTAGGCAAAGGATTTCCTTTTATAGGATTACTTCTTGATTCAGTTGGGATTGACCTAATATAATATTTTGATAAATTCATTGCTGCTTTTTGATTTTTAGTAAAATCTGTATTAACAGATAGCTTAGTATCGGCTATTCTTGCATCTAATTTTACCTCTCCTGTAATATCATCTTTTATTTCCTTAACAAATAAAAATAATCGCCCTCATTGGTACAGTTTATTTTAATAGCTCGATCATTATCTTTACTCTTTTAACAAATTTTTATAGGCTCCACTTTCAAGATAATGATGTAATCTAATAACATCATCTAAATATTGTTGCAAATCATCTCTCCCATTTTTTATGCCCTCTTCTATTCTTGAAATGTACATAGCAGTAAATTCTTGATAACCTTTTTCATTGCCTGCCAATTTTAAGATAATCATTGCTTTAAAATAAGTTTTGCCGAATATATAGTTACTCCAATCCTGCCATTTTTCTTTCTCAAGTATTTTATCGTTTATATCTTGTAAGGATTGGAATTTAGAGAAAAAAGGCAAAACATTTTCCTTTAGTTGATTTATAAATTCCGATTTTACATATTCATAGTGCTGGAAATTTATTTCCTTGTTTTCTATAATACTTGTACTGCCAATTAAATTGCTATAGTAGTCAACTTTTTTATCATAGTTAGGGATTTGAATTACCGTATACTCATCCTTTGGAGAATAAAATTTTTCTTCAAATTCTATATTTTCTATTATTGTATTGATTATAGGAAAAACAATTCCAAAACCAATAGATGATAAGGAAGATTTTTCTCTCCATTTATCTTTTTCAAACGAATATGTTATCTTGTCTATCTTATCGTTTTCCTTCCGTTGATATTTATAGGCAAAGTCTACTTCATCTTCCTCATATAAGGAAAATCCGTAGGAAGAAAAATTAACATTTTGCGTAAGATTATGATTGAGTTCTTTTATTTGTTTTTTCATTATTCTCCATTAATTTTTACGCCTCCAAAACTTGTAGCAGAACCTCCACTGTAGATTTTGATAAAAGGCTGTTTGTTCTGTATAAGAGCAGGCTTATTAAAGCGTTCTATTTTCTTACCATTTATAGGAGTCCTATCTGTGGACCGTAAATATAAAGGCTTTAAGAATGCTTCTTTCTGATTCTTAGTAAAATCTGTATTCACAGATAGCTTAGTATCGGCTATTCTTGCATCTAATTTTACCTCTCCTGTAATATCATCTTTTATTTCTCTAACAAAAACAAAATCTGCTATAAAATAATCGCCTTCATTGGTACAGTTACCTGTTTGATCTCCATTAATACAAAAATATACTTGTGTATAGATAGATCGTTCTGATAAATCTGGAATTTTTTGTTCTAATGCTTTATATTCCAAAGATTCTGGAGAAGATAGTTTACTTATAATATAGTTTTCAAAGTCTTTACCCATCTTAAAGTAATTTCTCCTATTTGCATCTTCTTTCGAATACTTTAACCAATCATTAATAGTTGTTATTAGATTAGTATCTAATGGTATTTCCTCTATAGATTCAGGAGTAAGCAACTCATAATCTTCTGCTTTATAAAGAGGGTCTTGTTTGTGACCAACAAAACCACGAGCGAACTGAGGGTGCTTGTTTAGAAAATCAGAAAAACCATTAACTTTTTCTAAATCTGCGGTGAATTCTTTTAAGGTACTAGAGGTATTTGTGGCATCTGAAAATTTAATGATTTGAGTACGTACTTCATTATTCAACTTATTCAATTCTACTATTGTTGTCCAATCTTTTCTAGCAAATTGCTTTTTATTATCATATAATACATCCCATATAGCTATAGTATTCTTACTATACTGTGGTATTTTACCCGAAATGGTAGCATTTGTTTGTTGAATATCATTTAAAAATACTTTTGCATCAGTATTTAAAGCGATCACACCATCAACTACGGCATTCACATTAGTTTGTAGCAATCCATTGTATAATTTATCAACTCCAGATTTATCATTAGTTTCAGTCAATAAAGCTTTGAACTTATAGCAGGTAGGTTGTCCAAATTTATCGTATATAGTACACTTTCCATTGTTTTCTTCTTTTTCTTTAAGCTTTTTAGCAGTTTCTGGAGCTGCATATACAACCTGTGGTTTAGCAGTGGCTGATTGTTCTCTTGCAATAATAAGTTGTATGGTCCCTTGTATTCCTTTGTAATAATTAAGATTATAAGAAATTAAATTAGTTGCATTTTCACTTGCTTCAATGTAACCTGTAGCAGTGTTTGATTTAGGCATTTGTATCACTTTAGTTTCTGCATTAGTCACAAGTTTAAGTTCTGGATACAAATCCAATTTTAATGCTGCATTTCCATCAAAAGAGTTTGAAAACGTAGGTGAATTGTAGGTACTACTTATTTTTCCTTCTTTTGTACAATTTTTAATCACTGTCAATGCTCCATTTTCTACTGACACAGCTGTTCCTGTAGTATTAGGTGTAAACTTAATTCCTCCTGCGGTATTTTCAAATACTTGTAATGTTTTTCCGCTATTAACACTCGCAGTGGCTTCATTAAATAATACTGTAATTTCTTCTTCTAATCTTGTTGCCGCAGCAGGATTAAGTTGTTTAAAATTTATGTAACCTTTAGAACTTTTATATGTATTCCATACATTTTTAAAAGTATTTACTGTACCTTCAAATGTGGCTACTGATAATTTTAATGCGGCATATAACACAAATGCTTTGTTAAAAGTCTCCCAGCCAGCTAAGAAAACTTTCCCTTCTGAAGTAGTAGAAATTTGATTTCTAAAGCTATCAACAGTAAGAGCAGTAGCTGCATATGCCATATCAAATGTAGCCCATGCACCAGTTGCTCCACCTTGAGCTATGGCGCCAGACCCAAGTGTTCCTAATATAATTCCTACGTTAACCGCATCAATAGCCTCTCTCTTAAATTTTTCATGTACTAAATAAGACATAAAGAAAGCCGGTAGATAAACAACATCACCCTTTTTAGCATTTAATATGGCTTCATCATTCTCTAAAATAGTTTTTAATATAGTAAAAGGTTTTAAATTTTCATATTTTACACTTCCATGACTAAGCATAAATGTAGTCCATTCTATTTCAAAACTAATCTCTCCCTGATCACTAATACTTGTTTTTTCGTCTTTATAAGCAAAATAATTAAGATCTAATTCTGAGAGTCGCTCTAAAAACCCGATCGCTCAGATCTACTCAACATATTTCTCAACGCAACAGTTAGCGCAGAATTGTATTCTGTGCCCACTCCTATTGGCTTTCAAAACAAATATAAAAGTATCACTTCTAGATCATTTTCTAAACCTACATAATTTCTTGCAGAACTAAAATAATAATCCTCAGGTAAATCAACCTACAGTTGTAATGGTAATGAAATAGCAATCTTCTGTTGTTGTGGCTTTGTATTTTGTCGACATGACTTATCTAAATATTTATTACAAAACTAAAAAAACACAATTTATAATTGTGTTTTTTTTAGTTTATTTTCTCGTCTTTGTGGGCACAGAATACAATTCTGCGCTAACTGCCACGTTGAAAACTAGACGCTTAGATTTGGATTGTGTAAATCCGAGCGATCGGGATTTTGACATAATGCAATAGGCATAAATCCCCGATCGCTCAGATCTACTCAACATATTTCTCAACGCAACAGTTAGCGCAGAATTGCATTCTGTGCCCACTCCTATTGGCTTTCAAAACAAATATAAAAGTATCACTTCTAGATCATTTTCTAAACCTACATAATTTCTTGCAGAACTAAAATAATAATCCTCAGGTAAATCGACAATCTTATCTTTTACAGGATTAAAATGAATGTACTCTAATTTCTGTTTTATAAATTTATTGCTAAAAATATGTTCTGCGTGATATCCATCTTGCCAAACTTTATACGTTTGATGTCTTTTTAAATGTTCACAAGATTTTTTAAAATAATCCAACATCCATTCGCGTCTGCTTTCAGGTTCATCGATTATAGTTTGAATAATTTTCTTGGAAGTGAATTTTTTGAAATCACGAATAACATCACTTAGTATAAATCCTGCTGTAGCTTTACAGAGTATATGTATGTGATTTGACATAATGCAATAGGCATAAATCTCCAAACCTTTGTTTGATTGGCAGTATTGTAATGCGCTTATGATATTTTGCTTTTGATTTAATCTTGTAAAAACATCTATCCAACCTACAGTTGTAATGGTAATGAAATAGCAATCTTCTGTTGTAGTGGCTTTGTATTTTGTTGACATGGCTTATATACTATTTACTACAAAACTAAAAAAACACAATTATAAATTGTGTTTTTTTAGTTTATTTTCTTGTCTTTGTGGGCACAGAATACAATTCTGCGCTAACTGTTTCGTTGAAAACTAGACGTTTAGATTTGGATTGTGTAAATCCGAGCGATCGGGATAAGATACTTTTTTAGGACATAACAGTTTTATATTCTACATATTCATCCACTTTATCGTACGGTATTCCGGTGTGGGGAGACCTAATTATTAATGTATTCCAAGGCTTCCAAACATCTAAAAGTTCAGTATTTGTTATTTTATGATGCTCTAAAACACCTTCGATAAAATAATCCTTCAATGGCATTTCCAAGACTCTTTCAACTTCATCTTTGATAAGGACTATTTTATACTCTAATTCATTATTTTCATTAATGTAAAAAGTAAACACTCCACGATCCCAAGAACTCAAGTATTCTAAATCTCCATCATTATCATATTGTGTTAGCAGCAAATTATTATCTTTCTCATACTCAAATATCATAGACATCATTCTGTCATTTGCCCATTGAAAAAAAATTTCAGCATAGTCTAATAAATCTTGTTTCTCTTTACCTTCATCCCAAAAATGCTTTTCTGAAAAATTCTTATTATTATCTATTTCAATCAGAAATTTATTAAATCTCTCTACTGTATTAATTGTTTTATCAAAATATTCAGATATTACTTCTATTTCATCATCAATTGGTCTCGGACTTTTCGTAGTTGATACTACATCTCCCGAAGACATAATATATTTGACAAAAAACTTATAGCTTCCCGATTCTGTAAATAGATATTCTACATTAATTCTTTTGTATGCGTGCTCATTGTAATAGCTATAAATTGCATTAACTAATTTTTCAATATTTATACTCATCTTATGGATTTTTAATTTTCTTTACACTTAAACTCTCACTATAATTTCCACCTGTATAGATATCCACACCAACTTCATAAGGTCGTTTAGAGTCTCCTGAAAATTTAAAATGAATTTCTGCTTTAACTTTGGTATTTGGATTTAGCTTTTTAAAATCTGAGACAGCTTTTTCCATATTATACCACTCTCCACCAGCTCTATTCTGTGCTGCGTTTTGGGAAAAATAGTTTATCTGCTCACTTGGCCCTCCCCACTCATTTCTAAAAATATGCCCACCATCATCATTTGAATAACCATCTTTTACTAATTTAGTCTCTTGCTGATAGGTTTCATTTCTTGCTCTAGTAGTGAAGTCTATGTCTTCCATTATAGCTTTATTAACTCTTCCCAATTCATCAGTTTCAAAAACATATCTACCATTATCAACTACATATCGGAAGTTCTTCATCAATGGCGGTGCAACGTTAAGAAATTTATTCCATCCCTGTCCAGCATCCCCCGCTGTAGCGCGTATTTCATTATTCAGAATCTCTGCCCATTGTTTTCCTTCTTTATCAACTAAAACTAATTTTCCTTCTATTCTTTTAATTGTCCAAGTACTTGGTAATTGTTTAGTAATTTCAAGTAATTCAGCAAGCTTAGTGCCTCCTAAAGTATTTTCAAGATTCTGTAAGACATCATCACTCAAATTATTAGAAAAAGACCTCCCCATTTCAACCCCTTCACCTGTACAAGTCGAACATTCTTTAACAGGCGGAGAAGATAGTTCTGTTGCTGTGCCGTCTGGTGACACCTCATACCATTTGGTATTATCAGCACGTTTTATACCATTTTCAAAGATCGTTATAGCACCATCAGTGGTATAAACTTTTTTACCAGTAGCTTGGGCAAGTGCTTGGGCACTGGCTAAATCATTACAAGATAAAAGTACAATCTCTTTTTTATTTGGATCCAGTTTTTTAGCTAAAATTTCTGCTAATTCCTCTGGGCTTACTTCAATAGTATCCCATAAAAAATTCCCATTATCTAAAGCATGTAAACTTAAAGCTACTTGATCTGAGGTACGATTCAATAATTGACGTACATTCTCCTTAAATAGAGTTCGTAAACGAATACTGAATTGAGGTTCTAATTTTGCCAGTGGTAATATTTTTAGTTTACCCGCTTTATTAAAGGCTGCTTTTACGATAGGGCTCGATAATTTAGCGAAATTACTCATTGCTTGTCCTATAACATCCAATCGTTCGACTGTTTGTAAAAACTTAGAGGCTATATTGGCTTCACCTGCTCCAATAAAACAAGAAGCTACAACAAAAACAACTTTACCGCTCAAATGACTTACCATACATGGATTTGCAGTTGCCTTTTTCCATTCTTCGTCAATCATATCACCTAAGGCAGACCAACTGAATTTATCAAAAGCCTCTTTTAATTTTGCACGGGCATTATCTTTATTGGTTATCAAATTCATGAGTCCTTCATCAGCTTTAACTACAAGTGATAAACCTTGAGGAACACCCGCCACCAACTCCACAAAGCCATTCCAAACACCGCATAGTAAAGCAAATTGCTGACGACTTTGAGAATACTTTACTACATCTGTATTACCTGAATTCATGAACTTATCCATTTCGTCATTTATGATGGATAAACTAGCTAAAGAATACACCATAGATGGTAATGGGTTGTATTGTGCATGATCTGGGTTATAAAAACGCTCAGGTATTTTTGCTTCCTCTATTAATCCTGCAAGCCCGTCTAATAGTGCTGTTAAGGGATTGAATTTTAATTCTGGTAAATCAAGTGTTGCTAAAACATCTGAAAGATATTTTATATATATACCTGTTCCTTCTGCATCTCTTCCTTTAATTTCTTTTCCTAAAAACGTTTTTATAGACGCTTTTCCTTGTGCATCAAAATCAATCCAAAGTGCAATTTGCTTACCAGGTAAATCATGGACGTAAGTAGCTATTTCAGTCTTTTTTTGTTCTGGTGTTTTAGTGTCTGTCAAATAAATTTTGCATACCAACTTACTAGAAGTATTTATAGCTTGCAATTCAGAAAAAACTTTTTGCTTTTCAGCATCTGAAATTACCTTAGTATAATCAAACAAATGATTTTCTGAAGTATTTACTGGTTTATTATCTGGTGAATACGCTTGATTTGCTTTTTTCCCAAGATTATTTATATAATTAGCATAACCTGATCCTGATCCCGAACCAGAATTAGAATTAGAATTAGCATTACATGGTAAAACTCCCCAATAAACATTTCTTTTGTCATTCTCTTGTTTCTTTAATTCAGCTTTACCTTTGACCGTGTCAACATATTCTTGCAAGGATTGTAAACTATTAATTTTATTTTTTATTAGTCCATACGTTGTTTTTATATACTTTCTACCGTTACAACTCAGTTCATTATCATAAAATAACCAAATAACATCATTATCACTTGAAGGACTAACTTTTATAGTATATTCTATTTCTTTTCCGATTCCGTTTTCATTTGTTTTTGCAATAAATTTGGCTTTAGTGCTATCCCACAAGTAAACAACTTCCTTATCATTAATTCTATCCTCAAATCCACCTAGGGTACCTAATGGAGCGATATATTGTAAAGATGAAGCTACGGTATTCAGTTGGCTTTTAACAAAAGTCAAATTTGGTGCTATGGCAAATCCTCCAGCCAACTCCCCCTTCTCACTTCCATCCAACACATACACCCCAAATTTAGGGTGACTAATGCGTTGCCAGTGTGGATACGCTAGTTTTGTGCCTAAAGCATAATCCATTAACCATGGAGTATTACTGTTTTTATCACCTGTAGAAAATTGTTCCCATGGGTGCTCCAACTCGAATACGCCGTGACCTAATTCGTGCCCAATTATTGTTGCTAGGTCATTGCCTGCTTTTACCTCATCTCCACTTTGATTGGTAAACACAAAACCAAATTGTGAATGGCGTGGCATGAAACCTGAAATGGCTCTACTTGGGGTAATCCCCTTGGTAACAAACACATAGTATTGGTCTTTTTTGATGTCTTTGCCGGCTTTGTATTGCTCTACAAATTGCGATTGGTCTTCGGATAATTTTTCTAATAGGGCATCTTTACCACATTCTAAGGTGTTTTTTGCTACTTCATGGTTGGGCGCAATTGTCACTTTAAATTCTACTCCAGCATCTGCATAAATGGCATTAAGTTGCGTAGCGATCCCATCAGGTATGGTCGCATTATTTACGGGTACTAAGGTTATATTTACATCCGTTTGTGTTTTGATTGGAATAATTTTTGCCGCGCCTAATACTTGGTGCTTGGCTCCGTCTTTTCCTGGTATTAGTGCCAATAGTTCCTCAGGGGTTGAGCTATGATATACGGGTACTTCTAGTCGTTGATAGGCCTTGCCATTTTTCATAACCAGCCCCCCTATTTTTTTAGCCACGCTGCCTTTGATATTAAATAGGATACTCTCAGGCTTTATTGTTGTACCATTAACGGCTATTACTGCATCTATAAAATCAAAACTACGACTTCCTTTTCCATCATTTTGGATTCCTTTATGATATAAAGTATAAGGTGTCGCTCCGTCAGCAATGGTTTTGTATAGTTTTTGAATGTCAGGATGTGCTTTTGCAGGCATTACATCGTCAGCATACTTACTTTCTGCCGATCGCTCAAAAGTAACACGAGCGGCTATAGGAGCTAGCTTTGTTACCATGCCTGCGCTGGTAATACCTTGTGTATTAGAAGCATCAGGAATAAATCCTGCGGCTTGTCCTTCATTTAAAACCACGGACTTATCGCTTCCTGGGGGCACTGCATATACGTTTCCTTTGGGGTCGCGGATGATTATGAGTTCTTTGGGGTCTAGATCAAAACTTTGGGTTTGTCCATTAGTACCGGTGACTACTACTTCATTACTGTTTACTGTAATATGTGACAGATCGGGAATATCAAAATTGGTTTGAAATTGATGTTCTTCGGTATCGGGGGAAAGAAGATCAAAACCGTCTTCTATTTGATCGTATAGGCTACTGAGATCTATTATATTTTTCCAACTTGGATCATATAGGGCTTTGATTTCGCCTTTTACTAACCTAAAGTCTGTATTAAGGGTAATGTCTTTAAATTCTACGCCTATTTTTACAAAGGATAAATAAGGGACGCTCACGTAGCCTTTGCCACTATAGGTTCCTTTACCGCTTACTTCGGTGAGTTTGATGGAAAAATCGCCTGCAAGAATGATTTGATCATTGGGTAATTCTCTTTCAAAAAGGGTTGTATTACTTAAATCTATACTGGGTTTTATGCCACATTTGATGGCTATTTCTTCTTTACGGGGTTGGGTAAATTCTTCTATGGGGGTATAATTTACAAGTCCTCCTATGCACTCTCCTCCTACTCGATATTCGTAGGTTGCTCCTGCTTCTAGATCGTATAGTTTGGCTTCGTTATTGTAGTAGGCTGTTGGGTACCAACTATTGGTTCCTTTTTTACGGTATTCTATTTTATAATCTACAAAGTCGGGATTGGTTTGCCACGTAATTTTGGATTGGGTGGCATTAAGGGAAATAGCTAGTACGAATTTTGGAGGGGGGCAATTACCTGGGTAGATAAAATCAAAAATTTCGCTATAACCATTGTTATTAAATATGGCTTTATCGCCAAATCCAGGTTGACTTAGTGCTTTTACGCGCCAAGCGTATTTACGTCCTGCAATTAGTTGGGGCTCTACGGGACCGTAATGTAAAACGGTCGTGGAGGTGGTGGTTTTGTATAAGGGTATGCTGGTTAGAAAGGCATGGTTAGAGGGTACTTGCTGGTCTAGGAGTTCTACTAGTTCAAATTCGTATTCTATATTTACGGCATTGAGGTGTCGGGGGGTCCAGGTAAAAATAAGGTTTTGGGGTTCTTGAAAACGAACCAGTTCATGATTACTAGGGCTATTCAGTAACGGGGGTTCATTGTATACAAAATAATAGAAGGTACAGGATTTTTGTGAAATTCGCTGGTTGGTTATAAAATCATATACTTCTATACAGTATTTGTAATTGCCTTGTGGTAAGGTACCGCTGTATTGGTTTTGATTAATTCCGGATAGGTTTTCTAATTGAAAATAAGGGGCTAGATCTAGATTGGATAGTTGTAGGGTTTCGCCTCCGTTTAGGTACATAATGGGCGCACCTTGTACCATTGGAAGGGATTGGGCTTGAATACCATTTCCTTCTATGTATAACTGTAATCGTACTTGACGATGAACAACATTTAGATCCGCTGTGTAGATATTAACTAGATATTTTTGATCAACTGTTGTAGCATAGCTCGACACACTAGATAAATAAGGCGGTAATACGCTACTGTTTACTTGTACTGGGTAAAGTTGTGACCATCCTACGCTATTTAACAGTAGTAACAGAAGGCAGAAAAAATATTTTAATCTATTCATATTCAATTTTTTATTGAATTTTGTTTGTTTTATTTTTAATCAGTTATATGGAGTAAAAAATGACTCCTGACTTTATGACTTATTTTTTAAATTTTTCTTTGTATTTTTTTACATAAGTGTCTATTCCTTTAACTACTAATGCTTCAACGATTCCTAGCGGTTCTTTTGCCTTTTTGAATTGTTGGTAATACTGATTTTTAACATTTATTAGTGTTTTGTTGTAGGAATTGTTCCAATCTAGATTTTCTAATTGAAAGTATAGACTGATTTGTGCCATTGCAAAAAGATCTTTTGGGGTGGGCTTGGCTTTTTGTTTGATCATTTCTTCTTCAAAGGCTAAAAAAGTTCCTTGGCTATCCTCGTCATCTTCTTTAAAAAATTCTGACTTGTATTGGGTTTTTAAATGTTTTTTATTAACGGATAGGTTCTCTTTTATTTCTTCTTTTATTTTGCTGAAAGCTTTATTTTTTGATTCTTTGTATAAGTCATTAAACGCTGCTATTTTTTGCAATTCTAAATCCCAAAGATGAAATTCTTTTTTTATTGTTTTTTCAATTTTGTTTTTTTCTTTTGGATCTGTGCTTTGATCATATTTCGATACGTTTTCTTGTAAGTTCTTTTTTTGTATTGATAGTATTTCTTGAAGGGGTTCTAATCCTTCAAAATCTATGGCATTGTTTTTTTCTTCTATGAGGATGCCTATGGCTTTTGAGTCTAAATCTGTACTGATTCCTGATATATTAAGGGTGATCTTGGGTTTTTCTAGTGATTCTAGGGATACTTTTTTTTCTTCTTCTTCTTTTTGTTTCTTTTTAGTTCCTGCAAAATTAAAGTTATAACCAATAGTGATTGTCAAATCATTGATACTATTGGATGTTGAAGCGTTTGAAGAATTTGCTATTAGTTGAGATACCATAAAATTAAAGTTATGTTCTTCTAACATTTTGTAGGTTGCATTAAAACGACAATTAAAATTGTGAGCATTACTAGAAGGGCTTTTACTTGAATTATATGAAGTGGCCCATTGGGTGGTTAATTTATCTTTAAAATATTTTTTGCTAATCCCTAGTACGGGACCAAATGTATGGATGTTCTGACCTGTTATTTGGCTTATTGTATAATTTAAAGAGGTGTTGAATGCCCATTTTGTTTTCATTAAAAAATGGGTGTAGAGGGCATTCAAGTTATGAATGGCTGTTTTTTGATTGGGGCTTATTTGTCCGCCTTGTTCATTCTCTACTTCGTTGTAATTATAATTGAAACTGCAATTGCGTTTTGATTGTTTTGATTCGGGGAGTTGGTAATTGGCATTCCATATCAAGCTATTGGACAATTGTCTATAATTTAATTGGTTAATAGCATTAATAGCAGGATTGTTTTGATTAATTTGTACGAATTGATCTGGATTTACATTAGTTGTAGTAGATTGATTGGTAAGACTAAGATTGGTTGAGAGCTTTTCGTTTATCTTAATATTTGTATTTACAGTTCCTACGAATCTATTGGTTGTCTGTGCTTTTTTATGATCTAAATTATCCTTTTGAATCCCAAGATTCATTGTTAATTGTACTTTATCGTTAAACAATGGTCTAGAGGCATTAATCATGATGTTTTGCAAATCATTGGAAAAAAAATAGGCTCCCATGGTTTGATAACCTGGATCTATACGTTCAAAACTGGCTCCTACCATCATTTTTTGAATTTTATAGTCGAATCCTAACTTGAAGGCATTAAAATTTTGGGTAGAGGCATTGCCTTTTAGTAGTAAAGAAGCAACTCCTTGAGGGCTGCTTTTTCCTGTTGATCGAACATCTTGTATTAGTGATGAATTGGTATAATCACCATAAATTTTAGCTTCTTTGGATACTTGTGTTTCAAAATTTAAACCTATCACTAGGTTTTCTTTGGGACTCAAATTTTCTACATTAGGTGCCACCGATTGGTATAACAATGGGTTTTCTTTATCTTTTGCATAAAAACCTATAAATCCTAGCTTATATTTATTTTTTATGAGTTCTATTTTTGTTCCGTATCCCCAACGTTCAAATACAGGTAAACTGTTTGGATTGTGGATATCATTTACTTCTTTTAGCAATCTACCGTACATTGCCGATATTTTTATAGGACCATCGGGGGTAAGTTCTATTCCGCCTCCTGTGAACATGTGACCTGCTAAAGAATAGGGAGAAAAGGTCATAGAAGCATCACCAATCAAAACCGAAATCCATTTATAACGGGGGTTTAGACTTAAACGATTGAAGTTAAAAGGTACTTGGTAACTTAATTTTCCTCCCATATTGGAAAAATTATAGGTAATAGGCATCGAAAAAGAATAGAGGGAAACATTTAGGTTTCCTGTAAAATTATAAATAAAGGGGGCTCTGGAATCTCTATTCGATTCAGAAAAGGTGGAACCAACTGATGCGCTGCCTCCTATTTTTAAAGGTTTTCCTTGAAAAGCGCCTAAATCTATGGTTTGAGCTGTAGTGTTTATTCCTAGTAGGAATAAACTATTTAAAATAATTAATCTTAGATTTACTTTAGTTTGCAATGCTTGCTTGTTTTTTGTTTTCTTAATTCTGTTATCAAAAATCGTTACTATGAGTATTTAATAGACTACTTTTACTTCTTTAAATGCACTAAAACTCCCGTCTTTAAAAACGCCTCTTATACTGTAATAGTAGGTGTTCCCTATATTTAAAGTGGTATCTATGAATTGATTTTTTTTGCTTGGCGGTAGTATCTTAAATAAGATATTTTGTCCCTCATTTACTCGTTTGTATAAATGATATTCTACTAGATCTGTTGATTTTGTATTCCAATACAATTCAATGGCTTTAGAGGATATATCTGCCATACCACTAAATGTAGTTATAGCGGGTTGTAATATACTTGGCAGGGCTTCTAAGATTAGGGGATCTGATGGTTCTGTTTCGTTGCCCTCTTGATCTGTTGCAGTCATCGCATAATAATATTTCTTTTTATTGTCTACTGATTGATCTTCATATTCTCTTATGTTTGGATCTGTGGTTTCAAAAATAACTTTCCATTGTTTTTCATCTTCTCTTCTTCTGTATAAACTGTGTTTTTTAACGTCTTCTGACTGACTTTGTAGAAAATGAATTTTTATTTTTTTTTCTTCTAGTTCGTAATCGGATAGTACAGGAATAGATGGGGCTATTTTGTCTTTTTTCTTGATTTCGAAAGCATTCGAAAGGGGCGATTCATTATAGCGTATATCCAAAGCTTTTAGTTTATAAAATACTTTTTTATTTAAAGATTTTATAGTGATGGTGTCTTGATAATGAGTTTTATTAAAAACCTTTGTGGATAATTCTACATATAAGCCTTCTTTTTCATAACTTCGAAATACTTTGTAACCGTATAAATCGGGTTCTGTATTGGGTTTCCATTTTAATTTTATGATGCCCAATGTATCTATTACTCCTTCTAATCCTTGTGGGGCAATGGGAGGAATAGAGTCTATGGGTTGGACCAACATGGCATACGATTCTTTAAAACCTCCTTTTTTGGCTACCGCTTGAACTTTGAAGTAATTAGATGGTTTTAATTTGGCTTTAAAAACTATTTTACGGGTAGTAGCGGGTAGTTCTTTTTTAACCATTTCAAAGGGACCGCTTTCTTGATCGGCTTGTAAAATATTAAAACCATTGATTTTTTCATCGCCTTCTTTGGGAAAATCCCATTCTAAATTTACTGTTTGGTCATCTAAAGCTGCTTTGGCTGTGATTTGGGGTGAATATTCTAAGAAATCAGCTCCCATTCCGGAGATTATTTTAGAAGGTTCACTCAAAGAACCAAAGGTATCTATACCTCGAATACGATAATAGTATTTTACATTATTTTCAGGTAGTTTATCTGTAAATGTTGTGTAGGATGACTTGCTTATCGTAGGAAATATGGGGATGTCATTTAATTTCTTGAATACTTTCCCATCAATGGAGCGTTCTATATTGTAACATGAAAACAATTCTTTCTGGGATACAAAATCCCAAAATAGCATGACCGTTTGATTGCCAAAAATGGCTTCTGGGGTAACTGGGGGGGTGTTATCATTTTGGTCTGATAGACCTATATAAAGGCTTCCGTGTGTTACTTCTCCTTCTTTTACTCCTAGCAAAGTAAGGGTGTATACATATTTTTCATTGGGTTTTGCACTGGTATCTTCATATCCCCAACCCGCGGCTTTTGTGGCTAGGTAGGACTGCTCCGATGCTAGCATGGAAAATGCGTAACGTTGTTGATTTTGATCATTTAGCATCATCATTTTTGCAAATCCTTTTTCTTTTGTGGTGGTTTCAAAATCATCACCATATATTGCTTGTGCTAAAACAGCAGTAAGTGAATCTTGTTTGATTAAGGGTTCCCATTGAGCTAATGGTAAGGGTTTTAAAACTTCTTTTAGTATCACATGTTCTTCTTTGTTAATTGGTTGCCCATCACGAAGTACCGTGCTACGTTGTAATTTATAACCAAAATTTAACGACTTTTTCCAATAATAGGGGTCGTTAACGTTCCATTTTAATAGGATTTTTCCATTGACTATTTTCCCTTTTACAAAAACGGCGGGTTTTACAATTGTTGTATCTACCTGTGCTGAGATTTTTTTTGGGATAAATACTAAGATTACGATAATAATGAGTAACGTTCTTATTTTTTTTTCCATTTTTATTACTATTATTTTCTTATTACTTTTTTGGCTTGAACTGCTCCATTGGTTTTCATTATCACATAGTACACCCCAGCAGCGTGTTGGAATGGAATTTTTTCTACGTGATTTTTACTTGCTGGTTTTTCTAATTCTAAAATTAAGGCTCCTAGTTCCATACGATATACTGATAGGGTAATAGGAGAATCAAATGCTAATTCTACTTCTACATTCATTTCTTTATCATCTGATTCTAATGGATTAGGGTAAATTTTATAATTCTTAATTAATAAATTGCTTGCATGGGTTGTTGTATTTTTTGTGTTTTCTTCTACTATAATTTCTTTTAGTTGTTCTTCTTGGCAACCTGAAGTTGTTTTACTTTTAATTCCTACTTGGTATTTCCCATTTTGTTTGAATTTTACAATAATGTTATCTTTATTTTGCGCTATAATTTCTGCACTATTTGGCAAGATCCATTCATACGTATTGGGAGTAGAATTGTTGCTAATATTTACTAAAACAATCTCTTGGTCTCGATAGGTTTGGGTTGCTATCATAAAATTTGCTTCAATGGCTTGATCTAAAACGTTAACTACAATTTGATCGCTATACACACAGTGTCCATTTTTTACTTGAAGGGTATATGTACCACTTTGAGTGAAGGTGACTTTTGGATTGGTTGAACTAAACCCTTTTTCAGAAGTCCATAAATAATCCAACCCTTGTAGTTTGATCTCTGCATCTATTGTATGGGATTGTCCTTTACATAACACTATATCTTCTCCTAGATTTACTACTAAAGGGATTGATCCTTGTAAGGTTAATGTAAATGGTAGCTTACAATTACTGCCTAGATCTGTCAACGTTCCTTTATACGTTCCTGCTTCTAGATTTGTTAATTCTAAACCTTGCCAAGATGGATTATCCCATTCTACATGGTATTTCCCTGTTCCTCCACTAGGGTTTAAAAGGATGCTTCCGTTATTGGTTTGACCGCAGCTTACATTTGTAACTTTTTCGTTTAATTGTAATCCTCCAGTGGTTTTTATATTTATATTAGTGAGTTTTGGATCTACTAAAACGCAATGATTTGCATCGGTAACCTGCACGCTATAATTTCCTATACCTATATTTTTTAATTCATGATAGGAATCTGTAGCTAGGGAGTTGGTTCCTTTGAATCCATTGCTCCATAGGTAGGTATAGGGTGCTGTTCCGCCGCTTACTTCTAGGGTAATCTTCCCTCCTAAAGGAGCTTCACATGAGGCATCTACTTTAGTATAAATAGCTCGTAATGTTTCTGGTTCTTTTATTGTTATCAATGCGAAAGATTGAGCACCTGCATTGTCTGTTATTTGTATTTCATAGGTGCCTGCTCCTACTGAATTCAGTTTGTTTAATTGCGCATTTGGAATTGTTATTCCATTTTTTTTCCATTGAAAAAAATAAGGTTGTATCCCTCCTGTTGTTATACTTTCTAAATTGACTGGTTGATCACCATGGCATTGAATAATGCCTTGATTGGTATTTAAAATACGGGTTATGAGTTCTTCTGGTTCTGTTATTTTGGTCTTTAAATCTAGTGAGCATCCATTGGCATCTTCAACCGTTATGGTATAATTTCCTGCTCTTAATTTTTCGAATTTTGTTGTGGTTTGCCAACTACCAGCATTCATCTTATAACGATAGGGCTTTGTTCCTCCTGAAATTTCTTGTAGTTCTATACTTCCTGTTGGTTGCCCATAAATAGTAACCATAGTAGATTTTAATACTCCTTGTAAAACTGCTGGTTCCGTAATTATACTGTTTTGATTGGTCTTACAGCCTTTGGCATCTTCTACAAAAAGGGTATAGCTTCCTGCCCCTATATTAGATAGTAGTTTTGTTGTTGCTATTAATTTATTGGATGAATTTTTCCATTGATAAGTATAAGGGGGCGTTCCTCCTTGAACCATTGCTTGCAATTCGGCTGTTTTTTGTTGATTACAAATTACTGCTTTTGTTTGTGTGAGTTGTAAATCTAAAGCCGCGAAAGGTTGAGTAATTGTAACTATTTTTTTTATTTCTCCTTTCGGAGTATTAAAATCGGTTATCGTAACGCTATAATTTCCTGCTGGTAGATTACTAATAGTTTCTTTATCTCCTATCTGCTGATTTTTAGCATCATACCACCTTATTGTATAAGGTGCTTCTATAGGTCCTGGTCTTCCTCCACTTATAAGTATGCTTATTTTACCTGTTGATTCGCCAAAACAATTTAAATCTAAATGACTGTTTGTTTCATCTAAATGTAGGTTTAGTGGTTCTATGAGTCCAACGTTGTATACTTTATCTAAATGACATCCTTTACCGTCGGTTAATCTAAGTTTGTATTCTCCTTTTAGAAGATTTCGAGGATTGTTTGTGTTACCCAAATCAGGGGTCCAACTATAATTATAAGGGGGCGTGCCTCCGCTCACGGTAACTTGTATGGCTCCGTCTGGTGTTGTTAATGTGGAAACAGGAAGAATCGTTTCTGTGGCTTTTAATGGATCAGGTTGTGTTAGTATTATTACTGCTTTTTCTGAAATACAATTATTTGCGTCTTTTACTTTGGGTATGTAATTACCTGGTGATAAACCGCTTATTATGGCATTTGGATATATTGTATCATTTATATAATATGTATACGGAGGGGTTCCTCCTAGTACATCTAGACTAATTTGACCATCATTAGCTCCAAAACAACTCACTTGTTTGGTAGTAGTAGTAACGTTTAATACACTTGGAGATAACAGTTCATATTGAGCTGAACGTGTAACATTATTTTTATCTGTTACTAGTATTGTGTATGTCCCTGCTGGTAAATCTGATAGGGTTTCTCCTGTATAAACCGTACCTGTAGTAGTATGAGTCCAACTATAATTATAAAAAGGAGCAGTGGCATTAGGGGTTCCTCCTATTGCGATGGCTTTGAGACTTCCTGTTGCTTCTCCAAAACATTTAATCCCTTCTATTTTTTGAATGGTTACTTGAAATACTGGTGGTTCTGTAAGAGTGATTCTTTTAGGGCCTATTATACAACCGTTTGTGTCTTTTATATAAAAATCGTAGTTACCTGCTTTTAAATTAGTAAAAATGTTTGAAGGTTGCCAATTGACACCTTCTTTACTATAGGTATAATCTCCTGTACCGCCATTGGCGTTGATACGTATGGCTCCTGTAGCTGTACCGGGATCAAGTATAGCCGTTTCAATTAATGGGGTAAAATCAAGTGGGGTAGCTCCTACCACATTAAATAACTGGGTTGTTGTACAACTGTTAGCATCAGTTACATTCAACTGATAACTACCAGGGGTTGGTGCCATTAGATCTTCAGTAGTACTAAGTACGACGCTAGGATGGTCTTTATTGGTCCAAACATAGTTATAAGGGGCTACTCCACCTTGAATGGTTACGTCTATTCTTGTATTGGTATCGCTGGAACATTTTTGATAAACTGTAGAAATACCCCTTATAATTGTAGTATTTAATCCTGTTATATTTAGTTTTGAAGGGGCTGTATCAACCTTGTAAAGGGCTGTTCGGATAACATCTCTTTGGTCTACTACTCGAAATAGATAATCTCCTGCGGATAGATTGCTTATACTAGAAGTATTAGCAGTATTTATTGGTAGATAATTATTAGGTATCCATTCTAAATTTTTATAAGGTAGATTTCCTCCTGATACGGTTGCTGTTAATCTAACGGTGCCTCCATGGCATTTAATCACAGGATTGTCAAATTTTATGACTATGGGTTCAGGAGCTTCTAAAGTTTGAGTAAAAGAGGCTGTACAATTATTTTTATCTCTAACAATCAAAGTATAAGTCGCATCTCCTGATAAACTGGATATGTCTTCATTGTTTATCTGACCATTGAGGTTATTTGTGGTAGATTGCCAAAAATAAGTATAAGGGGCTACTCCGCCTATAATACGCACATCTATTTGACCATCTGTAGATACATCTGTTGAGGGGGAAATGGTTTTGACTAACTCGATCCCTAATAATCCACTAGGTTGATTTATTAATACATCTTGTGCACCATCGGGAGCTAAACAGCCATTGCTGTCTTTTACTTGTACAGAATAATTCCCAGATCTTAATCCATTAAATACATTTGAGGGTTGCCAACTATTTCCTCCGTCTTTACTGTATTGATAATTGCCTTTCCCTCCAATGGCGTTGATTGTTATTGACCCACTGTTATCTCCATAACATAATACAGGCGTTGATGTAGTGGTAAAGGTAAGTTTTGAGGGGGAATCAATTTGAATCGTTGGGCTAATCACCAAACTGGAAGGTTGACTTCCTGATTTTATAGTTTGATACTCTAAAATATAATTCCCTTTTGGTAAACCATTCCAAACTAAATTTCCTCTATTGTTATTAAATTCAGTTGAAAAGATATCTTTTTGTCCAAAGACACCACTAGTATTTGCATCTTTTAAAAGGAGATGTAAAATTTCATCAGGCTCTAGATCATTATCAAATTTAAACCTTATTAAGCCGTCTGAAATACTTGAACAATTAGTATCAACACCAATTGATGAAATTAATTTTGGAGGACATCTGTAAAAAGTATATACAGCAACATTTGTATACAAAGGAAAGCCAAAATTAGAACTATACAAATAATTTGAGCTATTTTTATAAATTCCTCTAACAAAGATTGTTTGAGGTAGATTTGACGACAAACCTACAAGATCTTCAAAATAAACTCTCGAATCTGATCTTATAGGCAACTTATAAAAATTTATCTTATCAAAACTATATTCATAATAATCAACAAGATAATTAACATTATTTTCCCATTCAAAAGAATCACATTTGGGATAATCTTTACTTGATAAAGAATATCCAAAAACAGTATCACTGAAATAATTTAAATCCCCTATTGCTGGAGGTATTTCACAAATATCTTCTCCCTCTGTAACATCAAAAAAAATATTTTGGGTAGCATCCTCAAGTTTTATAATTTTTGTTGAATTACCTGAACAATCATTACCTAAATAGCGTTTATTAGTAGAATACTCTACTCGAATTGGATATTGATCTGAAGAAATTTCTAATATTTCAGACCTCCTACGCGTAGGATACAAATTTTCTGAATAATACTCCCTATAAATACCAAGAACTTGAGTATAAAAATTTTTTGAATATATTTTTTTATTACTGTGGGAATAAATATCTAGATTTAGACTACTTGATCCTTCCGAAGTTAGTCCAGAATTTCTTTGCCCATGATTTACATAAATTTTATCTCTAGTAACGACCAAATATTTATATGATCCTTGTGCTAAAAAGCATACTGGAAATAAAATAAAAAAAAATAAAACTTTTTTCATAATCTTAAATTAGACACGAATCCATCTTTTAATTTATTCGCTTATATTTTATTATAACCTCTCTAGAAAATTCTTTTTCTGGACTATTTTGATAAATCAACTTTATTAAATATTCTCCTTTCATCAATATAGGAAAAACACCATTTATTAGATCCTTATACTGATTGTATTTTTCCCAATTAATAGGAGTACTTAAATAGCTATTGATTACTTGATCTCTTATATTTAAAAAATCTTGTTTGTAGGTTTTCACCAAACTATATTCATAAGGAAATCGCTGGTTTATAAATATTGAATTGGAATTATTAGACATCTCATTCCTGTAATATTCTATAATACTGATGTCTCGAACTGGGGGCAATCCTAACTCGAATATATTTCTGTTTTTTATGGTAATTTTCCCTTTTTCAAGTGGATAATTTTGATAAATCAACGGTGAAATTATTTCTTTATAATAAGAATCTTCTAAAACCGCCTCTACACTAATCAAGGCTTTGCCATTTGTATACTGGTTTCCAAACAATTCTGCTTCATTAAAATTTTCATACTTATTTGTTGCTAATTGTATTTTATGAACGTCTGCTGAAACAGGTATAAAGAAATTATCTTCTGTCTTTATACTTTTTATCTTTTCTGTAAACGTAGCATGCTTACTGGTTTTAAACTCATAGGTTAAAAACGATTTGGTTAAATTTGTATTATTCTGAGCCAATGCTGTGTTTTGAGTAATGATTTGTTCATTAGTAAAGCTAGCATCAGTAACCATAGTAGTTGTTCCTGAATTTTGAGTAGAATCTACACTTGTTCCTGTACTTATTACCGTACCTACTGGATAGGCTGTTAATTGCAATTGATAATTCTTTTGGGTTGCTAATTTATCATAGGTAAAGCTTACTTTTTTAGCACTCGCCTCATAGTTTAAAGCCGCTTGAACCTTCAGTTGAGTTCCTTCTTTTACTTCTCCTTTTAAAACCCAGTTTTCTACTGAACCATCAAATAAATATTTCTGACCTTGTTTTAGTTTTATATAAACAGTTTTATGTTCCTCTGGATAAAAGTTGTTTGCAGCTACTACGGGATAACTATAACTAATATTTTCTAAAGGTATGTATTCTGGTGCATTACCTGTTTTAAAGGTAAACGTCTTTTTTTCTGTATCTGTATTTCCTCCCTGAAGTGCAATCCATGAGGAACCTATTTTTTCTTCTACTCCTACTTCTACTTCTGCTACTATTTCTTTTTGCGGTGGAAGTACTTCTGAAGATACAAAGTTGACTTTTGTATTATGATCCATCCATTGAATATCTCCTAACAAAGGGGTTCCGTCTACTTTTAGTACGTATTTTTTTAGATTGATACGAACTAATTTACGGTTCCCATTCATATCCTCAGCTGAAAAAGGTTCTAACATGCTATAATTAAAGGCTACTTGTGGTTTTTTAAACACATCTACATTGGTTTCTCCATCTGGACTTGCACTTGCTATTAGTGGGATTGATAGAGGTTGTGACATTCCTATAAATTCACATTTCTCTCCTATTTCCGCTTTGTATTTAAATCGTCCTTTTATCATACCTCCTAGCACATTGTAATACACTCCCACATAACCTTCCATGTGGGTTGGATTAGGAAATTCTCCTCGTAACATGGCGGCTATACCTACCCCTAGTATTTTTATATCTTTTCGAATACCGAATATCTTTATACGCAATCCTGCTTCGCCATAAATATAGGCATACACCTGTCCCATAGAGTACCATCCATCATTCCCCACTAACCCCGGACGTCCTGCACAACTCACTCCATTTAGCTTTCTATGGGTAATATCAAATCCTCCTCCTGCTTCTAGAAACGCATAAAACCAATCTCCATCATACGAAATGGCAACACTAAAGTTTAATCCGAATGCAAAACCTTTGCCATCGTTTAATAAACTTAAATTACGATTATCGTTCATGATATCTGGACCAAGAATTTCTAAAACTCTTGGGTGTGGTGGGGTTTGGGAGGGCAGCACATCTCCTGTCATAAAATATGCGCCTACATTTACATCGTATGATCCTATTTTAAAAATGGCCCCTAACTTATCCATAGGAGTCCCTACATGCAAATAATTTTTGGTAGGACTTGAATACATGTGTACCATACCAAATTTATGATTTTCTCCAGATCCCTTTATCCCTTCTAAATTGAGGTATAATTCAAAGAGTCCATCAAAAGAATCATGAACAAAATCTTTTTCTATACTCACAAATACGCCTACTTTTCCATCTTTGGCTATTTCTGATACTGGGTGGGTACGTTTAGAAATGGCCAACATATTACCATTAGCAAGATAATTATTCATTTCACTCGCTTCGTTACCTGAAAATATTTTGTCATAACTTGCCCATGTATCTCGAAGGTTTCCTTCTGTTTGACCATTACCAGACATCATGGCTCCTTCGCCTAGAAAATAAATGCGATTTAATCCTCCTGTGTGGTTATACTCCATCTCTAAAAATACTTTCGCTTTAAATGAAGTAGATTCGCCAAATTTTGCTTTTACCCCTGCTCTAAAGCCCAGTCCTGATTTTGCATCGGGTTTGTATACATTAGTTCCTATAGACCCCATCATATTTCCATCTACACGTTTCATACGATAAGATAATCCTCCTTCTACACGTTGTAAACCAAACTTTCCTGAAGATCCTGTATTTTCTATTTGAAAATCTACAAACCAATGGGCAAAGTCTTTCTTGGCAAAAATTCCTTTGGCCATGCCTTTTACCTCTAACTTCTTTAATTCTACAGCTAATTCTCCTTGAAATCCTTTGCCATAAATAGGATCTTCATTAAATACTTTTAAACCTCCTTTTAGTGTAAAACCACTTTTTTCTACATCTATTTTTATTTCATCTATAGCTACTCCATTAAATTTATAAGAATGGAATGTTTTATTTTCAAATTTGCTTAAAATCTTGAGTCCTGCTTCTGCTGATATAAATCCGTTTGTATCTGATTGGGAACCTCCTCCCATTAGGTTCACTTTCATATTAAATGCTAATCCTAATTCTTCTTTTGATGGGGTTATTAGACGAATATTACTTATTGCAACCGAAAAATTTCCAAATTTTTGCTCTGCTGAGGCTGGATAACCAAAATAATCTGCCTCTATATAAGGCAATGCGTGGGATTGTAATTTTAAATTCTGAAAAACTATGCCTTGAAAATTATAGAATTCTTTATCCTTCTCTTCCTGACTATTTTCTTTTTTTGCTTCTATATTTTTTTCACTTGCTATTTCCGCGGCATAAGAAAAAACCTGGGCTTGAACAAAAACTCTCAACTCATCATATCCTTTATCAACATATTCTTTAAGTTGCTCAACGGCTTTTTTCTTGGGATCTGCTTTAATAAATGAAAAATTATCATTCAAATAATCGTGCACTTTCGTAACAACTACTTGACTACCTGTTTGAACACCTCCCAAAGCCTGATCTACATTACTATCAGAACTACCAAAGGTATAAATTGTGCTATCATCGTTCGGACCGGTATTATTTTTTTCTATTCCCCCTTTAAAAGCCATTTTTCCATTTAAAAAAGCGGAAGCTTTGAACTCAGCATTGCTATCATCCATTTCTAATTTTACCCAAGAATTCTTTTCAAAGATTAACTTCCCTTTAAACATCTTGAAATTAGATTTTGTAACAGATGCTTGAAACAAGTATTTATCTTCATTAAAAGTTCCTAAAATTTCTATAAAATCACCTGTTGCAGATGGTTTTATATAGCCTAATACTTTTGCTGATTTTATCCGTCCTAATTCTAAACCTATACCTACATAATCTAATTTATACTGCCATCCTGATGCACTCCCTTTTTCTAAAAGTTTATATCCTGCAAAAGTGCCGCTTACACCAAAATTGTCTATCAATAAATTTGTGCTTTGAATTTTCGTTCTTTCTCCTGTGGATTTATTTGAAAATTGTTTGGGCATAGTAATTTCTACTTCTTCCGCAAAAAAACCTTTCCATATATTTTTATTTCCTTCTGGAAAAAAACCATTCGTATCATACACTTTTGGAAAACTTTTATCGACCTCTGGGTTGTTTTTAACATCACTTAGATCTATTGTCGCTTTTTTAAGTTTAAAACTCCAGTTTTTTAACTTCGTTATCTCAAAAGTAGGTAGGTCTAATTGGAGTAATAAATCATTCCATCCGCCTCCTTTTATTCCTAAAGTAGCTCCTACATAATGATCATTTCCAATTGCTTTTTCTTTATCTTTCGATAAATCTGAACCATATTCTTTACGTTTTCCCTCTGTATCAATTGGTACTACCAGCGAACGGGATAATCGAACATCTAGTTTAAAGGATAAAGCTTTGAATCCATTACAATCAAATTCTATATAACTATCGCCTTTTATCGATCCTTCTTTGCGATCTATATCTCCTCCTAAAATAGTTAATAAAACTTTACTGCCTAATTGGGGTAAACTTGTATTACCTAAAGAATGTAACTTCCAGTCTCCTATAATACCTCCAGAATGGGATAATTTTAAATCTTCTGCTGCAAAATATAAGTGCGTATTTAAAAATTGGGTTTCTAAACGTGCAAAGGCTGTTAATTCTAAATATTCGGGGGTAACTTTGGCTTTTACTATAACCATTTCTGCTTTAAAGCCATCATTTGTTTGTCCTTTTAAGCCTATTGGTAGTTGTACTAATTCTTCTTTTGATATATTTTGAACGTATTTAAGCGTTTTTTCATTGAAGATTTTGCTTAGTTTATCCAAAAAATCATCCTTAATTACCCTTTTTTCTACACCAAAAAATTGTTTTATATACTCTGGCAAAACGTTATCTGTTCCTGTAAAAAAAGGAGTAATACGCTCTAGATCTTTGTTAGACGAAAAAACTTCTTTGAAGGCTATTTTTGTATCTAATCTCGAAAAGTTAGATGTTTTATTAACTGTTCTTAATGTGTCCCTCGTTTTTAAAACAACATTGGAATATGAAAATAATGAAGTAAATGTTACTAAAATAAAAACGGTTATTTTAAGTTTCATGAAATCTCGTTTGTTTTTGGAAACAAAAGTAAAATTTAAAAAGAATAAAATAAACTTTTTCTTAAAATCTCATCAAATAACTACTCTTTTTATTTTTTTTTAGAAAATACAACCTCATGTGACTATACTATTTTAACACTAAATAATTTACCTAAACAGTAGATTTGTAACGCTTTTTATCTATTTAACCCGGATTAGGTATTAGAAATTTATTACAGATAAAAATGACTTTGAATCTAAAAAATATTCCTTTTTTGTCCTTGATATAGTAACAAGATAGCTTCGATAAAAAAATTTCGTGCATTTTAACTTTCTTTACTCTTTTTCTTTTCATCACAAAGTCTAACGCATAATCTGGATTAAATTATATAAAAAAGCTGTCCCTAAAGAGTTAAGGACAGCTTGATTGATTGATTTTAAAATTTTATTACTTTACTAACAACTTATGAGAAGGGGCAAACTTAGTCAGGTTTATTCCTTGTACTGCTTGTTTGTATTCTTCAATAGTTGGAGTTCTACCTAAAATAGTCGATAATACTACTACTGGCGTAGAAGAAAGTAATGATTCTCCTTTTTTAGCATCCGTATCTTCTACTACTCTTCCTTGAAACAAACGAGTAGATGTAGCCATAACGGTATCGCCTTTAGCTGCTTTTTCTTGGTTCCCCATACATAAGTTACATCCTGGACGTTCTAAATACAACATATTTTCATACTCAATGCGTGCACTTGATTTAGGATTGTTGTCATCAAATTCAAAACCTGAATATTTTTGCAACACTTCCCAATCTCCTTCTGCTTTTAACTCATCTACAATATTATAAGTTGGCGGTGCTACTACTAACGGTGCATTGAATTTTACTTCTCCTTTTTGTTCTTCTACGTTTTTCAACATTTGAGCTAATATTTTCATATCGCCTTTATGTACCATACAAGAACCTATAAATCCTAAATCAACGGTTTTAGTTCCTCCATAGAAAGACAATGGACGAATGGTATCGTGTGTATAACGTTTAGAAACGTCTTTATTGTTTACATCTGGATCGGCAATCATTGGTTCGTTTACCACATCTAGATCTACTACTACTTCTGCATAGTACTTAGCGTTTGCATCTGGTTTTAATGCGGGTTCTTTCCCTGAACGAATCTCTTCAATACGTTGATTTGCTTTATCAATTAAACCTTGTAGTACTTTATTTTTGTTGTCCATTCCTTTATCAATCATGATTTGGATTCTAGACTTTGCAATTTCTAATGATTCTATTAGAGTTTCATCTTCAGAAATACAGATAGATGCTTTGGCTTTCATTTCTGCGGTCCAATCTGTAAAAGTAAAGGCTTGATCTGCTGTTAGTGTACCTATATGAACTTCAATAATTCTACCTTGAAAAACGTTTTCGCCTCCAAACTGGTGTAACATTTGTGCTTGTGTTGCATGAACGACATCACGGAAGTCCATATAATTGGCCATATTTCCTTTAAACGTTACTTTTACAGACTCTGGAATTGGCATAGAGGCTTCTCCTGTAGCTAAAGCTAAAGCTACTGTACCGGAGTCAGCACCAAACGCCACTCCTTTAGACATACGTGTATGTGAATCTCCTCCTATAATAATGGCTCTATCATCAACTGTAATATCATTTAACACTTTGTGAATTACATCAGTCATTGAATGGTATACTCCTTTAGGGTCACGCGCTGTAATCAAACCAAAATCATTCATGAATTTCATTAATTTTGGAATGTTTGTTTGTGCTTTTTTATCCCAAACGGAAGCGGTATGACATCCTGATTGGTAAGCACCATCAACAATTGGCGAAATTACGGTTGCTGCCATTGATTCTAATTCTTGGGCAGTCATTAAACCTGTAGTGTCTTGGGATCCTACAATATTAACTGTTACACGAACATCAGAACCTGCGTGTAATACCTTTCCTGGTGTGCTACCTACTGCATTTCTATTGAATATTTTTTCTACGGCTGTTAATCCTTGTCCTTCTATAGAAACTTCTTTTGAAGGAGCAAAAACTACAGGTGCTGTTATCCCTAATGTCTTTGCTGCAAAGGTTTGTAATTTTTTACCAAAAACAATAGCATAAGATCCTCCTGCTTTGATAAATTCCATTTTTTGTGGAGTAAATGATTTTGATAAATCAATTAATTCTTCATCTCCGTTGTATAATTTTTTTGTTTTTGTGTTGATTGTTAAAACAGTTCCTGTTTCAACAGAATAGACTTGTTCTAATACAGGTTCTCCATTTTCATCTCGAACTAGTTCTCCATTTATATCTGTCTTTTTTATCCAGTTTTTAAGATCAATACCAATACCTCCTGTTACGTCAACTGTAGTTAAGAAAATTGGGGAAATGCCGTTAGTTCCACCTACAATTGGAGCGAAGTTTACAAATGGTACGTAAGGACTTGCTTGTTTACCTGTCCATAGGGCTACGTTATTCACACCTGACATACGAGAAGATCCTACTCCCATTGTGCCTTTTTCTGCCACTAACATTACACTCTTATCTGGATGTTGTGCTTTTAAAGCTTCTATTTCTTCTTGTGCCTTAGGAGAGATCATACATTTACCATGTAATTCTCTATCAGAGCGTGAGTGGGCTTGATTTCCTGGAGAAAGTAAATCTGTAGAAATATCTCCTATACCAGCTACGAAAGTAATGACTTTTATTTCTTCTGCTACTTCTGGTAACTTTGTAAAGAACTCAGCTTTAGCATAACTTTCTAGTATTTCTTTAGCTACTGTATTTCCTTTTTCAAAAGCTACTTTTAAACGATCCATATCTGCATCGTATAAGAAAACTTGTGTTTTTAATACTTCTGCTGCCTGTTTGGCTATTTCGGGAGTATTTCCTAAAGCTAAATCCAGCAATACTTCTATAGAAGGTCCCCCTTTCATGTGTGACAACAATTCGAAAGCAAAAGCGGATGAAATTTCGGCAACTAGTTCTCCTAAAATTATTTCTTTTAAAAAATCAGCTTTTACTTTTGCTGCTGGGGTTGTTCCTGGCAAGGTATTGTAAATAAAAAACTTTAGAGAATCTTCTCTATCTTGATTTTTTACATCTTTAATTTGTAGTACAATTTCGTTTAATAATTCAGCACTATCAATAGGTTTTGGATGCAATCCTTGTCCTTTTCGCTCTTCAATTTCTTTAAGGTATTCTTTATACAATTCCATATCTAATTACTATAAATATAAGGTTATCATTTTTGTTGTTCAAATTTACGAAATGTTCAGATTGCTTAAAAATTTTCAAAACAAATATCGCAATCTTTCATTATTTTTTACCAAAATATCAAATTAAGCACTTTATATTTAAAAATAAATAAATAAAACAGGTTGTATTTTAACGAAATACAACCTGTTTTAGTTTTATAAAATATTTTTATTATTATTTTTTGGCTTTTATATATTTAAATAACCAGTCATAAAAGGCATCTTTATGAAAATAGCGTTCTACACTGCCATGATTTCCATTGGGCTCTATGGTAAAAGTAGCATCTGCTTCTGGTATACATTTTTTTATAGCCTCATATACTTTTGAGGATTCTCTTAATGGTACTATAAAATCTTTTGCACCATGAATAATCCATAAAGGAAGTTGTGCTAAGTTAAAACTATCTGCGGTATTGCCTCCTCCACATATAGCAACGGCTGCTGTTAATTCATTTGGGTATTTTCCTGCAAAATGTAAGGTTCCATATCCTCCTAAGCTCATTCCACAAACGTAAATACGGGTTGGATCTACAGCGTAGTTTTCTTTTGCGTATTGAATAAGTTCTAATACTTTATCAGGATTCCAAGCTCCTTTAGCTAATTGGGGTGCCATTACTACCGCATCAATTTTACGTCCGCGTTCTATAGCACGCAGAACGCCGTATCGTTTTACACGATTCAAATTGGTACCAGAGAGACTTTTACCGTGTAAAAAAAGTAATAAAGGTAATTTTTCTCCTTCTTTAGGGGCTTGTACCCAAAAAGGATAGGAGGTTTTTCCTTTAACGGCTTCTATTTTTTTAGGTTTTTCTTGAAAAGATAAGAAAAATAAGGCTATAATTACTCCTATCCATCTCATAATTAAAACAATTTTTGAATAATACTTTCTTCTGTAATACCTTCGGCATCTGCCTTATAATTTTTTACAATACGGTGGCGTAAAATTCCCACTGCTACGGCTTGTACATCCTCTATATCAGGACTAAATTTACCTTGTAGAGCAGCATGTGTTTTGGCAGCTAAAATTAAATTTTGAGATGCTCGTGGCCCTGCCCCCCAGTCAATATAGTTTTTGACTAACTCTGGAGCTAAAACATTATCAGGACGAGTTTTAGACACTAAAGTTACGGCATACTCTATCAGGTTATCTGTAACAGGTATTCTACGAATCAATTGTTGGAATTCAATAATTTCACTTGGGGTAAATAATGGATTTACGTTTACTTTTAAATCAGAGGTGGTATTTTTTACAACCAAAACTTCTTCTGCAAAGGTTGGATAGTTTAACTTGATAGCAAACATAAATCGGTCTAACTGTGCCTCTGGCAAAGGATAGGTTCCTTCTTGTTCTATTGGGTTTTGAGTAGCCAATACAAAAAAAGGCAGTTCTAATTTGTAATGATGACCAGCCACCGTAACTGATTTTTCCTGCATAGCTTCTAAGAGTGCTGCTTGGGTTTTTGGCGGTGTACGATTTATCTCATCTGCTAAAATAATATTAGAAAAAATAGGTCCTTTTATGAATTTGAAGGTGCGATTTTCATCTAAAATTTCACTTCCTAAAATATCGGACGGCATTAAATCTGGAGTAAACTGAATACGTTTAAAATCTAATCCTAATGCTTGCGAGATGGTATTTACCATTAATGTCTTTGCTAATCCTGGCACGCCTACTAAAAGTGCGTGTCCACCAGAAAATATACTTAATACAATTTGATTGACTACTTCTTCTTGTCCTACAATTATTTTACCAATTTCTGCTTTTAATTCTTTTTGTTTCTGAACTAATCGTTCTATAGCTGTTACATCTGACATTCTATCTATGTTATTTTATATTTTTTGAATTTTGATTTTAAAATTGAAAACATATAAAATCATAACTCACTTATAAGATTTTTTTTTACCTTTAGAAAAGTTAAAGCTAATGTTTTTATTTGATTTAAAAAAATTTGAAATAAAGCTAATTACTCATCTAAACTCTTTTTTCGTAAGATTCTTAGCACTTCGTTAAAACCTCTGAATTGTTTTAGATAAAATTCCAATTGTTTTTCATCATAATTTTTTATTATAAATTGAACAATTTCGTTCACCTCTTTTTTCTCGTGTAATGACGAACTACGGATATTGCATAATGCTTTTAAGAATTTAATTTCTGACATTTTAAAAGCATCTTCTTTGTATTGATTAAAAATGGTGTAACTATCTGTTTTATTTAAAATATCAAAAAGAAATTCTTGTTTTCCTTCTTCTTTTTTTAGTTGATAATATAACTCAAATGCTTCTTGGTTTCCAGAAACTATGGCATTAGTTGCATTTATCAACAAAGCTTGTCGGTACTTTTTAAAATCTTCTAAAGGAGCATATTTTTTTATTAATTCATAGTTATTTAGACTAAAAATATATTTCCCGTGTCGTGCTAGTAATAAGGCTAATTTATCATTTTGCTCTAGTTTGCGATACAATTCATCTAAAATTTTCACATAAGGGGTGTTAAATTCCGCATAATAATTACTATCTATTTGGTCTAAAGCATATTTTTCTACTTTTTCATTTTCACCTAACTCTTTTAATGCTTGAATGAGTAAGAGGTTATAGTCGTTTTGAAATTTTACGGGTTCAAAGATTTTTACATACTTAGCAAACATCCCATGTTCAATGTAAATAGGTAAAACAAATTCTCTTAAATGAAAGTTTTGTAATCCCCAATCTGTTTTTTTTTCTAAAAAAGGTTTCGCTTGTTCTTCCAATTTATTCAAGAAAAAAGCAAGTTTTAACTCGTTTGTTTTTGAAAATTTATAAATTTTATCCGTATAAAAAAAATCAGTATATTCTTCTCTATCTGTTATTTCAAAGACTATCAAGGACTCTACTCTTTCGCACCATAGATCAAAATCTTTTAGGAGTAAAAGGTTTGTAATAAAAGTTTCTTTTATTTTATTAATAAAGGTTTCAATTCGAGTTGTATGCAAATAATAGTCATTATAAAATTGCCAAAGTTCTTTGGCTATGTAATTAATAAGTTTTAGATTTTCTAGAGTTTGACTTTGTAAAAGGGCATCAATATAAGGTCTTAGACTTATTTGAAGGGTATCTATAATTTTTTTAACCTCATTGGTTTGTACTGTTTTTCTTTTTCCTATAATAGATTTTATGGATTCATTAATAATTGTGGTAAGTTTTTCTTCGGAAATTTGAATTTCTTCTTTAGAGAATTGATTTTTAAAAACGAAGGCTATTTCTTTATTGGTATTTAATAAATCTGCTATCCAAATTCGCAAATCAAGATCTGAAATCGTTTCTAATAATTGATCTGATTCGGATTGCTTTTTAACGACTCTTTTTTTTACTTTTTCGGTTGTTGTTTGATTTTTAAGGAAAGAAGCTAATGCTATTATATGTATACAAACTCCATTATCTGAACAATCGCAAAGGGTTGACTCGATTTGTTTCTTGGAATTGATTTTTATTTGCACATCATAACTTTTATCTTTTTGATCTACATAAGCAACGAACGAGTTCGGTTCTAACTCATCTAAATCACGAACAGTTAGGTTCTTTATTTGTTTTAGTTTTGTATTATTTTCTTTTAAAAAGGAAGCAAGAGTATGCATAGATAGTAATAATTACGAACTCACCCTCTTAAAATAAATAGTAATAAAAAAGAGTTAATTCTATAAAACTATAAAATTAACTCTTTTTAAATAAAATAAAAAATTATTTCTTTAACCAGTTATTTGTGAAGGTACAGTCACGGTACTCTCCATTAATTTTAATATGGGTTTCTTTTATTTTATCTGCACTCCATTTTGCAATTTCTTTTAATTGCTTTTCTTTTAACGCTAATTCTTTTAAACGCAAGTAATCTTTAGCATAGTCAGCCGTATGTTCTTCAAAACGATTGGTTACGGTCATGATTTTAAAAAATTTAGCTCCTGTTCTATCCTCATCTGTTACTGGATAGGATATTTCACCATCTTTTAGGTTTGCTACGACTCCATAAATAGAGGGATCCATCTTAGTCAACTCAAAACGAGTGTCTTGTGTCTTAGGATTTAGCAAAACCCCTCCGTCATTTTTAGTTTCTTTTTCATCTGAAAATTGGCGAGCTGCTTGAGCAAAAGTTAATTCTTTATTTAAAATACGTGATCTAATTTTTTCGGCTTTTTCCCTTGCTTCTTTTATGGCTTTATCAGAGGCTTTAGGAGCAATTACTATATGTCGTAATTCTAAATCTTGTCCTTTAATTTTTTCTAATTGGATAATGTGATAGCCAAATTCAGTTTCAAAAGGTTCTGATATTTCTCCTTCTTGTAAACTAAAAGCTACGTCTTTAAATTCTTTTACAAACTGAGTTTTTCGATTCATTTTGTAATATCCTCCGTTATTCTTAGACCCTGGATCTTCAGAATACAGAACGGCTTTTGTAAAGAAACTAGCTCCATTTTCTAAAACCTCTTTTTTTAATGATTTTAGTTGATCTATAATAACCTGTTTCGAGTCTTTAGATATTTCAGGTTTTACAACAATTTGAGCTAATTCCATTTCTGCTCCAAAAACGGGTAATTCTTCTTTTGGAATTTTTTTATAAAAATCACGAACTTCTTCAGGAGTAATAGTTACGAGGTCTACAATCTTTTTTTGCATTTCTGCCGTTAATTTATTTGATTTAATAATATCAAATAATTCCGTTCTCAAATCTTGCTCGCTAGATTTCCTGTAGTATTCAACTACTTTCTCCATGGATCCTAATTGTTGTTTAGCATAATCTAGCTGTTCTTCTAGTTTTTGATTGACTTCTGCATCTGTTACTTTTATACTGTCTTGAACTGCTTGATGTGCGTATAATTTATCTTCTAACAACTTACCCAACATTTGACAGCGAGAAATTTCTTTTGTATTAATTCCTTGTTGTTTGAGTTCAATGTACGTTTTGTCAATATCTGAATCTAAAATTATATAATCTCCAACTACTCCAACTACCCCATCTACTTTTGTTTTTTGAGCAGTAGTCGAAAAAACGGCAATGAATAAAGTTAGAAAAACACTTACTTTTTGAATTAATTTCATTTTATTGCTTTATTACTTTTTATTTGGATGTTTTTAACTTTTCAAAAATACTATTATTAACATTAACTTTAAATTCTTTTTTGAGTTCAGAAACCCAACTATCTTCAAGATATTGTTGATAATCACTAATAACTTTTCCTTTTATTTCTTCTAATGTCTTTTGTCCAGCTGGTAAAACCTTTAATACTTTATTAACGTAAAAATACTCTTTTTCTTTATAAATCTTAGAAACTCCTTCTTTCAAAATTATATTAGGGTTCATCCCTTCTTCGATTGTTTCTTCTTTAGGTATAACATGAACGACTTCTTTTGTATTTATTTTTTCTTTCAATAGATCTACGGTAGTATTTTCTCTTAATATTTTTTGAGCTTTCTTAACAAGTTGCTCATTGGTAGAAGATACTATTATTACTTTTGCTCTATTCTTCCATTGGTAGTTCAATTTATTTTGTTCGAAATAATTTTTAAGTCCAATAGAATCTTGTTTGGCCTTATTCCAAATTTCTTTTTCCATTAGATCAAATAAGAGCAGACCATCTCTATACTCTGCTACGATATTTTCAAAATCAGGAAATTCTTTTTCTAAATTTTCATTATAATAAAGATTTAATTGATTATCTATAAAATTGGAATATACTTGATCTATCCATTTTTCAATAGGTTTTATTTTTGTTTTTGCTTTTTGTTGCGAACTTAATTCATTTAGAAAAGCAGTTCCTGGAATAGATTTATCTGCTAATTTTACTAATTCCCCATCAAATTGCTTTTTATCTTCTGGCATTTTCCACTCAGTAGTATAATAACTATCTGTTATACTATTTCTAATTTCTGAAAACATTTTTTCATTACGTCTTACAGGATATTTTTCACGTAGTTTAGATGTTAATGCAGAAACTATTATTTTGGAGCGATCATCTTTTCTAATTTTAGTGTCTAGCTCACGTTCCATCTCTTGTAATTTCTTAATGGGATGTTTTTCAATAAGTTTAACTATGTGCCATCCGAATTGGCTTTCGAAAGGTTCTGAATAATCTCCTGCTTTATTTAATTCAAATGCTTTATTTTCAAAAACTTCTGAACTCAACTGACCTGAACTAAAACGAGGCAAAGTTCCTCCTTTAGGAGCAGAGCTTTTATCTTCTGAATATTGATTTGCTAAAGTAGCGAAATTTTCGCCTTGTTTTAATTTTGAATAAATATCAAAAATTGAGTTTTTAGATTTTATACTATCAGCATCTGTAGTACTTTTCGTCTTTAAGATCATAATATGGGCTACTGTTAGCTCTCCTCTATTTTCTCTTATATCTTGCACTTTTAGTAGATGATATCCAAACTTTGTACGTACTGGCATAGATATTTCTCCTATTTTTGTGTTATAAGCTGCTGATTCAAAAGGATACACCATACGAAAAGCAGAAAAATATCCTAAATTTCCTTTATTTTCTTTAGCAGAAGGATCTTGAGAATATTGAATTGCCAATGATTCAAAAGACTCTCCTTTCAGAGCCTTGTTTCTTATCTCTTGAACTACTTTATAAGCCTTTAGTGTGTCTTGAGCTGTTGCATTTTCATCGCATAAGATAAGAATATGTGATGCTTTTACTTCTTTTTGAATTCTGGAATAGGCTTCATCAATTAATGCTTTTGTAACCTTACTATCGGAAGTATAATTTTTAGCTAATTGATTTCTATAAGAACGCAACTCATTTTTGTATTGCATTCCATTTTGCAATCCTAATTTATTAGCTTTATGAATTTTTAATTTATAAGCTACATATAAATCTAAGTAAGCATTCAAATCTTTTTGCGATTCATCCTTAACCAAATCAATATTTTTATTATAAACTCGTAAGAATTCATCTGTATAATACGGTTTATCATCAATGGTAAATAATATGTCCTTATTTGTACTTTGTGAAAAACCTACAGTAGAAACTGCAAATAATGCAGTAGTTAAAAACTCTTTTAGATTCATTATTCTATTGTTATTTATAAATAGCAAAGCAAAAATAAGAATTAGAACACATTAAACAAGTAAAGATAAATCTATTAACAAAAAATTATTAACGAAAAAAGCACCTCCTATGAGGTGCTTTTTAACCAAGCTTTTATATTTTATTACATTTTTACAATGATAAATTCACTTCTTCTGTTTGCTTGATGTTGTTCTTCTGTGCAAGAAGATTGATTGGTTGGTTCGCAACCACAATCATTTACTAATTGTGATTCGCCATAACCACGTCCTGTTAAACGATCTTTAGCAATACCGTTTTTAACTAACCAAGCTACTGTTTCTTTTGCTCTACGATCTGAAAGTTTAGCATTATAGGCTACTGTTTGACGACAGTCGGTATGTGATCGAACATCTACCTTCATGGTTGGATATTGCTTCATTACTTCTAAAATCTTGGCTAATTCTACAGCTGCATCAGCACGGATAAACGATTTATCTAAATCGAAATAAATGATTTTAATTTCAAATATTTTAGCTAAATCGGATCCTTCTTGTATTACACGTACTTTTTTAGCGGTGTCAATAGGTAGATTTGTTTTTCCTGTTTTATTTGGAATGTCTACTGGTTTTTCTTTGGTTTCATAATCTTCTTTTTCTGCTCTTACGTAATATTTTTTACCCGCAGGAACTTTTTTGAAATCATAAAAACCTTTTTCATCAGCAAGAACTTTTCCTATTTCATTAAACGTCTCATCATATAATGTTACTGTGGCTCCAGGAATTACTTCTCTAGTTTCAGAATTTGTAACAACACCTGCTAGTTCGTGTTGAATTTCTAGATTGAGTGGTGATTTTTCTATAAAGCTATAGATGTCATCTAATCCTTTGCCTCCTGAACGGTTTGATGAAAAGAAGCCTTTTCCTTTTTCGTCTATGATAAAGGCGAAGTCATCCATCGGACCATTTACTGGAGATCCTACATTTACTAAATTGGATACCATGCCTTTCTCATCTAATTGTGCGGCATAGATGTCTAATCCTCCTAGTCCTTGTTGACCATCGGTTGCATAATATAGTACACCTTTGTCAGTTATGAAAGGAAAGGTTTCTCTGGCTTCTGTATTGATTGTATTTCCTAGGTTAATAGGTGTTCCGTAGCTATTTTCTCCTAAAATAGCTACCTTGAACAAATCCGATTCTCCGTATGTTCCTGGCATATTAGAAGCAAAATATAAAGTCTTTTCATCAGGGGATAAAGCCGGATGGGCTACACTGTATTGATCGCTATTAAATGGTAGTTCTACTATATTAATCCATTCTCCTTTTGCATTTAAATTAGCACGATAGATTTTCAGATTGATGATTTTTTTATCATCTCTTCCTACTTTTCCTTCATTGAAATTATTACGGGTAAAGTATACCGTTTTTAAATCTTTGGTAAAAACGGGAGAATCTTCGTGATATTTAGAATTGATTTCTTTAGCAAAACGAGTTGTATTAAGAAGATCGTCTCCTGTTTCATTTTTATCAGCAGCATACAGGTTGGTAAATGATTTCCCTGTCCATTTAGCTTTTGCTTTGAAAACGCCGATGGTATCTCTAGTAGATGCAAAAAGTACTTTGTCTCCATAAAATGCGGTACCATAATCGGAAGAACTGCCGTTAATGCTTACTGGTTTTATTTCAAAACGCCCAGAATTTTTTGCGATAATATTTTTATAATCTTTTTGATTATTATAAATATTGGCTCTTGTATCCTTTGATGTTAATTCATAAAACTTACTCATATATTCATCGGCTTTTTTGTAATCTTCTACCGATTTGAGGGTTTGTGCATAACGATAATAGTATTCGGGTTCTACTGTTTCGCCTAAAGCAAATAATTCAGCATACCATTTATGAGCATCTACTAATTTAGCATTGTAATAATACGAATCTCCTAGGCGTTGGAATAACTCTTTGGATTTATATCCTTTTTGAGCTACTTTTAAGTAGGTGTCAATTGCATCGACGTATGCTAAACCATTATAGTGATTACCTGCTTTTATGATTTTTTTCTCTTGTGCATATCCTCCGTGCAAAGACAATCCTAATACGGTAAATAAAATTATTTTTTTCATAATAATAGTTTTAGAAGAAACGTGGGGCTACCACTTTTTCTACACGTTTAAACAATTCATAACGTAAAAATACTTCATGTGAGCCAGAGTTAAAATTTCCTAATCTGGTAACATCTCGATCATAGGCATATCCTATCAACCATGAGTCATTAATCTGAAATCCTGCCATGGCACTCCACGCAGCGCTCCAACGATAGGCGGCTCCCAATGAAAATTTTTCATTAAACCAAAAATTCCCTGATAAATCAACTTGTAATGGGGCTCCATTAACATATTTAATCATCGTTGTGGGTTTAAACTGTACTTCGCTACTTAAACGAAATACGTGTCCCGCTATTAAATGGGGGTGCATACGTTCACTGGCTACGTATTGCACGTCATTATCATAATATTTTTGTTCTAATATAAAAGGGATGGATAGTCCTACATAGGTCTTATCTGAATACCAAAATGCTCCAGCTCCTATATTAGGAAAAAAACGATTGTCTACATTTTGTCTTATCAAACCGTCGGATACATTATGAATCTTAGTCTTATTAAAATCAACACTAAAAAAATTGGCTGTTCCTTTTATACCAAACGACAATTTAGAATTCTCGGAAGTATTAATATTATAACTAAGGTCTACTGATATAGCATTTTCATCTGATGGACCTATTTTATCGTTTATAACACTTACTCCTAATCCCATCCTATTGTTAAGACCTAAAGGGGTACTCATTGCGACTGTATTTGTCTTTGGGGCTCCTTCTAATCCTACCCATTGGGAGCGGTGCATTACTAAAGCACTAAAACAACCGCGGGTACCTGTGTAACCAGGATTTACATTAGCAGTGTTATACATATATTGAGTATACTGTGCTTCTTGTTGAGCAAAACCAACTCCACTCATTAAAAGTAGTAAATATATAATTTTGTTTTTCATATCATATTATTTTTTAAATATCCTCCGCCCTAAAGGCGGAGGTATATTAATTCTCTATCTATTGATATATAAATAACCTGCTTTCTCTTTGGTTACACCACTCGTGTTCTCATACTTAAACATATAATAATATGTCCCTTCTGGCAATTCTTCTAATTGTTTGATCGTAACTCGTCCTGATGATATCCCTCGGAATGCTCGATCATTATTATTATATCCTTTTGCCTCATATACTAATACTCCCCATCGGTTGTAAACTTCTACTGAGTTATTAGGAAATTTATCTACACCATCTATAAAAAAGACATCGTTATCTCCATCTCCATTAGGGGTCATGTGATTATACACTACAACTTCCTCATTGTTTGATGGATGAACCGTTACTGTTACAGTGGCGGTATCGCAAATACCAGGTTTAATTACTAAGCATGCATTATATGTAAAACTATAAGTACCTGCTGGCGTTCCTATTGGAACTATTACCTCTCCTGTAGCAGCATTTAGATACGGCACTGGAGATTTTGATGGTACAGTAATTACTGGCTGGGCAAAAGTACTTTGGGCTAATACCACATTACTAATTGTTGCAGAACCTTGACTTAAGTTGTTTATAGCATCATTTACTAAAACATTCCCTACTACCGAACCCGAACCTCCATTTGTTGTAACAAATGCATCATCGTTTGCATCAACCTTAGCTAAAACCTCAATAGTAACTGTTTGCGTAACACAATTTGGAACTAAAGCCCCATTCTCACAAACAGTATAAGTAAAAGTATACGTATTATTATCAACTGTATTATCTACTGTAATTGTTCCATTAGAATTAAGTATCATCCCTTGTGGTAATCCTGTTGTTGTGACTGTTACCTGACCTACTCCTGTTCCTATGGTAGATAATAATGGCTTTCCATTAAATGTATCATTACTATAAATAGACACTGTTCCTGTAGTACCTGATACTATTAATTCTTTATCAGGACCTCCTAAAACTATTGGGTTTTTAACTTCTACTATAGCAATTGCGGTATCGCAGTTTGCTGGGTTAGCTCCGTTCTCACAGATTTGATACTCTACTTGGTATGTGCCACTTGGTGTGGTAGCGCCTACAGTAATCGTACCATCGGCATTTAATGTTAAGCCTGCTGGAACGTTTACACCTGTTAGGCTTACTTGACCTGCTGCTGCACCTATCGTAACGTTTGATCCGTTTAACTTATCGTTTAACGTTACGCTTGGTGTACTACCTCCTGAGGCAACAGTTACTTTGGTATCGTCTATAGCGTCAATAACATTTTTAACTTCTACAATTACATCAGCTGTTTTACAGTTTGCTGGTGTTGCTCCTGTTTCACAAATTGTGTAAGGAATCGTGTAAGTACCACTTGGTGTACCTGGCTCGATGCTTACATTACCATCTGCATCGATACGAATAGGACCTGTAGTAACTGGAGTTACATCTGTGTTGGCTGTGGTTACAGCAACACCGTTTAACGTATCGGCTCCGTTTCCATTATTATTCACTAAAACGCTTCCTGCGGCGGTACTCGTGGTAGCAGAAGTAGCTACAATACCTAAGTTATCGTTCTTAGCAACTAATTCATTTTTAACTTCTACAATTACATCAGCTGTTTTACAGTTTGCTGGTGTTGCTCCTGTTTCACAAATTGTGTAAGGAATCGTGTAAGTACCACTTGGTGTACCTGGCTCGATGCTTACATTACCATCTGCATCGATACGAATAGGACCTGTAGTAACTGGAGTTACATCTGTGTTGGCTGTGGTTACAGCAACACCGTTTAACATATCGGCTCCGTTTCCGTTATTATTCACTAAAACGCTTCCTGCGGCGGTACTCGTGGTAGCAGAAGTAGCTACAATACCTAAGTTATCGTTCTTAGCAACTAATTCATTTTTAACTTCTACAATTACATCAGCTGTTTTACAGTTTGCTGGTGTTGCTCCTGTTTCACAAATTGTGTAAGGAATCGTGTAAGTACCACTTGGTGTACCTGGCTCGATAGTTACATTACCATCTGCATCGATACGAATAGGACCTGTAGTAACTGGAGTTACATCTGTGTTGGCTGTGGTTACAGCAACACCGTTTAATGTATCGGCTCCGTTTCCATTATTATTCACTAAAACGCTTCCTGCGGCGGTACTCGTGGTAGCAGAAGTAGCTACAATACCTAAGTTATCGTTCTTAGCAACTAATTCATTTTTAACTTCTACAATTACATCAGCTGTTTTACAGTTTGCTGGTGTTGCTCCTGTTTCACAAATTGTGTAAGAAATCGTATAAGTACCACTTGGTGTACCTGGCTCGATAGTTACATTACCATCTGCATCGATACGAATAGGACCTGTTGTAACTGGAGTTACATCTGTGTTGGCTGTGGTTACAGCAACACCGTTTAACGTATCGGCTCCGTTTCCATTATTATTCACTAAAACGCTTCCTGCGGCGGTACTCGTGGTAGCAGAAGTAGCTACAATACCTAAGTTATCGTTCTTAGCAACTAATTCATTTTTAACTTCTACAATTACATCAGCTGTTTTACAGTTTGCTGGTGTTGCTCCTGTTTCACAAATTGTGTAAGGAATCGTATAAGTACCACTTGGTGTACCTGGCTCGATGCTTACATTACCATCTGCATCGATACGAATAGGACCTGTTGTAACTGGAGTTACATCTGTGTTGGCTGTGGTTACAGCAACGCCATTTAACGTATCGGCTCCGTTTCCATTATTATTCACTAAAACGCTTCCTGCGGCGGTACTCGTGGTAGCAGAAGTAGCTACAATACCTAAGTTATCGTTCTTAGCAACTAATTCATTTTTAACTTCTACAATTACATCAGCTGTTTTACAGTTTGCTGGTGTTGCTCCTGTTTCACAAATTGTGTAAGGAATCGTATAAGTACCACTTGGTGTACCTGGCTCGATGCTTACATTACCATCTGCATCGATACGAATAGGACCTGTTGTAACTGGAGTTACATCTGTGTTGGCTGTGGTTACAGCAACGCCATTTAACGTATCGGCTCCGTTTCCATTATTATTCACTAAAACGCTTCCTGCGGCGGTACTCGTGGTAGCAGAAGTAGCTACAATACCTAAGTTATCGTTCTTAGCAACTAATTCATTTTTAACTTCTACAATTACATCAGCTGTTTTACAGTTTGCTGGTGTTGCTCCTGTTTCACAAATTGTGTAAGGAATCGTGTAAGTACCACTTGGTGTACCTGGCTCGATAGTTACATTACCATCTGCATCGATACGAATAGGACCTGTTGTAACAGGGGTTACATCTGTGTTGGCTGTGGTTACAGCAACACCATTTAACGTATCGGCTCCGTTTCCATTATTATTCACCAAAACGCTTCCTGCGGCGGTACTCGTGGTAGCAGAAGTAGCTACAATACCTAAGTTATCGTTCTTAGCAACTAATTCATTTTTAACTTCTACAATTACATCAGCTGTTTTACAGTTTGCTGGTGTTGCTCCTGTTTCACAAATTGTGTAAGGAATCGTGTAAGTACCACTTGGTGTACCTGGCTCGATAGTTACATTACCATCTGCATCGATACGAATAGGACCTGTTGTAACAGGGGTTACATCTGTGTTGGCTGTGGTTACAGCAACACCGTTTAACGTATCGGCTCCGTTTCCATTATTATTCACTAAAACGCTTCCTGCGGCGGTACTCGTGGTAGCAGAAGTAGCTACAATACCTAAGTTATCGTTCTTAGCAACTAATTCATTTTTAACTTCTACAATTACATCAGCTGTTTTACAGTTTGCTGGTGTTGCTCCTGTTTCACAAATTGTGTAAGGAATCGTATAAGTACCACTTGGTGTACCTGGCTCGATGCTTACATTACCATCTGCATCGATACGAATAGGACCTGTTGTAACTGGAGTTACATCTGTGTTGGCTGTGGTTACAGCAACGCCATTTAACGTATCGGCTCCGTTTCCATTATTATTCACTAAAACGCTTCCTGCGGCGGTACTCGTGGTAGCAGAAGTAGCTACAATACCTAAGTTATCGTTCTTAGCAACTAATTCATTTTTAACTTCTACAATTACATCAGCTGTTTTACAGTTTGCTGGTGTTGCTCCTGTTTCACAAATTGTGTAAGGAATCGTATAAGTACCACTTGGTGTACCTGGCTCGATGCTTACATTACCATCTGCATCGATACGAATAGGACCTGTTGTAACTGGAGTTACATCTGTGTTGGCTGTGGTTACAGCAACGCCATTTAACGTATCGGCTCCGTTTCCATTATTATTCACTAAAACGCTTCCTGCGGCGGTACTCGTGGTAGCAGAAGTAGCTACAATACCTAAGTTATCGTTCTTAGCAACTAATTCATTTTTAACTTCTACAATTACATCAGCTGTTTTACAGTTTGCTGGTGTTGCTCCTGTTTCACAAATTGTGTAAGGAATCGTGTAAGTACCACTTGGTGTACCTGGCTCGATAGTTACATTACCATCTGCATCGATACGAATAGGACCTGTTGTAACAGGGATTACATCTGTGTTGGCTGTGGTTACAGCAACACCATTTAACGTATCGGCTCCGTTTCCATTATTATTCACCAAAACGCTTCCTGCGGCGGTACTCGTGGTAGCAGAAGTAGCTACAATACCTAAGTTATCGTTCTTAGCAACTAATTCATTTTTAACTTCTACAATTACATCAGCTGTTTTACAGTTTGCTGGTGTTGCTCCTGTTTCACAAATTGTGTAAGGAATCGTGTAAGTACCACTTGGTGTACCTGGCTCGATAGTTACATTACCATCTGCATCGATACGAATAGGACCTGTTGTAACAGGGGTTACATCTGTGTTGGCTGTGGTTACAGCAACACCGTTTAACGTATCGGCTCCGTTTCCATTATTATTCACTAAAACGCTTCCTGCGGCGGTACTCGTGGTAGCAGAAGTAGCTACAATACCTAAGTTATCGTTCTTAGCAACTAATTCATTTTTAACTTCTACTATAGCAATTGCTTTATCACAGTTTACTGGAGTTGCTCCGTTCTCACAGATTTGATACTCTACTTGGTATGTGCCACTTGGTGTGGTAGCACCTACAGTAATCGTACCATCGGCATTTAATGTTAAGCCTGCTGGAACATTTACACCTGCTAGGCTTACTTGACCTGCTGCTGCACCTATCGTAACGTTTGATCCGTTTAACTTATCGTTTAACGTTACATTGGGGGTATTACCTCCTGAGGCAACAGTTACTTTAGCATCGTCTATAGCGTCAATAACATTTTTAACTTCTACAATTATATTGGCTGTTTTACAGTTTACTGGAGTTGCTCCTGTTTCACAAATTGTATAAGGAATCGTGTAAGTACCACTTGGTGTGCCTGGCTGGATCGTTACATTACCATCTGCATCAATACGAATAGAACCTGTTGTAACAGGGGTTACATCTGTGTTGGCTGTGGTTACAGCAACACCGTTTAACGTATCGGATCCGTTTCCATTATTCGCTAAAACGCTTCCTGCGACAGTAGTTGCTGTAGTTGAGGTAGCAATAGTACCTAAATTATCATCCTTAGCTAGTAAATCGTTTTTAACTTCTACAGTTATATTGGCTGTTTTACAGTTTACTGGAGTTGCTCCTGTTTCACAAATTGTATAAGGAATCGTGTAAGTACCACTTGGTGTACCTGGCTGGATCGTTATATTACCATCTGCATCAATACGAATAGAACCTGTTGTAACAGGGGTTACATCTGTGTTGGCTGTGGTTACAGCAACACCGTTTAACGTATCGGATCCGTTTCCATTATTCGCTAAAACGCTTCCTGCGGCAGTAGTTGCTGTGGCTGAAGTAGCAATAATACCTAAATTATCATCCTTAGCTAGTAAATCGTTTTTAACTTCTACTATAGCAATTGCTTTATCACAGTTTACTGGAGTTGCTCCGTTCTCACAGATTTGATACTCTACTTGGTATGTGCCACTTGGTGTGGTAGCGCCTACAGTAATCGTACCATCTGCATTTAATGTTAAGCCTGCTGGAACATTTACACCTGTTAGGCTTACTTGACCTGCTGCTGCACCTATCGTAACGTTTGATCCGTTTAACTTATCGTTTAACGTTACATTGGGGGTATTACCTCCTGAGGCAACAGTTACTTTAGCATCGTCTATAGCGTCAATAACATTTTTAACTTCTACTATAGCAATTGCTTTATCACAGTTTACTGGAGTTGCTCCGTTCTCACAGATTTGATACTCTACTTGGTATGTGCCACTTGGTGTGGTAGCGCCTACAGTAATCGTACCATCGGCATTTAATGTTAAGCCTGCTGGAACATTTACACCTGCTAGGCTTACTTGACCTGCTGCTGCACCTATCGTAACGTTTGATCCGTTTAACTTATCGTTTAACGTTACATTGGGGGTATTACCTCCTGAGGCAACAGTTACTTTAGCATCGTCTATAGCGTCAATAACATTTTTAACTTCTACAATTATATTGGCTGTTTTACAGTTTACTGGAGTTGCTCCTGTTTCACAAATTGTATAAGGAATCGTGTAAGTACCACTTGGTGTGCCTGGCTGGATCGTTACATTACCATCTGCATCAATACGAATAGAACCTGTTGTAACAGGGGTTACATCTGTGTTGGCTGCGGTTACTGCCACTCCGTTTAGAGTGTCTGATCCGTTTCCATTATTCGCTAAAACGCTTCCTGCGACAGTAGTTGCTGTAGTTGAGGTAGCAATAGTACCTAAATTATCATCCTTAGCTAGTAAATCGTTTTTAACTTCTACAGTTATATTGGCTGTTTTACAGTTTACTGGAGTTGCTCCTGTTTCACAAATTGTATAAGGAATCGTGTAAGTACCACTTGGTGTACCTGGCTGGATCGTTATATTACCATCTGCATCAATACGAATAGAACCTGTTGTAACAGGGGTTACATCTGTGTTGGCTGTGGTTACAGCAACACCGTTTAACGTATCGGATCCGTTTCCATTATTCGCTAAAACGCTTCCTGCGGCAGTAGTTGCTGTGGCTGAAGTAGCAATAATACCTAAATTATCATCCTTAGCTAGTAAATCGTTTTTAACTTCTACAGTTATATTGGCTGTTTTACAGTTTACTGGAGTTGCTCCTGTTTCACAAATTGTATAAGGAATCGTGTAAGTACCACTTGGTGTACCTGGCTGGATCGTTACATTACCATCTGCATCAATACGAATAGAACCTGTTGTAACAGGGGTTACATCTGTGTTGGCTGTGGTTACAGCAACGCCATTTAACGTATCGGATCCGTTTCCATTATTCGCTAAAACGCTTCCTGCGGCAGTAGTTGTTATGGCTGAGGTAGCAATAGTACCTAAATTATCATCCTTAGCTAGTAAATCATTTTTAACTTCTACTATAGCAATTGCTTTATCACAGTTTACTGGAGTTGCTCCGTTCTCACAGATTTGATACTCTACTTGGTATGTGCCACTTGGTGTGGTAGCGCCTACAGTAATCGTACCATCTGCATTTAATGTTAAGCCTGCTGGAACATTTACACCTGTTAGGCTTACTTGACCTGCTGCTGCACCTATCGTAACGTTTGATCCGTTTAACTTATCGTTTAACGTTACATTGGGGGTATTACCTCCTGAGGCAACAGTTACTTTAGCATCGTCTATAGCGTCAATAACATTTTTAACTTCTACTATAGCAATTGCTTTATCACAGTTTACTGGAGTTGCTCCGTTCTCACAGATTTGATACTCTACTTGGTATGTGCCACTTGGTGTGGTAGCGCCTACAGTAATCGTACCATCGGCATTTAATGTTAAGCCTGCTGGAACATTTACACCTGCTAGGCTTACTTGACCTGCTGCTGCACCTATCGTAACGTTTGATCCGTTTAACTTATCGTTTAACGTTACATTGGGGGTATTACCTCCTGAGGCAACAGTTACTTTAGCATCGTCTATAGCGTCAATAACATTTTTAACTTCTACAATTATATTGGCTGTTTTACAGTTTACTGGAGTTGCTCCTGTTTCACAAATTGTATAAGGAATCGTGTAAGTACCACTTGGTGTGCCTGGCTGGATCGTTACATTACCATCTGCATCAATACGAATAGAACCTGTTGTAACAGGGGTTACATCTGTGTTGGCTGCGGTTACTGCCACTCCGTTTAGAGTGTCTGATCCGTTTCCATTATTCGCTAAAACGCTTCCTGCGACAGTAGTTGCTGTAGTTGAGGTAGCAATAGTACCTAAATTATCATCCTTAGCTAGTAAATCGTTTTTAACTTCTACAGTTATATTGGCTGTTTTACAGTTTACTGGAGTTGCTCCTGTTTCACAAATTGTATAAGGAATCGTGTAAGTACCACTTGGTGTACCTGGCTGGATCGTTATATTACCATCTGCATCAATACGAATAGAACCTGTTGTAACAGGGGTTACATCTGTGTTGGCTGTGGTTACAGCAACACCGTTTAACGTATCGGCTCCGTTTCCATTATTCGCTAAAACGCTTCCTGCGGCAGTAGTTGCTGTGGCTGAGGTAGCAATCGTACCTAAATTATCATTCTTAGCTATTAAGTCGTTTTTAACTTCTACTATGGCAGTTGCAGTATCGCAGTTTGCTGGAGTTATATTTAAGCCCGTAACTAAATCTGCTTCACATAATTGATATGTAACATTATAAACTCCTGATGGAGTGTTTGCCGCTACTGTTATGTTTCCATTTGCATCTACACTTAATGAACCATTTGTAACAGGAGTTACATTGGTATTAACTGGGGTTACTGCTACTCCATTTATCTTATCATTAGCTGTTACGTTTACTGGAACAACAACCGGTGTATTTAGACTTACAACTGTAACCAATGGATCATTTACTGCATCTATTACATTTTTAGGAATAGGTATACTCGTTGAGGAGTTATTACCTAATGAAGGGTCTACTTCAGTTCCTGTCACAGTAGCTGTATTTGCATAACTCCCCGTAGCTTTAACCGTTGCTACAATATTTAATGTTTCTATAGCTCCATTTGCTAATGTACCAATAGTCCAAACTCCCGTACTTGAATTATACGTTCCTACAGAAGGTAAACTACCAACAAAAGTATATCCCGATGGAAGTAAATCATTTACGGTAACTCCCGTTGCAGTACTTGGTCCTGCATTAGTCACTGTTAGTGTAAAAGTTACATTACTACCTACATTTGGTGTAGCATTACTTACTGTTTTTGTTATCCCTAAATTTGAATTAGGGGTAAAATATCCAAAATCATGTGTTAAATTTGACTCTGATATAAACAATTCTTCTGTTTGTATATTACCTCCTGTAGTTGAGATAGCACTTCCTCCGATAACATTTCCTGTATCGGTTACATTTATAATATAATCACCTGGAAGCAAACCATTTACAGTATAAAAACCCCCTACTCCAGTAGTAACAGTCGTTAATAAAAGATCTGTTCCATCAACAACTCCATTCTTATTTATATCATCATGAATATTAATTGTTGCTCCTGCTATTCCTACGTCTACACCATCAAAAACACCATTATTATTATAATCTCTGTAAACTCTATGTCCTATAACAGCATCTGCAGCAACACATCCACCTGCATCATTCGGGCTTGGTATATCTAAAATTCCATCAGATGTAGTATTTACTTCTGTTCCTGAGATAGTATGAGTAGCTGGATCATATTGTCTAACTCTATCTCCAACTAGCCATAAATTATTCAGATGATCTTGAGCTATTTGAGATATATAAGTATTACTTCCTGATACTGTAGTAGAAGCTGCTGTATTGACACCAAAGGTGTAAGTTGTTGGTATTGTATACTCAAAAATTTTACCACCAAAAGTTCTAACTATTAGATTTCCTATAACAGCAAAATCTCCCATAGATTCAGCTTCATCTATCTGAATTACAGGCACAGCATTAACTAATGTCAAACCATCAGCTGACATCGTACATCTATAAATTACTGTATCAGCATTAGCCGTCCCTGTAAGGGATTGTTCTATCGCCAAATATAAAAACCCTCCATCAAAAGCGGCTCCTCCAGAACCTACACCTGCTGTTCCTAATGTTATCCCTTGGGCTGTGACATTTGGAGATACTACAACATGCGTATTAGTAGCTATATTGTAAGCATACAAAGCAGCATTAGATACATTATTATTAGTATCGGTATAATACATTACTCTATTTGCCGCATCAGTAGCAAAAGAATTCATACCTGCCGATCCTACTCCACTTACAAAAGGACTAGTAGTTATAAAAGTAGACTTACCTGTTCTAATATTAACAGAATAAATATTATTGCTTACATTCATCAAAAAGCCTCCTTGTTGAAAACCAGTTCCACATTGCGAATATGACTTTTGAACAGGTAAAAAGAATAATGTGGTAAGACAAATTAGAAAAATTAAGCCTCTAAACTTAATTCTAAATGTTTTTGGTATTTTTTCGACCATATATTAAATTTTAAATTTTAGAATAAGGTTTTAAAAATATGTTTTTCACATATTATATTATTTAAAATATTATCTCTTTAATGTTTTAAAACAAACTCATTATTAAGATTAAAAAGACATAACTAAAAGTATATTGATCTTCAATAAAACTTTTACCTTCTTTATAAGGTTAAATACAACCTATAATACCCATAATCAACTAAAAAATTAATATCATCGAACATCTTATCAATAAAATCATAAGATTATTACTTCAAATTTATGACCCCATTTTTTAGTAAAATAATTCATTTTTAGAAATGAATTGTAAAATAATTACTCGAATTTTATTTCTTTATATCATATCATCTATTTTTTAATTATTATACACTAAAGCGGTTCTTAGTTAAGATACAACAAGTTTTTTACTGTATACTAAGAAGTTATTAAAATTATTATACTTTCTGATTAATATCCTTTATATTGATTTTATCTAACTTTAAAGAAGCCTTAATTGATAAACACTACACAAAGAGCAATAGAACGAAGATTAGAACATTTTCTCATCAACTATTAAATTAGGGGCAAAAAAAACTCTTATTTAGACTATTTTTAAAAGACAATAACACTTGAATAAGTTAGTTCTCTTTTTGATTGTACTTTACAGTCCCTGATAGGAATACATTTATTATGTATTAAGGTCTAATTTTTTAATGAAATAAATACGAATAAAAAAAACAGTTCTATCTCCTTACACATATAAATCAAAAAATGAGAAACTGTTTTTATAATCCTTTTCTCATTTTTTCTATAAGTACTTAATTAATAATTATTTTTTTAGATACTATCCTTTTGAGTTTATCTTGAATTTTGACAATATATGTTTGAGTTTGAATATGATCAACCGCTAATGTATATTTGGATTTTTCATTAGATTGTAAAGAGGCACATTTAATACTTTTTCCTGTGAGGTCTAACAAACATACCTCTTGCAAATCGTGTTCTTGTTTATTGTCTATAATAATAGATCTTTGTTCTTTGTTATAATAGACAATTAAATCTTGAGCCAACTTTATTTCATCCGTATTTAAAACTTCTGATTTTTTATCAAATACAATTTCATAAGTTTCGTAATCTTCCCCTTTTTTTACAAAAAACCCAACGGGATCCCCGTTTAAATCATAGTACTGATCCTCTTTTATATTGTGTAAGTATATTTTAGAATTCTCCATTCCTTCTTCTGATGCTTTTTGAATTCTAAAAACACAGTCTTGATCAGATACACATTTTAAAGAATATTTTGTATTTTCATTAAATGGTCTACAATCATGAATGAAGGATTCTTGATTAATTGTTAAATTTATATCTTTGCTGTATATTGAAGGTGATTTTGAATCGCCTCTATCAACGCCTACCTCACATCCGTTCATTAATACCAATGCTAATTCTTTAGTAGCAACTCCTTCGCAAAACGAAACTTTTAACTTAATGTTTGGATTAGCCACTCTTTCTTTTGTATAATCAACTCCTGCAACATTAGGAATTGGAGGATAAAAGGAATTGATGTTTTTATTGTTAGTATTTCTTTCAAATTGTGAAGTTGTATTTACCACATTTTCCTTTACAAATACACGGTGGGAATTTTTTATAGTTAACTCACCATTAGCCTTTCCTCGAACCATAAATCCCTGACCAATAGGTGAAAAACGCCTTTTATAATCATGCCCAGGGGAACTGTAAATAGCCCCTTTATTACCCGCAGAATCATAGGTATAAAAAACAGCAGGAGTATAAACACTTGTAGTTGAATTATACACCCCATATCCTCCCCTGTACTCACCTAAATAATGTGAATTTACTGTTTTATCGTGTTCCCAAAACAACGCGGTTCCATCTGAAAAAGGAACGTTCGCAGGATCATTAAGAAATAAGTTTAAATCTATTGCGCTAGGATATGGATTACCTGTTAAAGTTAGTTTTCCGTCTGCTATTGGCACTTTTATATCACCAGAATTCGGTTTTCCTCTAAAATCATAACGCTGATTACTTCCTGAATTATTCTGAGTTAGTCCCGTCATAGGAATCATATTATCGGTTCCCATTGTACCTTTCATTGAAAAGCCTTCTCCTGCTTTTATATCAATAGCATCTCCTTTGAATACCCATCCGTTGTATACACTAGATTGTTGATAGGTATGTATCCATCTTTTAGCAATTGTTAGTCCTCCATTTGTTGAAACACCATCGAGTCCTGAAGTTATAACGGCATCTGACTTTCCTAACGAAGTAAGAGGCAACTTTAATCTACTAATTCCAAATTTAGAATTACCTGTTGTTGAACTAGGTTCACCTACAGGAGAACACCAATAGTTGTATTGAAAATTATTTACCGTTCCTTCTTGAAAAACAGAAAGATTACCCAACCCTACATTAGTAGAAGTTCCTGAAGATGTTTGCATCAGTTGTCCTTCCTTTCTCAAAAAGAAATTTCCTTCAGAACTAGCTAAATTCACATTTCCTTGAACTGTTACAAGTACGTCTTGTACAAAGAAATATTTATTAGGATCTCCTCCTACATATAATTGCGAATAGTTTTTACTAGATAAAAAAAATAAAAAATAAAAAAGAAAAATAGTTTTTTTTCTCATAACATACATATTTAAGCACTATAACCCAAAGCATCTAATCCAAATATCATCCTATTTTTTTTCTATAGGAATGATACAACCATAAAAAAAATGCCATAATAATAAGGACACTTTCACTACACCCAACACTCAAACCTACAGGAGGAGTCGCATCAAAAGGAGCTGGAGGTGCGTTTTTAAGGTCTACAAAAAGCTTCATATGATTCTTTTTAAACAAATTACATTGTAAAAGTAATTCTTTTTTTATTTTTTTCTTTTCTTTTTTACTAGAAAATTTTCTACATAAAAAAATCTATACAGAATATATTCTATTGGAAATAAAACAAAATTAAAATCAACTTAAACTGGATTTTTCATTTACTAAATTTATTTATTTTCTTACAATCCCTCAGTAAAACCATAGACAACACTATCTATAAAAAAAACTAATACATACTCGTTTTACCATAAATAAAATCTAATTTATCCTAAATAAATTAAAGCATAGGTTTTTATCCTAAAATAATCTTTTAAATTGAATGATTAACACCCTAAAACTATTTTACAAAATATTTTCTGTAAAATAATTCAACAATTCAACGTTATTAGTTAGATCCAATTTACCTAGAATTCTTTTACGTAAAGTTGATATGGTCGATTCTTTTATATCTAAATGATAAACCATTTCTTTATTTCCCATGCCACTTAACATACATTCTAATATATCGAGTTCTCTTTCCGTAAGTGTTTCAAGTCTTTTTACCTTTTCTTCATTTAAGGGTGAACTTACAAAGCCTCCTGTATTAAAAACCGTTTCGAGTGTATGTATAAAAGCAGATGCTTCTGACTGTTTGGTTAGAATAGCATTTACTTCTTTCTTTAAGATATTAAATTCTTTGAACGATAATCCACTTGTAAAAACAACAATCTTTGCTTGAGCTGACTTTGCTCTGATTTCAGAAATTTTTTGAGTTAAATTAGCATCTGCGTAGTTTACATCTAACAACAATACATCATATTGATTTTGTTCTATTGCTTCTAAAACCTGTTGAATTGAATTAGCATAAGAAAATGTTGCTTTTTCAAATGCAGGTCTCACCAATACTTCTATCCCACGACATACTACTGCATGATCATCTGCAATCAAAACTTTCTTTTCTCCTTTTATATTCATTATTTATTAAAATTCAGATTAAACTTAATTTGGCTTCCTTTATTTAATTCGCTTTCAACAGAAATTGTGCCATTACTTGCTTTTATGATATTTTTACACAAATACAATCCCAATCCGAGACTTAAAGCATCAACAGACTTATTATTTTTACTCTGATACTCTAAATCAAATATTTTTTCTTTATCTTCTTTCGAAATCCCTATTCCATCATCTTTCACTGTAAAAGAAAAAGATTGTATGTCTTCGTTTTTTTCCAATTTAGCTATAATTTCTATTTTTGATTTTGCAAACTTTACTGCATTACCAACTATATTATATACCAATTGGTAGAACTTAGCTTTATCGTATTGTACAATACAACTAGCAGGCAATTCATTTTTAAATATTAAATCAATATTTTTTGAAGAAGCAAAAATCTTTAATGAATTAACAATTGCTGTGGTTTCTTCTGACATATTAACGGGTTCCAATTTCAACTTGGTTTCTCCTTCATTATTTTTCACTAATTCTAATGCTTGATTCGATATATGTGTTAATGTATTAGAAGTATAGACTACCGTGTCAAAAAATTCTTGCAATTCGATATCTTTATTTTTATTCCCCATAAACGCCCCATATAAATTAATAATACTAACAGGGGTTTTTATTTCATGGGTTAATGTTGAAATAATACGATTTTTCAAAAATAAATCTTTTGTTATTTGATCTTTTGCTTCTGATAATTTTCTTTTAACTCTAAATACGTCTGTTATATATTTCAATAATACAAACAACATCAGTACTATTAGAACCATAACAGTTATAATTAAATAGAATCGTACTTTTTTATTTACTTTAGCTTGTTCATCTATTTTTACTGAATTATCATCTAATACATCATCTATCATTAGCTTCAATTTATCATTTATCTGACGGTAAGCAGAAACTAGTGCTTGATTTTTTTGAACTAAGTTTTTTTCTCCTTTTTTAATATTCGTTAAACTTCTACTAATAGCTCCAAATTGTTTATTATAATGTTTCTGTGACTCTAATAAAACATTTTTAAACTGCTGTTTTATATCTCCTGAAACTACTTTTTTCCCAAACTTAAGACGAAGTATGCTATTAATTTGTTCTTTCTGTACATCATTTTGTCCCTTTAAAGCACTTCCTAATCTTGAAAATAAGCCTTTTTTCTTTACACTGTCTACTTTTTTATCCGTTTCAAATTCAACACTATTTAAGACATCTTCAAATTTATAATTACTTGGTTTCAAAAACTCGTCTAAGTTAAGTTGTTGAGAAATTGTTGATCGGTCATTAATTATCGAATCTGTTTTTTGCTTTAAATTTATTAAATTTTCATTAAGAGTCACATTCTTTCTTATCTTATCCTTTAGTTTTATACTTTGATTTTGATCTGTAATAAGATCATTCAAATGTTTAGCCATTAAAACAAGGCTTTCATTATATTTTTTAAGATCTGGTAATTCTCTAAAAAGTATATATTTATTAAAATACGATTGAGTTCCTTCAATCAAATCAGAAAGCTTTTGTGCTTTATCTTTAAATTCTCTATCAACTTTATCTTGTTGTGTAATTACTAATAATTGTTTTTCTCCTTTATATTCTAAAAACACCAGATAGAAAAAGAGTATTTGCAATAAAAGTATTACAATAAGGCTTAAGTAAGATTTATTTTGAAGCTTATTCATGTTTATTTATTAATTTTGCAGACTTACAGGCTTTTTTAACAAAAATTTACGATTTACCTTTTTTAGAAAAGCAAGTTTTTTACATTTATTTAACGCAAAAATACTTAATTTTTTCTTTTAACAATGAGTTTCAACACTGAAATACAACGCCGAAGAACTTTTGGAATTATATCGCACCCCGATGCTGGGAAGACCACTTTAACTGAAAAACTCTTACTTTTTGGAGGAGCTATTCAAGAAGCGGGAGCTGTAAAAAGTAATAAAATAAAAAAAGGAGCTACTTCTGACTTTATGGAAATTGAACGTCAAAGAGGTATTTCCGTGGCTACTTCGGTTCTAGCCTTTAATTATAAAAACAAAAAAATCAACATTCTTGACACACCTGGTCACAAAGATTTTGCAGAAGATACATTTAGAACTTTAACAGCCGTTGATAGTGTTATCGTTGTAGTAGACGTAGCAAAAGGGGTTGAGGAGCAAACTGAAAAACTGGTAGAGGTTTGTCGTATGCGCAACATTCCTATGATCGTTTTTATTAATAAATTAGACCGTGAAGGGAAGGATGCTTTTGACTTAATGGATGAAGTAGAAAAAAAATTAGGTCTTCATGTTACACCTCTCAGCTTTCCTATTGGCATGGGATATGATTTTCAAGGAATTTATAATATTTGGGAAAAGAACATTAATTTATTTGAAGGCGATAGCCGAAAAAACATTGAAGAAACAATTGCTTTTGAAAATGTTAACAATCCCGAATTAGAAAAGATAATAGGCGAAAAGGCCGCTCTTAAATTAAGAGAAGAATTAGAGCTTATTGAAGAAGTATACCCTTCTTTTGATCGTGAAGCCTACTTAAAAGGCCATTTACAACCTGTGTTCTTTGGTTCTGCATTAAATAATTTTGGTGTTCGCGAACTCCTCGATTGTTTTATTGAAATTGCCCCTTCTCCCAGACCTAAACATTCTGATACTCGAGAAGTTAAACCAGACGAAAATAAGTTTTCAGGATTCGTTTTTAAAATACATGCTAATATGGATCCGAAACATAGAGATCGTTTGGCATTCATCAAAATTGTTTCAGGAACATTTGAACGCAACAAACCTTATTTACATGTTCGTCATGGTAAAAACTTAAAATTTTCTAGTCCAAATGCTTTTTTTGCTGAGAAAAAAGAAATTGTTGACATATCATATCCTGGGGATATCGTAGGCTTGCATGATACGGGCAATTTTAAGATTGGTGATACTCTTACAGAGGGCGAACAAATGAATTTCAAAGGAATTCCTAGCTTTTCTCCTCTTCATTTTCGTTATATAAACAACGCTGATCCCTTAAAAGCAAAACAATTAGAAAAAGGAATTGACCAATTAATGGATGAGGGGGTTGCACAGTTATTTACACTTGAAATGAATGGAAGAAAAGTAATTGGTACTGTAGGAGCTCTTCAGTATGAGGTCATACAATATAGATTAGAGCACGAATACGGAGCTAAATGTACCTATGAAAACTTTCCTGTTTTTAAAGCCTGTTGGATTCAACCAGATGATCCTAAAAACGAAGAATTTGCAGAATTTAAGCGTATTAAGCAAAAATTCTTAGCAAAAGATAAATATGGTCAAATGGTTTTCTTAGCGGATTCAGATTTTTCAATTCAAATGACTCAACAAAAATACCCAAGTGTTAAATTACATTTTACGTCAGAATTTGAATAGAAAAACCAATATAGAATAAGACTATCCTAAAATAGGAACTCTTTTTCTGAGAATTGTGTCTACTAAGGCACATTCATAACAACATAAACACTTGCTTATCAATAAAATAAGTCTTATTTCAGAAGAACCAAACCCCGAAAAAACTCAAAAAGAGTCAAAAACGGGGTTTTTCTTTAAATGCTATGGCAAAAATACAACGTTTAAGCGAATTTCAGTACCAATTGCCTGTTAGGGGCAAACAATTAAAATATACAAATACATTAAATATAAAAAAATAGAAAACCCCAATAAACACAAGGCTTAACAACAAATGAAGTCTTTTTTTATACCCGAAATAAAATGTACAAAAACTACCATTTACTACCATTCAATTATCAAAAAACTACCATATAACCCTTATATACTACCTATATTCGGCTTACTTCTGAATCTGCCTCCAAAATTTTTTTAGGACAGCCTCTTTTTAAAATCGGATCGTTTATCTCAAATATAAATTATTATCATTACGCCTTCCCTGTTGGACCAAAATTCAAAGGAATCTGAGGATGCTCTCCCTCCTTAATATCTCCGTGTGCTTTTTCAAATCTGTGAATATTTTCGATTAGAGCTTGTGCTAGACGTTTAGCATGTTCAGGAGTTAATACAATTCTTGACTTGACTTTTGCTTTTGGCATACCTGGCATAATATTAATAAAATCGACTACAAACTCGGTATCAGAATGATTGATTATGGCTAGGTTAGAATAAGTTCCTTCAGCAATTGTCTCTTCTAATTCTATATTTATCTGTCCCTCTTGCTCTTGATTAAGATTACTCATTATATTTTTATTTAAATGTTACGTAGTATTATTAGAACAATAATAGTAAAAAAATCCAAGAGTTCACAAGGTTCGGATTTATATTTTGTAGAATACTCTAATTATTAGGAATTACATTCTTCTTTAAAACCTATTAATCATTTTATAGTTGTTTCTCATAAATACAATACTAAAAAAAATATTTCATCTATTTCCAATACCTGTTTCTCTTAATTTGGATTCATTAGAATCTAGAAATAATTCTTATTATTCTAAAAACAATAAGTATTGCTACTATTGCACCTACAACCATTTGTCTTGTACTGATTCCTCCATAATTATCCTCAGAAGAACCTCTTTGATAAATTGGCTCAGGAATATTTATTCCCTTTAATGCTTCATCAATTTCAGATTTAGAATACCCCATGGAAATTAAATTTTGAATAATCCCTTTTTCTGAAAAACCATTTTCAATTTGCCTTTCTATTTCAGAAGTTATATTTTTATTTTGTTTCATTCTATTTGTACGTTTATAGATTAAATGCAAAAAGCTGCCCATTTGGACAGCTTTAATTTTATTTCTAAAATATTAGAAATTATATTCTTCTTTGGTAATCATTAATTCATCATATTCTTCTCTAGAACCAACAATTGTATTATCATAATCTCTCATACCTGTACCGGCTGGGATTCTATGACCTACAATTACATTCTCTTTAAGACCTTCTAAAGTATCAATTTTTCCAGCTACGGCTGCTTCATTTAATACTTTTGTTGTTTCTTGGAATGAAGCTGCTGAAATAAATGATTTAGTTTGTAACGAAGCTCTTGTAATACCTTGAAGAATTGGTGTAGCCGTTGCTGTAATTACATCACGAGCTACAACTAAATCTTTATCTTCACGTTTTAACAATGAGTTTTCATCACGTAACTCTCTTGGAGTAACAATTTGACCCGGTTTTAAATTAACTGAATCACCTGCATCTTCCACTACTTTCATACCATATAATTTATCATTCTCTTCGATAAAATCTTTTGTATGAATTAATTGTTCCTCTAAAAACAAAGTATCTCCTGGATCATTTACTTGTACTTTACGCATCATTTGACGGATAACAACCTCAAAGTGTTTATCGTTGATTTTTACCCCTTGTAAACGATAAACTTCTTGAATTTCATTTACCAAATACTGTTGCACAGCTGATGGTCCTTTAATTCTTAGAATATCGTCTGGTGTAATTGCTCCATCAGATAATGGCATACCCGCTCTTACAAAGTCGTTTTCTTGTACTAAGATTTGATTAGAAAGTTTTACTAAATATTTCTTTATTTCACCAAACTTAGATTCGATTACGATTTCACGGTTCCCTCTTTTAATCTTACCGAATGATACCACACCATCAATTTCAGACACCACTGCTGGGTTGGAAGGGTTACGAGCTTCTAATAACTCCGTAATTCTTGGTAAACCTCCTGTAATATCGCCTGCTTTAGACGAACGACGTGGGATTTTTACTAATACTTTACCTGACTTAATTTTTTCTCCATCTTCAACCATTAAGTGAGCTCCTACTGGTAAGTTATAAGAACGAATTAGCTCGCCATCTTTTCCATAAATATGTAAAGTTGGAATTAATTTCTTATTTCTTGCTTCAGAAATTACTTTTTCTTGGAAACCTGTTTGTTCATCAATTTCAACTAAATAAGATTGCCCTTGTTCTAAATCTTCGTAACCTACTTTACCTGTAAATTCCGAGATGATTACTCCGTTATATGGATCCCATTTACAAATTATATTTCCTTTATCTACTATTTGACCATCTTTTACAAAGATGCTCGAACCATAAGGAATATTGTGAGTACTTAGTAAAATACCTGTGTTTTCATCTACTAATTTTAACTCAGTAGAACGAGAAATTACGATATCTACTTCTTCTCCATCTGCATCTTCCCCTTTAACTGTTTTTAAATCTTCGATTTCTAAACGTCCAGGGAATTTAGCAATAATGCTAGATTCTTCTGAAATACCTCCAGCAACCCCTCCAACGTGGAACGTACGAAGTGTTAACTGTGTACCTGGCTCACCAATTGACTGTGCTGCAATTACACCTACTGCTTCACCTTTTTGAGTCATTTTACCTGTAGCTAAGTTACGACCGTAACATTTAGCACAAATTCCTTTCGTTGCTTCACAAGTTAAAGGAGAACGTACTTCTACTGCTTCAATTGGAGAAGCTTCAATTTCTCTAACAATTGCTTCTGTGATTTCCTCACCAGCAGCTACTAAAACTTCAGAAGTTAAAGGATTTACTACATCTTGTAACGCAACACGTCCTAAGATACGTTCCCCTAAACTTTCTACTATATCTTCATTTTTCTTTAAAGCAGTTACTTCAACTCCTCTTAATGTACCACAATCTACTTGATTTACGATTACATCTTGAGCAACATCATGTAAACGACGCGTTAAGTACCCCGCATCCGCCGTTTTTAACGCCGTATCCGCAAGCCCTTTACGAGCACCGTGCGTAGAGATGAAGTATTCTAAGATTGAAAGACCTTCTTTAAAGTTCGATAAGATCGGGTTCTCGATAATTTCACCACCACCAGCGGTTGATTTTTTCGGCTTAGCCATCAAACCACGCATACCTGTTAACTGACGAATCTGTTCTTTTGAACCACGGGCTCCAGAATCAAGCATCATGTATACCGAGTTGAAACCTTGTTGGTCCTCACGGATATTTTTCATAGCCGCCTCCGTTAATTGAGCATTTGCTGAAGTCCAAATATCAATCACCTGATTGTAACGCTCATTATTTGTGATAAGACCCATGTTATAGTTCATAGAGATAACCTCTACTTGCTCCCTAGCCTCTGCAATTAATGATTGTTTTTGATCTGGAATTTTAATATCCCCTAAAGAGAATGACAATCCTCCTTTGAATGCAAATCCATACCCCATATCCTTCATATTATCTAAGAAGGCTGCTGTTGTAGGTACATTCGTAACTGCTAGAATTTTTCCAATAATATCACGAAGTGATTTTTTAGTTAATACTTCATTGATATAACCAGCTTCTTCAGGTACTACTTCGTTGAATAATACTCTACCCGCAGTAGTTTGAATAATTTTATATACTAATTCTCCATTTTCATTGAAGTCTTTAGCTCTCACTTTGATACGAGCATTTAATTCTAATCTACCTTCATTTAAAGCTATATGTACTTCTTCAGCAGAATAGAAAGTTAAGCCCTCTCCTTTTATTGTTAATTCAGGAGTAGATAAACGCTCTTTAGTCATATAATACAAACCAAGAACCATGTCCTGAGATGGTACTGTTATAGGTGCACCATTAGCAGGGTTCAAGATGTTATGTGACGCTAACATCAATAGTTGTGCTTCAAGAATTGCTTCAGGTCCTAATGGTAGGTGAACCGCCATCTGGTCACCGTCGAAATCGGCGTTAAATGCTGTACATGTCAACGGGTGTAACTGAATTGCTTTCCCTTCAATTAACTTAGGCTGAAACGCCTGAATACCTAGTCTGTGAAGCGTAGGAGCACGGTTAAGCAATACGGGATGCCCTTTGATTACATTTTCTAAAATATCCCATACTACAGGCTCTTTTTTATCGATGATTTTCTTCGCCGATTTCACTGTTTTTACAATACCTCTTTCGATCAATTTACGAATTACGAAAGGCTTGTAAAGCTCAGCAGCCATATCTTTTGGCAAACCACACTCATACATTTTTAACTCAGGTCCAACAACAATTACGGAACGAGCTGAATAGTCAACACGTTTACCCAGTAAGTTTTGACGGAAACGTCCTTGTTTACCTTTTAACGAGTCAGATAATGATTTTAATGGTCTGTTTGATTCTGTTTTAACTGCAGAAGCTTTTCTTGTATTATCGAATAACGAATCAACCGCTTCTTGTAACATACGTTTTTCATTACGTAAGATCACTTCGGGTGCTTTGATTTCCATTAATCGTTTCAAACGATTGTTACGGATAATTACACGACGGTATAAGTCATTCAAGTCAGACGTTGCGAAACGCCCCCCATCTAGTGGTACTAACGGACGTAATTCAGGTGGGATCACTGGAATAACTTTAAGAATCATCCATTCAGGAAGGTTCTCACGATTTAAATTAGCCTCACGGAAAGACTCAACCACTTGAAGTCGTTTTAACGCTTCTGTTTTTCTTTGTTTAGATGTTTCATTGTTAGCTGCATGACGTAATTGATATGATAATGAATCTAAATCAACACGAGCCAATAAATCCATAATACACTCAGCCCCCATTTTAGCGATGAATTTATTAGGATCACTTTCATCTAAATATAAATTTTCTAACGGAAGAGAATCTAAAATATTTAAGTATTCTTCTTCTGTTAAGAAATCCATTGCTTGTAATGGCTCACCATCTGCATTTTTAGCAATACCAGGTTGAATTACTACATAACGCTCATAATAGATAATCATATCTAATTTCTTAGATGGTAATCCTAAAATATAACCGATTTTGTTTGGTAATGAACGGAAATACCATATATGAGCGATAGGCACCACTAAATTGATGTGTCCTACACGGTCACGACGTACTTTCTTTTCAGTAACTTCAACCCCACAACGGTCGCAAACGATTCCTTTGTAACGGATTCTTTTATATTTACCGCAAGCACACTCATAGTCTTTTACAGGACCAAAGATACGTTCACAGAATAGTCCGTCACGTTCTGGTTTGTGCGTACGATAATTGATAGTTTCTGGTTTTAATACCTCACCACGTGATTCCGCTAAAATAGATTCAGGAGAAGCCAAACCAATCGAGATCTGATTGAAACGTTTGATGGTATTTTTATCTTTATTTCTATTTGTTGTCATCTTTTTTGAATTTTTAAGTTGTTGGTTGTTAGTTGCTGGCTGAAAAAAACTTTCAACCATCAACCATCAACTAATCTTATTCTTCTAAACGGATGTCTAAACCAAGACCTTTTAATTCGTGCATTAATACATTGAATGATTCTGGTAATCCTGGCTCAGGCATAGTTTCACCCTTAACGATTGCTTCGTAAGTTTTAGCTCTACCTATCACGTCATCTGACTTAACAGTCAAGATTTCTCGTAAAGTACTTGATGCTCCATACGCTTCAAGTGCCCAAACCTCCATCTCTCCAAAACGCTGACCCCCAAACTGAGCTTTACCTCCTAATGGTTGTTGCGTAATTAATGAATAAGGACCAATAGAACGAGCGTGCATCTTATCGTCAACCATGTGTCCTAATTTCAACATATAGATAACACCTACAGTAGCTGGCTGATGGAAACGTTCTCCTGTACCACCATCATATAGGTAGGTATGACCAAATCTTGGCACTCCAGCCTCATCTGTTAAGGCGTTGATCTCATCAAGAGAAGCACCGTCAAAAATTGGAGTAGCATATTTTCTACCTAATTTTTTACCTGCCCAACCTAAAACGGTTTCATAAATCTGACCGATGTTCATACGAGAAGGTACCCCTAGTGGATTCAATACGATATCTACTGGTGTTCCATCTTCTAGGAATGGCATATCCTCTTGACGAACGATACGTGCCACGATACCTTTGTTACCGTGACGACCTGCCATCTTATCACCTACTTTAAGTTTACGTTTTTTAGCAATATAAACTTTTGCTAACTTTAAGATCCCTGATGGTAATTCGTCCCCAACAGTAATCGTAAATTTTTCACGACGTAACGCCCCTTGTAAGTCATTTAACTTAATCTTATAATTGTGAATTAAGTCATTAACCATTTCATTTGTTTCGTCATCAGCAACCCATTGCCCTTTTGTTAAGTGAGCAAAATCCTCAACAGCTTGTAACATTTTTTTGGTGTATTTCTTACCTTTTGGCAATACTTCTTCACCTAAATCGTTCATTACCCCTTGAGAGGTTTTACCATCAACAATCAAGAATAATTTATCAATTAAACGATCCTTTAGTTCAACAAATTTTGTTTCGTATTCCATTTCAAGAGCCGCTAACTCATCTTTTTCTTGAGAGCGCTTGCGCTTGTCTTTTACAACTCTTGCAAATAATTTTTTATCTAAAACAACACCATGTAAAGATGGAGAAGCTTTTAATGAAGCATCTTTTACATCTCCTGCTTTATCACCGAAAATTGCTCTTAATAGCTTTTCTTCTGGAGTAGGATCAGATTCCCCTTTTGGTGTAATTTTTCCTATTAGAATATCACCTGGTTTTACCTCGGCACCAATTCTAATCATACCGTTTTCATCTAAGTCTTTTGTAGCCTCTTCAGAAACGTTAGGTATATCGTTTGTTAACTCTTCATTACCTAATTTTGTATCACGAACTTCTAATGAATAGTCGTCAATATGAATAGATGTGAAGATATCATCACGAACCACTTTTTCAGAAATCACAATCGCATCCTCGAAGTTGTACCCTTTCCAAGGCATGAAAGCTACTTGTAAGTTTCTACCAAGAGCTAACTCCCCATTTTGCGTTGCATATCCTTCACAAAGTACCTGTCCTTTAACAACTTTATCTCCTTTTCTAACAATTGGTTTTAAGTTGATAGTAGTACTTTGATTCGTTTTACGGAATTTTATTAACTGATATGTTTTTTCATCTGAATCAAAACTTACTGCTCTTTCAGTATCTGTTCTTTCGTATTTGATAGTAATCTTATCAGCATCTACATACTCTACTACTCCATTTCCTTCTGCATTAATTAACACTCTTGAATCAGACGCTACTTGACGTTCTAAACCTGTTCCCACGATAGGAGATTCGGGACGTAATAAAGGTACCGCCTGACGCATCATATTTGACCCCATCAAGGCACGGTTTGCATCATCGTGTTCTAAGAAAGGAATTAATGAAGCTGAAATAGAAGCAATTTGATTAGGAGCAACGTCTGTATAATGAACCGCAGAAGGATCAACTACAGGGAAGTCCCCTTCTTCACGAACAATTACTTTATCAGTAGTAATTACTCCTGTATCATCCATTTCGATGTTAGCTTGAGCAATTAACTTACCTTCTTCTTCTTCTGCACTTAAGTAAATAGGATCTGAGACTAAATCTACTTGACCATTCGTTACTTTACGGTATGGAGTTTCGATGAATCCCATTCCGTTAACTTTAGCATATACCCCTAATGAAGAGATAAGACCAATGTTTGGTCCCTCTGGAGTTTCAATCGGACATAAACGACCGTAATGCGTATAGTGAACGTCACGAACTTCGAAACCAGCACGCTCTCTAGATAAACCTCCAGGACCTAAAGCGGATAAACGACGTTTGTGTGTAATCTCTGCTAATGGATTGGTTTGGTCCATAAACTGAGATAACTGGTTCGTACCGAAGAATGAGTTGATTACAGAAGACAAAGTCTTCGCGTTGATCAAATCAATTGGTGTAAACACCTCGTTATCACGAACGTTCATACGCTCACGAATAGTACGAGCCATACGAGCTAAACCAACACCAAACTGAGCAGATAATTGCTCCCCAACTGTACGTACACGACGGTTAGATAAGTGGTCAATATCATCAATCTCTGCTTTAGAGTTAATTAACTCGATTAAATATTTAACGATAGTAATGATATCCTCTTTAGTAAGCACCTGCTTATCCATAGGAATATCAAGACCTAATTTTTTATTCATTCTGTAACGACCTACATCCCCTAAGTTGTAACGCTGATCAGAGAAGAATAATTTCTCGATAATTCCACGAGCTGTTTCTTCATCAGGTGGTTCAGCATTACGCAATTGACGGTAAATGTGTTCTACTGCTTCTTTTTCAGAGTTGGTAGGGTCTTTTTGTAAAGTATTGTGAATGATTGAATAATCAGCTGTATTTAAATCTTCTTTATGTAATAAAATTGACTTAACATTAGCATCAACAATTTCTTCTACATTGTCTTTATCTAAAAGCGTATCACGATCTAAGATAATTTCATTACGCTCGATAGATACCACCTCACCTGTATCCTCATCTACGAAGTCTTCATGCCATGTATTTAAAACACGCGCAGCTAAACGACGACCGATATATTTCTTTAAACCTGATTTAGATACTTTAATTTCCTCCGCTAAGTCAAAAATTTCTAAGATATCTTTATCGCGCTCAAAACCAATAGCTCGGAATAATGTAGTTACAGGTAATTTTTTCTTTCTATCGATATAAGCGTACATCACACTGTTGATATCGGTAGCAAATTCAATCCAAGAACCTTTGAAAGGAATTACTCTAGCAGAGTATAATTTTGTACCATTGGCATGGAAAGACTGACCAAAGAATACACCTGGCGAACGGTGTAATTGGGATACAACTACGCGCTCAGCACCATTAATAACAAAAGTACCGCTCGGAGTCATATAAGGAATAGTACCTAAATACACATCCTGAACGATGGTTTCAAAATCTTCGTGTTCTGGATCAGTACAGTATAATTTCAGACGTGCTTTAAGTGGCACACTGTATGTAAGACCTCTGTCTATACATTCTTCAATTGTATAACGAGGAGGATCAACAAAATAATCTAAGAACTCTAATACGAACTGATTACGCGTATCAGTGATTGGAAAGTTTTCCATAAAGGTGTTGTACAACCCCTCGTTGCCTCTTTCATCAGATTTCGTTTCTAATTGAAAGAAATCCTTGAACGACTTCACTTGAACATCCAAGAAATCGGGATAGTTCGGAATGTTTTTTGTCGAGGCAAAATTCAATCTTTCAGTCTGATTTAATATCATCTATGGACAAAATTATGATTAAAAAAAAAGTAATTTTTATGTTAGTGATTAACATTTAAAACAATCAATACTTTTTTATTTATAACTCACACATCTTTTGAAAACAAGTGTATTGATAAACTTTAGTTTCTTTCTTCGTGTTAAGTTAAAATTCGCTAGGAAGCCATTCTAGAAAAGAATAACATTACTATACGAAAAAATGGTTTAGGCCATTGAGTGCTTTACTCAAGGCCTAAACCTATAGTTTATACTATGTATAATTATTTAAGCTCAACTACAGCTCCAGCTTCTTCTAAAGCTTTTTTCAAGCCTTCAGCTTCGTCTTTAGAAATAGCTTCTTTAACGTTTGTTGGAGCAGCATCTACTAAATCTTTAGCTTCTTTTAATCCTAAACCAGTTAATTCTTTAACAGCTTTAACTACACCTAATTTAGAAGCACCAGCATCTTTTAATACTACTGTGAATTCTGTTTGCTCAGCAGCAGCTTCAGCAGCAGGACCAGCCATAACAACTGCAGCAGCAGCAGGCTCGATTCCGTAGTCATCTTTTAAGATTGCAGCTAATTCATTTACTTCTTTAACTGTTAAATTTACTAATTGTTCTGCGAATTGTTTCAAATCTGCCATTTTTTCTATCTTTTTTAAATGATTTGTAAAATTTATATAATTTAATTAGTGCGCTAATTATTCAGCCGTTTCTTCACCTTTTTGTTCTGCATTGTTAAGCAAAGCAGAAATGATGCGTTTAGCTGGAGATTGTAATAATCCGATGATATCTCCGATAACTTCTTCTTTCGATTTAAGAGCCGCTAACGATTCTAATTCGTTATCACCGATATATACTTCCTCATTGATATAAGCTCCTTTTAATAAAGGTTTATCTCCTTTTTTACGGAACTCTTTAATTACTTTAGCCGGAGCATTAGCAATGTCAGCAATTAAGATTGAAGTGTTTCCTTTTAAAGTAGTTGGTAAATCACCAAATTCTTTATCAGAAGCTTCCATTGCTTTAGCAAGTAACGTATTCTTAACAACTTCTAATTTAATACCTGCTTTATAGCAAGCTTTTCTTAAATTTGAAGTAGTTTCTGCATTTAACCCAGAAATATCTGCTAAATAAACGATATTAGTTCCAGCTAACTGTGCAGTTAAATCTTGAATCGCTAATGATTTTTCTTCTCTAGTCATGATACTAAAATTTTTTAACTACCAATTACACTGCTTTAGGATCTAAAGCAATAGCTGGACTCATAGTACTTGATAAGTGAATAGACTTAATATAAGTACCTTTTGCAGCAGTTGGTTTTAATTTAATTAATGTTTGAATAATTTCGTGAGCGTTCTCTTGAATTTTTTGAGCGTCAAAAGAAACTTTACCGATAGCAGCGTGAACAATACCTGTTTTATCAACTTTAAAGTCAATTTTACCCGATTTCACTTCTTCTACTGCTTTACCTACTTCCATAGTTACAGTACCTGTTTTAGGGTTTGGCATCAAACCACGAGGTCCTAAAATACGCCCTAATGGACCTAGTTTACCCATTACAGCTGGCATAGTGATGATAACATCTACATCAGTCCAACCGTCTTTAATTTTTTGCAAGTACTCATCTAAACCTACATGGTCAGCACCAGCAGCTTTTGCTTCAGCTTCTTTGTCTGGAGTAACTAAAGCTAATACTCTTACATCTTTACCTGTACCGTGTGGTAATGAACACACACCTCTCACCATTTGATTCGCTTTACGAGGGTCTACACCTAACTTAACAGCGATATCAACTGATTCATCAAATTTTGCAGAAGCAACTTCTTTGATCAAAGATGAGGCATCTTTCAAAGAATACATTTTATTCTTTTCAATTTTTGAAGCTGCAACTTTTTGCTTTTTCGTTAATTTTGCCATTTTCTCTTAGTTTAAAGGAGAATCTCCAGTTACAGTAATACCCATAGATCTAGCTGTTCCAGCTATCATGCTCATTGCTTTTTCAATTGTGAAAGCATTTAAATCAGGCATTTTGTCTTCAGCGATTGTACGGATTTGATCCCAAGATACGCTAGCTACTTTCTTACGATTTGGCTGTCCAGACCCTGATTTAATTTTAGCAGCTTCTAATAATTGAATAGCAGCAGGTGGAGTTTTAACAACAAAATCAAACGATTTGTCTTTGTACACAGTAATTTGTACTGGTAATACTTTGCCTGGTTTATCTTGTGTTCTAGCATTAAATTGCTTACAGAACTCCATGATGTTAACCCCAGCAGCTCCCAAAGCAGGTCCAACCGGTGGCGACGGGTTCGCAGCACCTCCCTTTACTTGTAGTTTAACTACTTTACTAACTTCTTTAGCCATTTTTAAAAAAAATTAAGCACATCGATCATTGGAAGCGATTGATGTGAATTATATAAATAAATATTATACTTTCTCTACTTGAACAAAGCTTAATTCTAAAGGTGTTTTTCTTCCGAAAATCTTAACCATTACTTCTAGCTTACGTTTTTCTTCATTTATATTTTCAATAGTACCGTTAAATCCATTGAACGGACCATCAATAACTTTAATCGTTTCACCAATAGAATAAGGTATAGATCCATGATCTACAGTAGTTGACAATTCATCTACTTTCCCTAACATTCTATTAACTTCTGATTGACGTAAAGGCACAGGATCTCCACCTTTTACTTCACCTAAGAAACCAATTACACCTGTAATAGACTTTATAATATGAGGTATTTCTCCTGTTAAGTTTGCTTCGATCATTACATAACCAGGAAAATAAACTCTTTCTTTACTAATTTTTTTACCATCACGTACCGTTACCACTTTTTCTGTTGGCACCAATACCTGTGATATATAATCAGCCATTCCCACACGATTAATTTCTTGCTCGATGTAGGATTTTACTTTATTTTCTTGACCACTTACAGCCCTTACAACATACCACTTCTTCACACTTGTTTCAGCCATAACTCTATTTTATCCTTTTAACAAATTAAAGAAACCCTCAATTGTTTTAGTAAAAATTTCGTCAATACCCCAAGTGGCTAGCGCAAAAATGACAGAGAAGATGGCCACAACTACTGTTAGTTTTTGAACCTCTTCCCATCCTGGCCAAGTCACGTTTGACTTAAACTCTTCAAAAGCTTCTGATATATAATTAGTCACTTTGTTCATTATATTTCTTATTTGCACGGGCGGAGGGATTCGAACCCCCATCAATGGTTTTGGAGACCACTATACTAACCCTTGTACTACGCCCGTTTGTTAGAGAAACCAGCAGCATAAACTGCTGGTTTTTTATATATCAACTATAATTAGTCAACGATTTCAGTTACCTGACCAGCACCTACTGTTCTACCACCTTCACGGATAGCGAAACGTAAACCTACTGATAAAGCGATTGGTTGAAGCAACTCAACATTGATTGTTAAGTTATCACCTGGCATTACCATCTCAACACCTTCTGGCAAAGAAATTGTACCTGTTACGTCAGTTGTACGAACATAGAACTGAGGACGGTAGTTGTTATGGAATGGCGTGTGACGACCTCCCTCTTCTTTTTTCAAGATATAAACCTCTGCTTTAAATTTAGCATGTGGTTTTACTGAACCTGGCTTACAAATAACCATACCACGACGGATATCAGCCTTATCAATACCACGTAATAATAAACCTACGTTATCTCCAGCTTCACCTCTATCTAAGATTTTACGGAACATCTCAACCCCAGTAATAGTAGAAGTTAACTTGTCAGCACCCATACCGATGATTTCAACTGGATCTCCAGTGTTAGCAACACCTGTTTCGATACGACCTGTAGCAACTGTACCACGACCTGTAATTGTAAATACGTCCTCAACTGGCATCAAGAATGGTTTTTCGTTATCACGAACTGGCTCTTCAATCCAAGCATCAACAGCCTCCATTAATTCGATGATTTTTGGAACCCAGTTTGGATCGTTATTCAATCCACCTAAAGCAGAACCTTGAACAACTGGACCATTATCTCCATCGTATTCATAGAAAGATAATAAATCACGGATTTCCATTTCTACTAACTCTAATAACTCAGCATCATCAACCATATCCACTTTATTCATGAATACAACGATACGAGGAATACCTACCTGACGACCTAATAAGATGTGCTCACGAGTTTGTGGCATTGGACCATCTGTAGCAGCAACTACTAAGATAGCACCGTCCATTTGAGCAGCACCAGTAACCATGTTCTTAACGTAATCCGCGTGACCTGGACAGTCTACGTGAGCGTAGTGACGGTTAGCAGTTTCATATTCTACGTGAGATGTATTAATAGTAATACCTCTTTCTTTCTCTTCTGGAGCGTTATCGATTTGGTCGAATGACTTAGCTTGACAGTAACCTGCATCAGATAATACTTTAGTGATCGCAGCAGTTAAAGTAGTCTTTCCGTGGTCTACGTGTCCGATAGTACCGATATTTAAGTGCGGTTTCGAACGATTAAAACTTTCTTTTGCCATTTTACTTAATTTTTAATCTTAGTTATAATAATTAGTGTTCAAAAAAATCTTGTGAGCCAATGACGGGATTTGAACCCGTGACCTCTTCCTTACCAAGGAAGCACTCTACCCCTGAGCTACACCGGCGGTAAAGTTTTAGGTTTTCAATCAAAAGTATCCTGTTTCGAATGCAACCTGAAACTTGAAACTCTCAAACTTATTTTGTGGGGAGAGCAGGATTCGAACCTGCGAAGGTTTCCCAACGGATTTACAGTCCGTCCTCGTTGGCCGCTTGAGTATCTCCCCGCCTTACTTTTTTATTTGACTCTTGATTTGAGAGTGCAAATATAAAACATTTTTTCAATATTTCAAAGAGCCGATGGAGGGACTCGAACCCACGACCTGCTGATTACAAATCAGCTGCTCTAGCCAGCTGAGCTACACCGGCATTCAGTAAAAAAGTCCGCTATTTCTAACGGACTGCAAATGTAGAGATATATTTTAGATTTCAAAAATTTTTTTAAACTTTTTTTTTATTTTTTTCTCTATTAAGCATGAGCTCTCTGTTTTTCCTTACGTTTTACAAGCAATCGTTCCAAAGCATCAACTGACAAATCCACACCTTCTTCAAATGATTTACAGGTTTTTTTAACAACAAATTCATCTCCTGGAACCAAAATTTTAGCTTCAACTACTTTATTTTCTTTTTCACTGGTCTGCTCTACCCTCATAAACACATCCGCAGAGACAATTTTATCATAAAATTTTTCTAATTTGTTTACTTTTTCATCTGTAAAAGAAACCAATTTTTTGTCGATGTTGAAATTAACTGCATGAACATTTACCTTCATAATTAAATCTTTTTAAGGTTAAACAATTTAAAAAGAATTACTTCCGACCTCTAGGATGCGCATTTTTATACACTTCTTTTATTTGCCCTAAGCTAGATTGCGTGTATACCTGTGTAGACGCTAAACTAGAATGCCCTAAGAACTCTTTTATTGAATTTAAATCTGCACCTCGGTTTAACATGTGAGTCGCAAAAGTATGACGAAGCATATGAGGACTCTTTTTCACTTTTTCCGAGACAACACTAAGATAGCAATTTATTAACCTGTAAACAAAAGTTTCATTCATTTTCTTACCGTTCCCAAGAAGAAATAAATATTCTTCATCAAATACATGGGGCAAAGCTTTTCTTTTCTCTAAATATTGCTTAATTTCTAAAAAAATCACATCTAAAACAGGTATAATTCGTTCTTTATTGCGTTTTCCCAAAACCTTAAGCACTTTTAAATCAAAATCAACATCAACTAGCTGTAGATTAATCAATTCCGAACGCCTAATACCTGTTGTATAAAACAAATCAATAATTAATTTATCGCGAAGACCTTCAAAATCTTGATTATATTCTATTTGATTCAATGCTAATTCTAATTCCTTTTCGGAAAAAGGGACTTGAATTTTCTTTTCGGCTTTTAAATATTTATGTTGCAACATAGGCGAAACATCAATTACTTTAATTTTTAATAGAAATTTATAGAAAGCTTTTAAAGAGGCCATTTTTCTATTAACCGTAAGATTAGACACTCCTGACTCAACCAAACTTATTATCCATCCTCTAACCAAAGAATAACTAACTTCTTCTAACCCTCCTCCTTCCACTTCTACTAGGTAATCAAAAAAAAGCCACAAATCTTTCACATAAGCCTTGGCTGTATGTAATGAATATTTTTTTTCTTTTAACAAATAATCTTCAAAACGAACTAAATTTTCACTCATAATTCCCCAATTGAATCCATAAAAAAATCGCTAGTCTAAAAGTACAACTTTTACAACTAGCGATTTTATATTATGATTATAATTTGCTATTAATTTTCTACAGCATCTCTTAATCCTTGGATGTATTGTGCTTTCTGAACTTCAGCTCTTCTTGATACAGAAGGTTTTGTAAACTGCTGACGTGATCTTAATTGACGCACAACTCCTGTTTTATCGAATTTTCTTTTATAGCGCTTTAATGCTCTATCGATATTTTCTCCGTCTTTAATTGGTATAATTAACATAGTTTTGACACCCCCTTTCATTTGTGGATGCAAACCTAAGGATTTATTTTAAATTATAAATCATAAATTTTGAATTATTTTTGTAGAATTTTTGCCTTACACCCACCTTCTACATTTCATTCTATTTTCAACAATAAGGTAGTAAAAATTGATTACGGGGTATTTTTTAGCCTTGAATCGTATATTATGGTTAATTCTAAATGAATTTTATAAATCAAGGTTATGAAATATACCTCCTTATTTTTTCATCATTAAGAATCTTTATCTTGATATTTTTATCTACCCTATCGAAAAACTACTAATTCTTGGGTTCTTATTTTAATAAGGATACTATTTTTTCTGCTTGTTCTACACCAGTAGCTACAGCTCCATGAACCGTTTGATGGTCACCTTGCAAATTAGTTGCTTCTCCTGCAAAAAATATTTTATCACCTACAGATTGTGCTAAAATTTCCCTAGCATTTCCCATACCAACAGAACTATAAGAATAGGCTCCTTTTATGAATGGATGCTTTGTAAAATCTTGAACAGTAGATTTAACAAAGCTAGCACTTGCTCTCCCATTAAACATATAATCTAATTCTGTTAACAATGCACTGGTTATCGCCTCATGACTATTTAGATCTGAAAGAGTTTGAGCTTGTTTGCCCATAACAAACGCCAACAAAATATTATCTTTAGTCTGTTTTCCTAGGGTAACATCACCGTACGCAGCGCAAACGGAGCCCCCATAAACAAAATTACTTGGATAAAATTTTTCACTAAATTTTAAAAACACCTTCATTCCTGCTTCCATTCCTATTTTTTGAAAAGCCATGGTTTTTTCGTTAGGCAAAGATGGTTTAAAAATGATATCATTTGATTTCAGAATGGTAATTGGCACTGTAACAATTACTTTGTCTGCAATAAAGACCGTTCCATTTAGATCTGTTACTTCAATTGAGTTTCCTGAATAATCAATTTTTTTTACAATTGTATTTAATTTTATGTCTTGTTTAACAAAGGGTATTATGTTATTTTCGAAAACATCAAAATAAGTTTTTTCGAATTTATAATTTTTCTCTTGACTATTTGATTTTTTCGCTTCTTCGTTATCCCATTTTACTGAAATATTGGTAGCACTTGCCCCTTGATCTCCTGCATAAGCTTCTATAATATTATTATATGAATTATCTAGGCCTTTTTGATGTGCGTGCTCCCAATAACTGACATCTTGAAAAACTTCGGTTTCACTTCTAAAAATATCTGTTTGTAGAGGTAAAGTTGAAGTAATTTTATTATTATACCAATATTTTAATTCTGTATCATCTAAAGTTATTTTGGTCTGTGTTTCTTTAATTATTTTGCCAATTATACTATCTTCTAAATGCAACCATTCTGCTCCTTGATCAATATCAAAATCGGCAAAACCTGATTGTTTTCCTAGTCGTCCACCATATTTTGAAGAAGCCTCTAAAATTTCGAAACTTACTCCTTTTTTCTTTAGTGTGTATCCAGCAAACAATCCCGCTGCTCCTGCACCAATGATTAATACTTTTACATTTTTTGGATTATTTTCTTGTGTTTCAGAAACACAAGAGACTACCATTGAAGGCATCAAAACCGAAGCACCGAATACCGCAGTTGAATGTTTTAAAAATTTACGTCTGTCCATTAATTTTTAGTTAAGTTGGTTTTATAAAAAAGATATAGTCTGATAACGATAGTCGCTTAAAAAACTTCCTTTTCTGTTAAACCAAAATTACGCATTAAAAATTTATTTGTAAGAAAAACTGTCTTTAAATCTGAAAATACGTTTACTTTTTTATCCTCAATATAAAATTTATACCAAGGCATAATTTTTATGTATTTTTCATGATTTTATCTTTCTTTAGAAAGGCTAATGCGTAATTTGGAAAAAATAATTAGTGGAGCGAAAACTTTTTTAGTATCTCACTTAAACATATTATGCTTTTTTAGGTATTACTTTACTGCTGGTTGATAATCTTTATTATCAATAATCATTTTTGATAAAATTTCTTTTAGGATTTCAGATGTTCCGCCTCCAATGGGCCCTAATCGACTATCTCTTAACAAACGGGCTAAGGGATATTCTTCCATATAACCGTATCCCCCTAGCATTTGTAAACAATCATAAATTGCTAAATCCGCTACTTTAGTTGACTTTAATTTTGCCATAGTAGCTTCTTTTACTACATATTCTCCTTTGTTTAAACGAGCTACAGCTGCATAATTAAAGACTTTACAATGTTCAACTTCTGTTGTATGTTCTACCATTGTATGACGTAAAGCTTGAAATTTATTAATTGATTTTCCAAAAGCTTCTCGTTCTGACATATATCCTAATGTATAATCTATTGCATATTCAGCTCGAGCGTGTGCATTAATTGCCATTATTAGGCGTTCTAATGCAAAATGTTGCATTATGTAAGGGAATCCCTTTCCTTCTTCTCCCATTAAGTTTTCTAAAGGAATTTCTACATTATCGAATGCTAATTCTGCTGTATCAGACGCTTTCCATCCTAATTTATTTAATTTAGTTGCTGAGATACCTGGTGTATTAGCATCTATTAAAAATATGCTAATTCCTTTATTTCCCAGAGCTGGATTCGTTTTCGCAGCCACAACGTAATAATCCGCGTAGACTCCATTTGTAATAAATGTTTTAGAGCCATTAATCACAAATTTACTTCCTTTACGTTCTGCTGTTGTTCGCATACCTGCCACATCACTACCTCCAAAAGGTTCTGTAATACAAAGCGCACCTATTTTGTTACCTGCAATACTTGGAGCTAAATACTCTTGCTTAATACGTTCATCTCCTTCTGCATTTAAGTGTGTCATTGCTAAATAGGCATGAGCCCACATAGCAGCGGCAAAACCTGATGATTTTACTTTTTGTAGTTCTTCTAAAAATATAACTGTATAGAATAAGTCAAGATTTGACCCACCGTAAGCCTCAGGATAATTTAATCCAAAGAATCCCATGTCTCCAAATTTTTTCCAGATAAAACGTTCTATCGTTCCTTCTTTTTCCCATTTTTCAATGTGAGGTACTACTTCTTTTTGTAAAAAATCGCGAAAACTCTCTCTGAATAATTGATGGTCTTCTGTAAAATAAATTGAGTTCATAAAGTTGTATTGTTCTTCTTGCTATTTATTTAAAGTCCAAATATAAGGTAATTATTTTTACTTTATCAACTGGAAAATTCTTAATTTCAAGTAAATCATCTACTGAATGAATTCCGTTATTCATACTTCTAAACCCAATTATTTCGCGGGCTACAGGATATTTTATGTAGGGGATTTTTAAAAGTTCTTTGGTAGAGGCTTCATTAATTTTTATTTTTAAAACTTCTGGGACTTTAAATAATGTGAATTTTTTGTTTAATTCCGTAATAACTTCAGGAGATAATCCCCATATCTCTTGTATTTGATCCATAGATACAAAGCCTCCCAAAGATTCTCTACTTTTGAGTATCCGATCTGAAATAACATCTCCTATACCGTATATTTTCATTAAATCCTCTTTCGTAGCTAAATTAATATCTTTCTGTACCCAAGTATTTGTTTTTTTTATCGTCTTTTGGGCTTCGGTAAATGATCTGTATTTCACATTATCCGAATGTTTTTTTTTTGAAACCCAGTCGGGGAATTTAAAATAAGATGATATTGAACCTAATAAAGAATCTGATACTTTTGTTATTTTCTGAAATTCTTCTGCTGAATTAACATATTTACCTCTTTTTCTATAAGCAAACAAACGATTGATTTCCTTTACTGACATCCCTAGCTTATAACCTTTGAAATCAGTAATAAAATTGGGGTTGAAAGGATGTATTTTGTATTCCTCTTGTGTGTTTTTATTTTTTAACGAATCTATCACAGTTTGTTGAGCAAGCCATTTTTTTTCTTCTGCTGTTGGATTGGAATCTTCTGAGAAGTCAATAAAGGTATATGCCATTTGGAGCAGTACACTCAAAACAATCAAGAACAACAGTGCTATGCGTTGATTTCTTGTATATTCAAAATAATGTTTGAGTGATTGAAGCATAATTATAAATCAAAAACAGAAGTTCTTTTAGCTCTGAGTAAATCTTTTAATTTCATTAGAAATCCTATCGTAAGATAGACTCCAAACCAAAGTCCTACAGTAACAAACGAAATATAAATAAAGAACAAACGTATACTATTTGCTCTCATACCTAAACGATCAGCTAATCTTGAAGCGATATGAAACCCTTGTCGTTCAAAAAAATATTTAAGTTTTAATATCATTGTGCAATAAAAAATGAGATAAAATACTTTAGTAAATCTACAATTTATTTTTCAGACTTCAAAAATTCAACACCAATGGCACATTGTAAACAACGATTAGCATCACAGTATTTCTTTTTTAACTGAATTAGGCCTTGTGATTGCATTGCATTTTTAGCTTTTACGCCATAATGTTCAAAATAATCTATTATTTTGTTTTTTTCAGGTCTGATTTTTTCGATTAGCATTAGATCTAGATCTATATCATTCTTATTTTTATATTGTGTATAAGCAAACCGAATGGGTAAGATAGCATTGACAAGTAATAATTCTACAAACATTCTGGATATTTTTTTTTCTTTATGATTCGATTTTTTTTGAAAGTTGTAATGGGATTCCCAATAATCGGAAACTCCAACTGAGAAAATTTTATAAAAATCTTCAACACTAGTTGCGTCTGTGGCTAACGTAAAAATATTTTTTTGAATATGATAAAGCATTGCTATTTGAGCAATACGAATCGTTGGAAAATTATCAGGACGTAATCTATAAAACTCAAAACGTTCTATATGATTTGGTTTTAGCCGATATTTGATTTTGATGTATTCATACAATTCTACTAGATCTTTCTCATAATTTTCTTGAGGCTCGAGTGGTAGAAGTCCTGCCATACCGAACAATAGGGCTTCTATATAGTTTAGATCAAAACTTTCTTTTTTAAGTATCGAAAAAGGAATCGTTCGAGCTAGACTCAAAAAAGCCTCTCCATTTACGTTTAACCCAAAGTTTTTAGTTAGGGTTATAAAAAAAACGGCTTCCCAATCGTAGTTTGTTTCTTCTAGTAGTTTTTTTATGGATTCATTTTTTAGTTCTAACCGTTCAAAATACAAACGTTCTACCCAATTAGAAATAATAAATTCAGGGATTTGGTTTAATTTTCCCTCACAATTTATCCATTTCTTTTTTATTTTTAGCTTTTCATATTGAGTAATTAATTCTTTTGGAACATAGTTTTGAAGTATTAAAACGGGAATTTCTGTATTGTCTTTTCTAAAAACAGATATATCATGTTCCCATACTATATGTAAAATACAATTGTCATATTGATCATTTAGGTGGTGGTGATGGTGGTACCAATCTGAAGTTTTTAAATGTATTTCTACATTTCCTGCCCATTTTTGACCATCAATTATCAGTTGAACATTAAAAAAGTCAGGACCTGATTGATTTAGTTGAACTCCTGAATGAAGCACTTGAAGATTTTCTCCTTGTGCGGTTTTTAAAGAGTGTAAAGGAAATTTTTTATTTTTCCATACATAATGTAAAAATTCTTCTTTCATGGTAAAGGCGTATAAAATTAATAAGGCGTACAAAAAGTCTTAACTATATTAGCTTTTTTTAGCAGTATAGGGTTTGACTTTATTTCTATCATAAATTTACAAAAAAAACCTAAAAAACTCATTATAAATGAATTAATTAGGTTTAACTGAATTTTATTATGTGAACTATGTAATTTAAATATCACATATTCTTTTGATTTTATATTTTATTATTTTATCGAATTAATGATATCATATTTTGTAATGATATGGTGTTTTCCTTCTCCTAAATCTACTAATACCGCTTGATTATCTTTAGTAATTAATTTAGAAACTTCGTCTATAGGGGTTCCTTTAGCTACTATTGGAAATGGCGCTCCCATTACCTCTTTAATTGGTTTTTCAGCAGTCTTTTTATCTGTTATATAGCTTTGAAAAAGGTCTGATTCATCAACAGATCCAACAAATCCATTTACATCAACAACTGGTATTTGAGAAATTTTATATTTACGCATTCTTTCTATGGCGTGTGAAACTAATTCTTCAGTACGGACAATAACAAGTGGCTTTTCGATATGGTCTTTTATTAAATCTTCTGCTTTGGTTAGTTCTTCTTCTAGAAAGCCTCGTTCGCGCATCCAATCATCATTAAACATTTTGCCTACATAACGACTTCCTGAATCGTGAAATAAAACGACTACTACATCATCTGGCTTAAATTCGTCTTTTAGTTGTAATAATCCTTTAATGGCTGCACCTGCTGAATTCCCAACAAATATCCCTTCTTCTAGGGCTATCTTACGTGTATAGACGGCAGCATCTTTGTCTGTAACTTTTGTAAAACCGTCTATAAGAGAAAAATCAACATTTTTGGGTAAAATATCTTCTCCAATGCCTTCTGTTATATAGGAATATATTTCATTTTCATCAAAAATACCGGTTTCATGGTATTTTTTAAATACAGAACCATAGGTATCAATTCCCCAAATTTTAACATTTGGATTTTTCTCTTTTAAGTATTTAGCAACTCCTGATATAGTTCCTCCTGTACCCACACCTACTACAAAATGTGTAATTTTCCCTTCTGTTTGTTCCCAAATTTCAGGTCCTGTTTGTTCGTAATGGGCTAGTGCATTACTTGGGTTATCGTATTGGTTTACATACCACGCATTAGGTGTTTCTTCTGCTAAACGTTTTGAAACAGAGTAATACGAACGAGGATCTGTAGGTTCAACATCTGTTGGACAAACCACTACTTTTGCTCCTACTGCTCTTAGTATATCACATTTTTCTTTTGATTGTTTATCTGAAATTACACAGATTAGTTTATAGCCTTTAATAATGGCGCCTAAAGCTAGTCCCATTCCTGTATTTCCAGAAGTCCCTTCAATAATAGTTCCTCCAGGTTTTAAACGACCATCCGCTTCTGCATCTTCAATCATTTTGATAGCCATACGGTCTTTTACAGAATTACCTGGATTAAAGGTTTCAACTTTTGCTAGAACCAATGCGTTAATCTCAGCCGTTACTTTATTCAACTTTACTAGAGGTGTATTACCAATTGTTTCTAGTATGTTCTTTGCGTATTGCATACTTTTATTTTTATAATGTTTTTCTTATTTTTAAACTATTCTTTACCAACCTCTTTGCAAAGGTATAAATATTCTGAATACAGATTTCAAATTTCAAGAGATTTGAAAGTGTAGCTTAATCTAATGATTTTCAGTATTAGAAATTCATGATTATTGAAAGAAATCCCACACTAATCCAAAACGCACTAGAAAGTCTTTATAAGGCTGACCTGGTGCTGCAAAAAAATCATTATTTCTGAAAGTAGTATTAAGATGTTCTGCTTTCAAAAAAATTCTTGTTTGACGTACTCTAGCATTAACAAAAAAATCAATTATAGGATGATTTCCTATCTGACTTTGATTTTGGGTATAAAAATCACCAATCAAAGGATTATAACCGTTAGCATAATAATTAGTAAAATACTGAAAGGTGATCCCTGTTTGTAAGAATAAAGCTTTTTTAAAATATTGATCTGAAAAATACAAACTATTGCGTGTCAAAAATTTGGGAACATTTAAAATTTGTTCTGTTTGGGCTACTTGTTGATATAAAATACTATTATCGAGTGACCACTTCCCAACCTTTAATTCTTTTTGTATTTTTACTGAAAAATAATTTATAGATCCTTTATATTGCTTAGGTGTTGTCAGCAATGTTTTTTGTGTTAAATCATCATTACTGAAATAAATATGATTATGAAGCAGTACAAACTGAGTTTCAACTGCTCCCCATTGTGTTTGGGCATTCAAATGAAATGAATTAATTTTTTCGTTATCAAATGAATTTTTCCAATTATATGTTACAAAATCACTTTGGTAAAGGGAGGAGGTTAAATCAGGCAATTTGCTTAAATTAGTGTATCTAGCTGAAAAACTATTTTTATCATTTAAAGTGTATTTTGTAAATATATCTATAGTAGAGTTTGTGTGTTTTGAAAAAGCTTTTGAAAAAAGGGCTTCTCCTCTCATCTTTTTTGTTAGATAAAAATATTTCCCTCCTATATTTTGAACTGAAAAATCATTTCGAGCTGGAACTTTTATTTGCTGGTTTTCAATCACTAAACGATTATACCCATAACGAAAACGATTGTCTTCAATAAACACATTAAACTTGCCTATTGAGGTGTTAAAAAAAGTAGCTCCTATTTTGTTATAAAGGACAGATGATTTAGTCAAATCTGAATAGTTAGAATTTTCATAGCCTAGACCAAAATAATCTGTTTTAGTAGTTTTTTCGAAACTAAAATTAAATATTTCGTACTTAAACTGATGTTCCAATAATATATTATTAGCTTTTTGACTACGATTTAAACGAAAATATTGATCTACGAAATAACGTTTTCCTTCAAAAAGGGATTTTGCCTCTTTTAGTTTTATATCTAATCTTGAACGTTGACTAAATTGAGGATCCCCAGAAATAAAATCGGTATCATTTAGAATTCCTCCATTTTCTTGATTGGTAAAATCTTGACTTGTAAAGTGTACATTAAATCCATAACGTTTACCGAGAGTTTGATAACTTGAAGTAAATCTAAAGTTTCCTGTACTTGATAATGAATTTAGATATTTCCCCAATGATCGTAATCCTTTGTAGGCTAATGAAAAATTAAGATTTTTAGAAGTATTTAATGTAATAAAAGCATCTATACTTTGTCCTTGTTCTAAAACAGTTTTAAAATACAATTCTGTCAAGGGAGTTGGTACATTATAATAGAAGATGTCTTCTGATTGCAGATAATTAAATTGTTTAGCATTAAAACCTATAGCGGGTAACGCATTAGGTGCTTTAAAACCATAGTTTAGAACAGTATATACATAACCATCATTAGCAAACGGCAACAAGCCGAAGTTATCTTTTCTGAGTAGATTAAACTTATAATCACTTTTTATTGTAAGTGAGGTATCAACAAAAGTAGTGTCTCTTTTTAGATTATAAATTTTATACCAGTTATGAGGGGCTTTAGGGTTTTCTTTTCGACCTTCTCGTAGGGATTTACGAACTGTGTCGTTTTTAATTTCAGACAAGTCATTTTGTCCAAATGTTGGTATAACAACTAAAGCAATAATTAAATAAAAAAAATACTTCATAGGTTTTTAATGAAGTACAAAAATAGGGAAAAGAGAAGAGATAAAAAAGCCCTCGCTGAGCGAGGGCTTTTTTATTAGTAACTAGGATTTTGAACTAAATTCTTATTTAAGTCCAATTCTCTTTGAGGAATTGGTAAAATCACTCTTGGTTTACCAGGGGCTGTTTCAGCTGGTGCTGGCACAGTTCCTGATAATCTTAGTTGCTTTCCATTACGTAATAAATCCATTCGTCTATGACCTTCAAAACAAAACTCAAAACGTCTTTCATTTATAATATCATCTAATGTTACAACTGTCAAATCAGGAAGATTTGCACGTCTTCTAATTTTATTAACATCATTAACTGGAGTGTCTCCTATTACTGTTCCTGCTCTTAAATTAGCTTCAGCTCTAATCAAATACATTTCAGAAATACGAATTACAGAATAATCTGACGACTGATTAAGTCCGTCATTATATTTCGTTGTGTAAAAAGGAACTCCTGTTTTTTCTACATCTCTTCTTTTTAATGTGTAACGTAAATCTCCTGAATTCGCAAAAGCGGCATTCAAATTTGCAGAAAAAGGACAATCTCCTCTTCCTCCATTAGCAGCTGAATTAGTTAGAGTTGAGAAACTAACTGATGGTCCATTTTCATTACTCCCCGACTGACTATCATTAGACAAACTAACTAAATTAAATATGTGCTCATAAGAATCCTTATTATCGTAAAATAAATAGTTTGTAGCTAATACAAACTCATTGTTCATTCCTATAACTTGATTTGCATAATCTGCTGCTTGGGAAAATTTATCTTGATATAAATAAACACGAGCCAATAAAGCCTTAGCAGCTCCTACATTAGCTCTTGCTCTATTAAAAGTTTTAATTTTACTAATTGCATCTAATAAGTCTGCTTCAATTTCAGCATATACTTGACCAATAGTAGCTCTAGGAGTATTTCTTATACCAATTTCGTCTACAGAGTTAATATGCTTAGTAATTAATGGAACAGACAAACCGTTAACTCCAGCTGTTTGAATTGGTTGTGCAAATAAGCAATTTAGTTGAAAATAAGCTAAAGCTCTCATAAACTTAGCCTCACCTACAGCCTCATCCCTTTCTTCTTTTGAAAAGTTAACATCTGGAGCTGAGTAAGCTTTATTAATCACCGTATTAGCCTGAGTTATTATCTCATAATGATCTTGCCATATTGAAGCAACGTTCCCATTTGTTGGTACAGTTGTATAATCTCTTATTTCTTGTAGCGTTGGAAAGGTACCTCTAAAACCAATATTATCTGACTGCCAGTCTCCTAACAATTGTGGAACCCCCCCAAAAGCACCTTCTTGTTGTGCTAATCCGTATAATCCTGTTACATAAGACTTCACTCCCAGTCCTGTAGTTAATACCACTTCACGAGAAGATTCATCCTGTGCTTTAACATCTAAATCCGTTTGACAACCAATTGCAAATGTTAGAAAAAGTGTTGATATATATATATATTTCATATTTAAAAGCTTAAAAAGTTAAACGTGTACCAAACAAAAACGTTTTAGTTTGAGGGGCAGTAAAAAATGTTTCACCTTGGATACCAGCAGAAATCGAATTAGACACCTCTGGATCAATACCTTCTAACTCTTTATTTTTCAATGTATATAAATTTTGTGCAGTTGCATAAATTCTTACAGATGATATAAAACTTTTACTAAACTTATTCATAGGAAAATTATACCCAAAAGTTACATTTTTCAATCTAGCAAAAGAACCATCCTTCAATTGTCTAGTTGAAGCATTTTGAACGGTTCTGAATGTAGGAGAAGTAGGATTTGGAGTAAATGCATCATCTCCAGATTTTTGCCACACATTACCTACAACTTCTCTATGATTGTAAGAGTACGTTGCACGATCAACAAAACGTAATCCGTCAACAAATATATCATTCCCGTAACTAAAGTTAACTAATGTAGATAAATCAAAGTTACCATACTTCAAATTATTAGACCATCCCCCTGTAAAATCAGGGTTTGCATCTCCAACAATTCTTCTATTTGCTGTAGAATAAGTAGTAGTTGGATTATCATTTATATCTAACCATTCAGCATGTCCCGTTTCTTTATTAACTCCTAAATAAGGCACTAAGTAAAAAGTATTGGCAGAATATCCTTCGATTGCTCTTTGATAAGTAGATCCTCCTATAAATTTATTTCCTTGCGCATCCACAGAAGCATCAGAATTTAGTTCTAATATTTTATTTCTATTAAAGTTAAAATTTAAATTTGTAGTCCATTTCAATTTTGAATCTCTTAAAACATCAAAATTAAAATCTAAATCTAAACCTCTGTTTTCCATTTTACCAGCATTGATCAAATAAGTTCTAACACCATCATTATCAGCTGTAGACAACAATTTATTTAACAATAAATCTGAAGTTACTTTTCTATAAACATCAACAGCAATTTTAACTCTATCGCTAAACATACCTAAATTCAATCCAAAATCAATAGATTCTGATCTTTCCCATTTTAAATTTGGATTACTAAATCTGTATAATGCTAAACCAGAAGTTTCATTATAATTTGGATAAACGCCACCATTAACACGCTCTCTCCAAACATAATCTCCAATTCTATCATTACCAGAAACTCCCATATTAGCTTTTAATTTTAATTCACTAATATATTTACTTTCTTTTAAGAAGTTTTCACTGGCAATATTCCAAGCTGCTCCAATTGCCCAAAAATTACCAAATCTATTATTAGATCCAAATCTAGAAGACCCATCTCTTCTAAAAGAAGCCTCTAATAAATATTTTGAATCATAATCAAGATTTAAACGTGAAAAATAACCATTTAATCTAGATTGAGCGTTAGTATTATCAGTAGTTGATTTTATAACTGCAGAAGTAACATTCAAGAAATCATCAGAAGCAAAAACTGTACCTGCTACGCTAATATCTCTTACTTCAGTATTTTCTGCAGTAAAACCTACTAAGGCATTTAAATTAATTTTTTCAGCTAACTTTTTATTAAAATTTAAAGTATTTGTAAAAACAGTCTTCTGCTGAACAGCTTGATAATCCGAAGCAGAACCACCTGCTTGATTAATATCTTTTTCACGTCTAAATTCCTCAATTGAAGATCTATCTAAACCAATTTCTACTCTATAGGTTAAAGGCTTAAATAATTTAAAATCTGCAAATACATTACCTGTTATACGATTCGTAATTAAGTCATTTATATCTAAAGCTTCTATTGCTACAACGTTAGCTATAAAACCTGTACGTTGAAAATTACCATTCGAATCGTAGGGTGTTACGTAAGGTTCTTGTAAAAAAGCAGATGTAAACGGAGCATTTACTGAATTTTCAGAAGCAACTCTATCTATTTTAGAAGTAGTTACCCCTAAATTCATTCCAACTTTTAGCCAAGAATTTGCCTCTGTATTAATATTAAGCCTTCCTGCAGATTTCTCTAATCCGTTACCAACAATAAAGCCCGATTGTTTAGCATAGCTCCCTCCTAAAAAATAAGTTGTTTTTTCAGAACCTCCTGAAACTGAAACATCCGAACCCATAGAAACACCTGTTCTCGAAACAGCATTTAACCAATCAAAATTAGTCTCCCCTATGTCATCAATCGAAACTCCTGAATTTGTTAACGCTTGAGGAAATTTAGCATTATATTCCTTATACTGAGACGCGTTCATCATTTTCATTGCATCTGTATAATTTGTAAAGGAAGTAGTAAAACCAACCGCAACTTTAGCATCTTGATTTCTCTTACCCATTTTTGTAGTAATAAGAATAACTCCATTTGACCCACGAGATCCATAAATTGAAGTTGCCGCAGCATCTTTTAATACAGACATACTCTCTATATCTGCAGGATTTAGGTCTGCAATTGGATTTAAAGCCTGACCTCCTTGAGCAGAAGTTAAATTAACATCATTCAATGGCACTCCATCAACAACATACAAAGGCCTAGCTCCTGCCGTAATAGAGGCAACACCTCTTACTTTTACAACGGGTGCAGAACCAATTACTCCTGAAGAAGAAACAACTTGAACACCTGAAGTTTGACCTTGAAGAACATCTTGAACTGAAGCAACAGGAACATCTTTAATTTTATCAGATCCTACAGTTACCACTGACTGAATCATTTTTTTCTTTTCTTGTTTAGCAAAACCTACAATAACAACATCTCCAAATTGTTTTGCATCACTTTGCATTACAGTATTCATTACATTAGAAGCACCCACCACTTTAGATACTTCTCTCATTCCCATAAATGAAAAAACTAAAGTTTCGCCTTCTTTTGCCTTAATACTATATTTACCGTCAAATCCGGATGAAACCCCACGTTGTGTACCTTTTACTACAACATTTACCCCTGGTAGTGGACCATTTGCGTCTGTAACCACCCCAGTTATTGCTTTCTCTTGAGCGAAAGAAAACTGCATTGTTAACGCTAACAGTAGCGTAAAAATCCATTTGAACTTTGATCTCATATTAATTTTATTTGAGTTAGTTATCCCGCAAACTTCTTAAATATTTCTTAATTTCCCAAATATTATCTATAGATATTCATTTTTTATAAATGTTAAACTTTATAAAGTACCTTTGCTGCTTCTATAATTTTTATAAAAACTTATTATTTACTTTTCAATAAACCTAAAAATTAAGCACTTTTTATTACTATACAAACTATGTTATCCTTAAAATTCAGCAATTACGCAATAGAAGTCGGATGTGACGAAGCCGGCAGGGGGTGCCTCGCAGGACCCGTTACAGCAGCCGCTATTATACTTCCAGAAAATTTTAATATTGATTCTTTAAACGATTCTAAACAATTATCTGAAAAAAAGAGGGATGTTTTAAGACCTACTATTGAAAATTTAGCATTGGGCTTTGCGGTAACGCATATTTTGAATGAAGAAATTGATGAAATCAATATTCTTAATGCTTCTATGAAGGCTATGCAGGAAAGCATTTTGAAGTTGAAGCAAAAACCCGATTTTATCATTATTGATGGAAACCGTCCTTTATTGGGAAAACTAGGAATCAAAACCCTAACTGGCTACAACTTAAAGCTTGAAGAAATAGCTTTTTTAAAATCCATCCCTAACGAAAGTATTATAAAAGGGGATAGTAAATACATGAATATAGCTGCTGCTTCTATCTTAGCTAAAACGCATAGAGACGAATATATGAATAAAATTCATGAAGAATTTCCAATGTATAATTGGAGTAAAAACAAGGGATATCCTACAAAAGATCACAGAGAAGCTATTGCTAAATATGGGGTCACAAAATACCACAGGAAGTCTTTTAAATTACTCCCTGAACAGTTTGTATTGGACTTATAAATAATTATTTTTTTAGACAAACAAAATCGTAGAAAACAAATTAAAGTTTCACGATTTTGTTTGTTATTCTGAGTCTATAACGATACTAAATCCGTATTAAACAAATCATTAAAATATTTTAATATTTTCTTTTTTACTTCTTCTTCATCTACTGGTCTTCCTAACTCAACATGAAGAGAGGTTACTGCCTTTCCTTTTATACCACAAGGAATAATATGATCAAAATACCCTAAATCAGCATTTACATTTAATGCAAAACCGTGCATGGTTACCCAACGAGAGGCACGAACCCCCATAGCGCATATTTTTCTAACAAAGGGAGTTCCTACTCCTATCCATACTCCTGTTTCTCCTTCACTTCGTTCGGATGCTATGCCATATTCAGCTAAAGTTTGAATAATAACTTCTTCTAGTAATCGCAAATATTTATGTATATCGGTAAAAAAGTTTTCTAAATCTAAAATTGGGTAACCTACAATTTGTCCTGGTCCATGATAGGTTATATCTCCTCCTCTGTTTATTTTATAAAACGTGGCTCCTTTTTCTTCTAATTGTTTTTCAGACAACAATAGATTTGATAAATCTCCACTTTTTCCTAAAGTATAAACATGAGGATGCTCTACAAACAAAAAATAATTATCTGTTTCTACTTTTGAATCGTCTCTCTTTAGCATTTTTTGGGCTACAATTTCAGCAAATAAGCTTTCTTGATAATCCCATGTCTTTTTATAATCTTGACATCCCAAATCTTGGAATTTTACTTTTCTACTCATTATTGTATTTAATTATAAATAATTTATTTGAATTGGACTTCTAAATTTAAACATTCTGGGGATTTCACTATTTCATCCCATTTAAATTCTATGGTTGCTATTTTTCTATCTTTAGAAAATACCGCGGATTTGTTTGATACGGTTTTAACTGCTTTAGGAAAATGGTATTTTACCACATATTTAGATGCTTCTAAAATCGTTTTATATTTCGCTAAGAAATTGGCATCTATTTTTTTTAAACGGTTGATTGGTAGTAATGGCTTTTCTAAAGAATTTTTTACCATCATACAAATAATTCATTTTAACTCCGTTTTCTAACAAAACACTTAAGTTCCCTATTCGTTGTATTTGTTGTATTTTACTGGATTTGGTCAATTTTTGAAAGCTTTCCATTCCTTCTATTAACTGTTGTAAATCTGTTACGGATTTAAAAAATGTTTCCAAAGAAAATAGCAATTGTTTTTCCTAAATTTGAACTATCTTTTGGCATCATAGCTATCAAACTAGAGCCATCTATAGCAAAAGCATATTTCCCTGATCCGTCTTGATTTATTTCTATTTCTTCTGTAAAAACACAACTTGTTAACACAACCAAGGGCAATAATAAACATAAAAAACGTTTCATCTCATTTTCTTTTTGCCAAAGATACAGATTCTAAAACTCTCAAAAAATCAATATTTTTCAAATAAATCACAAAAACAAATAATATAGTTATACAATACTTGAATTTTAAACTTTTAAAACTTTTAAACTTTTAAACTTATGGTTATCTTTGCTGTCTTTAAAAAAATAATGTTATGCAACTTTCAGAACAAGAAATCATCAGAAGAGAAAAGTTGACCAAGTTACGTGAACTTGGTATCAATCCGTATCCCGCTAATTTGTATCCAGTAGATCATACTTCGAAACAAATAAAGGAATCTTTTGAAGAAGGTAAGAAGGTTGTAGTAGCGGGTCGTTTGATGAGTAACCGCGACCAAGGAAAAGCTTGTTTTAGTGAAATTCAAGATAGCGAAGGACGTATTCAAGCATATTTTAACCGAGATATTATTTGCTCTGGAGAGGATAAAACCTTATACAATACAGTTTTTAGAAAGTTAGTGGATTTAGGCGATTTTATAGGAATAGAAGGTGAATTATTTACTACACAAGTAGGCGCACAATGTATTCGTGTAACGAACTTTACTTTTTTAAGTAAAACGTTACGTCCTTTACCAATGCCTAAAACAGACGAAACAGGTAAGGTTTTTGACGAATTCATAGATCCTGAACTACGTTACCGTATGCGTTATGTGGATTTGGTAGTAAATCCACAAGTAAAAGAGGTATTTGTAAAAAGAACGAAACTCTTTACTGCCATGCGTACATTTTTTAACAACGCTGGTTACATGGAAGTAGAAACACCTGTTTTACAGTCTATCCCCGGAGGAGCGGCAGCACGCCCATTTATTACACATCACAATAGTTTAGATATCCCTTTATATATGCGTATTGCTAATGAGTTGTATTTAAAGCGATTAATTGTAGGTGGATTTGACGGCGTATATGAGTTTTCTAAAAACTTCCGCAATGAAGGTATGGACAGGACTCATAATCCAGAATTTACCGCTATGGAAATTTATGTAGCGTATAAAGACTACAACTGGATGATGGCGTTTACTGAAAATTTATTAGAATACTGTGCATTACAAGTTAATGGTACTACGGAAGCTACTTTTGGTGAACATAAAGTAAATTTCAAGGCTCCTTACGCTCGTGTTACGATGACTGACGCGATCAAACAATTTACAGGTTTTGATATAACGGGTAAGACTGAAGAAGAATTACGTGAAGCAGCAAAATCTATGGGCATTGAGGTAAATGATACCATGGGTAAAGGAAAATTAATTGATGAAATATTTGGCGAAAAATGTGAAGGTAATTTCATTCAGCCGACTTTTATTACGGATTATCCAAAAGAAATGTCTCCTTTAACTAAAGAACACCGCAATAATCCTGAGTTAACGGAACGTTTTGAGTTAATGGTTTGTGGAAAAGAAATAGCCAATGCTTATTCAGAACTAAACGATCCTATTGACCAGCGAGAACGTTTTGTCGCGCAAATGGAGTTAGCCCAAAAAGGAGATGATGAAGCCAATGGAATTATTGATGAAGATTTTTTACGAGCTTTAGAATATGGAATGCCTCCTACTTCGGGATTAGGTATAGGTATGGATCGTTTAATTATGTTCTTAACCAATAATGCGTCTATTCAGGAGGTATTATTCTTCCCTCAAATGCGTCCAGAAGTAAAGCCATTAGCTATAAGTGATGATGCAAAGACTATCGTTGAATTACTAAAAGTTGAAGACAATCAAACTTTAGCTCTTTTAAAAGAAAAATCAGGCTTGAGTGGCAAAAAATGGGATGCTTCGATGAAAGAATTAACAAAAGCGGGCTTGACGAAAGTAGTCGTTGAGGGCGAAAGTAAAACGGTTGTTCTTTTATAATTAAACATTTCTTGTATTGCTGTATTTTATACAAATAGGCTGGCAAAAAAGTAAATCATATCGACCCTAAGGAGAAATCGCAAAAACTAATCCTGTGACTTCCCGTATGGTCGATGTGATAATTTGAATACTAAAACATTTCTTTTAAATCATTTTTTTATCTATTCCAGAAGGTTAGTTTTTTATAATCCTAAAAATTGCCGATTCCCCTTCGCTTATAACTTGTAATAAATAAACTCCTTTTTCAAATTTGCTACAATCCAATTCAAAATTTGCCTTTTGAACACGTAATTTCTGAATTTCTTTCCCATCTAATCCGTAGACATTTATTTGATCTATCGTTTTTTTATATTTTATTTTAAGATTTTCTTGAACGGGATTAGGACCATAAGAAAAACTTTCTAGATCAAATCCTTTCGTTGCTAAAACATTTGCACTCTGATAGTCTTGCATGGCGTTAGAAGCATCTTGAAAACAAGTAGTAGTATATTGTCCAGAATCTTCCGCAGCTATTTGATTAGGATTTAAACCTAATATTCCCAAATAATATTTATATAAATCAGAACGTAAAACTACTTTTACAGTAAAAGCAGCACTAGATGAACCTCTACATTCTAATCCCCCGTTAATAATGTTATTCGTATGAGCAAATCCTTTTAAATACATTTTGTTCATAGCATATTCTCCTATACTTGGCACCCAAAGATCGTGCATAACCTGATGACAAGAAGGTTTAGGCCATTGCGGCATCATCCAAAACCAAATAGCTGATTTAAAAGCTAAAACGCCATCTTGTTGTACTAAATCAGGATTATCTAATAACACATTTTTATCGTTGTATAAAAACTTACTAAATTGTCCATAATTATAATTCCATGACAATTGAATAGGTCCTCGTCCGTAATATCCTTTTGTAGGATTGGCGGGGTATTCTGTACTGGCTTGACTGTATGCTCCTGCTGAATTAGTTGTATTATACCCTAATTCATGTACAAAATACAATCCCCATTTAGCATAATCTCCTAAACTTCCTCCTCCTACTGGTGTTTGCCATCCGCCTGTGGTTTCTTTTGATATATTCGCTAAAAAGGCGCCTAATTCTCGGGTATTGTTTAAGGTGTTGGAGGTATTAACAAAATCTGCAAAATCAACATTAATGACGGTTTCAGCTGTTGTATTAGCATACCATGAAGGGTCTACTTGTGAATAATTATAGACTACTTGCGAAGATTTTTTAGTTATGGTTATGAGTTCTCCATATACACCTTGTTTTTTTCTAATTTTAACCCAATAATCAGCCATTTCGTTACGGGCTTGTATAAAATTATTATAGGAAAAAAAATCTGTGCTATATCCTTGTGGATGCCCAGAAGCTAATCCTGCTCGATTAGGAAATAACGATTCCCATTGGACGTTTGTTAACAAACTTTGTTTATCTGCTATACTTGACAATTTTTGTTGAGAATACAGCAATTGGAAAGGGGCAAAAACAATTGTTAAAAAACGGAATTTGAGTAATTTAAAATTCATAAATACAAAGATTGGTTAGTTTTATAAAACTAACCAATCTTGATTGTAATACAAAAATTTATTCTTTTTTAATTAATAATTTAATCCCTAAAAAAGTTAATATTAGCAATGTAATAGCTGCAAATGTCATGACTAAATCACGTATTGGTTTTCCTGCCCAATCCATCCATAAAAATTTATGAAGAATTGCAAATGAGTATCCTTCTGTTCTATCTGTTTTCTGTATCACCGAAGCAATTCTAGAAGTTGCTGTTTCTACGAAGTATGTTGTTTTTTCAGGAGTATTGTATGCTAATTTTACGACAGGTAATCGTTTATTTACAAAACCGTATTCCCTATTATCAAAATCAGTTAGAACTTTAATTTCTAGTAGTTCAACACTATCAATACCACACGTTTTAGTTTCTTCTGAGGTTTGATTTTCACAACAAGGAGCGTTTTCTACTGAAGGATTTTCAAAATAATGGGCTAAAAATTCCGCATATTTCAGATCTAGACCTTTGGCAAGAGTGTTAGATTGTGCATTTAGATATACAACATCTGCTACAGGAGCTAATTTCTTTTTTTCTTTTTTGGATTTATCTTGGTCAAAAGATTTAAAATTAGCTTGTAATTGGCAACGGTAATAAATTGTATCTTCAAATTGTATGAGGCTTACATTTTGAAGTTTTGTTTTATTAACGGCAATTTCTATTGGATTTATTTTTATTTTATTGCTATTCAAAACGGGTTCATATACCATATCTTGAACAGGCTTTGGATTCCACTTTTTTGTTAGATGGAATGCACCACTAAACGCAAATCCAATGGTCAGTAGAGAAAACCATATTCCTAATTTTCGATGGTGAATCCGGGTTTTGTTTTCCGATGAAATTTGTGTTTTTTTAAAAATTTTCCAAAAAAAACCGTATATAATAATTCCTGATAAAGCAGATGCGATAATGGTTCCTAGCAAAATAATCATAAGGATTATTCGTATTTCATTGGTCGTAATAGCATCTAAAAATGACCAATTATGGAAGGTATCAAAAAACCATATAAAAACTTGTCTAGAAAGCGGATTAAAGGTGGCTAATTTACTGGAGGTTGTTTCTACATATACTTGCATATTATCACTTCTATCAAAAGTAATTTTATAAACGGGTAAATAGCGATTTATATATTTGTATTGATGATCAAATTCTGTAAGGTATTCGACTTTTAAAATTTTACTTTGATAATCCTCTAAAAAATATTGTGCTAAATATTGTGCATATTTTTCATCTCCTTTTTCTATTTTTTTGCCATTGGTGGCACTAAAATAAACCAGCGAATTATCTATCAATTTTATCTGATAGAACCAATCATTATTCATTTCAATGAAACGAAAGTTTTTGAAGGTTTCAATTTTTTCTTTTCTCAAAATTTCTTTTAGAGAAACTTGTATTTTGGGTATGTTAATTACCTTTGGTTCAATCCATTCATTTTTTATCTGGGGTTTAAAAAAATGTGCCATAAATGGATGCGTAATTCCTGAAAAACACCACAATACAACAGGAATAAAGGTTATATAGGCTAGTAATTTATGTCCTTTATAAATACGCTTTTTTATTTTTTTCTTTATTTTTTGAATAATTGTTTTTATCATTATTGTATAGGGTTTCATGAGTTAAAACTCAAAGTATTATTAATGTATGGGATTAGAATTTTAGAAATTTTACATTTTTATTAAGTTTATAAGGATAGGTTGTATTGCACACCAAAAACAAAAGTTCTGGGTGCTGCTACTGTATAATTTGCGGAAGATTTTGATGAGTTTCCTCTAGATACATTGTAAGCATATAATTGATCTGTAAGATTTATTATATTTAAATAGGCTTCTATTCCTTTTATTTTGTAGCCTATTCTTCCATTGATTACGTTATATCCTTGGTATTTTGTTGTATTAATTTGATCTTGAAAAAAACTTGAAACGTACTGCCACTCTGCTGAGATCCTAAAATTTGGCAACTCTTTTGGATGGTAACTAAGTTCTGAATTAGCTATCCAACGTGGTGCTGAAGGCATTTCTTTCCCATTTAAATTTTTTATTCCTTCTAAAGATTTCTCTGGAAACTCAAATTCTACAAATTGATGTTCTGAGTAAGCACTTCCTATTCTGAGATTAATAGATTTTGAGATGCCATAATTTAATCCAAATTCTACTCCTTTGTGTAATGTTTTTCCCGCAGAGCGATAATCTGTTGAGTTATCTACTAAACGGGTGTTGATTAATTCGTTTTCCCCTTTCATATAGTACAAAGAATAATCTATTTTTAATTTGGAATTTATTAGGGATAACCAACCTCCTATTTCATAATTATAAAATAATGCAGACTTTAGATCGTAATTAAATTCAGCTGGAACTCCTGTTTTTCCTCCTGTACCTGCTTTGATTTCAAAAATAGTAGAAACACTAGGAGGCGAAAAACCTTGTAAGTAATTAGCATAAAAACCTGCTGTTTTTAATGGATTATAATTAATTCCTGCTTTAAAAGTGGATTGATTATAATCTTTTGTCCCATTTTTTTTACTAATATCATTATAATACTCTAAATTCATTTTATCATATCGTCCTCCTAATGTAAGAACGAGATTTTTTATAGGCACGGTTTTTATTTGTGTAAAAACTGCGTAATTGTAGATGGTTCCGTTGTATACTTTTAATCTAATATCTGGTCGTTCTGCAATAAAATCGTATTGCGAAACAATTGTTGTTCCTGGTTTTAGTATCGGTTGTAAATCCGTTCTATACGACTCATAATCAATAGGAGAACGATCTAACAAACCTCCTACTACTAGGGTTGTATTAAGCCAATTAAACTTTTGATTGTGTTGTGCTACAATACCATAACTGGTAAAATTATTAGAATTAATTTCTCCTGTAGCAGTTTTTTTATCTTCTGAAAGTCTAATAGCATACGATGGATTTTGACCCAATTCGTTCTCTCGCATAAAAGTTGTTAGAGAAGTCATAGTATTCTGATTCCAGTTTAGTTCATAGATTAATTTTGTCCGCAATGCTTTTGATTTTCGGTAAGCAAAATTAGTTTGGCTTTTATAGGTTCTCTCATAAAAATCTTGTTCATTTACACTTCCACTCATTTGGGTATAATATTCTCCATAAAAAACCGTAGCAATAAGTTTATGATTGGGATTAAAAGTATAATCAAATCGCCCGTTTATATTGTTTTTATCATAGTCTGAATAGGTCATCCAAGCATTTTTTTGAACGGATGATAAGCTGGCAATGTGGTATCCTAACCTACCTATAGTTCCTGAACCCATTGCTTGAAAGCGGTTGAAATGAAATTGATCGCCTTGATATCCTAATTTTAATTGTGGTTTATCAGACGGTTTTTTTGAAATAAAATTAACAGCTCCTCCTACGGCTTCTGGCCCATATAATGAGGAAACAGGACCTTTGACTACTTCTATGCTTTCAATGTTGAATTGATTGATTTCTAATAGTGCATTGTGGTTAAAAACACCTAAGGGACGAATAGGCAAACCGTCTTCTAGATATAAAAAATAAGCATTTGTTGTCATGGGTTGTCTGATAGACATGCTATGTTGTTCATTTCCTAAATTAGTCATTAAAACGCCTGCTGTTTTATTTACTAACTCATACACAGCTGTTGCTTTTGTTTCTGTAATTTGTTTTTCTGTGAGTTTAGAAATAGCAACAGGTGTTTCTGTTTTTTTAGTGTGTATTCTACTAGATGTTACAACTATTTCTTCTATCTGGTTGATTTTTGTTGTGTCTTGATTTTTCTTATTTTGTGCACATACACTCATAACTCCTAAAAGAGTAATGATCTTTATTTTTATTTTCATTGGAAGATTTTTGTTTTATAGCATACTATTCTTTTTATCCCCAGATTACGTATTAGAAATTTATTACAGATAAAATGATTTTGAATCTAAAAAGGTTCTTCTTCTTTTGTCCTGAATGTAGTAAAACTTCATTTGTGGAAAAACTTTGGGGTCTTTTTTATCTTCTTTACTCTTTTTATTTGCATCATAAAGTCGAATACATAATATGAAATGAATACTATGTTTTTTTTTAGACTAAGACATAAGATTATGAGGTTTGTTATCTAAAAAGAAATAACCTTGTTTGTTTTTATCTTTATTTGATAAATAGTTTTTGTAGAGGTCGTTTTTTTTGTATTCTCTAACAATATATTACTTGGTTTTTATTTTTAGATAATTATACCTATTATGCTAACTGACGAGGAAGGTTCAAAAAAAGGGTGTATGTCTAACTTTGTTCAGATTTTCTTTGGTTAAAAAAAAGGAACGAAAATTGGACAAAGCTAATAATATGTCTTCTTCTATTCTGAAATACAAATGAAGCTTTATTAAAAAATATTTTTTTTGAAAATCCTCTAAAATAAAGAAGGTGGGTGAAAAATGAGGTTTTCTTTTAAAAAGTTATATAGGTTGGTATATACAAAATGATTTTTTTGGAAATTAAAAATTTTGATGGGTATTAAACTCTCTAAAACGGGATAAAGAAACAAGGTTTCGTGTTCTACTTTTACTTGTTTTGTATCTTTTTGAAGTGGTTTTTCTTCTTCGGCTATTTTAGCCATTTGTTTTTGTAAATAACATTTACCATTGCATTTTAATTCAGGTTTATCATTGTTTTCACACAATACGTTGCTTATATAATCATAGTTTATAATATAAGAAACCATAGGTTCTACGGGACGTAGCAGAAATGATAAAACTAAGATTAGAAGGGTAAATTTCATTTAGGGTTTGTAAGTGATTTTTAAAATTATTTTTTAACGAATGTTGGATCACTTAATGTATTCATGAAGTGAATAAGATTTGTTTTTTCTTCTTCTGTTAATGCAATTTTGTTGTTTTTATTTTTAAGAATAGGATCTAAATTATCTGCATCTAAAACGCCTTTATCAAAATAATCTAATACTTCTTTTAATGAGGCAAACTGCCCAAAACTTCCGTAAGGAGCTGTATATTGTATGTTTCTTAAAGAGGGTACTCGAAAGGCTTGTATGTCTTCTTTTTTTCCTGTTACTCTTGCTCTTCCAACCTCATCTTTATCAGGATTTATAGGAAACCCTATATTTCGAAACGATTGATCTGTAAATAATTCTGTGGCATGGCAATTGGCACATTTTTGTTTAAACGTCTCATATCCTTTTTTTTCATTAGGAGTAAAATCTTGGTCTTTTTTCATGACTTGGTCATATTTACTATTAGAAGTGACTAAAGTGTATTCATATTGTGCAATGCTTTTAAATATTTTTTCTTGTGTTATTTTATCCTCTCCATACGTTTTTTTAAACAGTTCTTGGTACTCTTTGTCTCCTTGTATTTTTGTTATTATTTCTAGAATAGAAGACCCCATTTCTTCTTTCGTAATAATGGGTACGATAGGTTGGTGCTCTAATTCTAATTCGTTTCCATCCCACATATAAAAATTCATAAAGGCTAAATTTTGAATTGGAGGTGTATTACGTAATCCTACTCGTCCTAAAATTCCGATCGCTTTTGTTTTTTTATCTGTAAATGCATTTTCTTGAATGTGGCAACTTGCACATGAAATAGAGTTATTACTACTTAATCTTTTATCATTGAACAATTTTTCGCCTAACTGTACGCCGTATTTTGTGGGTTTGTTTTTAAGAAAAAAACCATTCAATAGAGGAAAATACTTAGGGGCTTCTATCAGAATTTCTGGATTATTAAATTCAGAAATAAATGTTGGTTCTACGTCTATTTCTTTGTCCTTAGAACAAGAGGATAAGGTAGACACTAGTATTAGAAGTAAAATATATGATTTCATTTTTTTATTTTTTTAACGGTAAATATCGTATGCTTTTATTTTTGGTATTTACTTCACGAACCTGAATTCATCATAGGTGTTCAATGAACTTCTTTACATACTCAAACCGTCATATCAAAATTACAAAAGAGGGAACTCAAAAAAACAATAGTTTCTTGTTTTTGACTATCGTATGAAACTATTACTCACGTTATTTTATTTCTCTTTATGAGTAAAACAAAACGTTTGTGTTTTTTTGAATCCCCCCATATTAATCTTTAATTTTGAACTTTACTAACAGAAAACATACCTGTAACATTTGTAGTACCGTTTCCTCCTATATTGTTTACAAAACGCATCATTTGTACAGCTGAATGAACACTTGGGGTTGCATTGTTATCATTTTTATCATTCGTTATCAGCGTTATTTTTTCTGTTCCGCTTAATAACTTATCAAAATCAGCATTTATAATAATTTTAGGGTTCATTTTATTCACAATTGCTTGTACTGGAAGATTCAAGGTAATATCTCTATAAGCATCTACTCCTTGAACAAAATTTTTGTTGGGATCTTTTTTTTCAGTACTTCCTGTATGAATTGAAAGAGGTTTGTTTTCATCACTATAATAACCTTCAATTTTCACAAAACGATAACCTGCTCCCCATTCCCACATCATTTGTGTTTTATTTTCTCCAGCGTTAGCAAAAAATTTAGGGAATTTTGTTTGATCTACTTTATTCAAATCACTTTTTACTCCTAAGCCAAATTTAATTTGTTTATAACTACCATAAGGGATTTTTGATAAAGTATAACTTAGTGTTTCAGGCTTTGATTGGTCTATTACAATAGCTCCTAAATCAAGATTTGATACGTTGTAAGGCACTTCTGTACCATCTTCTTTTATCAGTCTTATATTACTAACTACATACTTTAGTTCTTTAAAGAGGTGTTTTTGGTTGTTTACTGAAACGTTCGTTGTTACAGCGGTTGAAGTAGGTTCTCCAAGTACAATAGGGGTACTTTTGAAGGTGTTTTCAAAAACCAATGTTACATCATTAGCAAATGTGTTTGGCTCAAGTATTTTTTGATCTTCTTCTTTACTACAAGACAAAAATAAGAATGATGATATAGCTAATAAATAATATTTTTTTAAATTTTTCATAAATAATTAAAGTGTTTATTTTTTTTAAAAATTGAGTTTTAATGAGATAAAAATATTTCGTCCCATTCTATTAATATTTCCCCAATCAGCATACGTGCTATAATTTTCGTTTAATATGTTTTCTGCTCCTGTTTGCAACGTTATTTTGTATTCGTTAAAGAGAATTGCATAATCTACTGAGGCTCCCCATAATAGGTATTTAGGTGTTTGATCTTCGCCGTATAAAGAGCTGTAATGTATTTGATCTAAATCACCATTTATAGCTGTTCTTGCACCAAAATTACAATGTTTGTATTGCAGGGAGGTTAGATAACTTAACGGTCTAATGAACGGGAGATTAATCCCTTTACTATCTATACCTCTGGCGTAAGTTAGTGAGCCTTCCCAACGAATATGTTCTCCTAAGTTATAAAAGGAGCTAACTACTACATTATAAAGTTTTGCATGATCTAAGGAAGTGTACCCTTTCACGCCTATAGATTGGTAATTCATAGGACTTCCTATGTTTAGGATTTTGCCCACAATATAATTTTCAATGTAAAAATGGTTAACCTTAGCTTCTAATCCTACAGTAGCATTTTTATAGCCTGCACTTGCATTTACTTCATAGGAAATTTCATTTTTTAAATCTGGGTTTCCTATATAGTCGTATCTATCAAAACTATTGTAGATATAATAGCCATATCCTTCTGAAATAGAAGGTGCTCTATGGCCATATCCTGTGCCTACAGAAAAATGATACTCTTTTTTCTTGTATTGATAATTTAAATTAAGACTAGGCAAAATTCGATTTTTTTCTTGAGAACTATTTGGATAAAAAATTCTATTAAATTCTATGTATTTAGAAAAGTTGTAATGAGCTCCTAAAGAAACACCAAAAGACAACTGACGTTCTGTTGAAAAATCCCATGAGTTCTGTACAGCTACACTTGCAAATTGTGTAGTTACCCAAGGCCAACTATAGGCAAACATTGTTCTGTTACTACGGTCCTGTGGGTACATTCTCATTTCTGCAATGGATAAATTAGTATACGCATTGAACTGAAATTCTGAGGAGAGTTTATTCATTTTCATGCTTACTTTAGAGAGCAATCCATAGGTTGTACTCCATCCGGGCATATCCATGTGAACCAAATTTTCAGGGCGCGTTGTATCATCCATATAATGTTCAATAGCATTGAAGTAGACTTTCGTATCCCATACTTTGATTCGTTTGTCATCAAAAAGCTGTTTATAAGCGGCTGATGTTATTAGGGTTCTTGAAAGGTATAAATCCATAGGCAAGGCAGGAAATCCTACATTTTTTGCCATATCAAAAACGACATCCGCTTTTAAAGATGAAAGCAATCCTGTTTTATAAGCTAAACCTAATGAGGAGTTGAATTTAGAGTATTGAGAATGTTTTATTTCTCTATTTTTACCATCAAAATAATTACCTGCTTCTCTATAAGCGATACTTCCATCTAACACAAATTTGTTGTTTGTAAAAGCTATATTTCCCAAATTAAAAAGCTGGTGGTTATTGGATTCAAATCCTCCTTGAAAACTCCCTACTATTTTTGTTTTTTCAGTAAAAGAGCTATTTTTTCTAACTAAATTGATATTTCCTGCAATAGTGGCTCCGTGTAATCCTCCTTGTTGTCCTGATTTGATATCAATAGTAGCTAAATTATTTACTTCTAGATAGGAGGTAACAGGATCCATTTTATCTGTACAGGCTCCAAAAATGTGCATTCCATCAATAGTAATTGTGGAGCGTTCGCTACTCATATTGTTTAATAATGGTTCCCAAGCATACGCGCCTCTTTTGACAAAAGATATCGTATGAGATGATGCTAGAAATTCGTCTATTGAAACAGCCAATTTTAGATCTGTTTCGATCTTCTTTTTTTTCTGAATTTTTTTCAAATAAATTTCTTTTATCACTTTTACTGAATCCTTATTAACCTCTATACTTTGTGCATTTGTTAAAAAGCAAATACTAACAAATATTAGTAATCCTATTTTTTTCATAAGGTCTTAGAATAGAATATCAATAAAAAGAGAGCTCTTTAATCCTTGAACTCCAGGAGTAAAGTCTTCTGGAACATTGGTTCCTTTTATTACTTTTCCGTTTGAGTCTAATAATATCATATTGAGCGTCCAATTGCCCGTCATAGTATAGTTAACTATACCGTGATAGAAACCATCTTGTTCTTGTGTCAAATCTTTATTATTAGGAGACGAATGATTGCCCATAGAGGGTTCTGGCATTCTTGGATCTAACTTTAACGTATGATTCCTAACTTCCGTAAAAGAATATTCATTGGGTTCCGAAATTGTAGGTTTATTGTATTTATAAATTCCTGCAATTAATGTATTTTCTGCTACTTTAGGTTTTTGTGGGGCGACCAAAGCTATATAATATTTTTCGCCATCATTTCCCGTAAAAGTGGTCATACCTAGATTTTTATTCTTTTGAGGAAGAACTGGAATCGTTTGGGTACCGCTCATCACTTGGTTATTGATTGTCATTTTAATATTTATTTGCCAAGTTCCTTCTTTATTTTCATCAGTAAAGACAGAATACCCTGCAAAATATTCTTCTGCTGGTTTGTACTTCATATTATATTGATGAGGACAAGATGATTTTGTATCATTTGCCAATGTTATAATTGGTAAAAAAGATACTGAAGTAGGAACTACTGTTTTATTTGTATTGAAATCAAAAACTTTTACATGAATTTCGTTATATCCTTTATAAAAAGTTCCGTTAAGTGCTTCAATACAAATATTATAATTACCTACTTTTAAAGAAGTAACTTCTCTAAAAGCAGCGTATTCAGTTACCACAGTTGCTATTTCTGCTTCATAATCTGTTTTTTCCAATGTACAAGAAGTCATTGTATAAACTAATACAATACTCCAATACTTTAGAAATTTCATACTTTCTTAAATGATTATTTTTTATGCAAAACGCAAGTGAACAGTGCTAAAATGTTATAGCATCTGTACGCGATTAAAAAAATTGGGACGATAAATAATTATCTAAAAATAGGAGGTTTGAGGATACTACATTTAGTAAGAAGTTGATACCAATTTGTATAATTACTAAATGGGTGAATTTGTATATCAATAGGTTTTATAAATTCAAACTCGAAAATACTTTGACAAAATAGTATTTCATATCGTTCTGAAAGGTTATTTTTTTTATCTGGTGTGGGTTTTTCAGTTTCAGAAACTTTTGCCAGCTCTTTCATTAAGTGACACTTTCCATTACATTCTAACGTAGGTTTATCTTTATTTACACACAATACCTCAGCTATGTAGTTGTAATTTACTACATAATCAATAACTGGCATTACAGGACGCAACAGTATTAAAAAAGCCAATATGGTATATAACCCTTTCATTATTAAAGTACAAATGTATACAATTTAGATAAGCTTTACTAAAAAACAAATTTGGTTTTCTTTTTTATGATCAAACACAATCGGTTTTTTAATAAAACTTAAATGCGATAATTCTTTTTTTATAAGGTAAAACAAATGTAAGCCAATCTTAATTAAACCCTTATGATATTTATCATTTAACAATTTGTTTTTGAAATAATATTTTTTACGTTATCTTCTATTTTTTATATCTGTAAACTCATACAATTCTATTTATTTTTAAAATTTTATACTATCACAAGTACAACCTATAATCCTCCAAACCTAACAAAGCTTCCTACAATTAACATACTTATACCAATAAGTGTTATCAGTAAAATGTGAACAGCCATTAAAATAATGTTTTTAGAAGTTAACTTAGGAATAATGAATAGTCGCGCATGAATGGCTAGAACTAAAGTTAACATGAGCAAACATAATTTGATTGATATCACTCTTTCAATATTCGATTCAAAAGAAAACCAGCTTGTTAGTGTAACATTGTATTGATAGGCCATTAATACGCCTGTTCCTACCAAAATCAATAAAGCGGGTAGTCCTATAGGTTCATACTTTTTTTCAAAATTTTTAATAATTTCAACGTCTTTGTTTTTTAAGGCTTTTGGCAGATATCTAATGAGTAAGATAAGATGTCCTCCTACCCAAACACTAGCAGCTAATAGGTGGATTATCAATAAAAGATGGTGTGTCATATCGTATTATTTTAGATTGAATGGGTTCTTATAAATCTTTGTTTTTGAATTTTCTTAAAGAAATTACAAAAGGTATAAAAGCCCACAAACAAAGGAATAAAAAGGAAAACATTACGCCTAATGTCGTTCCAAAAAAGTCTTTAAAAATAGCTCCTGTATAGCCCATCATGGCAGAAGCATCTAGGTGCAATAAAATTTGAATACGAGCTAAATCTATTGGGCTAAATATTGTAATTCCAACCATTGCATTTTCTATTGGATACTCAGAAAATTGAAATAATAAAAAAAGAATTATTCCATCAAACAAAATAGAAAAGTATAACCATATCATGATTGCAACACCAATTCCTTTGGCTTTATCTCGAATAAAAACAACACCTAAAAAGGCTAAAGAAATAAAGATGATAGATAGTAAGATCCCCACAATTAACATTAGTATCCCTATACTATCAGGAAAATTTATAAGCAACGGAATTCCTGCTCCTATAAAAAAGGCAGTGGTTAATGAAAGGGATACTCCTAGGTATAAATTAGACCAAATTTTTTTTCGTTTAATAGGTTGACTTAACAATAGTTCTATAAATTCAGCGCTGTTGTATAAATAGATTGTTGCAAATAAAATAGAAACAAGAGGTACTGTAAATAAAATTACATTTAGGATGGTTAGTATTCCTTTTGACGAATTGTCTTCTAATAAAAAAGAACTCCAACTTAAAATAGATAAAATAATGGTATAGGCTACTATTATTTTATTCTTGTAAATATCTTTTGTAATTATTTTTAGTAACGAATTCATTTTTCTAATTTGTAAAAAGTTTTTGTTTTAGAATTTTTGCAATGGCTTTGCTTATTTTTTCCTCAGCTGTTTGACTTTTTAGTTCATTAATGGTTTTATAGAATTGTATTTCTCCTTCTTGCATAAAAATAATATGCGTAATTAGGTCGTCTAACTCACTTAATAAGTGAGAAGTAATCATAATGAGTTTTCCTTTTGCTTTTTCTTTATTAATTTTTGTTTTTAGGATCTCAGCCGCTAAAGGATCTAGACCTGCGGTTGGCTCATCTAATATCAGAATATCAGGATTGAATAAAAAGGCTAAAACAGCGCTTACTTTTTGTGTAGTTCCTCCTGATAATGTGCCCATTGGTTTATCAAACATTTTTTGAACTTCAAAAGAATGCAATAACTCTTCATCTAATTTGTCTTTTGAATTTCTTAGTTCTTTTATCATTTCTATAACTTCGCCAATGGTTAGTCCTTCTGGATATCGTCCTATTTGTGGCATATAACCTATATTATTTCTGTACAAAAAATCTTTTTGTATAGATTGGTTCTTTACAAAAATGGCTCCCGAATCAGGAATAACCATTCCTAATATTGATTTGATTAAAGTTGTTTTTCCGCAACCGTTAGGGCCTATCAGTGCAACACATTGTCCGCTTTCTAAAGTGATCGACATGTTTTTTAGCACGTTTAATTTTTCGAATTTTTTATTACAATTATCAATTACAATCATAAAAGCAAAGGTTTTGTTTTGGGGTGATTATCAACAAAATTATCGGGTGTAATGGTTGGTAAAACTTTTTCGGATTTATCTAAAAGCATGATCATAAAACTTCTATACAATAGCATTGCTGAAGGTATGTTTTCTGTTAAAACAGCAAATAAACTTAATGGATGATAAGGTACATCTCCTAAACCATCTTTATTTATGTCGTATCCTTCGTATTTGTCCCAATAATTTTTAGTAAAGGTATTCATCACTAAACTCCCATTCGTACTTACATCAAAGGTGTTTTTAATAAAATTATTATCCGTTATAATGTTATCCATACAACTGGCTTGAATTTTCATTCCCCATCCATTGTTCTTGAATTGGTTTTTTTCTACCCAAATTCGGGAGGTTCCTTCCATATAAATACCCGAAGTATTGCTAACAAACTTGTTATTGTAGATATAACTATCTGATATTTCTTTTAATAATAATCCGTAAGCAGAATCGCCCCAATTTTCTTCGAAATAATTATTAAACATTTTAACGTTTTTAGTAAACATTACGGCTACACCTGCTCCATTGTTTTTAAACACATTTGTTATATAAGCATCATCATGAGAAAACATAAAATGCAAACCGTAACGAATGTTATTATTTGATCTATTTCTCCAAATAACAGAATTTGTTACAAATTCAAAGTAGATACCGTCTCTATGTCCTTCTATTGTATTGCCTATAATTCTTAAATTTTTGCTTTTCCAACAATGAATACCATTTCCTATTAATTGTTCTTTCTGACCATAAGCTTTTAGTTTATTATTTTTAATCAGGCAATTTTTTCCATTTTGAATATAAATTCCAAAGAAGTTATTATCTAAAATATTGTTTTCTATAACAACATTTTCTTTGTCATACACTCTAATTCCACAAGGATCTTGAAGTGCGGCAAAACCTGAATTAACTATTTTAAACCCTTTTATGGTAACATTATCGGCATTTATTGAAAAAATTTCGAATTTGTTTTCACCATCAATTAGAGGAAAATCTTTGCCTATCAAAACAATTTTTTTGGAAATCATGATATTTCCTTCTCGATATATTTTTTTAGGAACAATAATTGTATCATTGTCTGCGCTCTGCTCTATAGCTTTTTTAATAGAATAGCTAACGACGATTGTTTTTGCTTGCAAATTCTGAAAAAAAATTAAGGCTAAAGCAGTTAATATGATTTGTATATTTGAGTTAATTCTTTCCAATTTAGTACATCTGTATGAAGTTTTGATTGATATTTTTTACTTTCTTTTAAATTTGAAAAACAAGCAATATTTCCATTCATTGGGCTTTTAAAATTGATATGTTTTACAAAAAAACCATCGTTTGCAGAAATCATGTTTTTATTTAAATAATCTGACACATATACTGCTTTTATTTTTGTATTCCTAATGTATTGAAGCAAACAGGAGAGATCATCAAACTTGTAACATCTTCCTTTATCTGTAATTATCTGACAAGAGAATTGAGGATTTGAAATGGTCATTTTGCAAAAATCACAAGAATCTATATTTAGTTTTATGGGCTGGGGTTTATCAGAGCCACACGATAATGAGAAAATAAAACTGAAAAACAATAAAATTCTATATAATACTCTCATGATTGTATATTTTTTTCATTAATCATTATAAAAAACAGTATTATTCCAGCAGTTATTAGCATCCAGCCTCCTTTATCAGGAATAGAATAGGCTCCAAAGTTTAATAACTGTTTATAACCTACTAAGGGAGGTTGATAGCTCATTCCTGGTACTTTTATTGCAGCATTAGGATCTAGATTATGTCCATACTCGTAATTCCAACGGTAAAAATCTATTGCTGATAGAATTACGAATAAAAAAAATAGCACTAAAAAAGATCCCACATATTTTTTTTTATCTAAAAATAGGAGTAGTAGGGAAACTAGTCCAAAACCTACAATTATAAATGTAAGGATCCTAAATTCAAAAAAGTTTTCTGTATGAAGGGTTGCCATCCCTATATAATGATTTAAACCATTGATTATATCAACATCTCCTCCTATTTTATCAGCATATAATCTTAGAACCAGTCCTTCAGGGTACTGAGGGGCATCCAGTTGTATTTGCCATAGCGGAAAAAAAACGGATCCCATAAAAAGTCCTGACACAATTATTAGAAGTCCTTTTGATACTAATGATACTCTTTGATTTTTCATTTTGAAAAATATTAGCATAATAACTAAAGACTGTCTAAACAATAGACTTTTATTACTAAGTACTATACACTTAGACAGTCTTGTAAGTAATTTTATTTTGTATTAGGTAAATTGGTTCCTACACTATAAGTAATGGGTACTTTACTATTGGCGGGAGATACTCTTACATAACCTTGCATTTCCTGATGTAAAGCACTGCAAAAATCAGTACAATACATAGGATACATACCTACTCTCTTAGGGATCCATTGTAAGGTAGCGGTTTCGCCGGGCATAATGAGTAACTCTCCATTATCAGCTCCTTTGATAGCAAAACCATGCGGAACGTCCCAATCTTGTTCTAAATTGGTAACATGAAAATATACTTCATCTCCTAGTTTTATTCCTTCAATATTATCAGGAGCAAAATGCGATCGGATAGAGGTCATGTATACATGAACGACTTTTCCTTTTCTTACTACTTTAGCTTCTTTTTCTCCTTTTGTTGCAAAAGGATGCTTATTTTCGGCAATTTTATAATACTTCAATTGTCCGTTATTTCTGATTAGATCTGCTGGTGCTGCTTGTGCATAATGAGGTTCTCCTATTGTTGGGAAATCTAAGATCATTTGCATTTTTTCTCCGCTAATATCAAAAATTTGAGCTGATTGAGCCAATTCAGGTCCCGTTGGGAGGTATCTGTCTTTTGTAATTTTATTATAAGCTATTAAGTATTTACCAAAAGGTTTTTTAGTATCTCCTCCAGGAATACATAAATGACCAACAGAATAGTAGGTTGGTACTCTGTCTAGTATTTTTAGTGTTTTCAAATCCCATTTTACAACTTCTGACGATACAAAGAATGTCGTATAGGCATTGCCTCTTTCATCAAACTCTGTATGCAAAGGTCCTAAACCTGGTTTTTGAACCTCTCCGTGCAATGCTTCTTCGTACTTTATTACGTTAATTCCATCAAATGTTCCTTCAAATTTTTTATGATTAATAGCTGTTATCATTTTATCAAAACTAAATACAGGAACTAAGGCCGCTAATTTTCCTGAACCTACAATGTATTCTCCTGAAGGATCTACATCACAACCGTGTGGTGACTTAGGACAAGGGATCATATAACAAATATCTTTTAGTTCTGCTGCATCTAAAACCATAACTTCATTTTTAATTTCTGAAGTAGCAGAATGTGTTTTATCATTCCATTTATTATGAGCGTATTTTACAGTTTCTTTTTTGGCTTTTCCTGCTTTTAAATATTCTTCTGCTTTTTTCCAATTTACTGCCATTATGAAGTCTTTATCTTTTTGAGAAGCATTAACCTCTAATAACGTATTCGCTTGCTCTGTATTGTAACAAGAAAAGAAGAACCAACCATGAGATTTTCCTTTACCCGCATGAGATAAATCAAAATTTACGCCTGGTGTTACGATTTGAAAAGCTAAATCCATCTCTCCTTCCTTACCTACTTTAACAAAACTTATGTGTCCTTTAAAGTTTTTCTTAAAAGTATTAATTTCAACATCTCCATTTGAATAATCCGCTGGTACACTAAACCGTGTTCCAGCGACTACATACTCTGTATTTTCTGTAATAAATGGCGATGAATGATTGCCTCCTGAGTTGGGCAATTCAATTATTTCAGTTGTTTTAAAAGTTTTTAGATCAATACGTGCTATACGAGGCGTATTATTAGCATTTCCAAAAACCCATCGTCCGTCAACTTCACCATTTGTTTGAGATAATTCCGTATGGTGCAGATCATCCCAAGGCACAAATCCATTGGAAGTATTCAGCATTGGCTTTGTTTCTTCACTATATCCCCATCCTTTTTCGGGATCTACAGAAAACACGGGAATTACTCTAAATAATCGACCACTTGGCAATCCGTACACACTTAATTGTCCACTAAATCCTCCTGAAACAAAATTATAGAACTCATCGTATTTACCTGGTGCTACATAAGTCTTTTGAGCGGCATCGCCACTTACGGCATCACCTGAATTTTTAGGTTTACAGGAAAAAATACTTCCTGTTACTAAAATTAACCATCCGAACTTTGAAATCTTTTTATTCATAATTCCTCTTATTTAACACCATCGTTTTTACGCATATATTCTAAAATATTTCTAGCTTCGTCATCTGTTAGTCCTTGATTAGGCATTCGTACTAAACAAATTTCTAATTGCGCCTGAAGCTCTGGATCTTTATCAATCATTGGATCTGGATTCGTTATAAAGTTCATTATCCATTCTGGCTTTCTTCTTTCTGTGACTCCTTTCCAACCTGGTCCTACTAGTTTTTCATCTGTAGTTTTATGACAAGAAGTACATTTTATTTCTGAAACTTTTTCTCCTTCAGTTGCTTTTGCTAGGTCTAAAGTTCCTAGTTCAATTTTATCAAACTTTCCTTCTCCTCTATTAGGATCGTATGAAGAAGCGTCTGAATTAGATTCTTGCTTAGTTACTTGCTCTTGTGCTGATTTAGAAAATTCTTCTGTTTTTCCCTCTTTCTTTCCACATGAAACTAGGATTGTTAAGCCTAAAATGATTAATGAAATTCGTTTCATAATTCTTCATTATTTATAATTGTTATACAAATTTCCTACGAACATAACGAATCTCTTATGACTCTAATCATAAAAAAAACAATTGAATTTCCGTACAAAAAGAAAGCCCGATGATTGATCATCGGGCTTTCTTTTTGTACAACTCTATTTTTATAGCTTTTTTGACACTTTGTCTATGGCATGAATAGTAAAATCTAAATCTTCATAGGTCAAGGCATCAGTAATAAACCAGGTTTCATAAGCCGATGGTGCAATATAAACGCCTTCTTGTACTAATCCATGGAAAAAATCTTTAAAATATTGATTATCTCCTTTTTTAGATGTTTCAAAGTCAATCACTTCTGTTTGATCAAAATGAACTGAAATCATAGATCCTACGCGATTAATTGTGTATAGAATATTATTTTTAGTTAATACTTCATGAATTCCTTTTTCTAAATAAGCTGTTTTTTGATCTAAGCGATTAAAAATTTCTGAATCTTCATTTAAAGCTTGCAACATAGCTAATCCAGCAGCCATTGCTAAGGGGTTTCCGGATAAAGTTCCTGCTTGATAAACAGGTCCTAGTGGGGCTAAATAATTCATAATTTCATTTCGTGCGGCAAAAGCTCCTACTGGTAGTCCTCCTCCTATTACTTTACCAAAGCAAACGATATCTGCTTTGATATTAAATAATTCTTGTGCTCCTCCTTTTGCTAAACGGAATCCTGTCATTACTTCATCAAAAATCAATAATGTGCCATGAACATCACAAACCTCTCTTAATGCTTGTAAAAAACCTTCTTTAGGGGGTACACATCCCATATTTCCTGCAACAGGTTCTATGATAATGGCTGCTATTTGCTCTTTATTAGCTTCTAACAAAGCTTTTACATTATCAATATCATTATAATTGGCTAATAAGGTATCTTTAGCTGTTCCTTCTGTTACTCCTGGGCTATTGGGCGAACCAAAAGTAATAGCGCCACTACCTGCTTGGATTAAAAACGAATCAGAATGTCCGTGATAACATCCTGCAAATTTAATTATTTTATCACGATTCGTGAACCCACGTGCTAAACGAATAGCACTCATACAGGCTTCTGTTCCTGAATTAACAAATCGAATCTTATCAATATTAGGCACCATAGAAACCGCTAATTTTGCTATTTGTGTTTCTAACTCAGTAGGCATTCCAAAGGAGGTTCCTTTTTGTGCTTTTTCTATTACGGCTTTTACTACAGGTTCATAGGCATGACCTAAAATCATAGGCCCCCAAGAGTTGATATAATCGATTAATCGATTACCATCTTCGTCATATAAATAAGCTCCTTTGGCTTCTTTTACAAAAATAGGGGTTCCCCCTACATACTTAAAAGCGCGTACAGGTGAGTTAACACCTCCTGGAATAACTTCTGCCGCTTCCTGAAATAACTGACTGCTTCTTTGATAAATCATTTTTTTCTTAATGTTTGCATCTAGCCCCGATGAAGGTAGCATCTAACCATTGTGAAATCGTATTGTTACTCCACAAAGTTCTTTAACTCACAATAACAGATGCGCTGTACAGCGGGAAACTACGTTAAAAAAATAGCCCTAAAGTGGGCTCCTAAAAAATTATTAATATTTGTCCGATAGCTATTGCATTATCTATCAAATTGTTTTTTTGACGAATTTGTTCTACCGTAGTATTATACTTTTTTGAAATAGCATACAACGTTTCTCCTTGTGCTACGGTATGAGTTGTACCTGTAGTAGGTATTTCTGACATTGTATTTGATTTTATTAAAACTTTTACTGTGTCTTTTACTTGAGGGGATACCTCTTTAGACAAAGAGGTTTGTGCGATCGTTTTCGTTTCTTTTACTGTCCCTTCTGTTTTTTCTGAGGGAATAAAAACAAAACCTAAAACCTTAGAATCATATTCATGAAGCTTGTAACGTTCAATAATAGAGATTAGTTTTTCAGGGTATTTAGGATCAGTTGCATATCCAGATTTTTTTAGTCCATACGCCCACCCTTTGTAATCGTAAGGATCAAGCTTAAATAATGGAGCATACCAAGAACGAGAGGTTAAAAACAAGGAATGATCACGATAAGAGTGAGAAGGGTTTTGATATTTTCTAAAACATTCCTGAGCGGCATCGTCGTCATAACGCACATATTCACCCGTCCATTCCTTATGACATTTGATTCCAAAATGATTATTGGCAGTACGACAAAGCGTACCAGTACCCGCACCTGATTCTAAAATTCCTTGAGCTAAAATAATACTAGCGGGTACCTTATGCTCTTTCATATTATTCATAGCTACCTCTTTGAATTGCATAACATACCCATTGACTATCTCGGGGGTAACTTTTACTTTTGAGGTTGCTACTAATTCTTCTGATCTACGAAGATTTTGATCCTTTGTAATTTCTTTTTCAGATTGAGTTCCTTTTTTTTGATTAGTAGGATGTACTATTTTTTTAGTCGTTTGAATCGTTGGCTTAGAAGCTCCGCAACTCACTAAGAAGAGAACTAAAAAGAAATGTATTATTTTTTTCATGGAGTAATTTTATTTTATATTTTCTTGTTATATAACTTAAACGAACTCTTTTATATTTTGTTTTTCATTTTTAAAAATTTCATTCTTTTTAAAATATTTGTATTTTTTCTATTTCTATCAAAAGGTTTAAAACTCTATCGGCTTTTCTTATACATACTTCAAAAATAAAACTCAAAATTATTGATTTTTTAAACTATCTTCATAATGAATTAGTGTTTTATTTTTTTTAGCCAACAATTGATTCATTCCCTCTATCCCTTGTAACCCTCCAGTATGGATAGTTAAAATTTTTGTTCTTGGTTCAAAATACCCTTTATGGATCATATCAATTACACCAAACAACATCTTACCTGTATAGATAGGATCTAGCGGTATGGTCGTTTGGGTATAAAAATCATTTAGAAAACAAATTAATTCTTCTGTTACTTTAGCATAGCCTCCAAAATGATAATCGTTTATAATATCCCATTGATTATCATTTAATATCCATGATTGCACTTCGCTTCTTAAAAAATCTCCTTTCAATGCTGGAAAGCCTAAAATTCTCTGATGGGATAAAGCACTATTGATTAGCCCCGAAACGGTTCCTCCTGTTCCTACTGCTGTACATATATAATTATACATCGCATCCGATGTATTAAGAATTTCACCGCATCCTTTAATGGCCAACTCATTGGTTCCTCCTTCTGGTAACCAATAACAAATACCATATTTAGACTGTATCCTTTTTTTGAATTCATCATTTTCTTTATCCCTGTATTGCTCACGAGTTATAAATTCAAATTTCATACCCCATTTTTGTGCAAATCGTAAGGTTGGATTATGATTTACTTCTTTCCAGAGTTCTTCGCCCCTGATTACACCTACACAATTTATTCCTTTTTCTTTACAAGCATAAGCAGTTGCAGCAATATGATTTGAAAAAGCGCCACCAAAGGTTACCAATGTATCATAGTGGTTATTTTGTAGATGGTCTAAATTATATTTAAGTTTCCGGTATTTGTTTCCAGAAATAAAAGGATGAATCTGATCTTCCCGCTTCATAAAAAGCGTTATTCCATCAGGTAACGAGATATTTATTTTTTGTATTAGGCTATTCACTAGACAAAGGTATATTTTTTTACAAATTACGTTTTTAGAATATTCACTTTATTAAATAAATGAGAAATTTCACACAAAAATAAAGATAGTTCAAAAAAAAACCTCTAATAATCAAATAATTAAACAATTCCCAGTGTTTACCTTGTTTTTTGATAAAAAAAATTAAACAAAAAAGTGTTATTGTTTGTAGAAAAAAATCGACAAAGCCCTTTTTCACCTAAAATAAATTGCATATCATTATGACAAATTCTATTTTTACCCTTGTAAGGACTTATAATATAAGTAAATATCTCCAAAAAAACAAGAATTTATGAAAGAATTTTATCCAATAAAGAAAAGATTATCTTTTCTACTACTCTTTTTGATTCTATTTATAGATGAAAACAAAGGACAGGTATCGTCATACACTTTTTCAGAAAATAACGGAGCGTATAATTCTATCTCAGGTACTGTAGCAATAAATTCTGGATGGGATGAAAACGTAGTTCCTAACATTCCTATAGGTTTTTCTTTTAATTTCAATAATGCTAATTACACAACTTGTGCCATTAGCAGTAATGGCTTCATTACATTTGGCGCAACACCCCCTTCTGGCTCTTTATACAACCCTATTTCATCAGGAAGTGGTTATAGTGGTGCTATTAGCGCACTTGGAGCTGATATGGCTGATTCAGGAACAAAGGCAATCACTTATTCTACAACAGGATCCGCTCCTAATAGAGTTTTTACGATTCAATGGGATGATGCTAAAAGATATAATAGAAATGGAAATTTTGATTTTCAAATAAAACTATATGAAACCACTAACGTTGTTTCAATTGTGTATGGAATTTGTTCTCCAACTGGCACCACTACAAGTGAAAACATAAATGTAGAAGTAGGTCTAAGAGGTGCAACTAATACGGATTTTAATAATAGAAACAAAACCAATCATTCTAGTTGGGTTTCAACAACTACTAGAGGAACTACAAACACCAATACGTGTACAACTAATGCCTCAAGTGCTCCATCTAATGGTTTAACCTTTACATGGACTCCCATTCAAACTCAACCTTGTTCAACACCTACAACTCAACCCACAGCTCTAGTTCTGACGTCTGACAACTCCACAATCACAGGAAATTTTACAGCAGCAAACCCTTTTCCTAATAGTTATCTAGTGGTACGTTCGAATACTAATATAAAACCCAATCCAACTAATGGAACTGTTTATACTATAGGCTCTACAGCATTAGGCCCTAATTATGTGGTAGTGGATACAGATGGCAATACATCTTTTAACGATAGTGGATTAATAACTAATACCTCTTATTACTATTACATTTTTTCTTACAACAACACCAATTGCTCTGGAGGACCTAGATACAATATTACAAATCCTTTATCAGGAAATACCAGTACAAGTTTTGCATACTGTATTCCTTCTTCTAATAATAATTCTAGATATATAAATAGTTTAGAATCTATAGGTACTGTAACAACTTATGCTAACAATAATACAGGTTACTCTCCTAATGGCTACGGAAATTACAGACATATTAACTTGTTTACACAGGTACAAGGAGGCGGTGTAAACCTATTAGCAACCTTGCCAGATAAGCCCTTTCGTCAGACTATAAGGATATGGATTGATTGGAACAACAAAAATGGCGTTTTTGAAAGTAACGAATTGGTGTACACCACTGGTAGTATATACACGGAGCTAAAAAACACATTAGGTTTTACAATCCCTACCACAGTACCAGCTGGAACATATACCCTCCGAATTAGAACTTTTTCGTCTAATACTTTGGATCCTTGTGGAAATCACGACTATGGAGAAACAGAAGATTACACGATAACAATCTTACCTTATTGTGTTGCTAAAATTAGTGCTGCTACATCAGGAAGTAGTTGTGGCCCAGGAACTGTTACTTTACAGGCATACGGAACCACTAATATAACAGAATTTAGATGGTATGACTCTGTAACAAATACACTGGAAGGAACTAGTCCAAGTACCATTGTTTCTGGACAAGCTACTACTACTTGGATCACTCCTTTATTAAACACAAGTAAAACATACAACGTTAAAGGGTATAATGGAACGTGTCAAAGTTTCTATAACACTTTTGTCAATGCTGAGATAAAATCAACAACTGACATTAATTTAAATGCCTCAGCAACTGACATTTGTGGAGAAAATTCACAAGTAAAAATTACAGCATCTGTTGGAGAAACTAAATTTAATTTACTAACTGAAACGTTTTCTGAATCTGACATTTCAGACACCAATTTTCTCGTAACACAAACACTTAGTAATTTCTTTTCTAATGCTACTTGGAAACTATATGTAAGTCCAACGGTTCCCATAAATACAACCGTTTTCAAACCTGCTATCAGTTCAGGAAACGCAGATAATACATTTGCACTCACAACCTCTGACTATTATAATCTTACAATGACCAGTAGAATGACAACTAAAAGCCCTGTTTCAACGGTTGGTTGTACTAGTGCAACCTTAACTTTTAGACATTATTACTCTGATTTTGATAATACAGATACAGCCACTGTTTACTATTCAACACTTGCCTCTCCTGATCCTGCAAATAGTTCTCATTGGATCCAGTTAGTGCAATATAATTCAGATCAAGGATTAGCACATTCTTTTGTATCTGCTAATTATTCATTACCTATTGGCGTTCAAAAACTATCTATAAAATTTGAATACAAAGGCACTTGGGCTGAAGGTTGGGCAATTGATGATGTTTACATAAACGCAACAAAACCTTTTATCCCTAATTATTCATGGAATAACTCATCAGGTATATTATATGTTGATACAAACAATGATAATGTAGGCGATGCTCTTTACACTAATCAAAACACAGGAACTGTTTATTTTGCTCCTAAGGGTTCTTCTATAGAATTGCCTTCTTGGTCAACATCTGTAGAATCATTAACACCTAATGGCTGTTTATCTACTATTCCTATTACAATTACCAATAGTACTCGTACATGGAAAGGAACTATAAACGATCGTTGGGATACAGCCGGAAACTGGGCACCTGCTATTATTCCTGATAGCAATACGTGCGTAATCATACCGAGTACCGCCAAAATTAGAGGTACTGAATATACAGGCTACGGAAAAAACTTAACTATAAAATCAAACGGAAATTTAGAATTACAAGCTAACAACAATTTGATTATTACAGACTGGATGGATATAAAAAGTGGGGGGATTTTTAATCTTCGTAACAATGCTAATTTTGTTCAAAAAAATGATAATCCTTCTCCTCCTAATTCTATTTCAGGGACTTTTACTATGGACAGAACGGCTACTGGCTTAAAATTATTTGATTACATATACTGGTCTTCTCCTGTAAACAATTTTCCTATTACCAGTGTCTCTCCAGACACACCAACTAGTAAAATTTTTCATTGGGTAACAGACCACCCGAATCCTAACGGTTTTGGTTTTGGTAATTGGTTTAACACAACCGAAAACATGCTACCTGGTAAAGGGTATATTGTTAGAGTTGCAAACAACAACCCAACATTTTCTACTACCTTTACAGGAACACCAAGAAATGGCATCATTACAATGCCTATTAAAAGAGGCCCATATATAGGAGCAGACTATAGAGGTACTACTGGACGCTTTATAACTAATTTAGATGACAACCTAAATTTAATTGGCAACCCATACCCTTCTGCTATAGATGCTATCAAATTTTTAACCGAAAACGAAGCCCTATTAGAAGGAGGAATCCAAATTTGGACACATAGAGGAACAATATCTAAAAATAACGCTGCTCCTTATTACCAAAATTTTTCTAATAACTATTCATATAGTGATTATTTGACCTATACTAAACTAGGATCCAGTCAAGGAAGTAGTACAGGAGCAGACACAGCATTTAACGGAAAAATAGCTGCGGGACAAGGATTTCTTATCAAAATGAGAGATGGTAGTCCACTAACAAACAATATCGTTTTTAAAAACAGTATGCGTATTGACAATTCAAATAACGCTTATAATAACAGTCAATTTTATAGAACAACAGACAACAAAAACGAAAGCCAACCCAATCGAATTTGGATCGATTTAGTGGATGCTAACTCTACTAGTAGTACTTTTTTAATTGGTTATGCAGAAGGTGCCACAGCAGAAAAAGATTTTCTTTTTGATGCTAAAACCGACTATGAAGACCCTCTGAAGGCTTTTTCGCTGCTAGATGACGATGCGTACATCATTCAAGGAAAAGGAATGTTTGATATAAACGACAAATTTAATATTGGCTATCAAGTACCTACAAGTGGCTCCTATAAGTTTGCTATATCAGAAGTAGACGGTCTATTCAAATCTACTAATCAAAAAATATATCTAGAAGATTTGTTAACAAATACAGTTCATGATTTAACCATTAGCCCTTATTCATTCATTAGCGAAAAAGGAGTATTCAAAGGACGTTTTATCATTAAATACACCAATGAAACATTATCCAACAACAATGAAGAGTATAATAACAGTGTCGTTGTTTATGGAACTAATGAATTACAAATCAAATCAGAATTATACAACATAAAAAACGTTGAAGTTTATGATCTTTTAGGTAAAACTTTGTTTCAAGCAAAAGATATCAACCAAAAAGAATCTTTACTTAATTTAAAAAATACTCAAAATATGATACTCGTAAAAATAATACTTGAAAACGGAGTATTAATAACCAAAAAAGTAATTTACTAAATATATCTCAAGAATGCCCAAAAAGACCTCTTCCTTAAATAGTCGAGGTCTTTCTCTTTTCTATAAGCCTCTCTTTCAAATGATATATTATAATACGCTTGTTGCTTGTCTCTAAATTGCACTAACCGAAACAAATATTCTAATCCGTACCAAATAAAAAACAACAAAACCAACATTTCTTTTTGCTGACAAAGATGAATTCTTTCATGATTTATAAAACATACATCTTTCCCATCTTCTTCTTTCCTCATAAAAACAAATGGAAAAAAAGTAATCCCACGAAATCTTCTAGGTGTTAAATATTTAGATACTATAAAAAACATATATACAAATTTGATAAATTTGCGCACATGAACAATGATTTAAATCCAAATAATTTAAAAGAAGGAGAAGATTTTTATTACACTCCACAAGGATATAAATGTTTTACGGAAAAATACCATTTAAAACGAGGCTATTGTTGTAAAAGCGGATGCCGTCACTGTCCTTACGGATTTGATAAAAAAACTGGAATTATTAAGAAAACCAATTAATATCCACAATTATTCTAAAACTTAAAAACACACAATATATACTGCTTATCACGCATTAGCATAAATCTTAAAGCTAAACCAAATGACATTTCAAGAACAAATAGTAGAAGGAATTCCTGCCGTTTTACCACAAGCAAAAACGTACGAATCACAAATTAATCACGCTCCAAAGCGCAAAGAAATATTAACTGAGGAAGAGAAAAAATTAGCTTTAAAAAATGCTCTTCGCTATTTTCAGCCCCATCAGCATACTGACCTAATTCCTGAATTTAAAGAAGAATTAGAAAAATACGGACGTATTTATATGTATCGTCTACGCCCTGATTATGAAATGAAAGCTAGACCTATTACTGATTATCCAGGCAAAAGCCTACAGGCAAAAGCCATCATGCTTATGATTCAAAATAATTTAGACTATGCTGTAGCACAACACCCGCATGAATTAATCACTTACGGTGGTAATGGCGGTGTTTTTAGTAACTGGGCTCAGTATAGACTAACCATGAAATATTTAGCTGAAATGACGGACGAGCAAACACTTGTTATGTATTCAGGACATCCTATGGGGTTATTCCCTTCTCATAAAGACGCTCCAAGAGTAGTCGTTACAAACGGCATGATGATTCCTAATTATTCCAAATCCGATGATTGGGAGCGTTTTAATGCTTTAGGAGTCACTCAGTACGGTCAGATGACAGCAGGAAGCTATATGTATATTGGGCCCCAAGGAATTGTACACGGAACAACGATTACCGTTTTGAATGGATTTAGAAAAATCAATAAAAACCCAAATGGAGGTTTATTTGTTACGTCTGGATTGGGAGGAATGAGTGGTGCTCAACCAAAAGCAGGAACAATTGCAGGATGTGTAACTGTTTGTGCTGAAGTAAATCCTAAAATAACTAAAATACGTCACGAACAAGGGTGGATTCATGAAATATATGAAGACATCAATAACTTAATTAATCGTGTTAAAAAAGCATTGGAAGCTAAAGAAGTCGTTTCATTGGCTTACTTAGGGAACGTGGTAGATGTATGGGAACGTTTTGATGAAGAAAACCTACATATTGATCTAGGTTCAGATCAAACATCCCTACACAATCCTTGGGCAGGTGGTTATTATCCAGTAGGCATCTCATTTGAAGAAGCTAACGAAATGATGGCTAACAACCCTGAACAGTTTAAAATAGAAGTTCAAAAAACATTACGTCGTCACGCAGAAGCTATAAACAAACACACCGCAAAAGGAACCTACTTCTTTGATTATGGAAATGCGTTCCTTCTAGAAGCCTCACGCGCAGGTGCTGATGTTATGGCTGAAAACCCAACTTTGGGCAGAGAGTTTAAATACCCTTCCTATGTTCAAGATATTATGGGACCTATGTGTTTTGATTACGGGTTTGGTCCTTTCCGTTGGGTTTGTACATCTGGAAAACCCGAAGACTTACAAAAAACAGACAACATAGCTTGCCAAGTTCTGGAAGAAATGATGCAAAATTCACCAGAAGAAATCCAACAACAAATGGCGGATAATATCCAATGGATTAAAGGCGCACAACAAAACAAATTAGTTGTAGGATCACAAGCACGTATTTTATATGCTGATGCTGAAGGACGCACTAAAATTGCACAAGCATTCAACAATGCCATTCGCAAAGGAGAAATCGGCCCTGTCGTTTTAGGGCGTGATCATCATGATGTTTCTGGTACCGATTCCCCATATCGTGAAACATCTAATATTTACGATGGTTCTCGATTTACAGCCGATATGGCAATTCATAACGTCATAGGCGACAGCTTCCGTGGCGCCACTTGGGTTTCTATACACAACGGAGGGGGCGTAGGCTGGGGAGAAGTAATTAATGGTGGTTTTGGTATGTTATTAGACGGTTCAAACGATAGTGAAAGAAGACTAAAATCTATGCTCTTCTGGGATGTTAATAATGGTATTTCAAGAAGAAGTTGGGCAAGAAATGAAGGGGCTATTTTTGCTATCAAAAGAGCAATGGAACAAGAACCTTTATTAAAAGTAACCTTACCTAACTTAGTTGACGAAACCCTCTTATAAAATTAAATATTTGCTTTGGTATGTTTTTTGTTGTAATTTTATAACAGTCTCTTAAAATTTTCAATACGATGAAAACGATAAAATTGCTAATGCTAATCGGTTTTTTCATGCTTACAGCATGCAGTTCTGTGTATGTAAATACGGACTATGATAAAAGAGCTCACTTTGATCAGTACAAAACTTTTGCCTATCTCAAAAGCGGAATTGACAAAGCTGAGATATCAGATTTAGATAAAAAAAGAATACTCTATGCTTTAGATGAAGTTTTAATTTCCAAAGGTTTTACAAAATCTGAAAATGCAGATATACTCATCAGCTTTTTCACAAAAGAAAAAGAACGTGTAGACTACTACAATAATTGGGGATGGAATATGGGATGGAATAATCCTTGGTGGGGGGCTGGTTTTAACTATTCAATGCCTATTACCTCTATAGAAGGCACACTAATTATTGATATTATAGACGCTAAAACCCAAGAATTAATCTGGCAAGGAAAAGGCTCTGGATATTTAACAGACGATGTAAATAAAAAGGATGTCCGCATTAAAGAATTTGTTTCCAAAATACTTGAGAAATATCCCCCTCAAATAAAAAACTAAGTCAGGGTGTAAAAAACAGTAGGTTAACGTCTAGTTTATCCCTTCGACAACGGGAGAAGCCACATTATCAAGACTATGTGATTTCTCCCTTTGGTTGAAATAACAAGATACAACCTTTTAGCCCTCTCATTATTAAGACGAACTTTATCCTTTTTTAACCCCAGATTATGCGTTAGACTTTTTCGATGAAAATAAAACAGACACAGATTTCCTTTACCCATCTGTAATAAATTTCTAATACACAATCTGGGTTGAAATATCAATAAAATATTTTTACTCCAGTTGCATTGCTAAAAATGAAAGACATCCAAAACCGATCCGACATAGAATTATTAGTGAATACTTTCTACGACAAAGTAAAAATTGACGTTCTAATAGGTCCTATTTTTAACGGTGTTATAAAAGATTGGACTCCTCATTTAAACAAAATGTATAACTTTTGGGAAACCCTGTTACTAGAAGTACATTCCTATTCAGGTGCTCCTTTTCCTCCTCATGCTAAAATGCCCTTAGAAAAAATACATTTTGACCGTTGGATGGAACTATTCAAAAACACTATAGATCAATTATTTACAGGCGAAAAAGCAAACGAAGCAAAATGGAGAGCTGGTAAAATGTCTGAATTATTTCAATATAAAATTGAATATTTTAAAAAAGCCAATCATCAACCGCTATTATAGCACTATCATTATTTTAAATTTTAAATTCGTTATAAAAAGGCTTATTTTTGCTCAAACAAGTAATTAAGATATGGAAATCCATTTTGAAAGCAATCCCTTAATCGACCGATTACCTCAACATTTAAAGCAATTTATCATCCCACAAAATTACGAGGACTACACTCCTATTAATCAAGCGGTTTGGCGTTATGTAATGCGTAAAAATGTAGATTATCTTTCAAAAGTTGCACATGATTCTTATCTAAAGGGGCTTCAACAAACAGGTATAGATACAAATAACATTCCTAATATGTACGGAATGAATCGTATTCTAAAAGAAATTGGATGGGCTGCAGTAGCTGTAGACGGTTTCATACCTCCTAGTGCCTTTATGGAATTTCAAGCATATAATGTATTAGTAATTGCTTGCGATATTCGCCAATTAGAACATATAGAATACACCCCAGCCCCTGATATTATTCACGAAGGAGCAGGTCATGCCCCTATCATTGCAAATCCAGAATATGCGGAATATTTAAGACGCTTTGGAGAAATTGGTTGTAAAGCCATCTCTTCTGCAAGAGATTACGAACTATACGAAGCCATTCGTTTGCTTTCTATTCTGAAAGAAGCCGAAAACACGCCTGAAGAAGAAATAAAAAAAGCAGAAGAACAAGTTTACTTCCTTCAAAACAATATGGGAGAACCTTCTGAAATGGCTCAAATAAGAAACTTACATTGGTGGACTGTTGAATATGGCTTAATAGGAACTATCGAAACCCCTAAAATATACGGAGCAGGATTACTTTCCTCAATAGGAGAAAGCGAATGGTGCATGACTGATAATGTAAAAAAAATCCCTTATAACCTAAGTGCTGCCAATCAGAGTTTTGACATTACAAAACCTCAACCACAGTTGTATGTAACCCCTGATTTTGCCCATTTAAGTTTAGTTTTAGAAGAGTTTGCAAACAAAATGGCATTACGAACAGGAGGCTTATCAAGCATACAAAAACTGATAAACTCAAAAGCTTTAGGAACTATTGAATTAAGCACTGGTTTGCAAATTTCGGGTGTATTTACCAACGTAATAGAAAATGAAAACAAACCTGTTTACATTCAATCAACAGGAAAAACAGCCTTATCTTATCGCGAAAAGGAATTAGTAGGTCACGGAACCCAATACCACGCTGAAGGTTTTGGCTCACCTATAGGAAAACTAAAAGGAATTAACCTTGCTATTGAAGACATGAGTCCTCGCGACTTACGTGCTTATGATATTTATGAAGGAAAACAAATTACACTAGAGTTTGAAGAAGATATTAAAGTTACAGGTGAAATCATTACAGGCACACGCAATATACAAGGAAAAATATTAATTATTAAATTCAAAAACTGTACTGTTACATACGGGCAGCAAGTATTATTCCAGCCTGAATGGGGAATTTATGATATGGCTGTAGGAAAAGAAATTATTTCTGCATTTTCTGGACCAGCAGATGCAAATAGTTTTGATATGATTAGCCATGTACCTTCAACTAAAACTATCAAACAACAAAAATCAGCTGAACGAGAGGAATTAGAACAATTATATTTAAATGTTCGAAATATTCGAGAAGAGAAAAAAGCTAACATAACGCTAAACCAAATTTTTGATATATTAACAAATAACCACCCAAACGATTGGTTACTAGCTATAGAAATTATAGAAATAGCACATAAGGAAAACAATGATGATTTAGCAAACAAAATACTGAATTATCTAGAAAATGTTAAAATTAAAAGACCAGAAACAAAAAAACTTATACAAAACGGTTTGGACTTGATTTTTAAAAAAGTTTTCACATAATGTAACTTTTGTCACACAAAAATAATTTAAGAGCCCATACATTTGATGAAAAATCAAAAGGTATGGGCTTTTTTAGGTTTCTAGGTTTCGACAAAAAGAATGATTTACAGAACTTTATCAATAAAGGAGCTGTCATTGTAGATGTAAGAACAGCTAATGAATATGCTTCTGGACATATCTCGGGATCAAAAAACATTCCTCTTGACACCATTAAACAACAAGCAGAAAACATCAAAAAGTTAAACAAGCCTGTAATTGCCTGTTGCCGTAGTGGTATGCGTAGCAGTCAAGCAGTTTCTATACTTAAACAACACAATATTGAGTGTATAAACGGCGGGAGTTGGGATAGTTTACAAAATAAGCTATAATTTTCTTCATATCAAGATACCACATTATTAGTTTTTTTTTAAAATGAAGGCTGTCTAAATTAGATAGCCTTTTTAACGATTAACTTCCAATCAAAATCTATAATAATTATATTCAGACGGGACCAGTTATAAACAAAAAAAATCCCAGAGTTACCTCTGGGACTAGTCGCACTAATAAACTAAGATGATAGGTTTATCGTAATCGATCCACAGATTTTACAAGATCTTCATCCTTTTTAATGGCTTTGTTAGCTAAAACTAACAACAAGATAGTAATTACAGGAAGAAACATCCCAATACCCTTCACAGGAGCCTGAGCTCCTCCAGATAAATTTAGTGTACGATACACAAATAATCCTAGTAAAATTAAGTTTAATATCATATTCAATCTGTTCAATACAAATTGAGTTTGTCTTTTCTTAAACGACAATACACTCATCAAAGATAAGGATGTACTCAGACCAAAAAATATAGTATATGTAATATTTGTCATAAAATACACATCTTTACTCCCCTCTCTCCAAAGAGGAAACACAAAGGGCAAAACGGCCATTATAACAAAAGCCAAAAGTAAATACACACTTTGAATTCTTTGAATCATCTTTTTTAGTATCTTGATACAAAAATATATTTTCTTTTTTAAAAAAACTATTGTTTCCTTAATAAAATTTTGTATTATTGCAAGAACAATCCGTAAGCACTTCATACTTCGGAACATAAGTTTCAAAAAATCAATTTTTAAACCCCATTTTTTTAAGCTAACTATACTTTATGTTTGATATTTCTGTATTAAAAGAAATGAAGCTAAATGAATTGCAAGAAATTGCAAAAGCAGCAAAAATCAAGAATTTTAAAACCCTTAAAAAGGATGATTTAATTTATCAAATACTTGATTTTCAAGCTTCAAACCCTGAAAAATTAACTCCAGAAGCCAATAGTACTTCTGAAGACACTTCAAAACCTAAACGAACCCGTATGGTTAAAGACAAAAAAGAAGTATCAGAACCTGAAAAAGTCGATGCAATTCAAGAAACGACTCTTTTTACTGAAGAATTAGAAGATAAAAAAACTTCTAAAAAAGTAACTAATAAAAAAACAAGTACTCATTCAGAAGAAGTTACTGAACAAAAGAAAGAGGCTTTTCTGAAAAAGCCAAAAAACCAGTCCTTTTCTAAAGATAAAAAGAAAACATCTGAAACAGAGGAAAACATTACCCAATCTTTTTCAACAGAAGAAGTAAACGTAATAATAGATCCGCAAAAAGACCAAACAGAAAGAACAATTGAGGTAATAGAAACAACATCCGAACAACCCAACGATTCTAATACCGAAACAGAGCAAACACAGTCTACTGAGTTAAACAAAAGCAAACACAGTCAGAACAACCAAAATCCTAAATACAAGAAAACAACTAATTTCAGAGAACCTGATTATGAGTTTGAAGGAATTATAGAAAGCGAAGGAGTGCTAGAAATGATGCCTGATGGATATGGCTTCCTACGTTCTTCCGACTATAACTATTTAGCCTCTCCTGACGACATTTATTTATCAACTTCTCAAATTAGGTTATTTGGATTAAAAACAGGAGACACAGTAAAAGGGGTCGTTCGCCCACCAAAAGAAGGAGAAAAATATTTCCCTTTAGTCAAAGTTCTAAAAATCAATGGTCATAACCCACAAGTCGTTCGAGATCGCGTTTCATTTGATCATTTAACCCCTGTTTTTCCTACCGAAAAATTCAAACTAGCCGAAAAAGGCAGTTCTATATCTACTCGTATTATAGATTTATTTTCTCCTATTGGCAAAGGACAGCGTGGTATGATTGTAGCACAACCCAAAACAGGTAAAACTATGTTACTAAAAGACATAGCCAATGCAATTGCTGCAAATCATCCAGAAGTATACATGATTGTATTACTAATAGACGAACGTCCTGAGGAAGTTACAGATATGCAACGTAGCGTGCGCGCTGAAGTGGTTGCTTCTACATTTGATCGCGAACCACAAGAACACGTTAAGATTGCCAATATTGTACTTGAAAAAGCAAAACGCTTAGTTGAATGTGGTCATGATGTAGTTATTTTACTAGACTCCATTACACGCCTAGCACGCGCATACAATACGGTACAACCAGCTTCTGGTAAAGTATTAAGTGGAGGTGTTGACGCTAATGCCTTACAAAAACCTAAACGCTTCTTTGGTGCTGCTCGTAATGTAGAAAACGGTGGATCATTAAGCATTATTGCAACTGCTTTAACAGAAACGGGCTCTAAAATGGACGAAGTAATCTTTGAAGAGTTTAAAGGTACTGGTAACATGGAGCTTCAATTAGATCGTAAAATAGCCAATCGTCGTATTTTCCCTTCTGTAGATCTTACCTCATCTAGTACACGTCGTGACGACCTTTTATTAGACGAAAAAACCATTCAGCGTATGTGGATCATGCGTAAATACTTAGCAGACATGAACTCTGTAGAAGCAATGGAATTTATTAATGATCGCTTTAAAAAGACCCGAAATAATGAAGAATTTTTAATATCTATGAATGATTAAATAGTACCCTAAAAATACAGCTCACCTATATAAAATAGTATGAAATAAGCTCAATTTTTTATATTACATCCATTTGAACTTTCTAAAGATTTCAGAAAAAATATTACATAATTCACTATATTTTAGGTAGTTATTTAGAACAAGTGTTCGCTATTTTTAGACATAAACTTTCTAAAAACCATTCCAATTCAATTGGTTATAAATAAAAAAGGCAGTGCAAAATGCACTGCTTTTTTATTGTCAATCCCAAAATTACGCATTAGAATCGAATGTAGATAACATACAAAATAGATGTATCACAGATAAAAAAGGAATAAATCTAAAGAAGTTGTATTTCTTGAAATCAACATAAAAACACTATTTATAACACCTCTTTTTTATATATTCTTTATTTTTTTAGCTTATTTATCAGAAATCTATTAATATTTTAATAACGTTAGAATCTACAACATAAAACCTAACCATACGAGCAATCCTTCATCAAAGTTTAAAATCAGCTTCTGTTTTTACCTCTCCTCCATTATATTCTACTTTCCACCCTATAGAGTGAGTCACTAATAATATCTTAGATAGCTCACTTATTAAACGATTTTGAGCATTGGACTTTAAAGTAGATTTCTGAATTTTTTTAGTTAAATCTATTTTAACTTTTTTAGTAATTGCATTAAAATCTGCTCCTGTAAATTCATTAAATTTACTTTGTTCAATATCATAATACTGGATATCAGGACTGATTTTTATTTCTTCTTTTGGTATAGAAATAATTCGTATGACTTTCGCCTTTTCGTTAATTTCATATTTCATTTGACGCAAGTCATAAGCCACAGTTACATCCGAATTCACAACCACCAAAGCCTTTTTATCAAATGAAATTAATCCTCCTAAATAACGATCCTCATCTTTAAAAGTTAAAATTTGCGAATAATGACCTTCCGTTACAACTAATTTCCCTACATTTTTAATCTGTTCTTGAATTAGATTAGAATTGTATTCCATTGTAGTATTTTCTTTATCTGTAAAATATTGGTATGCAAAAAAAGTTAGTACTAAAAATAGCAATCCAAAAAACAGTTTTTTATACAGTTGAATCATAATTAAAAGGATAAATGGGGGAGTTTTTGTATTAATATCTGTGTTTTAATTTTCAGTTTTTCTAAAAAAATTTGATGGCTTTCTGTATTAGAATTAAAAGGACGATGTGCAAGACTTTTTTGAATTCCCTCTATTTCAATCATCAAAGATTTCGTTTCTGCATTAAAATAGGCTTCTGAAAATCGTTCCCAAATATAATCCACAGCAAGAATACTAGGGTGCAACATATCCTTCTCATAAAACCTGTAATCACGCAATTCATCCATCATAATCTCATAACTAGGAAAATAGGCTTCTTCTGATTTCGTAAGAGAAAGCAATTTATGAAGTGCTGAAAATAAATTCCCTTTACTTACATTGTTTTCAAAAAAACCATCTTTTATATGTCGTACTGGAGAAATAGTGAAAATAAATTTTATGTTTGGATTTAACGATTTTACTAATGAAATCATATTGGTTAAACTTTGCTGAATATCCTCTACAGAAAGCAACTCCTTAACAAACTCTTTTTGTGGTATCTTATGACAATTAGCAACCACTTCGCCTGTTCTATTAGCTCTATAAATCCACGAAGTACCTAAGGTAACTACACAATGGGTTAAGGTTCTAATTTGTATATTTATAGATTCAATTAAAGTATTAAGTATTTTTAAAAAAGATTCTTTATCTGGATTTGAGAGTTCTGAATGTATTTCAAAACAATGCCATAAATCATTATGATAAAAAATATCATCTTCCGTAAAATATTTTTTTTCTACGACTCTTTTAATTAACGTTTCGATTGAAATAGGGTTAAAAATTATCCCAAAGGGATTTACTGTGGTCTTAAATTTAAAATAGCTAAATTTGTTGCCTATGTTTTCTGAAAAACAAGAACCTAATAACAATAAATCGGATTGATAATTTATTGCTTGATTGGTTTTGTTAATTGGTATTTTCAAGGAAAAAATCATGTTCAAAACTACAAATATTTTAGCAATCCTCTAAACAACAATTCTATAGAAATGGATATTTTATTTCAATATTTAAAAAAACATTATAAACTTTTAGCGATTGCTTTATTAATGGCAGGTATGAATATTTGTTTTAGTCTAAGCGACTCGATCATTACAGGTAAAATCATGCAAGATTGCGGTGTAGGCATAGAAAAGTATAAAGGAAATCACTGGGCATTTATAAAAGCGGTTGGTTTTTGGCTAGGACTATCCATCGTAATGGCTATGATTTCTCGGATTACTAAAAACTTTCAAGATTATTTTACCAGTATTGTTATTCAACGTACAGGAGCTGAAATGTATACCGATGGGATTAAAAAATCATTGGATTTACCTTATGCCCAATTTGAAGACCAACGCAGTGGTGAAACTCTTAATAAATTGCAAAAAGTTCGAATTGATTCCGAAAAGCTAATTAACCTGTCTATTTCTTTGATTTTCCAAACGATTGTGGGTTTTATTTTTGTTTTTTTATACATAGCTCGTATTGATATAAAAATTTCAATCATATTTATTATTACGGCTCCCATCATTGGTTTTGTTAGTTCTATTTTAGGTAAAAAAATAAAAGCTGTATCAAGAAATATTGTAACCCAAACCAATGCCCTGGCGGGATCAACTACTGAAAGTTTACGAAACATAGAATTAGTAAAAAGCCTTGGATTGACGCAACAAGAGGAAGCTCGCCTGAATCAGAATACTCTTAGAATCTTGGGACTTGAACTCCAAAAAATACGTTATATCCGTAGTTTGAGTTTTATACAAGGAACAACTGTTCATTTTATGCGAACCCTAGTTGTTTTTACTCTTTATTATTTTGTTTTTCAAGGAAAAATAGTGGTTGGCGATTTATTAACGATGACTTTTTTTACTTTTTTTATTTTTAATCCTTTACAAGAAATGAGTCAGTTTATCATTGTGAAAAATGAAACAAAAGTTTCTTTAGATAATTTTAAAAGATTATTAGACCAAGAATCTGAATACAAACCTAGTTCTCCAAAAAATATTGGAACAATAGAAAAATTAACGTTCAATCAGGTAAGTTTCAAACACCAATCAGCTCATTTTAAAGCGGTTGAAAACATTTCTTTTGAAATAAAAAAAGGTGAAACCGTTGCATTCGTAGGTCCTTCAGGATCAGGTAAAACAACATTGGTAAAACTCCTTGTAGGGCTTTACAAACCCAACGAAGGAACTATTGCCTATAACGATATAAACGAAACCGAAGTAGAATTACTAGAAATTAGAAAACAATTAGGATTTGTAACACAAGATGCGCAGCTTTTTTCAGGAACTATTAAAGAAAATTTACTTTTCGTCAAACCCGATGCCACTGACAATGACTTGTTAAACGCCCTAGAACAAGCTAGTTGTCAAAATCTTTTAACCCGAGCAGAAAAGGGTATAAATACAACTATTGGCGAAGGAGGAATTAAGGTGTCAGGGGGTGAAAAACAACGTTTATCGATCGCTCGGGCTATTTTACGCAATCCAAACCTTCTGATTTTTGATGAAGCAACGTCTGCCTTAGATTCCATTACAGAAGAGGCTATTAATGAAACCATCAAGTCTATATCTAACAACAACCGTATAACGGTTCTAATTGCCCATCGCTTATCTACAATTATGCACGCTGATAAAATTTTTGTTCTTGAAAAAGGAAAAATAATTGAAAAAGGAAAACACGAGGAATTAGTGGAAAGCAAAGGACTCTATTATGCGATGTGGAGACAACAAATAGGCGAAAGAAAGTCAAATATAATAGCTTAATTTTTTTAAATTCTAAAAATTTTTAAACCCAGATTATGCTTAAACTTTGTAATAAAAAGGGCAAAGAGAGCAAAAAGACACCGATTTTTTTTACCGCAGTTGTCGTTTTACTCTATTGAGGGGCAAAAAATGAAGTACTTTTATAAATTCAAAGTCCTTTTTTATCTGTAATAAATTTCTAATGCGTAATCTGGGGTAAATCCAAAATAGCCACTTTGTCTATGAAAATACGCTATTTGTACACTTTTACAGAAAAAGTTACCTTTGAAAAAATAAAACTCGTTTTAAAAAGAAAATTTTAAAAAAACAGAGAAATATAAAATTTGTTAAAGGCCTTAAATACTCTAAACAAAATATGAAATTTTTAATACAATTAGCCTATAAATATTGGCCTTCTTTATACAAGAAAAGATATTACAAAACCCTTGCCTCTTTAAGTACTGGAAACTATAAATGTGAACCGGAATTATTATTGATCCATCAGCTTTTACAAGAAAACTCGGTTTTTGTAGATATAGGAACCAATAAAGGAATTTATTTATATCAAGCTGAGAAGAAGATCAAAACGGGTAAAATTTTTGGTTTTGAACCAAATGAATCATTAGTCGATTATATTCAGCCTTTATTTCCTAAAATTAAACTATTCCCCTTAGCTGCTTCTTCTACAACAGGTACTTCTATATTACATATTCCTAAAAAAGAAAATGGCTTACAGGACACACGTGCTTCTTTAGAAAACATGGGAGATGAAGTAGAAAAAATTGAAATCAAAACAATAACGTTGGATGATTGGGTTTCTCAAAATAAAATAGAAAAGTTAGATGTAGTAAAAATTGATGTCGAAGGACATGAATTTGACACCGTTAAAGGCAGTAAAAATATTCTAGAAAAATTACGCCCAACATTTATTATTGAAATTGAGTTACGTCATGCGCACTATCCTATCCAAGAAATTTTTGATTTCATAAACAGTTTTGGTTATGAAGTTTTTTATTTCAATCGAAAATCATTGATTTTACAACCTTTTACCATTTCTTTATTACCTGACTTTCAAAAAGATGAATATTTAAATGATTTTAATCGCTATATAAATAATTTTATTTTCATTCCTAAATAATTTAAAAGTCATAAGCAACGGCATAATTAAAAAACAATTAGCATCAAGAACGTAAAAGCAGGTTACCCCCCAATTAGACAACTTGTATAAACTTTGGGTACTTGGTTAAATGTCCTATAAGTCTATGGAAATTTATAAAATAAGTAGTTAAATGAGTGTTGTAGCAAGACAGAGTATAAAATACAGTATCATAGGATACTTAAGTACTGTAGTAGGTATATTTTCTACCGTATTTTTATATCCGTATGATTTAGATTTTTCGGGTAAACTACAGTTTGTGTATCAAACTGCTTTATTAATTTTACCTTTGGTAGCCTTGGGAATCATGCACGCTAATGTGCGATTTTTTCCACAAATGTCACAAAACAATACGCAACAAAACTTATTCAAATTTTCTATTGTTTTTATTATTAGTAATTTTTCATTAGGATTCATATTATTAGGATTCACAATAATACTCTTTCCATCCCTCCAATCAACTGATTTTTACATTTATTCTCCTTATATCCTTTCAATAGCATTACTCCTTTCATTAATACAATTAACATCTAAATACATTTCTATAAAGAAACGAATTGTTATCCCTAATATTTTTGAAAATCTATTTCCTAAATTGGGAATGGTAACGGCCTTTACGTTATTGATTTGGGATAAATTACAAGAAAGCAAGGCCTTATGGATCTTTGTTGGCTTTTTTGTAATCGCTTTTTTAGGTATGATCGTTTATCTTAATCGCCTAGAAAAACTGACCCAAAAAATGGATTTTACTTTTTTAAAAAAGGATCAATTTGGGAAGGCCCTTTTTATTTATTCCTTTTATACATTTTTAGGAAGTATGGGCTCTGTAATTGCACTGAACATTGACACCTATATGATTGGCGAAATGTTAACCTTTCAAGAGGTTTCTATCTACAATACTTCTCTTAATTTGGTTCGAATGATCACTGTTCCTGCCTTAGGTGTTTATACTATTTCAGCTCCTATTATTGCACAGTATATAGCCGAAAACAAACTACAAGAGTTAAAAACCTTACATCATAAAACGTCCTTGTATTTATTTGTAATTGGCATCGTATTATTTGGTTTAGTAGCCGTTGGAATTGAAGATTTATTTGCTTTGATGAAAAATGGAGATAAATTAGCCAAAGGCTTACCCGTATTATATATCATGGGATTTGCTTTGTTATTTGATTTAGCTACAGGTTTTAATGGTTATATTATTACAAATTCTAAATATTATAAATTTAATAATACCACAACCGTTGCGTTGGCCTTGTTGACTATAATCTCTAATCTTATTTTTTTATTTTGGTTTAAATTAGGTATTATTGGTGTTTCTATTGCTACTGCTATTTCTCTGACTACCTACAATCTAATAAAAATTTATTTCAATTATAAAAAATTTGGTGTACATCCTTTTAGTTGGAAATTTTTACATTTGTTTTTCGTATTAATCATCGTCCTCATTATTGGTCGCTTCTTACCTAATACTCCCTATAAATTTATTAATTTATGCTACAAACCTTTTGTGGGACTTATTGTTTTTGCTGTAGCCAATGGAATTTTTAAAATTGTTCCTATAAAGGAGGTTTTACCGAAATCATTAATGCGGTAAAAGAGAATAATCTATTGGTTCGATAAATCCTAATAACAAATTATAAAAATCCTTTACACTCAATAAAAAAACAGTTTATTGTACTGATTTACAAAACCTTTACACAAATATACTTTATAAAGAATAATTTTGTGTGTAAATTTGTAAGAAACAAAATCTCATGAAAATAAAAATCTCCGCAATTCAGTTAGCCGAAATTATTAATATTAAAGATTTCAAAGATGAGTTAGAGGGAGCTAATTATAGTTTTTCTGGCTCAGAGTTTTTTAAGCAAATAGAACAAAATAAATTTATTTATTTATTAGATTACGGTGTGGTTGTTTTTGCCAATTTTAGCCCTGAAGAAGAAACCGAATGGTTACAAAAAATAAAAAGACATCAGGAATCGCCAATAGATATGCTTTTAAAAGAGAGGTATTTTATTATAATAAAGGAAGAAAATATAAATTTTGAAGTTAAAAACAATGAAGTTCTCTTACCTGAATTAGACAGTTCAGCTATACGAATAATTATGCTGAATGTGGCGCAATCAGTAGCATTAGAATATTATGAGATCCTTACAGGCAAATTGGTTTCTTCTACTAAAGAATTCATTCTCCAACTAGAAAATACTGGAAATATTAATATTTCTAAAAAGAATCTTTTAAAATACATAGGTCAAGTACTAAACGTAAAAAACAGTATTGTAGATAACTTATATATACTAGACGATCCTAACTCCGTATGGGAAAACGAAAAACTAGATGCTTTGAACAAAAAAATGAAATCCAATTTTGAAATTTTACCCCGTTTTAAAGACGTCGATTACCGTCTTTCTATCGTTGAAAACAATCTAAAAATATTTACCGAAGTTTTAAATGTAAAAGAAAGTTCTCGTTTAGAGTGGATCATTATCTTATTAATTACCTTTGAAATAATAATGTCCTTTATAAAACATTAGATTAAACTAATTTTATTTTTAAAACGGTGGCCATGTTTACCGCCATTTTCTTCATCTGTTCTGCAACTTTACCTTCAAAATAAGGGTCAATACTATCGTATAAATAATCCAACCAAATATCATAATGTTCCTTTAAAAAGGGTTCTTTATCATGAATATCTTTATGTATTTGAAACATATTATTAGCATAACCTCCTTTTAAGAACAAGGCTTGTTCCCAAAAAGTACATAAAACATCTAAATGCTCATCTAAATGTTGATCAACATGAGTTGTCTTTTTAAAAAAGAAATTAATGTTACCATCAGCCAAGAGTTTATTATAAAACTCCTTCATTATAAATAATATGTCTTCTCTTGTTTCTATATCTTTCATATAGCGAATGTAATTTATTTAATTTAATTTTTTATTGATTTTTATCATCTACATCCCCTTTCTATTCATAGAATATGAAGCTATCGGGTTTTATTTCCTACCTTTGCAAAAAAAGTACATTATGTCGCACAAAGCAGGATACGTTAATATTATAGGAAATCCCAATGTTGGAAAATCAACTCTAATGAATGCTTTAGTAGGAGAACGCTTATCCATCATTACAAGTAAAGCACAAACAACTCGTCATCGAATTTTGGGTATTGTAAATGGTGATAATTTTCAAATATTGTTTTCGGATACACCCGGAATTATAAAGCCTGCTTATGAATTACAAAATTCTATGATGGATTTTGTGAAATCGGCATTTGAAGATGCTGACATCTTGATTTATATGGTGGAAATAGGTGAAAAAAGCTTAAAAGACGAAGCTTTTTTTAATAAAATTATTCACTCTAAAATACCAGTCCTTCTTCTTTTAAACAAAATTGATAAATCCAATCAAGAACAACTGGAAGAACAAGTAACTATATGGAAGGAGAAAGTACCTAATGCGGAAATTTTCCCTATTTCTGCTTTAGAAAATTTTAACATACAAGCTGTTTTTGATCGAATTATAGAATTACTTCCTCAATCAGAACCGTATTATCCTAAAGATGCTTTAACAGATAAACCCGAACGTTTTTTTGTTAATGAAGCAATCCGCGAAAAAATATTATTAAATTATGATAAAGAAATCCCTTACGCTTGTGAAGTTGAAACGGAAGAATTCAAAGAAGATGATACGATCATCAGAATTCGTACTTTAATAATGGTAGAACGCGATACTCAGAAAGGAATTATCATAGGCCACAAAGGAGCTGCTATTAAAAAAGTAGGGATTCAAGCCCGCCAAGAATTAGAAAAATTCTTTGGTAAACAAATACATATCGAACTGTACGTAAAGGTTAATAAAGATTGGCGCTCGAATGAAAAACAGTTAAGACGTTTTGGATATAATCAAAAATAATTGACTGATTTAAAAATTAAACACACTCCTCTTTTTATACAATTCCTTTAGATAAAACCCCGTTTTTAATTGCTTTTGCTTAAAAACGGGGTTCTTTTTTAGAAACCAATAGTTTTATTGAATAATTTTTAAGAACTCTTGTTCTAATTCGTTCATTTGGCCATATCCGTTTTCACGTGTTTGACGCCCTAGAATATAAAGAAATATCCAGCAAAAAACCATTAATCCCATCACTATAAAATCAGATGTAATACTTTTTCTTAACATATAATCAGAAAGAGCAAACATCATAAAGACAATAAAAATTCCAGCTACCATAAAGTGCATAAATATAAAAAATGTCCACATGGTTTGAGCGGGTCCAAACAACCCTCGAATATGAGTAGCTTGTCCATTACTCCCTTCTTTTTCTTCCAATTCTATCGTTAAGTACGGTGACCAATAACGTTGTTTTAAGCCTCCTATAGTAAATTGTATATGATTTCTTCTTATCTTCATTACATAATCCGAAGAAATTTGACTTTTATAATCAATAAATTTTTGTCTCACGACATCAACTGTTTCGTCAATGTCTTTATAAAATCGCAGTCGTAGGTTAATCGTGTTTTCAGTTTCCATTTTTAGTTTATTTGATTAGAGGGCAACCAAGATAAGAAAATTATTAAAAACCAACAAAACGCGTTTATTTTTTTAAAAAAACATTTTTTTATAACAAAAAGTACGTTATAAAAATTCTGAGAATTCTAAAAAAATCTGTATAACACAAAACAGAAGGGAAAATTGCACAAGTAAAGCCATTCCCCTTCTATCTTGTTTAAATCAACAACAAATGTTGAATCCTTTTTTAAACATCCTCTGTACGATATTAAAAAGTATATTTTACATTTAAACCTCCAAAAAAGGTTGCATTTAAAGGTGCAGGAATGTACGCATCAGGCATTTGATTAACAAAAACCATTTGGTAATACTGTACATTAGTAATATTATTAACCCCTGAAAAAACATCTAAATCTAGGTGATTGATTACATTTATTTTTAAACCTAATTTAGCATGTAATAAATTGTATTTATCCGCAGTTGCGATTTGTAAATTTGGATTTGTTCTATCTACAGGAACGTATCCAAAATTAGCAGTTCCTCTATGATTAAACGTTACGTTACCATAGATTCCCAATTTAGTTAGAAAATCTACCCCTGCATTAGCAACCCATTTAGGGGTTCCTAACACACTCAAGCCTGAAAAATCATAAACATTTTGAGCAATATTAGCCCCAGTGGTGGTTCTACTAAATTTATACTCTGGGTATGTAAAATCAGAATAAGTCCCGTTTACAAATGGCGCGAATGATTTTAGAAAACCATTTGTTGTTTTTATCATTTCAAATTTTAAATTACCTTCTACTCCTTTATGCAGCTGGCTTCCTCCATTAATCATATAAGTATACAACTTAGTTGTATTGGCTGGATCTGTAACTGAAACGGTTGACATTTTATCTTTAAAATTTGTTCTAAAAGCGGCCAATTCAAATCCTAAACGTCCTTCTAGAAGTTTTCCTTTTGTACCTACCTCCCATTGTTCTCCAATTTCTGGACGTAAATTACTATTGACCTGATTGATTTCAGGAATAAATAAATAACCGCTTACAGGTGCTTTATATGCTTTGTTGTAAGAAGCATAAACAGATACTGATTTATAAAATACTTTACTAATAGCTACTTTTGGAGAATACATATCTTTATAAGATACATTAAAGTTTAATGGTTTACTATTTTGGGTTACTTGCGGATTTCCTGAAGGGTTGTAAATATAAGGAAATCTGTCATTAGAATCTATTCTCATATAATTTGAACTAATACCAGCCGTTAGAGCAAAATCATAGGGCATATTAAAAGTCCATTCAGTAAATACAGAATTTGTTTTTGACAAAACGTATAAATTACTTCTTAAAACCCCTATAGTATTATATCCCTCTGCATTTACAGGATTCCCCATAGGATATGCCAGTGTTTGTGCATTTTGCATTTGCATTTCAACTCCCGTAATACCTGACAATTTAAACTCATTACCTAAATCCCATTTACTATCAAAGGTAGAACGAAAACCATAATTTACAGGTAATTTATCGGTCCATCCTCCAGCAGAACTTACATTACTACTAATTCCTGAACCAAAAACAGAAGTGGAATTACTCAGGTTTTTATATATTTGATAAAAATGGTTCAGTCCTGCTCTGAAACTAATGACATTACTATGTGCATTATTTTTAATATAAGCTGGATTTCCTGAATAATCTAAATTTTGATACTGAGCTATTGTAAGTTCTCCATTTCTTTCCTCATAACTATTGGTATATCCTACATACGCATTGATTTTTTGCTTGTTACTTAAGCCAAAATCAGCAAAAATATTTACAAAATCTTTTTTAGAAGCTGTATGATTCATAAAACCATCATACTTTTGGTTTCCGTAATTAACTAAAAAAGAGGATTTTTCACTCCCCACAGCTATTTGAGAGGTCAATCGTCTTAAACCATAGCTACCAAACATGGTATTTTGAGAAATAGAGGTTTTTCCTGCCTCTGGTTTAATTGTTTTTAAATTTACAGCACCTGCAATAGCCAATCCATACAATGACCCTGCTGGTCCTTTTAGAACCTCAACTTCTCCAATTGAATTAAAGTCAATATCATCCATTAAAGTAATTCCTTCAGCATCTGTTACTGGAATATTATTTAAATACACTTTTACTCCTTGTGAATCAAAATTACTATTAGTTCCATTAGTTCCTCGCACGCCATTTCCATATCCGCGAATATTAAACGTTTGTCCTGCTGATACAGTACGGCGCTGCATAAACATTCCTGGTATGTTTGTATTTACAGCATCATCAAAAAACAATCCTGTACCACGTTGAATTTCTTTGGTTTCTAATTTAGAAATAGACGCCGCTTGTTTTAATAATGTCTTATCTGATTGCGAAGTAGCTGTAATTTCTACTTCATTTAATTTATTAATTTCTATATTTTTGTTATTCTCTTGAGAAATAGCTTGAATTGAAGTAAGTCCCAATAAAACTACTCCTATTTTATTTTTAATTTTCATGTATACTTTACTTATTTTTAAAAATTATCATACTAGATTTAGCTAACACTTTAGCTAAATACTAAATGAGATAAACAAAGATTTAAATAAAGCTAAACGCTTTTTTATCCTATTGTCTATCAATATATTATTTTCAATAAAATAGATTGAGGTAAAACGATCAACCTATTAAATAAGTATACTCTGGTGGAGGTGGTTCTATTGATTGTTTATTTTGTAAATAATTCATTAAATCATCCATGTTTAATTTTGCTTTCCGACAATATGAGTAATTATTTAGTAAAACAAACGCTATATTTTCCTGATAGTACAGAAAATTGATTTTTAACCTTTGGTTCTTATTTTTTGCTCCTGTATTAGTCTTTTCCTTATAATCTTTTGTTCTGTTGAGGTATTTTTTTTCGATTTTGTCGTTAATTAATTTTAAAACCACAAATTGATCATCCGTTTTTATTTCAATAACATCATGAAATTCTTTATTAATTATAATTTCATGATCTGAAATTCTACTTTTAAGAAATTCTGTTAAAGTTAATTTTATCGTAAAACAGTCATTTTCAGAATAATTTTCTAACACCACTGATTTTAAAAAGTTTTGTTTAATTTCAAAAATAGAACTCACTACTCCTGCATGCATGAGTATAATAATAGCAAGCAATAATAGAACCCTTTTTCTCATTTAAACTTTTTGTGGGAGGAGCAAATATATAAAAATCAGATCCATGGAAAGATAATTTTACCAAAAAGAATGTGTAACCAGTTTGTTTTTTTTACCTTTGCGCACTGAAAAATTGAAAAATGAATAATATCGTAGCCATTGTAGGGAGACCTAATGTAGGGAAATCAACTTTTTTTAACCGATTAATTCAACGTCGTGAAGCTATTGTAGATTCTGTTGCAGGGGTAACACGCGATCGTATTTATGGTAAAAGTGAATGGAATGGAAAAGAGTTTTCTGTAATTGACACAGGTGGTTATATTAAGGGTTCTGATGATATTTTTGAAGGAGAAATTCGCAAACAGGTAGAATTAGCCATTGACGAAGCCGATGCTATCATTTTTGTAGTAGACGTAGAAGAAGGCGTAACTCCTATGGATATGGAAGTAGCTAATTTGCTTCGTAAAGTTGACAAACCTGTTTTAGTAGCTGTTAACAAGGTAGATAATGCAATGCGTATGAGTGACGCTGTTGAATTCTACTCTTTAGGTTTAGGAGAATATTACACTATTGCTGGTATGAATGGTAGTGGAACAGGAGAATTACTAGACAAATTAGTAGAAGTACTGCCCGAACTACCAGAAGTCCTAGAAGAAGAAAATCCTTTACCGCGTTTTTGTGTAGTGGGCCGTCCTAACGCTGGAAAATCTTCATTTATCAATGCTTTAATTGGTGAAGATCGTTTTGTAGTAACGGATATTGCAGGTACTACTCGTGATGCTATTGATACGAAATATAATCGTTTTGGGTTTGAATTCAACCTAGTTGATACAGCAGGCATACGTCGTAAATCAAAAGTTAAAGAAGATTTAGAATTTTACTCTGTAATGCGCTCTGTTCGCGCTATTGAACATAGTGACGTTTGTATTTTAATGATAGATGCAACTCGTGGTTTTGAAGGACAAGATCAAAATATTTTTTGGTTAGCTGAAAAAAATCGCAAAGGAGTTGTGATTTTAGTTAACAAGTGGGACTTAGTTGAAAAAGACACAATGACCACAAAATTATACGAAGCTAAAATTCGTGAAGAAATAGCTCCTTTTACAGATGTACCTATTATTTTTGTTTCGGCATTAACAAAACAACGCTTACTAAAGGCATTAGAAGCTGCTGTTCAAGTGTACGAAAACAAAAAACAACGCATTCCTACCTCTAAATTCAATGAGTACATGCTAAACATCATTGAACACATGCCACCTCCAGCACTAAAAGGGAAATACATAAAAATTAAATACTGTATGCAGTTACCAACACAATCACCACAATTTGTGTTCTTTGCTAACTTACCTCAATATGTAAAAGATCCATACAAACGTTTCTTAGAAAATAAAATCAGAAACAACTGGAACTTTGAAGGTGTACCAATTGATATTTATATACGAGAAAAATAAAATAACACCTCCTTTATTTAAAAAGCCATTGCTAAAAAAAGCAATGGCTTTTTTGTTTTTAAACTACTCCTTTTTCTAAAAAATCATACTATTTACCTCTTAGAAATACAAAAGCAAAACACAGGATAGAATAGTATTCTTTATTGTTAAATAAGCATAAAAAATAGAAATAAAATAGAAATAAATTGCATTATATATAAATAAAAAACCAAAAAACAGAATTATGAAAAAAACATTAATCTTAATTAACCTCCTACTAAGTATTGGTGGGAGCTTATATGCTCAACTTCTAGAATGCGGAACAAGAGAACAAAACGAAATTACACAAAGAAAAAATCCCGATGCTTTAAAAAACAGAAATGAATTTGAAATCTTTACAAAAAAGTTTGTACAGGATTTACGTAAAAACAAAAATGTAAAAAACAACGCTTTGGCCACTAATTACATTATCCCTGTCGTATTTCATATTTATGGTACTACACAAAGCGGAAAAAGTGTTACCTACGAAAAAATCGTCAACGCATTAAATGCTGTTAATAATGATTTTAATGGGCTTAATGATGACTTCAATAGCGTTGACCCTTTTTTTCAACCTCGTCGAGCAACGTTAAACATTCAATTTCGATTAGCTAAAATCGACCCCAATGGAGGCAACACCCTAGGGGTTGTTTTTCATACAACAAAAAATGGGTATGGAAATGGAGGTGGATATGATGATCAAATTGCAGCAGATGCTTGGGATAATAAAAAATACCTAAACGTTTATATACAAAATGATTTATACAATCAGAATATTTACACTAATTCTGGAGTGGCTTGGTATCCCGATATAAATATGACCAATAGAAATACCGCTAGAATAGTATTTAATGGCGCTTATCTATTAGGCAACACCGACAAAGAATTTTCTTCTACCCTTACCCATGAATTTGGTCATTTTTTTAACTTAATTCACACATTTGAAGATGGTTGTACGGGAACAGATCAGGTAGACGACACACCTAAAGAAGATGCTAAACACACCTTGAGCTGCACCCCTGGTACAAATTGCGATGGAGACAAAGTAAATATCGAAAACTACATGGGATACAACGGAGCAAGAGGTTGTTATAAAATGTTTACCAGAGGTCAAGTTGACCGAATGATTGCAGCAATGCAACACGAAGCAAGAATTACTCTTTGGCAAAATTCAAATTTATTAGCTACAGGCGTATATGACAACCAACTAGCATCAATTATCGCCCCATTAAGTCTTTACAAAGAAAACATTAGCAACAATGGTACTTTCTCTCAAATAAATGAATTAAGTCTAACAGCAGGAAAAACTTTTTCATTATCCTCTGGAAAACTTATTCAAGGAACCCATTATACACTAACCAATTTCCCTCAAGGCTTAAATCCTATCATAACCATAAATAGTAATTCTAAAGCAACTCTTACATTGGAAGGCTCTGCACAAAACCATCAGACTAATCATAATATTTTAGCAAGTATTCAATTTTTACCCGCTGCCTTTTCTGGAGGCACTAACAACTTAATATCTGACAAATTAAACATTAAATTTGTTTTTATAGATCCTTACGGTATATTTTTAGCTAAAGGACAACCAAACTGGATGGCAACACCTAATCAAACATGGCTTTTCTTTAATACAGAAAAAGGAGACGATACTTCGTATGGATTTTGGCTATTTGAAACCGATAAATACAAATTAGAAACGTATGGAAAGCGATTGATTTGCAATGCAAACACAAGAAATATTAGCCGTTTAACAAAAGGAACTGAAATAAATGGTTCTTCTAATTTTACAGCACCTGGAGCGTATCCCAACCAGCTAGACATCATCAATCCGTCGTATAATGATTGGAGAGGACAAATAGGATATATTGGCTATGAATACAAAATAGATGGCAATACTTGCTATGGCTATTTTAAAGTAGAGCCTGTTAGTGGCTCTGAAGGGTATAGAATTACAGAATACGCTTACAACACACAACCTGGAGCTCCCATAAAAGCAGGTGAAAAAGATCTACAATCTTTAACCTCTCCTTCAAACCTTACTTCTGCTATCAATAACAATACTGTTGTTCTAAACTGGATTGATAAAAATACAACAGAAGATGGTTTTTATCTAGAAAAATCAACTAATGGAGGTGCTTATCAGCTAATTACTACCTTGGCACCTAATACTTATACATATTCAGACAACCTTATTAATGTAGGTATTACTTACAAATATAGAATAAGTGCTTACAAAGGAACTGAAAAATCAAGCTACTCTAATGAAACAATAATTACAGCTCCTAGCGATTATGTGGATTATTGTAAAGTTAGTGCGAGAAATGCTTATGAATATATTAAATCCATTAAATTAAGTTCTTTTACAAATACTTCTGGAGCGGATTATGAAGGATATGGTAATTACGCATCTAAAACAATTAGTTTAAAATCAGGAGAACAAATAACCACAGTACTTACCCCTGGTTTTAATCCTTTTGCTTCTGATGAAGCATGGACAATTTGGATTGACTATAATGACAATAAACAATTTGAAAATTCAGAAATCGTTTTAAAAACAGCACTAACAAACAAAGAGTACACGGGCACTTTTTCAATTCCTTTAACCACAAAAGGTACTTTCCGTATGCGTATCATAATGCGCTATAATGATATTAGTAATACTCCTTGTGGGTATATTAACGATGGAGAAATTGAAGACTACACCGTACAAATACAAGAACAAAATACTACTTTAGAAACGCCTTATGCTTATTTAAATGGTGGAATCTCTAAAAATGGATTTTATGCTTTATGGAATAAGGTTCTTAATGCTAGTAAATATGAGGTACAATTGAATACCTCAGGTACTTGGTACACAGTAGGAACTTCAACTAGTTATTATTTATATGTGGCAAAACCTGAATCTAGTACACAATTTCAATTTAGAGTAAAAGCTCTTAATTCTACAGGAGAAAGTAATTGGAGTACTCCTGTAAATGTAACCTTACCTTTATCAGGACCTATAAATACAAAAGAATCTAAATTTATTATGGTGCCAAACCCTGCTACCGATCAAGTAACGTTTTCAATACCTGAAAGCATTTCTAACGATAGTCGTATAGAAATCTATAACAACTTAGGCCAGCTTGTAAGAATAACGCAACAATTGGAAAATTATTCCGTTCAAAATTTACCTAGAGGAACCTATCAAGTTAAACTAATTTCTAAAGAAAAAGTGGAAGATAGTAAACATTTATTTTTAAAATAATACCATTTAACCCAAATTATGCGTTAGCCTTTGTGATGAAAAAAATAAGGGCAAAGAAAATAAAAATGCACACATTTTTTCCCCAGAGCTGTAGTTTTACATTGAGGATAAAAAAAGAGTTCTTTTTTAGATTCAAAGTCATTTTTATCTATACTAAATTTCTAATGCGTAATCTGGGTTTAAACTTTGAATTTTCTTTTTAAAAATAATACATCTATAAAAGCAACAAAAATTAGCGTTGGTTCTCGATGCATTTCGCACTCGATCTGACGATGATTTCGATTGTATACTCAACCATCTGTTCGAGTTGTTTTTGAAATGAAATGGAAAAACGTATCGAGAACTTTACTTTTTAATTCAGTATATTTTAAGTTTAAATAATATAATACACAAGCTGTATGTAAAGCTTTTTTACAATTAAACTAAAATTTGAAAGGGTTCGACTTTAAAAAAGCGAACCCCTTCTTTTTAACCCAACTTAAAACAAATTTTCTAACCCATCTGATTTTCCTTTTACAATAAAACAAACCATTAACTCAACTGAAATTGGCGAATAGATATAGAATGGGATTTATTAGCTATAATTTCAGAAACTATTTTACCTGTAGCAGGTGCTAAACTTAATCCCATCATGCCGTGTCCTGTTGCTAAAATTACATTTTGAATATTTTTATCTCTGGCAATTATCGGCATACCTGACGGAGTACAAGGACGAAAACCATACCATATTTCTTGATTTTCAGGCATTCCCACTTTCATTTCAGGATAAAAAGTGTTTACTGTATTAACGATACCTTGCAATCTGTTCCGATTTATTTTTGTATCTCCTGTATGAGTAATTTCCATGGTACCACCAAAACGAATATCTTTATTCATAGGAGTAACAGCTACTTTTCCTTCACATAAAATAGAAGGAATTAGAGGTTTTTTTTCCTTATCTAATAACGTAAAACTGTATCCTTTTCCTGGTAAAAGAGAAATACCTGTCCCTATTTTTTTAGCTAAACTAGGACTCCATGCTCCTGTAGCAATTACAACTTCGTCTGTACTAAAATTTCCTTTAGAAGTAATTATCTGACTTACTTTTTCGTTTGTTATAACAAAATCCATCACACTACAATTATTATGAATCTTTATTCCTTTTTTAGCTAATTCTCTTTTTAGGTATGCTATGAATTTTTGAGGATATAAATGCGAATCGCATTTATAATGAACTCCCCCTAAAATATCTAGTTTCGTTCCTTGTTCTAAACTTTCTACTTCTGATTTTGATAAGAATTCGACTTCTAACCCTAATTTTTTAGCTTCTTCTCCTTCATGCACAATTTCCGCACCTGTTTTATCTGTTTTAAACAACATTAAAAGTCCTTTTTCTTCATAGTAAAAGGAATTACTTTTACTTGCTAAATCTTTATAAAGTTCTTTACTTAACAGAGACAAATTTCGAAGAGCTGGTTTTGCTTTTTCTACATGTTGTTTTGTGGCATTTTTATAAAATTTCCACCCCCATTTCAACAAATCAACATCAAAACGAGGTTGGATATAAAAGGGACTTTTACTATCAAACATCCATTTAACGCCTTGTGCAATCATACCTGGTTGTGCAAGGGGAATAACGTGAGAGGGTACTATCATTCCTGCATTTCCATAGGAGCAACCGTCTGTTAGATCAGAACTGTCAAATATTTCTACCTCATATCCTTCTTCTGTCAAATAATAAGCAGTACATAACCCAATAATACCGCCTCCTATTATACTTATTTTTTTCATTTTTTAATACTTTTGAGATTTGGGATATTTAAAAAAAATGCTTAGCAAATTTATTTTCACTATACTTTCCTAATTTTTAATTCTATTTATATTACCTGAAATCCATGAGCGTATGGATCATCATCATCAATAATAATGTTGTTATAACCATAAACTTTAGCCCATCCTTGAATACTTGGTACAATTGCGGGTATAGAACCTATATTGGTTTCTTCAACTACTCGTCCGATGAATTTACTACCAATAAAGCTTTCGTGTATAAATTCTTCGTCTTTTTTTAAGATCCCTTTTGCATGTAATTGCGCCATTCGAGCAGAGGTTCCTGTACCGCAAGGGGAACGATCTATTGCTTTATCTCCATAAAATACAGCGTTTCTTCCTGAAGAACTTGGATCAATTGGAGTACCTGTCCATAATAAATGGCTTACATCTTTAATCGTATCATTTTCTGGATGTATAAATCGATTTGGATATTTTTCATTTATACGCGCACGAACCACTTGACTGTATTGTATTATTTTGCTTGCGGTAAAATTTTGTATACCGCTAAAATTTTTCTGTGGATCAACTATGGCATAATAGTTCCCTCCATAAGCTACATCAAATAGTATTTCTCCCAATTCAGGACATTCTATAGTTAAATCTTGCGCTGCTAAATAGGATTTTACATTTGTAAGACGTACCCACTCTACTTTTTTGCCAATTTGTTTGTATTCTATTTGCACAAGACCTGCTGGTGCTTCCATTCTAATTTTTCCTGGAATTTTTGGCGTAACTAATCCCTCTTCAACAGCTATGGTAATTGTACCTATAGTCCCGTGACCGCACATGGGTAAACATCCTGAGGTTTCTATAAACAAAATTCCAAAATCATTTTCTGGATCAACAGGAGGGTGTAAGATACTACCACTCATCATATCATGACCTCTGGGTTCAAACATTAGTCCTTTTCGAATCCAATCGTACTCTTTTAAAAAATGTTGTCTTTTTTCGCTCATGTTTGCTCCCTTTAAATCAGGACCACCACCAGCTACAACCCTTACGGGATTTCCGCAGGTATGTGCATCTACACAAAAAAAAGTTTTTCTTCCCATTGCTTACGCTGTAATAAAAGCTGTTGCTATTTCTAATTGATCATTTACGGTTCTTGAAATTCCTAATGGGTTTTCATTTTTTAATTCTTCTGGTAATAATTCGTTAGGCCAATTTTGATAACTTATAGGTCTTACCCAACGTTTTACGGCATGAATCCCTACCGCTGTAAATCTTGAATCAGATGAGGCAGGATAAGGACCACCATGCAACATAGACGCACAAACCTCAACTCCAGTTGGCACACCGTTAAAGATTAAACGTCCAACTCTTCCTTTTAATGCTTCTACTACCTCTCTATATTGACTTAGTTCTTTTGATTCTGCGATAATTGTTCCTGTTAATTGTCCTTCTAGGTTGTTTATAACCGTAGTCATTTGTTCTTTCGTTTCACAAACCACTAATACTGAAAACGGTCCAAATACTTCATGGCTTAATGTTTTATTGTTTAAAAATTCTGTTGCACTAACTCGTAATACGGTTTGAGGGGCATAATTAGGTTTTGTTTTACCTTCATGAATAGCTAAAATTTCGACTCCTTTTTGTAAACTTAATTCTTGTTGTCCTTCGTCATAATTTTTTCTAATCGAGGAATGCAACATGCAAGAAGGTGCTATTTGTAAAATTTCAGATGCTAATTCGGATGCAAAAGAGTTTAATTCTGGGCTTTCTAATCCAATTATTAAACCCGGATTTGTACAGAACTGTCCTGTTCCTAAAGTGATGGAACTTGCATATTGTTTAGCCCAAAAAGAGGTGTTGTTTTTTAATTCGTTAGGTAATAATACAACGGGATTAATACTTCCCATTTCTGCAAATACCGGAATGGGTTCGGGACGTTGTGCTGCTAGATTAAAAAGTGTTCTACCTCCAATAATGCTCCCAGTGAACCCAACAGCTTTAATTAATGGATGCTTTACTAATGTAGTCCCTAGAGTTATACCGCTTCCTATTAGATTAGAAAAAACACCTTCGGGCATTCCTGTTTTTCGTGCCGCTTTTAATACAGCGGAAGCTACTAATTCCCCTGTTCCTATGTGTAGAGAATGGCTTTTTACAATGACAGGGCATCCTGCGGCTAATGCTGAGGCAGTATCTCCTCCTGCTGTAGAAAAAGCAAAAGGAAAATTACTTGATCCGAAAACAACTACTGGTCCTAAAGGATAAAGCATTTTTCTTAAATCTACTTTGGGTACGGGTTGTCTATCGGGAACTGCTGTATCAATAGTTGCTTCTACCCAACTTCCTTCTTCAAGCATTTGAGCAAAAGCGCGAAGTTGCCCTATTGTTCTTCCTCTTTCCCCCTCGGCTCTTCCTCTTGGCAAACCTGATTCTTGAACATACACTTCTAAAACAGCATCTCCTAAAGCTAGTATTTCATCTGCAATTGCATTTAAAAATAAGGCTTTTTTCTTACCTGAAAAATTTTTGTATTCTTGGTACGCTTTATGTGCTAGTTGAACAGCTTGTTCTATTTCGTCAGTTGTTGCTTCTATGAAATTCCAATCGTTTTCTTGGTTAAGTTCCGGATTAAACGTTTTTAAAATTTTAGAACCACTTGCTAGCAAATGGCTTCCTATATAATTTTTCCCAGTAATCATATTTTTTATTTATTTATTTAAGAAAGTAACCTACAAGGAAAATCTTGTAGGTTATAGGATAGGTTCTGAAAAAACATTATCAACCTTATGAAAAGAAGCCTATCAAATGAACTTTATTAAAAGATGATTTTTTTATTTTGTTTATCTATACTATTTCTGTTGCTACCGATACGTTTTTGTAATCTGGTAAAACAGGTCTTGTTTTTAATCCTTCTGCTATAATTGCTAAAACTTTTTCTTTTTCTGCTCCTGCTAAAGGCAAACGAGGTGCCCTAACGTATTCCGTTCCTATACCGGTTGCTACTTCGGCTAATTTTATATTTTGTACTAATTGAGGGCTAATATCTAACTCTAGCAATGGTAAAAACCACTTGTAAATTGCTATGGCTTCTTCTATTCTACCTGCTTTTGCTAATTTGTAAATAGCCACTGTTTCAGCGGGAAAAGCATCTACTAATCCTGCTACCCATCCGTCAGCTCCCATAAGTAAGCTTTCTAAAGCTAGCGTATCTACTCCTGATAATATTTTTAATCTATCTCCAAAACGATTTTTAATTCGGGTAACGTTAGAAATATCTCTTGTTGATTCTTTAACTGCTTGTATGTTATCAAATTTCAACAATTCTTCAAACATATCTAAGGTTACTTCAATTTTATAATCTACGGGGTTATTATATACCATAATGGGCAATGATGTGCTTTTAGCAACCTCAGAAAAAAACATTACGGTTTCATAATCGGTTGCTTTGTATCGCATAGGAGGCAACATCATTAATCCTCTAGCCCCATCTAATTCGGCTTTATTAGCGGCTTCTATAGCTCCTCTGGTTGTTTGTTCTGCTATATTCATTATAACAGGTACTTGACCTTTTACAACACGAACTGTTTCTCGAATAAGTTCTCTTTTTTCTTCTTCAAATAAAGTACTGGCTTCTCCTAGGGTTCCTCCTAAAATAATCCCTTCTGCTCCTGCATCAAGTTGTGCCTTGATGTTTATTTCAAACGTATTTAAGTCAAGCTTATCATCTGCTGTAAATTTTGTAGTAACTGCTGGCATTACGCCTTTCCATTGAAAACTCATAATTGCTGTTTTTTGACAAAATTATTTTGAATATCATCAAGGCAATAATCAGTTTTTAGCTTAAAATGATACTATATTATCCATTATTAAAAATAATACTCTAAAAAAATGATAATAATACATTGAAATTATAAATTTGAGTAAACCAAGTACCTACTTATGAAAGTATTTCCTTTTAAAATACCAAAGGCAAAAGAAGAAGCCATCATTTATCAGTTTGACAAAGAGTTGATCTTATATGATAAACTTCATCAACACGAAGAAATTCAAATTAGTTATATTGAAAAAGGGGAAGGAACGATAATAGTGGGCGATACAATATCTGAATATAACGCTGGAGATATTATTGTTTTTGGAAGTAACTTACCGCATGTATTTAAAAGTGAGATAAACAAGGAGGAGGAATTAAGTTTAGTACATTCTATCTTTTTTGACGCTACTGTAATCAAAGACAGCTTGCAAGTACTCCCTGAATCTACTCAAATACTTAATTTTTTTGAGGATACTCGTAATGGATATAAGGTATTGTCTAAAAAAGAAAAAATATATTCGATTATATTGGATTTATCTACTGCTAAAGACACAACCAAGTTTATTAAATTTTTACAATTATTAAATAAACTTACTGTTTCTAAAAAAAAATCACTTTCGTCTTTTAGGTATAATAAAGACATTACTGATTCCGAAGGCAAACGAATGCAAGTTGTATATGAATTTGTAATGAATAATTTTGATAAGAAAATATCGTTAGAAGAAATTGCGAATATAGCTAATATGACTAAAAATGCCTTTTGTAGGTATTTTAAAGTCAGAACAAATAAAACTTTTTTTCAGTTTTTAATTGAATTGCGTATAGAAAAAGCTTCTCGTATATTGACATCAAACCATGAAATAAGTATTGTAGAAATTGCGGAACTCACGGGATTTAATAATATTTCTAATTTCAATAGAAAGTTTAAAGAAATTAAAAAAATATCGCCCATGAATTATAGAAAACGGTTTAAAAACTAATTTTTTTGTAAATTCAGGTTTACAAGCTACATTTTTATTTCTGCCGTATCATACAAGTAGTTAATATTAAACCATAGTAGGCTAATATACTATTTTTTTTGATTTTCTATTTCTATGATTTTTGATTAAAATTTTTAAAATGAAATATTCTTGTTTTTTATCCATTGTCTTATTTTCTCTTTTTACTATTAATTGTACTGCTCAAGAAAAATCAATTTTATTTTTAAAACTTCAAGAAGTTTTTAATAAAGCGAGTATTGAAAAGATAAATAATCTTAAGGATTTTACGGAGTCTTATAAAATTATTTTAGACGAGCCTTTAGATCATAATGATTTGTCAAAAGGAACTTTTAAACATTGTATTTATCTTTCTCATAAAGATTATTCTAAGCCTATGGTAGTTGAAACAGAAGGCTATAATGCTCGTTATGAAAAAAATGAATTATCTTCATTATTAGACACTAATCAATTAATAATAGAATATCGTTTTTACGGTGATTCTAGACCCAATCCTATTCCTTGGAAGTTTTTAACGAATAATCAAGCAATAGAGGATTGCCATCAGATAGTTGAAAAATTAAAAAAAATATATACCAGCAAATGGATTTCTACAGGTATTAGTAAAGGAGGAGAAACCACACTTATCTATAAGTCTAAATATCCTAATGATATAGATGTGGCTATTCCTTACGTTGCTCCCATGATAAACGGTACGGAAGACGAACGAACTGTAAAACATTATAACACCACCGTTGGTACTCCTGAATGTAGAAACTCAATCGTGCAAATACAAAGACTCTTAATGCTTAACAGAACGGCTATTGAAGCAGAAGTTGCTTCCTATGCGAAGAAAAACAACCTAACTTTTAATGAAGTCCCTATTTCTGAAGCTTTTGAGTATGCTGTTTTAGAATTGCCTTTTTCTTTTTGGCAATGGAATGGAAGTTGTGATAAGATCCCTTCACTTAACTCCTCTTCAAAAGAATTATTTGATTATTTAAATAATATTGTAGGTTTTGAAGTATATTCAGATAAAGGGATTCATCGTCTTTTACCTTCTTTCTATCAACATTTTACAGAATTAGGATATTATGGTTTTGATCTAAATCCAGTAAAAGATTTACTACGTATTGTTAAATCGTCTAGTAACAATAGATTTACTCCTCGAAACATTGATTTAAAATACGATAAATTATATATTAAACAGGTACGCGATTATATAGAAAAGAAAGGTTCTAAAATAGTATATATTTATGGTGGATTAGATCCTTGGTATGCTTGCGCTCCCACTCCTATTGAAAAATTAGATGCTCTAAAAATGGTACTCCCTCAAGGAACACATGCTACGCGAATTAAACATTTTTCAAAAGAAGATCAGCAAAAAATCATGAATATATTAACGAAATGGTTAAAATAGTATTTTAAAAACAAGGCATTAGAAAGATTGAACTAACGCCTTGTTTTAAAGAGTTTTTAACTTACCAGTTGAGTAAAGAGATCATGCGTTTCGTTGAGAACAAAAAAACGAGTACCTTTTTAGATCTAAAGTCTTTTTTTCTTTGTAATAATCTTGAAATGCATAATCTGGGTTAAATCATGGTAGTGTATTAAAAAGTGTGTAAAATCATTTTGTAATGTTATAGTTTCAATAACGAAATTAGTGTTAGGCTTTTTTTTAATGATTCTAAAAATGTTTATTTACAACGTTTTAAAGAAGTGTCATACCACTTAAACCATTGCAAACAAAGGTTTTTAGCAATTCTTTTTTATGATGTCAAGCCTTTCATTTAAAAAAAAGGTTTTTTATTATTTTTTTGACAAATAAATACCTGTTCCAGTAGAAATTATTACTAGAAAAACAAATGTTCAATAAAAATTTGATTAACTACAGTAGTTAGCTAATAATATTAATGTAGAGTATTGAGAAAATAATAGAAGAAGTAAAGTTTGTTTTATGATTTAAAAACAAATCCCTTTGTCGCATTTTCTACTTAGTAAAATTTGCTTTCATTTTTCTCATTTTTAAAAAGTTTATAAATACAAAAAGCCTCCTTGAATAAGGAGGCTTTATTAATGTTTTTATTTTTATTATATAATACCTCCTGTCCTTATTGTATAAACAATAGCGATAATAATGGCAGTAATAATGTTATTAAATTTTTTCTTTGTTGTCACAAATAATAAAAAATAAACACTAGGTAATTTTTTAACTAAAATATTGTAAAATAGGATCACTAAAAGCTACCAATATTTTCATTTTATTTATCCTCTATTACACGATAGCAATTTATTCTTTAAACTACCAATCTCCTCCAGCACCACCGCCTGAGAAACCGCCACCGCCAAAACCACCGCCAAAGCCGCCATCATCTCCCCAACTACCACCAGAAGACCAACTGCTACCGCCACGTCCCATACGGCTTAAAATGATAATGTCTACTAAATCTAATCCGCCGCCGCCGCCGCGGTTATTGCCATTTCCTTTGTTTTTAAAAATGATAATTAGAATTATGATAATCAAGAATATAAAAAGGAGCACCCCTTCTATATCTGCTCCGTTGTCTTTCTTTTTTCGTTCTCCTTTAAACTTGCCTTTTAGAGCTTTAATAATGGCATCAACTCCTTGATCGAGACCTGCATAATAGTTTCCTTTTTTGAATTCAGGTACTATATAATCTCTAACAATTTCACCTGTTATTCCAGCTGTTAAACGATCCTCTACTCCATAACCTGGTGAAATCCAAATTTTTCGTTCTTTTTTTGCCAGAAGTAGAATTACTCCATTATCCTCTTGTGCTTGCCCTATACCCCATGTATGTGCCCATCTAGGTGCTAACAAACCTATATTTTCTCCTTTGAGTGTTTCAATAGAAATAAATACAATTTGGGTGGTTGTGGAATCTGAATATTTAATTAGTTTTTCTTCTAATAATTCCTTTTCGTTATCAGATAACACTTTAGCATAATCGTATACACTGGTTTGAAAAACAGGTCTTTTTGGGATATCAAATTGTGCCCAAGAATGACTTACAAAATAGAATATGATGAATAAGAAGAAGCCTAATTTGTTGTTTGATATATGTTGTTTGGTGTTTCTCATTTTAACCTTTTGATAGGGTGTCAGGCAGCTCATTTTTATCTGTTTCAGTCCAAGGAAAATATTTTTGCAACTGTATTCCTGCTTTTAGAATACCTTCTATCAATCCTTGCTTGAAGTTTCCTAACTTAAATTGCTCTAAGATAATATCTCGTGTACTTTCCCAAAAATCAACTGGTACAACTTCGTTTATACCTTTATCACCATAAATAGCAAATGTTTTGGTTTCTACTGCTACATATAATAAGACTCCATTTCGCAATTGAGTTTGATCCATTTTTAGAAAACAAAACACCTCTTTAGCGCGTTCTAGGGCTACTAAAGAAGTGTTTTTTTCTATATGTACACGGATTTCTCCAGAAGTTAATGATTCAGCTGATCGGATAGCTTCTACTACTGCTTCTTCATCTGTTTTTGACAAGAAATCTTCTACTGTTGACATTATTTTTTATCTGCTTTATCGCCAAAATTAAACTCTACTTTAGGAGCATTTTGTGCTTGTGGTTCTGCATCAAAATAAGGTTTTTCTTTAAAGCCAAACCAACCTGTAAAAATGTTATTTGGAAATATTCTTACGTGGTTATTATATGGTTTAATGGTTTCATTAAAACGTGTTCTTGCCGTTTGAATGGTGTTTTCTGTACTCGTTAACTCATCTTGTAATTTCAAAAAATTTTCATTTGCTTTGAGTTGTGGATATTGCTCTACTGTTACTAATAAACGAGATAATGCTGACGAAACACCACTTTGTGCTTGATTAAATTGAGTTAATTGTTCTGATGTTATATTGGTAGGATCGACTGTTACTTGTGTAGCCTTAGAGCGTGCTTCCATAACAGCTGTTAAGGTTTCTTTTTCAAAATCAGCTGCTCCTTTTACGGTATTGACTAAATTACCGATCAAATCATTACGACGTTGATACGAAGTTTGTACATTACCCCAAGCTTCTTTTACATTTTGATCCAACTCTACGGCTGTATTGTTAATCCCTTTAAAATAGAAGTATCCAGTTAAAATTAATACTCCAATAATAATCCAAGGCAAAAATTTTCTCATAATGGTTAAAATTTAATTTTTAGAATCTTGTTTTAATTTAGTATAAAAAAGAAAGAATAAGGATCCTGCTATAAATAATTTCCAAATCATATAAACATAGACATTTGTTTTAGCATTAAAAACTGTATATTCTGATGAGTTCATTATTATTTTGTTAATTGAACTAAATAAAACAATTACTCCCAATACTAGATAAATATAATACATTTTCTTCATAGCTACTTATAATTGAATAGTTAGTCGAAACAAAGAGCTACTTGTTACAAACTTTTTTTTGTTGTCCTTATAATCCATTTTTTATACTTAGTAACTGTTCTTTAATAGACTGTAACTTATTAATAATAGCTAATTTCTCTAAGGCTTTTTTTTGTCCTTCTTTCAAATGAATTTTAGCCCCTTCTAATGTAAAACCTCTTTCTTTTACTAAATGATAAATCAATTGTAAGTTCTTGATATCTTCTGAAGTAAACATTCGATTTCCTTTTGCATTTTTCCTAGGTCTTAAGATATCAAACTCCTTATCCCAAAAACGAATTAGCGATTGATTTACTCCAAAAGCTGTGGCTACTTCGCCCATCGTGTAATAACGCTTATTTTCTGGAAGGTTTATATTCATTTTTTTAATTACTAGGTTTTGGTGATTTTTTTTTTACATATTTTATAATTAATCTGGTTTCAATTACTAAATAGTATACTAAACGTTGGATATTAGTCAAAGGATTGGTTCTCTTGAGTTGCCATTTTAGCAATCGCTGTGTATTCCACTGCTGAAATATTTCCGTAATAAAAGTTAATAGGGTTTACTACACTTCCGTTTTTATGTACTTCATAATGCAAGTGGGGTGCTTGACTACGTCCTGTACTTCCAACAAATCCAATTATATCTCCTCGTTTTACTCTTCTGCCAGGTCTACAATTATAACGGCTCAAATGGGCATATAAGGTCTCGTATCCAAATCCGTGGTTGATGACAATATGGTTACCAAAACCAGAAGCTCCTGCATCAGCTCTACGCACTACCCCATCTCCAGTTGCAAATACAGGAGTTCCTGTTGGGGCGGTAAAATCCATTCCTTTGTGCATTTTTCTTGCTTTCGTAAAAGGATCACTTCTATAACCAAAACCCGATGCCATGCGTTTTAACTGTTCATTTTTTACAGGTTGTATAGCAGGAATAGAGCCTAAAAAACGGTCTTTTGATTTCGCTAAAGATAAAATTTTATCTAATGACTTTGATTGATTTACCAAATTTTTCGACAGTCCTGAAAGCCTTGTTTCGGTACTTATTATTAGTTGCTCATTATTCATGGCAAGTAAATTTTTGAAACGTGCTTTAGAAATAATTTTCTTATCATCATTGGTTTCTCCTGGACTTGCCATATTAAAATAGACTTTATATATATTATTGTCTCGTTCTTCAATGCTGGCTAGTACTTCATTGAGTTGGTCAATTTTTTTATTCAGGATAACGTAATTTAATTTTAAATTTTCTAACTCTCTTGCCTGCATCTTATCTTTAGGGGTACTAAAATAACCCAAATCAGATATTAGAAAGAAAAACAAAAATCCAAAAAGAACAGAAGCTAATAAAAACAATATTCCAACTCCTACTTTACGTCCTTTTTTGGGTTTTATTTTTCTGTAAGCCAGACTCTCTGTGTCGTAGTAATACTTAACTTTTTTCGACATAATTTTAATTAAAAATCCTATTTTTGCACTCGTTATGACAAAGTAACAATTATTATACGAATAATCTGAAAAAAAAGTTTCAAAAATTAACGTATTTATAACCTTTTTTTGAAGCAGAATTATTTAGCTGTTTTATACCATTTGTTACGTTGTCGTTAATCATTTCCTTTGAAGTGCTCAAACAATAATTCATTGGAACTATAACATAAAATTACAATTTTTAAAGATATTTTTTAGTTTACCTGATTAAGAATTACCTTAATCTTTGTAAGCTTTAAACTTTTAAACAAAAGATTAATGAAATCACAAGACATTCGCAAAGCGTATTTAGATTTTTTTGAAAGCAAAAATCACTTAATTGTGCCTTCTGCACCCATCGTATTAAAAGATGACCCTACCTTGATGTTCAATAATTCTGGTATGGCACAGTTTAAAGAATTTTTCTTAGGCAATGGAACCCCCAAAAATCCTCGTATAGCTGATACTCAAAAATGTCTTCGTGTTTCAGGAAAACATAACGATTTAGAAGATGTAGGTTTTGATACATATCATCACACAATGTTTGAAATGTTAGGAAACTGGTCTTTTGGTGATTATTTTAAGAAAGAAGCTTTAGCTTGGGCTTGGGAATTTTTGACTGAGGTTCTAAAATTAGACAAAGACCGTTTATATGTTTCTGTTTTTGAAGGAAATCCTTCTGAAAATGTCCCTTTTGACCAAGAAGCTTTTGACATTTGGAAACAATATGTCCCAGAAGATCGAATTATTTTAGGAAATAAAAAAGATAACTTTTGGGAAATGGGCGATCAAGGTCCTTGTGGTCCGTGTTCTGAAATTCATATAGATCTACGATCTGACGAAGAAAGGGCTAAAGTTTCAGGTAGAAGCTTAGTAAATGACGACCATCCACAAGTAGTCGAGATTTGGAATAATGTATTTATGGAGTTTAACCGTAAAGCGGATGGCTCTTTAGAAAAACTACCCGCACAACATGTGGATACAGGTATGGGATTTGAGCGTTTGTGCATGGCTATGCAAGGAGTTACTTCTAATTATGACACGGATGTCTTTACTCCATTGATTGAAAAAGTAACACAAATCACTCATTTAAAATACACTAATAACGAGGTAAAAGATATTACAGAAGAGCAAAACAAGATTAATATTGCTATCCGCGTAATTGTGGATCATGTACGTGCCGTTGCTTTTGCTATTGCAGATGGCCAATTACCTTCTAATACAGGGGCTGGTTATGTTATCCGTCGTATATTGCGTCGTGCTATTCGTTATGGCTTTACGTTTTTAAACAAAAAAGAACCTTTTATTAACGAACTGGTAGCGGTTTTAGCAAACCAAATGGGGGCATTTTTCCCTGAAATAAAAGCACAACAAAATTTAGTAACTCAAGTAATCCGTGAAGAAGAAGCCTCTTTCTTACGCACATTAGAACAAGGGTTGCAATTATTAGAAAAAGTAGTAGCCGAAACTGCTGAAAATGAAGTAAAAGGAGAAAAGGTATTTGAATTATACGACACCTTTGGCTTCCCTAAAGACTTAACGGCTTTGATTTTAAAGGAAAAAGGATATTCTTATAATGAAGCAGAGTTTGATACTGAATTAGAAAAACAAAAGGCTCGCTCACGTGCTGCTTCAGAAGTAACTACTGAAGATTGGAAAGTGTTGATTGATGGCAATGTAGAAACTTTTGTAGGGTATGATCAAACCAAAAATGAAGTAAAAATCACACGTATTCGTAAAGTGGATTCTAAAAAAGATGGTATTTTATATCAAATTGTTTTAGATAATACTCCTTTTTATCCTGAAGGAGGAGGTCAAGTGGGCGATAAAGGGACTTTAGTTTCTGCTAATGAAACAATTGAGATTATCGACACGAAGAAAGAAAACAACTTAATCTTGCATTTTGCTAAGCATTTGCCTGAAAACATCAGTGCTACATTTCAAGCAAAAGTAAATACAGAATTACGTAGTTTATGCGCAAGTAACCACTCGGCTACACACTTATTGCATCAAGCTTTACGTAGTATTTTAGGAACACATGTAGAACAAAAAGGGTCGTTAGTAGCGCCTAAGTATTTGCGTTTTGACTTCTCTCATTTTTCTAAAGTAACGGAAGAAGAATTACGTCAAGTAGAAGATTTTGTGAATGCACGTATCCAAGAACAATTACCGTTAATAGAAAGAAGAAGCATACCGTTTGCGCAAGCCATTGAAGAAGGAGCTATGGCATTATTTGGTGAAAAATATGGTGATCATGTTCGTGCAATTAAATTCGGTGAGAGTATGGAATTATGTGGAGGAATTCACGTAGGGAACACGGCTGATATTTGGCATTTCAAAATTGTTTCTGAAGGTGCTGTTGCCGCAGGTATCCGTCGTATAGAAGCAATTACGAATAACGCTGTAAAAGATTTTTTCGCAAAACAAGAAAACTTAATTACAGAGGTTAAAGAAGTTCTTAAAAATCCTCAAGATATTATAAAATCAGTAGTTTCTTTACAAGATGAAAACATTAAATTAAAGAAACAAATTGAACAATTACTGAAAGAGAAAGCAAAAAATCTAAAAGGTGAGCTGGTTTCTCAATTACAACCTATTAATGGGGTAGACTTTTTAGCCGTGCAAGTGGATTTAGATGCTAATGGTGCTAAAGATTTGGCGTATGAATTAGGTCAAAATAAAGATAATCTGTTTGTGGTTTTAGCTACTATAAATGAGGAAAAACCAATGTTAACTTGCTATATTTCTAAGGAATTAGCAGAAACTAAAGGATTAAATGCAGGCTCCGTTGTTCGCGAATTAGGCAAATACATCCAAGGTGGTGGTGGTGGACAAGCTTTCTTTGCAACTGCCGGAGGTAAGAATCCAGCAGGGGTACAAGAGGCATTAGAAAAGGCTACTGATTTTTTAAAATAATTAGCATACGAAAACCAATGTAAATGTTTCAACCCAAATTACGTGTTAGAAATTTATTACAGATAAAAACAACTTTGAAAATCTAAAAAGTATTTATTTTTTGCCCAAAATGTAGTAAAACTACATCTGACAGAAAAAATCTCTTTGCCTTTTTATCTGCATCATAAAAACTAATATGTAATTTGGATTTAACGTTTAATTTATGATAGAGTAAATCCCTTTATTAAAACATGATGCGATTTACTCTATCTCATTTTAAAAGTTTTTGTATCTATTGCAAATTCAATAAGATTTCTTCAAGACCTTGAACAACACTTTCTTTGTTATATTGAGTTACTTTTTTTTCTAATTCATGGTACGCTAAATACAACTTCTCTACTGTTAGATTTTGCAATAATTCTAATAATTCCTCTTCGTTTTTGTAAAGTAAATTTTCCCAATCCATCTTTGGGTAATTTTCAGGAAACAATGCTATTTTTCCGTTATAAATACAATCTGCTTCTGCCCCGCTTACTTTAGTTTCTCCATATATTTCATCAACCCAATAAAAGGAGGTAGCTTGTTTGATAGGACAAAGTAAAAGATGTGCTTTTGAAATAACTTGACTGTATTCTTCCCAAGGAATAAATTGATGATAGTGTGTTATTGAAATATTAGAATGAGAACTCTTTTTTAAAATTTCTAATTGTTTTAAAATGATTTTATTTTCAGGTTTTCCTAAAAAAGTAAAATGTAGTTTGGTTTGCGGTTTGAGTTTTTGAATTACTCTAAAAACCATATCTATATCTTTACGTTTATTAGATACATTGCCAGGCATCACGATTTGAATGATCTCTCCTTCTGGAAATTCAAATTGCTTGCAATAATTCATCTGAATGAACTCTATTTTATCTAAAAAGACTCCTTGTTTTTTTACCGTTTCTAAAGCTGAACTAGAAATTACGCCTAGCTTTTTGGCTTTGGTAATTACTTTTCTTTTAGATGCTACTTTTTCTTTCCAATACAATTTTAAAAAGTAGGCTAATTTTTCTTTTTCTTTAAAAATATTTTTCCAAGAAATAGTCTTAAAAAAGAGACTGAAATTAATATTATGAACCAAACATAAAACGGCTTTTTCCTCAAAAAGTGTTTTGTAATCATCATAATTTCTATGTATTGTATTCACTACCACAGCATCATATATAGAAAAATCTGTTTTAAGTATAGAATGAATGATGGTTAGATGTTGTTCAGGAATAGCCGTTAATTTATCATATACTTTTTGACTGACATAAAAATGAAAATCTATGCGAGGCATTTCTGCTACTAACAAATACCACTGTTCTAGCAAAGCTGAGTGGGTTTCCATTTCGATAAAAGCAATATTTTTTTTCATTTATTATCACACGAAGTTTTTGGTGTTTTTTATACCTTATGCTTAGATTTAGTTATTAAATAGTAATGCAAAGTTGCTTATATTTCCCATAAAAATAAAGATATTTGCATACTATTTATAAAAAATGAAATATTATATTGTCATACCTGCACATAACGAGGAACAGTTCATCGGTTTAACCTTGGAATCGCTCGTTAATCAAACAGTACTTCCTAAAAAAGTGGTAGTCGTTAACGATAACTCTACTGACAAAACAAGCGAAATTGTCATTTCTTATATTGAAAAACATCCTTGGATTTCTTTAGTTGAAAAAAAATCAGATGCTATTCATTTACCAGGAAGTAAAGTAATTCAAGCGTTTCAAGAAGGTTTAAAAACACTTGACGAGGAATATGATATCTTAGTAAAAGGCGATTCTGATTTAATCTTTCCTCCTCACTATTTTGAAACGATTATCAAGCATTTTAAAGAAGATCCTAAAATAGGTATGGCTGGAGGTTTTGCCTATATTGAAAAAAAAGGGGATTGGGTTTTAGAAAACTTAACAGATAGAGATCATATCCGTGGGGCTTTTAAAGCTTATAGAAAAGAAACCTTCAAACAAATAGGCGGTCTACAGCCCGCTATGGGATGGGATACTGTAGATGAATTGTTATGCAAATTTTATAATTGGAAAATAGTAACAGACTTTTCTCTTCATGTTAAACATTTAAAGCCTACAGGTGCTAATTATAATCAAGCATCACGATACAAACAAGGTGAAGCGTTTTACACGTTGGGTTATGGTTTTTTTATAACGGCTATTGCTTCTTTAAAACTAGCTATGCGCAAAGGTAAACTCCTATTATTTGTTGATTATATCAAAGGATTTTGGAAAGCTAAAGCGGAAAAAAAACCAATGCTAGTAAATCCCGAACAAGCTCGATTTGTTAGAGCTTATAGATGGAAAAAGATAAAAGAAAAACTTTTTTAACGACTCTTATATAGTAATTCATGATCGTTCTTTAAAAGAATGATTAAAAAATAGTATTTTTACCGCTTCGTTTCCTTAACTAAATACTAAAAACTGTAAACTGAACACCGCTTTATGATGTTAGTAAGATACTTATCTCAAATAGGAAAATACTTCTTGATGCTACGAGAAATATTTAAAAAACCTACCAAATGGTCGGTTATGGAAAATTTAATTTTTAAAGAAATAGATGATTTAATATTTGATTCTTTAGGCATTGTATCTTTCATTTCATTCTTCGTAGGAGGAGTAGTTTCAATTCAAACGGCTTTAAATCTTACCAATCCTTTAATTCCTAAATATTTAATAGGTTTTGCTACTAGACAATCGGTAATTCTTGAATTTGCTCCTACTTTTATTTCCATTATTATGGCTGGTAAAATGGGTTCTTTCATTACCTCTAGCATTGGTACTATGCGTGTTACAGAACAAATTGATGCGTTAGAAGTAATGGGGGTTAACTCTTTGAACTACTTAGTTTTTCCAAAATTAATAGCCTTATTATTATATCCTTTTGTTATTGGCTTAAGTATGTTTTTAGGAATATTTGGCGGATGGCTTGCTGCCGTGTATGGAGGATTTGCTACAGCAGATGAATTTATGTCAGGATTACAGGCAGAATTCATATCGTTTCATGTAATATACGCCTTTATTAAGACCTTTGTTTTTGCATTTTTACTTGCTACCATTCCTTCGTTTCATGGTTATTATATGAAAGGTGGAGCTCTTGAAGTAGGTAAGGCTAGTACCGTTTCGTTTGTTTGGACTTCTGTAGTCATTATCCTATGTAACTATATTTTAACTCAACTTCTTTTAACGAACTAATCATGATAGAAGTAAACAATATTAAAAAATCATTTGGTGATCAAATGGTATTGAAAGGAATTAGTACCACTCTAGAAGCAGGGAAAACCAACTTAATCATTGGTCAATCTGGATCAGGAAAAACTGTTTTTCTAAAATCACTTTTAGGAATCCATAAAGTAGATAGTGGAACTATTTCTTTTGATGGTCGTATTTATGAAGAAATGAGTGGTAATGATCGACGCGATTTACGAACTGAAATAGGCATGGTTTTTCAAGGAAGTGCTTTATTTGACTCGATGACTGTAGAAGAAAACATAGGTTTTCCTCTTAGAATGTTTTCTAATAAAACAAAAAAAGAGATCAAAGAGCGTGTAGATTTTGTAATAGATCGCGTAAAACTCATTAATGCCCATCACAAAAAGCCGAGTGAAATATCAGGAGGTATGCAAAAACGTGTGGCTATTGCTCGTGCTATTGTAAATAATCCTAAATATCTTTTTTGTGACGAACCTAACTCAGGTCTTGATCCTAAAACGGCCATTGTTATAGACAATCTTATTCAGGAAATAACAAAAGAGTATAATATTACAACGGTTATCAACACTCATGACATGAACTCTGTAATGGAAATAGGCGACAAAATTGTTTTCCTTAAAAACGGATTAAAAGCATGGGAAGGAGATAAAACTCAAATTTTTAAAACCGATAATGAAGCTGTTACAGATTTTGTATATTCTTCGGAGTTATTTAAAAAAGTTAGAGAAGCTGTATTAAAGGAAGAATTTAAAAAAATATAAAAAAGGTGTCCTAAAAGGTCGCAATCTTATCATTCCGAGACTCGTTTAAATCGCATAACTCGGATAATAAGATTTTTCCTAACGCTAAAGTGATAAACTCAACCGCTAAGTTGTTCCTTTTGGACAGCCTTTTCTCTAAACACACAATATACGGCATCTAATAAGTAAATACAAATTTTGCATATACAGGATCATGATCTGAAATATCCCCTCCAAAATACTGAGCTGTAAACCGATGCGTTGGTGTTATATATTCTGGTAATTTATGATCTTTATCCAAAAATATATAGTCCAACGTGTTATTATAATTATTATATCCTTGGTACCTTACTACGGTATTTTGATTAGAATAAGTCCCTCTATCGGTGAGTGGATTAAAAAAGTAGTTATGCGTACCATTTAAAAGCATTTTCATCTTTTGAAATTCATCGGTCAAAGTATACTCTACATTCATATCTCCTGCATAAATAACCGGTTCTGAATTAGGTATCTTAAAGGATTCTTTGAAGGCTTTCAGTTCTACAAATTGTTTTTCTCGCGTTAATCTTCCTGGAAAATTAGGTTGTTCAGAAGCAGTATGGGTTCCCATTACATGATATTTTTTTCCATTCTTTTGAACGATAACATAAGCTACTCCTCTATTTGTTAACCCTTCTGGCGAATTAATCTTATTTTTGAATATCATTTGATACTTTTTTAAAATGGGGTATTTACTTAAAATAATAATTCCTCCATTAATATGAAAAAGAGTATCTCCACAATCTCCATAATAACCGTCCCAATCATTAGGATACAAGAGTGTTCCTTTTCCGCTTGTACAATAAAGACCTAACAAAGAACTCATATAAGGATAAATCGATTTTATCTTTGCTATAAATTCATCACTAAAACGCGCATTAAATCCTTCTTGAATTACTAAAACATCAGGTGTTTCTGTTCCTAGGTTTGAAATATATTTTTGTAATTCAACAGCTCGTTCTTTGCTCTTGTATTGAGTTAGTATACTGGGTAATTGGTAGACATTATAACTCATTACTGAAAATGTTTCAGCAGACTCAACAAGTCTGTTTGCAGAAAATTTGGTGTTTTCAAGTAAAAATGCGCTTTCATCTGAACAAGATACAATACTAAACCAACCTAATAAGAATAATAGTTTTTTCATCTTTTATTTTTTTGACAAAACTATACGGCTCAGATTAGGAAATTCTTAATTTAAAATTATCTATTATTATATAAAAGTTTAAATAATTCATACTCATATTAATTCATTGATAACATTTTAAGAAAGCGTAAAGCATTTTAATGTTTTAAGTATAATACCATTTAAAGACACTATCCCCTTTTTATCTAGTGGTTTTGATTATATGACTCCTCCTTACCGGAGTGACAAACAAGAGACTAAAAATAGAACCAAAAAGAGTATTCATTGAATCTAAAAGAGTATTATTTGAACCTAATACCATTTAAACTTTGAAATTTCCTCATAATACTATTTTTTTAATCTTGAAACTGTCCAAAAAGTTCGCAATCTTTTCGATCAAAGGGAGAAATCACATACTATTGATTATGAGACTCCTCCTTATGTTAGGATGACAAACTGTATATTGATTTAGACACTATCTTAGAAAAGCAATAAAAATTAGTGTTGGTTCTCGATACGCTTCGCGCTCGAACTAACGATTATTTCATATATACCATTATATACAAACCAGATAAAGAGCAATTCATAATACCAGACTGAACACAGTGATTATCTTATTGAAAATAAAGAACACTGAACGATTGAAAGGAAAAAATCATATAAAATGAATAATGAGGTATTTTAAGAGTTCTTTATCTATTTTTTTAAACAAAAAAGGGCTCAGATTAATTTTTTGGGGATTAAGCAAAAAGTTTCTCCATTCTAAAGAGGAAGAATTTAGTATCCACCACACCTCTTTGATTAGCTCTAAAGAGTTTTATTTTTGAGTTAAAGGATTCAGCATTTGCGTTTGTATGTCTTTTTACGAAGAAGTTTGCAATTGTTTCCAAATGATAATTTAAACTATTGGCAACGGTATTAAAGACAGTCATTTTTAATTCTTTGGTTTTGGATATCCAATTCAATATTTTTTGTTTAGCCTCTTCTTTTGAGGTGTATTCATAAATATTTCTAAACTCTTGGGTGTGTTTATATGCCTGATGTATTAGAGGATAATGTTGGAACAATATTTGGGCTCGCACTTTTTGGGTTTCTGTCCATTGGTTGGGTTTCTTGGCAATGATATAACGACATCGAGCCAATAGTTGTTTGGGTGTGTCTTGGTTTTCAAAAGTTATTGGAATGTATTTTATTGCTTGCTCCTTTGCTTTTTTGATAGCTTGATTCTCTTTTTCAATCTCCTCCCAGCGATATTTTATCCTTAAATGCTGGAGAGCTTCCATTACCAACTTTACCACATGGAAACGGTCTGTGACAAGGTAACTTTCAGGAAAACACATTCTTGATGCTGATTGCATATTGTTTGCCATATCAAGTGTTATCGATTTTACTTGTTTTCTATGCGAAAGTGGAATTTTAGTAACCACATCAATAATGTCCTGACTTTTGGTGCCTTTTATAACCGCCACTAAGGATTTCTTTTTGCCTCTTCCTTGTTTATTGGTTACAAAAGTATAAAGTTCACCTTTTGACAAACTTACTTCATCAATACTTAAATTCTCCCCAATATTTTCGGGGTAAATCAGATAATTTTCGGCATGTTCTAACTGTTTCCAACTTGTAAAACCACTGATTCTTTTTTTGTAATGTCTTCGCAGTAAATCAGCTTTAATGCCATAATAACTGGCAATGTTACTTATCGTATCTTCTCGGGTCTCTACCTGTACCTTTTAAAAAATCCGAAAGTTCAACAGTTAATTTGGAACCTTCTGCAATAAAAGAATAATCGCTTTTAATTTCTGACTTATCTACTGTATTTCGCCACCTACGTCTTCTGATACCTAAATAAACAGCCTTTCCTCGTATTGGAAAATCTTGTATCAAAGTACGCTCACAAAAGCCTTTTGACTCATATTCCTCTGAAATGAAACCTTCGGGAATAATGTTCTTTTCATCAAGATAGATATAAAAGCAATCCTTTTTTGTTTGAATATCTCCTAATTCTATAAAATCAACAATATCAAAATGACATAATAATTCTTCGGGTAGAAAAGCAGAAAGTATCGAAAAATCCATTTACTTTTTTTGTCGCAATTTACAATTACTCCCCATATTTTTTATGTGAGCCCAAAAAAGTCAGATACGAAAAAAGAGGACGAAATAAATGACACTCATCCTCTTATCAGAATAAAACTATATGTTCCTACTTTATTTTTTGAATTCCTTAAGAAAGTATTCCTTTTTGTACGGCTTATTTTATCATTAAAAAATAAGATTATCCCTTACAAGGGTAAATTAGCTACTACTGTTTTTATATCTTGTTCTTTATTTTTAGGATATATTAATAGCACATCTTCTTTATCTACTACAATGTAATCTTTTAATCCGTCTATTACTACTAGTTTTTTTCCTTCTGTACGTATAATATTATTATTTGCATTTTCTAGATATACGGTAGCGTTTACCACCGCATTATCTTGTTCATCTTTGGGCAGTTTATCATATAACGACCCCCAAGTTCCTAAATCATTCCAATCGAAGGTAGCTGGTAAGACAAATACGTTTTGTGCTTTTTCTAAAATGGCATAATCTACAGAAATGTTTTGAGCTAACGGATAATTATCTAATATAAAAGCAGCTTCTTTTTCAGTATTATAGGTTTCATATCCATTCATAAAATGCTTGTACATTGCAGGTTGAAACTCTTCAAAAGCTTTTAAAACACTTTTTACACTCCATACGAAGATCCCAGCATTCCATAAGAAATTTCTGCTTTGTATAAATTTACGAGCTGTTGCATAATCTGGTTTCTCACGGAATTGTTTTACTTTTTTTATAGGTCTTGAATCTAATTTATCGTATTCAATATACCCATAACCTGTATTTGGAAATGTAGGCAAAATACCTAAAGTCATTAAATTTTCGTCTTGTTCGCAAAAATCAAACGCCTGTTGTAGGTTTGCACAAAACTGAACCTCATCTTCAATCCAATGATCAGATGGAGCAACTACGACCAATGCGTCAGGGTTTATTTTTTTTATCTTAAGAGTAGCGTACAGAATACAAGGTGCTGTATTACGCATAGCTGGTTCTAAAACCACCTGTTCTTGCTTAACTCCTGGCAATTGTTCTAAAACTATATCATTATAGTTTTCGTTTGTTAGTATTAAAATATTTTCTTTTGGTATAATTTCCGAAAGTCTTGAAAACGTCTTTTGAATCAGCGTTTCTCCAGTTCCTAACATATCATGAAATTGTTTCGGAAATTGTACGGTAGACACGGGCCAAAAACGTGAACCTACTCCGCCAGCCATTATAATTGCGTAATAATTTTTGTTCATAAGTTTTAAAAGTAACAAGATGCGAAGTTACAAAGATTAAAATTAATTTGGTAATAACTCTACTTCTGCATTAGGATTAAACAAATAGGTTTTTCCTGTATTCAATTCTAAACATTCAAAACGTTTGGTACGAAGAGCTATCTTCTTAAAAATTTTTCCGTTATGGATTCTAAAAACACTTCCAAATGGGATCTCAAAAACATAATGTTTATTATTCTCTGGATCAAATTGTTTTAATGCTAAAGCTAGGGTTGCATCTGTATCACTACTTGCTTTTGGATTACGAAAATGTCTTGCTATCAAGGATAATAATGAAGGTGGAAATATTTCAGGTCGAATAAAAGGGATCATCAATCTTTGAAAAGTATGTTTCCATTCTTCTCCATGAGGTTTTATATTTCGTCCATATTTTTCAAATGCAACTAAGTGTGCTATTTCATGAATGAGCGTAATTAAAAAACGGTATTCATTTTGCGAATAATTAACGGTTATAACGTGCCTTCCGTTTCCTTCTCTTCTATAATCCCCATGACGGGTTAAACGCTCATTTACAATTTTTAAATGTACATGATTTGTTTTAATTAATTCAAAACACATTGGAACCGCTTGTTCTGGAAGGTATTTAAAGAGAGTATCTTGCATTATATCAGTCTCCTTTTTCTAAAATTTAAAACTGTTTTGTATTAGAATATGAAACAACTTTTTGTTTACTTGGATTTCTAATTCTTTTACCCGATTGATTACATTGATGTTTTCTGTAAAAGTTTAGAAGGTTATAAATCTAAATATATCTTTAATATCTACCTTATAAATTTTACCATCGGAATATTGTTTTTTTAATTCATTAGAGTTTTAAAGAACTCTTTTATTTCTTTTTAAAATTTCGTTTCAGAATACTCCAATTCTTTTTTTGGATTCAACTTTCTCTTTTACAAATAATAAAACGCCTCTTTTTATTTGAATAAAAAGAGGGTCGTATTGACTATAATAATAGAATTAAATTTTGCATACAATTTAAGTTTTATCAAGGAGTTGTTGAGGAAACTTGTAGCACTTTTCCGTTATAATATTTATTTCCTGTCAGTGCGAAATCAAAAATATAATTTGCCATTTCAGGTGCCGTTATAGGTGCCTGATAATCTGGAAAAGCTTCTTGTAACATTTCTGTTTGCACAGCTCCTAGGGCAAGGACATTAAAGGCAATTCCTTTTTCTTTATATTCTTCTGCCAGTAATTCAGATAACGTTATAACAGCTCCTTTACTAGAACTATAAGCAGAAAGCCCTGCAAATTTCATGCTTCCTTGTATGCCTCCCATAGAACTAATAGTTACCACGTGGCTTCCTTTTTGAAGATACGGAATACAGATGCGGGTTAATGCTGCTACGCCAAAAACGTTTACTTTATAAACATTTTCAAATTCAACAGATGTAATTTCTTCAAAAGGTTTATGCAATAAACTTCCTGCATTATGGATTACTACATCTATTTGTTTCCAGGATTGCTTTAAAAAATTTTCTATTGAAGATAAATCTTCTTCAACAGCCAAATCAACGGCAAGACAGATTATGTTTTTATGTTCTATTAGAGGCTGTGGCATTTTACGTGAAATAGCCAATACTTGATGTCCTGCATTAGCAAATTGCAAGGCCAATTCGTATCCTATTCCTCTGGAGGTTCCTGTAATGACAATATTTTTATTTTTCATTTAACTTAATTTCTTTTGTAGCTGCGTTAATCATTTTTTCAAGTACAATCTTACTTTTTTCTGTTACTTTTTGAATATGTTGGATATCCATTTTATCAAATTCATCTTTTACGTGATGATAAAATTTATAATTTTCAAAATCAAAACTAGAGATTGTATGTGCTGGGATGTGATACTCTTCATAAAAGGGATAATTATCTGATGCTTTAAAGAGTTGGTATCTACTTTCTACAGGAAGGTAACCTACCCATTTTTCACTGGCATATTCATTCATTTTTTTAGCCATATTCGATTTGGTAATACCTGTCATATAAACCAACATTTCTTTTCTATTCATTGGGATGCCTATCATTTCATAGTTGAACATAAAATAAATGTCAATTGCTGCATTTTTCATCTTTTGGGCTAAATGACGTGACCCTAACAATCCTTTTTCTTCGGCTGTAAACAAAGCAAAAACAATGGAACGTTTATTATTTTTTTTCTCTGAAAAATAGCGCATTACTTCTAATACGGCTGTGGTTCCCACTGCATTGTCATTAGCTCCATTAGCTATCCTATCGCCTTCTACCTCTGTGGCACTACCTATGTGGTCGTAATGCCCCCCAATAACTACATATTCATTTTTTAAAACAGGATCGTTTCCCTCTATAACCCCAACAATATTATAGGCTGGTTTATGATAATCTGACAATTTATCTCGATAGGTTTTATAAAAAGGTTTTACTTGATTTTCTTTGAATTGATTTTCTAAAAACACCATTACGTTTTCCATTTCAGGTGTTCCTGGTTCACGTCCTTTATTCTCATCTGAGGTTAAAAATTGTAACGTTTTTTCAATTCTTTTTATCTTTTGTTCTTCTGCTTCTTGAGCATTTAGATTTATAAAAGAACTAACTAATAATATACCTACTAGCTTATATATATTCATGCTATCAGTTATTTTAAAATTTTTCCTTCTGTTTGTAGAATCCATTGCAACTCGGCATCTTTGTTATTCTGATAATCTTCTTTTTTAGAAGTTATCGCAACTTGCGGCATTACTCCCCTCCCTTTTATAGTTGATTTTTTCACAACTCCTATTTCCATCATTCCTACTCTAAATTTTAGTTTAGAATGAGGCAAAGTTAATATAGGGAGTGTTCCTGCTACCGTACTATTAAAAGCACCTCCTGTTTCTTCTCCCACAAAAATGCCTCTATTTATATTTTGTAAATTAGCTGAAATAACACTAGAAGCTGAAAAACTTCCTCCATCTATAAGTACATATAATTTTCCTTGATAATTATTATCTTTAGGTTGCAATCTATCAGTTAATTTTGATTTTTGATAAAAAAAGCCTTTGGGTGATTTTTTTATCAAAAACAAATTTTTAATAATATATGGAACTACTATAGGTGCTAATGAAATCAGAATTCCTTTAGGAACATTACGAAACATATTGGTTGCTAAACTCGTTCGATTTGTTACTTTTAAGGTATCTACAAAATTCACAAAATCGGGACTAATATACGTAAATAAATTCTTAATTTCTTCAATACTTCCCCCTCCGTTATTTCGTAAATCAAGCACTAAGGTCTTTCCTTTTTTATTTTCAATTTCTTTGAATATGAGTGCGTAAGCTTTTGATTGTTTCCCTCCTACAAATTTTTTTATACGTAATACGACTAATGAAGAATCTGTTGTAGGATAGATTAGTTGTCGGGTAAACTCTTTTTTTATTTCATCGTATCCAAAAATTGATTTTTTTATTTCCAATTCTTTTTCATGTGCTCTTCGAAATTCTTTTTCGTTTTTAGATCTCTTTTTAATTGAATCTGCTGATTTTTTTGTCTTTTCTTTTTTAAATCCTTTCGTTAAAGCGACTCTCGTTAAAAGTTTTTTATAAAGACTGTCTTTGTATGAAAATTCTACTTGTATACTATCTGTAATTTGCTTTTCTAATTTAAAATAATTAACAATTTTATTGGCAAAGGCTCGATTATAATACGTTTGATTGTAACCATCCGAAGCATCTGTTCCTTTATATTTAGCAAATAAATATTGAGGCGTTATTCCTTGTATTTTTTTTATAACGGTTCCTGTTTTTATCGTAATATCTTTAGAGTAATTTTGTGTAATAATTAACTCATCATCAATGTAAGAGAAACTAAATAAAGACAAAGGATAGGCTCCTTTTTTTTTCAAGTATTTTAATTCACTTCTAGTAAATTGTTTGTACAAGGGCTGTATAGCAGTATGTCCTTGTCTAACACTTGCCACTACCCTACTAATTCCAAAATAAAATTCATTTGGTTTTAAAGGATTTTTAATACTTTGTTTTAGACTATCAAATTTAAATTTTAAATCTTTTTTGTTAATATAGAACTCTAAAGAGGGATGCAGTTTAAATAATTTTCTCTGTACAAAATCTATATCTTTATGTAGTTTTTTTATTGCTATAGGAGTTTCTATGTGTTGATTTGCTTTATGCACTGATTGACAATTTTGAAATAATATCAAAATCAAGCCTACAATTAAGTTTTTTATTTTTTTAACCATCTATACGAATGTTGTTTCCTATGAGTTTCTATACAATATATTGTTGGTTGTAATTTCAAGTTACAAAATAAAAAAATCCCGAATGTTTTTCAACTTTCGGGACTTAATATTTTTTGGTTTATTTTTTTTATGCTAACATAGTTACTGGGTTTTCCATATAAGCTTTAAAAGTTTGTAAAAACTGTGCTCCTGTGGCACCATCTACTGTTCTATGATCACATGCTAAAGTAACGGTCATGGTATTACCTATCACAATTTGTCCGTTTTTAACAACTGGTTTTTCTACAATAGCTCCAACTGATAAAATAGCCGAATTGGGTTGATTAATAATAGAAGTAAAAGATTGAATTCCAAACATACCTAAGTTAGAAATAGTAAAAGTACTTCCTTCCATTTCGTTAGGCTGTATCTTTTTTATTTTAGCTCTTCCTGCCATATCTTTTACTGATGTTCCTATTTGAGACAGTGTCATTTGATCCGCAAATTTTAATACAGGTACTACTAAACCATCTTCTACTGCAACTGCAACACCAATGTTCACATGATGGTTTAAGATCATAGCCTCTTCTTTCCATTGTGAATTTACTTGTGGATGTTTTTTCAACGCCATAGCAGAGGCTTTTATTACCATATCATTAAAAGATACCTTCGTATTTGGCAAATTATTAATCATGGATCTAGATGTCATTGCATTATCCATATCTAACTCAATTGTTAGATAATAATGAGGTGCTGTAAATTTAGATTCTGATAAACGTTTTGCAATTACTTTGCGCATTTGTGAGTTTTTCACTTCTTCTTGATATACCTCACCTGCTGGCACGAAAGGTTTTACTTCAGCTACTGTTGCCACCGCTTCAACTACTACATCTGTGGTGGTTCTTGATACATTTACCTGCGCTACTGATGGACTGTATCCTTCAACATCTGCTTTTGTAATGCGCCCATTTTCTCCTGTTCCTTTTACAGAAGCTAAATTAATTCCTTTTTCTTGTGCAATTTTTTTAGCTAATGGAGAGGCAAAAATTCTCCCTGTGTTGTTTGATGCTTCTTTTTGAGGAGCCGAAACGACTTCTTCTTTTGACTCTGCAATTATTTCTGTCTTAGGTATCTCAACAGTACCTCCAGTTGAAAAATTAGCTAAAACAGTTGAAACATCTGTACCGGCTGGTCCTAAAATTGCCAAAATACTATCTACAGGAGCTGAATCGCCTGTTTGAACACCTATGTATAATAAAGTACCTGAATTAAACGATTCAAATTCCATGGTTGCTTTATCGGTTTCAATTTCAGCTAAAATATCGCCTTCTTTTATAGTATCTCCTATGTTTTTCAACCAACTTGCCACAGTACCTGTTGTCATGGTATCACTCAAACGAGGCATAGTAACTACTTTTACTCCTGCTGGTATTTCAAAAGAAGAAATAGAATTTGTTGTAGATGCTTCTACGTTAGTTTCTGCAACTGGTTCTTCTTTTTCGGAAACACCCCCATTTAATAAAGTTGAAATATCTTCGCCTTCTTGACCAATGATTGCTAATAATGAATCTACAGGAGCTGTTTGACCTGCTTCAATTCCTATATGTAATAATACCCCTGAATTAAAAGATTCAAACTCCATAGTGGCTTTATCGGTTTCAATTTCAGCCAATATATCTCCTTCTTTAATTTTATCTCCCACTTTTTTAAGCCATGTTGCCACAGTCCCTTCGGTCATGGTATCGCTCAAACGAGGCATGGTAACTACTATTGCCATAATTTTTTATAATTTATGAGGTAAAAATGGATAATTTTCTTGTTCGTATACAACGTCGTATAATTGTTCTATGGTAGGGAATGGTGATTCCTCGGCAAATTTTTCACACTCAGCTACCAAATCTGCCACACGTTGATCAATTACTTCAATTTCCGCATCTGTAGCATATCCTTCAGCTTTAATTATGTCTAAAACTTGGATAATTGGATCTATTTTTTTATATTCTTCTACCTCTTCTTTTGTTCTGTATAATTGTGCATCTGACATTGAGTGCCCTCTATAACGGTATGTCTTCATTTCTAAGAATGTTGGACCATCTCCACGACGTGCTCTATCAATAGCTTCATGCATAGCTTCTGCTACTTTCACAGGATTCATACCATCTACAGGTCCACATGGCATTTCATATCCCAAACCTAATTTCCAGATATCCGTATGGTTTGCGGTTCTTTCTACAGAAGTTCCCATAGCATATCCATTATTTTCAACGATAAAGACTACTGGTAATTTCCAATTCATTGCCATATTAAAGGCCTCATGCAAAGACCCTTGGCGTGCCGCTCCATCGCCAAAATAGGTTAATGTAACACCCTCACGACCAAAATATTTATCTGCAAAAGCAATCCCTGCACCCACAGGAATTTGAGCACCTACAATACCATGACCTCCATAAAAACCATGTTCTTTATCAAAGATGTGCATAGATCCTCCCATACCTTTAGACGTACCTGTTACTTTTCCTAACAATTCGGCCATCACCTTTCGAGGATCTGTACCCATACCTATTGGTTGTACGTGATTACGATATGCTGTAATCATTTTATCTTTAGACAAGTCCATAGCATGCAAAGCACCTGCTAATACCGCTTCTTGTCCATTATATAGATGCAAAAATCCTCTAACTTTTTGTTGAATATACAAGGCAGCAAGTTTATCTTCAAACTTTCTCCAGAACTGCATGTCTTCGTACCACTTAAGGTAGACTTCTTTTGTAATTGGTTTCATATCTAGCTTCTATTTGCTTTATTTATTATACATCTTATTAGCTTAACGGGCTAATAACTAAAGCATTTTTTTCTATAATTAATACATAAAGATGGGAGATCCCCAAATTAATGCTCTGCAAAAGTATAACTTTCCTAGTAAGTAGTAAAATTTAATAGGTAATTTTTAAATCATAAGAATTTTTTATCAAAAGTAAGCGGCAACAGATTTTCTATAGAATCTGATTTATACACTTCTCCCGTTTCTCCCATAAAATAAATTTCAATAGGATGTTCTTGTTTATACTCATATTCAAAAATAGATTGTCTACATGAACCACAGGGAGGTATAGGCTTATCTGTAACAGATAAAGTAGAACCCGCGGTAATTGCTATTTTTAAAATTTTGGCGTTTGGATATTGTGCTCCTGCATAAAAGATCGCTACTCTTTCTGCACATAAACCCGAAGGGTAAGCAGCATTTTCTTGATTAGAACCTGTCACAATTTGTCCATTATCTAACAAAAGGGCGGCTCCAACATTAAATTTAGAATAAGGGGCGTACGCCTGTATTCGAGCTTCAATGGCTTTTTGCATTAATGTTTTTACTTCCTCCGATAACTCAGCCACTGAATCATAAATACTCAGTTTTGTGTCAATTTTAATTTCTCTCATCATAAATGTTAAGGGGAAAAAAAATCCAAATTTCATTTTATTGAAATTTGGATTTTTAATTAATAATTTATTTTTTTAATATTGTTCGTAATCATCACCAAAGTTAATAGTCAACGAAAAACGCAATGTGTTTTCTAATGGATTTTTCACCTTAGACATTGAGAATAAGTATGAAACATCTACTTTTAAAGATGAATACTTAAACCCTGCTCCTATCGTTGCAAACTTTCTAGCTCCTTTTACAGCACTTTCATTAAAATAACCTCCTCTAAAAGCAAAAGAATCTTGGTACCAATATTCTAATCCCGCTGCCCAAGTAGTTTCTTTTAGTTCTTCACTAAAACCTCCTGGAGCATCACCAAAAGATTTAAACATTCCTGAAACCCAACCTGTACTATTATACTGATTAATAGCGTCGCGATAATCTTTTTGTTCTGAAGCATCTAAAATACCATTTCCATTACTATCAATGGCTGTTTTAGGAGTTGGCACTAATAATTTATTAAATTCTAAAGTGGTAGACAATTTATTATAATCATCAAAGATAAAATCAAATCCACCTCCTAGACGCAAATTAGCTGGTAAAAAGTTAGAACTACGTTCCACATCTGAATCATACGAAATTTTAGGTCCCATATTTTGGATGTTAAAACCACCTCTCCATCTACCATTAAAATTTTTATAAGCTATTTCAGATGATTCATAATAACCTGCTACATCTACTGCAAATGTTTGAGCAGATTTCGCATCATTTGTACTTGTAGGTATTCTTAAATTAGAACGAATATATCGACCTGCAATACCCATTGAAAATCTATCGCTTAGTTGCAAGGAATAAGATCCATCTAGCGCTAATTCATTTGGATTAACATTGCCCGTTTGAACTCCTGTTTCATTTCTTAATTCAATTTCTCCTAAACCAAAATATCGAAATCCAAGTCCAAAAGCACTTCTTTCGTTAAATCTATTAAAGTATGTAAGCTGTCCTAAAGACATATCATTTACTAATTCAGTTAAATAAGGGGTGTAACTAACGGATACTCCTTGCTTTTTTAAGGAAAAAGCATATTTAGCGGGATTATATTGTTGCGAAAAAGCATCAGGCGAAGTTGCCACACCCATATCTCCCATGGATGCCCCTCTTGCATCAGCAGTTATTTGCAAAAATGGCACTGCTGTGGTTATAACCCTATTATCATTCTGAAACTGAGCTAAAGCACTCACTCCTGTAAAAATCCCGATTATTATTAAACTAACTTTTTTCATTGAATTAAATAAAATGTCTACAAATATAATTTCTTTTATCAAAAAATTACTAATTTTTCTATTTTTTCCGCTTTTTTATTTGACACAATAGACTTGACACTCAACTTATATAAATAAACGCCTTTTCCTATTTTATCTCCAAAATCATCTTTCCCATTCCATATCAAATCTCTTGATAAAAAACCTGTTGTAGACACTGTCTGGTTTTTTGTCCAAACAATCTTGCCAGTTATTGTCATTACTTGAACTTGCACTTCTAAAGGTTCAAAGGGCTTATTATGAGTAAACCAAAACTCTGTATAATTAACAAATGGATTCGGGTAATTCAATACGTTTGTCAGCACCAAATCTGAATCATCTATTACAACAAACTTCAAGTCTGAGCTCACCATATTATTATAAACATCCCAAGCTTTAACTGTTAAAGTGTGTATCCCAGGTGCTAATTTTGAAAATTGGTAATTTACGACTCCTTTTGTATAATCGTCTTTTACTGAATTATAAAAATCATTTAAAATAATAGGTTTTGTTTCATCGCCATCTAAAAAGACCACTATATCATGACCAATTCCTCCTGCTGTATTAATCCCGTTTTCGTCTTGTAATTCTACAATTAATACTGGTTTTTGATTGACAATACTTCCTGCAACAAAATTTTTATCATTAATATATAACTGCATTTTTGGAGGAATATTATCCTCAGGTGCATTTTGGTTGATTCCTCCAACTTTTATATTTAGATCATGTCCTGTTTTATCTTTTATCCCTGTTTCTTCTGCAACATAAAAACTTGCTTTCCCATTTCCTAGGGGAATTGCAATATCTTTAGGAACTACAAAATTAAATTCAAATTTTCCTTCTTTAGCATTAGCATTCCCTCTAAAAATAGTTTCCCCCATAGATTTAAAAGACAATTTGGGCAAAATACCATCATTTGCCAAAGTATTTTTATCTATAAACTTATCAAAAATACTTACAAATAATTCACCATAAAAATCCTTTTGCAACTGTCCTTTGTCATCTTGTATTTCACCTGAAATCTTTATTTTTGACAACGCAGATAAACTACCCGTGTAAGTAGCAATTGGCTCATCATTTATATGGGTTATTACTGCTTTTGGGTCAGGTATAGCCAGTTTCATTGCTGGATCACCAATAAATGAAATTACATGATTTCCGATATTTAATGATTCTTTTTTAGCTAAACGTACTGCTTCTGCAATTGACACTTTTCCTTTATCTGAATATCCAAACAAATAAGGGGCTATTAATAAATTATATTGTTCTCCTATAAATTGATAAATTAATCTTGAGGTAGAAATCAAGGCAACTGGGCCTCCTTGTGGATTTTGAAAAGCAATTTCTCCACCTGTATCTTTTAAAGGATTATCATAACGAGTAAACTCACATGTTACCGTCATAAAAAGAGGAAATCTATACGGATTTTGTAACGCTTTTATATCGGCCAATTCAAACAAACGCTCGCTCGCCAAACCTGTTTCTCCTCCATGACCTATATATATCATAGCTAACGCTCCTTGTGAAAAAGAGTTTAGAAACTCTTCTTTTGCTTTTGGATATTTCTGACCTCCAGAAGTAATGATTTGTTCATAGGCATCTGTAAAAATCTTTTTTGCATTAAAAAAAGGACGATTGGCTAGTATTGCATCTGCCATATTATTCAAATTCACTTGCAAAGTTGCATCCGAATTCTTGTCTACATCATCTGATAAAAAAACCAGATTATTTCGCCACTTTCCTACTGATTTTTTATCATGATATTGAATAATTTTATCCACTATTTGTTGAGCTTGTAAAATATCTTTCGCTAAAATTCTTCCTACAGCTATATCACATCCTTCTGTTCCTGTCATACGCCCTTCATCAGGATCCATCATTCCAAAGAATTCATCTGAAACAAACGAGTCAGACAAGGTAAAACTTCCTAATGATTGCAAATTTGGCACCAAATTAGTATTGTTTTTTACCCTGTCTTTATAATCAAAAGAAGCATCTCCAAAAAGACATAAATAATTTATTTTTTTTCCTTCTGGCGCATTTTCATATATGTACCTTACTAAATTACGAATAGCTCCTATATCTTGTTTACTCGTTGAAAACTCGTTATAAATAGCATCTAAGGTCACAACCTTAACGTTCAATTTTGAATAATTTCTATGAAAATCGGCTAAACGATCTGCTTGAGATTTCAAAATCCTAGGGGTTACAATCAAATAATCAAGGGGTTTAATCTGATTATTTTCATCCAAAAAAAGGTTTCCTTTTAAATCTTGGTTCACCACATTTGAAGTCTCATCAAATTTAGGATAGTAATAATCATTAGGATCTACTACTACGTACTCATGTACTTTTTTATCTATAAGGCTTAAAAAAGAAAAATCATTTTCTGTTCCCTTGTTTATTTTAGAAACCGCATCAAAAGTAGTTACATCCCAAATTTCACTAACTGAACCTACATTTTTGAGGTTGTACTGACCTATTAAAGGACTCTTGTTTTCTACTTGATTAATTCTAAAACCAAACTGTTTACCATAACCTATCAGATTGGATTTTGCAGTGATACTCAAAAAATCTAAATAACATTTTGCGGAAGGAATACCATTGTTATTATAGGATAAAACAACTGATATCGTATTTGAAGTATTTTCTCTATACCTTGTCAGAAAAACACCTTCTTGCCCTTTTACTGTACTTAAATCTGAAATTCCCAAAAAAGTAACCAGTCCTTGATTCGTGCCATTTATAGCTACGTTCATACTTGAAGACTTAGCACTGGTTGCAACAGAACTAAGATTAACAACAACCTCTTCTCCCAAAACTAGATTAGGCACAAAAAAATCGAAGGTGTAATTAGACTTTAAATGCAGCTCTTCGCCAAACCAACGTCTCCCAAACTCACCTATATTATATTTATCAACTTCGTGGTAGGCATAAAAATCATATTTATCAAAAAAAACGTGCGCGGAACCAACAGGTTGGACTTTTGTTTGTATTCTTTTTCCTTTATCTTCTCCACTGGTTATATAGTAGTAGGATTTATCCGCATATAAATTATTATGAGTCCTATTTTCCTCACTCCATTTATCCATACCTAACCCATAGAATAAAACATAATCAGAATCATCAAAAACACCATCTTCTTCTCCTATTACTTGAATTGCGTTTTCTTGTAAATCTAAATTAGAATTTTCAGAATTTAACAAAGGAATCATAGCTCCTCCATTACCATAAATCTTCAGAGTCCGAGGATCTGCATTAACATCAATCCCTAATTGAGACAAAAAAGATTTAGTTATTTTATATACTCCTGATTTTTCAATATAAAACTTTTTCCACCCCCCCTTTCGTAATACTGAATTTTGTAAATTTCCAGTAGTAGCTCTTGCAAACATTTTTTTATTTACACTTTCTTTAAAGAAATAACTAAAAGAAATAACTTTTTTATAAACATTTCCTTCCTTATATATTGGATTAAAACTTAAAACAACCGAAGTTTCATCTCTAAAGGTAACATTTTTTATTTTGAAATCTATAGACTCATTAATGTTCTTTGGATCTAAAATCCCCAATTCAGATGCTTCAATTTCATCTGTTATTATCTCATAGCATTTTAAAGAGCTTTCTTCTGAAAAACTATTTTCAGCAATTTTTTTTGAAAACAATAAACTTTTGTTCTCAAAACTAAAGACCAGCCCTTCTGGCTGAAAATTAGGAATTGCTACTATTCTTGTTTCATCATATCTTAAAGGTTTTGTAGTCCAACTTAATTCTATATTCCCTAAAGATTGAGCCTCTAAATAAAAACAATGTAAAAAACTAAAAAAAATTAACACCCATTTCATACACAAGTAAACCAAATTATTTGACAATATTATCGGTAAAAATAAACTTAAATAAGCAATAAACCACTTTTTTAATCGTTAATGATTTATTATATTTATAGAATAATTCTATGCTGAAAAAATAATTTAGTAAGTATTATTGCTAATTACTCGTTAATTATTATATTGCATCACTTTAAATAATTACCTACTGAAAGTATGAAAGTAAACAAAACGATGACAGTAAGAGCGCTTTTATCTGCTATGGTGCTTTTAAGTTTTACTACCAGTTGTAGTAAAAAGTCTAGTACTAAAGACACTTCAGCTGCAACAGGCTGGAAAATTAATGATCCTAATGGAGGTTTCCAGTACAACTCGAGTTTTACCAAACAAGAAACAGGTCCTGGTCTAATTTTAGTTGAAGGAGGAACGTTTACGATGGGAAAAATTCAAGATGACGTTATGCATGATTGGAATAACACTCCTTCGCAGCAACATGTTCAGTCTTTTTATATGGATGAAACCGAAGTAACGAACATAATGTATATGGAGTACTTAGATTGGATTAAAAGAGTTTTTCCTCCAACAGAAGAAAATTACAAACACATATACAATGGTGCATTGCCAGACACTTTAGTGTGGAGAAATCGTTTAGGTTATAATGAAACGATGACTAATAATTATCTGCGCCATCCTGCTTATTCTCAATATCCTGTGGTTGGTGTTAATTGGTTACAAGCCACAGAGTTTGCAAAATGGAGAACTAACCGCGTAAATGAAGCCCTTTTAGAAAGAGAAGGCTACATGAAGAAAGGTGCTAAACTAGTAGATACTGATGCTAATAACAGTTTTGACACAGAGGCTTATTTAGTATCTCCTTCTACCTCTTTTGGCGGAAATGAAGAAATCATACTTCAAAAAAGCCGCGGTAGATCTAGTGCCAAATCAGCTAAAAAATCTGGAAAAGATCCAGCAACTGCTAGTACTGATGGTCCTAAAAATGTATATGCTCAAAAAACTTCAGGTTTATTACTCCCTGAATACAGACTTCCTACAGAAGCTGAATGGGAATACGCAGCTGCTTCCGATGTGGGAACTCGTGAATACAACACATACAGAGGGCAAAAAAAATATCCTTGGAAAGGTCAATACACTCGTTCTGGAAATAGAGTAACACGAGGAGATCAGTTGGCTAATTTCAAACAAGGAAAAGGAGATTATGGAGGAATTGCTGGTTGGTCGGATGACAATGCAGATATTACAGCTCCTGTAAAATCTTACAAACCAAACGATTTTGGTCTTTATGATATGGCTGGTAACGTAGCCGAATGGGTACAAGACGTTTACCGCCCTATAGTAGATGATGAAGCTAATGATTTTAACTATTTCCGTGGAAACGTTTATACTAAAAACCAAATAGACAAAGATGGTAAAATAGTTTTTGTTACTTCCGAAACTATAAAATATGACACTTTAAGCAATGGTAAAGTATTATCTAGAAACAAACCAGGCGAAATTGCTCAAGTTCCAGTTGACGAAAACGAAACCTATTTAAGACAAAACTTTTCAAGAAGCAACAACATAGGCTTTAGAGATGGGGACAAACAATCCTCCCGTTTCTATACCCTAAATGATGAGTCAGGAGAAGATTTAAAAGATAAAAAAAGAATGTACAACTCACCTATCCATAAAGTAGCTCCAGATAGCACAGGAAAAGTGGATCGTAAATTTGATAAATCGGACAAAAGAACTACATTAGTAGGCGACAATGTAAGAGTATACAAAGGGGGGTCTTGGAAAGACAGAGCTTACTGGTTAGATCCTGCTTCAAGAAGATATTTAAACCAAGACCTAGCTACCGATTTTATCGGATTTAGATGTGCTATGTCTCGCGTAGGTCCTAAGTCAGACTTCAAAAAAACACCAAGAAATAGAAAATAACATACTTTCGTTTAAAATAAAATCCCGCTTTTGCGGGATTTTATTTTTTTAGTACTTTAGCTTTATGAGAATAGAAGAATTATACCAATGCTTTTTACAGTGTGACACCGTTTGCACGGATACACGCAAAATAAGTCCTAACAGCCTTTTCATAGCTTTAAAAGGAGACAATTACAATGCTAACGAATTTGCCCAAGAAGCCCTAAACAAAGGAGCTCTTTTCGTTATTATTGACGATAAAAAATATTACACCGATGAGAATAAAATGTTACTTGTAAATAATTCACTCCAAGCGTTACAAGAACTTGCTAACTACCATCGTAATCAACTAGGACTTCCTATTATTGCACTAACTGGCAGCAACGGAAAAACAACCACTAAGGAATTAATAAACGTAGTACTTTCTAAAAAGTATAAAACAATAGCCACCATAGGCAACCTAAACAATCACATTGGTGTCCCGCTAACCTTGCTTTCTATCAAAGAAGATACTGATATTGCTATTGTTGAAATGGGCGCAAATCATCAAAAAGAAATCGAGTCATTGTGTTCTATAACCGAGCCTGATTTTGGTTATATCACTAATTTTGGAAAAGCTCATTTAGAAGGTTTTGGAGGCATAGAAGGTGTTATAAAAGGAAAAAGTGAAATGTATACTTATTTAAAAACTCATAACAAAACGGCCTTTGTTAACCTGGACGACTCTATTCAAGAAGAAAAAACACAACACATCAATCGTTATACCTTTTCAACCGATAACAATAAAAAAGCAAACATCATTATAAATAAAATTGAAGCCAATCCATTCGTAAAAATAAAATACAACGGAATTGAAATCCAATCGAACCTCATTGGAATATACAATTCCAATAATATTAATGTAGCTATTTCCATTGGAACTTATTTTAATGTATCAGAACAAGATATAAAACAGGCTATTGAAAACTATATCCCCGCAAACAATCGTTCGCAATTAATAGAAAAAGGAAACAACAAAATAATTTTAGATGCTTACAATGCTAACCCTAGTAGTATGGCTGCCGCTATAAGCAATTTCCAACAACTAGACGGCTCCAAAATTGCCTTTTTAGGCGATATGTTTGAACTTGGAGAAGAAAGCCTAACCGAACACAAGAAAATAATAGAATCCATCCTAAACCACACTTCTATTAATTTTTATTTTATTGGGAAAAATTTTTACTCTTCAAAAATAGAAAAAGAACACATACATTATTACACATCATTTGAAGATTTTGTTGAAAACAAACCTAACGGAATAAACAACAACACCATCTTAATAAAAGGATCTAGAGGAATGGCTCTTGAACGAATCCTGGATTTTTTTTAATTCCGAGTTAATATCAACTATTGCTCATTAAGAATAATTACTTCTTTTCGCAAAACACCCTTTCTAATACCTTAATAAACTGTATAACTCTCTTCAGAGTTATACAGTTTAGACCAACTTTTTAATTAATTTACAAATTTTTAACAAATCTTTTTGTTTTGGTTATTAGCATAAACAAACAACCTTTTTCAGGACGAAGTATACAATAATTACATAAGGATTCTTTTAAGACCTTATTTTTTTAAAACAGCACAATAATATTTTTTAAAAAACCCAGACAAACAATTATTTAATAAACAAACCATATAAAGCTATATTTTTATAGAATTTTCTTATTTTTAAAAAAAAACAATGAAAAAAACTATATCTCTCACAATTTTTCTTTTTTTCAATAAATTTTATTCACAACATACAGAACCTTTTACATACGGATTAAAAATAGGTGCGGTGCATTCATCCATTAGTAATCTTCCCGAAATGATTGTCGGAAGAGACAATTCTTTAACTCATTTTAGCCTAGATTCTAAAGGAAGTTACGGAGTAGAAGGCGGTTTTTTTGTAAATGCTAAACTACCCAATACAAGAGTAGCCTTACAAGGTGAAATCCTTTACAGAAACACAGGAGACAAATTAACATTCAACAATGCTTTAGGTAAAAACTATACTTTAAGTTTTGATTATTCTTTTATAACCATTGGAGCTATTTATAAAATATATCCTTACAAAGGCTTCAATGCAGGAACAGGGGTGTTTTATTCTAAAAACATAAATCCTAGTAATATAAATTACACTTCTAATGAGTACGAGGGTAGATATGATACTACGAAACGACAATTTTATAGAGACGCATTACTGGGCAGTGATGACTTTAGCTTATCTTTTTCTCTAGGATATGAATTACCGTATGATTTACATATTGAGGGTAGATATTATTTAGGATTAGGTGATATTATAAAAAACAAAACCGCATCATTTCAATTTATAGAAAATTACAATAGAAGTTCTATCATAGGTCTTTCTATAGGGTATAGTTTACATAATTGGTAATATTAAAAAATAAGCAACATGAAAAAATTTATAGTTCTTTTGTTTTTTACAATAGTTACTCATAGTCAAATTGGAAAAGAAATTAGTTACGGCTTTTACGCAGGTGCTGTATATTCAAAAATGAATAATATACAAAACACAATAATCCCTCCTAACATTTACACCAATTTTTCCACGACCGAAAAAGACAAATTTGGGGCTCTAGCTGGTCTTTTCCTAAATTGGAAATACCCACGAGCCAATATAAGTTTTCAACCAGAAATATTTTACAGTCGCCAAGCTACCGATTTTAATTACAACGACAACAAAGGACTAAATTACCAAATAAAGTTTGACTATCACAATTTAAATTTAGGATTCTTATTCAAATATTACATCCATGAAGGATTCTATTTAGGCATAGGCCCTAATGTTGCTCTAAATCTTCATAGAAATAATATTAGCTATACTTCTAATGGAGCTGAAATGGAACAAAAATACGGAGTCTCCTTTACTCCAGATCCCATTGTCCAGAAAACATTAAAAGAATCTCTTGAGGGAACCGACTATTTTCAAGGTATTTTTGGTATTGGTTATGAATTTCAAAACAAACTAGTTCTTGGTTTTCGATATCATTTGGGTTTAACGGATGCTCTAGAAACTAAAGAAAATGGGCATCGATTTATGGATAATAAAAATAAAACCAATGCCTTTTCATTGCACATAGGATACAAATTTGATTTTGATGATTCAAATAATTTCTAGCCGTATTGTGTTCTTCTTATCAAATCATAAAAGACAATAATGTAACTCAATGATTCTTACAGCAAAGTATATACTCTTACTATTTAAAAACATTACTATAAATAATGTAAAAAATAGACAGTCCCATCCCGTATTAAAATAAAGCTATCTATTATGTATTATAAATAAACTACACGCATGAAACTATATATACCCTTTTTTATCCTTATAATATCTATAAAAAACTTTGCTCAAAAAGGTCCCGCACAAGTAAAAAATCCTTACATCTGGATAACAGCAGATAAAAATGAAAATAAATTCATTTTAAAAAATCAGTTAGACCCTAACGCTATTTTGTTAAAAAAGACAGAAGGAGTTGTAATAAATAATCATCCCAGCATATTTTTTGATGCAAGCCAAGATACGCTAACCTTTAACATACCAAAAATAAATTATCAAACTGTTTTTTTAGTTTATAAAGTAAAAGACAGCTTAACCGAACAAATACTATGGAATATTTCTGATCAATCAAAAAACATTACTTTAACAACCACAGAAAGATTAGCCAACCTCACTAATTTCAAATACAATTCATTAAAAAACAAGTCCGAATACTCCTCAGCTATCCATTTTTATCAACATACAAAATCAAACCTAAGCGATAATAACAAATACCAAATCTCTATAGGTAAAACAAAACACAACCTATCAATACCCGCTCGTTCTTTAAAAGGATATATTAGTGAATGTATTGTATATGACCGATTTCTTAACAGCAACGAAATTAACAAAATCGCAAGTTATTTAGCTATAAAATATGGTATTTCTTTATCTCAAAAAGAACTACAAAATTACACAAATAGCAAAGGAAAAATCATTTGGAACGCTCTTGAAAACAAACACTATTTAAACCATGTAACAGCCATAGGAAAAGATGAAGCATCACTCCTTTTCCAAGACAACAGTCGTAATATTGAAGATGAGTTAACAACCATTGATTTAAGTTCTATTAAAGAAAGTGTTCCTGATAATAGCTTTTTGTTTTGGAGTGATAATGCCAAACCATTAAAATTCAAACAAGAAGAAGGATTGCCTAAATTACTAGAAAGAAAATGGCTTATGTGTATTGATTCTACTATTGATAGTCATAAAATAAAATGGCAATTTAATTTAAAAAAAATAACAAACTTAAAACAACCCGATACAAAACCCTGGTTAGTAATAGATCCTACAGGAAAAGCAAAATGGGATTCTGACGAAATAATATATAAAAAATTAGAAGAAAACTCAGACGGAACTACAACCCTAAATAACTACAATTGGGATAGCAAGAAAAACAAAAAAATCGTTTATACATTTCAAATGGCGCCAGATATGTTTGCTAGAGTAAAAATTACTCAACCTAAATGCGGAATATCTGATGGGTTTTTAAAATACACAATTATTGGAGGCAAAGCCCCTTATACTATAACGTTAATTAACTACGACACTAATAATGTTGTTAAAAAATGGATTCATGACAACAACACTTCAAACATCGCAATACACTCTGGAAAATATAATTATATAGTCGTTGATGCCCGCGGAACCATTTACGAACAAAAAATATTTATTTCAGATCAAGACATAACAAGTCCTAAACTACAAGAAACATTTACCCTAAATGACACCCCAATAGTCATAAATGCAAACGATTATTTACCAAAAGGAAACTATCAATTTCAATGGTTTTTAAATAAAGAATTGATTGCGAATGACAACACCATAATACTAACAAATCCAGGCAATTATCAATTAATTACAAAACATGAAAATGACTGTGAAACCGTTACTAACTTTCAAGTAGAGGTGAATAATAATAATAAAAACAATCAAATAATAGCATTACCCAATCCTAGTGAAGAGGGCCATTTTAAAATTTTTGGAAATTTCAATACTATTACAAACGCAACACTATATATATACAACTCAGCTGGAGCCCTAATAACAACAGAAAAATGGTCTGGAAAAACCCAATATATATATAACGGTCATATTCCTACAAGTGGCGTTTATATAGCAAAAATAAGTACATCAGAAGAAGAAAAATCAATAAAAATAATAATAAAATAAACTATTACTAGAATGAGCAAGAAAATATACTTATTTTTTCTATTAATTGCTGGCATAGTTTTCGCTGCAAATTATAATTACATCAAGAAAACAATAATAAATAAACCTGCAAAAGTTAACTTAATAGCAAATAAAAAAACATTTTCAAACACCATCCCATCTAAGATATTAATACATAAATCCGATATAAAAGAAGGAATTATAGGCCTTAATACAAGCCAAATTATAGATGATGCCTTTGATAATTTATTTCATATTCAAATACCCCAATTGCCTACTAATGATCAAACAGTATTCTTAGAATACGACTTATATGGTTATAAAAACGGAACATCTATTATTAAAAGCATCAATAACACCCAAAGTACCGGTGGAAACTTTATTGCAAAAAACAACCAATGGTTGCATCAAAAAGAACAAATAAGCAATAACATCATAAAAAAAGGAAATAATGTACTTTTCTTTAATGCTCCAGAAATAAAAAACAACCAATATAAAATAAAAAACGTTACACTAAACTTCTACAAAAACGAAAATACCCTTCAAAAATTTGAATTATTCCGTTTTGGAAACAAACTCTACATTGCCGGATTTCAACCCGAAAAAAACACAACATTGTATATAAATGACAAAAAAATAAATACCATTAATCAACATTTTGAAACCGAAATAGACTATACCAATCAAAAAGAAATAACCTGTGTAAAAAAAGAAAACAACACAAACACTATAATTCCTATATCTATAAATAACTTTATCCCTGTAGATTATTACATCCCTTTATACAATAAAAACATAAAAAAAGAGCATATAATAGGCATTAATGGAGGAAGCATCAACAATTCAAATGCTAGTTTTCATCTAGAAAAAGATATAATCAAAAAAAACACATTATTTTCCATAGAAGCCCTTCATACAAAAGATATTGCACCGTTAAACCCTTCAATGGTCAATGTAACACAAAATTCTTTTGCTTACAGATTATTACCCCACGGAATACAATTCAAAAAACCTGGAAAACTTACAATTCCTTACGACAAAAAATTAATTCCAGAAGGATATACAGAAAAAGACATAAACCTCTTCTTTTTTGATGAAAAGAAAAGACTATGGAAAGAAATTCCTAAAGACACATTACTAACCCATGAATCTAAAATAACAGGAAAAACCACCCATTTTACCGATTTTATAGCAGGAATTATAAAACTACCCGAATCACCCGAAACCTCTGGCTATACCCCTACAAGTATCAAAGATTTAAAAGCAGCCTCTCCAGCCGTAGGCATAACCCCTATTACCCCACCTACTGCAAATCCAAACGGAAGTACTAGCACCAATTTCCCTATAGAAATTCCAAAAGGCAGAACAGGCATGCAACCCTCACTAGCCCTACAATACAGTAGCGAAGCCGGACATAGCTGGACCGGACTAGGATGGGCAATAAACCTACCCAGTGTAGACATAGAAACCCGTTGGGGAGCACCAAGATACGATGCGAGCAAAGAAACCGAAAGTTATACCCTAGCAGGTGAGGCACTCTTGCCGAACGCTCATAGAGAAGCTTGGACAGACAGACAAACCAATAAACAGTTTTATCCTAGAAAAGAAGGTGCTTTCCAAAAAATAACCCGTAAAGGAAATAACCCTACCAACTATTATTGGATAGTAACAGACAAGAGCGGTACAACAACCTACTATGGCGGTACACCCGCTGGCATAGATAACACCGCTATTTTACAAGATACCAATGGCAATATAGGCCATTGGGCAATTACTTTACAAATTGACTTAAAAGGAAATACGATAGCCTATCAATACGAAAAATCCGAAGGCGAATTATATATCAAAAATATATATTATACTGGAAAAAATGACCAAAAAGGAGCATACAGCATACACTTTATTAAAGATACAGATTTAGGAGAACCCACTAGAGAAGATGTACAAATAGCAGCACGATTAGGTTTTCAGCAAACCTCTAACAAACTATTGCGAAAAATAGAAGTCAAATTTAAAGACCAAATGATTCGTAGCTACGGACTTACCTATAAACAAGGCGCTTTTAAAAAAACATTACTAAAAGAAATAGAAGTATATGATACAAAAGGAAATCTGTTTTACAAAAACTCCCTCGATTATTACGACGATGTACGCGATGCTAGTGGCAACTACACCCCTTTTGGCGAAGAACAAACTTGGAGCGTGCCTAATGACGGTATTACACCTGCTTTTCCCGCTTTCAAAGAATTCAAAGGAACTCACACTCTTACAGGAAGTTCCCGCTCTATTTCTGGAGGTTTTAATTATAGATTAGGAATTGGAATTCCAGGAATTGGAGTCTTAAATCAAAATACTTTAGGCGGACAAGGAGGAAACAACTGGAGCAATACCTCTACCTATGTTGCCTTAGAAGATTTAGACGGAGACAACTTGCCCGATAAAATTTTCACCAAAGGAGATAAAGTCTACTTTAGAAAAAACCTTGGGGCAACAGGTATAAACCAATTTTCAGACACATACCACGTCATTAATATTGGAAATGTTGGATTCTCTAGAAACTATTCCTATAATTACGGCGTCGATCTAATTTTAGGTTTTGGACAATTGGGAGCTAATTTAGGATATGATCGACAAATATCAAAAAACACCACCACCAGTTATTTCATGGATTTTAATGGCGATGGACTCACTGATTTTGCCGATGGCGGAACCGTTTATTACAACCGTTTAGTAAATGGCATCCCTACTTTTACCCCAAACAGTACAGGAACCCCTTCCCCCATAGTTAATGAAGGCGAGTTATTACTAACAGGCAATACACAAAACTCCGAAGCCGAAATAATAAAAAAGAACCCATTGCACGACATCGTACGCCTATGGCAAGCTCCAGCTACTGGATTTATACAAATTTCGCATATCTATAAATTACTAGAAGACACCTCCACTGATAGACAAAATTATAAAAACAATGATGGCACAGATAAAGCCGATGGTGTAACGTTATATTTTCAACAAGACAATAATTTAATTTGGTCTGAAACTATTGGAGCAACAGATTATTTATCAAAACAAAAACAAGACAATCTTTTTGTTACTAAAGGAGAACACCTCTATTTTAGAGTTAGTTCTATAAAAGATGGTAATTTTGATAACATCCTTTGGGAACCTACCATCAACTATCAAGACATAGACCCTAGTCATACGGACCCTAATGGCTTTAGTTTAAAAACTTACAATCCTAAAAAAGATTTTTTAGTAAGTTCACAAACACTTATCATGGTCCCAAAAGATTCTCCAATACGCTTTGATGGTATTTTTTCTAAAAAAACAACTTCCGATCACATCCTTTTAAAAATTATTTCCAATAGATTCAGTGTTGGCGAAACAGTTGTCTTTTCAAAACAATTTTTAGCATCAGAAAACATTACATTCAATTTTAACACCATTCCTCTTATAAATGCCCTAAAAGGCGACGGATTCAGAGTAATCATAGAATCCGAAACAAATATAGATTGGAAAAATTTGATATGTAACCCTTCCATTATATACAAAGACCACTCCGACAACCAAGAAACAAAACCCCTAGAAGTTACACATACAATTTATAATCGAGTAGATGACAAATACATCCTCAACCACATTATACCTAGTTCCAAAGGAAAAGCAACCTTTCATAATTACAGCGGAGTAATTCAATTTAATAAAGTTAGACCTAATCAAAGTTTTGATAGCGACATACTAATAACAGCCAAACAAGAAGAAAAACTAGTAGCTAGAATTAGATACAAATTAACAGATGGATACCTAGCTTACACACCAAAAGCAATTGATCTATCATATCCTTACGACAGTATTGTAGCTAACAAACCTATTAAAATAGAATACTACTTCAATAACAAAAATACTTCAACCCTCTTTCAACAAAATCATTCTAGCGCATTCCTCGTTATAAAAGATTCTGTCATAATAAAAAACAAAAAAACATTAGTAGAATATAATTATTTCAGCTCAGAAAACAGCTACTACGGCAATTTTGATGATGTCGAAAAAAAATTAAAAATCAGAAATAGAAATTGGGGCGTATTTTTAATTAACGGAAATCTAGCAGCCAATACCATTGACAAAAACCTTATAGTATCAGATAAAAAACCCTACGATGTTGACCCAAAAAATATGCCAGACATCAGCGGAAACACATCTGTTACCCCAGCAACTCATGGACAATTTGAAGCCTCCAAAGAATACTTTATCCAAGCCCGAGGAAATTACGCTTCAAACAAATGGTTAGGCGCAGAAGATGCTATTTTTATCAAAGAAGAATACATTAGTTCAGCACGTCTAGGCGAAGATGATCTACAAAAATTCTTAGACACTTCCTTACCTACTGTTCAAGGAGGCGGCAGTCGAGCCTTATTTACCATATCAGAATCCACAAGTAACGCCTATGCTGCCGGCTTATCCGCTAGTTCTTCCGGGGCAGGTGCCAACTATTCAGAAGGCAAGTCTATCGTTATAGAAACTATGACCGATTTTAATGGAGATCGTTACCCCGATTTTGTACGCAATGGCAACGTACAATTTACAACCCCTAGAGGAGGTTTGTCTAACCTACAAAATAATATTGGCAATTTTAGCGTATCCATTATAGGAAGCAAAGGAGGAAGTGTCAATGGAAAATACAGTCATGGGAGTGCCAATTCATCTGATACAAAAACTAATGCAAAAACAACTGTGCAAAAAAGTTCTAATGATAAAAAATCAAATTCCGATGCCCAAAAAGCAGGAAAATACACCAGTATAAGCGGAAATATAGGCACAGGAAATGATTACTCCCAAAAAATACATACAGACATCAATGGTGATGGACTAACAGATCAAATTAACGATAACGGAATTGTTTTACTTAATACAGGATACCGATTTCTTCCCGATTACAATTGGAAAAACCTAGACAAAGGAATAAACGAAGGAAATTCATCCGATTTTGGAGCAGGATTAGGCTTTGATTTTGCATCAGGCTCTATATCTGGAGGATTTTCTTATAATGGCTCTTCTAATGAACAATCTAAATCCTTTCTTGATATTAATGCCGATGGATTACCCGATAAAATAATTTACACACAAAACAACATCCTCATTTTCCTAAACCTAGGAAACGGTTTTGATACTAACCCATTACAATACCCAAAATACGCTAGTATGAGTAAAAACAAATCAACTAGTTATGGTATGAATGCTAGTTATGCTTTCGATTTTAGTTTAACCCCTATTCCTATTCGGATTGCTATACAAGCAGGGGCTAGCACCGGTAATTCAGTAAGCAAAATCGAATCTACTTTTAACGATATTAATGGAGATGGTAATTTAGACTACATAAAATCCGAAAACGAAGACAACCTTACCGTACGTCTTTCTAACATAAAACGTACCAACAAACTAAAAAGCGTAACTAACGCTATGGGCAATAGCTTTACCGTTGATTACGAATTTAAACCAAGCTCTTACGAAGCGAACGGAGCAAAATGGGTACTCAAAGAAGTAAACCTTTTTGACGGCCACACAGGCGATGGTGTAGACAACCTTATTAGCCGTTTTACCTATGAAAACCCTTATTACGACCGCCGTGAACGTGATTTTTATGGCTATGCCAAAATTACTACACAACAAATAAATGCTACCAACAATACCGTATATAACACCCAAATACAAGAGTTTTACAATACCGATTTTTATCGTAAAAACCTCTTAAAAAGCACTTTTTTATTAGATAAAGACAATAAAAAACTACAAGAAACCAGCACCACCTATAGTATAACCAATGCTCAAAACCAAACCCCTATTACCGAGGGCTTGTTAAGCAACCCTGCCGCCGATTTGTTATCAGTGTTTATCGCACCTATACATACCCAAGAAAAACACTACGAAGCAGGCACCGCCTTTTTAGACAAAAACACCTATAATAAATATGATCCACAAGGTAATATTGTAGAATATACAGATTTAGGCAACGGCACACCACAAGATAAAGTAACCGCCAAAATAAGCTACCACAACAGCCTATCCCCTTATTACGATGGCATCCCTAAACAAATAGAAGTATTTACCATTGATGGACTAAAACGAAAACGAGCTACCCAAATAAACCCCGCAACAGCCGAGGTTACACAATTTAAAATGTATGCTAGTAACGACAAGGTAGCCATAACCGATATTGTATATGACACCTATGGCAATATTATAAAAATTACAGGCGCCCCTAATTACAAAAACCAACGAGCTCAAATTACCTATACCTACGACGATCAAGTCTACAGCCACATCACCCAAATACAAGACCATTTTGGGTATGCAAACAAAACGGAATACGACTACCGTTTTAACACCCCTATAAAAACCACCGATCGTAACGAACAAAGTACCTTATACACCCTTGACGACAAAGGACGTACCAGCACCATACAAGGCCCTTACGAAATAGCCAGTGGCAAACCCTACACCATTGCCTACGAGTATTACCCTACCGCAGAAGTACCCTATGCCAAAACCCGAAATTACGACCCTGAACTAAACAAAGACATAGAAACCTATACCTATATAGATGGGCTTGGGCGTACCTTACAGGTCAAAAAAACAGCCTCGCTTTTTGGCGGTATAGATGCCCCAGACCAAGAAGGTCATATTATATCGGGCAAGGTGGTGTACGATGCTTTTGGTAGAGCGGTAGAGAGTTTTTACCCAACCTTTACCACTACCCTAAACAACAGTTTTAGTACCCTAGCAAGCACCGTAAACCCTACTAAAACCCAGTACGATGCCCTAGGCAGAGCCACAAAAACAACCCTGCCCGATGGTAGTACCACCACCACCACTTTTGCCATAGAAAATTTTAAAGGCATAAATGCTTTACAAACCACACAAACAGACCCACACGGTAAGGTGGCAAAAACCTATACCGATGCCACTGGCAAAAATATAGCCACTATACAATATGACGGTGGCAACGAGCTACTTACCCAGTTTAGCTACAACGCCCTTGGCGAAACTGCCGCTGTTATAAACACTATGGGACAAACTACCCTAAGCACTTACGACTGGCTAGGCCGACGCACCCAGTACATACACCCCGATGCTGGTACTACCACCATTACCTACGACCTAGCAGGCAATATGACCAAAAGGGTAACTAGCCAAATAGAGCAAACCATGCCCGATGGCGGTATCCTATATGAATATGATTACAACCGATTAGAACACATAAAATACCCTAGATACCCACAAAACAATATAAGCTATTATTATGGTAGTGCTACCGAAAATGCCCCACGCCGTGGACGTATGTGGCTAGTAACCGATGCCAGTGGAGGTACCGAGTATTTTTATGGTAAACTAGGCGAGGTAGAAAAAGAAATAAAAACCCTACGCATAACCCCTACCGATAACCAAACCTACATTACCCAATACGAGTACGACACCTGGAACCGTTTGCAAAAAATGATATATCCTGATGGCGAGGTGCTTACCTACACCTACAACCGTGCAGGAAATTTACAAACAATGCAAGGCACCAAAGAAAACCAAACCTACCTCTATATTAAGCAACTAGCCTACGACGAGTTTGAACAACGCAAGTACCTAAAATACGGCAACGATACCCAAACCCATTACACCTACGACCCCACCTTACGTCGTTTGCAACAACTAAACGTAAACAGTGGTAACCGTGCCATTATAAACAACACCTACACCTACGACCTTGTAGGCAATGTACTAGGCATAAAAAACACCGTGCCTGTAGTAGCCAATAGCCTAGGCGGTAGTAGCCAACAAACCTACCAGTACGACGATTTGTACCGACTAAAAAACGCCACAGGCAGCTACAACGGCCAGAACAACCATGCCACCTACACCCTAGCCATGCGCTACAACAATATGCACAATATAGTAAGCAAAGAGCTACAACACGAGATAAATGGCACCCAAAAAGGCTACAAACTAAACTATCAGTACAACAACACCCAGCACCCCAATGCCCCAAGTATCATAACCGAAGACGGCAAACCCGAACCTCGTAACTACGAATACGACGGCAACGGCAACCCTACCCAATACCTAGAATTTAACAATTTTAGAAAAATGACATGGGACGAAGAAAACCACCTAATGGGCATAAACGACAACGGGCGTATGCACCTATACACCTACGACCACACAGGCGAGCGGGTACTAAAAAGCAGTGGCGACACCCAAAACGTAAGCATAAACGGCGCACAAGCCGCCAGCATAAACCATTTTGACAATTATACAGGTTACGTAAGCCCCTATTTTGTAATAAGTAAAGGCAAATTTACCAAACATTATTTCGAAGGCGCAGGGCGTATAACCTCCAAAATAGGACAAGGAACCTTTGCCCAACCTACCAAAATTACAGCAGGCGGAATAAACTATGCCCAATTAAGCACAGAACAACAACAGTGGTTAGACGACTATGTACGCAACCTAGGACTCCCTCCAGGACCACCCACACAGCAAGGACTATACGCCAGTCCAGCCGCTACAGGAAAGCCTTACCCAAGCCCGCCCAAGCAAAACGCTAACCAAAACCAAGAAACACCCGAGGGCTGGCCTAGACAACCCGTGTTTAATCCCCCAGGCAATGTACCAGGACCACCCATACAGTTTGGCGATCCTATAAAACCCGCAGATGTAACCGCAGGCGATGGTTTTGTAGGCAACGGCTTATTTGAAAAAGATATTTTTTATTACCATAACGATCATTTAGGAAGTACTTCGTATATTAGCACTATGAATGGCCAGTTGTCTCAGCATGTAGAGTATATCCCTTTTGGAGAAGTCCTTTTTGAAGAACACTCCTCCTCTATTTCTATGCCGTATTTATTTAATGGAAAGGAATTGGATAGAGAGACCAATCTCACTTATTACGGAGCGAGATATTTGGATATGAAGACTTCCCTTTGGCTCAATGTTGACCCACTAGCGGAGAAGTATCCAGGCGTTAGTCCTTATGTTTATTGTTTGAATAATCCCTTAATTTATGTAGACCCAGATGGTAGAGACCCAATCATAACTATAACAAATAAAGTTGTGGGTTATGCGTATCAAAAAATAGTTGGTTCTTATAATGCGGGTAAATATGATTATTTAACAATTAAAGTTCCTCTATATCAAGTTAATGTGACTGACGATGAAGATGCTAATTTCAAGATGAGCTTTATGGTAACAAGAGATTCTTGGAAAGTAAACAAAGATGGTGAAAATACTATGACTTTAGATAATCTTGCATTTGAACCTGCTTCAGGAAGTTCAAATGAGTATGTTGCAGATTACATCGCTCCATATCCACACGAGAACGATACAGCAGCATTTGAATTAGAACAAAATGGTAGTAGTACTTTAAATTCTAAACCGAGAAAGAATGATAAAGGAGAAAATAGTACAACAGCCACTAGTGTTATGATTCATGTTGGAGGTATATATAAAAATGAAGAAGAAAATAAGATTAGACATTCAGGTTCGTTGGCTTGTTTTGGTATTGTTAACCCAAATAATTCTTCTACAAATACTTCGGATGCAGAAGCTAAACGAGTTATTGGTGGTATTTGGGAACAAGCTGATAAAGATTCATATTTTGGTCATTCGGATATAAAAATAATAGTTCAACCTAGAAAAGATGTACAAAAAACAAAAACAGTTACTAAACCAATTGAGTAGATTAATTTTATTGTCTTTGATTATTATTTCTTGTAAAAGCGAGTATAGAGGCAATTTAAAAATTATTTATGCTTATTATACCGAAAATTCAGGTTGTCCTGCTTTTATTAAACAAGAAGGAAGAAGATTAACTATTGAAAAAACATATAAATATAAAGATGGTAAATTAACAGAATTTCAGGCTTGTGCTTCAGAAGGACTTTATACAAAATTTTTTGAGAAAGACAATCATTATACAAATGAAGATTTGTTGGTTAAAAATCTTTCCTTAAAAAAGGTAAACGATAATTTAATATTATTTGATAAAGTATACCCTATACTTCGTAAAAATAGCGATACTATATTTGCAGAAATAACAAAAAATAAAGATTATTTAATTATCACAGGAAACATTCCTAAATAAAACAATAAAGCCCTCGTTTGAGGGCTTTTTTTATACCATATAAGTTGTAAAAGTACCAAATAAGGTACATAATGTTTTTGTAAAAAACAGTAATATTTATATTAATTCCAAATAACAAAGCATTACAAAGCAGAAATATTATTCTGTAAATATTCTTTAAATCGTTTTTTAGAAACAAATGTTTCAATAAGTTTTAAGAGTATTGTTTTTTCTTCAGTATCGAGTTCATTAATTAATTTTAGTTGCTCCAAAGTAGCCTTGTCTTCCATAGAAACCTCGTTAGGAACACTGTTTTTTTCTTCAAAGAAAATAATGTCATCAACTGATATTCCAAAATTTTTAGCAATATAAATCAATCTATCCACAGGAATTTCGGCTCACATAAAAAATATGGGGAGTAATTGTAAATTGCGACAAAAAAAGTAAATGGATTTTTCGATACTTTCTGCTTTTCTACCCGAAGAATTATTATGTCATTTTGATATTGTTGATTTTATAGAATTAGGAGATATTCAAACAAAAAAGGATTGCTTTTATATCTATCTTGATGAAAAGAACATTATTCCCGAAGGTTTCATTTCAGAGGAATATGAGTCAAAAGGCTTTTGTGAGCGTACTTTGATACAAGATTTTCCAATACGAGGAAAGGCTGTTTATTTAGGTATCAGAAGACGTAGGTGGCGAAATACAGTAGATAAGTCAGAAATTAAAAGCGATTATTCTTTTATTGCAGAAGGTTCCAAATTAACTGTTGAACTTTCGGATTTTTTAAAAGGTACAGGTAGAGACCCGAGAAGATACGATAAGTAACATTGCCAGTTATTATGGCATTAAAGCTGATTTACTGCGAAGACATTACAAAAAAAGAATCAGTGGTTTTACAAGTTGGAAACAGTTAGAACATGCCGAAAATTATCTGATTTACCCCGAAAATATTGGGGAGAATTTAAGTATTGATGAAGTAAGATTGTCAAAAGGTGAACTGTATACTTTTGTAACCAATAAACAAGGAAGAGGCAAAAAGAAATCCTTAGTGGCGGTTATAAAAGGCACCAAAAGTCAGGACATTATTGATGTGGTTACTAAAATTCCACTTTCGCATAGAAAACAAGTAAAATCGATAACACTTGATATGGCAAACAATATGCAATCAGCATCAAGAATGTGTTTTCCTGAAAGTTACCTTGTCACAGACCGTTTCCATGTGGTAAAGTTGGTAATGGAAGCTCTCCAGCATTTAAGGATAAAATATCGCTGGGAGGAGATTGAAAAAGAGAATCAGGCTATCAAAAAAGCAAAGGAGCAAGCAATAAAATACATTCCAATAACTTTTGAAAATGAAGACACTCCCAAACAACTATTGGCTCGATGTCGTTATATCATTGCCAAGAAACCCAACCAATGGACAGAAACCCAAAAAGTGCGAGCCCAAATATTGTTCCAACATTATCCTCTAATACATCAGGCATATAAACACACCCAAGAGTTTAGAAATATTTATGAATACACCTCAAAAGAAGAGGCTAAACAAAAAATATTGAATTGGATATCCAAAACCAAAGAATTAAAAATGACTGTCTTTAATACCGTTGCCAATAGTTTAAATTATCATTTGGAAACAATTGTAAACTTCTTCATAAAAAGACATACAAACGCAAATGCTGAATCCTTTAACTCAAAAATAAAACTCTTCAGAGCTAATCAAAGAGGTGTGATGGATACTAAATTCTTCCTCTTTAGAATGGAGAAACTTTTTGCTTAATCCCCAAAAAATTAATCTGAGCCATTTAAAAGAGTACGAAGTCATTAATCCGTATGCAACACAATTACATCTACCCGAAAAAGTACATAAAATAAGAAGATTAAACGAAATGTATCAAGCCGTAATCAAACAAGTAACGTTCCTAAATCAATATCAAAGAAAACTAACCAATAACAATCAACTAATAACCGAAATCGAAGACATAGAACAAGCAACCGAAGTACTTTTTGAAAGTATCATTTTAAAAGTTGATGAACTCGATGGAAGTTTAAGACAATTTTTTGAACGATTAAAAAAGTACGTTAAAAGTGAAAATCAAGAGTTTATTTTAAGAGATATAAGACAAGATTTAGGAATAAGTAAAACACAGATATTTAGATATATACAAACACTTTTAGAGTTGGAATACATCAAACAGGTTGGCGGTTTTGCAAACAAAGGCATAAAATATAAAATCTCCTATTGGGACAATTACCAAAAGTTAAGAGCAGAGATTAAAGACTTTTTAATGTTACAAATAGAACAGCTACGACAAGAGCAAAAGTAAGTTGGAACACTAAAGGAACGCAAAAGGAACACTAAAAAACGGTGTAAAGTATTGTAAAATATAAGTAAACAGTAAAAAAATAGTCTAGCGTTCCTAAAAATAAAATATTGAGTAAGCAAAACCATCATAAACCTTAAAAACGTCATACCAAACCATTTAAAATTTAAAATTCAACATTTAAAATAATAAAAGATGGGCGCACCAAGCAAGCATAAAATCTACTCTGAAACCTACCAAGAACAGGCAAGAAACTACAAAAAACATTTAGACATTTTAGGATTAAAACCCGAAACTACCCGAGCAAGATATTTATATTTAAGAGAGTTTTTTAGTTGGTTAGAAACTCATAAAATCTTTACTATAAAAGAAGTTACACCCAAAGAAATAGCAGACTACAACGACTATTTAAAAAATAAAATTAGCCAACGTACAGGCAAGCCAATTAAACAAAAAAGCATATACGACCATATGCGAAACCTTCAACAATATTTAGGTTATCTTTTAGAAATTGGAACACTCAAAAAAAGCCCAGCATCACATCTAAAATTTACCAACGGAACTGAAAAAGTAGAACGATTTATTTTTAGCCAGGACCAAATAAAACAACTTTACGAAGTAGCCAATTTAGAAGAAAGAACCATTTTAAATATTGCGTATGGTTGTGGATTAAGAGTGCAGGAAATCAGCGATTTAAACAAAGAAGATTTGCGATTAACCGAAAATATTATCATCGTTCAAAAAGGCAAAAACAGTAAAAGGCGATTAGTTCCTATAAGTCAAAAAATAAGCGATCAAATCAAAGAATATTTAGAAAGTTTAGAGCAAAAAAACAACACAATATTTATCAATAATAAAGCAAGAAAAATGGGCTCAGATTAATTTTTTGGGGATTAAGCAAAAAGTTTCTCCATTCTAAAGAGGAAGAATTTAGTATCCATCACACCTCTTTGATTAGCTCTGAAGAGTTTTATTTTTGAGTTAAAGGATTCAGCATTTGCGTTTGTATGTCTTTTTATGAAGAAGTTTACAATTGTTTCCAAATGATAATTTAAACTATTGGCAACGGTATTAAAGACAGTCATTTTTAATTCTTTGGTTTTGGATATCCAATTCAATATTTTTTGTTTAACCTCTTCTTTTGAGGTGTATTCATAAATATTTCTAAACTCTTGGGTGTGTTTATATGCCTGATGTATTAGAGGATAATGTTGGAACAATATTTGGGCTCGCACTTTTTGGGTTTCTGTCCATTGGTTGGGTTTCTTGGCAATGATATAACGACATCGAGCCAATAGTTGTTTGGGTGTGTCTTGGTTTTCAAAAGTTATTGGAATGTATTTTATTGCTTGCTCCTTTGCTTTTTTGATAGCTTGATTCTCTTTTTCAATCTCCTCCCAGCGATATTTTATCCTTAAATGCTGGAGAGCTTCCATTACCAACTTTACCACATGGAAACGGTCTGTGACAAGGTAACTTTCAGGAAAACACATTCTTGATGCTGATTGCATATTGTTTGCCATATCAAGTGTTATCGATTTTACTTGTTTTCTATGCGAAAGTGGAATTTTAGTAACCACATCAATAATGTCCTGACTTTTGGTGCCTTTTATAACCGCCACTAAGGATTTCTTTTTGCCTCTTCCTTGTTTATTGGTTACAAAAGTATACAGTTCACCTTTTGACAATCTTACTTCATCAATACTTAAATTCTCCCCAATATTTTCGGGGTAAATCAGATAATTTTCGGCATGTTCTAACTGTTTCCAACTTGTAAAACCACTGATTCTTTTTTTGTAATGTCTTCGCAGTAAATCAGCTTTAATGCCATAATAACTGGCAATGTTACTTATCGTATCTTCTCGGGTCTCTACCTGTACCTTTTAAAAAATCCGAAAGTTCAACAGTTAATTTGGAACCTTCTGCAATAAAAGAATAATCGCTTTTAATTTCTGACTTATCTACTGTATTTCGCCACCTACGTCTTCTGATACCTAAATAAACAGCCTTTCCTCGTATTGGAAAATCTTGTATCAAAGTACGCTCACAAAAGCCTTTTGACTCATATTCCTCTGAAATGAAACCTTCGGGAATAATGTTCTTTTCATCAAGATAGATATAAAAGCAATCCTTTTTTGTTTGAATATCTCCTAATTCTATAAAATCAACAATATCAAAATGACATAATAATTCTTCGGGTAGAAAAGCAGAAAGTATCGAAAAATCCATTTACTTTTTTTGTCGCAATTTACAATTACTCCCCATATTTTTTATGTGAGCCGAAAAATGCAAGAATGGGGACTTAATGCACGACTAAAACAACTGATTTTAAAAACAGAATTTGGACAAAAACTAACTACTGAAGAATTGAATAAAATAGGTATTCACTCATTAAGGCACTCAATAGCAACACATCTTTTAGAAAACGGAATGAAGCTCGAACAGGTTCAAAAATTTTTAGGACATAGCCACATCGAGAGTACAGAGATTTACACACATATAACCAATAAACAATTAAAAGATTTAATGATTTAAGAATTTAAAATTTAAGTTGTTTGATAATCTTTTAATTATTCAATTTTTAAATTATGAAATTAAAAGAATATTTACAGAAAAAATACAGCAAAAGCACATTATACAGCAATTTATACAACATCAAAAGATTTACAGATTATTACCAAAACAAAGCACCAAAAGCCACATTTAAAGAGGTTTTAAACTATATAGAACACTTACGAAAAAACTACAATTTACACCCAAAAACATTAAGACATTGTTTGTATGGCGTTAAAATATACTTCAATTATCTGCTTGAAACAGGACAAAGAAAAGACCATCCTTGCAGTGAATTATTTTTAAAAGATAAGATTGATAAACAAATACAAGCCGATACACTCTACAGCCCAGAAACACTAGAAACCTTTTTTGAAACCTACCAAATCAAGAAGAAAAAACAGTTAGAAAATAGAAATAAAATTATCATTAGTTTATTGATTTATCAAGCCTTAACTGTCAAAGAAATAGCAGCATTAGAAGTTGAACATATCAATTTAGAAAAATGCGAAATTTATATAAAAGGAAGTAACGAAATCACTTCAAAAAGTCCACAATCAAGAACTTTACCACTACAAGCCAAACAAATATTATTAATTTACAAATACATACAAGAAGATAGAGAGAAATTATTAAGTCATTCCAAAGTTCCCCCTTCGGGGGTTAGGGGGCTTATCCTTGGTCAATACGGTGAAAAAATCAATCCTCACGGCATTAGCAAAATGATAAACGAACAAAAGCCAAAAAGCGAACAAATACAACCAATGAAGATAAGACAAAGTGTTATAGCAAACTTATTGAAAAAGGAGAATGATACAAGAATAGTACAGGTTTTTAGCGGACACAGACGAGCATCAACTACAATCCAATACAAACAAACCGAACTGGAACAACTACAAAACGCAGTAAATAATTATCATCCAATAAGATAAAAAGGATAAAAATAAATTGTAATAGCCACTACTTTACCTGACAGTTGTAAGTTAAATTAAGTTTGTCAGATTGTTTGTTTTTTCAATTCCCTTGGGGGCTTTTTCAGATGAAAGAAAAAAATGATTCTGATGCAATTTATTCAAGTTTTTTTCATCTGCCAAATATTTGGTATCTAAAAAAGTTTTTAAAGGAGTTTGTCCATAACAAAACTTACCAGAATGGGGTCTGTTTTGATTGTATTCTATCAGCCAAAGGTCAAGGTCTATTTGAAGTTGTTCAATTGAGTTATAAACTTTTTTTCTAAAAGCTATGGCATAAAATTCATTTTGTATAGTTCTATGAAAACGTTCGCAAATACCATTAGTCTGAGGACTTCTAGCTTTGGTTTTAGTATGATCTATGTCTTCAATAGCTAGATAAAGTTGAAAATCGTGATCTTGTGAACCACAATACTCTGTTCCTCTATCGGTAAGTATTCTAAGTAAAGAAACATCTTGTTCTTGATAAAATGGGAGCACTTTATCATTGAGCATATCTGCTGCTACGAGTGAATTTTTTTGGTCGTATAGTTTTGCAAAAGCAACTTTAGAATAAGTGTCTATGAAAGTTTGTTGGTAAATTCTTCCTACTCCTTTAATTGTGCCAACATAATAGGTGTCTTGTGCTCCCAAATAACCTGGATGAGCGGTTTCTATTTCTCCGTGAGCTTCTTTTTCTTCTTTAGCTTTTTCAATGGCTACGACTTGTGATTCAGTAAGAATCAAACCTTCTTTTGCTACTTTTGTCTCTAAGGCTTTTAATCGCTTTTTAAAGGTCTCTAAATCATTACGAAGCCAAATCGAACGAACTCCTCCAGGAGAAAGTACAATGCCTTCTTTACGCAATTCATTACTCACTCTTTGCTGACCTAGAGATGGATTATCTGTAGCAATGCTTACTACTTTTTGCTCAATGTAGGGTTCAACACGATTTTTAATAATGGGTTTGCTTCGACTTATTTCTTGAAGTGCTAATTCGCCTCCTGTTTCATATAATTCTTGAAAACGATAAAAACTATCACGACCGTAGCCCATAATCCTACAAGCTTCTGATACATTTTTTAATTTGTTTGCTAAGTTTAATAGTCCAATTTTATTACCTATTATTTTTTGATTTGTTGTCATATTTAATCTTTGTTTAAAATTAATACTTTAATTGGTAACTGTCAGATTAAATATTAAATATTACATATAAGGAATCCATTTAATGTGACTGCATGTATTGTTCTAGGGAATAATTTTTTAATGTCACTTATTGTGGTTTCTACTTTTTTTCTCATTTTTAATTTTTCATTTTTTTGTTGTTCAGTATCAAATCTTTTTGAATTTGATTTTCGTTGTACTTTCAATAAAATACATTTTTCTTCTTTAGCAAAATCTTCTAATTTATAATTTGTATAAGCACTATCAGCGTATATTGATGCTTCAGCTGGCAATTTATCAATCATTTTCCCAATAGCCTTTGCATCTCCAGTTTTCCCTGGTGTAAAATGAAAAGCAATTGGTATTCCTGCTTTTGTTGTAAGTAATTGAACTTTTATTCCATAGAAATAGCTTCGCATACTTGCTGTATAACCTCTCCATTTCTTACCACTAACAATTTTACAATTCGCAATTCGCATATTATGACAAAATGCTACTGGAAATGAATCTATTATATATTGCATCTCACAACAAATATCTTTAAAATAAGAACTTATAATCTCAAATAACTCATATAGGATTGATCCAATTTTGTGTAACCTTCTGTTAAATCTACTTTTATCTAACATATCTGGAATAAATCCATATTGTTTCATAAATCGAATAGCTGAATCATGATTTCCATAAAAACTAGTCGATGAAACTAAGGCTGTCAGAATGATTTCACTATCACTTACTTTTCTTCTTATATCATCTTGATGATTAATTCCTTTTAAAATATCATCAATTAAACAAAAAATTGATATAATTTTGTCTTTACAAAGCATGGGTTTCGTTTATTGGTTAGCAAAACAAATTTACTTAACCTTTTGCTTTGTTTTTCATTTTTAAACTAGCAACTTGAATTATTTAGATTATCCGCCACAAATTCAAAGAATGGTTTATTCGACCAACTGGATTGAACGGTTGAACAGAGATTACAAGCGTGTTTTGAAAATGAGAGGAGCCATGCCGAACGTGTCTTCAGTTATTGCTTTAATAGGTTCGGTAGCATTGGAAAAAGAATATAAAACATACAAGTATCCAGTAAGTGCTTTTAGAGATATAGAGGAATTAAAAAGAAAGAAAGAAACAAGATAAAGGAAAGAAAATTAAGTGTAGCGTAGCGGAACGTATTTTCTTTCCTTTATCTTGTTTTGAACATTGAAATATTGATTATAAAAATGATTTACACACTTTTTAATACACTCCCGTTTTTGACTTGATCCGTGATTTCGGTATGATACAATAAATTCATATAAAACAAAAAACCTTCATCTTTTCGGATGAAGGGTTTCTAAAGAAAGGCGGCGATCTACTCTCCCACAAAATGCAGTACCATCGACGCTGGCGGGCTTAACTTCTCTGTTCGAAATGGGAAGAGGTGAGCCCCGCCGCAATAACCACCTTAAGGTTTTAAGTCTAAAGTCGAATGTCGTAAAGTTTCCTTTGGACTTTCTTCTTTAAGACTGTCTCGTTTTTAAACGAAACAAATATTTTAACATATTGAGATAAATATTTAATTTGGAAAGAATTTTACGAGCCCCCTGAGGTTCCCCCTTTGGGGGTTAGGGGGCTCTTACAATAAGCTTACGGGTTATTAGTACTACTTGACTGTGACATTACTGCCTTTACATCTATAGCCTATCAACGTGGTCATCTTCCACGACCCTTAAAAGAAATCTCATCTTGTGGTGGGTTTCGCGCTTATATGCTTTCAGCGCTTATCCCTTCCCAACGTAGCTACTCTGCGGTGCTCCTGGCGGAACAACAGATACACCAGCGGTTGGTCCAACTCGGTCCTCTCGTACTAGAGTCAGATCCACTCAAATTTCTAACGCCCACAGTAGATAGAGACCGAACTGTCTCACGACGTTCTGAACCCAGCTCGCGTGCCACTTTAATGGGCGAACAGCCCAACCCTTGGGACCTTCTCCAGCCCCAGGATGTGACGAGCCGACATCGAGGTGCCAAACCCCCCCGTCGATATGAGCTCTTGGGGGAGATCAGCCTGTTATCCCCGGCGTACCTTTTATCCTTTGAGCGATGGCCCTTCCATGCGGAACCACCGGATCACTATGCTCTACTTTCGTACCTGATCGACCTGTATGTCTCTCAGTCAAGCTCCCTTATGCCATTGCACTCTACGCACGGTTACCAAGCGTGCTGAGGGAACCTTTAGAAGCCTCCGTTACTCTTTTGGAGGCGACCACCCCAGTCAAACTACCCACCAAGCAATGTCCTCCACAATATGGAGTTAGGCCTCAGATAAGCAAAGGGTGGTATTTCAACAATGACTCCACAACGCCTAGCGACGCCATTTCACAGTCTCCCACCTATCCTACACATCACTTATCCAAGGTCAATACTAAGCTATAGTAAAGGTGCACAGGGTCTTTTCGTCCCACTGCGGGTAATCGGCATCTTCACCGATACTACAATTTCACCGAGCTCATGGCTGAGACAGTGTCCAGATCGTTACACCATTCGTGCAGGTCGGAACTTACCCGACAAGGAATTTCGCTACCTTAGGACCGTTATAGTTACGGCCGCCGTTTACTGGGGCTTCAATTCAATGCTTCTGATTGCTCATAACATCTCCTCTTAACCTTCCAGCACCGGGCAGGTGTCAGGCCCTATACTTCATCTTACGATTTGGCAGAGCCCTGTGTTTTTGATAAACAGTCGCCTGGACCTTTTCACTGCGGCCAGCTTGCGCTGGCGACCTTTCTCCCGAAGTTACAGGTCTATTTTGCCTAATTCCTTAGCCATGAATCTCTCGAGCGCCTTAGGATACTCTCCTCAACTACCTGTGTCGGTTTACGGTACGGGTACTTATAATCTATGTTTAGAAGGTTTTCTTGGCAGCCTTTAGGTACACTATCCCATCATCCGAAGAATCCGAGTACTATCGCATTTCACCAGTCCCAGCGGATTTGCCTACCGGGCCTATAGCTAGGTGCTTTAACGAACTATTCCGTCAGTTCGCGGTACTTTCACCACTGCGTCACTCCATCACAATTATAAGTAGTACGGGAATATTAACCCGTTGGCCATCGACTGTTCCTTTCGGATTCGCCTTAGGTCCCGACTAACCCGCAGCTGATTAGCATAGCTGCGGAAACCTTAGTTTTGCGGCGGGGGTGTTTCTCGCACCCCTTATCGTTACTTATGCCTACATTTTCTTTTCTAACCTCTCCAGAAATCCTCACGGAATCCCTTCTACGATGTTAGAATGCTCCCCTACCACTTGACTTTTGTCAAATCCATAGCTTCGGTAGTATACTTATGCCCGATTATTATCCATGCTCGATCGCTCGACTAGTGAGCTGTTACGCACTCTTTAAATGAATGGCTGCTTCCAAGCCAACATCCTAGCTGTCGATGCAATCAAACCGCGTTTGATCAACTTAGTATACATTTGGGGACCTTAGCTGATGGTCTGGGTTCTTTCCCTCTCGGACTGGGACCTTAGCACCCCAGCCCTCACTGCTGTGTATATTATATAGCATTCGGAGTTTGTCAGGAATTGGTAGGCGGTGAAGCCCCCGCATCCAATCAGTAGCTCTACCTCTATATAACTCTACCACTGCGCTGCACCTAAATGCATTTCGGGGAGTACGAGCTATTTCCGAGTTTGATTGGCCTTTCACCCCTACCCACAGGTCATCCGAAGACTTTTCAACGTCAACCGGTTCGGACCTCCACTATGTGTTACCACAGCTTCATCCTGCCCATGGGTAGATCACACGGTTTCGCGTCTAACATTACTGACTCAAGCGCCCTATTCAGACTCGCTTTCGCTACGGATCCGCACCTGAAGTGCTTAACCTTGCCAGCAACGTTAACTCGTAGGCTCATTATGCAAAAGGCACGCCGTCACAGCTTTTGCTGCTCCGACCGCTTGTAGGCGTATGGTTTCAGGTTCTATTTCACTCCGTTATTCACGGTTCTTTTCACCTTTCCTTCACAGTACTGGTTCACTATCGGTCTCTCAGGAGTATTTAGCCTTAGCGGATGGTCCCGCCAGATTCAGACAGGGTTTCACGTGCCCCGCCCTACTCAGGATACCACTATCCTTTATATTCCTTACTTATACGGGACTATCACCCTCTGTGGTTAACCTTTCCAGGTTATTCTAATTCGGTTTACAAGAAATATTGTGGTCCTACAACCCCAGTATTGCCGTAACAACACTGGTTTGGGCTAATGCGCTTTCGCTCGCCACTACTTACGCAATCACTTTTGTTTTCTTCTCCTCCGCCTACTTAGATGTTTCAGTTCAGCGGGTTCGCCTCCTATTGGATACTATGTCTTCAACATAGTGGGTTGCCCCA
>NZ_CP054494.1:690000-2285000 GCF_014844295.1 Flavobacterium columnare
TCACACGGTTTCGCGTCTAACATTACTGACTCAAGCGCCCTATTCAGACTCGCTTTCGCTACGGATCCGCACCTGAAGTGCTTAACCTTGCCAGCAACGTTAACTCGTAGGCTCATTATGCAAAAGGCACGCCGTCACAGCTTTTGCTGCTCCGACCGCTTGTAGGCGTATGGTTTCAGGTTCTATTTCACTCCGTTATTCACGGTTCTTTTCACCTTTCCTTCACAGTACTGGTTCACTATCGGTCTCTCAGGAGTATTTAGCCTTAGCGGATGGTCCCGCCAGATTCAGACAGGGTTTCACGTGCCCCGCCCTACTCAGGATACCACTATCCTTTATATTCCTTACTTATACGGGACTATCACCCTCTGTGGTTAACCTTTCCAGGTTATTCTAATTCGGTTTACAAGAAATATTGTGGTCCTACAACCCCAGTATTGCCGTAACAACACTGGTTTGGGCTAATGCGCTTTCGCTCGCCACTACTTACGCAATCACTTTTGTTTTCTTCTCCTCCGCCTACTTAGATGTTTCAGTTCAGCGGGTTCGCCTCCTATTGGATACTATGTCTTCAACATAGTGGGTTGCCCCATTGGGATATCTGCGGATCAATTCGTATGTGCCAATCCCCGCAGCTTTTCGCAGCTTATCACGTCCTTCTTCGCCTCTGAGAGCCTAGGCATCCCCCATACGCCCTTATTTTGCTTATTGTTTTCTTTTTTTTAGTGATTAGCTCTAAGTAATTAGTGACTAGTCCTAAGACTAATTACTATTCACTCTTTACTAATTACTAAAGTGTTCTTTCTACTTGTTTGTATGTTTATCTCAATATGTCAATGAACTTTACTCAATTTGAAGATTTTAAGATTCGTTAATTTGAAAATGATGATCATTTTCAAATTTTCAAATCAATTCATTTTCAAATCAATTTGGTGGAGAATATCGGAGTCGAACCGATGACCTCCTGCGTGCAAGGCAGGCGCTCTAGCCAGCTGAGCTAATCCCCCAATCTTTTTTCTATTTTGGATGTTGAATTATTTTTTTGAATTATTTTTCAAATTCATCATTTAAAATTTATAATTCAAAATTCGCTTCTAGAATTTCCTTGTGCTTTAAAAAGTAGTCCCGGGCAGACTCGAACTGCCGACCCCTACATTATCAGTGTAGTACTCTAACCAGCTGAGCTACGAGACTCTGTATTTTAAGCCTTTTCTTTTTTTTGAATTAACAGCGAGAGTAAGTTTTTTTAATTTAGTATCTAAATTAAAAAATAGCTTCTTTTTTGTCTCTAGAAAGGAGGTGTTCCAGCCGCACCTTCCGGTACGGCTACCTTGTTACGACTTAGCCCTAGTTACCAGTTTTACCCTAGGCAGCTCCTTGCGGTCACCGACTTCAGGTACCCCCAGCTTCCATGGCTTGACGGGCGGTGTGTACAAGGCCCGGGAACGTATTCACCGCAGCATGGCTGATCTGCGATTACTAGCGAATCCAGCTTCACGGAGTCGAGTTGCAGACTCCGATCCGAACTGAGAACGGTTTTGTAGATTCGCTCCTACTTGCGTAGTGGCTGCTCTCTGTACCGTCCATTGTAGCACGTGTGTAGCCCAAGGCGTAAGGGCCGTGATGATTTGACGTCATCCCCACCTTCCTCGCGGTTTGCACCGGCAGTCTTGCTAGAGTTCCCGACATGACTCGCTGGCAACTAGCAACAGGGGTTGCGCTCGTTATAGGACTTAACCTGACACCTCACGGCACGAGCTGACGACAACCATGCAGCACCTTGAAAAACGTCCGAAGAAAGATCTGTTTCCAAATCTGTCGTTTCCCATTTAAGCCTTGGTAAGGTTCCTCGCGTATCATCGAATTAAACCACATGCTCCTCCGCTTGTGCGGGCCCCCGTCAATTCCTTTGAGTTTCACTCTTGCGAGCGTACTCCCCAGGTGGGATACTTATCACTTTCGCTTAGCCACTCAGATTGCTCCAAACAGCTAGTATCCATCGTTTACGGCGTGGACTACCAGGGTATCTAATCCTGTTCGCTCCCCACGCTTTCGTCCATCAGCGTCAATATACTCGTAGTAACCTGCCTTCGCAATCGGTATTCCATGTAATCTCTAAGCATTTCACCGCTACACTACATATTCTAGTTACTTCCAAGTAATTCAAGTCTTACAGTATCAATGGCCGTTTGATCGTTGAGCGACCAGATTTCACCACTGACTTATAAAACCGCCTACGGACCCTTTAAACCCAATGATTCCGGATAACGCTTGGATCCTCCGTATTACCGCGGCTGCTGGCACGGAGTTAGCCGATCCTTATTCTTACAGTACCGTCAAGCTCCCTTACAAGGGAGGGTTTCTTCCTGTACAAAAGCAGTTTACAATCCATAGGACCGTCATCCTGCACGCGGCATGGCTGGTTCAGGCTTGCGCCCATTGACCAATATTCCTCACTGCTGCCTCCCGTAGGAGTCTGGTCCGTGTCTCAGTACCAGTGTGGGGGATCTCCCTCTCAGGACCCCTACCCATCGTTGCCTTGGTATGCCGTTACCACACCAACTAGCTAATGGGACGCATGCTCATCTTGTACCGTTGGAACTTTAATAATCAAATGAGGCCATCTGAAAATACTATGGGGTATTAATCCAAATTTCTCTGGGCTATCCCCCTGTACAAGGTAGATTGCATACGCGTTACGCACCCGTGCGCCGGTCTCAAAGGAGCAAGCTCCTTCTACCCCTCGACTTGCATGTGTTAAGCCTGCCGCTAGCGTTCATCCTGAGCCAGGATCAAACTCTTCATCGTATGTTTTTACAGCTTTTCAGCTATTTGTTTTTGACAAAGAATGCTAGGTTTTTCTTACTCTCTTAAATTTTTATCTGTTTTAACATTGCTGTTAAAACGTGCTGTCAATCCAATATGTCTATGAACTTATTTATTTACTTTTTTCGCTTTCAACTTAACGTCTTAGCGGGTGCAAAGGTAGTGTTTCTTTTAGTATTTCCAAGCTTTTTTTTACTTTTTTTTGAAAATTTATTTAAAACTGGTTTTCTTATTCTAAAGAACTTTTTTTTGCTTTGTTGAGATAAAAAATCCCCTGGTAGTCAGGGGATGTTCTATGTCGAATTCTGACTTGTATCAGAATAAAGAAAGGCGGCGATCTACTCTCCCACAAAATGCAGTACCATCGACGCTGGCGGGCTTAACTTCTCTGTTCGAAATGGGAAGAGGTGAGCCCCGCCGCAATAACCACCTTAAGGTTTTAAGTCTAAAGTCGAATGTCGTAAAGTTTCCTTTGGACTTTCTTATTTAAGACTGTCTCGTTTTTAAACGAAACAAATATTTTAACATATTGAGATAAATATTTAATTTGGAAAGAATTTTACGAGCCCCCTGAGGTTCCCCCTTTGGGGGTTAGGGGGCTCTTACAATAAGCTTACGGGTTATTAGTACTACTTGACTGTGACATTACTGCCTTTACATCTATAGCCTATCAACGTGGTCATCTTCCACGACCCTTAAAAGAAATCTCATCTTGTGGTGGGTTTCGCGCTTATATGCTTTCAGCGCTTATCCCTTCCCAACGTAGCTACTCTGCGGTGCTCCTGGCGGAACAACAGATACACCAGTGGTTGGTCCAACTCGGTCCTCTCGTACTAGAGTCAGATCCACTCAAATTTCTAACGCCCACAGTAGATAGAGACCGAACTGTCTCACGACGTTCTGAACCCAGCTCGCGTGCCACTTTAATGGGCGAACAGCCCAACCCTTGGGACCTTCTCCAGCCCCAGGATGTGACGAGCCGACATCGAGGTGCCAAACCCCCCCGTCGATATGAGCTCTTGGGGGAGATCAGCCTGTTATCCCCGGCGTACCTTTTATCCTTTGAGCGATGGCCCTTCCATGCGGAACCACCGGATCACTATGCTCTACTTTCGTACCTGATCGACCTGTATGTCTCTCAGTCAAGCTCCCTTATGCCATTGCACTCTACGCACGGTTACCAAGCGTGCTGAGGGAACCTTTAGAAGCCTCCGTTACTCTTTTGGAGGCGACCACCCCAGTCAAACTACCCACCAAGCAATGTCCTCCACAATATGGAGTTAGGCCTCAGATAAGCAAAGGGTGGTATTTCAACAATGACTCCACAACGCCTAGCGACGCCATTTCACAGTCTCCCACCTATCCTACACATCACTTATCCAAGGTCAATACTAAGCTATAGTAAAGGTGCACAGGGTCTTTTCGTCCCACTGCGGGTAATCGGCATCTTCACCGATACTACAATTTCACCGAGCTCATGGCTGAGACAGTGTCCAGATCGTTACACCATTCGTGCAGGTCGGAACTTACCCGACAAGGAATTTCGCTACCTTAGGACCGTTATAGTTACGGCCGCCGTTTACTGGGGCTTCAATTCAATGCTTCTGATTGCTCATAACATCTCCTCTTAACCTTCCAGCACCGGGCAGGTGTCAGGCCCTATACTTCATCTTACGATTTGGCAGAGCCCTGTGTTTTTGATAAACAGTCGCCTGGACCTTTTCACTGCGGCCAGCTTGCGCTGGCGACCTTTCTCCCGAAGTTACAGGTCTATTTTGCCTAATTCCTTAGCCATGAATCTCTCGAGCGCCTTAGGATACTCTCCTCAACTACCTGTGTCGGTTTACGGTACGGGTACTTATAATCTATGTTTAGAAGGTTTTCTTGGCAGCCTTTAGGTACACTATCCCATCATCCGAAGAATCCGAGTACTATCGCATTTCACCAGTCCCAGCGGATTTGCCTACCGGGCCTATAGCTAGGTGCTTTAACGAACTATTCCGTCAGTTCGCGGTACTTTCACCACTGCGTCACTCCATCACAATTATAAGTAGTACGGGAATATTAACCCGTTGGCCATCGACTGTTCCTTTCGGATTCGCCTTAGGTCCCGACTAACCCGCAGCTGATTAGCATAGCTGCGGAAACCTTAGTTTTGCGGCGGGGGTGTTTCTCGCACCCCTTATCGTTACTTATGCCTACATTTTCTTTTCTAACCTCTCCAGAAATCCTCACGGAATCCCTTCTACGATGTTAGAATGCTCCCCTACCACTTGACTTTTGTCAAATCCATAGCTTCGGTAGTATACTTATGCCCGATTATTATCCATGCTCGATCGCTCGACTAGTGAGCTGTTACGCACTCTTTAAATGAATGGCTGCTTCCAAGCCAACATCCTAGCTGTCGATGCAATCAAACCGCGTTTGATCAACTTAGTATACATTTGGGGACCTTAGCTGATGGTCTGGGTTCTTTCCCTCTCGGACTGGGACCTTAGCACCCCAGCCCTCACTGCTGTGTATATTATATAGCATTCGGAGTTTGTCAGGAATTGGTAGGCGGTGAAGCCCCCGCATCCAATCAGTAGCTCTACCTCTATATAACTCTACCACTGCGCTGCACCTAAATGCATTTCGGGGAGTACGAGCTATTTCCGAGTTTGATTGGCCTTTCACCCCTACCCACAGGTCATCCGAAGACTTTTCAACGTCAACCGGTTCGGACCTCCACTATGTGTTACCACAGCTTCATCCTGCCCATGGGTAGATCACACGGTTTCGCGTCTAACATTACTGACTCAAGCGCCCTATTCAGACTCGCTTTCGCTACGGATCCGCACCTGAAGTGCTTAACCTTGCCAGCAACGTTAACTCGTAGGCTCATTATGCAAAAGGCACGCCGTCACAGCTTTTGCTGCTCCGACCGCTTGTAGGCGTATGGTTTCAGGTTCTATTTCACTCCGTTATTCACGGTTCTTTTCACCTTTCCTTCACAGTACTGGTTCACTATCGGTCTCTCAGGAGTATTTAGCCTTAGCGGATGGTCCCGCCAGATTCAGACAGGGTTTCACGTGCCCCGCCCTACTCAGGATACCACTATCCTTTATATTCCTTACTTATACGGGACTATCACCCTCTGTGGTTAACCTTTCCAGGTTATTCTAATTCGGTTTACAAGAAATATTGTGGTCCTACAACCCCAGTATTGCCGTAACAACACTGGTTTGGGCTAATGCGCTTTCGCTCGCCACTACTTACGCAATCACTTTTGTTTTCTTCTCCTCCGCCTACTTAGATGTTTCAGTTCAGCGGGTTCGCCTCCTATTGGATACTATGTCTTCAACATAGTGGGTTGCCCCATTGGGATATCTGCGGATCAATTCGTATGTGCCAATCCCCGCAGCTTTTCGCAGCTTATCACGTCCTTCTTCGCCTCTGAGAGCCTAGGCATCCCCCATACGCCCTTATTTTGCTTATTGTTTTCTTTTTTTTAGTGATTAGCTCTAAGTAATTAGTGACTAGTCCTAAGACTAATTACTATTCACTCTTTACTAATTACTAAAGTGTTCTTTCTACTTGTTTGTATGTTTATCTCAATATGTCAATGAACTTTACTCAATTTGAAGATTTTAAGATTCGTTAATTTGAAAATGATGATCATTTTCAAATTTTCAAATCAATTCATTTTCAAATCAATTTGGTGGAGAATATCGGAGTCGAACCGATGACCTCCTGCGTGCAAGGCAGGCGCTCTAGCCAGCTGAGCTAATCCCCCAATCTTTTTTCTATTTTGGATGTTGAATTATTTTTTTGAATTATTTTTCAAATTCATCATTTAAAATTTATAATTCAAAATTCGCTTCTAGAATTTCCTTGTGCTTTAAAAAGTAGTCCCGGGCAGACTCGAACTGCCGACCCCTACATTATCAGTGTAGTACTCTAACCAGCTGAGCTACGAGACTCTGTATTTTAAGCCTTTCCTTTTTTTGAATTAACAGCGAGAGTAAGTTTTTTTAATTTAGTATCTAAATTAAAAAATAGCTTCTTTTTTGTCTCTAGAAAGGAGGTGTTCCAGCCGCACCTTCCGGTACGGCTACCTTGTTACGACTTAGCCCTAGTTACCAGTTTTACCCTAGGCAGCTCCTTGCGGTCACCGACTTCAGGTACCCCCAGCTTCCATGGCTTGACGGGCGGTGTGTACAAGGCCCGGGAACGTATTCACCGCAGCATGGCTGATCTGCGATTACTAGCGAATCCAGCTTCACGGAGTCGAGTTGCAGACTCCGATCCGAACTGAGAACGGTTTTGTAGATTCGCTCCTACTTGCGTAGTGGCTGCTCTCTGTACCGTCCATTGTAGCACGTGTGTAGCCCAAGGCGTAAGGGCCGTGATGATTTGACGTCATCCCCACCTTCCTCGCGGTTTGCACCGGCAGTCTTGCTAGAGTTCCCGACATGACTCGCTGGCAACTAGCAACAGGGGTTGCGCTCGTTATAGGACTTAACCTGACACCTCACGGCACGAGCTGACGACAACCATGCAGCACCTTGAAAAACGTCCGAAGAAAGATCTGTTTCCAAATCTGTCGTTTCCCATTTAAGCCTTGGTAAGGTTCCTCGCGTATCATCGAATTAAACCACATGCTCCTCCGCTTGTGCGGGCCCCCGTCAATTCCTTTGAGTTTCACTCTTGCGAGCGTACTCCCCAGGTGGGATACTTATCACTTTCGCTTAGCCACTCAGATTGCTCCAAACAGCTAGTATCCATCGTTTACGGCGTGGACTACCAGGGTATCTAATCCTGTTCGCTCCCCACGCTTTCGTCCATCAGCGTCAATATACTCGTAGTAACCTGCCTTCGCAATCGGTATTCCATGTAATCTCTAAGCATTTCACCGCTACACTACATATTCTAGTTACTTCCAAGTAATTCAAGTCTTACAGTATCAATGGCCGTTTGATCGTTGAGCGACCAGATTTCACCACTGACTTATAAAACCGCCTACGGACCCTTTAAACCCAATGATTCCGGATAACGCTTGGATCCTCCGTATTACCGCGGCTGCTGGCACGGAGTTAGCCGATCCTTATTCTTACAGTACCGTCAAGCTCCCTTACAAGGGAGGGTTTCTTCCTGTACAAAAGCAGTTTACAATCCATAGGACCGTCATCCTGCACGCGGCATGGCTGGTTCAGGCTTGCGCCCATTGACCAATATTCCTCACTGCTGCCTCCCGTAGGAGTCTGGTCCGTGTCTCAGTACCAGTGTGGGGGATCTCCCTCTCAGGACCCCTACCCATCGTTGCCTTGGTATGCCGTTACCACACCAACTAGCTAATGGGACGCATGCTCATCTTGTACCGTTGGAACTTTAATAATCAAATGAGGCCATCTGAAAATACTATGGGGTATTAATCCAAATTTCTCTGGGCTATCCCCCTGTACAAGGTAGATTGCATACGCGTTACGCACCCGTGCGCCGGTCTCAAAGGAGCAAGCTCCTTCTACCCCTCGACTTGCATGTGTTAAGCCTGCCGCTAGCGTTCATCCTGAGCCAGGATCAAACTCTTCATCGTATGTTTTTACAGCTTTTCAGCTATTTGTTTTTAACAAAGAATGCTAGGTTTTTCTTACTCTCTTAAATTTTTATCTGTTTTAACATTGCTGTTAAAACGTGCTGTCAATCCAATATGTCTATGAACTTATTTATTTACTCTTTTCGCTTTCAACTTAACGTCTTAGCGGGTGCAAAGGTAGTGTTTCTTTTTAATTTACCAAATCTTTTTTTGAAAACTTTTTTTGAAGTAAGCTTCATTATTTTGACTGGTTTTTTCAATGAACATTTCCCTTGCGGACGGCAAAGGTACACTCTTTTTTTTGTTTTTTACAAGTTTCTTGCTTTCTTTTTTTTCTTTTTTTTGTTATCTTTTATAAATCAATTAGTTATCGTTTTTTATTTGTGTTTTTCCTTTTAAATGGTCTTTATTATTGTTGTTGTTGGTGGTTTTAATAATAGGTATGTACGTGTTTTGTTTTTGCTTTGATGGATTTTTGACCGTTTTTTCTTAGAGTATTTGTGCCTTTATCATTCTATGGTCTGTTTTGGATTGTTTTGTTTTTAAAGGGTGGTTTGCGTGAGGGATGGCAGTGGCATCCTTTTGCTGAATGGCTATAGCTTTTTTTTGTGAGGGTTTCTTTAGCAAAAGATAGAACGGACAGCCCGACCCGAAGGGGCACGCCCATAGGGTTATTGAGAAACTATTTTTTTTGTACTTAAGCCATTTCTAATTAAGAAGGGTTATTTTCTTCTTGCAAGAGAAAATAACCCTTCTTAATTATGCTTTATTTTTGTAGTTCAGGATGTCTTTCTTTATAGTCTTTTACTTTTTGACGCCAACTTTTTTGAAGTTCGTTATAGTTATGCCCTAATTTAGATTCTTGCGCTACCAATCTACCATCTATGAAGGAACGATATAAAACGCTTTCTATAAGATAATCTTCTGCAATTAGATTGGGTTCGTATTTTGTTTTTAAATTTATATCAAATAAACTTGCTGTATTGTTAGCCCAAAAGGCTTTCCAACCATTTTTTAAATCAGCTATTAATTCATAGGTGGTAATACCTGTTTGACGATGAATTAGTTTGACTAAAACTTGCCCCTCTTTTCGGCTTAATTTTTTTAATTGTTCTTCAAATTCTTCTGTTAAAAATTTTTCAACTAGTTTAAAGTATTTTTTTTTATCACGCTCTGTTTTTAAAAGTTTCATTCCATTGTTAAGGGCTACCAATCTATCAGCTGCTATTTTTGCGTAAGGATACGTTCTCATCACTCTCCGTTTTAGAATCATAAAACGTTTTCGTTCTTCTTCGTTTTTAAAATTATAGGCTCTATTAGTTACCAAGACTTCTTCTAATTGGTAAGATACTTGTGCTATTGTGTCCTTTATATCTAGTTTTTTCTCGATTTCGGTAGAATCGACTTTTACCTCTTGAGCCGTAACGGTTAGTACGGAAAAAAGTAGAAAAACTACACTTATGTTGTATTTGTACATTTGATATTTATTTTTGGTTCAAAATTATACATTTATTCAACAAGTGTTGTACCATTTTTTTATTTTAGCAAAAAAAAATTATGAATACTGAATCAATATTAAATGACTTTTCTATAAGCTTTTTAGAACGCTATTTAAACAATGCGTCTCCTACGGGATATGAGAGTGAAGGGCAAAAAATTTGGATGGATTATCTTAAACCTTATGTAGATACTTTTATCACGGATACATACGGGACGGCTGTTGGTGTTATAAATCCAGATGCTCCTTATAAGGTGGTAATAGAAGGGCATAGTGATGAAATATCGTGGTATGTGAATTATATTACAGAAGATGGTTTAATATATGTTATCCGTAATGGGGGTTCTGACCATCAAATTGCTCCCTCAAAAAGGGTAAACATTCATACTAAAAATGGTATTGTAAAGGGGGTTTTTGGCTGGCCTGCTATTCACACACGCGGAAGAGGTAAGGAAGAAAGTGCTTCCTTACATAATATTTTTATAGATTGTGGATGTAGTAGTAAGGAAGAAGTAGAATCATTAGGTGTGTATGTGGGTTGTGTTATTACATATCCAGATGAGTTTATGATTTTAAATAACAATAAATTTGTATGTCGTGCTATAGACAACCGAATGGGTGGTTTTATGATAGCTGAAGTAGCGCGCTTACTAAAAGAGAATGATAAAAAATTGCCTTTTGGTTTGTATATAGTAAATTCGGTACAGGAGGAAGTTGGATTACGCGGTGCTGAAATGATTACGCAAACTATTAAGCCTAATGTTGCGATTGTAACTGACGTATGTCATGATACTACGACTCCTATGATTGATAAAAAAATTGAAGGTGATTTAAAAATAGGTCGTGGTCCTGTTATAGCTTATGCTCCTGCTGTTCAGAATAGACTACGGGAATTAATTGTTGATACGGCTATGGAAAAAGCAATTCCATTTCAAAGACACGCAAGTTCAAGAGTAACTGGTACAGACACGGATGCTTTTGCTTATAGTAATGGTGGGGTTGCATCTGCTTTGATTTCTTTACCTTTACGCTATATGCACACAACTGTTGAAATGGTACATAGAGAGGATGTGGAGAATGTCATTAAATTAATTTATGAAATCCTTTTAAAAATTGAAAACAATGAAACTTTTTCTTATTTTAAATAGGAAATGGTTTTATTGATTAAAAAATCCACTCGGTTTTATTCGAGTGGATTTTTCTTTAATGTTTTAAAGAATCTTTTTTATTTTTTTGTCATTTTTTTAGAGAATGTTTTTCCTGACAATGTGGTTATCTTTATTATATATAAACCCGTTTTTAAAGATTCTAGTCGTTCTATATGAATTAGATTTTCGTTTAAAGGATGAAGATTAACAAGTATTTCCTCTCCTAGAATAGTAAAAAGTTTTGCTTCTTTTATTTTTTCATCTATAGAAATTTCTATATTGGAATTAAAAGGATTAGGATATATATTTAAAGTTGCTTGTTTATCAAATTGATTATTTGCCAAAAGGTCTCTTTCCATTAGACCTGTATCTATAAGATTTTCTTTTTGCCATAATTTTTCTCTACTAGGGTGATGTAATGCTTTATACATACGTTGTACTTGTCCTTTTGTAAACATTTTGTAACAACCATGAGATCCATTATATCCCATATAATTTTCGCTATTAATTTTTTCTCTATTGCAATTAATGGCCGACATACATCTAGTATTTGCTACTGCAGAATCTTCTTGTGGGGTATCATCTACTTCATCTGTTCCAGTACATCCATTTTCAAAAGTATGTATTAATCCTAAAAAGTGAGCAAATTCATGAGTGAGTGTAGAAGCAAATTCAACATCTGTATTACCATAAATAGATGTCCCGCTATAAACTATTCTAGAAAAATTATTTTTTGTTTTTTCTTGATCTGGATATGTAGCTACACCTGAATTATTTTTCTGATCATCAAAAAGGTCATTTTGAATATATACATTGATGTATTTATTGTTATCCCAGGCATATTTCGTTTGTATCAAATCTTTAATCGTTTGAGTATTTTTTCCAAAACCTTTTTCATCTTTGTCATAAAAATTAACACACCCTTCTGGCCTATCCTTTCCTCTCTTCCCTATTTTGGCTAGTTCAAACTTTATATTTAATTTAGATTTTATAGGTTCAAAATCGGGATCGACACTATCATAATCATCATTGAGTCCATTAAAATCTTCATTTACTTTTTCTAAGGCTTTTTTTATTTTTTCGGTTGTAATCTTTTTATCATCTGTTTCATAATAAGCATTTGGGGTTGCTTTTTTTGTTTCTGGATAGTAAACATATCCAGCATCAAAAACATGAAAAACAACGGGTATGATAAATTCTTTTTTTAGATCTTCATCTGTTATTATGGGCAATTGTACCTCTTGATCCCATTTTATCTTTGCTTTTACTCTTGAATTATTGTTCTCATTGGTATTGGTTTCTGTTATCTTACATTTTATATTTTGAGCAAAAATGGAATAACTTATTATTGAGACTAATATTAGAAGTTCTTTTTTTATTTTAATCATTTTCCTATTTATTTTATTAAATTATTAAATATTAGTATTAGGTGTATAAAATATTGTTCATATAATTGAGTGTTTTTGTTTTTTGTTATTTGTTATTTTATTAAAACAAGGTCCTCTATTATATTTTTTTTACAAGTCCTAGATGTATTCGTTTATCTTTTTTAGAAAAGAACACTTATCTAAAAAATAGATTGATTGTTTTGACTATTGATTAATGGTCAAAAAGCGTAATTCGTTTTTTGAGTTAAGTATAACTCTTACAATAAATAGGGTTTAGCTGAAGGTAACATTTAACAGAAAAAAAGACAACATAGTACTTAGGATTGATCCTTTTATAACAGAGGACAATCCTAAGTAAAGGCTTTTAAAAAAACGTCCTTTTTATATAAATTTTATTAGAAATAAAACGTATGGGGCAACAACCAATTATCTACTAATTATGTTTGTAATAGATTCAGATTTTATGGGGAATTTAAGAGTAGATAGGTGTAATTATTTTATTCTAATATAGCAACAACTCTTGATGGTCCTGCTGAAGCGCCTTTTAATTTTAAAGGGAAACAAGCAATTTTGAAACCTGTATAAGGCAATTCATCTAAATTAACTAACTGTTCCATGTGACAATATTCATGATCTACTCCTACTAGATGCCCTTCCCAAAAAATATCGCTTCGATTATTTTTTTTTGCTTGTTCTATTTGGTAAGGCAAGGGTAAATCCCAACCCCATTGATCAATTCCCATTACTTTTACTCCTTTTTGGATTAAGAATAATGTGGCTTCCGCAGACATCCCTGTTCCTTTTTTATAATAATTTTTGTCGTATATATATTTATCACGACCTGTTTTTATTAAAACTATATTTCCTGGTTGAATATTTATTTGTTGTTGGTTTAGAAAATTTTCGATATCGTTTTTTGTTATTATATCAAAGTCTTTTTTGTGTTTCATGTCTATAATAACGCCATTACCATAGCACCATTCTAATGGTATTTGCTCAATCGTTTTAGCAGGTTTTCCCTCACAAAAGGGACCATAATGATAGGGTGCATCTAAATGAGTCGTAGCATGTACGCCTAATTGTTTAATCATATCATCAGCCCATCCGGTAAAATGTTTCGGAAATAAATTAAAGGGTAACCCAAACAATCTTATAATCCATTTTGATTTTTTGTGAGGTTTATGTTTGATCTTAACTTTCATAAAGAAAGGATCATTAGCGTTTTGATAAATTGTTTTGGATAGATCAATTATTTTCATGTTTATTTTTTTTAATATTAACCAGAAGATAATAATTATAAAATGGAATTAGTATGGTATCTTTAATATAAATACCCTATATGATATAGTAAAAAAGTATTTCCTAAGTACTTTTTTAGATTTATTTGGCAAAACGATCTATGATTCGTTAGAATAGTCTCTTAAAAAGGTACAACATTAACTTTTAAAAGATAGAAGGATTGGGAATATTTCACTGAGGCTGTCGAAAAAAATATCCTCTTTATCCTTCCGACCAAAAGGGAAAATCGTATTGATACTAACCATGTGTTTTCTTCTAATGGTGAAATGATAACGAACCGCTAAGTTATTTATTTTCAAACAGCCCCGTAAAATTGATTTTATATATTTAAGAGTATTTGTATTGAAATCTTATAATTCAATTTCGATTTCTCTTTTGAGATTTTTTAAAGATTGCTCGTTAACATTATATAATTCTAATTCTACAATTAATTTTCCTTGTTTTTTGACGGCTGAGTTTATTTGAAAATAAGGATTAATTAATAATATATCTTGATGAAGTACTCTTGTACTTATAGGTAATAAGGCTTCTACTGAAATATTATATTGAGTTGCCTCTCCATTTCGCAGTTTTAATGCTAATTGATTATCTGGTAAACGAATAACAGAACTTTCTCCCAGTGTATTAATAATATTATCTTTTCTGATAACTCCAAATTGAGCCATTTTTATCCAACGATGTGATGTTTTTTTTACTTTTTCTAGAACGTTACCATCAGGAGTATTTATTAAATAACGTATCATATATTGGTTTAATTCACTTGTTGTTTGAGCAACTAATTCTTTAGATAAGTCAGACAATGGTTTAAATCCTTCAAAATCATATTCAAAATTGGCTAATTCAACATCATTTTTTGTTAACAAAGATAAACGACATGATATAGAATTCTCGCTTCTGTCTAAATTTTTACTATTATCTACTAATTCTAAATTAAAATCGTCTGATACATTTGTTAAATCAGCATAAAAATCTCCAAAATATTCAAAAGTCCCTTGAACGTAGTATTTTTTTATTTGATCTTTATTTAGGCTTATCTTTGTTTTATAATACACGTTCTTATCAAAAGATAACCTAATATAGTTTCCTACTGTATTTTTATATTTTATTCTAAAATTAAACGCTCTATCTGTATAGGTTACTTCTACGATTTCTGTGTTTTTCAGATCCTCAGGAGTAAATTTATAGAATTTTCCTGAGGGTGGATTACTTGAATATATATCTACCCATTTACTTAAGTATTCCATAGTAATGAGATCTTTTTTATTTAATCGATAAAAAGCATCAAAATCTATACCTGTCAATTCTTCGGGGTTTTTTTCAAATTCGGGTTTCCAACTTACATTAGCTCTACTTAGCATGTATGAATCATGGGGCTTTTGAACAAAATTAGAAAATGTATATGCTTTTGAAAAAACTTTTGTAGCAAATTTCCCAGAAACTTTCACTGTAATTATCCCTTGTTCAACATCTTTTTTTTCTATTATTGCTTCCTTTACTGATAATTCTTTAGCCTCAATCTTCTTTGATTCTCTTATTGTTGTTATATTATTAGCCGCCTTATCAATATCTTGTGTAGATTCTATATCAAAATATTTCATTAACTCCTCTTCAGTCGGATCTACTGATACAACCACATCAGTAGTCATGTTTGTTTTATCATCCGGTTTTAAATCGTTTAGCTCTTTATCTTTACTACAAGACAGCAATAAATTAATCGAAAGAAGTAAAATCATTTTTTTCATAACGTAATATTTTTTTAAAATTTATTTAGATTTATTTTAAATTAAATCCAAAAAGAGTCAGCAAATATAATGCCAAAAATTAAATAATAAAACTTTTTTGTTTAATTTTATTTAACAAATAGAAATATAAGATCTTTCCAGTACTATTTTTATATCGCTATTATCGATAAAAGGGTTTGCTAATATTAATTTATTGAGTTAATCATTTAATTTCTGTATCTTTAAGTCTTTAAAATCATGTATTATGGAAGTATTTGAAGGACAAAATATACTAAACTTTATAAAAGAATTGCCAAATGATGAATCTTGTAAGGCATATTTAGCACAAATAAAATGGAAAGATGGTTTTATTTGTATGAAGTGTGGTCATACAAAAGGATGTGAAAAATCGGGATATAATTACCAATGTTATAATTGTCAACATGTTGAAAGTGCCACTGCCAATACGTTGTTTCACAAGGTTAAATTTGGTTTACATAAAGCTTTTTGTATTGTGTTCGAAATGACAACTAGTAGTAAAAGTGTATCAAGTATTCAAATGGGCAAACGTTTTGGTATTCGCCAAGGTACTGCTTGGTATTTTATGCAAAAAGTGCGCAAAGCAATGCAAAGTAGCCAGAAATATCCTTTGTCAGAATTGGTTCATGTAGACGAATTTACTGTGGGTGGAAAAGAAGAAGCAAAACAAGGAAGAAGTTATGATTCTAAAAAGAAAAAAGCAGTAATAGCAGTAGAATTAAACCAAAAACATCAGATAAAAAGAGTCTATGTGAAATCTATTGACGACTATTCTTCAAAATCACTAACTCCAATTTTTGAAGAACATATAAGTCAAACGGCAAAGATAGTAACCGATAAATGGAGAGGGTATGAACCTCTAAAAAAACTTTACAATATTGAACAGCAATTAAGTAATAAAGGAAGAAATTTCAACGAATTACATATTATAATAATGCAATTGAAATCTTGGATTAGGACAATACCAACCCATGTTAGTAAATGGCATATTCAAGCTTATTTTGATGAGTTTTGTTTTAGAATAAACCGTTCTCAATTTAAAACAAGTATTTTTCATAAAACCATAGAAAGAATGCTAAATACAAAACCAATTTATCAAAAAAATATAAAACAGATATTAAGTGTATAACTCAATTAATTTATTTGCTGTTTTTAAAAGATTTAATAGCCAAAAAAGTTGGTAAAACAACTGTTATACCATTTAAACTTAAAATATACTGGATTAAAAAGTAAAATTCTCGATCTGTTTTTTCATTTTAAAACAACTCGAACGGACGGTTGAGTATATAATTGAAATCATCGTTCGTTCGAGCGCGAAACGCATCGAGAACCAACACTAATTTTTGTTGCTTTTGTAGAGGTACTATTTTTAAAAAGAAAATTCAAAGTTTAAATGGTATTAGATATTCTAAAACATGACGTTTCGAATAGTTTATTGAAATTCGTTTCAATAAACTATTTTTATTTATGAAAAACTCAAAGAAAAAAAAGCGATATCCAACTTGTAAAAGTCTAGAAATTATAAAATGAGAAATTCGACAAAATAAGCAACAATTTAAGAGTAAGAATTGCAGACAATTATTTACTGCTGGGAATAAATCAGTTTAAAAATCTAATAAATAAATTTGGTTTAAAAATTGGGTAATTGGGATGTGTTTATATTATAAAAGCCAAATGAAACAGTTTTTTGGCCATATTATTAGGTTCCTGATAATTAATTCAAGTTGCTAGTTTAAAAATGAAAAACAAAGCAAAAGGTTAAGTAAATTTGTTTTGCTAACCAATAAACGAAACCCATGCTTTGTAAAGACAAAATTATATCAATTTTTTGTTTAATTGATGATATTTTAAAAGGAATTAATCATCAAGATGATATAAGAAGAAAAGTAAGTGATAGTGAAATCATTCTGACAGCCTTAGTTTCATCGACTAGTTTTTATGGAAATCATGATTCAGCTATTCGATTTATGAAACAATATGGATTTATTCCAGATATGTTAGATAAAAGTAGATTTAACAGAAGATTACACAAAATTGGATCAATCCTATATGAGTTATTTGAGATTATAAGTTCTTATTTTAAAGATATTTGTTGTGAGATGCAATATATAATAGATTCATTTCCAGTAGCATTTTGTCATAATATGCGAATTGCGAATTGTAAAATTGTTAGTGGTAAGAAATGGAGAGGTTATACAGCAAGTATGCGAAGCTATTTCTATGGAATAAAAGTTCAATTACTTACAACAAAAGCAGGAATACCAATTGCTTTTCATTTTACTCCAGGAAAAACTGGAGATGCAAAGGCTATTGGGAAAATGATTGATAAATTGCCAGCTGAAGCATCAATATACGCTGATAGTGCTTATACAAATTATAAATTATACCATTTAAACTTTAAAAATACTGTAAAAAGCTTTTATATAAAACTCATAGCCTGTTATTGATTTAATTAATTCATTCTCAGCTGTTTTTATCAATTCTTCCATTTTTTGATTTAATTCGGCTAGAGTATTATAAATTTTCATTGCAATTTTATCTTTCATCCATTGCCAGATTTTTTCAGCAGGGTTGAGTTCTGGACAATATGGAGGAATTGGTAACAGAAATATGTTCTGAGGAATTATTACATCTTTTGTGGAATGAAATGCTGCATTATCAATTATTATAATCTTTAATTCTGTTGGTTTGTGATTACTAAAATCTTCCAAATATTTTATAAATAATTCTTTACAAACACTCTGTGTTGTCATACAAAAACTCTCACCTGTTATGGGGGAAAAACTTCCCCAAAGCCAATTATAAAGATAACTGTGCTTATAGGTACCAATGGCTTTTATTCCTTTTGCCGTAATAACTCTTTTTTGTTTTGTGATCAACCCCAAGCGACTTTCATCTTGAAAATATAAGTTTACAGATTTGAAATTATTTTTATTAAGAATAATTCTACACTCTTCGAGCTTATTTACAAGGTTTTTTAAAAAACGCTTCCGCGTTTTCATCCTTTTTGTAATGGGATTTTCTTGCTATTTTTAACTTTGATTGATGTTTTCGTCTACAATGAGCGTATAAAGCTCCATAGTTAACCGTTTCGTTTCGTTCTGCTTCAAGTAATTTTAATAATTCTATATAAGATGTAATTGTTGTTTTTGGATCAGTCAATTTCTGCTCAATAGACTTAGCCATTTTATCTGATATTTGCTTAGTATTGTTTCCTCCACTTCTAACACATAACATTTCAGAAATACCTTTTTTTAAATAGTCTTGAACCCAAACTCTTACTGTCTTTTCAGTTCTCCCGAGCTTCTTAGCTATATCACTATAATAAACATATTTCCTTTTCTTAATTAGAATCAAAGTCTTTACTCGGTCTTTCTTCAAAGAAGCTGTTGTCTTGACTAGTAATTTTTCTAAAAAATCAAGATCTTCATTTATTACTATTTGAATTTTCTTTGGCATGCCTAAAATTACAAATTATTCTAGTAAATTCAAAATTAAAATGGTATTAGAAGATTTTGCTAAAGAAGAAAAATGTATTTTATTGAAAGTACAACGAAAATCAAATTCAAAAAGATTTGATACTGAACAACAAAAAAATGAAAAATTAAAAATGAGAAAAAAAGTAGAAACCACAATAAGTGACATTAAAAAATTATTCCCTAGAACAATACATGCAGTCACATTAAATGGATTCCTTATAAAACTAACATTATTCGTTTTTGGACTCCAATTAAATAAGTCGATTAACTAGCAACTTGAATTAATTAATAAAAAAGGATAGCTAAAAAACTATCCTTTTAATTATCGTATAATGATCAAACTTATTACGGATTGGTTGCTCCTCAGACAACCAAAGTCCTCTCTCATTTGATAGGACACTATAAGAATTAAAAGGTAAAAAAACAGTTGGTGTTTTTTTTACCACATTACCGTTTTTATAGATTGACTACTATTTCTTTTTTTCCAATTCCATGACCTATATCAAAATGAAATTGTAATTGAAGCATTAATTTACCTTGTTTTTTAACTGCTGACGTTATCTGAAAACTAAAGTTAGAGCTTATGTATATATCTTTATGTTCAATGTTTTCACTCAAAGGTACAAGTATAGAATTTTTAGGATCATTATTGGATTTTTCTTTTAACTTTAGCGCTAATTGTCCATTTGATAAACGAATAACAAGATCATCTCCTAGGGTATTAATAATATTATCTTCTCTAATCATACCGTATTGAAGCTCTTTTTCAATTTTATCACGTAAAGGAGAAACTATTGCTTTTACATCTCCATCAGGTATATCTTTCAAAATATCTTGCATATAACGATCTAGCCCATCGGTTGTTTGAACTATAAATTCTTTAGAAAAGTCAGATGAAGTCTTGAAACCAGAAATTGTATATTGAGAGATATTAACTAACTTTTCATTTCCATTTCCTTTTTCTAATAAAGAAACAGAACAATAAAAACGACTTTCTCTCTCACTTATACTGGTCCTAATAATATCTAAAACAAAATCATTTGGGATTTTAAACAACCTTTGTTTGAACTGTTCTAAATTTTGATACACACCAGTCACATAATATTTTCTTACTTCATCTTTGTTTAAAACAATCTTTTTTGTATAGTATTTTTCTTTATCAAATTTAAACATCAATTTACATGAATGTTTTTTATATTCTGAAATTAGTTCTATATATGTAAATCCAGCTTTGAAATTTTTTATTTCTGTAATTTTAATATTTTTTAAATCTTCAGAAGTAAATTTATATGCCTCATCAGAGTTTGGTTTTTTAGAATAGAAATCAAACCATTTACTTAGGTATTCTATAGTAGATAAATCAAACTTTTTTAACCTATAAAAGGCATCAAAATCCAGATCTGTTAATTCTCCATTATTGTCTTTAAATTCAGGTTTCCATTCCATTTGAATATTTCTGGCAATATATGAATCTTCAGAATAATCAATAGGTCCATCTGACGAGCAAGAAAACGTATATGATTTAGAAAAGGGCTTATTAGCAAATTTTCCTGAAATTTTTGCAATTACCTCTCCTTTAACAGCATCTTTTTTTTCTATTATGGTATTCTCAACTAATAAATCAACCTGTTTATACCCTACTTTTTTAAGTCCTCTCGTGTTAGTAATACTATTAACGATTTCATCTGCCTTTTTAATAGATGTTACTGGAAAATCAAAATATTGTTTTATATCATTTTCTGTTGGGTCTTGAGCAGCTATATCAGTAGGTTGGTTTGTATTTAGATTAACCCAATCTTTATCATTACTACAAGATAGTAGTAAGTTAATCAAAAGAACTAAAATTACTTTTTTCATATTATTATATTTATAGACTTATTTTTATAAGTCAGATCAAGAGTGCAAATATAACAAAAAATTAAATATGTTTTTTTTCATTCAAAAAAGTTACAACATTCTTTTCAATTCGTTGATAAATATTTGAAATATCTGATTTCTCAAATTTTTCCCCAATAATATTTTCGTATAATTCTATATATCTATCAGAAACGGTTCCTATGTATTCGTCAGTCATTTCAGGTATTTCTTGCCCTTCCAACCCTTGAAATCCATTTGAAATTAACCACTGACGCACAAATTCTTTTGATAATTGTTTTTGATCTTCTCCTCTATTTTGTCTTTCTTGGTAACCATCAGCATAAAAATAGCGAGAGGAATCAGGTGTATGAATTTCATCAATTAAAACAATCGTTCCTTCTTTCGTTTTACCAAATTCATATTTAGTATCTACCAAAATTAATCCCTGTGATGCGGCAATTTCAGTACCTCTTTGAAACAAATCACGTGTATATTTTTCTAAAACTAAATAATCTTCTTCAGAAACAATTCCTTTAGCTAGAATTGTTTCTCTTGAAATATCTTCATCATGCACTCCTACCGCTGCTTTAGTTGTGGGTGTAATTATAGGGTCTGGAAATTTATCATTGGGTTTCATCCCTTCCGGCATTGTAACACCGCATAATGTACGTTTTCCTGCGTTATATTCACGAGCTGCATGACCAGATAAGTATCCTCTAATAACCATTTCTACTTTAAAAGGTTCGCATAAATGACCAATTGCTACATTAGGGTCTGGTGTTGCCACTAACCAATTTGGCACAATATCCTTTGTCATTTCCATGAATTTTGTGGCAATTTGATTTAAAATTTGTCCTTTGTAGGGAATTCCTTTAGGCATGATAACATCGAAAGCTGATAGTCTATCCGTAGCAATCATTACTAATAGATCATCATTGATATTATAAACTTCACGTACTTTTCCGTGATAAACTGATTTTTGCCCAGGAAAATTAAACTGGGTAGAAGTAATAGTATTCATTTCTGTTGTGTTGTTATAATTTACATTTATTGTAAACAGTCTTACAAAAATAAAGGTTTCCTATTTACTCACAAGATAAATCCTTTTTTTATTTGTTGTATTTAAAATACAACTTATTCGTTTTTTTTAATATATTTGTTCCATAAAACACAATTTATAATGACAACAACCGAAAAAGAATTAATTAAAGCAACTATTCCTGTATTAAGAGAAAACGGTGTATTATTAACAAAACATTTCTACAATAGAATGTTTGCTCATAATCCTGAATTGAAAAATATTTTTAATTTAGGAAATCAAGCAAGTGGTAAACAACAAACTGCCTTAGCAATGGCTGTATTAGCTTATGCAGAACATATAGAAAACCCAAGTGTTTTAATAAACACTCTCAAATCAATTGGTAACAAACACGTTAGTCTTAATATTACTAAAGAGCAATATGAAATTGTAGGAAATCATCTAATCGCTTCTATAAAAGAAGTCCTACAAGAATCGGCAACAGCGGATTTATTAAGTGCTTGGACAAAAGCTTACGGGCAATTAGCTCAACTAATGATACAAATAGAAGAAGAAATGTATCAAAATAATCTTAGCAAAAAAGGAGGATGGAAAGGATGGAGAAGTTTTATCATTACCAGAATCATTGAAGAAAGTGAAGAGATTAAATCCTTTTATTTAGCTCCTAAAGACAACGAAGCAATTGCTGATTACCTCCCTGGACAATACATTACAATCAAAACTCATATAGAAGAATTAGGGCATGAACAACCAAGACAATACAGTCTTTCATCCTCATTTAACGAAAAATATTATAGAATATCTGTAAAATCAGAAAAAGGCACTAACAATAATCCTGACGGATTAGTTTCTAATGCTCTACATCATAAAAAAGAAGGAAGCGAAGTATTTGTATCAGCTCCTGCAGGCATTTTTAATATTGGAAAAAAAATAGATTATCCAATGGTTCTAATAAGCGGAGGAATAGGAATTACTCCACTATTAAGTATGCTTCAAAGCCAAAAAGATTATGACAATCAGACTATATGGATACATAGTTGTCGTAATGAAAAAGTACAAGCATTTAAAGATGAAATAGAAGAAATAGCTCAAAAAGACAAAAACTTAAAATCATATACATATTATGAACAAATAGACTCTGAAACAGATAACATAAGAAGAGGACGCATTAATTTAATGAATCATCAAGAAGAAATTTTAATAGAAGATGCTAAATACTATATTTGTGGTCCAGAATTATTTATAAAATCGCATTATCAATCGCTTATCAACTTAGGTGTGGATAAAAATGCTATTCATTTTGAAGAGTTTGGTCCACAGATTTTAAATCTTAATTAAAAAAGTTTATGAAACTGAATCACTTTACGGATTTTTCTATGCGAGTACTAATTTTTTTAGTCCATCTAAACAAAGAAAAAGCTACTTCTTTAGATGAGTTGGCCAGTACTTTTAATTTATCTAGAAATCATCTAATCAAAGTTATTCAGTTTCTTTCTAATCATAATTTAATAGAAACCAAAAGAGGCAAAGGAGGCGGAATACGTATTGCTGAAAAAACCTTAGAAACCCCTCTTGGTAATTTAATTCATTTATTAGAACAGGATGAAAATCCTATTATTGATTGCAAAGCTAAACCTTGTATTTTTCCGAGTAGTGAATGCCAATTAAAACATTTATTACAGAAAGGGTATGATTCATTTATTCTCACTTTAAATCAACATACTTTAGAAGATCTTCGTTTTAAAAATTGGAATAAAATACTTAACCAGTCATAAACCTTATTATTACCTCTTATATTGCAATTGTTTTGTTTTTTTATAAATTAGTATTTGTCGTCTTAGAGCTTTGCGATGGTGTGAGTAAAGAAGCCTAGACTTTCAGTTTAAGAGATACTGAACTTTACAAATACAAAACCAACATTAAATTGAGCCTGAAGCCACACTATTTCAAAACTCTTGTTGTGCGATCGGCAAAATTGGTTCAATTATAGTTCGTTTACTGTTCATTTATTTTAATGGTATTAGTTTAGGATTTTCAGCCATAACAACAATGTTTTTTCTATCACAACCTCCAAATAATTTTACAAGAATTTGAATTTTTGTTTTCTTATCCCAAACTGTTAGCAAAAATAATTTATTATACAACTCTAGTGTATTAAAAGTTAATTGATTATTTTTAATTTTATTATCAAAAGTTATTGATTTATTTATGAATTTGGGTAATTTATTTATATCAATTTTAAATTGATTTATCTGTTTTAATTTAATTGAATCCATAACTATTCCCATATAAATATCTTCGGAGGCTAAATTTATATCTTTTATCTCCACTGAAGTAATTTCGTATTTCAATTCGTAATTATCTTTTCTATAAAATTCAAATACAAATTTGCCACCTCCACAAGCTTGTGAATATGAAAGTTGATAAAAGTAACTTAATAAAATAAGGGTATATAAAGTTCTCATAATTATAAAATTATTTTTTTTATTACTTCTATGGCAACATCTATAACCTCTTTAATTCTAGTTACATTATCAAGATTTGCTAAATGGAAATGCCCAACGGGTTTACTTGAGGAGACTCCCCTTATGGCTGTAGTTCTGTACATTATTTCGTTTGACAAATAATTTCCGCCACCACCCTCAGTCGATGAATTTAACTTTGAACTATCAAATCTAACATCTAAACCATTTATATTCACAGAAAGATTATTACCAAAAATTTTAATTTTTGGTAATGTAGTTAAGTTATGTTTTTTGTTGGTGTTTAGAACAAATCTACTAGAGTTGTAATTGTATTCTTTATAATCCTGTCCTCCAATACACATATTATCGTGGAAACCTCCCCTATACTCAATAGCATCTGCTTCAATATCAAACCAGTTGTTACCTCCATTCAAACTAGTAGTTATAATCAAATCTACCTGTCCAATATGTTCTTTTATTACATTTTCAACAACTTGATTGTCAAAATCCTCATAGCGAACAGGAAATACACAAGTTTGAATTTGAATATTTTTATTTTGTAAATCTTGATTATTTTGTAAAAATAAAGCTAAAATACCAGAAGGATTAAAAGTGTTTACAGAATCTGCCCCCATACTTGTATTAAAATTTGTATCAGGATTAAGTTGAAACGGATCAAACCCCGTAATCAAAACTTTTTTATTTCCAACTGCTTTTGAAAAATCTATTCCAGTATAATTACGGCTGTTTTCTTCAAAAAGCTGTATTGCTTTGTAAAGTTTACTATTTTTCGGAACTATTGATTTGATAAAGAAATCGTCTTGGTCTTTTTGGGGTAATGCTTTAATATCTTCTATGTAAACATATTGGCGTTTTAGGATTACTTGCATTGCATTTCTTGCCCAATACAATGGTCGGTCATCAAGAATGGCTTCTATTTCTTTTATTTCCTTTTCCTTTTCTCCTGTTTTTTTGATAGTGGTAACAATGGTAGAAGTATGGTCTTTGTGTTGCCAAACGGCATAATCCCACAATTCTTTAGCACTTTTTATTACTTTTGCCTCGATTTGGTCTGTGGTTAAATCTCTGTTATCCTCGCATAGATATTCAGAGAATCCATCTACAATGTTTTTTATGGCATCGTTTTTTTCTTTGTGCGCGTCTATAAATTTATTTTCGTAGTTGGTTAATAAATCTTTTGAACCTGAATCATCTGTATTGAATAAACCTATTAACTCTTCATAATTTCGTTTGTAGGTTACTGGTTTTAGGCGTTCGCCTTCGAGTGGGAGATAAACGGGTTTGGCTTCAAAGCTAATTTTGACATAAAATTCGTTTAAATCTTCTTCTTTTATTTTGGTTATGTGTTGGTCATAATCGTATTCTTCTAAATCATCGCTGTACCAATTTGGATTGAGTTCAAAAAGTGGCGTTTCGTATTGATTGTTAAAAACAGGAACAAAGCCCCAACGGTAACCGCTACCGTTCATCATATCAAAATTTTGGTTCTTGCTTTTTGATTTTCCTTGCAAGGTAAGATAAATCATTTTGCCGTCTTTGGCATTTTTGGTGGTAACTTTTATTTTGAGTTTTTGACCATAATAAAAATCTTTGGTGTTTTGATTGAGTAGCTTATTGTTTTGGTCAAAAAAATCTACTTTTTCAACATAAGGATGCGTAGCGTAATATTTTTCAGGTAGAACATATTCGCCAAATGTAACTCCTTTTTCTTTTCCGCTCATTATAATTTGTTCACCAGCATTATATTCAATACTTTCTGCCCAAATATGATAATCTCCACCAACTGTCTCGGTTATTTTTCCGTCAACTATGGTTGTCTTGCTTCCTCCAGTAAATATTTTTGTCGTTTCTCGCATTTTCCTTCTTTGGTTAAAGGTTCTCGTTGCTGACGCACAACATCCTTATTTGTGTATTTACTCGTATTCAACAACCATTCTAACAAGGTTATTTTAGCAACGTTTATTGATTAATCTTGATTTTCTATGCTTTTATAAGCATCAATAATTTTTTTAACTAATTTATGACGTACAATATCTTTATCATCTAAATAAATTATTCCTATTCCGTCTACATTTTTTAATACTAAAAGAGCTTCTTTTAATCCTGATATTGTTCTACGAGGCAAATCTACCTGACCTGGATCGCCTGTAATAATAAATTTAGCGTTTCGTCCCATACGAGTCAGGAACATTTTCATCTGGCTATGTGTTGTATTTTGAGCTTCGTCTAGTATAACAAAGGCATTATCTAGTGTACGACCGCGCATAAAGGCCAGAGGCGCAATTTGAATAACCCCTTTCATGATATAATCTTCTAAAGTTTGAGGAGGAATCATATCGCGCAAAGCATCGTAAAGTGGTTGCATATACGGATCTAGCTTTTCCTTCATATCTCCTGGTAAAAAGCCCAAATTTTCCCCCGCTTCTACAGCAGGTCGAGTTAATATAATTCGCTTTACTTGTTTTTCTTTTAAAGCTCTAACAGCCAAAGCAACTCCTGTATAGGTTTTTCCTGTCCCTGCAGGTCCTACAGCAAAAACCATATCATTTTTTTGCAAAGTATCTACTAATAATTGCTGATTAGGTGTCATAGCTTTTATTAGTTTCCCTCCTACACCATGAACTAATATTTTATCATGATCAGACATTTGATTATTTGGTTGTACATCCCCTTCTATAATCCGCATAATAACATTATCATCAATACTATTAAAACGTGTAAAATGAAGCATCAATCTACGAAATCGTAGTTCAAACTCATCTAACACATCTTCTTCTCCAAACGCTTTTAAAGTAGTTCCTCTAGCCACAATTTTAAGTTTTGGATAGTATTTTTTTATTGTTTCTAAATGTTTGTCATGAGCTCCCCAAAATTCTTTAGGAGCTATATTTTCTAATTCTATAACCCTTTCGTTCAATGTCAGATTAATTTAGTTAAAAATAAATTCGTTTTGTTTATCCCAAATCTAGTAATTTTGCCCCAATAATACAGCAATAGTTATAAACAATCGAATGTCAATAATTACACTTACTACCGATTTTGGACTCAAAGACCACTTTGTAGGTGCACTAAAGGGAAAAATTTTCACACAAATCCCTAATGCTCAAATTGTTGATATTTCTCATCAAATAGACCTATTCAATATAATAGAAGCAAGTTATGTAATTAGCGCTGCGTATTACAACTTTCCAAAAGGTACTGTTCATCTAATAGGTGTTGATAGTGAACAAACTGTTAGCACAAAACATCTGGTTGTATATTGGAACGAACACTATTTTGTATGTGCTGACAACGGAATCATGAGTTTGGTTTGTCAAAACCAAAAACCAGAAAGCATAACAGAAATCAATGTTTCTAATCATTTACCTAAAACAGCTACTGATACAGACATTTTGTTAGCTGTGGCTTGTCATATTGCAAAAGGAGGACAACTGGATGTCATTGGTAAAAAAATTGAAGATTTGAAACCACAAAACCAACTACAGGAAATGGTAGAATCAAACAAAATTAAAGGAAATGTTATATATATTGATCATTACGGAAACTGCGTGACCAATATTACTCGAAATTCTTTTGAAAAATTAAATATTGATAAGAAGTTTGAAATAAAATTTGGCAATAAAACGATAAAAAAAATACATCGCTCGTATTCTGATTTTAATATAAGAGAAGGCTACACCCTTAAAGATTATGAAGGTGAAAAGTTAGCTCTTTTTAACGAAGCTGGCTACCTTGAAATTGCTATATTCAAAAGCAATCCGAATACTACTGGTACAGCTAAATCATTATTAGGATTAAAATATCGAGATACCGTGAGCGTTATTTTTGAATAAAATCATCATACAGTTAAACTCATAAGCAACACTATATGTTAACCCGAATAGTAAAACTCAGTTTTCATGAAGAAAACATTCCCGCTTTTTTAGAGAATTTTGAACAAATAAAAGATAAAATTCGCAATTCGCCTGGCAATCAGTTATTAGAACTTTATCAAGACCAAAATAATCCTTGCATTTTTTTCACATATAGCTATTGGGAAAGTCCTGAAGCCCTAGAAAATTACAGAAATTCCGCATTATTTGATGAAGTTTGGACCTTTACCAAAAAACTATTTAATGATAAACCAGAGGCTTGGAGTGTAAACAAACGGGTTTCTTTGGTTTAAAATTTTAACTTTGAGCTTATTGAACTACTTTTGTCCATTATACAATATTTTTAAACTTTAGACTTTAAACCTATATAAAAATTTATGAAAGCCATACTTCTAAAAGAATTTCGATCATTTTTTGGATCTCCCATTGGTTATTTAGTCATTGCTTTATTTTTGCTCATAACGGGATTACTTTTATGGGTTTTCGAAGGTAATTACAATATACTTAACTCTGGTTTTGCCGATTTAACCTCTTTTTTTACAATTGCTCCTTGGATTTTATTGTTTCTAATTCCCGCTGTAACTATGAGGAGTTTTGCTGATGAAAAAAAACAAGGCACCATCGAGCTCTTATTAACCAAACCTATGAGTTTAGGTGAAATTGTTATTGGTAAATCCCTAGGTGCTTTTTTATTGATACTTGTAGCTATAGTTCCCACATTAGTTTATGTAAAAGTAATCTATGATTTAGGTTTACCCGAAGGAAATTTAGATTTTGGTAGTACATTAGGATCGTATTTTGGATTATTATTTCTCGTCGGATCGTATACCTCTATAGGTATTTACACATCTACTTTATCAGATAATCAAATTGTAGCTTTTCTAACAGCTGTATTGATCTGTTTTATATTTTATTTTGGATTTCAAGGCATCTCTACATTAACCTTCTTTGGAAATTTCAATGACTTTGTAGCATCATTAGGAATGGATTATCACTACAAAAGTATCAGCCGAGGTGTCATTGACACACGTGACCTAATCTATTTTATCAGTGTCATTTTTTTCTTTTATATACTAACTGTTATTAACCTTAAAAACTACAAGAAATAAGATGAAAAATTCTGCAAAAAAAATGATTGGTCTTATCCTTGGATTGGTTCTATTAAATAGTATTAGTCATTATGTCTTTAAACGTTTTGACTTAACACAAGACAAAAGATATACATTATCAGAAACATCTTTAGATATTCTAAAAAACGCACAAGAACCACTTTATGTAGATGTATTTCTAGAAGGTAGTTTTCCTACAGAGTTCAAACGCTTACAATTAGAAACAAAACAAATATTAGAAGAATTAAAAGCCTATAACCCTAATATTATATTTCAATTTGTTAATCCTCTCGAAAATCCCGAAGAAGCAGAAGCAGTGATGCAGCAATTTTATGAACGCGGATTAACTCCTATCAAAATAACGGTTGATGACAAAGGAAAACAATCACAAGAAGTAGTCTATCCTTGGGCTATTGCTACCTACAAAGGCAAAAGTACAAAAGTCCCTTTACTTAAAAACCGTATGGGAGCCAGTACAGAACAAAAAGTTATTCATTCAGTACAACATTTAGAATATGCTTTTACAGATGCTTTTCATAAAATAACAACGCCCAAAAAGAAAAAAATTGCCATCATAAAAGGTAAAAATGAACTGCCAGATGTCTTAAAAGCTGATTTTTTACAAACCGTTCGCGATAATTATTTTATTGCTCCTTTCCCTATAGACTCTGTAAAAGCTAAGCCTGAATTAATACAAAAAGCACTCAAAACATTCGACTTAGCCATTATTGCTAAACCCAAATCAGGTTTTACAGATGCCGAAAAACAGGTATTAGATCAATTCGTGATAAACGGAGGAAAAACCCTTTGGCTAATGGATGCTGTAAACGTTTCTATGGAAGACTTAAATCAAACAGGTAGTACATTAGCATTTGCAAATAATTTAGGCTTAAATGATTTATTTTTCAAATATGGCTTTCGTATAAATCCCGTATTGATCAAAGATATGCAAGCCGTACCCATAGCATTAGCTACAGGAAAAAGAGGAAGCGAGACACAATACCAAAATTATCCTTGGCTCTATTCCCCTTTTGTTTACACAGAAAGCAAACACCCTATTGTAAACAATATTGATGGTGTTAAATTTGAATTTGCAAACCCTATTGACACCTTAAAAAATGGTATAAAGAAAACTATTTTATTAAAATCATCCCCTTATTCAAGAACGGTAGGCACCCCCGTGGAAATTAACCTTGAAATGGTTAACGAAAAACCTATCCTAAAAGATTATATTCCTGGTAATTTTCCTGTAGCATTATTATTAGAAGGTAAATTTCATTCTGTTTTTGAAAATCGTGTATTGGCTTTTAAATCGCTTGATTTTAAAAACGTGGGTAAGGATTCTAAGATGATAATAATATCTGATGGAGACATTATTAAAAACCAACTCGATCAAAATGGACAGCCAATGGAACTAGGTTTTGACAAATGGACTAACCAATTATATGCTAATAAAGAGTTCTTAATGAATTGTGTAAACTTCTTATTAGACGACAAGGGGTTAATTAACATCCGTAGTAAAGAGGTAGAACTTCCCTTATTAGATAAAGAAAAAGTGTATAAAGAATATACTTACATTCAATTCATTACGGTTGGCGCACCACTAATTATTTTAATCCTTTTTGGTGTTATTTTAAGTTATTTCAGAAAACGAAAATTTGCTCAATAATTATTTAAAAAAATAATTTCAAAAACTAATTAGTTTACGATATATTTGTAAAAACTAAAATCTATACACCATAAGGTTACTTACTTAAATAATTTGCGATGAAATTTATTGTATCGAGTTCTTATTTACAAAAACAACTACAGGTCCTAGGTAGCGTAATAAACAGTAGCAATACTTTACCTATCTTAGACAATTTTTTATTTGAATTAAAACAAGACCAATTAGTGGTTTCTGCTTCAGATCTAGAAACTACCATGTCGGCTTCTTTAAGCATAGATTCTACCAGTGAAGGAAGTGTGGCTGTACCCGCTAAACTATTGTTAGAAATTTTAAAAACGTTCCCAGAACAGCCTCTTACTTTTACAGTCGAGGAGAATAACACTATTGAAATCAGTTCTCAATCGGGTAAATACGCTTTAGCCTATTCGCCAGGAGCAGAATTTCCTAAGGCAGTTGTTCTAGAAGACCCTTCTAAAACATTGGTTCCCGCGGAAGTATTATCAACAGCAGTAAGCAAAACTATTTTTGCAGCAGGTAATGACGACCTACGTCCTGTTATGAGTGGTGTATTTTTTCAGTTTTCACCCGAGGGATTGATTTTTGTTGCTACAGACGCTCACAAATTAGTGAAATATGCACGAACTGATGTAAAAGCTTCTCAAGTTGCTGATTTTATTATGCCTAGAAAACCTTTAAACATTTTAAAGGGTATATTAGCTGCTTCTGATGCTGAAGTAACTATTGAATATAACGATGCTAATGCAACTTTTTCTTTTGACAATTATATTTTAACCTGCCGATTAATTGATGGAAAATACCCTAATTACGAAGCTGTTATACCAAAAGAAAATCCAAACAAATTATTAATAGATCGTACACAATTTTTAAGTTCAGTACGCCGTGTAGCCATTTTCTCAAATAAAACCACACATCAAATTCGTCTTAAAATTGCAGGTGCTGAATTAAATATTTCAGCAGAGGATATTGATTATTCTAATAAAGCAGAAGAACGCCTTACTTGTGATTATCAAGGAGATGATATGCAAATCGGTTTTAACTCTCGTTTCTTAATGGAAATGCTAACAAATTTACAAAGCGACATGATCCAATTAGAAATGTCTATGCCAAATCGCGCAGGAATATTAACTCCCGCTGATGGATTAGATGAAGGAGAAACAGTTACAATGCTTGTTATGCCAGTAATGCTTAATAGCTAAAAAACATCAGGCTGTCCGAAAAGAGCACACAATCTTATATCATTCACCCAAAGGGAGAAACAATAAATGTGTCTAATATAATTTCATAGAAGTAGTCATTCAAACATTAAATCATACTTTTCGGACAACCTTATCATTTCCAACACAATCAGTTTCACAATATAAATATCTCTTTTTAGCAATAAAAATCTTCTAGTAATAAATTCTAATTGAAGTTATAGTCCTTTCTGCTAGAAATATCGACTATAAACAATACCTTTGCAAAAAATACAATTAGAAATATGTCATCATTTGAGCCCTTTAATTTACCAAAATCTTTACAAAAAGCATTAGACGAATTAAAATTTGTCAGCCCTACTCCTATTCAGGAAAAATCATTTAATGTAATCATGTCAGGTAGAGATGTTATGGGAATTGCTCAAACAGGAACAGGTAAAACATTTGCCTATTTACTTCCACTACTAAAACAATATAAATTTGCTCAAACGTACAATCCACGAATCATGATTTTAGTACCTACTAGAGAATTAGTGGTGCAAGTAGTAGATGAAGTAGAAAAACTGACACAGTATATGTCTGTTAGAACTCTAGGAATTTATGGGGGCGTAAACATAAACACTCAAAAAAACCAAGTATATCAAGGAATAGATATTTTGGTTGGAACCCCTGGACGTATAATGGATTTAGCTTTAGATGGTGTTTTATCTTTGCAAGAAGTAACTAAACTAGTAATTGATGAATTTGATGAAATGTTGAATTTAGGTTTTCGTCCACAGATTACTTCTATCTTAACCATGTTAAAACCCAAACGCCAAAATATTCTTTTCTCAGCTACTATGACAGATGAAGTAGATGAAATACTTAATGATTATTTTGATTTTCCTGAAGAAGTTACCCTTGCCAAGTCAGGCACTCCGTTAGAAAAAATAGAACAGGTATCATACCATGTTCCTAACTTTAATACTAAAGTAAATTTATTAAAACATTTACTACAAACGAATGAAACTTTAGAACGAATTTTAATATTTGTTAATAATAAAAAAATTGCTGACATGCTTCATGATAAAATTGAAGCCGATTTTCCTGATCAATTTGGTATAATTCATTCTAACAAATCACAAAACTATCGTTTACTTACCATGTCATCTTTCCAAAAAGGGGAAACTAAAGGTATTATTACCACAGATGTAATGGCAAGAGGACTGGATATTTCTAACATTACACATGTCATAAACTTTGAAATGCCTGAAATTCCAGAACAATATATCCATCGTATTGGTAGAACTGGACGCGCTGACACAGAGGGTATAGCAATCAGTTTTATCACACCAAGAGAGGAGGATATAAAAATAGAAGCCGAAATGCTAATGGATCTTGAAATCCCTATTTTAGATTTCCCTGAAAGTGTAGAAATTTCAACACAATTAATAGGACCTGAAAAGGAAAAGCAAAAAATAAAGCATTTACTTAAAAAGCCTAAAGCATCTGAAAACACTGCCTTTCAAGAAAAATCAGAAAAGAATAAAAAGGTAAATTTAGGTGGTCCTGGTAAACGCAAACCTCGAAAAACAGCTCCTAGAAACCGCGCTGTTGAACGTAAACGCACAGAAAAACGTAAAAAGAAATAAAATTCTATTAGCCCTTGCTGAAAAACTAAAGATAGTTTGTTATAAAGAAACAAACCTATCATCTCTGCCTCTTTGTTAGAGAGAAACGTTTAAAAGATTGCTTTTTAATCAAATTTTGATACAATTATTTTTCTATAACCGTTTGTAAATATAAGGCATTAACCTTTTATAGGTACATTCGTAATAAGATAAAGACCTGTTTTTCAGCAAACCCTCTAATTCGTATTTAAGTTAATCTCTACTCTGAACATTTTCTAGCCCTACATATTGGTTTAAAAGGACTACTAACTGTTCTTTTTCAAAAGGTTTTACTAATACATCATTCATACCTACACTTTTACATTTACTAAATACCTCAAATTTATCAAAAGCAGTCAAAGCAATAATAGGAGTAATAATATTAAAAGTTCTTATCTGAATAGCCGCTTCATAGCCATCATAAATAGGCATATTGATATCTAAAAAAACAATATCAAAACTTTCTTTTTTACAAACTTCTATTGCTTCTAATCCATTTTCAACAATCAACACCTGACAACCAAAAGCCTTAAATATTTTTTCTGTTACAATTTGATTGATTTTATTATCCTCTGCTAAAAGTATTTTCAGCACACCTCTGTCGTTTTTATCTAGCAATAGATTAGGTAAAAAAATCTGATTATCAATTTCAAAGTTTAGCTGAAATACAACTTTAGTCCCCTTGCCTTCTTCACTCTCTAAAAAAATAGTCCCGCCAAATAAGGCTACTAATTTTTTCACAATAGGCAACCCTAAACCAGTTCCTTGATAGTCTTCTTCTCGACGTTCAATTTGAACAAATTCTTCAAAAATCCGTTGCTGGTTTTCCTTAGCAATTCCTATTCCTGTATCTTCTACAACAAATTCTAAACGCAACTGGTCATCTACTATCTTGAGTAATTTAACCTTTATATCTACGGCTCCATTTTCCGTAAATTTAAGTGCATTACTAATCAAATTCATTAAAATCTGGGAAAGCCTAAGACCATCTCCTATAATTCTTTCAGGGATTTTATGATCAATATCTATATTTATTGCATTCATTGTCTTGACAGATTGCATGTAAAAACTATTTTTAATAGCCTCTAGCTTATCTCTAAGGTTAAAATTACTTTTCTCTAAAATAATTTTCCTTTCGGTTATCTTATAAATTTGCAAAACATCATTTACTAAAGACAATAAATATTGGGCTGAGAATTTTAAAGATTCTAAATATTTGCTGTTTTTTATTTCAGGATATTCGTCAGCCAACAAATCAGAAATACCGATAACTCCATATAAAGGGGTTCTTAATTCATGTGTAATAGTTGATACGAATTGCGATTTTATTCGGGTAGATTCCTCAGCTTTATCTTTGGCATCTTCAAGTTCACTATTAATTCTTTGCAAACGCATAAAACTTTTGCGTCTATTACGGTTATTTTTATACAATATGTAAACTAAAACAATTAGAAAAACCACAATAACCATAAATAATGCAATGATTACATACGTTTTTTTTAAACTAAGTTCTTTTTCTTCCTTTTGTTTTTCAATATAACTTATGTGTCCTTCATATTCTTTTATTTTTATCGCATCTTCTTTGTTTTTTACTGATTCAGAGCGGGCTTGGTTGTAAACTTTATCTTTATATAGAGAACTTAATCTTTGATATTTTAGAGCCTTTTTATATTCCGAAAACTTTTCAAAATGTATAGCATAATCATAATAAACCTCCGCTAAATAACTATCTAATAAATTTTCTTTTTCTGTTACGCCATATTGAATAGCTTTTTCAAAGAAATGTTCTGCTTTCTCTTTTTGATTTTTATAACTACAATATCGTGCCCACAAGGCATTATAATTTAATTGAGCTTCCGATTCTTGATTGTATTGCATATAATGACCTGCCTTCCTTAAAAAAGGTATTGCTTCTTCATAACGATTTTCATCAACATAAGCCCCTGCAATATTCAAAGAGTTATAAACAGTTTGAATCGGTTTATTTATTTTTTCCGCGTAAACCAATCCTTTTTTATAATACTCAATCCCTTTTTCAAAATTGTTTTCGTAGTAAGAATAAACTGCACCAAGGTTATTATATACCAGATTTTTGAGTGTATCATTTTCTACTAAATTGGCATAGTATAAGGATTTAAAAAAATAATCTTTGGCTTTTTTCGTATTTGCAAATTCAGTAAAATTACATCCCAAAACCATGTAAGCTTTAGACTTTAAGGTATTGTCGTTTAACAAAAATGATTCGGATAATCCTTCTTGAGCCAGCACCATTGATTTTTTAGTATCTAACTCTCTCAAAGCTCGTTTTGCTTTTTCGATTTTTATTTCCGTTTTTTTTACTGTATTTACCCCTTGTGAAGAAGCATCATTAGTTACAATAATAAGACTTAAGATAATTATAAAAAAACGATGCATCTTCTCACTATTTGATTTTTTTAAGAAAGGAATTTAGTCAAAAATAGTTTATTTTTGACAATTAAAACTGTTTTGAATCAATTTTAATGAATTAAGCACCAATGTATCAACAACTTTCTAAATTCGCGAGAAAATTCATCAAACCCTCTGTTTTTTTAAAATATGGATTTAATCTATCTCCTATGTATAAGCGTAGTACCGCTCGCATAACCCATATATCAGAAGATTTAAAAAACATACACATAAAAATCCCTCATACTTATAAAAATAAAAATTACGTTGGATCTATCTTTGGAGGCAGCCTTTTTTCAGCTGTAGATCCCATTCCTATGACACAATTAATGTACATTTTAAAAGAAAATTATATCGTATGGGACAAAGCAGCCTTAATTCGTTTTAAAAAACCTGCGCGAGAAAACGTTTATGCAACTTTTTACTTTAGTGATGATGAAATAAATGAAATTATAGAAAAGGTAAAAATAGGTAAAGAAATAGAACACACTAAAATAACACATATTACTAACAAAACAGGCGATGTTACATTTTGTGAGGTAACGAAAACTATCTATATAGCAGAAAAAGAATTCTATAAAGAAAAATTAAAGAAAAGAGAACTTTCCTCCTAAGTTTTGATTTTGCTTTTTTTCTTAGAAATATTTTTAAAAAAATTACTAACCCATTAATCTACTCACAAGATTCAATCTAAAAAATGTATCTTTGACAAACTCAAAATATAAATGCAATTTAAACATCCTGAAATCCTCTATTTTCTTTTTTTACTGATCATTCCAGTAATTGTGCATTTATTCCAATTACGTAAGTTTAAAAAAGAATACTTTACGAATGTTCGTTTTCTAAAAGAATTAATCGTTCAAACACGTAAAAGTTCCAAAATAAAAAAATACTTATTATTAGTAACTAGGCTTTTATTACTAACGGCTCTCATCATTGCTTTTGCTCAACCGTTTTTTAAAGCTCTTGATCAAACAGGTAAAAACAATGAACTCATTATACTATTAGACAACTCTTTTAGTATGCAAGCAAAAGGCAAAAAAGGAGAATTACTTAAAAGGGCAGTACAAGATTTATTAGAAAACATCCCCGAAGAAACAACTTTCTCAATTCTAACAAATGATACCGATTTTTGGAATACCAATATTAAAACAATTTCGAAAGAACTTCAAAATTTAAATTATAGTCCAATTCCTTTTTCTCTTGAAAATGCTTTGATTAAAACAAAATCACACAATAATAATCAAGGAAAAGATATTCTTGTAATTACAGATGCTATTGGCTTACAAACAGAATCCTTAACAAAACAGCCTGCAAACAATAATACCTTTTTCTTAATTCCTGAAGCCGAAAAAACAAATAACGCAGCTATTGATAGTGTTTTTATAAACCAAACATTTGATCATTTTTATGAAATTGGCGTATTAGTATCTTCTAATTTTAAAGAAGCAAAATCAGTGCCTGTTTCTTTATATAATCAAAACCATTTGATAGCTAAAGCCATCATGCCTTTAAATAAAAACAAACAAACCTTATTATTTACAATTCCAAAAGACACCTTCAATGGATACGTTTCATTAAACGACAACAGTCTAACTTTTGATAACACCTTTTATTTTAATTTTTCAAAACCTAAAACTATAAAAGTCCTCAGTATAGGAGAGCTTGAAAAAACTAATTTTCTTAGCCGAATTTATACATCCCCTGAATTTAGTTTTTCTAATAGCAATCCAAATCACTTAGACTATAGAAATATAGAAAGCCAAGATTGTATTATATTGAATGAGCTAGAAAATATTCCTTTAGCCATGCACACTAATATAAAAAAGTTTGTGGAAAAAGGAGGCAGTCTGATCATTATACCTTCTGAAAAAACAAACCCCCTTAATCTAAATGCTTTTCTAAAAAACTTTGCCCCCCTTCAATTCGGTAATTTACAAAACAGAGAAAAGAAAATTACAAAAATTAATTTCTCAAATCCTTTGTACAATGATGTTTTTGAAAAGAAAATCAACAATTTTCAATACCCTAGTGTAAAACAATCTTTTGAAATAAAAAGTGACCTTTCTCAAGCGCTTACCTATGAAGATCAATCAGCATTCTTAAACACATCATACAAAAACACAGGGGTTGTATATATTTTTTCAGCTCCCTTAAATAAAGAAAATTCTAATTTCCAAAATGCACCATTAATTGTACCAACTTTTTATAAAATGGGGGTTTCAACTAGCAAAAATGGTTTACAATATCACATAATTGGTCAAAACAAAACCACCCTAATTAAGGCATTACTCAACAAAGATCAAGTAGTTTCTATTGAAAATAAAGAAGAAAACTTTATCCCCATACAACAAATTCTAGAAGATAAACTAAAATTTAGCTGTGGCGACAATCCAAAAAAAGCTGGTAATTATCAAATTAGTCAAAACCAAAAAGCGATTCATCCTATTAGTTTTAATTACGATCGCAAAGAAAGCCTATTAACCAAAGATACTAACCATAACAAAATCAAAACGATAAATAGCTTAAATAATTTTTTTGAAACCCTTCAATTGGAACGTACTGATCAACAAATCTGGAAGGGGTTTCTTATTTTTGCTTTATTGCTTTTGATTATCGAATTGCTCATTCAAAAATTTGTAAAATGAACCTAATTATCCGCAATGCTCGAATTATTGAAAAAAACCACACTTTAAATCAAGAAATCGTTGATATTCAAATCAGTAATGGAAAGATAGAAAAGATTGGCAAAAGCCTTCCGATTATGATCGATTATGAAGAAATTACGTTTGCTAACTTGCATATTTCAAAGGGGTGGATAGATACTAGTGTATCTTTAGGAGAACCTGGATTTGAAGATCGCGAAAGTATTAGCAACGGATTACAAGTAGCTAGTAAATCCGGTTTTACAGCGGTTCTTCTACAACCCAATTCCTCTCCTATTTTAGACAATCAATCCCAAATCATTTTCGTTAAACAAAAAACGAATCAAAGTACTACTGATTTATATCCTATTGGTGCACTTACAAAAAATAGTAACGGAAACGACTTAGCCGAACTTTTAGACATGAAAAATGCTGGGGCGATAGCCTTTGGCGATTATAATAAAAGTTTAGACAATGCTAATATTCTCAAAATAGCTCTCCAATACACACAAGATTTCAACGGGAAAGTTATTGCCTACTCAATGGACAACAACATAAAAGGTAAAGGAATTGTAAACGAAGGAGTAACTTCTACTCAACTAGGATTAAAAGGAATTCCTGCTTTAGCGGAAGAATTAATTATAGCTCGTAATTTATACATATTAGAATATACAGGAGGAAAACTTCATATTCCAACTCTTTCTACAGCGCATTCAGTGGAATTAATTCGACAAGCAAAGGCAAAAGGCCTACAGGTAAGTTGTAGTGTGTCTGTTCATCACTTAACATTAAACGATGAAGTTCTAACCAGCTTTGATTCTAATTACCGTGTAACACCTCCAATCCGAACGGAAAAAGACCGTAAGGCTCTTATTGAAGGAATTTTAGACAACACTATTGATTGTATTACAAGTGACCACAACCCTATAAACATTGAAAACAAAAATTTAGAGTTTGATTTAGCCAAAAACGGAACTATTGGATTAGAAAGCAGCTATGGAGCCTTGCAAACTATTTTACCTGTTGATGTTATCGTAGAAAAATTAACCGCAGGACGAAAAGTTTTCACTATAGAAGAACCTCTTATAAAAGAAGGTGCAATAGCTAACTTAACCCTTTTTAGTCCTAGCGAAAACTGGTTTTTTTCAAAAGAAAACATTTTATCAAAATCTAAAAACTCAGCTTTTATAAACCAACCCATGAAGGGAAAAGTTATAGGAACTATTAACAACTCTCAATTTATTAAAAACCAATAATGAACACGGACTTAAACGATATTAAAAAAGGAAAAAGCACCGCCATAATAAGCTACATACTAATAGTAGGTCCTCTCATTGCTCTATCAATGAATAGCGGAGAAGATAAAACCCAATTTGGTTCTTTTCATGTGCGACAAGGCTTAGGATTATCTGTTACCTTTATTGCATTAGGACTTATGCTATCTAATTTTAACATCCCTATGGCAACCATAAGTATGTGGATTTTTATCTCTTTATTAAGTTTTTATGGTCTATATACCGCTAGCAAAGGCGAATCCCGCCCATTACCATTATTAGGAACATTATTTCACTATTTTTTTAAAACTATCTAATGAATTTATCTCTGCACCATCTAGTCAAAGAACCTAAAGTAAAAAAAGACAAAAATCCCTTACTTTTATTATTACACGGTTACGGAAGTAATGAAGAGGATTTATTTTCATTTGCCTCCGAACTTCCCGATCATTATTACATTATTTCTGCTCGCGCACCTTATAATCTGATGCCTAATGCTTATGCTTGGTATGCCATTAACTTTGATGCCAATGAAAATAAATTTTCGGATTTAGATCAAGCGCGCGGTTCTAGAGAATTAATAGCTCATTTTATTGACGAATTAGTAACCAACTATCCTATAGACCCTAATAAGGTAACTCTAATTGGCTTTAGCCAAGGATGTATTTTGAGTTATGCAACTGCTTTATCATATCCTAACAAAATTCAACGGATAGTTGGTATGAGTGGTTATTTTAATCAAGATATTGCATTAGAAAATTACTCTCGAAATGATTTTAGTAATTTACAAATATTTGCTTCACATGGTAGTGTAGACCAAGTCGTTCCTGTAGAATGGGCACGCAAAGCACAACCTATATTAAACAGTTTAGGAATTAAAAATAGTTATAAAGAATATCCTATAGGTCACGGAGTAGCTCCTCAGAATTTTTATGATTTTAAAAATTGGCTCTTAGAAACTGAATAACAAAAAAAGGTATCCTAAAAATTGAACTCACTTTCTAAGAATCGGATATATGAAAATCATCTCCGATAGGTATCCGAATATTTTAGTAATAAAAGAGGCTGTCCAAATTAGGACAGCCTCTTTTTAGCTAAATTCTTTCCTTCTTCTCTAGTCTATTTCCTTCTTCTATCTTCTTTATCTAAATAGTTAGGAATACCATTACGATTATCATCCCCATCTGCTTCATATTTGGTAAATATTCCATCGTTATCATCATCACGATCAATGTAATTAGGATATCCATCCCCATCTGTATCTCGTTTTAAATTAACCCAAGGAGCATTTAAGTTTGAAGCATCAAAACTATATTCTTCTTCAAAAGTTGTATGACCATCAAAATCATGATCTTTCCTTTTCATTGATATTAATTTTATATTAAAAATCAAAGGCGAATAGGCAGGTATTTTTGCTTGTACCCCAGAATAATAGGCTAATCCCGAAGGCAAAAAGAATACCGCTGCACCAAAATCTTTAAAACTTTGAGTATTTGTAACAGGATTAATAGTTATACTTCCTATCGTCATTAATGAAACCACTCTAGACCAACCTACTATTACTTTATCTAAATCAAAACGAATTGGATTTTCTGTTCCGTCAAACAATTGATATTTATTAAATGTTGTCTTTTCTTGATCAAAACCTGTTTTTTCTTTTAACAACATACCTTTATAAGCAACCAAAACAGAATCTATAGGACAAGGAGTTTTAGCTAGTTCAGGTTTTAACTCCTCTCCTCCATTATGATTAATATAATATACCTTAAAGTCATAATCATTATATCGTATCGTTTTAAACTTTGGCGCATACTGATCTTTTATAGAAACTAAACCAGACTTAGAACCAATTCTTTTTACGAATTCAACATTTTTATCCGCATCAACATCCATGTGGTAATCTTCAAAAAACTTTTCTATCGCTAGAATTTCCCCAGGTATTTGCTCTGAATATGCCTTAGGAGGTACTGAATCTACTGTATCATCATTCTTATTACAAGAAACCAGCGAAGTTAACAACAACAACACTGCTATCAATTTATTCAATTTATTCATTCTTTTTTAAAATTTGCACGCAAGATACAATTTTGAATTATTTTTGTATACTAATTTAACTAAGATTTTTGATTTTATGCGTATTGATAAATATTTGTGGTGCGTACGGTATTACAAAACTCGTAACATGGTAACCGAAGCTTGTAAAAAAAACCAAATAACTGTAAACGGAATTACGGCCAAACCTTCTAAAGAAGTTTTCCCTGGAGATAAAGTAACTTTTAGAAAAGATCAAATTACCTATAGCCTTCAAGTTTTAGATATTCCTGCTAATCGAGTAGGTGCAAAATTAGTAGACATCTATCGGAGAGATGAAACCCCTGAAGAAGCATTTGCTCACTTAGAAATGCTTAAACTTTCTAAAGCACATTATAGAAAATACGGTGAAGGGCGTCCTACAAAAAAAGACCGTCGTGATTTAGATGAATTTGAATTAGATTTTGAAAACGAATTAGAAAATGAATCTGAATAATAATTATTGGGAAAGTAGGTATCAAAAAAACGAAATAGGCTGGGATGTTGGTACTATTACCCAACCATTAAAAGCATATATTAATCAGTTAACTAACAAAAACCTCAAAATACTAATCCCTGGCGGAGGTAATTCCTATGAATTTGAATATTTAATCCAAAAAGGTTTTAATAACACCTATGTGCTTGATTACGCTAAAACACCTATCGAAAACATAAAAAAGCGATTCCCGCAAGTTGCGCCTAACCAAATTATATTTGAAGATTTTTTTTTACATAATGGCAATTATGATCTCATCATTGAACAAACTTTTTTTTGTGCTATTCCTCCTTTTTTAAGAAAAGAATATGTTTCAAAAATGAATTCATTATTAAAGCCACAAGGAAAAATAACAGGTCTTCTATTCCAATTTCCTTTGACTGAACAAGGCCCTCCTTTTGGAGGCTCCTATGAGGAATATCAGCATCTATTTGCTCCTTATTTTAATATAAAAATATTAGAAAGCGCCTATAATTCAATCAAACCCAGACAAGGTAAGGAACTCTTTTTTATATTTACAAAAAAATAACAACACAAATGAACACAAATATTATCCTAAACAACACTGAAATAGAATTCAAAATGAAACGTATTGCATATCAGATATACGAAACATTTATTGATGAAAAAGAAATAATTATTGCTGGCATACAAGGAAACGGAAGTATATTAGCTCAAAAACTAGTTGTTATTCTAAAAGATATTTCTCCCCTATCCATTCAATTTTGTGAAGTTATAATCAACAAAAAAAATCCTACCTCTCCCATAGAAACAAGCCTATCAAAAGAAGACTATAACAACAAAGGACTTGTATTAGTAGATGACGTACTCAATACAGGAACCACCCTTATATATGGAGTAAAACACTTTTTAGAAGTTCCCCTTCAAAAATTTAAAACCGCTGTTCTTGTAGACCGAAATCACAAAAAATATCCTATAAAAGCCGATTTTAAAGGCATTTCTTTATCAACCTCCATATTAGAACATGTTCATGTGGTATTTGAAAACAATAACCAATACGCCTATTTAGAATAAAAGAGCGATCAAATCATCACAAATTACATCAACCGTCTTATTATCGACAGAAACTACTTTTTTACAACTATTATAATAATAGCTTCTGTCGAATAGATGCTTGGCCACAAATTCTCCCATCTCCTCTTTATTCAAATTAGCTACCAAGGGTCTTTTATCTGCTTCCATAATCAAACGAGCAACCAATAGTTGAACAGAAGCTTTTAAATAAATAGAATTCACATTATCTTCTTGCAATAATAAATGATTTCCCGCATAACAAGGAGTTCCTCCTCCTAAACTTAAGACAAAAGACTCTTTTTTAAGCAACTGCTTTTTTAAAACAATATGTTCTAGCTTACGAAAGTAAATTTCTCCTTTTGTTTCAAAAATTTCTTTAATTGTTTTTCCTTCTTCTTCAACAATCAAATCATCTAAATCTATAAATTCTAACGCCACCCTTTGAGCCAAAGCCCTACCTATTGTTGATTTCCCTGATCCCATATAACCAACTAGCACAATTTTACTCATACAAAACAATTTAAAAATCAAACACTTACAAAAAACAATAAAAAAAAAAGAAATAAAAACCCCTTTTCTTTGAAAAATCAAAAATAAGGTAATATATTTGCACCCGCAAACAAGAAATGTTTACGACTCCGTAGCTCAGTTGGTAGAGCACATCACTTTTAATGATGGGGTCCTGGGTTCGAGCCCCAGCGGGGTCACAAAGTACTGATAGAACAACATATTGATAAAATTATTGACTCCGTAGCTCAGTTGGTAGAGCACATCACTTTTAATGATGGGGTCCTGGGTTCGAGCCCCAGCGGGGTCACAAAGTACTGATAAAATAACATATTGATAAAATTATTGACTCCGTAGCTCAGTTGGTAGAGCACATCACTTTTAATGATGGGGTCCTGGGTTCGAGCCCCAGCGGGGTCACAAAGTACTGATAAAACAACATATTGATAAAATTATTGACTCCGTAGCTCAGTTGGTAGAGCACATCACTTTTAATGATGGGGTCCTGGGTTCGAGCCCCAGCGGGGTCACCAAAGCCAAACAAAAGTTTGGCTTTTTCGTTCTCAATGGCCATGTGGAGAAATTGGTAGACTCGCCATCTTGAGGGGGTGGTGTTGAAAGACGTATGGGTTCGAATCCCATCATGGTCACCAAAAGGTTCTTGAAAATTAAAAATAAAAATATTGACTCCGTAGCTCAGTTGGTAGAGCACATCACTTTTAATGATGGGGTCCTGGGTTCGAGCCCCAGCGGGGTCACTCAAAAAGGCTATTTTAATTTAAAATAGCCTTTTTTAATTCCCACACATTCAAAAACAGGATCAAGACTGATAGGACTAAATAAAGATATTTAACAATCTAAAAAAGAAGAAGTTTCTCATTCCAGACTCCCCTTACAACTTCTAAACGCTTTTATTTTAATGTTAAAAGCAGATCAAGTTACCCCAAAAAACCCTATAGAATTAATCCCCCCTTTTAAAAACAATAAAAAACAAAAACACCAGTGGTTTTTTATTTTTTATAACAAAATATTTGTTTTTTAAAACCAAACCCGCTATATTTGACTTAATCATATTTCCATAAATGGTTGTTATTATTAAAAACAAAATATGTCATGAAACCACAAAACCCAAACAATCCTACTCAAATTGGTTCATACCTAACAAAACCCACCCCAAAATCATTTTTTAACCTACTCTATACCTTTATAGATATATCCTTATGTATTTCTTAATTTTTTAAATATTTATAATTATGTCATTCAAAGCAAAATTAGCAGTAGCAGGAAAAGAGTACACAGTATTAAATGTAAACTACGGTTTATTTCAAGAAACAGACGCAACGGGTAGACCTTCTACTGTAACTAGAGGAGGAAAAATTGAATTAACAATTGAAGGTACTGCAGACACTTCATTCTTTGAGTGGATGACCAACTCATTTGAAAGAAAAGACGGAAGTGTAAAATTCTTTAAAAGAGACAGCGAAGCGGTTCTAAAAGAATTAAAATTCTCAGAAGGATACTTAGTAAAATTCAGAGAAAACTTTGATTCTACAGGCGTAAATCCACTAACTGAAACCTTTACCATTTCAGCTAAAAAAATTGAACTAGGTTCAGGAGCTTACGAAAACGAATGGGTATAATCCCTTCAAAAAGGCGTTCCCTAAAAACAACTTTTTAACCCCCAGTTCTTTGTTAGTTTCTCTAAGGAAATGACATTGGCTAGATCAATCATTGTATTACCTCCTAGGTTTTACACCGGTCAACCCTAGTCTAAAAAGAACTCCGTTAAATGATGGTTGCGATCTTTTGGGATCGCCTTTTTTCTTTTTTTTCTTTCAAATAAACAACCCTATAAAAAAACAAACATGTCCTTTTTAGCTAAATTAGAACTAGACGGAAACACTTACAACATACTCAGTTGCGACTATAATTTTACACAACAAATAGACGCTACAGGAAAACCCGAAGGAATGCCTCAAGGAGGCGAAATTAACATCCGTATAGAAAGCAACGGGAAATCCAACCTATTACAATGGATGCTCGACCACAGTCAAACCAAAAACGGCACCATTATATTCTTTAGAAGAGATGCCATGAGCAAACTACAAGAGTTAAAGTTTGAAAAAGCCTATTGTGTTTCCTTTTCGGAATATTTTGACGCTAAAAGCACTGAACCGCTACAAATTGCCCTACGTCTAATGGCCAAACGTTTTGTTCTAAACGAAGCTGCACACGAAAAGAAATGGAAAGATTAAACAACAACTAAACAACTAAAAAATACGCGATATGGATACTTACAACAGCGATTATGGAAGACTCAACCATCCTGACGACATAGCAAAATACGCCTCATTACGTTCCTTTAAAGACTTTTTAGCCGACAAATCCAGTCCATTAGTCTACTGCACCCTTACCATAGAAGGCAAATCCTTCCTAGAAAAATCCCATTTTAACCTACAGTTCCATCAAAAAACCAACGAACACGACACCTTTACCCTAGATACCCGTGCCGATTCCCTAGACAACGAAGAAGCCTACATCATGGAACATTCTAAAAGCTACCTAGGAAAAACCATACACATCCACCTGCACCGATTTGGAGAAATAAAACAAACCTTTACAGGCATTATAACCCATTTAAACCTTTTAAAAAAAGACGGTTACGGCAGACTATATATTACAGGACACGCTCCTACCATTATGTTAGAACAAGGACTTGAATCCCAAAGTTTTGAAAACAAAACCCTAGAAGAAATCTTTCAAGACATAACCGCCCAATACCCCAAAGACACCCTTCATACCATTGTCCGAAACAACAACACCCAAAATGTGTTGCCTTACACCGTACAATACAACCAAACAGATTACCAATTTTTACAACAACTTGCCATACGCTATGGCGAATACCTGTATTACAACGGACAGAGCCTAGTGTTAGGCAACAAAGTAGGCCCTAAAATCATAAACCTAGACGAAAGTGTAGACCTAGTACACGTATCCTTTGAAATATCAGTAAAACCACAACAATTTACCTACACCACCTACGATGTAGAATCAGGCACCAGCCTACAACGAGATAGCGCCTCAGCTCAATTACAAAACAAAGTCAACCCCTACCAACTAGTAGCCCTAAAAGCCTCAAAAAACGTATTCCATAAAAAACCCAACAAGCTCCACAACCCCACGGGTATCAACAACCGAACCGATAAAGAGCTACAAGATGCCGTACGAAAACAAAAAGAACTCAGAGAAAACCTGATGATCGTAAAAGGCAAAAGCAAAGACCCCCAACTCAAACAAGGCGATCTAACCAAACTAGTTGATATAAACGACCGCCCTATGGAAACCTATCGCATCATAGAAATTCAACATTTTCATGATGGCAATAGCTATTACAACGAGTTCGTAGCCATTCCCGATTTATGGACCCCTCCTTATTTTGACGACAACACCTATCCTAATTGCGAAGAACAAACCGCACGGGTAGTAGACAACAACGATCCTATGAGCATGGGGCGTGTACGCGTACAATTTCCATGGCAAGAAAGAAAAAACCAAAAAACCCCATGGATTCGCCTAATACAACCCCACTCAGGAGCAGGCAAAGGATTTCATTTTATCCCCGAAATAGGCGAAGAAGTTCTTGTAGGTTTTGAAAGCGGCAATGCGGAAAAACCTTTCGTACTAGGCACTCATTATAACGGAAGCGAAACCAGTGGGTACCATACTAGCGGCAATGATGTAAAAGCCATAAAAACCCGTAGCGGTATAGAAACCCTTGCAAACGATGCCGAAGGAAGCTGGAAACAAAGCACCCCAGATGGTAACTACTTACAATTTGATGGACAAGGCAACGCTACACTTAATATCCCTGAAAATTTATTAATTAATGTAGGTGGAAATTTAAATATTCAAGTAGGTAAAAATTTAATGACCTCCGTAACGTTAGATAATATGGAAACCACAAACGGTAATAAAAACGTATCGGTAGGTATTGCATACGCACTATCTGTCACTACTAATTATATAGCTAATATCATGGGGTCTTTTAGAAAATATGTTAAGGGCGATATAGAAAGCCATACCGATAAAGAACATAAAACAGTTAGTTTAAAAGAACTCAATGTTTTTAGTGAAGGAAAAATGGAACACCATTCTGAAAGTGAAGTACAAAACAACAGTGCCGAAAAATCTAATTCACACTAATTATGAGTATAGAAATAATTGCCGAAGGAAATATAAACATGAGCAGTAAAGGAAAAACGGTTCTAAAGTCTAAAGAAAAAATTAAACATACTAGCAATACTAAAATAGTACAAAAAGGTAAAGATAAGGGAATTAGCTACAATACCAACAAACCTATAAATGAGAGTGATCATCCCGTGAGTTTTACAGACCTAACTATTAATATTTATTTTGACGGAACCCAAAACAATAAAAACAATACCCTTTCCAGGGAACAAAATAATGCTATTTATAAAGAAATGTCTAATAAAAAAGACGATAGCTATATGAACGACTATACCAATGTGGCGCGTGGTTATGATATAACAGAAGACAGCCCCTTACAAGGAAAAGTCTATATAGAAGGCGTGGCAACAGAAGACGATCAAGAAGACGATAGTGCTTCATTAGCAACAGGGATAAGTAAAGAACAAATGATAGGCATAGGAACGGGGACCGGTATAGCCGAAAAAGTAGAAAAAGGATGTGTTAAAGCCGCTGAAAAAGTAAAAGAAAAGTTCAGAAAGTTAGGAAAGGAAAAGCTTCGCATTTTATTTATCAATGTTTATGGTTTTAGTCGTGGTGCTACCACAGCCCGCCATTTTATACATATAGCCAGTACGCCATCTACAATAGAAGATGGTTTTAGGGGTATGCGTTTATGCTCGCCTTCTAAAAAATTACATAAAATTACGAAAGAACATCCGTTATACATAAAGCACGGTTTTTTTGGGTACCAGTTAGTCCAAAATAAAGTGATTCCAGAACGTATTGTTTTTAATTTTGTAGGCTTGTACGATACCGTTTCATCAGAAGGAGTTTATCATGATAATGATGTAGAAGTGCTAGGACTGGATGCAATACGCAAAGCTAAAATGGTTTTTCAAATTGCAGCCGATGATGAATACCGCGAAAACTTTGACCTCACTAATATAAACAGTGCTGGATTACACGGCTTAGAACTAACCTTACCAGGCGTACATAGCGATATAGGCGGTTCGTATTTACCGCATAGTATTGAAAATTCAGTACTATTTCAAGGAACAGGCGCTTCTAATAAAAGTAAAGCTGAAAAATATAAAGAAATTCTCATAAAAGAAGGTTGGTTTAACAAAAAACAACTCTACATTACAAGGGAACTTATAAGTTCCAGAGAAGCTGACTTTAAGTATAAACTAAAAGGAAAGCGTATGCTTGAAAACACCTATGACAAAATTCCTTTTAATATGATGGTACAAATTTCAGAGCAATTTGAGGTGAAGTATCAAAAGACATTAAAGGATACTAAAATAGTAATTACCGACCCTGTGGTTAAAAAAGCTTATGAGCAATTACAAACCTATGCCGCAAAATGTCAAAATTTCAGGAATGAATGTATTCGTACTCAGGATGCGGCACGATACATACGCTATTTAAACCAACCCAAAAAAATAAGTTATCTCGATTTTATAGCACTCCCAGTGCTTAAAGAACTTCGAAACAGGTATTTTCATTGGTCTGTACGCGCAGATGCATTTGGGCTTAATGAGCGTACAAATGCCTTAGGGATAGAACCTGGTCCACAAACTTTTGACAAACGCAAACGAGAAATACAAAATGGATAAATTAATACAACAAGCAATGGTACTATTACTTTTGCTTACTATAAGTTGCAATACGATGAAGAAAGAAGCACCACCGCAATGGACACCCGAGATGTGTCAGCCTAAAGAAACATTAGGAGAAAATACTAATATATATAGGGTAGAACTAGTAGAAGACGAAATATACACCCTTGAAGGAAAAATAGCCCACATGCCCTTTGGCGGTTCCTCTGGTGAATGGGGGGCTTCTGGAGCAAGTTATACAGATCAATACGGCACTCCTATAGGCGCTACTATTGTATATTATGCAGGCTATGAAGACAAGTTTTATAGGCTAGAGGCGAAATTTGACGTAGAAAAAATGAAAAAACTCGTAAAAGAAATTCATTATCCTGATGAATCTTTTTTGTACCAAGAAGATTTAAATCCTGATGAGCCTTATAAACCAGGAATGTTTAATTCGCTTATCTTTGGTTTTGCCCCACAAGGTATGGTGGTGGTATGGGCAGGGTATCTTGGAGCAAAAATAGAAGTAGGACGTTTTCAGGCAAAAGAAATTACAAACAAAGAAGAGGATAAAGCTTTTGAAAAACGATTGTTTGCCAGCTGGTCTATGAATAGAGCACAGGTAAAAGCCCGCGATTTTATGCCCAATGCCTCTTGTGCCCTATGGGACACTTACCGTAAGCGTTACCATATTGCCCTTAATGCTACCTCTGAAAACAAAAAATTTAAATTATTTTATAAAGAATGGTGGTCTTTTAATGGTGAAAATAAGTCTTACTTTAGACCCGAAATACTCACCCCTACTCCCGTGAGTAGAGCCTTGCCCAATAGAATTATTATAGATTGGGAAACGGGGTATAAAGATACGTATAGAGGATTGGTATTTTTAAACGAAGAGGCTATTTTTAATCATTTTAAAAACATCCCTGAGGGAAGTACCCATCGTTTTCATGTAAAAATAGCGGCTGATAATTCTGATATGGAGCTTTTTGTTGACAACACAAAAATAGAAGTAGATAGTATGCGTATATGGCCTAGTTATGAACCTGGCAAATACAAAGATTCCTATAAAGAAAATGAAAAATAAACAGCGTATAACACTACGAGCGGGTGGTTATATAACTATTACCACCAAAAAAGGAATAGTCTATCCTTTTGAAAAATATGCACTGATAGATCAATACCCAAACCGTACTATTGATATTATAGCGTATCCTAAAGCTCCTACTATTATTTCATTAAACTGATAGAAGCGGATAATTATGGTATATCGCAAATAGTTTTTGGTAACGCAAACGAGAAATACAAAATGGATAAATTAATACAACAAGCAATGGTACTATTACTTTTGCTTACTATAAGTTGCAATACGATGAAGAAAGAAGCACTAGGAGTAACTGGATTAGGATTAGGATTTTGACTCCGCACGCAGAGTCGGGCAAAGGATTTCATTTTATCCCCGAAATAGGCGAAGAAGTCCTTGTAGGTTTTGAAAGCGGCAATGCAGAAAAACCTTTTGTACTAGGCACTCATTATAACGGAAGCGAAACCAGTGGGTACCATACTAGCGGCAATGATGTAAAAGCCATTCATACCCGATCTGGAACTAAAATTATTCTAAACGATGCCCAAGGTTCTGTTTTTATAGAGGATCCTAGTGGCAACACTTGGACGATGGACGGTCATGGGAATATTAATGTGAATGCGCCAAAAAACATGATCATTACCGCAGGCGAAGATATGATTATTAATGTAGGCAAAAACATGAGCACAACTGTTGGTATGAATATAACTGAAAGTGCAGGAATCAACAAAAACGAAACCATTGGAGCCATGAAAAATACTACAGTTGCAATGGATATGATGACGATAGTAACAGGTAAGTTGACGGAGATTATTGATGGAGATATGGTTTCTGAAACAAAAAAGGAAAGAATTCTTTCGAGCAACGGAAAAATAGTTTCTCAAAGCGAAGGAACTCACGAACAACATTCTAAAAAAGAAGTTCAGAATAATTCTGCAGAGAAGTCTAAAATATTCTAAAATGTTATGGGAAAGACAACAATTGTAAAAGGCAATGTATTTCTAACAACAGGAGGAAATTTTAAAGTTCACAGCAAAGAGAATATTGAGAACCATTCTCAACAACAGGTAATACAAAAAGGTGTAGATAAAGGTGTAACTCATAACAAACCTAAATCAGCAACATTAACAGATTTAAAAATTATTAAAGTTGAAGGGCCTTTTGATGAGAATGACAAGTTGATGGATAAAATAGGTTTTGAAAAATTTTACACCTACAAGGCTACACCGTCAAGAAAACCAACCGAGGCTGAGGTTAAACTCTTAAAGTGGGCAACTAAAAATGATGATGAAAAAATTAAAGAATTAGGAGGAGTAGCTTCTAATAATCAACTTAGTAAAGATGGGAAAATTATTATTAATATAGCTATTAATAATGAATGTGAAAAGGCAAGGGTTTATGCCTTTTATAAAAAAGCAAGTGATAGTATAAGTGTAAACGTAACTATGCTTGAACCATTGATAATTTTTGTTTGTGGTTATTGGAATAAAGATATGCCTTATGCTGGAGACCAATGGAATGAAAAATATTGGGGGAAAAGCTTAAGGGAAGTCTCAAAAAAATACTTTAAAACTGAAATTGAATTTTTTTTAAACGGAGCAGGGAATTGGCATTCTCAAGGAGGAACTCGATGGAAAAATGGAGAAAAATTTGCAACTGATAGATATAAAAATCAAAAATCTAAATTTTTCAAAGAAGTTTTTAAAGACAAAAGAAAAATAATGATTGTCTCTCATAGTATGGGTGGTGCTTTTGCCGAAGGTATGATAAGTTTTTTAGTTAAAAAAGGAGTAAAAGTTAGTAAAGTTGTTCACCTATCACCAGCAGATACTTCTCAATTTTCTGTTACTTTACCAGACAAAACATATCAAATAGATATTACTTGGGATCCTGTTTTATCATATAAAAATCTTGACGATTCTCAAATAATAAGAGGGATGAAGTATTATGGCTTAATTCAAAACCCTAAACACGATGAATTTGGACATATGTATACAAAACAAGAGACATTTGTATGGAATGCATTTGAGGATTTAGAAAAAATAGAGTTATTATTTAATAGAAGTGAAACTAAATATGAAAGATTGCCTTCCGATGGCTTAGGACCTGTTACCACTATTAAAATGGAGGTTAAAATTTATGATACCAAAAAAATAATTCATAATACGGTTTTTGAAAAATTAAAAAAGAATGGTAAATACTATTTCTTCGATAAGAAAATAAAAAAATATTATACTCAAAATCAATGAAAAAGAAAGCAATAATACTCTCGACAATATTTGTTTTTATTTATCTATGTTATCGCTATATGGGAATTTTTATTTTTTGGTTATTTACTCCAGGAGATGGTGAGTTAAGACCCGCAGAAAAAATTCTTTTTGAAAAAGTAAAAAGTGAAAGTAAGGCATTAGATATTTGGAGAGAACCAAAATATCATATTTCAGATCCTCGGGATAGCGTTACTTATAGATTAATAATTAGAAAAAAAGAGTCAAATATCAATATTGATTTAGATAGTTTAAAAATAAAAGCAAAAGATATTGCTATTGAAATTGAAAATAAATTAAATCTTAATTCAAAATTTATTAACTATGAAATAATTTATGAATATGTTCGTTCAGGCGATAAGAAATTCAAATTCAAAAGGACTGAAATTAAAAAACTTAATATTAAAAAGTAGTTCACCTATCACCAGCTGATTGTTCTGATTTTAAAGTTAATTATTCAAATTTAACTTATTAACTTGATATTTTTTTTAAAGAAATTTCTAATAAAATGGCAACTGAAATCAATAATAAAATATCCCTAAATGATAATTTTTATAAATATAAATTCATTTTTTACTGTAAAGAAGACACATATTCTAGTATAAGTAATTCATCTAAAAGTTTCTTTTTTTTAAGGGATAGTTTAAAAAAATGATTTTTTTGAATATAGATGATGCAGATTATAAAAATTATAATTTCAGCAAATTTATTGTATGCAGTTTTGTAAAAATTTAGATGATGCTCAAACTATTAAAGGGGTAAAACATTTTAGCTTAATTCAAAACCCTAAAGATGATGAGTTTGGAAATATGTACAGAAAACAAGAGACATTTGTATGGAATGCATTTGAGGATTTAGAAAAAATAGAGTTATTATTTAATAGAAGTGAAACTAAATATGAAAGATTGCCTTCCGATGGCTTAGGACCTGTTACCACTATTAAAATGGAGGTTAAAATTTATGATACCAAAAAAATAATTCATAATACAGTGTTTGAGAAATTAAGGAAGAATGGTAAAAATTTCTTCTTTGACAAAGCGGTTATGTAAGCTTCCCTCAATTAGCTACATTCAAAACTAAAGAAATCCAATCAATAATTTTAAATTTCTCTTGTTGAAATGTGGGAAACTCTTCGGCGGTTTCAAAGTTGAGTTTCCCATATTTCAACAAGAACCCTATAGGCGTCATATAATTCAGCCCAGAATGAGGTCTTTCATTATTATAAATCCATATCCATGCGTTTACATAATTCTGCATTTGGCGGGTTGATTCAAACATATAACAATCCAATACTTCCTGTCGAAATGTTCTATTAAAACGCTCAATCAAACTGTTTTGGGTAGGTTTTCCAGGTTGAATATAGGTTAATTCTATTTGATTATTTTGGCACCAATCCTTCATCTTTTGTGCGATAAATTCGGGACCATTATCTACGCGAATTCGCTCTGGTTTACCCCTCCTTTGGATTAAATTGTCTAATTCATTAATCACCCTTTGAGCAGGCAAGCTGTTGTTGATAGTAACCATTAATGCTTCCCTATTAAAATCATCTATGACATTAAGAGAACGAATTTTCCTCCCATCTTGTAGCGTATCCTGCATAAAATCAATACTCCATGTGATATTAGGTTGAATTGGTCTGAGTAAAGGCTCCTTTATTCTTGCGGGAATTCTTTTCTTACGCTTACATCTTAAATTTAGCCGCATTTCTGTATAAATCCTATAAACTCGTTTATGATTCCATAGATAATCTAAATTTCTCAAACGGTTATACATCATCCAAAAAACCCAAGTACGATGAGATTCAGCCAATTTTAATAACTCTTCGGAAATTTGAAGGTCGCAATTTTTTCGTTTGGACTTATAATAAAACACAGAAGTACTTATACGAAACAGCTTACACGCCTGACGAAAGCTCATTTTAAATCGCTTCCCAACATAGATAACAAGCTCGCGCTTTTCGGCAGGCATTAAAGCTTTTTTTCGATTACATCTTTTAAAACGGTGTTTTGCAAAGTGAGTTCGGCAACAATTTTTTTATACTGGCTCAATTCTTTTTAAAGCTCTTTTAATTGTTTGAGCTGATTGGGTTCAATGCCAGAATATTTACTTTTCCATTGATAAAAAGTGGGCTGACTTATACCAAATTCACGGCAAATTTCATTGACCGTTTTGCCCTTGTCTTGTTCTGAGATAATTTTGATGATCTGTGTCTCAGTAAATTTACTTTTTTTCATATTGCTAAAATTAAAAAATTATACTTTTAATCGTAGCTGTTTTTGGGGAAGCTTACACTCTGTTGTTAAACCTTTTCTATAAAGACTAAAAATGAGTTTTCGATGCTCTTCATCCTCATTTCTTAGAACTCCAAGCAATGCTGGATAAAAGGTATCTCTTCGTGTTCTTGGTACCTTTAAAACCATTTCTTTGCCAAAACCATTAGTAGTTCTAGTTCTAAATCCATTTGCATAATCCGTGGGATTTTCTGGCTGATGCAATACCCGTTCTGACTTCATAAAGGTCTCTAAGGTCATTTGCATTAATAAATTCGTTCCATTTTCTGAATTTGCAACTTCCAATAATAATTCCGAAATTTGAGCGTGTGTAAAGTCCATAATTGTAAATTTTAATGGTTCATAATTTTAAAATTACAAAAAATTCTTTACACACTTTTTTTGTACAGTATCTTTTTGTTTGTTTTTTTCTACGTTTAACTAATAGATAATTAGCTGATAACACATCAAAAAGCCTACCTCTACCCATTTTTATTTGATGTTCTAGTAGAAATGGTTGTAATAACTCATATCGTTTTCTACCTCCCATATCACGATGGTTTTTTCTTATTTTTAAAACCTCAGAAACAATTAAATCATCTTCAAAAGCGTATTGTTCCTGATGCCAAAAGTGTTGATAATAGGCTTGTCGTGTTACACCAAGTAATCCGCAAAATTTGCCTAAACCAATCTTAGGATAATGGTTCTTCATCTCCTGAATTACTTGGTATTGGACTTTTTTACAATATTGATTTTAAACTCTTTTTCAGCTATTTCTATCATTCTACGATAAGCCTCAGCTAAAAGTTTTACTTCTTGAAGTTCTTTTTCGAGTTCAGTAATCGACTTTTGAGAGTCCCTTTCGTCTTTATTGATTTTAACTGATTTCATATCAGGTAAAGATACAATTCTTGTTTTTAAAACATCAAAACCTCTTTCTCTTAACCAATAGGTAAGTCGACCATTACCAAGATTATGCTTTAACTCAACTTCTTTTAGGGTCAATCGAGCCTGTTAGATAATCATTGCAAACAAATCTTTTAAATTCTTCCGAATATTTTGATTGCCACTTTGTAGAATATTTTACTGAATATCTTTCCATATTTTTACACTTTTTTGTAAAAACATTTTAAGACAAGACAGTGAGCTTCGTTTAAAATACCACTGGTAATAAAAAATCCAATTTTGAAAAATTTCAAAATTGGATTTTTTTATATTTTTTTAATTGTATTCGCCTTACTTCTGAATCTGCCTGATTATTTTTTAAATTCAATGTAGCGAAAACTTCAACTGTGCAAAAAATTTTCGTCATTTTTACCTTTTTTGCCCTTTTCATTTTGATCACAAAATCTAACGCAAACCTGAGGTTAAAAAAATAAGTCTTGCCGATTAATTTGCTACTTCACTAATAAACTTAATTCGCATAAGTCGCAGTTCCTCTGTGTCGTAATCTCCATCAAATTCATTTAAAGCATCCTGAATTTTATCTGATTCTGAATCCATAAAATAATCATGGATCTCTTGCTGTTGATCTTCATCTAAAATTTCATCTATCCAATAATTAATATTTAACTTAGTACCTGAGTAAACAATTTGCTCCATTTCTTTTAATAAGGCATCCATATCTAATCCTTTGGCTTTTGCAATATCATCTAAAGGGAGTTTTCTATCTATATTTTGAATGATATAAAGCTTTAATCCTGAATTAGCTCCAGTAGACTTGACTACTAAATCATCAGGTCGTATAATATCATTTTCGTCAACATATTTGGCTATAAGATCTACAAATGCTTTTCCATATTTTTTAGCTTTTCCTTCTCCTACACCTTGAATATTGCTTAGTTCAGCAATTGTGATAGGGTATTTTAAAGCCATATCTTCTAATGAAAACTCTTGAAAAACGACATAAGGTGGCACTCCTTCTTTTTTACCTACTTTTTTACGCAAATCAACTAACATAGCCATTAGAACCTCATCTGTTGTTCCTGAGGATTTAGCAGCAGTTAGTACAGTATCGTCTTCATTATCATCAAATTCATGATCTTCTGTCATCATAAAAGATGTTGGCGTATTTAAGAACGCATAGCCTTTATCCGTTATTTTTAAAACCCCATAGGTTTCAATATCTTTACGAATGTAACCATCAACCATTACTTGACGGATCAGTGCCATCCAATATTTTTCGTCTTGATCTTTACCTATTCCAAAAAACGGTTGGGCATCTGTCTTATGTGCTTTAATTACGGCATTTAATTTACCTATTAAAGCTAAAATAATTTCTTTTGCTTTATAAATTTCTTTTGTATCTCGTATAGCCTCTAACAATTTAACTACATTATCTTTGGCTTCTGTTTTCTTTTTAGGATTACGCATATTGTCATCCATATCTCCCCCTTCTCCCGTTTCATTATCAAACGTTTCTCCAAAATAATGCAATAAAAATTTACGACGCGACATAGAGGTTTCGGCATAAGAAACAACCTCTTGTAACAAAGCAAAACCTACTTCTTGTTCTGCTATGGGTTTTCCTGCCATAAACTTCTCTAATTTCTCAACATCCTTGTATGAATAGTATGCCAAACAATGCCCTTCTCCCCCATCACGTCCTGCTCTTCCTGTTTCCTGATAATAACTTTCTAAAGATTTAGGTATATCATGATGAATTACAAATCGCACATCGGGTTTATCAATTCCCATACCAAAAGCAATGGTAGCTACTACCACATCTACCTCTTCCATCAGGAACATATCTTGATGTTTGGCTCTAGTTTTAGCATCAAGCCCCGCATGATAAGGCACTGCCGAAATACCATTGACTTTTAGAACTTCCGCTATCTCTTCTACTTTTTTGCGCGAAAGACAATAAATAACCCCTGACTTCCCTTTATGTTGTTTTATAAAACGAATAATATCTGCTTCTACATTTTTAGTTTTTGTTCGTACTTCATAAAATAAATTAGGACGATTGAACGATGCCTTGAATACATTTGCGTCAGACATTTCTAGATTTTTTAGTATGTCTTCTTGAACTTTTGGTGTAGCTGTTGCCGTTAATCCAATAATTGGAATTTCACCCAGAGCTCTAATTATATTTCTTAAATTTCGATATTCAGGTCTAAAATCATGTCCCCATTCTGAAATACAATGGGCTTCATCAATAGCAACAAAAGAAATTTTATGTTCTTTCAAAAAATCAATATATTCTTCTTTTGTTAAAGATTCAGGGGCTACATACAATAATTTCGTAAAGCCAGATGCTATATCTTTCTTAACTTGGTTTATTTCTGTTTTATTTAATGAAGAATTAAGAACATGTGCAATTGCATCTCCAGAGCCTAAACTTCTAAGAGCGTCTACTTGATTTTTCATTAACGCAATCAGAGGCGAAACGACGATAGCCACGCCCTCCTGAATCAGCGCAGGTAACTGATAACATAACGATTTCCCACCTCCTGTGGGCATTATAACAAAAGTATTCTCTCTAGATACAATACTCTTTACTACTTGTTCTTGTAGTCCTTTAAATTGGCTAAATCCAAAATACTTTTTTAATTCTTTGTGTAAATCAATTGGGTCAGAACTCATTCTTCAATTATTTTCTATTGATAAGTTAACGAAATGATGAAAATCAAACAGCTTTTATACTATCCCCAACTAGTAAAAAAAAATGCGTTTGGTGTTTTTTTGAGAAATTTTAAACAAATTTAATAAAATTTCAATCAAATAAAAAATCCTTTCAACTAGGTATTTTTATAAATTTGCACTGAATAAAGATACTATTTTCTTTATCATTATACAAATTTTAAAAAGAGACCCTTGTTTTGACAACCAAAGACACCATCCTTGCCGCTGCTAAAGCCTCCTTACTAGAACAAAGTGAAGCTATAGCAAACTTAGTAAACTATCTAACTGACGATTTTGCTCAAGCAGTAGAAGTTATATATAATACAAAAGGCCGTCTAATCGTTACAGGAATAGGAAAAAGTGCCATTATTGCTCAAAAAATGGTTGCTACTTTTAATTCTACAGGAACCCCGTCTATGTTTTTACATGCCTCCGAAGCGATACATGGTGATTTAGGCATGGTGCAAAGTGGCGATGTCATTATTTGCATATCAAAAAGCGGGAATAGTCCCGAAATAAAAGTATTAGTTCCTTTATTAAAACGTTTTGGCAACCAATTAATAGGAATGACTGCTAATCTTCACTCTTTTTTAGGCAAAGAATCTGATTTAGTATTACATGCTTATGTAAGTAAAGAATCTTGCCCTAATAATTTAGCGCCTACTAATAGTACTACTGCCCAGTTAGTATTAGGCGACGCGTTAGCCATTTGTTTAATGAAAAAAAGAGATTTCAAAAGTGAAGATTTTGCCAAATACCATCCTGGCGGAGCATTGGGAAAAAAGCTCTTACTACGTGTTAGTGATCTATTAGACAAAAATCACAAACCACAAGTTACTCCTGACTCCCCTATAAAAGATGTAATTGTAGAAATATCAGAAAAAAGACTTGGCGTAACCGCTGTAATAGAAGGCAAACAACTAATTGGTATTATAACAGATGGAGATATCAGAAGAATGCTAAACACGACTGAAACCATATCAGGATTAAAAGCAAAAGATATCATGACTCTAACGCCAAAAACAATTGCGTTAGATGCCATGGTAATCGATGCGTTTCATACAATGGAAGATTTTTCGATTACACAATTAGTAGTGGAAGCCGATGGAAACTATGTAGGAATATTACATATACATGACATTTTAAAAGAAGGAATTATATAAATGGCTAAGAAAAATTTATCAGAAATGTCTTTTTTAGACCATCTAGAAGAACTTAGATGGCTACTTATAAGAAGTACTATAACAATTGTTATATTAGCAATCGTAGTATTCTTTTTTGCTGATTTTATATTTGATCAAATAATTTTTGGTCCTACACGAGTAGAGTTTATTACATATCGTTTTTTTTGCGATGCTTCTCACTATCTTGGTTTTGCTGATACAATTTGTATTGAAGAACTTCCTTTTACCATTCAAAACACCAGTATGGAAGGGCAAGTAAATGTTTTTGTATGGATGTGTATTACAGCTGGGTTTATTTTGGGATTTCCTTATATATTATGGGAATTATGGCGTTTTATCAGCCCCGCCCTGTATGATAACGAAAAAAAATACGCCAAAGTTTTTATCATTTCAGCATCAGTTCTTTTTTTTACAGGTGTTCTATTTGGTTATTATGTCATAGTTCCTATGTCTGTAAATTTTTTAGCCTCTTTTTCTATCAGTAGCGTAGTTAAAAACGATATTGATTTAAATTCATATATAGGAATGGTTAAAACATCTGTATTAGCGGGTGGTATTTTTTTTGAAATGCCCATCATTATCTATTTGTTAACTAAACTAGGACTTATTAAACCAAGTTTTTTACAAAATACTCGAAAATATGCTATCGTAATTGTATTAATCATAGCCGCCATTGTTACCCCTCCTGATGTGGTAAGTCAGGTAACTGTTGCAGTTCCTATGCTTTTAATTTACGAAATGAGTATTATTATTTCTAGAATTGTCTACAAAAACCAATTAAAAGAACAAAATGGCTGATTTAGTAAAAGATTTTAATGATTATCGTTCTAAAATGAACGAAAAAATATTAGGCGATGATAATAAGGTTATCAAACGAATTTTTAATCTAGACACAAATACTTATACGGAAGGTGCTTTAGATACCAAAACAAAAGAGTTAATGGGACTAGTTGCATCAGCTGTATTACGTTGTGATGATTGTATCAAATATCATCTAGAAACTTGTTACAAATTAGGCATCAAAAAAGCTGAAATGATGGAAGCTATGAGCGTTGCTACATTAGTTGGAGGTACTATTGTAATTCCTCACTTAAGAAGAGCTTACGAGTTTTGGGAAGCCCTTGAAAATAATTAATTTATTTTAAAATTAGTCATTTTGAAAAATTGAAATTATATTTTTATACTCATTTCTCTTTTTCTTTGATTAATTTTAAGTTTATTTGTCAGATTGGATTTAAAAAATGATTTTGAATATCTTATTCATTTTCAAATTTTTCAAATTTTCAAATTTAAAACATGGTATTAAGAGCAGATAATTTAGTCAAAACATACAAAAAGAGATCCGTTGTAAAAGGGATATCTGTTGAAGTTAATCAAGGTGAAATAGTTGGACTTTTAGGTCCTAATGGGGCTGGAAAAACAACTTCCTTTTATATGATTGTAGGCTTAGTAAAACCTAATTCGGGAAATATTTACCTAGATGACATGGACATTACGGATTTCCCTATGTACAAAAGAGCTCAAAACGGTATTGGCTATCTTGCTCAAGAAGCTTCTGTTTTTAGAAAGATGAGTATTGAAGATAATATAATGAGCGTCTTACAATTGACTAATCTTACTAAGGATCAACAAGAAGAAAAGATGGAAGCTCTTATTGAGGAGTTCTCATTAAATCATATCCGTACAAACCGAGGGGACTTACTATCGGGTGGTGAGCGTCGTCGTACAGAAATAGCACGATGTTTAGCTACTGATCCTAAATTCATTTTATTAGATGAACCTTTTGCGGGTGTTGACCCTGTGGCTGTAGAAGACATTCAACGTATTGTAGCGAAACTTAAAAATAAAAACATCGGTATTTTAATTACAGATCATAACGTACAAGAAACTCTTGCTATTACAGACAAAACATATCTAATGTTCGAAGGAGGTATTCTAAAAGCTGGAGTTCCTGAAGAATTAGTAGAAGATGAAATGGTACGTCGTGTATATCTAGGACAAAATTTTGAATTGAGAAGAAAAAAATTAGAATTTTAATACAAATACTACGATCAAGAACTTAAAAAAATATTTTTTTTAAGTTCTTGATCTATTTTTCTTCTGGGTTCTTTTCAGTCTCAAAATAAAACCAATATGAAAATATTAATGTAGGTAGAATATTAACATAAAACTAGGTTAATATTTATTACAAAGTTATTTTTTGGTTAATCATAAGTATAATCCAAACATTTAGACTTATACATTCTAAATATTTTTTTTGCTTTTCTTAAAATTCTTAGATTTTATGATCCTCCCTTTATCTGTAACTAAAACATAAGAATAAGCTGGATAATTAGCTAATAACTTGGCTCCTTCTTTTAGTCCCAAAACCATTATAGAAGTACTAAAACCATTGGCAATTTCTGCACTAGGACCAAAAACAGTCGCACTACAAATACCTTGGCTTGGATAACCTGTTTTAGGATTAATAATATGGGAATATTTTTTTCCATTTATTTCTACATATTTTTCATAGCTTCCTGAAGTGGTTACAGCATATCGTCCTAATTTCACGATATCTACAAATTCTTCTTTTCCAAAAGGATTGGTAATTCCTATGCTCCATCGTTTTCCGTTAGCTTGTTTTCCCCAAGTAGTCAAATCACCTGATGCGTTAATAATTCCTCCCAAAACTCCTTTTGTCTCTAAGAGGGTACGTACCCGATCAGCCGCATAGCCTTTTCCTATAGAACCAAAACCAATCTTCATCCCTTTTTCTTTTAAAAAAATAGTAGATTTTACTGTATCTATTACGATGTTTTTATAATTTACTTTTTCTATAGATTTTTTTATAGCAATTTCTGTAGGCATAGCAGTCATAGAACCATCAAATTTCCATATTTTATCCATTGCTACTATACTAATGTCAAAAGCTCCTTCTGTTATTTTAGAAAAATACAATCCTGACTTTGTGAGTTGTATTATTTCATTATCTACTTTTACAGGTTGTACACCTGCATATTGATTAACTTGTGAAATTTGTGTAGTAGGTTTCCATTCTGAAATCAGATTTTCTATGCGATCTATTTCAGTTATGGCTTCATCAATTCTTTTTTCAGCCAAAATGCTATCTTTTTCTACTATGGTAATATCAAATCGGCTTCCCATAAGTGTAACAGTTCTATGACGTTGTACCTGTGCATACTGCAAAAAGGGAAAAAGTAGAATCAAGACTAGTATTTTCATTAATAACAATCTATTAAAATTTGTTCTTTTGATTTGTAAAAATCTATTTTTTTAGTATCATTTCTTAAAGCATAATTCTCTAACAAGGTTTCTATGTCTTTTTGCATGGCTAAAGATCCACAAATCATCAACACTCCTTCTTCCTCTAATATCTGAAAAATAAAATCTAAATCGCGATTTACTAAATCTGTAACATAAGATTGATTTCCTTCTCTAGACAAGGCTAATTTAAAATCTTGTAATCTACCTTCTTTTTTAAACACTTTTATCTGAGCTTCTATTTTTTGTACAAAAGAACTTTTTGCTCTAAACCCTGCATATAAATATAGGGATTGCTTTGATGTAGCTTCTGCTATCATTCCTAAAAAGGGAGCAATACCAGTACCATTAGCAATCATCACTACTTTCTTATTTTTAGGTCGATTAAATTTAACATTTTTTACAATAGTTCCTTTTAGCGTTTGTCCTTCTTCTAATTGATAGAGATAATTAGATCCTAATCCTCTGGGATGTAGTTTTATCATGAGTTGTATTGTATCTCCAAGCTTACCGATAGAATATAAACGCTCTTTTTGAGAATGTCCTAGCTCTATAGCTAGCAAATCACCTGAACTTACTTTTATTGTTTTTTGAGGTTCTAATACCAGTATAAAATTAGAGCAATTTCCTTCCACTTGGCTTTTAGAAATCACTTTAAACAGGGTTTTCTTTTTGTTCTTATCTAAATACGTCGTTTCTAAATTACTTAATTGAATGGTAGTAGTCTTATTCCAATTTGATATCCAGTGTAGCCAATCGTTCATAGATTGATCATCTATTGTGTGTAAATCAATTATTTTTTGATTCCAAGATTGTTTTTTTAATAGTGTTTCTACTTGTTTAGCATATCCACAAAAATCAGGATATTGGGAGGAACCAAATCCTACTACGGCTGTTTGTATGGTATGTAATTGTTTGTATTTTTGAATTAATCCTTCAAAACGACTGGCATTAGCAGGTGCATTACCATCACCGTAAGTGGAGGTTAAAAATAAAATGGTATGTGCATTGGGTGCTGTTTGATACTGATTCATAGATCCAACAAAGGATTTGATTCCTTGTTGTAAAAACTGATTATGAATGGCATTAGCAAACTTCATCGTACTCCCGTTTTCTGATCCAACTAATAGGATTAATTCACCCTCCTCTAAAGTATAACTATTGGTCTGTCTATGACGTAACCGTTTATATGAAATCAAAAATCCTGAAACAATAAAAACCAAAATACTGAATACGCTAAGTAATAATACGGACGACCAAAGAATAGATCCTCTTCCTGTATGTAGATCTAAACTGAGGTTTTCTAACCTCACCCATTTTGATATTGGAACTTCACTCAATATCTCTCCATTCCATTGATTGATTAAGATTACTCGATCTTTTAAATTTAGTGTAAAGTGTTCTTCTACTTCGTCTGCAAACGGAAATTCTAACTTTTGAACATCTGATAATAAAACCTTTTTAAAAATGGGAAAATCTTCTATTTTTTTTTGAGAAAGCGGTTTTTGAGAAACAATTTCCTTATGATTTAGTAAAGAATCTTTCTCTAAAATTTTAAAATTATATAGTGTTAAAAAAGCTCCTGTTAGGGCCATAATCAAAATAGGGATAGCCATCCATCTACTTAGTAATACATGAAGATAGGAAGACCAATGATCTTTTTTAATTTTTTTTATAAGACCTACGAAGCCATTTTGGCGTTTTAGCAATAAAGCAATTCCCGTACTGGTTATAACAGCCAGAAGAAAGGCATTGATTCCTAGAATAATTCGCCCTGTTTTATGCAAAAAAAGCGATCGGTGTAAAGAAGTTACCCATTTGATCCATTGTGTGTGTTTTTTAGGAGTTCCTATTATTTTACCCGTATTAGGGTTAATAATAGCTTCTACTTCATTAGCATCTGTATCTAATCCTTTTATTATTACATACTGGCTAGGAGAAACGGTTAGTTCTGCTACTTCGATGAACTCTTTTTTCAGAGGGGTTATAACTTTTGCAAGTTTGATTTCCTTAAAATTATCAACTTTATAGGATGGAATTTCTTGATTTATGGTATCTATTGCTAAAATTCCTCCCGTTACAGAAGCTAGTACTAAAAATAGAGAAGCTATAAGAGCCAAGGCAAAATGAGCCAATCGCCAAATAGATAAGGTCATTGCCTATTTATAATTTATTTAATTTAACAAAACGAATATATCCTTTTCCTTCTACTTTATTTAATAAAGTTTCTGTGGTTAATGGAAATTCTGCATCTGTAATATGATATTTTTGATTTTCTACAGCTGATTCGAAACGAATTTTATACCCTGTATTTATTTTAGAGTCTTCTATTTCTAAAACGGTTACACTTCTATCGCCTCCTGCTACGGAAGCTCCTGTTTTTGCATCTACTTTATTTTTTTTGCTATAAAATTTATACCATTCTTTGATGTCTTTATACCATTTTTTGTCATCTCCCATTACATATAATGTTTTCTCATATTGCCCTTTTGGATTGATTAATGATACTACAATATAAGCTCCTTCTCCTACATAGTTTGTCATTTGCAACATACATTTGTATTTAGAGGTTTGAGCTGTTATGCTATTAAAAAACAATGAAAAAACAATCAGTCCTAAATATTTTGTGTACTTATTCATCTCTTATTTTAAAAAATCTAAATTTATTTGTTTTTTAGCTAATACTTCATTTTCTTGGGCTAATGAATAGGCTGTTTCATCTAAATCTGTTTTTGCCTTTTTATCAGCTCCTAGAGTAAGTAAATAGTTTATTATATTTTCATCTTTAGCTACCATGGCTGCTTTATGTAAAGCGGTTAATCCTGCTTCATTTTTAGCATTTATATTTATTTCAAAACCTTCTAACTTTTTTAAATATTCTAAATCATTTTTTATTACGGCAAGATGGTAGAGCGTATCTCCTTTTCTTAAAGGTTTTTTTAGATCTATTCCTTTTTCTTTTAACCATTTTAGTTTATCTAGAAAATCATCGTTCCCGTTTTTAGGTGCTCTATAATTTTGCACTAAATGGTAGGCTAAACCTTGTCCGTCTTTATCCAACAAATCAATAGTAGCTCCTTTATTTACTAGTGTATTCATTGTTTCTACTAAGCCTGATTTAACGGCTTGCATTAAGGCAGATTCCCCCTTATTATTGGTTCTACTTACGTCAACTCCTTTTTCTAATAAAAAATTCACAAATGCTAAATCACGCGTTCCTGCTACTTTATGTAAAGCGGTATTTCCTTCGTTATCTATTGCGTTTATTAAAACGCCTTTCTGTAAAAAATATTGAGCAATTGGGATCTGATTTTCTTTCTTAGCTATCAGGTGAAGAATGGTTTCTCCATTTGTAGTGGAAACAGTTGGTTTTAATTTTAAATCGTCAATAAGATATTGAAATATTTCTAAGGAATTAGCAGATCGTCGAGTAGCTTCAGCGGCCATTAATAAGGCATTAGGAGTCCATTTACTTCCTTTTTCAATAAGTTTTTTTAAATTAGTTATATTACCGGTTCTGGCAGCATAATCAAAAACTGTTTTTCCTAAGGCATCTTGATCTTTTACGCTTAATCCTTTTGTTTCTAAAAATTGTGTAACGGACAAATCTTTATCATAAGGCACAGCTAACATTAATAGGGTTGCTTTATCTTTATATAACTTTTTAGGGTCTAAACCTGCTTTAAAAAAGATTTCTATTAATTCTTTTTTAGCATTACCACTAGCCAAAGCATAAGCCAAAGGTGTCGTATTATGGGAATCTTCGTGATTGATATTAGCTCCTTTATCTATAAGATCTTGTACTAACTCTATATTTCCTTTAGCAGCAGCCCAATGCAGATAGGTTCTTTCATCATGTGTGAGCTTATTTATTTCATTCCCTTTTTGTTCCAACAAATAGTAAATCACTTCATTTGACACACCATTATTAATAGCTAATGTAACAGGATCAAAAGCGGAAGAGTTTAGCTCTGAAGCATTATTGCCTTTGGCTATTTCAGCTTGAACTATGGTTAGATTCGGATTTTTTTTCCAAAAATTTCCATCTAATAATGTATTTTTTTGTTGGGCAATTGACACTATATTAAATAGCATTGCTATTATTACATGTATTCTTTTCATTTCTAACTTTTATGTATAAGTAATAAAAAAATATAAAGGCAAAAGTATAGTTTTAAAACTATACTATTTGCCTTTCACAAAAACAAAACCTTTTAAAATTGATATTTTAGTGTTGCCATAAATTGTCTTGGCGGTATTGGATTAATACTGTAATTTTCATGTACTGTATAATTTAAAGTATTAGCCACATTAGACAATTTACATAATAAACTTATATTTTTATAAGTGTATCCTAGAGTTGCATCCGCAACTGCATAACCACTAACTGGAATCTCACGTTCTTCTATAAATACTGTTCCATTTTTATCTTTTGCATAACGGTTATTCCAACCGCCTATACGATTTCCTATATAGTTAGTTATAGCTCCTATGGAAACATTTTTGAAAAATCCGTTTTGTACTGTATAAAAGAAACTTAAATTAGCTGTTTGATCAGGGGTACGCGCCAAACGATCCCCTTCTAATGAACTGCCTACTAATCCAGATGTTTTCACAAAACGCATATCGTTATAACTATAACCTGCATTAATCTTGAATCCTTCGATAGGTGTTACGGTAATATCTAATTCAATTCCTTTGCTTCTTGTTTTACCTGATAGTTCTTTGATATTCGAATTAGAATTGGCTTTACCATCTAAGGTTGTAGCTGCCATTTGGACTAAATTATTATTTTCAATGCTATAAACAGTTACTCCTGTTGTTAAATTACCTTTAAAAAATTCTGTTTTTACTCCTGCTTCATATTGATTTATAATAGAGGGTTTTATAGGATCATTATAAATATCAACTCCTGTGTTGGTAGTGAATGAATTTGAATAACTTCCAAAAATTGCTATTGATTGCATTGGTTGAAAGACCAAACCAAATTTAGGAGAAAATGCTTTATCTACTTGTATAGCGCCTTCAATTGGTGCATTATCTTTATCTGCTTCATGATTAAGCACAAAAGGAGTTTGTCCTTTAGGACTTGTAGTATTTCCACCATCAATTTTGGCATTATATACAGTACTTTGAACTTCTTGCCATGACCAACGCAAACCAGCAAGTACTTTTAATTTTTCATGAATAGATATTAAATCTTGAGCAAAAAAGCCAAAACGTTTTCCTTGATTCTTTGTTAGTACTGAATTATAATTTTCTTGTGATCCTTTTTCGTTTGAAAATGTAATAGGATCAAAGATATTGATTTTATCATAATCTGTTATAGCAATAAATTTACCATCTTTTTGTTTTGTATAAAACAAATAGGAATAACTATCCGTATAACTAGTTTCTCCATCTACTCCTGTAAATAATTCATGTTTGAAACCAAAAGTTTTAAAACTTCCTTGTAATCCTAATTGTTGTCCTAATAGTGTTTCAACATTTTTGTTCTTACCTAATTTTCTAGTTAAATCACCCGTTATGTTAGAAGGTTGAATTCTGTCTGTTCCTTCAAATTGTCTTGAATAATTTTGGAATGACATATTTGCAATAAACTTCCAAGAATCATTAATCTGATGTTTTAAAAGAGCGGATAATGATCCCTGACGTGTTTGTCCGTTAGACCAATTAGCACCTAAATAACGACTAATAGGTACATCCAGAATAGTCTTCCCAAAAGCACCTGTTCCAAAATCAGGTGTCCAATTATCGTACAAATAATCCATTTGAAGAAGTACATCTGTTTTTTGGGTTGCCTTAAATAGAAAAGAAGGATTAATATAATAACGTTCTCTACTTACTACATCTCTAAAACTTTTTGATTTTTCAAAACTACTCACTACCCGGTAAGCAATTGATTTACTAAGAGGCCCATAAAAATCAATTACAGGTTTGTAAAAATCATAACTTCCTGTTTGAAAAGATAACTCTCCTCCTCTTTCAAACAAAGGGGTCTTGGTTACTAAATTTAAAATTCCTCCTGGTGCTACATTTCCGTATAACAAAGCACTATTTCCTTTTAAAAATTCTACTTTTTCTAATGAAATCACCTCAGGCATTGACCCTCCATTTTGACGAAAACCATTTTTAAAAATATTATTCGTACCCATATCATAACCTCTTGACCAAAAGGATTCTTGTGCTCCACCACGTGCTGAGCCTACATAAACACCATTTGCGTTTTTTACGACATCGCTCAAACGAACCGATTGTTGTTGATAAATCACTTCTCCTCCAATAGATTGTAAACTTTGAGGATTATCAAAAGGTTTTAATCCCGTACGAATAGTAGAAACAAACTTTTTTTGTTTGTGTTGTCTTATTTCTATTTCTTTTAACGAATATCTTTTTTTTCTAGCCGTATCATTTTCAACGGTATTTTCTGTTTCTCCTTGAAACCTATCTTGACCGAAACTTTGTCCAGACAAGAATAATAAGCATCCTAACCAATATAACTTCATTTTATTTAGACTAATTTTAAATTGTTTTTGGACTGCAAATATAAGATTAGAATTTTAAAAATAAAACATTATTTTTAATTATTCTAAATAAAAAATAAAAAGATTTATTCTAAAAAAAGAAATATCTATTTGAGAGATGAGGTTCTTGGACACAGTAAATACCTAACCTTCTAATTTTCAAAACATTATTTTTTCACACATCAAGTACCATCGAAATAGATTCTAAAGTGTTTATTCATAATTTTTACCACGGAGGGATTGTATAGTAGATAAGAATATAGCTAAAATCTGTTAAAAGTTTGCTATATCCGCTTATTTCATTTGTTTTCGGCTTGAACTAAATGATAGAATTACTTATTAAATACCATAAGAACGCTTCTTATATTTTAAGTAGGTTGATACCTTTTTATTCTTTCCCTTAAAATATCCCTTGAATTAACGGATATGTAATTATGAATAGTTAGTGTGTTTTGACATTTTTTAGGCTTTATTTCTTCCTTATTAAAACTAATCTAAAGATTTAATACGAATCTTTTGATAAAACAAAAGCAGCTATCTATAAACCGTTTGTTCTTCAAATAATTATTAATTATTTACAAAAAATAAGTTAAACAAAACCTAAAAAAAACATTTAAAAAAGAAACAACTCACTAAAAACAAGCAACTTATATTTTTAATTAAAGTAGACCGCTTATTTTTAACATATAACAAAGAAAAAAAGTACCTTATCTTTGAATCTCCCAAGTTATCTATGATTTTTTAAATTCTTTATCATAAATAAGGAATCTATACCCAAAATTATAACACTATTAAATCGTCGAAAAAACTTATTTTTTCTAATGTTTATTGATTTTTAAACAATAAACATTAATTTTTAATCCAGAGTTAAACTAAATTAAATAATATCTTATGAAAAAATTATTTATTACGATGCTCTTGGCATCTTTAACAGTATTTTCTTGTCAAAAAGAAAATATAACAGAGGATAAAACTGTAAATTATGCAGAAAACGCAATCCTTAATAATCCAAAAAACAGGTATGATGATTCTTACGATTCTAAAAGGACTTACACCCTTACAGAAAAAAGAGAAATCCCAGTTCAATTTAATATTTTGTATAAAAAAGGGAAAAGAGGAAGTAAAATAACAGAACAAGACATAAGAAAACAAATTGAGATTTTAAATAAGTCTTTTGAAGGAAAAGACGACAATTTTGCAAATACGCCTCAGGAATTTTCTAAACTTGCTTCTGGAAATACTAAAATTTCTTTTGTACTAAAAGGGATTAGTAGAAAAGAAACTGAATTTGATGCTGTATTAGGTCAACAAGAATGGTTTAAAACAAAAGAGCATGGTTTTCTTGCTGAAAATACCGAGAAAACATTAACGGTATGGATTTTAGACAGTTTATATGATCAAGAGGGTGATGATTTTGCGGGATACGCTTCTCCTTTATCAGGCGATAGAAATTATTGGGGAATTGCATTAAATTCATTATATCTTTATGATCCTGCTCCTCAACATCCAAGTATCATAAAATTCGGATATACTAAGGGAAAAATACTTGTTCATGAAGTAGGACATTATTTTGGATTATATCACCTTTCTGGACCTACTGGCAATTGTGGTGATGATTTAGTATCAGACACTCCGCTTGCTCCAAAAGAGCATTATGGTTTTCAAAAGCATCCTTTAAAAGAAATTTGCCACGGCAAAGAGTACACTCAAATGTTTGTTAACTATATGGATTATGCTGCTGATGAACAAAGAACAATGTTTACAAAAGGACAAGCGAATAAGATGTATTTTACTTTTCAAGAAGGGAAACCTCATCAAAAATTAGGTTTAAAAAAATAGCTCTTTTTACGTTTGTAGATAATTCTTTTTGAAAAGAAAAGAAGTAGGCATTGTAAAGACCAATTTTCTAAAACACAAAATTGGTCTTTACTTTTTATAACAAGAATCGTGTGGCACTATTTAATTAATAATTCTTTCATTGTTACGGAAGTTCCGTTATAAATATTAAGATCTACAGTACCTTTAATCCCTGGTATTTTTCCGTTTTCTGTTAATTGCCATATAGACCATTCAGAGTCTATTTCCTTATAAAATGCGGTGTAATTAGCAATCCAAAAAGGGTAATCTCCAAAATCTTCCTTTAAAAAATCTTCATAATAACTTTCACTACTATAAATAATAGGTTTTACTCCGTAATGAGCTTCCACTTTTTCCAACCATCGTTTTAATCCTACTTTTAACCGTTTTATTGATTGGGCTTTTGGCAGTTTTTCTATATCTAACACGGGAGGAAAATCGCCTTCTACTAAAGTAACTTGTTTTATAAAATTTTCTGCTTGTTCTATTGAATTTTCATTAGGTCTATAATAATGGTACGCTCCTACTATAAAACCTCTTTCTTTTGCGCGTAACCAGTATTTTTTAAATTTCTTATCTACTTTATTGCTTCCTGCGGTTGCTCTGATAAAAACAAATTCTATAGGATACCCTCCTTCTATTTCTTTTACTTTCGCCCAATTTATATTATCTTGGTATTCTGAAAGATCAATACCGAAAGATTTTTCGATATGCGTATCTAGTACCTTATCAATAGGCATAGAACGCGCTTCATTGTAAATAATTTTATCTGTAGTAAATCCTAAATAACGGGCAATACTTCTTTTTTGACTATAAAGAATAACCACAATACTCAATGTCATCACTAGTTTGAAAAACAAGGAACTTGAAAAAAAAGACACTTGGTTTTGTGGTCGTTTTTTCGAATGTGTATGGGTTCCTTTTTTAACTCCCTTAGAATATTTTTTTTGAGCCATTTACCCTTTCTTCAAAAATAAATTATTAATAACAGAAAGTAATATATAGGCAATAATTATCAGAGGTATTCCTAGATATTTAAAAACTAGCAATAAAACAACGCTCAATGTCAGAAAAAGAATTTGCAGGGCATTTTTAGACCAAGTGAATTGTTTTATTTTTAAAGAAAATAATGGTATTTCGGCATTCATTACATAAGCACTTAAAGCAGTAATTAACAAAAGGATGTAAGGATTATGCAAAATATCTACAATTATAGAAATATCTGTAAACTTAATAACTAAAGGAAAACTCATTATAAACAATGAATTAGCTGGAGTTGGAACGCCTATAAATGAATCTGTTTGGCGAGTATCTATATTAAAATTAGCTAATCTAAAGCAAGCTCCTAATGAAATAATAAAACCTAAAAAAGGAAGCAACATAACGGACCCTTCCAATGTATTAAGACTTAATTCCTGATTTCCCCCTATTGCTTTTAATATCATTTGAAACATAACATATCCTGGAGCAACTCCACTAGTTACCATATCTGCCAACGAATCTAATTGCAATCCTAAAGGACTTTGAACTTTAAAAAGACGTGCAAAAAAGCCATCAAAAAAATCGAGAAATATCCCTAAACATACAAAGAAAAAGGCCCACTCAAACTGTAATTGTGAAACAAAGACAATAGCTATACATCCTGAAAGCAAGTTCAATAATGTAATTAAATTTGGAATTTGCGATTTTATTGACATAAAAATGATTTTGTAATTTTTAATTTTAAACCTACAAAGGTAATATAATAACTTTATAAGTTCTAGAGTTTAATATATCAGATTTTTATTTGATCTTTGCCAAAACTGTTCCCTTGAAAAAAATATTAACCTTTAGTTTTTTAGTTGTCTTCAATTTCTTTCAAGCTCAAACGGCTCGTAAATATTCTAACGAATTCATGAATATTGGTGTTGATGCTAGAGCTTTTGGAATGGCTAATACCATGGTGGCTCATACGAGTGATGTAAATTCTGGCTATTGGAATCCAACTGGTTTATTAAAAATTGAAGATAGTGAAGCTGCTTTTATGCACGCTAGTTATTTTGCTAACATTGCTCAATATGATTACTTAGCCTATGCAAAAAAAATAGATTCTCAAAGTGCTTGGGGAGCATCTGTCATACGGTTTGGGGTTGATAATATTTTAAATACTACTCAACTAATTGATGCAAATGGTACGATTGATTATAATAGAATTAGCTTATTTTCTGCTGCGGATTATGGAGTCACGTTTTCGTATGCTCGTGATTTGCCTATTCAGGGTTTAAAATATGGTGTAAATGCAAAAATCATTAGACGGATTATCGGGGATTTTGCAAGTTCTTGGGGGGTTGGTTTTGATGCAGGTATGCAATTCGAAAAAAACAATTGGAAATTAGGTTTCCTAGTGCGTGACATTACGACTACTTATAATATTTGGAATATCAACGAAAAAGAATTTAAAAAAATTCAGAATGCACAAACTCAAATTCCATTACAAAATCAGGAATTACCCACAACATCTGAAATTACATTACCAAAGGCACAATTGGGTTTAGCTAAAAAATATAATTTCCATAATGATATGAGTCTTTTAGTTGCTACCAACTTAAATATGGAATTTCAACGCACTAAAGATATTTTTTCATCAGACCTATTAAGCGTATCACCATCTGTAGGTTTTGAATTAGGCTACAACAATCTTGCTTTTTTAAGAACTGGAGTTGGTAATTTTCAAAACACATTGGGAATAGATGGTAAGAAAAGTATTGGTTTTCAACCTAATTTTGGGCTTGGTTTTCATTACAAAGGTATTTCGGTTGATTACGCATTAACGGATATTGGTAACCAAAGTGTTTCGTTATACTCTAATATTTTTTCTCTAAAAGTAGATTTATCTATTTTTAGAGAATGATAAAATCATTTATATTACATTAAAAGAATAAGGTTTAACTAAGAAATTAAACAATGAAAAAACAAATTATCTTTTTATTAGTTTTAATACAACTCTCTTTTTTTTCTTATTCGCAAATCCCTAGTCTATCTGAAAAAGCGGTATTTAGCATCTTGACAGTAGATGTTGCTCAAGAATCTCATACGCTATATGGTCATACTGCTTTGCGTATTCAAGATCCTATGACTGGGTTTGATGTGGTTTATAATTATGGAATGTTTGATTTTAGAACGCCTAACTTTATATTAAAATTCACTAAAGGTGATTTACAATATTATGCGGCGGTTTATCCTTATGCTGATTTTGAATACGCTTATAGAGAAGAAAACCGTAGTATTTATGAGCAAAGACTAAACCTTTCCTCTTTTGAAAAAAACAAACTATTTAAGGAATTAAACAAATCTGTGTTTTCTGAAAGTAAATATTATACCTATAAATTTATTGATCGGAACTGTACTACTAAAGTAATTGATATCGTCAATTCTTCTTTAAAAGATAAGCCTATTATAAATACACTACATAAAGAAGAAACGTACCGAGAAGTATTGTATAATTATCAAACGAAACAGTATTGGTTAAATTTAGGAATTAATATGATATTTGGTCATCGCCCTGATGAACAAGCAGAAGTTTTGTTTTTACCACTTGATTTTATGAAAGTATTAGAAGCAACTCAACATAACGGAAAACCCTTGGCTGAAAAGCCCCACATATTATACAAGGCAACTGCAAAAAATGAACCTTTTTCCTTATTAAATAGTTGTATTCCACTAATTATCCTATTACTTATTTTTGTTTTATTTAACAAAAAAGAGCTAAACACGATCTTCTTTATTCTCATGGGATGTATTGGACTGTTTTTTTTGATTGTAAATATATATTCTTTTCACCGAGAAGTGGTGTGGAATTATAATATGCTTTTATTTAATCCTTTTTACTTAATATTGGTATACTTTATCTTAAAAAAACAAACTCAAATAGCTTCAAAAGTAGCTTTTGCTTGTCTTATTAGTATGGGGATATATGTAATTTATATGCTAAATAAACCGCACTTATTTATTATAAGTCCTTTACTTATTACAAATTTAGTCCTTACACTAAGGTTTTATAAAAAGAACTTAACAGAAAATAAAAAGTGATAAAACACACGTAAGGTTTTCCTTTTTAACTATTTTACTGCCCACGGTAAAACAAAACGGTACTGATTGTTTTTATCATAATATTCAGATCTATGAAAATACCTCTATGTTTTATATAGTACAAATCATATTGTAATTTTACCAAACTATCTTTTAATGATTCTCCATAGGAGTAGTTAACCTGAGCCCAACCTGTTAATCCTGGCTTTATAACATGTCTTGTTTGATAAAAAGGCATTACATCATTAATCTGATCAACAAAAACAGGACGCTCAGGTCTAGGTCCTATGATTCCCATTTCATTTTTTAATACATTAATGAATTGAGGAACTTCGTCTAAGCGTGATTTACGTAAAAATTTGCCAAAAGAAGTGATTCGAACATCGTTGGGAGTAGCAAAAACAGCTCCATTCTTCTCAGCATTTACTAACATAGACCTCAGCTTATAAATATTAAATACCTTGCCATTTTTACCTACACGCTCTTGTTTGTATAATAACGGTCCTTGATTGCCTAGTAGGTTCCCCAAAAGTATAAAAGGAACAATAAATATCCCTATTAGTAATCCTATAGAAGAAATTAAAATTTCCATAATTCGAACATAAATCAGATATAGCTGATTTTGATTATTACGAGAAAATGGAAAATAACGATAAAAATCTCTTTCTGCTAACTGAACGGGTATTCGTTGGGTAATAGCTTCATATACCTGCGAATACTCTCGTACAGAAAAACCATGTTCTACAAGATATAATAACTTTTCATATACTTCTACAGGCATTCCTACTGATCTTGAGGAAGCTACTACTATTTCTGAAATTTGATTTTTTTTTATATAATTAATTAAATCATTTACTGAAATATTAGCCACTATATGATTCGTGCCTTTAGCGTAAATTTTGGATAAATTTACATACCCTAATATAATGTAATGTGGATCATTTTTCCGAAGTCCATTTATCAACTCACTCGTTTCTGTTTCTTCACAAATTAATAGTGCTTTTTTCACAAAACGATGCGATGCCAAATAATTGGCATACACTAATCGCCATCCCATTAAAGAAGTAGTGATAGCTAGATAAAACAACAGGATTTGCAATCTATTTTCGGGTAAAGAAGGCGTCAAAAAAGGGGTTAATAAATAAACTAAAACGGTAATAGAACTCGTAAGTACTATGCTTTTTAATATACTGGTTTGATTACTTGCTGTAGGCAAATCATACATTTCAAAAACAGTTCCAAAAAAAAGCAGGTATACTGATAGAACTAAGGTCCAATAAAAATTCTGATCCGAAATTCTCAAATAACTGAAGTCAAAATGATTTCCTATAAAGTAGAGGATAAAAACAACAAAAAAAACATCAAAGAATCGAAGTAAAATTTTTCTTTCTGAAATTTCAAAGTGCCAATGCTTTTTATTAATCATATTTATTTTTAGGGTTGGCTTGCAAATTAAACAATTTCAAGGAGAGAAAAAAATGGAGTGACAATTATTATAACATTTAACTATTATGACAATAAATCCTTCCAGAGTAATTTCGTTTGCTGCCAATCAAAGGTTTCAACTATTTTCCTAGCTTGATTAGCTATATCTAAAGCTATATCTGGGTTCATAAGTAAAAAAAGAATAGCTGATACCATTTCACCTGTAGCATTATCTGACACCAATAAAGCATTTTCTTGATCTGAAAGTAAAAAAGGAATTCCGCCAACTCTAGTACTAACGATTGGCAACCCTAAGGCCATTGCCTCAATGACACTAACGGGTGTATTATCAAAATGGGTTGTATTTATAAAAACAGCATAGTTTTGAGAAATTGTAATCCATTGTTCTTTTGATAATTTTCCTGTAAAAACAATATCTACTCCTTTTTCTTGAGCATATTTTTTTGTTTGTTCTAAACTACCGTCTTTATCAGGCCCTATCATACATAATTCTGCTAAGGGGTATTTTTTCTTCAGTTCAACCAAAACATCTACTGCCATTTTGGGGTTATAAATAGAAGCAAAAGCTCTTACCCAAAGCAACTTGGGTTGTAAATCAGTTCTTAATTTGAATTGATATTTTTCTATTTCAATTGCATTAGGAATAAAAAGAATATTTTTAAAACCTGCTTCTGTAAAATATTTTAGCAAATAATTAGACGGAGCAACGTTTTTATAGGCATTTCCAAAAATCAATTGACATGATTTAGGATTTTCCCTTAAACGATTCGGCAAATTACCGCCATGTAAAATAGGAATGTATTTTATATTTAAAATTCTAGCTAATTGACTTATTAAGAAAGCAAACCAAAATGCCGAAGTACTGTAAGTATCTAGTAACAAATAATCTGCTTTTCTATTCTTAAGAACTACAAAGAACATATCCATTAATCTAAGTAACAGATTTTTAAAAGAAGATGCTACTACTAGCCTATATCCTTCTAACTCTAACTGAGAACTTAATGTGTCAATTGTCGTAACATTATACCCTTTGGTTGATAGTTTATTACCTATGTAAACTATTTGTATCTTTTCCTTCAAAATCATAAAATTCCACTTTTAACAAAGATAAAGCGTAAATAAAAGCTGGTGCTGCTAAACGCATGGCAGCATGATTTACCGTAATAAACCAAAATAGAAAAAAGGGTAAAAAAAAGAAATGTTGCTTATTGTTCAAAAAGAAAAAAAGAGGAACAAAAATTAACACTAATAGACCGATCACTCCAACCATACCATGTTCTGCTAAAGATCTAGTAAATTCACTATGTGTCGGAACATTCATTCCTGTCAATTCTTGTCTAAATTCCTTGTTTTTACCTACTCCTACACCAAAAACAGGATTTTCAAAAAACATATTTATTTCAGTTTTTGCAATATCTTCTCTACCGCTAAATCGAGATTCTTTTACTCTACCAATTGCATCTTTATTTGCATAACGCTTTTCTATCAAGCCACCTGTTTCAAATGAACTATAAAACCAAACCATGCCAGCTGTTGATATTAGAAACAAGCTTAACATTATTATTTTTTGTTTTGCCTTATTTTGAGCCCTACTAAAAACATATAGTATAAATATTAAAATCATAATCACCCCACAGTACATTCCTCCTCTAGAAAAAGTCAACAAACATCTATAAGAAAACAAGAACACTAAAAAAAAATTTATAAAAATCTGAATTTTTGATTTAGAGTTCAAAAGAAATTGTACAAAAAAAAGAAACATCCCTAAACCTAAAATGGTTGATACTTGATTAGGTCCAAACCCTCCTGAAGTCGCAAAATTTGAACTTGTATCAGTAACTACATCTCTTACAGATGGATTAAAAAGTATCAAATAGACCATCATCGACAAAAGAGGGTAGCTAACATACAATAATAGTTTTAATAATAATTCATATTTAATTTTATTATTATAACAATATAACGCAGCTATTGCCAAACATATTGGTCCTGATATATTAAATGAAATGGCTTTTCTAATTTCTGTATCAAAATTTAATCTTAAAGAGCCAATAATTAAAGAAGGCACTAATAGTAACAAATAGATTAAATACCAATATGCAGTTTTCGATACTCCTCTATAATACATTCCTAGGACTAAAAATGCAATTATGACATATTTCCCATATTCATTAATATGCATTGAATTAGTCATTCTTAATAAAACTTCTATCCCTACGACATATCCTGAAAATAAAAGTGCCTCATTTCCTTTATTTTTTTTAATATAGATAATAAAAACACCCGAAATAAAAATAAATATGCTATAAATTTCAGCTACAAAGGGAACCGTAAATATTAATGCTCCTAGAACTAAATGAAGAGCATAATATTTTAAATAATTATTGGTAAAATGTTGTTCCATTATCTATCAATCTAATAAAATCTGAAATTATTTTTTCCCCATCAAATTCATTTCGTACTTTTTCTCTTAAAATCATCCCTTTTTCTTTTCTTAATTTTTCGTCATTTATTAGGGTTTTAAGTGCTTCAAAAAATGATTTATTGTCATTAGATTTTACACAGAAACCATTGTTAGGATTAATAATGAATGGAATTTCACCTACATTTGTTGCCACTACTCCTAATCCATGATAACCATATTCTAACAAGGCTACTGGAAGTCCTTCTGAAATAGATGTTAGAATTCCTATTTGTGATTGTTCTAGAACAGAAAAAGTATTAGAAACACTTCCATAAACAAAAACATTATTTTCCAATCCATTGTTTATAATCTTTTCTTTAATCATTTTAGAGTAATCATTATTAGCGTCTTTTCCTATCAAATGAAAAGTCCAGTCTGGGAATTCTTTTTTAATCATTTTAGCAATTTGTATAAGCATAAAATGGTTTTTTTGAGGTCTTAAATTTGCCAAGCAAATAATCCTTTTTCCCTCTTCACCTCTTAATCTTAACTGAATATCATTTTGAGAAGAAAAATCAACAAAATTGGGTAAATATGTAACCTTCTTACACAAAAGATTTTCTAAAGACCAATTTAATAGTAGATTATTAACAACGATTATTCTATCAAAGAAAAAAGAACATAGTATTAAAGGTAAATTTTTTAAAAAAGTATTCTTATGTCTAAAACCATAATGATCATGCCAAATAATCTTAATATTAGGCAAAAACATTTTTACACATAATGCCAAAAAAAACGATGAACTATGCGCTTGGATATACTCAATCTTGTTTTTTTTTAAGTACTTATAGAATTTTAAAAGTGCTTTTATATCTAAAGTCTTTTTTCTTTCTAAAAAAAAGTATTCTACTTTTTTTTTTATCTTATTTTTTAAAAGTCCTTCCTTCCGAGTAGCTACAATACCTGAAAATAGAACTCTATCTGATAAAATATTAGCATAACTTACTGCCATTTTTTCTGCACCTCCTACTTCAAGACTATCTATTAATTGAACTATTCGCATATATTACTAGTAAATTGTTTCAAATCAATATATGTTTTTTTTAGAGGTCCTTTGTAATTAAAAACTTTTTCTCTAGGTTCCTCAAAGGTGTTTCCGTCATAAACATAAAAAAAATTATTTTCTAGTTTGTGTAAATCTAAATGATGCATACCTGCATTAAATTCTTTTATATGTTCTTGTTGTTTCAAATAAAAAGGTTTGATTCGACTTAATTTATATGTATTTCTAACTTTATCGACGGTATAGAGAGAGAGTCCATATCCATAAGCTTCGGAACAATTTTGAATAGGCAATAATAATTTTCCTTTATAGTTTATGATTCTTCCTCCTGGTCTAGACTCAGTACCTTTTAATATTTCCTTTTGTTTTAATTCCCATTTCCCAAACAAGGAATTAGATACATACAGATTTAAATCTAAATTCTTTCCCGCTCCAAAAATCAAGTTAATAGAGTCTGAAAGATAAATTGTAGGATCTTTTAACTGGCAATTTTTAATCAATGTATCACATATTTTCCATTTATATGGAAATTTCACAGCCTCATATAATAAAACATGTCCAGAAGCTTGTGTTTCAGGTAACATATAAAATTTTTTATTCTTTTGAAACACCTGAGGATAGGACATGTGAAATGCTTCTTTAATTGCATCTTTTTCATAACGAAATTTTTTCCCATCCTTTGAAGCTAAAACACCAATTGTTCCATTATCATATTTACTTTGATTTTCAAAAAAAATATAAATAGAATCATTAGATTCAATCCAAAAGGGATCTGCAATAAAATTTGTTGAATCCTTAGAAACAATGTTTTTTAGTATCAAATTTATTTTATTAAAATCCATTTTTTCAGGAAAACGTTTAGATATTCCAAAACCAATAGACCACCCAGAACGTTTAGACACAAAAAAAGGGGTTCTGTAATTTATAACACAAACTAAAAGAAATCCAAGAATCATGAAAAATCCAGAAATCCAAAAAATTTTTTTTTTCATACTATTTTTCTAGTTTATTAATTTCATAATTTCATTTTCAAATTGATCAACTGTAATTTTTTTAGACCACTCAGTTCCTTTAAATGCCATATTCTCCAAAATAATTTCGTTATTTATAATCTTCTTAATAGTTTTTGCATCTTCATCTAAATTTAAAGATAATATAATTCCCCTTTCCCCCTTAGCAATCATAAAAGGAACACAAGATATAGGTGTAACTATGGGAATACATTTAAAAATCATAGCTTCTGCCACCACTTTAGGCCATCCTTCACTTTTAGACGGTAAAATTAAGAAATGGCTTCTTTGGTATGCTTCAATAATAGTTTCTTTTGATTGATTTCCTTTTACAAGAATTTTTTTAGATAAATTATTTTTTTTTATCCATTCAATAATTTCATTACTTAATTCTCCTTCTCCATAAAACTCCATTTTTGCTTTAATTCCTGTTTTTATTAATTTTTCAACTAATTTTAATGCGTATAAAGGTCTTTTCCCTCTTGATAAAGTTCCAACGAACAAAAAATTAGCCTCTAAATTTATTTTTCCTTTTTCAAATACATTTTCTAAAAGTAGTCTTCTTATTTCCTCTTCAGAGTACGTTGCAGTAAAAAAAGGTTTTATATTACTCGTTTGATTGGGCCATTCTCCATATACCAACACTTGCATATTTCTCGTAAGAAAAGTATTCGATAAAATCCATTTTTGCAATTTATAAGACCAAGGCTGTTTGGCATTTGGATCCCAATTTCCAGCATATTTTGCTGTTTTTTTCTTTTTTGGAAAAAAGATTTGTATAATAGCTCCCAATAACCCCATGTTTCCTGGACAACGCAAATGTATATGATCTGCTTTTCGAAAACCTTTATTGATCTGATAAATCAGAATAGGTAAACTGATTATAAAATGAGCGATAGCCTTAAAACTAGTAAGATTAAAATTAGGTACTTCTAGCCATTTTTTTTTTTTATGCTCATAAGATAACCAAATAGGATCAATATCCCCTTTCGATTTTGGAGCTACTAAAATTAATTCATCTGTATTTTTTATCCATAAATTCATTTCACGTATATAGGGAGCATAACCATATATTTCGCCCTTTTTTTCTATGTGTTGTACGTGAGTAATTACTACAAATTTCATTAACTGTTCGTTTATTGAGGTATTTTGACAAATATACTAATCCATCCCCAAATTCTTCCTAAAGATTCCTGAAAGGCTTCTTTCTTTTTGCTTCCTTTAAACATATTGGTAATTCTAATCATAAGTAATATACCTGTTATTACGTGCCATTTACATCTGTCTATAAACTTAGGATTAGGATTTTTTACCCTCCAAACATACCATCCATTTCTTACTACCATTTTACCATATTTAAACTTATTAGGTCTTCCCGAAGGTGCATGATAATGGGCTAATCTTGCAGCAGTATTACAATACAATTCCCCTAATTGAGAAGTTCTAATAGTAAAATCAGCATCTTCATATAAACCATACCCTTCAAAATAAGTTGAAAACTGAATCTTTTCAAATAGTTTCTTTCTAAAAGAAGAAACTCCTCCCATTAGTTGTTCTACTGGATATGTTTTTCCACTTGGAGGCAAAAAACTTATACTTCTTCCATGAGCAAATAGAGGCAAATATCCTGGAGGACAGTTAGTATCTAACTTCATTCTTTTACGAAATTTGAATCGAATGGGTTCTTTTCTTATAAATCCATCCCAATAAAAGTAGTTTGATCCGACGTTTTCTTTTTGACTCTTTTCCCACTTTACCTCATTGGTTATATAACCTCCTACTCCTAATGCGTTTGGAAAAGTAAGGTATGTTTTTAGTATTTCTTCAAAATAATTTGCTTCCAAAATAACATCATCATCTAAAAAACAAACGATTTCTGCTTCTTTATTTACTTTTGTAATACCAAAATTTCTTTGACGTGTCAGACCTCGTTCTTCTTCAGAAACTTGATAATATGTCAGATTTTTATACTGATGTGTAAAAAGTGTATCCTTTGTTTCGGAATCGGGCGAGCCATCTACAATAATTATTTGATGAGGATATGTTTTTTGCGCTTTTATAGACTCTAATAAATTAGTTAAAGAGCTTTTCCTTTTATAGGTGCAGATAATAACACTAAATTTCATTTTCTTTTAATTTTTCAGCCCATTTTTCACTTATTTTCCATTGTTTTTTAAAATTTAAAAAGTATGCAAGGGGATTTTTTATATTTTGAACTTTATAAAATTTTAAAAACAGAACAGTTTTATAACCTAAAATTTGTTCTCTAGTATGATACAGAAGTCTAAATAACAATACTGTAGGAGAGGGTTTTGGCTTAATTTTATCATTATTCCATCCTAAAACGGGTTTTATTCTAAAGCCTCCAATAGGAGCTTTAAGATGTTCAATTTCTATTTCTGGGAAATAAACAACGTCAACTCCTTGATTACGAATCTGCATTCCAAAATCAGCATCTTCTCCATAACCAAACTCCATCCCTTTATTAAATTCAATAGTTTCTAAAAATTCTCTCTTCACAAAACTATTTCCTGCTCCAAAAATACTAGATTGTATTGGGTACTGACTTAATTTAATTTCACCCTTTTGTAAATAAGAAGTTATTAGGGCTTCAACTCCATATAATTCAATTTTATTAAATATTTTTTCTATTAAATCTAAATCAAAACGATTGTCATCATCTGCTAAAAATACCCATTCACTTTCTGTTCTTTTCAAAGCTAAATTTCTTGCATTACATACGCCTATTTGATGAATAAAAACATGATCAATTGTAAAAGGCCAAATTTCGTTAGTAATATAATCTAGTTCCGAAACACTTCCTAACTCTGGATTTTGCTCCACAATAACTATTTTTCTTGGTAAAATAGTTTGTTTTGAAAAGTCTTTTAAAACATCATATAAATATGCTTTTCTACCAATCGTAGGAATAATAACGTCTAATTCTCTTTTCTTTATAACTTTTTTTGAAGATCTAATGTTTATCTCGTTAAGTTTTGCTCCACCATTAAACTTAATTTTATTATAAAATAATGAATTTAAAAAAGGAAGCAAAAGAAAACGTCTTTCGTAAATCAATATGTTTAATAGTAAAAGGAAAATCCATCTTGTTTTGTAGTGTTGTTTTACAAATTTAAATAATACAAAACTTGACGCTTTTTCTGTATATTTTACATTTTTATTTGTTAGCAATTTGGATTCTGAATAACAAATAACTCCCTGAGGCATACTATTTTTTGCTAAAGAATTTAAAAAATATTCAAAATCTTCATAAATCATTATATCATCTTTTAGCGCTAATAAAATTTCCGCATTAATCCCTCCTACTAATCCAGACATTTGCCATGTAGGATATGTTACTTCTTTATTAACATTTATGAAAATAGATTCGTCTACATAACCAATTGCGTCAGATAAATAATTAAATATAGGATTATAAGACATCATCATTTTATTATGATGAAAAAGAGATTTGATTTCAAAAACATTCAATAACTCTATAACATCTTCATGACACCATAATAACAGTCTATCTGAAAATCTCTCTGCTAATTTGAGAATTCCTTTTGAGACAACTACTTCTTCTAATTCAATAGTCTTTTGATTATCAAAATCAAAAACTTTTTTTATAACGTTCCTTTTATGACAAATTATTATCATGTATAATTTTATTATAAAACCTAATATTTTTTTGTACTATTATTTTAACATCAAATTTAGAGGTTACAAATTTAGAGGCTTCTACTCCCATATTCTTTGCAAAATCTTCCTCTTGTAGTATACTATTTATTCTTTGAGCATATTTTTTATGATTGGCAGGATAAACTAGAAATCCACTTTTCCCATCTTCCATTAATTCTTGCGCCCAACCAATATTACTATTTACTATGGCTTTTTGCATAGCCATTGCTTCTATAGTAACCATCCCTAATGTTTCGGCATACGTTGGAAAAACACATACATTTGCTTTTTGAATATAATCTTTTACTTCATTATAGGGGATTTTTCCTAAATATTCTATTTTATCAAAGATTTCTAATTTTTTGAATTCGTTTTGCAATAACTCCCATGTAGAAACTGAATTGGTTTTTATGTCGTAGGAATCATTTCCTATCAGTACTAATTTTGCATAAGGGTTTTCTTTAAGTACTTTTTTTAAAATATAGGGAAGTTCGAAAACTCCTTTTTTTCTAATTAATGTTCCTATATACAAGATAAGTCCTTTATCAAATTCTATAGAATTTGGATTTTGAAATTGCTCCAAATCTAAACCATGATATATCGTCATTATTTTTTGTTTTGATAAACCAAAAAGTCTGGCGGAAAGTTCTCCTGCAAATTTAGTGGGGGCTATATAAGCTTGTGCCTTTCTAACGGCAAGTGTTTCAAAAAGTTTATTTTTAATTTTTTGTTTCCTTTTTTCTAAATGGCAAAAGTAAGTATCACTTCCATGAAAACGAATGATTAAAGGAACTCTAAAATTCATAAAAGCTGTAATCCCTGTCCAATCGGGGGCTTCTATTAAACTAATTCCGTCTAAATCAATTACTTTATTTACGTATTTTTGGATGTGTTTTCTATAAAGATACCATTTAACAAATAAGTATTTTTTATCTTGAATAAGATGAAAATCAATTCCATCTTCATTAAATATTTCATTTTTTTTTTGTCCATAAACAAATACCGTAACTTTCACTCCATTAATAACTAGAGCGTTTGCTAAGTTTTTAATACTGGTTCCCAAACCTCCTGTCTGTTTCATTTTGACATGCGGGTATTCTGGAGTTAAAAAAGCTATATGCATATTATTTTTTAAAAAAATCTTGAATTACTCTTTCTGTTAAGACTCTTGCTCCTTCTTCATTCATGTGACCACAACTAGAAAAAAAAACATCTTTATCAATGAATGTATCATAACGTTTTATCTCTGGATAAATTTCTTTTATTTTTTTAAAATAATTCATTCCCTTTGTATTTGCACATATAGGTGTTGTTATAGCAATACAATTAATGTTGTTTTGTTTACAAATTTTTTTTTTTCTTCATAGTATACATTCGTTTTGGCCTTTCTTAATCTTAGATCATAAGCTAATTCAGTTCCTTTTCCTATCAAAGGAGTAAAACCTCCATTTAACAAATAAGCTGATTTTTTTTCTATTAGGTTTAAAAAAAATTCTCTTAATCCTATTTTCGCTTCGTATTTAATATATCTATAAAAAGGTAGGTAACATAACCAATTGTAACTATCTATTTTATTTTCATAAAATTCTGAAATAACTTTTGTTTTTTTTATAAAAGGCATAAACTTTGCTCTTGTCCCCTCTGAAAATCCTTCCGTGCTAAGATTAAGATCTACTTCAATTAGTACATTTTTAATTTTAAATTGATTTTCTATCATTATCTTTAACAGTAATAGCGTTTCTTGTAACGTAGAACCGCTCATACCGTAATTGTATGTTTTTATCCCCTTGTCTACAAATATTTTAGTAATGAAATGATTATTAGCTCTAGATGAGCCTAATACAACAAGATCATATTCTTTTTTTTAGAATTAACGACATGAAAGATTTTATCTCTATTTATTGAATTTAAATAAACAGAGGTATATAAAACATCTAAAAAAAAAGCACTTAAAAAAATAAGTACAACTATTTTAAATACAAAAATTAAAAATTTCTTCATTCATTTAAAAATAAATAAGTTATCACCAACAGTATTTACTTTTTAAAACTCTTTTTTTCCAAGTACTTACTAATAAAATATTTTTTTACTACTTTGTTAAAAGGGTTTTTATTTTATTCCAAATTTTTTCCGAAGCTAAAGTTGGTTCTTTTCCAACTACAATATCAAACCATTTTTTTCCTTCTGAAACATTTGATAGCTTCTCATCTAAAATGGCTTTTACAATAGCTGTTAAATCTTTTTTGTCGTGTACAAATAAAGCTGCTTCTTTGGAAGGCATGGAACGAAAATGAATGTATTTATAATTTTGACCAATATCGCGAATTCCTTTTTTTAGCTGTGGCTGCTCGTAATCAAAGAACAAGCATGAATTATTATGTGCAACAAAATCAAAAACCATTGAAGAAGCTATGTTGCCTACAAATTCCGTGTGCTCACAAATATTTGCTTGTAGGGCAAAATCTTCTTTTGTTGGCATAATTTCGTTCCATGTTTTTCCTATGGGACGCCATAAAGGATCTATGGAAACGATAACGTCTTTATATTTATCTAATATTTTTTGATATCTATCTGTAAAATCTACAGGGCATTTACGATATATAATCCCCAGATTATATCCTTGTTGGTTCAATTCTTTAACCGATATTGCTAAGTCTTCTAAATAATATTGATCCAATGGTGATGTTACGATATCATCTCCAGAGAAGCAAATGTATTTTTTTTCTAAATCTAAATGATGTGTCTTATAAAAATCTTCTTTTGATTGCAATAAACTCGGATCAAAATGGCTTTCAAATTGTGGTGTTCCAGTAACCAAAACTTGTTCTGGTTTTACATAAGGACAGTATTGAAGCAATTCGTTTTTCATGTAATCGCTCCAAACAAAATAATAGTCTGGTTCTATTAAGGTTGTTGCTTTAGGCAAATTATCCCAAGAAAATATAAAACTAGCTGTAGGTATTCCTAAATCCTGTGCTGCTAAAATAGGTGCTATGGCTTGCGTAGGTCTAGGATTGGTACAAAAAATAAAATCGGGTTTTTGTTCTTGTAGTTGCTTTTTGGAATATTGGTATTTTTCAGTTGTTCGTTCTAATTTTTTTATTTTTTCTCGAATTGTTTTTATGCCTTTTTCATTGGATTTAGTGGCTACTAAAAAATCGACGTATAAACTTTTAAAGGCATTTTTGAATCCTTTATAGGATTGTGGGAAATTATAGGTATTGTATACTGTTTCTTTAAACTTTTTATCAAATAAATTCAACTCGGATCTTTTCCTGGCTCTTGTAAAAACAGTAGTTAATGGATGTAATTTATTATTGGTAATTTTTATTTCTTCATATCCTATTTCTTTTTTGATATCAAAAGGGGTATTGTTCCAATATACAATTTCAAATCCTAAATCTTTTCCTATTTGATTAAAATTTGTAAGTGCAAAATTTCGCAGACCAACCCCATCTGGTAGAAGAATAAATATTTTTTTTTGTGACATAAATGTCTTTTTTAAGCTTTTTTAAATTTTAATTTATCTCTTTGGATTTGTTCTATTGGTAAAATGTCTTGTTCTTTATAAGACAATGCTTTATGAACGGCTTTTAGATCTCTTGCTAATTTTCGCATTCCTTCTGGCTCTAAAGATGCTGCATGGTCGGTTCCTTTCCATGTTCTATCTAATGTATAATGACGCTCAATCACATTTGCTCCTAGAGTAAAAGCGGCTATATCTACAGCAATTCCTAAATGATGTCCTGAAAAACCAATATGTTTTACTTTATCCTCGTATTTTTGGATTAACAAATTAATATCTAAAAGACAAACATCTTCAAATGGGACAGGGTATCCTGATGTACAATTATATAATACAAGATCTTTATTTCTATTTTTTTCTACAAAATAATTCACTAAAGAATCTACCTCATCCTTTGTGGTCATTCCTGTTGAAATATGTATTTCTCCTTTGTAGTTATCACACAACCATTGTAGCATTTCAAAATTATTATTACATGCGGATGGTATTTTTATAAACTCTGGTTGTAGAGAAGCTATTTCTTTAGCGGATGTAGTATCCCATACAGAGGTAGAATATACGATTCCTAATTCTTCGCAATATTTTTTTAATTCGGCATGTTGATGTACATCAAATTCTAAAAATTCCCTATGGGCTCCATAAGTATCGCCATAAGAATTTATAGGATTGGGATGTGGTGAATTGTATTGTTCTTCGGTTAGGAGTTCTTTGTTGTTTCGTTTTTGAAATTTTACGGCATCTACATTACAATATACTTTTGCCATTTTTATAAGTTCTTTGGCAATTTCTATTTTTCCTTTATGATTACATCCTATTTCAGCAATTACATAGGGTTTTTTAAATATCATATCTTTTATTGTATTTCATTATCCATTCACAGGTTTCTCTGATAGCTCCTTCAGAAGAATTTTGATTTAAAATGATGTCTGCATTATTTTTAAGCGTTACCGTGGCGTTTTGTGGCGTAAAAGACCACCCAACGGAACAAATACAGGTTAAATCATTTACATCATCTCCTACATAAGCTATATTTCCAAAACTAGTATTTTTATTTAAAACAAAATCTTTTAATAATGAAAATTTATCTTTTACTCCTAAAAAAAGATTTTTAATTTGTAATTTTTTCATTCTTTCTTCTACTAGTTTGGAATTTTCAGAGGTTATTACAACAACCTCAACGCCATTTTGCCTAAGAATTTCTAAACCCATTCCATCACGCATATCAAATTTTTTCATTAATTCGCCTTCTTTTCCGTAGTATACACATCCATCAGTAAAGACTCCATCAACATCTAGCACTAAATAATCTATTCTTTTTTGTTCTTTTAGTTGTTTTTGTCTTTTTGCTAAAAGCATTTCTACTATTTCCCAATCTGTTAAGCTGTCGATTTCTGTTAATGATTCTTCTGGCATTTCAACTACTGCTATCTTACCGCTTATTCTATTATTAGATTGCAGAAATTCTTTTTTTGTAGTGGCATATATTGCGCCATTTTCTATTAAGACTCCTTCAAAATCTTGTCTTCTAGGTCTTTTAAATATATCATAATTCTGGGCTTCACCTTCGTTAGACCAAATGAATCGGTGTGTTTTAACCACACTTAAAGCGGCATCATAATTTTCATTGAGTTTATTTAAAACCTTATTAATATCATTGGATGTTGTAAATGGTGATGTTGCTTGTAATAAGCACAATATATCAAAATCGTAATTAATTTTTTCTGCTAATTCTTTTATGGCACTTTCTGTTGATGCGGTATCGTTTGCATTTTCAGCACTTCTTAAAAGGGGATATACTTTATTTGTCCAAGTGTATTCTTTTTCGATGAATGCTAGTATTTCTTCATCATCTGTAAAAACAAAAATCTTATCTAATTCGGAAAAAATTGCTTCTGTTAACACCCAACAAAAGAGAGGCCGTCCAAGCATTTTTTTTTTGTTTTTTCCTTCGATTCCTTTTGATCCTTTACGTAAAGGTATAATGCCTATTTTTTTCATATTTAAAATTTATTTTTTACACATCTGATTTAAAAAACCACTTAATTCCCTTGTAAAAATAGTGGCTCCCATCTTATTCAAATGCGATTCATCGTAAAAATACAATTTGTTTTGATAAACAGAATTTGTTGTATCGTAAACAAAAAACTTAGAATTATTAAGAGCCAAATCACGTATTCTATTTTCAAAAGCGCTACTATGTGCTGCAAAATTGGGTGAAAAGACAAAAACTACTTGAATATTATTAACCACACATTGTTTTAGGATAGATTGATAAGCTGTATTTTTAATTAATGATTCTCTAGCAATGGAATAGGGGCTAATTTCATATTTATATTTCATTATGAGCTTAGGATTTTTAAAATTAACTGGCATAGAACCACAAGGAAGTATGGAATCAAATTTTGTGGGCTTACGTTCTAAAGTAAAATTAGTTTTATTCAGTCGCGACAAACACATGAACCAAGATGTAAAATTACGATCTCCTCTATTAATTAATTCTTGATTTATGTAGTTATATTTCACTAATGGATACAATCTATCCAAACGATACGTTATAGAAGTTGTTGGAATTAACTCAAATGGCTCATCGACTGAAAAAATGATAGTTTTAGGCTTCTTATTATACTTTAATAATGTTTTTAAAATAAAATTATGGAACTCTACGTCTGAACCTGGAAAAGCAATATTATAAGCCGATTGTCCTGTTTCTTTTTCTATTTGACTTGCAATGATATTCATTGCACCACGTGAAGATCCTAAAACAATAATATCTTTATTAATTTTCCCTTGTAGGAGTAATTCAATTCGGTTATCTACTTGATAGTTAGGCGACAGATGGATAAATACATAAAAAAGCTTGTCAATTATAAAAAAAACAGCTGCAAATAGAAACAACTTACGTAAAAACTTTTTCATGCTAAAATTGAAAATAAATAAATTTTTGTTCTTTGGTTCCTAAAATAAAAATAGCGATTAACAAAACCATATAAAATGACCAACGAAAAGCTTTAGACCAATTGAATCCAAAAGTAGCTAGAGCATAATCATTTTTCCTTCCAATCCACTCTATAGTCATAAAAACAAAAATAAGTACTATCATATTTTTTGGTCTTACCTCTGGAAGGCTCAACAATTGTCTGGTAAATATAGATCTTATGTATTGAAGAGCGTGTGTTAAATTATTAGCCCTAAAAAATATCCAAGCAAAAACGGTTAACATAAAAGTAACTGCCATAGCTAAAAACTCTCTAATGGAAGGGAGAGTACCCTCTTCTGCTACTATGTTAATATTATTTCTATTTTTATTAGACAACAACAAGGGTAAAAAGTAAATGGCATTTAACAATCCCCAAATAATAAAGGTCCAATTAGCACCATGCCAAAATCCACTAACTAAAAATATGGCAAAAGTATTGCGAATTTGCATCCATTTTCCTCCTTTACTTCCCCCTAATGGTATGTACAAATAATCTTTAAACCAAGACGACAAGGAGATATGCCAACGACGCCAAAACTCGGCTATATCTCTTGAAAAATAGGGAAATGAAAAATTCTTTAACAATTCAATACCAAATAATCTTGAAGTTCCTAGAGCAATATCCGAATAGCCTGAAAAATCACCATAAATTTGAAACGTAAAAAATAATGCGCCCATAACTAGTGTACTCCCCGAATAGATCTCAGAATTATTAAAGATTAAATTAGCATACTCAGCACAATTATCTGCGATTACAATCTTTTTAAATAAACCCCATAGAATTTGCCGCAAACCATCTACAGCTTGCGCATAACCAAACTTACGTTCTTTTTTTATTTGAGGTAATAAATGGGTAGCTCGCTCAATTGGTCCAGCAACCAAAAGTGGAAAATAAGATACAAAAACGGAATAGGCAACAAAATTTTTCTCCGCAGAAATTCTTCTTTTATACACATCAATTACATAAGAAAGTCCGTGAAAAGTGTAAAAGGAAATACCAACAGGTAAAATTATATTTAAAGACCAACTGTTAATCTGAATTCCAAAGGCTCGAAACAAATCAGAAAAAGAACTGGAAAAAAAATTAAAATACTTGAATACACCTAGAAAACCAAGATTAATACCAATACTCAACCAAAACCAAAACTTTCTCCTCCTTTTCGAATTACTTCTTTCAATTTGGATTGCAGAATAATAATCCAAAAGAGTAGAAAATACAAGTAAAAAAAGAAAACGCCAATCCCAACGAGAATAAAAATAATAACTGGCCACTAATAACAATAAATTTTGCCACTTTAAACTTTTTGAAGCAAAGAACCAATACAAAATAAATATGAGTAAAAAAAATAAAGAAAAATCTATAGAATTAAACAACATAAACTAATAAGATAAAGATTGGAGTGTTCTAACTTTTTGTAAAAGAGTGTCAGCAACGGGCTTTCTAAATTTTTTTTTCTCTCTATAATGAACAAAAATATGATTTAATGCTTGAACATACAACTTCAAATAAGTCGCATCTTTAAGACCATACTTTTTAAGATTATGAAACAAAAACTTCAATATGGGAAGTAAAGGCTTCCGATAATAGTTTAAAAAAATAAAAAAGGTGTTTTGCAATTGCTTTTGAAAACGGTAATAATTCTTTCCTTGTTTTTTTCTCTTAATAAGATCTACCCGATGATTTACTATGATTTGATTGGTATACCATATTTCATAACCTAAATTTAATACTTCTAAGGAGAGACAGGTTTCTTCTCCATAAATATCGATCCATACAGGAAATCCTTTTGTTTTTTCATAAACTGATTTTTTTATGGCAAATCCGCATCCTATAAATTCATTTGTTTCGTACCATTGAACAGGTTCTTGATAGGAATCTAGGGCAGCTTGATCCGTTTTAAAGATCCCTTTTACTTCCTTAAACGCCAATATTCCAATAACTGAAGTTGTAAACAAAGCTCGTATTTGTTCCTTGTAATTCGTTGAAATCAAATGAGCGTCATCATCTAATCCAATTAAATATTTACCCATGGCATGAGGGTATAAAAAAGCTCTGGCAGGTGAAGCTGATATTCGTGTTTTACCAGAGTACCACTTTACCCATGAAAATTCTTCTTTTAACGTTTCTGTTTCAGGACAAGCATCAATATAAACTAAAACTTCGTCATTTTTTAGATCAATGGCTTGTTTTAGAATTGATAACGTTTTGCTTAGATCATCAGTACGATTATGTGTTACTATGAGGTACGAGAACTCCATTCATTTGATATTTGAAGATACAAATCTACTATTTTTGACTTAAGAAAGACTCTATCATAATGGTAATTAGCATTGACTATATTTATTTCTTGGGCTTTTTTACGCAACTGAAGATCTTGTAATGCTTGTAAAATTAAATTAGCTATTTCTTGCTCATTTTTTGGATCTTGAATTAAAAATCCATTTTGTCCATTTTGAATCACTTCTTCTGTTACACCTCCTGGGTTTGACTGTATGGGAAAAGCTCCCATTCCCATTGCTTCTAGAAGAGCATTGGGCATACCATCAGACAAACTATTGGCTAAATGTAGTGCACTTTTCCCCATATAATCTAACAAAATGGCATTGGGTATATATTTTTTTCTGGCGAAAATTTGCACTTTTTCTTGATTAAATAACGGTTTTGACTGCAAATAATTTACAACAACAGCATCTGCACTGTATACTAACAAATTATATTTTTTGAATAGAGTTGGAATGTATTTTTCTATAGATTTCAATATAACCAGGGCTTTCCCTACTCCATCTTCATATCCTTTTACCATTATAGTTGTTCTATTTTCAACAGCCAGGATGGATTCTTTAGGATAGTCAATTCCTCCATTACCTGGATAAATACCTAAAAAATTGGATTTAAAACCTAGTTGTAACGCTTTTCCATAGTCTCTACCACAATCTGTTATTAAATAATCTACTCTATTTAAAAATTGTTGTACAAAAGAAGTGTCAAGTCCTAGACGTTCGTATTGAAATAAATCACTCCCCCATGAGGAATATACTAAAGGAATGGTCTTGTTTTTTTTTAATACGGAAAAGACAGGATGCCCTGCTAATTGCATTTCAAATACATGAATAATATCAGGTTGTATTTTATTGATTAGCTGCGAAAAAACAGTAGTTACCGATCGCTCATTTTTTTTTTGAATGGTGAAATAAAAACTTGGCAAATATTTTTTAATTTTTTGTCGAAATGGATAGTTCCATTTCATTTTCCAACCTGGATATTGTTTTACCCAACTAATTTTATCTGAAAACCCTGCACCATCTGTAATATCAAACCAATGTACTTCATAGCCTGTTTCTTTCAATTGATTAGTCCATTGAAAAAAATGATGATTGGGTATGGCGACTAAAAGTATTTTCATCCGACTAATTTAAAAGTTTTTGATAAGCCTCATTAAATTGTTGAATTGAAAAATGAGCCCGCGCATATTTTCTACAATTATTACTTAATTCTTGTATTAATGAAGGCTGCTTAATTAAATGACATAAATGTGTAACTAAATTTGCTATAATTTTATCTTCTTCTAATTCATCTATTAAATATCCCGTAATACCATTTTTAATATGAGAATCAACACCCCCAACATTTGTGGTGACAGGAATACAACCAAAACTCATCCCTTCCATAAAAACCATCGGAAAACCTTCATAAACAGAAGTCAATACTAAAATTGAGGTGGAAGCATAAACATCATTTAAAATTTTGGTATCGTGTATATCTCCTAATAGGACAACACCATGACTTTCTATGATTTTTTGATTTGATATAGTTCCACTTCCTGCCATAAAAAATTGTACTTCTGGAAACTGTTGACGAACATTTTGAGCTGTTTTTAAAAAAATCTCAGGTCTTTTTTCTTCTGACCATCTTCCTATAAATCCAATTCTAATTAATTCCTTCTTTATTTTAAGATCAGGATTAGGTAAAATTACTCCATTTGAAATAATTTGAATACGCTCTTGTAATGAATCTACTCCAGCAATTTTATAATAACATAATACCGTATTCAATGCCTCTTGATTAATGACAATTCTATGATCTATATACGGAGCAGACTCTACAACTAATGACGCTCTATAATCATCATAACTAAAGGCATGGAACAAGTCCAATCGCTTAATATGAGTTGAAATTGATGGTAAAAGTTCATAAAAATAGTCGGAATTAGCCCCAAATACTTTTTTAAGTGAGGTACTGGTATTTATTTTTTTTAACAAATATTTATTCAAAATCAAATTCAGTCGAACATTTCTTTTATTTAAAATAGAATTCAATTCTACATAATTTGCATAGGAACTAAAAGATGGTAATAAAGCTTTTGTTGCTGATGCTTTAGTAAAAATGACTAATATTTTTTTTTGTGCAAGAGCAGCTACAATAGAAGAATGAACACGCTCAGCTCCTCCAGTATGGTAATACGGAAAAAAGAACACTATTTCTACTTCATTCCATACAGAATTTAACTTTCGTGTTAAGCGTATAAAGTGTAAATAGCCTTGAATTAATTTCAGTATTTGTTTAACTTTATGCATTCGTTTTTACTGCTCTACAGCATACCATAGTATCTCCCTCTAAAAGAAGAATTTCTTCTACTTTAAGTGAGGTATATTTTTCTATTACATTCTTCAAGGTAAATGGACTGAACCAATAATTATGATCTGGGTGAACTATTTCTATAAACGAATCATCTTCGTAATGGTTGCGTTTTATATGACGCTTAGAAAAACAATTTGGTGCGGTAATGTAAAACGTTTGAGCGTTTACACTTTCTATTCCTTCTAAAAAAGTTCTAACATTATCTACATGTTCAATAGTTTCTGGAACTATACATATATCGTAACGATTCTCTTTTAAATCGTTAAAATTAGAAAAATAGGGTTGATCTACGTGAGCTTTTAAATGCTCAAGTCCTTCTACATCTACATCAAAACCATGAATAGATCGAGTTACTTTTGACAGAAAAATATGTAAATTATATTCTGGTTTAAAAATGGGCCAATCATTACATCCGAAATGAATTATATCTTTTCCATCACATATTTGCTTGAAAAATTCAAATCGGTTTTCTATACTCTTTTTATTTACATATTGTACCCAAAAACCATCAATTCTTTGGTACATGGGTAATTCTTTAACAAAGATTTTTTTGTATAGTTTTTTTAATTCGTTAATCATAATCATTTCCCAATAAAATTAAATATTTGTTCTCGGGTTAATCCTTTTTTTTGTAGTATATATCGGGTAACTCTTGTCTTTTTTAAAATTCGTTTAAACAAAATTTGTTTCAAATAAAAAGCTATTCTAGTTCTTTTAAGCATTGGTAAGTGGGTATAAGAACGATACCTGATAACTTCTTGATATAATGAGTCAAAACGTTTTTGCATCCATGGCTCATATATATTTCCTAAGTGAAAAGCAAAATTGTCATCAGTTGATAAACGATACCCATCATTTTTTAAAACGGGTAAGTCTGTATATTTATACTCACTATCTCCCAAAATTTTGTAAATACTGTTTTCTTTGGGTAAATTTTGAAATACTTCGCGTTTGTAGGTAGCGCAAAAATGAGGACATCCTACTACTGCTTTTACTCCATTGGTAGCATGTAATTTTAGAATGGTATCTTTCCATGTGGGTTCTAGCCATAACCATCCTAAACTTTTGGCAAACATTTCCAATTCCTCTTCGTTAGTCACGGATTCAAATTGTAATTTTGAACTAAAAAAATAATCAAACCAAATATTATGGGTAAGTTCAAAATGCTTTCTAAAAACAGGAACTGGACTAACGGCCCCTGCTTTTGGGAAAGATTCAAATATTTTTACTACTTGTTCTTCCCATCTGTTTTGAAACAATACATCAGCATCGGTAATAGTAATCAATCGTTCTTCTGTTGTTCGTAAAGCTTTCAAAATACTGTTTATTTTGCCAATTCCTTCTCTTTCTATTATTAATTCATCTATAGATCCTTTGGAATATAAAATACTTAAACGCTGATTAATCAGTACTGAACTGCCATTGCTTATCACTGAAATCTTTAAAGGTGAATAAGCTGTTTTACGAACGGAATGTAAACAAATTTCAAATATTCGAAAAGCATCTTTGTAATAGTCTTCTTCATGTGGAATATGTAAAGGAATTATGACACGATGATCACAAGCAGTTCGTTCCACCAGTTTCCCTATTTTTGTGGGATTATCTCCTAAACGCATATTAATTAGGTTTTTTATAAAAGGCTGTCAATTTAGCTATCCCTTCCTCTAAAGTTATCAAATCTTTATTTAATATGGAAAGCATTTTTGAATTATCGGGACATCTTCTGGCCATATCTCCTTCTGGCAGAGCGGGTAAGAATACTATTTTACTTGAAGATTGTGTATGCTTAATAATTTCTTCTGCTAAAGACAAAATTGTTTGTTCTTTATGACTTCCAATATTAATGACATCGTTCATACAAAGTCCTTCATTTAATATTTTTACGCAAGTTGTAATATTATCATCTACATAACAAAAAGAACGGGTTTGCATTCCGTCTCCATAGATATAAATGGGTTCATTCTTTAATGCGGCTTTGACAAATCGGGTAATTACAAAATCTTCGCTCTGATTAGGTCCATAGGTGTTAAAAAATCTAAAAATAGTATAATTTAACCCGTATTCTTGTTGATAGGACTTAAAAAAGGCTTCCCCTACATTTTTTACAATAGCATAAGGTAATCTTGAGTTTAATGGTGTAGTTTTTTCATTTTGAGGAATTTCAAAAGGTTCTCCATATACCTCTGAAGAGCTTGAAAAAAATACACGCTCAACACCTGAATTTTTAGACAAACTCAAAATATTTTTAATTCCTTCAATATCTTCTAGAACAGAAATTGGATTAGCTAATGTGCGTTTTACCCCTACTACAGCTGCATAATGAAAAACATAATTAAAATTATATCGTCCAAAAATGGGTACGATATCGTTGTATATATTACAATTGGCTTTAATAAACTTCACATTTTCTTTTTGTGGAATTTTATGCAATGAACCCGTAGATAAGTTATCTATAATAACTATATAATTTGAGTTGTCTTCTGCTAGTTTACTTGCTAAAGCACTCCCTACATTTCCTGCTCCTCCGGTAATTAAAATATGTGTCATTTATTGTTTTATTTTGACTTATTATTTACTTTAAAACTCTAAAAATAGAAATAAAAATGAATTACTCATAAGATTTTTATTCCTTTAAAAAAGAAGATTTATTTTTATTTTCTATTTTTTGTAATTCTTTTAGTATTTTACTTGATGTAGTTCCATCTCCATAAGGATTCACAGGTAAAACCTCTCCTTGAAATTTATCCAATAATTCAATTGCTTTTTCAACAATTAATTTTTTGTTTGTTCCTACTAAAAATGAAATTCCCGCCTTAACACCTTCTGTTCGTTCTGTAAAAGTTCGAGTAACTAGAACAGGCTTTCCCAAAGTAGGAGCTTCTTCTTGTATACCTCCTGAGTCTGAAATTATCATAAAAGATTGTTCCATTAACCAAATAAACAATGGGTATTCCGCAGGTTCAATTAGTAGAATATTTTCTTTTTTTTCTAATAAAGATGTTACAGGAACTAGAACTTTTGGATTTAGATGAACTGGATATACAATTTGAACATCTGCCCTTTTTGCTAAGGTGAGTAATGCTTCGCAAATCTGAACTAATCCTTTACCAAAATTTTCCCTTCTATGCCCAGTAACTAATATCATTTTCTTAGTAGGATCTAATTGCTCTTTTAGTTTAGATATAGCCTCATTTTCATATCCTATTTTGATTTTATTTACCGCCCACTTCAAAGCATCAATTACAGTATTACCTACTTCAAAAACAGCTTCTGGGTTAATAAGTTCTCGTTGTAAATTTGAAACCGATTGAGAAGTAGGAGCAAAATGATAATCCGCAAGCTTAGCCGTTAATTGTCTATTCAATTCCTCTGGAAATGGAAAATATTTATGAAAAGTTCTTAACCCAGCTTCCACATGTCCTATTTTAATTTGTTTATGAAAAGCCGCTAATGCCACTATTGAGGAAGTTGTTGTATCTCCATGTACTAACACCAAATCAGGTTTCACTTCATCTAAAACAGGATCAATATGTAATAATATTTTGGCACATAATTGATTCAAACTTTGGTTAGGTGACATCAAATTTAAATCATAGTCAGGTATAATTTCAAAAAAATCTAACACTTGATCTAACATTTGTCTATGTTGTGCCGTTACACATACTTTTACATCAAACGCTTCTTCTTTTAACACATGATATAAAGGTGCCATTTTAATAGCTTCTGGCCTAGTCCCAAAACAAATTAAAATTTTCATCACTTTTTTTTATTCGTTACAAGAATACTTATATTTTATCAATTTTTCTGAACAAATCTAAGTTTTCTACCTAAATATTTCCTTCTTTTTTATTTTACAATTATTTTAAAACAAATAATTAATAGCCTATTGAAAATTTCAAATCTTCATTCATATTTTTAAACAAATGCAAATACTTCAAAATTCTATATCTTGAAAAACAGTGACTCTATTGAAATTTAAAAAATATGTTATTAAAATAATCTCATTCAAAAGCTAAAAATTTGATTAAAAAGGAATAGCTTAACTTATCATCAATTTAAATATAAAAATATGATAAAATACGAAGAGATTTCTACTTTCTCACTTTCAAAAACAGTCAATAACATATCTCTTTATACAAATTTATTTTATTAAGAAGCAATCAAATAAGTATTACAAACTAAGCTAGAGATATAGAAAAGATTAATTATTGTATTTTATCCATCTTTTAATATATTTTTTAATCTTTTCACTTAATGGCTTCTTATAGGTTGTTAACTTTTGCCACATTTTAATTTTTTCAACCCAAACATCATCCAACCAAACTTGTAAATAAGCCAAAGAATATCCTGAATCAATAAATTCCTTTGCTTGAGAAACCAATGTAGTACTGTAAATATGAAATGCAGGAGATTCTGTATTTACAAAAATATCAAAATCCATTACTGCTGCACGTGTACAAAAATGTTTGTCTTCTCCTAACCAAGTCATATTTTTTATAGGTTGGAATCGAACACCTGATTCTAATATTTTTCGAGTCAATAAAGTACAAGCCCCTGTAAAACCTACTTCATAAGTTCCTGGTATTATATACGTCATCATACGTTCTAACGAATTCCCCTCTTTATCCCAACAATTAGGCATATAAGAAGCTGCGTACGAAAAATGTGTCCAAAATATCTCTGCAACAAAATCTTTTTTAGCTTGAAATAAATTAATAATTGTTTTTGGATGCAGGACTAAATCAGCATCCACAAAAAATAAATAATCATAATCTTGATTTAAAAAATATCGAATCGCGCTATCTTTTATCAAAGTAATTCGATCGTATAAATCTAATTCCCAACGTTCTTTCCTATCTTTAGTATCTGGTTCTAGACCAAAAACAGCATTCAATAACAAAGCATTATCTTGTTTAGATACAAATTCATTTAATATAAAAGTACTTTGAGGATCAAGGTTGTCATCAAAGAAAGAAAAAGTAAATTCAAAATCAGCAATCTCTAAATCTAACAATGAGCGGAGATGAAGTCTAACGATTTCATTTGGCTTTCTAATAGGAGAAAAAAGTAATATTTTCGTTTTCATTCTATTTGAATTACAGTTTTTGAATAGACCAGTACTGTGGCAGAATATGCACTCCATGAAGTCTGGACTTAAACTCTTTTTTTATCTGATATTCTTCACTCTTTATTACTTCAAAGTACAACAGTTTGTCTAATATCACGCATTTAGATTCAACAATTGCATCCATAACAATAATAGAAATAAAATACTTACTTGGCACATAATTAATATTTGAAAAATTACAAACAATTTGAAAAAAACCATCTTCTTGAATCTTCACTTCTTCTGCCATAAGGTAAGTTGAGCCTGTAGTCAAAATTTTATCTTCATAATTATAAATTTTATATTCTACAATCAAAGAACCTCTAAATCCTTTTGATTCTAAACACATTACAACTTTAACATCTCTATTAAAACCTACCAAATCAACACTTTCGAAAGATTCATTGGCAACGTAAGAATCTATTACGACTAAATTTTCGTCAAACGTCTCCAATGGAAAATTTATATGAGAATTATGTGTTACTTTTAAGTATTCGGATATAATAAAATCCGTATCTCCGATCATTTTAATAGTTCCATGTTCTAATAAAATAACTTTTTTACAAAGTTTTTTAATCGTAGACATATCATGACTAACAAAAAGAACCGTTCTCCCTTCTCCTTTAGAAATATCTTGCATTTTTCCAATAGCTTTCTTTTGAAACTCTGCATCTCCTACAGCTAACACCTCATCTATAATTAGAATTTCAGGTTCTAAAAAAGCTGCCACAGCAAAGGCTAACCGAACGGTCATCCCACTACTATAGCGCTTAGTAGGAGTATCTATATAACGTTCACATCCACTAAAATCAATGATCTGGTCTATTTTAGAATTGATTTCTGCTTTGGTCATTCCTAAAATAGCTCCATTTAAATAAATATTTTCACGTCCCGTAAGTTCTGGATTAAATCCTGTTCCAACTTCTAACAAAGATGCGATTCTTCCTCTCGATTTAATAACTCCGGTTGAAGGTGTTGTAACTTTAGACAAAATCTTTAAAAGAGTAGATTTTCCTGCTCCATTTTTACCAATTATCCCTAATACTTCTCCTCTCTCTACCTCAAAATTAATATCTTTTAACGCCCAAACATAATCACTTTTCCCTTTAATTGTTCTATCATTTGATTCTCCAACTTTTAAATAAGGATCTTCTTTTCCTCTTATTTTATGCCACCAACGATTAATATCATGACTTAAGGTACCTGTTCCTATAACCCCCAAACGATATTGCTTAGAAATGTTTTCGACACGTAATATTATATCTTTTTTCTTCATTTTTAAACTGTATCGATAAAACTTTTTTCTGTTTTATTAAAAATCACTAATCCTACTATAAAAATCATTATTGTTGTAAAGATTGTATAGACTAAACCATAAAATGAAATTTCCCCTTGATTAAGAAGAATAAACCTTGACGTTTCAACAATATAAGCTAATGGATTATATTCTACAAGCCAACCATATTTGGGCAATTTTTGGCTTACTAGTTCCATTGGATATACTACAGCAGATATATACATTAACAATTGAACACCAAACACTATCAAAAACGACAGATCTCTATATTTAGTTACTAACGAAGATATTATCATCCCTAATCCTAGTCCTAAAAGCCCCATAAGAACTATAAGAAAAGGAAAAAAGATCACATTAAAACTTATTATATTTTTCATTCCTAAAAACCAATAAAACCAATAAAAACCAATAAATATAATTAATTGAATGCCTAATTTCACTAAATTGGTTATTACTGTTGATAAAGGCATTATTATTCTAGGAAAATATACTTTACCAAAAATGTTTGCGTTTTTTTTAAAAGTGTCAGCGGTTTCATTTAAACATGCGGTAAAATAATTCCAAACTATTATTCCTGCCAAATTAAAAAGAAAAGAAGGTACTTCCCCTGTTTCAATACCTGCTACTTTATTAAAAATTATAGTAAAAGTTATTGCTGTAAATAATGGTTGAATAAAATACCATAAGGGGCCTAAAATAGTTTGTTTATAAACCGTAATAATATCACGTTTTACAAACATTATCAACAAATCCCTATATTTCCAAACCTCTTTTAAATTCAAATCAAAAAGCGAATATTTTGCTGTAATAATTTGATCCCATTTATCTTCTTGAGAAATATTCATTTTTTCTTAGTTAAAGACGCAACTTAGTAAAATATACTATTAAATACAATAAAAAGAAAAATTATCATTGTGTAAAGATTCTCTAATTCCATACATTTGTTGAATATAAAAAGAAATACAAAATATCTATGCTGTTTTTTACTAAATCAAAACCTTATTTAAGAGAATTTACAGAAAACCAATTTATTGATCTACATTCCCATATTTTACCAGGAATTGATGATGGAGCTAAAAACATAGAAGATACTATACATTTGATAACTACTTTATCTGATTATGGTTTTATACAGTTCATGGCAACACCGCACACCTTTTCAGGGTATTATGACAATACGTATGAATCTATAGCAATGAATTACCACAATACCAGTAATGAATTGAATAAAAGAGAGGTATCTGTCTCTATGAATTTCGCATCAGAATATTTAATGGATGATCATTTTGTCTCTCTCTTCAAAAAAAAGGAAATTCACACCTTAAAAGATCAATATGTTTTGGTGGAAATGTCTTATCTAAATGCTCCTATTAACTTGTTTGACATTTTGTTTGATTTACAAGTAGCGGGATATACTCCTATATTAGCACATCCTGAGCGTTACTTATTCTACCATCAGCAATTTGATTCTTATAAAAAGTTGAAAAACGCTGGATGCAAGTTTCAATTAAATTTATTATCCACTGTTGGCTATTATGGTAAAGAAGTAAAAAACGTAGCAGATCAACTACTAAAAGAAGGGCTAATTGATTTCGTAGGAAGTGATGTTCATCACAACAAACATTTAAACGCTTTTCAATCAAAAATAGAAATAAAAAATACAGACGCATTGAAAAATGCTATTCGAAATAATGATTATTTCAAAATATAATGTTTTATTTTTATAACCTTATTGTTTATGCTATCTTGACTATAATCATATTTATTTTAAAAATTATTTCTGTTTTTATTCCTTTTTTATCTTTATGTATTAGTCAAAAAACTATAGAGTACTGGCAGTTCTAATAGAAATCAGATGATGCTTTATACTATACTTTGATAAACATTTTTAATTATTTATTCCTAAACATAAACCTACTTAAATCTAAACAAATCATATTTCTTAAATCCACCTACTGCTAAAATGAATCCTTTAAATCCTTTCTTTGCAATTATAATTTTCTTTATTGCTTTTACAACAGCCTATATTATAAATTTAAAATTTAAAATAATAAATAACAACACAAGATATGAAACAATAGATGGAATAAGAGGTTTTCTTGCCATAGGTGTTTTTATTCACCATGCCTCTATATGGTTCCAATATTTACAAATCAAATCTTGGGTAGCTCCTAAATCAAACTTATATAATCAATTAGGGCAAACAAGTGTTTCTCTTTTTTTTATGATTACTTCTTTTTTGTTTATAACCAAGTTATTGAACTCTGAAAATCAAAAAATTAATTGGCCTATTATATTTATATCAAGATTTTTTAGGTTAGTACCTATGTATCTTGTTTCAATATTTTTACTAATATCAATTGTATTTATAATTAGTGATTGGCAACTCAATGTTACTCCTTTTAAACTTTTAAAAGAAGTGCTGCAATGGGGCACTTTTACCATTTTAAGTAGTCCAACCATAAATGATTTATCATTTACTCATATAATAAATGCAGGTGTTGTATGGTCACTTCCTTATGAATGGCTCTTTTATTTCAGCTTGCCTATTATCTCTATTTTAATTTTCAAAAAGAAAACATCCTTTTTTTATACTGTAATTAGCCTTTTTTTCATTCTTTGTTTTTTTAAAATTTATGGATCAAGTATTCCTCATCTACTTTCTTTTTTAGGAGGTATAATTCCTCCTTTTATCATTAAGTATAATACAAAAAAAATTAATTTTAATTCAAATTTTTACAGTATAATAATTTTATTATGTTTGGGATTAATTTTACTTTTTCATACTTCGGACAACTATATCTGTAAGCTTTTAATAATAATAGTATTTAACTTAATTGCTTTAGGCAATGAGATGTTCGGAGTTTTAAAAAACACTACATTAAAATTCTTAGGAGAAATCTCATATAGTACTTATTTAATTCACGGAATAATTATATTCATAACGCTTTATTTTGGTTTTAGTCTAGAGGTAGTAGAAAAAATGTCTCCTTCAACATTTTGTTCTATAATATTTCTAATTACCCCTATTATCATCTTAACTAGCTTTTTATCTTATAGAAACATTGAGAAACCGTTCATGGATTATTCAAAAAAAATTAATTATGATAAAATAAAGTATAGCATAACAGAATTTTACAAAAGAAAAGCGTAATTATAAAAACATCATAAAGATAAATTAGTAATGAATGGTCAAATCAAATCGTGTTTTTAGGCAGATTCAGAAGTAAGCCGAATACAATTAAAAAAACATAAAAAAATCCAATTTTGAAAAATTTTAAAATTGGATTCTTTATTACCAGTGGTATTTTGAACTAATATCACTAAAAATAGATTTAAACCCAAATTATGAATGAGTCTATTGTACCTAATATTAACAATAATGAGCTCGATACAATATCGAGCTCATTATTGTTAATATTAGGTACAAGTCTTATTATTTTACCTTATGACAAATAGATCTCTAAATTTTTCCCAGAACGTTTTCTGCCTTACTTCTTGACCGTATCCGTATCCGTATCCGTATCCATTTATTACATCGGTATCATTCAATACCATAGACATATTTGGTAATTTCCCTTCTCTGTAAATAGAACTTGGTATTTTCAATAATTCTTTTTCTAAATATTTAGCTCTAACTACATAAATAAAGGCATCAGCATTTTTAGCAATAAGTAAGGTATCTGTCACTAAACTTACAGGAGCTGTATCAACTACTATGTAATCATATTTTTCTTTTAAATAATCAAACATTTTCTCTAATTTTTGACTCATTAATAGTTCCGCAGGATTAGGAGGAATAACACCTGCTGGAAGAACATCAAAAGAATCATAATTAGGCAATTTAACTATATAATCTTCTATTTTTGTATCAATAGTTGTAAGATAATTAGTAACCCCTCTATTAGGTAATTGTAAATAATCGTCTAAACGAGGATTTCTAATATCCAATCCTATTAACAAAACCTTTTTACCTGTTAGTGCTATAGTACCCGCAAGATTTACTGTAACAAAAGTTTTTCCTTCGGCAGGTAAAGTAGAAGTTAAAAAAATCGTTTTAGCCCCAGTTTCTACTTTTGAATTTAAAATAAATTCAAGATTAGTTCGTACAATACGCATTGCTTCGGCCGCACTTGAACGACTTTCTAATTGAATAATTTCTTCGTGCGAATCGGAATGAGGTACATCTCCAAGGAATGGTATTCCTAACTTATCTAAATCTGCTTTTGTCTCAACCTTTGTATTTAATAAATCTCTTAAATAAATAATTAAACTAGGTATTAATAAACCTATTAAAATTGCCATGAAATAAATAATCAAAGGCTTGGGAGAAATAGCTTCTTCAGAAGCATAAGCTTTATCTATTATTTTAGAATTAGGGGCTGTAGCAGCCAGTGTAATTGCTGTTTCTTCTCTTTTTTTGAATAAATACAGGTATAATTCTTCCTTAATTTGTTGCTGGCGAAATATACCTCTATATTCTCTTTCTAGCTTAGGAACTTTATTTAATTTTGAATTTAATAAATTACGTTCCCCTAATAAATCGTTGTTTTTTAGCTCTAAAGCTGATTTTTGTTTCGATAAACTTTGAGCTATAGACCCTTTTAAAGTTAAAATACGATCATTTAATTTCTCTATATTCGGATTATCCGATGTTGCACTTTTTAATAATCTATTGCGTTCAATCACTAACATATTAAACTCATTGATTAACCCAGCTGCTGATGCGTTATCAGAAGGAATTAAATTTATAGGCAAAACATCTGTCTTATCACTCTTCAATTGAGCAATCATCATATTGATAACAGACAACTGAGTTCCAACAGAAACTTTCTCTGTATTAAACATAGATGCTGTTTTTAAATCCAATTCTACCTCAGCAGAAATATCGGTAAGCTCGTTATTCTTTTTATATCTTTCTATATTTTGCTCAACTCCTTGTAATTCTTCTGTAACGATAGCTAGACGATCATTAATAAATTTTGCAGTCTTCTCTGATATTAAATTCTTATCAAGAATAGCATCTTGGTTATAGTTTACTACTAGCTTATCTAAGAAATCAATGGCTCTTTGAGGTACTGGATCTGTAAAAGTAATTTCCACTACATTTGTTTTTTTATTGAGTGGTTGAACAGAAATCATTTTTTGAACGCTACTAATTTCTTTATCCAGATCTTTTATAGTTACCTGATACGTTCCTTCTTGATTATATTTTAGCTTTCCATCATCCTTATAAACAGGTGTTCTCTCTACAATAAAATTACCCAATCTTGCAGTTTTTATAATCTGATTGTAACGATATTCTCCTATTAAATCTTTATTTTGGCTATACAATAGAAATTTTTTAACGCCTTTTAATTCTACTAGAAGAGTTGTGTCTAAATCTATCTTTTCTTTATTTTCAAAGAAGAATTTTATGGGACTCTTTCCATAAACATTCGTAGTCTTAATCCTCCCAACAGCATAATAATTTATATTAAATCCGCCTGACAACAAGGTTTTTCTTATAATGTTTCTAGATTTTAAGATTTCAATTTCATCATCAATCTTATTTTTAGTTCCTCCAAAACCACTAATATCTTCTAAAGCAGAAAGCTCAGATGCCAAACCTCCTGATTCTTTATCTTTTATTAATACCGTAGTAGATGCTTTATATATAGATGTTGCATAACGTAAATAAACTTTTGTTAGACATAGTAACAGCATGATTAAGACAACAAACCAATACCAATTTATCAAAAATTTATTTAGTATCTGTTTTATATTTATTTCACTAATATTTTCTTCTTGGGGCATGAAATTATTTTGCATTTTATCATTATTTTTTAAACAATAGTACTAGTGATATAAGAACAGAACTCAACGAAATCCAAACGGGTATATTTTGGTTAAATGTAGAGGCATTAGCTCTTGCTCTATTAGGTTCTATATAAATTAGATCGTTCTGCTTCAAATAATAATACGGTGAGTTCATAAAATCAGACTTCGTTAAATCAATTCTATGATATGTTTTCTTCCCTTCATTTTCTCTTATTAATAAAAGATTTTCTCTTTTTCCATAGATGGTCAAATCACCCGCTAAACTTAAAGCTTCGGGCAGTGTAATACGTTCACTAATTACATTAAAACTACCTGGTTTTACAACCTCTCCTATAACACTTACTTTAAAATTCATTATACGAATATTAACAATAGGATTTTTTATATACATTTTTAATTTATTCTTTAATAAATTAATTGCTTCTTCTTTTTTTAATCCTCCAAAAGTTAAAGTTCCTATAACGGGAAATTCTATTTGGTTTTTTTGATCTACCAAATACAATTGTTGCTGTCTCTGACCGGGTGCTCCTTGATTATTAACATTGGGTGCCGTGGTACTTTCTAAATTGAACGGAGCTGCTGCCTCAGGATCTGGAGCAGAAACTGTAATTAGTAACAAATCATCGGGTTGTATTTTAGGTTCAAAAAACACTACACTTTCAAAATTCGAATTATTAGATAAATCCGAATAATACGCTATCTTTTTTTGTTGCGAACATCCTAATACAAAAAAAGAAATTATTCCAAAAATAATTAAATAAATTTTACCTCTCATATATCAATTTTTATCTAAAATTTCATAATCCGAATTTAAACTTTTAAATTCTGGCACGATCATTTTCATATATCCTACTATATCATTATTAGAATAGTTAAATGTAGTATCAATCAATAATTGAATATTTTCTTTCACACATTTATAATCTTCTATCATATCCTGAGCGACTAATATTTTTTCATGATGAGTAGGCAAGGTTTTTGAATCGTCTTTCAATAATTCTTCGTACAATTTTTCACCAGGTCTTAGCCCTATTTCTTTTATTTTAATATCTACGTTAGGTATTAAACCTGCTAATCGTATCATTTTTTCTGCCAAACTATAAATTTTAACAGGTTTTCCCATATCAAAGATATAGATTTCTCCTCCATTCCCCATAGTTCCTGCCTCCAAGACAAGTTGACAAGCTTCAGGAATAGTCATAAAATATCGAATTATGTCTTTATGGGTAATAGTTACTGGACCTCCCTCTGAAATTTGTTTTGTAAACAAAGGAACCACAGAACCATTAGATCCTAAAACATTTCCAAAACGAGTTGTAATGAATTTTGTTGTTTTGATATTCTTTTTTAATAATTCAAAATGTAATGATTGAACATACTTTTCTGCAATTCGTTTACTTGCCCCCATTACATTGCTCGGATTTACAGCTTTATCTGTTGAAACCATTACAAAACGATCTACTTGATATTGAACTGCTAGATCAGCCAAATTACTAGTTCCCATTACATTAACAAATATTGCTTGGGATGGATTTTCCTCCATCAAAGGCACATGCTTATATGCTGCTGCATGGTATACAATTTTAGGCAAGTATTTTTTAAACAATATTTCCAAACGCTGTTTATCTCTTATATCAGCGACCTTAGCAATAATATTAATAGAAGATGTATCATATTTATCTAACTCAATTAATAGGTTATGCAAAGGACTTTCTGCTTGATCTATTAATAACAATACATCGGGTTTAAAATCTATTACTTGTCTAACTATTTCGCTTCCTATAGAACCTGCCGCACCTGTAATTAAAACCGTTTTATTGGTATGTGTACTAGAAATCGCTTTATTATTTAAAACTATTGGCTTCCTATCTAATAAATCTTCTATCTCAAAACTCTTAATTTTTTTTGAAATTTCTTTTTGATTCTCCCAATCTGTAACAAGAGGCACTGTAAAAACTTTAATCCCTAATTCTAAACATTCATCTACGAGTTGGATTTGATCTTCTCTTGTTAAACTCTTATCAGCAATAACTAAACCTGACACATTATTTTGTTCAAATAAATTCGAAAGATTTTCTCTAACACAAAATATAGGCAGCCCCAATGCTCTTTTAGAATCATTAGATTGATACTTGTCTATAAAACCTTTTATATGAAATCGTTTCGGTATTTCTGACAATAGAGCATTTGCCACGGCTATAGCATTCGCATCTGAGCCATAGATAAGTAGTATTTCTTGTTTCCCTACTAAAATATTAGAAAAATATATTTCAAATACTTTTTTGACAAAAACTCTATAAAAAAAAAGTAAACAAAAAACTATAAAAGAGTTTACTAACAAGGCAGTCGTAAAATATAAATCTACGGAAAAAAAAGTTTTACTAAAAGCATCTATTATTACTAATGATGAAAAAGCAAAAAATTGTGCAAAAAAAATTTTAACAGCATCTACTATAGAAGAATGCCTAATTATACCTGAATACGTTTTGAATATCCAAAAGAAGAAAATATTAACGAAAAAATATAAGGGAATTTTAATTCCTTCGTATTGCGTTGTTATAAATTTAAGATTAATTCCTTTAAATAAATAATAGGTTAATGCCGTAGCAAAACTAATTACTAGAATATCTAAAAAAAGAACAGACCATCTAGGCAAATAACCTACATTATTTAAGTCAATTTTAGACAGAATTTTATTATTAATTTTTTTATTTAAGTACTCTCTCACTTCTTAAAGAACATTATTTTTAATTTAGTTTTTTCAGGCTACAAATTACCGAAAAAATAATTGAAGTTCCGAGAGAATTCTCTCTTTTTCACTTTCTGTCAAATTAGAACCTGAAGGCAAACATAAACCTCTTTCAAATAAATCCTCTGATATTCTCGCTCCGTAATGAGGATATGATTTAAATATTGGCTGAAGGTGCATAGGCTTCCAGAGTGGTCTTGTTTCAATATTTGCTTTTTCAAAAGCTAAACGGAGTGCTTCTCTTTGTTCATAAGACTCTAATAGGACCGCACTTAACCAGTGATTTGAATAAAAATTGTCCGTTGGCTCACTTAAAACAATTACATTTGGAATATTTACAAAGAATGCCTTATAGAACTGATTCATCTCTCTTCTCAACTCAACATGTTTGTTTAAGACTTCCATTTGCCCACGTCCTATACCCGCACAAACATTACTCATTCTATAATTATAACCTATATGACTATGCTGATAATGAGGTGCATCATCACGAGCCTGAGTCGAAAGAAATACTGCTTTTTGCTTAATACTTATATCATCTGTCACCAACGCTCCCCCTCCAGAAGTTGTAATAATTTTATTACCGTTAAAAGACAGTATACTAATATCTCCTAATGTTCCACATTTTTGTTTTCTATAGGAACTCCCTAATGCTTCTGCACTATCTTCTACAACAGGAATTTGATATTTTTGAGAAATTGCTTTTATTTGATCGTGCTTGTACGGCATTCCATATAAGTGAACCGCTATTATTGCTTTTGGCTTTTTCCCTTTAGAAATTCTATCTTTTATAGCTTCTTCTAAAGCAATTGGACACATGTTCCAAGTTTCAGATTCACTATCTACAAAAATAGGAATTGCTCCTTGATATACAATAGGGTTTGCTGAAGCCGAAAATGTCATACTCTGACAAATTACTTCATCACCTGCTTTAATATCTAAAAGAATTAAAGCTAAATGTAAAGCGGCTGTTCCTGAACTTAAGGCAGCAACGCTTAAATTTTCACCTAAGTATCTTTCTAAGTCTTGCTCAAAACCATTCACATTAGGCCCTAGTGGTGCTACCCAATTGGTTTCAAAAGCTTCATTAACATACTTTTGTTCGTTCCCTCCCATATGAGGAGAGGAAAGCCATATTTTTGTATTATTCATTTGAATTATATTTTATTACTTTTCCAGGATTTCCTACAACAACAGCATAATCTGGCACATCCTCTATGATAACTGCTCCAGCACCAATAGTTGACCATTTCCCTATTTTTATCCCTTGTATAATGGTAGCACCAATACCAATATGACTTCCTTCTCCTACAAAAACATTTCCTGCCAGTGAAGCATTTGGCGAGATATGCACATAATTTTCAATCCAACAATCATGGTCAACAGATGCTGAAGTATTTATAATACAATGTTTACCAACCTTCACATGAGCATTTAAAACTACACCAGCCATTATAACCGTCCCTTCATCTACACTAGAAAATTTAGATATTATAGCTTTTGGATGAATAGCAATAACAAAGTTAACATTTAGAGTACTCACAATTTTTTTTCTCGTCAAATTATTACCAATCGCTATTATGCAGTTATCAAAAGGATGAAATTTAAATTTTTTAGAATTAATAATTGGAAAATCAAAAATAGTTTTTAATTTTCCCACATCATCAATAATAGTTTTTATTTGAATTTTGTTTTCAAATAAAATATCTATTATTACTTTACAATGCCCACTAGCTCCGTATAATATTATCTTATTGTCCATTAAATGGTTCTATTGTCGCCGAGTCAACGGCATTTATCCCTTCTTTTTTAATTACTTTCAAAAATGTCAAAAATAAAATTTTTATATCAACTAAAAACGAAATATTATCAACATACCAAACATCATATTGAAATTTCTGATCCCATGATATAGCATTACGCCCATTTACTTGAGCCCAACCAGTAATTCCTGGTTTAACCTCATGCCTTCTGTTCTGAAAATCATTATACAAATGCAGATATTGAGTTAATAATGGTCTTGGACCAATTAGACTCATATCTCCTTTTAAAACATTAAACAATTGAGGTATTTCGTCTAATGATGTTTTTCTTACTAGATTTCCTATAATAGTTAATCGATCTGCATCTGGCAAAAGTATACCATTCGCATCACGTTCATCCGTCATTGTTTTAAATTTATATATTTTAAAGACTTTTCCATTTTTCCCTGGTCTTGGTTGCACGAAAAACACATTCCCTTTATTTACAATAAACAAGCCAACAAAAACAAGGACAAAAAAAGGACTTAGAATTACAATTCCTATAAGTGTTGCTAAGAAATCTAACAATCTCTTTAAAAAAAAATTATACATGTTCTAAATTTTCATATTCATTTCGTATCGCTTCCCAAATTATTTTTTGCTCATATCTTGAAACTATCATCTGACGAGCATTTGATTTAAGTTGATCAAACAAACTTTTTTCTTGGTATACTTTTCTCATTGCTTCTTCAATTGCTTTACTATTCTTCACTGGAATAATCAAACCATTTTTTTCTTCTTCAATGATTTCGTTACAGCCATTAATATTAGAAACAATAGCGGGTAATCCCATAGCACCAGCTTGCATCACTACATTCGGAAAACCTTCACGATAACTAGGGAAAACCAACACATTCGCAACCTTAAAATAGGGTCTTACATCCGATTGGTAGCCTACATTTATAATATTTATATTTTCGTCAATTTCAGTTAAAGTTTCAGGTAATAGAGGATCTAAATCAGATTCCAACGGACCTACTAACAATAACTTTGTTTTACTTAAATTCAAATTGGTAAAGGCAGTAATCAACTCATTAATTCCTTTATCTTTTACTAACCTCCCCACAAAAATAAAAACAAAATCATCTTTTGCAATATCTAACTGTGCTTTTAACTTTAAGGTTTCTTCTTCAGAAATTTGTTCAGATGCAAAAAATGCTGTATTGATTCCATTTGAACTCCCATTTCCTATAATTTTAATCTTTTCTTTTGGCGCAAAATTATTTTCCAAAATAAATTCTTCAAGTCCTTTCGAGTTTGGATAGACTTTAGTAGCACAAACGTAAGTTAATTTTTCTACTAGATTTAAAATTTTTCTTTTTACACCTACTGCTTCCATCAACGGAAGTCCTGCTACGGTGTGTAATCTATGTGGAACACCAGCGATTTTTGATGCTATCATACCCACCATACCCGCTTTAGGTGTATGGGTATGTACAATTTCTGGTTTATTTTTCAATAGAAAAACAATCAATCTAAAAATTGCTATTGTGTCTTGTATTGGTGTAATTTTACGAGTAAGATTTAAACAAAAAGTAGCCACTTGATTTTCCTTACCGAATTTTTCTAAATTCTCATTCTCAGACGAAATAGCTACTACATGATAATATTGACTCATATAAGTCAACTGCCCCGTTAAAAGTTTTTCAAGCGATATTGGAACTGTGGTTATCCTAACTATTTTTTTATTTTTCATTTAGTTTATCTTTTTTAGACTCTGCGCCATGACATAAAAGAACAGAGGATAGAACATCAATCGCATTCTGGAAGCTAAACCCAAATTATAGATATAAATGCTTAGAAACAGAAATATCGAAATTGATGTATAAAGTGCAAATTTAGCATCTAATTCAAACCAATTCCTAGTCTGGTTGTAGAATTTTTTGAAAAAGAAATACATAACAACCAACAAGAGCATTAGATTTTCAATTGAAATAATAATTTGAAAGAAATTTTCAACTTTATAAAACAACGGTAAACACAACAACATCAACACCCTCCCTATATAACCCAGATCTGCTAAATAGTTTGATGCGGTATGTTTTTCTACATAATTCTGATATCCTTCGAATTTCAACAGTATCGATTCAATACTAAGAGACTCCAATTTTAAAAATTGGGTCATAAAAAAGACTACTCCAAAAAAAGAAAGTAGTACAATTGGAATCCAAAACTTTTTATCAATTATATTCTTATATTTTTCAAATAAGACAAACACTAAAGACAACAATACTATTACTCCAACGTAAGGGCGCACTAAAAACAAGAAAAATAATGCCACTAAAATACTCCAACTTAATTTCGTCTTTTTTAATTTGTAAAGTATAAATACTAACGTTACAAATACCACACAATCTTTACCTGGCAAGACGCTCCAAAAATGAAAAGAGGGCACTAACAGAGTATACTGTAACCAATGTATTTTTCCTGAATCTAATTCAGAATATCGTTTAAACAATAAGAGAAATGGAATAAAACTCAAAAAAACAGAGAGCAAATACAATAGCTCAAAGTTAAATCCTATTTTAAAAAGCAAACGATATAAATGTATAAAAAAGTTATGTCCAACAAAATTAAATCGATCTTTAGAAGATGTATTTGTTACTTCTATCAGATAACCTTGTATATCCGATATAGGATTTTGAATTATAATTTCATACCCTAAATAACCTATAACAAAATGCTCTAACATTAGAAAAAAAAGAAAAAAAATCTGTTTTTTATTAGATATATTGAAATAATTTTTTTTGAGAAATAAACTAATCAATAGAACTTCTATCAATACAACTAAATCAATAGAAAAATCAGCTATCATAAGTCTCAAAATACCATTTTTGGAAACAATAAAAAGTCCATACTCTAAAAGTATTATCTTTTTTCCCACTTAGATGATTCGATACTAACTCCTGAATATATGCGATATTAAACAGGTCTTGCTTTAAAAGAAATTCAGTTTCAATATAACGCAAAAGCTCTGGCTTTAAAAATCCTCTTAACCAATCCCCTACTGGCACTCCAAAGCCTTTTTTAGATTTATCGAGAAATTTTTCAGGGAAATATTGTTTAAATGATTCTTTCAAAAGGTGTTTTTTGTCAAATCCTTTCAAAAGGTAATTTTCTGGTAACTGCGAGGTAAAATTCCATAGTTTTTTATTCAAAAATGGAGCACGAGATTCTAAAGACGATAGCATAGTTGTTCTATCCACTTTTACTAGCATATCCCCTTCCAAACTCAACATTCTATCAATATTTCTAAATTCTGTAAGTCCTAAATTTTCTTTAGTAATTTTAGCTTTATAATAATTTAAAGCCTCTGTACATTGATCTTTAGAATACAATAAATCTTCTAATTCATTTTTTTGAAATGCTAAAGAAATAATATTATAATAGTAATCCCCTTCATAATTCATTGCATTCATAAGTCTATTTAACTTAAATGCAAATCCACGCTGATCATCTTTATTAACCACAAATTTTGACACTCCTGTTTTAATCCAGTTATTTACACTCTCAGGCACTATTGAGGTATACTTTTGGTTTAATTTCCCCATATAATATTTATTATACCCTCCATATACTTCGTCCCCCCCATCACCGGTTAAGGCCACTGTAACTTTTTGGCGTGTTTTATTTGCTACTAAAAAAGTTGGTAAAGCTGAAGAATCCGCAAAAGGCTCATCAAAATTCAAAAGAATTCGATCCACATCTTGCATCAAGTCTTTTTCTGAAATAATAAATTTATGATGGTTACTACCTATTAAATTAGCGACCGTAGTTGCTTTTTCAGACTCATCAAATTCTTTTTTATCAAAACCTATTGAGAATGTATCAATTTTTTTATTGGTCTGTTGCGCTAAACATAAAGAAACAATTGAAGAATCAACCCCTCCTGACAAAAATGTTCCCAAAGGAACTTCTGACTCAGAACGACTTAAAACGGATTCTTGAACCAAATCGTGATTTACCTTAACCGCATCGGACTTTGATAGTTTTCTATAATTTTCATACACTGACTCTTTGATCGTGTGAATGGAAAAACTTATATTATTCAAATTAATTTCCAAATAGTTATTAGCTTCTAATTTAGAAATCCTTTCATAAATAGTAAAAGGGGCAGGTATATAAGTCAGTTGAAAATAAAGATTTAATCCATGCTTTGAAATTTCAGGTTTACGAGATAATTGATTTACTATTGATTTCAATTCACTCCCCCAATAAACACCTTCATCTGTTTGTGAATAATATAATGGTTTCTCCCCAAAATAATCTCTAGCTATAAATATTTTATTTTTGATTTTATCGTAAATACTAAAAGCAAACATACCATCAAGCATACTGAAAGCATCCACACCGTAGTGAATATATAGGTTCAAAATAACTTCGGTATCTGATTTGGTCTGAAACTGATACCCTAAATCTAAGAGTTGCTGTTTTAGTACACGATAATTATAAATTTCGCCATTAAACACAATAGTATAATTACCATCTGTACTATATATAGGCTGCTTACCTGATGACAAGTCGATAATTGACAATCGTTGCATGGCAAAACCAAGGATACAATTTTCTAAAGACTTAACAAAAAAACCATTTTGATCAGGTCCTCTATGATGTATAAGAGCATTCATACGCTCTAAGTTATTCATAGCTGCTTGTTCATTTATCGATTGTATTACAAAACCATTTATTCCGCACATAACTGATATCTTTATAGTTTTTTCAAAATAGATATGTATTGATTTTTATTGTTTTCAACACAATAAAAATCAAAAAAACAATTATAATTATCCATTCCTACTCGATTAAAAACTTCCCTGTTTTCAAAAACTTTTCTAATTTCAATCTCCCAATCAGAGCTAGAACTAGCATGAAGATTTTTTTTATTTCTATTAATTTTAACATTAGCTTCTAGAGGCGTAGAAATTGTTGGCTTACCACAAGCCATATATTGAATTAGTTTAAACCCACATTTTCCCTTATTGAAAAAATTATCAACAAGAGGCATTATACCAACATCAAATTTATTTATCCAGTATACTTCCGTATCAGCAGACCAAGGTATAATTTTATAATTAATTCCTTTCAACTTATATTCCAAATCAACATCAAACCCAACTAAATATAAACAATAACCAATATCATCAATATTTTTAAAAACCTGAACTAAGTCTATTAAATTAATACTAGTAGACTTTGATCCAATCCAGCCCACAATAAAATTATCATTTTTAATTTTTAAATTTGGTTTAGGATATTTAATACAACTAACAGAAGTTGGAATTTCTTCTACACATATATTATTTTTCTTTGCATAATATGTCAAATATGGACTACCTGTAATTACCTTTTTAGCGTTTTTAATAACTTTTTTTATTTTATCTCTAAATAAAAATCTTATTATTATATTAGAATGTGAATCATAATTATGAAAAATCGCATCATCAAAATCAACAATATACTTAATTCCAAAAAGGTGTAATAAAGCCTCAAAAAAAGGAAAGAAATATGGAAATAATTCATATTCAATATATACATTTTTAATTTGCATAATCTTGAATAACTGAACTAATCTAAGGAAATATCTTTTCAGAACATAAACAACTTTTCCTCCTCCCCTTACAGTGAAATATTTCTTATCAAATAAAGGATAGACTTTACAAATTATTCCTTCAGCCTCATAATGTTTTATATATTGATATATCCTATACCGACTACTAGGTCCCGACTCATCATATTTTGTAAAAAAAATAAACTCCATGAATATTATTTAAACTTATATTTTTTTTTTGTACTTATCATAAAATATACACCAATCATTAAAAATAACCAGATTGGAAAATTATTTATTTTAGGGGTAAAAAAAGCCATTAAATTAACATAACAAACATTTGAATAAGCATATAAACCAAAAGGATTTGCCCCTCTCAAAAAAAAGAGTCCTAAGCTATTCAATAAAAAGGAGTGTAAAAAAATGGCAAACATTACATATAGAAAACCTCCATCTCTATAAAAAGGTTCTAAAAAAGTTCCTACATTAGTAGGTGAAGGAATAAAATAAAACTCGTTAATTAAAGAACTTGGCTCTTCTGTTAATCCTAATGAATTTGTAATTTTCAACAAAGGATACATTGTTCTATCTATATTTAGCTCATCTATATTTTCGTTCTCTATGATGTGATTAAAATAAGCAAAAGATGAAGTCCCATAGTATACAAAACTCTGAGCTGATGGAGAAATATTCCATCCTTTATACATTTTTTCATCAGTATCTTTACCTGCCAAAATTGCTATTGCAGAAAAGAGACCATACACCACTATCATAAAAAATAAAGAGTAAAATATAATTTTAAAATTATTAATCTTATGATAAACAAATGGAAGTATAGCAATCAATGAAGTAAAAATAATCCATATAGGTCTCGTCCTATCAATAAAGAGTAAATTTTCAAAAAATGTAATCAAAATAAAAAGATAATATATTTTTTTACTTTTCATTTCTTTTATAACACATAAAGAAATAGAAACCGCTAACCATGAAAAATAACTAAGCTGAATTCCTATTGAATCCGAAAAATTATCCCCTTCAATTCTAATTTGTTTAGAATCATCTGAAAAAATCATTCCAAGAAAAAAACTAACTCCTCCAAAATAAGAAATTAATTTGACCAAATACATAATGAATCCAATATTTCCTAAGCTATAAAAAACAAAAATAAATCTCTTAATTTTATTTATATCTAAGTATTGTAAAGAAGAATAAAAATTAAAATCATTAACAATTCTATTTTTGTACAATTTTAAATAAAGAAAACTTGATACAAAAAAAAACAAAGCACTTATAATAAATATAAAATGAGAATAATTATTACACTCATTATATTCTATTATACCCAATATATAAGAAATATAAAAAAAAGTAAATGTTATAAATCCATAGAAAGAGGGCACATATATTAAAAATTTCAAATCTCTTCTCATCATTTTTTTTTAAATAAAATTAAAACAATAAAAAATAACATTTGCAAAGGAACACTCCACAAAACAATAGATTTTATTTCTAAGAACATTAATAAAATTTGAAATATAATACTCAAAAAAATACTCAAAAATAGATTAAAATTCAGATTGTTAACTTTTTTAACTTTCAACATTCCCAGAGTAATCATATTAACAAAAATAATCATTACCGAAATTAAAAAATAAGGTAATACATCATAGTAAGTTATTATTGAATTCCCTTTCCAAAAAAATAAGTACACAAAAAAAAATAGAGCCAGCAAAAAAAGATAAAAAATTATGGCTAATCTATTTTTATTTATATGATTCAAAAAATCTTCCCTTTTAGTAACAACCATTTCTGAACCATATAAAAAAACTAAAGAAACTAGTACACCTGATATTAATTCTGGAAATCTTGTCAAAAAAAGATATTTTTGTAATTCATCACTATTATACCCGAACCATATCATAGAAACAGTTCCTAATGAAAATATTATTTGATCATATTTAAATAATATATAATTCAGTAATTGCTGAATCCCCAACTTAAATTCAAGTTTAGGATTTAATTCAATAGCAACAATTTGATTATAAAATTTGAAAGTGATCAAAAATCTAATAAAGGAACATAATAAGAAAATCAATATAAATTCACTTTTATTAAGATTCATAAAAAATTCAAGTATAAGAAATACAATAAAAAACAATGGATATGATAAAAAATTAGATAAAAAAACTTGTTCGAATAATCTTCTGGCTCCCAATTGAACAATTATAAGTATTGAAATCACATCTAATATTAGCAATAAAAAAACTAAAAAGGAATCTAACAAATCTTTTTCTAAAAAATAAATTATCAATGAAAAAAACAAAGCTAAATACAACCCATTATTTTTCATATAACATAAGGGATCATATTTCTTTGAAGCATCAACTAAAAAACTAGCATACAACTGATTATCAACACCGAACTTACAAACGGTCAAACCAATCATTTGATATTGGGCAAAAAGTATAACTTGTAAAGCTATATCCGATTTTATAAAGTTCAATCCACCAGAAGCCAAAACTATAAATCCTATAGACGTTAGTAAACCAGAACTCAATAACTTCAATGAATGACTTAAAAAATCTTTTACAAAATTTAATTTTTCTTTATAAATCACAGGGTTAGTTTTCTCAAATACTCTGCATAACTACTTTTCCCAAGTCCTTCTGCACATTTATTAAACTCTTCTTTAGAAATAAACCCTTTACGATAGGCTACTTCTTCAATACAAGCAATTTTTAAACCTGTACGCTTCTCAACCGCCTTAACAAATTCAGTCGCTTCGGTTAATGATTCATGAGTACCCGTATCTAACCAAGCGAAACCACGTCCCATTAACTGCAAGTTCAATGCGCCTTGTTCTAAATACGTTTGATTAACAGTTGTTATTTCTAATTCACCGCGATGCGAAGGCTTAACATTCTTAGCTATTTCTACTACTGAATTCGGATAAAAATACAAACCAACCACGGCAAAATTTGATTTTGGATCTAAAGGTTTCTCTTCTATTGATAACACTTTACCATTTTCGTCAAATTCGGCAACACCATAACGCTCTGGGTCATCTACATAATAGCCAAAAACAGTTGCTTCATTCTTTTCTTTTACGGTATTAACCGCACTATTCAATAAATTTTGCAATCCTGCTCCGTAGAAAATATTATCCCCTAAAATCAAACACACATCACCGTCACCAATAAATTCTTCACCAAGGATAAAGGCTTGTGCTAATCCGTCTGGTGAGGGTTGTTCAACATAAGATAATTGCATTCCTAATTGACTGCCATCGCCAAATAATCTTTTAAAGTTTGGCAAATCATGAGGTGTCGAAATAATTAAAACCTCTTTTATCCCCGCAAGCATTAAAACCGACAAAGGGTAATAAATCATTGGTTTATCATATATGGGCAACAATTGCTTTGAAACCACTTGTGTAAGTGGGTGCAATCTTGTTCCTGAACCTCCTGCTAATATAATTCCTTTCATAGAAATTTAGAATCTAGAATTTAGAATCTAGAATTTAGAATTTTTCAATTCTTATAAGTCTAAAATCGTGTTTATTTATTGATATTGTTTTTTGTAATAGTTTACGTATTCTCCTGAGGTTACGTTATTTAACCACTCCGTATTTTCTAAATACCAGTTAATGGTTTGTTCTAATCCTTCTTCAAAAGTAACAGAGGGTTTCCATCCTAACTCTTTATTAATTTTAGTAGCATCGATAGCATAGCGCAAATCGTGACCAGGACGGTCTTTGACGTAGGTAATCAATTGAGAGGACTCGCCTTCGTTTCTACCTAACTTTTCATCCATTCTTACACACAATAGTTTAACCAAATCGATATTTTTCCATTCGTTAAACCCTCCTATATTATACGTTTCATGATTTTTACCTTCGTGGAATACTAAATCAATGGCTACTGCGTGGTCTTTTACAAACAACCAATCGCGAGTGTAATTTCCATCTCCATAAACAGGAAGTGGTTTTTTATGTATGATATTGTTAATGAAAAGAGGAATTAATTTTTCTGGAAAATGATAAGGTCCGTAATTATTTGAACAATTCGTCAATACATACGGTAATCCGTAAGTTTCCCCATACGCACGTACAAAATGATCCGAACTTGCTTTTGAAGCTGAATACGGTGAATTAGGGTCGTACGAAGTGGTTTCAGTAAACAAACCTGTATCACCTAATGAGCCATATACCTCATCGGTAGAAATATGATAGAAGCGTTTACCCTCGAAATTATCTTTCCAAAGATTTTTGGCTGCATTTAACAAATTCATGGTTCCAATCACATTGGTTTTTACAAACGCTAATGGATCAGTTATCGAACGATCCACATGCGATTCAGCCGCCAAATGCAAAACACCATCAAATTGATATTTAGCAAAAATTTCGTTGATATAGTTTTCATCTACTATATCACCTTTCAAAAAAGTATAATTAGGATAGTTTTCGATATCCTTAATATTTTCTAAGTTACCTGCATAGGTCAATGCATCTAAGTTGAAGATGGAATACTCTGGGTATTTTGTAACAAATTGTCTTACTACATGTGAACCAATAAATCCAGCACCTCCAGTAATTAAAATATTTTTTTTCATCCTTTTTTAATTATTCGTTAGAAGAACCTACGGCAGTATATACAAACCCAATTTCTTGCATTTTTTTTCGATCCAATATATTTCTACCATCAAAAACAAAAGCTGGTTTTAACATATTATCATAGATTTTTTGCCAATCGTAGTTTTTAAACTCGTCCCATTCTGTAAGAATCGCAATAGCATGTGCATTTTCACATGCAGAATAGGGATTTGTTACAACCTGTAATTCTTCTGACTTTTGCCCCATATCTATAAAAATTTGCTTTTCTGAAACCTTAGGATCATAAACCACCACATTTGCTTGTTCCATTACTAAGTCCTTAGCTATATCAATGGCAGCAGATTCACGCGTATCATTGGTGTCTTTTTTGAAAGCCCAACCTAGCATTGCTATTTTTTTTCCTGAAACGGTATTATAAAGTGTTTTTACTATATTTTTTGCAAAACGATGTTTTTGATGATCATTCAGGATAATCACTTGCTCCCAATAATCAGCCACTTCATTTAAACCGTATGATTTTGCGATATAAACTAAATTGAGAATATCTTTCTGAAAACACGATCCTCCAAAGCCCACAGATGCTTTTAAAAACTTAGCTCCAATACGAGTATCCATTCCAATGGCTCTAGCCACTTCATTAACATCGGCTCCAGTTTTTTCACACAATTCAGAAATGGCATTAATAGAGGAGACTCTTTGAGCTAAAAAAGCGTTTGCAGTAAGTTTAGACAGCTCTGATGACCATACATTGGTTGTTAGAATTTTACTTCTATCAACCCAATTCGCATAGATATCAACTAGAGCATCAACAGCTTCTTTTTCGGCACCACCTATCAAAACTCTGTCTGGGCTATGCAAATCTTGCACAGCGGTTCCTTCTGCTAAAAATTCAGGATTCGACAAAATTTGAAATTTAACTCCATTTCCAGTGTTATCTAAAATACTTTTTAAAGCTTCAGCCGTTCTCACTGGAAGCGTTGATTTTTCAACCACAATCTTGTCTGTCTTTGCTACACGTGCAATCTGACGTGCGCAAAGTTCAATATATTTTAAATCAGCTGCCATCCCCTTACCAGCACCATAGGTTTTGGTTGGGGTGTTTACCGATATAAAAATCAGGTCGGCCTCATCAATAGCTCTATCTACTTCTGTAGAAAAAAACAGATTTTTACCTCTAGCCTCCGCTACCACTTTATCTAATCCAGGTTCATATACGGGCAACTTTGAAAGTTCTGAACTATTCCACGCTGCAATTCTTTCTTCATTTAAATCAACAACTGTTACTTTTACATTAGGGCATTTCTGTGCAATTACGGCCATAGTAGGCCCTCCAACATATCCTGCTCCTATGCAGCAAATATTATTAACTTTCATCCTTCTTTTTTATGAGAGTACAAAACTACAATTTTCCATCCACTTTACAATGTAATATTCCTTTTACATCATAAATAATTGATTTTTCTTTTTGCAAACTAGCAAAATCCAGATTTAAAAATTGGTGATGAGCTACTCCTAAAACGATTCCATCAAATCTATCAGAAGGCAATTCTGTTAATGCTTTTAAATTATACTCGTCCTTAACTTCTTCAATACTAACCCAAGGATCATAAATAACCACTTCTATTCCATAATCTTTTAAAGCAGCAATCATATCTACAATCTTTGTATTACGAACATCAGGGCAGTTTTCTTTAAATGTAATTCCAAGCATCAAAACTTTAGATCCATTGACTGAAATTCCTTTTTTTATCATTAATTTAACTACTTGCGATGCTACATATTCTCCCATACTATCATTCAAACGCCGTCCTGCTAAAATTATTTCTGGGTGGTATCCTTTTTCTTGTGCTTTTTGAGCTAAATAATAAGGATCTACTCCTATACAATGCCCTCCAACCAAACCGGGCTTAAAAGACAAAAAGTTCCATTTTGTTGCTGCGGCTTCAAGCACAGCTTGTGTATCAATATTTAACAAATTAAAGATCTTAGCCAATTCATTTACGAAGGCTATATTGATATCCCGTTGTGAATTTTCTATGACCTTAGCCGCTTCAGCTACTTTAATAGTAGGAGCTAAATGTGTACCTGCTGTAATAACGGAGCTATAAAGTGCATCTACCTTTTGCCCTATTTCAGGTGTAGATCCTGAGGTTACTTTTAATATCTTTTCTACCGTATGTTCTTTATCACCTGGATTGATTCGCTCTGGGGAATAGCCCACAAAAAAATCAACATTAAATTTGAGGTTGCTTATTTTTTCTAAAACAGGAACACATTCTTCTTCAGTAGCTCCTGGGTAAACAGTAGATTCATAGATAACTACATCTCCTTTTTTCAATACTTTCCCTACTGTTTCACTTGCCTTGTACAAAGGGGCTAAGTCGGGCTTATTGTGTTTATCAACAGGTGTTGGCACAGTCACGATATAGTAATTACAATTAGCTATTTCTTTCATTTCTGACGCACAAAAAAGCCCCAAATCATCATTATTCTCAGTTTTTAGCACCGATTTTAAAAGTTCAGAGTTCAATTCTAAAGTAGAATCTTTTCCCTTATTTAAATCGTTTACACGCATTTCATTTATATCAAAACCCACTACATTATATTTAGTAGCTAACAATCTAGCTAATGGTAATCCGACATAACCTAATCCTATTACTCCAATCTTCATTTTTTATGCTATTTATTTTAAATTATTATAATACCAATTCACCGCTTCTGCCAGCCCTTCTCTTAAAGAATATAAAGGACAATACTCTAAAATCTTTTTTGCCCTATCTATAGATGCTAAAGAGTGTGGTATATCACCTGCTCTAGTAGGTCCATAAACAATCTTTACATCTGCAATTTTAGGATCTTTTTTTGTCAATTCTTCCTTTAAGATATGAATCATGTCATTCAATGTTGTTCTTTCTCCAAACGCTGTATTAAAAACTGTATTTATGGCTCTAGAATCTTGAGTTAACATAGCCAGTTCATTCATTTGAATTACATTGTCTATATAGGTAAAATCTCTAGAATAATTACCGTCTCCATTTACCACAGGACTTTCATACTTCATAAATTGCATTACAAATTTAGGTATCACAGCGGCATAAGCTCCATTTGGGTCTTGTTTTCTCCCAAATACATTAAAATAACGTAAACCTATTGTTTCTATCCCGTAGATTTTTCCAAAAATATCGGCATAAAGTTCATTTACATATTTTGTAATGGCATACGGTGATAATGGTTTCCCTATAACTTCTTCGATTTTTGGTAAACTTTCCGAATCTCCGTAAGTAGATGAACTTGCTGCGTAAACAAAACGTTTTACACCTGCTTCCTTAGCAGCCCATAACATATTTAAAAAGCCATTCACATTTACATCGTTAGATGTTAAGGGATCCTTTATAGAGCGAGGAACAGATCCTAAAGCTGCTTGGTGTAATACATAATCAGCGCCATCGCATACTTTTTTACACATTTCAATATCTCTGATATCGCCTTTAACGAATTCAAAATTATCATCTAACATCAGGTGCTGAATATTCTTCAAATGCCCTGTTGCCAAATTATCCAAACCAACTATCTGATAACCTTTATTTAAAAAATGCTCTGTTAGATTAGAGCCTATAAAACCTGCACAACCAGTAATTACAATCTTCATGTTAAGATTTTTTAAAAATATTAATGATTTTATTTATAATTATTTTTACAACCGATATCTTTTTATCTACTTCTAAGTACCCACTTCCGTACGCCCCGTACCCGTACCCGTACCCATCTCCATAACTATATCCGTATTTTGATTTATTCTGGTATCCATTAAATACTATGCTTATATTTTTTAGCACTCCTGATTTGTGTTTTTCATTTACAATGCGTAACATTTCTTTTTTAGTTACTCCTTGCCTCACCACGTAAATGGATGCGTCACAAAAAGGAGTTAATTCTAAGGCGTCCGCTACTAACCCAATTGGGGGCGTATCTAATATGATATAATCATAATGTATTTTTAATTCATTTATTAAATTTTCCATACCTTCACTAAGAATTAATTCCGATGGATTAGGCGGTATAGGCCCTGAACTTATTAAATCTAAATAAGGTATATGTGTCGGTTTTATTATTTCATTTAAACTTTTTTGTCCAATTAAGTAATTAACAACTCCTTCAGTATTTGTAAAATCAAAATCTTGAAATAACTTAGGTTTTCTCAAATCAAGTCCAACCACTACTGTTTTCTTTTCACTTAATGCAAATACAGAGGCTATATTAAGAGAACAAAATGTTTTTCCTTCTCCTCCAACTGAAGAAGTAATCATCAAGACCTTGGTTCCTTTTTGGGTTTGTTTTTTATACAAGAATTGTAAGGATGATCGTATTGCTCTAAAACTTTCCGCTAATGGAGATTTTGGCTTTTCGAAAACAGCTAGATTAGACTGCATATATTTGATTCCAACAACACCTAAAACGGGTATTTGGGTTAATCTTTCAATATCATCTACTTTATTAATTGAATTATCTAAAACAGTTAAACCAAAAATTATACCTAAAGGCAATAAAACGCCTATAAAAAATGCTAAAACATAATTTGTACTTGTTTTAGGTCCTATCAATCCTCCTCCTACATCTTTAGCTGGATCAATAAATTGGATATCTGAAAGATTTGCTGCTTTTACAATATTAGCCTCACTTCGTTTTTCTAAAAAAGAATTATAAATATTTTTATTTAAATCATATTTCCGATTGATTTTTACTAATTCTTGCTGTTGTTCTGGCAATTTTCTGATTTGATATTCTGCCATTTCTATTTTTTTGTTTACAGCAAGTAAATCAAAGTTCATTGATCGTTTAGCAGATTCTATATTTTCTAACAAAACGGCTTTTAAAGCTTCCATTTGAGCATCGAAATCTTTAAATTTTTTATCGTTTTTTAGAGTATAGGATAGTTCTGCGCGCTCAGCTGATAATTGGGTTAATTTGCCAACATTAGTAACTATATTAGGATCATCAATACCTGCAACAGAAGGAGCTGGTAGTTTAGAAAAGTCAGAATTTTTAATTAAATATGTTTTTAATGAATTATAATAGCTATACTTTCTATCTAATAATTCTTTTTCTACGTCATATTCTGTTAATTTATCGGAATACTTTATTCCTCCTTCTTCTAATTCGAAAATATTTTTCCCTTTAGAGAAGGTCTTTAATTCATTTTCTGTGTTCTTCAAATCTCTTTCCATAGCTACTAAAGTGCTATCTATGAAATCAATAGTGTTTTGAGCAAATTGATTTTTAGCCAACAAATGACTCTTAATCAAATACTTTACCGTTCCATTAAGATAATCTACCAATCTTGGTTTATTGGTTCCTTGCATACTTAATCTAACGATGGCTGATGTTTTTGAATCATTTTCAACTTCTACTCCTTGATAGGTAGCTACTATACTATTAAAATCAGCAAACGCAATTATGTATTTTGCTCCCTCATAGAAACCTGGATTTTTAGTCCATTTTAATTTCAGATTTAAAAAAGGCAAAATAATAGGTTCTCCTATTCTATACTTTTTCGAAAATGTTCCCTTAGTTACGGGTATTGTGGTTAACTCATCCTTTGAATAATTATACAAAGACGCATTATTTTCATCAAATTGGGTTGACAGAACAAATTCTTCTTTAGTAACAAATTGTACGGTTAAGTATTTCCCTAGTAATTGAGGGTAATTTTCATTAATATCAACAACAAAAGGGGTCATTCCATATACATCTTCTAAATTATACTTCCCTTCTTGTAAATACTGGATATAAAAGCGTAATTCTTTAACTACTTTTTCATTGTGCGATCTTGATCTTAAGGTACTTATTAATGTTTGCACCTGATCCGAGGTTCCTCCCCAATTAAAAACCAAACTTGTATTAGAAGTAAAGAAAGGATTACTTTCTTCTTTGTAAGCTACAGTGGTAGACATACTGTAAATTTTCTCTTTTCTAATATTTATTTGATAGGCTATGAAAAAAGTAATTAATAAAGTAATTACAAACCAATACCAATACCCTAAAACTCTATTAAAAAAAGATTTAATATCAAAAGTGCTTTGAGATTCCAAAAAGTTAAAATCTTTAATATCTAACATTACTTAATATTTTTGACTAATAAAAAGGTAGTAAGTACTAATGACAATGCACTAACAATTGTAGTAAATGATTGCAAAGCATTCGTCCCCAATCCCCAATTTTTTTGCTTAATAGGTTTTATATAAATATAATCATTCGGTTGAATATAATAATAAGGGGATTTTAACAAATCAATACTCGTTAAATCGAGTGTATGGATTTCGGTTCCTTGAGGGTGTTGACGAATTAGCATGACCTCTTTTTTATCGCCTGTTATAAGGATATCACCACTATTAGCTATTGCCTCTAAAATTGTGAGTTTTTCTTGTAACAATGTTTTTGTTCCTGGTGATTTTATTTCTCCATTAATTGTATAACGAAAGCCTCCTAATTTTACTACTACAAAAATATCTGCTTCTTTATGGAAATACTCTAATAAAAGTTGTTTTTCTATCTTAACTCTTAATTCTTCTATAGTTAAACCAACTACTTGCAAGTCTCCTAATACAGGTATTCTAATATACCCGTGATCATTTATTGGATATCCCTCAAAATATAAATCCTCTACTGAGGTTCCTCCTTGCGTGTTAGAGATATTAAACATTTCTACTAATTTTGAATCCAACGCTTTTATTTTAATAGAAAGCACATCCGAAATTTGAAGTCGATATGGATTGAGTTTTACCTGTTCTAAAGCATCAACTTTCTTTTCTCCTTGCAGGTAGATTACGTCTTTATTGGATATACAAGAGGAAACGATAAATAAAATAAAAATTAATAGATACGCAGTTAGTTTATTCATTTGAGTATTTATAACATCTGTTTGTATTTATATTCAACAATAACATAATCATACGCTCAACATTAGCTAATCTATAGAGTAACTAATATTAAACCGTTATACTTTATTTTTAAATTTTTAAGGTATCATATCGTACCGATTTTTAAGAAACAAATATAGTTTTTCATTTTGTAAATAGAAACCCTTTAAAAATTTAATTTTTAAGGGGTTCTTAATGAATTTTCAAAAGGAATTCTATTTAAAATACTTCGTCCCAAGGTAATTTCATCTGCGTACTCTAACTCATCTCCTACAGAAATACCTCTTGCTAATGACGAAACAATTAAGGAACAATCTTTAATTTGTCTATAAATATAAAAATTGGTGGTATCTCCTTCCATGGTAGAACTTAAAGCAAATATAACTTCTTTAACACTTCCTGACTTTACTTTTTCAACTAAAGAATTAATCTTTAATTGACTTGGTCCTATTCCTTCTATGGGTGAAATTTTACCTCCTAATACATGATACACTCCGCGATATTGTCCTGTATTTTCAATAGCCATTACATCTCTTACATCTTCTACTACACAAACTAAAGTTTGGTTTCTATTATCATTAGAACAAATCTCACAGAGGTCTACATCTGAAATATTATGACAGGACGTACAAAACTTAATTTCATTTCTCATTTTCAGTAATGCGTCTGTCAAAAAGATCGTTTGTTCTGTAGGTTGTTTTAATAAATGTAAGACTAAACGCAGTGCTGTTCTTTTACCAATTCCTGGCAATTGCGCAATCTCTTCTACCGCATTTTCTAATATTTTTGAAGAAAAATCCATAGGGCAAAATTACGCTTTAAAAAAAGAAAAATCCAAACACTTTCATATTTGGACTTAAAAAATAAAGTTTAAAAAGAATTAAAAAGTTATTTCTTTTTAAACTTTATTTTTCTCTCTCCTTCTACACCATCATAAATAATTTCTAAATCTCCAACTTGATCCATATAAATAACTCCTCCCTTTTTAAACAAGTAGCTCAATTCTGCAAATTCGTTATTTATAGTCCCTCCTAAAAAATCTATTTTACATTTTGAAAAGCTATATTTTTTTTTACCCCCTACTTCTTCTATTAATTCTAAAACTAGATCTTTTACTTTAAATTGACAACCTGACAAACCTGAAACTTCATATTTATCGGTTCCTTTTTTCATAAATGTAATCGAACTTCCCTCTGTTGTAGTGTAAGTAGCTCCATTAAAAAAGAACTTCATCAAAAGTCCATACTTCAGATCGTTATTTGAATAAACAACTCCTGTATATAGGAATAACATTGCAATGATTCCTTTATATATTTTTTTCATTTTAAAAATTATTATTTACAGTACAAATGTATGTAGAAGTTTTAACAAAAAAAACGAAATGAAAAAGTTCTACAAATTCAAAAAAAAATATCTATTGTTTTTTTGTTATAAATAAAAAATCATTCATACGTTCTTGTATTTTTTTTTTAAAAAAAGTTACTTTTTCGGACATTAATCAAGTTTTTTCTATCTTGCAATACAAAACTAAAATTATTCATTTGACCTATGACTCCATTTGCAATTCTTTCCTTAATCATTATCTACTTTGGGATTTTGTTTTTTATTTCCCATTTTATGAGTAAAAACGACAGTGGTAATGATGCCTTTTTTAAAGCGAATAAAAATTCTAAATGGTATTTGGTTGCATTTGGTATGATAGGAACTGCATTATCAGGTGTAACTTTCATTTCTGTACCTGGAGAAGTTGGCAACACCGAATTACAATTTAAATATTTTCAATTTGTAATAGGTAATGCTTTAGGATTTTTTATTGTAGCTACGGTATTATTGCCTCTATACTATAGAATGAATTTAACTTCTATTTATGGTTATATTGAACAACGTTTAGGTAAAATTAGTTATTTAACAGCAGCGTCTATCTTTTTAATCAGTCGTACCATTGGTTCTGCCTTTCGTCTTTATCTTGTAGTCATAGTTTTACAACGATATGTTTTCGATTATTATGAAATACCCTTTACGATTACCGTATTCCTATCTTTATTTTTAATTTTTGCGTACACTTATAAAGGAGGCCTTAAAACTATTATTATTACTGATACCTTACAAACCTTTTTCTTAGTATCCTCTGTTTTTCTTACGATCTATTTTATTTGTCAAAGTTTAGATTTATCTCCATTACAAGCTTTTGAAAAAGTAAAAAACAGTTCCTATTCCCAAATATTTTTCTTTGACGATTATTTAAAGGGTAATTATTTCTGGAAACAACTTTTAGGAGGAATTTTTGTAACTATTGCTATGGTAGGTCTTGACCAAGACTTGATGCAAAAAAATTTGAGTTGTCCAAACATAAAAGAAGCTCAAAAAAATATGTTTACATTTACAGGAATATTTGTAATCATTAACCTTTTTTTCTTAAGTGTAGGAGCATTACTATATATGTATGCAGAAAAAAATGGCATTGCTGTTCCTATGGTTGATAACGTAGTTCGAACAGACTTCTTGTTTCCTGAAATAGCTTTGAAATCATTAGGATTAGTTCCTGCAATTGTATTTTTATTAGGTCTTACAGCGGCCACCTTTGCTACTACTGATTCAGCACTTACTGCTTTAACCACATCATTTTGCATTGATTTTTTAGGAATGGAGAAAAAGCAATCAGAAAACAACGATAAAAATTTTAATAACGATACGAAACTAAAAAAAACACGACATACTGTTCATTTAGTTTTTTCTGGATTAATATTTTTAGTCATTGTTTTTTTTAATACTGTAAACGATGCTTCCGTTGTAAAAATGATTTTCAAAATTGCTTCATACACTTACGGTCCTTTATTAGGATTATACGGATTTGGTTTATTCATGAAAACCAAAACAGTTCGAGATAAATTAGTTCCTTTTATATGTCTAATTTCGCCCATTCTTTGTTATTTCTTATCAGCCCATTCTGCTGAATGGTTTGATGGCTACACCATAGCTGAAGAATTAATCATTTTTAATGGATTAATTACTTTCATTGGCTTATTATTTATCAGTAAGCCTACAACAAATAGCACACGTTTTTAGAAAAGATATATTTTAATTCACAGAGGCTGTCCTATTTTTTTGAACAGCCTTTGAGGGTTGCTAAAACACCAAATATCCATCGAAAATAATCTTCCTATATCCGATTCTCTGAAAGCTAATTTAACATTTAAAACTCTATCTATTCCTTTTTTTCAAATCCTTCCCACGATTAAGTTTAATAAAAACCTACTTACCCCAGATTATCCGTTAAATTTTATGGTGAAGATAAAAAGGTAAAAGAAGATAAAATATACGGTTTTTTTTCACTGGAGCTGTAATTTTACTACATTGAGAACAAAAAGTTGAGTCTTTTTTTAGATTCAAACTCATTTTTATCTGTAATAATTTTCTAATGCGCAATTTGGTCTTAAAACAATTTAAATAAAGCCCATTATTAACAGATCTTATCTAAACCGCAATCCCCTTCAATCATAACAAGAAAACCAACCAGATAAAACACAAATCAAACAAAAAAAATAATTAATTTATTTCTATAGCGAAATCTAAAAAAACAACGCAAATTACATATTTTTGTTAAAAAAAAGATAATGAAAAAAATTACCCAAAAATTCATTTGGAATACTCTTTTCATCCTGAATTCTGTTATTATTTTTTCTCAGGAAAAAGACAAATTCCAATACCATCGTTGTTCAACTGTTGAATATGAAGCGGAACTAAAGGCACAATATCCAAACCGCATGACTACGATGGAATTTGAAAAATTCCTTAGCCCTCATATTCAAAAATTTAAAGCGGATAAAAAAGCAGGAAATTATAGAAAATTAACATATACTATACCTGTAGTCATTCATATCATTCACAACGGTGATGCTATTGGCACAGGAGAAAACATTACAGATGCTCAGGCCATATCGCAAATTACAGTAATGAATCAAGACTATAGACGTCTAGCAGCAACACCTGGAGGAAGAAACTCTACAGGTTTAGCCGTTGATACCGAAATAAATTTTGTACTAGCCAAACAAGATCCTAATGGCAACCCAACAACAGGAATCGTTAGACATAACATAACCCCTTATTCGAACAATATTGAAAACAATGACCAAGGAGCTGACTGGGAAACAAGAGCTGACACAGAAATGATGAAAACCAATACCATTTGGGATCCTACTCGTTATCTAAACATCTGGACTATCAGACCTGGAGGATTACCACTTAATCAAGGAGGTCAGAGCGGTTTATTGGGATATGCACAATTCCCCAGTAATTCTGGACTTAGTGGAATGCAAACGAATGGAGGTTTAGCTTCAACAGACGGTGTAGTTGCTAGTTTTGACGCTTTTGGAACAAACGCGTTAAATGATGGCTCTTTTACCCTCAATCCAACTTATAATTTAGGAAGAACCATGACTCACGAAATAGGCCATTGGCTAGGTTTAAGACATATATGGGGTGACGATGGCTGCTCTTCAGTAGATCTGACAAATAATTACACCAATGAGGATTTTTGCGCGGACACACCTGCGGCTGCGGCTGCCAACTATTCTTGTACGGCTAACACTGATTCTTGTACAAATATCCCAGGTGTAGACATGATACAGAACTACATGGATTACACTCCAGATTCATGTATGGATACATTTACTAATGATCAAAAAAACAGAATTCAAACTGTAATGCAAGTAGCGGATCGAAGAGGCGTACTAAACAACTCTTTGGTTAGTAATATAACAAAAGCAGGAATATACTTTACACAAGAAAAATTTACCTCAATAGTAAATAAAGTAGCTAATTGTGGCTATACCGATGTAAACTATAAAGTTTCTATTTTAAAAGCTCCGACTGCCAATACGATCGTTACTTTTAGACCTATAACTCAAGGCAGTAACGCAGTGTTAGGAAAAGACTTTGACATTATAACTCCAACTGTTACATTTAACACAGGAAGTAGTCTTCCTCAACAAATGGTTGTCCGTTTTTATAATGGTGGAGTAATAGATAATGACAAAATAATTAAAATAGGAATGACTGTAAACAACAATGGAGGAGATGCTCTTATCATAGATAGCTACGCTGGAAGCGACTCCCCTTCTATTTTAACGTGTACATTAAAAAACACACAAAATGCGCCAAGCGATAGTATGACTAATATTGCTTTCTTAGAAAATAATGACGGTAGTACATTACCTATAATTATAAACACGGATCTAGATCGTGATAATCGTAAATGGGAGATTTTTAATTCGAGTACAACGAGTCGATCAATCGGTTTTTCGGAAAGATGGTTAGGCTCTAGATCTTGGACTCAAATAAACTATACGGATATTCCTTTAACTCCTGATAACTTAATCACTTTTAACACTCCTATTGTTTTACCAAATAATGGAATTTTAAAATACAAAGTTGCTTCAATTGATAATACGGATTTTGAAGAAAATTATTCTGTCTACATAACGACATCAAAAGACCCCAATACTATAATTAACCAACAACCTATTATTACAGAAAGTTTAACCAAAGGAAAAACGATCTTCAATAAAAACATTGACTTGAGTGCGTATGCAGGTCAAACTGTTTATTTGAGTATACGTCATTATAACTGTACTAATAAAAACATATTAATGATGGATGACTTTGAAATAAATTCTTCTTCTCCTGTTGATGCCAATTTTGTCCAACAAGTAGTTAACTCAAACACAAAATATCAAGCTACAATAAACCGAGCAGGAAATACATACGCAGTTGATACTTTAACGAACAAACTAATGCTTTTAATGTCTAATAATTCTAGTTTTAATTATGGTTGTACAAATGTATTTATAAATAGAGATCAAACTACTGCTGGATCTACTGCTGTTAATTACGGTTCTAATGTAGATAATAATAAAAAAGTAATGGCAAAATCTTTCACCATTTCACCAACTACAAATAATCCTGCTGGAACTGAAACTATCAAATTCTATTTTACAGAGGCAGAAATTTCCGCGTGGGAAACTATTACAGGCAATAGTAGAAATACTTTAAAAATCATTAAAGAAGGACTCAATACCCCTATTAGTACAACATTAGGAAGTTTTGGCAACAATACCACTTTAAGCGGTAATGTTCCTAATGGACTTAACGGAGTGTATTACTTCGGAACAAACGAAACTTTAAATACAAAACAAGAAGAATTTGAAAGTTTCACAATGTATCCAAACCCAACAAAAGATGCGTTTACTATTCAACTTACATCTTCTGAACCAAAAATAGATATTAAAATAAATGATCTCTACGGAAGGGACATCTATACCCTTAAATTCAACAATGAAGGTGTTTTTAATGAAACTATTGAATTGGCTTCTCTTCAAAGCGGAGTTTACCTAGTTAACATTACAGATGGCAACAAAAAATCTGTTAGACGAATCATAAAAAACTAATTTGAAATAAATTCATCTATTAAATCTAAAATTTAAAAAAGAAGAACCCTATTTTCGATCACAAGGAGAAGTCTAACAACATTAATAGTACGACTTCTCCTTGTGTCGAAATTAATAAAATTTAAATATTTTCTTTTTGGGTTCTTTTTTAATATTGCTTCGTTCCTAAAAGCACCAATGTACAAGCTTCTTCTATGATGATATTATTTTTTTTTAACAAATCATAAAACTCTGGATTTTCTGTACCTGGATTAAAAATAACTCGCTTAGGTGTTAATTCTATTACGTATTTGTAATATTCTTTTTGACGTTGCGGATTCAAATATAAAGTAACCGTATGAATATCGTCTAAAACAGGAAATCCTTTCTGAATTTCTATTCCAAAAACGCTTTCGTTTTTTAGACCTATAGCTATTACTTCATGTTGATTTTGTAATAATCTACTCATGGCTACAAACGAATATCTTTCTGGGTTACTAGAAGCCCCTAAAACTAAAGTTTTCATTTTTACTATTTTTAAAAGAATAAATTTACTATTTTTAAACTTAGTAAACCAGAACTTAACATTTTCTTTACTTTTAAAAAAGTTTAGAATTTTAATTTTACAAAAAAACTATGGATCTATTTTTCTACATTTTTGCCGCCTTATTTTCTGTACTTAATCCTATTGGTGCTATTCCTGTTTTTGTTGGACTCACGAATGGGTATACACGTCAGGAACTAACCAAAACATCTAAATGGACCGCAATTAACGTATTCATAATTATGATTGTATCATATTTTTTAGGCGAATATGTCTTGCGCTTTTTTGGTATTAGTTTAGAAGCCTTACGAATTGCAGGAGGTATGATTATAGCCAATTCTGGTTTTGGTTTATTATCTGGAAAGGTTAAAAAGCGTAAAGGGATAAACAAAAAGGTAGAAGATGAGGCACAACAAAAACACGCCATTGCTCTTACTCCATTAGCTATGCCTTTGTTAGCAGGCCCAGGCTCGATATCCTTATTAATTGCTTTTTATCAAGAACACAATAACTGGATGGCTATGAGTCTCGCTATGAGTGCTATTTTAGCAGTAGCTGTTTCTATTTTCTTAGTCTTAAACAGCGCTCATTATCTAGTTCGTTTTCTTGGAGAAGCAGGCATTGTAGCTATCTCAAGAATTGTTGGTTTTTTTGTAATTGCAATAGGTGTACAGTATATAGTAAATGCTATTTTAAAAATCATAGAAAACAGTCATCTTATCAAGTAATGAATGGCATTACATTTAAAAGCAAATTTCACAAGATTTGAATGAATTGATGAGTTGAGTCGATCCGTCTTTTTTTCATTCGCTTTTCTTTGCATTCAAGTGTGCGCAATCAAATCTTTAGATAAAATAACAACAGTCTAATAATCGGTTTATTTTTTCTTTACAATACTATTTAATCTGGTTTTTGATTCAAAAAAGGCATATAAAAAATCCCAAACTTTTTACTTGGGATTTTTTACTGTTTCATTTTACTGTTTAGGTAAAAAGATCTCAGCCATCATACAACGAGCGCTGCCTCCTCCGTAGGTTTCTATAGTTTCTAAATTTGAATATAGAATAGTCGTATGTTTTTCAATTTGTTCAATTTGTCCTTTATTTAGTGAATTATAAGCTGATTCGCTCATGACTAAATACGTTTTATCATCATTCCCTTTTACTTGTAACATATTACCAGCAAAGGCGTTTACTTGACTTTCGGAAATATAGATAATTTCCTTACCATCCTTTTTTAGATTTTCTACTAGATTTTTCTTTTCCGTTTTATCATCTATACATTCTGAGCAAAGAACTGCAAAAGTTTCTCCTATAGCCATCATTACGTTTGTATGATAAATCAATTCTCTTTTTTTATTAACTGTTTGAAAGGCATTAAACAAGACAGGAGTAAACTCAAAATCCTCACAAAATTCAATAAATAATTCTTCATCGGCACGAGGAGATAAAGCACAGTATGCTTTTTGATGTACACGATCTAAAATCATACTCCCTGTTCCTTCTAAAAAAACACCTTCTTCTTCTGCAAGTGTGTAATCCATTATTTCCTGAATAACAAAACCTTCTTCTTCCAATATATCTAAAATATCTTCTCTTCGTTCTAAACGACGATTTTCAGCAAACATGGGATATAATATTACATCCCCATTTTCGTGAAATGAAATCCAATTATTAGGAAAAACCGCATCAGGTGTATCCGTATCTGTTGTATCTTCCACCACAACTACATGAACTCCTACTTGACGAAGTTTGCCAACTAAAGCATCAAACTCCTGTTGAGCCTTAGTTGTAATAGTTGCTGGCAAGATTGCATCTGTTTGTTTTTGATAATAATTATTTACTGCTGTTTGTTCATTCATTCTAAATGAAACAGGTCGCACCATTAATAGAGAATTTGTTATTTGTTGCATATTTTATTTAGTAAAAAAAATCCCTCAAACACTACTGAAACTTATTGCATTTTATAGTGATTGAGAGAATTCTATATTTATAAAATTAATTATCTATTTTTTACCACATTTACAATAGAATCTACTATATCTAGAGCTATTTCTGCCATCGCGTTTATTTTCTCATCTAAACAAGGATTTACTTCCACTACTTCTACACAAATTGTTTTAGGATTAGAGGTTAAGTGTACTAATAAATCTTTTGCTTCTTGCGGGGTAATTCCGTGAGGCACTGGAGTTCCTGTACCATGTGAAGTCAAGAGAGGATCCATAGAATCAACATCAAACGAAATATAGATTATATCACATTGATGCAATTGTGTATTAATATTATTTACCAAGGTCCATATCCCCAAATTACGAACATCTTGTACTGTATACCATTTTAGACCTAACTTTTCGATAACAGCTTCTTCTTGGGGTTCCGTATCACGTACAGCTATATAAACTAAATCTTCTGGATTAATTTTTTTTGTTACTCCTCCAACATTTTTTAGTCTATTCCAATAATCAATTGTTTTTTCATCTACTTTATTTATTTGACATTCTAAGTTATCAACATCCATTACAGAGGCTAAAGGCATTCCGTGCATATTCCCTGAAGGCGTGGTATAAGGCGTATGAATATCTGCATGAGCATCAATCCAAATTACTCCAATTCTTTTATCTGGGTAAGCAGACTTAATACCCGCTATAGTTCCACCCGCAGAACCATGATCTGCCGCTAAAATAATAGGGAATTGTTTTTTTTGTAATAGAGAAGAAACTTTTGTATTTAGTTCCTCATAAACAGAAAGTAGACCGTCTATACGCTTTGCAAAAGGAAACTTCGTTGGCTTATCCAAATAAGAATTTACATCCTTAATTGTTTCGAGAGTATTTTCGCCAAAAATATAACGCTCTTTTTTCCTAGCTGTTGTGATAATGGCTTCTGGTCCTAAAGAAGCTCCGCGTGTACCTGCTGCAATTTCTGATTTGTTTATTAGAAAAGTAATTGACTTACTCATAATTTTTTAGATTGGATGGTGATTGTTATATGATTTTACAACAACCAATTCATCTGTTTCGGTGGCAAATATAAAAAAAGCCTCTTGAGAGAAGAAGCTTTTTTATATTTTATTTAGATTTGGATTATCTTTTATCTATAGACACGAATGGTCGTAATGGATACCCCGTATATACTTGACGCGGACGTCCGATAGGTTCTTTATTTAAACGCATTTCTTTCCATTGTGCAATCCATCCTGGAAGACGACCAATAGCAAATAATACGGTAAACATATCGGTTGGAACTCCTAACGCTCTATAAATTATTCCTGAGTAGAAATCTACATTTGGATACAATTTTCTATCTACGAAATAAGGATCTACTAAAGCCGCTTCTTCTAATTGTTTAGCAATATTTAAAATTGGATCGTTTACTCCTAATTCTGCTAATACTTCATCCGCTGCTTTTTTAATGATTTTTGCGCGAGGGTCAAAATTTTTATACACCCTATGTCCAAAGCCCATTAAACGGAAAGGATCTTCCTTATCCTTAGCTCTTTCCAATGCTTTTTGAGCATCTCCTCCGTCTTTTTGAATCTGTTCTAACATTTCAAGTACAGCTTGGTTTGCCCCTCCGTGTAAAGGCCCCCATAGTGCAGAAACTCCTGCTGAAATGGAAGCAAATAAACCTGCATGTGAAGATCCTACAATTCTAACTGTAGAAGTTGAGCAGTTTTGTTCATGATCAGCGTGTAACGTAAACAGTTTATCTAAAGCATCTATAACTGTTTTGTTAGTGGTATAAGGTCCTGTAGGCAATTCAAACATTAATCGCATGAAATTTTCCACATATCCTTTTGTGTTATCATAGTAGTTTAATGGGAATCCCATCATTTTACGATACGTCCATGTAGCAATTACTAGGAATTTCCCCATAGTTTTACAAATTGCCTCATACATTTCGGTTTCATTTTCCACATTTACTACTTTAGGATTAAAAGCGGTTAAAGCAGAAGTTAACGATGATAATACTCCCATTGGGTGAGCTGTTTTAGGAAACCCGTCAATGATATTTTTCATTTCTTCGTTTACTAAAGTATATTTACGAATATCATTTTCAAATTTTTCTAATTGAGCTTTTGTTGGTAATTCTCCGAAAATAATTAGATAAGATACTTCTAAGAACGTGGCTTTTTCAGCTAAATCCTCAATAGCATATCCTCTATATCTTAAGATTCCTTCTTCACCATCTAAGAAAGTAATTTCACTGGTACAAGAACCGGAGTTCTTATACCCAGGATCTATAGTAATCGCTCCTGTTAGGGCGCGTAATTTTTCAATATCGATAGCCACTTCATTTTCAGAACCCACCATTACAGGGAACTCGTATTTATTGCCATCAAATTCTAATATCGCAGTTTTTGACATAATTAAGTTTATGGTATTTATCTTTTTAAATTGTTTTAACAAAAATAGGGATTTGATATTAAATTCAAAAACTTACCCAATGCTTTTCTCCAAATTTAATAAATGTTTTCCAATAAGCTTCTAATTTTAGAAAAGAAAAACAGTAGGTTATGTATAAAATTTTCTAGAAAGAAAAAAGGCATTATATTCTACGTATTACTCCCTTTCAATCATTCAACCTTATTTTATTAGAAGCCCCTAATTAATCAAAGCAGCTGTCTTTAAGTAGAATGTAATAGAGTTTTTTATATTATTTAAACTTTTATTCGATCTTTTTAATGTACCTAATGATCTTGCAAATGATTTTTATAAAAAATCAAGGTCTTCATTTATTGTCATTTGATTTTTTTGGCATGCTTAAAATCACAATTTATTTCAGTATACTCAAAATACAAATGGATTTTTATAGAATTTTCTTGTTTTTGAAAAAAAACAATGAAAAAAACTATATCTCTCACAATTTTTCTTTTTTTCAATAAATTTTATTCACAACATACAGAACCTTTTACATACGGATTAAAAATAGGTGCGGTGCATTCATCCGTTAGTAATCTTCCCGAAATGATTGTTGGAAGAGACAATTCTTTAACTCATTTTAGCCTAGATTCTAAAGGAAGTTACGGAGTAGAAGGCGGTTTTTTTGTAAATGCTAAACTACCCAATACAAGAGTAGCCTTACAAGGTGAAATCCTTTACAGAAACACAGGAGACAAATTAACATTCAACAATGCTTTAGGTAAAAACTATACTTTAAGTTTTGATTATTCTTTTATAACCATTGGAGCTATTTATAAAATATATCCTTACAAAGGCTTCAATGCAGGAACAGGGGTGTTTTATTCTAAAAACATAAATCCTAGTAATATAAATTACACTTCTAATGAGTACGAGGGTAGATATGATACTACGAAACGACAATTTTATAGAGACGCATTACTGGGCAGTGATGACTTTAGCTTATCTTTTTCTCTAGGATATGAATTACCGTATGATTTACATATTGAGGGTAGATATTATTTAGGATTAGGTGATATTATAAAAAACAAAACCGCATCATTTCAATTTATAGAAAATTACAATAGAAGTTCTATCATAGGTCTTTCTATAGGGTATAGTTTACATAATTGGTAATATTAAAAAATAAGCAACATGAAAAAATTTATAGTTCTTTTGTTTTTTACAATAGTTACTCATAGTCAAATTGGAAAAGAAATTAGTTACGGCTTTTACGCAGGTGCTGTATATTCAAAAATGAATAATATACAAAACACAATAATCCCTCCTAACATTTACACCAATTTTTCCACGACCGAAAAAGACAAATTTGGGGCTCTAGCTGGTCTTTTCCTAAATTGGAAATACCCACGAGCCAATATAAGTTTTCAACCAGAAATATTTTACAGTCGCCAAGCTACCGATTTTAATTACAACGACAACAAAGGACTAAATTACCAAATAAAGTTTGACTATCACAATTTAAATTTAGGATTCTTATTCAAATATTACATCCATGAAGGATTCTATTTAGGCATAGGCCCTAATGTTGCTCTAAATCTTCATAGAAATAATATTAGCTATACTTCTAATGGAGCTGAAATGGAACAAAAATACGGAGTCTCCTTTACTCCAGATCCCATTGTCCAGAAAACATTAAAAGAATCTCTTGAGGGAACCGACTATTTTCAAGGTATTTTTGGTATTGGTTATGAATTTCAAAACAAACTAGTTCTTGGTTTTCGATATCATTTGGGTTTAACGGATGCTCTAGAAACTAAAGAAAATGGGCATCGATTTATGGATAATAAAAATAAAACCAATGCCTTTTCATTGCACATAGGATACAAATTTGATTTTGATGATTCAAATAATTTCTAGCCGTATTGTGTTCTTCTTATCAAATCATAAAAGACAATAATGTAACTCAATGATTCTTACAGCAAAGTATATACTCTTACTATTTAAAAACATTACTATAAATAATGTAAAAAATAGACAGTCCCATCCCGTATTAAAATAAAGCTATCTATTATGTATTATAAATAAACTACACGCATGAAACTATATATACCCTTTTTTATCCTTATAATATCTATAAAAAACTTTGCTCAAAAAGGTCCCGCACAAGTAAAAAATCCTTACATCTGGATAACAGCAGATAAAAATGAAAATAAATTCATTTTAAAAAATCAGTTAGACCCTAACGCTATTTTGTTAAAAAAGACAGAAGGAGTTGTAATAAATAATCATCCCAGCATATTTTTTGATGCAAGCCAAGATACGCTAACCTTTAACATACCAAAAATAAATTATCAAACTGTTTTTTTAGTTTATAAAGTAAAAGACAGCTTAACCGAACAAATACTATGGAATATTTCTGATCAATCAAAAAACATTACTTTAACAACCACAGAAAGATTAGCCAACCTCACTAATTTCAAATACAATTCATTAAAAAACAAGTCCGAATACTCCTCAGCTATCCATTTTTATCAACATACAAAATCAAACCTAAGCGATAATAACAAATACCAAATCTCTATAGGTAAAACAAAACACAACCTATCAATACCCGCTCGTTCTTTAAAAGGATATATTAGTGAATGTATTGTATATGACCGATTTCTTAACAGCAACGAAATTAACAAAATCGCAAGTTATTTAGCTATAAAATATGGTATTTCTTTATCTCAAAAAGAACTACAAAATTACACAAATAGCAAAGGAAAAATCATTTGGAACGCTCTTGAAAACAAACACTATTTAAACCATGTAACAGCCATAGGAAAAGATGAAGCATCACTCCTTTTCCAAGACAACAGTCGTAATATTGAAGATGAGTTAACAACCATTGATTTAAGTTCTATTAAAGAAAGTGTTCCTGATAATAGCTTTTTGTTTTGGAGTGATAATGCCAAACCATTAAAATTCAAACAAGAAGAAGGATTGCCTAAATTACTAGAAAGAAAATGGCTTATGTGTATTGATTCTACTATTGATAGTCATAAAATAAAATGGCAATTTAATTTAAAAAAAATAACAAACTTAAAACAACCCGATACAAAACCCTGGTTAGTAATAGATCCTACAGGAAAAGCAAAATGGGATTCTGACGAAATAATATATAAAAAATTAGAAGAAAACTCAGACGGAACTACAACCCTAAATAACTACAATTGGGATAGCAAGAAAAACAAAAAAATCGTTTATACATTTCAAATGGCGCCAGATATGTTTGCTAGAGTAAAAATTACTCAACCTAAATGCGGAATATCTGATGGGTTTTTAAAATACACAATTATTGGAGGCAAAGCCCCTTATACTATAACGTTAATTAACTACGACACTAATAATGTTGTTAAAAAATGGATTCATGACAACAACACTTCAAACATCGCAATACACTCTGGAAAATATAATTATATAGTCGTTGATGCCCGCGGAACCATTTACGAACAAAAAATATTTATTTCAGATCAAGACATAACAAGTCCTAAACTACAAGAAACATTTACCCTAAATGACACCCCAATAGTCATAAATGCAAACGATTATTTACCAAAAGGAAACTATCAATTTCAATGGTTTTTAAATAAAGAATTGATTGCGAATGACAACACCATAATACTAACAAATCCAGGCAATTATCAATTAATTACAAAACATGAAAATGACTGTGAAACCGTTACTAACTTTCAAGTAGAGGTGAATAATAATAATAAAAACAATCAAATAATAGCATTACCCAATCCTAGTGAAGAGGGCCATTTTAAAATTTTTGGAAATTTCAATACTATTACAAACGCAACACTATATATATACAACTCAGCTGGAGCCCTAATAACAACAGAAAAATGGTCTGGAAAAACCCAATATATATATAACGGTCATATTCCTACAAGTGGCGTTTATATAGCAAAAATAAGTACATCAGAAGAAGAAAAATCAATAAAAATAATAATAAAATAAACTATTACTAGAATGAGCAAGAAAATATACTTATTTTTTCTATTAATTGCTGGCATAGTTTTCGCTGCAAATTATAATTACATCAAGAAAACAATAATAAATAAACCTGCAAAAGTTAACTTAATAGCAAATAAAAAAACATTTTCAAACACCATCCCATCTAAGATATTAATACATAAATCCGATATAAAAGAAGGAATTATAGGCCTTAATACAAGCCAAATTATAGATGATGCCTTTGATAATTTATTTCATATTCAAATACCCCAATTGCCTACTAATGATCAAACAGTATTCTTAGAATACGACTTATATGGTTATAAAAACGGAACATCTATTATTAAAAGCATCAATAACACCCAAAGTACCGGTGGAAACTTTATTGCAAAAAACAACCAATGGTTGCATCAAAAAGAACAAATAAGCAATAACATCATAAAAAAAGGAAATAATGTACTTTTCTTTAATGCTCCAGAAATAAAAAACAACCAATATAAAATAAAAAACGTTACACTAAACTTCTACAAAAACGAAAATACCCTTCAAAAATTTGAATTATTCCGTTTTGGAAACAAACTCTACATTGCCGGATTTCAACCCGAAAAAAACACAACATTGTATATAAATGACAAAAAAATAAATACCATTAATCAACATTTTGAAACCGAAATAGACTATACCAATCAAAAAGAAATAACCTGTGTAAAAAAAGAAAACAACACAAACACTATAATTCCTATATCTATAAATAACTTTATCCCTGTAGATTATTACATCCCTTTATACAATAAAAACATAAAAAAAGAGCATATAATAGGCATTAATGGAGGAAGCATCAACAATTCAAATGCTAGTTTTCATCTAGAAAAAGATATAATCAAAAAAAACACATTATTTTCCATAGAAGCCCTTCATACAAAAGATATTGCACCGTTAAACCCTTCAATGGTCAATGTAACACAAAATTCTTTTGCTTACAGATTATTACCCCACGGAATACAATTCAAAAAACCTGGAAAACTTACAATTCCTTACGACAAAAAATTAATTCCAGAAGGATATACAGAAAAAGACATAAACCTCTTCTTTTTTGATGAAAAGAAAAGACTATGGAAAGAAATTCCTAAAGACACATTACTAACCCATGAATCTAAAATAACAGGAAAAACCACCCATTTTACCGATTTTATAGCAGGAATTATAAAACTACCCGAATCACCCGAAACCTCTGGCTATACCCCTACAAGTATCAAAGATTTAAAAGCAGCCTCTCCAGCCGTAGGCATAACCCCTATTACCCCACCTACTGCAAATCCAAACGGAAGTACTAGCACCAATTTCCCTATAGAAATTCCAAAAGGCAGAACAGGCATGCAACCCTCACTAGCCCTACAATACAGTAGCGAAGCCGGACATAGCTGGACCGGACTAGGATGGGCAATAAACCTACCCAGTGTAGACATAGAAACCCGTTGGGGAGCACCAAGATACGATGCGAGCAAAGAAACCGAAAGTTATACCCTAGCAGGTGAGGCACTCTTGCCGAACGCTCATAGAGAAGCTTGGACAGACAGACAAACCAATAAACAGTTTTATCCTAGAAAAGAAGGTGCTTTCCAAAAAATAACCCGTAAAGGAAATAACCCTACCAACTATTATTGGATAGTAACAGACAAGAGCGGTACAACAACCTACTATGGCGGTACACCCGCTGGCATAGATAACACCGCTATTTTACAAGATACCAATGGCAATATAGGCCATTGGGCAATTACTTTACAAATTGACTTAAAAGGAAATACGATAGCCTATCAATACGAAAAATCCGAAGGCGAATTATATATCAAAAATATATATTATACTGGAAAAAATGACCAAAAAGGAGCATACAGCATACACTTTATTAAAGATACAGATTTAGGAGAACCCACTAGAGAAGATGTACAAATAGCAGCACGATTAGGTTTTCAGCAAACCTCTAACAAACTATTGCGAAAAATAGAAGTCAAATTTAAAGACCAAATGATTCGTAGCTACGGACTTACCTATAAACAAGGCGCTTTTAAAAAAACATTACTAAAAGAAATAGAAGTATATGATACAAAAGGAAATCTGTTTTACAAAAACTCCCTCGATTATTACGACGATGTACGCGATGCTAGTGGCAACTACACCCCTTTTGGCGAAGAACAAACTTGGAGCGTGCCTAATGACGGTATTACACCTGCTTTTCCCGCTTTCAAAGAATTCAAAGGAACTCACACTCTTACAGGAAGTTCCCGCTCTATTTCTGGAGGTTTTAATTATAGATTAGGAATTGGAATTCCAGGAATTGGAGTCTTAAATCAAAATACTTTAGGCGGACAAGGAGGAAACAACTGGAGCAATACCTCTACCTATGTTGCCTTAGAAGATTTAGACGGAGACAACTTGCCCGATAAAATTTTCACCAAAGGAGATAAAGTCTACTTTAGAAAAAACCTTGGGGCAACAGGTATAAACCAATTTTCAGACACATACCACGTCATTAATATTGGAAATGTTGGATTCTCTAGAAACTATTCCTATAATTACGGCGTCGATCTAATTTTAGGTTTTGGACAATTGGGAGCTAATTTAGGATATGATCGACAAATATCAAAAAACACCACCACCAGTTATTTCATGGATTTTAATGGCGATGGACTCACTGATTTTGCCGATGGCGGAACCGTTTATTACAACCGTTTAGTAAATGGCATCCCTACTTTTACCCCAAACAGTACAGGAACCCCTTCCCCCATAGTTAATGAAGGCGAGTTATTACTAACAGGCAATACACAAAACTCCGAAGCCGAAATAATAAAAAAGAACCCATTGCACGACATCGTACGCCTATGGCAAGCTCCAGCTACTGGATTTATACAAATTTCGCATATCTATAAATTACTAGAAGACACCTCCACTGATAGACAAAATTATAAAAACAATGATGGCACAGATAAAGCCGATGGTGTAACGTTATATTTTCAACAAGACAATAATTTAATTTGGTCTGAAACTATTGGAGCAACAGATTATTTATCAAAACAAAAACAAGACAATCTTTTTGTTACTAAAGGAGAACACCTCTATTTTAGAGTTAGTTCTATAAAAGATGGTAATTTTGATAACATCCTTTGGGAACCTACCATCAACTATCAAGACATAGACCCTAGTCATACGGACCCTAATGGCTTTAGTTTAAAAACTTACAATCCTAAAAAAGATTTTTTAGTAAGTTCACAAACACTTATCATGGTCCCAAAAGATTCTCCAATACGCTTTGATGGTATTTTTTCTAAAAAAACAACTTCCGATCACATCCTTTTAAAAATTATTTCCAATAGATTCAGTGTTGGCGAAACAGTTGTCTTTTCAAAACAATTTTTAGCATCAGAAAACATTACATTCAATTTTAACACCATTCCTCTTATAAATGCCCTAAAAGGCGACGGATTCAGAGTAATCATAGAATCCGAAACAAATATAGATTGGAAAAATTTGATATGTAACCCTTCCATTATATACAAAGACCACTCCGACAACCAAGAAACAAAACCCCTAGAAGTTACACATACAATTTATAATCGAGTAGATGACAAATACATCCTCAACCACATTATACCTAGTTCCAAAGGAAAAGCAACCTTTCATAATTACAGCGGAGTAATTCAATTTAATAAAGTTAGACCTAATCAAAGTTTTGATAGCGACATACTAATAACAGCCAAACAAGAAGAAAAACTAGTAGCTAGAATTAGATACAAATTAACAGATGGATACCTAGCTTACACACCAAAAGCAATTGATCTATCATATCCTTACGACAGTATTGTAGCTAACAAACCTATTAAAATAGAATACTACTTCAATAACAAAAATACTTCAACCCTCTTTCAACAAAATCATTCTAGCGCATTCCTCGTTATAAAAGATTCTGTCATAATAAAAAACAAAAAAACATTAGTAGAATATAATTATTTCAGCTCAGAAAACAGCTACTACGGCAATTTTGATGATGTCGAAAAAAAATTAAAAATCAGAAATAGAAATTGGGGCGTATTTTTAATTAACGGAAATCTAGCAGCCAATACCATTGACAAAAACCTTATAGTATCAGATAAAAAACCCTACGATGTTGACCCAAAAAATATGCCAGACATCAGCGGAAACACATCTGTTACCCCAGCAACTCATGGACAATTTGAAGCCTCCAAAGAATACTTTATCCAAGCCCGAGGAAATTACGCTTCAAACAAATGGTTAGGCGCAGAAGATGCTATTTTTATCAAAGAAGAATACATTAGTTCAGCACGTCTAGGCGAAGATGATCTACAAAAATTCTTAGACACTTCCTTACCTACTGTTCAAGGAGGCGGCAGTCGAGCCTTATTTACCATATCAGAATCCACAAGTAACGCCTATGCTGCCGGCTTATCCGCTAGTTCTTCCGGGGCAGGTGCCAACTATTCAGAAGGCAAGTCTATCGTTATAGAAACTATGACCGATTTTAATGGAGATCGTTACCCCGATTTTGTACGCAATGGCAACGTACAATTTACAACCCCTAGAGGAGGTTTGTCTAACCTACAAAATAATATTGGCAATTTTAGCGTATCCATTATAGGAAGCAAAGGAGGAAGTGTCAATGGAAAATACAGTCATGGGAGTGCCAATTCATCTGATACAAAAACTAATGCAAAAACAACTGTGCAAAAAAGTTCTAATGATAAAAAATCAAATTCCGATGCCCAAAAAGCAGGAAAATACACCAGTATAAGCGGAAATATAGGCACAGGAAATGATTACTCCCAAAAAATACATACAGACATCAATGGTGATGGACTAACAGATCAAATTAACGATAACGGAATTGTTTTACTTAATACAGGATACCGATTTCTTCCCGATTACAATTGGAAAAACCTAGACAAAGGAATAAACGAAGGAAATTCATCCGATTTTGGAGCAGGATTAGGCTTTGATTTTGCATCAGGCTCTATATCTGGAGGATTTTCTTATAATGGCTCTTCTAATGAACAATCTAAATCCTTTCTTGATATTAATGCCGATGGATTACCCGATAAAATAATTTACACACAAAACAACATCCTCATTTTCCTAAACCTAGGAAACGGTTTTGATACTAACCCATTACAATACCCAAAATACGCTAGTATGAGTAAAAACAAATCAACTAGTTATGGTATGAATGCTAGTTATGCTTTCGATTTTAGTTTAACCCCTATTCCTATTCGGATTGCTATACAAGCAGGGGCTAGCACCGGTAATTCAGTAAGCAAAATCGAATCTACTTTTAACGATATTAATGGAGATGGTAATTTAGACTACATAAAATCCGAAAACGAAGACAACCTTACCGTACGTCTTTCTAACATAAAACGTACCAACAAACTAAAAAGCGTAACTAACGCTATGGGCAATAGCTTTACCGTTGATTACGAATTTAAACCAAGCTCTTACGAAGCGAACGGAGCAAAATGGGTACTCAAAGAAGTAAACCTTTTTGACGGCCACACAGGCGATGGTGTAGACAACCTTATTAGCCGTTTTACCTATGAAAACCCTTATTACGACCGCCGTGAACGTGATTTTTATGGCTATGCCAAAATTACTACACAACAAATAAATGCTACCAACAATACCGTATATAACACCCAAATACAAGAGTTTTACAATACCGATTTTTATCGTAAAAACCTCTTAAAAAGCACTTTTTTATTAGATAAAGACAATAAAAAACTACAAGAAACCAGCACCACCTATAGTATAACCAATGCTCAAAACCAAACCCCTATTACCGAGGGCTTGTTAAGCAACCCTGCCGCCGATTTGTTATCAGTGTTTATCGCACCTATACATACCCAAGAAAAACACTACGAAGCAGGCACCGCCTTTTTAGACAAAAACACCTATAATAAATATGATCCACAAGGTAATATTGTAGAATATACAGATTTAGGCAACGGCACACCACAAGATAAAGTAACCGCCAAAATAAGCTACCACAACAGCCTATCCCCTTATTACGATGGCATCCCTAAACAAATAGAAGTATTTACCATTGATGGACTAAAACGAAAACGAGCTACCCAAATAAACCCCGCAACAGCCGAGGTTACACAATTTAAAATGTATGCTAGTAACGACAAGGTAGCCATAACCGATATTGTATATGACACCTATGGCAATATTATAAAAATTACAGGCGCCCCTAATTACAAAAACCAACGAGCTCAAATTACCTATACCTACGACGATCAAGTCTACAGCCACATCACCCAAATACAAGACCATTTTGGGTATGCAAACAAAACGGAATACGACTACCGTTTTAACACCCCTATAAAAACCACCGATCGTAACGAACAAAGTACCTTATACACCCTTGACGACAAAGGACGTACCAGCACCATACAAGGCCCTTACGAAATAGCCAGTGGCAAACCCTACACCATTGCCTACGAGTATTACCCTACCGCAGAAGTACCCTATGCCAAAACCCGAAATTACGACCCTGAACTAAACAAAGACATAGAAACCTATACCTATATAGATGGGCTTGGGCGTACCTTACAGGTCAAAAAAACAGCCTCGCTTTTTGGCGGTATAGATGCCCCAGACCAAGAAGGTCATATTATATCGGGCAAGGTGGTGTACGATGCTTTTGGTAGAGCGGTAGAGAGTTTTTACCCAACCTTTACCACTACCCTAAACAACAGTTTTAGTACCCTAGCAAGCACCGTAAACCCTACTAAAACCCAGTACGATGCCCTAGGCAGAGCCACAAAAACAACCCTGCCCGATGGTAGTACCACCACCACCACTTTTGCCATAGAAAATTTTAAAGGCATAAATGCTTTACAAACCACACAAACAGACCCACACGGTAAGGTGGCAAAAACCTATACCGATGCCACTGGCAAAAATATAGCCACTATACAATATGACGGTGGCAACGAGCTACTTACCCAGTTTAGCTACAACGCCCTTGGCGAAACTGCCGCTGTTATAAACACTATGGGACAAACTACCCTAAGCACTTACGACTGGCTAGGCCGACGCACCCAGTACATACACCCCGATGCTGGTACTACCACCATTACCTACGACCTAGCAGGCAATATGACCAAAAGGGTAACTAGCCAAATAGAGCAAACCATGCCCGATGGCGGTATCCTATATGAATATGATTACAACCGATTAGAACACATAAAATACCCTAGATACCCACAAAACAATATAAGCTATTATTATGGTAGTGCTACCGAAAATGCCCCACGCCGTGGACGTATGTGGCTAGTAACCGATGCCAGTGGAGGTACCGAGTATTTTTATGGTAAACTAGGCGAGGTAGAAAAAGAAATAAAAACCCTACGCATAACCCCTACCGATAACCAAACCTACATTACCCAATACGAGTACGACACCTGGAACCGTTTGCAAAAAATGATATATCCTGATGGCGAGGTGCTTACCTACACCTACAACCGTGCAGGAAATTTACAAACAATGCAAGGCACCAAAGAAAACCAAACCTACCTCTATATTAAGCAACTAGCCTACGACGAGTTTGAACAACGCAAGTACCTAAAATACGGCAACGATACCCAAACCCATTACACCTACGACCCCACCTTACGTCGTTTGCAACAACTAAACGTAAACAGTGGTAACCGTGCCATTATAAACAACACCTACACCTACGACCTTGTAGGCAATGTACTAGGCATAAAAAACACCGTGCCTGTAGTAGCCAATAGCCTAGGCGGTAGTAGCCAACAAACCTACCAGTACGACGATTTGTACCGACTAAAAAACGCCACAGGCAGCTACAACGGCCAGAACAACCATGCCACCTACACCCTAGCCATGCGCTACAACAATATGCACAATATAGTAAGCAAAGAGCTACAACACGAGATAAATGGCACCCAAAAAGGCTACAAACTAAACTATCAGTACAACAACACCCAGCACCCCAATGCCCCAAGTATCATAACCGAAGACGGCAAACCCGAACCTCGTAACTACGAATACGACGGCAACGGCAACCCTACCCAATACCTAGAATTTAACAATTTTAGAAAAATGACATGGGACGAAGAAAACCACCTAATGGGCATAAACGACAACGGGCGTATGCACCTATACACCTACGACCACACAGGCGAGCGGGTACTAAAAAGCAGTGGCGACACCCAAAACGTAAGCATAAACGGCGCACAAGCCGCCAGCATAAACCATTTTGACAATTATACAGGTTACGTAAGCCCCTATTTTGTAATAAGTAAAGGCAAATTTACCAAACATTATTTCGAAGGCGCAGGGCGTATAACCTCCAAAATAGGACAAGGAACCTTTGCCCAACCTACCAAAATTACAGCAGGCGGAATAAACTATGCCCAATTAAGCACAGAACAACAACAGTGGTTAGACGACTATGTACGCAACCTAGGACTCCCTCCAGGACCACCCACACAGCAAGGACTATACGCCAGTCCAGCCGCTACAGGAAAGCCTTACCCAAGCCCGCCCAAGCAAAACGCTAACCAAAACCAAGAAACACCCGAGGGCTGGCCTAGACAACCCGTGTTTAATCCCCCAGGCAATGTACCAGGACCACCCATACAGTTTGGCGATCCTATAAAACCCGCAGATGTAACCGCAGGCGATGGTTTTGTAGGCAACGGCTTATTTGAAAAAGATATTTTTTATTACCATAACGATCATTTAGGAAGTACTTCGTATATTAGCACTATGAATGGCCAGTTGTCTCAGCATGTAGAGTATATCCCTTTTGGAGAAGTCCTTTTTGAAGAACACTCCTCCTCTATTTCTATGCCGTATTTATTTAATGGAAAGGAATTGGATAGAGAGACCAATCTCACTTATTACGGAGCGAGATATTTGGATATGAAGACTTCCCTTTGGCTCAATGTTGACCCACTAGCCGAAGAGTTCCCAGACTGGTCGCCTTATAGTTTTTCTTTCAATAATCCTATTCGTTTTGTTGATGAAGATGGAATGGCTCCAACTGATATAGTCATACTTGGTAAAAATAACTCCAGTGTAACATTAAAAACTGATTTAATTGATATAAAAGTTAATGCAAGTAGTTTAGGTGTTGATTTTGGAGGGAATTATTCATTAAGCGGAAAAGATATTTTAAGTGCTGGATTAGATATAGTGGGAATTTTTGACCCCACAGGAATATCCGATGCTGTCGGTGCAAAAATGGCTTTTGATGATGGAGATTATTTTAGTGCAGCTATCAGTGCTGTTGGTGTTATTCCTTATGCAGGGGATTTAGCAAAAGTAGGTAAGATTAAAAAAGATATTAATATTATTGAAAATGCTATCGATGCAGTAAAATCCGCAGATAATGCTAAATCACTTTTAAAGGCAGGTAGAGCAGGAAAACAAGAGAGATTAGTAGAATTGGCTACAGATCCTAAATTAGGTAAAGCTGATAAAGGATGGATAAAATCAGAAATGAATCAAATAGAGAGAGGTAATAGGAAATCAATCCGTAATCCTCCTGGAAAAGATTTGGCACACGAGAGAGGTCGAGAGGCAGCAAAAGGGTATTCATATAAAAATTCAAACTTACAAGACAGAGATTTACATAGAAGGCAACATAAATATGATAATGGAGGTAGAAAAAATAAAGAAAGACCTTTAAATGATTAATTTATGAATGCTAAAGAAATTAAGAATGTGTCTGTATTGCAACCAATAGAAAGATATAAGTACTTTATTAAAAAAGTTGCAGATTACGAGGAGCTTTGGACTATTGTTGATGTTAATGGAGATTATGCTTTGTCTGACATTGACGATAAAACTTTGATATCATTTTGGTCTGCTAAAGAGTTTATTAATTCTAATCTTGAGGAAGGATGGAGAGAATGTACTCCTAAAAAATTGACTCTTGACGATTTAGAAGATGAGATATTTGACTTAATTGCATCTAAAAACTATTTAATAGATGTATTTCCTGTAAATGGCAAATCTGGTTTTGTTGTTGATTTAGATGAATTTGCAAGAGATTTAAGTGAGGAATTAAAAAATTATTAATAGCATTATAAATAACAAACCCCGCAAATGCGGGGTTTGTTATTTTAAAAAGGCTTGTAATTTACTTTTAGCAAGATAGGCATCGAGTAAAGAAAAGACGCATTCTTTGTCTTTTTCTGTAAGTTCGTCAATCTCTTGAAATCTTTTTAACATAGTAGGGTCTTTTAAAAACTGGGCTTCTTTGGCTTCTCCAATTAAGTAGCCAACGGTTGTTCCCAATTCATCAGCTAATTTTTTTACTACATCAATAGAGGGTTTCATCTCATCCCTTTCATATCTACCAATTACAGTATGTACGCTACCGATTAGCTTTGCTAAATCTTGTTGCGACAAGCCTTTGCTGTCTCTTGCTTCTCTTAATCTTTTACCGAAAGTTACCATAAAATAACACTTAAAAGGTTAATAAATACCCTTATTTCAATTGATATTGCAAATATATAAAACTAAAACGGTTAATTAAAATCGTTAAAATTTTACCATATAAAACTCATTCGGTATCTTTGCACCGAAAACGGTTAATAAAAATATTTTTAAAAAGTTTCAACAATGGAAATATCAGAGATAAAACAACAGCTTACGATGGCAAATGTTCTGCATTACTACGGCTTAAAAACCGACAAAAAAAGTCGTTTAAATTGTCCGTTCCACGAAGACAAAACCCCAAGTTTTCAAGTGTACTACAAAACACAAACGGCATATTGTTTTTCTTCGAGCTGTAAAACACACGGCAAAAGTATGGATGTGATTGATTTTATATTGTACAAAGAAAACTGCACCAAACACGAAGCCATTAAAATAGCAGAGCGAATAATCAGCCCCCTAGCCCCCGAAGGGGGAACTACCAAGATGACGAAGCAAGATTTATCGAGAGAGCAATTTTTGGGCAATATGTACCAGTATTTTAAAAATGCCATTAGCAACAGCAAACCAGCCAAAGAATATCTACAATCTCGAGGTTTAGACAATAAAAAAATAGAAGTCGGTTACAATGGTGGTCAGTTCCATCACGGAGCAAGAAAAGACGAAACTTTAATAAATCAGTGTTTAGAATATGGATTACTAATTGACAAAGGAAACAAAGGCAGAACAGGAGAAACCGCTTACAACGTTTTTGGTAAATGGTGTATTGTTTTTGCTTTAAAAAATAGAGAAAATAAAGTAGTATCATTATACTTTAGAAGCACACTAAACGAGAAAGAAAGTAAACATTTTTATCTAAAAAATCGACAAGGTTTATATCCAAATTATCCCAATGTAAATACTAAAAAACTAATCTTAACCGAAAGTATTATTGATGGTGCGAGTTTATTACAAGTCAATCAAATAGCAGAAAATTACAGTTTATTAGCGTGTTATGGAACTAACGGACTAACTGAAGAACACATCAAAGCCATTAAGGAACTCAAACAATTAGAAGAAATCATCTTTGCTTTTGACAATGATACAGCAGGAAAAGAAGCCATTACAAAATATGCTAGCCTACTTTTAGAAGAAATCGGAGATTCGCTGACCAAAGGGAGGCAATTACCAGGAATAAAAATAAGTGTGCTAGAACCAATAAACAAAGACATCAACGAAACACTACAACTACACAATGAAAAACTATTTATTGAACTTTTAGACAAAAGACAACCAGTCATTGCGAGCCAAAGCGAAGCAATCCCACAAACCGAAGTACTTCCAGCTTCCAGCTCCCAACTTCCAACCTCTATCGACTTCTTAAAACGAAAACATCTACTAAAAAACTTAAACATAGAAATCGGAAAAGCAGGAATAGTTGGCGAAGAAAATAGCAGAATGTTATTATTTTTAATCATCATCAGTTATCTAAACAAAAGCCCATTACACGCATTAGTTCAAGGCTCAAGCGGTAGCGGAAAAACACATATTATAAGCAGAATAGCGGATTTAATGCCACCCGAAGATGTTTTAAGATTTACACGAATTACAGAAAGTTCACTTTATAATTGGGGTGAGTTTGATTTATTCCAAAAGGTGGTGATTATTGAAGATTTAGACGGCTTAAAAGAAGATGCACTCTATGCCCTGCGAGAATTTATATCCAACCAAGTTTTAAGAAGTTCCGTAACCATAAAAGACAAAAAAGGAAATAACAAATCTTCTCATAAAATTGTAAAAGGTCAGTTCTCTAGTCTATCAGCCACCACCAAAGGCGAAACCTACGAAGACAATATGAGCAGAAGTTTTTTAATAGCCATCGATGAAAGCAAAGAACAAACCACAAGAATAATCGACTACCAAAACAAACGCAATGCAGGAGAAATAGATCCAAACCAAAGCCAAAAAGCAATCAATTTTATCCAACAAATCATCAGAAATTTAAAGGTTTACGAGGTTATAAATCCTTATGCAACACAATTACATCTACCCGAAAAAGTACATAAAATAAGAAGATTAAACGAAATGTATCAAGCCGTAATCAAACAAGTAACGTTCCTAAATCAATATCAAAGGAAACTAACCAATAACAACCAATTAATTACCGAAATCGAAGACATCGAACAAGCAACCGAAGTACTTTTTGAATCCATAGTTTTAAAAGTAGATGAACTCGATGGAAGTTTAAGACAATTTTTTGAACGATTAAAAAAGTACGTTAAAAGTGAAAATCAAGAGTTTATTTTAAGAGATATAAGACAAGATTTAGGAATAAGTAAAACACAGATATTTAGGTATATACAAACACTTTTAGAGTTGGAATACATCAAACAGGTTGGCGGTTTTGCAAACAAAGGCATAAAATATAAAATCTCCTATTGGGACAATTACCAAAAGTTAAGAGCAGAGATTAAAGACTTTTTAATGTTACAAATAGAACAGCTACGACAAGAGCAAAAGTAAGTTGGAACACTAAAGGAACGCAAAAGGAACACTAAAAAACGGTGTAAAGTATTGTAAAATATAAGTAAACAGTAAAAAAATAGTCTAGCGTTCCTAAAAATAAAATATTGAGTAAGCAAAACCATCATAAACCTTAAAAACGTCATACCAAACCATTTAAAATTTAAAATTCAACATTTAAAATAATAAAAGATGGGCGCACCAAGCAAGCATAAAATCTACTCTGAAACCTACCAAGAACAGGCAAGAAACTACAAAAAACATTTAGACATTTTAGGATTAAAACCCGAAACTACCCAAGCAAGATATTTATATTTAAAAGAGTTTTTTAGTTGGTTAGAAAATAATAAAATCTTTGAATTACAGCAAATTACACCAAAAGAAATAGCACAATACAACGACTACTTAAAAGCCAAGAAAAGCCAGCGAACAGGAAAAGCATTAAAGCAAAAAAGCATATACGACCATATGCGAAACCTACAACAGTATTTAGGGTATTTACTAGAAATTGGCACACTCAAAACCAATCCAGCATCACACTTAAAATTTACGGCAGTAAGCGAAAATGTAGCACGATTTATTTTTAGCCAGGACCAAATACAAGCACTTTACCAAGTGGCCAATTTAGAAGAAAAAGCAATCTTAAATATGGGTTATGGTTGTGGGTTAAGAGTACAAGAAATGAGCGACTTAAACAAAGAAGATATACGGTTTAGTGAGAATTTAGTAATCGTTCAAAAAGGCAAAAACAGCAAACGCAGATTAGTTCCTATAAGCCAAAAAATAAGCGATCAAATCAAAGAATATTTAGAAAGTTTAGAGCAAAAAAACAACACAATATTTATCAATAATAAAGCAAGAAAAATGCAAGAATGGGGACTTAATGCACGACTAAAACAACTGATTTTAAAAACAGAATTTGGACAAAAACTAACTACTGAAGAATTGAATAAAATAGGTATTCACTCATTAAGGCACTCAATAGCAACACATCTTTTAGAAAACGGAATGAAGCTCGAACAGGTTCAAAAATTTTTAGGACATAGCCACATCGAGAGTACAGAGATTTACACACATATAACCAATAAACAATTAAAAGATTTAATGATTTAAGAATTTAAAATTTAAGTTGTTTGATAATCTTTTAATTATTCAATTTTTAAATTATGAAATTAAAAGAATATTTACAGAAAAAATACAGCAAAAGCACATTATACAGCAATTTATACAACATCAAAAGATTTACAGATTATTACCAAAACAAAGCACCAAAAGCCACATTTAAAGAGGTTTTAAACTATATAGAACACTTACGAAAAAACTACAATTTACACCCAAAAACATTAAGACATTGTTTGTATGGCGTTAAAATATACTTCAATTATCTGCTTGAAACAGGACAAAGAAAAGACCATCCTTGCAGTGAATTATTTTTAAAAGATAAGATTGATAAACAAATACAAGCCGATACACTCTACAGCCCAGAAACACTAGAAACCTTTTTTGAAACCTACCAAATCAAGAAGAAAAAACAGTTAGAAAATAGAAATAAAATTATCATTAGTTTATTGATTTATCAAGCCTTAACTGTCAAAGAAATAGCAGCATTAGAAGTTGAGCATATCAATTTAGAAAAATGCGAAATTTATATAAAAGGAAGTAACGAAATCACTTCAAAAAGTCCACAATCAAGAACTTTACCACTACAAGCCAAACAAATATTATTAATTTACAAATACATACAAGAAGATAGAGAGAAATTATTAAGTCATTCCAAAGTTCCCCCTTCGGGGGTTAGGGGGCTTATCCTTGGTCAATACGGTGAAAAAATCAATCCTCACGGCATTAGCAAAATGATAAACGAACAAAAGCCAAAAAGCGAACAAATACAACCAATGAAGATAAGACAAAGTGTTATAGCAAACTTATTGAAAAAGGAGAATGATACAAGAATAGTACAGGTTTTTAGCGGACACAGACGAGCATCAACTACAATCCAATACAAACAAACCGAACTGGAACAACTACAAAACGCAGTAAATAATTATCATCCAATAAGATAAAAAGGATAAAAATAAATGCTTCTTTTTTGGATTTTGATTTAATGTTCCCACCCCCAACGCTAAAAAAGGCAAAAAAAGGGCTTTTTCCCTGCACGGCTGGTTTTCTGTCATAGTTTTTGTAGCCCAACGCACCAACAGCACATTTATTTTTTCAATTGAATTTATAGTTTTTTAAGCGGTCAATTGAAAAAAATAAAAGAGCTGTCCCCAACGCTCAAAAACAAAAACATATGCCAGAAAACCAGCCTAAAGCTACTTCGCATAATTCCAGTTTTGTGCAATGCAGAGTGTAGTGATAAATTGAAAGTTCCGTTTTTAAATCAACATTTTTACCAAAAAGAAAGTAAGTGCTACAAAGTTCTGCACTGCACAAAGCTGCCCGGGACATTATGCGAAATAGCCCCAACGCTCGAAAGCCCTTTTTTTGCCTTTTTTTTGCCAACGCTCACCCACCCGAAAGAGGATAAAATCCAAAAAAGAAGCATTTATTTTTTTTTGCGAACCGCTTACTAACGCCCTTCGGTTGTTTGCTCATTTTTTTAGAAGATTGCCATACAAATCCCGATTAAAAACAACGTTTTGTATAATGGCAATCTTCCAAAAAAATCGAGCTAAAGATGGCTAAAGAGCCAGCCGACTACAGGAAAACTCCGAAGTTGGTTTTGTACCAGCAGTTGGAAAATGGATAAAAACCAAATCTTTTTTTTCAAATGAAATTCAATTGAAAAAAAAAGATTAATTTTGCAAAAGGTTGAAAACCTGTTGTGTTCTTTGAAGTTCTTTGTATTGTAGGTGTTTTTGAAGTTCTCGCACGAGGAAATTATGGAGTAGTATTTTTTAAGTATTGACCCACTAGCCGAGAAGTTTCCAAGCTGGTCGCCGTACTGTTTTGTGATGAACAATCCGTTGAGATTAATAGACCCAACGGGAATGGCTCCTGAAGATATTATTATCATAGGTAACAATAAACAACAATTAAAATACGAAAACGGTAATCTTTTCAATAAAGACGGTTCTGCTTATACTGGTAAAGTAGATAAATTCACACAGAAGACTGTTGATGCTTTAGGTCAAATTTCAAAAAGCGCAGAAGGTTCAGCAATGATTCAAGAATTACAATCTTCTAAAAACGAATTTACAATTTCAAAAGGAGCAAGTGAGTTTAATGAAACGGATAGATACAAAGGGTACGCAAATCAATTAGCTACTGACCCATCGGCAAAAAATTCTTTTGATGCTTTAACAAAAATGGGAATTGATATGACTGGTGGTTCAGGAGGTGCAGTAACTTGGGATCCTTCTGGGGGAAGTATACCTACAACAGCAGGTATGAAAACGAATGCGACAATAGATTTATCTCACGAAATGTTCCACGCATTAGATTCCAACAGAGGAATGTTAGATGATAGAAGAGAAAATGGAGTTAAAAGAGATGAGTACCAAGCGGTATTTAGAGAGAACAACTTAAGAGGACAATTAAATCTTCCCTTAAGAACTCATTATCAAACTACATTTGATATAAATGGCATGAAAACTAGTTATGGTCCTTCTATGTTAAATAACTCCAATCAAAATGTAAAACCCCTTTGGTATAAACCTTAAGAAATGAAATATATATATTGTTTATTAATAATAATGATTTTTTCTTGTTCAACTAAGAAAGGCTATCAAGCTATTAAATATACTGGTTTTAGTAATACTTTAAAGAAAAATTATACATATAAAGTAAGTATTAAAGAAGGATTTGAAGTAAAGAAAATTCAAGGAGGCAATGAATGGAAGCAGAAAGAGTTCGTATATTCTGACAATTCTATTCTATATATTAGTAATGAAAAAGGCAATACTTCTCGTAATTATGAAAACATAAAAAATGATGAAAAATTATATGATAAAGCCATGCTTGCCTTTTTAACTAACGATACAATTACATTAGAGGGTATTGATAAAAATAACCTTTATTGGAAAAATAAATATAACGGAATTATTAATATAGGCTATTTAAACGTTCCTATAGAGAAGAAAAAAGAATTTGATAAAGCAATAATTTCTTTATTAGAAAAATAAAATTTTTAAGCCACTCATTGAGTGGCTTTTTCTTTTATTTATAAGCTAATCTAGTTTTAGCATCTCTCAACAAACCATCAAGAGTATAAAGAATACATCTTTTATCATCTTCAGGAAGTGCATCAAGCTCATTCAAGCGCTGTAACATTACAGGATTTTTAAGAATATTGTGTAATAGCCACTACTTTACCTGACAGTTGTAAGTTAAATTAAGTTTGTCAGATTGTTTGTTTTTTCAATTCCCTTGGGGGCTTTTTCAGATGAAAGAAAAAAATGATTCTGATGCAATTTATTCAAGTTTTTTTCATCTGCCAAATATTTGGTATCTAAAAAAGTTTTTAAAGGAGTTTGTACATAACAAAACTTACCAGAATGGGATCTGTTTTGATTGTATTCTATCAGCCAAAGGTCAAGGTCTATTTGAAGTTGTTCAATTGAGTTATAAACTTTTTTTCTAAAAGCTATGGCATAAAATTCATTTTGTATAGTTCTATGAAAACGTTCGCAAATACCATTCGTCTGAGGACTTCTAGCTTTGGTTTTATACCGTTTAAACTTTGAATTTTCTTTTTAAAAATAGTACATCTACAAAAGCAACAAAAATTAGCGTTGCTTCTCGATGCGCTTCGCGCTCGAACTAACGATGATTTCAATTATATAACTCAACCGTCTGTTCGAGTTCTTTAAAAAAAGCGTATTGAGAACTTTACTTTTTAATCCAGTATATTTTAAGCTTAAATGGTATTAGTATGATCTATGTCTTCAATAGCTAGATAAAGTTGAAAATCGTGATCTTGTGAACCACAATACTCTGTTCCTCTATCGGTAAGTATTCTAAGTAAAGAAACATCTTGTTCTTGATAAAATGGGAGCACTTTATCATTAAGCATATCTGCTGCTACGAGTGAATTTTTTTGGTCGTATAGTTTTGCAAAAGCAACTTTAGAATAAGTGTCTATGAAAGTTTGTTGGTAAATTCTTCCTACTCCTTTAATTGTGCCAACATAATAGGTGTCTTGTGCTCCCAAATAACCTGGATGAGCGGTTTCTATTTCTCCGTGAGCTTCTTTTTCTTCTTTAGCTTTTTCAATGGCTACGACTTGTGATTCAGTAAGAATCAAACCTTCTTTTGCTACTTTTGTCTCTAAGGCTTTTAATCGCTTTTTAAAGGTCTCTAAATCATTACGAAGCCAAATCGAACGAACTCCTCCAGGAGAAAGTACAATGCCTTCTTTACGCAATTCATTACTCACTCTTTGCTGACCTAGAGATGGATTATCTGTAGCAATGCTTACTACTTTTTGCTCAATGTAGGGTTCAACACGATTTTTAATAATGGGTTTGCTTCGACTTATTTCTTGAAGTGCTAATTCGCCTCCTGTTTCATATAATTCTTGAAAACGATAAAAACTATCACGACCGTAGCCCATAATCCTACAAGCTTCTGATACATTTTTTAATTTGTTTGCTAAGTTTAATAGTCCAATTTTATTACCTATTATTTTTTGATTTGTTGTCATATTTAATCTTTGTTTAAAATTAATACTTTAATTGGTAACTGTCAGATTAAATATTAAATATTAAATATTAAATATTACACTTTATCTTATTTTGAACATTGAAATATTGATTATAAAAATGTTTTACACACTTTTTAATACACTACCCTTCCCCACATTTTTTATGTAAGCCAAATATTTCTTCTTTTTATTAACGTAATACAAAGTCTGGAACCATTTACAGCACGTACAAACAAAAAAATCCTGAGTACTTTTAGCACTCAGGATTTTCTAAACATTCAAAAATAAATTATTTTACTTTAAAAGCATTTTTTCCAGAAAAATAAGCCACATCACCTAATTCCTCTTCAATGCGCAATAACTGATTATATTTAGCCATACGATCTGAACGAGAAGCCGAACCAGTTTTTATTTGACCACAGTTTAAAGCTACTGCCAAATCCGCAATCGTATTATCTTCTGTTTCTCCAGAGCGATGAGACATTACTGAAGTATATCCTGCATTATGTGCCATATTTACAGCAGCAATAGTTTCTGTTAAAGTTCCGATTTGGTTTACTTTAATCAAAATTGAATTTGCTATACCTTCCGAAATACCACGAGATAAGCGTTCAACATTAGTAACAAATAAATCATCACCTACTAATTGTACTTTATTACCAATTTTTTCTGTTAATAATTTCCAACCAGACCAATCATCTTCATACATTCCATCCTCAATTGAAATGATTGGATATTTAGCACATAAATCTGCCAAATATTCTACTTGTTCTACAGAAGTTCTTATTTTCCCTTTTTCGCCTTCAAACTTTGTATAATCATAATTTCCGTTTACATAAAACTCAGAAGCGGCACAATCTAAAGCAATCATAATATCATCACCAAAAGTATAACCTGCTTTTTCTACTGCTAATTTGATTGAATCCAAAGCATCTTCAGTACCACCCGCTAAATTAGGAGCAAAACCACCTTCATCTCCTACTGCCGTAGAAAGGTTTCTATCGTGTAAAACTTTCTTTAAATTATGAAAAATTTCAGTTCCCATTTGCATAGCATGCGTAAAAGAAGTTGCTTTTACTGGCATAATCATAAACTCTTGAAAAGCAATAGGCGCATCTGAATGCGAACCGCCATTGATGATATTCATCATAGGTACAGGTAGCGTATTTCCAGACACTCCTCCTACGTAACGATATAAAGGCAAGCCTAACTCGTTAGCCGCAGCTTTAGCTACTGCTAATGATACTCCTAAAATAGCATTAGCTCCTAATTTAGATTTATTAGCTGTTCCATCTAAATCGATCATGATCTTATCGATAAGATTTTGTTCGAAAACAGAAGTACCTACTAAAGCTTCTGCAATAGTTGTATTTACATTTTCAACGGCTTTCATAACACCTTTCCCCATGAATGCAGTACCGCCATCACGTAATTCAACTGCTTCATGTTCTCCTGTAGAAGCTCCTGAAGGCACCGCTGCACGCCCTAAAACGCCGTTTTCTGTCACTACATCTACTTCTACTGTAGGATTACCTCTTGAGTCTAAGATTTGTCTTGCATGAATTTTTATTATAATACTCATTTTGTTTAAGTTTTTAGATTTTAGAAATCTAAAATAGAATTTCTAAAATAGTTATTATTTAATTTTATATTCTTTTATATTTTCAATAAATTGATCAAACAAATAAGAAGAGTCATGTGGCCCTGGACTGGCTTCTGGATGATATTGAACTGAAAAACAATTTTTATTTATTATTCTCATGCCTGCAACCGTACCGTCATTTAAGTGTTCGTGTGTGATTTCTAAGTCTGCATGTTGTTCTAATTCTTCTCTATTCACGGCAAAACCATGATTTTGTGAAGTAATTTCTCCTTTACCAGTAATTAAATTTTTTACAGGGTGGTTAATTCCACGGTGACCATTAAACATTTTATAAGTAGATACACCATTAGCTAATGCAATTACTTGGTGACCTAAACAAATACCGAATAAGGGTTTATTTTCATTTAATATTTGACGAGCTACTTCCTGTGCACTATAAAGAGGATCTGGATCACCAGGACCATTAGACAAGAAAAAACCATCAGGATTAAAACCTTTTAAATCTTCAAAAGAAGCGTTATAAGGAAAAACTTTGATATAACAATCCCGTTTTGCCAAATTGCGTAGAATATTTTTTTTAATTCCTAAATCTAAGGCTGAAATTTTATACGTTGCATTTTCATCACCATAAAAATAAGGTTCTGTAGTAGATACTTTAGATGCTAATTCCAATCCTTTCATATCTGGAGTAGCTGCTAACAGTTGCTTTAATTCTTCTACAGGTGTACCATCTGTACAAATGACTGCATTTTGGGCACCATGATCACGTATATAACTCACTAAAGCACGTGTATCAACATCAGAAATACAGATTAAATTTTCCTTTTTAAAGTAATCAAAAAGATTACTTTCAGAATCAGAACGTGAATGGAAAGCTGAGAAATTTTTACAAACCAATCCTGAAATCATAATTTTATCTGATTCTACTTCATTTCCATTAACCCCATAATTCCCAATATGTGCATTGGTAGTCACCATGATTTGCCCAAAATAAGAAGGATCGGTAAAAATTTCTTGGTATCCTGTAGTTCCAGTATTAAAACAAACTTCTCCAAAAGTTTTACCTGAAATCCCTACAGATTTACCATGAAAAATTGTTCCGTCTGCCAGAAGTAAGATGGCAGACTGTTTTGTTGTGTGTTGCATTGTTTAAAAAAGTTTGACAAATTTATTCAAAAAAAAAAGGATAAACCAAAAAGTTTATCCTTTTTTATATTTATGAATTGAGCATCATATTATTCTGCAGATTCAGAAGATTCTTCAGTTGCAGGAGTTTCAGCAGCAGATTCAGATTTTTTAGCTTTACTACCACGGCGGCTTTTCGCTTTTTTAACCTCTTTTTTACCACCGTTGTAGATTTCGTTAAAATCCACTAACTCAATCATTGCCATATCAGCGTTATCTCCTAAACGGTTCCCCAATTTGATGATACGAGTGTATCCTCCTGGACGGTCACCTACTTTAGCAGCTACATCTCTGAATAATTCAGTAACCGCATATTTATTTCTTAAGTAAGCGAAAACTGTACGACGATTATGAGTTGTATCTTCTTTAGATTTTGTTACTAATGGCTCAACAAATTGTTTAAGCGCTTTAGCTTTAGCAACAGTTGTATTAATACGTTTATGTTCGATTAATGAACAAGCCATATTAGCTAACATAGCTTTTCTATGTCCAGCCTGTCTGCTTAAATGGTTTACTTTTTTTCCGTGTCTCATGACGTTGCTTTTTAAACTTCATCTTGCATCAATCCACTTTGGAGAGCAAAATATGAAGACTATTATTCTTTATCTAACTTATATTTTGACAAATCCATTCCGAACGTTAAGTTCTTATTGGCTACTAATTCATCAAGCTCAGTTAATGATTTTTTACCAAAGTTACGGAACTTCATTAAGTCATGTTTGTTGAACGATACTAAGTCTCCTAATGTATCAACTTCAGCAGCCTTTAAGCAGTTTAATGCTCTTACAGATAAGTCCATATCAACTAATTTAGTTTTCAATAACTGTCTCATATGTAATGATTCCTCATCATATGATTCTGTTTGAGCAATTTCATCAGCCTCAAGAGTGATTCTCTCATCAGAGAATAACATAAAATGGTGAATTAATACCTTAGCCGCTTCAGTTAGAGCATCTTTAGGATGGATAGAACCATCTGTTTTTATTTCAAAAACTAATTTTTCATAATCCGTTTTTTGCTCAACACGGAAGTTTTCAATAGCGTACTTCACATTCTTTACAGGTGTAAAGATAGAATCAGTAAATATAGTACCGATTGCAGCATTTTGTTTTTTGTTTTCCTCTGCTGGAACATAACCACGACCTTTTTCGATGGTCATTTCCATGTTCAAATTTACATTGCTGTCTAAATTACAAATTACTAATTCAGGATTTAACACTTGGAAACCTGAAATAAATTTTTGAAAATCACCAGCAGTAATTTGATCTTTACCTGATAAAGAAATAGAAACTGATTCGTTATCGATATCTTCAATTTGACGTTTAAAACGTACTTGTTTTAAGTTAAGGATAATTTCAGTTACGTCTTCTACAACACCAGGTATAGTAGAGAACTCATGATCCACTCCTTCGATACGAATAGAAGTGATAGCATAACCCTCAAGAGCAGAAAGTAAAACTCTTCTTAAAGCGTTACCAACAGTCAATCCGTAACCTGGTTCAAGAGGTCTGAATTCGAATTTTCCTTCGAAATCAGTAGAATCGATCATGATAACTTTATCGGGCTTCTGAAAATTAAATATTGCCATAAATTTCGACTGATGTCAATTATTATTATTTGTTGTACAATTCGACAATTAGTTGTTCTTTAATGTTCTCAGGGATTTGTAATCTTTGAGGAACTGATACAAAAGTACCTTCTTTCGTATCGTTATTCCATACGATCCACTCATACACTTGAGAAGCAGCAGCTAAAGAACGTTCGATTGATTCTAAAGATTTAGATTTTTCACGAACAGCAACTTTGTCACCTGGTTTTAAATGGTAAGAAGGAACGTTAACCACTTCACCATTTACTGTAATATGTCTGTGAGTTACAATTTGTCTAGCAGCTCTTCTTGAAGGTGCCACACCCATTCTGTAAACTACATTATCTAAACGAGCTTCACATAATTGTAAAAGGATTTCACCTGTTACACCAGAAGCAGCAGAAGCTTTTTCGAATAAATTTCTGAATTGCTTTTCTAAAATACCATAGGTATATTTAGCTTTTTGTTTTTCCATTAACTGGATAGCATATTCAGATTTTTTACCTCTTTTTTTAGCTAAACCGTGTTGCCCTGGAGGGTAATTTCTCTTTTCGAAGGCTCTGTCATCTCCGAAGATTGCTTCGCCAAACTTACGAGCAATTTTAGTTTTAGGACCAGTATATCTTGCCATTTTAAAAATTGTTTAAGGTTGAAATTGCGAATTCAGGTCTAATAAATCCTCCGCACTCATGTACCAACCTAGTTATACTTAAATAATATAAAAAAATTAAACTCTACGTCTTTTTGGAGGACGACATCCGTTGTGTGGCATTGGAGTAACGTCAATGATCTCAGTTACTTCTATACCTGAATTATGGATTGAGCGGATAGCTGATTCTCTTCCGTTTCCAGGTCCTTTAACGAACACTTTTACTTTTTTAAGACCAGCTTCTAAAGCAACTTTTGAACAGTCTTCAGCTGCCATTTGAGCTGCATACGGAGTATTCTTTTTAGAACCTCTGAAGCCCATTTTACCAGCAGATGACCAAGCAACAACTTCACCTTTCTTATTTGTTAAAGAAATAATGATGTTGTTAAAAGTTGAACTTACGTGTGCCTCACCAGTAGACTCAACAACAACTTTACGTTTTTTTGTATTTGCTTTCGCCATATTACTAATTATTATTTAGTTGCTTTCTTCTTGTTAGCAACAGTTTTTCTTTTACCTTTTCTTGTTCTAGAATTGTTCTTAGTTCTTTGACCTCTTAAAGGAAGACCAGATCTGTGACGGATACCTCTGTAACATCCAATATCCATTAAACGTTTGATGTTTAATGAAGTTTCAGAACGTAATTCTCCTTCAATTTTGTAATAAGAAACCGCTTCACGGATAGCTCCGATCTCGTCGTCATTCCATTCTTGAACTTTTTTATCTTGGCTTACTTGAGCTTTCTCTAAAATTTCGATAGCTCTGCTTTTTCCAATTCCGAAGATATATGTCAAAGCGATGACACCTCTTTTGTTTTTAGGTATATCTACCCCTGCTATTCTTGCCATAATTATCCTTGTCTTTGTTTAAATCTAGGATTCTTTTTGTTAATAACGTATAGTCTTCCTTTTCTACGAACGATAATGCATTCTGCACTTCTCTTCTTAATTGATGCTCTTACTTTCATTTTAGTATCTATAAGTAATTCTTGCTTTAGACAAATCGTAAGGGCTCATTTCCAGTTTCACTTTGTCACCAGGTAACAATTTGATATAGTGCATACGCATTTTTCCAGAAATGTGAGCAATTACAATATGCCCGTTTTCTAACTCTACTCGGAACATGGCATTTGACAATGCCTCTATAATTGTTCCGTCTTGTTCAATTGCTGATTGTTTTGCCATATTAAGCTACTGCTTTTCTGTTTTTACCCGTTTTCATCAAACCATCATAATGTTGATTTAACAAATATGAATTAATTTGTTGAATTGTATCTATTGCAACTCCAACCAAAATCAAGAGTGATGTACCACCAAAGAACAATGCCCATTGCTGTTGCACTCCTAACACATTCATAACGATAGCTGGGAACACAGCTAACAATGCTAGGAAAATAGCTCCTGGAAATGTAATCAAGGACATCACATGATCTAAAAAGTCTGCTGTTTCCAGTCCAGGCTTAACCCCTGGAATAAAACCCCCACTTCTTTTTAAATCATCAGCCATTCTTGTAGTTGGCATAGTAATCGCAGTGTAAAAGTACGTAAAAATTACAATTAACGTAGCAAACACTAAATTATACTCCCAACCAAATATGTTTTGGAATCTTGTACTGATTGATTGAGCTGTTTCAGAAGATGATAAACCAGCCACAGCAGCAGGTATAAACATAATAGCTTGTGCAAAAATGATTGGCATAACACCCGAAGCATTTAATTTTAAAGGAATAAACTGACGATTCCCCCCCATTAAATCCTGCTCTAAGTCTCCAGAAACAGTACGACGCGCATATTGCACCGCCACCTTTCTAACAGCCATAGTCATTAAAACACAGGCAATAATTACAAGTAACCACACGATGATTTCTACAACAATCTTCATTAAACCTCCGTTGTTTTGAGAAACAGCAGATGAAAACTCCTGAGCAAATGCTTGTGGTAAACGAGCAACAATACCTACTAAGATTAACAACGAAATACCGTTTCCGATTCCTTTATCTGTAATTTTTTCTCCTAACCACATAGCAAACAAAGTACCTGTAGTTAAAATTAATACAGATGAGAACAAGAAAGCAAATGAATTAAATCCTAGTAAAAATGCTTCACCTGGTAAAGTACGGTACAGATTATAGATATAACCAGGCCCTTGAATTAGTGTGATACCAATGGTTAACCATCTTGTAATTTGGTTCATCTTCTTTCTTCCACTTTCTCCTTCTTTTTGTAGTTTTTGTAAATAAGGAATAGCAATTCCCATTAACTGAACAACAATTGACGCAGAAATATAAGGCATTATACCCAACGCAAAAACAGATGCTTGTGAAAAAGCACCTCCCGTAAATACGTTAATTAACCAACCAATACCCTTATCCGTTTGATTAGTTAATCCTTGCAACTGAGTTGCATCAATTCCCGGTAGTGTTACGTGAGCTCCAAAACGATAAACTAACAGGAGTCCTAAAGTAAATAGGACTCTGTTTCTTAGTTCCTCAATTTTCCAAACGTTTTGTAACGATTCAATAAATTTTTTCATCGTGTCTAGAAAATTTATAATTCTATAGCTTCTCCACCAGCCGCTTCGATAGCAGCTTTAGCAGATGCAGTGAATTTGTGTGCACTAACTTTTAATTTAGCTTTAAGCTCACCTCTACCTAAAATTTTAACAACTTCAGTTTTAGTAGCTAAACGGCTTGCAACTAAAGTAGTAAAATCTACCGTATCCGTTACAAGACCATTATCAACTAGAGTTTGTAAAGTATCTAAGTTTACACCTTGATATTCAACTCTGTTAATATTTTTGAATCCAAACTTAGGAACACGTCTTTGAAGAGGCATCTGACCTCCTTCAAAACCAATTTTTTTAGAGTAACCTGAACGAGATTTAGCTCCTTTGTGACCACGTGCAGCAGTACCACCTTTACCAGAACCTTCTCCTCTACCTACTCTTTTATTTTGGTTATGTGTTGAACCTTCAGCTGGCTGTAAATTACTTAAATTCATAACAGTCATTTGTTATTTAGTTTCTTCAGAAGAAACTAAGTGTTTAACTTTATTTACCATTCCAAGGATAGCAGGAGTTGCTTCATGCTCAACTACTTGACCCATTTTACGAAGTCCTAAAGCTTGCATTGTTCTCTTTTGATCTTGAGGACAATTAATAATGCTTCTTACTTGTTTTACTAATATCTTAGCCATAATTTCCTTGAATTAACCTTTGAATACTTTCTCTAAAGATACTCCTCTTTGTTTAGCAACAGTTACTGCGCTTCTCATTTGTAATAAAGCATCAAAAGTAGCTTTTACCACATTATGAGGGTTAGAAGAACCTTGAGATTTAGATAATACATCGTGAACCCCTACTGATTCAAGAACCGCACGTACAGCACCACCCGCAATAACTCCAGTACCATGAGAAGCTGGCATTAATAATACTCTAGCTCCACCAAATTTACCTTTTTGCTCATGAGGCACTGATTGTCCACTCAAAGGAATACGTACTAAGTTCTTCTTAGCATCTTCTACTGCTTTTGCAATAGCTTCAGAAACGTCTTTAGATTTTCCTAATCCGTGTCCAACTACACCGTTCTCGTCACCTACTACTACGATAGCTGAGAAACCAAATGCTCTACCACCTTTAGTAACTTTAGTAACACGATTAACACTAACCAAACGGTCTTTTAATTCAAGACCTCCTGGTTTTACTAGTTCTACGTTTTTATAATTATGATACATAATTTCTTAGAATTTTAATCCAGCCGCTCTAGCGCCTTCTGCTAATGATTGAACACGACCGTGGTACAAATAACCACCTCTATCAAATGTTACTGTATCGATACCTGCTTTTAAAGCTCTTTCAGCAAGTAGTTTACCTACTACTGCTGCTACTTCAACTTTAGTACCTTTAGTATCTACTTCTTTTTCACGAGAAGAAGCAGCTAATAATGTAACACCATTTACATCATCTATAAGCTGAGCATAGATTTCTTTGTTACTTCTGAATACAGATAAACGAGGTCTTGCAGCAGTTCCGCTTACAATCTTTCTGATTCTGTACTGTATTCTTTGTCTTCTTTCAGATTTTGTTAATGACATAATCTTATTTTTTAAGCTGATTTACCTGCTTTTCTTCTTAATACTTCACCTACAAACTTAATACCTTTTCCTTTGTAAGGTTCAGGCTTACGGAAAGAGCGGATTTTAGCCGCCACTTGACCTAACAACTGTTTGTCATAAGAAGTTAGCTTTACAATAGGATTTTTACCCTTTTCTGAAACGGTTTCCACAGTTACCTCTGGAGCCACTTCTAAAACGATATTATGAGAATACCCTAAAGCCAAATCAAGTTTATTTCCTTGATTAGAAGCACGGTATCCAACACCCACTAATTCTAATTCTTTTGTAAAACCAGTAGATACACCAGTAATCATGTTATTGATTAAAGCTCTAAATAAACCATGTTGAGCTCTTTCTTCTTTGCTATCTGCAGCTCTTGAAACAAGAACCTGATTTTCTTCAACTGTTACTGTTACATTGTCAGTAATCTCTTGAGAAAGTTGCCCTAATTTCCCTTTTACAGTGATAACTGAATCTTTTAATTCTACAGTTATTCCAGCAGGAATGGCGATTGGACTTTTACCTATTCTTGACATCTCTTAACTCTTTTTTAGTATACGTAACAAATTACCTCACCACCTACATTTAATTGTCTAGCTTGCTTATCCGTCATTACTCCTTTTGAAGTAGAAACGATAGCAACACCTAAACCATTTAAGATTCTAGGTAATTTAGTAGCACCTGCATACTTACGTAAACCTGGTTTACTAATTCTTTGAATGTTCTTGATTACCGCTTCTTTAGTATCTTTATCATACTTTAAAGCGATTTTGATTGTTCCTTGAACAGTCTCATTTTCGAATTTGTAGCTAAGGATATAACCTTGATCGAATAAGATTTTTGTGATTTCTTTTTTCAAATTAGATGCAGGAATTTCCACCACTTTATGGCTTGCTTTCGAAGCATTTCTAATTCTTGTTAAGAAATCCGCAATTGGATCTGTATACATATAAACAAAATTGCGGTTATGGTTTTCAACCCACACTCGCGGGTTGAACCTATAACCTGTTAATAATCTCTTTTATAATCTTACCAGCTAGCTTTTCTAACTCCTGGTATCAATCCTTGGTTTGCCATTTCACGGAAAGTTACACGTGAAATACCGAATTGACGCATATACCCTCTTGGTCTACCTGTTAATTTACAACGATTGTGCAAACGAACGGGCGAAGCATTCTTTGGTAATTTTTGCAAAGATACATAATCTCCAGCTTCTAACAAAGCTTTTCTTTTCTCTGCATATTTTTCTACCGTTTTTTGTCTTTTCACCTCGCGGGCTTTCATTGATTCTTTAGCCATGTCTTAATTCTTTTTAAAAGGTAAACCTAATTCAGCTAATAATGATTTTGCTTCTTTATCTGTTTTCGCAGATGTTACAAAAGTAATATCCATTCCTGAAATTTTATTTACTTTATCAATATCAATTTCTGGAAAGATAATTTGTTCAAGTACTCCAAGGTTGTAGTTTCCTCTACCATCAAATCCTGTAGATTTGATACCATTGAAATCTCTTACACGAGGTAAAGAAGAAGTAATTAGACGATCTAAAAACTCATACATTCTTTCTCCACGCAAAGTTACTTTTGCACCAATCGGCATACCTTTTCTCAATTTGAAAGAAGCAACGTCTTTCTTAGAGATAGTAGGAACTGCTTTTTGACCAGTAATCTTTGTCAACTCTTCTACAGCATAATCGATAAGTTTTTTATCAGACACAGCTGCACCAACACCACGGCTCACAACGATTTTTTCCAATTTTGGAACTTCCATTACGTTTTTGTAACCGAATTCTGTTGTAAGAGCAGCAATTACTCTGCTCTTATATTCTTCTTTTAGTCTAGGTATATAAGCCATTACTATAATACTTGATTAGATTTTTTTGAAAATCTTACTTTCTTATCCCCTTCTACTTTAAAACCTACTTTAGTAGCATTACCTTTAGTATCTACTAACATTAAGTTTGAAACGTGTATAGGAGCTTCTTTTTTAACGATTCCACCTTGAGGATTTTGAGCACTTGGCTTAGTGTGCTTAGACACCATGTTTACCCCCTCAACTACCGCTTTGTTTTTTTCACGAATTACACGTAAAACTTTACCTTCAGCACCTTTATGGTCACCAGCGATAACTTTTACAGTGTCACCTGATTTTATTTTTAGCTTCATCATCGTAATAATAATTAAAGCACTTCTGGTGCTAATGATACAATTTTCATGAATTGTTTTTCACGAAGTTCTCTAGCTACAGGACCGAATACACGAGTTCCTCTCATTTCACCTGCTGCATTTAATAATACACAAGCGTTATCATCGAAACGGATATAAGAACCATCAGCTCTTCTTACTTCTTTTTTTGTTCTAACAACAACTGCAGTTGAAACCGCACCTTTCTTAACGTTTCCGTTAGGAGTTGCATCTTTGATAGCTACTACAATTTTGTCACCAACTGAGGCGTAACGTCTTTTTGTTCCACCTAAAACACGGATAGTTAAAACTTCCTTAGCTCCCGTATTATCTGCTACTTTTAGTCTTGATTCCTGTTGTACCATAATTATTTAGCTCTTTCAATGATTTCAACTAATCTCCAACATTTAGTTTTACTTAATGGACGAGTTTCCATGATTTTTACTGTATCACCAATGTTACAGTCATTCTTTTCGTCGTGTGCAACATATTTTTTAGTTTTTAACACGAACTTACCATATAATGGGTGTTTTACTCTTGTTACTTGAGAAACAACAATAGATTTATCCATTTTGTTAGAAGTAACTACACCAACTCTCTCTTTTCTTAAATTTCTTTTTTCCATCTTTTCAGCTGAATACTATTATTGAAGCTCTCTTTTAGTTAATTCAGTTGCGATTCTCGCTACTGAACGTCTGATACTTCTAATTTGAAGTGGATTCTCGATTGGAGAAATAGCATGAGCAATCGTTAGGTCGGCATAAGTCTTTTTTAATTGAACTAGCTTTTCTTGTAACTCAGCTGCAGATAGATTTTTAATTTCTGATTGTTTCATAATCTTCTTATATTATGCTTCGAAATCTCTAGCAACGACGAATTTAGTTTTTACTGGTAATTTTTGAGCGGCAAGACGTAAAGCCTCTTTTGCAACCGCTAGTGGCACACCACCTACCTCAAACATAATTCTTCCTGGTTTAACAACAGCAGCCCAGTATTCAACTGCACCTTTACCTTTACCCATACGTACTTCAAGAGGCTTCTTAGTGATAGGTTTGTCTGGGAAAATTTTGATCCATAATTGCCCTTCACGTTTCATGTAACGAGTTGCTGCAATACGAGCCGCTTCGATTTGGCGTGAAGTTAAGAAAGCACCTGTTTCGTGAACCGATTTAATTCCAAACATTCCATTTGAAAGTTCATGACCTCTAGTCGAGTTCCCTTTCATTCTACCTTTCTGTACCTTACGGTATTTTGTTCTTTTAGGCTGTAACATTTTTCTTTAATTTAAAAATTACTTTCTTTTACGAGCTCCTTGTTTACCGTTTGATTTTCCACCACGTGGAGCATCACCACCTTTACCAGCTGCAGCTTTTTTATCCATACCTACAAGTGGCGAAAGGTCTCTTTTTCCGTAAACTTCACCTTTCATGATCCATACCTTAACACCCATTCTACCGTAAGTAGTATGTGCTTCTGCTAAAGCATAATCAATATCAGCTCTGAAAGTTGATAGAGGAATACGTCCTTCTTTGAAACTTTCTGAACGCGCCATTTCAGCACCGTTTAAACGACCAGAAATCATTACTTTGATTCCTTCTGCATTCATTCTCATAGAAGCAGCTATAGCCATTTTAATTGCTCTTCTATAAGAGATACGGCCTTCGATTTGACGACAAATACTATTAGCTACCAAATAAGCATCTAACTCAGGTCTTTTGATTTCAAAGATATTGATTTGAACCTCTTTGTCTGTAATTTTCTTAAGTTCTTCTTTTAACTTGTCTACCTCTTGACCGCCTTTACCAATAATGATACCAGGACGAGCCGTAGTGATAGTAACGGTTACAAGCTTTAAAGTTCTTTCGATAATTACTTTCGACACACTAGCTTTTGATAAACGAGCGTGGATATACTTTCTGATTTTGTAATCTTCAGCGATTTTATCACCGTAGTCATTACCACCATACCAGTTAGAATCCCATCCTCTGATGATACCAAGGCGATTTCCGATTGGATTAGTCTTTTGTCCCATCTTTATTAATTGCTTTGTGTGTTATTAATTGATCCTAATACGATTGTAACGTGATTAGAACGTTTTCTAATTCTGTGTGCGCGACCTTGTGGAGCTGGGCGTAATCTTTTTAACATCATACCACCATCCACTTTGATCTCTTTTACAAATAAGCCTGCTTCAGCTACATTACCTTCACTATTTTTCTGTTCCCAGTTGTTAATAGCAGATAATAATAGTTTTTCTAATTTTCTTGAAGCTTCTTTTTGACTAAATCTTAATATATTTAGTGCATTCTCAACTTTCTGACCTCTTACCAAGTCTGCTACTAAGCGCATTTTTCTAGGTGAAGTAGGGCAGTTATTTAATTTAGCAAACGCTAAAGACTTATTAGCCTCTTTTCTTGCTTCTGCTGCTTCTCTTTTACGAACTCCCATGTCTTCTTTTATTTTTTACCTTTATTTTTAGCTCCAGCGTGACCTCTAAAAGATCTAGTTGGTGAAAATTCACCTAACTTGTGTCCTACCATGTTTTCAGTAACATATACTGGAACAAATTGACGACCGTTGTGAACTGCGATTGTTTGTCCTACGAAATCTGGAGTAATCATTGAAGCTCTAGACCAAGTTTTAACAACATTCTTGTTTCCTGCCTCAGCATTCTCCAATACTTTCTTTTCTAATTTATAGTGTACAAAAGGTCCTTTTTTTAATGAACGTGCCATATCTTATTATTTCTTTCTACGTTCTACAATATACTTGTTGCTCGGGTTTTGTTTAGCACGGGTTCTATAACCTTTAGCTGGTAAACCTTTTCTTGAACGTGGGTGACCTCCAGATGAACGTCCTTCACCACCACCCATTGGGTGATCAACAGGGTTCATAGCTACTGGTCTTGTTCTAGGTCTTCTACCTAACCATCTAGATCTACCTGCTTTACCAGAAACGATTAACTGGTGATCTGAGTTAGAAACAGCACCTATAGTTGCAGAACAAGTTAACAAGATTAATCTTGTTTCTCCAGAAGGCATTTTGATAGTAGCATATTTACCATCACGAGCCATTAATTGAGCAAATGTACCAGCCGAACGAGCAATAGTTGCACCTTGACCTGGACGTAACTCAATACAAGAAATTACTGTTCCTAGAGGAATTTTGCTTAACGGCATAGTATTCCCGATTTCAGGAGCTACATCAGCACCCGAAACTACAGTTTGCCCAACTTTTAAACCATTTTGAGCAATAATATATCTTTTTTCACCATCAGCATAAGCCAATAATGCGATAAAAGCTGTTCTGTTTGGATCGTACTCGATTGATTTCACTGTAGCTGGAATTCCATCTTTAGTTCTTTTGAAATCGATGATACGATATCTTTGTTTGTGACCACCGCCTGTATAACGCATAGTCATCTTTCCTTGACTATTTCTACCTCCAGATGATTTTTTCGGTGCGATTAATGAGCGCTCCGGCTTATCAGTAGTAATGGCGTCAAAACCATTAACAACTCTAAAACGCTGACCTGGGGTAATAGGTTTTAATTTTCTTACTGACATCTTACTTTACTTAGTTGTTGTAAAAATCAATTGTTTCTCCTTCTTTAACTTGTACGATTGCTTTTTTGTAAGCATTAGTTTTACCAGCTATCATACCACTTTTTGTATATTTGGTGGTGCGATCTGGACGTACATTCATTGTATTCACTTCTACAACAGTTACTCCATAAGCAGCTTCAACAGCTTTCTTAATTTGAACTTTGTTAGCTTTTTTATCTACAACGAAACCAAAACGGTTGAATATTTCTCCGTCTTTAGTTACTTTTTCCGTAACGATAGGTTTTATAATGATACTCATGGCCTATTATTTGCTTAAATTTTGTTCGATTCCTTCTAAAGATCCCTCTAAAAGAACTAAATTATTTGCGTTTAATATCGCATAAGTACTTAATTCTGAGTTAGTGATTACAGAAGATTTTTGTAAGTTACGAGATGATAAGTAAACATTTTTGTTGTCACCACCTAACACGAACAATGATTTTTTGTTTTCTAACCCTAACGCTTTCAATACGTTAATAAAATTTTTAGTACTTGGAGCTTCGAAACCGAAGTCTTCTAATACGATTAAGTTAGATTCTTTCGCTTTTAAAGTTAAAGCTGATTTACGAGCTAAACGTTTTAATGCTTTATTTAATTTGAAAGAGTAGTTTCTTGGTCTTGGACCAAAAACTGTTCCTCCTCCTTTAAACAAAGGACTCTTTTTAGATCCTGCACGAGCAGTACCAGTTCCTTTTTGCTTTTTGATTTTACGAGTACTACCAGCAACTTCTGCTCTTTCTTTAGACTTGTGAGTTCCTTGACGTTGGTTAGCCAAATATTGTTTCACATCTAAGTATAGAGCGTGGTTATTAGGCTCAATTGCGAAAACTGAATCAGAAAGTTGAACTTTTCTCCCAGTATCTTTTCCGTTGATATCTAATACTTTTACTTCCATTACTTCTGAACGATTACATAAGAGTCTTTGTGACCAGGAACACATCCTTTAACAACAAGTAAGTTCTTTTCAGCCACTACTTTTAAAACTCTAAGATTTTGAACTTTTACATTGTCTCCACCCATTCTTCCTGCCATACGCATTCCTTTGAATACTCTGGAAGGATAAGATGAAGCACCTACTGAACCTGGCGCTCTCAAACGGTTGTGCTGACCATGAGTAACTTGTCCAACACCACCAAAACCGTGACGTTTAACAACCCCTTGGAAACCTTTTCCTTTTGATACACCTTGAACATCTACGAATTCACCCTCAGCGAATAAATCCACAGTGATCACATCTCCTAATTTGTGCTCAGCTTCAAACCCTTGGAATTCAACAACCTTCTTTTTAGCAACCGTACCCGCTTTTTTGAAGTGCCCTTCAGCAGCCTTATTAGTTTGCTTTGCAGATTTGTCATCGAAACCAAGTTGAAGAGCCTCATACCCGTCAACCTCATTGGTTCTGACTTGGGTAACAACGCAAGGACCAACTTCAATAACAGTACAAGGGATGTTTTTCCCGTTCTCGTCGAAGATGCTAGTCATTCCGATTTTCTTTCCGATTAACCCAGACATACTTAAATAATTAATTATTAATAATATATATAACTCTAATTTTGAGTGCGCAAAAGTAAGCATTATGTTTTGAATATCAAAACATAATGCTTAAATATTTTAATTTGAGTAAATTATCACACTTTAATTTCAACTTCTACTCCACTTGGTAGCTCTAATTTCATTAAAGCATCGATGGTTTTTGAAGATGAAGAATAAATATCCAACAATCTTTTGTATGAACTCACTTCGAATTGTTCTCTTGATTTTTTGTTTACGTGCGGAGAACGCAACACAGTGAAAATCTTTTTATTAGTAGGTAATGGAATTGGACCAGTAACTACTGCACCTGTACTTTTTACAGTTTTTACGATTTTTTCTGCTGATTTATCAACCAACATATGATCGTAAGATTTTAATTTTATTCTGATTTTTTGACTCATTTTCTTAAAAATTAAGCGTTACCTTTAGCTTTCTTAATTACTGCTTCTGAAATGTTCGATGGTGTTTCTTCGTAATGAGAGAATTCCATTGTAGACGTAGCACGACCAGAAGATAAAGTTCTCAAAGTCGTTACATAACCAAACATTTCTGATAATGGAACGTTTGCTTTAATAGTTTTAGCCCCGTTTCTATCTCCCATATCATTTACTTGACCACGACGACGGTTTAAGTCACCTACGATATCCCCCATATTTTCTTCTGGAGTGATAACTTCAATTTTCATGATTGGCTCAAGAATTACAGCACCAGCAGCTTTAGCTACTTCTTTATAACCTAATTTAGCAGCTAATTCAAAAGATAAAGCATCTGAATCCACTGGGTGATAAGAACCATCCAACAAAGTTACTTTCAAGCTATCTACAGCATATCCTGCCAAAGGCCCTTGTTTCATAGCCTCTCTAAAACCTTTCTCTACAGCAGGAATATATTCTTTAGGAACATTACCCCCTTTTACTTCATTAACAAACGTTAACCCCATAGTTCCAGCTTCTGCAGGCTCTAAACGGAAAACGATATCACCAAATTTACCACGACCCCCTGATTGTTTTTTATAAACTTCACGGTGTTGTGCCGATTTGGTAAAAGCTTCTTTGTACTCTACTTGAGGTTCACCTTGATCCACTTCAACTTTGAACTCACGTTTCATACGATCTACTAAGATATCTAAGTGAAGCTCACCCATACCAGAGATAATTGTTTGCCCTGAAGCCTCATCAGTTCTAACAGTAAACGTTGGATCTTCTTCAGCTAATTTAGCTAAAGCCATACCCATTTTATCTACGTCAGCCTTAGTTTTAGGCTCAATAGCAATACCGATTACCGGATCAGGGAATTTCATTGATTCAAGAATGATAGGATTTTTCTCATCACACATTGTATCACCTGTTTTGATATCTTTAAAACCTACTGCTGCACCAATATCCCCCGCCTCAATATATTCGATTGGATTTTGCTTGTTTGCGTGCATTTGGTAGATACGAGAGATACGCTCTTTATTTCCTGAACGTGTATTCAATATATAAGAACCAGCATCTAAACGCCCCGAATATGCACGGAAGAAAGCTAAACGCCCTACATAAGGATCCGTAGCAATTTTGAACGCTAAAGCAGCAAATGGCTCTTTTACATCTGGACGACGCAAGATTTTAGTTTGATCTTCCTCTAACAAATCAGCATCATCAGGATGAATACCTTCAATACCCTCTTTATCTAAAGGAGATGGTAAATATTTACAAACTGCATCCAACATAAACTGAACTCCTTTGTTTTTGAATGAAGATCCACACAACATAGGAATAATTGCCATATCAATGGTAGCAGCACGTAATGCGTTGTTAATTTCCTCTTCTGTAATTGAATTTTCATCTTCCATATACTTATCTAATAAGTTTTCATCATAAGAAGCGATTTCTTCAATTAATTTAGAACGGTATTCTTTTACTTCATCAACCATATCTGCAGGGATATCGATGATATCAAAAGTAGCTCCTTGTGTTTCATCATGCCATACAATAGCTTGATTTTTCACTAAGTCAACTACTCCTTTAAAATCATTCTCCTCACCAATTGGCAAAGTAATAGCTACCGCATTAGAACGCAACATATCCTTAACTTGTTGACACACATTAAGGAAATTAGAACCTTGACGGTCCATTTTGTTTACGAATCCCATACGAGGAACTCTGTACTGGTCAGCTAATCTCCAGTTCGTTTCAGATTGAGGCTCAACACCATCAACCGCAGAAAATAAGAAAACTAAACCATCTAATACACGTAATGAACGGTTTACCTCTACTGTAAAGTCAACGTGACCTGGAGTATCGATAATATTAAAGTGGTACGGTTTAGACTCAGCTATATTTCTACCTTGATCTGTTGGAAAGTTCCAAGTACAAGTTGTAGCCGCCGAAGTAATTGTGATACCTCTTTCTTGCTCTTGTGCCATCCAGTCCATAGTAGCAGCACCATCGTGCACCTCTCCTATTTTATGAGACTTACCTGTATAGAACAAGATACGCTCTGTAGTGGTTGTCTTACCTGCATCGATGTGAGCAGCAATACCAATATTTCTAGTATATTTTAAATCTCTTGCCATTTCTTTACGAATTAAAATCTAAAGTGAGAGAATGCTTTGTTAGCTTCCGCCATTTTATGAGTATCCATTCTTTTCTTAACAGCAGCACCTTCTTCTTTAGCAGCAGCTAAAATTTCAGACGCTAAACGAGCTGCCATAGATTTCTCATTTCTTCTTCTTGCGTAAAGAATTAACCATTTCATCGACATAGAAATTTTTCTATCTGGACGAATAGGCATTGGAATTTGGAATGTAGCACCACCTACACGACGAGAACGTACTTCTACGTGAGGCATAACATTAGTTAAAGCGTCTTTCCAAATTTCTAACGCTGATTTTTCAGCATCTTGCTTTTTAGTTTCAACGATTTCTAATGCATCGTAGAATACTGCAAAAGCAGTCGATTTTTTACCATCCCACATTAAGTTGTTCACGAAACGTGTTACTAATTGATCGTTAAATTTTGGATCTGGTAAAAGAGGTCTTTTTTTGGCCTGTCTTTTTCTCATTTCTTTTTTGTTACTTTTTTAAAGTTTAAAGTTCAAAGCTCAAAGCTTAAAGCTACCCGCTATTCACTAGTTACTTTTTGCTTTTCACCACTCACTCTTTACTTAATTAAAAATTACTTTTTGTCTTTAGGGCGTTTAGCACCATATTTAGATCTTCTTTGTAAACGACCGTTCACTCCGGCTGTATCCAAAGCACCACGTACGATGTGGTATCTAACTCCTGGTAAATCTTTTACCCTTCCACCTCTAACTAATACTATCGAGTGCTCTTGCAGATTGTGTCCTTCACCTGGGATGTAAGCATTTACTTCATTACCATTAGTCAAACGCACACGCGCAACTTTACGCATTGCTGAGTTTGGCTTTTTAGGCGTAGTAGTATACACACGCGTACAAACCCCTCTTCTTTGAGGACAAGAATCTAAAGCAGCCGATTTACTCTTCTTAGTTAATTTGGCTCTTCCAGTTCTTACTAATTGTTGAATTGTTGGCATAATTAATACTAAATTATTTACTAGTTTATAAAAACCCGCTATTTACGGGGTTGCAAATGTATAGATTATTTTTCAAAAAACAAACTCTAAATAATTAATTTCCAGCACAGTTATTTTAACCACAATTAAAGTTATTTTTTTTACGTTATTTTTACCCAAAATATAAACTCTTGAAACAACTTATCCTACTTATCCTGTATTTTACCCTATCTCAAAAAAATTGGGGACAATATTTAGTTTTAAAAACTGAAGGAAATTCTATCCACGAAAGCAAAATAATAGACTCCCTATCTTCCTACAAAAGACATCCCAACCTCACTTCTTTAAACAAAGAAATAAGTCAGATTGCAAAAAAATTAACCGAAAAAGGATACATAGAACAAACAACAGTCATTAATCAAAAGATAAATGACAGCACCTACTACATTAGATACAAATTAGGGGATTGCATCCAAAAAATCCATATTTTTTTAGGAACTTACAAAAATCTATTAGAAAACGATCAAGATACCTTAAAAATAGATTTTAAAAACATAAACGATCAATTTCTAAAGTTCACCATAACTCTAGAAAAAAAAGGCTACCCTCTTAGCCAAATAAGACTTTCCAATATAAATAAAAGAGGTAAAAATTTAGTATCTGAAATTATTATCACTAAAGACCCAGAAAGAACCATCAACCAAATTAATATAAACGGCTATCCCAACTTCCCTAAAAACCATCTAAACATTATACTCAAGCATCACAAAAAAAGGATTTTCAACGACAATGAATTAAAAAAAATCAACAATGATTTCAAAAAGCTTCCTTTCTGCAAAATCACAAAAGAAGCAGAAATTCTTTTTACAAAAGACTCTACAACAATTTATACATACCTCGAAAAACAAAAGAGAAACACTTTTGACGGATATATAGGCTTTACCTCCCTCAAAAACAATCTAAAACTCAATGGCTATTTAGATTTCAAACTATTAAACACTCTAAACTGGGGAGAAAAATTTAACATCTACTGGAAAGACAACGGAGAACAACAGAGCGTTTTCAATTTAAACACAGAAATACCTTACCTCTTCAAAACCCCATTAATAGTAAAAGGGGAATTAAGTATTTTCAAACAAGACTCTATCTTTCAAAAAACAAAATCCGAAATCGAATTAGGATACTTATTAAACTATAATACTCGTTGGTACATAGGATACCAAGAAACAGAATCAAGCGATATACAAAACTCAGACTTAAAAACACTGACAGACTATAAAAATTTTTTTTACACTTTTAGCTTCCATCACCTAAATTATAATTCAAACGAAATTCCTTTTTTTGAAAAAACAAATTTCATCCTTAAAATAGGAACAGGAAGAAGAAACACCTCTAAATCTATATCACAATTTTTTACATTAGCTGAACTATCGCATCTATTCTATTTGAACGACAAAAACAGTCTGTTCGTTAAAAGTCAAAATTATTACCTAAAAAGTTCCGATTACCTAACCAACGAACTATTTCAATTTGGTGGCATTAATTCAATCAGAGGATTTAACGACAACAGTCTTCAAACCAATTTATTAACTTCAATACTCTCAGAATACAGATACAAAATTAACAACCATTTCTACCTGCATAGCATTATAGATTACGCATATACTGAAAACATAATTTCAAACACAAAAAGCAACCTAAAAAGCTTAGGAGTAGGCTTTTATTTAGTCAACAAAAAAAGCACCATACATCTACAATATAGCAATGGAACCAGTAACAAGAAGGGGTTCAATAGTAGAAATTCCATTTTTCACATAAATTTATTGTTTATATTATAGCAATTATAAAAAAAACATAAAAAAAAAATAAACTTTAAATTTTATTTCACATATTTGCATGAACTAATCAATTAATTATTTTATGAGATCAAAATTTAAATGGATTTACACACTACTAATAGTGTTGACGGTTCAGTTTTCTTTTGCACAAGAGAAAACTATTACTGGAGTGGTAACAGATGCTTCTGGGCCACTACCTGGAGTTAATGTTTTAGTAAAAGGTACGCAACGCGGATCTTCTACTGGATTTGATGGTAAATACAGCATTAAAGCAAAAGAAGGTGAAACTTTAATCTTCTCATTCATGGGAATGAAAGAAATTGCAAAAACGGTTGGAGCTTCTAATGTAATGAATACTGTTATGCAAAATGATTCTAAAGTATTAGGGGAGGTAGTTGTAACTGCCCAAGGCATCTCTAGAGAAAAAAAATCACTAGGCTACTCCACACAAAAACTTGATGCTGCAACTATTAATCAAGTCCCAACGAATAATTTCATAAATAATTTATCTGGAAAGGTTGCTGGTTTGGAAATCCGAAACAACTCTAACTTTGGCGGTTCTAGTAATATTGTTTTAAGAGGTACAAAAAGTTTAACGGGTAATAATCAAGCATTAATTATAATCGACGGAGTACCTATTAACAACGCTAATTTAAACGACTCAGACACAGCAAGCGGAAGACAAGGTTTTGATTTTGGAAACTCTGCTTCTGACATAGACCCTAATAACATAGAATCCATTAATGTACTTAAGGGAACTTCTGCTACTGCTCTATATGGGAGTGAAGCAGCAAATGGAGCTATTATCATTACAACAAAAAAAGGAAAAAAAAGAACCGCATTAGGAATTAGCCTAAGTTCAACATTATCTATATCAAATGCTAATAAGCAAACTTTACCAACATACCAAAAAGAATATGGAGGAGGTTACGCTGGTGAAGGCAGTAACTATACCGCTGATATTTTTGGCAATCCTAATGCTATAGTAAGTTCAACAGGAGATGATGCTTCTTACGGAAATGCCTTCAATCCTAACCAATTGGTATACCAATGGAATTCATTTGTAATAGGAAACCCCAACTATGGAAAAGCTACTCCCTGGGTAGCTGCTTCAAATGACCCTAACAGCTTCTTCAGAACAGCTTTTTCTACTGTAAATAATATTAATTTCAATGGAGGAGATGAAAAATCTGCTTATAATTTCTCATACACAAACAACAACGAAACTGGAATTTTACCAAACAGTAGTTTGAATAAAAATTCGATCAATGGTAGCTTCTCAAGAGATTTCACAAATAAATTAAAATCAAATACTTTCATTACATTTACTGATCAAAGTACAAAAGGTAGAAATGCTACAGGTTATGGAGATAACATCATAACAGGATTTAGACAATGGTGGCCAGTTAACGTAGATATAAAAGAACTAGAAAAGGAGTATTTCAGAACAAAACAAAACACTACTTGGAATCAAATAGACCCTACAAATGGTGACTTAAGACCTAATTTTTGGAATAACCCCTACTGGGATAGATATGAAAACTACGAAACAGACACAAGGACACGAGTATTAACAGGCAGTAGCCTTAGTTATGATATTTCAAAAAATTTTAATATTCTGGGTAGAGCTACATTAGAATACTCTTATGACAATCAAGAACTAAGAAAAGCAATAGGAAGTCATGCTGAAAACTTTGGCATAACTGGAGGTAATGCTTCTTCTGGTTATAGTATTTTCACAAGAGACTTCTTACAACAAACTTATGACTTAATAGCTACTTATAAATTTAATATAAGTAAAGATTTTGGCACAAGAATTTTAGGAGGCTACACATTTAAAAAAGCGAACTCAAGAAGTCTATTTGGCTCAACTACAGGAGGTCTTGCAAAACCTTACTTGTATTCATTACAAAATTCCAATGTATTTCTTGCCCCGATTCAATCAGAACTAAAATATGAAAAAAGTGGAATCTACACCCAAGGCACATTAGATTATAAAAAAATAATTTACCTAGAAGGAACAGTACGTCATGATGAGAGTACAGCTTTATTGGGAGCAGAAAATAAATACAATTACTTTTCTGTTGGAACAAGTTTGATATTATCTGAAATAATCAAAAAAGACTGGTTAAATCTAGCTAAACTAAGAGTAAATTATGCTGAAGTAGGTAACGATTTAGCTTTTGGAAGATTAGGCTCACGTGCTTTTAACGGAATTATAGATGGAAATCCTTTATTTGGTAATTCTACAACTTATTACGAACAAGAAAAATTAAAACCCGAAGTTCAAAGATCAATAGAAACTGGACTAGAACTAGGATTATACGATAGATTCAATCTAGACTTATCATTTTATAAAACCAATATTACTAATCAAATATTCAACGTCCCACAAAGTGGAGCAACTGGCTTTTCAGCTGCACGAATTAATGCAGGAGAAATGGAAAACAAAGGAATTGAGATTGCCTTATCAGGAAGTATTGTGAAAAGTCAAAAGTTTTCTTGGGAAGTTGGAATAAATTGGTCTAAAAACATAAACACTGTTAAATCTTTAAATCAAGGAAGAGACAATTTACTTTTAGCAAACTTTCAAGGAGGCGTATCTTTAAATGCAACTGTAGGCGAAGCTTATGGCACATTAAGAGGAACAGACTATGTATATGACGCTAATGGCAACAAAGTTGTAGGTTCAAACGGATTTTATTTAACACAAAACAACAAAGTCCTTGGAACAATACAAGCCGATTGGATAGGAGGTTTAAATAATAAAGTTCGTTATAATGATTTTTCCTTAAACTTTTTAATTGATGTAAAAAAAGGAGGTAGTGTTTATTCTTTAGACCAAGCATATGGACAAGAAACAGGTATATATCCTGAAACAACAGGATTAAATCATCTAGGAGTACCAGTAAGAAGCGCAAATAATGGAGGTATTATACTACCTGGAGTCTTAGAAAACGGACAACCTAACAATATCATAGCAGATGCATCTTCATCAGGAGGGACGGCCTTTAGCACTGACACTAATCCAAATAAAGCTTATATTTACGATGCTTCATACATTAAATTGAGAGAAGTTGGATTAACATATAACTTGCCTAATAAATACATCGAAAAATTAGATCTTTCTAGTATTAGCTTTAGTTTATTAGGAAGTAATTTATGGATAATACATAAAAATACGCCATACAGTGATCCTGAAGCAGGTTCTTCAGCTGGAAACATTCAAGGATTTCAATCAGGTGTAATGCCAGCAATTAAAACATATTCATTTAACATGAAAATCAACTTCTAAGAAATGAAAAAAACGATAATAAAATTAACAGCAATTTCATCATTATTAATAACAAGCTGTATAAGCGAAGATTTAAATTTTAATGATGATAGTAAAAAAGCTTATGATGTTTCCGCTGAATCATTATTAAGCAATTCTCAAAAAGGCATATCTGATCAGTTAGCATCTCCTAGCGTTAACGAAAATGTTTTTAGGTATTTTTCGCAATATTGGGCAGCTACATTATATACTGCAGAATCCAGATATAACCTAATAAACCGAAATATCCCTGGTTTTCACTGGAATAATTTATACAGAGATGTATTAGGAAATTTAAAATCCGCAGAAGAGGTCATTCAAAACGAAATAAAACCTGATAAAACACCAGCTACTGACTGGGCAAAGATACAAACAAATAAAAAAGCAATAATTGAAATTTTAAGAGTTTATACTTATCAAAATTTAGTTGATACTTTTGGAAACGTACCATATACTGAATCATTAAAAAACCAAGCTAACATCTTACCGAAATACGATGATGCAGCAACAATATACTCAGATTTGATAAACAGATTAAATAATGCAATTAACAATCTGGATTTACAATCTGAAAGCTTTAAAAGTGGTGATTTAGTATACAATGGAAATGTTGAAAAATGGTTTAAATTCGCAAATTCTTTAAAAGTAAAATTGGGTATAAACTTAAGCGATTTCAATCCAGCTTTATCTAAACAAACAGTAGAAACAGCAGTAGCTGGAGGTTTAATAATATCTAACAACGATAACGCCTTGTTTAAGTATTCACCATCTGCTCCTACGTATAATCCCATTTATGACAATTTAGTAGCCAGCAATAGAAATGATTTTGTCCCTGCAAAAACAATTGTTGACTACATGAATTCTCTTACGGATCCTAGAAGGAATGTATTTTTTACTAAATTGGAAAATAATTATGTAGGTGGTATTTATGGAGCTCAAAATGCTAATCCATACGCAACTTCCTATTCTCATATTGGTGACTTAATCAAAAAATCAGATGCTTTTGGAGTTCTTATTGACGCAGCTGAAATCAATTTCTTATTAGCTGAAGCAGCTGAAAGAGGTTATACAGTTGGAAATAATGCTGGATATTATTATAATAACGCTATTACAGCATCAATGACTTATTGGAATATTCCTCCTGCTGACATTAACACTTACTTGTCTCAACCTACAATTAACTACACAACTGCCACTGGTAGTTGGAAAGAAAAAATAGGTATGCAAGCTTGGATAGCTATGTATAATAGAGGTTTTGAATCTTGGACTTTCTACAGAAGATTAGATTATCCTATATTAAAAGCTCCTACAAGAGCAGTAGCAGCGGCAGACAAAAAAGTACCTGTTAGATATACGTACCCTATATCTGAATCAACAATAAATGGTTCTAATTACTCACAGGCAGCTGAGGCCATTGGTGGTGACAAATTATACACTAAAATTTTCTGGGATAAAAACTAAAAACCTTCAAAAATGAAATAAAAACCACCAAGAAATTCTTGGTGGTTTTTTTATATCTTTGCCTTATGGAAAAAGACAATCAAATTTTCGGAATCAGAGCCATCCTTGAGGCTATACATGCAAAAAAAGAAATAGATAAAGTTTTTGTTCAAAAAGATGCACAAGGAGACTTGATGCAAGAATTACTCAAAACTTTAAAGAAAAACAATATCAATTTTAGTTACGTCCCTATTGAAAAGTTAAATCGTTTAACGTCAAACAATCACCAAGGAGCTGTTGCTACCATTGCGCCTATTTCTTTTGTTAGCTTAGAAAATTTGGTAGAAAGAATAATGGAAAACAAAAAAACGCCCCTTTTCCTAATCTTAGACCAATTAAGCGATGCGCGTAATTTTGGTGCGATTATCCGTACTGCGGAATGTACAGGTGTAGATGGTATCATTGTACAAAAACAAGGTTCCGCACCTGTAAATGGCGACACAGTAAAAACATCGGCTGGTGCCGTGTTCAATATTCCTATTTGCAAAGTTGATCATATTAAAGATGCTGTCTTCTACCTTCAAGGTTCAGGTATCAAAACAGTAGCTGCTACTGAAAAAACAGACAATAATATTTACGATATTGACTTAAAAGAACCACTTGCTATTATTATGGGAAGCGAGGATAAGGGGGTAAACCCATCTGTTTTAAAAATTGTTGACGAAAAAGCTAAATTACCTATGTTTGGCACCATTTCTTCATTGAACGTTTCTGTGGCATGCGGCGCTTTCTTATATGAAACAGTAAGACAAAGATGGGAAATCTAAGATATATTCATTATCTAGAACCACCCTTTTTTAAGCTTATAATTAATTATAGATCATTGCCTGGTGTTTCATCGGGCTTTTTCATTTCATAAATAACAGGAAGATTTGAAACGAAATAAACCCACTTTTCTAATTCTATTTGACGCATTTTAGAGCTCGAAATAAATTTCCCCTCCTCATCAAAATGTTTCATAAAAGGATCTTTTTTAAAATCATAATTTGGTTCTTGCCAATCGTATAACAAAGGTTTTTGATATACTGGCGCATTATACAGCCAACTAAAAACCACCCCTACCACAAAACCCGATAAATGGGCTTCCCAAGAAATATGCTCTTCTGCACTTGGAAAAATATACCAAACCATCCCTCCATATAACAAAATTATCGTAAAAGACAAAGCTACTAATCTATAATATCCCGTTTGAAGTCCTTTAAAAAAAATAAAAGAAGCCAAAACATACACTAACCCACTTGCTCCTATGTGGTAATTTTCTCTACCTATCAACCAAGTTCCTAATCCTGATAAAAGCAACCCTATCCACAAAACCTGAAAAGAATGTTCCCTATAAAAATAACGCAAACAGGCTAGCAAAAACAGCAAAGGCAAAGAATTGTTGAACAAATGCCCTATATCGCCATGTAAAAAAGGACTAAACAAAACACCTCTTAACCCCGCCAAACTTCGGGGATAAATTCCATATTCGGTTAGATTTATTTTAAATTCCTTTTCTACCCAAAAAACAATCCAAAGACACAAAACAAAATACAAAGGTAATAATACCACCGATGGCGTAAATCTAAATTCATTTTCATTCATATCTCTAAATTCTATTATTACAAACCATACAATAATTCTTTATTAATCTGTCTTTTTAATATACTCCTATTACAGTCCATTTTATTTAAAATCTTTATCAAAAAAAGATCCAAAACTGTTTTAATGATTTTTTGTCAGAAATAGTTAATTTTACTTCCTATGAAAACACCACTAGCAGAAAGAATACGTCCTAAATCTTTAGAGGAATATATCAGCCAGTCCCACTTAGTAGGCGACCAAGGCTCCTTGACCCATCAAATTAAGAACGGAATCATCCCTTCTCTAATTTTATGGGGGCCTCCTGGCACAGGGAAAACCACTTTGGCACAAATTATTGCCACAAGCAGTAATCGCCCCTTTTACGAGTTAAGCGCCATTAATTCGGGGGTAAAAGAAGTGCGAGAAGTTATTGATAAGGCCAAACAAAGTGGTGGATTATTCACCGCTAAAAACCCTATTTTATTCATTGATGAGATTCATCGTTTTAGTAAATCGCAACAAGATTCTTTACTGGGGGCAGTCGAAAAAGGGTGGGTAACCCTTATAGGGGCAACAACCGAAAATCCAAGTTTTGAAGTAATCCCCGCTTTGCTGTCACGCTGTCAGGTGTATATCTTAAATCCTTTTACCAAAAACGATTTAGAAGCCCTACTCTATCGTGCTATAACTAATGATATCTTTTTAAAAGAAAAAAACATTGAGTTACTAGAAACTGAAGCCTTGTTACGTTTATCAGGTGGAGATGGAAGAAAACTGTTAAATACTTTTGAGCTTATCATTAATGCCACTAACGAATCTCTCATTACAATTACCAACGAAAAAGTGATGCAACTGGTTCAAAAAAATACTGTTTTGTATGACAAGACAGGAGAGCAACATTATGATATCGTCTCTGCTTTTATAAAATCTATAAGAGGGAGTGATCCTAATGGCGCTGTGTATTGGTTAGCAAGAATGATTGAAGGTGGTGAAGATGTAAAATTCATTGCAAGGCGTATGTTAATCTTAGCTAGTGAAGACATCGGAAATGCAAATCCTACCGCACTAATAATGGCCAATAACACTTTTCAAGCAGTTACTACAATAGGATATCCTGAAAGCCGAATTATATTAAGTCAATGTGCTATTTATTTAGCAACCTCAGCAAAAAGCAATGCTAGCTATATAGCTATAGGAAAAGCACAACAAATAGTAAAACAAACAGGAGACTTACCCGTTCCTTTACATTTGAGGAATGCTCCCACTAAGCTCATGAGAGAATTAGGATATGGAGAAGAATACAAATATTCCCACGATTACGCAAATAATTTTGCCGAACAAGAATATCTTCCTGAAACTATTTCGGCGACTAAATTTTACGAACCAGCCGATAATGCTCGAGAAAGAGAATTGAGACAATTCTTAAAAAACAGATGGAAAGAAAAATATGATTATTAAAAAACTGCTTTAGAATATAAACTATTTAATAGTTAAATCTAAAGCAGTAAACTACTCAATAATTTTTAATATATCACATTATTATTCTAATGATTGCAGTTTTTCTGTTTTAACTTCAGGAAACATAATGGCAGCCCATTTAAAAGCTCCTTGTTTTATTGCATCATAAGTTACATAAAAGTATCCTTGACGCCCCCATGATCTACCCCATGAATTCTGAACTTTAAACTGTTTAGTAACATCATTATATCCTACTATACATACACAGTGTCCCCCATTTCTTTTCCCATATACAGAATTCCAAACGTAATTATTTTTGGAAATTGCTTGAAAAGATTCATTATAATCAAAACAAGCTGGTACTGGATAATTTTTACTTAAGTAATATTTAATATCTTCTACACTAGTTGCTGATATATTCTTCCAAGAACTTATCTTTCGTTCTCTAGCATACTCTAATTGTTTAGCCGATGGCATTGTAAAACAACCTCCTTCAACATAAGGCATCTGATCTGCACCACACTCTCCTTTTTGTTTTAAAAGATTCATAGCGTCGTCAGGGTAAGATCCTTTAATGCAATCTGATATTTTAATCTGATTGTATACAAATGCCGCACTTCTAGATGCACTTCTCCAATTTCTATTATGAACAGGATTATTAATATATCTTGTCATACTATGCGCTGCATAACCTATTCCCCATCCAACACACGAGCCTTCTTTTCCTTGATTTCCTACTGGCATAGCTGGTAATTCAAAAGTAGCAGGCATTGCAACGGATCTCATCGTAGAAAGACTTACATCAGGACGATACATTCTTAAATTGCTTTCATATTCTTGGGGGGTTAACGGGTCTATTGATTTCAAATAAGATTCCGCAAATTCTGGCACCCCTAATTTCGATAATTCTTCACTTTTCTCATTTACATCTAATTTATCTGTTTGACAAGAGCCAAACAAAAAGATAGAAGCCAAGACATAAATCGACTTCCTGAAATTTTTAAAAAAATTTTTCTTGCTCATATTTAACATTTTATAGGTTAATAACAATGCAAATAAAAGAAGAACTATACGATTTAAAAAAACAGAAACTGAACATAAACTTACCATAAACTACCTACAAATCAAAAAATTACTCAACGTAAGACTATGTATACATAAATATATTATTTTTACAAAACAACCTTATAATCCAACCAAAAAAATTAAGAATATGAAAGAGATAGTAGAAATATTAATCTTTTCGATTTTAAAAGACCCAAAGATTACTAATAGCTTTTTAAACAATACTAAACACTGGAAAAGAGCCCATTACGTTTATCTTTCAGAAATTATTGAATTTGAATTAAAAAAAACCAACTTAATTAACGAAAAGAAAAAAATAGAAATTGGTACAACTATATCTGCTACAACTTTAAAAAGAGTTTTTGAAATTGACAAAAACAAGGTCTACACAGATGATATTCGGTTTATTAAAACCTTGGATAAATTAGCTATTTTTCTAGGATTTCAAAGTCTTGATGATTTTATCAAAAAAAAAACAAATCCTAACTTTATTAATTCTGACAAAAACAACAAGGATATAATAAAAAAAATAGAAATTGAAAACTCTATTTCAGAAAGTACGCTTTACAATATTATTAAAAATTATTGTTATATTGAGTTAGATTCTATAAAAAGAATACCTAATTTTGAAATGGAAGAATTTTATAATGTTTTGGATATTCAAAGTCCTATTTTAAAAAGAATTACACGAAATTTAAACGAGTTAGTAGAACAAGGATATATTTTTCACAAAGAAAACAATCATTCTAATTATGAAATTTTCAACTTTAGAACTATTACAATAGAAGAAAAAACAGCAATAATTTCAACCAATGAATACTGGAATTTAACTCTTACTAATCGCAACGGAACAAATACACAAATAGTAAATTTTGCGAATGAACAAGTCTATTTCATAAAAAAGATAAACGATAATTGGAAAATATGGGATAACTTCAATCCTTATAGTGACAAGATTATTGAAAACATAAAAGAACGTTCAAAATTATAATTTTAAGGAAGACTATTTTTAAAAAAAATAAACAATTGTTTGTTTGTTTTTAATCTAGTCAACTAAAAGGAGAAATATGAGACTGTTTCTCCTTATATCGAATCAACAAAGTATCGTTTGCTTTTACTTCTTAATAGAAATCTTTTTTAAAAACTAATATCTATTCTTTCGGTATTAACTCTTTCTTCTTCTATACATTCAAAAATCCAAGTATTATCCTTTTGAACGACTACTCCACTACGTTTTTTAAAAGAAGTCAAAAAAACGGAAGGAGTAGATGTTTTAAACAGTATTAAACTTTCACCTGTCAACTTATCAATTACTTTATAAAACAGCTCTGTTTTTACGGTCACTACTTTGGTTTCTGTAATGTCTTCCTTATTCATTTCCTTTAATTTTGCCTGAATGATTTCATCATCAAAATCCTTGCCTGAAAATTTATAGTTTGCTTTACCAAACGAATTTAAAGCATCAATAGTTGCTAAATTATACCCTATAGCTATGTCTTTTTCTCGATTTTCCCCTAAATCAGTTGTAAATAAAACATTTCCTTTACAATCTTTAAATTCAAATTTAATTCTAGTTGAAAAAATAGTATTTTGTTCAATTGCATTTACAAAAAGTTTATTGCAATTATAATCTAAAAAATCTTCTGGTAATTTTTCGTTAGACACGTATGCTTCAATTCCTTTTTGTTTTAGATACATTTTAACCGTTGTATTAATTCGGTATTGATTATCTTCATTTTGAAATGAAAATTTTGAGGGTATTAAAGCTATTTTATAATCATTTAACGACTGTCCTAAACTAGTTAACGAAAATAAACTCATTAACCCCATAATTAACCTTTTATTCATTTTTAAAATATATTTTTTAATTCAATTAAAGTATTGATTTGGTAGACTTTTTCTCCCACATATTGATAATTTGGATTAAAAAAAATAGCTTCAATACCAAATTTTAAAGCTCCCTCAACATCTGCTTGAATGCAATCTCCTATCATAATACTTTCTTCTTTTTTAGCGCCTGCTTTTTCTAATGCGTATTCATAAATTCCTTTATGTGGTTTTTTTACACCTACTAACTCTGAATTAGTAAGTGTATTAAAAAAACGATAAATACCTGAACTTCGCATTTTTTTTAATTGTACACCAGCAAATCCGTTTGTTATAATATGTAAATTATATTTTGGATAAAGATATTCAAGTACTTCAAGACATCCTTCTATTAAAAAATTACTATTGGATAAATGAGTCATGTAATCTTCAGAAATTGCGTGGATTAATTCATTTGAAACAAACACCCCTAACTGATCAAATGTTTCTTTTAATCTCCTATAACGTAATTCTTCATGTGTTATCATATCTATTTGATACAATTTCCAACATGCTTGATTAATTGGATTATAGATTTTAATAAAATCATAAACATCCAATTTTGGAAATAAGGGTTCTAAAATTAGTTCAAAGGTTTTTTTAGAATTTTCATCAAAATCCCAAAGTGTGTGATCTAAATCAAAAAAAATATGTTGTATATGGTTGTATTTCAAAATGGTTTTTTATTGCTTTTTGTAGATATTAAATCAATCATAATGAACAACAATGGTTCGTAATTTGATCATTCTAATGTATTGGTTATGATAAGACCTTTAATTATACTAATTTACTTAATTAGCTATCAAACAGTTAAAAAGAGGGTTACTCTCCTTTTAAGATAACTACATCTATTAAATTATACATCCAATTATCAACATCTGTCTCGTTAATTTTGAGTGTTCCTAATATAGTTACATATTGATCTGTACGAAGTTTTTTCTTTCCTTCTTTGAATTTTAAACCTGCAATGGTTTCAGGTCCTGCTTTTCCACAAAAGAAACAAGAAGCAAATACATTTTTACTGATAGCGTAATTTACATTATCAATGGGTACAATAAATCCTGATATAACAACCTTCTTATTGTTTCTCATCTTAATTTCTGGACTGATCACTGGATAATCAATCATTCCGTAATCCTTATGCTGTTTTTTAACAAATTTTATATACCCTAACTTCTTCCAAGTCAAAGTATCATTCGTTACCATTGTTTTTTGAAACGGTTTATTTGTCTTATTAAAACTTACTAGGCTCAAACTCGTCAAAGTAATAAATACAATCCATTTACGCATTTGCTAATGTTTTTGATAAATTCATTTTATAAGCTTTAAAAGCAGGAAGTACAGCTGAAATAACGCCTAATAACAAGGTTATTAACAACAAAAGACCTTCTTTTATCCAAATAATTTCAAAGGCATTAAATGTCATTTTAAAATCCTCTTCTGAAAGTTTAGAAATCATTTGTAAAGCAAATCTACCAATTATTGTTCCAAAACAAAAGCCTATTAGGCATAAAAACACACTTTCTAACAAAACTAACGCCATCAATTGTCTTCTGGTTGCCCCTTGCAAACGTAATAAAGCGAACTCATATTTACGTTCTTTCAAGCGATTGTAGAGCGTTATAAAGATACTGAGTCCTGAGATTATCATAATACCGTATCCTAAATAAGATAATGCTTTTATTCCAACACCAAATAAGGTAAATAATCTATTAATTTCAATTGCAGGAGAAACGACTTGCATTTTCGTATTAGATGAAATCATCCGTGGCCACATCATAATAGCCATTTTATTCCTAAATTTCAACAATACTGAAGTTATTTCTTTAGACTCGTAATGATCGTGTTCCTCGCCCAGATGATTTCTTTCCTTGTGTACATTCCAAACACTTTCTATACTACATAATATCAAATTATCAATTATTTTCCCTGTAGGTTGCAATAAGCCAATAACTTTAAAAGGTTTTGTTTCATGTTTTTCACCTTCTTTTGCATCGCCGTGTGTACTATAGAAAGTATTTCCTACTTTTAAATTCATTTTTTGAGCAACGGTAGAACCTATAACTACTTCAAAATCGGCTGAAAATTCTTTTCCTTCAATGAATTGGGCATCAAATTTTTTTAGATAATCTTCTGTAGTTCCCACAATCTTATAACCATTATAATTATCTCCAAAAGCCAATGGAATTGCTTTTTGTACAAAAGGATGACGCATCCAGACTTTTGCTGAATCATAATCAATATTACCTGTAGGAGCATCTATTTGATACACGGAGGACAAGACTAGCTGTAAAGGACTTCCTTGGGCTCCTAACACCAAATCTACATTGTCTGCATTAGATGAAAATTGTTCTTCAAATTGTTTTTCTAGTAGTACTAAAAGCGTCATAATTGCTACACTACTAGCTAAAAGTATACTACTCAAAAAAGTATTCAAGGGTTTAAACCAGATATTTCGCCATGCTAATTTTGCTATCATACCAATCGAATTTGATTTACAAAACGTTCTTTTAATCGAGCATCATGTGTAACCACTACCATGGCTGTTTTGTATTCTTTTGCTATATTTTCTAATAAATTGGCTACAATAATTGCATTTTCATCATCTAAACTCGAAGTAGGTTCATCTGCTAAAATTACTTTCGGTTCATTTATTAAAGCCCTTGCAATAGACACACGTTGCTGTTGTCCTACACTCAATTGATAAGGTTTTTTATAAAGATGTTCTTCTAACCCTAAGTCTTTTAAAATTTCTTTCGCTTTAAGACTTCCTGTTTCCCCTTTTCCTAAATAGGACGCTGTTAATACATTTTCTAATACATTTAACGATTCGATAAAATAATTTTGCTGTAAAACAACTCCTATATATTTCCCTCTAAAACGATCTCTTTGAGCTTCATTTAAGGATTGTAAAGCATGATTATTTATCAAAATTTCACCTGATTCAGGTAAGAGTAGTCCTCCTAGTAAATGCAATAACGTAGTCTTCCCTACTCCTGAATTCCCTGTAAGCAATAGTACTTGAGAAGGCAAACAGTTAAAATCAGGAAATCGAAAAGTTTTATAATCAGAATAGCTATACTGTAATTTTTTGATTTGTATCATTTATAACAGATTTTCATCGGCAAAGCTAAAGTACGCCTTTTCTGTTATTATTAGATGATCTAAAACCAAAATATCTAAATGTTTTCCTGCTTCTATTATCTTTTCAGTGAGTTTTATATCTGCACTACTAGGACTAAGTTTTCCCGACGGATGATTATGTAACAAGATGATACCTGTAGCAAAATATTCAAATGCTAATTTATAAACTAATCGAGTATCTACAAGAGTTCCTGTAATACCTCCTTTACTAATTTGTGTTTTATAAATTAGTTTATTGGAATTGTTTAAAAATAATACCCAAAATTCTTCATGAGGTAATTCTCCTACAATAGGCTGCATTAATGAATACACTTGGGCACTTGATGTGATTTTCAAAAATTCCCCCATACTTTCTTCCTTGCGTCTACGTCCTAATTCTAATGCAGCAGCTATAGACAGAGCCTTTGCTTGTCCCACTCCTTTAAACTCTATGAGTTGTTGAATAGAAAATTTTCCAAGTTGATTGAGATTATTGTTTGCAGAAGCTAAAATACGTTGACAAAGTTGCACAGCACTTTCATTACGAGACCCTGAACCAATAAGAATAGCGAGTAATTCAGAATCAGATAAAGCTATTTTTCCTTTAGTCAAGAACTTTTCACGTGGTCGATCATCTTTGGCCCACTGCTTAATTGGCATATACATATTTAATTGGCTTTTAACAAGTTACAAGTTAATATCTTTTTTTTAAAAAACCACACTTCAAATATTATTTTTATTTATTCTAAATAAATTTGTTTTTTGTTTTTTTTATAAATTACTTTGCAATTATTCTTAATAAATCTAAATAAATATGAATAAGTATATTTTAATTATTCTATTAGCAACTATGTCAGTACATCTACATAGTCAAAAAAAGAGAATCAACAAAGATTCTATCAACAGTTTAAAAGAAATTTCTATATCTGGGACTGCAAACAAATTTGCTTCTAATAAAGTTTCCAGCAGTTTAAGATTGAAAACAGAAATTGCAAAAATCCCTCAAAATATTCAAATCGTAACAAATGAGCTGCTAAAAAGTCAAAACATCACCACGATGATGGAAAATGTAACTCGTAATATAAGTGGAGCTCAAATGAATGAACATTTTGGTAATTACGCTAATATCAACATGAGAGGTTTTAAACTCCCTTCTTTTAGAAATGGTATGAACATAGATATTGGATATGGTCCATTAGCAACGGATCTTTCAATGGTTGAAAATATTGAATTTGTAAAAGGACCATCTGGTTTTATGACTTCAGCAGGAGCTCCAAGTGGTATTTATAATGTGGTAACTAAAAAACCAACTAAAAAATCAATTAATGAAATAGGTTTTTCAGGGGGAAGTTTTAATTTTTACAGAGGAACTTTAGATTCTGGTGGTGCATTAACTGAAAATAGTAAATTACAATATCGCTTTAATGCCATGTATCAATTTTCAGAAACCAACAGACCATTTGAAAACAATTCGAGATATAGTATTGTTCCTTCTTTTAAATATGAATTTAATGATAATACGTCAATAACAACTGAATTTACTTACCAAAAGGCCAAACAGATGTTGAGCGCATCATACGTATTTGCTCCTGTAGAAAAAGGATTAGGAAGTTTAGATAGAGATATTTCTCATATAGATAAAAATTATCCTAGCTCTGATATAGAAGAAGTTAACCTATTTATAGACTTTAATCATAATTTTAATAATAAATGGTCTATCAACTCCCAATATATGATTATGCAATATAAACAACTGGGCTACACCAATTGGGTATATGAAATACATCCTCTTGGATATACTCATAGAATGCTTAATAATTTTGACACAAAATCATTAAATGAACTAGCTCAAATATATGTTAATGGGGAAATAAAATTTTTAGGCATGACGCATAAATTATTAACTGGTATTGACTATAAAAAACTTAGTAGTAAGTATGATTGGTCTCATACAGCTACTTATGATGTAATTCCTTTCAATCTTTTCGACCCTACTTATGACAAAGCAGTCTATCCTATATTTAACAGGGAATCGGGATTAACAAATATTGGTAGTGGAACTGAATATGCTTCTATTTATGCTCAAGATGAAATATGGCTTTTAAAGGATAGATTTAGAGTAACTCTTGCGGGACGTTATTTTAATGGGAAAACCAACGATGATTATAAAAACAAAGTCACCATAAAAAATATAACCCCAAGAGTAGGTGTGAGTTTCGATATTACCAAAAACTTTACCTTATACTCTCAATATGACAACTCAATTATGCCCAACTATGGCACAAATAAAGAAGGCAAATCTTTTGATCCAGAATATGCTAGTAATATTGAAACAGGATTAAAAAAATCTTTTTTAAGAGACAAATTAAAAACAACATTATCTGTTTATCAAATCACAAAAAAAAATGTATTAGTAGCTGATCCTAAAGACATTATTAATAGATTACAAGTAGGAAAAGTACAATCAGAAGGAGTAGAATTTGATATACAAGGTCAGTTGTCTCCCGAATTAAATATTGTTTTAAACTACGCCTTTACGGAAGTAAAAACAATTGAAGACATAAATCCATTAAATATTGGTAAAAAAATTGAAGGTCATTCTAAACATACTACAAATGGTTGGATTAACTACAATTTTAAAGAAGACACTTTCTTAAAAGGTTTTGGAACCATGCTAGGATATCAATATTTGGTAGATCGTTCTACCTCTAATTGGGGAGCCGATAACAAAACTATATTACCTGATTATTTACGATTAGACGCAGGTATTAATTGGAGATATAAAGGATTAAACATAGCATTAAATGTAAATAACTTATTAAACAAATACCTTTATTCTGGAGGGATAGCAGGAACCGTTGCTTATTGGCAAAGTGAGCCGGGTAGAAACTGGAGAGCTATGCTAACCTATAAATTTTAAAAAATTAAAAAGCATTAAGAAACTCTCAAATCAAAGTTTCTTAATGCTCTATTAAATAAAATGGAAATAAAAAGTATTAAACAAAAAACACGAAAAATACATCTTTGGCTTGGGTTAACCTCAGGTGTTATTGTTTTCATTGTAGCAATTACAGGTGCTTTGTATACTTTTAAAGAGGAAATTCAAAGTTGGAATCAGGAGCATCCAAAGATTGAAATACAAAACAAACCTTTATTAATTCCTAGTATTTTAAAAAATATAGCATCCAAAACAATTCCCAATAAAGAACTACATGCTATAAAATATAATGGAAATGATAATGCTGTTGAAGTCATCTTCTATAAAAATGCTCCTAATTATCATATTATCCTATATTTAAATCCTTATAATGGTAAAATCATTAAAGTAAGTGATCTAAACACAGGCTTTTTCCATTTTGTATTTGAAGGTCACATGTATTTATGGTTACCTCATGCTATTGGACAAATTATAGTTGCAACGGGCACATTATTTTTTCTATTTCTAGTCATTACAGGACTTATACTTTGGTACCCTAAAAGAAATAAAGAAATTAAGAAAAGGATATGGTTCCAATGGAAAGAAGGAATAAAGTGGAAGAGAAAAAATTTTGATTTACACAATATAATAGGACTTTATACCTCCTTATTTGCCTTAATTTTTATTATTACAGGATTGGTTTGGGGATTTCCTTGGTTTGGATATTTATATTACAAAGCGGTAGGTGGAGAAAAATCAATGGTTTATCAAGAACCCATATCTTCACGTAAAAACAATAAATTTAAGGATAATTCTTTTCCTATAGACAAAGCTTGGTTTATTATGAAATCAGAATATCCGAAAGCTAAATCAATTGAAATTCATCCTCCAACAAATGATAGCACTTCTATAGCTTGTAATTCAAATCCAGAAAATCATACTCTTTGGAAAACAGATTATCGCTATTTTGATCCATATACTTTAGAAGAAAAAAAGGTTGATCATTTGTGGGGATCATTTAAAGATGCTGATAATTCAGACAAACTCCTACGTATGAATTATGATATACACACGGGTGCTATTGCTGGATTAACAGGAAAAATTTTTGCTTTTTTAATAAGTCTTCTAATAGCATCATTACCTATAACAGGTTTTTTAATTTGGTGGGGGCGTAAAAACAAATAACTTATGTGTTGCAATTTTTCAATCATTAATCAAACGAATAATGGTATGCTTATTTTTTTAAAGGGCTGCCAGAAATATCAACTAACTTTTAATAATTTAAACTTTAGTATGTCTACAGACGAATTAGATGCTTTTTATCTGTATCTCAAAAGAATGAATCCTGCCTATTGGGAAAAAGAATACGAACATTCAGTATATGAAAAGAAGATTCCTATTCCTACTCTTCAAGATAACTTTATCATTATGATAAATAGAATAGAATTATTTGAACTTCAAGTTTTGACAAAACCAAATAAAACTGAGATTTTTAAATTAGTTGAAAATCAAATTTTATCCATAAACTGGAATTAAACATTTATTAAACAAACTACAAACTTACTTAATGCTTGAAAACAACAGCCATACTAGACTCTCCAACCTTGTTCAGAAAGGCTTTTAGTTCCTTTATGCTCAAGTTGTTAATCAAATCTAAGAACTATGAACTAGACACTTTTTATCAATTAGAAAACGTAATTCAAAAAACAGTAATAGATTACCTTTTTTTTGATCCTACTAATTTTAATGAGGATTTACTAAATCAAATACTTGATCTAAAAAAAGAAAAAAAAATAATAAAACTCATTATCATAACTTCTAATGAAACTTATCTTAGAAATCATTTGACACTAAAATCAAATATCTTAAATGTTGTTGATTCCATTATTAGTAAAGATTGTTCCGAATCTCAAATTATAGAATTATTTCACTACATAGATAAAAACGAATACTTCTTCCCTACTAAAAGTATTCATAAACAGGTTGACTTTAATTTAACCAAACAAGAACGCTGTATTTTAAAAATGCTTATAGAAGGTAAAAGTAATGAACAAATTTCTAATAAGCTTTGTATCAGCATTCATACTTTTCGTACACATAGAAAAAATATTATGAAAAAAGTAGGTGTTAATACCTCTACTGATTTAATCCTGTATAGCTTAAAAAACAATATTATAAATAATTAATTAATCGTTTTTTTTTACGAAAGCCTTCTTACTGTGAGCAAGAAGGCTTTCGTCTTTTAAAAAATAGGAGAATCTTTTTTGAAAATTAAAATGTAAAGTAAAAATACCTAATATGAGGTAATTAAATACCATAATAGTATTAAAAAAAAACTACTATATACGGTATTGATTAATCCAATTTGTCACTATTACTTTGTTTAATAATTTTTATTTAATCTAAATAAATCATGAGCGAATTGGTTTCAACTATCAAAACTAAACCTAAAAAAGGTTACAAAAAGCTATTAGACAACAATATATACATATTTTCTAACGAAAGAGAGAACTTAACTCTCTACAAGAAAAGTATGAAAAAAGCGATAAAGCAAATCATTAAGAATAATGAAAAAAGAACAACGCCCTATACTGGCAAGAGTATATCTTCTTTACAAGATTTGATTAACAAAATAGATTTATATGACAACGATAATGGTTTGCCTCTAAAAAAGGTTCTAAATGAAATCCAAAAAATATATCTTGATGACTGTATTCTTTTTCATCATCCCAAATATGTTGCCCATTTAAACTGCCCTATTCTTACTCCCACTCTTGTAGCGGAAGCTTTTATTTCTTCTTTAAACTCTTCTATGGACACTTGGGATCAAAGTACAGGAGGAACTTACATAGAATTAAAATTAATTGAATGGACTCTTCAGTTATTAAATTATCCTAAAAATGGTGAGGGCATTTTTACAAGTGGGGGTACACAATCTAACTTAATGGGACTTTTATTAGCAAGGGATCACTATATTAAAACAAGATACAACATAAACCCTGTTATGGAAGGTCTACCAGCAGAAGCATCTAAATTTAAAGTCCTTTGTTCTGAAGTTAGCCATTTTAGTTTAAAGAAAAACCTTAGTTTATTAGGATTAGGACAAAATGCTATTGTACAAGTTCCTGTTGATAAAAATTTTAAAATGAATATCAAGGAACTTAAAAATAAAATGACTCAATTAAAAACAAATGGTGACATTCCTATAGCTATCGTAGGAACAGCTGGCACTACTGATTTTGGCTCTATAGATCCATTGGAAGAAATAGCTGCTATAGCAAAAGAAAGCAATATCTGGTTTCATGTTGATGCCGCTTATGGAGGAGGTCTACTGATTAGCGACATACACAAAAACAAATTAAAAGGAATAGAACTTTCAGATTCTGCTACAATAGATTACCACAAAACTTTTTATCAACCTGTAAGTTCAAGCGGTTTTTTTATGCGTGACAAATCATTTGTTGATTATATCAAATACCATGCAGACTATCTAAATTCTAAAGAGCAAGAGGATGAAGGCATTCCTAATATGGTAAAAAAATCTATTCAAACAACCAGACGTTTTGACGCTCTTAAATTATGGTTTACTCTTCGCTGCATAGGCGTAAAAGGCTTAAGTTCTTATTTAGAAACCTCTATAGAAAACGCTCTTTATACGGCCAGCTTATTAAAAAATAGAAATGATTTTGAAATCATTCATCAGCCAGAAATTAGCGCAATCGTTTTTAGATACACTCCTTTTGAAGACCAATACAATTCGTACTGCAATTTGAATTCCTATATAAGAAAAGCCCTTTTTAACGAAGGAAAGGCTATCATAACAAGTACAAAGGTCAACGAAAAAGTATTCTTAAAATTCACCCTTTTAAATCCTTTAACAACCACAAATGACATTGATGAAATAATTGATTTAATCATCTATCACGGTCAACAATATTCAATTAAAAATTAAAACTTTATGAAAAATCAAACATACGACTTCATTGCAATTGGCGTAGGTCCTTTTAACCTTGGATTAGCTTGCTTAACAAACCCTATTAAAGAATTAAATGGTTTGTTTTTTGATAAAAATGAAACATTTGATTGGCATCCAGGGATGTTATTACAAGACACTACTTTACAAATCCCTTTTCTAGCTGACTTGGTTACATTAGCTGATCCTACAAGCCCATTTAGTTTTTTAAACTATATCAAAGAAAAAGGAAAAATATACTCTTTTTACATTCGTGAAAATTTCTTGCTACTACGCAATGAATACAACCAATATTGCCAATGGGCTATAAACAAACTTCCAAATGTTTATTTTGGCAAAGAGGTTACTACAATAGATTATAATGAACAAGAAAAAATTTATCTAGTTACCGTACAAGATACAAAAAGTAAAAAAGAAAACATTTTTGCTTGTAAAAAACTTGTTTTGGGTACAGGAACAACCCCTTATATTCCCAAATCATGCAGACCTCTTAAAAATAAAGCTATACATTCTTCTGAATATTTGACTAATAAAGAAAAACTTCAATCGAAAAAATCTATAACTGTTTTAGGAAGTGGTCAAAGCGCAGCAGAAGTTTTTAATGATCTATTACAAGAAATAGATATTCACGGCTATCAACTTAACTGGATTACACGTTCTCCTCGTTTTTTCCCAATGGATTACAGCAAATTAACTCTTGAAATGACCTCTCCTGAGTATGTTGACTATTTTTATAATTTACCCGAAGCCAAACGAGATCATTTAATTCATAATCAAAAAGAGTTATACAAAGGAATCAACAAAGATTTAATAGGTAGCATTTTTGATACTATATATTATAAAAAAGTCCTTCATCCTATTGATGTCAATTTAAGAACAAATGCTGCTTGCATTAATTCAACATACAATGAAATTACTCAAAAATTTGAGTTAGAATTACACCATGTTGAACAAGATGAAAACTTTGATCATACCACTGAAGCTTTAGTATTAGCCACTGGATATTCAAGCACTGTTCCTTCTTTTATCCATGACATTAACCACAGAATTAGCTGGGATAATAAAGGCCGTTATGCAGCTAATCGCAATTATAGCATAGATATAGAAGGTGGAGAAATTTTTGTTCAAAATGCGGAATTGCATACACACGGTTTTGTTACTCCTGATTTAGGAATGGCATGTTATAGAAATTCTTACATCATTAAAGAAATGATTGGCAAAGAAATTTACCCTGTTGAAAAACAAATTGCTTTTCAACAATTTGGTATCACTGAAGCAGAAAAACAAAAATCTAACCTAAAAGCATAATGGTATTGACAAACAATAGAATTGCTGCAATAGATTTCACAAGAGGTATAAGTGTCTTTTTTTTAGTTATTGTACATACAATGCTCATATACGGAACACTCGAAACTCAAACAAAAACAACGATAGGTCAAATTATTATTTGGCTAGGACGTGGAGGTGCTATGTATCTTATTGCAATGGGAATATCATTCACATTTTCCAGAAGACAATCCTTTTATGCTGTCATAAAAAGAGGCTTATATATATTATTCATAGGCTATTCTTTAAATTTTGTAAAATTTATAATCCCCGAATTTCTATTCGGTGGATTACCTCATCGTTTTTTAAATGCTTATCATTTAAAAACACAAACGCTTGAAACAACATTATTTTTCTTAGGACTCGGAGACATCTTACAATTAGCAGGAATAAGCTTGCTACTAATAGCTTGTATTAATCAAATAACAAATAATAAGTGGATATACTTCCTTTTAGGATTATTGATAATAGTAGTATCCAAAGAACTAAGTGGATTTAAAATAAATATTCTAGGGATTCAATATATATGCGACTTATTTTTCAGTAATCAGTACAATGTATACTTTCCCGTATTTCCTTGGAGTGCATTTATCTTTTTAGGTGTCTTTTTAGGCAAACAATTAAAAGAAATTCATAATAACACTCAAATCTTCTTTAAAAACTTAGCATTACAGAGTTTGGGGTTGATTATACTAGGCCTTTTACTTGTATTTTCTAATTATAAATATCATTTTGGAGATTATTATCATCTAGGTCCTGGCGGAAGTATTATTTTACTAGGAACCATGATGCTCTCTTTTTGGATATCAAATCAGTTAATTAAACTTTTCAATCCTAATTCAAAATTCTTTCGTTCTATAATTTATTTAAGTAAAAATACTACTAGTATTTATTTCATTCAATGGACTTTAATCAATTGGGGAATGTATGTTTTTGGGTTTTGGAGTTTTGATCAATGGAATGTTTTAGTATTAATCGTACTTTTTACCGTACTAACCCTACTAACGAATATTCTATACAGAAAATTACAGTCCCTAAGAATTATTCAACTTAAAAAATAATCAATTAAGTACTTAAAAATGAAAAAAAACATAACCGATATAGCATCAGAAACTGTGTTTTCTACCTTAATACAAGGATTAGGAACAATAGATTTTGTACCTCTTAATATTCAAACTCATATTCCTATTATTCATGATTGGGTAAATAGAGAATATGCTCAGTATTGGGGTATGATAGGCAAAAGTATAGACGAAATTAAAAATGAGTATGAAAAAATAACTCAACATTCAGACGTATTTTTAGGAAAAATAAATGGAGAAATTTCCTTTCTTTTAGAAAAATACAATCCAAAAAACGATCCCATTTCTGATTATTATAAAGTAAAAGATCACGACTGTGGTATACACGTAATTGTAGCCCCCACCAATACCCCTATTCACAGATTTACTTGGAATATTTTTACATCAATAATGAAATTCATTTTTTCTGATCTTACTATTGAAAGAGTGGTAGTAGAACCCGATATTCGAAATGAAAAAATGTTTAAAATTTGTCATAGAATTGGTTTTAAAGATGATAAAATAATCGAATTACCTCATAAAACAGCTCGTTTATCATTTTGTACAAGGAGACAATTCATAAAAAAAATGGATTCAGAGAATACAATTACACTAAATATATCACAATTATTTGGTCAGATTGAAAGTCCTGAAACAGCTACAAATCATATAATAGAAGACACTTGGTTACTCGCTAATAAACTATTAGTAAAAAAGGCTATTAGTGAATTTTCTCATGAAAGCATCTTCACACCTACTCTTTTTTCTTCAGAAAACGGAGAAAACATCTATCAAATAATTAGTGATAATAGTGAAATTTCATATTGTTTTAAAGCTCAAAAATTAGCCCTTAATCACTGGTTAATTGATGAAAACTCTATCATTAAAAATCATGATTCTGAAGAAAAAATAGATGCTGTTTTATTTTTCAATGAATATAAAAACACCATAGGAATTTCAGACGAATTATTTCCTTCCTATATAGAAGAAATAATCAGCACCTTACAAGGTAGTATGTTTAAATTAAATAAAGATAGTTTAAACGCTCATCAATTAGTATACGCTGATTTTCAAACCATAGAACAATCTATGAACGAAGGCCATCCAGGATTCGTTGCTAATAACGGAAGAATCGGTTTTAATAGTACCGATTATCAAGCGTACACACCTGAAACAGGTAATCATTTTCAACTAGTATGGTTAGCAGGTAAAAAAGACCGAACAGTGTATGCTGGCACACAAGAACTGGATTATGAAACTCTAATTCGTCAGGAATTGGGTGATGAAACAATTGATATATTCAATATCATGATCAAAGAACGGGGTAAAAACCCATCGGATTATTACTTTATGCCAACCCATCCTTGGCAATGGTTTAACAAGCTTGCAACTATTTTTTCTCCTGAAATAGCACAAGGTAATCTTATTTGTTTAGGTTATGGAACTGATTATCATCAAGCGCAACAATCTATCCGAACACTTTTTAATGTAAGCCATCCACAAAAATTATATACAAAAACTTCTTTATCTATTTTAAATATGGGATTCATGAGAGGACTTCCTGTTTATTATTTAGGGAGTGCTCCTGAAATGGCAAAATGGTTAGAAGATTTACTAAAAAATGACCGTTATTTACAACAAGTTCGATTTGGTATGCTTGGTGAAGTAGCTTCAATTAGTTACATCAATCCGTATTTTGAAAGCTATGGAAAACATAATCCGTACAACAAAATGATTGCTTCCTTGTGGCGAGAAAGCCCTGTAAAGTACCTTCAAAAAGGCGAACAATTAATGACAATGGCAGCCTTGTTACATACAGATAAACACGGTAATGCCTTTTTAACAGAAGTAATAAAAGCGTCAAAACTAACTACCGATCAATGGTTAAAAACGTATTTTTCAATTTATCTTACCCCGATTCTTCATTGCTTTTATCAATATGATTTAGTGTTTATGCCACACGGAGAAAACTTAATTTTAGGATTCAAAGACCATGTTCCTGTCCGTTCATTTATGAAAGACATTACAGAAGAAGCAGTCATTTTAAATCCAGAAATTCAACTTCCTACAAACCTAGAAAGAATGTATGCTGAAGTCCCTGAAGATGTAAAATTACTTTCAATATTTATAGACGTTTTTGATGGTTTCTTTCGCTTTATGTCTGGAATTTTAGTATCTAAAATAGGATACGATGAAAATCACTTTTGGGAATTAGTAGCTGAAAGCATTCAAGAATACCAACAAACGCAACCTCATTTAGAAACTAAATTTGAAAAATACGATCTATTTACTACTTACTTTGAGTTGTCTTGTTTAAACAGACTACAACTTAATAACAATAAGACTATGATAGATCTAGACGATCCTGTTGCCTTATTACAATTTCAAGGTAAAATTTCTAACCCTATTGCTCCGTACAAAAAAGTAATAGCTTAAATCTAAAAAGTATGAACAGTACACAGCAATCCAGTCAGAGTATAGAAAACCTGATCTGTTTTAGTAAAAAAATAGATCCAATAGGTTTTTTTGAACTAAGAAAATTTAACCTAACTCAAGATCTACCCATAATCTATCAGTGGGTTCAAAAAGAATATGCTATTTATTGGGGAATGATGGGATTAAGTTACGACGAAGTAAAATCTATTTACCAAAAACTAGAGGAAAACACTCATATATACATTGGTTTATTTCAAGGAAAAGTAGCCTTTTTACTGGAATGTTATAATCCCCAAGAAGACATCATTAAAGAACATTATGAAGTAAAAGAAGGAGACATGGGGATGCATATTCTAGTGGCTCCACCCAACAAAAAAATAAGTGGCTTTACTTGGTATATCTTCCAATTCATCTTAGACTTTATTTTTAGTGATTCCAAAATTAATCGTGTGGTTGTCGAACCCGATGCAAAAAATGAGAAAATACACATTCTGAATGAAAGAGCAGGATTTATTTTTCAAAAATTCATTGATTTACCACATAAAAAAGCGCGCTTAGAATTTTGTACAAGACAACAATACTATAATGCTGTTGCAGAAAAAAACTAATATTTGAGCTTTCTTAAAATGGGGCTGTCTAAAAGTTCTTTTCTCTAATCATCCTACAGGATACTCAAGAACTTACTCTAACAGGTAAAGTAAAGCATCGCTTTTAACGGCTCTTACTTGCTTGTTTTAGAGAGGCAAAACTAAGTTCTTGTCTTTTTAACTCTTAAGACAGCCTCTTTATAAAATAAAATTATGGATATAAAAACATCAACTGCTCGTATTCTTACAGAAAACATAAAACATTTAACATTAGTTAACTGGGAAAAAGCCAATCGCCTTCTTATCCGAAAAGCCATTTCAGAATTTGCCCACGAAACGCTCATCAGTCCTATTTTTAATGCAAAAACAAGTAAATACCAACTAGAAACGATAGATAAGCAATACACTTATGTCTTTCCTGCCCATCTAAAAACACTCAACCATTGGTATATCCCTTATGAAAGCATTGTTAAAAAAGATGTTAATGGAAATAACATCCCCTTATGTCTTATTAGTTTTATTCTTGAGTTTAAAGATCTGCTTGCAATTCCAGCGGAATTACTTCCTACTTACTTAGAAGAAATTAATGCAACTCTTTATAGCACTGCCTATAAAATTTCAAATGAAAAAACAAGTGCTAAAGAACTGCCTTATACAGATTATCAAACGATTGAACATGCTGTTACTGAAGGGCATCCTTGTTTTTTGGCTAATAGTGGTAAAAATGGGTTTAGTAGTATTGATTTTAGGACTTTTTCGCCTGAAGCCAATAACGCTATTCAATTATTATGGTTAGCAGGTCATGAAAGTAGTGCTCAATTTTCATGTATTGACTCTCTCAGTTATGATTTACTAATCAAAACAGAATTAGATACCGACACCCAAATTGCATTTCAAAAAGTACTAGAAGCTGAAAAAGTAAATCCTAACGAATACTTTTGGTTCCCTGTACACCCATGGCAATGGGACAATAAGCTCACTTTGATTTTTACTAATGATATTGCGCAAAAAAAATTAATTCCTTTAGGATTTGCTCCTGATAAACACTCAGCACAACAATCTATACGTACCTTTTATAATCTTTCTAACACAAACAAACATTTTACAAAAACGGCTCTATCCGTAATCAATATGGGGTTTATGCGAGGCCTTTCCCCTTACTATATGGAAAGTACTCCTATTATTACCACTTGGTTAGAAAACCTTGTACAAACAGATCCTTTCTTACAATCAAAAAGGTTCACTGTTTTAGGAGAGGTAGCAACTCTAGGATATCGTAACATTTTGTGGGAAGGTCTTGGTAAAACGATCCCTCATAATAAAATGTTAGCTACACTTTGGAGAGAAAGTCCTGCGAGAAAACTTCAAAAAGGTGAAGATTGTTTTACAATGGCTGCATTGCTTCATCTAGACTATGAAGGCCAACCTTTTATCAAACATCTCATTGAAGCATCTGGAATCAATGCAAAACTGTGGATAGATCATTATTTACAAGCTTATCTAATCCCTTTAATTCATTGTTTTTACACCCATGAACTAGTATTTATGCCACATGGAGAAAATCTTATTCTAGTGATAAAAGACCATATCGTTGAACGTGTTTTAATAAAAGACATTACAGAAGAAATCATGCTTTTTAACCACACAACTCCTTTACCTGAAAAAGCAGAAAGAATACGGATGGATCTACCCGAAAAATTAAAAATATTAAGTATTCAAAATGATATTTTTCAACATTTTTTCCGTTTTCTATCCGCTATTCTAGATGAATATGGCATTTTAAGTGAGCCTGATTTTTGGGAAAGTGTAGGAACCTCTATTGCACAATATCAATTGCAGAACCCTCAATTGAAAGATTTTTTCATCCGATATGATCTATTTAGCCAAACCTTTGACTCTTGTTGTTTGAATCGTTTGCAGCTAAAAAACAACAAACAAATGCTGAATCTTTCAGATCCTGCTTCTAGCTTACAATTTGTAGGAACACTGGCTAATCCTATTCATCAATATAAACCTGTATGGTAAAAACTATCAAAGAAAAATTAAAATTCCTACAACATCATGATGTTGTAGATTTTAACTCCGTTGGTCTTAAAGAAGGGATATGGTTACTAGCCGTTCCTATGATTTTAGAATTGGTACTTGAGTCTGTTTTTTCTTTGGTAGATTTGTACTTTGTAGGGCATTTACCTAACAGTCACTTGGCCATACAAATTATAGGTTTTACGGAATCCATAAATACTATCATATATTCAATAGCTGTAGGTTTTAGTGTAGCAGTTAGTGCCTTGATTTCTATTTCTATTGGTGAAAAAAAAATAAAAAAAACGGGAATAATCATTATTCAAGCTTTAATGATTGCTTGCATTCTTTCTTTAATAATTAGTATACTGGGGTATTTTTATGCTATTGATATTTTTACTTATCTGAATGTTTCACAAAAAGCTATTGCTTATGGGATAAGCTATCCTAAAATCATTTTTAGCAATAGCTTTTTTATCCTTTTATTATTTTTAATTAATGGTTTGTTTAGAGGAATAGGCAATCCTTTACTCGCTATGAAAAGTCTTTGGATAGCAAATGGTTTTAACCTGATACTATGCCCATTACTTATAAATGGTTGGGGATTTATTCCTGCCATGGGAATTGAAGGAGCTGCTTGGGCAACGGTAAGTGGTAGAGCCATAGGGGTATTCTATCAATTGTATTGTATCTTTAAAATTAGAGAATCTATAGGTTTACAAAAAAATAGTTTGAAATTCTACTTCCCTATTATAAAATCCATTACCTCTATTGCAATACCTGGTATATTACAATATGTGTTAGCTTCATTAAGTTGGATCTATCTAGCACAATTGATTGCTAAAAGCGGTGGCGAATACGGGTCCGCAGGATTTCAAATAGCAGTAAGAGTAATGATGTTCTTTATACTTCCTATTTGGGGACTAAGCAATGCCGTTGCTACCCTTACAGGTCAATATCTAGGAGCACAACATAGGATAAGGGTAAAAGTATTAACCAAAATTGTACTCAAATACACAGTTATACTTTGTTTAGGAATTACGTTGATAAATATTCTTTTTGCAGAAAATATTAGTCTATTTTTTACGAATGATACACAAACCATTACACAAGCAAAAGAAACAATGAAAATTATAAGTTTAGGGTATATAGTTTATGGTATTTCAATGGTTTTAAATAATTTGTTTAACGGAGCTGGTAATACAAAAATCCCCACATTAGTCAACTTTCTTGGTTTTTGGGTTTTTCAGATACCTCTTGCCTATTATCTAATTGATATACTAAAAAGTAATTATTTTTATGCTATTGGGTTGATTCCTATTACCGAAACAATACTTTGTTTGCTTTATGCTGTTTTATGGAAAAATTTAGCAAATAGAAGAACAACGTAGGATTGATTGCATCAAAGATACTTTACGTTATTGCTTACTAAAGAGGTAGTCTCAATATTGATGAACCTCTCATTTCGATCAGAAGGAGAAATCACACAATACGAATTATGAAATTCCTCCTTTTGTCGGAATGAACAAACTAAATGTTGTTTTTTGTCTTTTGAGACAACTCTTTAAAACAATTGATCTTGTGAATTCATCACTGAATCAATCCTTTAACCTCATCAAAGTTTAATCCGCCATAGTTCCCAGAACTCATCAATAGTAAAGCGGAGTTATTTAACTCTTGGTTAAACAAATAGTTTTTAAAATCCGTTGGGTTGGTATAAATAATCAAATCATTACGTTTAAATGATTGAGCTATTTGATCATAACTTACTTCTTCCAATTTTTTGATTTTTACAGCATCGGGTGAATAAAATACAACCGCTATATCGGCTGCATCTAAAGCTCCTTCATATTGTTTTAAAAATTCGGCATTCAAACTACTGTATGTATGCAATTCTAAACAAGCTATCAATTTACGATCAGGATATTGTTTTTTTACAGCTTTTGTTGTAGCGGATACCTTGCTTGGTGAATGAGCAAAATCTTTATAGGCTATTTTATTATCTGATTCTGCTATTTTTTCTAAGCGTTTAGAAGCCCCTTTAAAGGAGGCTATCGCTTCATAAAATTCAGCTTCATCTACTCCCATACATTGACATACCCATTTAGCTCCTGCTAAATTATTTAAATTATGTTCGCCAAAAATTTCTATAGGCATTTCTCCTTCGGGCGTATGTAATAAAGTGATTCCTTTTTCTACAGTATATTCAGGAGTAGAATAAGCAATCTTACGAATAGGATTTTCTGCTATTTCTGCTATTTGTTTTACCTCTGGATCATCTTCGTTATAAATTAAAACCCCTCCATTAATAATTTTTTGTATAAAAATTTCAAATTGTTCCACATAATTTTCATACGTTGGAAACACATTGATATGATCCCAAGCTATTCCTGAAATTAGTGCAATATTAGGATTGTATAAATGAAATTTTGGACGTAAATCAATAGGAGAAGTTAGATATTCATCACCCTCTAGAACAATGAATTCATTTTCTTCGGTTAAATGTACCATTGTATCAAAGCCTTCTAATAAAGCTCCTACCATATAATCTACTTTGATATTGTGGTAATTCATTACGTGCAAAATCATAGAAGTAATGGTTGTTTTGCCATGACTTCCTCCTATAACTACTCGGGTTTTGTTTTTAGATTGTTCGTATAAAAACTCTGGATACGAATAAATTTTTAATCCTAATTCTTGAGCTTTTAATAGTTCTGGATTATCAGCCTTAGCATGCATACCTAAAATAACAGCTTGTATATCTGTTGTAATTCTTTCAGGAAACCATCCTAAATCTTCAGGCAATAATCCTTTAGCTTCTAATCGTGATTTAGAGGGTTCAAAAATAGCATCATCACTACCTGTTACTTGGTATCCTTTATTATGTAATGCTAATGCTAAATTGTGCATAGCTGCACCGCCTATGGCTATGAAGTGTGTTCTCATTTGCAAATCTAGAAGTTTAAAGGTCTAGAAGTCTAGGTATTTAAAACCTTACCTAATAAATCGTAACCTGATTTTATTTTGTTCAAATATAAGCTATCCGTTTTTTATGGGAAATAGCCATCGTTAAATTATCTTTGAAAAATCTAGTCTTTTATTTTTTATAAAAAGTCGATCTAAGAAACAAGCTGTGTTTTGCCTCTCTATTAAATGGATAAACTACATGAATTGACACCAAATTAGTCATTATCAACCGCTTTATATAGTGTTTTAAATCTTGCTTTTTATAGTTATTGAAAAAATGTGTTAATTCATTTAAAAAATATGATTGATAAAATAATAATTATTTTTTGAAATCATATTTTAATTGTTCTGCTTTTTCTTTGTCTTTTATTTTATTTGCATACAAGTCATATAGCTTTTCAAAAGTTGTTTTAGAATGCCCTATTTGATACGCTTTTTTCAACCAAAACTCTGCGGTTTTATAAGCATCAAACTGAACTGCTATATATCCTTGTGCTAAATACCCATCAACGGGGGAGAGAGCTATTAATTCTTTAGCATATTGACCTGCTTTTTCTTTTCCTCCTCCAAGAAATTTAGGCAACTCACAATACAATATAATCAATGCCCAACGAGCTCCTATATGCTTAGGCTCTAAAGCTAACGTTTTTTTAAAAGCTTCTTCTATACTTCCTATCATGGTTAGAGCTTTAAATTTATTAGTGTTTTTAGCTTTCATAGCTAAAGCACTTCCGTATTTAAACCAACTATCTGATTTTTGCGGTTCTAATCGCACTAATTCTTCCGCATAATATACCATATAATCCCAATCTTGATGATAAAATGCTATCTCTCCTAATTTTACAACGGCTTCTATATTCCTTGGATCTGTTTTAAGTATAGCTTCTAAAATGGGTTTGGCTTGAAGGTATTTTTTTTGTTTACATAATTCCAATGCTTGCTCTAATGGCTGTTGAGCATTGAATGAATAACAAAAAAACAGTATTAGTATTTGAAATATTTTCATTGGTTTCAATTTTATAGGTCATTAATTTCTCTTGTAATTACTTCTATTAGTTGATCGTATGAGTGTCTAACTTTTAATAGTAGTTTCATACATCAAAAATAGAATAATATTGTAAATAAAAAAGCTGGACTCAATTGAGTCCAGCTTTTACACTACATGTCATTATATAAACGTATTATTTTACTAATGTCATTTCATCTACAATATGTTTAGCGCCTGAGAAATTCTCAATTACCCATAATACATAACGAATATCACAGTTAATCGTTCTTTGTAATTTTTTATCAAAGATTACATCTCCTGCCATGGCTTCGATATTTCCATCAAAAGCTAAACCTATTAATTCTCCTTTACCATTTAAGACAGGAGAACCGGAGTTCCCCCCTGTTATATCATTATCCGATAAGAAATTTATGTGTAAAGTTCCATCTTTATCGGCATAACGACCAAAATCTTTGTTTTTATTCATTTCTAATACACGAATTGGCAAATCAAACTCTGCATCTCCTTTTTTGTATTTTTTAACTTGACCTGCTAAAGTAGTGTAGTTATTGATAGTTGCATCATTACGTTTATCTGCTGGCAATGCACGTACCTTACCATAGGTTAAACGTAAAGTCGAGTTAGCGTCTGGATATTTTATATCTCCAATTTTAGAATCACGTAATCCTTGTACTAATTTACGGAATGCCACGCCAAAATCGTTTTGTGCTTTTGCAATCGCATCTGATTTAGATGAAAAATGCGTTAACATATCATTAGATAATACATACAAAGGATCAGCAAGAAGAGTTGGCTCACTTGGATTAGCAAGGAATGCTGTAATTTTTTCTTTAGATGTAAATAAGCTCAAATCGAAGGCTTTATTTACATAGGCTGTAAAGTCATTATTATTTGTTTTTGCTAATTCAGCCACTTTAGGAGCAATAGAATAACCTGTAGATTTAGTAGCATATAATTTTAATTGCGCAGCTAAAATATCTTTTTCAGCAGGAATATGTACTTCTTTATACAGCTCATCCGTCATTTTTAAAATAGCTGGAGCTAATTGTACACGTTTGGCAGCATCTGCTTTAGCATACATTTCTAATTGCTTACCAATAGTTCTACCAATAGAAGCAAAGTTAGACGTACGGAACATTTGCATCATATAGTTATCATGACGTGCTTTTTCATTTGTCATTTTATAGAAATTGTTGATAGTTTCAACCACATTTCCATACTGTTCTTTGTTTTCTGCTTTATTTGCCCAAATATTGAATTTAGCTTCTTGTTCTGCTTTTGTTTTAGCTGTACCAAACTTAGTCAAAGCATCAATCATTCCTTGACGATTTTTCCAATAGTTAGCTGTAGAGGCAAATTTAGAAGCATATATTAGATTCAAAGCATCACTTTGATTCATATATTTTTTCATATTGTCCATACCTATTTTAGCTCCTTCAACCCAAGCTGGATAAGCAAATTTTACGTTTTGCTCAATTCCTCCTGCTGGCATCCAACGGTTTGTACGACCTGGGTATCCCATAATCATTGCAAAATCACCTTCTTTAACACCGCCTAAATTAACTGGTAAATGGTGTTTTGGTTTTAAAGGCACATTGTTTTCTGAGTATTCAGCAGGATTCCCATTAGCATCACCGTATACACGGAACATAGAAAAGTCTGCTGTATGACGCGGCCATTCCCAGTTGTCTGTATCCCCTCCAAATTTACCTAAGCTTTCAGGAGGTGTACCCACTAAACGAACATCTTTATAATCTTGGTACACGAAGTAGTAGTACTCATTTCCTTGAAAAAAAGAACGTACAGAAACTACGTATTTCCCCCCTTCGTTGTTTTCTTTTTCAATTTTTGCAATTTCAGCGTTGATTGCTTTTTCACGTTCAGCTTCAGTCATTGTATCATTTACAACAGAAAGGATTCTTTTGCTACAATCATCCATACGAACGAAAAAACGAACAAACAAACTAGATGGTTTTAGTTCTTCTTTTTTAGAACTAGCCCAAAATCCGTTTTTTAAATGATTTTTTTCAGCACTAGACAATTCAGCTATAGCATCATAACCGCAATGGTGATTCGTTAAGACTAACCCTTCTTTAGAGATCATTTCTGCGGTACAGCCTCCATTAAATTGAACAATAGCATTTTTTAAACTATTATTGTTAATACTGTAAATTTCTTCAGAAGTTAACTGAAGTCCCATTTTTTGCATATCGCGGTGGTTCAAACGCTCTATAAACATTAGAAACCACATTCCCTCATCTGCTTTTACACTTGCTGGCACAAGCATAATAGCGGCAATTAGGGATAGAACTAATTTTTTCATACTATTAATTATAATATTTTGCGTTGCGAATATAAAAGATATTTTAAGAATAAATCAATACAATCTTGAAATTAACATCTTAACGTTTAACTCAGATTACGCATTAGAAATTTAGTAGAGATAAAAATGACTTTGAATCTAAAAAAGCACTCTTTTTTTGTCCTCAATGTAAAACTACAGCTCTGGGGAAAATTATGTACATTTTTATCTTCTTTGCCCTTATTTTGGCTCACATAAAAAATATGGGGAGTAATTGTAAATTGCGACAAAAAAAGTAAATGGATTTTTCGATACTTTCTGCTTTTCTACCCGAAGAATTATTATGTCATTTTGATATTGTTGATTTTATAGAATTAGGAGATATTCAAACAAAAAAGGATTGCTTTTATATCTATCTTGATGAAAAGAACATTATTCCCGAAGGTTTCATTTCAGAGGAATATGAGTCAAAAGGCTTTTGTGAGCGTACTTTGATACAAGATTTTCCAATACGAGGAAAGGCTGTTTATTTAGGTATCAGAAGACGTAGGTGGCGAAATACAGTAGATAAGTCAGAAATTAAAAGCGATTATTCTTTTATTGCAGAAGGTTCCAAATTAACTGTTGAACTTTCGGATTTTTTAAAAGGTACAGGTAGAGACCCGAGAAGATACGATAAGTAACATTGCCAGTTATTATGGCATTAAAGCTGATTTACTGCGAAGACATTACAAAAAAAGAATCAGTGGTTTTACAAGTTGGAAACAGTTAGAACATGCCGAAAATTATCTGATTTACCCCGAAAATATTGGGGAGAATTTAAGTATTGATGAAGTAAGTTTGTCAAAAGGTGAACTTTATACTTTTGTAACCAATAAACAAGGAAGAGGCAAAAAGAAATCCTTAGTGGCGGTTATAAAAGGCACCAAAAGTCAGGACATTATTGATGTGGTTACTAAAATTCCACTTTCGCATAGAAAACAAGTAAAATCGATAACACTTGATATGGCAAACAATATGCAATCAGCATCAAGAATGTGTTTTCCTGAAAGTTACCTTGTCACAGACCGTTTCCATGTGGTAAAGTTGGTAATGGAAGCTCTCCAGCATTTAAGGATAAAATATCGCTGGGAGGAGATTGAAAAAGAGAATCAAGCTATCAAAAAAGCAAAGGAGCAAGCAATAAAATACATTCCAATAACTTTTGAAAACCAAGACACACCCAAACAACTATTGGCTCGATGTCGTTATATCATTGCCAAGAAACCCAACCAATGGACAGAAACCCAAAAAGTGCGAGCCCAAATATTGTTCCAACATTATCCTCTAATACATCAGGCATATAAACACACCCAAGAGTTTAGAAATATTTATGAATACACCTCAAAAGAAGAGGCTAAACAAAAAATATTGAATTGGATATCCAAAACCAAAGAATTAAAAATGACTGTCTTTAATACCGTTGCCAATAGTTTAAATTATCATTTGGAAACAATTGCAAACTTCTTCGTAAAAAGACATACAAACGCAAATGCTGAATCCTTTAACTCAAAAATAAAACTCTTTAGAGCTAATCAAAGAGGTGTGGTGGATACTAAATTCTTCCTCTTTAGAATGGAGAAACTTTTTGCTTAATCCCCAAAAAATTAATCTGAGCCCTTATTTTTTCATCACAAAGGCTAACACATAATCTGGGGTTAAAACAAATCAGGCTTGGAAATTTCCAAGCCTGATTTTAAAAAATTGTTTATACAATCTATTTTACTAATATCTTATAAACTGAATTATCTGATTGCGCGCGCTCTATGTTTATATAATACATACCGTTTTTCATATTACTTGGCAAGTAAATCTTCTTAGCTACTTTATCCAATTTTAATTCCAAACGTTGTCCTATAGCATTAACTAAAACAACTTCTTTGATATCCTCATAGTTTTCACAATCTAAATTAATTACTTCTTCATTTTGCGAAATATAGTTTGGATAAACTTTACATTTATCATCGGTAGTAACTGCTCGATTTTGGTCTAATCTAGCAGAAGCTACAGTAACAGGGCTATCACCTCCATAACATGGTATGTAAATTTGTATAACATATACTCTACCGTCTCTCATTTTTAATTTAGAAGTCACATTCCCTCTTTTACCAAAAAGACAATTCATCAAAAAGGTGCTTCTACTTTCTATTATATCGTCATTTTCCCCTGGATAATAGGTACTACTATAGTTTTGATCTGCAAAGCCCATTTGATCCCAACTCCAAGTCACTTCTGATACATCTTTCCCTTTAACTACTTCCCCATTATTATATTTCCATACAAACACATGAAAACCTGGCCAATTATAATTATAATCATACACTAAATTAGGTATTTCTCTTTTCTGAACCGTATATTCTTGAGAATGGGTTTCGATCCAAGCACCTGATACACATTGGTAACTAGCAACTAATTTTATTTTATCACCATTTGCCCATTCAGATCCTTTTAGTGTATAACTAGATCTACCATATCCTTCATAAACTCTCACCCCGTTTTTAGTCCAATAATAATAATAATAATTTCCTGAGCCTCCTGTAAGACTGGCATTTAATGATGACGTATCTCCTGAACCATACAATACCCGTAATCCTGATATTGCAACGGAATTTGGTGAAGTATTTTTTTCTACTACATAACTTTGCGAAGAGGTTTCAATCCAAGTTCCTGATATACATTGATAACTAGCTACTAATCTTATTTTGTCACCATTTGACCATTCTGATCCTTTTAATGTATAACTAGATCTTCCGTATCCTTCATGTACTCTCACATCATTTTTAGTCCAGTAGTAATAAAAATTGGCTGTTCCTCCTGTAAGATTAGCTGTTAAAGACAATTCTTCTGAATTACATAATGAGCGTAGTCCTGCTATTGCAACAGTACTTGGAGAGGTATATTTATCTAGGCTATACTCTTGTGAAGCTGTTTCTATCCAACTACCTGAAACACATTGATAACTCACAACCAATTTCAATCTATCTCCATTATTCCATTGATTTCCTTGCAATGTATAATTAGATTTATCATAGCCTTCTGATACGCGTGTCCCGTTTTTTGTCCAGTAATAAAAGAATTTTCCTGAGCCTCCTGTTACATTAGCAGATAAAGAAATACCATCCGAATCACAAAATGCTCGTAATCCAGTTACGGCAACAGCATTTGGTGAAGTATTTTTAACAATTGTGTATTCTTGCGAAGGTGTTTCAATCCAACTACCTGATGCGCATTGATAACTCACAACCATTTTTAATTTATCGCCATTGCTCCATTGATTTCCTTGTAAAGTATAGGTCGACTTATCATATCCTTCCCATACACGTGTTCCATTTTTAGTCCAGTAATAATAAAATCTTCCAGAACCTCCTGTTATATTAGCAGATAAAGAAATACCATCAGAATCACAGAAAGGTTTTAATCCTGAAATTGCAATTGAACTTGGCGAACTGTTTTTTACTATTGTTGATTCTTGTGAGTATAAATTAGACCATGATCCTCCTATACGAGTTAAATAATCGACTTGTAATTTCAATTTATCACCGTTAGACCAATTTGCATTATCTACTGTATAATTTGCTTTATCGAATCCTTCTGTAACACGTTGTCCATTTTTATACCATATATAATATAGTCTATCACATCCTACTCCTCCTACTGTATTTGCGGATACAAGGTAGGAAGTTTCACAACCGCTTAAAGTTCCTAATCCTGAAAACGAAACGGAAGTAGGTGCTGTTCGCTCATCTATTGTATACTCTGGCGATAGGATGTCTATCCAATTACCTGCTACGCATTGATAAGCTATTCCTACTCGTAATTTGTCGCCATTTGACCACTGAGACCCTTGTAAAGTGTAGGTTGATCGACCATATCCTTCATATACTCGTGTCCCATTTTTTGTCCAATAGTAATAGTAACTTCCTGTACCGCCAGTTTGTGTTAAACTTAAGTTTAAGCTATCACTTGCTAAAAAAGGAGCTAAACCGTTTACAGCTAATGAACTCGGAGAGCTATATTTTTCTACAACATATTCTTGGGAAGCTGTTTCTACCCAACTACCTGAAATACATTGATAGCTAACCACTAATTTTAGTTTATCACCATTACTCCATTGATTCCCTTCTAAAATATAAGTGGATTTATCATAGCCTTCTGATACGCGTGTCCCGTTTTTTGTCCAGTAATAAAAGAATCTTCCTGAGCCTCCTGTTACATTAGCAGATAAAGAAATCAAATCTGAATTGCAAAATGCTCGTAATCCAGTTACTGCAACAGCACTTGGTGAAGTATTTTTGTAAACCGTTATATTTTTTCTTGGACTAACACAATTATTACGAACAAATTCGGCACTTATCACATCACCATTGTTCCAACTATTAGATTGCAAGTAAAAATCTTTGCTTGTTTCTTGTGTAAGTACGTTGTTTTTATACCATCTTATTTGATCTCCTGAATCAAAACCTGAAACGGTAACTGAGGTTTGTTCATTAGAACAAAGTTCTATAATTTCTTTATTTACAATAGGTATATTAGGTATATTAGATATGGTTATTGGTAAATCGTAAGTAATTGTACCATCAAAAGAACCTGTTGCACATTGAACTTGAACTAATACTTTTAGTTTATCACCATTCGTCCAATCACTTCTATTCAGCCTATAATTTCTCTTGTCATATCCTTCCGCAATACGTATATCATTTCTTAACCAAACATAATAAAATGATCCATTTCCTCCGTCTGTAGTTACATTCAAATCAAGTCCTGACTCACAAGTTCCTAACGTTCTTAATCCATTTACAGAAATATTTGATGGACGAATGTTTTTATTGACGCTATATTCTTGTGAAGCTGTTTCTATCCAACTACCTGATGCGCATTGATAACTTACAACCATTTTTAATTTATCGCCATTGCTCCATTGAGAACCTTGTAAAGTATAAGTCGACTTATCATATCCTTCCCATACACGTGTTCCATTTTTAGTCCAGTAATAATAAAATCTTCCAGAACCTCCTGTTATATTAGCAGATAAAGAAATACCATCAGAATCACAGAAAGGTTTTAATCCTGAAATTGCAATTGAACTTGGCGAACTGTTTTTTACTATTGTTGATTCTTGTGAGTATAAATTAGACCATGATCCTCCTATACGAGTTAAATAATCGACTTGTAATTTTAATTTATCACCGTTAGACCAATTTGCATTATCCACTGTATAATTTGCTTTATCGAATCCTTCTGTAATACGTTGTCCATTTTTATACCATATATAATATAGTCTATCACATCCTACTCCTCCAACTACATTTGCGGATACAAGGTAGGAAGTTTCACAACCGCTTAAAGTTCCTAATCCTGAAAACGAAACGGAAGTAGGTGCTGTTCGTTCATCTATTGTATACTCTGGCGATAGGATGTCTATCCAATTACCTGCTACGCATTGATAAGCTATTCCTACTCGTAATTTGTCGCCATTTGACCACTGAGACCCTTGTAAAGTGTAGGTTGATCGACCATATCCTTCATATACTCGTGTCCCATTTTTTGTCCAATAGTAATAGTAACTTCCTGTACCGCCAGTTTGTGTTAAACTTAAGTTTAAGCTATCACTTGCTAAAAAAGGAGCTAAACCGTTTACAGCTAATGAATTTGGAGACGTGTATTTCTCTACAGTATATTCTTGTGAAGCTGTTTCTACCCAACTACCTGAAATACATTGATAGCTAACCACTAATTTTAGTTTATCACCATTACTCCATTGATTCCCTTCTAAAATATAAGTGGATTTACCATAGCCTTCTGATACGCGTGTCCCATTTTTTGTCCAGTAATAAAAGAATCTTCCTGAGCCTCCTGTTATATTAGCAGATAAAGAAATCAAATCTGAATTGCAAAATGCTCGTAATCCAGTTACTGCAACAGCACTTGGTGAAGTATTTTTAACAACTGTATGTTCTTCCGAAAATGTTTCAATCCAGCTACCTGATGTGCATTGATAAGAGACTGATGCTTTTATACGATCGTTATTTGACCATTCCATAGGAATTAGAGCGAAAGCCGACATATCAGTACCTTCTACTAACTTAATCCCATTCTTATACCACTTGTATATAAATGTTCCACTACCTCCTGTAACATTCAAACTTAAAGTTAAATTATCATCATTTGAACAAAAAGGGCGTACTCCGTTAATAACTATATTCGAAGGAGACGTTTGTTTTTCTATTACAAGAGAAACTTCTTTTGTAGTAGCAGGATCTAAATCCGTAAATACAATTGATTTTAATGTATCTCCTGTATTTAAAACAGCTCCTGTAAAAGTAATATCGGAACTATTTGTGGATTGACGAATATTATTTAGATACCATATATATTTATACCCAATCGTTGTATCTCCTGTGATATTTACTAAATATCTTTGAGTATCATTAGCACATAACTTAGGATTACCTGATATTGTAATAGAAAAATTAGGAACAAACTTATAATTGGTATTAAACTTAATTTTTTGTTGTGCTTTTCCACTTACGGCTACATACATAGCGTTATAACTTCCTGTTGTATTTTTTGAATTAATAACAAAATCATAATTACCATTTCTGAGTATTGCATCTTTCAACACATTTTCATCTTCTGTAAAATTACCATCTTTATTAAAATCTAGATAAAATTTAGGTTTCCCAAAAACAGATGATCCATTACTATTCGTTTGAGTTGAACTGAATGTATAGGTTTCTCCTGATTTAAATATAGTATAACTAGATTTAGACATCATGTCATAATCTGAATATGATCCATAAAAACCTACAAAACGTTTGTCATAAATTTTTGAACCAGAAGAATCAGTAATGGTAATTTGATTAAAACGTGTTTTTAATAAACCTACTCTGAATAGGATTTCTTGTTTTGCACTACCAGCAATAGCTACGTACTTAGCTAAAACAGAACCTGTACCTACACAACAGGAAGGAATTTGAAAATCATACCGTCCTTCTACCAAATTACTACTTAACAACAGATCTTCTGAATTTTGTAAAATTCCGTCACCATTTAAGTCAACAAAGAAATTAGGTTTCCCATAAGATGTGCTACCATCGCTATTGCTTTGAGTAGGAACAAACTGATAATTTTGACCCGCTGTATAAATAGCCACTGGGGCTGCTGAACTGATGTCATAATTTGCATATCCATTATATGGACTTGGGAAATTATATGTAAATAGAACTGTACCCGCAGCCTCCTTTACTTCTACTTTTGTAAATCTAGTCTTAACTTCTAATTGTATTTTTAATATTATTTCTTGTTTTGCACTATTAGATGAAGCATAAAGAAGAGCTTTAGTTGAAGCATTAACTCTAAAATTAGTTGGTAATGTAAATTTGTATCGTCCTGATACTAGTACGGATTTGAACAAAACATCTTCACTAGCTTCTAAAATACCATCATTATTTAAGTCTATAAAAAATTTAGGTTTGTTAAAACTTGTTGTCCCATCGTTATTACTTTGAGCAGCTGAAAAATAATAATCTACACCTGACGTTAAGCTCACTTGTGAAGTAGTACCTAAATCATAATCTTTATATTCAGTGTATGAATTAGTAAATAAGACATTGGTGTTATCTTCGATTTTCACAGTACTGAAGCGTGTTTTTAGAGAATTTCCACTTGGTGTGTAAGAAACAAAACCACTTGGTATAGCAAATAAGCCTCCTAACACCCCTACTACAAACTGACCTGAACCTGCTATAGTGGCTCCTGCGGCTCCTGCTATTGCAACTAATGCCCCTCCCCCTGGACCTGGTTTAGGCGTATTATCATAAGATTCGTTTTCTTCCTGATTACATGATTTTACAAAGTCCGCTTCCGAACGTTTATAACAAGATCCTGTGGTTACAACTGCTTGATAAATACCTGAACTGGTTCCTGTAGTTGTTAAAGATTTGCTATTTTGTTGAACAACTCCATCTTTTATAAACTGAACAGTTGCATTAGAATTTGATGACAATAAATTTTGTAACACGTTTTGTTTACTAGGATCGGTAGCTTGAGCCGTTAGCGTAAAAGAACTGGTTCCTTTAGCTGGACAAAATTCAGCAGCACTTTCTGTTAAGCTAATCGCAGGTATTTCTGAATTTGGTAAATCTACTTTATCTGAATTACTAGGTGTAGATTTTAATCCCATGGATAACATTAGTTTTTTTTCAGTAGATGAAATTTCTATTGTTCCTTCTTTAGTAATATTCAAATAGCTATTTGTGGTAACGTTTTTTACTGTATATAATACATTTTTATTACTGTCTCTACTCAGATCAAAAAGATCGGCTTGATCCATTGTAGAACAAACAACAGACCCCCCAACAAATTTTAAGCCATAGTTTTTATTAGACTTAGAAATAATTTTTCTGCTGGTTGTATCATAATAAAAAACAAAATCTCCTGGTAACAAAACGGTTGGATCTTGTTTGTATTCTTCTACCGTTGGCTTAAAGTTTGTTCCATTAGCATCATTATAACGCAAAAACTTTTTAAAAGTCTGATCTGATATAACGAAATAATTATTTTTTGAATTTTCTTTAACTTTTACAGCTACATATTCACTATTTTTAAGAGGTAATTCAGTAGCAATCGTTTTTTCGGCAACTGTCCCTCCTGAACTAATAAATTTAGTCCATTCGTAATCAACAACATCTGGCGAAGGATTTTTAACTAGAACTTTAAAATTATCTTCACAATCGGGTTGTGTAAAATCTAATGTTATTTTCTTATCCGAAACCGTAAAAGCATAGGATAAGGTTTCCTTGTTTGAATCTAGCTTTCTATTGTTTAATTTATCTTTTATTGTGAAATAAAAAGTTCCTGGAAAATTTATTTCTATTTTTTTACTTATAAAATCTCCTTTGCATTTTAGTTCTTGACCTCCTAATGTAATTTCTTTTCCATTATAGTTTAAAACTAAATCAAACTTTTGTGGGTAATTATTTGAGTCTGTATCTTCCGCTTGAATGTTTATATAAGCGGGTTCAAATTGCCCTGGTACTAACTCTAAGTCAGGAACGTCAAAATCTACAGTAGGCATGGTAAAATTACCAATTACTTCATATACTCTTCTAAATTTTTGAGAAGATTCAACAACCAAACCATCTGTATTGATAATTTTCACAAAAACCTCTGCATCATATTGTCCTATTTCATTTAACCCTTTAAAAAAACAAACATCTCCTAAAAGGCATAAACCAGAATCTTTACTTAATTCATAATTATTACCTGATTTTTTATTTGTCAGAATAGCTTTTACAAATTCTACCGTTTGTACTTTATTGTCTAGCGGGTTCGCTTCTTGTACAAAACCTATTTTAAATAGGTCTCCTACATTACCTTGTACATTAGCTACATCCATATCAATAGTAACATAAGGCAGAAAACCAGACATAACAATACTCAAGGGGCAGGTTAATTGATTCCCTTTTAGAGATTCTCCTTTAACAATAAGGGTGTAATATCCTTTTGATAAGTATTCTGGAGAAATTTGTTCTACCGTATTAATCTTATCTATACCATTAATAGCTGGTTTCTTAGGATTTTTAGCATCTAATATATAGGGCTGATAAATATCTCCTTGCTGTGATTGTAAACTTAAATCTATATTTGCATTCAACCCAAACCCAAAATCTTCATCCATCCATGCTGCTGTTATTTTAGGCACATCTCCTCCTGGATAATACAACGGAATTTTATATATTATTTCAGAACTAGCTCTTAGTGTTTTTACATCTTGAATAACTAAGGCGTTTTTAGCAGCGTATCTAAATAATTCTTCTCCATTACATTGCCCCCAACCTGACATATAATCAGGGCCTGGATCGCCTATATCCAATGCACTATTTATTAAAGAGGCTTTAATTGTTGTAGCTGTAGGATATTGACCATTATTTATTTTATATTCTTCAGAAAATGCCGAGACAATAGAACTTACTAATGGGGTTGCAAAAGATGTCCCTTCTTCTTTTTGAAAATTAAAATCAATAGTCTGACCCTCTGCACAAATATCAGGTTTTATACGTCCATCTGTAGTAGGTCCAATAGAGGTATATTCTGTTACAGAATAATTTCCAGCATCATTCAGCATACTTGTAGCACCTACAGTTATTAGGTTTTTACCCCCAGCATAAGAATTAATAGAACCATTTATTTGGGAAGGTTTTGGGTATAAAACGCCATTGCTTCCGTAGGGGATTTTAATTTTCTTTCCATTTTGGTCATCTACATAAATATCGGAGCCCAACTGTATTTTTGAGTCAATTTCTTCCGATCCTCTATGACCGTGATTTCCAGCGGCAAATAACAGAACCGCTTGGTTATTGTTTAAATAAGAAAATTGATTATACTCTTTTTCTTTGTAAGAAATATCTTTTAGTCTATCTAGATAATCATCTCCATTAAAACCTCCTCGCCAATAAGGTATTCCTTGGGTTACTGTCCATTGAAAAGGAGCTCCCCATGAACAATTAATGGCAAAAAATTTAGACGGATCTTTTTTCAATTCCTCTTTATAGTCTCTTAATGAACCGATTCCTCCACTAACTGAATACTGACCGATTACATTATTATTTACGTTTTTACCCACAAAAACACCACGCTGAAATTTTGTGGGGTCTCCCCCGATCATTACAGCTGTAACATCTTCAGCGTGTTCATCTATTGCATGCACACCTCCTACTTCCCGAAAATTATCTTTAAAATTTTTAAAATAATCTCGGGTCATATTAGCAAAACCACCTATTTCAGAAATAATTACTGAGCCAAATGACTTAATACCATTAATGTATTTAGCTATTTGTTCGTTTATATAATCGTGTCCTAGTGCGTCAAATCGTGAAGCCTTATTAGCTTTTATTGTATTATTAATAAGTTCTTCATAAATCAATTTTCCATTAAGTGTATCCAAATTAGTTTTATTTGGACAATCTTTTATTAAATCGTACTCTTTTTGTATTTTTTTATCAAAGGCTTCTTTTTTAGTTTGAATTGAATTCCACAAGACATTTTGCTGTGGTATAAAAGGTCCGAAAAAACCTGTTTCTAATGTATTAGTCTGTATTTGAGAAAAAAGAGACACATTAAACAGTAAAAAAAATAAAATTTTATGTCTCATATTTAATTACATGTTTTAATTCCTGAACCGATCACTACTCCTTCAAACTCCATTTCAGCACAACTAGTAAAATTACCGTATGCTTGAGTTACTTCAAATTTAAAAATTGTGGGATTATTAATAGGTTGTGATAAATTAATAACTTTATCCATATTATCCGCAATCCAAGTAAATTCTCCGTTATTTCCGCCTGGTAAAGGGATAAAAACGGTAGGAGCATTTGCAAGACTATAGGATATATTTACTTTGGTAAAAATTCCATTTAATCCTAAACGCCTAGGCTTATAAATTACTTTACTAACACTAGAGCAGGTGTTACTCAAATAAAATTGTAGAGTATTAGGCACTCCACTAATAGACCATTTAGAATGATAGGCAGAATTTACATCTTCATCATAAGCATAATCTAAATTATTAGGAGCTTGAACGGACTCTCCTTCAACAGTAGCGGTTGCGTACACTACTGGAATTCTTGACTGGGCTTGCAATATAAACCCTGTAAGAATAAAAAATAAATAAAAAAATAATTGCATATAAATTAGGTTAAATTTAGTTTATTGGGGTTAATTTAAGGAGCATGTGGTTGATATTACATTACGCGCTTTTAAATCTTCTATTAATGCTTTATCAATTTCTACATACAAATTGTTTTCTGGAGTATTTACAGGCGCATTTTTTACAGGAAAGCCTTGTAAAAACATATAGTAGGCTAGTTGAACGACAGTAGTTGAATATTCAATATGGGGATTTATAGAGGCATAACTGCATTTATCCTTTATATAGGCTTTCACTTCAGGCTTCAACTTTGTGCAAACATCTGTTAAACTAACAATTTTTTGCATCTGTTCTGTTCGTTTAGTATTTTCTGTTGGATCCATCCATTTGGCTTGTCTTAAATTTTCATTTAATCTTACTCCATCAGCAACGTACTGCGGAACAACTGGATTATCTTTTATAGGTGATTTGTAGTTAACAAAATCTTGAAGTAAATTTTGATTAACTGAAACATGTATTAACTCATGTAAAAGAGTACCCGCACTGTTTTTTGAATAACCAATGGTATAACTTTTAGGTAATCCTATTTCGGTATCGTATTTACAAATTGTAGATCCTCCTTGTCGTGTATCTTCTCTGTTTAAAGAAGTAACTAATTCAATATTTCGCAAAGCATCCTTAATAGCAATAGCTAAATACGGATTTGAAACCGCAAAACTATGGCTTTTCAAAACGCGTATATCACGTTGAACTTCTGGATCAATAACTTCTTTTTTGCACACATTTTTAAATGCAAAAAGAGAAAAAACACTCCCTAAAAACAAGGGAATTGTAGATTTAGGTAAAATTTGATTCATTTTATATTTTTTTTTAACATAATATTATAAAGTTATAATTGATTTTAAATATTCACAAATAAAATCTAATAATTTTTTCTATATTGTCTAAAAAATCAATTTTTTTTATAATATAGTTCAATTTTTAATAAATATATTATATATTAAATTTCCTCCTTCATACGGAAAACCGGTAATTCTGGGGGGATTTGACTGATAATCTACGCATTTTAAACTTGGATTGATACCGTTATTATAATATCCACTATCACGGGTAACTACCACCATGTGACCACTACCTCCTTGACGTGTATAAGCTAATCCTACACTTTGCCCATTAGGTAAAGTAGAAAGAAGACAATAGGCAGTAGCTTCATCTAAGCCTGTAATACACCGAACACTAACTCCTGCATTTCTAAATAAATCTATAATTTCATCTATTTGTGCAGTATCTTGTTGCATTATACCTGTTGATGCTACTAAATCTGTAACTGTTGTGTTTAGCAATGCTGCAGTAGAACAGTAATAACAATTTTCATTTAAACAATAACTATTCGTTGACTTTATGGGATCCATAACAGGATAAAACCCTTTTTGAGCTAAGCCCAAAAAAGAAAAGAACAAGAAAAACAAAGTAGTAATAAACTTTTTCATAAAATTATACATAGTAAAAATTAAAAAATAATACAGCGTTCTCTCCTTCTATCATTTACCTCTCTTCTAATATCTACTTTTAATCGTATATCATCTAGTTTATCAAATTCCTCAATAGCTTTTTTTTGCTGTTCACTTAATTTGGGTTTTGTACACTCAGGACATACAAAAGTATATAATGACTCTCCACTCCGGAGTTGGTGATCTAAGACAGGATTTTGACCTTTAGTTCTAGTTACTAACTCATTCATCCAATCTTTGGCTGGAAGACAAATAATATCTTCATCTAGTGGATCTACTCCTCTAAATTGTTTGTGAGTTGGATCTAGTACCAATTCTTTGCCTTTAAAAATTATTGTTACAGCAGTATGATTAAATGATTCGTATTGAGGATAACGCCATTTCCAATAAGCAAAAGTAGCCCCCTCACCAACTGAAAAACCTTTTGAAGATAATAGCATTTTAACACGTATAACATCAACACATGCCCCTCCATTAGTGGATATAAATTCTTTTATTGCATCTTTTGCTCTGTCTAGATATTGCCTTAACTCTTCCTTTTGCTGTTCCGTTTGCAAATTGGAAGATACAATAGCAAAACGACTGCAAGGATCTTGTGAAAATCCTTTTATAAAAAACAAAAACAGTATATAAAATTTCATAGATTTAAAAAATTAAAAATTATTATCTCCTAACAAAGTTGTATTCCATCTTTTTATCATATCATAACGAGTTGACGCATCAAATGGAGTAGAAGTTCTTAACATATTATATACATCTGTTTCAACAGACTTAAAACGGGAAGCCTCACAAGTAATGATGATGATTTTAGTTAATGCAGAAGATAATGCAGAAGATATTATTGTACCTTTAAAATTACTTATTGTTCTAACTAAAGTCTCTAACTCAGCTTTATTAATAATTGGCAATGAGGAAGCATGACCTAAACTTCTATAAGAACCATCTACTGGAAGACTAACACTATTGACCCCTTTTAATTCAGGATTTGGGAAAGGTTCTATATTGAATAAATAATCTCTTCCATCTCCTCCCTTAAATCCTATGACATACAATGAAGCGTTTGGGGCGGGTATGCAAGCCCTACTTTCAAAAGCTGCATTAAGGTACAGAAGGCAACTGGCTTCATTAATCTTTACTTTAACTTGTAAAACATTCGGAACATTTGCATTTCCTCTAAAAGCATCTCTAATATTTTGAATATTAGAATTATAAACAGTATGTTCTAGATTTAGATCAAAAACTCCTAGAACTCTACTTTTTTTCAGATAAGATTTATCCAATTGATAAATCTTTTTTTGATAATTTACTTTTTTTTTCGTTGAATCCTAAAAAAACAAGAGATAAACAAGAAAATAATAATGGTTTTAACATATATTTAATATTTAATTCAAAAGCAATATAAACAAAAATACTTATTGTTTAAATAAATAAAACCAAATATTTATTTTTTACCAAAAAACACAACTAGAACTTTCTTTTATAACAACAAATATGTGTTTTCAGTAAATAATCTTTAAAAAAGCAAAACGCAGTTTAATAAAAACCATTTAGATTTAACGATCGGCAACTGAAAAGACTTAATTACAGGCTTGTATTAAAAAATAATTCTTTTGTGTTTTATTTCTAATTACATTTAGACATTAAAAACGATCTTTTCTTGATCTAATATTTAACGGTTTAACAGAATTATTTAAAAAACATATATTTTAAATTCAATTACAAATAGAGATGAAAAAAATCTTATTGATTTATTTAGCCGCTTTAACGGCACAGGCACAAGATTATAAGAAGCCCTTAGTAGAAGCCCTTAAAGAAAAAGATCTTCGAACGGATATGTACCAATTAGCTGGGGATCAATTTTTGGGACGAGAGGCTGGTACTTTAGATGAACTAAAAGTATCTACTTGGTTTGTTAATAAAATGAGAGAAACAGGTATGCAACCAGCTGGAGAATTTGGCACTTATTATCAATTTTTTGACATGTATCGTCATCAAATAAGTCCGAATAGTTATATAAAGATAGGTAATAAAAGTCTTAATATATGGAAAGACATATTAGTAGCGGATGTGGTAAATGCTGATTTTAAAACGGCTATTGTATATGTAGGCAAGGCGGAACCCGATGAATTAGCTACGAAGAACATTCAAGACAAAATCGTTGCAATTGAAATTTCTGACACCAATATTGATAAAGAGATGACTTTATTTGAACGTCGTTATCCTGGTTTTATTAAAACAAAATATTACAACCAAGTAAAAAAATTAGGTGCTAAAGGAATTATATTTATAACAGACGCCATTTCCGAAAAAAGTTGGACAGAAGTACTCCCTCAAATGACACGAGGTATATATGGTATAGAGGGATTACGAGATAAAGTTGAAAACACTCTTCCTTTATTTTGGATTAAAAGATCCAACAAAGAATGGTTAACTCAAAATCCAGAAATAGAAATTCGTCTAGAAACGGAAACGTATCAATATCCATCCGTTAACCTAATCGGAAAAATAGACGGAACAGATCCTCTGCTAAAAAACGAATATGTATTAATTAGCGGTCATCAAGATCACGATGGTATCCGACACGTAGTAATGAATGACAGTATATATAATGGAGCGGATGATAATGCAAGCACTTGTGTTGCTATGCTTGCAATAGCTAGAGCGTATCAAAAGCAACCTTCAAAACGCAGCCTCTTATTTGTATTTCATGGTGCAGAAGAACGAGGATTATTAGGTTCTCGATATCATACTCAACACTTAATGGTTCCTAAAGACAAAATAGTGGCTGTATTAAACGGCGATATGATTGGGCGTAATAATTTAGATGAGGCGGCTTTATTAGGAGGAGAAAGTCCTCATAAAAACTCTGATGATTTAGTTAAAATGGCTATTGATGCTAACAACGAAAGTACCCGTTTTAAATTTTTAAAAGATTGGGATTTACCTGAGCATCCTGAATATTTTTATTTTAGAAGTGATCATGCTCCTTATGCTCGAATGGGGATACCTGCTATTTTTTTTACTTCTGTTTTACATCATCAATATCACACACCGCAAGATGAATCAGAAAATATCAATTTTAAAAAATTATATAAAATGACGGAGTGGATGTACAGAACTTCATGGAAAGTTGCTAACGAACCTAAACGTCCAAAACTTCTTGATAACTTTAAACTTGAACGATAGTTTTATACAACGAGACTGTCCAAAAAGTTCGCAATCTTGTTCATTTCGACCAAAGGGAGAAATCACATAATATTGATTATGAGACTCCTCCTTACCGGAGTGACAAACTGCATTTTGATTTATTACTTTTTGGACAGCCTCTTTTTTTTTTTAATGTATCTTATCGTTTGTTTACTTTCTTTATTATTTCTTCATTATCAAATCTCATAATTATAAAATAAACTCCAGAATCTAAGAAAGACAAATCGTGCTTTTCTTCTATTTCTACTTGGGTATCATTTATTTCATAAACAATTCTACCTATACGGTCTACTACTTGAAGGGTATATAAAGAGGGTGCCTTTTCAAAGGTTATATTTAATATATCATTAAATGGAACTGGATAAATATTAAAATCTTTCTTTGTTTCTACATCATTCACAACTACAGGAGCTTGACCAAATACATCTTTAACAAATTGAGATGATATCAAATCATAATAGGTTTTCATAGCAGCGGCTTGTTGTTGTGTAAACATATACATACAAGGATCATCTAGATAATCCATATAGTTCATGGTTAAAGCTTTTTCATTTGGCTCACAACCAGGAACTGATCCTGGTTTAAGACAACCAAAACTTGCGTTACCCACTTTTGGTGTATCTGCTATACCATCATCACCAGTTGCACAACCTTTACCATCACCGAAAGTATGTCTTAAGTTAAAAAAGTGTCCTAATTCATGCGTCAATGTTCTTCCTAAATCATTATTTTTCACAGGTACATACCCTGGACATCCTAAACCACTACCAAAACAAAAAGTATTTATGACTACAGTATGACCTTGTGATGGTCTTCCTCCCAAAACAGAATAGCCTAATATTTGCGAATTATCTTTTTTAGGGATTTGACGAACTACTAAATTCATATATCCCTTCCATGTAGGATCTGAATCAGAATCATTTAAAAAATCTGTACCAAATGTAATCGCTGGAACGCCATCTACTAATCCTGATTCTTTGGGATGATTTTTCGTAGCTAAAACAAATTGAACATTCATTTTTCCGTTCAAAGTATTAGGATACATACGCGCATCAACGCTCCACTTTGAAAGGTCTTTATTCTCCGCATTATAATCCGCGTTTAATATATCTATTTGGCTTTGTACTAATCCTGCTATACATTTTTTATCGTTTTCAGTAGGAGATGTAAACATTGGAAAGTGAACTGCTACGGGTATTTTTATAGGTTCAGCTAGTTTATCTTCTGTTTTTCCTTCTCTAGTATTTTTTAAAAGTCTTTCCTTAAATTTAGTTTGCAATTTATAATGATCTATTTTGTTTTTTGGATCTTTTAAATATTCCTGCATATAGGATTCCGTACCACATTTTCTATCTTGAGCAAACCCTAAGACAGAAATTACTAAAAACAACTTGAAAATTATTTTCATCACTTAAATAATATTATATTTTACCTTTTAAAAAAATTAATTTACAGAGTTAAGCATCTTCCATAACTTATCTTTTAACTCTAGCATTCCTTGTTGCGCTACAGAAGAAATAAATAAATACTCAATACTTTTAAAATCTTGATCCAATTGTACTTTCATTTCAGCCTTTAACTCATCATCTAACATATCGCATTTAGAGATTACGACCAAGCGTTCTTTATCTAAAAGTTCTGGATTATATCTACGTAATTCATCAATCAATATATCGTATTGAGCTTTAATATCGTCTGCATCGGCTGGAATTAAAAACAACAGAGTAGAATTACGTTCAATATGACGTAAAAAATAATGTCCTAATCCACGTCCTTCTGCTGCTCCTTCTATAATTCCTGGAATATCAGCTATAACAAACGATTGAAAATCACGATATGCTACAATTCCTAAATTAGGTTTTAATGTTGTAAAAGGATAATCTGCTATTTTAGGTTTCGCAGAAGTTAATACAGATAATAATGTAGACTTCCCTGCATTAGGAAAACCAACCAAACCTACATCGGCCAATACTTTTAGTTCTAAAACGACATCAATTTCATTACCGGGCATCCCTGGTTGAGCATACCTTGGAGTTTGATTAGTAGCACTTCTAAAATGCCAGTTGCCTAGTCCTCCTTTACCTCCTTTTACAAGAATTTCTTTTTGCCCATGCTCTGTTATTTCAAACAATACTTCATCTGTATCTTTATCTTTTACCACAGTTCCTAACGGCACTTCTACAAATTTATCTTCGCCATCATGTCCTGTAGAACGTGAAGAACCACCATCTCCTCCATGACCTGCCTTAACGTGTCTTAAGAATTTCAAATGAAATAACGTCCATAGATTCTTATTACCTACTAATATAACGTGTCCTCCACGTCCCCCATCTCCTCCATCAGGCCCTCCTTTTTCAATAAACTTTTCTCGATGCAAATGAGAAGATCCTTTTCCTCCTTTACCCGAAGCTACATATATTTTTACGTAATCTACAAAATTCCCTTCTGTCATTTCTTTCTAATTTACAATCATAGTCTTAATTCCTAGCCAATATAGTTAGAAACTAAGACCGAACTCTAATTTATTTCTTTTAATGAACGAACAATTACTTTATCTATTTTTATCCCGTCCATATCTATTACCTCTAATTCCATTTTATTCCAGATAAGTTTTTCGCCTACTTTAGGAATAGAACCTAACTCAGTCATAATCAAACCACTTACTGTTGTCACTTCATAATCATTGATTAAATCATCCATGTCAAAATAAGTTAAAAAGTCATGCAAAGAATAATGTCCGTCTACTAACCAGCTTCCATCTTCTCTTGCTACTAACTGAAATTCTTCTTCATAAAACTCAGCTGCGTCACCTACCAATGCTTCTAAAATATCATTAAGAGTAATTATACCTTGTAGTACCCCATATTCATCTGTTACAAAGGCATAATGTACTTTTGTCTTTTTAAAATTTTCCAAGGCTTTATAGGCTGATGTATGCTCTATAAAGTATACAGGTTCTTTGGTGATAGAACGCAAGTCAAAATTTCCTCCTTTTTCAAAATTCACAAAAAGGTCTTTCAAAAAGACTACGCCCACCACATTGTCTAAATTATCTTCACAAACAGGATATATAGAGTGTAATTCTTCTAAAACTTGGGATTTCAACTCATGTATTTGATCTTCTAATGAAAGATAAACCACCGATTTACGATGTGTCATCAAGGAGTTTACTTTTCGATCACCAATATGAAAAACACGTTCTACTATATCTTGTTCGATTTCTTGTACTTCTCCCCCTTCTGTACCTTCTTTTATAATTGCTTTGATTTCTTCTTCGGTAACCTTTCCATCTGCTGTTGGCTTTATATTAAGAACTTTCAAAATAAACTCAGTAGAACTGGTTAATAACCAAATAAAAGGAGCTGTGGCTACTGAAATCATTTTCATAGGTACAGCCACGGATTTAGCAATTGTTTCGGGGTAGTTTAAACCAATTCTTTTAGGTAATAATTCGCCTAAAACCAAAGAAAAAAAAGTTAACCCCATTACAACCACTCCAGTACCTAGACTTTTAGAGTACGGCTCAGTAATAGAATAAGTAGCAAAAAATTCTTGCACATCATGTGTAATTTTATCTCCTGAGTAAATACCTGTTAAAATTCCTATTAAGGTAATTCCTATTTGTACTGTTGATAAAAATTTATTGGGTGAATTAGCCAGATCTAATGCTGTTTTCGCACTCGTATTGCCTTTTTTGGCAGCGGTTTCTAACCTATTTTTTCTTGCTGATATGAGTGCGATTTCTGACATGGAGAAAACTCCATTTAACAGTATCAGCAAGAATATTATGACTATTTCCATTAATTATATTGGTTTGATTTGTTTAAGGTTTTTAATCCATAAGTTTTTCTAAAATACAACATTCTACATACAAATATAACACCTTATTATTTAAACTTAAGAGTTAAAACCTAAATCTAAATCTTATAAATTTTCTATTACTGAGCTTAATCGTTGCGTAACCTCTTCAATTGTACCAATACCATCTACAGCATGAAACCTTCCTTTGTTTTGATAATATCCAATTAAAGGGGCTGTTTTTTCATTATATTCTTGGTAACGATTTCTAATCTTTTCTTCATCTTGATCATCTGTCCGTCCTGAAGTTTTACCGCGTTCTAGTAAGCGTTGTACTAAAATTTCATCATCAGCCTCTAAAGCAATAGTAGCTGTAACCATTTGATCTTTACTAGTCAAAAAAACATCAAGTGCTTCTGCTTGAGCAATAGTCCTTGGAAATCCATCAAATAAAAAACCAAATGAATTCGGATTTTTTTGAACTTCAGATTGTAGCATATTAATAGTAACATCATCTGGTACTAAATCACCTTTATCTATATAAGACTTAGCTAACATTCCTAATTCCGTCTGATTTTTAATATTAAAACGAAAGATATCTCCAGTAGATAAATGAGTTAAATTGTATTTTTTTGTTAAAAATTCAGCTTGAGTCCCTTTTCCTGCTCCAGGTTTTCCGAAAAGAACGATATTAATCATTTTATTCTAAATTTTTTATATTGTTAATTTTGTATTACTATTCTGCTAACTGGTACACTTCTTTTAAATTCCTACCTAAACCATCATAATCCAATCCATAACCTACAATAAACTTATTAGGGATTCTAATTCCCACATAATCTAATTTGATGTCTTTAGTATAAGCTTCTGGTTTAAAAAATAAAGTAGCAATCTTTAGCCTTTTAACTCCTTGGTCCTTAAAAATATTTTTCAGTTCCTCCACCGTGTTTCCTGTATCTACAATATCCTCTACTATTATCACACTTCTTCCTTGTAGATCTTGATTTAAACCAATTAACTGTTTTACTTCATGAGTAGTATTCGTACCTTCATAAGATGCCAATTTCACAAAAGAAACTTCACAAGAAGAATCATAATGCTTCATCAAATCCGACAAAAACATGAACGAACCATTAAGCACTCCTATAAAAACGGGCACCTCATCTTGAAAATCATTTTTGATTTGCTGGGCTAAATTACCTATAGCGAAATCAAGTTCTTCAAACCCGATAAATGGTTTAAAATACTTATCGTGTAACTTAATCTCCATATTTTGTGTTGTTTTAAAAAAATAAACGGCAAAGATAATATAAAGATTTTAGATATTAGTTTTTTACTCCTTAAGTTTTTATCTACTTTTTTGAACTAATGTTTTAACCATTTTTACGACTTACCACACCAATGTACCTTTAATTAATTTCACTACAGTTCAATAATATTATTTCTGTTTTTTTCAATCATTGAATTCAAGCAACAAATAGAATTTGAATTATATTAAAACCAACTTAATCCATGAACCTTTATTTTTTTCTAATTTATAGTATAGTCATGAATATTTTTAATCTTCTCCTAAAGTTAACTATTCCCTTTCAAAAAACGAGCATGCTGAATAACAAATAAAACAAATTCAAAGAACCTTTATAAATTAATCAGCAACCAAAAAAAAAGGCACAACAAATTGATTAACAATAACTTAAAAACAACTCCGAATTAAAATAAATTTTAACAAAATATACGGTTTTCCCGTATATTTTTTAACAGATTTTTCTCTAATTTTGAATCAAGCAAAACAAGTTAAAAAACTACAAATAAACACCCTACTTATTCCAAAAGCGTACTTTTAACCCAAAGTCGTCTTTCATTAAAATACCCTTCCCAAACGGGGTATTTTTTTTTGTATTAATACCTCATATTGATCCCTTTTTTTGAAAAAATAGTATCTTTGCGCTACACACAACACAACAACTACAATGAACTATTATTTTTCTTCCGATTATAAATTGGGAATATTAGGAGGTGGACAATTAGGTAAAATGCTCCTATGTGAAACACGAAAATTTGACATTCAGACATTTGTTCTAGATCCTAACGAAGAAGCTCCAGCAAGAATAGGATGTGATAAATTCTACCAAGGCAGTCTATTGGATTTTGACACCGTTTATCAATTCGGAAAAAAAGTTGATTTATTAACCCTTGAAATAGAACATGTAAACCTAGAGGCTTTAGAAAAATTAGAAGAAGAAGGCTTAGCTATTTATCCATCACCTAAAACCCTGCGATTAATTCAAAACAAAGGACAGCAAAAGGATTTCTATTCAAAAAATAACATTCCTACTTCAGTATACCAACGTTTTGTTGACATTACTGATTTAAAAGAAGCTATTAAAAAAAATGAATTAGAGTTTCCTTTTGTCTGGAAATCAGCTCAAGGTGGTTATGATGGAAATGGCGTAAAAATTGTTCGTTCCAGCATAGATTTACTTGATTTACCTGAAGTAGAATGTTTAGCGGAAGACTTAGTTTCTTTTAAAAATGAGTTAGCGGTAATAGTTGCTCGCAATCCTAAAGGAGAAATAAAAACGTATCCCGTAGTTGAAATGGAATTTCACCCAGAAGCCAATCAAGTAGAATACACCATTTGTCCTGCTAGGATTGACGATACTGTGGCACAAAAAGCACGCGAGGTGGCTTTAAAGGTTTCAGAAGCGATGAACCACGTGGGCTTGCTTGCGGTAGAGATGTTTCAAACAGTAGATAATGATATTCTTGTAAATGAAGTTGCTCCTCGCCCACACAATTCAGGTCATTATAGTATTGAAGCAAGTTATACCTCACAATTTGAACAGCACCTGCGGGCTATTTTAGATTTACCTCTAGGCAATACAAATAGTAAAGTAGCTGGTATTATGGTAAATTTAGTTGGAGAAGAAGGCTATTCTGGACAAGTAGTCTATAAAAATATCGGACAAATAATGGCAATAGAAGGTGTGACTCCTCATATTTATGGAAAACGCGAAACACGACCTTTCCGTAAGATGGGACATGTAACGATAGTAAATGAAAACATGAGTGAAGCAAGAAGAATTGCTGAAGAAGTAAAAAATAATATTAGAGTGATTAGTCAATAAAAAAATAATGAATAAAGTAGCCATCGTAATGGGAAGCATCTCTGACATGCCAGTCATGCAGGATGCCATAAACATATTAGCAGAATTTGGAATCGAGACAGAAGTTGACATCGTTTCGGCTCACCGCACCCCTGAAAAATTGGTTGATTTTAGCAGCAATGCACACAAAAGAGGCATTAATGTAATTATTGCAGGTGCCGGTGGAGCAGCGCACTTACCAGGAATGGTTGCTAGTATGAGTCCATTACCAGTTATAGGTGTACCCGTAAAATCAAGCAATTCAATTGATGGATGGGATTCTGTTTTATCTATCTTACAAATGCCAGGCGGGGTTCCTGTTGCCACAGTAGCCTTAAATGGAGCTAAAAATGCAGGTATTTTAGCTGCACAAATTATTGGTGCACAAAATCAAGACATTTTAAAAAGAATAATTGATTACAAAGAAGGTTTAAAACAAGCGGTTTTGAATGCCTCAAAAAATTTAAAAAAATAATAGAATCCCGAGTAAATCGGGATTTTTTATTTAGGATATTTTCTATTTTAGCAAAAAGAAAAAGATCCAGTGGTATTTAGAGATTTAAAGTAACATGAATACCGATTGAGTTAAATCAATATTCAAATTTTAAACATCATTAGATTTTTAGCACTTATCTCTAAAATCAAGACACAAAACATAATAACCTTTTACTATATAACACAAAAAATAGACAAAATACATAATTTTATGAAAATTCTCATTAATAAATTTGAAACAAAACACAATACAGCTCCTTTTAATTCAATAAAAATGGAAGATTACAAACCTGCCATAAAAGAAGGAATTGAACTAGCAAAAAAAGAAATCAATACAATTATTACCAATCCTGAAACTCCTACTTTTGAAAACACCATTGAAGCTTTAGAGTTTTCTGGACAAACACTCGACAGAATTACTAGTATCTTTTTTAATTTGAATTCTGCCGAAACTTCTGAAGAAATGCAAAAAATAGCACAAGAAGTATCCCCTCTTTTAACAGAGTTTGGTAATGACATTACTCTAAATACAGATTTATTTAATCGCATCAAAAAAATTTATGAACAAAAAAACACTTTAGTACTAACTACAGAACAAAGCACTTTATTAGATAAAAAATACAAGAGTTTTACACGTAACGGGGCTTTACTCTCTGAAGAGAAAAAAGCACGCTTACGTGAAATTGACACTGAATTGGCTAAACTAAAACTAGTTTTCGGGGAAAATGCTTTGGCTGAAACCAATAATTATGAACTCCACATCACTAACACAGAGGACTTAAAAGGACTTCCCGAAGACACTATTGAAACGGCTCTGGCATTAGCTAAAAGTAAAAATAAAGAAGGCTGGCTTTTTACTCTAAATATGCCAAGCTACTTACCTTTTGTTACTTATGCTGAGAATAGAGAATTACGCACAGAATTAACAATAGCCTATGGCAAAAAATGCTTTCAGGACAATGAATACAATAATGAAGCTATTGTAATTAAAATTGCAAATCTAAGACATGAGCGAGCGAATCTGTTAGGCTATAAAACGCATGCTCATTTTGTCCTTGAAGAACGCATGGCACAAACCCCTGAAAAAGTAAAATCATTCTTGAATGACTTATTAACCAAAGCAAAACCTGCCGCGGAAAAAGAATTTAATCAATTAGCATCCTTTGCTAAAAAAATTGACTCAGTAGAACAATTACAAAAATGGGATGGTGCTTATTATGCTGAAAAGTTAAGACAAGAACTTTTCAACTTAGATGACGAAAAATTAAAACCCTATTTTGAACTTCAAAATGTACAAGCAGGTGCTTTTGAAATTGCGAATCGATTATTTGGATTAACTTTTACCGAAGTCTTCGATATTGACAAATACCATGATGAAGTTCATACTTTTGAAGTTACAGATGAAAAAGGGGACTTAGTCGCTGTTTTCTATTCTGATTATTTTCCTAGAGAAGGAAAACGAAATGGAGCATGGATGACCTCTTTTAAACACCAATATATTCAAAATGGAGTAAACGAACGTCCTCATGTTTCCATTGTGTGCAATTTCACTAAACCTACCCCTACCAAGCCTTCATTGCTCACTTTTCAAGAAGTAACTACCCTATTTCACGAATTTGGACATGCTTTACATGGCATGTTAGCAAACACAACTTACCCAAGTCTGTCAGGAACCTCTGTTTATTGGGACTTTGTGGAATTACCAAGTCAAGTAATGGAAAATTGGTGTTATGAACCAGAAGCCTTGGCTCTCTTTGCGAAACATTATGAAACTGGAGAAGTGATCCCACAGGAATATGTAGATAAAATTAAAGAAAGTGCAAGCTTTTTGGAAGGAATGGCAACATTACGACAATTGAGTTTCGGTCTTCTAGATATGGATTTCCACGGGCAAAATCCATCTGAAATCAAGTCGGTAAAAGAATTTGAAAAACAATCTATGGCAAATACAATGCTGTATCCTGATGTAGCAGAAAACTGTATGAGTGTTTCTTTCTCTCATATTTTTCAAGGTGGCTATTCATCAGGATATTACAGTTATAAATGGGCAGAAGTCCTAGATGCCGATGCTTTTGCTTATTTCCAAGAAAATGGTATTTTCAACAAAGAAGTAGCGGATAAATTTAAAAACTACGTTTTATCACAAGGAGGTACAGATCATCCTATGACGTTATACAAAAAATTTAGAGGTCAAGAGCCTAAACCCGAAGCTTTGTTGAAGAGAGCGGGACTTTTATAATTTAACACGCAATGATCTTCAAAAAATATAAAAAAATAGCGTTTTACAGTTTTACGCTATTTACGGTAGCTATTCTGACAGTAAATCTATATATCAAATCAATTACTGAAAAAAATATTTACAAATCTGAAAGAAACATCCCCACCACTAAAGTGGGGATTATTTTCGGTGCTGGAATAAATGGTAATAATCCAAGTAAATATTTAAAAGACCGATTAGATGCAGGCATACATCTTTACAATGCAAACAAAATACAAAAAATTTTACTCTCTGGTGACAATGGAAGAGAAGAATATGACGAACTAACTGTCATGAAAAATTATTGCTATCAGCACGGGGTGGATACAACAAAAATTTATATTGATTATGCGGGTTTCGATAGCTATTCGACTTTGTATAGAGCAAAAAAAATATTTTCAATAAGAAATGCTGTCCTAATATCTCAGGAATACCATCTAAACAGAGCTATTTATATTGGTAACCAAATTGGAATTAATTCCATAGGTTACTCTGCCAATAAAGGTCTGTACAAAGGATACAAATATGTTTGCTTTAGAGAATATTTTTCAAGATTCAAGGCATTTATAGACGTGTTACGAAATAGAAAACCTAAATTTTCAGGAACTCAAATACCTATAGATGGCGTTTCAAATTATAGCAAAGAAGATAAGAGGTAACTTTTAAAATTGCCTCTTAAAATAAACTTTCATTTTTTTTTGAAAGTTTAAAAACATTTTTATACCTTTGGGGTATGGAATTCAAAGAAGCAAAAAATAAGTTTGTACAAACCTGGGGGGCGTTAGGTTCTCAGTGGGGTATCAACAAAACCATGGCACAAATTCACGCCTTGTTGATGGTATCTAACGAAGCTGTTTCTATGGAAGACATTATGGAAGAGCTACAAATTTCTCGTGGAAATGCTAGTATGAATTTACGTGCCTTGATGGATTGGGGCATTGTATACAAAGAATACAAAGCAGGTGAAAGACGTGAGTTTTTTACTGCCGAAAAAGATTTAGATGAATTAGCGGTAAAAATATCACGTGAACGAAGCAAAAGAGAAATTAAACCCGCTTTGAAAGTACTCAAAGAAGTGTCTTCAATTGACGCAAATACATCAGCTGAAGAAAAACATTTTGTAGATCAAACCACAAAACTATATGACTTTGTTCTTAAAGCTGATAATGTTTTGGACAAAATCACAGAATACAAAGACAATTGGTTGGCTCAATTGTTAGTTAAATTTATGAAGTAAAAAAATTTAATCAAAACTTTCATTTTTTTCTGAAAGTTTAAAAAAAATAATAACACTATGAACTTCTTAACCGCGCAATGGAAAAACTTGGTAATGGCAAATTATATTGTCCAACCAGATGTCTTACAAAAATACCTTCCAGCTGGCACCGAATTGGATTGTTTTAACGGGAACTGCTATGTGAGTTTGGTTGGATTTATGTTTGAAGAGACTAAAGTTTTAGGACTTAAAATTCCTAATCATACCCATTTTGAAGAAGTAAATCTTAGATTTTATGTAAAACGCTTTGAAAACGGCGAATGGAGACGTGGTGTGGTTTTTATCAAAGAAATTGTTCCGAAAAGCGCCATTACTTTTGTTGCTAACACCTTATATAAAGAACATTATGAAACCCAAATTATGAATCATAATATAAAATTAGAAGCTGATATTTTACATGTATGCTATACCTGGAATCAAAAAAATAGCACTAACAAAATTGAAGTAAATGCTTATGATTTCTTGTCTCCATTAGATCCAAACAGCGAAGCTGAATTTATTATGGAGCATTATTATGGTTACACCAAATATGCTATAAACACTACTTACGAATACGAAGTACAACATCCTAAATGGGAACAATATACCATCAAGAACTACACCATTGGAGTAGATTTTGAAAAAAATTACGGAAAGGAGTTTCGCTTTTTAAATACAATGAAACCAAGTTCTGTCTATCTAGCCAAAGGTTCTGCAATTACCGTAAAAAACAAAAGAAAAATGAATATTTATGATCCCTTTTAATTATAATCTGATTGGTTATACCTTTTTTTTAATCATAATCATTTTTATCATAGTTTTCGTAGGCAAAATATGTTACAAAAACGGAAATCTGTATGTCAACGAATTAATTCCTAACCACGCTAATTTATGTATACAAATAAACAAAACACTTTTAGTTGGCTACTATCTTGTAAACATAGGGTACAGTGCCATGACACTTATTGGATGGAATGAAATTATAACCATCCAACAACTCATAGAAACACTTGCCCTAAAAATTGCAACCATTGCCTTTATACTATCCTTCTTACACTATTCAAATCTTTATATACTAACAAATTACGTTCAAAAATTAATTAAATAAATCATTATGGAAACTTCAAAAATTTTAATCGGTTATGCCATCTATTTACCAATTGTAATTGTCTTAACTTTTTATGTATCTAAAACATTATTCAAAAATGATAAGACCTTTATGCTCGATATTTTTAGAGGCAGAGAAGAAATTGCTACTGCCACTAACAAACTATTTGAAACAGGTTTTTATCTCCTTAATTTAGGGTATGCTTTAATGATCCTTGAAATCAATCTTTACAAAAACACCTACCAAGAACTCATTGAAGAATTAAGCTATCAAATAGGAGGATTTTCAATTTATTTGGGTGTGATGATGTTCTTCAATCTGTACCTGTTTTTTAGAGGAAAAAGAAAATCGAAAGAAGCAAGTTTGAATAATCCAATAACAGCATAAAAAAGCGCCTATCAGATAATTTGCCTGACAGGCAAAACAATATAATTATGAAAAAATTAGTCATTGCCGCCGGCACAGGATTTTTAGGAAAGGTCATTATAGATTATTTCCAACAAAAATGTACAGAAATCATCGTCTTAACTAGAGGAAAATCAAGACAAGAAAACAATATATGTTATGTGCACTGGAACGCTAAAAGTTTAGGTGGATGGGAAACTGCATTAGAGAATGCTGATGTATTGATTAATATGGCAGGCAAATCGGTTGATTGTAGATATAATGAGAAAAATAAAAAAGAGATTTTGCTTTCTAGAATTAAAAGTACAAAGATCCTAAACGAAGCCGTTTCACAATGTCAAAATCCGCCTAAACACTGGCTAAATTCATCTACAGCAACTATATATAGACATTCTGAAGATAAGCAAATGGATGAATATACTGGAGAGATAGGCAATGACTTTTCGATGAATGTCGCACAAAGTTGGGAAAAAGCCTTTTTTAAAACCGAAACCTCACAAACAAAAAAAACAGCATTGAGAACCTCTATTGTGTTAGGTAAAAAAGGTGGTGCTTTCCCTCCTATTAAAAATCTTGTGCAAATGGGATTTGGTGGCAAACAAGGAAATGGCAACCAATTTATAAGTTGGATACACGAAAAAGATTTTGCCCGAGCCATAGAGTACATCATCAATAAGGAAATCACAGGCAAAATAAACCTAGTATCTCCTGAACCTATCCAAAACAAAGTCTTTATGAAAACGCTTCGTAAAGAAATGAAAATACCTTTTGGTGCTCCGCTAGGCAAACGAATGTTAGCATTTGGCGCAAAAATCATAGGCACTGAAACTGAATTGGTTTTAAAAAGCAGAAATGTAATTCCGAAACGATTACACGAAAATGGATTTAGATTTAGGTATTCTGAATTACAAGGCGCATTAAAAGGGCTCACATAAAAAATATGGGGAGTAATTGTAAATTGCGACAAAAAAAGTAAATGGATTTTTCGATACTTTCTGCTTTTCTACCCGAAGAATTATTATGTCATTTTGATATTGTTGATTTTATAGAATTAGGAGATATTCAAACAAAAAAGGATTGCTTTTATATCTATCTTGATGAAAAGAACATTATTCCCGAAGGTTTCATTTCAGAGGAATATGAGTCAAAAGGCTTTTGTGAGCGTACTTTGATACAAGATTTTCCAATACGAGGAAAGGCTGTTTATTTAGGTATCAGAAGACGTAGGTGGCGAAATACAGTAGATAAGTCAGAAATTAAAAGCGATTATTCTTTTATTGCAGAAGGTTCCAAATTAACTGTTGAACTTTCGGATTTTTTAAAAGGTACAGGTAGAGACCCGAGAAGATACGATAAGTAACATTGCCAGTTATTATGGCATTAAAGCTGATTTACTGCGAAGACATTACAAAAAAAGAATCAGTGGTTTTACAAGTTGGAAACAGTTAGAACATGCCGAAAATTATCTGATTTACCCCGAAAATATTGGGGAGAATTTAAGTATTGATGAAGTAAGATTGTCAAAAGGTGAACTGTATACTTTTGTAACCAATAAACAAGGAAGAGGCAAAAAGAAATCCTTAGTGGCGGTTATAAAAGGCACCAAAAGTCAGGACATTATTGATGTGGTTACTAAAATTCCACTTTCGCATAGAAAACAAGTAAAATCGATAACACTTGATATGGCAAACAATATGCAATCAGCATCAAGAATGTGTTTTCCTGAAAGTTACCTTGTCACAGACCGTTTCCATGTGGTAAAGTTGGTAATGGAAGCTCTCCAGCATTTAAGGATAAAATATCGCTGGGAGGAGATTGAAAAAGAGAATCAAGCTATCAAAAAAGCAAAGGAGCAAGCAATAAAATACATTCCAATAACTTTTGAAAACCAAGACACACCCAAACAACTATTGGCTCGATGTCGTTATATCATTGCCAAGAAACCCAACCAATGGACAGAAACCCAAAAAGTGCGAGCCCAAATATTGTTCCAACATTATCCTCTAATACATCAGGCATATAAACACACCCAAGAGTTTAGAAATATTTATGAATACACCTCAAAAGAAGAGGTTAAACAAAAAATATTGAATTGGATATCCAAAACCAAAGAATTAAAAATGACTGTCTTTAATACCGTTGCCAATAGTTTAAATTATCATTTGGAAACAATTGTAAACTTCTTCATAAAAAGACATACAAACGCAAATGCTGAATCCTTTAACTCAAAAATAAAACTCTTCAGAGCTAATCAAAGAGGTGTGATGGATACTAAATTCTTCCTCTTTAGAATGGAGAAACTTTTTGCTTAATCCCCAAAAAATTAATCTGAGCCATTAAAAGAATTATTAACCAAATAATAAAACTTAAAATGACCACAATCCATCTAAAAACCATTATCAATGCAGAAATAAAAGTTGTATTTAATACGGCACGAAATTTAGATTATCATAAAGAATCATTCTTTTTTACCAAGGAAAAAATTATTGCGGGAAGATCAAGCGGACTTATTGAAGAAGGTGAATCGGTTACTTGGCAAGGGAAACATTTTGGATTCTATCTTATCTACTAAAGTTTTATAATTCAAATGAACAAATATGATTCCTTTACTTATGAAATCATAGAAGATCATTTCATAAGTAAAGGAATCATCATCCGTTTTAAGTTATTTACATTCTGGAATTTAAATGTTTTTTTGGCAAACATTTAGGACACTGAACAATTCTTTTTTTAATTACTACTACAATAGCATACCTCTTAAACAAACGGGATATTATAGATAATAATTATGTAGAATTATCTGATGTTAGAAAATAAAACAAAAACTAAATACTATATACACTACTAAACTTTTGTGTTTTGAAAAAAATAAAAATGAGTTTTACGGCAATTTCTTAATATTAAGCATTTTTAAAGCATAATTGATATCAATAGCAAATCCAATTCCATTTGTATTCGCTTGATTCATTTTAAGTGTATTGATAGCGAGTACTTCTCCAAATTTATTTATTAATGGTCCTCCACTATTCCCAGAATTTATACTTACATCACTTTGTATAAAATCTACACCGTTCATTTTTCTATAATTACTTACAATCCCTTTGGTTACAGATTTTTCTAAAGTTTTATCGAGAGGCGTACCAATAGCAAAAACTTCTTGTCCAATTTTTTTAAAATCTTTTTTTACTATTGGTAGTCCTTTAGATTTATGATCTATTTTCAAAAGAAGCAAATCAACATTTTTGTTAGATTTTACAACCTCAGCTTTGATTCTTTTGTTGTTGACGGTTACAAAATAATCATCAATAATTGAACCTATGTGAAAATTAGTTAAAATATACCCTTCATTATTGATAAAAAATCCACTACCAAAAGTATTTCCAGATTCAATGGTAACTACCGAATCTAAATATCCGCTTATTTCATTTTCCTGATATTTTTCTTCAGATAATATGTTAATATTTAACTCATTGCCTATTGTTTCTTTTAAATAACTATTTTCAATTTCAAGGAACTTTTGGTATAAACCTTCATTTTTTAAAAGTTCTAATTGAGAAAAATAAACTAAATCATGCAATAGTAAATTATAATTATTTTTCAACCTATATCCGTCTACTTTTGTATCATAACTAAATTTTGGATTGTTTAAATCATTTCGATCAAAAACGAACCATTCTATCTCAATATGGTAATTTCCAACGTACTCACGTAAAATCTTACCTTTCAGATTAAAGTCTAAGTTTTTTATAATAGGTTTTAGAATTACTCTTGGCTCTAACAATAAAGACTTTTCTTCTTTTTCTTTTTCTTGATCGAAAAAAACAGGTTGAACAAATGTATCTCCAAAAGCTTCAAAGATTCTATTTTCAAGATTCGTAGTATGACCTAATAGAAAATTTATATTCTTAGATTTTAAATATCTTTTAGATTCATTTACTGTGCCTATCAATTCGTTTTCATCTATCTTGTAAGAAGGATTGGCAAATCCAACAAAAATCTCACCTTTTTTTTCAGTTCTATAAGGAATCAAATTAAAAATGGCTGTATTATTGTTTATATTTATATAAAACTTATCTGGATTGGCAAAACAATTTTGAATTTCTTCATTTTTTTCATCATTCTTAATCTCTAATGTTAGTAATTTGAAATTTTCTTTTTTTATTTTCAAAACAAAACTTCCGTTCTTAGTAATTTCATAAGGGGTCTTTCCGAGAAGCGTGTTGTTTTCATCATAGACTAAAGCATCCGATGGAGACACATCTATCATCTTTGATTGAGCATTTACAATAATAACATTAAAAAAACACACTGCTAATAGAAAATTCTTATACATTCTTTTTATATTTTTGCCAAAAATAACATAAATATGGGTAATAAATTTCTTTTTTTAGGCTTGTTCGTAATTAATTTATGCTTTGGTCAATTTACAGCCAAAGAATACGACAGTGAAGAGTTTAATAGGTTTAAAGCATCAAAAACATTCATTGTACTTACAGGAAACGAAAAATTTGATACTGAACTAACAAAATCGATGTCAAATATTTGGAAAACAACACCATATTCAACAATCTCAAGTGAAGAATTTGAAAAAAAAATCGCGGATAAAACGGCCTCATTTATATGTTTATTTGGTAATACGAATCCAAATGTAAAATCATATCATTATTTAGCATTAATTAATGGTGGAAAAAAAACAATTAGTAGATATGAATACCAAGATTTAATTGCCTATGCCCCAATCAATTTCTTTATAAATGAAAGTAATTTAACAGATTGTGCTTACAGAGTCAGCAATATGATTGAATCAATGGTTCTTTCAATTGATTTAGTTCAAAAAAACAATATTAAAGGTAGTACTTTATCAATCGTAAAAGAATTAGGAAAAATTTATTTAAAACGTTCACCTAAAATAAAGGAAAGAACCCTATTAATATGTGAAGAATCAATTAATAAAAAAGTTCTTACTGGATCAAATGTACAGAGTGTAGGTATAAATTATCTGCTAACAAAAGACCTTACTAAAGACGATATTGCAGCTTTATATCCTTTTAAATATGAAATTTGCAGCAAAGAAAAAATAGAAAAAGTCATCAAAGAAAAAAACAAAGACTACTATTATCTTCAACCTGCTATAACAGTCAATAAAACCATTTTTGTTTTTGATCCAGTAAATGGAGAGGTAGTTTATTTTGATTTTACAATGATGGGGGCACTAAATTTTAACAAAGGGAACTTGAAAGATTTAGCAAAAGCGATAAAATAAGTATTATTAAACTCCTTCGGGAGTTTTTTTATTTTAATAAAAAAACAAATACCAAACAATAGGTATTGCCTCCACCCAAAAAGACGTATAGTATTTAGAACGATTAGGGGTAGCAAAAAATAATGCAATAGCAATAAAAAATGGCAATATCAATTGCAATGCTACTAATTGATTATTGAAATTGCCATTGCTGTTGAATTTAAAAACTTCCAATAATACACAAATAACCAACAAAACATACCCTAACCATTTTGTTTGTCTCACTCCTATTTGCTGCGGAATAGTTTGTAAACTTAATTTGTCTTTTGACAAATCAACGATTTCAAAAATAAGCATCAAAACAAACACAACAAGAAACCTTTGAATGAAATAAAAAACAACATCATATTTTATAACTAATTCAGTATTAAAAATGGGTAACCAAACGGTTACAATAGCCCAACTCAAAGCCACTAAATATATTTTTACTCCGCTCCAGTTTCTAAAATTAGTTTTTTTAGGTACTATGGGCAAGGTATAAAATCCCGTAAGTAAAAGTACTCCTATTGCTGTAATTTGAGTTATGCTGTTGAATTGAAAGAAGTAATAACCACAGCATAATACCGAAACAAAACTTAACGAAACGATCCATTTTAATTGCTTATGCCAAACCCGTTTTCTAACTCTGGTTAATTCATCGTATTTAATAAAATTGTAACCTACAATCGTACCATAGAATGCAAACTCTCTAACATTATTAGTATTTGAAATATGAAATTCAATACAGCTAATTTGCACAAAGGCAAAAACAGCTAAAGCAACATGAATGCTACTATTTATATAAAAATCAAAAATATTTTTTAAAAATCTACTCATTTTCAATGGTTACATATTGCTTAAGTTCCATTCCTTTTTCATCTACTACCGTTATAAGATGTCTTCCTGTAGATGTTATAATTGGCATTTCGTGAAAAGTTTGTGTGGTACCTTTAAATTCTTTATCAATATACCAATATAGCTTTGATTCTCGATTAGAGTGGGCTATTTTAAAAATTACAGGTTGTATTTTTCCTTGAAAATTTTTTGTTAGATAAATTTTACTATTAGCTTTAGGATAAATAAATCCCATAGTACCTTGAGAGGCTCCCTGACAATCTTGACGGTATGGGGGCAATGGTTTATAATCTATATGTAATCCTTTATAGTACCATTCCATAACGGGGGGCAATACAAACCACGATTGGGTTACTATTTTATCGACATCTTCACAAGTGTTATTTACTTGAAACTGTTTTGTAATGTCTAAATGAATGGTTTTATGAAAAGGGCATATTGTTGTTTTTGTTCCGTTTTTGGAAATCATTTGCTTTACTTTAGGACATCCTGTCTTGGCTAAATAACCACTTTGAACACAACATTCTTTTTCAACTAAATCAGAAATAGGTGGTTTAAACCATTTTTTTCTAGGCAATAAATTAAATACGTCAAATAAAACAGGTGCTGCACTATCAATACCTGTTAATTGTGGTCGTCCTTCTCCTGACGCATTTCCTACCCATACGCCTACCACGTAATCATTATTTGTACCTATAGCCCAAGCATCTCTATTTCCAAAACTAGTACCTGTTTTCCAAGCTAATTGGATAGAGGAATCATAAAAACGCCAAGCCTCATCTTCTGCTGGTCTATTGACTTCTTTCATAGCTTCATAAGTAAGGTATATTGCTCCTGCTCCTACTACTTCTTTTTGGTCTTGTTCCGTTCCGAAATTTGGTTGAAAATCTTTTTTGTAATTGAGTTCGCTAAATTCATATTTGCGATATTGTTTAAATTCATTATAATAATTTAAGGTTGAAGTTAAATTAGCATAGGTTCTACTCAAATCCCACAAATTACTTTCAGCACCTCCTAATATTAACGATAATCCATAATGATCAGGATGTTTATTAATATTTTTTAACTTGTATTGTTTTAATGTTTCGTAAAATTTATGAACTCCGTGTTCTTGTAACATTAATACGGCTGGAATGTTTAATGATCTTGAAAGTGCTCGTTGCGCAGGCACAGCTCCGTCAAACGTTAAATTATAATTTTGAGGCATATACCCTGATATTTGAGTGGGAATATCAGCCACTAAAGTATTAGACAACAACTCGCCATCATCTAACATAGAAGCAAAAAGCAAAGGTTTTAAAATGCTTCCTGTGCTTCGAGGAGCTGTAATGATATCAACATCTTTGTCATGATTAGCATCTGTAGGGGTATTTCCTACATAGCTGAGTATGTTTCTATTTCTTACATCTAATACAATAACAGCCATATTATGAATCTCATTTTGGCTATACTGGCTATAATATTGTCGTACTATTTGGTTTACTCTATTTTGCAGGGAAACATCAATTGTTGTTACAATTTTTTGTTGTGAATTTTCTTTCGCTACTTTTTGTAATAAATGCGGTGCTATTTGAGGTAAATCGTAAGGTTTTTGAGGCAAAGATTCTGTTAGTGCTAAATCAAAGGTCATTTGATCAATTACTTTATTGTCTAATAATTTTTTAAGTAACCGATTTCGTTTTCTTAGTAATAATTGCTGATTTTTACCTGGATATATAAGTCGTGGAGCATTAGGCAGCACTGCTAAAGTAGCACTTTCAGCCCATGATAATTGGTGTGGTTGCACTCCAAAATAACGCCAAGCAGCCATTTCTAATCCTACTACATTTCCTCCAAAAGGGGCATGTGCAGCATATAATTCTAAGATTCTTTGTTTTGAGTGTCTAAATTCTAATCGAGTGGCCAGAATAATTTCAATAATTTTTTCGAAGTAGGTTCGTTTTTTATTTTTTCTAGCCAAGCGAATGACCTGTTGTGTTACTGTACTTCCTCCTCGAACCACTTTTCCCGCAGTTTTATTTTGTTTTACTGCTTTAACCATAGCTACAGGATTAAATCCAAAATGATGATAAAAGTGTTCGTCCTCAAAATAAACGACACATTGTTTGAATTTATCAGGAATAGAGTCTTGCTCTGGAAAACGCCATTGACCATCGCTTGCAATTTTTGCGCCCAATAGTTCACCTGTATTACTTTCTATTACGGTTGAATAAGGCTCTACAAAAAGTGTACGTGGTAAAGAGAAATAATAAAGAAGTAAAAAAATGAATCCAACGATTGCTTTTTTTTTGTTTTTTATTATCCAATTTTTAATTCTTTTTACAAAAGTGAGATTATAGAATTTGTGTATTAATTCCATTCATAATTAAATTTTTCGATATTTTTTATAGAGAAATATTTTAGAACACAACGTATCTCTATACTTGGTAAACTCTCTCGGTATATTCTACAAGAAGCCATCTAAAAAAATTACGATCGTATTTTTAACTTCATCCTGTTCAGTACTTATAAAAGAACTAAACAGGGTAAACCAAGTAATATAACATCAATCATGTGACTTCTCTATTAAGAGAAGTCACAGACTAAAGGTTATTTTTTTTCTTCTTAAAGAAACTCTTTATTTTTCATTTCACAATTTGCACCCATTTTCCTTTCGTTCGAGCCATAAAACTGTGGTCGTACATGGCTTCACACTGTGCTCCTGGCAGATAATAGTTTCCTAAATAAGACGCATTAATAAGCATTTTAAAGACTCTGGTTTCTCCTGATTTTAAACTAAAATAATAATTGGCTCTATCGTCTCGCATATCAATATAATCGGCCATATTTTCTGTTGCATTACCGAAATCAGTATAACGAGTATTCACAATTTCAAATCCTGAAGGTACTATTTGCGTTAATGCTATATTAGGAACCATTTCATTCTTTTGATTTTTTAATATTATTTCAGCTATTAATTCTGTTCCTTGAGCTATTTTAGAAATCGTAACTATTTTTCCTTTTTTATCTTTAAACACGACTGAAGCAGAAACATTGTTAGAAGTAGGTTGTTCTTTTCCTACTGGTAAAATTCCGCTATTAATAATTCTAACAAACAAAGTATTGTTTTTATTGTTTTTAATATCTAGCATTCCACGAACAAGAGTCCTTTGTACAATGGCTTTTGAAGTATTTATAGATACTGATTTACCTCCATTTGTCAACTCAATGCTAATTCCTTTTCCACCGTTGTACTTAGCAAATTTTGCCATTGCATACAATGAGTAAGCCGTAGTCTGTGTACTCATCCATTGATCTGATGATAAATTTTTAGCTAATTTGACTGCCATTGTAAAAGCTTTTTGCTTTTGTCCTAACAATACTAAACTTTCTAAAGTCATCGCCCTATTTCTGTCTTCGGAACCATAGCTATAATAATATTGACTTGCAGTATCATTAATATTTGATTTTAACAATAAGGCATTTGCGGCACTGCTTTGTTCTACTAAAGCGTAAGTTGCTGCCAAACGAAGTTTTGTTTCATTTGTAATTCCTTTCGTTTCTCTTAAACGGTTCATTGATGCTAAATCTGGAACTCCTGCTAAAGCTAAAGTATACAAACGATACGCTTGATTTAAATCCGTGTTATAATCTAATTCCATTCGCCAATTTTTAGCTATTTTTTGTTGATAGCCAATCCATTTAGATTTAAAATTCAATGGCAAATGGTATCCTTTTTTCTCAGCTTCTAACATAAAATGACCCGCATAACTCGTTCCCCAATCATCGGGAGTGGTATTTCCTTGCCAATAAGCCATTCCTCCTGTTGATAATTGAAAACTAGTTAATCGTTCGATCCCTGCTGTAACATTACGTTGTATTTGACTCTTTTTATTGGAATCTACATCTATTACATCAGTTAAATATAATTGTGGAAATACAGAAGAAGTGGTTTGTTCTACACAACCATGAGGATATTGAATAAGATAATCTAAACGCCTTCCAAAATCAATAGTAGGAATTGATGCTATTTCTACCATTGCATGATTGCTGCCTGCAACACCAAAGATTTTCCATGTCATTGTTTTTTTAGCATTTCCGGCTAATAAAGCATCCGTTGTAAGAGTTGTAACTGGATTAGGATTTATTACATCTATTTCTACTTCATATATTGATTTTTCGTTCCCTGAAGTTGCTATTACTTGAAGTTTTCCTATACCAGTTGTATTGCCTACACTTACATCAAAATAAGCCATTTTTTCATCTGGATTTGCAAAATATATTTTTTGTATAGCTGGGCTGGTTAACTTAACTGCATTGTTTGTTTTTACTTGAACTGTTACATTTTTTATATGGTTTTCAGTAGCAAAGAGCGTAACTGGCAAGGTTACTTTTTCAGAAGGTGAAATTTTTCTAGGCAAGGAAGCTAATACCATTAATGGGCTTTTTACCGCGGTACTTTTTTCTGCCATACCATACGCTCCTTTTTCAGCATTAGCCGCTACTACCATTGTTTTGACTGAACCAATATATTTTGGTAATTTGATTGTATGCGTTTTAGTGCCTCCATTTAATTTAAATGGCCCAAAGTACATGACTACAGGTTTAAAACGATTTGCTTTTTTAGCATTAGCCCCTCCTCTTTCGGCATCACCTCCTATACTAAATATTTGATTTACTCGTCCTCCATACGCTCCAATTACATTATCATAAATATCCCAGGTACGAACACCTAATGCCTCGCGAGCATAAAAACTATCCCAAGCGTTCGGGGTTTTAAATCGGGTTAGATCTAATAGTCCTTCATCAACAACTGCAATTGTATAGGTCATTGGCTTACCGTTTTCTTCACTTACTTTTACATCTACTGTTTTTTCAGGTCGCACTACATCGGGCATTTCTATTTTAGGTTTTAAAATAGTTTCTTTATCTATTACACTAATCGGAACCAGACCATACATACGAATAGGAGCATCGTTTTTGGCAGATGCGTGCGGACGTAACATAGTAATATTAATATATACATTAGGAGCCATATCTGGCGTAATATCTAAATCTACTTGCGTTTCTCCGTCGGATGTTTTTTGCCAAAAAGTTTTTACTACTCTTGATCCATTTTCAATAGAAATCAAAGCACGTCCCCCTTCACTTGATGGGAAAAATATTTTAGCTGTTTCGCCTACATGGTATTCTTTTTTGTCTGTAGAAAAACGCAACATAGCCGCTTCTTTTCCATCTGTATTTTTAGAACGTTCAGACCAATAAGGGTAATCTAAAAACACCGTATTTCCTGTTGCATGACCATCATTCGGATCAATAGCTCTGATTAAATAACGTCCCCAATCATTTTCGGGAACAGAGAATGCTATTTCTCCACGCCCTGATGAATTGGTATTAATTACATACGTTTTATAAGCGGTTGTTGAGGTACTGGTACTGTAATTTGATAACTTATCGGAAGATTCGTCCCACCACCATCTAGAATCTATTTTATAAATCCTTACTTGTAATCCTTTAACAGGTTTGGGTTTTCCATTTTCGTTAAGTGTTACAAACTCGTAACGATTATTTTTTCCTGTTTCTAACAATCCGTATTTGTTAGGCTCTGGTGTTTTAATTCCTACATAGGTTGGGTATGGCGAATATTTCACCATACTTACATCAGTGCTTACATCGCCTCCATTTTCATACACTTTGGTAATAAACGCAGCATTCAACATTCCAGGCGCTTGTCCATGTAAAGTTGGATCTATAGAAAAACGGGTTAAACCTTGTTGGTTAATTTTTCCTGAATATACATTTATTTCTTCTGTTGAAAAAGATCTTGTAGGATCATCAAATACAAATTTATCATATCCTTTAAAAGAGGTAACTTGTTGTGTAAACTTTGCTTGTACTTCTGTTTTTAGATCTTTAGCAACAGCTCCGTGCATCCAAGTAACTTTAACGGTATTGTTGTTATTTTTTGAAGCAGAAAGTATATCTTTATTAAAACTGTTTTTAATTTTTAGCCTATTAGGCTTAATCGTTTCAATTTTTATACTCTTATAAAAATTAGCTCCTCCTACACTTATCATTGCTTCCCAATTACCTGTTGGAGCTGAAGTATTCGTTACTAAATCAAAACGATAATGGTTTTCTTCATTTGTTTTATGAATATACTGATAAATGGTTTTTCCCATTGGGTCATTCAATCTAAATTTGATCGGATGGTTTACAGGAATTTTATTGGCATTATCATTTAGAATAAATGATAAATGAATCGAATCACCAGGACGCCAAACGCCTCTTTCTCCATAAATATATCCTTTTAATCCTTTTTGTAGAGATTCTCCTGCTACATCAAAATTACTCAATGATAAAGACAGTTCATCATCTAATTTAACATAAGTTGTGTTTTTACCTTGTTTTACTATAGCAAAATAAGCAAATTTCTTTAAGTCAAATTTAGCGATTCCATCACCATCAGTAGTTGAAGTGGCTATTTTTTGTTGTTGATAAGTGTATAAATCTACTGTTGCACCACTTACGGGGTCAGTTGATACAATATCACTTACTGCAATCGTTATACTCTTATTGTTTCCCCTCTTAGCTATCACTCCTAAATCAGTAGCTAGAACATTTGTTGATATCTTTGTGTTGTTATAATAATAATCCGTACACGGATCTTGACTTTGTAACCATTCGTAGTCTTCCTCATAATAGTAATCATAATCTTCTCCACTATAGTTTACATCATCTTCTTCTACTTCTTCCTCCTCTACGATTTCTTCATTATCGCCTGAACATTTATACAATGCGTCACTTTTTTTGAATGAAAACTCTACTCTATAAATAGAACCAGGATCTGATTCTATAATTTTTGATAAATCAAGAGCATAAGTATTCCATTTACTATAATCTAAAAGCTCATTTTGTTTTAATTCAAGAGTGGTTTTGGCAACTGGTTGGCTTACTTTTTTGAGGTTTCTATTGCCATTCAATTCATTATCTTGTAAAAATTGTAAAATATTGTTTTCATATATTTTATATATTTTCACATTTACTTTTTTCAAATTAGCCGCTTCAAAATTTATTTGTAAATGGTTGGAACTTGGTAAAATAGTTCCGTTTTTAATTAGTCTAACCGCTGGTTTTATAGATTCAAAATCAATTGTTTTTGAGTAATTTTCTTTTAGTTCATCCCCATAAATGTTCTTAATCCCTCGAAAAATCTCTACTAATTTAGATCCATTTAGTTCCGTTGTTTGAATTTCTTCTGTTTCTTGCTCCGTTTCTTCTTCAACATAGGATTCTTGAGTTTCATCTGATACAGAAACGGTTTCTACTGAATCTACGACTCCTTCTTGAACAACTGTTGCTGCTGAGTCTACAGCAGTAGCTGCGGTATCCACATCTGCAACTGTTGTTATTTGAACAGGTTCTGCTACAATAACTTCTTCTTTTTCGGGTTTATAATTATTAAAAAATACTTTCAAAACATTACCCGTAGTAGCATATTTGACTCCATTTGTATTTTGAATATTTACTAAACCATTAAAATCTTGGTCTTTTTTCAAGGGGTCTGAAAAATTAATTAGTAATGACTGATTGTTTTCATCTCCTACCTCAACACTCATTACTTTAAAATCATTTTTTGCAGGTATTGCTAATTTAGATTTTCCTTCGTTTTCTGCATCAATTTCATCACCATCCCATTCAAGTACTATTTCACTGGCCTCATCAAAACGTTTAATTCCTTCTACGCGATACTTAAACTCCGTATTGGTACTTTCCTCTTTATCAAAAGTAATAGCTAAATCATCTCCCTCTTGTGAGCATTCTAACACATCTTCTACGTCGTCAAAATCAGCCACATCGGCAGTTTTTACTGTCCCTACCAAATAATAGGTTTCTTTATCTGATGATTGCAATTCATCTGTTTTAACAATAAAATCTTGTTTGATTGTTTTTAAAGAAAATTTAAACTCTTCTAATTCTTTTGGAACTGATTTTATTTTCCCAAGATTTAAGGTTACTTGATATAACGTATTTTGATCGAATTTATCTTTTGGAACAAAAGCTACTGTGTTAGAAGAAAGTGCCACGACTTTTCCACTTACACTAGGGGTTATATCAAACAAATCAGAATCTAACTCTTGATTTACTTTCCAAGTGGGATTATTAAAATCTAATTGAACTCGAATATCCGACTTAACCGAAACAAATCCAGAAGTAAAAGCCGAAATATACCCTTTAAATAACCCAAAATTAGAATCAAAATCAGATGCTTTTTTGGAGCAAGAAAATTGAAATAAAATTGCACAAAACAACGCAAAAAGCCTGGATAATTTCATGTTTTTAAAATTTTGTTTACTTGAATAATTAACGTAAATGTACAGTTTTTAATACATACAAATATCACATAAAAATTAATTTCGTTAAACAGCTACAAATATTAGTTAAATAGTAGTAATTTTGATGCACTCAAAACAACACATTATTTTTTGATTGAATGAGAACAGATGCATTTGCTTTAAGACACATTGGTCCAAGAGAAGAAGACCTTCAACACATGTTTAAAACAATTGGTGTAGAAAACATTGACCAATTATTATACGAAACGTTTCCAGATGGAATTCGGTTAAAAGAAGACATTACATTAGACGCTCCCATGACTGAATATGAGTACTTAGCTCATATCACGCAGCTAGGCAGTAAAAACAAAGTTTTCAAATCATACCTTGGAATGGGATATCATCCTGCAATTGTTCCTCCTGTTATCCAAAGAAATATTTTTGAAAACCCAGGATGGTATACGGCTTATACTCCTTATCAAGCTGAAATTGCTCAAGGTCGTCTAGAAGCCTTATTAAATTTCCAAACTACTATCATAGAGTTAACTGGTATGGAAATTGCAAATGCCTCTTTATTAGACGAAGGAACCGCTGCAGCTGAGGCAATGACGCTCCTTTTTGATGTTAGAACACGAGATCAAAAGAAAAACAATGTAAACAAATTTTTCGTTTCAGAAGAAATATTACCACAAACGCTATCCATTTTAGAAACCCGTGCCACTCCATTAAACATTGAGTTGGTAATTGGTAATCACGAAACATTTGATTTTTCTACTGATTTTTTTGGAGCTATATTACAATACCCTGGAAAATATGGTCAAGTATATGACTATAGCCAATTTATAACAAATGCGGCTGAAAATGATATTAAGGTAGCGGTAGCGGCTGATATTTTATCTTTAGCAAAATTAACCCCTCCTGGCGAACTAGGAGCAGCAGTTGTAGTAGGGACCACACAACGTTTTGGGATCCCAATGGGTTTTGGAGGTCCTCATGCGGGCTATTTTGCCACTAAAGAAGAGTACAAACGCTCGATGCCAGGTCGAATTATTGGCGTTTCTATAGATGCAAACGGAAACCGTGCCTTACGTATGGCATTAGGTACTCGCGAACAACATATTAAACGTGAAAAAGCCACTTCTAATATTTGTACAGCACAAGTATTATTAGCCGTTATGGCTGGTATGTACGCTGTTTATCATGGTCCAAAAGGATTACAGTATATTGCCAATAAAATACATGCTTCCGCAGTAACTACTTCAAAAGCATTAGCCTCTTTAGGAATTAATCAAGTAAATTCTTCTTTCTTTGATACACTTTTAGTAAAAGCAGATAGCCTTAAAGTAAAAGAAATTGCTGAAAAGAATGAATTCAACTTCTTTTATCCAAATGAAAACTGTGTTGCCATTTCTTTTAATGAAACCACTTCAATTGCAGATATTAACACCATTCTTTCCATCTTTGCCGAAGCAACTGGAAAATCAGCAATTCATGTTTCAGAACTAGCAACAGAAAATCATATTCCTTCTAACTTAATTAGAACCTCTACTTTCTTACAACATGATGTATTTAACAATCATCATTCTGAAAGTCAACTGATGCGTTATATTAAAAAACTAGAACGCAAAGATTTATCATTAAATCATTCTATGATTTCATTAGGTTCTTGTACTATGAAATTAAATGCTGCCGCTGAAATGCTTCCTCTTTCATTACCAAATTGGAATAACATTCACCCTTTTGCTCCAGCTAATCAAGTGCAAGGTTATCTAACGATGTTGAAAAAACTAGAAGAACAATTAAATACAGTAACTGGCTTTAAAGGTACTTCATTACAACCAAACTCAGGTGCTCAAGGTGAATACGCTGGTTTAATGGCTATTCGTGCTTATCATATTTCACGTAATGAAGGACATCGTAATGTCTGTCTTATTCCTTCTTCTGCTCATGGAACAAATCCAGCTTCAGCGGCTATGGCAGGAATGAAAATTATCGTTACTAAAACAACTCCTGAAGGAAATATAGATGTTGAAGATTTAAAAGCAAGAGCTATTGAACACAAAGATAATTTATCTTGTTTAATGGTAACTTACCCTTCTACGCATGGAGTTTATGAATCTACCATTATTGAAATTACAAACCTAATTCACGAAAATGGTGGTTTAGTTTATATGGACGGTGCTAACATGAATGCACAAGTAGGTTTAACAAATCCAGCTACCATTGGTGCTGATGTTTGTCACTTAAACCTACACAAAACATTTGCTATCCCACATGGTGGCGGTGGACCAGGTGTTGGACCAATTTGTGTAAACGAAAAACTAGTTAACTTCTTACCTACCAATCCTGTGATAGCAACTGGTGGTAAAGATGCTATTTCTGCTATTTCTGCAGCTCCTTTTGGATCCGCTTTGGTATGTTTAATATCTTATGGCTACATTTCTATGTTAGGGGCTGAAGGTTTAAAAGCTTCTACAGAACACGCTATTCTAAACGCAAACTATATGAAAGCGCGTTTAGAAGAACATTACCCTGTTTTATATTCAGGCGAAATGGGACGTGCAGCTCACGAAATGATTTTAGATTGTCGTGAATTCAAACAAAACGGGATTGAAGTAGGTGATATAGCCAAACGCTTGATGGATTATGGTTTCCACGCTCCTACAGTGTCTTTCCCTGTAGCTGGAACCTTAATGGTAGAACCTACTGAATCGGAAGATTTAGCAGAATTAGATCGTTTTTGTGAAGCCATGATTTCCATCAGAAAAGAAATTGCTGAGGCAACTATTGACAATCCTAACAATCCTTTAAAAAATGCACCGCATACCTTAAGTATGTTAACAGCTGATACTTGGGATTTACCTTACTCAAGAGAAAAAGCAGCATATCCATTAGAGTATATTACCGAAAATAAATTCTGGCCTACAGTACGTCGTGTAGATGATGCGTATGGAGACAGAAATCTGGTTTGCTCATGTGCTCCTATTGAAGCGTATATAGAAAGCTAATAGAAAGAAAGCCTTTTTTATTATTCTACATTATAACCTTAAACTCTTTGTTTTTCAGAAAACAAAGAGTTTTCTTATTACCCAGCTAACAAAGACTCCTTAAACAATCTGATTATGGATGAAGTCAAAAATCTGTGGGATGGAACAACGAAATAAGATAGATATAAGTGTGATTTAACCTAGATTACCCATTAGAGATTTATTACAAATATAAATAACTTTGAATCCAAAAAAGTACTCACTTTTTTCTCCTCAATGCAAAACGATAGCTGTTGTAAAAAATTTCCGTCCCTTTTTACCTCCTTTGCCCTTTTCCTCTTCATTACAAAGTCTAACAGATAATCTAGATTAAAAGAGCTTTTTAGATACCAAGCAGAGAGAGTTATAAATGGATAAAAAGAATTTCTCTTCGTAGTGGTAGAATTATACAAAGTTCAAAATTGTATTTTTTGACATGATATAAGGCTCTGCTTTTAATGAATGCTACAAAAAAAGGATTAAGTAAAGAAATTCAAAAACAACTTAGACAAAAAGACATGAACCCGTTTGGGCAATAGTTCACAAATACAAAAAGTCATAAAAATAAAAACACTCGTTATGCTTTAAAAGGAATCTTAGAGTTTGATAAGACTATTTCACTATTAAATCTTCTGTAATTGAGCAAGAAAAAGATATACATATTCGTGGTGGTGTGGCAAATAAAAGGGACTATAATAACAGCATTTCTCCTTGTGGGAAGACGTATAAAGGAACAAAAAATCAACAATAACATTAAAAAAGCTTCCCCTAAAAATAGTATTCTTCTTATTCTACCCATATTTTTATAATAAATTAACCCTTCTATCTTTATTAATTGTTTTAATTGTTTTTTTATCCAAGGAATTATTATTTTATTATTACCAAAAAAAGCTTATTAAAAAGAATTTATAATAATTAAAAATAAGTTTCTTTACATAATTAACAAAAAAAGACCTTAAATAGAATTTACAGCCAATCAAAAGATTTGTTTGTCTAAATTAGTAGTTTTCAAAACCCAATTACAATGAACATTAAAATAACTGGTTCAGGAAGCTATATCCCTACTGAAATTGTAACCAATCTAGATTTTGCCAAACATATTTTTTTAAATGACGATGGCACACCTTTCCCTCTACCCAACGAAACAATTACAGAAAAATTTTACGACATTACCGGAATTGAAGAACGCAGATATGTTACAAATGATTTATTAACTTCCGATATTGGAGCTATAGCTGCTAAACGTGCTATAGAAGATGCAGGTATAGATCCTGAAACTTTAGATTACATTATTTTTGCACATAATTTCGGCAATGTAAAACATGCTGCAATACAAACCGATATTTTACCAAGCTTAGCCACTCGTGTAAAACACAATTTGCGTATTAAAAACCCTAAATGTGTAGCTTATGATATGCTTTTTGGCTGTCCTGGCTGGATAGAAGGCATTATTCAAGCAAAAGCCTTTATTCAGGCGGGAATGGCAAAAAAATGTTTAGTAATTGGTGCCGAAACTTTGTCGCGAGTTGTTGATTTACATGATCGCGATAGCATGATTTATTCTGATGGAGCTGGTGCTACCATCATTGAATCATCAGAAGATGAAGGGGGTATTTTAGCCTATGAATCGGCTAGTTTTACTTATGACGAAGCTTATTATTTACATTTCGGAAATTCTTTTAATAAAAGCCATAATCCTGACGTACGTTACATTAAAATGCACGGACGAAAAATTTATGAATTTGCATTAAACAATGTTCCAAAGGCGATGAAAGAATGTCTGGATAAAAGCGGTATAAGTATTAACGAAGTAAAAAAAGTATTGATTCATCAAGCTAATGAAAAAATGGATGAAGCCATTATCCAACGTTTTTACAAACAATACAAACAAACACCTCCTGAAGGTATTATGCCTATGTGCATTCATAAATTAGGTAATTCAAGTGTAGCAACTATTCCAACTTTATTTAATCTAATTATTAAAGGCGAAATCAAAAATCAACAGATTAATAAGGGAGATGTAATCATTTTTGCATCGGTAGGAGCAGGAATGAATATTAATGCTATTGTATATAGGTATTAGATAAATTTTAAACAAAAAGAGACGGTCTTTTAAACGGTCTCTTTTTTCTTAAATAAGAGCATATTCATAAAAAGTATTATTTATACTCTCTTTACTATAAAACTTCCCTTTAAAACACTCCAATTAAACCACAATTTGTGTATTATTGTTTTAATCTAACAATTACACTATAAATCTTCCCTACAACTAAACCAGCTTCCTCTACTGATTTAGAATTTAAAGCCGTTTTTAATTTGACGTATATTTTTATCTGAATTTTTCACTTCTAACACAACTAACTCATTATCAGAATTAACAGTAAAAAACACATGAGTAATACCATTCCAGGGGGTAGTAACACGGTTATAACAAGAGCCAATCCTACTGGTGGACTGGGGCGGTTTATACTATAGATAGCCAAGGCAATGTGACTGGGCCTTTTACACCCGCTCCCAATGTCATTAAATTAAGAAATTTTCACAAACTATCTTTTTGATTTTTAGCAACTAATCCTTTTATTCTACCCCTGTATTTCCCTATTTTTCGTTCAAAGCCTCTATTTGGTCTTATAGGTATCAAATGATCTTTAAATAATTTCTTAAGCTCATTTATAATTTCGTTCATATCGCCTTTAGTGAAAAATAGTTCTAAAATTCTATCTTTCATAAATCCATAAGACAAAGAAGTGTTTATTTTATATTCATGTTTTCTATTTTTTTGTTCTTCTTTTCTTTCCTCGTTAAGTTCACTCTCAATAAGGATCTGAATATTGCTTACAAATAAAGTTGAGTAAAAATCTTGCATAATACTTTGATTTGAATAACCTGAAAATTCTTCGACTTTTAGTTTGTTTTTCAACTCATCATAGTAGGTCTCTATTTTCCATCTTTGAAAATATAATTCTTTAAAAATTTCATTACCATATTGTTTGTTATCTAAAAGAGATGTTGCTAAAATTTCGACTCCTCCTACAGGTAGAACTATACGTAATAATCGAATATTTGAAATCGCGTTTTTATCATAAGGTTTGTTTTCAAAACTTTTCTTTTGACTAGGTTTTATTCCAACAATTTGTGAATGCTTACCACTTTTCACAAAGTCTTTCACAACCTGACTAAAATCCAAAGGCATTCTGATAATGAAATTTAATCGCTTTTGATAATGTTCATAAATTATCAAATCACTCGATTGGCAATACTCTAAAAGTTGTTTTGCTTGAATACGTTCATCAGTATCAATAGAGGACAAAACACCATTAATACATATTTTGTTTAGTAAATCATACAACACACAAACTTTTGCTTGTATGATATAAGTGTTTGATTGATTTTTAGTTTGTCGGTAAATATCTTCCAGTTCTTTATTGAAAGGCAATGTTAATCTAGAACCATCCATTGCTAATATCCGTAAGCCTTTAAATTGTTTTAAAACACCTGAATTCTCTGTGTAAAATTCTTCAACTAATTTTTGATTCAAGTGTTTAAAAACTTCAGAATTTATCTTTTTGCGTACTTGAACAAATCCACTTTTACTAAATATTGGTTGTTTAATATCTTTTCTTTTGAGGAAACTTAAAAAGTTTACAATTTCTATAGATAGGCTTTTGTTAAAAAATTTAGCATAAACAAAATAGTACCTGAAAAAGATTGTTTTCTGTTTCTTGTAAAACCCTCAGAATTTGATTTAAAATTATCTTTTAGAAAAGTATTAAAAATTTCTGTCTGAAGTGTAGTTAAAATCTGAAATGCTGTTTTTTTGCATTGTATTATTTATCTGATTACTAAATAAATACACAAAAAATAGCACAAAAAAACAAAATTAAAAACTGAATTTCAACTAATTAAACTCTTAACTTAATAACATTGAAAGCAGCGGTAGGAGTGCATGATGAAGATATTTCAAGAGAAACAATTCTAGCCAAAGGAATTGTTTCTGAAGAAGATTATTTAGTTTTAGAAAAATATACACGTGATTTGTTTCAAAGAGGTACTGAAATTGCCGCATCACAGGGATTAATTTTGGTAGATACTAAATATGAATTTGGTAAAACGAAAGAAGGAACGATTGTTTTAATTGATGAAATTCATACACCTGATTCCTCTCGCTATTTTTATGCTGATGGTTACCAAGAAAGACAAAATAAAGGAGAAGATCAAAAACAATTATCAAAAGAATTTGTGCGTCAGTGGTTAATTTCAAATGGATTTCAAGGGTTGGAAGGGCAAGAAATACCTGAAATGACTGACGAATACATAGGAACCGTTTCTGATAGATATATAGAATTATACGAAAATATTATTGGGGAAAAATTTGAGAAATCAGATATTTCAAATATTTATCAACGAATTGAAAAGAATGTTGTAACTTTTTTGAATGAAAAAAAACATATTTAATCTTTTGTTATATTTGCACTCTTGATCTGACTTATAAAAATAAGTCTATAAATATAATAATATGAAAAAAGTAATTTTAGTTCTTTTGATTAACTTACTACTATCTTGTAGTAATGATAAAGATTTGGTTAATCTAAATACAAACCAACCTACTGATGTAGCTGCTCAAGACCCAACAGAAAATGATATAAAACAATATTTTGATTTTCCAGTAACATCTATTAAAAAGGCAGATGAAATCGTTAATAGTATCACTAACACGAGAGGACTTAAAAAAGTAGGGTATAAACAGGTTGATTTATTAGTTGAGAATACCATAATAGAAAAAAAAGATGCTGTTAAAGGAGAGGTAATTGCAAAAATTTCAGGAAAATTTGCTAATAAATCCTTTTCTAAATCATATACATTTTTTTGCTCGTCAGATGGACCTAATGATAATTCTGAAGATTCACATATTGCCAAAAATATTAAAATGGAATGGAAACCTGAATTTAAAAACAATCCAGAAGAGTTAACAGATCTAGATTTTGATGCCCTTTATAGGTTAAAAAAGACTGATTTATTTACTATAGAATACCTAAGTAAATGGTTTGATTTCTATTCTAAAAAACCAAACTCTGATAAGGCATATAAATTTACTTCTGAAGATTTAAAAAATATTAAAATTACAGAAATAAAAAATTCCGAAATAGTAGATAGATTTGTAAGCGTAATTTTAGAATATAAAAATAAACATTCATTTAATTTAGCCTTTGAATTTGATAAAGAAAAATACTACAAAAAAAAGATTGTTTTAAACAAAGATGAAATAAGAAAATATTATGTGTCTGGTGTACATGAAAATTTAGAACAGTTCAAAGAAACGTTGTTTAGAATCCCAAATGATTTTGTTTTAGTGATTAATACTAAGTACAGTGTAGATTATGATAATAATCTTATTAGGTGTGCTGTTTCTTTATTAGGAAAAGGAAAAGGAAATGAAAAGTTAGTTTATCTTGTTAACTATCAAATTTCAGGTTTCAAACCTTTATCTGACTTTCCTAAAGAATTTATAGTTCAAAGAACCGATGGACTAGATCGTTATATGCAAGATATTTTGAAAGATATACCTGATGGAGATGTAAAAGCAATAGTTTCTCCTTTACGTAATAAAATTAAAAAAGAGCTTCAATACGGTATGATTAGAGAAGATAATATTATTAATACCCTAGGAGATAATTTTATTATTCGTTTATCAAACGGACAGTTAGCGCTAAAGTTAAAAGAAAAAACCAATAATCCTGATTCTTTTGATACTTTGATACCTTTGAGTCAAGACATTGCACATAAAGATATACACTTTAGACCTGATTTTACTATAGCGTCAGCAGTTAAAAAACAAGGTAAATTAATACTTGAATTAAATTTTATTGTTCATGGGTATCCTACTATAGATAAATTTAAAAGAGAAATAGTAGTCAATCTATAAAAACGGGAATGTGGTAAAAAACACCAACTGTTTTTTACCTTTCAATTCTTATAGCGTCCTATCAAATTAGAGAGGACTTTGGTTGTCTGAGGAGCAACCAATCCGTAATAAGTTTGATCATTATACGATAATTAAAAGGATAGTTTTTTAGCTATCCTTTTTTATTAATTATCAGGAACCTAATAATATGGCCAAAAAACTGTTTCATTTGGCTTTTATAATATAAACACATCCCAATTACCCAATTTTTAAACCAAATTTATTTATTAGAATTTGAAACTGATTTATTCTCAGCAGTAAATAATTGTCCGCAATTCTTACTCTTAAATTGTTGCTTATTTTGTCGAATTTCTCATTTTATAATTTCTAGACTTTTACAAGTTGGATATCGCTTTTTTTCTTTGAGTTTTTCATAAATAAAAATAGTTTATTGAAACGAATTTCAATAAACTATTCGAAACGTCATGTTTTAGAATATCTAACAGTTGTTTTACCAACTTTTTTGGCTATTAAATCTTTTAAAAACAGCAAATAACACCATTTAAACTTTAAAAATACTGCAAAAGCTTTTATATAAAACTCATAGCCTGTTATTGATTTAATTAATTCATTCTCAGCTGTTTTGATCAATTCTTCCATTTTTTGATTTAATTCAGCTAGAGTATTATAAATTTTCATTGAAATTTTATCTTTCATCTATTGCCATATTTTCTCAGCAGGGTTGAGTTCTGGACAATATGGAGGAATTGGTAACACAAATATGTTCTGAGGAATTATTACATCTTTTGTGGAATGAAATCGGATCAAGAACAAAAGTTGGAGAGAATTTAATTAAAAAAGGAGATCTTTATCAAATCTAAACACTATTATGCACCCTATAACTCTTTTAAAATTGATGCTTCCTGATTTTCTAGTTGATTATTTTGAAATAATTTCAGTTGATAATTCAGAAGAAAACCTACATCTTTATTTTGAAGAAAAAGCAAAACCTCCAAAAGAGTTTGACAACATAGAGTTAGCCTCCAAAGGCTTGACAGACGAAATAACAATTCAAGATTTCCCACTAAGAGGAAAGTTTCTGTATTTACACATAAAACGTCGTCGTTGGACTAATAAAAACACAGGTGAGATAGTTAAAAGAGATTGGAATTTAGTAGCTAAAGAAACACGTATGACGCAAGAATTTGCATCTTTTTTAAAAGAAATTAATCGATAACACAGCTATAGATTCTCAAACTATTGGTAGTTTCTTTGGAGTTAAGGGTAAAAAACTACAAAGACAGTATAAAAAGCATCTAAGTTCCTTTAGTTCTTGGGAACCAAGAGAACACGCGCATCAATGGATTATTTATCCCCAAAATACGGGGACACATCTATCAATTGATGAAGTAGCTTTGTATCAGGGGGAACTTTACACTATTGTAACCAACAAAAAATTCAAAGGTAAAAAAAGTTCCTTAGTAGCTATTATTGCTGGAACAAAGGATGATCAAGTCATAGAACTTATCCGTAAAATTGATCCTGAAAAAAGAAATTGTGTCAAAGAAACAACATTAGATATGGCCAATACTATGAAATTGATAGCTAAAAAATGTTTTCCAAAAGCAATACAAGTAACCGATAGATTCCATGTCCAAAAACGAGCCTTAGAAGCCTTACAAGAAATCAGAATCAAATACCGATGAAAAGCTATAGATATGGAAAATCAAGCCATAATAAAAGCAAAATCAGAAAACAAAACACATATTCCACAAATTTTACCCAATGGTGATTCCCCAAAGCAATTATTAGCTAGACACAGGTATTTACTCTATAAATCTCGCCAAAAATGGACGATAAACCAACAAGAAAGAGCTGAAATTCTATTTGAACTATATCCAGAGATAAAAACAGCATACCATTTATCTCAACAATTAAGAAATATCTACAACACCAATAACGATAAAAATGTTGCAATGTTAAAATTAGCCCATTGATATAGAACAGTAAAAGAATCAGGATTTAAAAACTTCAACATTGTTCTAAATACAATAACACTCAATTATCAATCAATACTAAACTACTTTGATAATAGAAGTACTAATGCAGCTGCTGAATCTTTTAATGCTAAAATAAAAGCCTTTAGAAGTCACTTTAGGGGGGTAAGAAAGATAGATTTCTTCTTATTCAGATTATCCAATCTTTTTGCATAATCCCCACTTTTGTTCTTGATTTAAGAAAAACACATTTCTTTTTTTGATATTTTGCCATCGAAGTAAAAAAAAAGCTCGTAAAAATAGGATTTACGAGCTTTTTTTAAACAGTTCTAATCGTGGAGTCGCCGAGAATCGAACTCGGGTCCAAACAAGCAATCAAAGAGCTTTCTACATGCTTAGTTTTCACTTAATTTTTCGACTAAAAGCAAGGTTGAAAACGACCACTTTTAGCTTAGCTTTATTCGTGTCAAAAAGGATTCAAAGCTTTACCTTTTCTAGGTTTATTTTTACGGTTCTCCTTTTTCAACCGCCACAAACCAAGGCTTTTGAGGAGAATCTAGCTTTCCTACCTTGTAGGAACTAGGCAAATCGTACTATAATTCGGATTAAGCAGCTAAAGCGTAATTATTTTCGCCGTGTAATATTCGTATAGCAGATATTTACGAGCCTACCATACTTGGCTCGACATGCTTACTAATCAATTCCACTCGCTGTCAAAACCAGTCGACCCCAATTAGTGTGGCAAAGGTAAGAACTTTTTAGAAAATACAAAGATGATTCCGTAAAATAAATTATTCTACCAACTCATCCCCTTTTTTGTGTATATGAAAAGGATAATCTCCAAATAGCCCTGTTGCCAATTTCATATAATAGGCCTTACGTGTATACTTATTGGATAAAGCAATCAGGGTTACTTTTTCTTTCTTTAATGTGATGTAAGCAGAAGTATTTCCATGCCACCACCCATTGTGATAAAACATTTGTTTACCATCCTTCCATTCTAAGAGTCGAATTCCTAAACCATAGTTTCGAACTCCTCTGGCTTCATAACTATACCCTTTATAGACCTCCGCTAGTAGCTTTTTGTTTAAAAAATCGAAGTTGTATGTTGCCATATCAAACTTTAGTAAATCGCGAGGCGTAGAATATATATTTTTATCACCATAAATATCATCTAAATGGTTTAAAGGATATTTTATATAATTTCCTTTATAGGAACAACTGGCTGTATCAGCATGCTCATTTAAATCAAAAACATAGGTGTTTTTCATTCCTAATGGCTCGAAAATCATTTTACTCATAGCTGTTCGATAGTTCATTTTAGATATCTTTTCTATAATTAATGCAAGTAATGCGTAATTGGTATTACAGTAACTAAATCGAGCATCGGGTTTAAACTCTAAACCTATATTCCCGTTTTTCATAACAGATATTAAGTCACTATTATGCAATACTTTACCTCTTTCCCAAACTCCTTTATCTTCTATAAAGTAACTATAATTTCTTAAGCCACTTCTGTGATTTAGCAACATTCGAACCGTTATATCTTCGTAAGGAAAACCGTCTAAAATAGTTTTTACTTTTTCATCGAGTTTTAACATATTAGAATCTATCAACAATAATATTGCTGTAGCTGTTAAAACTTTACTAACAGATGCAATATGAAGAGGCGTATGGGCTGTTATGGGTACATCCTTTTCAAAATTACCCATCCCACTATACTTCTCATATAGAATTTTTCCGTTTTTAGCTACTAAAATACCCCCTGAAAAGTCATTGCTAAAAAACTCTTTATTGTATAGATAATCCATACTATCTTGGACTTTTTTCAGTTCTTTTGAATCAATGACTGGTAATTCTTCTTGATAAGGTTTCATAGTATAAATTTTACCGATTTTATACTCCTCTTTGGCTTTTACTTTAGCTTTTTTATCTGTACAAGCAGACAAAACAAACAAAACAACTATACTGTGTACTAATACTCTAACTAACTTCATAATTAAATTCTGAAATAACATTCTTTTTTAAGGATTATTACTTCTTATAAGGTTCTCCTATTAATCTCACCCAAAATGGGCGACAAATATAACCAAACCTCTATACTTTTCATAAAAACATCTCTTTTTTAAAATTGTATAATGCTTTTTAAACGTTATATTTGCAACAATATTAAACTCTTTCGTTACAAAACCACCCTTTTAAAACTACTAAACACATGAAATTTGGCATTATCAAAGAGAGAAAAAACCCACCTGATAGGCGTGTTGTTTTTTCTCCACAAGAATTATTAAAGGTCAAAGAATTTTTCCCAGAAGCAAACTTTAAAGTTGAAACTTCTGATATTCGTATCTTTAAAGATGAGGAATACAGCAATTTAGGCATTTCAATAGATACGGACTTAACAGATTGCGATGTTCTAATAGGTGTAAAAGAAGTACCTGTTGAGGCTTTGATTCCCAATAAGACTTACTTCTTTTTTTCGCACACTATAAAAAAACAACCTTACAACCGTAAATTATTAATAGCTTGTTTAGAAAAAAACATCCGACTGATTGATCACGAAACAATAGTGGATGCTAACAACAAGCGTTTGATTGGATTTGGTCGCTATGCTGGAATAGTAGGTGCTTATAATGGCATTAGGGCTTTTGGTCTAAAATACGATTTATTCAACATTGCAAAAGCAGAAACTCTAAAAGACCAACAAGAGCTAATCGACCGTCTAAAAAGAATTACTCTTCCTCCCATAAAAGTAGTCCTAAGTGGGCATGGAAAAGTAGGATTAGGAGCAAAAGAAATGCTAGATGGCATGAAAATGAAACAAGTTAGCATTGAAGATTTCTTAAACAAATCATACGATCGCGCTGTTTATACTCATATTGATTTAGAGGACTACAATAGCCGAAAAGACGAAAAACCTTTTGATAAAAAAGATTTCTACGCTCATCCTGAGAAATACCAATCCAACTTTGAACGTTTTACCAAAGTTGCTGATGTTTTTATGGCAGGCCATTTTTACGGCAACAACGCCCCTTATATCCTCACAAGAGAAATGCTAGCCGCACCTGACAACAAAATAAAAGTGGTTGCTGACATATCTTGTGATGTAAACGGCCCTATAGCTTGCACGCTTAGAGCTTCTACAATTGCAGAACCTATTTACGGCTATTTACCTAATGAGCATCGCGAAACTTATTTTGAAGATCCACGAGCTATAGCTGTAATGGCTGTTGACAACCTCCCTTGCGAACTCCCTAAAGATGCAAGTGAAGGATTTGGGAGAACTTTCTTAGAATCTGTCATCCCTTCATTCTATAACAATGATGCTGACCAAATATTAGAAAGAGCTACTGTTTGTCAAAACGGAAAACTAACCCCTAAATTTGAATATCTTCAAAATTATGTAGAGGGGAAAGAATAAAAAACGAATAACACTAAAATATCCTACAAGCTAAAAAAGCAGATCAGAAAAGGATAGCTTTCCTATATAATTCCATAAAAAAGAGTGTCCAACATTTTATGGTCACTCTTTTTTACTACTACTATTTACCGGTCAAACCTTTTTTAATCCAAAACAACTTCCCCTGATTTACGATAAAGATATTGTCCATAAATATGTCTTTTAGCAAATCTATTAGGAGATTCTGCATTAATCATTTTGATATAAACATTTTTAGGCACCCCAATATATTCATAGGTTATTCCGTTAAGATACGTTACAAACAAAACTTGCTTTTCAAGATAAAAATCAGCTATAGGAGAATTTAGAATCATTTCTTCATACTCAGGAAGATTTTTATCACGTGTTTCATTAGCAATACTCACTAAAAAATGATACGCATTAATAATATCTTTACTCTTTTCTTCTGCTAAGGTACGTCCTACATCATCATTTGCAAATTTATCGGGATGCGATTCTTTCATCGCATTTCGATAAATAGTTTTTAATTCTTTTAAGGTAACATTTTTATCTACTTCCAACAATTTGCGATACTCTACTACTCTTCTCATATTTTTATAATAAAAAAAGTCATTCGTTCCTAAATGACTTACTTAGTAACAAGAACAGGATTCGAACCTGTATCCGCTGAAACGGATATAAACCTAGGTTTTTATAATTCAGACACTAATCCTTTTACCCCCTTTATTCCTTCATTTCTTCTGATTCAAAATATTTTAAACTTAAAAAACAGATACGTTCTTTTAATCAGAATCTCCACTTCTATTCAAGCCACTTTCCTCTATTTAATTTTAAAGCAAAAGACTCTAACACCTCTTCTTCTTTTTCAAAAACAAAATCTTATTTAGCATTAGAAATTTTTAAATCAAAACGAATCGCAAAGATACAGAAAAACTTCAGCTAGTATTAACACTCCAATAGCTAAACCTTTTTATTCAAACAAAAAAACAAGGAAAAAAACCTATTAAAACCAATTCTACTATAGAGCAAGATATCCTATCCGTTTTTTTTCTTAGAGTTTGATCCTATTCAATCAATTTAAATTATTTTTATCCCATCAACTTAAAAACATAAATAAATGAACCCTTATGAACCTGCTAAAGAATTTTACATTTCAAAAAAACTACGTTTTATAGAAAACCTTCACATTGTTTTTTGGTTGATAAAAGATATGTGTTGGTGTTTAGAATTTAAAACATTAGGCATAACAATGGCCGTTCCCACTATCTGTATCAGCATTTATTTTATTTTTAAAAACAAAGCTGATATTTCTGAATTATACCACAACATGGCCGTGTTCCTCTGGATTATTGCTAACACTTGGTGGATGTCATCCGAGTTTTTTAAGTTTGATGAAAACACACTAATATTAGGTTTAAAAGGACGTTCTCTTGCTGCTTTTCCTTTTGGATCAGGCATTCTATTATTACTTATTTTTTACATCTCCATCTACCCTAAACAAATACAGACGAATAAAAACCACTAATTCAGAGTTAATTCCTAATGTATCAAACACTCTTTTTTTTAGACTTGATCCAACTTTCGAACCTGATTCTAGGGTTATTCCTTTTTAGACTAATCAATTTATATGTTTAATTTAGCAATCCTACAGGCTTTTGACTTGATCCAAATAAAAGGCTCAGATTAATTTTTTGGGGATTAAGCAAAAAGTTTCTCCATTCTAAAGAGGAAGAATTTAGTATCCACCACACCTCTTTGATTAGCTCTAAAGAGTTTTATTTTTGAGTTAAAGGATTCAGCATTTGCGTTTGTATGTCTTTTTACGAAGAAGTTTGCAATTGTTTCCAAATGATAATTTAAACTATTGGCAACGGTATTAAAGACAGTCATTTTAAATTCTTTGGTTTTGGATATCCAATTCAATATTTTTTGTTTAGCCTCTTCTTTTGAGGTGTATTCATAAATATTTCTAAACTCTTGGGTGTGTTTATAAGCTTGATGTATTAGAGGATAATGTTGGAACAATATTTGGGCTCGTACTTTTTGGGTTTCTGTCCATTGGTTGGGTTTCTTGGCAATGATATAACGACATCGAGCCAATAGTTGTTTGGGAGTGTCTTCATTTTCAAAAGTTATTGGAATGTATTTTATTGCTTGCTCTTTTGCTTTTTTGATAGCCTGATTCTCTTTTTCAATCTCCTCCCAGCGATATTTTATCCTTAAATGCTGGAGAGCTTCCATTACCAACTTTACCACATGGAAACGGTCTGTGACAAGGTAACTTTCAGGAAAACACATTCTTGATGCTGATTGCATATTGTTTGCCATATCAAGTGTTATCGATTTTACTTGTTTTCTATGCGAAAGTGGAATTTTAGTAACCACATCAATAATGTCCTGACTTTTGGTGCCTTTTATAACCGCCACTAAGGATTTCTTTTTGCCTCTTCCTTGTTTATTGGTTACAAAAGTATAAAGTTCACCTTTTGACAAACTTACTTCATCAATACTTAAATTCTCCCCAATATTTTCGGGGTAAATCAGATAATTTTCGGCATGTTCTAACTGTTTCCAACTTGTAAAACCACTGATTCTTTTTTTGTAATGTCTTCGCAGTAAATCAGCTTTAATGCCATAATAACTGGCAATGTTACTTATCGTATCTTCTCGGGTCTCTACCTGTACCTTTTAAAAAATCCGAAAGTTCAACAGTTAATTTGGAACCTTCTGCAATAAAAGAATAATCGCTTTTAATTTCTGACTTATCTACTGTATTTCGCCACCTACGTCTTCTGATACCTAAATAAACAGCCTTTCCTCGTATTGGAAAATCTTGTATCAAAGTACGCTCACAAAAGCCTTTTGACTCATATTCCTCTGAAATGAAACCTTCGGGAATAATGTTCTTTTCATCAAGATAGATATAAAAGCAATCCTTTTTTGTTTGAATATCTCCTAATTCTATAAAATCAACAATATCAAAATGACATAATAATTCTTCGGGTAGAAAAGCAGAAAGTATCGAAAAATCCATTTACTTTTTTTGTCGCAATTTACAATTACTCCCCATATTTTTTATGTGAGCCAAATAAAAGCCTTTAGAAGTCACTTTAGAGGGGTAAGAAAGATAATTTCTTCTTATTCAGATTATCCAATCTTTTTGCATAATCCCCAACTTTTGTTCTTGATCCGGTTTTAGACTTGATCCAGAAAAATTAAAAAATTGAGAAAAATTAAAATTGGGTATAAAGAAATAATTACAAAGCACAAAAAAAGCCACTCATTGCTGAATGGCTTAAATTTAGTAGCGGGAACAGGACTCGAACCTGTGACCTTCGGGTTATGAGCCCGACGAGCTGCCTACTGCTCTATCCCGCGCTGTGCGATTTGTATTTTTAGTCTTTTCAAACTTAGTAGCGGGAACAGTGCTACTTTCTGTTAAAGCTCCCTAAACCGCATTAAATCAAAATTAATATAAAAATATTGATTTTCAACGACTTAACTATTCTTGAGATTTAGATAGATTAATTTACTTTTATCTAAATTAAATTTTACAATACATAAATAATACAAAAACGAAATGATCTTACTACATTTGTATTATTATAAAGAACTTAATAATCTATTAATTCACTGCAAAAGTAAGATATTAAAAGAACTATGGCAACTATTTATTTTTTATATCGTTCAACTAAAGAAAATGCTCCGCTTACTGTACGATTACTTTTTACTCACAATGGAGTAAATCAGATTGTTGGAGCAAATTCACGGTTTTTAATTTATTCTAAAAAAGAATTGGTAAACGACCCGACTTTAAGCTCCAGACATTATTGGGATAAATTACATAACAATATTAGAACAAAAGACATTGAATTAAGGAACAAGCAAATTGCAATACAAAAAGACCTTAATAAAATTGAAAACTACATATTAAAAGCATTTAGTGATATAAATCCCGAATCAGCAAATAAAGAATGGTTGGAAGGAGTAATTGAAGAATTTTACAACCCGAAGAAACAAAGTAGCATTCCAAATACAATATTAGAGTTTTTTGATTATTATTTAGAAATGAATCCTCATTTAAAATACGGAACACAAAAGAAATATATCACAATTAGAAACAAGCTAATAAAACGGAAACATTTATTTAGTTCTACACCAATTTTCTTAACTGATATAAATGATAATTTTAGATTGAAATATTACAAAATCTTTGCTGATTATAAAACCAATACCATTGTTAGAGATTTAACTGAAATTAAAACACTTTGCAGGTTAGCATTAAAGAAAGGCAAAGAAATTGATATGGAAGTTTTAGATTGGAAATTTAAAGTTGAAAAAACGCCTTTTGTTTCTCTAAATCTTGATGAAATAGAAAAAATAAACAACCTAACAGATTTAACTGAATCATTAGAAAATGCTCGTGATTGGTTGGTTATTTCTTGTCAAGTTGGGCAACGTGTAAGTGATTTGATGCGATTTGAAAAATCAATGATTCGAGTTGAAAAGAACAAGAAAGGAAAAGATGTACATTTAATAGAGTTTGAACAAGTTAAAACTAATAAACTGGTTACAGTTCCATTGGATAACAAAGTATTAAATATTCTCGAAAAAAGAAACGGAGATTTTCCAAGAAAAATAAGCGACCAAAAATATAATGATTATATCAAGGAAGTATGTAAAAAGGCAGAAATGACTGAAAAAGTTCAAGGTGATAAAATTATAGTTACCGAAAACGGAGATAAAAGAACTGAATTTGGAACATATCAAAAATGGGAACTCGTATCAAGCCATATTGGAAGAAGAAGCTTTGCTACTAACAATTTTGGTAAAATCCCAACGAGCTTAATAATGAGTGTAACGGCACATTCTAAAGAAGTTACATTTATGGCTTACATAAATAAAACACAGACAGAACAAGCTAAAGAACTTGCAGATTATTTTTAAAAAATGAAAGAAAAAATTAAGACAATTACCAAAAATAATTCAGTATTAATAGAAAGTTATAAAAATGATTTTGGAGAAATTTTATCTAACCAAAATGATAAAGAACTTTTTTTGAGCGAGTCATATATGTACTTATATATACAAATAAACAAAACAATTTCTTTACTTGAATATAAGGAAATTGAAACGTTAAGCACATTAAATCTACTCAATCAATTAATTGAGTTGAAAACAATATTTTTTAAATTTTTAAATAAAAAATATAAAAATAATAGTTGGGAAAACATTGTTGGATTAATGCAAAGTTATGATGATGAATTTATGTATATATCTCCATCAATGTTTAGTGAAAAGCATCTTGATTTAATTATACAGAAACTTTATAAAAAAAATGATTTAGCTTCAAATTCAACTAAATCAAAAAAAAATAGTCAAGAAAAGATTCATTTTGAAGTAGCGGTTGAATTTGTGAATGGAAGAATATATGATTTATTAAAAGAAAGAAAATCAGAAGTAGAAATCTCAAAAATCATTTTCGATAACCGTAAATTTAAACCAACTTCATATCGCCCATATATAAATAATTCTTTAAGTCATAGACCGAGTGAATTGAGACAATGTATATTTAAAAGAAAAAATGCTGAAATAGAATTGAATGAAGTTTTAAAACATTGTATCTCTAAAAAACATATAATATCGCAAAACTTTATTGAGGATTGCAAAAAACATAACATAGATTTAGAATTATAAAAACTGAACTGAACTAAAAAATAGTTCAGAAATTACCAAACGACATTTGCTCCATAATTAAAAAGATACAATTATGGAAAATAGCAAAATACTACAAATTCAAGAGATAACAGTTTCTGAATTAAGCAACATTATTAGAGCTTCTGTTAAAGAAGAATTACAACACCTAAATAATGTAAAAACCAACAAGGAAGAAAACGACGAGGAACTTTTATCTCGTAAAGAAGTTTTACAACTTTTAGGTATTTCTACTGTTACCCTTTGGAATTATCAAAATAGTGGACGAATAAACGTTTACAAATTTTCCAACAAATGTTTTTATAAGAAAAACGAATTGTTAGCATCACTAATTAAACTTGAAAAATAATTAGCTATGGAAAACAATTCTAACTCAAAAAAAATAACCTTTTGGAGCAAATCATTTAGAAGTAATAATACAATTTACAAAATAAATCCTTCTGATTTAAAACGTTATATAGCATCTATTAATATTTGCATTTTTGCAATAAACAATCAAACAAAAGTCATTCAGTTTATTAATGGAATTGCAAAGGAAATTACACCACAAGAAGTATTTAATATTTGCCTTAAATATGTTGAAACTTTCGAAAATAAAGTTTTAACGAATGCTTTTTTAACACAAGGCGAAACACTTATTTTGAGTAAAAAAGCAATTTTAGGGAGTCTAAATATAACTGAATTATTGCCTGTAAGAGACCAAATAGACAAATCATTTATTTTTTATGAAAATTGTTTTGTTGAAATTTCGCCACATTCAGGATTAAAAATTAATGAATATTCTAAAATTGATTATCTAAATGGTTTTGTTTGGGAGAAGTCAATATTGAAAAGACCGTTTTCGCAAAATAATGAAGTTTGTGTTTTTGAGAATTTTTTAAGGTTGGTTACCAATAACGAAGACCACTATTTTTGTATTGTTTCTGCTATTGGATATTTGTTGCATAGTTTTAAAAATCCAAGTTTAACAAAGGTTGTTATTATAAGTGATGAAAATACAGAAACTGAAAACAAAGCAAATGGTGGAACTGGAAAGGGAATGATAGTAAAATCAGTTGAGCAATTTAGGAATGTAGCATCGCAAAATGGTAAAAATATAGACCTATCGGATAATCGTTTTGCTTTTCAAAGTGTAACTTTATTTACAAATGTACTTTTTTTAGATGATGTTAAGAAAGGATTTGACTTTGAGCAATTATTTTCGGTAATAACAAGTACAATGATTGTCGAGCAGAAACACAAATCAAGTTTTGAAATTCCGTTTGAGTTTTCGCCTAAAATTATAATTTCTACAAACTACCAAATAAGCGGAGATTCGAGCAGTCATAACAGACGTAAATATTTGATATTCCTAAATAATTATTTTAGTGATTTATATACTCCTTTTATGGAATTTGAACACTTGTTTTTTACTGATTGGGATAAAACAGAATGGAATAGATTTGATACTTTTATGTTAAGTTGCATTAGAAAATTTTTAGAAAACGGTTTGGTTGACTATGAAAAAAACAAAGAATTGCAATTGAAAAAATTGAAACAAGAAATTGACCCAAGCGTTTTTGAACTAATGGAAAACAGATTTAATGAATTGAATAGGTACTATCTTTTGAAAGCAACAAATTTGAAAAGTACCAAACAAATTTCTTTATACGCCCAATATAAAGGATATGAATTTAAAACAAGAATAAATAATGGTTGCACAGAATTTATGTTGAAAGAAAAAAAATAAAATTTATTAGTAGAGTTAATAGAACAACTTTACAACAAAGTAGATTTTTTAGACAAACACTATTACACAAAGTTGTTAAAAAAAAGCTCTATTAAAACTACTAAATATTAATAATCTAAAATAGAAACAAAATGAAAAAAGTAAAAATTGTAAGAGAAGTGAATCCGCAAGATTTTGAAAACAAAGTCAACGAATTATTAGCCGAGGGTTGGGATATTAACAGCAATTTAAGTATTGACAATGAATACCATTTTTACATAATTATGACTAAAAGAGCAGCATCTTGATTGTGTTAATAATTAAAAAACGAAAGCGGAAAACCATTAGGCAATCCGCTTTTTTTGTGCTTATTATTTTATTGCCTGTTTTACCAAGCTCATTATATATTCAATATTTTCTGTATCTGTAACCACAACTTCGTAATCTCCATTTCCCCAATGTCCCATTTCTGAAACATCACGCATTATATTTTTTGGGTCTTCTAATTGACCTTTTTTAAGGTTTATCCAAATTTTTAACCCTTTTTTTTGAATACAAATATCAGCAATATTTGAGTTCTTTTTAAAAGCAATATAATCTAATTTGGGTTGTATTTCTATATCGTCAGAAAGATTAAGAATTGCATTTTTAAAAACTTCATACAGTTCAATAATTTCATCGGATTTATTGCCAGTATGGTCGTCTTCTGTGTAAACTTTTATTTCTTTTGCTATGTTTTTTAAAGTTTCGTTCTTCTCTGTAATTGATTTTATACTGGTTGCAGAATTTGTTTTCTTGTACGGATTAATAACAATAATATCTCCCTCAAATCTTTTTATTTCATACAATTCAATCCCTAAATCTTTAAAGTTAGTAGCTTGTTTTTGATTTTCAGTAAAATTAGTCGAAACAAAAATTACTCTTGTTTGCGACCAGTCAATAGTGCTACTATGCAACGTTTTATTAAGCGTTTCGTTGTAGGCAAGAATAAAAGTAGCTTTATTTTCAAGCATTAAATTAAGATAGGTAAACCCTTGATCTACGACACTACTATTTTTATCTCGTTTGTATTCAATAATAATAAAAGCCTTGTTTTGTTTGTCGTATGCCAAAGTATCTATTCGTTTATTTTGAATAGTAAACTCGGATTGTACCAACTCCAAATCAAGAATTTCTTCTAAATTATCCTCAAAAATCTTTTGGATTTCCTTTTCTAACTTAAATGGTTTTTCCTTAATGCTTGAAAAACTACCGCTTTTATTGTTGTATATATTCATAATAATTAGCCTAAAATCATTTTTTCTACTTCTTGCTTTGCCTCTTCTAAAACCTGTTTGGCTTCTGTTTGCAAAGATTTTATTTGTTCTCTAATGCCAGTTATATAATTTACTATTTCTTTTTGTTTAGAAAGATTAGGCAACGGTATCGGAAGCGACTTAAATTCTTCGGAATTAATATTAGATTGCACCGCTGGTCTTTCAATTGCACTAACCCAAAACTTATAAATTGAAGAGTTACAGAAATTAAAAATAAAGTCGGGCAAAACTTTTGTTTCATCAAAAACAAACCTAATTAGATAACCTGCAAATATTGCCTTTTGCTCAATTTCTTTATGAATATAGCATCTTCCAACTGAACCACTTCTTGCAAATAAAATATCATTTTGATTTAATTTATAAATTTCATTTATTGTTTTAGCGGTTTTCCATTTGTCTTTTTTCAAAAAACCAAATTCATCTATATCAGTTATTCTAATGTATCGAACATCATTTTTGGATGTTGGATTACTTGCTTCTTCGTTTGCACCATATTGAGGAGATTTAATTGTTAAACTCCCTAAATTAACAAAGTCAAAATTCGCTTTTTGATTAATAAGAAATTCATATTTACTAATATAATCAGGGTCAAACCTACTACCTACAACTTCGCTAAAATTAACAGTAAACATTCTGTTTTCAATTTGGTTTGCTTTTTTAGGCAACGTTAAACCCAAAATATTTAGCAAATAGGTATCTATACTTTTTAAAAGTTCTTTTGCTTCAATTTCTTTTTTCTGTTTTTTTATGTTTGCTAAATTGTATAAATCAACAATTTGATTTTGTTTCTCAATTGATATTTTTGGGATTGGTAAATTATTTATATCCTCTGTTTGAAGTCTTGGTAATGTATTACCAGTCATTAAATGTTTAGTCTGATTAACAATTAAATCAGAACGCAAGTAAATTGATAAAAATTCATTATTAAACTTTTCACTTTGGAAAATATGAAATTCTGTAGAACAAAGTCCGTCAAATTCTGCTAAATATACTTTGTTTAGATATGGTCTTAATTTAGGAAATAAAATTTGCCCTTTCTTAAAGACTCCTGCACTACTAATACTCTGCTTGTCGTTGGTTACAATGTATTCTCCTGTATTACTTTCTATGTTTTCTAAACCAATATAAGTATCATTTGAATTTATTTCACTTGTAATCTTTTTAACGTTTTTTACAACGTGTTTAAGTTTTAAAATATCGTTATTAGCTTTTAACTTTTCGATAGCATTTCTTCTTTCAAAATGATATTGGTGTGGGTCAATTCTACCCTCCAATTCTGAACGATTGATAAGAAAATATTTGTTTGAATTTATATTTTGAGTTGCTTTTTTCATTTTGTTAGTCAATTACAAAACCATATTTTGCTTTTAAAATATCTAATATGTTTTCATTAACAATTTTAGTTAAAGAAACAGTTAAAGCACTTTTTTTGTATGAATGGTAAGTATCGTTTGAATAGTCAGATTTTGGTTTTGTAGAATCTTTTTCACGCACTAAAATAGTGTGTTTATTTAATGCTCTTGCCCAGCCAGTTTCGTACAATACATTGGCATTGTTATCGCTAATATCTCCAATAAAAATTCCGCAATTTTGAATTTTATTTATAATGTCCTGTATTTGGTCTTGAGTAGCACCTTTGTTTTGCATTATTGGATAAAGTGAAATTCGGATTTGATGTTTTTGGGCAATTTCTTTTATTGCATTATCATATATTGTATTGAACTCTTGAACCACATCAGCATCGCCATCAAAGAAAGGCATTGCAACAAATACTTTTATTTCACTTTTTGCGTACTCTTCAAATAAGTCTATAATATTGTATTCTGAAATATACTCTATAAAATCTATTCTATGATTTTTAACCCAAAGTAAAAAATGTTTAGCATCTTTTATAGTGGTTAAATAATATACCAATGATAATAAGATAGTTGGATTGAAATTTATATCGGTATCGGCAAGTATTGTATTGGTATGACTTAATGCGTTTTGAACTCTACTTATCAAGCCAGTTTTTCTAACTTTTTTATAATCTATTAATAAATTAATCAAAGAAACTGTAAATGTTTTTTCATTACCAGTAATAATATGTTTAACATTTGGATAAACACTAAATTCTTTTGTTTCTGATATTATTTTGCGAACTAATTTACCATCAGTTTTTACAATTTCAGTTACTTCTTCATCTGTAAATCTTTTGGTGTTATTAATAATACCTTTTAAATTCTCTTCTGAAGTTAAAGGAATCGTTTTTGTGTTTATGTTATGAAAATATACTTGTACTGATTTATCAAAATTTTCAGAATCTTCATTTGCTACAACTCCGTTTTCATCATAAAATTCTTGTCCAAGAATTATACAAAAAGGTATTTTTAAATTATCAATAAAAGACGAATTTGTTTCTTCTGATGCTGATAGTCTATGATTACCATCTATTCTATGGAATGGGTGATTATTGCTAGAAATTAACTCATTTAAAAAAGTGTTCTCAATTTGAAGTTCGGCTTGTTTAAAATCAAAGTTTTTACTTGGTGTAAATTTTAACGATACATTTCTATTTTGAGAAGAAAAAGGTTTCCCTAATTCGATAAATTGTAATGGCGTTTGTTTATTTTTTTCAAGAAATTCAAGTTTCATTTTAAATTTAAAACTTAAAATAACCTCGGGAAAAAACAAATGTTTTTCTGTTTCAAGAAAATTGCTAATTATTGCCTGTTGCTTATCTAATATATCCCTTTGATATTCATAATCGGCTTTTGAAATTCTTGCTAATTCCTTTATTGGAGCAAAACCTCTTAAACATAATTGACCTAATGACCTATCTATTATTCCTGTTAAAACCATATTAATAATTTTCTATTTCGTTAATAAATTTAGTCAATTCAGTCTTAATCAAATCTAAATCCCCGTCGCCTTGCCCTGTACTTTTACCAGTAGCATCGTAGCCTATATCTTCTGCAATAGCCATAAAAATTGGATAGTCAGGTAATTTAACTTGTTTGTCTTTTAAAAAAGCATCTTGCAACTGCTCTTTCAAATCGTTTACCTTTTCAGAATAAAAAGCGTTAATATCTTCTTTCCAAATTCTATATTCAATTGTCTTTTTTAAGTCGTAAATACTCATAGTTGGGTAAGGATTGTTAAAACCGTCTAAATCTTTAATTTTTTGAGTTTTTTCCTTTTCCCACTTTTTTAATTCCTCGTAATATTGAAACTCTTGCTTTAAGTTGATTTGAATACTTGCTTTTAAATTTCTTAAATGTTGAGTTTGTTCTACACTATTTTTTTTAACAAATAAAACAGAGCTTTTAACTCCTGCACCAGTGGCACTAAATGCGGTTGATGGAATGCTTACTACTGAAACAATTCTAAATTTATCTTCTATTCCATCTCTAACATATTGTAAACTACTATTTGTTAAAATCCCATCAGGTAATACAATAGCCATATAACCACCAACTTTTAAAAATTTGTGGCATTGCTCTATAAAAAGTATTTCTGTATTTTGATTTTCTCTTTTTTCAATAGTTGTTTTGCCTTTTACATCAAGCCAGTCGGGTTCTTTTTTACCAAAATCGTAAGTGCTTAAATATGATTTTTCACTTTTTTTAATAGAAGAACCAAAAGGCGGATTGGTAATAATAAAATCAAAATGATTGTATTTAAAACCTGTGTTTTTTGTCTTTAATGCTATTTCATCTGTGCTTAAAAGTCCGTCTTCCGTAATTACGTTTGTATGTCCATCATCGTGAATAATCATATTCATTTTTGCGGCTCTACTTATCTGCTCGTTTATTTCGATACCGTATAGATTTTTTTCTGCAAAGTCGTGCCAGTATTTTTTCCAACGGTCAAATTGTTTTGTGTCGCTTTTATAGTTTGGATATAGTCTGTTTGCTTCTTCTCTTACCTTGTTTAAAGCATACAACAAGAAACCACCACTACCACAAGAAGTATCTAAAACAAATGAATCGTTTTTTATTGGTAAAACATCAACAGTAAATTTTACAATTGGTCTTGGTGTAAAATATTGTCCAAAATTTCCACGAAAAAAAGAATCCATAAAAGTTTCAAATGCTCTTCCTTTCGCATCTAAATCAGTATCTCCTAAATTTATATCTTGTAAATAGCCAACGACTGTTCTAATTTTTTCAGCAGTTAATCTTATGTTATCTCTAAAAACTTCTGCATCTTTTTTTCGTCCCTCTTCGTAAAGTAAATTTACTCTTTCTAAAAGGCGTTTGTTTTCTAAATCTCTAATTGCTCTACGCAATTCGTCATTACTTAAACTTTCCCAACTTTTCACTTCTTCTTTGTGTGCCGTTATTATTTGGAAATCGTAAGGGTCGCCAGGTAATCTATGTTTTCTTTCGTCCCAAATTTTACAAAAAATAAGTTTATCTAATTCGTCAAAAGCTTCTGATGGATTTAGTTGTCCTCCAGCCCAAAGTGCATCGTGAGCCTGTTTAAATCTTGATGTTAATACGTTTTCTTCAACTACTTTTAAATCAAAAAACTTTTGCTTTCCCTCAACTTTTTTAGTTGCATCTGCCTCATAAACATATTTGTATGTTTCTAAAATTTTTACTCCAAATTGCGGTATATCGGGTTGGGTAATTCTTGTGTTACGCTTTTTATCAACTTCAAAATATTCGTCTTTTGCTCCTGATGTTACCCAAACATATTTCACATCATTTGGTAAAGCATAGGCATAACTATAAGCCTGTTCTATTGCTTGTAAAAATTCTTGTTCACTTACCGCTTCTTTTTTGCATTCTACTAAAATATGGGGTTGGGTGCAATCATCGTCATTGTAAACTATTATGTCAGCTTCTTTTTTCTCGCTTCCCATTGTTACAGTTTCATACATCTTAATTTTGCTTGAACTATAACCATATTGTAAAACCAATTTTATAAAAGTTTCCGCTTGAACTTTTTCTTCTGGATTTGAATAATTTCTTGGTCTATGGAAGTTACAATAAGTGATTTGTTTTTCATCTTCACTTAACGTAATTAACTTATTTATAATACCTTGTTCAATTAAATTCATTCTTTTACTTTATATAAAATTTAACTGCGAAAATTACGGTTATTACTTAAACTGAACAAGTGTTTTAGATGATATTTCAAGTCTTGTTTATTTTATTTTAACAAAGTCTAAAAATATAACACTTTTTACCTGAAAATATACGTTGAATAGCTTTAAATAAAGCTCTTACAAGTATGTTTTATGCAACAACAACAAAATATATAACAATTTAATAAAAGTGTGTTAAGCCTATGTAATTCGCAGTGCGTAACATATTGCAATCGGTCATAAATACGCTTACAGTAACTAAATTGTTTTATTGCTATTGCAGTATTAATCTTATAATGTAAAATGAATAAATAGTTTTATATTTGTGGTATGAAATAAAAATTGAATTCAACATATCGGCGTCCTCTTTCTTGTCAGCAAAACCGACCAAGTTAATACAAGATACGAAGAGAATAAAGGTTGCACACGCAAAGGCGTGGGCTTTCTTATTCTTCGTATGCGTTCTTGGTCGGACGTTGCTGGCAGTTAGGAAATGTCCCACGCTGATTATTTTAACTAACTTCTGTTTGGGGACGTTTGGGAACAAATAATAAAAAGAGAATGGAAAAGTTTGACAAATCAAATCCTTACAAACCAAACACACAAAAGCAAGACCCCAAAAAGGCAGTAATTACGTTTCTAATCTTTGTAGTAGTAGCAGTTTTTGTAGTAGTAAAATGTGGTTGCAATAATGAAGAAGAAAACAAAGTAAAATCGTATGATAAAATTGATGCTTTAACACACGCACAAATTTATATCAAAGAAAAATTAAAATCCCCAGCATCGGCAGAATTTGAAGGAGGTGCTGATGGAGTAACGAAAGTTAATGACACTACTTTTATTGTAATTGGTACAGTTGATTCACAAAATAGTTTTGGAGCAATGTTAAGGTCTAATTATTCTTGTAAAGTAATATTCCATCCGAAAACTGACACACACGATATAGAAAATGCGATTATTCAATAATTAAACTTGAAAAATAATTATGAATTTATCAGATAAACTAATACGAATTATTCGCTCAAAAACTGAACTAACAGAAACAGAGATAGATAATTTAACAGAGCAAAAAGGTTGGGATATTGTTTATACATTAACAGTAAAAAAAGAAAAACTTAATGAAATTTGTTTTACTGGTTTTTCGCCAACAGATAAAAAAGAAATAACTCAAATTGCAGAAAATAATAATTTTCATATAGCAAAGAGCGTAACAACCAATTTAACTTTTTTATGTTGTGGAGATAATGCTGGACCATCAAAAATGGATAAGGCAGAAAAACAAGGGACACTTTTACTAAATAGGGAAGAATTTTATAAACTTATTCAAACCGGAGAAATACCAAAAAAGTAAAAAATAAACTTGTTTTATTATTTACAAAAAACTTTACAATACATAAATAATACAAATGTAAAAATCAAAAATCCGTAACTACTTAAAATTAAGTTTGTTACGGATTTTCTTTGTAGCGGGAACAGGACTCGAACCTGTGACCTTCGGGTTATGAGCCCGACGAGCTGCCTACTGCTCTATCCCGCGCTGTGCGATTTGTATTTTTAGTCTTTTCAAACTTAGTAGCGGGAACAGGACTCGAACCTGTGACCTTCGGGTTATGAGCCCGACGAGCTGCCTACTGCTCTATCCCGCGCTGTGCGATTTGTATTTTCAGCATTTCAACTTAGTAGCGGGAACAGGACTCGAACCTGTGACCTTCGGGTTATGAGCCCGACGAGCTGCCTACTGCTCTATCCCGCGCTGTGCGATTTGTATTTTCAGCATTTCAACTTAGTAGCGGGAACAGGACTCGAACCTGTGACCTTCGGGTTATGAGCCCGACGAGCTGCCTACTGCTCTATCCCGCGCTATTTCGAGTGCAAATATATAACGTTTATTGATATCTACAAGCACTTTTAGCTTTTTTAATTTATTTTATTTTCAAAAAACTACAAATCAACACTTTAAACTTAACACATCCGAAATAAACTCGTCTATTTGCTCAAAAGTAACATTGGGCATGCAAATAATATGAGAATATCCTTTTTCAGTAGCTAGTTGCCATTTTGCACAAACCTCCACGGAGGGGGAAGGAAACACAACCGTAATAGCATTAGGATTACGCCAAGCCTTTACACCTATTTCGTTCAATTTTTGCTCAGTATAAGCTGCCACTTGCAAACTATGTTGTGTCCGTAAAGCAAAACCTTCAAGACCTAATTTTTTAATGGCATACCATAAAAACAAAGGACTATGCCCATTCCTAGATCCTGTAATCGTAGCATCTGAAGAACCTATATAGGCAATTTTTTTAGCTATTCTATCACGATTTTCTTTTTTTACCACTACTACTCCTGAAGGCATAGGCGAACCAATAAATTTATGCCCACTTACGGATATACTATCACATCCATCTACAAAATCAAAAGCAGGACGAGGCTCTACGAAAGGAGCAAATCCACCTGCTAGAGCAGCATCAGCGTGAACATAATGTTTTTCAATTGCCATATCTGCAACAATTTGTTTGATCGTTGGGATATGATCTTTAGCTTCTGTCATAGTTGTCCCAATATTTGCTACTACTACAACAGGACGATGTCTATTATAACGAATGGCTTCTTTTAGATCTTTATAGTCCATCTCTCCATTTTCTTGTGAACGAACAATGACATACTCCATATTAAGAAGCGTTACATTTTTTTGAATACTATAATGAGTATCCTCAGAGAAATAAACCATAGCATTAGGATACAATTCCCTGGCAACATACAAACCGTATAAATTGCCTTCTGACCCTCCATTTGTAACATACCCCCAGACATTCTCAGGATTGGCTCTAAAAAGTTCTGCAAAAAAACGAACGACTTCTCGCTCCATTTCGCGTGAATCTACTTGATAGGTTGATTTTACAAATGGATCGCCTAAATTGTTCATTGGAAATTGCAAAAAAGGGAGTAGTTCAGAATAATCAAAATCTTTAGAGACTGGATATCCTAAAAAATATTTTGTACGGTCTTCTACTTGTGATAATAATTGTTGTAATTGCTGAGAGACTTCTAAATCGGGATTACTCATTGTGTTTGTTTTTTCAACAAAAATAACATTATCAGAATATTATATTACAAACAAACCTATATTTAGAAATTAAATCTATTTTAACCTTATTAAACAAAAATAAATTCTAAACAACAAACACTTCAACAAACGAAATCTTAATAAATTTCGACTCTCCAAAACAGGAAACCCAAACGAATCTTATTATTTAGATTCATTTGGGCTTTAACCTGTTTTGTGTTTTATTGAAGTACTATTGCCTTAATTCTTTTTGAAGAAAGAGGCTTGTCCGAAAAGGTTGTAACCTTGTCATTTCACCCTTTTCAGACACCTTCTTCGTTTTATAATTACTCTATTTTTATTTCAGTGCTTTATATAAAATCTCTACTGGATGCTGCGCTTGCCTACCAGTTCCATCTGCAATTTGATGACGACAGCTTGTTCCTGATGCCGAAATAATTGTTTCTTTTGATTCTTGGCGAATCGTTGGAAACAAAACCAATTCTCCGATATTCATTGAGATTTCGTAATGTTCTTTTTCATATCCAAATGAACCTGCCATACCACAGCAGCCACTTGGTATATTTAAAACTGTATAATTTTTAGGTAATGACAATATTTGTTTCAAGGGTACTAAGGAAGATAAGGCTTTTTGAAAACAGTGTCCGTGCATACGTACACGTTCTTCTTTATCTGTAAAATGATCAGAAGTTATTTTTCCTTTTTCTATTTCTTGTGCTAAAAACTCTTCTATTAAAAAAGTTTTTTTAGCAATTTGTTTTGCTTTATTTTTTAAATCATTTCGACACAAATCGGGATATTCGTCTCTAAAGGTTAAGATAGCAGATGGTTCTATTCCTACTAAAACAGCCTCTTTAGGCAGCAAATCATATACTTTTTCTACATTTTTTTCGGCTATTTCACGGGCAATTTTTACCATTCCTTTCGATAAATAGGTTCTACCGCTGATTCCTATTGATGGAACGATAACTTTATAACCTAATTTATTTAATAATTTAACAGCTGTTTGCCCAATAGTTACATCAAAATAATTTAAAAATTCATCACTATATAGATAAACTTCTCCGTTTTCAAAAGTTCCTTCTTGATTAAATTTAGCTATCCATTTTTCAAAGGTTATTTTATACATTTCAGGAAGGGAGCGTTCTGTAGCAAATCCTGTTGTTTTCTTTACTAGGGTTCCTAAAAATCCTTTGGTTGACAAATTATACAAAAAGGGTACTTGAGCAAACATTTTGTTTACTCGTGGCGTATGACCTATTAATTTAGAACGAAATTTTATTCCATTTTTATCATGATACTGTTGCAGGGCTTCTGCTTTTAACTTAGCCATATCTACATTTGAAGGACATTCTGATTTACATCCTTTACAACTCAAACATAAGTCTAAAACATCTATTATTTCTTCGTGATCAAATGGATTTATTTTTTTAGAATGTGTGATGGTTTCTCGTAAAATATTAGCTCTTGCTCTTGTGGTATGTTTTTCGTTACGAGTGGCCATATAACTAGGACACATGGTTCCTCCGCTTTTTTCGGTTTTACGACAATCTCCAGAACCGTTACACATTTCTGCGGAACGCACAAATCCATTTAACTCTGAAAAGTCAAAATATGTTTCTGGCATTGGTGTTACTTGTCCTACTTGGTAACGCAACGAAGTATCCATGGGAGGTGTATTAACAATTTTACCTGGATTGAAAACTCCCCAAGGATCCCAGGTATTTTTTACTTGAATAAACATTTGATAAATATCTTCACCTAACATGAATGGAATAAATTCGCCTCGTAACCGTCCATCTCCATGCTCTCCACTTAATGAACCTTTGTATTTTTTTACCAAATATGCAATATCTGTTGCTATCGTTCGGAACATATTTGTTCCTTCTTGTGTCTTCAGATCTATAATAGGACGCAAATGCAATTCGCCCGTAGCGGCATGCGCATAATGTACGCAAAATAGATTCCTGCTTTCTAAAATTTTGTTGAATTCTTCAATAAAATCAGGCAAATCTTCTACAGCTACTGCCGTATCTTCTATCACGGCTACGGCTTTAGCATCTCCTGGAATATTAGACAAAAGTCCTAAACCTGCTTTACGAAGATTCCATACTTTATTTGTATCTTCTCCATAAACAATTGGAAAATGATAACCTAAGCCTGCTGCTCGCATCTGCTCTTCCATTTTTTGAGCTGTTTCCTGAATTTCTTCTACTGTATCACGAAGAAATTCTACTACTAAAATAGCTTTAGGATCGCCTTGAACAAAGAAACGATTTTTACTTTGTTCTATATTTTCTTTGGTACAGTCTAGAATATAATGGTCGATTAACTCTACACTATCTGGATTGTATTCTAATGCAATTAAATTAGCCTTTAAAGAAGCATTGATACTATCGCAGTGCACACACACCAAACCCGCTTTAGGTTTTAAGGCATCCACTAAGTTTAACTTGATTTCTGTAGCAAAAAATAGAGTTCCTTCCGAACCTGCAATGAGTTTACAGAAATTAAATTTTTCTTGAAAGTTTCCAAAAGGTGCTGTATCAGCTAATAAATCTAAAGCATATCCTGTATTACGCCTTGGAATTGTTTTTTTGGGATAATTGGCATTAAACAATTCTTGGTTTACGGGGTTAGATAGTATTTCTTTGGCTTGCAAATAAATTTTTTGTTCTAATTCACTTACAACATTTATACCTTGACACTTAGCTTCAAACTCTTCATTGGTTAATTCTCCAAAAGTAACCTCATTCCCATCTGCTAAATATCCTTTGATTTCTAATAAATGTTCACGAGTAGAACCATAGACGACTGAACGAGCACCACAAGCGTTATTCCCTACCATTCCTCCAATCATACAACGATTACTGGTGGATGTCTCGGGTCCAAAAAATAAACCGTATTTTTTTAGATCTAAATTAAGTTCATCTCGAATGACTCCTGGTTGTACCCAGGCTGATTTTTCTTCTTTGTTGACACTTAAAATAGATGTAAATTTTTGGGATATATCTACCACAATACCTTGCCCAACGACTTGACCTGCTAAGGAAGTTCCTGCAGCGCGTGGTATAACACTTAGTTTATTTGTACGAGCAAAATCTATTATTTTCTTTATATCTTCTTTTGATTCTGGCACCGCAACAGCCATAGGCATTTCACGGTATGCACTAGCATCTGTGGCATACAGTGTACGCATGGTTGTATCATGGTATAACTTTCCTTGTAATGATTGTTCTAAAACATCTAATTTCATGCTCACTTTTTAATTCTTTTTAAACAGAAATTTTTAATTTCTTTTGATACGTTATGTTTTTAATGATTAATACAAGATTCTATATCGTATTGTATTGGGTATCATTTTTAATTGTTTTTCTAAATCTGGATCATAAAAACTATCTACATCTGTAATTACGTACCCTATTTGTTCATTTGTTTTTAAATATTGTCCTAAAATGTTGCAATTTGCATTGGAAAATATTGTATTAATTTGTGCCAATATCCCTTTGACGTTTTCGTGTATGTGCATTACTCGATGGGCATTATCAAATTCAGGTAATTGAATTTCGGGCAAATTAACGCTTCCAAAAGTAGTTCCTGTATTGATATACTGTATTATTTTTCTTGACACATAATTTCCTATATCGTGTTGGGCTTCTTCTGTACTACCTCCTATATGTGGTGTTAGTATGACATTATCTCTTCCACGCAGGGCGGAGAGGAATACCTCATCATTATTTTTAGGTTCATAAGGAAAAACATCTATAGCTGCCCCTCTTATCTTACCACTATCTAAATTAACAATTAGTGCATCCATATCTACTATATGTCCGCGGGACAAATTTAAGAATACTACTCCATTTTTCATCGCACTAAATGCGTTTGCATCCATCAGTTGTTCATTATTTTCTCTTCCATCAACATGCAAAGACACCACATCTGCCACTGCCAACAGTTCTTGTAACGATGCGCATTTTTTAGCATTTCCTAAAGCTAGTTTATCTACCACATCATAAAAGTAGACTTGCATTCCTAGGGCTTCAGCTAAAATAGAAAGTTGAGATCCAATACTACCATATCCAACAATTCCTAATTTTTTCCCTCTAATTTCTACACTACCATTAGCCGACTTATCCCAAATTCCTTGGTGCATTTTTTGACTTTTTTCAAAAGTAGCACGCATTAGCATGATCATTTCTCCTATTGCTAGTTCTACGACTGAACGTGTATTACTATAAGGGGCATTAAAAACAGCTATTCCTTTTTGACTACAAACTTGTAGGTTTACTTGATTGGTTCCTATACAAAAAGTACCAATTGCATGCAGTTTATGGGCGTTTTCTAAAACACGTGCTGATACGGTTGTCTTAGAACGAATTCCGAGTATGGATACCTCCTTAATCTGTTCACACAACTCCTCTTCTGATAGTGATCCTTTTAAACTGGTAACTTGATACCCTTCGCGTTCGAATTGAGCAACTGCGTCTGGGTGAATGTTTTCTAATAGTAAGACTTGTATTCTATTCTTAGGATAAGAAACGGACGCTTTTACGGACAAATCGTATAAGATCTCATCTAAAGAGGGAGCTACTTTTTCTGCTAAATCTAATACTACTTGACGTTTTATATTTTCGGTAAAAGCATAAAATTTAGATACTACTCCGTATTGTAGTGTTTCGTAATCGGTATAGCCATCACCTATCATGATTACTTCTCCTTCTAACTTTAAGGATTGAATTTTTAATGCTTTTCCTTTATTTTCACACAGTTCTTCTTTTTCATCAAATCCTACTATATTTCCTTGATGATCAAAAACGAAGGTATTTGCTAATACATTTTCGGGTTTTATTCCAAACTCTTGGACAATAGGTACTATTATTTCTTTGAATCCGTTTGATATAACGTACACTTCTTCGCTGTGTAGTTTAAAGAAGTTTTTATTTTGAATAACAGATGTGGAAATTTTATCTTTTAATTTTTTTATTAATTCTTCTAGATGATCTCGATGTGCTTGTAATAAATGAATTCGTTTTGATAACGATTCTTTTAAGGTAATACGTCCTTCCATTCCTTGATTGGTTATTTCTTGAATGGTTTTTAGAACTGTTTCGGCTATAGGTGTTTCTCCATGAATAATAGTACACAATTCATCGAGTGCTTCTACTTGTATAAAAGTACTATCGAAATCGAAAATAAAGATTTTGCGTTGTGCCATAACAGATTTAGTGTATTTTAATAATTTGAAAACTAAATTAATAAAAGAATTTACTTGGCTACGGAAATGATCTGAATTAATTCATCTAAATGCTTTAATTCATACTTTTTCAAAATTTCAGGATCTATATCTAAGTATTTTAAGATTTGTTTTGTTGCTCTATTCTTTTTATTGGATAACCGAACGCCTTTATTTTTTCTTTTGTCTTTTATGATGAATTGTTTAAAATCTAATGCAATATAAAATTTTTGATTTTCATATACTATTTTTCTAAATACAGACCAATCGGGTCTTAATTCTTGTGCACTTTGTATCGTTTCAAAAATTTCAAAAACATCTTTATTAACTACATCAAAAGCAATGTAGGCATTGGATTCGTAATGATTTTCTATAATTACTTTTTCATCATATTTTCCATGAATAACATAGGGTTTCAAATCCGTATCTAATGGTTTAAAGTAAATGTGTTGTTTACCAGTCTTAAAACTAGGGTCATCATTAAATCCTTTTACTAGATCAAAAGTCCCTATTCCCACAATATCTTCATGTCTACACAAGAAATATTTAGAACTTTTGTCAATATATTTCACTTCTTCATTTTGTTCTGAATCGGTCAAAACAGGGGAATAGTTCCTATTGATAAAATGTCCCAAATGATAATTCTGTTGAAAAGCCTTTGTCGCTAAAAATTGCATTATTACTTCTTTTGGCAGTGTGTCATATACATAATTCACACCGTTTCGAACGACTAATCGATCGATTTGCAAAGCTTCTGAAATCCTGAAGAAATCAGGATGTCCATAGGGAGCGGTATCTTCTATTGTGCAATAAGAAGCAATTAAATTGCGATCTAAATCAAATAGGATGTATTTAATATAATTTAGTTGATAATTTTTACATTTTAGACTTTCTTGTTTCTGTTCAAAAAAACCAACTTTTTCTCCGTGAACGAGTAAGTCATTTGCTACGATTTTAAATTCTTTAGTACTTATGTTTTCTTCAATTGGTTTCGTTTCAACGGGTTCTAACTTTAATCTTTCTTCATCTATTGTAAAAAGACGTTCTAAATCAAGTCCTTTTTGATTCAATACATGGTACTGACATAGCATCTTGATAAATTCTCTGGAACGACTAAAGGATTCTTCTAAAACTTTTAATCTTTTTACATCTGAGTAGTTAGGGCTAATCAATTCAAATTGAATTTCATTTATTTCTTTACAACCTCTACAAGGTATCATTTTCGCATGAAGCATCAAATTATTATTCAGATCATATAGATCATATTTGAAGCGATTGGATATTACTTTTAGCTGAAGAACTGGAACGCCATCTATAGTTACTTTTTCGTTTTTTATTTGAATAGTTTGCGCGCCTGCTGTTAGAGAAATGAGCAATAAGAAAATTTTTTTAATCATGCTAGTTTCTTTTAATTTTTTGTTTTAAAACAAAAAGAGTTCTCTTATTTTCACAAGAGAACTCTGTATTATTTTTTATATAAAAACTTATTTTGCTTCATTTTGAAGTTTCACGTCTGTACTTTCAAAAATTTTATCTGCTGAAGCAGCTATAAATCCTGAATAAAGCTCTCCATTAGCCATTGGATAACGCAACGCAAATTCATAATAGCAAGAAGGTATTTCTTTAGCTCCTTCATCAAAGTTTACTGTATATAAATCAGCTAATGTGCTTGATTGTTCTAATAGTTCAGCAGGAGTTCCCTTAATTTCACCACCAGAAGTATTTAATTTCCAACCATTGTCTTTTAAAAATTGGTTTAAAGACTGTAATGTCGGAAATTGGGTCAAGGCATTCACATTAATTGTAAAGTGATTAGCGCGGAAACCATAAATATACATCCACGCTGCATATTCCGATTCTTCTAATAAAGCGGAATAGGTTGCATTAGAAGAATTATTCCATACAGCGCCACTTAAAATTAAATCTTCTTTTTGAAACACTGATTGGTCACAAGCGTCTAAAGTTTCTTTTACCGTTTTTTGTAATGATTCTGAACATTTAGCTAATTCTAATTGTGAAATAAAAACGCGTGGTGCGCTTTTATCTGTAGCGTGTTCATAATGTTTTGCAAATAATTTTTTAGATTCAAAAACATATTCGCCTTTTGGCTCATAACCTGCTTTTAAAAAAGGTTTTTCTAAAACCGAAATATCGACACGTTTATCATCGTATGTACGAATAGCAATATGGTCATTTCCTATTATTTCTCCTTCAGCAGCTAATAATGCGTGAATTTTTTGAGCAGATGGAGTAATAGCGATGTATTGCTCCCATAATTTTGACAATAATTGATCTTTATCCATGGTGTTGTTTTCTTTTAATGTGACACAAAATTAGTATATTTATAAGTATATTTACAACATCTAAGTAAATTTATTAAAATTTGACTTTTATAGACTCTTAATTGTGTTAATTTAACATTTTAAAAACAATATAAAATAGGCAAAAAGATCAATATTATTTTTTTACTTATTTTCTCATTAATACCAAACTTTAAAAAGGATAAAAATGTCACAGGGGTTAAATAAAATAATAGATTATATCAACAAAAAAATAATTGAAAAGCTAAGTTTAGATGGTCGTTTTGCCTATTCTGAATTGGCTAAGGAATTAAACATTTCTAATTCATTAGTTCACCAACGAATCAAGAAAATGCAAGAAGCAGGTATTATCAAAGGTTTTTCTATTAAGCTTGATGCAAAAGCTATGGGCTACGAAACTATTACCTATACAGGAATTGCTACTAAAGAAGCTCGTTATTCTTATTCTATTGCTGAAAGACTAAAAGAGATTCCAGAAGTTGTAGAATGTCATTTTGTGTCTGGCAAATATGCTTTATTTTTAAAAATTGTAGCTACTAACAATGAAGAGTTTAGGAAAATTTTATACGAAAAAATTCATATTATTGAGGGTGTTGGAAGTACTGATTCATTCATTTCTTTTGGCTCTGCATTTGAAAAAGAGATCCCTATACTTTAAGCTTATCCTTTCTATTTTTGTATATCTGTTCATCGAATTTTAAAAATTAAATAGGTAAATTCCTTTTATCTATTAGTGTTATTTTACTAGAATCCTAAAATTACTCAAACCTACTTTAATAAGTAGGTTTTACAAATAAAAAAGAACATCATATTCACTATACAACGCGTATAATTATCAAATCCAAATTACGCATTAGAGAATTTTAAAAAAAATATTGATTACCAATACTTTATTTTTTTAAGAACTAGAATTGATAAAAATTAAAAATTTTTATTTCAATGAGTTGTAAAAATTAGTTTTTCTAATGCGTAATCTGGGGTAAAAAATACTTACTGACTCAATAATGAAATGCTCCATTCAAAATTCAATAAATTTAAAATAAACTTCTTGTTTGAGTAAATAAAGTTTTTATTTCTCCTTATTTTTTTCGACGTTTTTGTGATCATAATATTTATTTTTAGTATTTCTATTAAAAATAGTCTTTCATAAAACTACTGAAAATCTAGTTCTATTAGTCGTTTGTCTATATGACAGCTAAAAACACTCTGTCAAATATTTTTTGTAAATTTGAATCATCAAACCATTTGGAATCATGAAGGCTAAATACATCAATCCGTTTACCGACTTTGGATTTAAAAAAATATTTGGGGAAGAAGCCAGCAAAAATTTGCTCATAGACTTCCTTAATACACTATTGCCTCAACACGACCAAATTAAAGAACTTTCTTTTAAAAACACCGAGCAACTCGGAATTACCGACCTCGACAGAAAAGCCATATACGACATCTATTGCCAAAATGAAAAAGGCGAAAAATTCATCGTAGAACTACAAAAAGCAAAACAAAATTTCTTTAAAGAACGAACCATTTATTACGCCACTTTTCCTATTAGAGAACAAGCCGAAAAAGGAGAATGGAACTATCACCTCAAATCCGTTTACTGCATAGGTATTTTAGATTTTACTTTTGACGATTACGAATCTGAACCCGAAAAAAGCGAAGTCGTACACACCATTAAACTAAAAAACCAAAATGGAAAGGTTTTTTATGATAAACTGACCTATATTTATTTGGAAATGCCCAACTTTAAAAAACAGGAAACTGACTTAAACTCCCGTTTAGACAAGTGGTTGTATTTTATTAAAAACCTAGAAGACTTCCAAAATATACCTACCATTTTCAAAGATGAGGTTTTTACTCAAGCCTTTGAAAAAGCCGAATTGGCTAATTTTGGACAATGGGAATTAGATAAATACGAAAGTAGTTTAAAAGTGTACAGAGACCTAAAAAGTATTATTGACACGGCTTTTGACGACGGTAAAGAAGAAGGAAAGATTCAAGGAAAAATTGAAGAAAAAATTAAAATTGCTAAGCAAGCAAAAACGATGGGGCTTTCAATTCCTGATATAATAAAGCTAACTGGACTATCCGAAAAAGAAATCAACGAGCTATAAAAGTGTACCCAAATGGTATCTAACTTTTTGGGGGCAATGCAATCCTCTGGCACACATTTTTATTACAGGAGACATTACTCTTCTTCTTATTATAAAATTTAAAATTATTTTATCTGTAAATTTTTCAATGTATAATTGTGGTTAAAACCTTTTATTTTATTTCTCTTATTTTTATTTTTTTTGAGGCCATGCCAATCATTTTAATATTTTTACAAAATAGCGTTTGATCCCCCCTTCTAAGGTTTTTGTTGACAAACGTCTACTTTATTACATTTCAGCTTAATTGAAATTTGATTTTGTACTTACAAACTACTATCTTTAATAAGAACAAAAAGCTAACGGGTTCTGCCATCATCACTAAGACGACAGAACATTGATAAAGATTTAACCGTATTTTTTCACCTTAAACAAAAAAAATGAAAAGAATATTAATACCATTGTTTGCCCTAATAATAATCGTTTGTATCGTTAATCGTTTGTATCAGGCTAATCATTGTACTTCTCCAACTAGTTATTATGTATCGCCAAGAGGTAATGATGCCAATCCTGGAACGATAGATTTCCCTTGGAAAACGATTCAACATAGTTTAAATAATATGCGCGCTAATAGCACCTTAAATGTTGATAGTGGCGTTTACAATGAAAAAATTCAAATTCCAGTTAATAATATTACGATTAAAAACCAAACTTCTACCCTTCCTATTATTGATGCAACGGGTATTGCCAATAAAAATTCTATCATCTCTATTTTAAACAAAAACGCTATTACAATAGATGGTTTAGAATTAAGAAATAACATCCAAAATGATGCCCAAGGTATTTTAATAGAAGGCTTGTGTAATGAAATAACTATCAAAAATTGTATAATTCATGATATTCATTTTTCTTCCAATCCAAGTGCTCCTGTAAACGCATCAACTAATGCACAAGGAATTATTGTTTATGGTACCAATCCTACTAAAGCAATACGTAATTTAGTAATAGAAAACAATCAATTATTCAATTGTAGACTTGGGTATAGCGAGGGAATTGCAATTAATGGTAATGTTGATAATTTTAAGGTTATGAATAATACTATTCACGATTTAACGAATATTGGGATTGACGTAATTGGGTATGAAGGCACGTGCCCTTTTCCTAAGAATGATCAAGCAAGAAATGGTTTGGTAAAAAATAATACCATTTATAATTGCGTTTCGTCTTCTGCTACATCTGGTGGAATTTATATAGATGGCGGCAAAAAAATTACCGTTGAAAATAACGAATCACATCATAATGGATATGGGATTGAAATTGGTTGTGAAAATATTGGTAAAACTACTGATGGAATTGTAATTCGTAATAATATATTTCATAATAATCAAGTTTGTGCAATTGCATTAGGAGGTTTTGATTATCCAAATGGATCCGGTAAGGTTACTAATTCTATCATTATAAATAACACTTGTTTTTCAAACGATTTTACCAGTTCTGGCAACGGAGAATTGTACTTATCTTATAGTGAAAACTCTATCATAAAAAATAACATTTTTCACACAAATTCAAACAGTAATTTAGTTTATGCTGAATTAAATCAACCTAATTTAAATTTTAATGATAATATTTTTTATTGTCCTGACGGGATTAATAATCTGTATGCTAATTGGAACGGCTCAAGTTATACAGGCTATTTTTCATTTATTATAGGGACTTCCTCTAATTTAAATTCTAAGTTTGCTAATCCAAGCTTTACTTCAACAGATATTAGTCCTCCGTGCTTTAATTTATTATCGAATTCATTAAGCAATTAATGTCAAAATAATTTTGAAAATTTTATAAACAGAAATACTGTTATTCATCATGGTACAGACAAATTTAACACAACTTAGTGGATCAAACTTATAAGACCGTAAGACATATTAAAATAGGCTCTCACCAGAAAAGTTATAATTTCCTTTCAAAGGGTAATTAAACCCAGATTACACATTAGAAGTTTATTACATATAAAAATGACTTTGAATCTGAGGCCGTCCAAAAGTGCACTGCCCCCAAAAAGTTAGATACTATTTGGGGGTATTTTTATGGAAAGAAAAGTCAAGTATGATTATGAATTCAACTTTTAGAACACCTTCATCCTCAATATAGCAAGACTATAGCTGTGGGACAAATTTTTAGTACCTTTTTACTTTCTTTGCCCTTTCATTTTTACCACAAAGACTAACACATAATCTGGGGTACATTGGGTTGGTGTTCTTATTTAAGACTCTAAACGTTTAACTATTAATAAAAATATTGTTATAACACAGGGTATTGAATTGTACCTCCATTTATTATCAGGAATAAAATTTAGGGGAGGCTATAAAACATTAACATTTATTTATAAAACAATCGCCTTATATTTAGGCGATTATTTTTTTATTTTGGAATCAATTACGTTTACTATACACGAGGCAATCCAAGATCTTCCTGTTACATGGAATACGATTGCGAAGGACAATGTTTTTTTACAAACACCTTATCTATCTGTTTTAGAAGAGTCTTCGCCTGTTAATATGCAGTGTTTTTACATAGCTATTTACGAAAAGGATCAACAGATAGGTGTTGCCTTAGCTCAATATATTCAATCACAACAATTATCTTCATTTGGTGATCGAGATAAGTGTCTTAGAGTTTACACAAGAAATTTTTTGCTTCGCCATTTTGCTTCTAATGTGCTATTTATTGGTAATAATATGATTACGGGACAAAATGGGTATGCGTTTAGCAAAAAGATGAATTTTTCTACTATTAGTCAAATTTTACAAGAATGTGCAAATCATTTGATCTTATATTTTAAAAAACAAAATATCAATATACACATCGTTACTTTTAAAGATTTTTATGACGATTGTAGCAATGAGTTAAAAAAATATTATTTTAAGAATATTTTTGAATTTAACATTCAGCCTAACATGATTTTTGAGTTAAATCCAGAGTGGAAAACAAAAGAAGATTATATAGCTGTTTTATCAAAAAAATACCGAGATCAATACAAACGTTCACATAAAAAGTTTGAAGGTATTGTTGCCCACGAATTATCATTAGAAGAAATTAAAATACATGAAGAAAGAATATATGCTCTTTATCATCATGTAGCTAAAAACGCTCCTTTTAACACATTTTTCTTGTCAAAACATCACTTTTATACTTTCAAAAAACAATGTGGTGATGGTTTTAAACTAACGGGGTATTTTTTGAATGATAATTTAATTGGTTTTCACACCTTACTTTTAAATGGTGAGTTACTGGAAACCTATTTTTTGGGATATGATGAATCTGTTCAAAAAGAAAATATGTTGTATTTAAATATGCTGTACAACATGACTGAATTTGGCATTAGAAATCAGTTTAAGAAGATTATTTTTGGCAGAACAGCTTTGGAGATCAAAAGTTCTATAGGAGCAAAACCGGTTGTAATGTCTGGTTTTATTTATCATAGAAATACGATTATCAATCGTTTTATTCATAAAATATTTGCTCGTTTAGAACCTCAAATTTCATGGCAACAACGCCATCCTTTTAAGTAGTTAACAGTAAGCAATATTTCCGTTATAAAAACAGTCTATTGCTTACTGAAAATTAAAGAACTACCCTTCTAGTTCTATTTGTATATTTTCCCAATCTATCATTAGCTTATCTAGTTCTTTTTTCTTGTTTTCATAAGCAGCAAAAAAAGAAGTGTCTTTCGATAATTTTTCGTAGTTTTCGGCTAATGCAAGATCCTCTTTTTGTATTTTTTTTTCTAATTCTTGAATTTGGCTTTCTATTTTCGACAGTTTATTTTGTAACGCTTTTTTTGCTTTTTGCTCTTCGTAGCTCAGATTTTTAGTTTGGGTATTGAAACTTGAATCGGGTTTGATTTCATCTTTTTTCTCGACTTCACGGAAATTATCTACGTTGCGTTGTTCTAAAAAGAAATTGATATCGCCTAAATACTCTTTAATTTTTTGATCTTTGAACTCATACACGGTATTGGCCATTCCTTGTAAAAAATCACGATCGTGAGAAACTAACAACAATGTTCCTTCAAACTTTTGTAAAGCTGCTTTTAACACGTTTTTAGACTTAATATCTAAATGATTGGTGGGTTCGTCCATCACTAACACATTAAAAGGCTGTAGCAATAGCTTACACAATGCTAAGCGATTTCTTTCTCCCCCTGAAAGTATTTTTACTTTTTTTTCTACATCATCACCCCGAAATAAAAAAGCACCTAGCATGTCGCGTACCTTGGAACGATTCGAGTCTGTAGCAGCATCAATCATTGTATCTAAAAGAGTTTTTTCACCGTCTAAGTACTCTGCTTGATTTTGGGCAAAATAGCCTAATTGTACATTATGTCCTAATTTAATGATTCCTTCATAAGGGAATTCATTGACAATTGCTTTTATAAAAGTGGATTTTCCTTGTCCATTTTGTCCAACAAAAGCAATCTTACTTCCGCGTTCTATATTTAAAGAAATATCTTTTAGAATTGTTTTTTCGCCGTATGCTTTTGTAACCTTATCTGCTTCTACAACTACACGGCCAGGAACTACCGAAATAGGGAATGAAATACTCATAACAGAATTATCATCTTCATCTACTTCAATAACCTCCATTTTATCCAACTTTTTGATAAGAGATTGAGCCATGGATGCTTTAGTGGCTTTGGCACGGAATTTTTCAATTAATTTTTCTGTTTCTTCTACTTTTTTGAGTTGGTTTTTTTGGGTTTGCAACTGTTTTTCACGAATTTCTTCTCTAAGTTCTAAATACTGTGTATATGGCTTATTATAATCGTATATTTTTCCTAGTGAAATTTCTATGGTTCTATTGGTTACATTATCTAAAAACATTTTATCATGCGATACAATAACTACTACTCCTGGAAAAGTTTTTAGAAAATTTTCTAACCAGATAATGCTTTCTATATCCAAGTGATTAGTAGGTTCGTCTAATAATAAAATATCATTCGTTTGCAATAATAATTTAGCCAATTCGATACGCATACGCCAACCTCCAGAAAAGGTATCTGTTTGGCTATTAAAATCTTCTCTTTTAAAACCAAGTCCTAATAAAACTCTTTCTGCTTGGCCTACATAGCTGTATCCTCCTAGTATTTCATAGCGGTGTTGTAAATCGCTTAATTTTTCTATTAGCTCTACATACAATTCACTTTCATAATCAGTACGAGTAATTAATTCTTGATTAATTCTATCTATTTCAAATTCTGTTCTTTTAATATCTTCAAAAGCCATATAGGCTTCTTCAAGTACCGTTCTTCCTTTCACAAAATCAATATCTTGGCGCAAGAAACCTATTTGTACGTCTTTTTCTGTTGCTATATCTCCAGAATCAGGTTTAAAATCCCCTGAAAGAATTTTTAACAGAGTAGACTTTCCTGCTCCATTTTTTCCTACTAATCCAACGCGATCCCCCGCGCCTAGTCTAAAAGTTACTTCTTCAAACAAAAAAGTTCCTCCAAAAGAAATTGATAAATTGTGAATATTTAGCATAAAATGTTAATTAAATTATATATTCAAAAGCGTAAAAAAAACTACCTTTGATAAAAAAATTTTTGCAAATGTTAAAAAAAGGATTGAAAATCAATAGCATTTTAACAGGAAGTTGTCCTAAATGTCAACAAGAAAGCATGTATAAATCAAGCAACCTGTTTAACCCAAAGTATACAATAAAAATGAATGAACATTGTTCACACTGTGGATTGCAGTACTCAATGGAACCTTCATTTTTTTATGGTTCCATGTATGTTAGTTACGCTCTAGGTGTTGCATTTGGCGTAGCTGCATTTATCATTTGTTACGTATTTATAAAAACGAGTCTAAAAACAGCTTTTATAGGCATTAGTTTAACTCTTATTCTTTTTATGCCTATTATTATGAGGCTTTCTAGGAACATCTGGATTAGTTTCTTTGTTTCTTATGATAAAAATTGGCAATTAAATTCCAAAAAGTAATCATTTATGAAGCTGTCCAAAAAGACCACAATTTAGCATTGAAATGATAAACTAAATATTAGGTGATTCCTTTTCGGACAGCTCCTTTTCTTAAAATATATACTTATATCCCAATCCAAAGGTATTAAAATTGTATTTAGACTGAAAATTAATATCAGCCGAAACTTTTAAGTAACTGTTTTTCATTACCTTATAATGAGTATTTACTCTAAAATTCATAAAATTATCTTCAAAGGAATCAAAATAATACGCTCCTGAAGTATATAATTTAAATTTAGAATAATCATCTCCAAAATTAGTTTCTATACCTGCCCCTCCAAAGTATCTATTCCTAATTAGGTAAACAGGAGCTACTCTTACTCTTTCATCAATATTTGCAAACTGACATAACCCTTCTAAGTACGGAACTACTTTCCATTTTTTTTCTTTATTTGAAGCTGTTTTTATTCTAGAGCTTAAGGTAAAATTAAGATTTGAAGGACTAGGATAATAATCTGTTACGAAGTAGGTATCTAGCTCTAAAAATTCAAAATATCTGTTATAGGCTGCATTCCATTGTAATTGATATATATTTTCGCGGTAAGCCTCCCAAAAATTAGCAGGGGCATAGTCTAAATTTGTACTTAAATTGTACTTCTTGGTTATTATATTAATTCCTCCTTTTGCATTGTAATACAACTTACCACTCCAATCTTTTTCTAAACCTAATCCGTAGGTATAAAAAAACTTATTGATCTGGTCAGACTGTTTTCTTTTAAACTCGTAGGCAAATTCTAATATGGTAGCTAAATTATTAGTTGTTTGATCTGTACCACTATACAACTCTTTATGTTTAACAAAAAAATCATGTGAATTTTTTTGCTTATCAAAATGACCGTATTTTATATAGTTTTGAAAATTGGTCTTTTTATTTACAAAATAGCTCAAAGTAGAGTTTGCATCTAGATAATCTCCATACAAATCTTTTAATTTTATTTGAATTTTTTCTTTGTTGATGGCTGTAAAAATAGTGGGGTATTTACGAATCAATTCTTCCTGTGTTTCTATATCAAAATAAAGAATTTGTTGATTTAGGTGTTCTTTTATTTCTTCAAATATTTTTTGATCTTTTATTTGTAATAATACACCACATGCTTCATCATACTTCCCTAGTACTTCATATATCTGAAACATTCTTTGTTTCATAGCTTCATCATTTGGATTTTGGCTTATATATTTACGATAATACTGTTCAAGTTCTACATACTGCCTTAGTTCAAACATCCATGACAAACGAGTATCTGGACTTATTAAGGATGTAAACTCTGACCAATTAATAGCATTTTGGTAATCTTCATTTTCATTAACGTAACTCCAGCTAATATCTGAGACTAAATTTTCATTAAAATGAGTAGTAGCTGGATCTAGTGTATTCAAATATTTAAAAGCTTCTTCTTTTGCGTATACAAGAGCATGATAAACATACGCTTCTTGGTTTTCGCAATTAGGTTCTAACTGAAATATTTTAAATAATACTTTTTTAATTTCATCATAATCCTCTGATGCAGAAATAATAGATAAATATTCTTTCAATACAGATAATTTTTCGTTATTCCATTGATACTGATTGCATATCCATTTTGTATGTAATTCTTCAGACGAATACCCTAGTATATTTGACAATTCAAAAGAATAATTAATATTGTGTTTAGAGGGGTACTTATCACAATGTTTTTCTAATAGCCCCCAAACTTCGTCACCTTTACCCTCCCAAGACATATAGGTAGCATATTTATTCCAGATAGCATAATTAATTTTAGGTTGACTCATCATTAAGGCCAACAAATGTCTTTTTTCTTCTTCTAGTTTTTTATAATAATCTTCTACGCCTAATTTACCTGAAAGAAAAAGGCCTCTGTTTTTTTCAAACAGTTTATATTCTTCCCATACTTTATCATAAATAAGATCCTCATCTATTGTTTTTTTCTCAAGCGTAAACGACAATCTATTACTAGATTTGAGAGAAACTAATTTACCTCCCATAAAATCTGTTATACTATATTTTTTGGATTGGCGAGCTAATTCTTCTTTATTCTTCTGTGTTAATTCATCAAAATAAACCCCCCAAGTATTCCCTTCTTCTGTAAATAAATTTGTTTCTTCTTGAACTGTATAACTTTCTTCTTTAGCTATATGTTTATAATTAGCCCCTCTCCATTTCATTACTATGGGGGCTGCATTTTTTACTGTATAAAACTCACTTTGCGGATAAATTTCTTTAAACTCTGTCAAAAAATCATCAAAAGTGCTGTATAATGTTTTTTTTCCTTTTTTCCAATTTAATCCTAAATCGTTTCTTAATTCATAATGATATTTTTTCTTTTTCTTTTCTTTAGCATTCCCAATCTGAAAAACGTCGTCTGGATGGACGAAATGAGTCCAGACACCAGTGTACAAATAGGTAGAAAAAATATTATAATACTTTTCATCATTAAAATAAAAACCACTCGATATCCTTGGATAATCAAATAAATCTTTGTGAAAGGGTTCAAAATCAAATTCTCTGTCTCCTCCTTCTTTTTTATCACCTAAATACAAACTTGCAAAATATTTTAAAGAAGGCATTCCTTTTTTTAACTGAACTATCCCATAAGGATCTATATAATTAGAAGGGGGTACATAGCTCACTGGAAAATCTCCAAAATTATTAACTAACCATTTTTTCTTAGTTGCCTTCAAGGAAAAAAATATTTCTTCTGGATTTTCCCATTCTTCTTTTAATAACGAAACGTGATTATAACCATGAAATCCTAACTCATGATTGTCTTTAAGTAAATCATGGGTTAAAAAGTTAGAGGTTCCCTTTTGGGTTTTCCCTGTTCCTTGCATTTTTGCAAAATCCCATTGTTTAAAAGAAAAGGGAGCCCTTCTGATATCATCATAATCAAAAGCAAGTAATGCAGTATATTTAATATTATACTTTTGAGCTATTTTTTTCATATCAGGCCACCATTTTTTATACACAAACTCATTCATTGTTAAATTGTACTCGGTCTTAATAGGCTCTAATTTCACATCATATAACGGCGAAGGGAAATCATCTAAAAAGATTGTACTTGTATTAGCCAATGGATAGGGTATTCCAGACAACCCTCTTAATAGAAACGTAAAAAGTAGTCCTCTATCTCTTTTTTCAAATATTTTAGACGAGTTACAACAAATTACTTTCCCAAATCCTATATTATTTTCTAATAATAAAGGCATAGTCATTTGATTATCTGACCAAATATTGATCCTTAGATCTTTTTTGAAATTAGATTTAGCAAAGGCAAAATGTTTGGTATCGCTATACAAATTAATTTCTCTTTTACCTGATAAAGGAATCGTATTTAGGCACATTCCCTTAGAGGTAATATCATAACTCAAATCCGAATCATAACGCATTCCCCAAAAAAAGATAAAGCGTTGATCTTCTCCTATATTGGGAAAAATTAGAGTTCCTCCTTTACTAACAAATTTCAACAAAACAGGTATGGTTTGATTATTCAGCCTTTTTGTATCATTAATAACTAATATTCTAGCCGAACTTTCGATTTTTAACTGTTCGTTAAATCTATCTATTATTTTAAAGTTAAAAGGAATTTTTGTATAATCACATAACTTTCGAAAATGTTCGTAATAAGACATAGACAAATCGTCCTTAGAATCTAGTATATATTCTACAACGGGTCTTTTACTCAGACTTGAAGATTCATACGGTGATAAGAAATCTTGTTGTTGCTTATTTCTTAAGTAATCATTTTTTAATCTATAAAGAGAATCTATACTATTACAGTTAAACAATGTTAAAGAAAATAAACAATACACCAAAATTTTAAAAGACCATATTGGAAATTTTACTTGAAAACGGTTTATTAATAATTTCATATACCTCTAATTGATTACTATCAAATATTTTTTTAATATTTCTGTTCCTCTTTTTTAAACGTTTAAACCTATCTAATAATTCAGCATTTAATTCTTCATATTCAGAAGTAGTGTATTTAAAAACGAAAATACTTGAGGGTAAAATAAATTCTGGATGCTTAATTAAAAATTTATTTCTTTTTATATTCTTAGCATAAATAGAATCTACTTTAAGGTAATGGGGGGCAAGAAAATCTTTATAAGGTATAAAATAACGTCTTCCACTACTTAGATTAAAGTATTCATCTTTATTTACTACCGCATAGGTTCTATCTAAATAACCTCTCAAAATCATTTCGTTTACTGCTAGAATATTTTGATGTAACTTTTCCGTCTCATTCATGGGTAAAAACAAAACATTCTTTTCTAAGTAAACAAAAATAGAGATAGAAAAAAGTACAACAAAACCTCCTTTGTATATAGGGTATCTTTTCTTTGAAAACATTTTAAGAAAATCTGACACAATTGCTATATTTATCCCCATCAATATGGGTATAAAAACAGATAAAACTTTAAATAATACGTCTTTATCTATCCATTCGTTATCTACTTGAGTCAACAAATAAACAGCTGTTACAAATAGAAAAACCAAAACTTTTTTCCGCCATCCTCTTTTTAAAAAAATAGCTGATAATAAGTTAAGTATAAATCCTATTATAAATATAATCTGATAATAAAACATTAACCTATCTATTTCAATTCTTATAAAAGGGTTTGAAAAGGACAATTGTACATCAATTAAGGTTCTTCTCAGAATATCATTAAAACTTTCTTGGTGAATAAGCAAGAAAGAGGAATAAACGGATACAACGATAATCAAGGAAAGAACATACATTTGGAACACTACCGATGATTTGTTTTTTTTAAAATACACGATTACTAGAAAGATCACCAAAAAGGGCAATAGGAAAAGAAATGCATATAAGTCTAATAATCCTATTGCTATAAAGGCTAGTAAAAACTTGAAATATTGTTCTTTCCTTGTATAAGGCAACATCCTTAGTTTGGTCATATAGATTACTAATGGTAGAATCAATGTAAATGCCAGCAAAAGAGAACAACTTTGATAAAAATTTGTAATATCCGATGGAAGGAATGTAAATCCTAAAATATAATATACGGTTACAAATATTGGTATAATAATCATTGATTTAGTTATTTTTTGAATAAACCAAAAAACAACGATTGTCATTGATAATAATTGAAAAATAGAGTATACATAAATACTTATTTCTAAGGAAGAGTTTGTTATATGAGAAAGAAAGCTCACAAAAGCATAAACCGCTTCTGGGTTAACTTCTTCTGTAAACCATCTATTGTTGTCTTTTGCTTTTATTCTTTCAAGTGTATCAAACCAATTACTTGAAAAAAGATAATGGTCAAACTTTATAAAATAAAAGGAAATAACACAAATAGAAAATAATAGAAATAGTAGAGAAGAAATAATATACACATTTTTTCTTTCTATCTTTAAGTGGGCATTTGAAAAAATAACTTTCCAATTAAATTCTTTATTCTCTACTTTTTTTAATACCAAAAGGAGACGTTTTTTAAACTTACTAACAATAATACTTGGCAATTTTATAGGATTTACGATCCTTAAATAATCACATAATCCAACGACTACAAGTAAGCCTGTAACAACTAAACCATCATATATTTCTAAATTAATGGTTATAAATAAAATAACAATGAGTAAACTTAAATACTCAAAATATTTTCGAATAATGCAGTCTAATAAAAAATTAAAATCACGACGCAACAACACGTATTTACGAGTTGTAAACAAAATGATTAAAACAATAACTAAAATTTTTAGTATTCCTACCCCTATAGCTGTGTAAACATTCATACTAATCCTTTATTTTTTGCAAAGATATTTCTGATATACTGTAAGTTATATTTTCTGATTTAATTCTTTTTCTGATTTTTTTGATTTGACTTTCATCAACGGCATATTCCAGCAGTAGTGGTTTAATTTTGTATTTGTTTATTGCTTTTTTTAAGTTCCCTAAACGTTCTGAAAAACTTTCACTATTTCTTATTAAATATCGTTTTTCTTGAAAATCATAATCGGTGTATACCGATTCTACTAAAACATAATCAATTTGATTATGTAATACTTTTACCAAATCTAGTCCTGCATTTTGAACTAAAACTTTATTAGGATATTCTCTTCTAATATCTCCTATAAATGCTACTAAATTATTCTGTAAATTGTACTGTACGCCATGTTCCGTATAGTTATCTATATTGTCTAAAAAAAGACCATCGTAGCCCATATAAAAAATATTTTGTATACGGCTTTTTAAAACCTTTTGAATTTTTGATGAACCAATATCTAGATAATAACTATTCCAATCTGTATTTTTTTCACTAACAGCGCTTTTAAGTAATTTATAATCCTTAGCTCCTTCATTAATTTCTCCAAGGCTTATATAAGCTATTACCTTTTTATTATTCCTTCTTAAATACGAAACTTCATTGTATGTAAAATGGGCTGACTCTACAATTAATAGATCATAACCGGAAACTTTTGTTATATCAAATTTCCCATAACAAACTAAAAATTTAGTTTTTGAATGAGAATTAAAAGAAAAACAAAGAAATAACATTATAAGTTTAAAATGACGCATAATAATAATAATCCATTTTTTTAAAAAATTTATACAAGTGATATGATGTAAATAACATAAAGAACAAATTCCCTACTAAAAAACCTACAACACTAAGGTCGTAAGAGAAAAATCTACTAAAAAATAATCCAAAGACTAAATTAATCACAAAAGAATACAAAATACTCTTAAGAGGGATTTGTGGTTGTCCTAAGGTAAAAAAATGTAAAACATTTAAAACCGAACATGAAAAGAAAAAATATCCCAAGGAACCTATTATACAAACCTGTCTATTAATACTATTTAATTTAATTTCAAAACAGGCATCATATCCATACGGTGAATATAATATAAATAATTCTATTATAAAAGCAAAACAACTTGTAAGTAGCAATAATAAAAAATTCCCTAAATAACTCTCTACAAACCCTTTTCCATAATTTTGTATACTGTCAAGAGTTACCTCTGATTGCAATCTATCTAGTAATTTTGCAAACCTAACTATTCCGAATTCAAAAACACCAGCAACCAAAAGATACATAAGCAATGCTATATCCATTCCTATTTCATAATCTTTTTCAAAGAAAATAAAATACAAAAAACGTTCCTTTTCATGTACCGACCAAGCAATGATTCGATCTAAAAAAACATATAAAAAAAATAGCATTCCATAAAAAAAATACATATAATTATTATAGATAATAAACTCGTTTTTTACATCTTTTGTTGTATAACTGGGGTCAAAAGCGTTATTTTTTTTAAAAAATCGAATTAAATATACCCATAAAATTAGAACTACAAAACCTAAACCTATCCAATGAGTAAAATAAATATACAAAGGAGTAAAAACTTTTAGTGCCAAAGAAAAAGCAGAACCTAGTATAATAACAACAGGAATTATGATTCGTTCTTTAAAAACATATAAAGGAGCTATCATCAATAACATAGAACCTATAAAAATAGAGTATATCCCACTTAAAATTGCCATTTGAAATGCAAAAAATTCTAATAAAAAAGACAATAAAACAAATATAGCATTTACAAAAAACAAGAGTTTAAATCCCGTTTTCATGAGATATACAGTGGTTTGAAAAACCATTTTATTGTTTTTATGATTCCAATAAAAAGATATTTGCTTACTAATAACAGTTACAACACCTCCTGTAAGAACTAAACTGGTTATAACCCCTATTACCACAGAAGTAGATTGTAAAATATTAAAATCTGAATATACCCATAAGGAATAGCCAAAAAAAACAACACAAAATACTTGAAAGAAAATAGGTAAAACATAAAATATACCTACCAAATAATCTTTGAAAAAATATTTAAGATCTTCCTTTGTTAGATTTATTGATACACGATCCTTTTTTTCAACTACAATCTTATCCTTATATCTTTCTAATATTTTCCCATATACTACTTGTGAAAGGTTCGCTATTGTTGAAAAACCATAATCATTCTGAACGTCTATCTCTCGAATCCCGAAGGATTCAATTATTGCTTGTGTTACATTAACACTCATAGGTTTTCCTACTCGTTTTTGAACTAAAAAAACGAGTTGTTCTACTTTATCATTTTCTAATTCCTCATTCATCATTTTCTCATTTCTAATAATTCTTCGTATATTTCTTCATACTGATTGATAAACTTATCTATAGTAAAGAATTCCTCTACTCTTTTTCTACAAGCTATCTTCATACTTTCTCTTAAAGTATGATCTTGCAATAATTTTAGAACAGCTCGTCCAATATCATCTGGATCTTTAGGCTTACATAATATTCCACATTCTTCGTTTAAGGCCTCTGCTACCCCCCCTACATCCGTAGAGACAACAGGTATACCACAACTCATAGATTCTATAATTGTATAGGGAAATCCTTCTGAAATAGAAGTTAAAATAGAAATATCTCCTTCACAAAATACCACTTCAGGTCTGGGGTTAGGCCCTAAAAAGAAAAAATTTTGTTGAAGTCCTAATTCTTCTATTAACTTTAAACATTTTGAAGTATATTCTGGAACTGCGTCATTTTCACCATGTACTCTATATTGCACGTTTGGCAACACATTAGCTACGACTCTACAAGATTTTATCATAGTTAAAATATCCTTTAGCTCAAAAATACGGGCCATAGCCACTACTGTTGGAATCCCTTTAAATTCAGTTGGTTTTTCAAGAGGTTTAAAACGCAAATGATCAATTCCATTATAAACCACTCTTAATTTGCTTTGTTCAGCACCATACATCAATTCCCATTTAAAATTAAACTTATTAACAGACATGATAATATCTGATTGGTGATAAGAAGCTCTTGCTGAACATTCTGACAAACGAATTAAAAAATCTTTTAAGAAGTATGAACTCTCCGATTGGCTAATAGCTAAAATTCTTTCCCGTATATAAACACCATGCTCTGTTAATAAAATAGGGGTTCCATAAAGATTTTTTTGTATTATGGCAGGTAAAACTATAAAACTAGAAATAGTTAAATGAATAATATCTGTTTTTGGAAAATCAATAGAAATAGGTAATAAAAAATGATAAATCCAACGCATTGCATAGGTCAAATCCAAAAGAGAAATTTCTTTTATCCCATAATGTTCCGTATAAAAAAGGATTTCTTCTTTAAAAATGTCCCATATTTTTTCATTTTTAAAAACAAGTTTATAATCATTCTCCTGAAAAAAATACCACATTCCAATAAAAACATCTATCAACTCATCTGCATCAATGTGTTCTGAGTAAATACAGCCCAACAGTCTTTTAAAGAGAGGCATAAATTTTGTCTCAAGATCTTCTAAAAAAAGAGTTTCTTTTTTTAAAATAAAGTCATAATATGTATCATCAAATCGAATAACTTCTTTAGGTTCTAAAGCATACCAAATAGGTACCTGAACAACATCTAAAATTGAGTCATTTAATGAATATTTAGGCTTAGTTTCGTAGAATGCATTTACAGAATAAATCTTAAAATTAAATTTATTGATTTTATTACACAGTATATGCGCCCAAGTTGACACACCTCCTCCATGAAAAGGATAAGTCCCCTCCAAAGCCATAAGGATACTTGATTTGGACATAAAAAGTTTAGTTTGTTTTTCAGACTATGAAAGTAATTTTTTTTTATGAAATCTTTCTGTAGAAATATTTCTATCTAATTCTATACCATTTTCAAGAAAATTAAATAAATTATACGCTAACCAAGGGCCTAACATAACTCCTCTAGTCCCTAATCCGTTTAAGATATGCAATCTTTTATAAACGGAATGAGTTCCCAACAAAGGTCTTCTGTCTTTTACGGTCGGTCTGACCCCCGCAAAATGCTCAACAACTTCAAAATCACAATCAATTAATTCTCTTAAGTCATTGATCAATTCCATTTTTCCTTCTTCAGTAGGAATATCTGTCTTATCCTTCCAATTATAAGTAGCTCCTATCTTAAACAAGGAGTTCCCTATTGGCAAGATAAAAATGCTAGATTTTAAAACCACATCTAATTTTAGATTGGGGGCTTTAATTATTAATAATTCTCCTTTTGTTCCATCTAAAGGAAGATCATTAAAAAAAGGATTATTTACCAATCCATACCCTTCTGCAAAAATTATATTTTTATAAAAATCGCCTTTATAAAGTATAGATTCGTCTAAAAATTCAATAGAATTATATTCAAATCGTTCGTTTATAAAACTATTTTCCTCTTTTAAGCGATTAATATACGCATCTATTAAGAGAGCAATTTCAACATAGCCTGTATACAAAACCTCTCCAAAACCATAATCAGAAGCAATTGATTCATATTTTTTATGAATAATTTTTGGAGAAAGGAAAGGAGATAAATTCGTTTTATCACACGCTTGAAACCAGTTGTTCTGCTCTTCAATAGAAGCAAATTTTCTAAAAACAGGTATGGGAAATACAAAATTTGTTTTTAATTTAGCTTGAAGAGTCTCTAAAAAGGGCAAACTAAAATGAATTTGTTCCTTTGCTTTCCAAACTTCGCTAAATCTTTTTAGTATAACAGGATTATAAAGCCCCCCTGCAATCCTAGAAGAATTGGTAGAAAAATCATCTAAAACTCGTACTGACTTTCCATTGTTTTTTGCTATTTCAGCAAAACTAATACCTGCTATACCTGAACCAACAATTAAATAATCGATCATAGTACAAAGATAAAAACTCTTATTTCAAAAATACGTCTTTCGCATTTATATATTTAAATAATAAGTTCTATTTATTTAATACAACTATTACTTACTACTATTACAAAGTTAATGCTAATTTATTAATTAATTTAAAAATAAGCTTTTTTAAAACCCAGATTACGCATTAACCTTTGTGATGAAAATAAAAAAACAAAGAATATAAAATACCTAGAAATTTTTTACCGCAAATCTAGTTTTATAAATCTAAAATCATTTTTATCTATAATAAATTTCTACTCTGTAATCTGGATTTAAAACACATCATAGATTCTATAATACATAAAAAAACTCCTACCTTAACGGGTAGGAGTTTTTTTATGTAATTGGAGAAATTTATCATTAATAAGTCCACATATCTTGTTCAAAGTCACGGATTTTATCTCTTACTCTTTGTGCTTCTATTAATTGCATTAAAGAGTTATCCTTCATGTACTTAGATATATCTCGATCGTTATAAATATTTTCTTCTTTATAAATAACCGAATTAAATCTTCTCGAATTCAACAAATGATCAAAAGATATAGGCATAGAAGAATTTTTTTCGTTAAAAGCTTTCGCTTCGTGTAACACTCCTCTTGCATCTGGATAAAATATCCAAAATAAATCAATATAATCTTTTTCTTCTTCTGATTTACCCATAGTATAAACATCTGGTATTACTGGACAAATTCCTAAAATACGATAGCGTAAATCAGATTGTCTCTTATCGAAATACCATAATCCAACTATTTTATAATCAGAAACATCAATAGAAGCTAAATCGGTTTTATTTATATATTCGGAAGAAATAAACTTTGAAGCGGGAATTACTTTTGTTTCAACACCTACTTTTTTACGTTTTTTTCCAGTACCTTCATATACAGGAACCTCTACAGTTCTACTTTTATAAGCATTGATATCTGAATTCATCTCTTCACGACCTGCATCAGTGGTATCAATCTTAGTGAGCGAAGCATTAATATCTTTTAACGTTTTCTTTTCTCTAAAATAGCTATCACCATATACTTGAGTAATCTTGCCTGATTTTATTCCCTTTACTAATACATCATAAAGTGATCTACGATCAGAACCTATACTAATTGTATCAATTGGATAATACAAAGAAAAGTTAATACGCTCATCCAAGTCGATTATTTCCCATACTTTCTTAGACATCAAGATATCTCTATCATCTACATAACCATAATCTAAAGGTTTATCATTGTCCTTAGTTTGTTGAGCTGCAGATTTTAAACCTATTTCTTGCGGTTTTTTTGCATTCAACAAATTTGACTGAGCGAAAGTTGACATACTTCCACTAACAAAAAATGCTAATACTAAATTTCTCCAATTCATAATTTTCTATTTGAGGCGTTTAAAAATTAAACGAAATTTATGCAATTATTATTGTACTTCATAAGTACAAGATGACACACGTTTAGCAACTTGATCAATACCTGAGAAAGATGCTTTAATCTCAGAAATTACTACCACATCACCTCTTTGTGCTTTTTGAATAGCACCTTTTGCTCTAGCATCCATCTTGTTACCAGTAACTACTATTGTTGGTTGCCCTGGAACTTTTACATTGAACTGTGTAACACGTACATCTACTGGAAAATCAAAATCTTCCATTTCTGCAGTTACGGTACATACTTCTAAATTAGATTTAGATCCTTTTGCAGAAACTTCTCCACGAACTTTACCTGTAGGAGCTGGCAACCCTTTGATACGGAATTCTTTTTTATCAGAAACAACCTTTCCATCAGGTAACTTAGCGCTTACATTAATCATTAATGACGTTCCTGGTCCTGGCTTTAATATGTATTTACCATTTCCTGTTTTAGTCATACCTGGAGCTGAAGCATTCACATTATTATCTGCCACACCAGCAAAAGATATTGAAATTGGGTTTGGTACACCACGGTACACTACATTCATTTTATCTGCTGAAATTGTAGCCGAGTTTGGACGCGGAACAACCACGTATGTACCAGCAAATTTCAATGGAATTGTTTTACCATCCTCTAAGAATGTAAATTGACCATTAATATTTTGTTCACCTACTCCACCTGCTGTGGTTGAAATAACTGCTTGACCATTTTCTAAACGTCCAGGTCCTTGAAAAGATGTTGGTTTTGTATTTTCGTCATAACGACCTAAAACAACTTTACCTTTTACTTGTTCCCCTTGGAAGTATGCGTTTTTTTCCAACACTACGATTGCCTGATAATTACTATAAGAAGCAGCTTGTACTGCGGCTTTTCCTAAAGCAGCACTAATTACATCTGATTCCGCTTTTTTAGCGTCATTTTGCCAAGCTGACAACTTAGCTAAAGAAGCAATCGAAGGGAATCCCTTGAAATGATAATTCAAAAACTTATCTTTTGAACCATCTGTTTTCATTACATCTTTAGTATCAAATTTATTTAGAACTTCATTTAAAATATGAGCATATTTTTTCTCAGATCCTAATGCGCTTTTTAAATCCAATTTATATGTTTCAATAGCATCAACAACTGCTTTTCCTTTTGCAGTATAGTTTTCTCCTTGAAACCATGTTTCATCTAATTTATCACCTTTATCCATAGATTCATAAGGCAATTTTCCTTTTTCTAAAGTGATATCTTTTGTAATATCTGCCTTTATACCATCTATAAACGAATAAAATTTATTTGAAGCAGCTTCTACCTTATGTGCGGTTACTGCTGCCATTGCAAATTCTCCTTTAGCTTCAGCTGCTTTCTGATCAAGAGAAGCTAACATTTGCTGATTTGTAGATTTTGCTGACTGATTAGACCCTTCAAATCGTTCATTCATTAAACCAAATGCTGAAAGGACCTCTTTTGACATATTCATTGCCAACATAGCGACGAAAACCAAATACATAAGGTTCACCATCTTCTGTCTAGGACTTAAATTACCTCCTGCCATTCTTTTAGAATTTTTTAGTTATTAAATAATTATTTAGAAAAGACAAGAAGATTATCCTCTATTACTCATAGCTGACAACATACCTCCATACACGCTATTTAATGTAGCAATATTTGTTGTCATAGATTGCATTTGTTCTTTTAATTTAGCTGCATTTTCTGCAATTTCTTGATTTGCTTCAGCATTACGTGAAGCACTTTCTAATTGAGACTTGTATAAATTATTTAAAGATGCCATATTATTAGCAGCTGCTAACATTTCGTCTGCATATTTCTTTTGTCCAGCAATAGCATCTACAGTAGGTGCCATATTCTTAGCTGCTCCTTCGAAATTTTTGATACTGTTTCCTAAACTAGCCATTAATTCACCATCAATTTTTGCTTCTTTTAGCATAGCATCCAATTTTTGAGATAATAATCCTTGTGTTTCAACTGGTTCCTCTTTTTTAGCCTTTTTAGCAGTTGGTTGTCCCCCTGCTAATTCAGGATAAACCAAAGTCCAATCTAACTCTTGTGCTGGAGTTTCAAATGCAGACAAACCGAATATTAAAGCTTCTGTACCTAAACCAGCAATAAGCATAGCGCTTGCTCCTGGCCAGTGCATTAATTTAAATAAAGCTCCAACGATTACTACTGCCGCACCAAACCCGTATGCGAAGTTCATTACTCTAGGTGATAAAATTGCCATAATAATAAATTTTAGTTAAGTTAATATAATTATGATAGATTTAAAAAATATTTAAAAAAATCCTATTTTGATGAGTTGCCTGTTGCTTCTGTTCCCATATAATCTTGAATAGTACGGAACCCGATATAACTTCTAGCTGAATCTGCGTATTCAAAATCACGTGTACTAACTTGTAGGAAGTAAGCTACATCTTTCCAAGAACCACCACGCGTTACTTTACGCATATTTTTTTGATCTGAAACATTTGGATTCATCGTAGATAAGAACTCGTAAGCTGTTGGATCATAAGAAGAATCCGTCCATTCCGCTACATTACCTGCCATATTATACAAACCGTAATCATTTGGTTCATACGCATCTACTTCTACGGTATACAAAGCTTGATCCGCTGCATAATCTCCGCGAGAAGGTTTAAAGTTAGCCAAATAGCACCCTCTATCATTTTTTGCATAAGGTCCTCCCCAAGGGTAAGTCCCTGATTCTAACCCGCCACGCGCAGCATATTCCCATTCGGCTTCTGTTGGCAAACGATAAGCATTTACATTATCTTTATGAGATCTTTTTCTTGCGCCATTATGGTATAAAGTTCTCCAAGCACAAAAAGCTTTTGCTTGTTTCCAAGAAACCCCTACTACAGGATAATCGCCATAGGCTTGATGCCAAAAATAGTCATTGTGCATTGGCTCATTATAAGAATAAGAAAAGTCTTTAATCCATACCGTTGTATCTGGATAAATAGTTACTTCTTCTTGCTTAATGAACTCCTTACGTTTACCTACTTTCGCTTTAGCTGCCGCTTGGATATCCATCCAAGTATACTTAAATTTTAAATTTTCAGAGCGTAAAGTTCTTAACCCGTTATAAGCTTCTGCTGCAGGAATGTACATAGAATCCATAACTTCTGTGTAATACGAATCTGGATACTCACTTGTTTTCCATTTAATTGGGATTTTTTTATTCAATTTTCTTCCTGAATAAGGATCATCTCCTGTTCCAATACTATAATAGTTGTCATACATATACTTGTCATAAACTGACATTTTAGTTGTATCGGCATCTAAAAAAGCATAATCTGCAATGCTACCTCCTTTTGAGGATTTTTTTCCATCATTTTTTTGACCTAACTCATCAGCTGCTATTGCCAATTTAGTTCTAACAATAGAATCTCTCACCCAATGTACGAACTGACGATACTCACTGTTTGATATTTCAGTCTCATCCATATAAAATGAACGTACAGTCACTGTTTTTGTTGGAGCATCTTGAACATTAGCTAAATCGTCATCTGATTTACCCATAATAAAAGAACCACCTGGAACCAATGTCATCCCATAAGGTTTTTCAGGATGCCAAGCTTTTCCCTTAACACCAACAAGCTGGCCATTGTCTTTTGAACCGCAGCTGTATAAAAACATAACAAGTACTGCTGATAAAATGAACTTCTTCATATAAATTTGGGTTATGTATGTATTCACCTTTACTTTAAGATTGTAAACCTATTTATTTATTTCCTAATTACCAAAAAAAAACGTTAAAAAAACTTACAAAAAAATTCTACAATAAATTTTTACGCTGTGCTTTCCACCATCTTTCGGGCACTATACCTTCACAAGCATCTAAATAATCATCATAGGTACAAGGAAGTAACGTATTTTTTTTTAGTTTATTATAAGAATTTGACAAAAAAGGGATTTCTATCCACCAACGTCCCGTTTTATCACTCTTATAAAAAACAAGTTCTTCATCCAAAGGTACAATATATTTAATAAAATTACTCTTTGTTCCAAAAGGATATTCATTGGAACGATAATGATATCCTTCTATAAAATACCATATCACCTGTGCAATTAAAACTGCTTCTGAATTAGTATATCCATGATTAAAGACTCCAAAGGTAGTTACTTTATCACTAATTCCTGCGTATCTTGAAAAAGCACAAATTTCTTTTCCCGAGAAGCCATTAGGCATAAAATCTATAAAATTTCCTGAATTAGAAGACATAACGGATCTCATATCTATAGAAACTAAATCTGCGTCTCTTAGAACGGGTTCTGTAATAGTCGGATCATGTGCTACTTCTCCTAAACGATAGGCATCAAAATATAATTTCTCTATTAAATCTATTTCTTCTTGTGAATTGAAATAGGTTTGATAGCCAATATTACTATAATTAAACAAATTATTAGGCTCATCAACAATCATTTTGGTTAGATAGGAATCAGCTAAAGATCCATTATCTCTAGCAAAGTCAAACTGACTATCAATTGTGACAACATTCACCATTTGCTCTAAACGATCGTAACCGCGGTACATAGCATACGTTAAATCTTGAGAACCTCCTATAACTATTGGAATGATGTTATTTTTAACCAATTGTTCTATCACTCCTTTTAGCACAAAATAAGTATCTTCTACGGTTGCTCCTCCTACGATATCTCCTAAATCAACAATATTAGCATTCCAATTACCTGAATATAGAGAATAGAATGCTTTTCTTATGGACAACAAATCAAGATTTGCATTTCCTTTTTGATTGCCCCTTTCTTCCAACACTCCTACAATAGCAATTGACACCTCTCTTAAATCAGGAAATTCCTCTTGAGTATTAAAGCGAACTTTCCTTCCTAAGGTTGCTTCTGAAAAACTATGAACATCTATTAAGAAATCAACCTCTAAGGGTTTTAAAAAATCAAACACCATTATTATTTACTTTTTTTTGATAGTTGTCTTTTTAGGCGTTGTTTTTTTAGCAGGTGTTTTCTTTGCGGGAGCTTTTGCTTCAATCATTTCTTGTACTTTTTCCAAGGTTAACTGAGCAGCATCAACATCTTTACTCAATTCAATTTTAATCTTTCCTTTTAGGATTACTGAACGTCCCCATCTGGCTTTCTCAACTCGAATTCCTTCAACTTCCCAATTATGAATCAGTTTTTCACTTTCTTTTTGCAACTTATCCTCTATTAGCTCTGTTATATCAGAAGAAGACAATTGATCAAAATTATATTTTTTATTAACATTAATAAACATTCCATTCCATTTAATAAATGGTCCAAAACGCCCTACTCCTTTTTGAACGTCCATTCCTTGGTATTGTCCTATAGGGGCATCTGCTTTATTTTTTTCGTCTATTAATTCTTTTGCTCTATCTAACGTTACATCTAGAGGATCCTCTCCTTTAGGCAAAGATATAAAAATCTTTCCTAATCTCACATAGGGACCAAATCTTCCATTATTTACCTCTACTTCTTCCCCATTATATTCTCCTAGCATTTTAGGCAATAAAAACAGATCTAAAGCTTCTTCCAAAGTAACGGTTCCTATATTTTGTTCGGCACGCAAACTTGCAAATTGCTTCGCTTCATCATCTGCATTTCCTATTTGCACCATAGGTCCAAATTTTCCTAGGCGAACTAAAACCTGCTTACCTGTTTTAGGATCAACTCCAAGAATTCTTTCCCCGCTTTCCCGTTCTGCATTTTTTTCAACATTTTGAACATTGGGATGAAAATGTTTATAAAAATCATCCATCATGTTTTCCCACTCTTTATTCCCTATAGCAATTTCATCAAAATCCTGCTCTACTTTTGCTGTAAAATTATAGTCTAAAATGGTTTCAAAATTTTTAACTAAAAAATCATTTACTATAGTTCCAATATCAGTAGGTACTAATTTTCCCTTATCTGAGCCTACGTTTTCAGATAATATTTCAGATTTTATTTGATTATTTTTCAAAATCAACTGATTGTACTTACGCTCAGTTCCTTCAAAATTTCCTTTTTCAACATAGTTCCTATTTATGATCGTAGAAATAGTAGGAGCATACGTAGAGGGACGACCAATTCCTAACTCTTCTAATTTTTTTACCAAAGATGCTTCTGTATAACGAGCGGCTGGTCTTGAAAAACGCTCTGTAGCAGTAATATAGTTATTCTTTAAAATTTCGTTTATTTTCAGGGCTGGCAACATTCCTTCTTCTTTTTCATCTTCATCGTCATTTCCTTCTAAATATACTTTTAAAAAGCCTTCAAATTTAATAACTTCTCCTGTTGCTCCAAAAATTTCTTTATGATTGTTTGCCTCAATCTTAACATTAGTTCGTTCTAATTGCGCATCACTCATTTGAGAAGCAATGGTACGTTTCCAGATTAAATCATACAAACGAGATTGATCTCTATCTAATTGAACGGTATGTCGCGACATATCCGTTGGACGAATTGCCTCGTGCGCTTCTTGTGCTCCTTTTGATTTTGTTGCATAACTACGTGGTTGACTAAATTCTTTTCCGTAGTAATTAGAAATTTCATCTTGAGCTGCACTCATTGCTTCTTGAGAAAGATTAACGCTATCCGTTCTCATATAAGTAATTAACCCAGCCTCATATAACCTCTGTGCTACTTGCATGGTTATACCCACTGGCATATATAGCTTACGAGCAGCCTCCTGTTGTAAGGTAGATGTGGTAAAAGGAGCTGCTGGTGATTTTTTTGTTGGCTTTGTTTCTAAATCCGATACTTTGTATATAGAACCTATATTTTGTTGCAAGAATTTTTCAGCTTCTTCTTTTGTAGTAAAGTTTTTAGTTAATTTTGTTTTAAATGTTCTTCCTAATTCATTAGAAAATTCAGCAGAAACACTATAAGTAGCTTCTGATGTAAAGTTTTGAATCTCTCGCTCACGTTCTACAATTAAACGTACTGAAACAGACTGAACACGACCGGCTGACAAACCACTTTTAACTTTTTTCCAAAGGACAGGCGATAACTCATACCCTACTAAACGATCTAACACCCTACGTGCTTGTTGCGCATTTACTAAATCGTAATTAATTCCTCTCGGGTTTTCGATTGCCTTTTGAATGGCTGTTTTAGTAATTTCATGAAAAACAATGCGTTTTGTTTTGGATCTATCTAATTTTAATTCTTCCGCTAAGTGCCATGCAATAGCCTCACCCTCGCGGTCTTCATCGGATGCTAACCAAACCATTTCAGCTGTTTTTGACAAGTCTTTTAGTTTTTTCACTAAAGCTTTTTTATCAGAAGAAACTTCGTATTTAGGCTTGAACCTATTTTCTACATCCACCCCCATTTCTTTTGAAGGTAAATCGGCAATATGCCCAAAACTCGACTCTACTTGAAAGTCTTTTCCTAAAAACTTCTCTATAGTTTTCGCCTTGGCAGGCGACTCTACGATTACTAAATTCTTTGCCATTTGTAACGTTTATTTCTTCGGCAAAAGTAGAAGTTTTTTTTTAAATGCAATTTTTATGCAATTATATATTGCACAAACATTTTTCTTCATCACTACCTCCTCCTCCTTTTTCTAGGGTTTTTAAGCGATAAAATAAACTTTTTTCAACAGTCTTCTAGAAACTTTTAACCAAACAAATATGACATCCTGTCATAATAAAAAATTTAGTATTATCTTTGTTGTCTCAAAAATACGAATGGCATTTTTATGGAAAAGGTAATTGACGAAAATAGACAAGGAACAAGCTTGATTTTAGAACAGAATCAGAAGAATACAAAAAAGATGTTCATAGAAAGTTATGGATGTCAGATGAACTTTTCAGATAGTGAGATTGTAGCTTCTATCTTAACAGAACAAGGTTACAACACGACACAAAATCTTGAAGAAGCTGATTTAGTTTTAGTAAATACTTGCTCGATTAGAGACAAAGCTGAGCAAACCGTTCGTAAACGTTTAGAACAATACAATGCAATAAAAAAAGTAAACCCTACTATGAAAGTAGGTGTTCTAGGTTGTATGGCAGAACGTCTAAAAGAAAAATTTCTAGAAGAAGAAAAGATTGTAGATCTTGTTGTAGGACCTGATGCTTATAAAGACATTCCTAATTTATTAAGTGAAGTGGAAGAAGGTCGTGATGCTATTAATGTTATTCTTTCTAAAGAAGAAACGTATGGAGACATTCAACCTGTTCGTTTAAATAGTAATGGTGTGAATGCGTTTGTATCTATTACAAGAGGGTGTGACAATATGTGTACCTTTTGTGTAGTCCCTTTCACCCGTGGTCGTGAACGTAGCCGTGAACCACAAAGTATCATAGAGGAAATTCAAGATTTATGGAATAAAGGATATAAAGAAGTCACCTTATTAGGTCAAAATGTTGACAGCTATCTTTGGTACGGTGGAGGGCTTAAAAAAGACTTCATAAAAGCAAGTGAAATGCAAAAAGCAACTGCTGTAGATTTTTCTCAATTATTGGATCTATGCGCAACTAAGTTCCCTAAAATGCGTTTTCGCTTTTCTACTTCTAATCCGCAAGATATGCACCTCGAAGTAATTGAAACGATGGCCAAACACCACAATATATGTAAGTACATTCACTTACCTGTACAATCAGGAAGTACACGTATATTAAAGGAGATGAATCGTCAACATACGCGTGAAGAATACCTAGAACTTGTAGACAAAATTTATCAAATCATCCCTGACATTTCATTATCACAAGATATGATAGCAGGTTTTCCAACTGAAACAGAGGAAGACCACAAAGACACACTAAGTTTAATGGCACATTGCAAGTACGACTTTGGCTTTATGTTTGCCTATTCTGAAAGACCTGGAACTTTAGCTGCTCGAAAAATGGAAGATGATATTCCTGAGGAAGTTAAAAAACGTCGTTTAAATGAAATCATTGATTTACAACAAAAATTAGGATTACAACGTACCCAGCGTTTCATAGGTCAAACTGTAGAAGTTTTAGTCGAAAAAGATTCTAAACGTTCTGATCAACATTGGAGTGGAAGAAATTCACAAAACACCGTAGTTGTATTCCCTAAAGAGAACTACAAACCAGGTGATTTTGTATTGGTAAAAGTCACGGATTGCACTGCCGCTACATTAATAGGTGAAGCGGTAGGCTATTCAGATATTATGCAGAATTAAAAATATTTTTTATGTTTCGATCATTTTTTGTAATTCTTTTTTTCTTGTTTAGCGTAAATTTATTGAGCCAAGAAAAATTAATTTTTAATACAAAAGAAGACACTTCTGATATATTCTTTGGTATGTTAGTTAAGAAAAACAAACAATTTTTTTTCAAAAAGTGTTCTATTACCGATGAAGAAATATTAATTGTTAATAAAAAAGGCGTTCAAAGCACAGATATACAATCAACTCTTGAGGAAATAAGAAAAAAAGGATCAAAAATACAATTAGAAACTATAGCAATTATCAAACAAAACAAGGGCAAATATTTAATTCACATAGTTGAAATTAAAAATATTATTGTCAACAAAAGCTGTTTACTATTAGACTCTTTGGATTAATCTATGGAAAATGTACAAAGCATAAAACAACGATTTGAAATCATTGGAAACGATCCAAAGTTAAATCGAGCTCTTGAAAAATCTATCCAAGTAGCTCCTACCGATATTTCTGTATTAGTTACAGGAGAAAGTGGTGTAGGTAAAGAAAGTATTCCTAAAATCATCCATGCTTTATCCCATCGAAAACACGGAAAATATATTGCCGTAAATTGTGGAGCGATACCAGAAGGAACTATAGATTCAGAATTATTTGGTCATGAAAAAGGAGCCTTTACAGGTGCTACCAATACCCGCGAGGGTTATTTTGAAGTAGCTGACGGAGGCACCATTTTTTTAGATGAAGTGGGAGAACTTCCTCTTACAACACAAGTTCGTTTGTTACGTGTTTTAGAAAATGGCGAGTTTATAAAAGTAGGATCTTCTCAGGTTCAGAAAACAAATGTCCGTATTGTAGCTGCTACTAATGTTAAGATGCAAGAAGCTATTTCTAAAGGCAAATTTAGAGAAGACCTGTATTATAGATTAAGTACAGTTGAAATAGGACTTCCTGCTTTGCGAGAGCGAAAAGAAGACATTCATTTGTTATTCAGAAAATTTGCTTCCGATTTTGCTCAAAAATATAAAATGCCTCCTATAAAACTAGAAGACAATGCTGTACAGTATTTATTAAAATACAGATGGGGAGGTAATATTCGTCAATTACGTAACGTAGCCGAGCAAATATCCGTTTTAGAAACGAATCGTGATATTACGGCTAGCACTCTTATCTCGTATATACCTAATGAAGGGAATCATTTACCTCAAATTGTAAGTCCAAAAGCGGAAAGTGATTTTTCATCAGAAAGAGAAATTTTGTATAAAATACTTTTTGACATGAAGGCTGATCTAAACGATCTTAAAAAGCTAACTTTAGAGCTCATGCAAAATGGGAGTTCTAAAGTACAAGAAGCGAACAAAGGACTCATACAACGCATTTATGGTCAAAAAGAAGAGAACAACCCCTACTTTGAAGAGGAAACAAGACTTCAAACCATCACAAATACCCCTCACATTCAAGAAGAATTTGATGAAGATGATGATTCCAATTATATCTTTGCCGATACAATTGAAGAAGAAGAGGATTCTTTGCGTTTAGATCAAAAAGAAATTGAGTTAATAAAAAAAGCTTTAGAACGAAACAAAGGCAAACGAAAAGCTGCAGCCGACGAGTTAGGCATATCAGAAAGAACATTATACAGAAAAATTAAACAATTTGATTTATAATTTTTATTTTTATCAAATCCGTTTATACAAAACCTCTGTTTTAAAAATAGCTATTCATTATCAAAATTATGACACAATTAAAATATACAATTTCTCTCTTTGCCTTATCCATTATATCTTCCTGTGGTATCTATAATTTTACAGGAACTGGCAAAATAGACGCTAAAACATTCCAAGTAAATACATTTCAAAATGTTTCAGAACTTATTGAACCTGGAATCGAGAGAAAATTCACCTTACGCTTACAAGATTTAATTCAAAATCAAACCAATTTAAATCTAACAAATACAAATGGCGACCTGGTATATGAAGGTGAAATAGTAGACTACCGTATTAGTCCTATGACCGCAACTGCTAATCTAACAGCTGCTCAAAATAGACTTTCAATTACTGCTAACCTTCGTTTTTCAAACAGAAATAAATCAGAAGAAAATTTTGAAAAGAAATTTTCTTTCTACTATGACTATCCTGCAGCAGAACAATTAACGGGAAGCAAATTACAAACAGCTTTAGACGAAATATTTGAACGAATTACACAAGATATGTTTAACGAAACCTTAGCTAAATGGTAGTTTATGAATACGGCAGAACTTATCTCTTTACTAAAAAACCCTAATACAATCACTCATTCACAATGCAGTGAATTGGAATCTGTACTTAAAGAATATCCATATTTTCAAAGTGCACGAAGCTTATATCTAAAAGGGTTACATATACAAGACAGTTTTAAATACACTACTGCTCTTAAACTTACAGCTGCTCATACCACTGATAGAACCGTTCTTTTCGACTTTATTACCAATAAAAATTTCGCACAAGAACTCTATTTTACAGAAAACACATCAGCATACGAAACAAAAACTATATCACCAGAAAAAATTACAAAACCTATAAGCAACATAATTGAAGAAACAAGAAATACAACCATTTCTCTAGAGTTAGAATCTGAAGCACAAAGTAGCGCCACAGATGAAGAAAAACTAGAACAATCAGTACTCAATTCAATTATCATTGCTAATGAAATAGTAGAAGATGTGAACGATAATACAATTAGAGAAGAATCTATCTCATTAAAAAACCCTTTAGAAAAGTCTATTTTATCTTCTATATCAGAATCCGACCAATCTGCTAACAACAAAATTGAAGTTGCTACTTCTATTAACCCATCAATTAGAGAAAAAATATCTTGGTTGGAAGACACTGTTGATTTAGAGCAAGAACAAGCAATAGACATCAATCTTAGTGAGCCTATTATCCTTGATGATAGCAAAACTCTTTCATTTCAAGAATGGTTGCTTTTATCTAAAACAACCCCTATTGAAAGGCCTGAAAATAGCGTCACTACAAAAAACAAAGAATCTGAAATAAAAAAAGAAAAAGAAGTTAATATTGAGGAAATCAGTAAAGCGGTTCCCCTTTCTACAAATAATGAAAGCTCTAATATAACAGAAAAAAAAGAGATTGATGTAAGTTCAAAAATGGATTTAATCGACAAATTCATCCATACAAATCCAAAAATTTCTCCTCCAAAAGATAACATTCCTACTCCAAATTATATTGTCAAGAAGAACGATAGTCCCTATTTAATGACCGAAACTCTAGCAAAAATTTATTTGGAACAAAAAAAATACACGAAAGCAATACAAGCTTATGAAATTTTAATTTTGAAATATCCAGAAAAAAGTAGTTTATTTGCAGACAGAATTTTGGATATAAAAGATTTACAACAGAATAACAACAGATAAACAATGAGTACATTTACAATTTTCTTAGTATTAATCACTATAGTTTGTTTTTTATTAGTGGTAGTAATTATGGTGCAAAACCCTAAGGGAGGAGGATTATCTTCAACTTTTGGTAGTTCACAAATGATGGGTGGTGTTCAAAAAACAACAGACTTTCTAGATAAATCAACTTGGTATTTAGCAGGAACTTTATTAGTATTGATCTTATTATCTAGTTTAAGTTTCAATGGAACAAGTAACGATACAGGATCTAAACTAATTGATGAATCGGCTGCTCCTGCTGCAATTCCAGCGGCATCAGGGACTAATGGTAAAACAGCAACTCCATCTACTCCTGTTAAAGCCGCTACAGACGAAAAAAAATAATCCAAAACAAAAATATTTAAAAATGCCAGCTTGTCAGAGCTGGCATTTTTGTTTTTGCCAATTTTGACAGCTTTTGCAACTTGGCACAATTTCTGTCCAAATAGCTACAGAATTTAATAACAATTAAAAATCCAAAAAATAATTATGGCATTAAACATTAAACCACTTTCAGACCGCGTTATCGTGGAACCAGCGGCTGCCGAAACACAAACAGCTTCTGGTATCATCATCCCTGATACAGCTAAAGAAAAACCTCAAAAAGGAATTGTGGTAGCTGTAGGAAACGGGAAAAAAGACCAACCTATGACTGTTCAAGTTGGCGATACGGTTCTTTACGGAAAATATGCTGGAACTGATTTAAAATTTGAAGGCAAAGATTATTTAATCATGCGCGAGGAAGACATACTTGCAATCATCTAAAATAGTAAAAAGTTAAAAAGTAAATAGTGAAAAAGTAAATTTCAAAGACTGTTCACTAATCACTAATCACTAAAAAAATAAAAATGGCAAAAGATATAAAATTTGATATTGAAGCACGTGACGGATTAAAACGCGGTGTAGACGCATTAGCAAACGCAGTAAAAGTGACATTAGGACCTAAAGGACGTAACGTAATCATTTCGAAATCGTTTGGGGCTCCTCACGTAACTAAAGACGGGGTTTCTGTGGCTAAAGAAGTAGAATTGAAAGACACTCTTGAAAACATGGGGGCGCAAATGGTAAAAGAAGTAGCTTCTAAAACCAATGATTTAGCGGGTGACGGTACTACTACTGCTACCGTATTAGCACAAGCTATCGTTAAAGAAGGTTTGAAAAACGTAGCTGCGGGTGCTAACCCTATGGACTTAAAACGTGGTATAGACAAAGCGGTTGAGGCTATCGTTGCGGATTTAGGCAAACAAGCAAAAGAAGTGGGCTCTTCTACTGATAAAATCAAACAAGTAGCTTCTATTTCGGCTAATAACGATGAAGTGATTGGTGATTTAATTGCGACCGCTTTTGGTAAAGTGGGTAAAGAAGGGGTAATTACTGTGGAAGAAGCTAAAGGTACTGATACTTATGTAGATGTAGTAGAGGGAATGCAGTTTGACAGAGGGTATTTATCGCCTTACTTTGTAACCAATACAGAAAAAATGGAGGTTGAATTAGAAAGACCTTACATTTTATTATACGACAAAAAAGTATCTTCTTTAAAAGAATTATTACCCATTTTAGAGCCTGTTGCGCAATCTTCAAAACCGTTATTAATCATTGCGGAAGATGTAGATGGTGAAGCTTTATCTACTTTGGTTGTAAACAAATTGCGTGGCGCTTTAAAAATTGCTGCGGTAAAAGCACCTGGTTTTGGTGACCGTAGAAAAGCCATGTTAGAAGATATTGCTATCTTAACTGGAGGTACTGTAATTTCAGAAGAAAGCGGATATACTTTAGAAAACGCTACTTTAGAAATGTTAGGAACTGCTGAAAAAGTATCTATCGATAAAGACAATACAACGATTGTAAACGGTGCGGGTGAGAACGAAATGATTAAAAATCGTGTAAACCAAATCAAAGCGCAAATGGAGTCAACGACTTCTGACTACGACCGTGAGAAATTACAAGAACGTTTGGCTAAATTAGCAGGTGGTGTAGCGGTATTGTACGTGGGTGCTGCTTCTGAAGTAGAAATGAAAGAGAAAAAAGACCGTGTGGATGATGCCTTACATGCAACTCGTGCTGCGGTGGAAGAAGGTATTGTAGCTGGTGGTGGTGTGGCTTTATTAAGAGCCAAAGCGGTTTTAGCTAACATCAAAGCTGAAAATGGTGATGAAGCTACAGGAATTCAAATTGTTTCTCGTGCTATTGAAGCGCCATTACGCACTATCGTTGAAAATGCTGGTTTAGAAGGCTCGGTAATTGTAGCTAAAGTGGCGGAAGGCAAAGAAAACTTTGGATACAACGCTAAAACGGATGAGTATGTAGACATGCTGGAAGCGGGAATCATTGACCCTAAAAAAGTAACTCGTGTAGCTTTAGAAAACGCGGCTTCGGTTTCAGGAATGATTTTAACAACCGAGTGTGCTTTAATCGACATTAAGGAAGAAGTGCCTGCTGGTGGTATGCCAATGGGTGGCGGTATGCCGGGAATGATGTAATCAAAAACCTCGATAACTTAATAGCTTAAAATTGCCGTTCGAAAGAGCGGCTTTTTTTGTGATGAGGGGTGATGGATGATAGAGAATAGATAAAAACTTGAAAAAAAGAAGTTCCTAGAACACTTATGCAATAAATTATTTCTTTTTAGAAGTAGGATAATACTTTTTCAATTGTTTCAATGAAATCAATACTAGAACAAATGTACAAGTAAGGCTATTTATGAATTGTAGAAAATCTTAAAAAAAGCTAAAGACAAGCTTCTTTTATTTTATTTAAATATTTTTGACAAAGTTTAGAATGTTCAGGATGAACTTTATAATCAACGTACCTTGCAGTAAAACTACAATTCATTAAAAACGAATAATATGCAGCTACCACCGGTAAGCCTACCTGAACTAATTGACAAGTAGCCTCATGCTTACCTTTACATTTTAACACTCTATAAGCATCCTCTATACTATTACACAAAATCCCATTATAAGTACTCGGAAGTAATTTACCGTGAACAAAATGAAGAGCTGAATAAAATATTAGCCCAATCCAAAAACTTCCCTTCATTGTAAAGTTGCTCAGATAATTCTTTATTATGCTCAGCATGTTCTACTCTACTACTCATTGGATACTTTTAAAAAACCGTCAACTTTCAATTCAGACGCATTTAAATTATCACTCTGAACAAAGAAATATTGGGCATTTATTCCAAACTCTTCTTTAAATTTATTTTGTAATTCAAATGATATTTTAAAAAAAGTTTCAATAAAATCTTCATTAAAAGTATTCTGTAAATTAGTAACAACCAAGAATTTGAAAGCAAAAGGATTAACATAAAAATCTTCGGAAGAAAAACCAGCTTCCTCTAATCTTCTTATTAAATCAATCCCATAAAGAAACATTTGTGTTGAAGCTCTAGTAAATTTATTTTTTAAATCTTCTAATGCTTTTTGACCTCCATTTTCTTCACCCTTCTTAAATGCATCTATTACATAATCAACATGAAAATATCCATCTATCAAAACTTCTTTAGATTCTGTTTCAATAGTTTTAAGATAATTCTGTAAATTTTTAGAAATGACACTTGACATAATATTTAGTGATTAAAAAGTTGTTTTTTAACTTAGCCAATATAGTTATTTTTCTTTCACAAAAGTACATTTTTTAATAAAAACAAAAAAAGACTCCCTACATTCAAGCAGACGGCTCCATCCTTAAGGTCAGAAAACTTATTAAAATACCTCTAAAAACTCTTTTCCCTAAAACCTTAAAACATCCCAACAACACCGTTCCCACGAACGGTATTTTTTACTTCTTAACAAAAAGCTAAAAAAGCTTGCTGTTATTGAGTGTTTTGCTAAGTTTGATGCTAAAAAAACAGCTAAAAAATCAAACAGTTATGTTACTCAAAAAACTAAGCTTAGGGGCATTATGGCTTCTTTCAAACCTAGGCATGGCGCAAACCGCACAGGATACGCTGGCCATCAAACAAGTTGCTTTAGATTATATTGAAGCGCAACATAAGGTTAATCCGCAACAAATGGAGCGCGCCTTGCATCCTAGAATGGTGAAACGCACCTTCTGGAAGGATAAAGCTACGGGGAAAGACTATCTGCGGGAAACCTCAACCGAGTCGATGGTTTTACTGGCAGAAAGCTATAATAAAAAAGGGGATGCTTTTCCGCCTCATCCTAAAAAAGACGTTATTTTGTTAGATGTTTCGTCCCGTACGGCATCGGTCAAATTAATTGCCAACGAATGGATTGATTATATGCACATCGTGAAACTCAATGGGACTTGGAAATTAGTGAATGTCCTGTGGCAATTTAACGATGTACGACAACATTAAAAATTTACCTATAAAAACACTTATCTGCACAAACATTCTAGGATTAGGAAGTTGAAAAATAGCCTTTTTAAAAGATCTAGCCCTTGTTTTTATAACTCATACACACATTCTTTCTTTAAACCCAGATTATGTCTTAGACTTTTGATGAAGATAAAAAGGGCAGAAAAGGTAAAATATACGGATTTTTTACCCCATTGTCCATTTCCACCTGCAACGTTTCCCTAATGTGTAATCTGGGCTAAAATAGCACAATTAAGTTTAAAAAAGACTGTATCAAAAGCTTCAAAATGGTGTTTTTACTCTTGTAAGGACATATTTTGTGGGGTTTTACAATCAAAAAAACAGTATTTTCTCTAGATAAGCTAAAGTAAAATCTTTGAATGGTTCAAAAACATAATCCCTGCTCTTTTGCTCAACTCCTTTTTAGGATACAGTCTTAAATATCTTTTATATTATACCTTAATATACTCTGGACAATCAGCCCTTATTTCAGAATCCGTAAGTTTAACATTCATCAATTTACAATACTGTAATCCTTTGTCAAGAGTATAAAAAGAACAGGTAAAATACATTCTCTGGATCTCTATAATATTTGCTTTCTGTAGGTCATAAATAAGTTTTAATAAGCTACTTAACACTGTGGTTTTTTGTTCTTCTGATAAGTTTTCAAAAGTTTTTTGTATAAGAGAAGCGAAAAAGGATCCTTTGGAAGCTATTTTTTTCCCTTCTTGTGTTAATGAAAGTAAAAAACTTCTGGTATCTATGATATTTGTTTCTTTCTTTAATAGTCCTTTACGAATCAAAACCTTAATACTATCACTTATTGTAGCTTTAGTCATATTAAATTCCTCTGCTAAGTAGCTTACTTTGCATTTTTCTTCGGAATGAAAACAGATAAAAATTAAAATCTGAATTTGAATAGGACTAAGAGAGTTTTCCTTACTTTCTTTCCATAATAAAACTCTAAACGCTTCTGAAATACGTTCTAAAGCAACCCCTATTCTGCTTTCAATCTTTTGATTTTGCTCATCCAAATTAAACATTGAATGCTTCATCTGTTTAGAATATATAAGGATAAAAAAATGAATTATTTCTTTGTTTCATATTTCTTTTGTTTACGCTTTTAAGTAAAAATGTATGCTCATTTAGAAGGGCTTGCTACATATATCCAAGCTTTTTTTCCTGATTCAAAGGTTTCTAATATCCTATGGTATTGATCTACTTCATATCTATCTGTTTCCTCTAATTCAGCAGATGTTATTTCAAATATAATTCCTTTGATACAATCTGATTTATTTCCTGTTTTTACAGCAATTGGATGGTATTCTTGTTCACTTTTAGCTAAAACTTTAGGATCTGTTATTAATAATTTTTCAATTTCATACCCTTTCAAAACATCTTTTTGTCCTACTAAAATTCTTCCATAGTTTTCAAGTTGAACTTTTTCTAATTGTAAAGTACCATAAGAAAAGAGTAAATGGATAGGATCTTTCATTAGCAATTTTCCATTTCTATTATAAAATATCCTTTTTTATGTATTTCTTCTTCCCACTGAGGTTCAAGAGAATCTATATGACAAAATTTACATTCTTCAGAAGTTAATTTTTGTCCTTCTTGACCTTTTGTTTTTAAATATTCTTTACCATAATTATAAATTATAGCTGGATTTGTTACAATTTCTTGAGGCACAATTATATCAAAGTGCATAACATCTCCTTCTTTTTTTGTTACATAGGTATCCCAAACTGCTACTTTCATTTTTTATTTCTATTAAGTTATAGAGGCCATAATTTAACTACACACTATTCTTGAAAAGTTGTAATACGAATTCTAGTATTTAATATTTTTTTAGTGCTTTTAAACGGTTAATAAACCAAAACATCTTATTTATATTGCTTTCTAGACATAAGGTAAGCCATGACCTCAACGATATTAATTTATTATTAAGATTCTTATTAGATTTCTAAACGTATAAAATAAGTCAACTATTTTACTTTAAAAGGTAAGGATAACTTTCCACTCGCTACAGAATATATTTTATAAACACCTAACATTGGTTTGTCACCTCCTCCTTCGTGACCGCCATTGTCATTAGCTTTTACTTGCATATAAACCGTTACGCCATCATACGAAAAATCTTTTTTATTATTGATTCTATAATCTGGAACAATCACTCTAATCGTATTTCCTTTAGTTACAACCTGAAAACCAGGCGAATCCATATACATAGGCATCCCAGGATTCGTTGATGGTAAAACAACTGTTTTGTCTTTAGAATCAAATTCCTTTACGGACAATCCTCCTTGAACGCGCTTGTCCTCTGTTAGAACTACCCAGTGTGGATGCCAAATTATTCCATCATTTTTAAAATTACGATCTGCATCTTCATCCCATAATGGGGTATCATCAAAGTCTGGATGAGATGTCAAAGCTAATGCTACAATTCCTTCTGTTTGACCAAATCCAACATCAGTTGGTTTTAAAGTTGTAGGAAATACATACCCCAAAACAGGAGCTCCATTAAGTTGACCTACTGGTCTAGGTGTTGTTTTTCCTGCTTGTCCTTTAACTGTTATTTCCCAAATAGTAGCCCCTATTTCGGCTGAATGCTTTACATTTACTTTTTGGATTTTAAAGTTATCATTATCATATTTACCACATTTGTCGCAGGCAAAACCATAAAGTGTAAAAAGAGAAAAGCCGAAAGAAATAAATAAATTTTTCATTTTTGTACGATTTTAAATTATTGAAAAAATTAAATATAGGAATCCTATTTTTTACACACAAAATATTAGGATTCCTAATTATTTAGATTAAAAAATTAACCTTTTACATCCGATAAAGTAGCTCCAAAATTTATATGAAGTACATTTCCGTTTGCTGTAAGTAAGGCGGGCACTGATTTTACCCCTGCTTTTTCTGCTTCAGTAATACGATTACGGTCTTCACCAAGATGTACAATTTCAACATTAGCCTCACCTATAAGGTTTACAATGTCGTGTTCTGCACTAATACAAACAGGACAGCCTGCATGATAAAAAATTGATTTTTCCATTTTTATTAATTGATTTTATTTTTAGCATTATTACTGGCACAAATATAGTTAGGATTCCTAATTAAACAAACTATTTTTATATTTTTTTTTCGAACTACAAGCTAAATCAAAATATCTCAAACAAAATATTTAATAAAATGCTCATTTTTATTGGATATAATTCATTTAAATGTCAGATTACATTAAATCTTGTGATGAATATGAAAAGGGGAAAAAAGATTAAAAAGACATTCATTTTTTTTTAAATCTAATTTTTCTACGCTCAAGACAAAAAACGGATTTCTTTTAGATTCAAAACTGTTTGTATCTGTACTAAATTTCAAATACCTAATTTGTATTAAAAAGAGGCTTTAGTCATCTTTTATTCATAAAAACACATTTTGATTATACCTTACTATAGTATGTAGTAAGTTTTATAAAAAACATTAAACCCAAATTATACGTTGGCCTTTCGGATCAAGATGAAAAAGACAAAGAAGTTAAGAATAAACAGTTTTTTCACCAAAACTGTAGTTTTATCACCTTGAGAACAAAAAATGAAGTCGTATTTATCTGTACTAAATTTCTAATGCGTAATTTGGGTTAAATATTCGCCTCAAAAACTCCTGTCTTTTTACTTGATTTATAATACAACTCGTTATCTGTAGATAGGTATAAAAAAAAGGATAGAAACGATCAGAAAAATTGTTCTAGCAATTTTTTTGTCCTTCTTAGAACAAAAAATACAGGTTATAGTCGTTTGATTCAGGTATCAGATTTAAATAAAGAGAGAACAACAGGATATGCGATTAAATGCAGGAACTAGCACCAGACCCCCCAATGTATTTCATAGAGAGGCTTAAGCCTATGAAAAAAAAATTGTTTTTTTTAACAGGTGTTTTTATAACACCTGCTTTCTTATTATTTTATTAAAGAGTCGATACCCTAATACAGAACGTAGGGTACTCATGGCGTTTGCATCAAAACCAACGGTATAACGGGTAAATTTTACACGTGGTTTATTGGCTATTTTAAAAAGGGTTTCTACGACTTCTTCTATCAAATTTGTATTTTTTGATTGTTTTTTGATTAATATCCCTGAAATTTTATCCATCATAAGATCATATACATCTATCCCTGTATTTTTACTTTTTACTACGTTTTTTTGGAAGGCAGTAGGGGCATTTCCAAATTGCACAGTGCTTACTCCTATTCCAAAGTTCATCAGTTCATACGACATACATTCTGAAAAACTTTCTACTGCGCATTTAGTAGCATGATAAAAACTTCCTAAAGGTAAATTCACTAAACCGGCAATAGATGTAACGTTTATAAAATGCCCAAACCCTTGCTTTCTAAAAACAGGTATAAAAGCACGACAAACTTTTACACATCCTAACCAATTTGTGGAAACAATATTATCTATACCTTTATCTTCTGAAAATTCAACAAATGAGCGATAGCCAATACCTGCGTTATTTATAATAACATTAATAACAGGATGGTTTTCAAGTATTTCTTGCTTTGCTTTTTCTATGCTTTCTGTATTTGTAACATCAAGCAAATAGCTACTTATGTTTGGTAGATCCGCTATTTCTTTGCCTTGTTCTAAACAAATCATGGTAGCAATAACATGCCATCCTTTTGCTGCAAAATATCTTGCTGTAGCGGCTCCTATACCACTAGAAGCTCCTGTTATTAGAATAGTTTTCATTTTTTAATTTCGTTTGTCTATTAATGTAATGGGTTTACGGCTCATAGGAGGGAAAATTATTTTTTGTAATTCTTCCATAGCTAAAACTTCAACTTTAGGAGAAACTCTTAGTTTCGCTCTAAAATGATCTTTAATTTCGGTTAAAAATCGTTCCGTTGTATCCGTTGATGCAATCTTAATTATAATTTCATCTGTTCCTAGATCATTTGTTGATATTTCAATCAAATGGCTTTTTATAGATTCAAAACAAGTCATCAGATCGTGCATAGCGGGTGGATATAGAGTTGTTCCTTTGTACTTAATCATGTGTTGTTTTCTTCCTATCACAGGACCTACTCGTTGTGTATTTCTACCACAAGCACAGGGTTGTGTGTGAAGTTGTACAATATCTCCTGTTTGAAAACGCAATAAAGGCATTCCTTCTATTCCTAGAGTTGTTATAACTAGTTCTCCTGATCCTTCAGTAACTGGGTTATTACATTCATCTAATACTTCTGTAATAATTAATTCTGGATGATGATGTCCTCCTTGAAATTCTTTACATTCTGTAAATGCTGTACTCATTTCGGTAGAAGCGTACGTAGAGTACAATGGAACATTCCACTTTTTAGTAATTTTTTGAGTTAAAAGAGAAGGTGAAAAATCTTGATTACGCAATGATTCTCCTATACAAATAACCCCTTTTACGCTTGATTTTTGATAATCGATTCCTTGCTTTTCTGCGTATTCAATCATTTTTAATAAAAAGGAAGGTACTCCAATTAAATATTTGGGATGGTATTTGAGGATGGAATCCCATTGGAGTTCAGGAATCCCTGCTCCTACTCGAATAATACCTGCTTTTAATTTCCGCAAGCCCATAAAGTAAGCCAATCCTGCCATAAAACGACGATCCATCGTGGTCATTAATTGCACCACATCGCCTTCTTGTATGCCTGCACAGGCAAAAGACAGGGCTTCATTATAAGCCAAACGATCCAAATCTGAATCTGTTAGACCAAAAGTAACTGGGTTTCCTAGTGTTCCTGAAGTGGTGCTATAATCAATAATTTTATGTCTAGGTACGCACAAAAAATCATCGTTGTGTTGTTGTAAATCATTTTTTGAGGTCAACGGTAATTTTTGTAGGTCTTCTAGTGTTTGTATTTGTTTTATATCTACCTGATAATGATCAAACATATTTTTATAATATGTTGAATGTGTGTTTAAATATACCAGTAATTCTTTTAATTTTTGCTCTTGAAATTCTTTAATTGCAAGAGATGATAGTGTTTCTATTTCTGGTATCATGATAATTTCTTTTTTGTCTTTTTTAAATAGTTTTGAACCTTATTTCGATCCAATAGGGTTGTAATTTCTAATGTAAGTGCTTTTTCAAAATTATGTAATGCCTCTGTATACAGTTTATGAGAGTATTGATAAACGCCTAATTTATAATAAACAGACCATAGTTTAGGATTTAATTCTTGGTATTTTCTAATAAAATCAGGTGTTAGAGTTTCTTTTTCATTAATTGTTTTATCTAGTAGTTTGTCATATTTCCTGTAGAGTTGATAATCAGCATACGCTTTAGTGTCTAGAAAAGAATCTTTAGCAATGGTTAGCTCAGGTAAATGAGTGACTTTTGTTTTTTGTTGATCAAAAACTTTATTTAAATCATAGGCTACAAAGGCTCCTAATTGATAGGGACTAGAAGAAACCCACATGATACGACTTTCTGGTTTAAAAATTACGGCATGATGTGCTAGAAGTTGATTAATAGCTTTTTCATTTCCGTAACCAATAGTCCCTTCTTTTAACCCTTCTTTATTTCTGAGAATTTGAGCTATTTTCTCGGGGGTCATTTTTTCTTCATTTGCTAATAATTCTTGTATTCTTTCCATACGATACAAAGAATGGCTTTCTTTTATATGTTTTATATTCCTTTTGTCATTTTGATAAGATGAACTCTGAAAATGATTCGAACAAACTAATTGATTGGTGTTTTGTACTTCGTATACGCCAAAATTATTAGGAGATACTTCTATAATTACTGCTTTTTTATCTTTTGCACTGCTTACTAAGATAGACTCTGACACAAAAACGGGTCTTTGTTTTGCTATTTTTATTGCTTCATCTATAGTTGTGGCGTATTGTAATATTTCTCTCGTAAGAAGAGAAATGGGTGTTTTAGCTACTAATGGCATTTTAGATTTTCCGGCATTTATGGTAACGGTTAGTCCTTCTTTATTCATTCCTGAAAGTACACCTATCATACCCGCCCAACTAACACTAGCAAAAGGGATTCCTTTTTCTGGATTAACAAAACTGATTACCTTGTCTTCAGCAAAATCATCTCCAGCATAAAAATCTAAATTTCTACCGATTAGCAATTCTCCATCCATTGTTTTATTTCCCCAAACAGCTAATGAAGTACATCCTATTAATGCTAAATCCTGTACAGCGTGTCCTATATCATGGGCTCCGTGTAAATATAAACTTCTTAGATAAGGTGATGCCATATAATTAAAAGAAGTATCGGTATATTGGGATACCCCATATATTTCCGTTTTGTATTCCTCTTTTATATTCAAATAGAGTTTTCTGTTGTACCATTTTAAAAAAGTACGTAATAGTTTTTGTTTAAATTTAGAAGGAACAATTTTTCCTAGGTGATTAAAAAAAATTCGTTCTTGTTTTTTTACTAAATTTTCGGCTAAGGCTCCTGAAAGCAATCCTAATTGAGAAGGATTGCCTTGAATATGTAATTCCCAAATTTTATGAGCATTTCTTACTAAATATCCTTGTTGATGGGTTACGAGCGTATCGGACAAACGAATTACCGCAGGTTTATCACTTTCTTTAGGAAGATTTAATGGCAGATGATGAACTGATTTATGAATTCCACACGAATAAAAAATCAAAATAACGAAAAAAGTGCCTATATGCTTTTTTGAGTTATTCATTTTGAAATTTCTTCATTTATTTTATTAATTAAATATTTATCGCCAACAATCTCGGAACAAGTAGCTACAGCTCCTATCGTTACGCCTAACACTCCGTGCATTTTAATACTCTGTCCTGTAAGGAAAAGATTTTCTATTTTTGTTTTAGACGAAATAAAGGTTAACATAGGATTATTAGAATCTTTTACGTATCCGTACAAATTACCGTTTTGTCCTCCTATATAATCTCTATAAGACAAAGGAGTAGACGCATACACTGATTTTATACAAGAGCGTATGTTGGGGATTTTTTTTTCAATTTCATTTAAAAAAATTTCAATTTTTTGTTTTTTAAAATTTTCATAATCTTCACCTCTTTCTTTTGATTCTGAAACGGTATTATGAGTGGTACTCCATTTTTCTACTTCTTCAAAACGCATATAGGTTAAGGCTGTAAGACTTTCAGCCCATTGTTGATTATCCGAAGCGATATTCATTGATAACATATAACTTTCTGGCCATGATTGTTCTGTATACTCACTGGCTTGCCAAATGCGTTTGTGATCTTTAAAATGGTAGCAATTATGATTTAAATAAGGAAATGTTTGGGGTTTAAAAACTATGTAAATACTAAATGGAGCAATTTGAGCTTCAAGATTTTGAATTCGTGTAAAATAGGCTTTTCTAAAATATTCTTCTCCCACTAATTTTAAGGTGGTTTTGGGCTCTATATTGGAAATAAATGTTTCTGCAAAATACTCTTCTCCATTTTTAGTTGAAACGGAAACGATTTTTTGATCCTTTACTTGAAATTTATTTACTTCTTGATGTTTAAAAACTTCACCGTTATATTTACGGATTATTTTTATAAGTTGTTTGGTTATCTGACTCCCTCCGTTTATACAACGCCACGCACTTTGGATATAGGAGTTAACAGATAAGGCGTGTACATAAAAAGGGGTTTTATCAGGTACGCCTGCATAAAGGAAATTAGAGCCTACTAATACTGCTTTTAACTTTTCATTAGATGTGAGTTCTTCAAAATATTGTTTTGCGTTTATAGACAGGATTTCTTGTTGATAACCTCCCTCTGTTTTCAAGTTATACAAGGGGAAGGAATTACAGACGTACTGCATTTTTTGACAATATTCCTTTAAGTTTTCTTCCTCTTCTGGAAAAAAGGAAACCAGTTGCTTAATAAAATTTTCATATCCTTGGGCATGAGGGTATTTATTAGGATCGTTATCAAAAGTAATATAGTCATAAGCATCCTCCTCCATTTTTTTTAGTTTTAGCTCATCTATTATTTCTATATACTTAAAATAACTATGTAAATTTTGACCTTCACACAGGCCTCCTATGTAGTGGACTCCTGTATCAAAAATAGTTTTATCTCGCACAAAGGTTTGTAAATTGCCTCCATATTGATTATTTTTTTCTAAAACACAAACCTTTTTTCCTTCTTTTGCTAAGATAATAGCGGAAACCAATCCTCCTAATCCACTTCCTACAATAACAACATCGTACTTTTTTTTCACTAGACTCCTTTATTAAAAAATTTAAGTTCACCTATTTCATTCGAAAGTTCAAATCCGTTGTTTAAAAGAAAATCAACATACAGATCAGCCCCAAACAATACTACTTTATTGAGTTTTTCTAGGTGGGGAAACAATTTACTTTCATCAAAATATCGGGTTGAAATCAATAAAGAATCATACGGTTTCAGAATATCTTGAGAATTTAAATAGTGTATATTTCTTATTTTGTTTAAATAATTAGTAGATGCTATTTCAAAATTTTCTAATGAGTAAACAAAAGTTTGAATTTTACGTTTAGGATACTGCAAAGTAAGAATTGCATTTAACTGACCATAATCATTGGCAAAATGCAAAATTTTAGCATCTTCTGCTATAGTGGTAAACAATGTATGGTAATGATGCTTATTTGAATCAAAGTCTTTTAAAACTTTTTTATAAATATCTTCTTCTTTATACAGATATCCGTCTATGAGTTTTCTGCGGAAAAAATCTTCGTTTTCTAATTCGTGTCGTATTTTATCAAACGCTACTCTAAACAATTTATTTATTTTTTTTGTTCTAGTAATATAATCTTCTCCAAAGCTTCTGTCTTGGTATGAAATATAATTACCAACAACTACTGTGATACTTTCATTATGGATCATAAAATCACCTTTAGGTGATGTTTCTGCATTTCCATGCAAGTATACAGGCAAAATATCTAATTTGAATTCTTCGGCTAAGTAAAAAGCTCCTTTATGGAAACGTTTTACTACATTATCTTCGGAACGAGTTCCTTCTGGAAAAATCATCAAGGAATAGCCCTCTTTAATCTTATCTCGCAAATGATCTAATCCTCCTTCTATCCCTTTAGAAACAGGATAATATCCCATAGCTTTTACTGCTTTGCCAAAAATAGGCGATTTATAAACCCAATCATTTACAAGATACACCATTTTGTGGGTTAGCATACCAAAAGCTAAGGTATCTAAAACGGATACATGATTAGCTATGACAATAGCTTGTTTGCTAAAATTAATTTTATTAGGATTTATAACTTTCTTTTTTACAATAGGATTTATATGCAATACGGATTTAAAAAAAAGAACCATCATTTTTCTAAAACACATCATTTTTGTTTCTTTTTTTAAGGGCAAAATACCCATTAAAAAACGACCTATGGTAGATAATAAAATTCCTCCAAGAGCATAATAGGTTAGCGCAATTATAGAAACTATAAGGGTAAAAAAACGAATAGGAATTTTTCCTTTTTTAGGACGATTAAAAAACAACCATTTGAAAACAATTGGGTAAAAAACAAATGTTATTAATAATGCACTGAGGACCCCTAGCAAGGATACTGAGGAAATAGAAACTAAGGCTGGATGTTTGGCAAAAACTAAGGCTCCAATGGCTAAAATAGTGGTTAACGCTGCTAAAATAATTGAAATACGATAAGCAGGCATTTCATCCTTTCCTGTGGTATATTCTTTTTGTAAAGCACTTGTCATAAAAATAGTAAAATCTACTCCATGCCCAAATATTAAGGTACAAACGATGGTACTAAATATATTTAATGGAATATTAAAAATTCCCATTAAACCCGCGGTAACGAATCCTGTGGCTATAATAGGCAATAAACTGACTAAGACTAATTCAATACGTTTAAAGAAAACAAATAAAATAATAACTACTGCTATAAAAGAATAGTTAATCAGATTGTTAAAATCATCACGCAGTTTTCCTAGAAAAGTTTCATTTAATTGTTGACGATCTATGACTACAACGTTTGCTAAATGTTCAACGGTTTTAATTAATTTTTCTTTCTTTTTTTCATCTATTTTTACAACTGTAGCTATCGTGTACCAATTGGTTGAGTTAGATACATATTCATCCGTCAAATCAGGTAGTAATTGTTTTAAATCACCTAATTGAAGTGGTTTAATATCCGAACGGATTATATCATAAAAAGCCTGATGGGTTGTTGGTTTAAACCCAAAAGTTTTACCGTTTTGTACTAATTCGTTTTGCACTTTTTGACAAACAGAATTTGACCAAAAAGATTTCCATTTTTTAATCTTATTCGTTTGTTCTACTTCTGAAGGTAATAAAGCAGCTAACGAACTGTAATTATAAATATTTTTTGTTTGTTTTTGCTGAGTTAAAATAGCATTTAATTTTGTGTTGCCATCAATGGTTTCTTTTTCATTTTTACCATATACAACGATATAAATGGCTTTAGAGGTTAAACGTGTAGATTCTTCTAACTTTTTTTCGGCTTCTTTTACTTCTTTTGGAATAAAATTTAGGTCGCTTAAATTATTATTAAAGCTTACTCTACTAAAGGTAAAACAACTTATAAAAAGCAATAAAAATGTTCCTATAATCAAAAATTTGTTTTTCTCGAAAGGTATTTTTGACAAACGATCTAACATTCCTGCATGGGATAAGCCATTGTTTTTAGGTTTATACAAATGAGGAATGATTAACAATGAAAACAAAGCAGATATCATAACACTTATAGAGGCAAATATCCCCAAGTCTTTAAGTGCATCTGATTTTACAAATAACAAACACAAAAAAGCGACTGCCGTTGTTGAGCTACTCATTATTAAAGGCTTAGCAGTATCTTTATACAACTGTTTTATATCGGCATTATATCTATAATGTGTCATGATATGAAGCGAGTAATCTATAGTTACGCCTAACAAAACAGCTCCTACACTTAATGAAATAGCGGAAATCGTTTGTCGTAAGAAATAAAGGCTGGCAATAGCAAATAAAACACCAAAAATAGTAGGTATAAAGATGATTATAGGAATTGTTATTTTTCTAAAAAATAAGATAAGAATCAACATAAGTGTTCCCATAGATAAAAGGACTGTAGTAATGATATCTGCCTTTATTTGGTTAGCATTAGCCACCGCAATAATAGGAGAGCCAAAATACGATAACTGTACTTTATTTTTAAAATCTTTGTTAATAGCTGATTGGATGCTTTTTAACAAGTCTACAAACTCAGCATTTTTTTCAGTTTCGCTTCCACCATTTCGAGGATTGATGAATAACAACAACTTGCTTTGGTCACGAGTTAGCAAATAACCGTCCTTCATGATGAACTCATCTCCTATGGCCAATTGTTGCATTTTTTTTAATCCTATAAAAGTAATTCCTAATGGGTCTTTTATGATAAAATCACGAGTAATTAGACCGGATGGACTAATTAGGGATTTATAATTATTTTCAACCAATACTTTTATACTATCGGATTGGATTTTTTGTCTAATTGTTTTATAATCTTTTTCTTCTAGAAATAAGGGAATATTTTGATAGATAAAATCAAAAACTTGGTTAATATTTTCTTGTGCAGCTGTACCTTCAATCCCTTTTATATAAGGTTGTACCAAATGAAGACTGTCTATAAAAACGTTGGCTGCTTGTGTTAGATCTTCAACAGAGCCTGCTCTTTCTTTTTCAATAATAACGGTAATTTTATCCGCAAATTTTAATTGCTTAATAACTTTAGAAGTTATATCTGCTTTGTCATTTTTTGGTAAAACACGTGTAATATCCTCTTCAAATTTAATTTGAAAAGCAAAAAAAGTTAGTATCACTAAAAACGCTAGTGATGACAAGAATGTTAGAATCCGGTTCTTTTGAACGAATTCATGAATTTTAATAAAAAAAAAGTGCATTTATCCCCTATTATTTTCCCGACGCGAAAGTACTAAATAACTTCCAACTCCAAAAATAAATGACATCATGAACGCTAGGATACAACTTCCTATAAGATATTGAAAAAAGTGTTCTTTGAGTTGCGAAAAATCAAAAATGTCAACAAGTTTAAAAGGTGCTTCTTTTTCTACAAATAGGCTTCCTATTTTTAGCGAACTATAGATAATAATAGGAATCATAGGAGGCACACTAATGTTTGAGAAAGCAAAAGCCAAAGTTTTATTTAATCGCAATAGCACAGCAGAGGTAATTACAATAGCAGTCTGAAATCCCCAAAAAGGAGCAATACCACAAAAAACACCTAATGCTATTGATTGCGATTTTTTAGTAGCAGAATCTTGGGTAGAAAAAAGGTCTTCTTTGAGAAATGTTTTAAAACTTTTTCTTTTAAAATTTCTTAAAAAATCACGAGGTTTTATGTACAAAAATAGAATTAAGACCAATATTGTATTTAAAATACTGATCCGGGTAAAATCTTTAAACGGTCTGAAATGAGAAACTCTTTCGGTAGGATCGTATAAAACTTGAATGGGAATGTTTTGAACAGCAATACCGTTCCAAGCTGTTCGTACGATAATTTCTATTTCAAATTCAAACTTATTTGTATAAAATGTTTTAGGAATGGCATAAAGCGGGTATAATCGGTAACCTGATTGTGTATCTGTTAACTGAATACCTGTTTCAAACCAAAACCAAAAACTAGAAAAACGATTACCAAAGCTACTTTTTTTAGGAACTGAATCATGATTCATGTTTCGACTACCAATAAACAAAACAGGATTATTTGATTCTTCTAATGCTCTTACAAAAACAGGAATATCGTCTGGATAATGTTGTCCATCCGAATCTATTGTAATAGCATAATCATATCCTAAATCGAGGGCTTTTTTAAATCCGTTTTTTAAAGCATTGCCTTTACCTCTATTTTTAGGTAGATTGACTACTGTAATAGCGTCAGCGTAAGTTTTTAAAACAGATGATGTACTATCTGTAGATCCATCATTTACAACAATGAGTTTTGAAGTATAATTTAATACTCCATCTATTACTCTCTTAAGAGTTTTATGATTATTGTATGTAGGAATAATGACGCACAATTTCAAACTATTAATGCGTTCAGACAATGATAAATTAGGGATCATCTTACTTTAATTTAGATTTTTCAGAATCCGTAAAAACCTTAGATTGAGCCATATACCGGTGTATGTATTCTTTTAGAACAGTATTTTGTTTATTAAATCCTTCCAATATAATTTTTTTATCTTCTTCTATATTACTCTTGTATTTTAAGAATTTAGGAGTATGTTCTTGAATACTAAGCCTAACTAAACGGATTTCAACATTATTTTCATCTTTGCTTACGGCTTGTTCTACTGTCTTTACTCCTAATATGAATTGTTCTTTTCGCTCTTCTTTATTAGTAGCGAAGCGTGATTTTAATAAAATAGCAGCTCCTCTATAAGCCATTAGTACGGGGGAATCTCCATTGGCTTTTTGAAGTACTTCGTAAAACTTTTCAGTATTTTTTTTTGATTTAGAAGCATATTCATACTGATTGCGCAAATCTGAAAAATTCTGAAAGAACACTAATAAAAAAGCAATACCTGAAATAAAAAAAGAGTTCATATAATTTTATTAAAATAAAAAACGACTTAAGTAGTTTGCAAAAATACAAACTAAACTTAAGTCGATAAAAATTTATTTAAGCTTTACGATACGTATTTGTTAATTTTAACGCTACGGTATCACCAAACTTTGTTGTGTTTTTTACTTTTATTTCGGTATCCAAATCTCCTGAAAGATCTAGCTCTAAAACTAATTCAGGATTTGTTTCTGGATTGATAATAGCCATAAATTTTACATTTGAAGAGGCTGTCATTCTTAATTCAGTATGAAGAATTTCTTCTAAAAGTTCTTTTATAATCTGCATCATACAAACCCCAGGGGTTACAGGATTTCCTGGAAAATGCCCCTTAAAAATTTCATGTCTTGGATTTAAAGTTACTTGCGCCAGATATTTATTATCTGTTAACTGATCTAACTGATTAACGTTATAAAAACCGTTTAAAAGCATTTATTATTTTATATCAAATTTATAATAGGCTCCAAAAGAGAAAAGCGCATTTGAGTGATTTTCTGTTCTAGAAGAGAAAGAAGTTCCGCTGTACGTAGAATGTGTCGTTTGAACTACTGGTGCTACTCCTACTTTAAACCTAGCTTCTACCCCAAAGTTTTTAGTAATGTCATAACCTGCTCCCATAGAAAGAGTTAAATCTACATCATTTTCAGCTTTAAAGTTCTTACTTGTGATGAAATCTAATCCAGGTCCTACATGCAAATTAAATTTCTTAAAATTAAATTTGTTTATAGCTTGTACTCCTAAATAAGAAACATCTAAGTTTCCATCCTCTAATTTATTCGTTCTGGGATTATAAACTATTTTTGCGCTAGCTCCTTGAGATGAATAGTTTAGCTCTGGCTGTAACGTATAAAGTTTATTGAATTTTAAGGACGCTCCAAAACCTAAATAAAAACCAACTTTTGACGAAAAAAGATTACTATTTTCATTTTTAATAGTTTGTCCTGTGTTTGCATCATAAGTATAAGAATATTGAAATCCTAATTCTCCATTAGTAAAACGGGAAACATTTAAACCTCCACGAACTATAGGGTTAAAAGTTACTTGAGCTTGAACTCCGCTTACTCCTGCAATAAATAAAGCTAATGCTATAAATACTCTTTTCATATTTATTATTCAATTATTTGTTTTAAAATTATTTTTATATCAAAATTATAATGTTCTAAAAAAATTTGGTCCGCAAAATCCGTATTTTTCACATCAAAAACTATCGAAAATTTAGCTTTCCTTTTTGAAGATTGTATTATTTTAAACAACTGATTTGTATTATTTTTAAAGTAAAAATAATTTTGAGCCGTTTCTAAAACTTTTTCTTCTTTGTTTTTTCTTTCTGTTTTAGCTATATGTTTTTCTTGAACTAATAATTTTAGATCATTTGTTAGTATTTTTAATACGATCTTTCTATTCAGATCTTCTACTACATAATTTAGTTTTACTTCTTTTTCTCCTATAGTAAAATCTAATAATTTATTTCCAAAATCAGTAGTCATAACGACTCTATGTGAATTTTGGTCTATTTTTTTAACAACTAACAAACCGCTTAAAGCATTTCCGTATACTTCTATCTGAGCTTTGTATACATAATCCAGCTCAGGGTTTGCAAAATAAGGATTTACAATCGTTTGCTCTTTTTGTTCTATTACAGAATTAGGAAGAGGCTCGTATACTTTACAGCTTTGAAAAAAAATAATACATATACTAATTATCAAAAACCTCATCGTTAAACTTTGCATTTACTTGCCTATTTTTAAAAACTATCTTTGTAAAATCGTCTGAGGGTTCTATTAATTTAACCTGTGAAACGCTTGGATCTTCTTTTGGAAATATTAATTCAATTTGTTTGATGTATTTTTTTACTTGATTTGATTTTGATATTAATTTTACAAGATATCCTTCTTTTGTTTTGAAATACGAAATTGCAAATTCTTTATCATCAAACATATTACCGCTTACACTACCAATAATCATTTTATTGATTTTTTCAAATAGTTTTCCGTCAACTGTACTTTTTTTTCCTTGATCATTGATAAAAACTTTATTATTCTTAAAAACAATACTGTATTGGTATGGTTTATTGTATTGCCAATTCAGTAGATTGGGTAACCTGAAATACATTTTACCTGTACTTTCAATATCTTTTGATAAAAAATCTAGATGTTTGTATTGTATAAAGTCTGTTTTTATCGTTTTAATATTTTTATTTTCTTTTTCTATCAAATTCTTAAAACTAACGATTTCAGAATCTGTCATTTTTTGTTCTTGTGCTCTAAAGCTTCCAAAGGACAAACAAGCGAATAGTATCAGTATATTTTTTTTTATCATTATACTCTTTTTCTAATTATTGTTTTCTAACTCCTCTATAGTAATGGTTTTATACTGATTCTGATCCAGTAATATCAACAATCGTGCCAAAACATTTACCGTCTTTTGAGAAATATCATGAAGTAGTATGATTTTTCCTTTTTCTAATCTAGAAATGATTCTATCTAAAATCTTATTTTCGTCCTCAATAACAGTATCTAATGAACGAATGGTCCAACCAATAACTTGATAGTTTTTTTCACGAACGGCTCTTGCTATATGAGGATTTGTAACGCCAAAAGGGGGTCTGAAAAATTTGTTTTTTTGAGCTGTAAGTTCTTGTATAAGTTGATCGGTTTGATTGAATTCTTTTAATATTTTTTTTTTTCTAAAAAACCCCATTTGATTTGAATGTGAATAGGTATGATTGGCAATTATATGGCCTTCTGCTACTATTCTTTGAGCTATTTTCGGATATTTTTCTAGTTGTTTTCCTATACAAAAGAAAGTAGCTTTTATTTGGTGTTGTTTTAACAAATCAAGTACTTGAGGGGTAAATTCTGTAGGGCCATCATCAAATGTTAAGGCTATTATTTGTTTATTTGTTTTGAAGCTATTGATGGTGGGCAGAAAGTAACCTAAACGGATATCAAATGCTCCCCAAGCTGTACAACTTATATATATATGAATCAGGATAAGGTATACCCACCAAGGCATTTGCCAATATATAAACAAAGGCAATAATAAGAAAAATAAAAAACTTAGGTAGGTATGTTTTAACATTGTGTCAACAGTACTAAACTATGATCTCTTCCTTGATATTGGTTATATAATAAAACTTTTTTTAAGCTGGTTGGCTTTATACCATTCCATTCTAAGACTTCGGGAATTTCTTGTTTTTTGATCAAATGGGAGGCAATCCACAATCCAAAAGCAGAAGCTGTATTATATTCTCCTGATATATTTTTATAGTATAGTTGTGATGTAGAACTAAACATAGAGGCTACTTTATCATAAAACACATCGTAATGTACGTCTCCATTATATCCTAAAACTAAAGCATCTATAGCTTCTAAGTCTATTTTTTGTTCTAAAAGAAATTTACGTACAAAATCTTGAATTTCTTCTTTATCTAATATATTTTGTAGACTTATCGCTTCTACCTTTGCGTAGGTCGATTCTTTTAATTGATTAGAAAGTGTAAAAAAGGTAGCTCCCTCACTAAAAACTACACCTGTTGTTTTTGTGTTTTTAATAGAAAAAGGTTTGTCTTCTTCTTTTTTTATTATGTTTACTAACTTGTAAAGTTCTAATGTATGAGAAGAGGTTTCATCTATTCCTCCTACTAAAACTGATTCTGCCTCTCCTGTTTCTATTTGCATTTTTCCATCTAATAAAGCGGTTTCAAAAGACACAGCTCCATTAACATACGTAAAATTGTAACTTTTACATTGCAATCCTAGAGCAATCTGACCTGCTACTGTATTATGGGTAGATTGAATAAACGAAGTGGGGGTTAAGAATTGTTCTTGGTTATCTATAATTGCTTTTAAAAATTTTTCAGAGTCTTCTACACAGCCCATCCCTGTACCTGTAATAATAGCATCAGGATAATTTATACCTGCTTCTTCCAATGCTTTATTAGATGCAAAAATGCCCATTTTTACTCCTTTAGCCATTCTACGAATCATTGCGGGTGGAATTATTTCTTTATAAGAAGGTTGAAGGGCAAATAACACATTTTGATTGTCATGAATTGTTGTTTCATTCAAAAAATTGCCTTCGTGTGTTTTTTGAGCGGATACACTCCCAACACCATTTATATAACACGTTTTCATTGGTTATTTTTTTGAAAAAATTAGGGTTGAACAATTTCCTCCGAAACCAAATGAGTTGGATAATACATAGTTTATTTCTTTATCTAGTACTTCTATTTGAGGAATTAAATCAAATTCTTTCATTGGAGTCTTAAAGTTTAAATTTGGGAAGACTTTATTATTCTGAAGAGCAAGAATACTATATACCGCTTCAATAGCAGCGGCAGCGGCTAAAGTATGACCTGTAAAAGCCTTAGTAGAACTAAACTCAGGTATTTTGTATCCTTCAAATGCTCTTATGATAGCTCTTCCTTCAGACAAATCATTATTAGGGGTGGCTGTACCGTGTACGTTAATATAATCAATTTTATCAGGTGTAATAGTAGCTTTTTCAAATGCTTTTTGCATCGCTAAAAAGGCTCCTTCTCCATTTTCTGATGAAGCTGTTTGGTGGTATGCATCATTAGCATTTCCAAATCCAGTAAGATAGGCTAACACTTTTTTATTTGTTTTTGTGATCATTCTATCCGATTCTAGAACAATAAAAGCGGCTGCTTCACCTAAATTGAGTCCTTTTCGTTCATCATCAAAAGGGGTATTATAAGTATCTGAAAGGATCATTAATGTTTTAAAACCATTAATTGTAAACTTTGACAAGGCATCTGTACCGCCTACAATTACTCGATCTAACTGACCTGAAGCAATCATTCGCGCTCCTAACATAATGGCATTTGCCGCGGATGAACAAGCGGTACTTACAGTAGAAACGAATCCTTTTAATCCAATGTAATCCGCTATTTTATGAGAAGAATTACCGGCATCATGCGTCTCTATGTATTTTTGTAATGTTGGATTTTTAAAATATTCATAATAATATCTTTCCGTCATATCCATTCCTCCTACACTGGTTGCAGAAATGAGTCCTGTTTTATATTCGTTAAGATCAAAGATAGCGGCATTTTCAATTGCTTTTTTAGCGGCATAAGCACCTAACATGGCTGTACGAGAAAAATTATTATCCTCAGACAAACCTAACATGGTAGATAATTCTTTATTATTTAACTTTATTTCACCAACTTTAATAGCTTCTTTATGAAGGGTTTCAATATTTTGAATTTGAGAAATTCCAGCTTTTTTACTCAAAAGTGCTTCATAATTTTCTTCTACTGTATTTCCTATAGAAGAAATTATTCCCATACCTGTTATAGCAATTTTCATTTAAACGAAAGTTTATCGCGATTAATTTATAAAAGGTGTTTAAAAAAGGCTGTTTAAAATAATTTTAAACAGCCTAAAAAATTATTTTGTTCTGTTTTTTGCAATAAAATCAGCCATGGTTTCAACTGAAGCAAAAATAGTTTTTCCTTCTTTTGGATCTGTTAATTTTATCCCATACTCTTTGTCTAATAGAACGATTAGCTCTAACGCGTCAATTGAGTCTAGACCTAAACCATCTCCAAATAATGGATCGTTATCTTGAATATCTTCTACTGTTATATCTTCTAAATTTAATACTTCAATAATTTTAGCTTTTAGTTCTCCTTTTAATGCTTCCATTTTAATTAAAAATTTGTTTTATACTATCTATTTGGTGTACAGCACCTTTATTCTTTTTATCTACTAAATAAACTACTGCTTTATAGTTTTCTTGAAATAATTCTACCCAACCACAGAGTACTTTATCTGCTTTTCCTAAATCCAACAATTGTTTTGTATAGGTATATATAAACGATGGTTGAAATTGGTCAAAAACAAAAAAGGCATTTTCTGAATTTAACTTATGTTTTATACTTACTTCGCCTATACATATATTTGGTAAAGTATAAACAAAAACGGCTGGACTCGGAAAATAATTTTCTTTGTCTGCAATAGATTCTTGATATTTAACATCTGTATCTAAACTAGCTGATTGGTTTGCAAAGACAATAGCTATATTATTTTCTTGTTCTTTTTTAACTTCTTCTCTTAATACAATTTCGGATGCTAGAAAAGCCAACTTACTTAAATTATCCATTTTAAAAAATTTTGGATAATTGATTTCATATTTTTTATAAATTTTTTTTGCAAATTCTACAAATGAATTCTGATCGTTAATCATTAGTGTTTGTCCATCTACAACTAATCCTTTGGATGTAATTGTACAAACTTTATTTATATATAATTTAGTTTCCAAAATTACTTTATTTTTTTTAATACTATAGCGGTATTACATCCTCCAAAACCTGATGCTGTTTTTAATATAACATTAATAGGCATTTTTAATGGTTGGGTAATTACATTAATAGGTTGTGTTACTCCACAGGTTTTATATCCTTTTGAAACGATTAATGTATTGTGCTTTGCGCTTTCGATAGTCATAATCGTTTCTAACAATCCTGAAGCGCCTAGTGTATGTCCGTAATACCCTTTTAAACTATTTAGGGGTTTATTTTGCAACTCTAGTCTATTAAAGGCTATTGCTTCCATCTCGTCGTTATAAGGGGTAGCTGTTCCATGAGCAGAAATTATATCTACGGAATTACTGGAAATAGTAGCTTCTTTTAATGCGGATTGTATACTTCTATAAAGTCCTTCTCCTGTACGAGAAGGTCCTGATATATGATTGGCATCATTTACGGCTCCTTCTCCTAGTATTTCAAAGTCATTAGGTTTAACTTCTTCTTGTAAAGAGGTTATATAAATTGCTGCGGCTGCTTCGCCTAATGTTACTCCTGTTCTATTGGCATCGTATGGTTTACAAGGTTCGTCACTCATTGCTTGAAATGAGTTAAATCCTGATAATACGAATTCAGTAACTTCATCTGCAGCCACCACGTATGCGTTATCATACAATCCTCCTTGTATAAGTCTTTTGGCTACAGAAATAGCTAATACGCCTGATACACATGCATTAGAAACAACTATGGGTTCTGTTTTAAACCCGAAAAAATGGGCTATTTTTTTTGCTAAAGTGCTTAAAAAAGCTTCGGTAAGACTGTTAGATGTATTTTCTAACTGAACAATATCTCCTTTAGTGGTGGAAAAAATAAAAGCTGTTTTTTCTGTTATTTTATTTGTATCTAGAATTGGTTGTAATACTTGAATTAAGGTACGTTCTATTTTTGAATTAGCGTTTATTGATTGGTCTATTAAGTTATCGGGTATGATAGCTGCATAAAAATCTTTTAGCATTCCTATTTGTGAATGCTTTTTTATACCTGATTGTTCCGATTGTATGGCGAACCAATTTTTTGCAACGGAATTACCTAAAGGAGTAATACAATTGGTTTTTGTTATATAACAGCGTTTCATTTTATTCTATTAAACCACATTTACGTTTCCATTCTTTAAAAAAAGCGGGAAGACTTAATGATAAATCTCCGTTAGCATCTAAAAAAACTTGCACTGTTTCTCCAGTACAAGCGATATTATTATTGTTATCAAAAATTTTATATCTAAAAATCATTTTAGCGGCAGGGGTATCTACAAAGGTAGTTTCTATCCTAGCGACATCTCCATATCGCAATGACAATTTATGTTCGCATGATGATTTTACAATAGGAGTTGTATAACCATTAGCTTGTACATCTAGATAAGAAATTCCGTGCTGACGACCAAAAGCTTCTCTTCCATCTTCAAAATAAGTAATGTAATATCCGTGCCAAACGATTCCTAAAGGATCTGTTTCGTTAAATCGAATACGTATATCATGAGCTACTGTTAGCTGAGGAATTTCTTTACACAGCTCTTTTCTTTTTATCATACACAATGGCTATTGTAACTGTTAAAACAAAAAATAATATTAAAAGGATTAAATTAGGCAGGATAGATAATAATCCTGTATTTCTTAAAAGTACATCGTAAAACGCGTTTAATCCCCAGTTCATTGGCGAAATATGCGAAACATATTGCATTATTTTTGGCATGGCAAAAACGGGAACCCAAACTCCTCCTATAGCAGCAAGAATAACTACTGAAGTGGCTCCAAAAGGTGCTGATTGTTCTTGTGTTGTAGCTATAGTACCCAATAGAATCCCAAATCCTATGGCTGCTAAACCTGCACATATTGTAACTAAATTCATTAGTAAAAAACGCCCACTTATATCTAACTGAGGTAAATTTAAATAAGGAAATAGGTACAGACCTATAAGCATCATTAACCAAAACTGAATCACACAAATGATTAAATAGGTAATTGTTTTGCCTAATAGGACGGTGCTATAAGAAACGGGATTAGTAATTAGTCTAATAAATGTTCCTTGGCTCTTTTCTTTGACTATGTTGATAGATAAGGGAACTACGATGAAGAAAATAGCAAATAATGTCCAAGCAGGAACATTATGTTGTACTGAATTAGGTATTATTTCTTTGTTATTTATTTTAGGTATTATTTCTTTGTAAGTAATAAAGTTTTTTTGTTCAAAAATAGGCTCGTCTGTCTCCCCTATTTGCTCTTGAAAAGAGGTATAGATTGTTTTATTTTCGATAGTAGCTACCATTTTATCAATAGCATTTTTTATATTGCTTTTAAAGCTTAACTGTGAAGCAGGATCAAAATATAATTTAATTTCTTTTGAGCTAATATTTTTTTGAGTTTGTTTTTGAGAAGCTTCTGCAACTCCAAAACTACTCATTATTTTTTCAACATTTTGATTTACTTTGGTTTGTAAATCATTACTTAATTTTTCAGGAACTATTATTGCTAATTGATATTTTCCTTGAAAAACTAATTCCTTAGCCTTTTCTTCGTTTAATTCTATCCCTTCATTTTGGGTTACTACCTCTAAAGCACCACTTTTTCCTAAACTCTGAATGATATTTTCGGCAATGGTTCCGTGATCTAAATCTACTACAAGAACAGGTATTTTAGTATCTGAAACTGTTTTAAAAGCTTCATTCTGAATGAGCGTAATGGTAATTATTAATACTAAAGGCATTACAAATAATATTACCAAACCGCCAAAATCGCGTTTCAGTAATATTATTTCCTTGTATATAGACATCCAAAGTTTATACATTATCTCTTAATTCTTTTCCGGTTAAAGCAATAAAAACATCTTCTAAATTGTAGGCATCAGGTGTTTTTTGTATTAATTCATCTGGTGTTCCTTCTGCAAAAATGGTTCCTCTATCAATAATAGCAATTTTATTGCAAAAATCTTGTGCTTCTGTTAAATGATGAGAGGTATAAATAATGGTTGTTCCTTTTGTATTTAATTCTTTTAAAAAATTAATAATGACATTTTTAGACTGTACATCTACCCCTACAGTAGGTTCGTCTAAAAAAAGGACTTTAGGATCATGCAAAATACCAGCTATCAAATTCACTCTTCGTTTCATCCCTCCTGAAAACGTTTCAACTCGTTTATGAGCAAACTTTAACAAGCCAAGGTGTTCTAATAATCGGTCTACTTTGGTTCTAAGTTCATTTCCTTTTAGCCCCAGCATACTACCGAAATACAATAAATTTTCACGGGCTGTTAAAGTAGGATATAAGGCGTATTCTTGTGGCACCACTCCTATGTTTTGTTTGATTTTTTGGGCATCATTTGAGTACGTTAATCCATCTATAGTAAAAGTACCTGAGGTAGGTTTTACTAAACCACATAAGATAGAAAGCAATGTTGTTTTACCTGCGCCATTAGGTCCTAAAAGACCAAAGATATCATTTTCAGCAATTGATAAGTTTAGGTTGTTTACTGAAAAAAAATCAGCTCCTTTATATTGTTTATAAAGCTTCGTAATATGTATGATCTCTTTATTCATTAATTACACTGCTTTTTTAAGTTTTTTAAAAAAAAATTCTTCTAATTGTGCTAATGCCTCTAATTCATTAGCTAAAGCATTATACACATCGTGCTGATTGCTTCTGTTTTTGTACACTCTTGCTGCCATTACCGCAAAGTCTCTCCATTTATCGCCTATGGTTGTCATTTCTTTTGATAACTCAGCTAAAGAAGGATTGTTTAATACAGTAGAAGCTTCCTGCAAGAATGCTGCATAAATAAATCGAAAACCACCGCCTCCTGTTCCGATTTCTTCTTGCATCCGTACCATTTGTGCTAGGTAATGATTCGTTACTTTAACCCCTCTTTTAGTGGGCCAAATTCGAATGTGTTTGGCCAAACGACGCATTGCGGCAATTCCTATAAACGGCAATGGGGCTAACATATCTTTGCATGTATTTTTAATTCCTTTAACAATCGCTGGTTTTAATTGCACTTGTTTTGGGATATTTACGGGATAATACATGTGTCCCTTGGGAGCTAAAGCTCCTTTTGCAAAACGTACTTTTTCTAATTCTTTTTCGCTCAAAGTGGTAACTGTTTGCATAACAGGGTCGCTAATTAGATAGCTTTTATTTTCTTTACCATATACCACTAAGTTATGAGCATTGAAATGAAAACGGTATTCATCAGGAAAATAGGTAAGATGATATACTCCTACTTGTAAACCTGTAGGGATATTATTTTTTAAATTAGCTTCTAGGGCTTGCTGGGCTTTTTGAGGGGTTGAGAAACGTGTTCTTTTTACCTTTATTCCTAATCTTTTGGCTGCTTTATTAAAGATACTTCCAGGCATTGGTCTATAACTAATAGCAGGTGCATGATTAACTTTTAATAATGGGAAATAAAAAAAGAACAAACCTGAACCAATACCAAAAACCATGGGTTCACTAAGATTAATCCCATTAAACTTTAACAAATTAGATGCTACACCATTTTCACAATGAGCTGATTGATGATGTGTAAAACGAATCTCCATTATATTCCTCTAAAACTTTTCAATTCTTCAATTGTTATTTCAAACGCATCTGCATAACGCTGCAATTGTTTTTGGTTTAATTTTTTAAAAACAGAGGGGTTTGCATGTCGTTTTGCTCGCCAAGTCCACATATTAACATAACCTGCAAGCGTAACCCAATCCATTTTATGGAGTTCCATAAAATAAACAATTGGACTTTGAGTTCCTTGCTTCACTGCTTCGTTAGCCTGTGCAACTCGTTCTTCAATATCTTTCATAGAATGCTCCAATGCAATGGTTTTGGGTTCCCAACCACTACTTAAAGCGGTTGTATAAGATCCATCTTTATCTACTGCGTAACAAAGTTCTTTCATGTTATGTTTAGAAAGATTACTTTGATCTTGAGGCACTTCTTCTTTTTTCATAATTAGTGAGTTTGTTGAATAAATAAATTAATTTCAGCTTCTAAAAGCTGAGTTTCATCCTCTGTATTGGATATACAATTCATTGTACAAATACAATAATTATCACCGTCAAAACGGGATTTTAATTGAGCCTCTGTAATAATCGTTTGTCCTACTTTGGGTATATTAAACAACTGTACTTTTTTTATTCCGCTAATAAAACCTATTAGTTTCACATTTTCTTTTATTTGCTTATTTTCATCAACAAAAAAAGTCTGTCCTACAATAGCAGAACAGGTTTGTGCCGCATTTTCAAGCATTCCTGTTTCAACAAAAAAGTTGTTTTTTAGAAAAATATTGTCTTCTTGTATTTTAAAAATAGTTTTTACAGTAGTTTCTGATAAATTTAGGATATAATCTACCATTAGCATAGGAGCTCTATGGGGTAAAAAATTTTGTATTTCAATTACTTCTTGAATATCATTCATTAGATCCTGCGATTACTGTTTTCATCTTGCCTGTAGCTATTATTTTTCCATTTACGGAAGAATTTATTTCTACTAGCGTAACCCCCATAAACTCTTGTAAAACAACAACCTGTGTCGTTATTTGATCATTTATTTCAGGTAATTTTATGATATTTATTCCATTTATAGAACCTATATAACCTGTAGGGACTGGTTCCTTTTTTAAGAAATATTGATACCCTGTGTAAATGGCTACTGATTGTGCCATGTGTTCAATTAATCCTGACTCTTGAAAAATAGCATTGCTAGTAAATATGTTATCTACAGTTACTGTTAATCCTGCTATTACACTTCCTTCTTCGTAAGCAATTAATTGATCTATCATTACGAAAGGAAATTTTTGTGGTATTAAATTTTCCACAATTTTTTTGTCTAGTATTGGGAATTGTGCAACGGTCATTAGCAAACAGTTAAATAAGCATACGAATATGAAAATCTTCCACTTTCAGGAACTGACAATAGGATGGTATCTCCTTTTTTCAGTTGTTTTGAGTTCATTAGTTCTTCTAACATTAAATAAATTGAAGCCGAGCCTACATTTCCTACTTTATGTAAATTCATAAACCAATTTTCCATTGGTATATTAACATCTACTTTTTGTAGTTGTTCTGCTAATCCTTTAACAAAATAATGAGAGGATACGTGCGGTAGGAAATAAGTTATTTCGTTTGCATTTATTTTGTTTTTATCTAAAGCGTTTTTCATACTTATGGCTCCTTTTACTAGAATCTGGGCATCTAATAACTTAACATCTTGTTTGATTGAAAAAACAGATTGCTCTAGCCACTCGTTTGTTGGATAGTCACTCCAAGGTTTAATAGATCCGTCTTCATTTTTATCGCCACCTGCATACATACAGGCTTCTAATTCGTGTGCATACGAATAGGATTCCATCCATTCTATCTTTAAAGAATGTTCTCCTCTAGGTTTATTTTCTAATAAAAAAGCACCTGCTCCATCAGACAACATCCAGCGTAAAAAATCTTTTTTGAAGGCTATAATAGGTTGTTCTTCTAAATTTTTTAGATTTACTACTTCGTTTTCAAAACGACTGGCTAACATCCAGGTAGACACTCTTTCTGATCCTGTAGCGATTGCATTTATGGTATTCCCTGACTTTATAGACATATAGGCAAATTTCAAGGCTATCATCCCAGCATTACATACTCCCGAAGAAGAGTTAATTTCTATTGGTCTATTCTTAAGTAATCCGTGTACCATAGCGGCATGCGATGGCAATAAATGATCAGGAGTAGAAGTTCCACAGGATAAAAGTTGAATATCATTTACATCAAACGCATGATCTAAAAGACTTTCAATTGCTTTTTGTGTTAAATCAGCATTTGAATGGGTGGGTATTCCTTGTGTATCTAAAGCATAATAACGTGAAATGATTCCGTTATTACGCAAAATAATACGACGCGCTTTGGATGGTTTGTTGTCAATTAATCCCAAATAAGTTTCCATATCTTCATTTGATATAGGATTATTGGGTAAAAATTTTCCAGATCGAGTAATGTAAACGTCAAACATATATTTATACTCCTTGATAGTAGGTTTTTAGTTTTTTAATTTTATTTTTTACAAATGGGCGTTTTAACAAATATATTAAGTATACTAATGGTGAAATAAACCAAATAGCAATAAATAAATAATAATTAAAGACTTTCAGCCAAAGAAGTCTAGACTGCTGTTTTTTAAGAATAAAATTAGCCCAAATTTTAAACATTTTATTTGCCTTTTGATCCATTTCTATTAAAAATGGACGAATTTCAACGGCTCCTTTTTTTATTAATTCTTTTTGTAGGTTAATTGTATTATCTTTTAGAAAGGATAATAAGATTATTCCAAATTTATTAGAACTTTCTATTTCTGTTTTAGATACGCCTGGTTCAGGAAAAATCCCTAAATATTTTTCTTTTTTTCCTGAAAACATCCATTGAACAATGGTAATGACACTAATATAATTACTATTTCGATCTACTAAAGCAATATTTCCTTTTAGAATAGCGCCTAAATCTTGTAATTGTTTTTTTACTTTTTCTTGTGCCAAGGCCCACATATTTCTTGCTCCTATAACGGTTACAACAGGGGTGTTTTTAAATATTTTTTTTGCCTCTTCACTCTTTAAAAAAGAATTTATGGGTATGGAGGGACTTAAATACCAAACTTGGTATCCTAGTATGACCAAATCGTATTTTTGATGTAAAATTGTATTTTGAGAATCCTTTAACGGATACGGTATTTGTAAAAATGATTCTGGAAAAGCATCAAAAAAAGAGGCTTTGTCCCAAGGAAAAGGAAACTCTTTTTGTATTGCTACGTCATAGTAGTTAACTTCAACATCCTGATCTCCTATTAATGGATCTGTAATGTTTTTAATAATTTGTGTTAACTGTCCTGATTGACTAAAATGTACTACTAAAACTTTTTTCATTTATATATAGCTATAGATTAGCTTTCCAAAAATCAAAATAATTAAACCATTGCGAAGGATATTTTTTGAGTATCCCTTCTACATTTTCTGTATAGGCTTTTAACAAGCCTTTTTCATCTCTTTGCTTTACTTGTGCTATTCTTGCATACAAATGATAATGCAATTGGGGTTCTTTCATTACATATACAAAGACAACGGGAACTTTTAACCTAGATGCTATTAAAAAAGGCCCCGCTGGAAACAATGCTTTTTCTCCCAAAAGTTCTTCTTCAAAACATTTACTCCCTTCAAAATAGCGATCGCCTGTAAAACAAATTAATTCGTTATTAGCTAATGCTTGATTAATTTCAAATATATGAGACAAATCGTCTCTTACTATTATAAATTTTACTGATGGTTTTTTGGTAACCGATTCTAAATATTGCTTAATAACAGAGTGTTCTAAATCTGTGGTTACTAAATTAATCTGGCATTCTAGATTTATGTCTCCAAAAAAGTGTTCTGCTATTTCAAAATTACCAACGTGAGCACTTATCAGTACTCCTCCTTTTTTTTCTGCTAATAATTTTTTTAAAATTTCGACACCATCAAACTCATAGGTAAATTTATTTCTTAACCCTGCAGAAATAGCTACTTTATCAATTAATGTTTGTCCAAAAACAAAATAACTTTTATAGATATTTAAAAAGGCTTTAAATTTATTTTGTTTTTGACGATTGTGTAAGTAATAAAAAATAGCTCTATTAGATTTAAATTGTGTAAGAAAATAATAAAAAGCTACGAAAAAAAGAACAGCATAAGCTGTTCGGATTCCGAGCTTTTTTATACAAAAGACAAAAATTTTATACCCTAAAAGAGTCCCTTTGGACTTACCATCCCACTGACTCATAAGTAATTATTTTTGTGCTATTTTTGTTTCGATTAAATGATAGAAATCTTGAAAAGTATTAACTCCTGTAAAATCAGCTTCTACTAATTTGACGCCAAAATTTGCCTCAATAGACACCACTAAATCGACATAATCCAAACTGTCTAACCCAAGTGTTTCTTTTAAATTTGCTTCTAGCGAAATAGTATCTCCATCCACCTCAAATTCATCTACTAAAATTTTATTAATTTTTTCTAAAATAACTATTGATTCCATCTTATCCCTTAAATTTCTTAACTATAACGGCAGAGTTTGTTCCACCGAACCCAAATGAATTTGACAAATATAAGTCAAATTTTTTATTTATAGTTTCTTTTACAATATTTAACTTTGCTGAATCCTCATCTGGTTCTTCAAAATTAATATTAGGAGCAATGAAATCATTTTGCATCATGAGTGTAGAATAAATCAACTCACTGGCTCCTGCCATCCAACACTCATGCCCCGTCATAGACTTGGTTGAACTCACATAAGGCTTACTACCAAACACTTCGTAGATAGCTTTTGCTTCATTTGCATCTCCTAAAGGAGTAGAGGTTGCATGCGCATTAATATACATTATTTCATCGGCTGTTACTCCTGCTTGTTCTAAAGCTCTACGCATGGCCGTTGAGGGGCCATCTACGTTTGGTGTAGAAATATGTCCCCCGTTAGATGAAAAACCATAACCTACAACCTCAGCAATAATGGGAGCTCCTCTCTTTATAGCAGACTCATAACTTTCTAGTATTAAAGTAGCTCCACCACCACTAGGAACTAAGCCATCTCTATTTTTATCAAATGGTCTAGAAGCTTTTATGGGATCTTTTTCTCTTGGAGAAAAAACACCTAATCCATCAAAACTAGCCATACTATACGTATTAATTTCTTGAGCTCCTCCACAGATGATTATGTCTTGCAATCCGCTTTTGATCAAATGAAATCCTAAGCCAACGGAGTGAGAGCCGCTTGCGCAAGCAGCACTAATGGTCATATTTACTCCTCGCAATCTAAAAATAGTCGCTAAATTCATCGTTACAGTGGAGTTCATCGACTTAAATATGGCTCCTGAACCTATTAAAGCGGTATCTTTTTTTTCCCTTACAATATCGATAGCATCTATTACCGCCTTTGATACACTATCATTACCATAAAGAATGCCCACTTCATTCGTATCAAAGAAAGCATCATCTATATTTGCATTTTTTAAAGCATCTATAGTGGCCATATAGGCAAATTCAGTTTCTTGCCCTATACTAATTCTTTGTCTTCTATTTAACAATGATTTTAATTCAGGGTTAGGAACCATACCTGTAAGTGCTGACTGAAAACCAAAATCTTTTCTTTCTGCATCAAAAACAATACCTGACTTACCTTGATATAATGATTCTTTAACTTCTGCTAAAGAAGTTCCTAAACAAGAGTAAATCCCCATACCTGTTATAACGACTCTTCTTTCCATTTTATCTACAAGCTATTATTAAGAATAAATACCGCCATTAATATTAATCACTTCTCCTGTGATATATCCCGCATTTTTAGAAGTTAAAAAACCCACTAAAGCGGCCACTTCTTCCGCTTCTCCAAAACGATTAGCTGGAATCATTTTCACTAATTCTTTTTCATCTAAATCACCAGTCATATCAGTACGAATAAATCCTGGTGCCACAGCATTTACCGTAATATTTCTTTTGGCTACTTCTTGTGCTAATGCTTTGGTAGCGGCTACTACCGCTCCTTTGGCTGCGGAATAATTAGTCTGACCCGGAGTACCTTTTACACCAGAAACGGAAACCATATTTACGATTCGCCCGTATTTATTACGTAACATTTTTTGAATAAAAAAATTGGTTACATTATAAAAACCATTCAAACTGGTATTGATAACGTTATTCCAATCTTCTGGAGTCATCCACATAAATAAACCATCGCGCGTAATGCCTGCATTATTCACCAGAACTTCTACTATAGCATTAGGATTTTTATCTTGCCATTGTGTTAAGACTTGTGTTACTTCTGCATGATTTCCTACATTAAACTTTAGTATTTCACCAGTTGCTCCCAGAGCCTCAACTTCTTTCAAGGTTGCTAAGGCTGCTTCTTGATTGCCTTGATAATTAATTAAAATATGGTAGTTCTTTTCAGCTGCTAATTTTTTACAAATTGCACTTCCGATACCTCTTGAGCCACCAGTCACTAATGCACACTTCATTTTGTATAAGTCTTTTTTTTATCGTTTTATTTCAGAAGAAACTCTTCTTTTTCTTTTCAGATTAGAAGGTTCCTTCTGCTTTATATTTTTTGTTAAGGGGCTTCCTAAAAAATAGTTTTAATTATTAAACTGAACCTTTATCAATACTTCTTCAGCATATTGCTTTTCTAACAAATTAGGACTTAGTAGAACAAGAGAAAAGTTTTCTCCTCTTGTCATATTAGGTTATTGCATTAAATACTCCTTCACTTGTTGTATATAAGGGTACATTATCATATCCTCTTTAAAAGTAGGTACAACAGCACGTACTTTATCATAAAACGCACGTGTAGGAGAAGACACTTTATCGGCAAAACCTAATGCGTCTATAGCTTGAACCACTGTAATTATTTCAATTGCTAAGACTTCAAAAGCATTTTCGATAACTTTTCCTGTCATAACTGCGGCATTGGTTCCCATAGATACAATATCTTGATTATCGTTGTTGTTTGGAATACTATGTACGTACATAGGATTTGACAATGTTTGTGATTCCGCTGTTGTTGATACAGCTGTAAACTGAACGCCTTGCATTCCAAAATTAAAACCTAAAGTTCCTAGATTTACAAACGGTGGTAACAATTCATTAATTTTAGAATTTAATAAATAATTTAGTTGTCTTTCGGCTAACATGGTCATTTTGGTTATGACAATCTTTAGTTTGTCCATTTCTAGGGAAATATAGTCTCCATGAAAATTACCTCCGTGATAAACGTGTTTATTTTTTACATCTATTATAGGATTATCATTTGCGGAATTTATTTCATTTTCTAAAACTTTGGCTGTATTATGAATGGTATCTAATACAGGTCCTAGAATTTGAGGTACACAACGTAATGAATAATATTCTTGTACTTTTTCTTTAAATACTTCTTCTGTATTTTCTCCGCTATATAAATGGTCTTCTCGCTTACGCACTAATGTACTATTGCTTAAGTGCTGACGCATCATTTTGGCAATTTCTTGCTGACCAGAATGATGTTTTGTATTATTTAATTCCGCAGATAAATGGTCGTCATAGGCTTGCACAATTTCATTGATAGCACTAGCTATTTTGACAGACCAATCCAATGCTTTTTTAGCATTATAAACATTAACAATTCCTATACCTGTCATAACAGAGGTTCCATTCATTAATGCTAATCCTTCTCTTAATTCTACTTTTATAGGCTCTAACCCTTCTAATTCTAAAACTTCTTTGGTTGTTCTTCTTTCGCCTTTATAAAAAACTTCACCTTCTCCTATGAGGGTTAATGCTAGATGAGCTAATTGTACTAAATCACCACTTGCTCCTACTCCTCCGTGTTCAAAAATTAACGGAGTAATATCTCTATTAATGAATTCTTTCATTAAATTAATTACGGACGGATGAACGCCAGAGTTCCCTAAGGACAAGGTATTTAATCTTGCTAAAATTGCGGATTTTACATTAAGGGTACTTAAGGGTTGCCCTGTGCCTGACGAATGGCTTCTAATTAAATTGTACTGAAGTTGTAATCTATCTTCATCTTTTATACGATATTGCGCCATAGGACCAAAACCTGTATTCACGCCATAGATGACCTTGTTTTTCGAAAATTCTTTTAAAAAATCAAAACTCTCTTCAACTCTATTTAAAACTTCTTTACTAATCTCTACATTTTGATTTTTAAAAACTATGGATATGAAATCTTCTAGCTTTAAATATTCCTGTATGACTCCCATTCAAACTATTTTTTATAACTATTGATGAATATCTTTTTTATTTGATATTATGTATTTACTTTTGAAAAGACAAAGTTAGCACATTCTTATAAAGAAAAAAGTAAATATGAAACAAGAATTTGTAGACGTTTTAGTAATTGGATCTGGTCCTTCAGGCTGTGTATCAGCATCTTATTTACACAACAACGGTACTCATGTAAAAATTGTTGAAAAAACAAGATTTCCAAGATTGGTTGTAGGCGAGAGTTTAATACCTCGAGTTATGGATCATTTTTATGAAAGTGGTCTTTTTTCTGCCTTGGATTCTATGAATTTTGAAAAGAAATTAGGGGCTCGGTTTATAAGGGGAGAGGAAATATGTATTTTTGATTTTAGTGTCAAACATGGCGAAGGATGGGACTGGACTTGGCAAGTTCCTCGTGCAGATTTTGATAATACGTTAGCAGAAGAAGTTATTCGAAAAGGTATTGACTTAGAGTTTGAAACAGAAGTATTAGATGTGGTATTTAACGGATCAAACTCTATAACAACTGTAAAGGAGAAAAATGGTGAAACCAAAGAAATTCATGCTAAGTTTATAATTGATTCTAGTGGTTATGGTAGAGTATTACCTCGTTTATTGGATTTAGACACTCCTTCTAAATTGGATCCTCACTCTTCTATTTTCACACATATAAAGGATATTAATAGACCTGAAGGTGAGGAAGGAACTTTAATTTCTTTTGACATTTTAGAAACTGAGGTATGGCTTTGGGTTATTCCTTTTTCTAACGGAAATACGAGCGTAGGTATAGTTGGCCCAACGTCATTTATTAATTCATTATCTAAAAATAATGACGCTGCTGAGGCTCTAAAAAATGCGATTCAAAAATCAGATTATTACATCAACCGTTTTGGTGGACTTGATTTTTTGTTTGAACCTGTTAAATTAGAGAACTATTCTAGATCTGTTAAAAAAATGTACGGAGAAGGTTTTGCTTTAACAGGTAATAGCTCTGAATTTTTAGATCCTGTATTTTCCTCAGGTGTGGCATTTGCTACAGAATCGGGAATGCTATCCGCCAAATTAGTTCATCGTCAGTTAAAGGGAGAAAAAATTGATTGGGAAGTTGAATTTACTCAATATATGCGATCTGGTATTGATGTTTTTACCACTTATGTAAAAGAATGGTATACAGGAAATCTTCAAACTTTATTTTTTCATCAACCTGAAAATCCAGATGTAAAAAAGAAAATATGCGCTGTTTTAGCAGGTTATGTTTGGGATGAAACAAATCCTTTTGTAAAAAAACACGATAGTGTTATTAAAAATATGGCACACTTGATTCACATGGAAAAAGAGCAAAAAGAAACCCAAGTTTAAAACTTGGGTTTTTTATTAACTTCTATTTTGATTATTACTTAGATTCTAAAGTCATTCTTGTATATTCATAAATCAAGAAACTAAAATAATCCCATTTTACTGAATCTAACGGGTAATTTTTCATAAACTCCGCGTTATCTCCAAATAAATTGTTATACGTTTCTTTAAATTCATCTTTATGTAACCAAATCATTTTATCTCCTTTTTTGACATAATAAGATTTAATAACACCTCCGCCCATTTTCATTCCTCCAATAGCTACACCTCCTGTTTCATTTGCATTTGGATCCCCATAAACTTCAATAATACCATTAAAAGAAGGGTTTATTAATTGCATCAAGTATTCCTTTTCTTCTTTTTTATTTTTCAAAGAAACCAATTGATTTTTATAAAAAACAGTTTCTTTATTCGTGGCTTTTTTATGATTTTTTGTACTCATACTACGAATATTTGTAAAATGTTTCATAGTTTTTCTAAATTTTTCAGAGCCACTTGGAGATAAATACAATTCAGAAATTTTTGAAGCTTCAAAAGCTTCCACTTTTCCTGTAACACTGTCTTTTACTTCAACTTCCTCTATTTGACCTTTTTTTCTATTGATATCTTTAAAATAACCAATAATTGTACGACCATCTTTTAAAATAACCGTTGAAGTCTTTTTATTGTTAACGGTAACAAAAGTCTCTTCAAAAAGAACAGTTTCCATTTCTTTAATTTTTTCCTTTTCAAACTTTACTGTTTGCCCCATCATAACATTTGTTATGAACAATAATGATAATGCTACCTTTTTCATATTTATTTAATTTTAGAAACCAAAAATACTAATTTAAATCAACTTTAATCATAACATCTTCTTTACGCTTTTTATACACTTCAAACATGAATGCACTTTTAGCTATTTGTATGATACCATTTACAGAAAACTGATAGATTTTAAAATCTTTTACTTCTTTTGAATTTAAAATAGCTCCTTTAGACCACTCTCCTGTAACATCGTCAATTTTTACAGAAGTCAGGTATCCTCCTTTTTCATCTTTATGAAGAGTAGGTTCTTTATCTAATGGCAAATCTATATTTTTAATATTATCTAAAAACACTAAATAATGTTTGTTATTTGCACTAAAGTATTTATAAGACATCCCTCCTCTTCCTTTAAATCCCATTTGATTCTTAGGTATTTTTTTCATCCAAGCTAAAGATCCGTCTGCTTTTAATTTTGTTACTAAAATATTACAGTAATGATAGGTATAATAATTTCCTCCTGGAGAACCATTCACTCCTTGAATATAGTTATTAATAATATAGTTTTGTTCTCCTATTAATACGACACTTCCGTCAGGGTTTAATACCATATCCCTAAAAACAAGATTCCCAAACTGAGGATCATCTCCTTTTCTTTCTTTTTTTTCATTTCGTCTTCTTGTTCTATTGCTTTCATACTGATTGATGATTTCTAAAGGGATTGGCTGAAAGGTTGAATAAATTGTTTTTCCTTGACTATCAAATTTAATTAAAGCCACTCCATCTATATCATCATAATCTGATTTCCCTTTAGCTATTTCACTATAAAAACCACCACAAATTAATTGATCTTTGTTTGTGTCTAAAATCCAAAGGTTATTCACAAACTTGTTGGCATTCTCATATTTTGAAATATTTATTTTATCAGTACCTGCTTTAACTGTTAACAATTCTATATGATAGTTTGCTTCTTCATCTTTTTTTCTTTTTTTCTCATCTGCTGAATCATCATGATAAATTTTTTCTAACATATACAGATTTCCTTTTGAATCTAGTTGGTAATCTAAATTTTCCATTCTACGCTATGTATAAGGCATCGTAACTTCATTAGAATACAGTTTGTTTAGTGATTTATCATACGAATGCAGACCAATTATATCATAGCTCTTTGTATCCCTCTTTACTTCGGGTTTTTTTCTGTACTGAATTAATAGTTTGCTTTTATCATTAGATTGATAAAAGTCAAACTTGTCTTCTACTGAATGGGAAAATCCCATTCCGCTTGACATTAATGTTCCTGCTATTTTACCTTCAACTTGGAATAATAATTTTGATTCTGGGGAAAACTCTCCTTTCTCAAAATTAATTTCTCTAAAAAACAATTGTTCTTTTTCAGCATCGCCATCCCAAGAAGAATAAAACAAATAATATTTGTTATTTATTTCTAAAATTTCTTCGAAAGAGTAGTTTCTAGGGAATATCTTTTCATATTTTGTTTCTTTTATAAAAGCGGGTTTATTTGAATCAAATTTTTGAATTAAAATTTCTTCTCTATCTAATTTAACTGCCATAACTTCATTTCCTTTGGAAAAATAAACTTTATTTCGGGCATCAAAAACCTTATATGGCTCACTTATTTTATAAGAATATTCTGATAAGTTTTTCATCTGGGAATAATTTGTCGTAATGGCTAAAACCGAGACAAGAAGTGTTAAAAATGTTTTTCTCATTTTATATTATTTAATTGATGTCAAAGGTATTTATTTCAAAAAGATGTAGGAGTATAAAAACTTTAAAAAGCAAAATACCTCAAAAATGAAATAAATTTTGAGGTATTTTTAGGGTTTAAAATACATTTTTACTTACGCGGTATAAGAATTATTATACTATTTTAATTTGTTTACTTCTATTGAATAACCAAAATATGATAGGAAAAACGAGTAGGGTAAGTACCGTTTTGGTTTTACTTTGCTCTAAGAATCCTTTTACTAGAGCTACATTTTTTTTGTTTCCAAAACCACAAACGTTAAATTCATCTAATTCCCCCTCCTATTTGATGGTATGAACCACCTATAACATCTGGTGCATTTAATGTTCATTGCCATTTGACCTATATTTCTTAGCTTTTAGTCCTTTTTTTAGCTCAAAATATTCTGGATTGTTTTCAACATCTTGTCTAGAAGACAAGGTTGCCGCATACATATCAAACATATCTTCCTCATTTGCCTCAAGTTTTATGATTTCAGTAATTCCTGTAATTAATGATAACATTTGCTAAATTGTTCTAGGCTCATTTGCTTTTGGATAAAAAGGGATCAAGGAAAAACAAAATAGAGAAATATTTTTTTTTTAGTATGATAAAATGATAAATTAGGCCATTTGGTTTATAACAAACAGCCTAGTTTTAGTTATTTTTTAAACCAATCAAAATTTGTTAAGTAGGATATTCTTAATGTTGGGTTCTTTTCTTGAATTGTATTTCCTAGATTCCAAATATTTTGGTGAATGTAATTTAATTGTACCTGATGGTGTGCATTAATATTATATCCCAAACCAGCAATGGCTCTATTTTGTTGGAATAAAGTTTTGGCATCGGTTACATCGATATTTAAAAAAGCTTCATCACCTACGTTTAAAAACAATTTAGATTTTCCATTGGCATCTTTAGTTAAAGGATAATTTACTAAAAACATATAACGCAAACGGTTTCTGTGTTCATAATGATCTATCACATAATCTCCTGTAGTGTTTTTAACTGGAATCCCTACAAATCGAAACTCATCTCGTAATCGGTTTATAAATTTAAAATTACCAAGATTTGCGGTATAAGTACCTTGTATCCAGATGTGATCTTCTGGTGTGTTTATTTTATTTAAAGGTGTTTCACCATACACATAAGTATCATAATGTGAATACCCTACACTACCTACTAGGCTTTTGTTGAATTGATAATCTACCGATGGTCTAATAAACCATTGTTGCTTTTCGCTAAAGCCATTTGCATAACGCATGGTTGCTTCAAGGGTAAAGGATAGCTTTTTTGTAAACATATTTTTTCCAAAATAATGGAACCAAACATCATTGTTGTGGTTTACTTTTTGAGAAAATGATTTTTGAATTATTATGAAAGATAAAACAAAAAAAAGAAATAGTTTTTTAAATTCGCTATTTAACATATTGTAATTTTTTTCTAGATGAATTCGGATGATTTGAAAAAGCTTGATGAGATTCTAAGCCTACTACATTTACTTTTCCTCCATTGGCTTCATAATCATGTTTAAAATGTTCTAAATTCTCTAAAACGGAATTATCAACCATTTTTGTTTCTTTGAGATTTATAGTTACATTAAATCCGTAAGGTATTTCTTCTAATTTTCTTTTAATTCCTAAAAAATTGGTGAAAATTGCCGCTTTACTAATATTTATCTGATATTCATTCCCTTCAAACAAAACTTCAGTAGGTGCTTTAAAAAAAGAACTAAGAGGCGTACCGTGATACAAGTGAATAATTATATTAAGAAGCATACCTGCACCGATACCTACTAATAAGTCTTCAAATAAAGTAAAGAAAATAGTTACTAGAAATATTGCTAATTGTTCTTTTCCTATTTCAAAAGTATGAATAAATTCTTTAGGATGTGCTAATTTAATTCCTACTGTAATGAGCATTGCGGCTAAAGCTGCATTAGGAATCATTTCTAATATGGGAGCAGCCACTAATAAAAATAATAAAATAAATAACCCATGAAAAAAGTTAGCCCAACGTGTTTTTGCGCCATTATTTACATTGGAAGAACTACGAGCTACCTCAGCAATCATAGGCAATCCTCCTAAAAATGCAGCCAATACATTACCTACTCCAACTGCTATTAAATCTTTATTGTTGTTTGATTTTCTTTTAAATGGGTCTAGTAAATCAATTGCTTTTACTGTAAGCAATGATTCTAAAGTTCCCACTAAGGCAAACATAATGACATATTTTATAAAAAGTCCTGTTTGTGATATTCCTGAAAAATCAACATTTATATTTAGATTTTCTACTAGATTTCCTATTTTAACTAAGGTAAAAGAAGGTTCCGTGTGTTTAAAATCCATAAATAATTCCGCAGGAATAGCAAAAAGCAAAACTACAAGTGGTGCTGGGATTTTTTTGATAAAAGTATTTTTAATAAATGGCCATCCCATCATAATCGTTAAACTAATTATACCTATTAAAGTCGCTTTTGGATCAAGATTTATAATAAAATTGGGTATATTCATTAACAATTCTAAAGGTTTTTTACCTTTTGCTAACGTGGGGTCATCATTTAACAAAACAGGAATTTGTTTTGTAATAATAATGATACCTATTGCAGCTAACATCCCATGTATAGCTGAAAGAGGAAAGAAATCTGCTAGTTTTCCTAACTTTAGTAATCCAAATAGTATTTGAAGTATTCCCGCTACCGCCATGGCTCCTAAAGCAAGTTTCCAACCTAAAGTTGCATCTCCTTTACCAAATTCGGCTACAGAACCTGCAACAATTACAATTAACCCAGCTGCTGGTCCTTTGATAGTCAACTTTGATCCAGATAGTATACTTACTAGGATACCTCCTATAATTGCGGTAATTAAACCCATTATCGGTGGAAAATCTGATGCTTTAGCAATTCCTAAACTTAATGGTAATGCTAATAAAAAAACGATAAAGCCTGAGATGGCATCAGATGAAAAATTTTCTTTTAATCCTGCTAATCCGTCAGTAGGAATATTAATTTTATTTTTTGTGTTCATATATAATGAATATTTTTTTATTTAAGAAGATTTATAAGGTAATTCATGATAGGTTTTTACGTGTGGTCCTAAGAATAATCGTGTATAAATACGTACTCCTGCAATTCCCGAAACCACAAAACTACTGGCTATAAAAAAGGCAAGTATTACTTGATCACTTTCTATATGACTAAACAATAAGTCTTCACCTATAAAAGTAGTCGTAATGGGAAAACCTGTTACACCAAGAGCTGCAACTAAAAAGAAAAAGGCATATTTGGGATGTTCATATACATGTCCTAAATATTGATTTAACGAGATTTTTCTTTCTATTTTACTTAATTTTACAAGTGCTATATATCCTAATACCCCAGCCATTATTATTCCTATGAGGTATAGAGAAATTTCATAAAAATCAACTTTTTCATTAAATAGAATAGCTAAAACAATCCAAAAGTGATTAAATATTATCAAAACCCAAGCTACAAAAGGGCTTTTTCGTTCTGAAAATGATTTAAAAACTGAGATTAAACCTATAAAAGCAAAAAATTCAGGCAATCTATTATTTACTTGTTCTAATAAATGGATCTTGCTTTTTAGTAATAGTATACCTCCTATATAAATTGGCACAAAAAGAAGAAATATTCTTTTTAAGTTCAAGAAATTCAAAAATTTACCAATGAATTTAAGGGGTTTCCATAGAAATAAATTTACTATTTTTTCCAAATTAAACTCTTTAATACTTAATATATAGAGTGCATATTCTAAACGTTTAGGTAAAGAGTCTTCAAATGTGTGTTCTACGGGTTCGTAATGATAAAATTGTTCTCTTATAAGATAACTTACAACAGACGGAGAAACCAAAAGTTGATAGGTTCTTAAAAAAGCATTGCCTGCAAAGTGCAATAAGGCCAAAGTATCTAACCCAAGAGCTATTTCTATAAAAATTAATCCTATTTGAGAAATGGAGCTATAAGCAATTTGGCTTTTTACAGAAGACTGAACTCGAGCCATAAAAGTGGCTACTAAGCTAGTCAGGGCTCCCATTACTCCAATAGCAATTCGTAACGAAGTTTGATGTTCCCAAAAAGGATGAGTTCGTAACATAAGGAATACGCCTAAATGCACGGATAAGGAACCATAAAAAATAGCACTTGACGGAGTAGGCCCTTCCATAGCACGAGGCAGCCAAGAAGAAAAAGGGACTTGGGCTGATTTAACAGCTGCTGCACATACTAAACATAAACCAATAAAAACGCCAATAAAAGAATGCGTTTGAAGATGTTCGCTTACTAACTCATAATTATACATCTTCATAAAGGTAATGTTCTCATGAAACAAGTGATGACTTGCCCACATGGCTAACAATAAGCCAACGTCTCCTATTCGATAAATAGAAAATACCTTAAACGCATTCTTTACCGGTAAATAACGTTCTCTGTAAAATGCAATCAATAAAAAGGAGGAAATTCCTATAATTTCCCAACCTATAAATAAGGTTTCAAAATTCCCTGATAAAACAGCTAAATTATATCCAAAAAAGAAAAATAAAACCGTTATAAAAAAACGCTTATATCCTTTTTCCCGATGTAAATAGTAACGACTATAGGTGGTAACCATTGAAATTAACAAGGCTCCTACGAATAGATAAACAGCGGTTACTTTATCAAAAAAGAAATCAATAAAAAACTCATAATGATTTGTTTTTACTAAACTTACTTCAAAAAGATTAAATGGTTTAGCGCCCTTTAATATCCAATAAAACAAGAATACTATCAAGGAAAACAATTGAACTAAAACGGTACCTAAAGCGGCTCTAGATAACCCTGATTCTTTTTTTTCAGGCAACCAAAAACTAATAAAAAAACCAGCAAAAGGGATTAACACAAATGCTATTAAAATTTCATTCCACATATCCGTTCCTCTTATTTAATAATACCTACTTTTAAATTATCCATACTAGTTTGTGTATATTTAAGTATGTCCTGAATATCACCTAATGCAACCTTTAGAGGTTTATATAACTCAAAACTGCCTTTAATAAATCGGAAAAGTTGTTTCGTTTCTGGATGCAATACAACTAGATTAACCCATTCATTATAAAACCATTCATAAGTAGCTGAATTTTTAGTAATTGCATATTTTACCACTTCTGGAAAATGTTCCACAACTACTAACAATCGAACAGGGTCGTGTACTTCAATCATTTGATTGGGTAGTCCAGGACGTAAATCACCATCAATTCCGTTAGCAACACCTATTAATCCCATAACATTATGAGGCAGTTTAGATCCTGCTCCTAGCTTATGATTGTCTACTCTAGAAAAATAATACTCTAGATTAATACCTCCTCCTACTGGAGCTACTGCATTTAATATTCCCGCCAAATAATCGCCTTTAGGATCTACTTCATAATCAAAAGAATTTAAAAAGGAACGTCTATCTAAGAATAATTGTTCAGATACTGTTCTTCTCCCCACTATACACATGGCATTGGTAGCATGATTGAGTTCTGGACGTGGTTCGAATAAAGAAACGGAACGACGTTTAACGGAATTATGTATTTTTTTTAAATCATCTGATTTGGTTATGATTTCAAAACGACGAGAACGCTCAACAGCATTTTTATCCAAAGCTTTTTCAAAAGTTTTTTTGTTCTGGATGTGAATATCTAAATTGATTTGGGTCAATACTTTTTCATCATAAAACTCAATTTCATCACGAGTTGTATCATGTAGTGCTGGCAAGAATTGAGTAGTATTAGGAATTTCTATTCCTTTTTTTGATAAAAGAATACGTACTTCAGGATGATTGGCTGCAAAAGATAAGACTTTGGCATTTACGGAACTTGGTCTTCCGCTACAAGCACCACAGTCATAACCTGCAAAATGCGTATTATTTACACTAGTGGCACCATGCCCTACTACATATACTATGGGAGCAAAATTTTTTACAAGACCTATAGATCTAAGCAATCCTTCTACACGAGTAGCCATTTCTTCTACTGTAAAACCTACTTGTAACCCATCTTGTTGCACCCCATTATCGTTTTCAATTACTAATTGTGATTTTGGATTTAAATGTTTAAATGAAGCTGATGTTGCAGGGGTAATGGTGGGTTTAAAAATATTCAAAAATAATTTAAAAGCTGACGCAAAACCTAAGGATTGGCTTATTAACCATCCAAATAACAAAGAATGTGTACGTTTGTGATAATGAAGATCTGTAGCATGTTTTTTCTTTCTAGGCAGTTCTTTTACCAAATATTTAGGTGTTACTGGAGCTGGACAAAGCTTTGTAAAAAATTTTCCTTCTATTGGTTGATAAAAAAATTCAAAATTAAAGAAGGCTGCTGTACCAAAGGTTTGAGCATTAGGATCTTCTTCTTCTATATATCGTCTAAAAGAGCATTCTCTATCATCCATACAAAACATAGCTTGAAAACTAGTTTGTTTTTTAGGTCGTATTTGGGTACTCGTTTCTTGTATCCCTAATAATGCTTGGTTATAAAAACTCCATTCAAAAGCTTCTTGCCATATAGATAATACTTCAAAATATTCAGAATACTCAGGAACTGAAAAAATATCTTCAAGTGGTTCTTGTAAATTGTAAGCAATTGGTTTCCAATTTTTGCCAAATTTTTGATCTAAAACATCTATTTCTAATAGCAATTCAAACTTTATAAGTTCTTGTAATGTAATCCTCTTTTTGGCTAATAATGAAACAGGATTTTGCTCTAATGTTGCCACCATACCACTCCAACCTGGATGTGAAAATTGTTGATCAAACAAATAATGAGTATAATAAGCCTCATTACCCACTATAATATGTAATAATTCTTCGATACTAATTTCGCTTTGTAATAATGCTTTTGCTCTTGACGTTTTAAAGAAACCGGTGATTCCATTTTTATCTAATTCTTTTATAGAAGCTAAAAATCCTTTATCATGAACAGGAAAAGGCCATACTGAAATTCCTTGATCTAGGTAACTACATAATACTCTAAACAAGATTCCGTGTGTTGCTTTGTCTAAATTCATGGCATAGTGTTCTTTCCATAGAGAGCGAACACTACCTATTCTTGAAGATAAGGATTCATCATAAATTTCATTTAATACTTTATGCTCCCATAACTTATATGAATATTCTAGTTTCCGATCGTATACTACTTTTTTTAGAATTTCTTTCGAAATTTCACCATTAGCGTATTTGGCTCTGAATTCAGCTAATGATAAATAGGTTTTATAACCAAATACTGTAGATGCTTGATGTAAAGCATCAAAAAAAGATTGTTTTTGAAAAGCATGCAAAGTATTGTGGTGCACAAAGTCTTTTAATGGATTTTGCGCAGGTAAGTAATGCGATAGTTCGTGAAGTACATCATGCTCCACGAATCGCTGATTCGTTAAATTCATTTTTAGGAAATATTTAATTAATACCTCTATTTTGATGTGAATACATCGCTTAAGGAATTAATTAAACTAGATCGTATTTCCAGTTACAGTAGAGTATATATAGGGGTTGATTGTATATGAGTTTAAAACTCTTATAACCTATTGCATTGTAGTCTTTTTTTAATAAAAGTAACTGAAGCGAAAAAACATATTCTTTAGAGAAAATAAATTCCTCAATGTTATCATCTTCAAGGTCTAATTCTGTTAATTCTTCATCGTCTAAGCTCTGGTTAACAGAAATAATTTTTGATTTAGAAGAATTCTTTTCTTTATCTATTTTTACTGGAATTTTTAAAAAATTCTCAGCATTAGAGAAACTTTTACCTGATATTGATAATAATAACAAAAAAGCCAAAAGGAATGAAATCCATCCCTTTTTTTCAAAAACTTTTTTATTATTTAGTATCTTAAACATCGAGTTTTTTTTATTTAATCTAACAAAGTCAAAATTAATAGTTTTTTATTCAATATGTACTTTCTTTTTAAATATTTTCCATAAAACAGGTAAAGTGGTAAAAGCTACAATTCCTATTACTATGAACTCTATATAATGTTTTAGATCTATACCAAAACTTTGTAAAAATAATGTATGAAGATAGTGTCCTGCAAAAATCATGGAAAAAGCCCATAAAAAAGATCCTAGTATATTGTAGAACATAAATTTCTTTTTATCCATTTCAACGATACCCGCTACCACAGGAGCAAAGGTTCTAACAATAGGTAGGAAACGAGCAAATACAATGGCTCGATTGCCATATTTATCAAAAAATTCTCTTGCTTGGTATAGATATTTTTTCTTGAAAAAAAATGTATCTTTCTGGTTATATAAATAATTTCCGCTTTTAGCCCCAAACCAGTAACCAGTCATATTTCCAATAAGTCCCATAAGTCCAACTAAGAAAGCAAAAACAGATACATTCATAAAGTCATTCCCCAAAGATGTCTGACTCATCAATGTTTCGCTATAAATTCCTGCAAGAAAAAGCAAACTATCTCCAGGCAAAAAGAAACCAGCTAACAATCCTGTTTCAGCAAAAACGATAAATAAAACGACAATTAATCCTATTTTAATTCCACCAAATTCTAATAGAATATAAAATTCTGGATTTAGTAATTGCAACCAATTGAACTCTTTCATAATTTTTTCAGGCATTTAAAAGGGCGAAGGTACTATTTTTAGCACAATCACCCTTATTTTATTCATTAAATTAATCATAAAAATGATTAAACATCCAGTTGATACATTTCATGTAAATCAGAATTACAAGAAAAATTTACTTGTAAATCTGTTACGTATCCTGAATTCAAGCCATACACCCAACCATGTAAAAACAATTCTTGTCCGTTTTTCCACGCTGTTTGTACAATAGACGTTTTCGCTAAGTTTAATACTTGTTCCTTGACATTAAGTTCTACAAATCTATTGAAGCGTTCTTCTTCATTTTCTATAGAGTTAAGTTTTTCTTTATTAAAACGATAAATATCCTTTATGTGTCGTATCCAGTTATCAATAATACCAAAAGAGGTATTTCCCATGGCTGCTTTTACTCCTCCGCATCCATAATGACCACAAACAATTACATGACGCACTTTTAATACATTGACAGCATAATCTAGAACACTTAACATATTCATATCTGTATGTACCACCATATTAGCTATGTTACGGTGTACAAAAACCTCACCTGATTTAGTTCCTGTAATTTCATTAGCGGGTACACGGCTATCTGAGCAACCTATCCATAATAAAGGGGGATTTTGTCCTTTTGCTAAATCTTTGAAAAAATTGGGATCTTGATTTAATTTTGTATCTACCCACTTTTTATTATTATCTAATAATTTTTTATAGAAATCACTCATTTTTTTTATTTAATTAATTCTTTTAGATTAAAATTAGTATCTAAATCGGATTTTATAAAAGCGTAGTCTTCATAAAACTCAACTAAACCTGTTTCTATGTTATACATCCCGCCTATAATTCCTATTTCTCCATTTTCTACCATTTGTTCTAAAATGTAACTTCTTTGTAAAATTGACTTAACGGTTCTCTTCACATTAATTTGCGCTACATTTTCTACAAATGTACTATTGTCTGAAGTCCTATTTTCTTTTGTCATGCGTTCTTCATATACTGCTGGTTGCAATTTAGAAAGGAGTTCTGTTAAGTTCCCCATTTCTACATGATCACAAGCTCCTTTTACAGCACCGCATTTAGTATGTCCTAAAACTACTATTAGTTTAGACCCTGCTATTTTACAGGCAAATTCCATACTTCCTAAAATATCCGTATTTATTACATTTCCTGCAATTCTTACTGAAAAAACATCTCCTAATCCTTGATCAAAGATTAATTCTGCTGAAGTACGACTATCTATACAACTCAAAATAGTGGCAAAAGGCCATTGTCCGTCTCGCGTATCATTTACTTGTTCTAATAGATCTCTATGAAACTTTAGATTATTTACAAAGCGCTGATTCCCTTCTTTTAATATTTCTAAAGCGTTCTTTGGACTTATTTGTGACTGTAATTCTTTATTTAGAGTTCTCATGATACCTCATTTAGTTGTGTGTTCTACATAAATATGTTTTTCTTCCTCTCCTGTATTTTCTAATTCATACGCTTCTTTAAAACCAATCAATTTTACCTTAATATTTTCTTCTTTAGCTCTAACTTTCTTAAATTCTTTAATCAAATCCAATACATCATGTGCTATGTATACTGTGTCTGACGCATTAATAACTACCGAAGATTTTTCAGGAATAGAAGCTAGAGTTAATTTAATAGCCGCTTTATTTAAAAAGGAAACTTCTTGCGCTAGATCAATATGAATAAAATCACCTTCTTTATAATTTTCTTTTCTAAAATTATAAGCACGTTTCATATTTCCTTTTAAGATAAAAATCACACTTATTATTAAACCTAATGCTACTCCTTTTAGTAAATCTGTAAACACCACTCCAATCATAGTTGCAATAAAAGGAATGAACTGATACTTCCCTCGTTCGTAAAAATGTTTGATTACTTTAGGATTGGACAATTTATACCCCACTAATAGTAAAACTGCTGCCAAAGTAGCTAATGGAATTTTATTAAGAACAGAAGGTATGGCTACCGCACAAACAATTAGCAAAACCCCATGAAAAATGGCTGCCATTTTAGTTTCACCGCCTGCATTAACATTAGCTGTCGTACGAACTACAACAGATGTCATAGGCAAACCTCCCAAAAGAGCACTCACTAAATTACCAATTCCTTGTGCTTTCAACTCGTTATTGGTATCTGTATATCTTTTATGCTTATCCATTCTATCAGCTGCCTCAATACACAACAACGTTTCTATAGAAGCAACCACTGCTATTGTAACACCAACAATCCACACTTTTTGATTTGAAATTTGTGAAAAATCAGGCATTGTAAAACTCTCTTGAAACTCTACAAATGATTTTGGGACAGGTAATTTTACTAAATGACCGTCTAAAACTGCTAAAGAAGAACCCAAACTTACAAAAACTTGGTTTAGGATAATTCCTACCACTACGGCAACTAAAGCTGATGGCACTAATTTCAAATCTTTTAACACGGGTATTTTAGGCCATAAAACTAAAATAGACAAAGATATAATGGCTATTAGAGTAGCTCCCAAATGTATATTTCCTATAACCGAAAACAATTCAGAAAAAGTATTTTCTCCATCGGGTTGCAAAAAAGCTAAATCACCTTCATAATCCTTATCATAACCAAAGGCATGAGGCAATTGTTTTAAAAATATAATAACTCCTATACCTGCTAACATTCCTTCAATTACATTATTAGGGAAATAATTAGATATAGCTCCTGCTTTTAGAAATCCTAAAATTATTTGAATAATTCCTGCTATAAAAACAGCTAATAAAAAAACATTAAAAGCTCCTAAATCCGAAATTGCTGTTAAAACAATTGCAGTAAGTCCAGCCGCAGGTCCTGAAACAGAGAGATGTGATTTACTTAAATAACCTACCACTATACCTCCCACTACTCCTGAAATAACTCCTGCAAACAAAGGAGCTCCAGAAGCTAACGCAATACCTAAACACAAAGGCAATGCCACTAGGAAAACCACTAGTCCTGCTGGCAAGTCAGAACCAAGGTTTCCAAAAATATTTATTTTTTTTGTCATCCTAATTAAATTTAAATCCATAAAACATTTGAGCATAAAAAACACTCAACTCATTTTTGCCTTAAATCCATTCAGGAGGTAATATCTGCAATGTAAATTCAGTAGTATAATCTAACAAAAGATACATATCTACAACTTTTTGTAAATCTGTAAAATTAGAAGTTATTTGATAGTCAATAAAAAAAGAAATAAATTCCGTTTTTATTTCCTTAATTTCTTTTGTTTCTTTAGATTCTTTAGTAGACTCTTCTTCCTCTTCTTCTTCTAGTAAAACCAATGATAACTTAGCTCCCTTCTCTCTATCTACCAAAGAAATAACACTTGGAGTAAATTGAAAAAGGAATAAAAATAGTAACACTATTTTAATTAATGGTTTCATAGAGCTAAAATACCAAATATAATATTCATTTTATAATTAATAAGTTTTTTTTAACACGCTTTTTATTTATTTCCGTTCATATTGACAGCAACCATGAAGTTTTTCGTAGTCTTCTTGATTTGCTTTTACATTTTTAGTATCATGTCCTATTTTACCTATAGCTTTCTCTATATCTAACAATGTACATTTTTCCTCATTTATCACTAAATGTAATGTTTTGCCTTCAATAGCATACTGTGCCATTTTTACTCCTGAAATAGAAAAAGCAGCTTTTTCTATTCGTTTTTTACACATTTCACAATTACCATTTACCTCTATATCATATTTTGCATTTTTATTTTTTTTCTCTTGAGAAAAACTCAAAATACTCATCAATACTGCTAAAATTAGAACTATCTTTTTCATTTTTTTTAAAATATAAGATTTTTAAAACGTATTGAATATTATTCAATTGAATCACCCTTAATTTACTTTAAAACGCAAACCAGTGTAAATCATTTGCCCAAAAATGGGTGCGTATACTACTGAACTATCAAAATTTTCTCCAAATGGATTTTCTGCTCCTACAATAGCCTTTTGTTGTTTATAGTTACTTAAATTTTCAACTCCTGTATATATCTCAAAGGCTGAAGAAAATGCATGGGTTATCTGTGAATTCATTACCACAAAATCAGATGATAATGATGCTAATTCTAGATTTGTATTAGGCAATTGTTGTTTACCTGTCCAATTCAAGGTAAAATCAAAACGCCATTGCTTGCCGTTTTCTTTTCCCTTTGTTGCGTATTCTATATTAGAAAAAAAACGATGTTTTGCTTGTAAAGGACGTTGGTATCGACCTAAATTATAATCCGTTTTGATGTCATATAATTTATATGCTGAACGTAGGTTCAATCGTTTAATAATTTCTATATTAAATTCCGCTTGAAAACTATTGGCAAACGAACTTCCTTCCAGATTATAAAAATTTACATCTTGATACGATTGTAAAACATCTACCACCACTTGATTTTGAAAATCAGTACGATAAAAATCTACCGATGCATCAGCATTCATACCCAAAATCCGAAACTTCTGCAAAAAACCCATACCATAATTCCACGCTATTTCTGGGTACAAACCATAAATCTTACCTGAATCTCCTAAAACATTCAAATTTCTATTACTTGCAAAAAGGGCTTGATTTTCAGCAAAAATATTAGCGGCTCGTTTCCCTCTTCCTATTGAAACTCTAAAAACAGCATCTTTCCATGGATTATAACGAGCATGAATACGAGGCGTTATAAAAAAACCTAAACGATTATGATAATCCGCACGCCCCCCTAAAATCACACTAAATTTATCCATATTATCATACGTGTACTCAAAAAACATTCCTATAGAATTATCTCTTCGACTTACATCTCGTCCTAAAACAAATTCATTATAATCGTCCAAAGTAAAATTCAAACCCGTAGCAAATTTGTTCATTGTATTATGTATGATCGAATTAAAAATTAAATTAGAATACAAACTATTTTGTTTAATTTCATAGGTTCTTAATCCAAAATAAGAATTTTGATTATGTGTAGTGAATGCGTTTTGAAAACCAATGCTCTGATAAGGAGCCTCTTTCCAAACATAACCAATTTTAGAAGAAAAATCCACTCGATGTGTATTAATCTCGGCTCCCCATTTATTTTTAGTTAATTTATCTTTTATGGGATTAAATCCCGTTTGTCCTGCTTGTTTTTCATCTTTCATATAGCGAAAATTCAAGAAACTTACCCACCCTGTTTCAGGGTTAGCATATTGCCAACGATTCATCACATTTACTTGACGCCCTAATGGATTATCCAAAAACCCATCCTTGTTCATATCCTTTTTAGACACCCTCATATTGGAATGCACTAATAAAAGAGTACTCCACTTAGCACCTACTTTTTGTGCCAAATGTGTATTTAATTCAAAACGAGAATCAGTAGACCCATAAAAATTCAAGTAAAAAGGTATTTCTTTAGCTGGCTTTAGCAACTCCGTGTTTATCTGACCCGAAATACTTTCGTACCCATTAATTACACTTCCTGCGCCTTTTGTAACTTGAATACTTTCTACCCAAGTCCCTGGAGTAAAAGACATACCATACGCCTGTGAAGCACCACGAATAGAGGGAATATTTTCTTCAGCAATTAACAAATAAGGAGAAGTCAAACCTAGCATTTTTATCTGCTTGGTACCCGTTAAAGCATCTGAATAATTAACATCAATAGTAGGATTCGTTTCAAAGCTTTCAGCTAAATTACAGCAGGCCGCTTTTAATAATTCTTTACTAGATAGAACAGTAATATTAGTAGTTTTTAATAAGGATTTTTGTATTGTATTGCGTTTAGAATCAACTGTTATCGTTTTTAAAGTGTCTATCTTTTGCCCCAATAACACAGTGCTAACTAGTGAACACGTAAATAAATAGATAGATTTCATTATTTTAATTAATTAGTAAAACATCTCCTATAGAAAAAAATTTCCGAAACAAATTTCACTAAGTTAATTAAGCATAAAATAGTAATTTAGAATATAACTCATAAAGTGGTGGTGCATGAGTATTACAGTAATAAGCGGGTAGACTACCTACTATTATTTGTTCTGCTATACAATTATCAAACACACCCCCTCCTCCTTCTATGATTATAAAAGGAAGTAATTTAAACTGAAATGAGTGAATTAAAACATTTTCCGAAGTAGTCTTTTTAATTTCTACTTTTTTATCCTTACAACAAGAATCTTCTACTGACATTTTATCCCCACAACAACCTGAATCATTCCTTTTTTCAAGATTATCAACAGAAATAGCAGCTACTACTTCACCGCAATAATGCACATTAATTGCCAACCCTGTATTGGAAACCAACACAAGTAATGTTAAACAAATATTTATAAAATTGCGAAACTTCATCAGTACAAATATAATCATAATTCTTTCCAAGAATCCACAACAAGTTGTTAATTAAATTTTGAATTTTTCTCTTGATAGTAAAACGCTGGAATAAACAAAATTAAAAACAAGGGCTGAATCAAAAAGCGACGTATATAAAACAAGATCATTACATACGTTTCATCACAAAAACATAAAACTAAAAAAATCAGAAACATCAAAAAAACAAAAAAGAAAACATACAAAATAACCGCTATTTTAATTATTGATATTTCCTGAAATAACACATAGAGAATTAGCAAGCTTGCTATCGTATTTAATCCATAACGAATTAACCAATTCAGCAAAAGATCAAACGAATCATACTGCGGATATAATGTTCCTTGAAATTCACTTTTAAAATATCTTATGAACGGATCATAAAACCAAGTTGATTCATAATTCCTAATCAACATCAAAACAACTAAGGAAAAAATCCCTACTATAAGTCTGTACTTATGTTGAAGCAAATTTTGAAACATATTCAGCGTATTTTTTTATCCAATATAACCAAAACAAACATACTATACCATAAATAATGACAGGAAATAGAACTCCATGCAAAAAATGTTCATATTGGGGATATAAACTACAAAGAACAACCAATAAAGCTATTCGTAAGATATTTACAACATATATAAAAACACTTCCAAACAACAAAAACACGAATGTCTGTTGAAAACCTGTAGAAAACGCTATTACAAAAGCATCAAAAAGAACAATAACACTAATTGAATTACATCCTTCTATTATACGAGCTATATACTCTCCTTCAAAATACAATTGATATTGTTCATTAAAAGCATCTTCTACAATATAAACTCTCTGCTCAAAAAAAAGAAGTATTTTTTCTGTAGCACAAGATACATTTCTAGTAAACCCGTCAACTTGATGTACAAAACCAGACAAATACAGCCTATAAAGTATGGTAAGTACCAGATAAGAGAAAAAAAACTTTCCTAAAAAAAGGAAAAAAGGCTGATACTGTTTTATGAGTGTCTTCAAATAAATATTTTTTAACAAATTTATATAATTTTAAAAAAACAAGTGATCTACATTTGCAAAAAACTTAAAGATCATGGAATTTGAAAATCTAAAACCACAAATCATATCCATTACAACTAATAGTACATTTTCGAAAGATGAAAAATTATTAAACATCTGTCAGTTATTACAGGATCATATTTCGTACTATAATTGGGTAGGCTTTTATTTTGCTAATCACGAAACACGCACTTTACATTTAGGTCCTTACGTAGGAGCAGAAACAGATCACACAGTTATCCCATTTGGCAAAGGAATTTGCGGACAAGTTGCAGAATCCAACGCTAACTTTGTTGTGCCTGATGTAAAAGCTCAGGATAATTACATAGCTTGTAGCTTTACTGTAAAATCTGAAATTGTCGTTCCTTTATTTGTAAATGGCATAAACATTGGTCAAATAGACATTGATAGCCACGTATTAAATCCTTTTACAGAAGCCGATGAACGTTTTTTAGAATTTGTAAATTCAGAAGTTGCTAAAATATTTTAAAAATTTTTATAATTCCTGTTTTATAATTCATAATTATTTTTAAATTTGCGTCCGTATCGAGAAAATCTCGGTCTACATAATAATCATTTAAATAATATTAGCATGTATTTATCAAAGGAGAAAAAAGCTGAAATCTTCGCTCAACACGGAGGGAAAGCTCAAAACACAGGTTCTGCAGAAGGGCAAGTAGCTTTATTTACTTTTAGAATTAACCACCTAACTGAGCACTTGAAAAGAAATCGTCATGATTACAACACAGAGCGCTCGTTAGTAAAACTAGTAGGTAAAAGAAGATCTCTTCTTGACTACTTAAAAAACAAGGATATCAATAGATATCGTGCGATTATCAAAGAATTAAACATCAGAAAATAATCCAGATGAAAAGAGGTGCCCGCGCGCCTCTTTTTATTTTTTAAATATTTTACAACAAAAGTTTGGTTTTTCATTGGGTTTCAAACAACTACACACAACACAACAACACAACAACACAACTAGAACCCATTGTTTAATTTAACAAAAAAAGATTTTATGATCCCAAAAGTATTTCAAGAGGTTATCGATTTAGGAGACGGAAGAACCATCACAATCGAAACTGGGAAATTAGCCAAACAAGCCGATGGGTCTGTAGTTGTGCGAATGGGCGATGCTATGCTTTTAGCAACAGCTGTTTCTGCTAGAACAGCTAACCCTGGAATAGATTTTCTACCTCTAACAGTAGATTATCGCGAAAAATTTGCTGCAGCAGGTCGTTTTCCTGGAGGCTTCTTCAAAAGAGAAGCGCGTCCTAGCGACAGCGAAGTGTTAACCATGCGCTTAGTAGACCGCGTATTACGCCCTTTATTCCCAGATGACTACCATGCTGAAACACAAATCATGATCCAATTAATGTCTCATGATGACGATGTTATGCCCGATGCACTAACAGGTTTGGCTGCTTCAGCATCATTAGCCGTTTCAGATATCCCTTTTTATAACTTTATTTCAGAAGTTCGAGTAGGTCGCGTAGACGGCAAATTAATCATTAACCCTAACAGAACACAACTTGAAAAATCCGATATTGACATGATGATCGGAGCTTCCAAAGATTCTGTTTGCATGGTAGAAGGTGAAATGAAAGAAATTTCAGAAGCCGAAATGATAGAAGCTATTAAATTTGCTCATGAAGCCATCAAAGCTCAAATTGAAGCACAAGAAAAATTACGTGCAGCCATTGGCACTCTAACCTACCGCGAATACGAAGCAGAAAAAAACAACGAAGCCGTTTACAACAAAGTAAAAGAAGCTTGTTATGAAAAATTTTACGCAGTAGCTCAAGAAGCGTCTGCAAAACATGAAAGAGGTGAAAAATTTGCAGCTATTGCAGAAGAAGTAAAAGCCTTATATTCAGAAGAAGAATATACTGAAAACGAAGATTTAAAAGAATTAGTAAGCAGATATATCTACAAAACACAAAAAGCAGCTGTTCGTAACGTAATTCTTGAACAAGGAACTCGTCTAGACGGCCGTAAAACAACTGAAATCCGTCCAATTTGGTCTGAAATCGATTATTTACCATCTGCTCATGGTTCAGCCATTTTCACACGTGGTGAAACACAAGCTTTAGCTACTGTAACCCTAGGCACCTCTAGAGAAGCCAACGTTATTGATTTACCTTCTGAACAAGGTGAAGAGCGCTTTTACTTACACTATAACTTCCCTCCTTTTTCTACAGGCGAAGCAAAACCATTAAGAGGTACTTCACGTCGTGAAATCGGACATGGTAATTTAGCACAACGCGCACTTAAAAACATGATTCCATCAGATTGTCCTTATACCATTCGCGTTGTATCAGAAGTTTTAGAATCTAACGGTTCTTCTTCTATGGCAACCGTATGTTCAGGAACGTTAGCATTAATGGATGCTGGTGTACAAATGATTAAACCTGTTTCTGGTATTGCAATGGGACTTATTACAGACGGAGAAAAATTTGCCGTATTATCAGACATCTTAGGCGATGAAGACCACTTAGGTGATATGGATTTCAAAGTAACAGGTACAGCCGATGGTATCACAGCTTGCCAAATGGATATTAAGATTGATGGACTACGTTACGACATCATGGAACAAGCATTGGCTCAAGCTCGTGATGGACGTATGCACATCCTAAACAAAATCATTGAAACCATTGCAGAACCAAGAACCGCTGTTAAACCAAAAGCACCAAAAATCATCATGAGCTCTATTCCAGCCAGTATGATTGGAGCATTTATTGGTCCAGGAGGTAAAAATATTCAGGAATTACAAAAATCTACTGAAACGACCATTGTATTAACAGAAGAAGGAGACAAAGGAATTGTTGAAATCCTAGGAACCAACCAAACAGGTATAGACGCTGTCTTAGCTAAAATTGAAGCCATGATATTCAAACCTCAATTAGGCGAAGCTTACGAAGTAAAAGTAACTAAAATGCTTGACTTTGGCGCAGTAGTAGAATACACCAGAGCACCTGGAAATGAAGTCTTATTACACGTTTCTGAATTAGCTTGGGAACGCACAGAAAAACCTAGTGACGTAATCAATTTAGGAGATGTCTTTATGGTTAAATATTTAGGCATAGACCCTAAAAATAAAAAAGAAAAAGTTTCAAAAAAACAATTACTTCCTCGCCCTCCTCGCGAAGAAAAAAAAGACGATAAAAAAACAAACCCACAAGGTTAATTAATTTTATTAATTCAAATAGCGAAACCTCGAAAAAAATTTCGAGGTTTTTTTATTTTTTTGTAACTTTTTATCAACTCTTTACGTATAACTATTACAACTTTTAAAAAGCAAGGAGATTTTTAAATGAGACAGCTCAAAATTACTAAGCAGGTAACCAATCGTGAAACTGCTTCCCTAGACAAATACCTACAAGAAATTGGTAAAGTAGATTTAATCACTGCAGATGAAGAAGTGGAATTAGCACAACGCATCAAGGCTGGTGATCAAAGAGCCTTAGAAAAATTAACAAAAGCCAACTTACGTTTCGTAGTATCCGTAGCAAAACAATATCAAAATCAAGGTTTAACTCTTCCCGATTTAATCAATGAAGGAAATTTAGGATTGATTAAAGCAGCTCAACGTTTTGATGAAACACGTGGTTTCAAATTTATCTCATACGCTGTATGGTGGATTCGTCAATCTATCCTACAGGCTTTAGCAGAACAATCTCGTATCGTACGACTTCCTTTAAATAAAATTGGATCTATTAACAAAATCAATAAAATGTATGCGCTCCTAGAACAATCTAACGAACGCGCTCCATCTGCTGAAGAAATAGCAGCTGAGTTAGATATGACTGTAAATGACGTAAAAGAATCAATGAAAAACTCAGGACGTCATTTATCTATGGATGCCCCGTTAGTAGAAGGTGAAGACTCTAATTTGTATGATGTACTACGATCTGGAGAATCACCAAATCCTGATAGAGAATTAATCCATGAGTCACTACGTACCGAAATCGAGCGTTCTTTAGAAACCCTAACTCCTCGCGAAGCCGATGTCGTTCGTTTATATTTTGGATTAGGCGACCAACATCCTATGACCTTAGAAGAAATTGGGGAAACTTTTGATTTAACCCGCGAACGTGTTCGTCAAATTAAAGAAAAAGCAATCCGAAGATTAAAACATACCTCTAGAAGCAAAATCTTAAAAACCTACCTTGGTTAGAGTATTTTTTTCTAAAAATCATTAACTTTGTAATCCGTATAAAAGTTATAATTAAAAAAAATATATACAGCAACAACAGTCTAAGACTGTTCGTTTTTTGATTGATGATTGAAACTCCGGCTGATTACCGGAGTTTTATTTTATATCCAATTCATAGAATAATTACAAACCATACTCACTAAACACAAACCCATCAATAGAAATTCATTAAAAATAAAAAGAACTTTAAATCTAAAAAAGTATTCTTTTTTACCTATAACAAAACTACATCTGTAAAAAAATCCTTTATATTACTTCCTCCTTTTACTTTTTTATTATAAAATCTAAAACATACCCCCTCCTAAATAAACAAAAACCTTATTTTATATTTTTATAACAAAAACTTGTTTTTATAAAACAAACCCACTATATTTGACTTAATCATATTTCCATAAATGGTTGTTATTATTAAAAACAAAATATGTCATGAAACCACAAAACCCAAACGATCCTACTCAAATTGGTTCATACCTAACAAAACCCACCCCAAAATCATTTTTTAACCTACTCTATACCTTTATAGATATATCCTTATGTATTTCTTAATTTTTTAAATATTTATAATTATGTCATTCAAAGCAAAATTAGCAGTAGCAGGAAAAGAGTACACAGTATTAAATGTAAACTACGGTTTATTTCAAGAAACAGACGCAACGGGTAGACCTTCTACTGTAACTAGAGGAGGAAAAATTGAATTAACAATTGAAGGTACTGCAGACACTTCATTCTTTGAGTGGATGACCAACTCATTTGAAAGAAAAGACGGAAGTGTAAAATTCTTTAAAAGAGACAGCGAAGCGGTTCTAAAAGAATTAAAATTCTCAGAAGGATACTTAGTAAAATTCAGAGAAAACTTTGATTCTACAGGCGTAAATCCACTAACTGAAACCTTTACTATTTCAGCTAAAAAAATTGAACTAGGTTCAGGAGCTTACGAAAACGAATGGGTATAATCCCTTCAAAAAGGCGTTCCCTAAAAACAACTTTTTAACCCCCAGTTCTTTGTTAGTTTCTCTAAGGAAATGACATTGGCTAGATCAATCATTGTATTACCTCCTAGGTTTTACACCGGTCAACCCTAGTCTAAAAAGAACTCCGTTAAATGATGGTTGCGATCTTTTGGGATCGCCTTTTTTCTTTTTTTTCTTTCAAATAAACAACCCTATAAAAAAACAAACATGTCCTTTTTAGCTAAATTAGAACTAGACGGAAATACTTACAACATACTCAGTTGCGACTATAATTTTACACAACAAATAGACGCTACAGGAAAACCCGAAGGAATGCCTCAAGGAGGCGAAATTAACATCCGTATAGAAAGCAACGGGAAATCCAACCTATTACAATGGATGCTCGACCACAGTCAAACCAAAAACGGCACCATTATATTCTTTAGAAGAGATGCCATGAGCAAACTACAAGAGTTAAAGTTTGAAAAAGCCTATTGTGTTTCCTTTTCGGAATATTTTGACGCTAAAAGCACTGAACCGCTACAAATTGCCCTACGTCTAATGGCCAAACGTTTTGTTCTAAACGAAGCTGCACACGAAAAGAAATGGAAAGATTAAACAACAACTAAACAACTAAAAAATACGCGATATGGATACTTACAACAGCGATTATGGAAGACTCAACCATCCTGACGACATAGCAAAATACGCCTCATTACGTTCCTTTAAAGACTTTTTAGCCGACAAATCCAGTCCATTAGTCTACTGCACCCTTACCATAGAAGGCAAATCCTTCCTAGAAAAATCCCATTTTAACCTACAGTTCCATCAAAAAACCAACGAACACGACACCTTTACCCTAGATACCCGTGCCGATTCCCTAGACAACGAAGAAGCCTACATCATGGAACATTCTAAAAGCTACCTAGGAAAAACCATACACATCCACCTGCACCGATTTGGAGAAATAAAACAAACCTTTACAGGCATTATAACCCATTTAAACCTTTTAAAAAAAGACGGTTACGGCAGACTATATATTACAGGACACGCTCCTACCATTATGTTAGAACAAGGACTTGAATCCCAAAGTTTTGAAAACAAAACCCTAGAAGAAATCTTTCAAGACATAACCGCCCAATACCCCAAAGACACCCTTCATACCATTGTCCGAAACAACAACACCCAAAATGTGTTGCCTTACACCGTACAATACAACCAAACAGATTACCAATTTTTACAACAACTTGCCATACGCTATGGCGAATACCTGTATTACAACGGACAGAGCCTAGTGTTAGGCAACAAAGTAGGCCCTAAAATCATAAACCTAGACGAAAGTGTAGACCTAGTACACGTATCCTTTGAAATATCAGTAAAACCACAACAATTTACCTACACCACCTACGATGTAGAATCAGGCACCAGCCTACAACGAGATAGCGCCTCAGCTCAATTACAAAACAAAGTCAACCCCTACCAACTAGTAGCCCTAAAAGCCTCAAAAAACGTATTCCATAAAAAACCCAACAAGCTCCACAACCCCACGGGTATCAACAACCGAACCGATAAAGAGCTACAAGATGCCGTACGAAAACAAAAAGAACTCAGAGAAAACCTGATGATCGTAAAAGGCAAAAGCAAAGACCCCCAACTCAAACAAGGCGATCTAACCAAACTGGTTGATATAAACGACCGCCCTATGGAAACCTATCGCATCATAGAAATTCAACATTTTCATGATGGCAATAGCTATTACAACGAGTTCGTAGCCATTCCCGATTTATGGACCCCTCCTTATTTTGACGACAACACCTATCCTAATTGCGAAGAACAAACCGCACGGGTAGTAGACAACAACGATCCTATGAGCATGGGGCGTGTACGCGTACAATTTCCATGGCAAGAAAGAAAAAACCAAAAAACCCCATGGATTCGCCTAATACAACCCCACTCAGGAGCAGGCAAAGGATTTCATTTTATCCCCGAAATAGGCGAAGAAGTTCTTGTAGGTTTTGAAAGCGGCAATGCAGAAAAACCTTTTGTACTAGGCACTCATTATAACGGAAGCGAAACCAGTGGGTACCATACTAGCGGCAATGATGTAAAAGCCATTCATACCCGATCTGGAACTAAAATTATTCTAAACGATGCCCAAGGTTCTGTTTTTATAGAGGATCCTAGTGGCAACACTTGGACGATGGACGGTCATGGGAATATTAATGTGAATGCGCCAAAAAACATGATCATTACCGCAGGCGAAGATATGATTATTAATGTAGGCAAAAACATGAGCACAACTGTTGGTATGAATATAACTGAAAGTGCAGGAATCAACAAAAACGAAACCATTGGAGCCATGAAAAATACTACAGTTGCAATGGATATGATGACGATAGTAACAGGTAAGTTGACGGAAGTTATTCAAGGAGATGTGCATAGTGAGACTAAAAAAGGCAAGACCTCCGTCAGCTCAGATAAAGGAATGGATATAACAAGTACAAAAAATTTAAATAAACATTCAGGCGAAGAAGTTCAAATAAATTCAGCTAATAAATCTAAGCAATATTAATTATGAGTAGAACTAGAATTGTTGGAGGGAAAATTACAGAAATTGTTGGAGGTGAATATAACATTTATTCTGAAGGACCTATTACTTTAACTTCTTTAGAAGGAAGTGTTAATATAACGGCAAGACAAGGAATTACACACGGAAATCCAGGAACTGCTCCTACAGTAGAATCTGGGAAAATTGAAGCTAAATGTATTGTTCACTTTAGACCTAAAAAAGATTGGAAAGGTGAAGAATATGGCTGTGATTGGATGCGAATTGAAGATACTGCTCTAATTACAGGAGGAAGTAATATTTTTGGTGATACTAATTATGAAAAAATAATTGTCAAACAATATAAAGAAGCAGCTTTTACAAATCTAGTAACTGATTCTAATTTTAATGCTGGTTTTTACAAAACAGACCCAGGTTTATTCAATAAACTCAAAGCAGCTTATAAATATCACACCATAACTTGGAAAAACAAAAAAGATAGCTCAGGTAACGAAATTAAAGATTCACAAAATAACCCTATAAAAGAAGATTATTTTTGTACGTGGATTTCTTTATACCCAAAAGAAATCACAAAAAAAATACCTCAAGGTAAAGGAAAACCGCCACTAATTGAAAAAAGAGCCACTAACTACAGCAATACAAAAGCCACTCTTAGCCTTATTGTAGATATAGAAGAAGAGCCTGAAATATTGCGATTTGAAGAAAACAAAAACTTTTTAATCACACCAATGGAGATTGATGTAAAGGGAAAAGGTAGAGGAAAACACGCTCTTATAGACCATCTAACCATAGAATGTATAGATGAATTTACCTCAGACCAAACTATTACACTTAACGCTATTACCAAAACCACCAATGCAAATGGTACAGTTATTGAGGAGAAAAAACTAGCAGGCAAACTGCTGGTGTGGAAAAACAAACAACGTAAAAAAGCAAAGGTAGTGTTAGTAGCAGTAAAAACACCACAATTAAATGTGAGCAATGGCATTCAAATTGGCAATAATGCTAACCAGCAAGCTCTGTTTGAAAAATATTTGCATCAGGCACTGATAGATGTAAAAGTAGCTAACGAAATACTTGATATGAGTACCGAACCTGAATTACAAGCAGGAGGAAAATATGTAACACAAGATTCTAATAAAAATAATAAAAATGTATTAAAATGTTATTATAAACCTATGCAAAATACTACTACTAACACTTTAATGATTAGCACACATCAACCAGCTCGATTTGAAGATTTAGAAAAATTTTTAAGAAAAAAATTGAGTGATAAATTGAAAGCAATAAACCCTAGAGATGAACATAAATATGACAATCACTTTATTGCATTCTATTTTGGGGAAGATGGAGGTTATATGGATACCAGTAATGCATACAAAGGTCTTAATGGTTATTCTAGTGGTAAAAATGTAATGCTTTTTGCAGGTAAAAACGATCAAACCGCAGCACACGAATTTTTGCATAGTTTTAAACTACCCCACACTTTTGCAAACAAAGAAGCAGATGCAAATGCTAAATTCACCTTTGAATACACTAAGACAGAAAATTTACTAGATTACTCCCATATGTTGAATCCACCACAAGAACGCTATACTCTATGGCAATGGCAATGGATAATAGCAAACGGTAGCATAACCTAAAAACAAAATAATTATGAGACCTTTTTTATTACTACTAGTACTTTTTTTAGAAACGTGTACTGCTCAAAAAAAAACAGATACAATTAAAAACATCACTATGGAACCAATAGTTACTAAAGATTTTGAAAAATTTAATCAAAACGAATATCCTTTTTTGGAGGAAGAACAGCCTGAAGTCTATCGCGGTTTCGATCAAGAAAAAAATTACATTGTTATAGTTAAAGCAAATGCGGGGATTAGTTATATAAAAAACTTTAATAATTCTTATTTTGCTGTGTCAAAAATCTTTTATTCTAACGGTAATATTAAAAGAAAAGGGATAGCATTCAATAATTCGTTTTGTAAAGCTACTTGGTATGAGTTTAGTGAAGATGGAAAACTTATAAAAGAAACCAACTATGACGCACCTTACAAATTTACTTTTGAGCAAGTATTACAATTTTGCGAAAAAGGGAAAATCCCTTTAACCAGAGGTCCAATCACTGGAGGCATTCATACTGAAATAGCTAGAGGAATGGATAATGCTTTGAAAAAAAATGTTTGGTATGTGAGTTGGTTCAAACAATCTGATTTGATTGAAACTTTTGTCCTTGATGCTGAAACTGGTAAAGTTATAGATAAAAAATATAGTGAATATATCAATAACTAAGTATTTATGAAATGGTTCTTGCTTCTACTATTGTTTTATCAAATGGGATATGCTCAACAAACGATTACCGACTATAACACTATGGAACCAATAGTTACTAAAAATTTTGAAAAATTTGATAAAAAATATTATGATGAACTGAAAATAAAATATAATGATGTTAGTTTTACTATTTATTTAAAAGATAATTCTTATTTAGAATTAACAGATAGTTCTTATAGACTTACAGTTCCAAATTCTTATTTTACTTTAACAAAAGGATATTATAAGAATGGTAATATTAAAATTAAAGGTTCTGCTTTAAATAATAATTCACAGTGTAAGATAGGCACATGGTATGAGTTTAGTGAAGATGGAAAACTTATAAAAGAAACCAACTATAACGCACCTTACAAATTTACTTTCGAGCAAATATTACAATTTTGTGAGAAAGAGAAAATACCATTAACTAAAGGACCGATCACTGGAGGTATTCATACTGAAATAGCCAGGGGAATAGATAATGCTATAAAAAAAAATGTTTGGTATATAAGTTGGTTCAAACAATCTGATTTGATTGAAACTTTTGTCCTTGATGCAGAAACTGGTAAAGTTATAGATAAAAAATATAGTGAATATATAAATAACTAAGTTTTATGAAATGATTCTTGCTTCTACTATTGCTTTTTGAAAGGGGATACACTCAAAAAACAATTATCTACAGGAGCAGGCAAAGGATTTCATTTTATCCCCGAAATAGGCGAAGAAGTCCTTGTAGGTTTTGAAAGCGGCAATGCAGAAAAACCTTTTGTACTAGGGACTCATTATAACGGAAGCGAAACCAGTGGGTACCATACTAGCGGCAATGATGTAAAAGCCATTCATACCCGATCTGGAACTAAAATTATTCTAAACGATGCCCAAGGTTCTGTTTTTATAGAGGATCCTAGTGGCAACACTTGGACGATGGACGGTCATGGGAATATTAATGTGAATGCGCCAAAAAACATGATCATTACCGCAGGCGAAGATATGATTATTAATGTAGGCAAAAACATGAGCACAACTGTTGGTATGAATATCTCCGAAAGTGCAGGAATCAACAAAAACGAAACCATTGGAGCCATGAAAAATACTACAGTTGCAATGGATATGATGACGATAGTAACAGGTAAGTTGACGGAAGTTATTCAAGGAGATAAAGAAATACAAACAGAGAAAAAATATGACGTAAATAGTCAAAATGGTATTACATACTCATCTGACGGAGAAGTTAATAAACATTCAAAAAAAGAAGTAAAATTAAACAGCGCAGATAAATCTAAACAAGACTAATTATGGCTTACAAATCAATCATAGGTGGCAAACTCATAGTTACAGCAAAAGAAGGCATAAATCACTATGCTAAAGAGGATATAATAATTAATTCCAACAAAACCATCAATCTAAAAGGAGAAGAGAAAGGAGTTAGTTATGGAGAACCAGAAGTTTTTAAAAATGATAGTGAAAATTTTGATGTTTCATTATCTATAAATAAAAAACAAAGTACTTTTGTACCACTAGGCATACTTGACTTTGAAAACAATTATGAAAATCGTTTTTTTGTTTTTGACTATTCCTTAAAAATGACCAATTTAGATTCTTTAAACTTTCAAATACTCAACGAAAATGGAGAACAAATTTATCAAGTCACTAATTTACCTCCTATTGTTATAACTGCTCAAAAAACGCCAAAACTATTTTCAAAAATAAAAGCTGAAACCCCTCCATTAAACCCAATAAAACCCATTAAAACATTTGATATTCAAAAATTAATGGATGATTACTTATATCCTGATTTAACGCACATAGGTAATTATTGCATTCTTTGGGATGGTTTTAACAATGATGAAATTTATGACAGTACTTGGTTTGATGGCAAAAAACTGAAAGCCAAAATTACTGCTAAAAAAGGAAGCACTACAAAAGTACAGGAAATTGAATTTGAAACTACCCGTAAAGAAGTAGATTGGGTAGATGTAAAAATAGATAAAAAAACAAAACGCATAGATGTTACTTTGCGTGTAAATTTGAAAGATGGAGGTGCAAACGGGTTAGATTGCAAACAAGTATTAAAAGGAATGCGCGATAATACGCATTGGGTTACAGAATGTCCGTGGGATGATATACCTACAAATGTTATACAACCTAACAAACCAATTATTAAACAAAGAACAAGAAGTTTTAAAGATTTAGAGAAATTAGCTTTGGATGGTATTAAGAAACATTGGAGCAGAAATAACAATTTTAGGGTTTCAATAAATGGAGAAAAATACGAAACATTTCTCACACCTATTAATAGTCAGAAGAAAAGCATGAATCAATTAGATCTAATTTTTAATTCTAATTCAAGTTGGGGACGATCGGGGAATCCAGGAGTATTAGGGAAAATTTACTATAATGTTGGGTATTGTAATTTTTTAGACTGGTATGAGCCTTGGTTCGTTAATTCTTGGGGATATTTAGAAACAATTAAACATAAATTAGATAGTGACTTTCAGTATACTTCTGCACATGAACTTGGACATACTATTTTAAGAAAATATGGAGGTACATGGTTATCTTTTACCCACGATGGTTCATCCTCCATATTTCAAAATGCTAATGGGAATGAAAGCTATATAGTACAAAAAAATAATACCCAAATTAATTTAATGCATTATTTTAAAGATGACCCTAGTTTTTCAAATTATGATTATAATTTAATTGTAGCTTCTGAACGTGATGTTTTAAGTCTTTTGTGGTTGACCAAAATTAAAATTCTATAAATATGAAACCAATCAATATCACTTTATTCTTATTTCTAACTTTTGTCACTTTTAGCTGTAAAGACTATGCTTATATATTAGATGAAAAAGATCAGAAACCTTTAGAAAATGTAAAAGTGACAGATTTAGATGATAGCACTAATATCTCAATAACAGATAAAGAAGGTAAATTCCAATTTAAAAGATGTGGAAATGTAGTAATTCAAAAAGAAGGATACGTAAAAGACACATTAGAGAAATTTGGATGTAAGCCTAATGGTAAATGCTTTAAAGGTCATATATTTTATATGAAACGTACTATGAGATAGTTATTTATTTTAGTTCTTCAAGGTTTAAATTACCATTGGGAAAGAAATAAAAATCATACAGTTGCAAAAGATGTTAAGATAAATGGAGAGTCTTTTGAGTTTTATATGAATGCAATTAATACAAAAGAAAAAGCTATAGGAATTATGGAGCTTGTTTATAATACAAATGGTAATTGGATGCGTTCTGGTAATTCAGGTTCAATAAAAGATCCTATGACCGTAGCTGGAAATATAATTTCAAGACAAGCAATTTGCTATAATGTTGGTTATATGTATTATTTTGATTGGTACGAATTTGAACCATTTAAAGAAAAAAAATGGAGATACAGAGAAGAAATAAACGAGGATATAGATTTTAAGTTTACTACTGCACATGAAATAGGTCATGAAATATTAAAAAAATATGGAGGTACAATTTATTCTTATGGTCATAAAGGAAGTGTAAATTCAGTTACTCAATCTATGAAAGATAATGCTTCTTCTTATCCTTTAAATGGAGAAATAGATATAATGCCTTATTATCCTAAAGATCCGCCTTATTCATTTTTTAATAGATATACTGCTTCAGAAAAAGATGTATTAAGTTTAGTGTGGCTCATAAAAATTAAAATTCACTAATTATGAAATCAATAGGAATACTTTGTAGTTTAATTTTGTTTGCTTGTTCTACCAAAACACCAAAATATATACAAGGATATGTATATAATGAAGAAAAAAAACCATTAGAAAGTATTAAAGTAGAAGATCCACATGATAGTCTTACATATTCTTTTACTAATGAAAAAGGCTATTTTAGAATTAATATGTTAACCAAAGGCGAATACCTATACATGAAACAAAGTAATAAAATAATTGATTCAATTTATTATATCAGAACACATCCAGAAAGAGGAGAACGCTATTACTTTGTAGAAGGAAGAAATGATACTGTTTTTATAGATATGAAGCTTAATAGAATAATAAAGCAATAAAAACTGAAAAAAATTATTAGGTTTAATATGGGTAACTAAAAATAAAATGAAAGGTAAATTAATTTTTTGTTCGATATTTTTATTGATTTCATGTATGAATTACAATAAAAAGTACAGGGGTTTTATTTATCTTCATAAAAACAAACCATTGGTAAATGCAAAAATCATAGAAGCTTCAACAAATAATTTTGGATATACAAATAACGATGGATATTTTGAACTACAAAGAGTACAAATGAACCATATTAATGATTTAATTGTCATATATGATTTAGTAAATAAACAAAAAAAAGACACATTTAAACTTATGTATAGTGGAGGTCTGCAAAAAATAAAATATATTTTTTTAGAAAAAGAAATCGATACAGTATTTATTGGTCAGTGAAGTATGAAATACCAATAGAAACTTTTTAGATTATGATTTTGAAAGAATTGTGGCAGAAGAAAAAGATGTTTTGGGGCTATTGTGGTTAACAAAAAATAAAATAAATGAAAAATATCTTTTTTTTAATAGCATTAATATTATGTAGTTGCTCACCATCAGTAAAAGATAATTATACTGGGTATATTTTCCTCAATAAGAAACCTTTAAAAAGAGCGAAAATTATAGAAGAGAACACAGAAAATTACACATTTTCAGATGGAAAAGGTTTTTTTATTTTAAAAAGACAAAATTTACACTCTGTAAATAATTTAATTTTTGAGATAAATGATACAAAAGATACCATTGAGTTATTTCGAGGTGGAGGTGCAGGCAAAAACACACACTATTATTTTTTAAACAAAAATATAGATACGGTTGACCTTTATCGCGAAAGGATATTTAAAAACCAAACCAAAGGTAAATAGACTTTTCTTAGGCACCAAAAAAGACCCTATGACGGCAGTAAGAAATCTTATTTCAAGACAAGCAATTTGCTATAATATTGGTTATATTTATTATTTTGATTGGTACGAATTTGAACCATTTAAAGAAAAAAAGTGGAGATACCGAGATGATTTAAATGAAGATAAAGAATTTAAAGAAACTGCAGCACATGAGATAGGACATGAAAGGCACATTCATAATAACATAAACACTTGCTTATCAATAAAATAAGTCTTATTTTAGAAGAAACAAACCCCGAAAAAGCTCAAAAAGAGTCAAAAACGGGGTTTTTCTTTAAATGCTATGGCAAAAATAATACGTTTAAGCGAATTTCAATACCAAATTCCATTTTTTACCCTCAATAAAGATTTTGATGGTTTTTACGCCCAATTTTTAAAAACAGATTTGGGAAAAATTTATCTTTCGATGCCTTTTTCAGAGCTTGCTTAAGCCTTCAAACTGAAAGATTCTCAAAAAGGAACTCATTGTTATTTTAGCCCTAAGGGTAAAATTGCTCTGATGATGCTTAAAAACTACTACGGCTGTTCTGATAAAAAGTAAAAATCGAACGTTCACTACAACCAATACTATCCAAACCGATTTTGTACGTAAAGGAAAAGCTGGAAAAAATGAAGAACAACGCAAAATTTTAGCCCAACACATCAAGAAAGAACGAGCTACTCGCCTAGAAGGAAGTTTTGGCAAGGAAAAGGAACATTACCATCTCAAGAAAATCAAAGCCAAAACCCCAAAAAGTGAGATACTTTGGATTTTCTTTGGCATTCACACAGCCAATGCTTTAGAAATAGGGCGAAGAATTTATCAGCAACAGCAAACTTTAGTAGCATAAAAAAAATGAAAACTAGCCTCACTGGGGAACGTGCATCCTGTTGCGAACCAAAAACCAATTTTTAAACATTTGAATCCGCCAAAAAACAAAAATGACCCAAAATTGTAAATCAAAATGGGTCATTTTTTTATTTTTTTACAAAAGTGTGGTTACTTCTGAATGTGCCTTATAAAACTAGAGATGAAACTAAACCTGCGGTAAAAAATTTCCGTCCCTTTTTAACTCCCTTGTCCTTTTCATCTTCATTACAAAGGCTAGCGTATAACCTGGGGTTAAACTAAAATATAAATCATAATTTTATAATAGAGGCTCTATTGGGATTCGAACCCAAATCGTCAGAACCGGAATCTGATATTCTATCCAATTGAACTATAGAACCAATATGATTATAAAAAAAATCAAGGATTTTAATCTATACGATCGAACTAAAAATCTAGTCAAAATCCTTAATTATAATTTTTCTATCTTAAGTTAAAAGTTTTTTTACAATATTTGAAATGGTTTTTCCATCCGCTTGTCCTGCTAAAGCTTTAGAAGCTTGCCCCATTACTTGCCCCATAGCAGCCATTCCTGAAAAACCTCCTTCTGCAATAATTTTAGCTACTTCTGCTTCTATTTCTACTTCTGACAATTGAGCGGGTAAAAACGTTTCGATCACTGCTACTTGTGCTAATTCAGGTTCTGCTAAATCCGAACGATTTTGTTCAATATAAATAGCCGCAGAATCCTTGCGTTGTTTAACTAAACGTTGTAATATTTTTATTTCATCATCAGCTGAAATTTCTTCCTTAGCGCCACTTTCTGTCTGTGCTAATAAAATAGCTGACTTAATAGCTCTTAAAGCCTCTAATGCTACTGAATCTTTAGCTTTCATAGCATTTTTCATTTCATCCATAATTTTTGCTGATAAACTCATAATGATTTTATATTAGATTATTGAAATTTTAGATTTATTTGACCTTTTTTATAGACAAATAAAAAAGGTTCATTTTTGAGATGCGAAATTAAAAAAATAACCCGAAAAATCATCACATTTTTCGGGTAAGATAAAAGCATTTTTATTTTAACTAATCTACATTATCATGTAAAAAAGAATTATTAGAACGTAACTGTATTTCATCATTGCTGTCTAAACCTAAAGACATTCTTGATTGGTTATTCTGAATTGGATTATTTGTTACATCCAATCCCATTCTTTTATAAGCAGGTACTTTTTCAAACTCATCTACACGAGACGCGCTATTATGGAATTTATAGTTAAATTCTTTCATTTTACGACGACGTTCTTCTGCTCTTAAACGTAACGATTCCTCTATAGACATTTCTACAGGTGATATTTCGTTAGAAGTTAAGCCCAAATTTTGTTCTATCATAGGCTCTTCTGTTTGCTTGATCGTAATATTTAACTCTTCAGGAATTTTTTCTACTATAGGTTCTGCCTTTTTAGTATGAAAAAATGGGTTTTCATTTTCCATATATTCTTCTAAAGAGTGACGGATTATTCCATCTTGAGATACTTCGGTCATAGGCACAAACTGAACAGCTTGATTAACCTTTATATCTTTTATTTCATCTGTCAATTCAAATACATTTTTTTCAATAGTAGTTGTATTTGTTATGGTTTCTTTTCTAGGCACTGGTAGATCAAATGTAAATGCCATTGGATCTGATGTAGAAATTACTTCAGGAGCCACTACTTCCATTGCTCTTGCTTCGGGTGTTGTAATAAAAAATTCATTTGCTACTATTGGTTTAGGTGAAACTATTTCAAAAGTAACATCTAAATTCTTTATAAATTCAGACGTAGGTACTAAATCTAGGTTAGAAACTACTGACTGATTCACAACAGGTTGTTGTATTACAGGTTTTTGAAAATCCGTTGATCCAAAAGCTGATGGTGCTGAGTTATTAGGTGTTTCATCTTCTAAAGTATAAACTACCCTTGCATCTACAGGAGGCGCAATAGAAGTTGGAATTACTGAAACTACGGGTTCCGAAGGTGTAATAACCGTATTAAAATCAAAACCTTGTGCTTCGAATTTTTGAGTTAAGTTTTGTACTAACTTTTGCTCATCTTCTAAAGCATGAATTATTTTTTTAGGTTCCGTATTTACAAAACCTGCCTGTTGTTCTATACAAAAACCAGTTGCAATAACGGTTACTGAAATTTTATCTCCGAGTTCTTCATCTTCTCCTACCCCCATGATAATATTAGCATTGTGCCCTGCTTCTTCTTGAATATAGTCATTAATTTCTCCTATTTCATCAATAGTAATTTCATTAGCACCTGAAACGATAAGCAACAAAACGTTTTTAGCACCTGTGATCTTATTATCATTTAACAATGGAGAATCTAAGGCTGCAACAATAGCTTCTTTAGCTCTATGTTCTCCTTCTGCTGTAGCAGACCCCATAATAGCTGTACCGCTATTAGATAATACGGTCTTAGCATCCTTTAAGTCTATATTTTGGGTATAGTGATGTGTAATTACTTCTGCAATACCTCTTGAAGCAGTAGCTAAAACTTCATCTGCTTTAGAAAATCCTGCTTTAAAACCTAGATTACCGTATACTTCACGAAGTTTGTTGTTATTAATAACAATTAATGAATCTACTTGTTTTCTTAATTTTTCAACTCCTAATAAAGCTTGTTCTGAACGGACTTTGCCTTCAAACTGAAAAGGAATTGTTACGATACCAACAGTTAAGATGTCTTTTTCTTTGGCCAACTGAGCAATTACTGGTGCAGCACCTGTACCGGTACCACCGCCCATACCCGCTGTGATAAAAACCATCTTAGTGTTTGCATCTAACATTTTTTCAATATCCTCAATGCTTTCTAAAGCTGCTTGGTGCCCTACTTCTGGGTTTGCTCCAGCGCCTAGTCCTTCTGTTAGATTAGCACCTAACTGAATACGATGTGGCACATTACTATTTTGTAAAGCTTGAGAATCTGTATTACATACAATGAAATCAACACCTTTGATTCCTTGTTTATACATGTGGTTTATAGCATTACTACCACCACCACCAACACCAATTACTTTTATCACATTGGTTTGCGTTTTAGGCAAATCAAATGAGATACTTCCAAATCCTGAGTTGCTTTCCATACTATTTGGTATTTATATTTTCTTGTGTTACTATTGATAACGAACGATTACTCGGCATTATCTAAAAAATCTTTAATTTTATCTATATATTTATCAAAAAAGGAACGACGAATCGTTTTTTCAGTTGATTTTGATTCAGGGATTTGGGCTTCCTCAATTTCTTTTTTCAACTCCTCTTCTATAATTTTTTGTTCTTCTTCTGTCGGTTTTTGAACTAAAATAGGTTCTGGAATATAATCTTCCTGAGGAATAGCACTCATTGTATTATTACGAATACTATTCATAACAAGACCTACTGCTGTAGCATATAATGGGCTTGAAATTTCTTCGCCTGAGCTACCTGCTAAATGTTCGTTTGGATAACCTATACGGGTATCCATTCCTGTTATATACTCAACTAATTGTTTGATATGTTTTAACTGAGAGCCACCCCCTGTTAGAACAATTCCTGCAATTAATTTTTTTCTTGGATCATCATGACCGTACGACCTGATTTCGCTATAAATCTGTTCTATAATTTCCACAACACGCGCATGAATTATTTTAGAAAGATTTTTTAACGAAATTTCTTTAGGTTCACGCCCTCTTAAGCCTGGAATAGAAACAATTTCGTTATCTTTATTTTCTCCTGGCCAAGCAGAACCAAATTTTGTTTTTAACAATTCCGCTTGTTTTTCTATAATTGAACACCCTTCTTTGATGTCTTCTGTTATTACGTTACCACCAAATGGGACAACAGCTGTATGACGAATAATACCGTCTTTAAAAATGGCTAAATCTGTGGTACCTCCTCCAATATCAATCAGGGCTACTCCAGCCTCTTTTTCCTCTTGACTTAAAACAGCATCGGCAGAAGCTAACGGTTCTAAGGTTAGCCCCGACAAGTCTAGACCTGCACTTTTTATACAACGTCCTACATTACGAATAGAAGAAGCTTGTCCTAATACAACGTGAAAACTAGCTTCTAAACGCCCTCCATACATTCCTATAGGTTCTTTTATTCCTTCTTGACCATCAATTTTAAATTCTTGAGGCAATACGTGAATTATTTCTTCCCCTGGTAACATAGGTAATTTTTGAACCTGTCCGATAAGCATATTAATGTCTTTTTCACTAATTACTTCTTCGGCATTAGGTCTTGATATATAGTCACTGTGCTGAATACTACGGATGTGTTGCCCTGCAATACCCACCACTACATCTTTTATCTTATAGCCTGAATCTTTTTCTGCTAGGGAAACAGCTTCTTGTATAGACTGGATGGTTTGAGTAATATTATTTACTACGCCACGAGCCACACCGAGACTTTTAGACTTCCCTACGCCTAAAATTTCAAGCTTACCATATTCATTTTTCTTACCTAACATAGCTACAATTTTAGTTGTACCTATATCAAGCCCTACTGCTATATTATCTCTTTCCATACTCTTTTATTTTGTGCATACCACTTGTTTGATAAATTTTAGATTAATAGTTTTATACGAATCTAAAATTGTATCCTGGACTGCTTTTTGAAAAAAGGCTTTGTAGTTATTAAATTTTCGTTCCATATAAATGGTTCTTCCGAAAATTATATCATAACTATAATTTCTATTTTTCATTAGTATACTTCCGTCTGGTTTTATTTGCATTCCAATGATGTTTTTTTTCAAAAAATCATCATCGTAAATCATTTTTAGTAACGTTACAAAATCCTTACCATAAGAATTTTGCGTAGCACCATAAATTAATGGCACACGCGCACTAAAATTTTCAGACAAAGGCATCTTACCCCCTTTATAATCAATATAATAGGAATCGTTATGGTTAAAAACTCGAGCAATTGGGGTCTTTTGAGTAACTACAGCTTTAAGCTTTCCGTCTACACTAACATAAACTTCTGATTTTTCAACCAACTTATGTTTGTTTATCGAAGCCTCTATAGCGTTCAAATCTAACTCTTCTTTTGCTATAGAAAAAGATCCACCAAAATTATCTATTAACAAGTTATTAACTGTTTCTGGCGTTAAAAAAGGGTTGTTTTTATCCACAATTTCCACTTGGGTTTTAACAATCTTCCTAGATTCATTTCTTTTTAATGCGAAAGAATATAAGAAAATCATAAGCCCAAAAATGACTATTAATTGAATATTTACTAACCAATTTTTACGCATCTAATGCTTTCTTTATTTCTGGAACCATTTCTCCTATATCGCCCGCACCAATTGTAACAATTACTGCTGCATCTGATGATTGCAAAAGAGTTATTAGTTCTTCTTTTTGTACTAACTTTTTATTTTCGTTTTTAATTTTATCTAACAACCATTGCGAAGTAACTCCTGGCATAGGTAATTCACGTGCTGGATAGATTTCCATTAAAAAAATTTCATCAAATTGTGCTAAACTTTCAGCAAAATCTTCTACAAAATCTTTAGTCCTACTAAACAAATGTGGCTGAAATACTGCCAACACTTTTTTACTTGGATACAATTCTCGTACTGCTTGATGTACAGCATTAATTTCAGTCGGATGATGTGCATAATCATCTATATACACGTAATCAGGCTTACGAATTTGGAATGAAAAACGACGTTTAACTCCCTTAAATGTTGCTAACGCCTTAACAATGGACTCTATGGGTGTACCATAAGTATAAGCCATAGCTAAAGCTAATAAAGCGTTTGTTAAATTATGTCTTCCTGGCAATCCAAATTTTATATCTTTAATTTCTTCTGTTGGTGTTTTTACATCAAAAACATACCATCCTTCAACAATTCTTACGTTATGTGCTACAAATTTAGAATCATCGTTTACCCCTACCATCACCCCCTCCAAAGGTAATCCATTGATTACAAATAAATTATATTTGTCTTCAACTTTTCCTGCAAACTCATTAAAAGAGGCTTTTATAGAAGCATCATCTCCATAAATATCTAAATGATCTGCGTCCATTGAAGTCACACAAGCGATATTGGGATGCAAATGTAAAAAAGATCTATCAAATTCATCTGCTTCTACAACAGTAATTGTTTTCCCAGAACCAATTAGATTAGAATTATAATTTTCTACTATGCCTCCTAAAAAGGCTGTTACATCTAATCCGCTTTCATATAAAATATGTCCTAAAATACTGGAAGTAGTGGTTTTACCATGAGTCCCAGCTACAGCAAAACAAAAAGTGTTTTTAGTGATAATTCCTAAAACTTCAGCTCTTTTTTTTATAGTAAACCCTTTTTCTTTAAAGTAATCCCATTCTGAAAGTTTCTTAATAGCGGGTGTATAAACCACTAGGGTGTTTTCTGGTGTACAAGAATCTGGAATATGACTAATGTTATCCTCAAAATGAATAGCAATTCCACTTGCCAGTAAATCATTAGTGAGCATAGTGGGGGTTTTATCATATCCCATTACTTGTTTTCCTATGTTTTTAAAGTAACGGGCCAAAGCACTCATTCCGATACCTCCTACCCCTATAAAATAAACGTTATGTATTTGATTTATATTCATTTTTAATATCAATGTCAATGTTCAATGTCAATGTTCAATTTTAATGCCAATATTCAATTTCAATGTCAATATTCAATGTTCTTGGATTACAGTTTTCTTTATTGTCATTAACATTGAATACTCTATTACTTATTATCATTGCTTGTTCCAATGGATATTGTGCTAACTAGTGTTATTATCTCGTCCACAATTTGCTTTGTTGCATTGGGCAATGCTAAAGCTTTTATATTTTTACTTAATTTTTCTTGTTTTTCTGGATCATAAAAAAGTGACTTAAAAACGACTTCAAACTGATTATCTAATTCGCTTTCTTTTAACAAAATGGCTCCTTCTTTATCTACAATGGCTTTGGCGTTTTTTGTTTGATGATCTTCGGCTACATTAGGTGACGGAATAAAAATCACGGGGTTACCCACCAAACATAATTCAGAAACGGATGAAGCTCCTGAACGTGAAATGACTATATCGGCGGCGGCATATACTAAATCCATTCTATCTATAAAAGAGAGTACTTGCACTCCTTTTTTAGCACTAAAGTGTTTGTATTCTTCAAAATACAATTTTCCACACTGCCATATTATTTGTAGGTTTTGTCCTAACAACCAATCCATTTCTTTTTGGATTAATTGATTTATTCTTCTGGCTCCTAGGCTTCCTCCAAGAATTAGTAATGTTTTTTTAGAGGGATCTAGCTTTAGAGAGGCTAAAGCCTCTTCTTTTTTATTATTAACCGAAATTAAATCTTGACGAACGGGATTCCCTGTGAGAATTATGTTTTCTTTTGGAAAAAATCGTTCTAAATTTTCGTAAGCTACACAAATTTTCTTAGCTTTTTTACCCAATAGTTTATTGGTAATTCCTGGATAAGAATTTTGTTCTTGTATAACGGTTGGAATGCCTAAGATAGAGGCTACTTTTAATACCGCTCCACTGGCAAAACCTCCTGTACCGATGACTACATCTGGTTTAAAATCTTTAATAATCCCAAATGATTTTATTAGACTTGACGCTAACTTAAATGGAAACAAAACATTTTGCAAAGTGATTTTTCTTTGAATCCCTGCAATCCATAATCCTTTTATGGGATAACCTGCTTGAGGAACTTTTTGCATTTCCATTTTATCACTAGCTCCTACAAATAATATATCAGCTTCTGGATAACGTGATTTGATCTCGTTAGCAATGGCAATAGCAGGATAAATATGACCTCCTGTACCTCCCCCACTGATTATAAATTTTGGCTTTTGCTTCATTTTTACTTATTTAAAATAGCATTCATAGGATTATTTTTATCTTCAATAGAGTAATCTTCGATGATTTCTGCATCTATTTTATTTTGTTCTTCAATTTCTCTATCTATAATTCGTTGTAAAGCAGCTTCTCTCTCTTCTTTTTCAACTTTTTCTTGTACTATTTCTTCTTCTTTTTTAGTTACATTTAGAATAATACCAATAGCAGCACATGTCATCCAAATAGAAGTACCTCCACTACTAATTAGTGGCAAGGTTTGCCCTGTAGTAGGTAATAATTCAACGGCTACGCCCATATTTATAAACGCTTGAAAAATAATGGGAAATCCTAATCCTGCCACTATGAGTTTACCAAATAATGTGGATGCTTTATAGGATGCAATTACAAAACGTACAAATAACATGAGATACAAAAAAATAATAGCAAAACCTCCTAATAATCCAAACTCTTCTATTATAATTGCAAAAATAAAATCGGAAGATGATTGTGGAAGAAAGTTACGTTGTACACTTTTACCTGGTCCAAGACCATAAATTCCTCCTGTTGCTATAGCTGTTTTAGCTTTTTCAATTTGATAATCTTCATCTGGATCTGATTTGTCTGATATAAAGTTTTCAATACGACTCATCCATGTATCTACACGATTTGGGAAAGCATCTGGAAAAGCCTTAACTAACACGATAAAAAACAAGGCGGCTCCAATTCCCATCCCAATAATTATGGCACTATTTTTTATAGGATATTGTCCTACAAAAGTAATCATCAAAACCATAGAAAAAATAAGTGCTGCTGTAGAAAAATTGGCTGGAAATATTAAGCCTACAGTAATAAAAACAGGAATCCATAAGGATGCGAACGATTTTTGAAAAGTCATTTCTTCAATATCGGTTTTAGATAAATAGCGCGCCACATACATATACAACACCATAGCTGCTAAAGCAGATGGCTGAAATGATATACCTCCAGGCAATTGTATCCATCTACTGGCATTGGCTCCATCAATTACGGTACCTTTGAATAAGGTATAAATTAACATTAACCAAACGAAAGGTAACAAGACCATTGATAAGTTTCTGAAATAATGATACGGCACTTTGTGTGAGCCATACATTATAGCAAAACCTAAACCTAAGTGCATAAAATGTTTGAGTAGATAACCTAAAGTATTTCCTGTACCTCTACCTAGATAAGCCAAATTACTACTCGCGCTATATACGGGTATAAAAGAAAATAAGGCCAATAGTGCAACGAATGCCCAAATGACTTTATCTCCTTTTAAATTATGTAGTAATTTTTTCATATTTTATATTATACCGTATAAATTTTTAGAGATTAATCTCTGAAATCTAAATTTTACAAATTTTGAACAGCTTGTTTAAACTGTCGTCCTCTTTCCTCATAATTTTCAAACAGATCGAAACTTGCACAAGCGGGTGACAATAAAACCGTATCTCCTTTTTCGGCTAAACGATAGGCTTGTTTTACCGCTTCTTCCATTGATCCTGCTTCTACCATTTCATCTACAATATCTCCAAACGATTCAATTATTTTTTTATTATCTATTCCTAAACAAATAATTGCTTTTACTTTTTCGTTGACTAACGGTAGGAGTTCTGCATAATCGTTTCCTTTATCTACTCCTCCTACAATCCATACGGTTGGTGTAGACATACTATCTAGAGCGAAAAATGCAGCATTTACATTTGTTGCTTTAGAATCATTTATATATTGTACATTATTAATTTTTAATACTTTTTCAAGACGATGTTCAACCGCTTGAAAATCTGACATACTTTCACGAATAGTTGATTTTCTAATTTTCAACAATTGAGCAACTGTAGCTGCTGCCATAGCGTTTTTTACATTATGTTTTCCTTCTAAAGATATTTCGTCGATTGGCATATCAAATATTTCGTTAGTTATATTAAACTTTATGGTATCATTTTCTAAATAGGCTCCAAAATCTAATTTTTTAGAAATGGAGAAAGGTATTAATTTTGCTTTGGTTGTATTGTTTTGCAACCATTTATTTATAGCTTCATCATCTGCATCGTAAATTAAATAATCTTCTTCTGTTTGATTCATTGTTATTCTAAACTTTGAAGCAATATAATTTTCGTATTTATATTCATATCGATCCAAATGGTCTGGACTTATATTTGTTATGATAGCTATATGGGGTTTATAGGTTTCTATACCATCTAACTGAAAGCTACTCAATTCTAAAACGTAGGTATCAAATTTATCATCGGCTACTTGCCAAGCAAAGCTTTTCCCTATATTTCCAGCGAGACCAACGTTTAGCCCTCCTTCTTTTAAAAGATGATAGGTTAACATAGTGGTGGTGGTTTTTCCATTGCTACCCGTTATGCCAATTGTTATAGCATCTGTAAAGTGACTGGTAAATTCGATTTCAGAAAGTACAGGCACTTTTTTTTGAATTAACTTTTTTACTATGGGTGCTTTATCTGGAATACCAGGGCTTTTCATAACGACATCCGCATTCAAAATTAATTCTTCTGTATGTTTTTCATCTTCAAACTTGATCTTATGAAGTGATAATACTTCTTTGTAGGTATCTTTTATTTTTCCAAAATCAGATACAAATACTTCGTATCCTCTTTTTTTTCCAAGAATTGCGGTACCTACACCACTTTCCCCTCCTCCTAAAACAACTAGCCTCATAGATTATCTTAATTTTAGAGTTACAACAGAAACAATAGTCAATAAAATTCCCACAATCCAAAAACGGGTAACAATTTTACTTTCATGGTATCCTTTCTTTTGGTAATGATGATGTAAAGGAGACATTAAAAAAATGCGACGTCCTTCGCCATATTTTCTTTTAGTATATTTAAAATAAGTTACTTGTAAGACTACTGATAGATTTTCGGCTAAGAATATTCCGCAGATAACGGGGATTAGCATTTCTTTACGAACGGCAATTGCCAATACAGCTATCACACCTCCTATCGTTAAACTTCCTGTATCTCCCATAAAAACAGCTGCAGGAAAACTATTATACCATAAGAAACCAACTAGCGATCCGATGAAAGCTGCTATAAAAACGGTCATTTCTCCGGAATGGGGAATAAACATTATATTTAAATATTTTGAAAAAATGATATTTCCTGAAACAAATGTAAAAACCCCTAAAGCGATTACTGATATGGCGGAAGTACCAGCCGCTAATCCGTCAATACCATCTGTTAGATTAGCTCCGTTTGAAACCGCTGTAATAATAAAAATAACAACTGGTATAAAAATTAACCAAGCATAATTTTCATAGCCTTCCCCCATAAAGGATAATACGTCTGCATAGTCAAACTCATTATTTTTAAAGAAAGGAATTGTAGTAGCTGTGGACTTTTCTTCAATCATCATGGGTTTGATTGTATTTTGAGAAGCGTCTATCTCAATTTTTGTGTGAGCCATTTCTTTACGAACAGTTACTTGCGGATGAAAATATAACACGAATCCAACGAATAGGCCTAATCCTACTTGACCAATGACTTTAAAGATTCCCTTTAAACCTTCTTTATCTTTTTTAAATACTTTGATATAATCATCTAAAAAACCGATTAATCCCATCCATAACATGGATATTATCAATAATATAACATATATATTATCCAATCGTGCAAATAACAAAACAGGTATTAAGGTAGAAAAGATAATAATAATTCCTCCCATGGTTGGTGTTCCTGCTTTTTGGGTTTGCCCTTCTAAACCTAGCTCACGAACCGTTTCTCCAATTTGCAAACGCCTTAAATAACTTATTACTTTTTTTCCATAAATGGTAGATAGTAACAATGACATGATAATAGCTAATGCTGATCGAAAAGTAATGTATTGAAAAACGCCTGTTCCAGGTACATCCTGAACTTTATCTAAATATTCAAATAAATAGTATAACATACTTTCTAAGGTTTTGGATTTTAGATTTTAGATTTTAGATTTCTTTATTTGAAATCAGTAATCAGCTCTCTTAAATCAATTATTATTTATTTAATTGTTCTAATAATTCTTGTACAATTTTCATATCATCAAAATCCTGACGCACTCCATTGACTTCTTGATATGTTTCGTGTCCTTTCCCAGCTATTAAAATGATATCACCACTTTCTGCCATTTGGCAAGCTGTTTTTATAGCTTGTTTACGATCTACTATAGATAGGTATTTTTTAAAATTCTCTGCGCTGATTCCTGCTTCCATTTCTTCAATAATAGCTTCTGGACTTTCCGTACGGGGATTATCTGAAGTTAAAATTGCTTTTGAGCTCATTTCTGTTGCTATCTGTGCCATAATAGGACGTTTTGTTCTATCCCTATCGCCTCCACAACCTACAATGGTAATTAATTGTTCATTTTTTGTACGAATATCATTAATAGTATTTAATACGTTTTCTAAAGCATCTGGTGTGTGGGCATAATCAACTATGGCTGTAATTTTTTCTTTGGAAACTATAAATTGAAATCTACCGGAAACGCTTTCTAATTCGGATAATAAACGTAACGCTTCTATTTTATCTATTCCCAATTCAACAGCTACGCCATAAATGGCTAATAGGTTATAAGCATTAAAAGTACCTATTAATCGTGTCCAAACCTCTTGTTCATTAACTTTCAGTTGGAGGCCTGATAATTGATTTTCTAATATAATAGCTTTGTAATCTGCATACGTTTTCAAAGCATATGTTTTTTTTCTTGCGTGTGTGTTTTGCAACATTACCGCTCCGTTCTTATCATCAATATTGGTTAATGCAAAAGCCGTTTTGGGCAAATGATCAAAGAAGGCTTTTTTAACATCGCGGTATTCAGCAAATGTGGAATGATAGTCTAGGTGATCATGTGATAAATTGGTAAAAACACCTCCTGCAAAGAGCAACTCTTCGGTCCGTTTTTGATGTACCCCATGAGAACTTACTTCCATAAAACAATATTCGCACCCTTCTTGAACCATTTGATCTAAAAAACAATTGATAGTTAAAGAATCAGGAGTTGTATGAGTCGCTTTATATTCTGTTGTGTCAACCATAATTTTCACCGTTGACAATAATCCAACTTTATAACCTGCTTTTTTAAACATTTGATATAAAAGAGACGCTATTGTTGTCTTTCCATTTGTTCCTGTAACCCCAACAAGAATTAACTTATGTGAAGGTGTTTTGTAAAAGTTATTCGCTAATTGCGCTAAAGCACTATTTGTATCTGCTACTTTTACGTAAGTAATATTTTCTAAACAAGTCTGAGGAAATTCTTCGCAAACTATTACGGAAGCTCCCAAACTAATTGCTTTGTCAATATACTGATGTCCATCAGACAAAGTCCCTCGGATTGCTACAAAAACATCATCTGATTCTATTTTGCGCGAATCAAACTGAATTTGATTCACGATTCCTATAGGAGATCCCTGAACGGCTTCTATTGCAACTTTGTATAATAAATCTTTTAAATTCATCTTGTTTACTATTCCTCTTAAATTTAGAAAAATAAGATCCGAAAACCTTTTATTTATGATAATTCTAAAACTATAATTGTATTTTTTTTAATAAGTTCTCCTGCTTGAATAGATTGTTTTTTTACTTTCCCAAATCCATTAATCTGAACTTTCATTCCTAAATTTTCTAATAGAGCTACGGCATCCATTCCAGGCATTCCTTTTGTATTTGGCACATATAATGGTTTTTTATTCAGTTTTTCATTATAGGTCAAATAACTTTTTTCTTGTTTATTAACTTTTCTTTTTAATGATTTAATTTCATCGGTAGAAGGAACATCTGTAAAAACTTTTTGTGCAATCCTTTTAAAAACGGGGCCTGCTACATCTGCTCCATAGTAGTTATTCTTAGATGTATTCGGTTTGTGAATAACAACTATACAAGAATATTGCGGTTCTTCTGCTGGGAAATAACCCGCAAAAGAAGACGCATAGTACATTTGTGTATCTCCTTTATGATAATCTATCTGTGCGGTTCCTGTCTTTCCTGCCATTGAAAAATCTTTAGAATATAATTTAGAGGCAGTCCCTCTTTTAACAACATTTTTCAACATTGCTTTTACTTTTGAAAGCGTAGCATTGGAACAAATTTTAGAGTTAATTATTTCTGTATCAAACTTTTTTATGACCTTATTCCATTCTTTTACCTCTTGAACAAACTTAGGTTTAACCATTACACCATTATTTGCTACTGCATTGTATAATGTAAGTGTTTGTAAAGGAGTAAGAGAAACACCATACCCGAAAGCCATCCATGGTAGAGAAATACCGCTCCAGTTTCCTTTCTTGGGTTGAGGTATCCTAGGTTTTCCTTCTCCCTTAAAAGGCAGTCCTAAAGGTGTATTTAGTCCCAAATAGTTAATATGGTCTACGAACTCTTGAGGATTATCCTTATAGTTTTCATAAACGGCCTGAACTAAAACAGTGTTAGAAGAAAGTTCAAAACCTCTTGCAAACGAAACTTTACCATATCCTCCCTCATGAGAATCTTTTACTTTCCTACCTCTGTATACGACTACTCCTCCGTAAGTATTGTAAACTTTACTGGTATCAATTTTTTTATCTTCTAATAAAGCTAAAACGTCAACTAATTTAAAGGTAGAACCAGGTTCATGGGATTCTGCAACAGCATAATTAATAGTTTCATAATAAGATCCATCTTTGGCTCTTCCTAAATTTGAGATGGCTTTAATGTCGCCTGTTTTCGTTTCCATAACAACGGCACAGCCGTGTTCTGCTTCATATAGTTCTAACTGTTTTAATAGTGCGTGATGCGCAATATCTTGTATATACACATCAATAGTAGATACTATATCATAACCATCTATAGGTTCTACTTCATTGTTATCTCGAATGGGTTTCCATTGTCCTTTGGCTATTTTTTGTTTTAAAACTTGCCCATCTTTTCCTTTTAAATACTTACCAAAAGCCCCTTCAATACCTACCCGTGTCAAACTACCTCCATCATTAAAACGTTCATAACCGATTGTTCTTTCGGCAATTTTTCCTATTGGATGTTCTCTTACAGTTTGTTGTTCTATTATAATCCCTCCTTTGTATGCACCTAAGTTTAACAAAGGAAACCCTTTAACTTTAGTATGTTCTGTATAACTTAATTTACGAGCAACTAACATATAACGGTTTTTATTAGCTCTTGCTTTTCTAAAATCGTTTAGTAAAGACCCACTTGGCTTTTTTAGCATAGGCGCTAGTGAATCTGCAAGTGACTTAATATACTTATCAAAATTTTCTTGTGAAGGCGCTAACGCATCAAAACGAATTGTATATTCAGGAATAGAAGTTGCTAAAAGACTTCCATCTGAGGAATAAACATTCCCTCTATTAGCAGGAATTACAAAATTTTTGATGGTACGTTCTTTTGCTAATTGTCTATAATATGCTCCTTCAACCCATTGAATATTACTAAGTTTTACAGCAACAGCGGATGATATTACCAGTATAAGTAATGCCACTCCATAAATACGATTTAATATATTTCTATTTACTACTGCCATAGCTTTTCCCAAGCTGTCTTTTCTTTTGCTACTTTTATTTTTTTAGGAGGAACGGATGAGGGTACAATCTCTAATATTGCCATTTGAGCTGCTACATTCGATTCCATTTTTATTTTCATTAATTCTGATCTTCGGTCTACAAATTCCGATCGCAATTCCTTTACTTCGTTATTTAACTCTGCAATACGAAAAACTTTTTTCTCATAACTATGTGTATTGGCAATCATTACAATGGCTAATACCAATAAGAAAAGGATGAAAATCCAGTTCTTAGCAGCATCTTCATTTAGAAGATATCTTGCTTTGAGTATGTTAAAAATTTTGTTTTTCATCTTTCATGATAATACTGAGAAGGCAACAGGTATTCTTACAATTTTTCAGCAATACGAAGCTTTGCACTTCGGGCTCTGTTATTTACTTTTATTTCTTCATTTGTTGGAACAATGAGTTTTCCAATAGCTTTCATTGGCACTTCAAATCTTCCAAACATATCTCGTTCGGGTTCTCCTTCAAACATTCCGTTTTTTACAAATCGTTTTACCAAACGATCTTCTAAAGAATGATACGAAATAACACTTAATCGTCCTCCCTCATTTAAAAGTTCTAATGATTGCTCTAAAAACTCTTTCAAAACCTCCATTTCCTGATTTACTTCAATTCGTATGGCTTGATAAATTTGAGCCAAAATTTTATTGGCTTTATGCCCTGGCAAATGTTTGGTTAAAACTTGTTTTAAATCTTCTGTATTAATAATACGTTCTGTATCTCTAGCCTCGACTATCGTTCTTGCTAAAGCCGCTGCATTTTTAAGTTCTCCGTATTCCGAAAATATACGACGTAAGTTAATATCATCATATTCATTAACTACAGTATAAGCACTTAGCTCGTTTTTTTGACTCATTCTCATATCTAGAGCACCATCAAAACGAGTAGAAAAACCACGTTCTGGCACATCAAATTGATGAGAGGAAACTCCTAAATCAGCCAAAATCCCGTCAACTTTTCGAATGTTTTCAAAACGTAAAAAATTTTTGATATACCTAAAATTTTCCTTAATCAATACAAATCTTGTATCCTTTATTGCGTTAGCCCAAGCATCTTCATCCTGATCAAAAGCAAACAATTTCCCATTAGGTCCTAAACGAGATAATATTTCTCTTGAATGACCTCCGCCTCCAAAAGTTACATCAACATACACTCCATCCGGCTTGATATTCAAACCATCAACCGTTTCTTTCAATAAAACCGGATTATGATATTCCATTGTCATCAAAATTTAAATCTCCCATTACTTCTTCAGCTAAATCCGCAAAATCCATTACTGAATCATCAATTGCTTTTTCATATAACTCCTTATCCCAAATTTCTAATATAGTGACAGCCGAAGACAGTACTACGTTATTGGTAATATTTGCAAAAATGGCTAAATCTTTAGGTACCAACAAACGCCCTGTAGCGTCAATCTCTACCACTTTCACTCCTGCAGTAAATCGACGGATAAAATCATTGTTCTTTTTCACAAAACGATTTAATTTGTTGATTTTTTGCATCATGGCATTCCATTCACTCATTGGATACAACTCTAAACATGGTTGAAAAACAGAACGTTTTAACACAAAACCTTCCTGCAAAGAAGTGGCCAATTGACTCTTTAGGGCAACTGGTAACATCAACCTGCCCTTTGCATCTGCTTTGCATTCATATGTTCCAACAATGGTATTCAAGGAGTTACACTTTGTACTGTACAAAGACAAAGATAGAAATATTTTTACCACATTTTACCACAAATTACCACTTTGTTGATAAGTTTTAATTTTATAAGAAATACATGACAAATCTAAAAAGTCATTATTCTTATATTCTTTCTTTTATTTTTCCTATATAAAAAACTTAAAACAAAAAACCGCACAACACAATAACAATATCTAAACACTACAGTTCTTTTAAAAAAACAACAAGCCTTCTATTCTTTTTAACAAGTTATAGAGTCACGAATTCATACTAGACAAGACTATAAAAATCTTATTGCTTTATAAATTAGATTATTTATGATTCTTCTTTATTTTTTTAGTATATTGCTTCTTTTATCCTTTTAAAGGAGGATAATAAGGTGTACAAAAATAGTCTTTAATAAAACACACTAAAAAGACAACTTTTGACATTATAAAGAAAACAAAGCAGTACAAGAAATATTTATTTTAAATTTAGGGATGGATTAACAAGATTAATACCTATAAAGTAAAAAATCATTATTATTTACAATCTAAATAAAAATTTTATCTTTGTGACGTTATGACACAAGTTACATCTGACAATAATAGCCATCAAGAAACAGTAAAAAATGTTTTTACTAGTTATTTAGAAAAAAATGGACATCGAAAAACACCTGAACGATACGCAATTCTTCAGGAAATATACGATAGTTCAGAGCATTTTGATATAGAAAACCTTTATATTAAAATGAAAAATAAAAATTATCGTGTATCCCGAGCTACCCTTTATAATACCATTGAGTTATTATTAGATTGTGGATTGGTGCGTAAACATCAATTTGGTCAAAATCAAGCTCATTATGAAAAATCTTATTTTGATAAGCAGCATGACCATATTATCATGACAGATACGGGTGAGGTAATTGAGTTTTGCGACCCAAGAATACAAACCATCAAACAGACTATGGAGGATTTATTTGGAATTGAAATCCAAAATCATTCATTATATTTCTACGCTACTAAAAAGACAAATTCTTAAAATTACAAACAACAACACAATGACTGTAGACTTACTACTAGGATTACAATGGGGTGATGAAGGCAAAGGAAAAATTGTCGATGTATTAACCTCTAAATATGATATTATAGCTCGTTTTCAAGGAGGCCCTAATGCAGGACATACACTTGAATTTGACGGAATAAAACACGTATTACGTACAATCCCATCTGGTATTTTTCATAAAAACTCAATAAATATCATTGGAAATGGCGTTGTTATTGATCCCGTTGTTTTTCAAAAAGAAATTGAAGGACTTGAAAAGTTTAACATGAACATCAAGTCTAAATTATTAATTTCAAGAAAAGCACACCTTATTTTACCAACCCATCGTTTACTAGATGCAGCTTCTGAAACAGCTAAAGGGAAAGCTAAAATAGGCTCCACTCTAAAAGGTATTGGCCCTACTTATATGGATAAAACAGGTCGTAATGGCTTAAGAGTTGGAGATATTGAAATGTCTGATTTCATTGAAAAGTATCGTTCTCTAGCAAATAAACACGAAGAGATGATTAAATTTTACGATGTAAACATTCAATACAATCTTCCTGAAATGGAAAAGGAGTTTTTTGAAGCTATAGAAGAATTAAAAAAACTAACTTTTATTGACAGTGAAGAATTTCTAGCAAGAGCTCAAAAAGAAGGCCAATCTATTCTTTGTGAAGGCGCACAAGGTTCTTTACTAGATGTTGATTTTGGGACTTATCCTTTCGTTACATCTTCTAATACTACCGCTGCAGGAGCTTGTACAGGTTTAGGTATTGCCCCCAATAAAATAAAAGAAGTTTTTGGTATTTTTAAAGCCTATACTACTCGCGTAGGTTCTGGACCATTCCCTACAGAAGATTTTGGCACAGATGGAGAAACAATGGCAAAAGTAGGAAATGAGTTTGGTTCTGTTACAGGACGTGCTAGACGTTGTGGATGGCTAGATCTAGTAGCTCTAAAATATGCTGTTCAAATCAATGGAGTAACTCAATTGATGATGATGAAAGGCGATGTCCTTTCAGGTTTTGAAACACTAAAAATTTGTAACGCGTATAACTACAAAGGAGAAACCATAAAACACCTACCTTTTTCTATTGAAGAAGAAAATCTTACCCCTATCTATACTGAATTCAAAGGATGGAAAGCAGATTTAACAAACATGAGTACTTTCGAGGAGCTTCCTGTAGAGTTAAAAGACTACATCCAATTTATTGAAAAAGAATTAGAAGTACCTATTATGATCGTATCCGTGGGGCCTGACAGAAAACAAACAATTATTAAATCTTAAAGTAAAAAGCTATCTCTAAACGAAATAAGACCGAGGTAGCTTTTTTATTTACCCTTATTTTATACCAAACAATCCCTCCTCTTTCCTAAAACAGCTACTCAAATAACAACAAAATCAGAGGATAAAACAGAATAATTTAAAATTAAACTCAGATATTTATTACAGATAAAAGGTCTTTGAGTCTAAAAAAACACTCCTTTCTTTGTTCTCAATACAAAACCACAACTAGGCTAAAAAATTTTCGTGCATTTTTATCTTCTTTTCCTTTTTCCTCTTCATCACCAAGTCCAACACGTAATCTGGATGAAACAGAAATACAACCACTCACCACTCCTTTTTATTACAACTAAATAAGCCCGCTTCTTTTTTCAACCATTTCTCAGTACTCAACATTTCCAACATCAGTTATTCTATAGGATTCTATTCATTTTTTTCAATCGAGCAATTATGCTCTATTTTTGTTTATACGGTATTCTCTTAAGTTAGTTTATCCACAAAAAATCAATAAAAATTATTTTTTCATTTTTAACCACTATATTTGTCATATAAAATAAAATAATAAAGTGGAGCACTTAATAGAAGACGGTAAGTATAAATATTTCGAAGCAGGGGAAGGGACTCCAATTGTAATCTTACATGGACTAATGGGCGGTCTTAGTAATTTTGGTGGAGTTGCCGAATATTTCCCGAACAAAGGCTATAAAGTGGTAATCCCTGAATTACCTTTATACACCCAAAATATATTAAAAACAAATGTAAAAGCATTTGCAGTATATCTTAAAAACTTTATCAACTACAAAGGCTTTGATCGAGTTGTTCTTGTAGGCAATTCATTAGGAGGGCATATAGCGTTATATTTTACAAAACTTTTTCCTGAAAAAGTTTCTGGTTTAGTTATTACAGGAAGTTCAGGTTTGTACGAAAGTGCTATGGGCGAAAGCTATCCTAAACGAGGCGATTACGAATACATCAAAAAAAAATCAGAAGATGTTTTTTACGATCCTGCTGTTGCCACAAAAGAAATTGTTGATGAAGTATATGCAACAGTAAACGATCGAATTAAGCTTTTAAAAACGCTTACAATTGCTAAAAGCGCCATTCGCCATAATATGGCCAAAGACTTACCCAAAATGCACGTTCCTACAGGAATTATTTGGGGCAAACAAGACAAAGTAACACCTCCTGAAGTAGCAGAAGAGTTTCATAAACTACTCCCTAATTCTACTCTGTACTGGATAGACAAGTGCGGCCATGCTGCTATGATGGAACATCCTGACGAATTTAATAGAATTCTAGAAGAGTGGTTAGAAACAAAAGCAGAACATAAACAATAACTTTCCCCTTCATGCAAGGGGAATTATTTTACACCTATGAAAATCAATACAGCTGAGTTTATCATAAGCAACTCTATTGTTAGCAAATGTCCACAAGAACGTTTGCCAGAATACGCTTTTATAGGAAGATCTAACGTAGGAAAATCTTCTTTGATAAACATGTTAACCAACCATAAAAATTTAGCAAAAACCTCTTCAAAACCAGGAAAAACCCAATTAATTAACCACTTTAAAATTAACAACAATTGGTTTTTAGTTGATTTACCTGGATATGGTTATGCCAAGGTTTCTAAGAAAACAAAAGAGGTCTTTCAGAAATTCATCACAGATTATTTTGAAAAGAGAGAACAATTGGTTTGTGCTTTTGTATTAATAGATATACGCCATGAAGCACAAAAAATAGATTTAGAATTCATAACATATCTTGGCGAAATAGGAATTCCTTTTTGTATTATTTTTACAAAAGCTGACAAAATAAGCAAAGGTAAAACCGAACAAAATGTTGCGGCCTATCGCAAGGCATTATTAGCTAACAATTGGGAAGAAATGCCACAACATTTCATAACGTCATCATTAGACGTAGTAGGACGCGACGGTGTTCTAGAATTCATAGACAACGTAAATCAGGAGATTTTTAAAAATAATGAGAGTTTTATCAAATAAAAAGAAAGCGTCTGAAAAGTCAAAACTCAACATCTAGTCTATCCTTCTAGGATAGGAGAAATCACATAATATTGATAATGTGATTTCTCCCTTTTACCGAAACGACAGGTTTCTAATCTTTCGGATCGTTTTTTATTTAAATGACTTAAGTTCCATCTTAACGAACCCTGTATCTTCATAAACATTACCAATGTCATCATTCCAGAAAATATAAGAATCATTAATAGCTGTTGTTGTGGAAAACTTAAATACTTTACAATGAAATGTTCCTGCTGGCACCGTAATCACAGAATCTAGAGCTATAACTTTATGTGTTACAACCGCTTTATCCGATCTAGTATATTTCCATTCTTCATTTAACTTAGCATTTTTTTTATAGTTTTTCGAGAAATAATCTTTATCATTATTAGAATCAATCAAAAGAAAATCACCTTCTTGTTTCATTAAATCTACGCTAGACCTATGTAATTTACCAAATGTGTCATAAAATCCTCTTGTAACCAAAAACCCTTCTCCATTACAATTACCAAAAGTCATTTTCATTGTTCCTGAATTTATTCCAAATTGAAAAAGATTAAATACAACTTCCTTGCCCGTTTTCAAAAAAGGTATTGACGACTCACAATTCCCATTACTACTATCAGGTGCTACGCCTATAGTATTTTCTTTACTACAAGAAACTAAAAACAAACACATGTAAAATAAGGATAACTTTCTTTTCAACATTTTTATAATTTTTCTATTTATTTAATTCTAATTTTTCAGCAAAATAATCACAAAAATCGCGCATCGTTGCACTCATTTTTTCATCAGCGGTTGCACGTTCAAAAGTATCTGCCATGGCTACCAATGTCTGATGAAAGAATATCTTCATTTCATCTACAGGCATATCTTTTGTCCACAAATCAATACGCATTGTTTCTTTTACATTGCTGTCCCAAATATTTAGCATAAAGGCTTTTGCTTCTTGCTTTTCCACTCCCCCATCTTTTGCCGTCCAATGCAATTTTTCAGGAATATGATTTTCATCTAACGAGATTTTAAACTTGATATCGGATGTTTTTGTTATTGGCATTTTGAATTTTAGAATTTCAGAATTTAATTAACTAAATTCGTATTAAACATTTTATTAAATAATGAGTTAATGACTAACTCTTTACGGGTTTATATTTCGACTTTTTAAAGAGTTCTTTTGCATCTAAAACAAGCATCTTTTGCAGAGGAGTGTCATTCTGATCCATATAAGCACGAACAATTTGCCAACCAATCCATGCTCCTATACGAGCAGGGGTTTGATTATCACTTTCTAGTCCAAATTTAGAAAAAGGTCCAGGTGTTATTAATTTTTGAACCAACATAGGATTTGTATCATATAACATTTTTTGTTCTACCATAAATCGCCAAATATTTTCATCGTTTTCTTCACACCATTTTAATTCTTCTTTAGTATATGCAATTTTATCTTCATCTAAGGTTGTAGGCAACAAAACATCTTTTAAATAGAGTTTTTTTCCTTCATAAATCATTTGTGACAAAAAATCACGATCTGTAGGTGGTTTAACTTTATATAGAGCAAATGCATCTACTATATCAGGCATCATTTGTAAGGGTTCAAATCTTCTTTTTAAGAATTCAGGGTACTCATAAAAACGGTGTGATTTACCTAAATACAATTCCAAAGAAATAATTAGCATATTCTTATCGGGAGCATAAATAACTTTATAATCAGGATCCATATCTTGAATAACTGTATATACTTTAGGTATTTTGGTTTTTGGAAAATAGTATTTTATATATTTAAAAAGAGTTTCTATGTTTTTCTTTTCAAGATCAAAATTATCATATCTCTTTTCCACTTCCTTATATAGTGCTCTCCATTGTGGGTTCACCATCTTTTCTGCTAAAAATCGTTCATCAACTTGAGGAGGAAAGAAAAAAGGATATTTTTGTTTTAAATTGGGTAAATCAGAGGGTTTTGATTCAAAAAAAGCTTTATCATAACGATCTACCACAACATTTACATTCATTTCTTCTGCTTGATCTTGTACTTTTTCATTTTTTTTACAAGAAAAAAGGGAAAGGACTATAAAAGTTAATGCAATATATTTCTTCATTTTTACTATTAATTGTATTAAGGTCACCTCAAAACGGTTTATGGCGTAATTTTATTATTTTTGCAAATATACATTCGTTTTTAATACTATCCTCGTTATGCAAAAAATAAGCACCCTAAATGTAGAAAAAGTAAACACACACATTGTAAATTGGTTAAAAGAGTATGCTGAAAAAGCGGGAGTAAAAGGCTTTGTTGTGGGGATCTCAGGTGGAATAGATTCTGCTCTAACCTCTACATTATGTGCCCAAACAGGACTTACTACCTTATGTGTAGAAATGCCCATACACCAAGCCGAAAGTCATGTAAGTAGAGCATACGAACATATCCATTTATTAAAATCAAGATTTTCAAATGTATCCGATACACGCGTTGATTTGACTCCCGTTTTTGAAACGTTTCAAAAAGAGGTTCCGATATCGAAAAATGAAGATAAACTTCATTTAGCTTTAGCAAATACCCGCTCACGTTTACGAATGGTATCTTTGTATTACTTAGCAGGTTTAAACAACTTATTAGTAGCAGGAACAGGCAATAAAGTAGAAGATTTTGGGGTGGGCTTTTTTACAAAGTATGGAGATGGAGGTGTAGACATCAGTCCTATAGCAGACTTATTAAAAAGCGATGTTCGCGCTCTAGCAACTTATCTAGAAATACCAGAATCCATCTTAAACGCAAAACCTACAGATGGGTTATTTGGCGATGATAGAAGTGATGAAGATCAATTAGGAGCTAATTATAACGAATTAGAATGGGCTATGGTACAATTAGAGAAAGGAAAAATCAGTAACGATTTTGAAGGCAGAGAAAAAGAAGTTTTTAAAATTTACTTACACTTAAACACCATTAATCAACATAAAATAAATCCAATTCCTGTATGTATAATTCCTAAGGAACTCAAATAATTTCTACAAAAGTGTAAAACATTTTCTACAACTGATAATCAAGCCTTTATATTTTTATTTGTAATTTTGTACTTACACAATTTTAAACAAATAATGTATGATAAAGATAGGTCTTGCAGATAATCATCCAGTGGTTCATTATGGTATTAAATCATATTTCAAAGAACATTCTGATATTACATTAGTAGGAATCGTGGATAACTTTGACATGATTGAAGAGATGTTAAAACGTAAAGAGGTAGACATCCTAGTCATGGACATGGAACTAAACGGGTTAAACAGCATCAATAGCATTAAAAATTTATTGCAAAATTATCGAAAACTTAAAATTATTTTGTTTTCTAATTTAAACGAACAAGTATATGCCCCTAACGCCATAAAAGCAGGTGTTTCATCATTTGTTGAAAAATCAGAAAAATTAGAAAACCTTGCTTCAACAATTATAAAAGTCAACAGGGGTACTGTTGTATTTAGCGACGCGGTAAAACGAAACATCGCTTTGATATCAAAACAATCTAAACCAGAACAACTCTACAGAAAATTATCTAGTAGAGAGATTGAGGTATTACGTTATTTATCAAATGGTAAAAAAAACAAAGAAGTAGCTGAAGCTTTAAATCTAAATGAAAAAACTATTAGCACCTATAAACTCCGTTTATTAGCAAAATTAAATGTAACTAATCTTGTAGATCTTGTCAATAAAGCTAAAACTTTAGAAATTGTCTAGTTCTAAAATTTGAACTTTTAGAATAACTTTTTGAACGATCACAAAAAACTCAAGAAAACTCTTATTCATAAATTTGCCTTAACAAAAAAAAGATAATTATGAAAAAGAGTTTTTTACTTTCCTCTCTTATAGGAAGTACCTTATTAATAGGATGTTCAAAAGAAAACAATACTCCAACCCCTAACCTCGAAATCACATTTCCAACAGGAAAATTAGCCGTAGAATTCAGTCATCCTGAAAGCATTCTTTTTGATGGTAAAGAATATTTTTATATTTCAGATATTGGAGCACAATTAGCTCCTCACGTAAAGGACGGAGACGGTATGATTACCAAAGTAGACATCAACGGCAAACTAATCTCGAAAAACATCAGCAAAACCAGTTTAAACGCCCCTAAAGGTAGTGTTCTTATAGGCAATACATTGTGGGTAAACGATATAGATGAATTAAAAGGGATAGATATTAACACAGGAGAACTCATAGATCGAATTTCTTTTAGTGACCTAGGAATTGATCTAACAGTAAAAGGAGGCACAGGACTAAACGATCTTGTCAAAGGAAATGACAACAGTACTTTGTACGCAAGTATCACCAATAATGGCGGTATTTATAAAATTAACCTAAAAGAAAAAACCAAAGAAAAAATAGGTGAAAATAATTTTGCCAATGGCTTATTTTTAAAAGACAATACGTTATGGAATTGCGCTTTTACAAATGGATTGTCATTGAAAAAATTAGACTTAAGCTCTAAAATCAATACCGATGCAGTGAATAGTCCAAATGCTTTAGGAGGTCTAGATGGTATAGCCATTATTAACAATGACATATATTTATCCGATTGGGGTAAAGATTACAATGGATCCAATGAAACAGGATTCCTATTTAAATACAATCCAACAACTCAAAAAAGTGAAGAAGTAGATCTTGCTAGTAGAATAGGGAAAAAGTATCTTAATGGTCCTGCGGACATTAGCAGCTATAACAATTATCTGCTTATACCAGCGATGGGAGAAGGAGCTATCTATATAATTAAGTTATAATTTTTAAAATTCCCCAAAGAGGAAAATGTTCGAAAAGTTCATAAAAACGTCATTTAATTTATGCTATTACCTCGTCTAGTTAACCTTAAAATGATACCTTTTAGATAGGAAAAGCAAATCATTTAGCATTATTGACTAAGAAATCCCTACTAGCATTTGAGCAATAAAACTTATAATGACTTTTTACTTTTCGGACATTCCCTTATATTTTTCACTACGAATAACGGGACATAACACGTCCTAATTTACTAGAAAAGTTACCTACTAACTTTGAATAATCCATTACCATATATAAAATTTCAGAATTATCAGCTTGTGGATCAGGCGATAATTGTCCTTTTACTTCTTCTATAATTTTATTTACTAAAAACCATCGCAAACTCAAAATTGTTTCGGTTACATATTGTCCAATTGTTTGATCTTTTAATTTCACATAAATCAACTTAACCTCCCAATTATGCAAGTTCATTTTTTCGTCTTCCATTAAAATAGAAGTTACTTCTTGCGCTAATTCAGGCGTTAGTTGCATCAAAAAATGTTCAATTTCAAATTTTTCATTTTGATGATAATAATTCATTACTTCATTGTAGATTGCTCTAAATAAAGGGTTTGCCAACTCTACTTCATCTTCTTGAAGGCTTAAATAAATTCGTTGATATACTTTATACATATTAAGTTCCTTTATTTCTTTTAATTCGCCTTCAGGAGTAGCTTTATAGAGATAATCCGTAAATTCTTCTTCTGCATTGCCATAGAGTAAAAGAATTTCTATAATCTTACGTTCTAACTGATATTGAACATCTATTTTGGATTTAGCAGATTGATCTTCATTTTTAACAACGGTAAATGCTTTTTGCTCTTGCTTTAATTTTTTATTTGATTCCGTAATATCTTTTTGAACTAATTGTGCTAATGTATTAAACAAAACCTCTTCTGAAATATCCATAATCCGTGAGCATTCTTTTATGTATACTTCTCTTTTAATTCGATCGGGTATTTTAGCAATACTAATAACCATATCACGAATTAGATCTGCTTTTTTAATAGGATCATTTTTAGCTTCTTTCATAAGAAGAGAAGCTTTAAACTGAATAAAATCCATTGCATTCTCATCTAGATAACGCAATAAATCATCATGAGGTGTTTTTCTTGCAAAACTATCGGGATCATCTCCGTCTGGAAAAGTACATACTTTTACATTCATACCTTCCTCTAGTATTAAATCAATTCCTCGAATAGAGGCTCTTAATCCTGCCGCATCGCCATCAAAAAGAACGGTGACATTTTTGGTCAAACGGTTAATCAATCGAATTTGATCTGGAGTTAGAGCGGTACCAGATGAGGCTACTACATTTTCTATACCTGCTTGATGCATTTGAATTACATCAGTATAACCTTCACATAAAAAACAATTATCTTGCTTAGCTATAGCTTGCTTAGCATAATAAATACCGTATAATACTTTGGACTTATGATAAATTTCACTTTCTGGGGAGTTGACATATTTAGCTACTTTTTTATCGTTGATTAAAATACGTCCACCAAAACCTAAAACACGTCCAGACATACTTTGAATAGGAAACATAACACGTCCTTTAAAACGATCAAAATGTCTGCCATCTTCTTTCGTTATTGTCAACCCTGTTTTTTCTAAAAATTCCAATTTATAGCCTTTTTCTAAGGCTTCTTTGGTAAAAACATCCCATCCTTCTGGTGAAAACCCTAAACCAAACTTTTTAATAGTGTCTAAAGTAAATCCTCGTTCTTTAAAATAAGAAAGACCTATAGCTTGCCCTTCATTAGTATGAAGCATCTTGTCTTGAAAAAATTTTTGAGCAAATTCAGACACGAGATACATACTTTCTTTTTCATTTGCTACCGCTACTTCTTCAGTAGATTGCTCTGTTTCCTCGATTTCTATATTGTATTTTTTTGCTAAATACCTAATGGCTTCTGGGTAAGAAAAATGTTCATGCTCCATTAAAAAGGTGACAGCGTTCCCTCCTTTTCCTGAGCTAAAATCCTTCCAAATTTGTTTTACTGGAGACACCATAAAAGACGGTGATTTTTCATCGGAAAAAGGACTTAACCCTTTTAAATTGGTACCTGCTCTTTTTAGTTGCACAAAGTCCCCTATAACCTCTTCTACTCTAGCGGTTTCAAAAACAGTTTCTATTGTATTTTTGGAAATCACGATTAATGTTTTAAAAAAGGTTCAAATATACAATTTTAAAAAAGATCGTCTTAGTAGATAATAAAACGAATCTATACAAAAAAGGAATCGCTTATATAAAAGTTATCTCTAATGATACCTGAATATATTAGCAAAAAAAAGGTGCCCTTTTTTGGGCACCTTTTTTTACTTTAATCTAAAATCTGGTTTTTTTCGCACATCATTACTTTTAAAGATATTGATATTACTAATTTTAGTAATACTATTTACCTTGTCTTTTTGTGTAAACCAATCTGATTGTGTTTCTGCTTTTACCAAATTTTCATTTGTAATAACTTCTGTACAATTATTTATAACGGAATTAACTACTTTTACTTGTTTGTAATTTTCTTTTTCCAAATATTTATCATCCATAGCAATTACACTAGCGAAACCCGAAATTACACATTTATTAATTTCAACAAATGAATCTGTTTTTACGGAAATAGCTTCTTTTACTAACCCCATGGCATTATCTTCATTACTAACCATCGTTACATTATTCAGTTTAACTACTGTTTTTTTACGAGTGGGATCAAAATTTTCTAGTTTATCATAAGTATCTATTTCCATAACTCTTGAACGAGTATTATCTGAAATATAAGGATTTCGTATGGCTATTGAATTACTCATTGTACAAACAGCTCCCATAGAAAAGTCAAAATCATCATCAGCATTTTGAAATGAAATAATATTATTCATATCAAAAACACCCCCAACGACTTCTAATCCATCGTCTTTAGCCATACTAATTTGTACGTATTCTATTTTAGTTTTTTTTCCTACAGCTCCTAAAGTTAAACCATTTAACATGGTTTTTTCATTTAGTTTTTTTCCTGCAAACTCTATACGTACATATTTTAAAACACCTGAGTCACTATTTTCATTATTCCCTCCAAAAAGGTTGTATTTAGGATTGGGATCATAAATAGAGGATACTATTCCTCCATAACGATTAACGGGTGCATCACCATAGATGATAATACCTCCCCAATCGCCTGATTTTCTATCCGAAGTCCCTTTATTTGATGTAAAAATAATAGGATCTGTTTCTGTACCTTCTGCTTTTATTTTAGATCCTTTAGTTATAATTAAGGTCCCATTAGACTCAGAATCGCCACGCATAACAACCCCTGGCTCCAAGGTAAGAGTAGCTCCATTAACAACGTATACAGATCCCATTATTAGGTAAGTTCCTTTTTTAAGGGTTGTATTTTCTCCGATTTCTCCGTTTAATATTCTGTTAGGTGCTGCGTAATCTTGCGTCTTAGGTTTAAAATTAGTCCAATTATTAAACCAATTGAAATCACCATAAATCCCTTGCACATTTTGCGCCTGTCCAGAAGCAAAAACTAATAACAGTAAACTTAATAACTTTTTTCTCATTGTTTGGGGTTTGATTTGTAAAAAATAGTGACAAAACTACTTTTTAGTTTATTAATAAGCAACCATTCTATTAACAAAAAATTGTTAAAAAATAATTTAAAATGTTTTATCAATGAAAGATTGTCAATAATTATGCCAAATAAAATTAATTTAAATCAAATATAATCCCTAAAGATGTTTTTTTTTGATCAACCCAATTATACTTAAATATAGGATTTAAATCGTATTTTAGGTATAAACTAATTTCTTTATAACCGATATAAGTTCCTAAACCATAAACAAATTTATTTACATTAAAACTAGCTTTCTCTTCTAGAGCATAGTTATGATTGTTTTCTTTATATTCTATGTATTGTTTTGATTTTAAATTAAATTCTAAAAAACCTCCTACTCCAAAACGAAAACTTTCATGTGTGTGAAAAACATTTTTTTCATTTATTATAGGTGATTTCGAGAAATCCAGTTCTAAATACAGGGGGAAAACTAAATTAACGACTTTAAATCTTGAGTCATTTATGGGGTTAGAAAACGTTTTAAGAGTAGTTTGGTCTCCTTCTTCTACAAAAAAACGATTGTTAGTTGGTCTTAAATTATTATACTGAACGGAGAAACCATGCTTAAAATGTAGTAAATTATTGATCTTTGAAATACGAGAATTTATAGAAAATCCCCACTCATAAAAATGAGATTCCCAATATCTGAAATCGGATTTATTTATTGAATTATTAGTAATTAAATTATTTATACCGACAGCAAATACAAATTAAGTAGTATGTCTCTTATCAGAACAACCTATACTATCTATTCTTTCTTCCAATGTAATTCTCTCTTTTCTCTTTTTGTAAGATATCTAAAAACTGGATAGCCTCCACGGATAATTTATTTTCAATATCATTGTATATATCTTCTGCTATAGCTTCATCTTGTAGAAAGGAAACTTCTTTTTAACTCTAAGAAAGAAAACGCACTCATTAATCATAATTCTTCTTATCCACCCTTCAAAACTTCCTCCTTTGTGTTCAAAACGTTCAAGGTTTGTAAAACTTTCATAAAAGCTGTAATCATTAGGTCTTCTTCTTTTTGTAAATCTTTGACATATTGACGACACATACCTAATATTTTGGGTGCAAATTTTGAATAGATTTGATGCTGTGCCTGTCTGTCTTATTGCGAAGCTTTTTTTGTCATTGTTTTTCGTCTTGATGTAAAACTGATTACTTTTACTCCTTTGATTGGTCTATAAGCACAAACGATTCCATTGTCATCTTCTTATAAAGACGACAAAGAATTGAAAAAGGTTGCATTGTATTTTAAAAAATTATTTTTTTCTTTCAATTACATAATTAACCATTAAGATCAAGGCTTTTTTATAATCTGATTCAGGGAAGTCAGCAAGCAACATTAATGCTTCCTTTTGAAATTCAATCATTTTGTTTTCAGCATATAGAAGTCCGTTATTTTGTTTTACAAATGCTATAACTTCTTTTACGCGCTTTTTATCTTTGTTATGGTTTTTTATAGAATTAATTAACCATTTTTTTTCTTTGGAACTACAGGTATTAAGGACATAAATGAGCGGAAGTGTCATTTTTTGTTCTTTTATATCAATTCCTGTTGGTTTGCCTATAGCTTCTTCTGAATAATCAAAAAGATCATCTTTTATTTGAAATGCCATTCCTATAAGCTCTCCAAATTTTCTCATTTTTTCTATTAGTACAGAGTCATCAGGTCTAACGGAACACGCCGCTAAGGAACAACAGGCTGCAATTAGAGTTGCTGTTTTTTGCCTAATAATTTCATAATATATTTCCTCTGTTATATCTAAACGACGAGCTTTTTCTATCTGAAGTAATTCTCCTTCGCTCATTTCTCGAACTGCAACTGAAATGATTTTAAGTAAGTCAAAATCGCTATTATCTATGGACAACAACAATCCCTTTGACAATAAATAATCACCCACTAAAACTGCTATTTTATTTTTCCATAGTGCATTTATAGAAAAAAAACCACGACGGCGATTACTGTCATCTACCACATCGTCATGAACTAAAGTGGCTGTATGAATTAATTCGATTACTAATGCTCCTCGATACGTTCTTTCTAAAACAGCTCCACCTGAAATCATTTTGGCTGTAAGAAAAACAAACATAGGACGCATTTGTTTTCCTTTTCTATTCACAATATAATAGGTAATTCTATTTAATAACGCTACCTTAGAAGACATGGAGGAATAGAATTTTTTTTCAAAAATTTCCATTTCCTGAAGTATCGGTTGTTTTATTTGAGAAGTAATATCCATCAGGGTTTCAAAGGTAAAACAATTTCGTATATGAAAAAAAAAATTATCAGACTAAAATTAAACCTTTTTTTAGTACTTTAGTCTAACCTGTAAAACCTAAAACCTTTTGATTATGAGAACTAAAAATTTTATCGTTGCTTTATTTAGCACTTTTGTGCTACTAATGAGTTGTAATAAAGACGAAAATGAAAATCTATACGCACCTGAAATCACTGAAGATGATATGTCTGCTTCTGTAAAAACAGACGCAGCGGTTGAAGACCTTTCAAGTGTTGTACTTGAGCAGTTAGGAGAACTTAATCTTGCAGCAAGAACAGCGCCTACAGAAAGACAAACACCTACTTGTGCCGTTATAAGCGTATCCCCTCAAGCTCCTTACACTCCTGGGCAAATAATTACAAAAACTATTAATTTTGGAACAATAGGTTGTGCCATGCCTAATAACAACCTATTGAAAGGTAAAATCATTATTAAATTCACATACCAACCCAAAGCTACTTCACACACTCTTACCTATAGTTTTGAGAATTTTTCTCATAATGATATAAAAGTAGAAGGTACTCGAACCATTACAATCACGAGAGGTGTTTCAACAGCGAATCCTAATGATCACTTAATTTTTAAGATTGACTTAAACTTAACAGTTACTTTAGAAAATGGTAAAATTTTAAAAATAACAGGAGTCAAAACAAGGGAAATTGTTGAAGGTCAAGGCACGCCAGAATTATCTGACAATGTTTACCAAATTACGGGTGGCTGGGAAACGGTTTTCCCTAGTGGAACTGTAAGAATTGCAAACATTACTTCTCCTTTAGTTGTAAAATTAAGTTGCCCTCATATTGTTAAGGGAATCATTTCTTATTCCAAATTAGACAAACCATCAGCTACTCTAGACTTTGGAAATGGAGAGTGTAATGATAAAGCCACATTAACAATTAATGGAGTAAATTATCAGATTACTCTTAGAAAATAATTATACATACTAGCACTACAAAGGAGAGATCATTAACTATACTAAAGATAATCTCTCCTTTATTTTTTATACTTAAAATTAAAAAACCTCCTTAGCAATCGCCTTAATATTTTCAGCTTTACCCATAGAATAATAATGTAATACTGGGATTCCAGCTTTTACGAGCTCTTTACTTTGTGCAATACACCACTCAATACCAATTTGTTTAACCGCTTCATTGTCTTTTGCTTTCACGACCGCCATGATTAAATCATCAGGTAATTCCAAACTAAAACGATGCGGGATAAGATTCAATTGTTTTTTTGTAGCAATAGGTTTCAGTCCTGGAATGATAGGAACATTGATTCCTGCTTTTCTACATTTTGACACAAAATCAAAAAACTTTTTATTATCAAAAAACATCTGAGTGATGATATAATCTGCTCCATTGGCAATTTTTTGTTTTAAAAAATGAATATCACTATCTAAACTAGGAGCTTCTATATGTTTTTCAGGATATCCCGCCACTCCTATACAAAAATCTGTGGCATTTGTATTTTGTAAATCGGCATCCAGATACTTTCCATTATTCAAATCACTGATTTGTTTCACCAATTCTGATGCGTATCCGTTTCCGTCCTTTTCTGGTTTAAAATAAATTTCGCTTTTCACGGCATCGCCACGTAACGCTACTACATTATCAATTCCTAAAAAATCAAGGTCAATCAATAAATTTTCTGTATCTTCTTTTGTGAAACCACCACATAAAATATGCGGTATAGCATCAACATTATATTTGTTTTGTATGCCAGCACAAATCCCTACAGTTCCTGGACGTTTTTTTACAATTTTCTTTTGCAACAAACCATTGCCTAACTCCTTATATTCATATTCTTCGCGATGATAGGTAACATCAATAAAAGGTGGATTAAATTCCATTAACGGATCAATCCCATCAAAGATACATTGAATGTTTTGTCCTTTTAATGGCGGTAAAATTTCAAAGGAAAATTGCGTTTTCCCACTGGCATTTGCTATATGTTCTGTTACTTTCATAAATTTAAGTCTTAAAGTCGAAAGTCGAAAGTCGAAGGTCACATAATACGTTATGACTTTAAACATTTGACTTTGGACTAATTTAATCTGCTATATTAGGTGCCAACCATTTCGTTGCTTCTTCCTCTGAAATTCCTCTTCCGTTTGCGTAATCTTTTACTTGATACTGCTTTTGCTATATGTGCTGTTACTTTCATAAATTTAAGTCTTAAAGTCGAAGGTCACATAATACGTTATGACTTTAGACATTTGACTTTGGACTAATTTAATCTGCTATATTAGGTGCCAACCATTTCGTTGCTTCTTCCTCTGAAATTCCTCTTCCGTTTGCGTAATCTTTTACTTGATACTGCTTTTGCTATATGTGCTGTTACTTTCATAAATTTAAGTCTTAAAGTCGAAAGTCGAAGGCCACATAATACGTTATGACTTTAAACATTTGACTTTGGACTAATTTAATCTGCTATATTAGGTGTGCCAACCATTTGGTTGCTTCTTCCTCTGAAATTCCTCTTCCGTTTGCGTAATCTTTTACTTGATACTGGCATTTGCTATATGTGCTGTTACTTTTATAAATTTAAGTCTTAAAGTCGAAAGTCGAAGGTCACATAATACGTTATGACTTTAGACATTTGACTTTGGACTAATTTAATCTGCTATACTAGGTGCCAACCATTTCGTTGCTTCTTCCTCTGAAATTCCTCTTCCGTTTGCGTAATCTTTTACTTGATACTGGCATTTGCTATATGTGCTGTTACTTTTATAAATTTAAGTCTTAAAGTCGAAGGTCGAAGGCCACATAATACGTTATGACTTTAAACATTTGACTTTGGACTAATTTAATCTGCTATATTAGGTGTGCCAACCATTTGGTTGCTTCTTCCTCTGAAATTCCTCTTCCGTTTGCGTAATCTTTTACTTGATACTGGCATTTGCTATATGTGCTGTTACTTTTATAAATTTAAGTCTTAAAGTCGAAGGTCGAAGGCCACATAATACGTTATGACTTTAGACATTTGACTTTGGACTAATTTAATCTGCTATATTAGGTGTGCCAACCATTTCGTTGCTTCTTCCTCTGAAATTCCTCTTCCGTTTGCGTAATCTTTTACTTGATACTGGCATTTGCTATATGTGCTGTTACTTTTATAAATTTAAGTCTTAAAGTCGAAGGTCGAAGGCCACATAATACGTTATGACTTTAGACATTTGACTTTGGACTAATTTAATCTGCTATACTAGGTGCCAACCATTTCGTTGCTTCTTCGACTGAAATCCCTCGGCGTTTAGCATAATCGCATACTTGGTCTTCTTTTATTTTACCAAGCCCAAAATACTTACTTTGTGGGTTTGCAAAATAATAGCCTGAAACGGATGCAGCAGGCCACATTGCCATACTTTCTGTGAGTTTAACCCCTATGGTTTCTTCTACTTTTAGCAACTCCCAAATGATAGGCTTTTCGAGATGATCTGGACAGGCAGGATATCCTGGTGCTGGTCGAATTCCTTTATAATTTTCTTTGATTAATTCGTCATTAGTCAAATTTTCATTTGCATCATAGCCCCAAATTTCTTTACGAACTTTCAAATGAAGATATTCTGCAAAAGCCTCCGCAAAACGATCACCTAACGCTTTAACTAAAATGGCATTGTAATCATCTAATTCCTTTTCAAATTCAGCTGCTTTTTCATCAACACCAAAACCCGTAGTTACACAAAAACACCCTATATAATCTTGAATTTCTTCAATTGGCGCTATAAAATCAGCTAAGGCTATATTAGGAGCCCCAACCGTTTTTTGTGATTGCTGGCGAAGGGTTAAAAATTGAACCAATGGTGCCCCTTTTTCATCAGACACTAAAATATCGTCATCATTGATTTGATTTGCGGGATAAATTCCCAAAATTCCTTTAGCAACAAACCATTTTTCCTTTACAATTTGGGATAGCATTTCTTGTGCATCAGCAAACAATGCTGTAGCTTGTTCTCCCACTACTTCATCTTTTAATATTGCTGGAAACTTACCATACAATTCCCAAGATTGAAAAAACGGTGTCCAGTCGATAAAATCAACTAATTCTGCTAAATCCACTTCAATGGTTTTATTACCTATAAAGTTTGGTTTAACAGGTTCATACACTTTCCAATCGATTTTCAATTTATTTTGGCGCGCCTCTTTAATTGATAAGAAATTCTTTTCCCGACTTCTGTTCAAATATCCTTCTCGTAAGGTATTGTATTCTTCACGCAACGATTTAGCATAATTTACTTTAGTCTCCGTTTGCAACAAATTAGTCGCCACAGTTACCGCTCGAGAAGCATCATTTACATGCACGACTGTTTCTTTATACTCTGGTGCAATTTTCACTGCTGTATGTGCTCGAGAAGTTGTTGCACCACCAATCATGACTGGAATTTTGATATTTAATTTATCTAGTTCTTTCGCTAGATAGACCATTTCGTCTAACGAAGGGGTAATCAAACCACTTAAACCAATAATATCTACATTCTCTTTAACAGCAGTTTCAATTATTTTTTCTGGTGGTACCATTACCCCTAAATCGATAATTTCAAAATTATTACAGGCTAATACTACCGAAACAATATTTTTACCTATATCATGTACATCGCCTTTTACTGTTGCCATCAAGATTTTACCAGCCCCCCCCGCCCCCGAAGGGGGAGCTACTAACTGTGTGTTCAACTCTTTATTTATAATTTCAATAGTTTGAAAAAGATTACTTAAAACCTCATCATTTTTAAATCTTATAACCTTGAAACCTTTTGATTCAAGCCACTCGGTTCTGAATCTATCATGTTCAATTTGTTCCTTATTATCATGCACAGCTCCATCAACTTCAACAACTAATTGCTTTTCAAGGCATACAAAATCAACAATATATTCACCAATGATATGCTGTCTTCTAAATTTAAAACCATCAATCCCTTTGTTTGAAAGCACGTTCCACAGCATTTTCTCCGCGTCTGTTGGGTTATTGCGCATTGTCTTCGCCCTTTCTTTCAACTTAGCATATAAAGTTGGACTGGCAGTTTTCCATGTCTGCTTGTCAACTCCCCCATTGGGGGTTGGGGGGCTTATATACGGCATTAAGTATGCCACCGCTTTTTTCATCACGCGAGCTGATTTTACTACTTGTGGTAAAAACATTTTTCCGCTTCCAAATAAATCACCCACTACATTCATTCCGTTCATCAAGTGATTTTCAATCACTTCAATAGGACGAGTTACAGTCAAACGAGCTTCTTCAACATCAATCTTTATAAATTCATCTACACCTTTGACTAATGAGTGTGTTAAACGTTCCTGAACGGAACCTTGTCGCCATTCTTGTCCTGATCTTTCTGCGGTTTTAACTTCTCCTTTTACACTTTCGGCAAAATCCAAGAGACGCTCTGTTGCATCGTCTCTTCTATCTAAGATAACATCTTCGACGTGTTCAAGTAAATCTTTTGGAATATCATCATAAATGGTCAACATTTCTGGATTTACGATTCCCATGGTCATTCCGTGTTGAATGGCATGATACAAGAAAACAGAATGCATGGCTTCACGCACTACATCATTACCACGGAATGAAAAGGATACATTACTCACCCCACCGCTAATGTGTGCATGCGGTAAATTTTCACGCACCCATTTAGTGCCTCTAAAAAAATCTAAGGCATTTAATCGATGTTCTTCCATTCCTGTGGCTACTGGGAAGATATTCAAATCAAAAATAATGTCTTGAGGTGGAAATTTTACTTCATTAACTAATATATCGTACGATCTTTGACAAATTTCGATACGACGTTCATAATTATCAGCTTGGCCAATTTCGTCAAAAGCCATTACAATTACTGCCGCTCCATATCGTTTAATCAATTTAGCATGGGCTACAAAGGTATCTTTTCCTTCTTTCAAAGAGATTGAATTTACCACACACTTCCCTTGAACCACTTTAAGTCCTGCTTCGATGATTTCCCATTTTGAACTATCAATCATGATGGGAACTCTTGAAATATCTGGCTCAGCGGCAATGAGATTCAAGAATCTAGTCATGGCTTGTACCCCATCTAGCATTCCTTCATCCATGTTAATATCTATGATTTGAGCACCACCCTCAACTTGTTGTCTGGCGATTTCTAGTGCTTCATCGTATTTTTCTTCTTTTATTAATCGAAGGAATTTTCTTGAACCTGTTACGTTAGTACGTTCCCCCACGTTTACAAAAACACTAGTAGGCGTAATTATTAAAGGCTCTAATCCTGATAATAGTAAGTTTCTTCTTTCCTGAATCATTGTATCAATCTACTACTTGTGGGGTTCTAGGCTTGTAATTTTTAGCAATTTCTGCCATTAACTTTATGTGTTCTGGAGTTGTCCCACAACAACCTCCAATTATATTTACTAAATTTTCTTCTAAATACTCTTTTATAAATGCTTGTGTTTGTTCTGGCGATTCATCATATTCTCCAAAAGCATTAGGCAATCCAGCATTAGGGTGTGCCGAAACATTGAATGACGTATTGTGTGCTAGTGTTTTTAAATACGGTTTTAGCAGGTCAGCTCCTAAAGCACAATTAAAACCAACGCTCAATAACGGGATATGCGATATAGAAATCAAAAATGCTTCGACAGTTTGCCCAGACAAAGTTCGTCCTGAAGCATCTGTGATTGTTCCAGAAACCATGATAGGCACCTCAATATTACGTTCTTCTTTAACTTCTTCAATGGCAAATAAAGCTGCTTTAGCGTTTAGTGTATCAAAAATTGTTTCTACTAATAACAAATCGCATCCTCCATCTAAAAGAGCTTCTACCTGCTGTTTATAAGCTATGCGCAAATCATCAAATGTTACTGCTCTATAACCAGGATCATTAACATCAGGCGACATGGATGCTGTACGGTTTGTAGGACCAATGGAACCTGCAACAAACCTTGGTTTATCTGTAAATTCATCTGCTACTTCACGGGCAATCTTTGCCGACTGGTAGTTCAGCTCATACACTAAATCTTCCATGTGATAATCTGCCATTCCGATGGTTGTTCCAGAGAATGTATTGGTTTCCACAATATCAGCTCCTGCCTGAAAATACAAACGATGTACCTCTTTAACGGCTTCTGGCTGTGTTAAAGAAAGTAAATCGTTATTTCCTTTTAACGGATGTGGAAAATCCTTGAAACGATCACCACGAAAATCTTCTTCCTCAAATTTATAGCGTTGCAACATGGTTCCCATAGCACCATCAAGGACTAGGATTCTATTTTTAATTTCCGAATGAATTTTTGACATAAAAATGTTACATAATAGGCGTTAGATGCCAATGGGGCAAAAAATTTTATTATGTTATCTTAAAAGAGAGAGAAAATTACTCTGGTTATCTTGCCTTTTCTGAAAAAAAATCAATTGAAAAGGTAGAATGCAGCACCTTCTACAAGTGTAGGGTTGCTAAGCGATCATAGGGTCTATTCCCTCCCGCTTTCGTGATAACGATACTAAAATTATGAACTTTGCAAATGTATTACTATTATTTTAAAATTGAAAATTTTTCTAAAAAGTACTATAAAAAAAATATTTATCAAGCATAAAAACTAAACAAACATTCTTTTATAGATTAAAAATCTAATTTTTATCTGCTATTCTTAAAATATCTCCAAAAACCCCTCTTGCTGTAACCGAAGCTCCTGCTCCTGCTCCTTGAATCACAATAGGGCGTTCTCCGTAAGACTCGGTATAGATTTCAAAAATCGAATCAGATCCTTTTAATTGACCTAAAGCGGAACTCTCTGATACCGATACTAACTTAACTTCTAAATTACCCTTATCTTGCTGTAAGTCTCTAGAAAGCTCACCTACATAACGCAGCACATTTCCGATAGTTTGATTACGCTTTACTTCATTATAATATTCATCTAATTGTTCTAAACTTTGAAGAAATTCTTCTGTAGGAATTTCTCGTAATGGTTCTGGTATTAAATTTTGAATATGTATTTCATCAAATTCATTTTGCAAGTCTAATTCTCTAGCTAAAATCAATAATTTTCTAGCTACATCATTTCCACATAAGTCTTCTCTTGGATCTGGCTCTGTGTAACCCTTTGCAATAGCCTCTTTCAACACTTCGCTAAATGGTTTTTCTTCTACTGAAAAATGATTGAATATAGAACTTAATGAACCCGAAAAAACACTTTTTATTTTTGTAATGTTTTCTCCTGATAAATGCAATAATTTGATCGTATCTATCAATGGCAACCCAGCGCCTACATTTGTCTCATACAAATAACTCTTTTGGTTTTTATCTAATGCTTTTCTAAGTTTTTTATATGAATCATACCTTAATGTATTAGCTACTTTATTTGAAGAAACTACATCAAAACCATTTTCTATAAAAGTCTGGTAATTTTGCACAAAATCTTTATTAGCTGTATTATCTACCATAATTAAATTTTCTAAATAATTTTCATGGGCAAAAGCTATTATTTCTTTAACTGAATAATTAAGAGCTTTTGTTTGAAACAGTTCTTTCCAATTATACCCTATTCCTTTTTTGTTTATAATGGTCTTTTTTGAATTGACTATAGCAAAAATATTTAGCTTAATTTCTTTTCTGTTTTGAATATTTTCTTTAGAATCTAAAATCTGTTGTATTAATGTCCCTCCTACAGTTCCGTGCCCAAAAATGACTATATTAATCTTTTTAAGTGTACCAAAAATTTCTTCATGAATAACATTTAAAGCTCTTTTGAAATTTTCTTTTTCAACAACTAAACTTACGTTTTTACCTGTCGTTGTTTTATTAAAGAGTATAGGGATAATTTTATTTTTAATTAATGAAGAATACGATTTATGAAACGTACTCAAATCCTGACCAATTATAGATATAACAGCCACATTTTCTCTAACCGAAATTGAATTTACGTCTTTTAAGTACAAATCATTTTCAAATTCTTTTTTCAGATGTACTAAGGCTTCCTGTGCCCTATCAGCATTTATTATGAATCCAATTCCTCTTTCTGAAGCCTCTTGAGAAACAACACTAACACTTATTTGGTTATCAGCCAAAACTTTAAAAATTCGCGCATCTATTCCTTTTTTACCTAACAATCTTCTTCCTTCAAAATTAACTAATGCCACCTCATTTAATACGGTTAATGACTTTATTCCTTCTGAAGTTTGTTCAGCTGTTATTAGAGTTCCTTCGCTATCAGGATTAAAAGTATTTAAAATTCGTAGTGGAATATTTTTTTCGGCTAGAGGAATAATTGTTTTAGCATGTAAAATAGTAGCTCCCAAGTTTCCTAATTCATTAGCTTCTAAGAAAGATAAGCTCTTTATTTTTCTTGCATCAGCAACTAAATTTGGGTCTGCTGTATAAATTCCATCAACATGGGTATAATTTTGTAACTCTTTTGCCTCTAAACAATTAGCCAATAATGACGCTGTAAAATTGCTTCCATTTCGTCCTAAAGTAGTGGTTTCTCCTTTTTGAGTAGAGCCAATGTACCCTGTTACTATTTTAACAGATTCTTTATTTTTTGCGAAACACCCCAATACTTTAGCCCGCGTAATACTCTCTATAGGCTTTGCATTTCCAAAATTATCATCGGTTGTAATTAACTGACGCGCATCTACAAACTCAGCTTGTATTTCTTTTCGAATCAACAAATCGGTTAAATATTTGGCGGATAAAACTTCTCCAAAAGACACTACTACGTCTTTTGTTTTATCAGTATAATCGGCTAACAAGCGTACTTCTTCAAATAATTTTTCTAAAGTAGTCCATTCCTTTTTAAAAGAAAATGAACTTCCAAGGCTTTGATATTCTTTAAAAAGATTCCATAGTTTCTTATAATCATTGCCTTTCTTTGCTTGCTCTAAAATTTCAATTAGCTCATTAGTGGCATTACCTCGCGCTGACACTACTACTACAATCTGTTCATTACCGTAATATTTTTTAGCAATAATAGAGACTACTTGATTAATTCCTAAACCATTACTGAGTGATTTTCCTCCAAATTTTAAGACTTGCATACTTTATTTATTTTGTTGTGTTTGTAAATATTGGTTTTAATATCTCTTTTAATTTTTCGTATTCCATCAAAAAAGCATCAAGCTCATGAATGGATTGAATTTCAAACAACTGCATTTTTTCAAATTGTTGTGAAAACTTTTTATGCAATTCTTTGTTTCCATTCGCTATAAACCAATAATCCGAATCAATACATACTTGGCAAATCCGTATGGTTGTTGTTTCTAAAATACGTTCTACATCCTGTATAGATAAATGCACTCCTATTGTTTTTAGCAAATGATTCATTAATAAGTATGATTTTAAATGAAACCTTTTTTTAAGGTTTTACCGTGATAGTTTAACCAATTTTAGATTTTATATTCTGAATCAGAAACTTTTTCTTTTTCAAATTTTCGATTCAAAGATTTAGGAGAACGATATAATAACATAGCGTGTGCTCGAGCATCTTCTATGGGATTGACTCAATTATTAAGTATATTTTCTTGCGCTTTAACATTCCCTATCAACCAATCATCTGCTTTCCAGTTTGAGGCTATGGGGATTAAATACCCAATCGTTGTAGGTTTTAAAAATGCCATTTCCCAAGCAATCCCTCCTCTTAAACTCCTTCCTACAATGGCAAATAGTTTTGTAACTCCTAAAATTTCTAATCCTTTCCAAAAAACTCTAGCTATATATTTTACTATAAAACACTGATAATCAACAATTAAAAAATCCGTAGCATATCCATTACCTGGCACATTGAAAGCAATTCTGTAAACGCATTTAGATCAATCACTTGATTATATCCTACCTATTTATTCCACCAGCCATTTTCACCTGTTACATTTGAATTACCTGTTAAAGCATGATTAATCAGAACTACAGGAGCCGTATTGATTTTTGGCCCAAAGGATTGATACAATAGAGGCAAAAAGGGAATTGTTTTACCTGATTGTAATGTAAAACTAAAAAAATCTATTTGACAACAATTATCCATATTTTTATTAAAATTTTGTAGCTTATAAGAAAAAACCCTTTTGGCTCTAGTACCAAAAGGGTTTAATTATTAAGTTTTTAAAAATTCAACTCGATTGATTTAGGCAATACTTTTTTAAGGTATACATAGACATACCTATAAGAATATTTATCATTATTACGAATCTATTTTTTATCATTTCTTACTTACATTCCATTCATTTACGCGGAAGCAAATCTATAACCAAATTCTTTTACATTAAATTTTATAGATTATTTTTCTAAATTTAATTATTAAAAAGCAAAAAAATAAGAATTAAATACTAAAAAACAACTTAAATTTAATTTTTATTTCTACTAAAACATTAATTTCTAAAACATCCTTAATAGCATTTTAATACTGAATAGAATAACCAAAAATGAGACTATTAACAGAGCTGCTTTTTGAGGTAACCTACCCGCAAATCTAGCTCCTATAGGTGCTGCTAGCGATCCTCCAAGTATTAATCCTAGAATAATATACCAATGACTAATTCCTAATGACGCAAAAAAAGGGCTCACATAAAAAATATGGGGAGTAATTGTAAATTGCGACAAAAAAAGTAAATGGATTTTTCGATACTTTCTGCTTTTCTACCCGAAGAATTATTATGTCATTTTGATATTGTTGATTTTATAGAATTAGGAGATATTCAAACAAAAAAGGATTGCTTTTATATCTATCTTGATGAAAAGAACATTATTCCCGAAGGTTTCATTTCAGAGGAATATGAGTCAAAAGGCTTTTGTGAGCGTACTTTGATACAAGATTTTCCAATACGAGGAAAGGCTGTTTATTTAGGTATCAGAAGACGTAGGTGGCGAAATACAGTAGATAAGTCAGAAATTAAAAGCGATTATTCTTTTATTGCAGAAGGTTCCAAATTAACTGTTGAACTTTCGGATTTTTTAAAAGGTACAGGTAGAGACCCGAGAAGATACGATAAGTAACATTGCCAGTTATTATGGCATTAAAGCTGATTTACTGCGAAGACATTACAAAAAAAGAATCAGTGGTTTTACAAGTTGGAAACAGTTAGAACATGCCGAAAATTATCTGATTTACCCCGAAAATATTGGGGAGAATTTAAGTATTGATGAAGTAAGTTTGTCAAAAGGTGAACTTTATACTTTTGTAACCAATAAACAAGGAAGAGGCAAAAAGAAATCCTTAGTGGCGGTTATAAAAGGCACCAAAAGTCAGGACATTATTGATGTGGTTACTAAAATTCCACTTTCGCATAGAAAACAAGTAAAATCGATAACACTTGATATGGCAAACAATATGCAATCAGCATCAAGAATGTGTTTTCCTGAAAGTTACCTTGTCACAGACCGTTTCCATGTGGTAAAGTTGGTAATGGAAGCTCTCCAGCATTTAAGGATAAAATATCGCTGGGAGGAGATTGAAAAAGAGAATCAAGCTATCAAAAAAGCAAAGGAGCAAGCAATAAAATACATTCCAATAACTTTTGAAAACCAAGACACACCCAAACAACTATTGGCTCGATGTCGTTATATCATTGCCAAGAAACCCAACCAATGGACAGAAACCCAAAAAGTGCGAGCCCAAATATTGTTCCAACATTATCCTCTAATACATCAGGCATATAAACACACCCAAGAGTTTAGAAATATTTATGAATACACCTCAAAAGAAGAGGTTAAACAAAAAATATTGAATTGGATATCCAAAACCAAAGAATTAAAAATGACTGTCTTTAATACCGTTGCCAATAGTTTAAATTATCATTTGGAAACAATTGTAAACTTCTTCATAAAAAGACATACAAACGCAAATGCTGAATCCTTTAACTCAAAAATAAAACTCTTCAGAGCTAATCAAAGAGGTGTGATGGATACTAAATTCTTCCTCTTTAGAATGGAGAAACTTTTTGCTTAATCCCCAAAAAATTAATCTGAGCCAAAAAAAGTTACTGATGCTGCCAATGTTACAAAAAACTCCGCTAAACTTACAGTTCCAGCTACATAACTTGCCTTTCTTCCTTTAGATAACAATATCATTTTAATTTTGAATTTACTAGAATAATTTATAATTTTAGGCATGCCAAAGAAAATTCAAATAGTAATAAATGAAGATCTTGATTTTTTAGAAAAATTACTAGTCAAGACAACAGCTTCTTTGAAGAAAGACCGAGTAAAGACTTTGATTCTAATTAAGAAAGGGAAATATGTTTATTATAGTGATATAGCTAAGAAGCTCGGGAGAACTGAAAAGACAGTAAGAGTTTGGGTTCAAGACTATTTAAAAAAAGGTATTTCTGAAATGTTATGTGTTAGAAGTGGAGGAAACAATACTAAGCAAATATCAGATAAAATGGCTAAGTCTATTGAGCAGAAATTGACTGATCCAAAAACAACAATTACATCTTATATAGAATTATTAAAATTACTTGAAGCAGAACGAAACGAAACGGTTAACTATGGAGCTTTATACGCTCATTGTAGACGAAAACATCAATCAAAGTTAAAAATAGCAAGAAAATCCCATTACAAAAAGGATGAAAACGCGGAAGCGTTTTTTAAAAAACCTTGTAAATAAGCTCGAAGAGTGTAGAATTATTCTTAATAAAAATAATTTCAAATCTGTAAACTTATATTTTCAAGATGAAAGTCGCTTCGGGTTGATCACAAAACAAAAAAGAGTTATTACGGCAAAAGGAATAAAAGCCATTGGTACCTATAAGCACAGTTATCTTTATAATTGGCTTTGGGGAAGTTTTTCCCCCATAACAGGTGAGAGTTTTTGTATGACAACACAGAGTGTTTGTAAAGAATTATTTATAAAATATTTGGAAGATTTTAGTAATCACAAACCAACAGAATTAAAGATTATAATAATTGATAATGCAGCATTTCATTCCACAAAAGATGTAATAATTCCTCAGAACATATTTCTGTTACCAATTCCTCCATATTGTCCAGAACTCAACCCTGCTGAAAAAATATGGCAATGGATGAAAGATAAAATTGCAATGAAAATTTATAATACTCTAGCCGAATTAAATCAATAACAGGCTATGAGTTTTATACAAAAGCTTTTTGCAGTATTTTTAAAATTTAAATAGTATAACTTGTTTGTTTCATTTTACTTTTACTAATTTTTGGGTATAAAAAAAACTCCTCACAATGCGAGGAGTTTTTCTGATTTTTGATACTATACTATATATACAACCATCTTGCTCCTCAAGAATTTGAACAGCACATACAACAGTTGATATTTTTACTATTTGTTTTCATAATTGTAGGGCAAATACAAGACCTTATTTTTTAAGTTAAAACATTAAATCTTATTTCCATAATCTTTAAAGGTATTAAACTATTTTCATTATTTATTATCTATAAATAAATTAGTTTACCGAAAAAATTACATCATTCTTCGGGGTTATCGCCTGTATAATAATTCTTTTGTTTCTCTAGCCCATAGTTTGGCTTTTCTATATCTAATTCAGAATCTTGAATTTCTTTATAAATTTCCTCGTAGTCTTTTGAATGTAAACTATTTGGTACTACATGGGTATCAAAATTTAGTTCTATTTTATAGTTTGGGAGAAAATTACCGTATACATAAATCTGATGTTGTACATATCCTGTATTTTTATTGGTATCATATTCAAAATGCAAATAGCCTGTAGATTGTGGCACTATGTTTTTTATATTGGAATCATCCGCTATAATACATCCGCATGAGGTTTGGATTTCTTTTATTTCTAACAAATTCTTTCCTATATTTTTGATTGGGTATATGATATGAAGTTTTTCTCCTTGTGCAACTGGAAAATAATGTCTTTTGGGGTCTTTTACTTCTATCGTTGTTATTTGTCCTTCTTTTTCACAACTAATAAAAAACAATAGAGATAAAAAAATCAATAGGTTTTCTTGAAATAAACACGTTTTTAAGAAATTAAAATAATTGTATTTCATCGCAAGCGGTTTTTTTATTTTTAGCATTCGTTATTACTTTTATCATTACTTCCTCTTTTTTATGAATGGCTATTTTTGTTTTAAAAACACCAATCCTTTTTTCGTTTTTAGATTCTGAATCGTCTGTTAATTCGGTATATAAGTTTCCATTTTTATAAATTTGAATTTTTGTTGGGAGGAATATTTTTAGACTTGGATTATTTAAAAAATTTATTTTTAAAGTGGCGTTAGAAACTTCTATACTTGGAAGTCTTACTACTAAATCTTCTTGACTTGTCAAGAACCATCCATGATGATAATCAGAGATGAAGCCAATTGCATTATCTGTTAGCATATTAATATTGGTATAATCTTCATCTAAGGTTGATAGTATTTCAAGTTTTTTACCTAACAATTTATTTAATGGTTGTTTGTTTTTTATAATTTTTTCTTCAAATTCTTTTAAAAAATCTTGAATAGCTCCGTCTTGTTCTTTAAAGTTTTTTAAGCCTTCATAGTTTGTGTATTTTTTCAAACGATTGTATGCTTGTATTACATCTGGTTTTATACTAATTGTATTCTCTTCTATTATGTAGTAACCGTTTTGTTCGTTTTCTAATAAAAGTTTTAGATAGGTAAAACTTAAAGCGGTTATTAATTCTTTTATTTTTGATTTTTCTTTGGGTTGACTAGAATCTATTGTTTGACTTAATTGATTGTAAAAATTAAAAAATTTTGACGCGTTTATGTTTTTACTTCCTTTTTCGTAAAGAGAGCAAGGGAGGTTTTCTTTTTCTGCTGCTTTTTCAAAATCTATATAATATTCTGATAATAACTGGTGATTTTGAGGAAATTCTTGTTTAAAGTATATTTTTACTAAATCTTCTATTTTTAGATTATAATCCATGAGTAATGAAGAGATAACGAATGTTTTTAATCCTTGAAAACTGGTATAATCATAACCGCTTCCATTTATAAAAACACCTTTTATACCCATTTTTTTGAAATACTCTAGTTGTTTTTGTAATCTGTAAAAAAGTGGATATGGTGTTAGGTAATCATCAAAATTAGAAGCATAGTCCCATAAATAGACTTTATTTACTTTTTGTTTCCATTTTAATATTTTTTCTTCAAACGGGTTTACCTGCGGTTTGTTTTCAAAATATACATTTTTTGGAAAATTAATGGTACTGATCATTACTCCTGTGTTTTTGGGAAGTTCTTTTTCTGGAGGTGTTTCTGTTGTAAGATAAGCGGTGGTAAAAAAATTATACTGTGGAAATTCTTTTGCTAATTTTTCCATTAGATATACAACAGAAGGTGTTGCATTTGAAAGGGTATTCCCTAATCGTTTGCATCTGGGATCCAAACAAACTAGCTTGTTATCATTGGGAACCAGCATAACTGAATACCTTTTATTCGTATTAATACCCAAATTATCTATTATATAATTTTTAATATAATTGTAGGTTGCTTCTGAGGAAAAGCAGATTTGTGAGGCATTTCTTTTATTTTCTACTAAGGCAAATGTTTGAATGTTTCCTTCATTGGCTAGTAATTTCCCTAAATTATGCCCCCAAATTCCCCAATCATTTTCAATGTTATTAGAATTATAGAGTACATCTGCATTGGGTTGTAAAACAGGACTAAAATGAGGTTCTCTGTATTCAAAAGGAAAACTAACGGTACTTTCTTTTATGGTTATAATAGCGGGAAATAAGTCTTGCGTTTTGATTCTATCATCTTGGATACTTAGCTTTTTTAAAAACTGATTAAATAGCCATTTTAGATTTTTTTCTGAGTTTGCAATTAATTGAATTTCATTTTTATCTTCTATTTTTATCTGATAATCAAACATTTGTTGTGAAGACAGAACTACTCTTATTAATAATCCTTCTTTGTTTTTATCTTTAGATATTATTTCTGGGTTTGAAGATCTTTTCTTTAATTCATTGTAGAAATAATCTTTTTCTAGATTTTCTAATTTAGTTTTATAATCAAAGATTATTTTGTATTTATCAGAATATAATTTTGCATCTTCTAAATCCGTATAAGGTTTTAAAGAACAACTACATAATACAAAAAAGAAAATTATTGCCAAACAGATTTTAGATAGGGCAATATAAAAGGAAAATATTTCTCTCATCATATTAATAGAGGATTATATAAATAATGATTTAAAACGAAATTTGGGTTTGAAAGTATAAGTTATACATATTGGTATACTTATTTTCCGTTATTTTTATTGTATTCCAGCTTCCGAGAAACCCAACTGTAAAATTCGAATTTATCATATATTTTGGACCAGCTCCTACCATTGTATTAAAAGCATTCCAAGTATTGTATAAATTAAAATTCAGTGTTTGCAAGTCTGAAACTGTCCCTACGGCTCCTACTACTTGTATACAACTTCTTTTTTCGTTAAAGACATAAAACCTACTGTCTGCACTGACATTATAAAACAGTGTATTATCTATAGAAAAGATTCCTGCTTTTACATTCCACTGAATAGATTGCCCATTTTTTGACAAACCTAAAATTCCTTGAATCATATTGATCTGGCTTGGTAATTGTCTAAAACCTATGCCTAGTTCTGCCTCATAATCGTCACCAAAGGCTTTGTATAGTGATATTTGCGTTTGTATTTTAGAAAAATATTTCGTTCCGTATCCTGTATTTAATCTAACATAAAATTTATCACTAAAGGGATGGTACCACTCAACTATGGGTTGGATCCCTGTTCCTTCTTCTCGACCAGAATAATTTAATCGAAAAGTATAGGTGTTTTTATTTCCTTTATGAGCGTATTCTATTGTAGAAATAGATGAATATTCTTGGCTTCCTTGAATTCTGCTTCTCAAATGATATATTCCTATTTCATTTTTAAAGGTTTTATTTTCTAGTATTTCTAAATGTTTTTTGAAATCTGACAATTCCATAAGAGAAGGTTCGTATTGTTTTTGATAATAATAAGCTGAATCAAAAACTTTTTTTGTTTCTAGCAGTACCCCTTTATCAAATTTTAAATCTTTATTATTTTTATCAAAATACAGAGCGGAATTTATTAATTGTAACGCGTCATTGTGTTGTTTTTTCTTAACTAGTTCTTTGGTTTTAATGCGTGCATTTTCTGTATATACATTTACTAGTGATTTATTATGTGGAAATTTTTCTAAAAGAGGTAAAGTAAGGGCAATAGCTTTATCATATTCTTTTTGCGCTGTATAGGATTCTGCCAATTTTACTTTAAATGGTAAGTTATCTGGATATATTGTTGTAGCTTGTTTTGCGGCATCTAACATAGCTAAATAGTCTTCCATTTGATAAGCAAGACTGATTGCGTATTGTAATCCTAATTTACTAGTAGGTTTTACGAGCAGTATTTTTTTGAGTACTTCGTATGCTTCCTCTATATTTTGTTCCTCTATTGCTTTTTTTATGAATGCTAATGCTTCTTCTTCGAAACCATTTGCATATATTGTTTTTTTAGGTTCGGAAGATTTTTCTATTAGTTGTAAGTACATATCAAACGCATTCGTATAGTCTTCAGAGGCTACTAAGGCATTTATTTTTTTTAAATTTCTAGCATCATCATTGGGTTTTTCTTTTAAAAAATCATTGATAATAAGGAGGGCTTGGTCATACAAACCTGTTTTTAGGTAACATTGAAACAAACCTAATTTTGCGGGTTCGTAATAATCATTTTGTCTTCTTTGATTTGAAACTCTGTACAATAAGTCGATAGCCTCTAGATAATTTCCTTCTAGCATGAGTTGTTTGGCTGTTTTATACTGAAATGCTGTAAAATCATCTCTAATATCGGAGTCATTAGGGAATTTTGAATGCAATTTTTGTAGTAATTGATTTGATTTTGATTCGTTTCCTAGTTGTTTGTAAACAAAATATTCCTTTGATAAAATTTCTTTTGTATCTCCTTTTATTTTTTTAGCTTTTGATATAAAATCAAGTGCATCATTATAATATCCTTTACTTATTGCGTTATTTAGAAGATAGATTAGTGCTTCTTCGTCCTTTGGGTTTTTTTCTAAAATTTTACCATATAATGTGTACGGATCATTATTACTTTGGGTTCTTGCTGATTCTACTATTAATTCGTCATAACTTTTCTGAAGCTGAGAATCATTTTTTTTTGACATCTTTCTTTTTAAAAACTCTAATGCTTCTGCATTTCTATTCATTTCAGATAAAATGGCAACTTTTTTAGTGATATAGGTCTTATTTTCTGGGAATTTTTGAATTCCTTTTTCAGCATACAAAAGAGCTTTTTCTTTATCGCCAGCCGTTAGTAAGCTGTTTATTATATCTACGTAAATATCAACTTGTTGGTTATCTATTTTTACTAATTCTTCTGCTAAAGTAACGGCTTCATTAAACTTTCCTTCTTTTTTAAGACGTGTTATTTCTTGTTGTGTATTGTATATATAATCTTTTTGAACAGTGGCATCTTCTGGGTATATCTGATTTAATCTTTTTAGCATTCGGGTTGTTTCGGTAAGATTCCCTTGTAATCTGTATATTTCTATTTTTTTTATCCATAATTGTTTCCAATAGGGATTTACTTCTAATAATTCATTTATGTAACAAATGGCACTAGAATAGTGTTTAGAGTTCATTTCTACATTTACAAGCAGTTGTTTTGCATCGAAATTTGTTTTATCGTATTGCAAGGATTTAACCAAATGATATCTTGCGTTTTGAAAGTCTTTTTTTACATAGTAGTACCTACCTAGAAGCATTCTGAGATTAGAATCTGTTTCATCTTGCTTTAATCCTTCTTCAAGAATGTCTTTGGCTTTTTGCCATTCTTGCTTTTTAAAATATTTTTTAGCCATAATGGCATAATCTTCCATTGTATCTTGGGCATTTAAGGAGTATATTGATAGGAAAAGAACTAGTAATAAGTGGTAATTTTTTGAAATCATTTTTTATTAATACAATTATTCAACTTCTTGATTTTCTACAGTAGTAGGTGTGGTTTTATTTTGTGCAAAACCTTGACGGGTCATTTGTCCCCACTCGAATTTTTTACGTGATAAAAAATCTACGTACCCTTTTAAGCTATAAAAAACGATAAGTGGATGATATATAAAAGGTTCTACTAAAGTAAAAAAACATAGTTTTAAATATTCATTAAAGGTTCTGTATTGTTCTTGTACTAATTTATCTAGATAGATCGTTATTAATGAAAGACAAATTCCGAACAAGTAAACAAAAGTTAGCATTATGCTTGCAGTATAAAAATTTATTCCCCTAGTGATTAAGAGGTATGCCGTGTATAAATACCCTACTAGTTCTATAAGTGGTGCCGAAAATTCGAAGAACAAAGTATAAGGTAAGGTAATCATTCCTAATTGTTTGTATTTGGGATTGAAAAGGTATTTTCTGTGAACTGTAAAAATTTGCAGCAATCCACGAGCCCATCTTGTCCTTTGCCTATTTAATATTTTAATATTAGGAGGTCCTTCTGTCCAACAGCAGGTATCGGGTATCTGAACAATTTTATAATCTTTATTAAAATTACACATATATCCTATGATACGTGTGGTTAAGTCCATATCTTCTGCATGTGATGAAGGATCATATCCTCCAGCAGCAATAACTACAGATTTATCAAACATCCCTAATCCTCCTGATATATTACCTATGGCATTTATTCTTGACCATCCCATTTTCCCTATTAAATAGCTTCTTAAATATTCTACTTCTTGAAAAAGGGGAATAATTCTACTAGGAACTTTAACTTGTGTAACTACCCCATTTTGAATCACACAACTGTTAGCCATACGCAAAGTGGCACCTACTCCTATTACTTGTGTTTTATTAATTAAGATGGGTTTAATCATTTTGATAAGTGCATCACGAGATAAAATACAATCTACATCGGTACATAAGAAATAAGGATAACTAGAAGCATTTATACCCGCATTAGAGGCATCTGCCTTGGTACCTCCATTTACTTTATCTACAACCGTCAACTTAGAATAAGCTGGATTCGTAGATTTTAAAATTCTTTTTAGTGGTTTTGTTTTTATTTTTTCTACGTAGGCAAAGGGGGTTTCAACCAGCTGAAAATTCTCTATTAATAATTCTAATGTACTATCCTTACTCCCGTCATTAACGATAACTACTTCAAATTTTGGATAATTTAAAGTAAGCATGGAGTGTACGTTATCAATTATTGTCATTTCTTCGTTATATGCAGGAGCTACAATAGAAATACCTGGAGCGAAAGGAGTATTCAAGAAATCTTCATCCATTTCTTTGCTCTGATTTTCTTTGTATTTTTTTATTTCTTTATAACCATAAACAATGAGCATAAAATATATTATGGTAAGCATTGAGGCATAGAGAAAAATCAGATTTTGAAAGATATCAGCCATATTAATAGTTATAGTTTCCGTAGTTTTTTGACATACAGTTATTATTAAAAAATTAAACTTTTATTAGTGGGTTTTTAATGTGTTTGAAAATTAAATTTTCAAAACCATCATCAATTTTGGATTCCATTTCGTTAATCAAATTTACCCCTTCATTATCGTAATTATAAATAGCGCGTCCTATTCTAATCTTCAAACTAGTATCAAAGGTTTTATAAAAAGCAGATCTCAAAAACTCTAATCCATTATCTGGTTTTGTTTCTGTAACTGTTTTTATAATACTGTGTTGAACTGATATAGGTTCAAAGTCATAATTTGCAATTAAAGCATCTTCTATATTATTGTTTTGAAGAACTCCTATTGCTTCTATCAAGGCCTTCCGAACTTTAGAATTTGTAGTTTGTGTTAAAAGTGTTAATAGAAAAGGTAAATTTTCTTGTTGTTTATAAAAAGATGTTTCATATATAAAAAAACATTTTAAATCTATATTTTCTGTTCTGGTAATCCACTGAGCAAAATTGGGTATAAATTCCTTTGCTCTTTTTAAAAGGATTTCATGGATTTGAATTTTATCCCATTCCGTAAATTCACTATCAAAATCTTCATTAAAAAAACGAAAGGGATCATGTTTACTTAAATAAATATAGGCTTTCCTAGCTTTTTTACGCAAAGCCTCGTTTTTATCGTAAACTAAGGAAATAATAACAGATTCTGATATCGTTAATCTTAATTTTATAATTTGTGATAATCCTTCTAACTTGGTTTTAAGATTTCCTTTTAATAATCGTTCCTCCCAAAAGGACTTTAAATCAAAAAAATACAATATTTCATTAAAATTATGCAAATCATATACCTCATCTTCAGCTATCAATTCAATAATCGTTTCTGTAATTAATAATTTATGTGTTTTTTTAAAATCCTTTTTATTTTCAAAAACAAGCTTAATATCTTCTAGTGTATATTCTTTAGGAGAATATACTATTTCTTTTATTTTTTGTAAATAAATTAAATTAAGGGTCTTTTTTTGAATAGCTACTGATTTTTTCTCCCAATTCAAATAAATTAAATTAAGAAAAGTTATAATATATACACAAATAAAAACAAAGCTTAAAACCATTGCCAATTGTAACACAGGAGGCAATTCCGAAATTGAAAAATAAAAATCCTTTAAAACAAAAATAATTCTCTCCATTTGTTGCATATTCTATTTTATTTACCATGCAGTCTACATAAAAAAAACAAACACCACAAAGTGTTATATTTAACTAGCAGCACAACGTTTTTTGAAGGATAATATTTTTTAATAACTATTTTTTAACACTTTTTTAACATTAAGATATTGTTTTTTTTCTAAATTTAACAAGTATATCCTGAATAGGCTCTGTTCCAATTAAAATGCGTAATAATTCAAACTCTAAATTGTTTGTTAACAAATAGTTCCGTCCTTCTTTTGTTTTTAACAGATCGTAATGTGCTAAATACACATAAGCATTACCAACGTAAATTCTGTTCCTAAACTTGGCCCTTTGGCAAATTCTAGACAATCATAATAATTCGTCAAATTTTCATTAAATACCACAGATACTAATCTTGGAATCCTATTTGAGGTGGCTATTTTTTTATAATTCTCATAGGCCTTCCCTTCTCTAACGCTTAAAACCTCCTTGATTTGGGGTTTATTAGAAAAAAAATCTATCAAGGGGGGGGGTACCGATAAAGATATTTTTTCTAGCCGTTCTTTGTAATTTAATATTTCTATTCCTAATCTTTCTATCTCTCCTGAAAAGGGCTTAATTACATATTTTTTTTATTTTCTGCAATAGTCTTAAATCTTTAGAAACAATTACTCCCATCAGCACATCTCCTTTCCCACAAGCAAATTTTGATAAACTTTCAACCGCTATATCGCAATGTTCTAAAACATTGAAATTAAATGGAGTAATAAGCGTAACATCCAACAATAACTTTATTTTGTATTTTTTACAAATAGAATAGAGTTTTTTTACATCTACGCAATCTAATTTTGGGTGAGAAACGACCTCAGTTGTTATTAAAGAAATCCTTTTGTGATTTTTTTTTAGCCAAATTTCTAATGCTTCTAAGTTATATACATCTACCTGCCAATAGGTATTGGGGCTTCTTTTTTGTAATATTTCCATGGTGTCTAAATAGAGCCATCCTAATTGCACAACCTTATTTTTTCCTTCTAAAATGCCTTTTTGAATAATGGTTTCACAAACTAAAAACACAGCATTAGCACCCGAATTTGTTAATACAATAGCATCATCATTTACATTATACGCTTGCCCTAAAATAGTATGAATATTTCTATTAGCTTCTAAAAATTTTGTTTTTTCTTCTTGGTAAATTTGACGGATCAATCCTAAATTTATCAAAACATTTTCAGCTTGTCGGAAACTTATAACAAATCCTGCATTTCGGATATAGTCATTAACTGGTTTCAATAAATGATGATCTGATTTTATTCGTATAAAAACACAATTTAATAGCTCTATAAAATCCAACTTTACATGAATTAATTCACAAAGAATATGATAGGCTTTTTGAGAAGAAATAGGTAAAATCAAATAATATTCCGTTACTTCATATTTTTTTCGAACATAATCTACCAATCGTTGTACCAATTTATTCCTAAAAAACCTTGGATAACCCGATTGCATTTTTTCTAGCATCTTCTTATCTCCTTCTTCATAGCTAATTATATCATGGATTGTAGGTAAACTAACAGAAACTGCGTGCGGGTTATTAAAAGGTATTGATTCTCCACAAGGAATAGATTTCAAATAATTATACATTTTTAATAAACTTTTAGAGAGGCACAGTCAATTGCTTCTTTTATATCTTGTACTAAATCTTCTGTATTTTCTAAACCAATAGAAAAGCGCACGGTAGCTTTAGTCAATCCTATTTTTTGTAAATCTTTTTCAGAATATGTTTCGTGGCTCATTTTAGCCGGAATTTCTATTTTTGAATCTGCGGTTCCAAATGAAACTTTTTCTCCAAATAGCTGTGTGTTTTTAATAACGGATTCAGCTATAAATTCATCTTCAAAATCAACCGTTAGCACAGCTGGTAGTATCTTCATTTGTCTTTTAACTAAATCATATTGTGGATGTGATTTCAGTCCTAGAAATTTAATTGATTTTATATCTGGAAACTTTAATAATTCTTGAGCTATTTGAAAAGCACTTTGCTCTTGCGCTTTCATTCTATAAGTTAGTGTAGGCAAGCCTAATGATACTAAAAAAACATCAAAAGGACTTTGCGCACGACCTTGTGCATTAGAATAACAATGATTTTTTTTTGTACCATGATTCCTCTCTTACAACGATAACACCAGCCACGCAGGCCCCATGTCCCGAAACACATTTCGTTGCTGAAAAAACTGAAAAATAAGCACCTAATTCTAATGGCTTTTGCGAAGCAAATGTTGCCATACTATTATCTACAGCAAAAATTGCATGATAGGCTTTAGCCAAAATAGCTATTGCTGTTATATCTATAATTTTCAAACTAGGATTAGTAGGTGATTCGCATAAAATTAGAGTTACTTTATTTTTAGCCAAAATATCTTCTACTTCCTCTGTATTGGTAAAATCAGCATAAGATACTTCAATATTATTTTTCTCTAACAAGATATTCAAAAGACGATAGGTTCCTCCATAACAGTCCCTTTCTACTAGTACTCTATCCCCTGATTGTAAAACGGTTTCAAATAATAGCGCAATAGCGGCAATACCTGTATTAGTACAAACAGCTCCGTATCCGTTTTCAACTTTTGCAAAAACCGTTTCCAAGGCATTGCGCGTAGGGTTATCCGTTCGTGAATAATCATACTAAAAATCTGTGTTCTGCTGTCGTTTATAATCAAAGGTAGCTGTGTTATAAATAGGTAAATGGGTAGCACCATAAGCATCTTTGATACCACTGTGCTGAGTTAAATTAGCTAAAAGAGTTTCTATTTTCATATTCTATGTATTATACAATTGTGTTGTAAAATTTATTCAAAAAAAAACCTCTGCAAATGCAGAGGTGCTGTTGTAAACTTTTAAATTTTATACAATAGTAAACTCTGGAAAGACGAATTCCCATCATACTCATTATATATTTATTAAAATCCTTTTTCATCTAACATAAAAAAACAGGACAAAACTAGATTATTATTCTTTAAAAATAAAATTAATAGTTTATTTTTCTAAATTTTATTTAAATAAAACTTATTTAGTTTAATTAATTCTAAAACAAACCGAATTCACCCATTAAAAAACTAAAAACACCTCATTTTTCAATACTTATGTTTATTCAAAAAAAAGTTAATAATTCTTCAGAATTCAATTTCCTTTTATACATTTGTACCAAGTTTACAAGAGGAAAAATTTGAACTGATTGCAACCTCATAAAAAAATGCTAAAGCAGTAACTACTACTCTTTAGGCAATCGCTACAAAATTTTCCTCACGAATTATTACAAAAAAAACTAGTATATGGCCTATTTATTTACCTCAGAATCAGTGAGTGAAGGACACCCTGATAAGGTAGCTGATCAAATCAGTGACGCATTAATTGATAACTTTTTAGCATTTGACCCTGCGTCTAAAGTAGCTTGTGAAACCCTAGTAACTACTGGTCAAGTAATTTTAGCAGGAGAGGTAAAATCAAAAACCTATTTAGATGTTCAAAGCATCGCTCGTGAGGTAATTAAAAAAATTGGTTACACGAAAAGCGAATATATGTTTGAAGCGAATTCTTGCGGCGTGTTATCTGCTATTCACGAACAATCAGACGATATCAATCGTGGTGTGGATAGAATTACAGCTGAAGCGGATTTTGAAACCAAAGCAAACGCACAAGGAGCAGGCGACCAAGGAATCATGTTTGGTTATGCCACGAATGAAACGGAAGATTTCATGCCGTTAGCACTTGACTTATCTCATAAACTATTACAAGAATTAGCCGAATTACGTAGAGAAAACAACGAAATTACCTATTTACGTCCCGACGCTAAATCCCAAGTAACTTTAGAATACGACGACAACAACAAACCGGTTCGCATTGACGCTATTGTAATTTCTACACAACATGATGATTTTGCTGAAGAAGTGGAAATGTTAGCTAAAATCAAGAAAGATATTATTGAGATTTTAATTCCTAGAATTATTGCTAAATATCCGCAATATGCTCATTTATTCAATGATAAAATTGAGTATCATATCAATCCTACCGGAAAATTCGTAATTGGAGGCCCACATGGCGATACTGGCTTAACAGGCAGAAAAATCATTGTTGACACTTATGGAGGCAAAGGAGCTCATGGTGGTGGTGCTTTTTCTGGTAAAGACCCTTCAAAAGTAGACCGGTCAGCTGCTTATGCAACACGTCACATTGCTAAAAACTTAGTAGCAGCTGGTGTTGCTGATGAAGTTTTAGTACAAGTTTCTTACGCTATTGGTGTTGCAAAACCATGTAATGTATACATCAATACTTATGGAACTGCTAAAAACGGTTTAACTGATGTTCAGATTTCTGAAAAGGTTAATGAATTATTTGATTTAAGACCTTATGCAATTGAACAACGTTTAAAATTAAGAACTCCTATCTATAGTGAAACTGCTGCTTACGGACATATGGGACGTAAAAACGAAGTGGTTACTAAGAGCTTTGTTTCTCCTTCAGGAGAGAAAAAAGAAGTTGAAGTTGAATTATTCACTTGGGAAAAATTAGACTTCGTAGATAAAATAAAAACTGCTTTTAACTTATAATAACTAAATACAAACCTCAAACAGCCTTGTAAATTATAGTTACAAGGCTGTTTTATTTTCATACCTTTCTATTATGAAAAAAATGTTATGTATACTCGTATTATTATTGAATCTTTTCACGTTTAGTCAAGTACCTAAAATTAATGCTTCACTCATAAACGCTACACCAATTGAAGCAGATGAATACATCGGCGAAGACAACATAGGTTTTCTCTACTTTATCAAAAAAAATATCTTGTTCAAAATAAAAAACGGTGAAAAATATGAATATAAAAACATTCAATTAGGAGAGATCTCTAAGGTTGATTTACAAAACCCGTTACGAATCCTTGTTTTTTTCAGCAATTTCAATACCATCATAGCTTTAGACAATCAACTAAACGAGGTTCAAAAATTAAACTTTAACTCTATTAACAACTCAATTGCTTTAAGTGCTATTGGAATAGCTGGTTTAAACAATTATTGGATTTTTAATGAAACCAATCAGCAATTACTCCTTTACAACTACACTAAAAACACAACACAAGCTATTGGCGTAATTTTTGAAAAACCAATTAAAAATTATTCCTCTACTTACAACAATTTCTTTTGGATAGACACAGAAAACAATTTTTACCAATGTAGTATTTTTGGTAAAAAAACATGGATAACTAAACTTCCTGAATACGATCAAATATCAATAACTGACGAAAAAATCATTGTATATCAAAGAAATGAAAAACTTTTTCTTTTTGACATCAAAAAACAAAAAACGATTCCGATCGAAAATATTGAAAATTCATTCATAAGTTTTTACTATAAAAAGCAAAATTTAGCTATTTTTACAGCTCAAGGAATTACCAATCATAAAATTATTTTACCCTAATGCATATAGCAGTTGCTGGAAATATAGGAGCCGGAAAAACTACATTAACCAGACTTCTATCCAAACATTTTAAATGGGAACCCCATTTTGAAGATGTAGATGAAAACCCTTACTTAGACGACTTTTATCACTCTATGGACAGATGGAGTTTTAATCTTCAAATTTATTTTTTGAATAGCCGTTTTCGTCAGATTTTGAAAATTAGGGAAAGTGGTAAAAAAATCATTCAAGACAGAACTATTTATGAAGATGCTCATATCTTTGCTCCAAACTTACATGCTATGGGGCTAATGAGTAATCGCGATTTTGAAAATTACACCTCTTTGTTTGAATTAATGGAAAACTTAGTTGGACCGCCTGATTTATTAATTTATTTAAGAAGTTCTATACCTAATTTAGTTGGACAAATTCACAAACGTGGACGTGACTATGAAAACTCAATTTCTATCGATTATCTAAGCCGACTAAACGAACGTTATGAAGCATGGATTCAGACTTACAACAAGGGAAATTTATTAATAATTGACGTTGATAATATTAACTTTGTTGACAATCCTGAAGATTTAGGAATGATTATTAATAAAATTGACGCTGAAATTAATGGGTTGTTTTAATTCTAACCAAGTCCTTTACAGATAAGTCTAAATCAGAATAGAATTAAATAGTTTTATTCTGATTTACCCTCTCTATTTCAGCACGAACTCTGTTGTTGTCTTATTTTGCATTATTTCCCCTTAACTAAAAGTGGAATTATTGTTTATTGAATAAGACCATCCATTAACTAAAACACAATAAAATCATCTTAAAAAATCTTCCTCTATCCACTACACTAATTCAAATAGATGATCTACCTAAAAAGCTTCTGTTTAAAAAAAATATTTTTTTATACTTCAACCCAAATGATGTCTTAGCCTTTTTGATAAAAATAAAAGGGCAAAAAAGATAAAACTAATGATGTTTAGATTTTAACATATTTTTCAATAGAAAAGGAATACAAATGTTTTTCGTCTTTAGAATAAAAAATAGACTCTTTAAGTTCCCATTTATCTTGATCGATATCAGGAAAAAATGTATCTGCCTCAAAACAACCATGCACTCTTGTTAGTTCTATTTGATCTGCCAGATCAATAAACTGTCTATAAATTTCTCCTCCCCCTATTACATATACCTCTTGATCTACAGGACAGGCTTGTAATGCTTCTTCCAGATAATGAACAACAATACATTCTTCTGGAACAGCATATTCTTTTTTCCGAGTAATAATAATATGCGTTCTATTAGGTAGTGGTTTTGAAAAACTTTCAAACGTCTTACGTCCCATAATAATACAATGCCCACTTGTCAAGGTTTTAAAATGCTTAAAATCGTTTGGCAAATGCCAAAGCAGATTATTGTTTTTACCTAATTCATTATTTTGACCCGCAGCAGCAATTAATATTATTTTCTTAGGCATTTTTTTGAATTTCTTTTTGAAGTTGTTCTAATTTACGCTGTTGTTTAAAAACCAATCTTTCTATTTGTTCTCGTTCCCATTTCTTGTTCATAAAACGTTCCGTTATAAAAACGCGAATAAAATGTAAAACAAAGAAAAAAAACCAAATGGTTATAACCCAAAGTGACCAATTCGAGTCAGAAAAAGTGTTTAGCCCGTAATTAGTAAATATTAAAAACAAACTTGCTGTAAACCATATCACAAAATGAGCATATAAACGCTTTTTTTGCTTAATTCGTAGACGAGCATACTCATAAAGTTCCTGTTGATTAATATCCATTTAAATCTCTTTTTATACGGCTACTTCTCCTTTAATATGTGGATAAGGATCGTAATCTATTAATGTAAAATCTTGAAAATTAAAATCAAAAATATTTTTAATTTCTGGATTCAAGATCATTTTTGGTAACGGGCGTGGCTCTCTGGACAGCTGTAACTCTAACTGTTCTACATGATTATTGTAGATATGAGCATCTCCAAAGGTATGAATAAAATCGCCGACTTGTAAGTCACATACTTGTGCAATCATCATGGTTAGCAAAGCATACGACGCAATATTAAAGGGCACTCCTAAAAAGACATCTGCACTACGCTGGTACAATTGACAAGATAATTTACCATCAGCTACATAAAACTGAAAAAAGGCGTGACAAGGAGGCAAAGCGGCTTTCTCATTAGCAACATTTTCAGCAAACGTTTTTTTATCATCGGGCAAAACCGAAGGATTCCAAGCTGAAACCAACATTCTTCTGCTATTTGGATTTTTCTTTAAAGTTTCTATTAACTCTGTTATTTGATCTATCTCTTCATTATTCCAATTGCGCCATTGACGACCATATACCGGTCCTAAATCTCCTTTTTGATCAGCCCATTCATCCCAAATACGCACCCCGTTTTCTTTTAAGTATTGAATATTGGTATCTCCCCTTAAAAACCAAAGGAGTTCATAAATTATAGATTTTAGATGTAGTTTTTTTGTTGTTACCATCGGAAATCCTTGGCTTAAATCAAAACGCATTTGATAACCAAAAACACTTTTGGTTCCAGTTCCTGTCCTATCTCCTTTTTGATTTCCACTATCTAAAACGTGTTTAACTAAATCTAGATATTGCTTCATTTTTAACTTATTTGAATAAATGAATACCCTGAAAAAATTATAATTCTCTTTTATTTATCTCATCACGAATTTTGGCTGCTTTTTCATAATCTTCATCTTGAACGGCTTCTTCCATGAGTTCGTTTAACTCAGCTAAACTTAATTTTGAATAAGCTGATGTTTTATCATCTTCTTGCAAAGCGCCAAAAGTTTCAGGCGTTGAAAGTATGTCTTCATCAGATATTCTATTTTCATCTGAAGAAGTACTTAAATAAATACCCGCCTTATCCAATATATTTTTATACGTAAAAATTGGAGCTTCAAAACGCAACGCTAGTGCTATTGCATCAGAAGTTCTAGCATCAATTATTTCCTCGATTTTATCGCGCTCACAAATCATACTTGAATAAAAAACGCCATCTACTAATTTATGTATAATTACCTGTTTAACAATTATATCAAATCGATCGGCAAAATTTTTAAACAAATCATGTGTGAGAGGTCTTGGAGGTCGTATTTCTTTTTCTAAAGCAATAGCAATTGACTGCGCTTCGAAAGCTCCAATAACAATAGGTAATTTTCGTTCTCCCTCTACTTCATTTAAAATCAAAGCATAAGCTCCATTTTGCGTTTGGCTGTATGAAATTCCTTTTATAGATAGTCTGACTAAACTCATTTTTTTGACTGTGAATATATCTTTGCAAAGTAACAAAAAACTTTGTACTGTTAATAAAAAAGAGCCATAATATGGCTCTTTTTAGGATTATTTTAAATAACTCAACTTATGAATTCTGAGCTTTAAATACCTTTAATTTCTCTATTAAAGCGGGAACCACTTGAAAAGCATCACCTACAATACCATAATCTGCAACTTTAAAGAAAGGGGCTTCTGGATCAGAATTAATTGCAACTTTTACTTTAGAAGAGTTAACACCTGCAATGTGCTGAATTGCACCAGAAATACCAACTGCAATATATAAGTTAGTAGCTACAGGCTTACCTGTTTGCCCAACGTGTTCACTATGAGGTCTCCATCCTAAATCAGAAACTGGTTTAGAACATGCTGTTGCTGCCCCTAACACAGAAGCTAATTCTTCAATCATTCCCCAGTTTTCTGGTCCTTTTAATCCACGACCTCCAGAAACTACTACATCCGCATCCGCAATAGTAACTTTTCCTGATCCTTTTTCTACTGACTGAGTTTTTACACCAAAATCTGCATCAGAAATAGCTGGAGCAAAATCTTCAGCTGTAGCTGAACCCATTGACTCTACTAACCCAAAGCTATTTTTTGCTATAGCTAACACTTTTACATCGGTATCAATTTGTGTTATATTGAAAGCTTTGTTTGAAAAAGCGTTTCTTTTTACCTGGAATGGAGTTGTACTTACAGGCAAAGCAACTACATTAGAAGCATAACCTGCATTTAAGTTTACTGCAACAAGAGGCGACAAGTATAAAGAATCTGTAGTAGAAGACAATACCACTACTTTAGAGTTTTCTTTTTCTGCCGCTTGTTTAATTACATCAGCATATACTTTAGCATTGAAATTGTTTAATTTATCACTAGAAACTGTTAACACTTTATCTACACCGTATTTTCCTAATTCTGAAACATCTCCAGCGTTAATAGTTAAAGCTGTTACTGTAGTTCCAGTAGATTCTGCTATTTTTTTTGCGTATGAAGCTAATTCAAATGCTACTTTTTTGAATTTTCCTTCCGCTGATTCTGCATATATTAAAATTGACATAATTTTTACTATTTTGTTTAAACGTTGAATTATATTTTTTAAATGATTCGTAATTTATCATTTAAAATTCAAAATTAGATAACTTTAGCTTCGTTGTGTAATAAGTTAATAAGCTCATCTAAATTATCTGGACTTATTAATTTAACTTCTTGTTTTGGAGCTGGTTTTTCAAATTTCACTGCTTTTGTTGCAACATCTACTCCTACTGGTTCTACTACATTAAGAGGTTTCGTTCTAGCAGTCATGATTCCGCGCATATTAGGGATACGTAAATCTTTTTCTTCCACTAATCCTTTCTGACCTCCCACGATAAGAGGTAATGATGTAGTTACCACTTCTTTCCCTCCATCAATTTCACGAGCAGCCGTTACCGTATTCCCTTCAACTTTTAAATCTATACATGAATTGACAAAATTGTATCCTAACAAACCAGCAGTCATACCAGGAACCATTCCTCCGTTGTAATCTAATGATTCTTTTCCTGCAATTATTAAGTCAAAACCGCCATTTTTAATTACTTCAGCTAATTCTTTTGCCACAAACAAACCATCTGTTGGGTTTGAATTTACTCGAATTGCATCGTTTGCTCCAATAGCTAATGCTTTTCTTAACGTTGGTTCTGTATCAGCTCCACCCACAGTTACTACAGTTACTGTAGCACCTTGCTGTTCTTGAAACATTACGGCTCTTGTTAATCCAAATTCATCATTCGGATTGATTACATATTGTACCCCATTCGTGTCAAATTCTGAATCACCATTGGTAAAATTAATTTTTGAAGTAGTATCAGGTACGTGACTGATGCAAACTAATATTTTCATTGCTAATCAAATTGGTTTAAAATTTATAGAATTACAAATATAACTAAAATATACATACAATTATTATGCGTGCATAATAATTTTTTATCATTTTTTAGTTAGTTTCTCTTTTAATTTCATTGATCCTGGTTTAAAATTTCATATTTTTGCGATTCATTTTGTAGAATCTAAGAAAATTTTATGAGAACGATACAGTTTAGAGAAGCCATTTGTGAAGCTATGAGTGAGGAAATGCGCCGCGATGAGTCGGTGTATTTAATGGGAGAAGAAGTGGCTGAATACAATGGAGCATATAAAGCTTCAAAAGGAATGTTAGACGAGTTTGGCCCTAGACGTGTTATAGACACTCCTATTGCTGAAATGGGATTTTCAGGCATAGCAGTAGGTAGTGCAATGAACGGTTGTCGCCCAATTGTAGAATATATGACATTTAACTTTTGTCTCGTTGGGGGTATTGATCAAGTTATTAACAATGCCGCAAAAATGAGACAAATGAGTGCAGGACAATTCCCAATGCCTATGGTTTTTAGAGGCCCCTCTGCTTCAGCGGGTCAGTTAGCAGCTACGCACTCGCAAGCTTTTGAAAATTGGTTTGCAAATTGCCCTGGATTAAAAGTTATTGTACCTTCTACTCCTTATGATGCTAAAGGTCTTTTAAAATCCGCTATACGCGACAATGATCCTGTTATTTTTATGGAATCAGAACAAATGTATGGTGATAAAGGAGAAGTACCTGAAGGAGAGTACACAATTCCTATTGGAGTAGCCGATATTAAACGCGAAGGAACAGATGTTACAATCGTATCATTTGGAAAAATAATCAAAGAAGCTTACACAGCTGCCGATGAACTAGCAAAAGAAGGAATTTCTGTTGAAATTATTGATTTACGCACAGTTCGCCCTATGGACTACGATACCATTTTAAACTCTATTAAAAAAACAAATAGATTAGTAGTTCTAGAAGAAGCTTGGCCTTTTGCATCAGTAGCTTCTGAAATTACCTATATAGTTCAAGAAAGAGCTTTTGACTATTTAGACGCGCCTATTCAAAGAATTACCACAGCTGACACACCGGCTCCTTACTCGCCAACTTTATTAAAAGAATGGTTGCCAAACGCACAAGATGTGATTAAAGCAGTTAAGAAAGTATTGTATAAATAATTAACTATATATCTGTTATTTATATAAAGCTCCATCTTTTAGAAAATGATGGAGCTTTATTCTTAGGTATATACCAATTTTTAAGAATATGCAAAAAAAGATTAGTTTTTTTACAATATTGTTTTTTACATTATTTGTAAATGCACAAACAAAAGTTAGTGGAGTAATATATGATGACCAAAACCTCCCTTTGCCTTTTGCTAACATTTATTTCAAAGGCAATAAAACAGGAATTTCTTCTGACATAAATGGAGTCTTTAGCATTGAATCTGCAAATGACTACAAAACAATCATCATTAAATATGCTGGTTTTGAAGATAAAGAAGTTGAACTAAACACATCCATCATAAACAATTTAAAAGTGGTTATGTCTACAACAAAACAATTAAAAGAAGTTATTGTAGTTGCTAAACCTAAAAAACATTTAAAAAAAGAGGAAAATCCTGCTTATAGAATCTTACAACAAATTTGGAAAAACAAGAAGAAAAATGGATTAGTATCTTCTAAATCTTACCAATACACTAAATATACCTCAGTAGCAAACGGTTTAAGCAATTTAGACAGCATTTTCTTAAAAAGAGTCTTGGGGAGTCATTATGATAGTGTAATAAAAATTGCCGAACAAAAAAGAAACCAAACCAACTACATAATTCCCACTTACTTAAAAGAAACAAACGAAAAAATTTATGGCAACAATATAAACAACAAATACAAAGAAGTTGTTGAAGGGGAACGTACTACGGGATTGGCAGACAAAGGATTTATGATGGAAAAAATAGGCAATTTTATAAAACCTTTTGACGTATATGATGATGATGTAGTAATACTTAACAAAGTTTTCATGAGTCCATTATCCACACGCGGATATAGCCAATATGAGTATGTCTTAAAAGACAGTATTCAAGAGGGTAATAAGAAGATTTACGAAATCTTTTATTTTCCTAGAAATAATCAAGACTTACTTTTTCAAGGTTCTTTTAAAGTAAGCGACAAAAATTTTGCCATTACGGAAATCTATCTTCGCAACAACCCTAAAGTAAATTTAAATTTCGTAAGAAACCTTTCTATTGAAAAAATTTATACCATACAGGATAATGATGTATACCTACCTGAACGTGAAACTTACGAGGGAGACTTTACTTTCTTTTCTAAAGAAGATGGCGAAAAAGGTATGTATCTAAAAAAAAACATACTATATTCTGATTATATTTTTAACCAAGAATTAGCCCCAAATTTTTATGACCAAGTTGAAGTACAAACACTAGCCAATCAATTTGAGAAAGAAGATAACTACTGGAAACAGCTTACTACTCGAGAAGCAGGGATAAACAACACAAGAAAAATCATTACAGACCTAGGAAACAACAAAAGAATAAGAAGAGTTACCAATCTAATTACAATACTTACTTCTGGGTATTTTACTGTTTTTAAAAACATACAATACGGCTCATTATATCAAACTTTTTCAAACAATAATATCGAAGGCCTTAGACTAAAAGCAGGTTTCAGAACATTTACGAACCCTAATGATATGTTTAGAGTAAATGGATATATGGCGTATGGATCAATGGATCATGCTACAAAATTCGGACTTAGCACTCGTTATTTAATCAATAGCAGTCCCCGTATTACATTAGGATTAGGTTTTCTAAAAGACAACCTACAACTAAGCGGTATAGGTTTAGAGGAATCAGAACTTATAGCTACAGGTCCTAGCACAAATGTAATTATTGCAAGAGGTGAAAATTACAGTCTAACAAATGTAGAAAAAAGTGTATTTAGCACTGATTACCAACCCCACAATAACTTAAAATTCAACCTAAGCTTTGTGCACAGATATATGAAATCAGCAAGTGAAAACAGATTTTCATTAGCGTACAATTACAACGGAGAAATAAAAAACACATTAACTGATTTTGCTATTAGTTGCGGTGTTTTCTATACTCCTAAGCGAGATGTTTATGGATTTGGAGTAGACCAAACTTATACAGGAAGACTCTATAGTACATTTGCTCTTAAGTACACACATGGCTTAAAAGGGGTATTTAATGGACAATATAATTATGATAAAGTCCAACTATTATACGAAAAACCCTTACAGTTAAGTAACTTTGGTGTATTAAGAACTACATTAGAAGGGGCGAAAGTTTTCCAAAAACTACCTCTCAATCTCTTAACTCCAATTGTTGTAAATCAGGCATATTCTATTTCTCCTAATTCTTTTTCCTTACTAGACTATTATGATTTAGTCACAGATCAATATCTTTCGATACGCTTTGAGCATCATTTCAATGGCTATATATTTAACAGGATCCCTCTATTAAAAAAACTAAAATTAAGAGAAGTACTATTTTACAAAACCGTTTGGGGCAGTATATCTCAAAGTAATAAAACAATCAATCATTCATCTATAAACTATAACGCACCAACTAATGCTTATTCAGAATATGGTTTTGGTATTGAAAACATTGGTCTTGGAAATTTCAAACCCATTCGTATAGATTGTATTTGGCGTTCAGCATTTACAGATATTAACGGTAGTATTCCTCCTACTTTTGGTGTACGTTTTGGTTTCTTCCCTGAATTCTAATACTATTAATTCATTATTTTAAAAAAATTAGACAAGTCATAACGTTTTATGACTTGTCTAAAATAATCCCTCCTCCTCAATAATTTTAAACAGTTGCCTCTTATAGAATAAAACAACTTTGAAAATAAAAAAGGACTCGATTTTTTACCCTCAAGTAAAACTACAGCCGTAGTAAAATATTTCCGTGCGTTTTTATCTTCATTACAAAGTCTAACGCATAATTTGAATTAAAGGAATTACTACTAAAATCTTAATTAAATATTTCAGAAAACAATTTAAAAATTACGAAGCGAGTAACATCTAAACCAACTGAAAATACTAAAAACGATTTAATTAGAATAAAATGACCTATTTATTAGATGCTCTTACCAGATACTTGCTTTCAAGAATCCAGATGTTTTGATTTCACATCATATAAATACTACAAGCCCTCTTAAAAAATTATTACATTTCAAAGCAAAAAAAGAAACAGTCATAATATACTCAAAAATACGCCATCTTATAAAACGTATCCCTTTTTTATTCGTCGTTGTTACCTTAAAAAATAAGGTATAAAATTCCACATCAGTACTAATCAACTCGTTTTCAACATCAACAAAAGAATATTTACTGAAAAACTAGCATTTCAAATTTCCATATTCCAAATTTTAACGTACCTTTGCACCCTCAAAATTAAATATATAAAATAATGACTACTGATAAAATCACTACATTTGACGTGTTAGTCGAAATCCCTAGAGGAAGCCGTAATAAATATGAATATGATTTTGATTTAAAAAGAATGCGTTTTGATCGTATGTTATATTCTTCTATGATGTATCCAGCGGATTATGGTTTTATTCCTGAAACTCTAGCTTTAGATGGTGATCCTCTAGACGTTTTAGTTTTGGTTACGAAACCTACATTCCCAGGTTGTGTTGTAGAAGTAAAACCTATTGGTGTTTTTAATATGGCAGACGACAAAGGATCTGATGAAAAAATTATTTGTGTCCCTATTTCTGATCCTATCTGGAACAAATTAAATGATTTATCCGACATCAATCCACATCTATTAAAAGAAATCGAACATTTCTTTGAAGTTTATAAAGACCTTGAAAATAAAAAAGTAGACGTTCAAGGATGGGGTGATATTACTGAAGCTAAAAAACTTATACAAGAATGTATCGATCGTTTTAATGCTTTGGAAAACAAACCTGAAGGATTATTCAGCATAAAATAATTCTTTTCTATTTTTTTTGATTGCTGAAAACAGTTTTTAATTATATAGATATAAATATTTTATAAGCGGTATTTTAAAAAAATACCGCTTATTTTATTACAATTAAAGTGAATTATGATTAAAAATTTAGCTCTTTTTAACTCAAAGCCAATATTTCAATTGACTTAAATATAAAGTAAAACTTCTTTTAAAAACAATTCTACACATTTTTTTTTAAGTTTTTTTATCCTGAAACAAAACACTAGAACCAAGAAAAAAAGATCTACAAATTAAGACTTTATTCAACAACAATTCTAGCTGAGAGCCTAAAAATAACCTTAATAACACACTAAAAAGCATACACCCCTATTTTATGAACAAAACATCTGTTTTTTATCAACAAACAACCTTATTCTCCATTCAAAATTAAATTTTATATTTGCTTCAAATATTTTTTTTATGTCAATTAGCACAAAACCTTATAAAAACTCTGACTCAAGCAAAAAAGAACAAGTATCTAAAATGTTTGACACTATTTCCCATGAGTATGATAGTTTAAATCGTGTAATCTCATTTGGAATAGATGTGCAATGGCGAAAAAAAATAGTACAATTAGTTGGTTCTATTCAACCAAAAAAAGTTTTAGATATTGCTACTGGAACAGGAGACTTAGCAATATTAATGAAAGACACACAAGCCGAAAAGATAATCGGCCTAGATATTTCGGCAGGAATGTTAGCAGTGGGACAAGAAAAAATACGTAAAAAGAATTTATCCAACCAAATTGAACTCGTATTAGGTGATTCTGAAAACATTCCCTTTGAAGACAATAGTTTTGACGCTATAACAGTAAGTTTTGGGATTCGAAATTTTGAAAATTTAGAAAAAGGTCTTTCCGAAATCCTTAGAGTATTAAAACCAGGAGGTATCTTTGTAATCCTAGAAACTTCAGTGCCTGAAAAATTTCCATTCAAACAAGGGTATCAATTTTACACTCAAATGATTATGCCTTTAATTGGAAAATTTTTTTCCAAAGACAAAGTTGCTTATCGTTATCTAGCAGATTCCGCATCTATCTTTCCTTACGGAGAAGCGTTAAACAATATTTTACGAAAAATTGGGTTTATAGATGTAAAACATACACCACAAACTATGGGAGTTGCAACAATTTATTCTGCTTCAAAAAGATAAAAAATGAAAAACTATTTAATACTGCTACTATTTGCTTTTCCTGTTTTAGGGCAAACCCCTTTCAGCAAACATATCTTTGCAAAAAAACCACTAACTAACCTAGCTAATTTTGACAAACAACGAGTGCATTTTGGTTTCTTTTTAGGTTTCAACAATTATGACTTCAAAATCAACAAAAAACACAACGGACAAGATGTAATTGTGGATAGTCAAACAGGTTTTAATGTAGGCTTAATAAGCAATTTAAGACTACACGAACACATTGATTTGCGTTTTGAACCAGGGCTGCATTACGGACAAAGAAACCTTCATTTCCCTAACATGAAGGAAACCCGAGATGAACTCAGAGAGGTAAAATCTACATATATACATTTCCCTCTTCTTCTGAAATTTTCATCAAAACGCACAGGTAACATCAAGCCCTATGTACTAGGTGGTGTCTCTAGATCTATTAATTTATCCAGCAATGCAGAATCTACAGATGACAACTCTGTTAATCGTTTTAGAATGATTAAACAGAGTAATAACTATGAACTAGGAGCTGGTATTGATATTTATCTTGAGTATTTCAAATTTTCACCGTCTATACGAGGTGTCTTTGGATTTAACAATGAAATGATCCCAGATAACAACCCCAATAGCCCTTGGACTGGAAACATTGAAAGTATGAATACACGAGGGATTTTTATAAACTTTTCTTTTCACTAAAAACCTCTCCTAAATTCACTTAAAACTATTGCTGTAGCTGTGGCTACGTTTAAACTTTCCGTTTTTTGCAAATCGCCAAATTGAGGTATTGCTATTTTGTGCGCAACTTTATTTTCTATTTTTTCAGAAATACCATTTGCTTCATTCCCTAAAATAAGTATTCCTTGATTAGGAAGTTCCTCTTTGTATATATTGTTCCCATCCATAAAAGTACCATAAATAGGAAGTTTTGTACTATTCAAAAACACTTCTAGATCAACATAATGAACATCAACTCTACTAACAGACCCCATAGTAGCTTGTATTACTTTAGGGTTATACAAATCAACTGTTTCTTTAGTACATACAATTTGTGAAACACCAAACCAATCACAAAGTCTGATTATTGTCCCTAAATTACCTGGATCTCTAACATCATCAAGAGCAACTATAAGTCCTTCCTCTTTCAATACTCGCTCTTTTGGAATTCTAAATAAAGCCAAACAATTATTAGCCGTAGTCAAAGCACTCATTCTGTTTAATTCAACGGTGGACACTAACGTTTTAAATTTAGCTGGCAAATCATCAAACAGTTCTTCTACCATATACAAATGCTCCAACTCAAATTTAGACGCTAAAAGTTCCCGAATAACCTTTACTCCTTCCGCTAAAAACAAACCATATTCTTTCCTGTATTTTTTTTGATGTAAACTAGAAACAAGTTTTATTTGGTTTTTGCTAAGCATAAATGTATTTTTGAATTAATTTTTTTGGTTTGAACAAAATCCCTACAAAAATATCAATAATTATTCTATTAGCAGTACTTTATACCGCATGTAGCACGGTAAAAAAAGTTCCTGCCAATAAACATTTGCTAGTAAACAACACATTAGATGTTGATGGTCTGAAATTTAAAACAAATGAAGACGGAATTATTGAACAAATAAATCAGCAACCCAATACTTCTATCCTAGGGTTTAATTTCAGATTACACTTATATAATCTCGCAAAAGAACACACTGATTCCCTTTTTAAAAAAAACATATTAGATAATCCTAAAAAATACAACAAGCTATCTAAATGGTTATCTGAAAAGCAAGTACATAGACTTGGCAAATCTTTTTTGTATTCAGGAATTCATTCTTTTTTAAAAAAAACGGGGGAACCTCCAGTGCTTGTTGATTCAATTAAAACAATAAGAAATGCAAAAAACATAGAAGCTTGGTACCAAAACCAAGGCTATCTACACGCTAAATCTTCCTATAAAATTAATTACTTAAAAAACAAAAAAGCAAGTATTGAATATTTTGTAAAAAAAGGAAAACCGTACATTTTAGACTCAATTCAAACAGATATAGCGAATAAATCTATTGATTCTTTATACCAAAAAGTTGCTTTAAAATCACACATAAAACAAGGCAAACAATACAAAGAAAGTAACTTTAGTAATGAAATAAACAGACTTACACAGCACTTTAAAAACAACGGAATATATGACTTCCAACAACAAAATATTGAATTTGAAATTGACACAGCAAGTTATAAAACCCCTGTAACAATAAAAATTACAGATCGCAAAATAAAAAAAGGAGACTCTCTAATTACCAAACCTTATGAAATCAAAAAAATAGGAAAAATAAACATTAATATCATAAACAAACCTAAAAAAGGTTTTTTTGTAAAGGAAATAAAAGACAGTGTAACTTATAAAAACTACACCTTTTATAGCAACGAAAAAATAAAACACCGCGCCAAATCAATAACAAACGGTATTTTTATACAAAAAGATAGTGTCTTTAGTGATTTCAACAGAACACAAACACTACGTTCTTTAAGCAATTTACGCGTGTTTAATTTTCCTAATATTACTTTTGCCGAAAACCCTAAAGATAAGACTCTTACAACTGAAATCACACTTATCCCAAAAGACCGATTTAGTTTTAGAGCTAGTGCGGATTTTACTCATTCCAACATACAAGACTTTGGTATTACAGGAAACACATCTGTCCTTATCAATAATATCTTTAGAGGAGCGGAAATTTTAGAAATTGGTGTAAAAGGAAATCTAGGTTCTTCCAAAGACTTTGCTAACCCCAAAAAATTATTTTTTAACATTCAAGAATATGGAGCAGACTTAAAATTATCATTTCCTAGAATATTTTTCCCTTTAAATACTAAAAGTATTATTCCTAAATCTATGTTTCCTAGTACACTCATAAGAGCAAGTTTTTCTAAACAACTCAATATTGGTTTGGACAAAGAAAGTATTACAGGAGTAATAAACTATAACTGGTCTCCTTCTTCTAAAACCAACTTCAAATTAGATTTAGCAAATTTACAGTATATAAAAAACATCAATATCAATAATTATTTCAATGTATATACATCAAGTTATGACCAGCTTAATCAATTAGCAAAATTATACAACCATTATCCAGAATTATTAGATGATCAAAACAATTTATCAATAGAAAATGGTGGAGCCGATCTATTTATGAAATACGCCTTTGAGGGGCTTTACCCCAAATTAAATGAAAACGAACAAGACTTACGAACCATTCAAAGTATTTTAGAAAGAAAAAAAAGATTAACTGAAAACAATTTAATCCTATCTAGCAGTATTAGTTACAACAAAACCTCTCAAACAGACATTTCTGATAAAGAGTTTTATAGCGTTAAAACTAAATTTGAATCCACAGGAAATATTATGTCTCTCATTGCGGACTTAACCAATAGACCTAAAAATCTTAATGGGCATCGTAACATATTAGGACTTGAATATTCACAATATCTAAAAGCTGAATTAGAATATATAAAACATTGGGATTTAAGAAACGAAATATACATAGCTTTCAGAGCTTTTGGTGGGCTTGCCATTCCTTATGGTAATTCAAACTCTATTCCTTTTACTCGAAGTTATTTTGCAGGAGGTGCTAATGACAACAGAGCGTGGCAGTCCTATAGTTTGGGACCTGGAAACTCAAATTCCGTAAATGATTTCAACGAAGCTAATATGAAATTAGCATTCAATACTGAAATTCGATTTACTGTTTTAGGCCAACATCATGCCGCTTTATTTGCAGATTGTGGAAATATTTGGAATGCTAATATTGGAAAAGCATACGAAATAGATGAAAAAAAGGTTTTTAAAAATTTCAATTCATTAGAAGGTTTAGCTTTAGGAACAGGAATAGGCTATCGTTATGATTTTAACTTTTTTGTATTACGATTAGATTGGGGATTCAAAACATATTCACCCAGTCTAAATCAAGCAAGCCGTTGGTTTACAGAATTCAATATAAATAAATCTCAATTTAATATAGGCATTAATTATCCATTCTAAATAAATTTGTAATTTTGTCCATCTTTTAAAAAACAAACATAATGACACACAACATAAAATCAGGTGTAGCAACCGGTGATCAAGTTCAAGAAATTTTTAATTATGCAAAAGAAAAAGGATTTGCGTTACCAGCAGTAAACGTGGTAGGTTCTAGTACTATTAATGGAACTATTGAAACTGCTGCTAAATTAAAAGCTCCTGTAATTATTCAATTTTCTAATGGTGGTGCTGCGTATAATGCAGGAAAAGGACTTTCTAATGAGGGGCAACGAGCTGCTATTTTAGGAGCCGTAGCTGGAGCAAAACACATCCACACTCTGGCGGAAGCTTACGGAGCAACTGTCATATTACACACGGACCATTGCGCTAAAAATTTATTACCTTGGATTGACGGCTTATTAGATGCATCTGAAAAACATTTTGCAGAAACAGGCAAACCTTTGTTTTCTTCACACATGATTGACTTATCAGAAGAACCATTAGAAGAAAATATCGAAATATGCAAAGAGTATTTAGCTAGAATGAGTAAAATGGGCATGACTCTTGAAATAGAATTAGGGATTACAGGTGGTGAAGAAGATGGCGTAGACAATTCACATGTAGATAGTTCAAAACTTTACACTCAACCAGAAGAAGTAGCTTATGCGTATGAAGAATTAATGAAAATCTCACCTCGATTTACAATTGCTGCTGCTTTTGGAAATGTGCATGGTGTATATAAACCTGGAAATGTAAAATTAACTCCAAAAATCCTTAAAAACTCACAAGAATACGTTCAAAACAAATTCAATACAGGACATAACCCTGTAGACTTTGTTTTTCATGGAGGATCAGGTTCTACACTTGAAGAAATAAGAGAAGCTATTTCTTATGGGGTAATTAAAATGAATATCGATACCGATTTACAATTTGCATTCACTGAAGGAATACGTGACTATGTAATTTCTAAAATAGACTATTTAAGAACCCAAATTGGCAATCCAGAAGGTACTGAGGCACCAAACAAAAAGCACTACGATCCTCGCAAATGGGTTCGTGAAGGCGAAATAACTTTCAATAAAAGATTAGAACAGGCTTTTGCCGACTTAAATAACATAAATACTCTTTAATTATCAGTTATAAGTTATGAATTAAACCAACAATTCAAACTTATAACTTTAAACTCATAACTAACTATGGCTTGGTTTAAAAGAAAAGAAAAAGGAATTACGACTCCTACTGAGGCAAAAATGGACGTACCTAAAGGTTTATGGTACAAATCACCTACAGGAAAAATTGTAGACGCTGATGAATTAGCCAGAAACTTATGGGTAAGCCCCGAAGATGATTTTCACGTACGCATAGGAAGTGCTGAATACTTTCAGATACTATTTGATGACAATCAATTTACTGAGTTAGATGCTAATATGACAGCTAAAGACCCTTTAAATTTTGTTGATTCTAAAAAATATTCTGATCGTTTGGTTGATACCATCAAAAAAACACAACTAAAAGATGCTGTACGCACAGGGGTAGGAAAATCAAAAGGAAAAGACCTTGTAGTTTGTTGTATGGACTTTGCCTTTATTGGTGGATCTATGGGAGCTGTTGTAGGCGAAAAAATTGCACGTGGTATTGATCATGCTATCAAAAACAAAATTCCTTTTGTCATGATTTCAAAATCAGGAGGAGCTCGCATGATGGAAGCCGCTTATTCACTTATGCAATTAGCTAAAACATCTGCTAAATTAGCTCAATTGGCAGACGCAAAAATCCCTTACATTTCATTATGTACAGACCCTACAACGGGAGGAACCACCGCATCATACGCCATGTTAGGAGATATTAACATAGCTGAACCTGGAGCTTTAATAGGTTTTGCTGGTCCTCGTGTAGTACGAGACACTACAGGCAAGGATTTACCTGAAGGATTCCAAACATCTGAATTTGTACTAGACCATGGTTTCCTAGATTTTATTTCACATAGAAAAGATCTTAAAAACAAAATAAATCTTTACATTGATCTAATTTTAAATCAAGAAGTAAGATAATTAAAAGAGGCTCTCTGAAAAGCACTTACCATTTAACGTGCCTCTTTTTCAATAATCAAAAGAAGGTTCATTATCAACATTATGATCTTCGCCTGTATTTACTTCGTTCGAATCGCTCTAACAGTAGAATCGGACGAAGTATTTTTTAAACTACCACTCTTTTAGAAAAACACTTATCCTCTTTCAAACATATTAAAATTACGGTTATTTAACCCTCGACAACATATTTTAAAATCATTAAATTCAATATAAAAACAGGATTTAGAGATAAAAACAAACCTAATAAAAGAATTTAAAAAACTACATCCCGCTTCTTATTGCCTCTACAGGATCTAATTTTGAAGCCGAAATAGCAGGTAATATACCCGCTACTAAACCAATAATAATAGCTAAAAATGTCCCAAATAGAATATTTGAAAAACTCAGAACAAAATCAAAGTCTAACACTTGTGTCAGCCCTAAAGCAACTAACCAAACGAATACGATACCTATCACACCGCCAATTAAACATAAAACAATTGCTTCAAACAAAAATTGCAACAAAATAAAATGATTTTTAGCCCCCAATGATTTCTGTATCCCTATTAAATTGGTACGCTCTTTTACCGATACAAACATAATATTGGCAATACCAAAACCACCCACTAGTAACGAAAAACCAGCTATAATCCAACCAATTAAATTCATCTGCGAAATTAATCCATCCAACATATCGGTTGCTCCTTTTATAAAATTCAAAAAGAAATTATTAATTTGCCCATAACTTAACCCTCTATAAGTTCTCATTTTTTGAACAATTTCACTTTTCACTTCTGCTTGACTTATCCCTTCAAGAGGTTTAATAATCACAACAGGCATAAATTTTTCATTATTATCACCATAAAGGGTACGAACTTTATTCAAATTAAGATATACACTCCCATCTGGGTTTTCTCCAAAATTAATCATGCGATTCCCAACTTTTTTTAAGACCCCAAACACTTTAAAACGTTGTCCGTATATTCTAATTTCTTTCCCTACCGCTGACATACCATTAAAAAGTGTTTGTGCTATTTCAGCGCCAATAACCACACCACCGGTACTCGAATTAGATTCTTGTTCATTAAAAAAACGTCCTTCCAAAAAATCTAATTTATTAATATCTATATACTCATAAGTACAAGGTACAATTCCTACATTACTCATTAATTTATCCTCAAACTTCACCGTTTCTCTATTTGTAAAATACTGATAACAAAGCACTTCTATTTTAGAGGTATTATCTTTTAAATAACGATATTCATCATAGGTTACTTTAGGGAATTGCTCTATTTTCCAATCAGGAACATCCGTAGGTGAAAAAGAATATTTAAACAAGTACACCGCACTATTATCTAAACTCCCTACATCCTTTTTAATTTTCCGATCCAATGAATCTACAGCTGACAAAATAGCTATAATAGAGAAAATCCCAATAGTAACGCCTAACAAAGAAAGCAATGTTCTTAATTTATTATTATGCAACGCATTCATAGCAAAACTAAAGCTCTCTTGAAGCAATCGTAGGTATATGATCATAACGTTTTTATTTATTGGTACTAAGTTATTCTCTTTTGTTACAATTCTAAAATCTTATTTTGAATAGCTCTTAAAAAAAACTACTTTTGCCCTTTAATAACAACAACACAATGAATACTACTAAAACAATTCAATCGGCATTGATTTCAGTGTTCGACAAGACGGGTCTTGAACCTATTGTAAAAAAATTACACGAACAAAATGTTACAATTTACTCTACAGGAGGAACTGAAGAATTTATCTTAAAGTTAGGAGTACCTGTCGTGCCTGTAGAAGGAGTTACCGACTACCCTTCAATCTTAGGAGGCCGTGTTAAAACTTTACATCCTAAAATTTTTGGAGGGATCTTAAACCGTCAAGACAACGAAAATGATCTAGCACAAATGCAAGAGTATGCAATTCCTCAAATTGACTTAGTCATAGTAGATCTTTATCCTTTTGAAAAAACCGTTGCGTCAGGAGCTAATGAAAACGAAATAATTGAAAAAATAGATATTGGCGGAATTTCTTTAATAAGAGCAGGGGCTAAAAATTTTAAAGACACGGTTATCATCCCTTCTGTTAACGAATACAATTTATTATTAGAACTTATTAGTAATCAAAACGGAGCAACCACTTTAGAACAACGCAAAAAATTTGCCATTAAAGCTTTTAATGTTTCTTCTCATTATGATTCCGCTATTTTTAATTACTTCAACAAAAATCTCGAAGAACCTATTTTAAAAATCAGCGAAATTAAAGGAGAAGTTCTTCGTTATGGAGAAAACCCTCACCAAAAAGGATTTTTCTTTGGCGACTTAAACAAGATGTTTCACAAATTAAATGGCAAAGAATTGTCATATAACAATTTATTAGATATTGATGCTGCAGTAAATCTAATGGGTGAATTTAAAAATGATGCCCCTACATTTGCCATCTTAAAACACAATAATGCTTGTGGTATAGCTACTCGTACAACTATGAAAGAAGCTTATTTAGATGCTTTGGCTGGCGACCCTACCTCTGCTTTTGGAGGCGTTCTAATAGCCAACAACACAATTGACGTAGCAACTGCAAACGAAATCAATAAACTATTCTGCGAAGTAATCATAGCTCCTGCTTACGACAATGAGGCAATAGAAATACTAAAAGAAAAGAAAAACAGAATCATATTAATCCAAAATCCTATTGATTTACCCAAAACTAATGTAAGAACTTGCTTGAATGGTACTTTGGTTCAAGAAAAAGATTTAATAACCGATTCTAAAGAAATTTTAAAAACTGTAACAACATCTATTCCTACAGAAAAAGAAATAGAAGACTTATTATTTGCTTCAAAAATTTGCAAACACACCAAATCAAATACGATTGTTTTAGCTAAAAACAAACAATTATACGCTTCAGGCACAGGACAAACTTCTCGTGTAGATGCTTTACGTCAAGCAATAGAAAAAGCAAAATCATTTAATTTTAATTTACAAGGTGCCGTGATGGCAAGTGATGCGTTCTTTCCTTTTCCTGACTGTGTTGAAATTGCCCATAAATCGGGTATTACATCGGTAATCCAACCAGGCGGATCAATAAAAGATGAATTAAGCATAGCATACTGTAATGAAAACAAAATGTCCATGGTCTTTACAGGCACGAGACATTTTAAACATTAAAAGTAATTTTTAAACCAAACTCCTACCCTTGTTAATTTAAATTAACAAGGGTTTTTCTAAAATAACATTTTTAACTTTTCACTAACAATATATCTTGTTATAAATACCAATTATTTTATCTACATAACTTATTTTTGCAACGCCCTTAAATACCTCAAATGATTTTTATAACAGAAATTGCCTAACGAATTTCTAAACATACAGATATATTAGTATCAAAATTCTAATATCCGTTTGTATAACTTAAAAATCGCAAAAAAATCCTTAAAAAAGAGGAAAAATTCCAAACAATAACAAACTATTGTAACTAAAAACACTCAAATCGTATAATTGTATAGAATCTAGGTCAAATAAAGAAAAACAAAGTACTCATTCTGTAAAATAAACCATCAAAACAAAAACACCATAATGAAAAAGTTGACAGTCCTTTTTTTTATAATATTCATCTTCAACAATACAAACGCTCAAAACATCTTTCCTACTTCAGGAAATACCGGAATTGGAACGCTAACTCCTTCTCAAAAACTTGAGGTTAATGGAAATGCTATTTTTGACAATCAGTCATCCAATCATACACATATAAAAATTGGTCATGATGCAAATGACAATATCATTTCTGACAATTCAAATGAAAAACACTATGGCGGAGGGTATTTCTTTAGAGTACACAACGAAACAATACCACACAAATATATAGATGCTTTACTAATAGGTGAAAATGGTAATATAGGAATAGGCACAACAACTCCTTCTAATGATCAAGGCTGGGCTAGAGTACTTGATGTAGCAGGCAATGATCATTCTAAAATATTAGTTACCAACTCGAATGCTACATACAAAACAGGAATCTTTTCACACAATAACTGGCATGGAGGAGGAGGCTTCTTAGGAACCGAAAGTAACCACAACCTTCATTTAATAACAGGCTATACGCCCAGAATATCCATACTTACAAATGGAGATACTGGAATTGGAACACTAACTCCTTCTAATGATCAAGGCTGGGCTAGAGTACTTGATGTAGCAGGCAATGATCATTCTAAAATATTAGCTACCAACTCGAATGCTACATACAAAACAGGAATCTTTTCACACAATAACTGGCATGGAGGAGGAGGCTTCTTAGGAACCGAAAGTAACCACAACCTTCATTTAATAACAGGCTATACGCCCAGAATATCCATACTTACAAATGGAGATACCGGAATTGGAACACTAACTCCTTCTCAAAAACTTGAGGTTAATGGAAATGCTATTTTTGACAATCAGTCATCCAATCATACACATATAAAAATTGGTCATGATGCAAATGACAATATCATTTCTGACAATTCAAATGAAAAACACTATGGCGGAGGGTATTTCTTTAGAGTACACAACCAAACAATCCCGCACAAATATATAGATGCTTTACTAATAGGTGAAAATGGTAATGTAGGAATTGGTGGTAAATCATCAGATAATAAATTTGAAGTTTATGGAAACACATCTATAGGAGGAGCTGATTTAAAATTAGGAATGAGTGATGGTCAGGACCAAGGTAAAATATTAGATCAAAGAGCTTTGGTACATGGAAATAATGATGAATTATGGGTTAATTACATGAGCGATTTTGAAGGAGGAACAAGAATAGGTAAAAGCGCAATAATACGAAACAACGGAGACACTGCCTTACAAGGCAGACTTGAAGCAAAAGAAATAAAGGTAACCACTACCCCTACAGCAGACTTTGTATTTGAGGAAAATTACAATCTCCCCAAATTAGAAGACGTAGAAAAACATATTAAAACAAAAAAACACCTTCCCGAAATAGCCTCTGCAAAACAAATGCAACAAGAAGGAGTAAATATAGGCGAGTTTCAAATAAAACTTCTTCAAAAAATTGAAGAGTTAACACTTTATTCTATTGAACAAAACAGGAAGATTGAAGAACAAAACAAGAAGATTGAAGAACAAAACAAAAGAATAACAGACTTAGAAAAGCGATAAGTAGTAAAAACAAATAATTTTCACTCCCCTTTATTAAGTTCCAAAACATAATAAACGCTACCATCTAGTGGTAAATATATTTACACATAACAGGATAAATTAAAAATAAAAACACTTATAATAAAAAATAACATGTACTTTTTTAAATATTAAAACCAGATAAATATGATATTAATTGACAAAGAATTCCCTAGTATTTCTGTAAAAACAATTCAAAAAAACAAAGGTGTTTCAGAAGTAAATCTATTCGAATTAGCAAAAAAAGAAAACAAAAAAATATTACTTTTTTTCTACCCGAAGGATTTCACATACGTATGCCCTACTGAGTTATTTGCTTTTCAAGAAATATCCAAAGAACTTGAAGAAAGAAACGTACTATTGTTCGGAGCATCATGCGACACAGTAGAAACACATGATGCGTGGCTACAAACAGATGCTACTGAAGGTGGAATTAAAGGAATTACCTATCCGTTAATCTCTGATTCAAACAGAAATCTTTCTAATATATTAGGCATATTAGATGGAAAGAAAACCACAGAAAACAACCACGAAATAACCATTAATGACAATATAAGTTATAGAGCTACGTATTTAATTAATGAAAACGGCATTGTGTTCCACCAAAGCTTAAATAATATGTCTCTAGGTAGAAATGTATTAGAATTCATGCGACTTATAGAGGGGTACACAAGTATACAAGAAACAGGAGAAGTATGTCCTGCTAACTGGGAAAAAGGAAAAGAAACCTTTAAAAATGACAGAATTAGCACCGCAAAATACTTATCCCGATTATTAAGCAAGCAGTTCTCCAACTAAAAATAAAAATTGCGTTAAAAAAATTTTTAACGCAATTTTTATTTTCGTATAAACCAAAATATTTTCATACTTTTGCAACTTAGTATATTCTATAAAACTAAGTAACCCTCAAAAGGAAATATGGGATTTTTTGATTTTATGACTGAGGACATTGCAATTGACCTTGGTACCGCAAACACGTTAATTATACACAACGACAAAGTTGTTATCGATAGCCCTTCCATAGTAGCACGTGACCGCATATCTGGCAAAATTATTGCCGTGGGAAAAGAAGCCAATATGATGCAAGGGAAAACTCACGAAAATATAAAAACAATCCGTCCGTTAAAAGACGGTGTTATTGCAGATTTTGACGCTTCTGAGCAAATGATAAAAATGCTCATAAGAAGCATTCCTGCTCTACAAAAAAAATTGTTTACTCCTGCTCTACGCATGGTAATTTGTATCCCGTCAGGAATAACCGAAGTAGAGATGCGTGCAGTAAAAGAATCCGCAGAACGTGTAAATGGTAAAGAAGTATATTTAATTCATGAACCAATGGCGGCCGCTATAGGTATTGGCTTAGACATCATGCAACCCAAAGGCAACATGATTGTAGATATAGGTGGTGGTACAACTGAAATTGCTGTAATTGCATTGGGAGGTATTGTTTGTGATAAATCAGTTAAAATTGCTGGTGATGTATTTACAAACGACATCATTTATTACATGCGTACACAACATAATTTATTTGTAGGAGAAACCACAGCCGAAAAAATAAAAATTGAAATAGGAGCAGCTATAGAAAATTTAGACTCACCACCTGATGATATGTCTGTTCAAGGCCGTGATCTATTAACAGGTAAACCTAAACAAGTAGAAGTATCATATCGCGAAATAGCTAAAGCTTTAGACAAATCTATTCAGCGTATTGAGGATGCCATCATGGAAACTTTATCACAAACACCTCCTGAATTGGCTGCAGATATATACAATACAGGTATTTATTTAGCTGGGGGAGGCTCTATGCTAAGAGGGCTAGACAAACGAATTTCTCAAAAAACGGATTTACCTGTTTTTATCGCAGAAGATCCGTTAAGAGCTGTCGTTAGAGGAACTGGTATGACGCTTAAAAATTTAAACCGATTCCGTAGCATTTTAATCAAATAAATGCTTTTCAAACACAACATAGTATAACAACCTTTACTATTATTTTACGATGCAGCAAATTCTAAATTTCATTATAAAAAACAGCACTCGGTTGCTGTTTTTGCTGCTTTTGGTATTTTCGTTAACACTTACCATTCAATCACATTCTTACCATAGAAGTCAAATGGTAAATTCCGCCAATGCAGTTACAGGAAGTGTATACGAAAAAGTAAATGAAGTAGAAACCTATTTTAGCTTACAAGATCAGAATAACAAATTAGCAAAGGAAAATGCTTTTTTAAGAAAACTACTTTTTAATAAAAAAGATAGTGTTACAATCCTACCAAAAGATTCTATCAAAGGTTACGACAAACTCGAAGTTATACAATCTAGAGTTGTTAATAATTCATACAACAAAACAGAAAATTATCTAACAATTAGTTCTGGCTCAATCAAAGGTATAAAACCAGACATGGGAGTAATTAGTAGTGAAGGTATTGTAGGTGTTATCGAAAAAACATCTCCCAACTATTCAACGGTAATAAGCATATTAAATTTAAAATCTAAAATAAATGCCAAAGTCAAAAGGACAAATCATTTTGGTTCTTTGATCTGGAAAGCAAAAAATGCTGGCTACGCTCAACTCATTGAAATCCCTCGATTGGCAAGCGTTAAAAAGGGAGATACAATTGTAACTGGTGGGCGTTCAACTATTTTTCCTGAAAACATACCTGTAGGAATTATTGATCGTATCTACATGGATACTGAAACTAATTATTACACACTAGATGTTCGTTTATTCACTGATATGACAAATTTAAATCATGTGTATATAATCAAAAACAAAGACGCCGCCGAAATCAACAAACTCGAAGCCGAAACAGTAAAAAAAGATGAATAGTACTCTTATATCAAATATCGTTCGCTTTATCCTGCTAATTGCGGTTCAAGTAATTATTTTAAACAAAATAAACCTATTTGGCTTTATAAATCCCTTTCCATACATTCTATTCATACTTTTATACCCTGTCAACACGAATCAAGCGGGATTATTGGTAAGTAGTTTTTTATTAGGTCTTTCTATAGATTATTTTGATAATTCTGGAGGTATTCATGCCACTGCCTGTTTAATATTAGCATATTTAAGACCCAGCTTTTTTAAATTTGCATTCGGTTTAAGTTACGAATATCAAACAATACGAATAAACGACCGATTATCTCCGGAACGGTTTACTTTTATTCTAATTTCTATCATAACGCATCATCTTGTACTTTTTACACTTGAATTTTTTAAATTCGTGTTTATGTTAGATGCTCTAATCCGTACCCTTTTTGCTTCCCTATTTACATTAATAGTAAGCATTATATTTATTTATTTATTTAAGCCTAGCAAACGTTAAAAAATGAGAAAGCTTCTTTTACCTGGTATGATTATAGTTTCTGCTATCCTAATCATAGCAAGGCTTTTTTATTTACAAGTAATAGATGATGAACTAAAACTAAAGTCAGAAAACATCTCTATTAAAATAAAATACGATTATCCTGAACGAGGATATATATATGACCGTAATGGCAACTTACTGGTAGCCAACCAACCCTCTTATGACATTATGGTTGTTCCCAGAGAAGTAAAAAAACTAGATACAGTCGAGTTTTGCAAACTATTAAACATTACTAAAAAAGACTTTCTAAAACGTTTAGAAAAAGCGGTAGTTTATTCTCCTCTTCTCCCCTCTGTATTTATGGGACAATTAAATAAAATGGAGTATGCTGCTTTTCAAGAAAAAGAACGCAAATTTGATGGGTTTTATATTCAAAAACGCTCCTTAAGAGATTATCAATTTCATCATGGAGCTAATATTTTTGGCTTTATCACACAAGCTAATGAAGCCACAATCACTAAAAATCCTTATTACAAAAGTGGTGACTTACTCGGCAAACAAGGAGTAGAAGAAATGTATGAGGAAATACTAAGAGGTCAAAAAGGAGTAAAGCATATCCAACGCGATCGTTTTAACCGCGAAATTGGACTTTATAAAGAAGGCAAATACGATACAATTGCCATTCAAGGTAAAGACATCACCTTAACCATTGATTCCAAACTACAGGAATATGGTGAATTATTAATGAAAAACAAAAGAGGAGGAATTATTGCTATTGAACCTAAAACAGGCGAAATACTATGCTTAGTAACAGCTCCTACTTACGACCCTGCTATTTTAGTAGGTCGTCAGCGTTCAAAAAACTACACTAAATTATACAATGATTCTTTAGCAAAACCTTTGTACGACAGAAGTTTATTAGCTGAGTATCCACCAGGATCTCCTTTTAAAATCCTAACAGCCCTAGTTGGACTTCAATCTGGCGCGATAAACACAGAAACAGCTGTAGGATGCCATCACGGATTCAGTTACGGTCGACGATTTATGCGTTGTCACTGCGGAGGAGGTATGCGAAAGTTACACATGGGGATAGCTAAATCATGCAATTCCTACTTTGGAACGACCTATCTAAGAACACTTGGTATGTTTCCTAATGCTTCCAAAGGCGTAGATTATTGGAGCGATCATTTAAGAAGTTTTGGATTAGGCCAATTTATGGGATATGATTTACCTACGGGAAGAAAAGGCAATATTCCTACCGCTAAAACATACGAACGTTACTACCCCAACGGTCGTTTAAAATCGACCATGATTGTATCTAACTCTATCGGACAAGGTGAAATACTCATGACTCCTATTCAACTAGCCAACATGATGGCAACGATTGCTAATAAAGGCTATTACTACACACCTCATATCATTAAGAGAATAAAAGGTCAACCAATTGACGCTAAATTTAGAACCAAACACACCACTACCATAAATAAAAAACACTTTCCTCCAGTAATTGAAGGCTTGGCAGAAGTATTTAAAACAGGTACCGCTTATTTTTTAGGCGTGGAAGGTATTGAAATATGTGGAAAAACAGGTACCGCAGAAAATTTTGCACGAATAAACGGAAAAAAAGTCCAATTAGAAGACCATTCTATATTTGTAGCTTTTGCTCCTAAAAACAACCCTAAAATAGCCATGGCCGTTTTTGTTGAAAATGGCGGTTATGGAGCTACCATTGCAGGCCCCATTACTTCTCTTATGATTGAAAAATATCTAAAAGGAAAGATTACTAACAAATTTAGAGAAGAAAACATCATCAACAGAAGCCTTCAGCATCAATATAACAAATTTACTAGAAAATATATTGATTCCATGTATAGAATTAGGTTACGTAAAGATTCCTTAAACAGAATCAAAGCAAAACAAAAACTAGATTCATTAGAAAAAACTACTAACTCTGTTACAAAAACAAATTAATGAGACATCAAAGTGTTGGAAAAAACATCGACTGGATTACAGTATTAATTTATATCCTATTGGTATTAATAGGATGGGCTAACATCTATTCGGCTGATGTAACTCCTGATTCAAATTACATTTTTGATATTACGCAAAATTATGGTAAACAATTAATTTTTATATCTTTTACTATTTTAGTAATTATAGTTGTATTATCTATTGAAGCTAAATTTTACGAACGTTTTTCGAGTGTTCTTTACGGAATTTCGCTACTAACCTTAATAGGATTGTTTGTTGCTGGTAAAACCATAGCAGGACAAAGATGCTGGTATGCTATTGGATCTTTTACTTTACAACCTTCCGAATTTGCTAAATCAACAACTGCTTTAGCTCTGGCAAAATTTTTAAGCGATAGTCAAATTAATCTAAAAAATTTCAACCATCAGTTATTAGGTCTTTCTATCCTTTTTATACCTGTAGGCCTCATTATGCTTCAACCAGATGCAGGTAGTGCGCTCATATTCATTACCATGATTTTCGTACTCAATCGAGAAGGATTACCTTCTTGGTATCTATGGACTGGCGTAGGAGCTATTGTTCTTTTTATCATGTCTTTATTATTAAAACCACAATATGTAGTACTTATTGCTTTAACAGGTGTAATCCTGCATTTTTACAAATCAAAACCAGTAAAAAGAAATATTGTTGCTAGTTCGATTGTTTTTCTACTAATGTCAGGCTTTAGTATTTCTGTAAATTATGTTTTTGAAAATGTGTTCCAACAACATCACAGAGATCGTTTTAACATCCTTTTAGGAAAAGAAGTTGATTTAGCAGGAATAGGTTACAACACCAATCAGTCTGAAATAGCTATTGGATCAGGTGGACTGTTAGGAAAAGGCTGGTTAGAAGGCACTCAAACCAAGGGAAACTTTGTTCCCGAACAACATACGGACTATATTTTTACTACTGTTGGAGAAGAATGGGGCTTTATAGGTTCAACCATAGTCGTTTTATTATTTGCTGGATTATTGCTTCGTATTTTATATTTAGCAGAAAATCAACGCACTAAATTTAGTCGAATTTATGGATATGGAGTAGCTTCTATTTTATTTACACATTATTTTGTAAATATAGCTATGGTTATTGGTATTTTTCCAACCATTGGAGTTCCACTACCCTTTCTTTCGTATGGAGGATCTAGCTTATGGGCTTTTACCATTTTACTCTTTGTCTTTTTAAAAATGGATGCTAATAAAGTAAATGAGTGGTAGTTTTTTAAAAACGCCACTCTCTATAACTTTGATTTCTTTCTAATCTATTTTCTATCTCATCAGGAAGTTTTGGAAAGAAATCAATTTCTGTTAATTGTTCTATTTTATCTATTGACACAACAAATTCATAAAGCGGACGATCTGAATCCTCGTGTGGTAGTAAAAAAGCAATTCCATGATAGGTATCTCCTCGCTTATTTAATACTATTTTATAAAAATAATTTGGTACTGTAACATTTTCTTTTCCGATATGATTTAATTTTTGAGATAAAACACCTCCTGTAACCACATACAATTCATTATATTTCTTTGCCCAATATCGTACCTTTTGTTCTAAGCGATTCCATATTCCTGCATTAAAATCCTTTTTTTGAGGAGTAACATTAGAGGTATAGAATGTTTCTTCAAAAGCTTGCTTCGAAAATCGCCTATCTCCCGCAGGACACAAATGACCTCGATCATATCCAGAACGAATATAATTTTTCCAACTAGCTGATCTACTTACAATCATCGGATCATTTATAAAATAAGGCCTTTTACGATGTATAGACACAACATCTTTCCGATTTAACCAATACGCTACCCATTCTGCCTGTTCATGCTCTTCTCTATAAGATAAAGAATAGTAGTTATGATCTATTACCTGTCCTTTTTTAGATTCTGGCAATAAAAAATCGGATTTTTTTTCCTGATGTATAAAATTAGCCTCCTCAAGTTCTTCTTCTTTTTTACAACTCAACACAAGCAGTTGCAATACTATAAATACAATAAAAACCCCTTTCATTTTATTCATAATTTTTAAAATAATATTTGTAAATTTAGTAACCTCAAACAGAAAAGTAGGAGCTAATTTTTAAAAAAATATTATGAACTTAAAATTTATTTATTCAGGAATATTTATTCTTACCTGTATAGGAATACAAGCACAAGAAAATATACTTTCTCAATCCGAAAAACAATTAATCAGTAAAAAAGAAGATTCTATTGCTAAGATAAAATTAAGTGAGTTACACGCTCAAAAAGAAGCAGAAAAAGAAGCTAAAAAAATAGCAAAAGAAAAGGAAAAAACACTAAAAGCAGAAAAAGCATTGAAAGAAGCAGAAGCTGATCGAGTTAAAGAAGAACAACGTAGAATAGAACAATTAGAAAAGGACAAAAAAAGAATGGAAAAACAGCTTGAAAAAGCTGAAAAAGAACGCAAAAAAATAGAAGAAGTCAAAAAAAATTTAGCAAAAGCACGTGACAAACAAGAAGAAATCAATCAAGATATTGAAAAAGAACAGAAAAAATTTGACAAACTCAACCAAAAAGGAAAGCTATCTCCTCTAGACATTGAAAAGTGGAATAAAAAAATAGAAAAAATGCGTGAAAAAGCTGCTAACCAAGATAAAAAAGTAAAAAAAGCGGAACGTGAATTAGAAAAATTATAAAATAATATCTTTATAAGACAGAACTACAGGATACCCTTTGTCTAAAAAATAAGATAAAGGGTTTTCATTTGAAACAACCATAACAAAATCCCCTCCCCAAGCTCCTAGACTTTTAACCATTCCATTAAAATCTGTAAAAAGTACCTCTTTTACAGTTTGTTGCTCTAAAATGGCACTCATTTGGATTTCGTGTAATTGCAATGCCTTAGAAAAACTTTCTATTTCAGCAGCATTTATAACTTCCTGAGTAAGTGCATTAATCGTTGGTATTATGGTCGCTATATCAACTTTTTTCTCATTATATTTCTTAATTGCAGTTCGACTATTTTGTTTTTGATTTAAATAAACGAAATAAATTTGATCTCTGAAATCTGGAAAAAAATCAGTTTCTATAGCATGGGGTTTTTCATCAATAAGTTGGTAAGTTATCGGAGAAGAATATTTCGCACATGCAATATCATATCCACTCCCTCCAAAACTATTTTTAAGCAATGTAAAAGCATCAATCTCTAACCATTGAGCAATATTATTTATTAGTGTTGAAGAAGTTCCTAAACCCCAAAGTTTTGGAAAAGTTAGTTCTGTTTTTATTTTATATCCTGAATGCTTTTTAAAAAAATCTTTATTTAACAAGTATCCGTGATGTAGTATTTCCACTAATGTTGTCTTTATCTTATCCTCTTGAAATTCTTTTTTAGTTAGAACCTCTTGAAAACTAAAAGAACTCTCAAACCAGATACTACCATCACTATCGTAACTAGTCCACTCAAAAGTATTAGGCGATCCTTCTTCAACTATCAAATTTTGTCCAAACTTTGTAGGCAATGCTAAAGCTTGAGCACCATCTAAAACTACATATTCTCCTGTAATCAATAGTTTACCGTTGCTATAAAAAGTTTGTCTCATAGTCATTTGCAAAAAAGTTCTTTACTTTCTAATTTCAGCTAGATAATCTACAACGGAACTATGCGAAACCGTATTTTTCTCAAAGTATTTCACCACTTTTTTTCGTTCCTCTTCAGTAGCTTGAAATTGGTTTAAAATATTCATCAAGTGCATTTTCATGTGTCCTTGCTGAATCCCTGTAGTAGTTAAACTACGCAATGCGGCAAAATTTTGAGCTAAACCAGCCACTGCAACCACCTGCATCAATTCTTGAGCCGATGGCTTTTCTAACATTTCTAAAGCTATTTTGACTAAAGGATGCAAAGTAGTTAATCCTCCTACTGTTCCTAATGCCAGAGGAATTTCCATCCAGAAAGTAAAAACACCATTTTCTATTTTGGCATGAGACAGACTAGAATATTTTCCTTCTTTTGAAGCATAAGCATGAACTCCTGCCTCTATTGCTCTAAAATCATTACCTGTAGCAATTACCACAGCATCTATTCCGTTCATAATCCCTTTGTTATGTGTAACGGCACGGTACGGCTCTATTTCTGCTATACGAACTGCTTGCACAAATTTTTCAGCAAACTCTTGTGGATTTTCAATAGTTTTCTCACGTAATTCTTCTACTTTACAAGAAACTTCTGCGCGAACTAAGCAATTTGGAACATAATTAGATAAAATACTCATCACGATTGTGATGTCTTTTTCTTCTTCTGAAAATATTTCAAATACTTGTGCTTCCTTTTTTAATGTTTTAGCAAATTGCTCTAAACAGGAATTAATAAAGTTAGCGCCCATTGAATCTTTTGTTTCAAAAGTAGCGTGTAACTGATAATAGTTTTCTAAATCAGCTGTTTTATCACGAAGTACAACCTCTAAAATTCCACCACCGCGTTTTTGCATATTTTTAGTAATACTTTCCGTTTCGAGAAAAAATTTCGATTTGATTGTATCAAAAAAAGTTTCTAATTTTTGTTTATCTCCTTGATAAATAAAATGGACTTGCCCTATTTTTTCGGTATTAATAACAGTCGTTTTAAATCCGCCACGGTCTGACCAAAATTTAGCAGACTTACTGGCAGCAGCTACTACACTACTTTCTTCTACGGCAAAAGGAATACTGTAATTCTTTCCATTAATTATGAAATTAGGTGCGATTCCTAATGGTAAGTAAAAGTTAGTAATTGTATTTTCAATAAATTCATCATGTAATTTTTGTAAGTTCGTATCATCATTCCAATATTGTTTAATGATTCTTTTTGTTTCTTCTGAATTTGAAAAATGGGTTTCAACTATCCAGTTGATTTTTTCTTCCTTTGATAATTTTGAAAATCCGCTAACTGTTTTAGTCATTTTATTTACTAGTGTTTTCTTTATTCTTAATAATGCTATTTATAGTGATAATTTTACAATCATCACTAATTTTATATTCTAATTAAATCTTTTTTATGAATAATTGCTTATCCAACTCCTTTTAAAACAAACAACTATCTTTATCTATTTAGGCTTATTAAATCTTTTTTAAAGCCCCCAAATTTATTTTTTCTAAACGTTCAAAAGAGCGGCATCTTTTATTTCAAAATCAACAATTCCTTTTCGTTATAAATATAATTATCAAAAGTACTTACTTCCTAGATGTCATTTCTTTTACGAACATGGTACATTCTATTGATAGTAACCATGAAATTTTATTCTCTCTAATTGACTAATTCTCTTTGATTCATTAAAAAAACAAGGTTTAAAATACCATCCTTCCTTTTTAATGCTGGAATTAACATCAATCCTTATTGTTTCTATAACGAGTATTTTACGGAACAAAAGTAATAATTTTACACCATAAAGCCACAACCAGAACCATTGCTCAGATGGTCAAAATTAGCTTTTAACAAAAAAATCCGCTATTGTTTAGTTTTTTTTCACTAAAATTGGGCGATTTTTTATATCAACTAAAAAATGAAAAACAAAATTACATCCGTTTTAGTATTGTTTTTGGTATCATTTTCAGCGATAGCTCAAAAACAAGTATCCTTAGAAGAAATTTGGTCTGGAGCCTTTAGAGCACAAGGTATGACTGCTTTAGAAGCCATGAAAAACACAAATCAATATACTGTTTTAGATTTTGATAAAACGTCTAAATCTTCACAAATTAATTTGTATGATTTTGCCACCTTAACTAAAGTAGCTACACTAATAGATAGCAAAAACTTTAGTCAATTAGAGGGGATTGACCAATATACTTTTAGTAAGGACGAAAAAAAAATATTGATTGCAAATAATAGTGAACAAATTTTTCGTCATTCTTTCGTAGCTGATTATTTTATTTATGATACTACCACAAAATCGTTAACTCAATTAACCGATTACAAAGTACAAGAACCTAGCTTTTCACCTGATGGTTCAAAAATAACCTATGTTTACCAAAACAATTTATATTTCTACGATATAGCTTTAAAAAAACATACCCAAATTACAACTGATGGCAAGAAAAATAATATTATTAACGGTGTAACAGATTGGGTATACGAAGAAGAATTTTCGTTTGTAAAAGCTTATGATTGGAATTTAGATTCTAATAAAATAGGTTTTATCCGTTTTGATGAAACAGATGTCCCTCAATTTTCAATGGATCTATACAATGAAGGTCTATATCCGCTACAATCTGTTTTTAAGTATCCGAAAGCAGGTGAAAAAAACGCTCTAGTTTCTTTGCATATCTACGATATAAAAACAGGAATAACGAAAAAAATTAATTTAGATAATTACAACGATTTTTATATTGCTCGTATAAAATGGACTAATGACCCTAACACGTTGAGTGCGCAAATTTTAAATCGCCATCAAAACAATTTAGACCTGTTATTTGTAGATGGAAATTCAGGAACCACTAAAGTTGTTCTTAACGAAAAAGATAAAGCATACGTAGATGTAACTGATAATTTGACATTTTTAAAAGACAATAGTTTTATTTGGACTTCTGAAAAAGAGGGTTTTAATCATATTTATCATTATGACAAAACAGGTAAGTTAAAAAAACAAATAACAAAAGGCCCTTGGGAAGTAACTCACTATTACGGTTTTGACGAAAAAAATAGTATGATTTATTATCAGTCTGTTGAAAATGGTTCTATCAATCGTGATGTATATGCTATAAAAATTGACGGAAGCAATAAAACCCGTTTAACATCCCAAACGGGAACGAATACAGCTACTTTTAGCCCTAACTTTCAGTACTTTATTAATTCCTATTCTAGTGCTAAAAACGCACCAAAGTACACTCTAAACGATTCTAAGACGGGAAAAGAAATTAAAGTTATTGCTTCTAACGAAAAACTAGAAGAGAAATTAACAAATTACAACCTGCCTTCAAAAGAATTCTTTGAACTCATAACAGAAAAAGGACATAAATTAAATACTTGGATAATTAAGCCAACAAATTTTGATACCTCAAAAAAATATCCTGTATTCATGTTTCAATATTCAGGCCCTGGTTCACAACAAGTAGCGAACAAGTGGAATACCAATGATGATTACTGGTTCAAAATGTTAGCACAACAAGGCTACATTATAGTATGTGTAGACGGACGTGGAACAGGTTTTAAAGGAGCTGAATTTAAAAAATGTACGTACAAAGAATTAGGAAAATATGAAGTCATAGACCAAATAGACGCGGCAAAAGTAATAGGAAACTATTCTTACGTAGATAAAACTAGAATTGGTATATTTGGCTGGTCGTTTGGAGGATTTATGGCATCTAATTGTATTTTTCAAGGAGCCGATGTGTTTAAAACAGCTATAGCTGTTGCACCTGTAACTTCTTGGAGGTATTATGATAGTATTTATACAGAACGTTATATGCAAACGCCTCAAGAAAACGCAGGGGGCTATGATAATAATTCTCCCATTACACACGTAAATAAATTAAAAGGAAACTTTTTATTAATCCATGGTACGGCTGATGACAACGTACACGTACAAAACACAATGAAAATGATAGAAGCTTTAGTACAGGCTAACAAACAGTTTGATTGGGCCATTTATCCAGATAAAAACCACGGCATTTATGGAGGCAAAACACGTTTACAGCTGTATACTAAGATGACCCATTTCATAAAAGAAAAACTATAATTTAAATATTTTACTAACCAAAAACTATAAAATGAGCGAAACAGCAAAACAAGGACATCCTAAAGGACTGTATTTCTTGTTCTTTACAGAAATGTGGGAACGATTTAGTTACTACGGAATGAGAGCTATTTTCATTCTATTCATGACCAAAATCTTATTAATGAAAGATGCGGAAGCCTCTGAAATTTACGGAAGCTATACAGGACTTGTATATTTAACTCCTCTCTTAGGAGGATATCTTTGTGATAAATTCTTAGGGAATAGGAGAAGTATCATGATTGGAGGATTACTAATGGCTATTGGTCAGTTCTTCATGTTTTTAAGTGCCACAACCGGTGCTAACGGAGGCGTTGCATTAATGTGGTTAGGACTTACTGCTATTATTATTGGTAACGGTTTTTTTAAACCTAACATTTCAACTATGGTAGGTCAGTTATATCCCGCAAATGATCGTCGTATTGATAGTGCTTTTACTATTTTTTATATGGGAATTAACTTAGGAGCATTCTTTTCTCCTTTAGTGTGTGGTTCGATGGATTTCAAATGGGGATTCTTAGCTGCTTGTATTGGTATGTTTATGAGTTTAATATTTTTTGCATTATTTCAAAAAAAATATTTAGTTTCTGAAGAAGGAAAAGAAATAGGTCTGCCCGTTAAGCAATTAGATATAAAGAACATTTTATATATAATAGGATCTATTGGTATTGTTTTTTTCATGCTTAACTTCAAGCAATTATTCAATACAGATACGGATATTATTGGCTATTTTATTTATGGTTCAATGGTAGTAATGCCTTTAATTATTTTAACAGATAAAAGCTTAACAAGTGTAGAAAGAAATAGAATTTTAGTAATTTTTATTTTAGCTTTCTTCGTAATCTTTTTCTGGGGTGCTTTTGAACAAGCAGGAGCTTCTTTAACCCTTTTTGCTGACAGACAAACCAACCGAAATTTGTTAGGATGGGAAATGCCAGCATCTTATTTCCAATCTGTAAATCCTCTAGCTGTAATCTTATTAGCTCCAGTAATGTCAATCGTATGGGGTTTTTTATACAAGCGTAATGCAGAGCCTTCTTCTCCTAAAAAAATGGCATTAGGTTTAACATTGGTAGCTTTAGGTTATGGCGTAATTGCTATAGCTGTTAAAGGTCTTGGAATGGATGAAAAAGTTTCTATGTGGTGGCTAATTGGTTTATACATCATTCACTCAATTGGCGAATTATGTCTTTCTCCAATTGGTTTATCTATGGTATCTAAATTAGCTCCTTTAAGATTATCTTCTTTATTAATGGGAACCTGGTTTTTAGCAAATGCTGCCGCAAATAAGTTTGCTGGTACTTTATCTTCACTAATACCACCAATACAAGAAGCAGGATCAACAGAGCCATTAGTCTATCCTTCATTCTTAGGGTTTCAAATCACTAATTTATATGAATTCTTTATGCTATTCATCATTATGACAGGTATAGCAGCAGGTATTTTATTTATATTAAGTTCTTGGTTGCAAAAGATGATGCAAGAGGATCATAAAGACGAGATTGACTTATCTGTAGAAAATAGATAATTTATTAAAATATTTTATATCTTTCAAGCCTGTAACAAAATTGTTGCGGGCTTTTTAAATACTAATTCACATGAAAAATAAACACCCTAAAGGATTATTATTTTTGTTTTTTACTGAAATGTGGGAACGTTTTGGTTATTATCTGATTATTGGCATCTTTGTCTTATACATGATTGATCCTACTACTACAGGAGGATTGGCTTTTAGTGATAAACATGCAGATGATATATTTGGCAGTTTTATAGCATTAACCTATTTAACTCCTTTTTTGGGAGGGTACATGGCTGATCGTTATTTAGGTTATTTTAAATCTGTATACTTAGGTGGCACCCTAATGGGACTAGGATACATAGGATTGGGGTTTCAAGACCTAACTACGTTTTATATTTCAATGGCATTAATTGTTATTGGAAACGGATTCTTTAAACCAAGTATTTCTACTTTGGTTGGAAACTTATATACTGATGAAAAATATATTGCAAATAAAGATGCTGGATATAATATTTTTTACATGGGAATAAATATAGGTGCCTTCTTATGCAACATCATAGCTGCTTTTATGCGTAATCAGTACGGATGGAGTGCTGCATTTATTACTGCTGGTATTGGAATGTTTTTAGGTTTAATTATTTTCACATTAGGGAGAAAACACCTAGAGCATGCAAACATTACGAAACCTGTTCAAGAAGGTGATATATCACTAGCTAGTATTTTAGGAAAAGTATTCTTACCAGCTATTATATGTGGGGCTATCGGTTGGATAATTCCTGGTAATATTTTTAAATCAGATTCTACAGATGCTTTTATTTTTGCTTGTATACCTGTTATTATCTTTTATGTTAGTTTGTATCTAAAAGCTAACTCTGAAGACAAACGCCCTTTAGGTGCCCTACTTGCCATTTTTGCCGTAGGTATGTTATTTTGGGCTGTCTTTAAACAAAATGGAACAGCCTTAACACGTTGGGCAAATTATTATACTGATAGACAAGTTACAGGTTCTACTGAAAAAGTCTTATCTTCTATTTATCTAGTAGATCAAAAAGATTTTGCGACAAAAGAAGTTCAAAAATACGATCACCAATTCCAAGCACAAAAAGATGAAAATGGCGATCCAATTAAAACACAAGGAAAGGATGTTTATTTTCAAAATGAAGCTCCAGAAAAACTAGCTGAATTAGAAAAAAATCCTAATCAAAAAATCTCCCTTATCAACACTGAATTATTTCAATCCGTAAATCCTGGATGGATTATCTTACTTACTCCAGTAGTAGTTGGTTTTTTTGTTATGCTACGTCGTAAAAACAGAGAACCAAGTACTCCTTCTAAAATTGTACTAGGACTGTTTATCTCATCCCTTTCCTGCTTGGTTATGGTAGCTGCTGTATATGCTGGAAGTAATGGTTCTATAAAAGTATCTCCTTTATGGCTAGTAGGTACTTATGGTGTTATTACCATCGGTGAACTTTGCCTATCCCCTATGGGATTATCTATTGTATCTAAATTAGCCCCACCAAGACTTACAGCCTTAATGATGGGAGGATTCTTCTTATCTATTTCTATTGGCAACAAACTTTCAGGTGTGTTAGCTAGTATGTGGTATGATTATGAAAACAAAGCTAATTTCTTTATTGTAAATATATTATTATTATTATTTGCAACTATATTAGGGCTATCCATCCTAAAAAAATTAAATGCTGTTATGAAAGAAAAAGGAATGAACTAATTTCAATCTTAAACTATGTCAACAACAATAGAAGAAATTCAAAATTTTGAAGGAAAATACCCTAAACAATTGTGGTATTTGTTCACAGTAGAAATGTGGGAACGCTTTTGTTTTTACGGTATGCGAGGTGTGCTTACTTTTTTTATGGTAGACCAACTATTACTTAAAGATCATGCTGCAAACCTACAATATGGTGCTATTCAAGCCTTTGTTTATGCCTTTACCTTTATTGGAGGTATTTTTGCTGACAAAGTTTTAGGTTTTAAAAAATCTCTTTTCTTTGGAGGTATTGTAATGATTTTAGGAAACCTTCTCATTGCCTTTTCTCCACAGCAAATGTTCTATTATGGCATTGCCTTTTCTATTATAGGAACTGGTTTTTTTAAACCTAACATATCCTCTATGGTTGGGGAACTATATGATGAAAAAGATCCTCGGAGAGATGCAGGATACGGTATGTTTTATGCAGGAATTAACATTGGGGGGCTTCTAGGAGGTGCTTTATGTATCTATTTAGGCAAATACCATTCTTGGACTCTCTGTTTTTTAGCAGCAGCCGTTGTAATGATAGCTGGTTTGATTACCTTTTTATTTACAAAAAAACATTTAGGTCCTATTGGTGATTCTCCACTAATAGGATTGCCTGACAACAAAAGAAAAATACGAGAAATATCCGTATATTTAGGATCACTACTTAGTATTCCTTTTATCTACAGTATGGTTATTAATACAGACTATACGGATTATTTTATGTATACAATTGGAATTATTGCTATTGGCTATTTTGTATATGAATTAATAAAGCTAGGGGATTCCAGTTTACAAAAAAAATTAATAGCTGCTTTTTCATTTATTTTTTTCTATTTTCTTTTCAATGCAATCTATGAACAAAGCGGTGGATCATTATCCTTATTTGCTAAAGATAATTTAAACAACAACCTATTTGGTTTTACGATAGATCCTAACGTCGTAAATAACAGTTCAAACACTTTTTTTGTTATCCTTTTGAGTCCTCTTATAGGACTCCTATGGTTAGGATTATCTAAAAGAAAATTAGAACCCAATACACTGATCAAATTTGGTATTGGTTTTTTATTCCTTTCGGCTTCTTTTTATCTTTTTTATTCAACGAAGTTTTTTGCGGACTCTAATGGAGTTGCTTCATTAAATGTGTTTACTTTTGCCTATTTTATTACAACCATAGGCGAACTGTGTTTAGGCCCAATAGGTATGTCTATTATCACCAAATTATCTCCTAAAAGGTTGTTTGGCATGATGATGGGATTATGGTTTTTAGCCAGTGCTTTTGGACAATTAGCGGCTGGAAAGCTAGGTGCTGAAATTTCGCAATCAAATACAGGAACCACATTAGCCTCAAAGCTACAATCTTACACAGATGGGTATTATACATTGGCCTTATATGCTCTAATAGCAGGGGTGGTTTTGATAGTTATTTCACCATTAATAAAAAAACTAATGCAAGACGTGAAATAATTTCATAAATTCGGCATTATTTTTGCTGTTAAGAACGTAAAAAACAAACATGAAGAGAACTTTACTCATATTATTATTCACCATTAGCAGTTTTAGCTTATATGCCCAAGATATCAATTGGTTATCTCTTGATGATGCCTTAGCAAAACAAAAAAGAGTTGCTAAACCTATTTTCTTGAATGTTTATACTGATTGGCACACTCCTTGTAAAATGATGGATAAGGGTACTTTTCAAGATGCTGATGTAGCAGAATACATCAATCGAAATTACTATGCCGTCAAATTTAATGCCGAAGGAAATTCAAGAATAAACTATATGGGAAATTCTTTTGACAACCCAAATTATGATCCTGAACGAAAAGGACGCAATAGCACACATGAATTAACTAAATATCTTAAAGTTCCTAGTTATCCTACTCTTTATATATTAGATACTCGAGGCAATATAAAAGAAGTAATCGAAGGGGCTAAGGACCCTACCGAATTATTACGAATTTTAAAAAATTAACCCTATGAAAATTACAAAAATAATATTCGCTACACTTTTATCATTCTTTATTATGAGTTTTGTCCTAAAACCAACAGAAGATAAAAATTTAGAATGGCATACCGATGTAAAAAAAGCAGTCGCCTTATCCAAAAAACAAAACAAACCATTATTCTTCTTTTTTACAGGTAGCGATTGGTGTGGATGGTGTATTCGTTTGCAAAAAGAAGTTTTTAAAACCCCTGAATTTGAAAAATGGGCAAAAGAAAATGTAGTTTTAGTAGAATTAGATTTTCCAAGAAGAACAGAGCAACCAACTGAATTAAAAACTCAAAACGCACAATTACAACAATTATTTCAAGTTCAAGGTTACCCAACAGTATGGTTTGTACAAGCACAAGAAAAAGAAGGAAAAATAAATTTCCAACAATTAGGCAGTTCCGGCTATGTGGCTGGTGGTCCAACCGTATGGATAGAGGGTGCTAATAAAATTATTAACAGTTACACATCTAACAAAAAACAAAAAAAATAAATTCTTACTCAATTATACAAGATCCCTTTTCAAATGTATTATGAAAAGGGATTTTTCTTTTTAAACAAGTTTTTTGAAAGCATTTTACATAACTCTTAAAATTAGACCCATCAGCTATAATCTTTTGAGGATGGTACATAGCTATCACGCGCTCTAAATTTATTCTAGGTGAATTTGATACTATCAAAAAATCCACCTTTACTTTATTTCGTATACAATCATCCGAATCAATAAGTAATACTTTTTTACCTGAAATCCAAAAAACACATTGCTTTTTATTTTTTTTTACTAACTTTTCATTAACCGTTTCCACCTGATAATCATTCAAAACACGTTCTAAATAACTTCCTTTTCTTATTGCACTATCACTATAGACAACAGTTGTACCGTTTTTACTAACACCTATCAACTTTTGTTTAGGCAAATGAAAAACAATAAGTTTCTCCTGATAGCTTGCTCCTATTTTTTTTAATAATAAAACAGATTGAAACAACAATAAAAACCCTAAAAAGAACACTATTTTTGTAAAACTAGGTTTTTGCACCCAAATAAAAAATGTTATAATAATTAGATAACTCACAAGCATTAAATCAAAAGAAAAAGGGATTCCTTTCCATATACACTCTTCAAAAGAGGCAATACTTTCTATTATAGTATTCATTACTTGAATCATTTTCACTAAAACCCAGATAAGGCCTTCGAAGGTTCCATCTATATAAGCTAACAAAACAACCAATACTCCTAAAGGCATGATGATATATTCTAATAGAGGTATTACTAAAAGATTGGCAACAAAAAACAAACCTGGGATTTGATGAAAGTAATACAAACTTAATGGCAGAGTTCCTATTTGGGCTACGAGAGAAACAACAAATAATTTCCAAAAAAAGTTCAAAACTTGATTACTTGGATTCCATAATTTAATTACAATAGGTTGCATACTTACAATAGAAAGAACAGCCAAATAACTAAGTTGAAATCCAATATCAAAAAGAAAAGCAGGCTGAACAATTAGAATAATCAATACAGAGGCAGCAAGTGTATTATATATATTAACTTGCTTTTTACTGCTTGCTCCAATTCCAATTATACTAAACATAACTGTAGATCGTACAACAGATGCTGCTAGACCTGCTACAAAGGCAAATCCCCATAATCCTAATAAAAGAAAAAACAGCTTAAGCAAGCTGTATCTTTTATCCTTCAAAAAAACAGTCAAAATAAAATCTAATAAAAGATAAAGAATACCTACATGCAAACCGGATATTGAAAGTATATGTATAACCCCAGCATACTGATAATTTTTTATTAAATGTTCATCTATTCCTTGTTGTTGACCAATAACTAAAGCGGTTAAAACAGCCAATTCTCTTTCGGGGAAACCATTGTTTTGCAATGTATTTATAATCCGATCTCTAAATCTAGCAGTATAATAACGAATAGATTTGGCTGAGGTCTTTAATACTTTAAAATCTTCCTGTTCAGCATATAACTGACCGTATATATTTTTCTTTTTAAGATAAGACGCATAATCAAATTGTCCTGGATTGAGTGTTGATTGAATCGGATGTATCATACCTCTTATTAACAATACAGCACCTACAATTAATCTAGGGTTCTTTTTCCCTTCCTTATTCACATTCAAAATTATCTTACCTGAACATGGTTTTTGATTCACAGATTGAATAGAAATCACATATCGCTGCTTAGTGGAAGTACTTTTTAAACGTTCATAAACCACTGCTTTTATACCAATCTTTTTATCATACCCATTAAGATGAGTAAAATGACTCAATCTAAAAGAATCTTGATGAAGCATAGAAATTAAAACGCCACTTACCGTAAAAACCAATGAAATAAGAATTGAAATACCTAATTGATCTTTTCTTTTTTTATAAAAACCAACCGAAAGGAGTAAACTCCCTAAAACTAAAAAGATCCAAACAGAAATTAATACAAGAAAATGAAATATAAAAAAATGAAACAGTACAATCCCGATAATAAACCAAAAAACCGACTTTATTAATGGAAATTGATACAGTTTCATTTCAAATAATAATTAAATTAATTTTCTTTATCTGTAAAATAACATCTATTCTTTTAGAATTTTAATGTTTTTATTTATCCAAAGCACCATAAAGAAACTGTTTTTTTTTAGAAACACTTTCTACTATCAATTGGGCTGTGTTCATACTAGCACCACTTCCCCCTAAAATTGTTTCTAATACCTCATAAGAGGCTAACATTTTCTGTCGTCCATTTCCTTCTAAAATTTGTTTTAATTCTTGTTTGATTCTATCCGAATTGCATTCATCTTGTATTAATTCTGTCACCACAGGTGCATCCATAATCAAGTTCACTAAAGATATATATTTCAGAGTAATAATCCGCTTAGCTATTTGATAAGAAATAACACTTCCCTTATACAAAACGACTTCTGGCACTTTAAACAAAGCCGTTTCTAAAGTAGCCGTTCCTGAAGTTACTAAAGCAGCAGCTGAAATACTTAATAAATCATACGTTCTGTTAGGGATAAATTGAATAGATTGTTTATCTATGAATTTTTCATAAAAAACAAATTCTTGACTTGGAGCTCCTGCAATTACAAATTGGTACTCTGGGAAATGGCTAACCACTCCTAACATTTCAGAAAGCATCTTAGTAATTTCTTGTTTTCGGCTTCCTGGCAGCAATGCAATAATTGGCTTTGAGGATAAATTAAATTCTTTCCTAAACGAAAATTCATCCGTTTTCGCCCTGTTTTTAATAGCATCCAAAAGAGGATGCCCTACAAAGTGAACTTCATAGTTGTGCTTTTTTTCATAAAAGTCTTTTTCAAAAGGCAATATTACATACATTTGGTCTATATCCCTCTTTATGGCATGAATTCTACTTTCTTTCCAAGCCCAAATTTGAGGTGAAATATAATAGTGCGTGGCTATTCCTAACGCTTTTGCCCATTTGGCAATTCGCATATTAAATCCAGGATAATCTATAAAAATAATAGCATCTGGTTTAAAATTAGAAATATCTGTTTTACAAAATTTAAGATTTTTTAGTATTGTATTTAAATTCATTATTACTTCTATGAATCCCATAAAAGCCAAATCACGATAATGCTTTACTAATACACCTCCAACTTGTTGCATTAGATCACCTCCCCAAAAACGAATATCTGCACTAGAATCCTCTTTATAAAGTGCTTTCATTAAATTGGCTCCATGTAGGTCTCCAGAGGCCTCGCCTGCTATAATATAATATTTCATCTATACAAAAAGTGTAAAAATTGCTAGAAGGATAGTAGCCAAAACCACTCCTCTAGCCATTAATTCTTTATTTAACTTTAACAATCCAAAAAAGGCAACCATATTAAGTATTGCTCCAAGAGTAATTATTTTACCTAAGAAACCCAACGATTTCATTTGAGTAATTCCAGCACCAAAACTATAATTTGTAAAAAGTTCAAAGAACAAAAAAACACCTATAAAAGTAGATAAAAAGCCTATCAAAGTTCCTTTTAACAATTCTATTTTATTCATCCCATTTCCAATTATTAAGTTCTTGAATAGCATGATAAGCTGTTAAATCAAACTGAATAGGCACAATAGAAACATATCCATTAGCCAATGCCCATTCATCTGTATCCTGACCTACATCTTCACAAACAAATTCACCCGCTAACCAGTAATAGTCTTTTCCAAAAGGCGATTGTCTTTTATCAAATTTTTCAACCCATTTAGCCTTTGCTTGGCGTCCGATTTTGATTCCTTTTATATCAGGAGCGGGTAATTTGGGAAAATTGACATTTAAAACAACTCCTTTAGGCAATCCATTCTGTAAAACCTGCTGGATAATTTTTACAACATAAGGTTTAACAGCACTAAAATCAGCATTCCACGAAAAATCACATAAAGAAAAACCTATAGAAGGAATTCCTTCTATTCCTGCTTCTATAACCGCGCTCATCGTTCCTGAATAAATTACATTAATAGCAGAGTTAGATCCATGATTAATCCCTGACACACATAAATCAATAGACTCATTGATTATTTCATTTTTTGCCAGCTTGACACAATCAGAGGGTGTTCCTGAAGTTGTATATTCTAGCACTTCTGCTCCATCAGCAGATATTTTATTTAAGTACAAAGTACTATTTACGGTAATTGCATGGCCCATCCCGCTTTGAGGACTGTCAGGAGCTACTACAACTACATTTCCTATTTCTTTAACTATTTCTACTAATTTTTGTATGCCAGGAGCGGTGATCCCATCATCATTAGTTACTAATATAAGTGGTTTTTTCATTTATTTAAAACATAAAAAAGTCTTGCTAAAGTAAGGAATTTAAATTGTTCTAACTAATTTTGTAGCTTTAACAAAAAATTATACCATCAATTTTATATTCGCATAATTTTTTATGTATTTTAGTATTAGATATGGATACAATCTGGACATTTATGAAAAAGAATTACAAATTATTACTGCTCATAGTAGCGGTATCAGCTGTATTATGGAGTTTTAAACCAAAATTTAAAACTGAGGACCCAGAAAAAGATCGAGTTCTACTAGACGCTATTGTAAGCGTATTAGAAGTTTATCATTACTCCCCCGCTACTATCAATGACAATTTCTCAAAAAATGTATTCGAAAATTTTATTGATGCTTTAGATCCTTCTAAACGTTTTTTTATAGAATCAGACATTCGTGAATTTAAAAATTTTGAGTATCAAATTGATGACATGATACAAGCTCGAAATCTGAGTTTCTTTAATCTTGTCTATGAAAGGCTTCAAAAGAGAATGAACGAAGCCAAAGTAATTTACAGAGCTTTGAACAATAAACCTTTCAACTTTAATACAGATGAATCTATAGACATTGATTCTGAGAAGATTGAATTTTCAAAAAATTATAATGAATTAAAAAACAGATGGCGATTACAAATTAAGCTTTCTACACTAGCTTCTATTGTAGACAAGCAAAAGTTAGAAGATGAAAAAAAAGCAAAAGACCCTAACTATACTGCCAAATCATTTGAACAATTAGAAAAAGAATCAAGAGAATCAGCCATAAAAAATTTAGATGATTATTTTGATTTTGTGAGTGATTTAGATCGCGAAGATTGGTTTGAGGTATACTTAAATTCAATTGTAACGCAGTTTGACCCACATACTTTTTACTTTGCTCCAGAAGAAAAAGAAAAATTCGACATAAGTATGAGTGGCAAACTAGAAGGTATTGGTGCTCGTTTACAGAAAAAAAATGATAATACTGAAATTTCCGAATTAATATCTGGAGGCCCTGCATGGAAAAGTAAAGAATTAGAACCAGGTGATGTAGTTTTAAAAGTTGCACAAGGCAATGGCGAACCTGTAGACGTAGTTGGAATGCGTCTTGATGACGTGGTAAAAAAAATAAAAGGGCCAAAAGGAACAGAAGTTCGTCTAACTATCAAAAAGACAGATGGCACAATCAAAGTAATACGTATAATACGGGACGTTGTTGAAATAGAAGAAACGTATGCTAAATCAAGCATCATTGAAAAAAACGGAAGAAAATTTGGACTGATTCATTTACCTAAATTCTATATAGATTTTGAAAACGATGATAATCGTGATGCGGCTAAAGATGTAGAAGCAGAAGTTCTAAAATTAAAAAAAGCAGGTGTCGAAGGTATTGTTATGGATTTACGAGATAATGGAGGAGGTTCTCTAAAAACAGTTGTAGATATAACAGGATTATTTATTGATCAAGGTCCTGTAGTTCAAGTTAAATCATCTGGACATAAAAAAGATGTTTTATCAGATCATAACAACAAAGTTCAATGGAATGGTCCTTTAGTAGTGCTTCAAAATAACTTTTCTGCTTCCGCATCAGAAATATTTGCGGCAGCAATACAAGACTATAAAAGAGGTATAATTTTAGGCAGCAAACAATCTTTTGGCAAAGGAACTGTTCAAAATGTTTTTGATTTAAATCAATTGAAAACAAAATTTAATCTTAATTTTAATATGGGAGCTTTAAAAACTACCACCCAAAAATTCTATAGAGTAAATGGTGGCTCTACTCAACTAGAAGGTGTTACAAGCGATGTGGTTTTCCCTGATCGTTATACTTATATCAAAATAGGCGAAAGAGATGAGAAAAAAGCTTTACAATGGGACAAAATAGACCCTGCTAATTATCAATTAACAAACAGCATAAGCAATTTTACTACCGTAATAGCAAATAGCCAAAAAAGAGTTATCGAAAATCCTCAATTTAAGCTAATAGACCAAAATGCTAAATGGATTAATGAACGAAAAGATGAAAGTATGGTTAGCCTAAAGATGGATAAATTTATTGCAGAACAGAAAAACATAGAAGAAGCAACCAAAAAATTCAAAGAAATCACAAAATACAAAAACAGTTTAGCCGTAAACCACCTAGGTGAGGAAAATGAATTAATGAAAAAAGACACTAATTTTGCTCAAAAACGCAAAGATTGGTTTGAAGCTATTACAAAAGATGCCTATATAGATGAAGCAGTTAATGTTTTAAGTGAAATTAAAAGTCCCTCATTAACTAAAACATCCTCTGCAAAAAAAACAAAATTAGTTGTAAAATCATAAAATAAGATGTAACAACACGAAGAGGCTCCTTTTAAGGGAGCACCGAAAAAGTATTCTTAAATTATTAAAGGAGTAGAGAATTGATTTTCTCTACTCTTTTTTTGTATTTCCGATCCTATCAAAAAAACCCAAACACCGTTCAAAAACAAATACACAGTCTTTTAATAGCACATCTATAAAAACAACAATCTTTCTATTCGTATTCTTTTTAGTACAATACATAAAACTATCTATTTACATTACCTTACGGTTACCCTGAGGATTAAACACTTTTCCTCAATTCAAAACTACAATTGATCCAATAATACTTTAATATTTCGTAAAAGGAGGTTTAAAATTATAAATCACGCTAATTGTATTATTAGATACAGGGTTTTTGTAGAGAATAGCATAAAAACCCTCCAGTCAACAATAAAATTCAGTTTTTAAATTGTTAAATTTTACAAGAATTTAAGCTTATTAAGCAATACAAAAATAAAGATGTTAAAAAAAACAATAAATCAAAAAAAATAAACACTTTTGGTTATAAATAAACAAAAATTCGTGTTTTTTGTTTATTTAACATTTTATTAAAACAACAACACTGTATATTTGTAAAACAGATAACAAGGAAGTTATTTAAAACTTAAAAACGGGAGGAACTAGGAAATGTAGTAAAATCATGATGATGACCTCTAAAATTATCTTTTAAAATTTATAAAAAATAAAGCAATAGGTTATTTCTTTTTTTATAAATATATTTTTTAGAGATACCCTTTATAGAAATAAGCTTCCTTAAAAATTACTTATTATTAATTTAATTTCAAAAAAATGAAAAAAATTTTTTTAACTTTAGTAGTAGTTTCTTCATTATTTTCATGTTCAAAAGATGAAGTAAACGAACCGAAATCAGTTCAATCGGTAAAAGTAAATTCACAAAGAGTGAATGATCCTCTATTTGGCAAGGTCTTTTATAATCAAGAAGGAGATCTAAAATTAAGAATACAGATACTTCCTGGAAACCCTCAAAAAATAAGCATAGCTTCTGCCGAAGATAGTAAAGATTATTTCATTCTTAAAAATGCTGAAGCAATGTTTGTACCAATTAATCCAAAATTTGATGTCTATTATTTATCTAAAGCTGAAAAATTTATGAATACTGCTGAAAAAACTCCGTTTATTAAAAAATTCAACGATATATTGATACCAGCAACTAATCAAAGTGGTTATGGAGCTGCTAGATTAGATATAGCAAAAGATTTATCTTCTGTTGTATTGAAAGGTGAAGAAGATTCAATTATTACATTCACAAAATTATAATTAATTATTTTTAACAATTAATATATCTTATTCTATTTTAAGGTAAAAAACAATAAGTTATAATTCAATTTAAGCACCTCTAAGAACTTTTCTTCTTAAAAAATAAAAAGTTCTTAGAGGTTTTTCACATATTCTTTAAGTTATCTATTAGAATATTTAAATTTTAAAAATACTATAAAAAGCTTTTAGCCTATTATTGATTTAATTAATTCTCAGCTATTTTAATCAATTCTTCCATTTTTTGCTTTAAGTCGGCTAGAGTATTATAAATTTTCATTGCAATTTTATTTTTCATCCATTGCCATATTTTTTCAGCAGGGTTGAGTTCTGGACAATATGGAGGAATTGGTAACAGAAATATGTTCTGAGGAATTATTACATCTTTTGTGGAATGAAATGCTGCATTATCAATTATTATAATCTTTAATTCTGTTGGTTTGTGATTACTAAAATCTTCCAAATATTTTATAAATAATTCTTTACAAACACTCTGTGTTGTCATACAAAAACTCTCACCTGTTATGGGGGAAAAACTTCCCCAAAGCCAATTATAAAGATAACTGTGCTTATAGGTACCAATGGCTTTTATTCCTTTTGCCGTAATAACTCTTTTTTGTTTTGTGATCAACCCGAAGCGACTTTCATCTTGAAAATATAAGTTTACAGATTTGAAATTATTTTTATTAAGAATAATTCTACACTCTTCGAGCTTATTTACAAGGTTTTTTAAAAAACGCTTCCGCGTTTTCATCCTTTTTGTAATGGGATTTTCTTGCTATTTTTAACTTTGATTGATGTTTTCGTCTACAATGAGCGTATAAAGCTCCATAGTTAACCGTTTCGTTTAGTTCTGCTTCAAGTAATTTTAATAATTCTATATAAGATGTAATTGTTGTTTTTGGATCAGTCAATTTCTGCTCAATAGACTTAGCCATTTTATCTGATATTTGCTTAGTATTGTTTCCTCCACTTCTAACACATAACATTTCAGAAATACCTTTTTTTAAATAGTCTTGAACCCAAACTCTTACTGTCTTTTCCGTTCTCCCGAGCTTCTTAGCGATATCACTATAATAAACATATTTCCCTTTCTTAATTAGAATCAAAGTCTTTACTCGGTCTTTCTTCAAAGAAGCTGTTGTCTTGACTAGTAATTTTTCTAAAAAATCAAGATCTTCATTTATTACTATTTGAATTTTCTTTGGCATACCTAAAATTATAAATTATTCTAGTAAAATTAAAATGGTATAAGAAATATCTACAACACCAATAACGATAAAAATGTTTCAATGTTAAAATCAGCCCATTGGTATAGAACAGTAGAAGAATCAGGATTTAAAAACTTCAACATTGTTCTAAATACAATAACACTCAATTATCAATCAATACTAAACTACTTTGATAATAGAAGTACTAATGCAGCTGCTGAATCTTTTAATGCTAAAATAAAATCCTTTGGAAGTCACTTTAGAGGGGTAAGAAAAATAGATTTCTTCTTATTCAGATTATCCAATCTTTTTGCATAATCCCCAACTTTTGTTCTTGATTCATAAAAATTAGTTTTTCTAATGCGTAATCTGGATTTAATTTATTTCGCTATCTAGGTCTTCTGATACCTAGAAAAACTGCCTTTCCGCGTATTGGAAAATCCTGAATAAATGTACGCTCACTAAAACCTTTTGATTCATATTCCTCTAAAACAAAGGGGAGGTTGTATAATATTCTTTTTATCAAAATTGATATAAAAGCAATCTTTTTAGTTTGAATATCTCTTAATTCTTTAGCTAGAAATAAAGATAGAATCGAAAATCAATTTACTTTTTTTGATGCAATTTACAATTACTCTCCAGATTTTTTATGTGAACCGAAATAACAAGATTACAATCTTTTAGACTCCTTTCCTCCTTCCTCAATTTTTAACCCATTTTTCAATCTTAGCTTCTAATAATGACAAAGGCAAAACACCCGATTCTAATACTTTTTGATGAAAAACCTTAATATCAAATTTCTCTTTCATCTGAGCTTGCGCTCTTTCTCGAAGTTCGATGATTTTTAATTGACCAATCTTATAAGACAATGCTTGCCCTGGAACTGCCATATAACGTTCTATTTCAGAAATAATACTTGTCTTACTTTCCGCTTCGTTTTCTAATGAATATTGAATAGCTTGTTCACGAGTCCAACCTTTGTAATGCAAGCCTGTATCTACAACTAAACGAATAGCGCGATGCATTTCATTCCCTAACATTCCGAAATATTGATATGGATCTTGGTACAACCCTAATTCTTTTCCTAAACTTTCAGTATACAAGGCCCAGCCTTCTCCATAAGCTCCAAACCAATTAAAACGTCTGAAGTCAGGAAGTTTTGTATTTTCTTGCTGCAAAGCGATCTGAAAATGATGTCCTGGTATTGCTTCATGTAAAAATAAATCTTCATCTCCGTAATAATTGTATTTCATTACATCAGGAATAGGTACATAAAAAATACCTGGACGAGAACCATCTGCTGATCCTTGTACATATTCTGCACTGGCTGTTTTTTCCCGAAAAACTTCTACTCTTCTGACCTCAAAAGGCGTTTTAGGTTGTAATGAGAATAATTTATTTACGTTGGGTTTTATTTTTTCATGAATTGCTTTAAAATTTGCAATTACTTGTTCTGGCTTTACAAAGGGGATTAATTCTTTTTTGTTTCGTACATACTCAAAAAAAGCAGTCATATTTCCCTTAAAACCTACTGCCTTTTTTATTTTTTGCATTTGATCTTTTATTCTTGCTACCTCTAACAAACCTAACTGATGTATTGCTTCGGGTGATTTATCCGTAGTCGTCCACATTTTAGCATATAGACGATATAAATTACCCCCATCTGGCAAACTTCCAATTCCACTACTGTTTCTTGATGCTGGCAAATATTCATTGCGTAAAAAACGAACCATTTTTTTGTACTGTGGAATTAATTTATGTTGAATAGATTGACTAAAATCTTGCTGTAATTCTTTTTTTACAGTTGCAGATAAGTTTTTGGGAAACATCCCAAGAGAAGAATAAAATATATTATTTTCTACTTTTTTTGTAATTTGTTCTTCAAACTGAGGAATAACCTTAAGGGTTAAGGCTTTAGGTAGTACCCTTTTTTCTTTTATTCCTTTTCTCATGTACACGATAGCCGAATCAATCCAAACGCTATAATTATCTATGCGTTTTAAGAAGTTTCTATAATCTTTTTCTGTTTTAAAAGGCTGAGCACCTGTTCCGCTTGCAAATTGAGTCATGGTTAGATGGGTTCCCCAAAACTGATGTAAAGGCATTAAATTAGCACGAGTTTTTAATACGTCTTTTAGAATATTTGTTTCCCATTTTATAATACCATAACTAAGTTGTTCCTCTTCATCAAGTGAATCAAAAGGAATTGAATCTAGTTTTTTTTGATATTTATTTACAAAATTGGCTTGTTTTTTACGATAAGAATTGGTCATTTCAAAAACAAACTGATCGTTGTATTGATTTTGTCCGTTTAATGTTGCGTTCAAAGGTTCTAACTCGTTTTTATCCTGAAAGTAGGCATCTGTTAGTTTCCTAAAATCCTGATCATCGTTTGATTTACAGCTAAAAATAAAAAATAAGCAACCTAAAAAAAGAATATTCCTTTTCATCCCATTAATTTTAAAGTGTATTGTGAATATAATAAAAAAAGAGGAGTTACTCCTCTTCTTCTTTATATTGTTGATTTTCTAATTCATTTAGTTTAGATCCTAGTCTTACTTTGGGTTTATCTTTAGTTCCTTCTATTTTTAGAGGAATTCCTATGATTCCCATGGGAGGTAATCCAAGGCGCATTTTTAAAGCCAGTCTACCATCTAAACTGGTTGTTCCTTCTATGCGCGGACGAAAACCTGCAATCTTAAATTTAAAACGATCTATTTCCATTAAGTTATTCTGTATACACGTTTTAATTTCAAAATCATTTACTTCTCCTGAATCAAAGCCACTATGTCCGGTTGAATTACCAACTGCCTTGAGAAGTTTAAACCCATTAAGTTTTACTTTTTTTACTCCTACAACACCGCCTCCTTGCAAAGATGGAAAAACAGGAAACATATCATCATTCAAAACGCCTTTTAATTGGTATTTTAAAGAAATTATTCCTTCAGCATTCGCGGCAGCACTTGCCATTTCTCTAAATAGTTTAACTTCTTTGTAGGCTTTTTTTACATCAAATTCTTCCACTGATAGATCCATTCCAAATTGAGCTCTTTTAGAAGTCTTGGCTTTATAATTACCAGTAAACATAACCGGACTATCAATAATTAGACAAGCTCCATTAGCTATTGTAATTTCTCCATTCTTTAACTTCGTTTTTCCTTGTAAGCATTTTATATTTAGATCCTCAAATAGAATTCGATCTACTGAGGCTTCAAAATCTAGATCAAGATTTTTAGGAAGCATTACGACCCCTTTTACATCTTTAGTTGAATTTTTATTAGGTGTGGTATTCACTATGGGTACCATCCATTCATTAACGTTTAGATAAGGTGTTTGTAACTGAAACTGTCCTTTTAAGACCCCTTTTTCATGTGTTAAAAAATTTACAACATTTTGTACATATCCATTAAATTTGAATAAACTATGCCCATATTTAGCATTAAAGTTTGTAAACTGTAGTTGATCGTTATTAAAAGTAAAAACCCCTTTTGTAATATAAAATGGCAAAGGAAGAAATTTTGAAGTTGTCCGAACATTTCTTAAATAAAACTGTCCTTTATTTAGCAATTTATTATAGTACCCAGCTTGTGCATCACTTTGTCTCCCTTTTAAATAGATAGCTCCTTGAGCAAATCCTTCAATTGTATATTCTTTAACACCAAATACTTTATAAATTTTACCAAAATCAATTCCTCCATTAGCACTCACTTGGTACTTAGCGTTAGTCAGATCACTAATATTGGCCTTAATAGTTAGAGGTTGTCCCTCAAAAAAGAAACGGAGAGGTTTGACTAGTACTTGTGTTGTTTGCAAGTTGTTTTTAACATTTAAATCTACTATAGCATCTATCTTTTGGATAGGATTTGGATAATATGGCGTTTTTAGATACCCATTTTTCAACTTACAAAATGCTTGGGTCAAAGGTAATTTATTCTGCTTCGTATCTAGTATTCCTTGTATATTTAAACGAGTCTTAAGATCTCCTTTTAATTCGTACTCAGGCAGAAATCCAACCGCTTGATTTAAATAATTCAAATCTAAATCAGCATCTAAACGAGCATTTATCTGAGGTTTAGACAGACCTACTGTTTCCATTTTTCCTTTCAGATAACCTTTTCCTACTCCAAAAGTAATCAAAGGTATTTTTACAGACAAGAGTTCTGGATTGAGCTGAGGCAATTGAATATGTAAATCGGTATTAAATCTTTCTAAAGGAAAGGGAGCCCCCTCGTATTGAATGAATCCGTTTTTTAGATTCAGATCAAGCTTCATGTCTGGTTTTTTATTTTGATCTGTAATAAAATCTCCTTTTAAAGAAAGCACTGCATCTGTCGTTCCTTTTAGAGTTGTTTTTTCCATCCAAGTAATCAACTTGGGAGGTAAAGCGGTAAAGATGTCTTCTAAATTACTATTTTGGGTTTTAACCAAAAAGTTCATTCTGTAGCCGTTGGGTAAGAAATCGAAATTACCAGTAAAATCTACGGGTAATTTATTAATCATTAAATTATCTTGCTGAAATACAAATGCTAAAGATTGTGTATTAACTTTAGTAATTAGATCCGCATTAACTTTTTTGTTTTTCAGGTATTCTTCTCCTTTGAAAATAAAATCAAAAGCATCAACACTTGCTTTGGTTTTTATTTCAAAAATTTTGTTTTTCAAACTTCCATTACCAAAATAATCAAACCCTAATGCGTCAACAACTATTTGGGCTGAGGCATCATTGTACTTTATATGAGCATTCTTAATAGCTATTTGTTTTAATTCAATAGAGGTATCTTCTTCTTTACTTGTTTGATCATTTTTTTTGCTTTCATACACATTGTAATTAGCATGTCCTTTTTTATCAACTAATACATTAATTTCGGCATTATCTAAAAACAATTTATTGATGTGTATTTTTCCTTTAAAAAGTTCTTGGATATCAATACCAAAAGCAATTTCATCTGATTTAATTAAGTTAATTCGTTCAAATGGAGCTGCTCCTGTTAGTTGAAAATCATCAAAAGAAAGAGTCAACGCTGGGAAATGTTCGATAATAGAAAGATGTGCATCTGAGAAATTGATATTTCCCTTTATATGTTCATTAGCATATTCTTTTACTTTTTGAGTAATAAAATCGGGGAATAAGAAGGGTAGCCCAATTACTCCTAAGACAACAAACAACAGACCTATAATTAGCCATTTAATTTTTTTAATATACTCTAGCATACATTTATTCAAAAAGCCTCTTTTAGAGGCTTTAGCTTACATATTTTTTAAATTAATTATTTCTTGATTGGTTAAAAATCTCCAATTTCCACGGGGTAGATTCTTTTTTGTTAAACCTGCAAAAGCTACGCGATCTACTTTCAAAACATTATAATCTAATGATTCAAATATAGAACGAACTATTTTTACATTTGATGTCTTTATTTGTAACCCGATTTCTGATTTAGGTAGATTTTCTATATAAGATACCTCATCTACTAGTATCTTATGTTCATTGATGTACAATCCTTTTTGAACTTTTTCTAGATCTTCATATTTCAGATTGCGATCTAGAGTAATTTGATAAATTTTAGGAGAACGTTGATTAGGTTGTGTAAATTTACGAACCATATCAGTATCATTTGTAAATAATAACAACCCTGTAGTGGTTTTATCCATACGTCCGACAGGCTGCATTTTAGCTTTAGTTGCACCTCGTATTAAATCAAGTACATTATTAGCATTTAGGTCTTCTTCTTTTGATGTAGTAAATCCTTTGGGTTTATTTAACACGATGTATTCTTTTTTTTCAGGAGTTACAATACTTCCATCAAAGTTTACGACATCGCCTACCTTTACTTTATATCCCATTTCGGTTACTACCTCTCCATTTACTTTTACATTACCCGATTGGATATAAATATCAGCATCTCGTCTTGAACAAACCCCGGAATTAGAAATATATTTATTTAGGCGAATTTCCTCCTCTTCTAATGAAGTAACTGGTTTGGGCTTACGTTCAAATTTAGGCTTGCCATTTGTAAAACTTGATTTTTTAAAATTAGGTTTAGCACTCCCTCCTTCTCGTTTACCAAAAGTAGGTTTTGTATTCGATCTTTTATTATTTCCTCTTCCTTTTATCATCACGACTATATTTTTTTTGCAAAGATAGTCAGTAAATTAGAAAATTAAATTCTGTAAATAGAAATATTTAACTATTAAATATTTTTTTAATATGAAGTAAAACCGCTGGATCAATCAAAACAATACTAAAAACACCTGTTACGATTAAAATTTTCATTATCGCGTGTAAATAAACGTAATCAGAATGCTTAGAAGATTTCCATAATTGTAGTACAAAAAATATTAAAACAATCATACTTACGTAGAAATAAACGTCCATATATCCTACATTAAATTTTTCAATTAAAATATAAATAGGAACAATCGTTAAAAACGCTAGAATAGTAATAATATATTTTGATGTTTTTTCACCAAAACGAACAGGAATTGTTTGGTAGTTTGTAGCAAAATCTCCCTTGATATTTTCTAGGTCTTTGATCATTTCTCTAATCAAAATCAGCAATAATAAAAAAGAGGCGTGAGCAAATATAACGGCGTAAAAGTTCTTAAAATAAAGTAGGATTCCAAAAAAAGGGAGAACTGTTAGTAAAGAAGCCGTTAGGTTACCAACAATAGAGTAGCGTTTGAGTTTGTGGGAATAAAACCAAATTAAAAAAATATAAACTGCATAAAAAAAAGAGGCACGCCAAGAAACGATTAAAGCTAGTCCTGTAGATAAAAAATTCAACACGAAATAGACTTGTAATTTTGTTTTTTGGCTTACTAATCGATCTAGCATAGACTTATTGGGTCGATTAATAAGATCTTTTTCCGAATCGTAAAAATTATTAATTATATATCCCGACGCAATTACTAAAGCGGATGCAAAAACCAACACAAACAAACGCCAATCTAATAAGAGTTCTAAGGCTCTTTTTTCAGGTGCTAATATAAAAATGGAAGCGAAATATTGTGCCAAAACAATAATGGCTATATTATATCCACGAACAACCGAAATAAGGCTTACGATTTTTAATAAAAAGATTTTTGTTTTGCGCGTTATCATCTATTTAGTTTGAATATTGAACAGCTAAAAGTCTTGAGTTTCATTTGCTCCTAACCAAATATCAAACTAAAATTGATAAACGACTTCTAACTTATACTCTTTTAGTGCTGATTTTGCTTTTTCAAGATCTTCCGTAAACCCGAGTATGTATCCACCACCACCTGAACCACATAATTTTAAGTAATAGTCGTTGGTTTCTATTCCTTTTTGCCAAACCGTATGAAACTGTTCTGGAATCATAGGTTTAAAGTTGTTTAAAACTATTGTAGAGAGCTCTTTTGTATTTGTAAAAAGTGATTTCACATCCCCTTTTAAAAAATTTTCAACACAAGCATCTGTATATTTAATAAACTGCGATTTTAGCATTTTACGGAAGCCTTCTTCTTTTAGTTTTTCCATAAAGATGCTTACCATAGGTGCTGTTTCTCCTACCATTCCTGAGTCTAATAAAAACACAGCTCCTTTACCTGTAACACTTTGTGTTGGAATACCTGTTGCTTCTATATGATCTTTTGAATTAATTAATATAGGCAAGCTCAAATAACTATTTAAAGGATCTAAACCTGAGCTTTTTCCATGAAAAAAAGATTCCATTTGTGAGAAAATAGTTTTCAGTTGTAATAATTTTTCTCGGGTTAGATTTTCTAAGACAGTTATTTTGTTGTCTGCATATTTATCATAGATGGCAGCTACTAGAGCTCCGCTGCTTCCCACTCCGTATCCTTGAGGAATACTTGAATCGAAATACATTCCATTCATGACATCTTGCTCCAAAGCTTTGGTATTAAAGGTAACCAAATGAGGCTGTTCTTCTGCTAACTCTTTTAAATAAACTGCAAATTTCTTTAGACTTTCATTGGACTGTAATGCCTCTTCGGATGCACTCCCATCTATCTTAAGTGCACCATTATAAAAATTATAAGGAATAGCTAATCCTTTTGAATCTTTAATAATTCCGTATTCACCGAATAATAAAATTTTTGAGTAAAAAAGGGGTCCTTTCATATTTGAGCTATCTTTTTATTTATTTGGTCTGTATTTTGCTAAAATAGTCACGATAAACTTTATTTCTCTGATTTTCTATGAAATAGTCATTTATTCTGTGCTTATCTGTTTTAAAAAACTTCTATAATTCAAAATTTTCTTTGTTTTATCAACGCTTTGCCTTTAAAAAATCAATCCTATTACTGAATTTCAATCTGCTTTTTGACCTCATCATACAAAGCATTTTTACCTAGTTCAACACACCTCTTTTTCGTTGTTTTAAAAATCAGACTATCACTCTTTTTTTGTAGTTCTGAATTATTCTACAGAAAATCTTATGGATATTGTTTTTTCTAAATAATTTATCTCTTTTAAAACAATCTTATTTACTATAAATAAAATAGATTATAAAGATACGAATTAAATTGATATAGCGCCTATGCCAATTTCATCGCAAATATATTGTTCCTTTTGACAATATCTAACCAATTCATTGTTAATAAATTCTAAAACTTGTTTTTTTACGTGTATAGGATACAATAGATGTACATTTGCTCCTGCGTCAAGTGTAAAACAAACGGGAATATGGGTATTAGCTCTAAAACTCCAGATTTTATTAATTATTTCTAATGTATTAGGTTTCATTAAAATAAAATAAGGCATAGAGGTCATCATCATAGCGTGCAGGGTTAGTGCTTCACTTTCAACAATTTCAATGAATTTTTCTATATTTCCAGTAGCTAATGTTTCTTTAATTGCTGTCAAATTTTGATGAGCTTGAGCAAAACGTTGTGCAGCAAATGGATGTCCGTGCATTAAGTCATGCCCTACTGTGCTGGATACTTGTTTTTCTTCTTTATCGACTAACAGTATGGTGTCTTGATAATTATTAAAGTTTTCATGTAGCGTATTGTATTCAACGCCATATAAATTTGAACTCATACCTGTATCGGTGTGTTCTCCCCAAATTACCACTTTTCCTTTTATACTTCTACAAGCACTCCCAGATCCTAATCTAGCTAAAAAAGAAGCTTTTTGAAAAAAGTACTCATCTGTTATAGAGGGATGTATTAATTTTTCTAAGCTCATAATATTCATGGCTAATGCTGCCATTCCTGATGCAGAAGAGGCAATGCCTGAACTATGAGGAAATGTGTTCGTGGTATCTATCGTAAAATGAAATTCTTTTAAATAAGGGCAGTATTCTAGAATTCTTTCAAAAAACTTTTGAATCTTGGGTTTAAATGTTTCTTTAGGGTTGCCTTCAAAAAAGAAATCAAAAGAAAAAGTTTCAGTGTTTTCTTTTTTAACAAAGGAAAGTTTTGTAATCGTTTTACAATTATTAAGCGTAAAACTTATAGAGGGATTGGCTGGCAATTGCTTCCCTAGTTTACCCCAATACTTCACTAATGCTATATTACTTGGAGCACTCCATTGAAAATCTCCTTCGGTGAATGATATCGTATAATCCGATACAACAAAATCCTTTTCAGAAAACATATTTTAATTTTTTAAGCCGCAAAGATACGTTTTATCCATAAACTAAAATTCTAAATTTTTAGCAATAATAAATCCTCCTGTCCAAGCATTTTGAAAATTGAATCCTCCTGTTATAGCATCTATATTTAAAATTTCGCCAGCAAAATAAAGGTTTTTAAAGCGTTTACTCTCCATGGTTTTAAAATTTACTTCTTTCAGATCAATTCCTCCTGCGGTAACAAATTCTTCCTTAAAAGTACTTTTCCCATTTACCGTAAATTCCGCTTGGGTAAGTTGTTGAACCAAATCTATTAATTGTTTTTTAGACAGATCAGCCCATTTTGTATCGGGTGTTATACGGGCTGCTTTTAAAAAACTTTCCCACAATCGTTTTGGGAAATCAAAAGGGCAAAATTTATTGATTGAGCGTTTTAAATTCCCTTCTTTAATTCCTTTTAGATCTTCCAAAACTGTATCAAAATCTAAATCATTTAACCAATTGACTTGTAGTACAAAGCAATATTTCAACTCAAATAAATCCCTTGCTCCCCAAGCTGAGAGGCGTAATATTCCTGGACCGCTTAACCCCCAATGAGTTATTAATAATGGTCCCGATGCTTTAAGCTTAGTTCCTTTTACTCGTACTGAGGCATGAGCTGAAACACCCATTAAATCTTTAATACGTTCATCTTTTATATTAAAAGTAAATAAGGAAGGGACTGGCTTTATGATCGTATGTCCTAAATTTTGGAGTAGATCCCACATTTTAGAATTACTTCCTGTAGTCATGATTACCTTGATCGTTTTAAAAACTTGTTGATTAGTGGTTATCTTCCAATAGTTTTCTCCTTGAAAAATATCTTGCACGCTATGTCCTGTAAATACATCTATTTTTAATTTTTTAGCGGCAGATAAAAAACAATCTATTATAGTTTGTGAACTATCTGTTACAGGAAACATTCTACCATCTTCTTCTGTTTTTAAAGTCACGCCATGTTTTTCAAACCACTCGATAGTATCACCACTACAAAACTGGTTAAAAGGCCCTTTTAATTCTTTTTCACCACGAGGATAAAACTTAACCAGATCATTGGGCACAAAACAAGCATGGGTTACATTACAACGCCCTCCTCCTGAAATACGAACTTTAGACAATACTTCTTTACCTCTTTCTAAAAGAGCTATTTTTAGTTGAGGGAAATTTTCAGCTATATTAATTGCTGAAAAAAAACCAGAGGCACCACCTCCTATTACTATTATATCGTAATTTACTATCATACTCTATCTGGGTAGTCTGTAATAGCTACCTCAACTCCCTTTTTTTGACAAAAATAGTATCTTCTAGAGAATTTACAGTATAGGGATGAATCTGAATTTGATGATCATACGCTAATTTTGACAAATTACCCCAAAAAGCATTTCTCTTAGCACATATCTTTAATGAATATAGACTAACTAATTTATAGTTTAATAGTATATATAAACAATAAATGAAGAAATGTAGTATATACAAGTCAATTCTTTTGGTCTTCAACAAAGACTCAATTCTCTTTTTTGCTATATCTTCTTTGTTTTCGTATCGTTATTTTTAAGAAAAAAAACACATTAAATATTCGTGAATGTTATTGACTTATTAAGATTTTATACTCCCAAGGTTGAAAATCACATTCTGATTCGTTTTCAATATCTATTGATTTCTTTTTTAAAAATTCTTCAAAATGTCCAGAAATAGGCCATTTTAATTTTTGCTTTTTATTAGATAAGTTGGCTATAAAAAAGAGTTCTTGATGATTTTTTTTTCTTTTACACATCCAAAAAACTCGATCATCATTTGTGGTAATTCTATGGTAAGAGGCTGGTTTTTTTCCTATATGTAAAAAGGAGTTTGTTCTTTTTAAGTCTTTTAGTCTTTTGTATAGGGGCATCATTTTTCCTTCTTGATGCAATAATGTGTCTTTTTGATAAGCGCGAAAACGTTTATGTGAATCGTATTCTTGACCATTATAAATTAAAGGGACTCCATTAAGAATATAAGTAACTACTGTCATTACTTCTACAGCTTGCCCCATTCTTTGATACTCGGTATCATTCCATATATTTTCATCGTAATTACTGATAAAATGCAATCGCATTTTATCTTTTGGAAAATCTTTTGCTTCTTTTTCTAGATAGCGGTCAAGATCTAACACATTCATTTTAGACTGGGCAATACCATTTAAAATATGGTGTGCTTCCCAAGCATATTCTACATCAAAAGCGTTTTTCAGTAAACTTTCTTTTTCTGCCTCAGCGATCATTAAAAGAGGCTTTATTTTTTTTAATTCTTTTGCAGCTCGTTCCCAAAAAAGAGTTGGAACTTCAGAGGCTACTTGGCAACGAAAACCATCTACATCAAATTTTTGTACCCAATATTTCATTTCATCTATCATAGCAAAATGCAAATCAGCAGAAGCATAATTTAACTGAGCAACATCTATCCAATTATACGGAGCAATGGGGGTTCCTTTTTTATTTTTTATATACCATTCGGGATGTACAGTAATCCAACGATGATCCCAAGCTGTATGATTAGCCACCCAATCTAAAACAACGTACATACCATTCGTATGTGCTATTTTAATTAGATTTTTTAAATCAAAATCTGAGCCATATTCTGGATGTATTTCCTTATATTCTTTTATGGCATAGGGATTTCCTTTTGTTGTTGTTTTGGCCAAGGGGTCTTTTATTTCCTCAAGAGTAGTAGTATGAGTAATTCTTCTTTTTAATTCACCTATTTCTTGTACGGGCATTAACCAAATAATTTTAATACCGATTGCTTTCAACTTAGGAATATCTTTAGTAAAAGCATTAAAAGTTCCTTCTGCGGAGTAATTTCTAATATTTACTTGATAAATAATTGCATCTTGGGTAATTTTGGGATCTAAATAGGTCATCCTCTTTCTAGGCACAATTATCTTTTGAGCCTCTTGATTACAAGCTGTTAATAAAAAGAGTATTCCTAAATAAACCACAATTTTTTTCATTCTCACAATACCCAACAATCTGAATTCATCAAGTTAAAACATTGCAAAATTAAACATAGAAAATAAATAAATTTGATTTATCGAAAAAATTCTATAGACAAACCATAAAAAGTAGGTGTCCTGAAAGTAAAAAATCAAGATTTAATTGATCGCTCCAACAGCAAAAGAAGCCTCACGATCAAAGTGTTAGGATTTACCTATTCCTCACTAATCAACCAAAGGTATGATCAATAAAAACGACGAGATTGTTCCTTTTTGGACACCTTTTATTTCTTATTTTACTTGATCATCATCTATATAGGTTTTATTTCCATTCTTGTTAATATAATAGTTACCGCCTCTAGGTCCTTGATATACTTGACGATCTTTATATTTTCCTACAACTTTATCTTTGGCATTAGGATTTACTTTTTCAGTTGTTTCTCTTTCTTTTTTAGCTGGTTTTGAAATCGTCTCTTCTATTTTATCTTTTGCTTTTTTAGTCTTAGACTTCGCTTTATTCTCTTCGTCTTTTGCTTTTGAATCGAGCTTATTTGCTTCCGCCTTTGCTTTCCCTTCTATCGATTTTACATTTCCTTTCACAGAGGCTCTACTTTCTTTTTTGGCTAACTCTTTTTCTTTTTTGGCTTTTGTAGCTTCTTTTACTTTATCTAATTTTTCTACTACAGCCTTAGATTTACTTAGCTTTTTACTTTTCATCTCTGCTTCTTGAGCAAATGTGTTTGACAATGCAAGCACCAAACACAAGACCATTATTTTTTTCATAACAGTTATCTAATTTAAAAAATAATACAAACAATTAATTTAACAAAACTTTATTTTTTTCTTAAATTTGCATTAAGAAAAAATAAATATACTTTAATCTATTCAGATTCACAAAAACTATGAAACAAAAATTACATTTAATCCTATTTTTCATTTTAGCTAATTTAAGCTACTCCCAAAATAGTGATTTTTACGAGCCCAAACCTAAGTTCCCTCATTTATTCAGATCTTTAACCCCCATACAAAAAGACGATCCTAAATGGATACATCTTATGTATGGAGAAACACCTAACATTTATGAGATAGAAAAAGAATACGATCTATACTATCAAAAACACGATTTTATAAAAACCGTACACACGCAAAATTATAAGCATTTTACCAATTACGTTCATACAAATAATTGGATAGACGATAAGGGTAATATTATAGCTAGAGATAATATGATGGAAAATGCTAAAGAAAGAATAAAACAGAATAAAAAGAGTATCAATTCTGCCAATTGGACACCTATAGGCCCAATAAACACCTATAATAATGGCGGAACTAGAACCGAGTCACATCAGGCAAATGTATATTCTGTTGCACAATCTGTTTCAAATCCTAATGTTTTATTTTGTGTTACAGAAACAAGCGGTACATTTAAAAGCAACGATAAAGGAGAAAATTGGTTTTTAGTCGGTGGAGATTATTTTAACGATGACACATCATGTGTAGAAATTGATCCTACGAACGAAAACAATGTTTTTGTAGCCTCTAGTTCAAGGATATACCGATCAACTGATGGAGGTAATTCATGGAGTTCTGTTCTTAATGCCAATGGTTTAGGTATTTATCAATTTGCCATTAGTCCACAAAACAACCAATTGGTTTTTGCTGCGGGAAATAAAGGTTTGTACAAATCAACAAATGGAGGAACAACTTGGACACAAGTTTTTACCGAAACCTGTTGGGATGTAAAATTTAAGACTAATGATCCTAGTACGCTTTTCTTATTAAAATCAAACAATACATTAAAATTAACTGAGTTTTACAAATCTACTGATGGTGGAAATACTTTTTCTCTAAAAAGTCAGGGATGGTTTATACCTACACCAACAAGCACTATAGGTGGAGCTCGAATGGGGCTTACAAATGCAGATGGAGACAGAATATACGTAGCAATGCTAGGGAATGTAGAGAACTACACAACAGACGTGAATTTTATAGGCGTATATAGAAGTGATAACGCAGGGGAAAGTTGGTCTTTGCCTTATGACCAAAACAATGACGGTGTACCTAACAACAACCCAGGAGGTCCTTATAGCGCTGACCATTGGTGTTTTTCTAGTTTTGGAACTAACGGAGGCTCTTACGACCAAGGTTTTTACAATTTAGCTATAGATGTATCCGATACAGATCCTAATAAGTTTTTAATGGGTATGCTTAACCTTTTTAAAAGTGAAAACGGAGGAAAAACATATACTCGATGGGGAGGATATGCTTGCGATAATTGTACTTCTTACTATCGTCATCCCGATCATCAAGATATTTTAATAAATGGAAATGATGTATTTGTAGCCACAGATGGAGGCGTAGATTTATATAATGGTAATTTAGATATCCTAAAAGGATTAAACAAAGGAATCGTTTCTTCGGATAACTGGGGATTTGGTCAAGGATGGAATGAAGATGTCGTAACTGCAGGTCGTTATCATAACGGAAATGCGGTCTATCATGCTAATTATGGTGATGGAAAATTTATTTCATTAGGTGGTGGAGAATCTTCAACAGGTTATGTTGCCTTAGGGGATAATTTAAAAGTTTATCACTCAGACATTTCAGCCTATAAAATTTCTAAGGATTTTGCAACTCCTGCACAATCAACTAACGGATTAGGCTTATTTCCTAATGAATCTGTTTACCCTGATATAAGGGGACAAATAACCTATGACCCTAGATATTATAATCATCTGTATCTAACCAAGGAAAACAAACTTTGGAAAAGCGTAGACGGAGGTACTTCATTTACACTACTTAAAGAATTTGGAGATATTAGTACGGATAAAACATATTCCGTAGAAGTGTCAAGATTAGATCCTAATATTATTTTTGTAGTTAACAGAAGTTCTACAGCTAAACTATGGAAAACCTTAGATGGTGGAAAAAACTGGACACAAATAAGTCTTCCTAACACAGATGCTCGTTTGTATTTTAGCATGAATGAAAACAATACACTCTTCATAGGATTTGGTGGTGGAACTGGAAAAGCTTTCAAATCTGTAGATTTAGGAAACACTTGGATCAACCTAACTACTCCTACAATTCAAAATTTAGGTTGCTATTCTATAGCTCCTCAATTAGGAACCAACGATGGAGTGTATTATGGGGTGGCTGGTGCAAGCAAAATATACTATAGAAATTCTAATATGACAGATTGGGAATTATACGACAAAGGATTACCATTAGGTTTGCGTCTAATAGGAATAAAGCCTTTTTACAAAAATGGCGAACTAAGAATTAGCTCTAGACGCGGTTTTTGGAAATCTCCTCTTTTTGAAAAAAGTTTGCCTGTTGCACAACCCATGGTAGCTAGCCAATCCGTTGAATGTAGTAGAACAGTCATTCAATTTGATGATTATTCAGTATTAAATCATACTGCCGCTAAATGGGATTGGAGTTTTCCAGGGGCAAATACAGTTTCGTCTACCACTGTTCGAAATCCCTTAGTAACATACTCTACTCCAGGACTCTACAATGTTACCCTAACCGTAACCGATGCCGATGGACGCACCAGTACTAAAACAGTACAAAATATGATAGAAGTTTTACCCTCTTCTTGTGCTATAGAAAGTGCTTCAAAACAGGTTTTAGAAATGACCACAAGTACAGAATCTGTTTTTTCTAACGAAATGAATTACAATATTACAACTGATTTAACTTTTAGCGGCTGGATAAAACCAAATGGAACACAAGTATCTTGGGCTGGAATTGCTTGTTTTGGAGACAAACAAAAAACATTACTAAACTTTAGAAGTGCTAATAATGAAATAGGATTTCATTTTAAAGATGGATATTATAATTATTCTACAGGATTATATGCTCCTGCTGATCAATGGAGTTTTGTAGCTTTTAGAATTACACCTACTAAAATAACACTTTTTTTAAACGATAAAAGTTGGTCTCTAGCGGGTAATTTTAGCGGTATCATTTTAAACAAAATAATCTTAGGAAAAGATTATGGTAGAAACGACCGAACTTTTAAAGGACAAATGGAAGAATTTACTTTTTGGAATAGAGCATTGACTGATGACGAAATCTATTTGAGCAGACATTTGATTAAACAAAACATAACGGATCCTAACTTAATTGCTTATTACCAATTTAATAATACCATAAATAATGGATTAATTTATGATAAAGTTAATTCAAACAATTTAACTATTTCTAGTTCTATAGCATTTCCTACATCTACTGCTCCAGTAGCCACTGGTACTAGTCAACTCCTAACAATAAATACAGCTGGCATTTATAATTTTAATTCGGTAAGTACAACCCTTAACTTTACAGGACAAGTACCTAATGGAAAAGTTGTTGTATCTCAATTAAATGTTCTCCCTAATGAAGCTCCTGCCTCTAAATTTATTGGAAATTCATACTGGATTTTAGATAATTATGGCACTAGTACATCATTCTCAGGACTTTCCTCTATAAATTTAACACCTGCTAATCCTTTTACGTCAAACCCGTCTAATCTTCTCCTTTTCAAAAGAAGTAGCAACGGACACTTACAATCAGGGTGGACACAAAACGCAATAGCTACAAGTGTAAGCGGACAAACTATCATTTTTCCTGGAACTTCTATAAATCAGTCTAACCAATTGTATGTAGGAGACTCTGCTTCTTTTTTAGAGACAAACCAATCAAATCTTCAAAAAAGCCTAACAGTTTATCCTAATCCAACAGTAGTAGGTGAACAGTTAATAATTGAAGGTATTAACTCAGACCTAACATTTACGCTTTATGATCTTAATGGTAAATTAGTATTAAGAAAACACATTAATGACAATAGAATTAACTTAGATAGTTCTATAAAAAAAGGCGTCTATTTTTATAGAATTGAAACAAGTGACAAACTTTACAATAATAAGTTAATCATTAATTAATATATAAATAAGGTTCTACAAAAACAACATTTTTATTTGTGACCTAAAGGTTGTCCTAGTTTTGCACTGCCCCCAAAAAGTTAGATACTATTTGGGGGTATTTTTATGGAAAGAAAAGTCAAGTATGATTATGAGTTCAAACTTCGCTGTGTAAAAGAAGTTACAACAAAGCATTTCAACTAAAACAGAAATTCCCTTACAGGAACAAAGTATGTTTTATCCTAACGAAATAAGAACATTACTGTTTCGCTTTATAGCTTTTTTTCTAGGCAGACGCATGCACCCAAAAAAAGACAATATCCGTTATAAAAAAGAGGTAGTATCTTCTTATATTCATATTTTAAATTCATAATTCACATAGTGAAGAAACGCAATTGGTTTTGTGCATCAAGGACTCTATGGTTCGTGCTCTGAAGATAACCAATCCTTAGCAGCTATAAAATAGGGTTCTTTTTAAACATCCCCTTTGCTTACATTCCTTAAATAAAATTTATTATTATGTTCCTATAAAGCCCCAATGTTCAAAACTAATATTAACATCGTTACCATTAACCTAAAATTTCATTGAATCCAAATTACGCGTTAGAAATTTATTATAGATAAACAATGACTTTGAATCTAAAAAAGCACTCCCTTTTTTGTCCTCAATGTAACAAAACGATGACTATACAAAAAAACTTCCCCGCATTTTTATCTTCTTTGCCCTTTTCGTCTTCATTGCAAAGGCTAATGGTTAAAAGAAAGCCCGCAATTGAACATTACCAGTATGTATGGTTTCTGAAGTTTCACTTTTTCTTCCTTGATAGTTAAAATTGACATCTAAATATTCTGTAAGTTTTTTCTGGAGCAGCATACGCCAAGTCATGTTCTTATTAACCTGTAATCCTTCTAACATCTGAAAACTTACTGGTGAAAAAGAATTTCCTTCAAAACTATTATTAATATAAGCAAACTCCCCATTTAGCACAAATTCTTTTGAAGTTACTACATTAAAAGAAATCCCTAAACGGTTTTGAAATAACTTTTCGAGTGCTCCTGTTTCATTCCTTTTTTTCTGAAATTCATAAAACAGATCTACAGTAGTGTTTTTTGAAAATAAATACCCGACTCTCGCTTCTAACTGATTTTCCCTAAGCTGAAAATTCTTACTCAAATAACTAACAGAATACACGTTGTTTTGAGAAATACTTCCGTTAAGAGTAAATAACCAATACTTTTTTAACAAATGAGTATACGATAATTGGTGACTCGTAGCTGTATTTGTTAATTCGTCTGCTACGAGTAAACTTTTTACTTCGTTAATAATAAAATTGTACACAACGGAATGGTTTTGTTTTCCTCTATTATAAAAAAAGCTGTTTCTTATACTGGAAGTCAGCCCTAACAATTGATCTTTTGAATTTATAAAAGGATTAAGATCAAATCGTTCACCTTCTTTTTTAATTTTTTTATCAATTAAAAAACTGGTTTGATTATAAAAATAGGATATGATTTTCCGATATCCTTTTTTATCTACCCAAAGAAAAGGGTTTAGTGTAACTGATTGTGAAAACTTGTTTTGATGTGTTTTGACAAAATTTTGATTTGGTAAAAAAACCTTTATATACTTTGCTTGATCTGGAAATTGTGCTATTTCAAACTCTTGAAGTTCTTGAATCCCATTTTTATTATAATCGTTCCAAGCATAAATTCCTTTTGTAGGCTCTACTTCTATAAAATTAAACTCTTGTTGTGGGATACTCCCTGAAAGAGTTTCATAACTCAATCCGTATTGAACAAACCCATTGAACAGACGCTGGTTATAAAGTACTCTGGAATTTAATGATGATTCCTTTTTTTGGTTCCCTTCAAATAATAATTGGCGATAATTAACAAAAACGGATAAGTCGGCTTGATTATTCTGGATTAGTTTAGAATTTAGATAATAGGAAATAGAACGATTTACTCGTTTTAAAGTAGCTGCCTGCAAAGAGTCATTTAACCTATAGGATAGACCTGTTTCAGCATAGACCTTCGTTGAATCGCCTCTCCCTATAAACGTTCCCCATTCCGTAAAACGTTGACTTAAATTAGTTAACCTAAAAGTTGATTTTACCCTCTCTTGATTCTCCTCTAATCGCTGATTAACTCCCACCCAATTTTTATGAAATTTATATTTCAAATGAAACTCGTTTCTAAAAAATTGAGACTTCATCTCTTTACTTTCACTATTCATCAGACTTCCTTGTTGTTTTATAAACCATTTAGTAGATTGGTGAATCCCTGAAAAAAGATGTCTATTACCGCTAAAGCTTTCCGAAAAATTTAAATTTTCAAATTGGTATTTCCCTTTTGTACTCTTTGACCAATCTAATAGTAAGCCAGAAGAGATATACAATTGATTCCCTATTGGTTCTTTTAGATTCCAATCGCGATCAAATTCAATAGCAAATAAACGTTCTATAGGCCTGTATTCTTTTTGAATAAACTGTAAATCATTTAATAAGGTAAGTCCCCAATATTTTTTTGACAGTATTTTTTGACGGATATTAAATTTTCCTGCTGCACCTTTATTATTTTCATCGTCTAAATCAGAATACAAATTCAAATCATTATTACTTACCGCTAATTCAAAATCTACCGTTGTTTTATCTGAGGGTTTATACCCTCCTAATAACGTTGCTATTTGTAATTTTGAAGGAGCTATTAATCTAATAATAGGATCATATTCTCCTTGTTTTATCCCTGCTAGGGCTGGTACATATTCATAAATTCGTCCATTAGCAACTGTTGACTTTACAATATAATTTCCTTTATTTTTGCCTACTAAAGAAAACTTAACTTGATATAACTCTTCTTTTGGGTCGTTAGAATACACATATACAACAGCAGTCCCTATGATTGTCTTTTTATACAAAATTTTCTTATCAGTATAAGGTTCTATAACGGCAGAAGGAGCATTCAGTAATGCAGGATTATCTCCTGCTTCTGATAAAATCTTAATTTGATCCGAAGATAAACTTTGTTGAAGAGGCTGATTTTTAGCATCATTTTCAGAATAAACAAATCCATCTAAATGCCATTTATCCTCTTGATGAGTAGTTCCACCGTAAGTAACAAAACGGTTAAAACTTCTTTCAGAAAACTGATATTCTACCACAATTCTCATTTCTGAATTGACCGGAAACAAAGAGGTAAAAGTCAGTTCACCCGCATTATAATCTATTACGTACTGATTATTTTCTCCTCTTTCCAACAAATTACCGTTTACATATACTCGTTCAGACCCTGAAATAACCAATACATATAATTCATCATTGGGCCCCCGAAGTTTATAAGGTCCTTGATTTCCTTCTTGCCCTGTAAAATTACTTTTTGCATACTGCCCTCGCACAACTGCACCCGAAAGCATTATTTCTGTACTAACAGGAGATGTTCCTAAATTAACTCGCGCTAAAACACCTTGTACCTTTTTATTAAAATTTAAAAAGCGAGATTTACGATTTTCTAAAAACAAATCTCCTCCACGAACCGACCATCGGTCTGAAAACAATTCAACAAAAACTTGATCAAATTCGTCTAATCGTTGAGAATAGCCACCGTTTTGCAACGGAATATTATTGTCTTGTAAGGAAGCCCTAATACTTACTTTATCTGATAACTTACCTATTACTTGCAAGTCTAAATTAGAATTAACTGCTGCATTTTGGTTATTACCTATACTCAGTCCGCGTGTAATACTCCCAGATGTTTCCAACCCATCAAAAGGCTTAAATACATTTACGGAACGGTTTTCTGTTTTATAAATATTTCCAGAATTTGTAGAAGACACTAATCTATTAACATCATAGAAAGAATAACTTTTCGTAAGAAAACTCGGGTATTTTAAATAATGAACATGAATAGTATCTGTTTTTTTAAGGGTAGAATCTAATTTTATTGTTGCTTTCACAAAATCAACTCGATACAACGTTGAATCAATTTTTATTTTATTTTTATCATATAAAGCAAAATACGAAGGATTGATACTGGTGCTGTCTATATCAATTAAATCTTTTGTAACGGGTATTTTTTTATGTTGATACAATGTTTCTTGGGCTTTCAATACAATAGGAAAGCATAACATACAGATAAGAAAACGAATTTGACTTTGCAACATATTCTATTAACTCGGATAGGTCAAAGATATTGCAATTATTGAAATACTGTAGCACAAAAAGCTATATGTGATTGGCTTCGTTATTCGAGCCAATCACATAGCATTTATAATTTAATTTAACTGTACTTATTGTTTAAGTGGCAACTGCACCTTGTACTTGTTATTTCTACGGGAGAAGTTGCATTATCAGTACTATGTAATTTCGACTATTTACGTCCTTTGATCGAAATAACAAGATTGCTCCTTTTTAGGACACCTTCTTTTGAAAAATCTCTTTTTGTATTATACCTATTCCTTCTTTGTATTAAAAAAGACTATTATATTAGAATTTATTACTCTTTAGTAACTACTTGTAACGTTTCTCGACTCATCTGTCTAACCAAAACCGTTTTATCCTTTTCTACAGCGTTTATAGCATTTTGATCAAAATGTCTTACAGTATACAAGGAAACATTTTCGTTATATGTTACTTTAAATTTTTTAGAAAGGACTTTTACTATTTCCTGAAAATGATTGTATTTATCTTCTACACAAACTGAAAAACTAATAGCGGAATTTTGAATTAGACTTACTTTGAGTTTGTATTTATGAAGCAATGCAAAAATTTCACTAATATTTTCTTCCATTATAAAAGAAAAATCTATTGAGGATAACGAAAGTAAAATTTGATCTTTTTTCACTATAAAACAAGGCATTTTAGGCTCTAGATCTTGTCCTTTTGCTACGCTGGTTCCTGCCAATAATGGATTAATAAAGGATTTAACATACAAAGGAATTTCTTTTCGTTGTAGCGGTTGTAAAGTTTTAGGATGAATGACACTCGCTCCATAAAACGCTAATTCAATGGCTTCTCTGTAAGAAATTTGATTTAATAAATTTGTATTTTCAAAATAACGAGGATCGGCATTCATTACTCCAGGAACATCTTTCCAAATGGTAACACTTTCTGCATTTAAACAATAGGCAAAGATAGCAGCTGTATAATCCGATCCTTCACGACCTAAAGTAGTTGTAAAACCGTTTTCATCAGATCCTAAAAAACCTTGCGTAACAAATAATTGTTTCTTTTTAGCTATTTTAGAAATGGCTTTTTGTGTTTTTTCCCAGTCAACATTTGCATCTCGATAATTAGCGTCTGTTTTGATATAATTACGTACATCTATCCACTGTGATTGAATGTTTCTAAAATTCATATAATGCGACACAATGGTAGTGGAAATAATCTCACCAAAACTTACAATTTGATCATAAACGAAACTATAATTTGGCGATTTATTACTTCTCAAAAAATATTCAAAATCAGCAAAATGTTCATTAATATCATAAAAAACTTCATGATTTTCATCATCAAATAAATCTAACACAATTTGATTATGATATTTTTTAACTTCTTGAATTGAGGCATTTAGCTGAGGTGATTTTTCAAAATAATTCTTTATAACTTCTTCTAAGGCATTGGTTGTCTTCCCCATAGCTGACACTACAAGTAGAACCTCTTCGTACCCCACTTTTTGAAGTACATCAAACACATTTTTTATGCCCGCTGCATCTTTAACAGAAGCACCACCAAACTTGAATATTTTCATATCACATTTTTTCTCAAAACTCAACCTATTTATTTTTTTGAATCTTGACTTTGATTATTTGTTATTTAAAAATTCTTCTAATCCTTTTTCATTCATTTGAACAACACGCCAGTCATCTAATACTTTTGCTCCTGAGTTTTCATAAAATTTAATGGCATTGGTATTCCAGTCTAAAACATTCCACTCAATACGTCTAACACCGTCTAAGGCCCCTTGTTTCATAATTTCTTTATACAAGGCTATACCTATGCCAGTTCCTCGCATATTTTGTGTAACAATTAGATCTTCTAAATGAATTGTTTTTCCTTTCCAAGTAGAATAACGATAATAATAAAGTGCTACACCTACTATTACCCCATCTGTTTCGGCTAAAAAAGTATGAAACAAGGGATTTGCCCCAAAACCATCTCGAATCAAGTCATCTTCAGTTATTACTACCGCTTCTGGTTCTTTTTCAAACAGGGCCAATTCCTTTATAAGCAATAGCACTTGTGCCATATCATGAGACGTACCTCTACGAATCGTAAAATCTTTCATTATTTTTTCTTCTTAGCAGGTGTAGATGTCTTTTTTAACTGACGAGTATACGGTTTATAGATCCCTTCTGATTCTGCTCTTTGTTTCGCTTTTGCTGCACGATCTTTAGGATCTGGATGTGAGCTTAAAATCCTTGACATAAAACCTGAATCGGCACCTTGACTTAAGCCCGCTAATACCGTAAAAGCCGATTCAACAGCATTAACATTATATCCGTGTTTTTTCATAAAATCATACGAAAACATATCCGCTTCTGATTCTTGCTTTTGACTATGACGACTGTCTACAATTGCACTTCCTATTTTTCCTAAAGCACTTTCGCTAACCGCTGCAACTCCTTTTACTTGCGATCCTACAGCATCTACCAAAGCTTCTTTCTGATAAGCTGCACGGATAGCATCTCTTGTGTCATGATTTACAACATGGCCTATTTCATGGCCTATAACCGCAAGTACTTCATTATCATCCATAACATCTAATAATCCTTGAAAAACACGAACACTCCCATCAGCACAAGCAAAAGCATTTACTTCTTTCACTTTATAAACTTTAAAATTAAGCGTTACACCACTTTCTGTCTTATGTTTACCAAAAAGCTTATTTAATCTTAATGTATAAGGATCTTTAGGACCCGCAATAGGGTTTTCTTTATCCATTTTCTCAACAGAAGCCTTAGATAATTGAGCTGCATCCTCATCAGAAAAGGTAAAACTTGCGACCCCTTTTTGTAAAGCACCTAACGCTTTTTCACCTAAATTAATTTGTGCATTCATTGTAAAAGGCACGAAAGCCAATAAACCTACTGCTAATTGTATTTTTTTCATCTTGTTTTATTTTTATTTAGTTACCACAAATACGGACATGAACAAAGATAAGAGAAGTATAATTTATTTTAAACAACTTCACAGAATAAAAGTTTTCTACAATTTTTAAAACAAAACACATATCTAGAATACACAATTTTTGATTAAACATTAAAAAAAGAATCTAATCGTTATTCTGTATACACCAACCTAATGTATATTTTAAACCTATTTTATTCAAACATTACAACTTACAGACTTCCTGTTACTTTATTTTTAAAAAAATAAATCTCATCTTTGCATTACTAACTGCATAAAAATTATGGAAGAACGCAACAGAACCCTTGGCGAATTTATAATAGAAAAACAAAATGATTTTCAATATTCTTCAGGTGAATTATCCAGAATTATCAACTCAATACGCCTAGCAGCTAAAGTTGTTAATCATAAAGTAACACAAGCTGGACTTGTAGACATTGTAGGAGCAGCAGGAGAAACGAATATACAAGGAGAAGACCAACAAAAACTAGATGTATACGCTAACGAAGTTTTTATCCAAACCTTAATCAACAGAGAAATTGTTTGTGGTATTGCCAGTGAAGAAAACGATGATTTCATTACTATTTCAGGAGCTGACAATAGTCATAATAACAAGTATGTTGTCTTAATGGATCCACTTGATGGCTCTTCTAATATAGACGTAAATGTATCTGTTGGAACTATTTTTTCTGTATACAGAAGAATTACGCCAGTAGGCAGTCCTGTTCAGCTAGAAGACTTCTTACAACCTGGCACAAACCAAGTAGCTGCTGGATATGTTATTTACGGAACCTCTACTATGCTTGTATACACCACAGGAAATGGTGTAAATGGCTTTACATTAAACCCTGCAATAGGTACTTTTTATCTTTCGCATCCTAATATGCAATTCTCAAAAGATGGAAAGATATATTCTATTAACGAAGGGAATTATGTTCACTTCCCTCAAGGTGTAAAAGACTATTTAAAATACTGTCAAAAAGAAGAGGGCGATCGCCCTTATACTTCTCGCTACATTGGCAGTTTAGTTGCTGATTTTCATAGAAACATGATCAAAGGAGGCATTTATATGTATCCTCCTAGCTCTAAAGCTCCCAAAGGAAAACTAAGACTACTATACGAATGCAACCCTATGGCATTTATAACAGAACAAGCTGGCGGAAAGGCCTCTGATGGCTATAAGAGAATCATGGAGATTCAACCTACAGAACTACATCAAAGAGTTCCTTTCTTTTGCGGAAGTTATAATATGGTGAATAAGGCAGAAGAATTTATGAAAGCAAATCAATAACAAGAAAGAGGCTGTTTAGAAAAAGTGTGTTCAATATTCTAGTTACTCACTTTCAGTGATAGGAGAAGCTACATCAACATTACATGGTTTCTCCTTTCGAAGGCCGACTAGATAAAAAAAACAGAACGAGGTTAAACGACACGATTGCGCGTTTTTTACGCTGCCCCCCAAAAGTTAGATACTATTTGGGAATATTTTTATAGAAAGAAAAGGTTCTTGATCCATTTTTCTTTTTTAGGAAGGAGATACTTTTTGCTTAATCCCCAGAAAATTAATACTATTTAAACTTTAAAAATACTGTAAAAAGCTTTTATGTAAAACTCATAACCCATTATTTAACCAACTCATTATCAGCTGTTTTAATCAATTTTTCCATTTTTTGCTTTAAGTCGGCTAGAGTATTATAAATTTTCATTGCAATTTTATCTTCCATCCATTGCCAGATTTTTCAGCAGGGTTGAGTTCTGGACAATATGGAGGAATTATACCATTTAAACTTAAAATATACTAGATTAAAAGAAAAATTCTCGATATGTTTTTTTTATTTTAAAACAACTTTAACAAACGGTTGAGTATATAATTGAAATCATCGTTCGTTCGAGCGCGAAGCGCATCGAGAACCAATACTAATTTTTATTGCTTTTGTAGGATAGTGTCTAAATCAACATGCAGTTTGTCACTTCGACGTAAGGAGGAGTCTCGTAATCAATAGTATGTGATTTCTCCCTTTGGTTGAAATGAAAGATTGCGAACTTTTTGAACAGTCTCAAGGTTAAAAAAATAGTATTATGAGGAAATTTCAAAGTTTAAATGGTATTATTTGTTTCATAATTCTATATTTTATTCCCATTACTGTCAAATTTTGTTTTCATATAATTTTCAGGATTAACTCTCGAAGAAACAATATTTTTTCGCATTTGTTATACGAGGCATTTGTTAATGCTTTTATTATGTCATCGGTCTTGGGCTTTGGTTTTCAGAAGATAATGGTTACTTGAAAAAGAAGAATAATTATTATCAATAATAAAATTCTAATTCGATACACTTTCCTCTTTTTTTATTAATTCATTAAAAATTTCATCAGTTGTTTTTTTCAAATTAATTGATGGAAAAAATTCTATTTTTTTACTTTGGTTATTTTGCCAAGATTCTAATTGATGAACCACTTTTTCAATTATAAAATTATTATCCTTAAATTTGATTTCATAAGTATAGCTATCAGTTCCTTGAGGGAAATCTGTTATAATTGAAAAACCGTTTTGATTTTTTAGAATTTTAGAAACTTGATTACCCCCATCTTGAGAAAAATTAGTTGATTTTAGTTTTAATTTGTATTCATTGTTTTCATAGAAATAAATTAATAAATCACTACCAGTATTTGGTTTGTTACTAAAAATTTTGTCTTCTTTTCCGTCGCCATTTATATCGAATGATTCGGAAAAGAAATTAGGATCTTTAAGATATTTTTCAATATTATTTATATAGGAATTTGAAGCTGAATTGTTTGAATTGAGTTTACTATAAAAATCAACCAATGAATAAATTTGTGGTTTATTACCTAGTTCATATTTAATAATTAGCCAGCTGTATTTACTTGATTTTTTTTCAAATAAATAATTCTCATTTTTAAAATTAATTTTACTGTTTTTTGTAAAGATTATTTTTTCTTTCAAAAATGATTCAATTTCTGAAATATAGTAATTACTATCATCAGCTATTGTATAGAAATCTTCTCCTAAAACTGTTTTAAGTGAATCAATTTCTCTATTGTTTGGTGAAATTAAAAAAATACCAGACTCTGTAACTATTGTGTCATTTTGATTTTCTTTTTTATAAGATAATCTGTTTTGTTTAGTTATGGAATCATTTTCCTTACATGAAAAGTTTAATATAAACAATAAAATTATTGCCCAAGGATAAAAAATATATTTTTTCATTTTTATTGATTTATTTGAATATGATAAACTCCATTTTCGATTAGTAATCTATCAAGTTCTGGTCTTGATTCCATTTGAGTTCTAAAATCATTTGGATTTGATAAATTACTAATTGAAACATCAAATGTATTCATAATGGCAGGATCTGCTAAGTGTCGTGAGACAGTAGAAGGTCCTAATTTGTAATAGCCACTACTTTACCTGACAGTTGTAAGTTAAATTAAGTTTGTCAGATTGTTTGTTTTTTCAATTCCCTTGGGGGCTTTTTCAGATGAAAGAAAAAAATGATTCTGATGCAATTTATTCAAGTTTTTTTCATCTGCCAAATATTTGGTATCTAAAAAAGTTTTTAAAGGAGTTTGTCCATAACAAAACTTACCAGAATGGGGTCTGTTTTGATTGTATTCTATCAGCCAAAGGTCAAGGTCTATTTGAAGTTGTTCAATTGAGTTATAAACTTTTTTTCTAAAAGCTATGGCATAAAATTCATTTTGTATAGTTCTATGAAAACGTTCGCAAATACCATTCGTCTGAGGACTTCTAGCTTTGGTTTTATACCGTTTAAACTTTGAATTTTCTTTTTAAAAATAGTACATCTACAAAAGCAACAAAAATTAGCGTTGCTTCTCGATGCGCTTCGCGCTCGAACTAACGATGATTTCAATTATATAACTCAACCGTCTGTTCGAGTTCTTTAAAAAAAGCGTATTGAGAACTTTACTTTTTAATCCAGTATATTTTAAGCTTAAATGGTATTAGTATGATCTATGTCTTCAATAGCTAGATAAAGTTGAAAATCGTGATCTTGTGAACCACAATACTCTGTTCCTCTATCGGTAAGTATTCTAAGTAAAGAAACATCTTGTTCTTGATAAAATGGGAGCACTTTATCATTAAGCATATCTGCTGCTACGAGTGAATTTTTTTGGTCGTATAGTTTTGCAAAAGCAACTTTAGAATAAGTGTCTATGAAAGTTTGTTGGTAAATTCTTCCTACTCCTTTAATTGTGCCAACATAATAGGTGTCTTGTGCTCCCAAATAACCTGGATGAGCGGTTTCTATTTCTCCGTGAGCTTCTTTTTCTTCTTTAGCTTTTTCAATGGCTACGACTTGTGATTCAGTAAGAATCAAACCTTCTTTTGCTACTTTTGTCTCTAAGGCTTTTAATCGCTTTTTAAAGGTCTCTAAATCATTACGAAGCCAAATCGAACGAACTCCTCCAGGAGAAAGTACAATGCCTTCTTTACGCAATTCATTACTCACTCTTTGCTGACCTAGAGATGGATTATCTGTAGCAATGCTTACTACTTTTTGCTCAATGTAGGGTTCAACACGATTTTTAATAATGGGTTTGCTTCGACTTATTTCTTGAAGTGCTAATTCGCCTCCTGTTTCATATAATTCTTGAAAACGATAAAAACTATCACGACTGTAGCCCATAATCCTACAAGCTTCTGATACATTTTTTAATTTGTTTGCTAAGTTTAATAGTCCAATTTTATTACCTATTATTTTTTGATTTGTTGTCATATTTAATCTTTGTTTAAAATTAATACTTTAATTGGTAACTGTCAGATTAAATATTAACTATTACATTTTATTGAATTAGTACAATCCTCAGGATATTTGAAAATTTTTTTTATTTCTTTCAAATATTTTTTTCTCTCTTCTCTTCCATTACTACCTCCATTTACTAACCAACTTATTGTATCTATATAGTCGGAATCCGCTAAAAGATTTATATCTATTGCTCCATATTTTTTTGTTTCATTATCTAATTGATATGTAAATTCTTTTTTAGAGTATTGTTTACCTGTTGAATTGTCAGCTTGACTAAATATTGTTGATGGTACAGTCCAATTAGTTCCTGGTGATAATTGCTTACCTTGCTTCCAAAACCAACCAGCTGTATCAATCGCCAAAGTTAATTCCTTAGCAACTTTTTCATAATTTGTTAACACATCAACTCCAGAATATTCTTTATAAGCAGCATATCCAGCTTTCCATGTTAATTGCATTAAACCCCTTCCAATATAAGGTTTATAACTATCCTTACCATTATATTCTTCTGTAGTCTTTAATCTATCTGTTTCGTGATATATTTGTGCTAGAAAATGAATTTTTCTAATACAGGTATTAATGTCGTATTTTTTAAAAGTTTCATTTAGTTTCGTGATGAAACTTTGATTAGTTTTATCATCAAGATTACAATTTTCTGCAAAAAACAATGTAGATGTATTAGACTGTGATTCACTTTCTCTTAATTTTTTAAGTATATTTTCAAACTCAAAAAGTGTGATATCTCTATTGCAATAACAACGACTACTTATAAAAAAATACTCCCCATCTTTTTTCAAAAATTCGCCTTCGTGTTTTTTAACATCACCTTGGCATTCTGCTTGTAGCCATAGGTATTCAGTAGGTACTTTGTAGGTGTCGAAAGTGATTTTTTCGCCTTTGTCATACGAGGCATTTGCTAATGCTTTTACTATATATTCAACTTTAGCAAATTTTTTATTTTTAGCTAATTCGTCTTTTATTTTTTTAATAATTATTCCTGCAACCGTTTTTTTCTTGGCATCGGTACTAGTATCATTTTTGCTTCCAAAACTATAAGTATGTTGCCCATCTTTTATTCCAGCTAGTTTTTCTTTCCATTTTTTTAAATCTCCGTCAGATTTTGGGCGGAGTTTGATTTTTATTTTAGCTTCTCCTTTTTCTACTGTAGCTTTTAATGTGGTTAATTCGGCACCATCTTTTTTCGCTTCTTGAACGGGTAAATCGGCAGCTTTAGCTATTAAAATTTCTTCTTTTTCTTTTATTTTAATGTTTACTTCTTTTCCTTCTAGCAATACGGTTTTTGCTACTATATATATTTCTTCTTCAAGTGGAGCATTGTTTATTTTAACCAAATTAGAACCTAGCTTATATACGTCAAAAGATATTACTTCATTTTTAGCATAAGTAGTTTTAGTTAAAGCAGCTTTTATATCGTCTAGTTTTGAATATTTTTTATCTTTTCTTATTGCTTCATCTACTTTTTTCTTGATGATTGTAGCAATTTTATCTTTATCAATATTTTTGTTCTCGTTTTGAAATTTATATTGATGGGTTCCTGTTTTTTCAGTTGTTTCTTTTGTAAATTCTTCTTTGGCAAAGTAAACATCAATAATAGTTTCTACTGAAGTCTTCTCCACCTTCGTTTTTCCTATAACAGCGGGGCTTTTTCCTTCGGGGATTTCAATGGTGTGGGGTTTGTCTCTTTGAGCGGTTCCTTGGGTTTCTGCCCAATCCCATATTTCGTCTAAGGTTTCTGAAATGCTTCTAAATACTCCTTTCTCTTCTTTTTTACTCCTTGGTTTGTGCTCTGCCGGAGAACCTTTGGCTTTTTTAATTGCCGTGGGTTGTGATGGTTTTTTATTTTCTGTGGGGGATGGATTTTTTATTTCTACGTTTGAGGTTGTGTGTTTTTTGGTTTTGTAATATTCTACTGTTACATAAAATTCTAGTTCTCGTATGTCTGTCTCGCCTTCCATGGCTTTTTTCATTAGTGCTTTGGTTAGCATAAAGTCTACTTCTGCATCTCCGTATAGGTCTACTTTTGCTTTTTTGGTATCAATGAGTTGGTTGGTTGTATTGTGTCCGCTGCCTTTTGCATCGTCTTCCCATAAGGTAAATAGGACTTCTTTGTTAAACATATTTATGCAATGGGCTTTGGCTCGTAGTTTTTCTGTAAAACTAAAAACGCTGCCTTTGCTATCGTCTACGTAGTTTAGGTCTACTTTGCAGATTTTCGGGATTTTGCTGGCTTTGGGGGTTATGATTAATCCGCCTCCTTCGGGTTGGTATAAATATCCTTCCAATCGGTAGGTCTCTCCTACTGAGGATTCGCCAAAGGTAAAACTGCTGTCTCCTTTTTTCTTAATATTGGTGGTGGTAAATCTACCATCGCTTCTTTTTTTGAATAGTTCCCAGGTAACGTTTGCTTGTTCTCTTTCGGATATCGGGGTATTAGGGTACCATTCGGATATGTGATAGGTTTATTTTTCGCCTACTGTGGGCGAGGTTACTCCTGATATTGCGGATATGCCTTTTTTCATTATAAATCTGTATTTTTATTACCAAGCTTCGTTGTTTTTACTGCTGATTTCTTCTTGAAATTCTTCAAAATTCATAATGGGGTTGTATAAATGTTGTTCTCGTGGATTGGCTTTTTTTACTTGGCTTTTACTGCTTTGACTTTGTTGTCCGTGTTTTAAAATCGTTATTTTACCTCCTGTACTGCACTTTAATTTGGATATTTCGGTAACGCATTTTTTGTCTAAAATTTTTATTTTGTCGTAGGTTTTACTCCATTTTCCAGCTGCTACTTCTGCCTCTAATAAGTCTTCTAAAGCGCAATATAGGTTGTGAAATGCTCGAAGATGGGCTCCGTCTTTTATAGCAAATTTTTCAGCTAAGGAGTTTAGGGTGTCTCCTTTTTGTACTACCTGTACAGACCAACTGATGTTCATAAGTTTAAAAATATAAAAACAGAGTATAATAACATTTATATATTTATTTTACTAACAAATTTATAATAATTACACTAAACTATCATATTATTGTTATTTTATTGAATGCAATTTAATTATTATTTTTTATTTACAAATGTCTTTTTTGTAAATTTATCCAGCAACACATAACAATTTATGATTTAAAAATTTATATGAAAATAAAAAGTAACCAATAAGCTTTTATGACAATGAAGTTTATTTTTTTTATCGTTTTAGATGTTTTGTATATCTTATAATAAATTTTCCAAAAATCACAACTTATACTATTTAAACTTTAAAAACACTTTGAAAAACATTTGTATAAAATTCATAAGCTATAATTACGGCACAGCTTAATTTTCTGGGTATTAAGCTGTATTAAAGTAATTTTCTATCCGATTTTCAAGCGTTTTATATTCATTTTTATCACAAAGTCTAATGGTTATTCAATTTCTAAAATCGAGGGCATAAAAATCAGTATAGTAGTATGATTTTATGATTTGTAATAATACAAAAGAGGTTACCTAAAGGTAACCTCTTTTATGTATAATAGTTTTAGGACTATTAGTTAAATTGTGCTCTATTATCTTCAATTTTAGCATCACGTTTTAACAAGTAAATTAATCTACTTGCTGAAGACCCTTTAGATTGACTTCCTAAACGTGCTATAACTTCTTTAAAATCTTTAGATGGCGCTGCCTTTTTAGCTGCTTTTACTTTTATTTTAAAAACACCTGAATTACCTGCAATCAAAGGCGATACTACCCCAGTTTTTAATGAAAATGCAGCCCCTACTACTTTCGGCTCAGGCCCTACTGATTCAATGAAAGATCCTGCTGCTGACACGTCTTTTGCTTCTTTTACTGGCGAACCTGTTGCTTTAGCGACAGCTTCTAAAGTAGCTCCTTTCATTTTTTCTTCAATTAATTTGGTTTTTTTCTCATTTCTTAATTTATATCCAAAAGCATTTTTTGCTTCTTCAATAGACATTAAGCCTGAGTCATTAATTGATTTTATTTTTGCAATAACATGTGCATTGGGTGTTTGAAAACGTTTAACATCATCTTTATCTGCTGTAAACGCCCAACGTACTATTTCTCTTTGTAAGCCAACTCCTGGAATATTTTCATCTAAAGCAAACACTCTTGCTGCTGGTGCTACGGTTAGTTTTTCTGTTTTTACTGCTGTGTCAAAACCTTTTTCATTTGCTAATATTTCAAATTTAGAAGCTTTTGCGAATGCAGCATCACTTGTAGCTTCTGAAGGCAGAATTTTTTGAGCAATAGTAGCCAAACGAACTCCATCTTGTTTATCTGTTACTTGAATGATATGGTATCCAAATTCTGTTTCCACTAAACCTATTTTTCCTACGGGGTTTCCAAACACAAAGTTTTCGAAGTTTTTAGTCATTTGTCCCTTAGAAAAATAACCTAAATCACCCCCTTGTTGTTTAGAATTATCATCTGAACTAGTCATTGCTAACATAGGGAAAGAACTTGGATTAGCTTGCGCTTGTGCTAACAAAGCAGTTGCTTTTGCTTTTGCTTCTTCTTTTGTTCTATTTGCTTGTGGACCAGCTGAACCTTTGAATGATAATAGTATATGACTCGCTTTAGCATTAATTCCTGCTTTCTTCCCCATAGATTTAGAAATACAATAGTATTGCCCAAAGATATAAGGACCGTAGGTTGTACCAGGAGTAGTGTTAAATAAAGCTTCTGCGTGATCTACTGGTAAATCTTTTTTAGCAATATAAGTAGAATCATATTTAATATCTGAATTAGCATTTACGAACTCAATTACGTTTGATGTATTACGAAAACCAGCCACAGTATCATTTTTACCTGTCTTAGCATTATAGATTACTGAAGCGTTCATTAAAGCATTTACTTTCTCCTTAACTGCTTTTTCATCAGCTGCTGATGGTTTATCTTCAATTACAACATACTCTAATTCACGAGAAGGTTCTGCCTTATACTTCTTCTCATTTTTCTTCATATATGAAATAATTTCTTCATCTGTTAATTCCACTTTCTTATCTTCTATTGTTGAATAAGGAACAGAAACTAAATCAAATGTAACTTTATTATTTTCTAATTCATAGTTAAACTTACCCTCTGCTTGTGTCGTATAATAAGCCCCTTTAACCATTGAATTATACATTTGCTCTTTTGCAAACTGAGCTACTGATTTTTCATAGTTCAACCACTGATTCCACGATTCAGGCTGCTTTTTCATAGAGTTTAAAAACTCATTGAATTTCGCTTTATCAAATTTGCCTGCTGCATTTAAAAACTGTGGGTTTTGAGAAAATTGTGGATCTTCTTTAATTACATTAATCAATTGATCATCCCCAATTCTTAAACCTGTTTTTTCAAACTGGTCTTCTAATAAAACTCTTCTAATTTCTTGTTCCCAAATACTATTACCCGCTTGTGTAAAAGAAACTCCTTGTTGACTTTTTTGTAAAGCATCTACTTTATTTCTAAAATCTTCAAAAGTAATATCTACACCGTTAATAGTACCTGCATTTCTTGAACTGAACATAGAAGTCCCATTTTCAATTAAGGCACCTATTACGAATGCAAATAATGACAAACCTACAATCCCGGCTACCAATAGAGAACGCTGTCTAATTTTTGATAAAACTGCCATTTTATATCTTAATTTTTTAATTCAGTTGGCGAAAATACAACTATCTATGAAATAATAAAATAAGTTCGCTTTTATTTTAGCTTAAAGTTTGTTTTTTTCTAAATTATTATCTTTTTTTTCAAATTTCTTAGCAAAATTTCTCCTAAAGAAAAACATAGCAACAGCACCCAATCCTAAAAAAAAAGTTAAATAGGGCATATCATTCCCTGAATTTATTTTGATATAGGTATCATAAAACAGAAAAACTGCTGCAACCAAATAGGCGTATTGGGTATATTTCATATATTTCATAAGTTCAGTACTTTTTTATTGTAATCAAGATATTAGATCTTAAGTATTAGTATTTTTTATTCTTTAACCTTGTCTTTTTAAAGATTTTATTAACTACAAACTATACGTTCCTTGTATATTTTGAGTATCTAAGTGACTAAAATCCTTACTAAAATCAATCCCTACCCCATTAATAACGCTTCCATTATTGGTAAATCTAAATGGTTTTTGGGTAAAAAACCATTCATTCTTTTGGTCATAGTACAATTGTTCGGTTTCCAAACGTTTTCCATCATGAGTTGTAATCATTACATTTTGATCTAATTCTATTAGATTCGTTTTGTTGTAAATTATTGCATATTTAGAGGTCACTAAACTCTTATTGCCCATTTCATCATAAACCGACAAATTTAATCCCTCTGGAAATTCATTAAAGGGAAATTCTGCTGTACTATAATCTAGCATTTTAGGTGAAATTAAGACGGCTTTAATCCTGCCTGAATCAGTGTATTTTAGATTGAATTTTTCAATTTCACCTATAGGCTTAATTGATGTAATATTGATTTTACGAACTTCATTTATACTGTTTTCACAAGACACAAAAAAAAGTGAAGCTATTAAAAATAGCACCACTTTAAAGACTCCTTTTTTTTGAAAAAGATTAATCATATTTACGTTTTACAAACCATCTATCATTAAACGACAATCCTATAGAAAAATTTATATAATTTTCCTTTATAAGGCCTGATGCTGTAGTTCCTTTTTGTCCATACTCAAAGCCTATATTTACATTAGAAAAAGTGCCTCCTAATGGTAGGCCTACCCCAAGCGTTATTGCTTTATCTCTTATAGACTCTCCTTTAGCAACAACACCAATATTTTCATAACGAAGTCCTCCACGATATACCACACGATTTAAGTAACCTGAAAAGGCATTGTATTTAGGAATATAATACCCTCCTAAAGCAATTTTGGCTTTTTCTTCTCCTGCTAAAGATTTATTATCATCTAGTTCTAAATCTCCCTTAGTGGCAAATGAAGACTCAAAACCAATGGCCCATTTTTTATCAATTCCAAAAGAAGATCCAAAAGAAAATTGGTTTCGATTATTTCTAAATGAATTTTTTTGTTCTGTACCAAAGTTAAGCTCAGCTCCTGTAACTGTATATATCAAACCTTTATTCTTGGTTTCTAGCACCTTTAATCCTAAGGGCAGATCAACGGTTCCTGAGGTAACAAAATCGTATTGAGAAATTTTTGTTTTATAAAACCCTCCTAACCGAACATTTCCTCCTCTAACTTGATATTCTGAACGCTCAAAAGTTGCATTAGCATTTGAATCGTGAAAAAATATTATATCTTTCTTAATTATCCCAAAATCATAATCAAACTCAGCTCCTAGACTAAATTTGGGACTTATCTTATACCCTAAAGAAATATAGGCTCTATTCATACCTCCTAATCCTTCTAGATTACGGGTGTTAAAACCTTCTTTGGCATTAATTTTATATCCCACATAGGAGTTTGCATATAATCCTATCCCTACTCCTAACTTATTCGTTAAAGGAAAGGCTGCCGTCAGATAATCAAAGGTAACTCGTTGGGCTTTTTCTTCAATAGAAGTATTTCTAAAATTTACTTTTGAAAAAGCACCTCCCATTGATAAGGTCGTTAACTTCATATTAGATAAACTTGCGGGGTTCTGAAAGTTAATATGAATACTATCCATAACAACACCTATTCCTCCCATTGAACGATTTTCAACTGAATTAGCAAACTTAGTCTCACCAAGACCGTAAGATGAATAAAATGAAGCCGAACCTGTCTGTGCGGTATTTTGCAAAGTAAAAAGGAACAAAGTCCCTGAAATTATTTTTCTAAACATTGTATTTGGTATTGGTATATATGATTCAAACTTTCTAATAAAAAATTTGAATTCGCAAATATGGTATTTTTTAATCGTTTAGCCAAAAAATTAGCATCTCCTCCCGTTAAAATTATGATAAATTTTTCTTTATCTTTTTTTAGCTCATCAATGTAACCATCAATTTCAAAACTCAAACCATTAACTACACCTGAGTGCATGGAACTAATGCTTGAGTTGCCAACTAAATCTTCCGGCTCATTTAGTTCTAACAAGGGTAACTGGGCTGTATAATTATGCATAGAAGCATAACGAAGTCGAAAACCTGGAGAAATAGCTCCGCCGTGATAAACATTGTATTCATCTACAAAATCGTATGTCACACAGGTCCCTACGTCAATAATTAATCTATTTTGAAACGGAAATTGCAAAACAGCTCCCGCAGCTAAAACCATACGATCCACTCCGAGTGTATTAGGAGTTGCATATTGATTAAGAAAAGGAAACTTGCTTTCTCTAGAAATCTGCACAACATTCCATTTTTTTTGAAGCCAAACAATTTGCTTTTTTTCTAATTTACCAACAGAAGAGAGTATTAAATCCTTGCATAAAGGATATTTCTCTAAAAAAAATTCCATTTCAGATAAAATTTTTTCAAGTGAAAAAGAAGCTAACTCTAAAAACATATCTTTCTCTATAACAGCTACTTTAACTCTTGTATTTCCAATATCTACCGCTAAAACCATGACTTCTTTTTAATTATTTACAAAGATATAAATAGATTTTTTGAAAAAATGTTTTGCAGAAATGAAAAAAGCTACTATATTTGCATCCGCATTCGAGAAGCATTAACGCTTCAAGAAATGGTACCTTAGCTCAGTTGGTAGAGCAACGGACTGAAAATCCGTGTGTCCCTGGTTCGATTCCTGGAGGTACCACAAATCACAAGATGATTACGTTCGAAAAAGTTATTGGTACCTTAGCTCAGTTGGTAGAGCAACGGACTGAAAATCCGTGTGTCCCTGGTTCGATTCCTGGAGGTACCACATTAAAACCACTATTTTTAGTGGTTTTTTTATTTTGACAATGTAGCAAAAAAGGATCAAGTCAAAAATCGGATCAAGAACAAAAGTTGGGGAGAATTTAATTAAAAAAGGAGATTTTTGTCAAATTTAAACACTATTATGGACCCTATAACTCTTTTAAAATTGATGCTTCCTGATTTTCTAGTTGATTATTTTGAAATAATTTCAGTTGATAATTCAGAAGAAAACCTACATCTTTATTTTGAAGAAAAAGCAAAACCTCCAAAAGAGTTTGACAACATAGAGTTAGCCTCCAAAGACTTGACAGACGAAATAACAATTTAAGATTTTCCACTAAGAGGAAAGTTTGTGTATTTACACATAAAACGTCGTCGTTGGACTAATAAAAACACAGGTGAGATAGTTAAAAGAGATTGGAATTTAGTAGCTAAAGAAACACGTATGACGCAAGAATTTGCATCTTTTTTAAAAGAAATCAATCGATAACACAGCTATAGAATCTCAAACTATTGGTAGTTTCTTTGGAGTTAAGGGTAAAAAACTACAAAGACAGTATAAAAAGCATCTGAGTTCCTTTAGTTCTTGGGAACCAAGAGAACACGCGCATCAATGGATTATTTATCCCCAAAATATGGGGACACATCTATCAATTGATGAAGTAGCTTTGTATCAGGGGGAACTTTACACTATTGTAACCAACAAAAAATTCAAAGGTAAAAAAAGTTCCTTAGTAGCTATTATTGCTGGAACAAAGGATGATCAAGCCATAGAACATATCCGTAAAATTGATCCTGAAAAAAGAAATTGTGTCAAAGAAATAACATTAGATATGGCCAATACTATGAAATTGATAGCTAAAAAATGTTTTCCAAAAGCAATACAAGTAACCGATAGATTCCATGCCCAAAAACGAGCCTTAGAAGCCTTACAAGAAATCAGAATCAAATACCGATGAAAAGCTACAGATATGGAAAATCAAGCCATAATAAAAGCAAAATCAGAAAACAAAACACATATTCCACAAATTTTACCCAATGGTGATTCCCCAAAGCAATTATTAGCTAAACACAGGTATTTACTCTATAAATCTCGCCAAAAATGGACGATAAACCAACAAGAAAGAGCTGAAATTCTATTTGAACTATATCCAGAGATAAAAACAGCATACCATTTATCTCAATAATTAAGAAATATCTACAACACCAATAACGATAAAAATGTTGCAATGTTAAAATTAGCCCATTGATATAGAACAGTAAAAGAATCAGGATTTAAAAACTTCAACATTGTTCTAAATACAATAACACTCAATTATCAATCAATACTAAACTACTTTGATAATAGAAGTACTAATGCAGCTACTGAATCTTTTAATGCTAAAATAAAAGCCTTTAGAAGTCACTTTAGAGGGGTGAGAAAAATAGATTTCTTCTTATTCAGATTATCCAATCTTTTTGCATAATCTCCAACTTTTGTTCTTGATCCACGTCATACTCCATTCTCTAGTAATAACAAAACTACAACTTTTATCTTGATCGCTTTGGGAGAATAAAACTTTAAGACATAAAAAAAGCCCTCTATAAATAGAGGGCTTTGTACTCAAGGCGGGACTTGAACCCGCACGAACTAATGTTCACTGGATTTTAAGTCCAGCGTGTCTACCAATTCCACCACTCGAGCGTTGTTATTCTAGTAACAGAGCGAAAAACGGGGTTCGAACCCGCGACCTCAACCTTGGCAAGGTTGCGCTCTACCAACTGAGCTATTTTCGCAAATTTAATTAGCACTGTAAATTACAAATTGGTTTAAAAAATACTTCTAAAAATTTAGTACTCAAGGCGGGACTTGAACCCGCACGAACTAATGTTCACTGGATTTTAAGTCCAGCGTGTCTACCAATTCCACCACTCGAGCGTATATTTTTTAAAACTTATGCAACCATGAACGTATATAAAGTAATTAAATTACTTTATCCCTTTCCTACTTTTGAAAGGATTTTTTGTACTCAAGGCGGGACTTGAACCCGCACGAACTAATGTTCACTGGATTTTAAGTCCAGCGTGTCTACCAATTCCACCACTCGAGCGTTGCTATTCTAGTAACAGAGCGAAAAACGGGGTTCGAACCCGCGACCTCAACCTTGGCAAGGTTGCGCTCTACCAACTGAGCTATTTTCGCATTTAATTTAAAGAACATTGCCTTACTTCCGTATTGCGAGTGCAAATATACAACAAGAATCAGTATTTACAAATACTTAAATAAAAAAAAATCAAAACTTTTTTTAAATATTTAAGATTCAATTCTTTAAATTTCTAAAAAATTATTTTTTTGCAAGCATACGCTTGATTTCATTTAGTTTCATTAAAGCTTCTACGGGAGTCAAGGTATTAATATCTAAATTCTGAATTTCTTCTTTTATTTCTTGCAACAAAGGATCATCTAAATTAAAAAAACTTAGTTGCATTTCTTCTTCTTCATTGCCTAAGTTCCCTTGTGCTGTTTTACCGTTTAAAACCTCCGAAGAATGATTTTTTTCTAATTTTTTTAGAATCTTACCCGCTCTTTGTATAACTGTTTGCGGCATTCCAGCCATTTTAGCCACGTGAATACCAAAACTATGCGCACTTCCTCCTTTTTCTAATTTACGGATAAATAGCACATTGTCTTTTAATTCTTTTACAGACACATTATAGTTTTGAATTCGAGTTAACGTTTCTGTCATCTCATTAAGTTCATGATAATGAGTAGCAAAAAGTGTTTTGGGTTGTGCTGGATTTTCATGTAAAAACTCTGCAATAGCCCATGCAATAGACACACCATCATACGTACTCGTTCCTCTCCCTATTTCATCCAACAAAACTAAGCTTCTATTGGATATATTATTTAGGATTGATGCGGTTTCATTCATTTCCACCATAAAGGTTGACTCCCCCATAGATATATTGTCACTAGCTCCCACACGCGTAAATATCTTATCAACCACGCCCATAGTTACGGCTTCAGCGGGTACAAAACTCCCCATTTGTGCCAATAAAACAATAAGCGCTGTTTGTCTTAGTATAGCTGATTTTCCTGACATATTAGGCCCTGTAATCATAACCACTTGTTGGAGGTCTCGATCAAGATACACATCATTGGCTATATACGGCACTCCTATAGGCAATTGTTTTTCAATAACTGGATGGCGTCCGTTTTTTATATCTAATACATACGTATCGTTAATTTCTGGACACACGTAATTGTTTTCAATTGCTTGTTGCGCAAACGAAGTCAAACAATCCAACTGAGCAATGAGGTTAGCATTATGCTGAACAGGCTTAATATAGGTTGCAACCCAAGTTACTAACTGTTCAAACAAAGACATTTCTAATTGATGAATTTTTTCTTCGGCTCCTAATATTTTTGATTCGTATTCTTTTAATTCCTCTGTTATATAGCGTTCTGCATTTACCAATGTTTGCTTACGAATCCACTCTGAAGGCACTTTGTCTTTATGTGTATTCCGAACTTCTATATAATATCCAAAAACATTATTAAAAGAAATTTTCAAAGATGGTATACCAGTTTTTTCAGATTCTCTTTTTTCTATTGCTTCCAAAAACTCTTTCCCTGAATTTGAAATATTTCGTAATTCATCTAATTCTTCATTTACTCCTAGCGCAATGGCATTTCCTTTATTAATTGCCACTGGTGCATCTGGATTTAGTGTATTACTAATTTTTTCTCTTAGCAATTCACAAGCATGCAAACTATCCCCTATTACTTTCACCGCCTCCTGAGTGCTTTTTAAAGCAAGTGTCTTAACTGGTTCAATAGCATCTAAAGAATCTTTTAAATACACTAATTCTCTTGGCGAAACTCTTCCAGCTGCCACTTTAGATATCAAACGTTCTAGATCTGATATCTGCTTAATCTGTTGTTGAACTTGACACAATAGATCTTGATTATCTTTAAAATAACCAACTACTTCATGGCGTCCTTTAATCTTATTTATATCTTTTAGCGGAAGAGCTAACCATCGTTTTAACAAGCGTCCTCCCATAGGAGAAAGAGTACGATCTATTACATCTAACAAGGTAACAGCGTTAGGATTATAACTATGATATAACTCTAAATTACGAATAGTAAAACGATCCATCCAAACGTAAGCATCTTCTGCAATGCGGTGAATAGAGGTTATATGCTGAATTTTATTATGTTGGGTTTCGGATAAATAATACAAAATAGCTCCTGAAGCAATAACACCATGCTCTAACTCTTCTATTCCAAAACCTTTTAGAGAATTGGTTTGAAAATGATTAATCAAACTTTCAGTTGCATAGTCTTGTTTGTATACCCAATCTTCAAGATAAAAGGCGTGAAAATTTTCACCAAAAAGTCCTACAAATTCTTTCTTATTCTGCTTAGGAACTAAAATCTCACTTGGATTAAAATTTTGCAATAATTTATCTACATAATCCGCATTTCCTTCAGAAGTTAAAAACTCGCCTGTTGATACATCTAAAAAAGCCACACCTAATTGTTTCTTACCAAAATAAACAGAAGCCAAAAAGTTATTAGATTTAGACATCAACACCTCATCATTCATAGAAACACCAGGAGTAACTAACTCTGTTACTCCGCGTTTTACAATAGTCTTGGTCATTTTGGGATCTTCCAACTGATCACAAATAGCCACACGTAAACCCGCCTTTACCAATTTTGGCAAATACGTATTTAAAGAGTGATGTGGAAACCCCGCCAAGGCCGTTTCACTTTCTGTTCCACTCCCTCTTTTTGTTAAAGTGATTCCTAAAATACGAGCTGTGCGAACAGCATCCTCTCCAAAGGTTTCGTAAAAATCGCCCACTCTAAACAACAAACAAGCATCTGGATATTTAGCCTTAATCTCGTTATACTGCTTCATTAGAGGAGTTTCCTTAGGTGTTTTAGCTTTTACTGACAAAACGTTAATTTTTTTGATTAATCGCGACGAATTTACTTATTTTGGCGTAATATTTGATCAAATATTTTTACATTTGTGTATAACTAATTACAAGTCAATTATGAAAAAGGCAATACTAGCAGTAGCAACAATAGTATTTTTAGGAAATTTATCATCTAATGCTCAAGAAAAAGCAAAAAAGGCCGCTTCAAAAGCAAAAATGGAAGTAGCTAAAAAAACAGAAGAAACAAAATTTGAAATTACAAAAGTATCAGGCCCTGGGATGTATGTAGAAAAAGAAACTATAGACTATGGTACAATTGAACAAGGTGCTGACGGAAAAAGAGAATTTGTTATTGTTAACAATGGTAGCGAACCATTGGTTATTTCAAACGCTCAAGGTTCTTGCGGTTGTACTGTTCCTTCTTTTCCTAAAGAGCCAATTGCTCCAGGAGCAAAAGCTGTAATTGGTGTTAAATATGATACAAACCGTGTAGGAGCTATTAACAAATCGGTAACGGTTACTACAAACATGAAAGATAATCCTACCAAAGTATTGCACATTACAGGTAATGTTGTGGCTAAACCAGCACCAACTAGCCCTCTAGATGCTAAACCAACAGGTCCGACTGTACAGTAATTAAAAGCTTTTTTAAAGATTTATAAAGCTCTCCTTGGAGGGCTTTTTTGTTTCATTCTACTAAAACAGCAATTTATACCCCTCCCTTATCATAGATAATACTAACGAATTAACAACAGTATATACAAAACAACATTATTTATTATCGAAAGAAATGTAAATTTGTCCGATGAGAAAAATTGAGAATAGCGAATTAGAACGCAAAACAGTAGAGGAGTTCAAAGAAGCTCAAAAAACACCTCTTATTATCATATTAGACGATATACGAAGCCTTCACAACATTGGTTCTGTATTTAGAACAAGTGATGCTTTTTTAATTGAAAAGATCTATTTATGTGGAATTACCGCCACGCCTCCTAACAAAGAAATTCATAAAACAGCTTTAGGAGCAACTGAAACGGTTTGTTGGGAATACCATAAAGACGTGTTAGAGGTTATTGAAAATCTTAAAAAAGAAGAAGTTGAAGTATATGCTATTGAACAAGTTGAAAACGCAATATTCCTTGATCAATTTCAACCTAAACTTACTAAAAAATATGCTTTGGTTTTTGGAAATGAAGTTTTTGGAGTAAATCAAGAAGCTGTAAAACTTTGCCATGGAGCCATTGAAATACCTCAACTGGGCACTAAACATTCTTTGAATATTTCTGTAAGTACAGGTATTGTTGTCTGGGATTTGTTTTGCAAACTAAACAAAAAATAAAAAGGATTAAAGGTTTTTATATAAAATCCCTTTAATCCTTTTCAGTGTTTCTAGCAATTTAATTTTTCTTGTATTTTTTGCAAGATAATTACATAATCCTCCTGTCGTTTTACAAAATCCAAATCAGAAACATCTATTACTAATACATTTAATCCTAATTGCGTTTTAATATAATCTAAATACCCTTTATTAATTTTATCTAAATATTCTGCAGGTATTTCTTGTTCATAACTACGCCCTCTCTTTTTTATATTTTTGAGTAATCTATCGGTGTTCTGATATAAGTATACGTATAAATCAGGTTTGGGCATTTCTTTATAAATAATATCAAATAGGGTTTTATAAAGGCGAAACTCATCACCTTGTAACGTAACCTTTGCAAAAATCAAGGATTTAAAAATATGATAATCTGCCACTACAAAATCTGCAAAAAGATCAAATTGCGACAGATCGTCAGCTAACTGTTGGTAACGATCCGCCAAAAATGACATTTCTAATGGGAAAGCATAACGTCCTTGGTCTTTGTAAAATTTAGGCAAAAAAGGATTATCTGCAAAACGTTCTAAAACTAATTTAGCATTAAAATCTGCTGCTATTTTGGAAGCTAAAGTAGTCTTACCTGCTCCAATATTTCCTTCTATAGCTATGTAATTTAGTTTATCTACATCAAACTGTTTAATAGGAGCCGTTAGTTCAGCAACTACTTCACAAGAGCTAGTATCTGGACAGTCTAACAACAAACGATCTATATTTTTGCACAAAACAGGATGCACCCATTCTACCCCAAGATCCTTCATAGGGTACAACACAAAACGTCTGTTTTGCATGTGAAGATGCGGAATTATTAAATTTTCAGTATTTAATACCTGATCATCAAACGCTACAATATCTATATCAATAATACGGGATTCATAGCCTACTTCTTTCTTCCTTTGACGACCCATTTCTTTTTCTATACCTCCTATTTTCCTTAAAACTTGTTCAGGCGTAAAAGAGGTATGAATAAGTATTGCACAATTATAAAAAGCATCGCTTTCAAACCCCCAAGCAGGTGTTTCATACAACTTTGACACTTGTAGAACCAATCCAATTTTATTATGAATCAACTGTATACAAGTCATTATATGATCAAGTTTCTCCCCTTGATTACTCCCTAAAGATAATATAACTTTTTTTTGTATTCCCATGCTTGGCAAAGTAACTAAAAAGAATTGGAGAATAGAAGTATATTTGCATCTGTGTTAATAACTTATTTTTTCATGTAACTTTTTTAATTTTTTAAACACTAATCTGTAAAAAACAAAACAATGAATTTTTTAAAAAATGTATTAGCAAGCATAATTGGTCTTTTCATATTCTGCATGATCTGCTTTTTTAGCATTATTATACTAGGCACTTTACTAGCTGGCGGAAAAGAAAAAATAGAAATTAAAGACAATTCCGTACTGATATTAAATTTAGAAAAAATAACGGAAGATTATGCTGGAAAATTTAATTATGAAGATATGCCTTTTTTAAACGAGAAAGGAAAAGGGGAAGGCTTAACAGATATATTAAAAGCAATCCAACAGGCTAAAGAAGACACCAAAATAAAAGGAATTTCTATTTTAAACAACACGCTCAATCTGGGTATTGCTCAAACCAAAGCTCTTAGAGATCAACTAGAAGACTTTAAAAAATCAGGAAAATTTATATTAGCGTACGGCAATACCTATTCACAAAAAGAATACTATCTAAACTCTGTTGCCAATACAATTTATTTAAATCCTGTTGGCGAATTAGAGTTTAAAGGCTTATCTAGCGAAGTAATGTATTTTAAAGATTTTCAAGATAAAACAGGCATCAAAATGGAGGTAATCCGACATGGAAAATACAAGAGTGCTGTTGAACCTTTCTTGACGAACACTATGAGTTCTGAAAATCGTGAACAAATTAGTACTTTTTTAAATTCTATTTGGAAGGCTGTAGTTGAGGATATAGCTCAATCAAGAAACGTATCTGTAATGGATTTGAATGCAATAGCAACTGATTTGTTAGCCCGTACACCTGAGTTAGCAAAACGTCATAAGCTAGTAGATATAGTAGCATATGAAGACATTTATCATCAAGACATCAAAAAAAGATTAAAAGTAGCTAATAACGAAGATTATAACACTGTAACAATCCTTGATTATTCCAAAGAATTAGCTAGTAATGAAGAATTTAGTTTAGGTGAAAAAATTGCTGTTATTTATGCACAAGGTGAGATAGGTTCGGGAGAAGGGGATCTAAATACTGTGGGAGAAGGCTCTATGAAAAGATCATTAAAAGAAGCTCGTGAAGACCAAGACATCAAGGCTATTGTATTACGCATTAATAGTCCTGGAGGAAACGCCCTAACCTCTGATTTAATTTGGAGAGAAATAGAACTAACCAAAAAAACAAAACCAGTAATTGTATCTATGGGCAATCTGGCTGCATCTGGAGGTTATTACATAGCTTGTAATGCCAACAAAATCTTTGCGGAATCAAGTACAATAACTGGTTCTATTGGAGTTTTTGGTATGCTACCAAACTTATCCGAAATCAGCAAACGATATGGTATCAATACAGAAACGGTAGAAACTCATAAAAACGCATCGGGATATAGTGTTTTTGAACCAATAGACACTGATTTTAGGAACTTTACACAAGAGGGTGTTGAAAATATTTATAAAACATTTGTAAACCGTGTGGCTAAAGGGCGTAAAATGACTTTTGAACAAGTAGATGCTATAGCACAAGGCCGTGTTTGGAGTGGCTCTGATGCCCTTAGAATTGGATTAGTAGACCAAATTGGAGGACTAGACGATGCCATAGCTTACGCAGCTACTATTTCGAAAGCAAAAGATTATAACACAATATCGTATCCTGAATTTGAAAAAAATTTCTTTGATGAATTTGAAAAGAGCGGATTTATAAGTTTCTTTAAAACTCGCGAAAATCTCTTAAAAGAACAAATTGGCGAAGAAGGTTTAGAAATGATTCATCAAATAAAACGAATGAATAATCGAAAGGGGATGCAATTAATACTTCCTTATGAGTTAAAAATAAATTAACGTATAATACAAAAATCCGTTTTCATATTAAAGCGGATTTTTTTTATGTATTTTTGTGTGTAAGCTAAAAAGCTTTACAAGATACAATTTCAAAAAAGATTATAAAATGAAAAAGAAAATTTTTATAGGTATTGGAGCCTCTCTATTAATGATAATTGGGGTTTTAGCCTGCATTCCATTATTTTTTAAAGATACAATAAAAGCCAAAATTCAAGAAACCATTAATGAAAATCTAAATGCCAAAGTTGCATTTGCTGATGCTGATATAAGCTTATTTAAAAGTTTCCCAAAAGCTACTATTTCCTTACAAAAATTTATCATCATAAATCATGCGCCTTTTGAAGGGGATACCCTTGTTGCTTTTGACGAACTAAATCTAAAAATGTCTGTAACTGAACTTTGGAAAGACAAAAAAGACCCCATGTCCCTAGAGTCAATCAGCATTAAAAACGGGTTAGCCAATATCCTTTTCAATAAAGAAGGCAAAGGAAATTTTGATATTGCTAAAAAAACGAATGACCCTTCTAGTACTAATGAAAAAAGCGAACCATTTTCAATGAACATACAAAATTATGCTGTTGAAAATTTTCGTTTCAAATTCTATGATGAGCGTTCCAAAATTAAAATGGTTTTAGACAGTATACAACATAGCGGAAAAGGAGACTTTGGCTCTCAAAAATTAGATTTAGAAACTCAATCTGTTGCTAAAGTTTCTCTTGACATGGATAAAATGAACTATATGAAAAATGTAGTCATTACATTAGATGCCGTATTAGGAATAGACTTATCTGCTAATAAGTATACCTTTAAGGAAAATAAGGCAAAAATCAACGAACTTCCTCTAGAGTTCAATGGGTTTATACAAATGCTACAAGGGGAACAACTTTATGACTTAACTTTTAAAACACCTACCTCTTCTTTTAAAAACTTCTTAGGTCTTGTCCCTGCGCAATATGCAGGCAATTTAGAAACCGTAAAAACATCAGGCGATTTTACAATAAATGGTAAGGTAAAAGGAAAACTAAAAGAAAATATAATCCCTACATTTAATATTGCTATAGCATCTAATAATGCTTCTTTTCAATATCCCCAACTTCCAAAATCAGTCCGAAACATTGTAATTGACACTAAAATAATTAACGATAGCGGCGCTTTAAATGATACGTATGTAAATCTAGACCAGTTATCTTTTCAAATAGATCAAGACATTTTTAACGCAAAAGCGTCTATCAAAAATGTAGCTACGAATCCACATGTTAACGCAGCTCTAAAAGGAACTATTAATCTAGGCAATTTCACAAAAGCGTACCCTATAAAAATAGACAAACCCCTTTCTGGAATTCTAAAAGCAGACATAACAACAGAATTTAACATGCAAGCTGTTGAAAAGAACGAGTATGAAAAAATTAAAAATGCAGGCACTTTACATTTAACTGGATTTAACTATACTGGTCCTGAGATGGCTAAACCAGTTCAAATAAAACTAGCTCAGGTTAGTTTTACGAATAGCCAGATTAAACTGAATCAATTAGATATGAAAACAGGGAGTTCGGACTTAAAGATAAATGGTATACTAGAAAATTTCTATGGCTTTTTCTTCAGAAAACAAACCTTAAAAGGTAATTTTAATATGGGCTCAAACCAGTTATATGTTGCCGATTTTATGGCTCCTGCTCCAGTAAACTCAACAAACAATCCTAATTCAAACACCTCTAACAGCGGAGCAAACTCTTCTGTTAAAAAAGGAAAAAAAGAAGCCGTTAAAATACCCGCTTTTCTTGATTGTACAATTAGCGCAAAAGCAAACACAGTTGTATATGATAATTTAACACTTAAAAATGTATCAGGTAAAATGATGATTAAAAATGAAACTGTTTCGTTACAAAACGTAAAAACAGACATTTTTAACGGCACTATTGGTTTTAATGGACTTGTATCTACAAAAGGCAATATTCCAACATTTAATATGAATTTAAACCTCGACAAGGTGGATATTACCCAATCTTTTACTCAATTAAATCTACTAAAAAATATTGCACCTATAGCAGGAGCTATCACTGGAAAGCTTAATTCTACTATTAAGCTAAATGGTAATTTAGATGCTGTTGAATTAACTCCAGATATTAAGACTTTAACAGGGGACTTATTAGGACAATTACTTTCTGCTTCAATAAATGCTAATAATTCACAAATGCTTAGTGCATTAGGATCTCAATTAAAGTTTTTAGACATCAAAAAAATCAATTTAAATGATATTAAAGCCAATTTAGCATTTGATAAAGGACGTGTAATTGTTAAACCATTTAAAATAAAATATCAGGACATCGTAGCTGAAGTAGGTGGCACACATGGTTTTGATCAAAACATGAATTACAATATCAAATTAGATGTACCAGCTAAATATCTAGGAGGTGATGTAAATAAGTTATTAGCAAAACTGAGTCCTAACGAAGCATCAAGAATTGAAAGTGTTCCTATTAACGCGTTGATGACAGGTAATTTTAAATCACCAAAAGTAACTACAGACCTAAAACAAGCAAGCTCCAACTTAGCCTTACAAATTGCGAAGTCACAAAAAGACAAATATCTTAATCAGGGAGTTGATGCTCTTAGCAACATTCTAGGAGGAAATAAAAAAGGAAAAGATTCAACATCTACAAAAGATCCTAAAAAAGAAGCTATTAAAAATACAGCTAACCAAGTTCTTGAGGGTCTTTTTGGTAGAAAAAAATAATTAATTATTAAAAACAAAGAGCTGTGGATGTCTAAAAAGGGATCTATTAATCTCTAGTTTATCTTTTACACAACAGGAAAAATCAGATTATCAACACCATAATTTGACTTTTCCTGTTCACTTTATTCAAACCTCTCTTTGGTTTAAAGAAGTAGGATTGTACCCGTTTGGACACTCTCAGTTTTTGTATTTTTTTATATTGTATAAAAAATATTATAGATCAATCTTTACTACGTAACCTTCATAGGTTCTAATATTAAAAACAGTATTGTCTTCAAATATTAAGTATTGCCCTTTAATTCCTTTTAAAATTCCTGTATAATGTGGTGTTTTTTCTAAATTCAAACTCACTACTTTTTTAGGATATTCTAAAACGGGATACTGAATTTTATATAAATCATCTGCAATAGGATGATAATACTCATGTACCTCTTGAGGCAAAATAAATTGTAAATTATTACGCTCTGCTATCAAATCTACTTCAGGCACTTCATTTTTTAACATACGTTGCCAGTTTGTTTTGTCAGCATATCTTTTTTTTAATGCCACCTCAGTTATACCTGCCAAATAACGATTTGGAACTTCAACAACCGGAATAGCCTGTACAGCTCCCTGATCTATCCATCGAGTAGGTACTTGCGTTTTTCTTGTTACCCCTACTTTCACTTCACTTGATAGAGCCAAATATACTATATGAGGTTGTAATTGTACTTTTTTTTCATATTCTAAATCGCGATCTTCAATATCTAAATGCGCTTTACTTAATTCAGGCTTCATAATCCAATCACCCGCTGATGCACTTGCCATAAAACAATCATAACAAAAACCTTGTCTGAAAATTTTTTTTTCTTTCCCACATTCTAAACACTGATAACCAACATGAAGAAACTCAATTGATTTACCTAATAACTGATTAAGATTTAAAAAAGAATTTTCAAAGACTAGATAGTATTCAATGGGATTAACAAACTCCGTTTGCATTTTGGTAAGTACGCCTTGAAAAGTCATAATAGATTTTTGATTTTAAATGTTAGGTAATCAATTTATTTTTTATTTTAGCGTAAAGTTATGATTCAAAAATCAAAATTCAAAATTCACGATTATAATGCCTTTACCAATTATAAATTCTATTGCCTCTTGGGTTTTAAAACAACGCATTCACCAAATAGAACTTTTTTTAAAATACCCAAATGAAGTACAAGAAGAGCTACTGATGAACCTAATTCGTCAGTCAGAAAATACGGTACTAGGTAAAACTTATCATTTTCAATCAATAAAAACATATCATACTTTTCAGGAAAGGGTACCTATTTCTGACTATGAAGATTTAGAACCTTTAATTGAGCGTACTCGCAAAGGAGAACAAAATGTCTTTTGGCATCAACCGATTAAATGGTTTGCTAAATCAAGTGGAACAACTAATGCTAAAAGCAAATTTATACCTGTAAGTAATGAGGCTCTTGAAAATTGTCATTACAAAGGCAGTAAAGATTTGCTTTGTATGTATCTTAACAACAATGAAAACTCTCAGCTTTTCACTGGAAAAAGCCTACGCTTAGGAGGTAGCAAACAACTATACGAAGACAACAATACCTTTTTTGGAGACTTATCTGCTATACTTATTGATAATATGCCTTTTTGGGCTGAATTAAGCAGCACTCCTTCTAACAAAACTTCTTTAATGAGCGAGTGGGAAACAAAACTTTTAGCAATCGTCAATGAAACTAAAATAGAAAATGTAACTAGTTTTGCTGGGGTTCCTTCTTGGATGATGGTATTGCTTAACAAGCTTATGGAAGAAACTGGAAAAACAAACCTGTTTTCCATTTGGCCTAACTTAGAGGTCTATTTTCACGGCGGTGTAAGTTTTGAGCCGTATCGTGAACAGTACAAAAAAATACTTCCTAAATCAGACTTTAAATACTACGAAATATACAATGCCTCTGAAGGTTTTTTTGCCATACAAGATCTTAATAATTCAAGCGACTTATTACTCATGTTAGATTATGGCATTTTTTATGAATTTATACCCATGGATACATACGGCACCTCAGATCAAAAAGTAGTCCGTCTAGCAGAAGTTGAACTTTACAAAAACTATGCGGTCATAATTACTACTAACGCTGGTTTATGGCGTTATCTAATTGGTGATACCGTTCGTTTTACATCATTATCCCCTTATCGGATTCGCATTACAGGACGAACAAAACATCATATCAATGTCTTTGGAGAAGAACTAATGGTTGAAAACACAGATAAAGCACTCGCAAAAACCTGTTCAGTAACCAATTGTGAAGTAAAAGATTACACCGTTGCCCCCATTTTTATGGATGGAAAAGAAAAGGGAGCTCACGAATGGATTATTGAGTTTAAAACACATCCAGAGTGTATGGAACGGTTTGGTAAAATTTTAGACGAAACTATACAATCACTAAATTCTGACTACGAAGCGAAACGATATAATAACATGACTCTAAATTCTTTAAAAATAAACGTTGCACGTGAAAATCTGTTTTATGATTGGCTGAAAGAAAAAGGGAAATTAGGTGGTCAAAACAAAGTGCCTCGCTTATCAAACTCTCGTGAATATTTAAACAGTCTTTTGGAAATGCAGTAAACTCATATCCTTCTAAAAAAATCATATTTGATCAAAGAGAGAGATTGTTCTTCTTTTGAAGAGGTAGCCCTATAAGAACAAACCATACCGTTTAGGTTATAGGATAATAAATACAAAAAAGCTGCCTAAAAAGGTCTTACTTATCATTCAAACAAAGAAGAATCACATCTCTGATTTGTAAAAAGTTTTCTATTAAAATGATAAACAAGCATCATTTTTAAAATTTTAGACAGCCTATTTTGCTTACGATGCTATTTCTAAACGTTTAAGTAAATTTTTATTAAGAGTAACTTCCACATACTCTTTATCTACATTTAATTGTTTTTCATCTGAACTTGGTATTTCATACATTGCATCTGTTAGAACAGCCTCACATAACGAGCGCAAACCACGAGCCCCTAACTTATACTCTAACGCTTTATCTACAATAAAATCCAATGCTTCATCAGTAATAGTAAACTCGATTTCATCCATAGCAAACAATTTTTTATATTGTTTGATGAGTGCATTTTTAGGTTCTGTTAAAATAGCACGCAAAGTAGCTTTATCTAAGGGATCCATATACGTTAATACAGGCAAACGACCAATGATTTCTGGAATTAACCCAAAATCTTTAATATCTTTTGGAATTACATATTGCAACAGATTGGTTTCATCTATCTTATCCGTTTCTTTAGATGCTCCAAAGCCCATTGCTTGACGATTTAAACGTTTCGAAATGATACGTTCTATTCCATCAAAAGCACCTCCCGCAATAAATAATATATCCTTAGTATTAACTTCTACAAATTTTTGATCAGGATGTTTACGTCCTCCTTTAGGAGGAACATTAACAACAGTTCCTTCTAACAACTTCAACATAGCTTGTTGCACTCCTTCACCTGAAACATCACGTGTAATAGATGGATTATCACTCTTACGCGCGATTTTATCAATTTCATCAATAAATACAATACCGCGTTCTGCCCTCGTCACATCATAATCCGCTGCTTGCAACAAACGAGTTAAAATACTTTCGACGTCTTCTCCCACATAACCTGCTTCAGTTAACACTGTTGCATCTACTATTGCTAACGGAACGTCTAACATTTTAGCAATTGTTTTAGCTACTAAGGTTTTTCCTGTACCTGTTTGCCCCACCATAATAATGTTTGACTTTTCAATTTCAACATCATCTCCGTGATCCAACTGCATTAAACGCTTGTAATGATTATATACCGCAACTGAAATAACCTTTTTGGTTTGTTCCTGTCCTATGACATACTTATCTAAAAAAGCTCTAATTTCTTTTGGCTTTTGCAAAACTAAATCAGTTACTTTAGATAATCCACTTGCTTTTAATTCTTCTAAAACAATTCCGTGTGCTTGCTCGATACAATGATCACATATATGTGCATCAATACCTGCAATTAATAAATTGGTTTCAGGTTTTCTCCTTCCACAGAAGGAACATTCTAAAATTTCTTTTGCCATTATTCAAGTCAAATGTCGTAAAGTTCAAAGCTAAAAGTCTTCTGGCTTTCTACTTTGAACTTTAGACGAAAAAATTATCTTCTTAAAACTTCATCAATCATTCCGTATTCTTTTGCTTCATCGGCTTTCATCCAATAATCGCGTTCGGAATCTTTATATACTTTTTCAAAAGGTTGTTTTGAATGATGAGAAATAATTTGGTATAACTCATCTTTCAATTTCAACATTTCTTTTAAGTTTATTTCCATATCGGTTGCTACTCCTTGTGCCCCCCCTGAAGGTTGATGAATCATCACCCTTGAATGTGGTAAAGCAGAACGTTTTCCTTCTGCTCCTGCACATAAAAGCACTGCCCCCATAGAAGCTGCCATACCTGTACAAATAGTTGCCACATCAGGTTTTACAAACTGCATTGTATCATAAATACCCAAACCTGCATATACACTACCTCCTGGAGAATTAATATATATTTGAATGTCTTTAGACGCATCTACACTTTCTAAGAACAATAACTGTGCTTGAATGATATTAGCCATATAGTCATCGACTCCTGTGCCCATAAAAATGATTCGATCCATCATTAAACGTGAAAAAACATCTAATTGCGAAATATTCAATTGACGTTCTTCAATTACATAAGGAGTCATACTACTAACAATTTTGTCATAGTACATACTATTTACACCATGATGCTTGGTAGCATATTTTTTAAATTCTTTACCGTAATTCATTTACTATTAGTTTAAAAGTTTAGAGGTTTAAAAGTTTAAAATTATTAATCAAACGTTTTAAACTCGTTACAATTTTTAGACCTTTTTATTTTTAATGACAGTTTGTCAACAAAAAAGCGTCAAACAAAACATTTGACGCTCAAACTTACGTATTTTTTTTATGATTTCTTTCGAAGAAAGTCTAAAAGTTTACAAAAGCAAATTATTTCTTTGATTATTTTAAAATATAAAATTCAAGAAAAAACATACAAATTCTCACATATTAGATTTCACCATACATAGCTTTGATGAATTCATCATAAGTTACTTCTTTAGTAGGTGCGTTTAATTTTTCTTTAAACACATTTAATAATCTTTCGCTCATTACTTGCTCAGACAAACGACGAACTTCTTCTTGATTAGTCATTACACGGCTTACGATATTATCTACATCTTCTTGTGAAGGATCTAACTGACCAAATTGTGCCATTTGTTTTTTGATAATATCACTAGCATATCCTTTTAGATCATCAAAGGTAACTTGTAAATTATTAGATGCGATGATCTTGCTTTCGATTAGCTGGTAACGCAATCCGTTTTCAGAACGTGCGTATTCTACTTCTGCTTGCTCAGGTGTTAAGGGAGTTTCTCCAACTGTTTGGATCCATCTTTTCAAGAATTCGGCTGGCAACTCAACTTGGTGGTTATTAATTAAATATTCTGTTGCATCGTTATAGAACTTTTGATCGGCTTGTTGAGCAAAAGTTTTTTCTGCATCTTCTTTGATTTTAGCCTTTAAATCTTCCACGGAAGCCACATTTCCTTCACCAAATAATTTATCAAATAATTCTTGATTTAATTCAGCGGGTTCAGTTGTAGTAACCTCTTCTATTTTAAAATCAACAGTAATATCTAAACCGTGAACATCATCATGACCTAGGCCTAAATAATCCATTAATTTATGATCATCATTAAACAAGCCTTTTGTTGGAACAGCTACTACATCTCCTGCTTTTTTACCTATAAAAGAGTCTGCTACGGCTTTGTTTTCAAAAATATCTAAAGTAATTTGAGCGGGTTTGTTGATTCCTTTTTCTTCATTTACAAAAGTACCACGAATATCATCTTCTTGAGCAATTATGTCCTTAGAAGACATTTTTCCAAATTGTTTTTGAATTCTAACAACTTGCTCATCTAATAATTTATCATCTGCAACAATATTATAGTATGTTAAATCTTTAGATCCTTCTAATTTTATATCAAATTCAGGAGCTAAACCTAATTCAAATTCAAATTTAAAATCATCAGCATCCCAATTAAAATCTTCCGTAAATTTAGGAAGTGGATTTCCTAAGATATCTAATTTTTCTTCTACTAAAAACTTATTTAAACTTTCTTGAATTAGCTTATTTACCTCCTCAGCTAAAACCGCTTTACCGTATTGTTTTTGCACTAAAGACATTGGTACTTGACCTTTACGGAAACCTGGTATATTCGCGTTTTTACGGTAGTTTTGCAAAACTTTCTCTACCTTTTCAGCATAATCATTCTTTGCAACTTCTACAGTTACCACTGCGTTTAACGCATCAATATTGGTTTTTGTAATATTCATTATATATGTTTTTTACGTACTAAATTTGGGTCGCAAAATTACATAATTTATACCACCCAACAAATTTTATTTTATCAAAATCAACTTACTAATTTTTAGTCTTTTATAAACTTATACAATACCCATTGTGAAACAGACATCAAGACACTAAAAATAAGGGCTGTAACAAACGATTCTACAACAAATCCATCTACCAATTTAGCACACAAAAGAACCATTCCTGCATTAATAACTAGCAAAAAAATACCCAATGTAAAAAACGTAATAGGCAAAGTAAAGAAAACTAATATTGGCTTTAAAAAGGTATTTAAAACCCCTAAAACAAAGGCTACAACAAAAGCTGTTGTAATATCTTTAAAATGTACTTCTTTCATAAAATAAGAAAGCACTATTACAATTAGCGTTGATATTAAGAATTTTTGCAATAATTTCATTTTTATATATGGTTTAAAATATTATTTTTTTATTCCTAAAACGTATTTGAAGAAAAACGTTCCAAAAAACACAACGTTTTTTCTAAAAAATCTTTTGGGTTTTCCGCATGCAACCAATGCCCTGCATTAGCTACGCTGAGTATTTCTGCTTTTGGAAAATGATGGTAAATCGTTTCAAAATCACTATCTGATATATAGTCTGATTTATCGCCTCGCAAAAATAAAGTTTTTTTATCAAAGTGGTTTTCAAATGGCAAAGCTTCGCCAATTACAGAAGTTTTTTCTGTAAATACTTTTAGATTAAATCGAAAACCCAATTGTCCTGGCTCAACCCAATACAAATTCTTTAATAAAAATTGTCTGGTTCCCAAATCCGTTATATATTTTGAAATTACATCTTCTACATCCGAACGTGAGGGTTTGACCGAAAAATCAACAGCATTTAACGCTTGTAAAATAGTTTGATGATGTGGCGCATAATATTTAGGTCCTATATCTGCTACAATTAGTTTATCTACTAAATCGGGATAAGTTGTAGCCAAGAGCATAGCTACCTTCCCTCCCATTGAATGCCCAATTACAGATATATCAAATAAATTATTTTGTTTGCAATAATTCACAACATCATGAACCATAAAATTATATCCCCAATCAGACGTATGAAAACTTTTTCCATGATTACGCATATCTAGAGTATGCACTTCAAAACCTTGTTCTGCATATTGAGAGGCTAAGGTTTTCCAGTTATCTGACATTCCTAAAAAGCCATGAATAATAACTAAACTCTTTCCTTCTCCATGTATATTACTATGTAATTTCATATTTAATTTCTTTGTTTTTACAGGCTCACTTCAAAAGCGACTAAAAACAAATCTAATATTTTTATTTTTTTAACATTCCGAATTCAACGCCTCAATTAATAATTAGGAAACAACCAGTTAGAAATCAATTCACCACTATTACTAGTTTTACACTAGAAATTTCTTTTACCTTTTGTATTGAAGCTATTTTTATTTAAGATTGAATTTAGAATTTTAGTCTCTTTTTAACATTTACTCTGTAACGTTCCAACAATCCACACTTACTCACAAAATAAATTAATAAGATTGTACGCTATATTTTCCCAAGCCTCTTGAATCAAAAAACTATTACTATTCAATCATTAATTATTTCAACTTTCTCAAATACATATTTACTACATTTTCCAATCCTAAATACAGTGATTCGGAGATCAACGCATGACCAATAGATACTTCTAATAAACCTGGGATGTTTTGATTAAAAAACTGAATATTCTCCAAACTTAAATCATGACCTGCATTAATACCCAAATCTAATTCATTGGCCAATTTAGCTGATGCTGCATAAGGCGCAATACCCTCTTTATTTCCCAGATTGTATTGATGCGCAAATGTTTCAGTATACAACTCAATTCTATCAGCCCCTGTTTCTTTGGCTCCTTCTATCATTTTTAATATTGGATCTACAAAAATAGAAGTTCTAATACCATTGCGTTTAAACTCCTCAATAACTTCTTTTAAATATCTTTGATGCAAAATAGTATCCCATCCTGCATTGGATGTCAAAGCCCCTATAGCATCAGGAACTAGAGTAACTTGAGTAGGCTTACATTCTAACACTAAATCAATAAAGTTATGTTGTGGATTTCCTTCAATATTATATTCCGTGTAGACTATCTCTTTCAAATCACGCGCATCTTGATAACGGATATGACGCTCGTCTGGACGAGGATGTATTGTGATCCCTTGTGCACCAAATTCCTGAATGCGCTTAGCCGCTTCTACTACATTAGGTGTATTTGCTCCACGAGAGTTACGCAACGTGGCAATTTTATTTATGTTTACACTAAGTTTACAATTATTTTGAATCATTTAAAACGATATTTTAATAAAACGGAACAAAAATACAAACTTACTCATGCTCTTATCTATTTTTTTAATTATTTTGCAATTAAATAACAACTCAAAACGTTTTCAAACGATATTCTTAACCCATGAATACACTTATTGACTATATCAATCAAGACTTTACACCATTAGACATTAATGAGGAGGTAGCAACTGCACAAGACTTTTTTACCGATTATCCATTTTCGCATTTTCCAGTAACTGAAAACGGTGTTTTTGTTGGCAATGTAGCCGCAGAAGATGTAGACGGGTTTGATTTTAGCAAAAATCTAGCCGAATACCGATATACCTTTGATCCCTTTTTCACTAGAAGCAACTCTGTTTTACTAGATGTATTAGATGATTTTGCCAAAAACGAAACCAATATCATACCTGTATTAGACCTAAACAATCAATATATCGGGTATTACGAATTAGAAGATGTAATACGTGTTTTTAACGAAACGCCTTTTCTACGTGAATTAGGAGGTATTATAATTATTGAAAAAGGAATAAATGATTATTCTTTTAGTCAAATAGCACAAATAGTAGAAGGCAATAATGCCAAATTACTTGGTGCTTTTATTTCCAATTCTAGTACAGAAAAAATTCAAATTACATTAAAATTAGGAGAAGGGAGTCTGAATGAGATCATTCAAACATTCCGACGCTATGATTACGAAATCATATCCGAACATCAAGAAGATGAACATTTAAGAACACTTAAGGAACGTTCTGATTATTTAGATAAATATTTAAATATTTAAACCTAATATATAATATACACAAAGAACCTTTTTAAAGTTAATGATATACTAACACTCCTTACTTCTTCATCGAAATAGAACAACCATGAAAGTAGCCATCTACGGTCAATATTACCAAAACACAACTGCTCCTATTATAGAGCGGTTAATCCGTTTTCTAAAAACAAATGCTATAGCATTTACCATTGAGGCTAACTTCTTAAAAATCCTTCAGGATAATCAAGTCATTGCCAATACAGTAGAAACTTTTAGCACTCATAATGATTTAGACAGTACTTACCAGATGGTATTGAGTGTGGGGGGAGACGGAACTTTTCTCAGAGCGGCTACATTTGTTAGAGACTCTGGAATCCCTATATTAGGAATAAATGCAGGTAGACTAGGCTTTTTAGCCAATGTACAACAAGAAAACATTGAAAAATTCTTAACCCTTGTACTGGAAAAAAAATACACCATTTCAGAACGCACACTTCTTAGTGTAACTTGTTCTCCCAAATTGAGTTCGCTAGACGACATACATTTTGCCATGAACGAGATTACTGTAAGCCGTAAAGATACTACTTCTATGATAACCATAGAAACGTATTTGAACGATGAATATTTAACCTCTTACTGGGCTGATGGATTAATCATATCTACTCCCACAGGCTCTACTGGTTACTCATTAAGTTGTGGAGGCCCTATTTTAACTCCAGAAACAGAAAGTTTTGTAATCACTCCTATTGCCCCACATAATTTAAATGCCCGTCCTATGGTCATTCCTGACTGTACAATTTTAAAATTAAAAGTAACAGGACGAGAAGAGAACTATCTAGTTTCCTTAGATTCAAGAATTAACTCTGTTAAAAATGAAAGCATTTTAACTATTAAAAAAACACCCTTTAAAATTAAAATGGTGGAAATAACAGAGGAAACCTTTTTAAAAACCTTACGAAACAAATTACTTTTTGGTGAAGACAGAAGAAATTAACAGATAAAATACTAGCCAGCAAACTTTTTCGTTTAGGAATAAATAAGTTTACAAATTAAAAACCAACAAATCAACAATTCACTTTGTAGAGTGTTCATAATTACTATATTTGCAACCTATTATAAAAATGAAAAAGTTAGCACACATTCTCCTGTTTATTTTGGCGATCAGCCAAAACTACGCTCAATTACACGAAATCGGTGTTTTTGGAGGGGGTAGTAACTATATGGGTGATATTGGAAGCACTCAATTTGTATCACCTAAAGAAGCGGCTTTTGGTTTTATCTACAGATGGAATAAAAGCAAAAGACATGCTTGGCGTTTTTCTGCCATGACCAGTACAATTAGTGGCAATGACACTCATTCAAACAATATAGCAAGAAATGAGCGCGGCTATTCTTTTCAAAACAAACTTTCAGAATTATCTGCTGGCTTAGAATTTAATTTTTTTGATTTTAACCTACATGAGAACAACTTTATTATCACCCCTTATATTCATTCTGGCTTAACTTATTTCAATTATAGAAATCTATATTTCAAAAATAGCAATAGTACCTCAAAACAAAGTTCTTGGGCATTTGCAATCCCTATGACAGCAGGTATAAAAATGAAGTTAACCGACAAGGTAATCTTAGGTTTAGAAACCAGTTTTCACTATACTTTCATTGATGATTTAGACGGTAGTTCACCAAAAGACAGTGCTCTGAAAAATCTTTCTTTTGGAAATACAAACAGTAATGATTGGTATACTTTTACTGGCATAACGTTAACCTATACTTTCGGACAAAATCCTTGTTATTGTAAAAATTAATGAATTTAATAGACAAAATAAACAAAGACAATTTACCCCAACACCTTGCCATTATCATGGACGGAAATGGCCGTTGGGCAAAACAAAAAGGAATGCTTCGCGTTTTTGGTCACGAAAACGGCACAAAGTCTGTACGTGTTACAGTAGAAACTTGTGTTAAATTAGGTATTAAAAACCTAACTCTATATACTTTTTCTACTGAAAATTGGAATCGACCAAAAATAGAAGTAGAAACCTTAATGAAAATACTCATTTCTTCCTTAAAAAAAGAATTAGATACTTTTATTAAACACAAGATTAAACTAAACAGTATAGGCAATTTAGATTTGCTCCCTAATAACGTACAAAAAGAATTATTAGAGGTAATAGAAAAGACTAAAAACAACGATCAGATGACACTAACTTTAGCATTAAGCTATGGTTCACGTGAGGAAATCTTAAATGCTGTTAAAAAAATATCCGATAAAGTTAAAAATAATATAATTTCAATTGAGAGTATTGACGAATCAATTTTTAATAATCATCTTTACACACATGATTTACCAGAAGTAGATTTAGTCATACGAACAAGTGGCGAACATAGAATCAGTAATTTTTTACTTTGGCAAATAGCCTATGCTGAATTTTACTTTACTGATGTTTTATGGCCTGATTTTAGTGAAAAAGATTTATATGAAGCCCTCATTAGCTATCAAAAAAGAGAACGTAGATTTGGAAAAACAAGTGAGCAAGTTAAATAATTTTACACAAGTTAAAAGCAGCATAAAATTCATGCTGCTAATTGCATTTACAAGTATTGCAATAAACGCACAAGCACAAGAAAGATTAACCATCGAAAATGGCAAATCCTATGTACTTAAAAAAGTAAATGTAACTGGTAAAGTTACCTACAACGAACAAACAATTGTTACGTTTGCAGGTCTATCAAAAGGACAAACCATAACAGTTCCAGGAGAAGAAATTAGTAATTCCATAAAAAAACTATGGAAGCTAGGACTGTATAACAATGTCAACTTCTATGTAGATAAAATAGAAGGCGATAGCATATCTTTAGAATTAAATCTAAATGAATTGCCTAAACTCAATGAAATTAAAGTCGTTGGTGTTAAAAAAAGTGCACGCGAGTCTTTAATCAAAGACAATGAGCTTACTGCTGAAAAAATTGTAAATGAAAACCTTTTAACAACAACCAAATATTACATTGAAAACAAATACAAAAAAGAAGGGTATTTCAACACAAAAGTAAATATAACCACTATTGAAGATACTGCTACCGTAAACCATGTAAATATGGTAATAAATATAGATAGGGGAAAAAAAGTACGAATAAAGGACATTGAACTAATTGGCAACAATGAACTTAAAAAAGGCGTTCTACTTCGTTCAATGAAAGACACTCGTCATTTAAGCTTAATGAATTTCTTAAAATTCAAATCAATGAAATTCAAAAAAGACAAATACAAAGATGATTTAAGTTTATTAATAGATAAATACAAAGAAAACGGTTATCGTGATGCAAGAATAAAATCGGATACTGTTGTCTATGATTCAAAAACAAATAAAGTTAAAATTAAAATTAACCTAGAAGAAGGTAAAAAATATTATTTTGGCGATATCAACTTTACTGGGAATACTATCTATAATGACCAACTCCTATCTAAATACCTAGGAATTAAAAAAGGCGATGTATACAATAGCATTTTACTAGACAAAAGAATTGCGGACAAAACACAACCTGATGGAGAGGATATAACCAATTTATATCAAAACAATGGCTATCTGTTCTCTAATATCAATCCTGTAGAAGTTAGAACAGATAATAATCAAATTGATCTTGACATTAGAATTGTTGAAGGTCCTTTGGCTCATTTTAATAAAATATCAGTCGTAGGCAATGACAAAACCAACGATAAAGTAATTTATCGTGAGTTACGAACAAAACCAGGAGAAGTTTATAGCAAAGAAAATTTAGTACGAACCATTCGTGAAATTGGACAATTAGGATTTTTTGACGCAGAAGCTATAAAACCTGATTTTGAAAATGTAGATCCAGCGGGTGGTACTGTAGACATTAAGTATCACGTTGCTGAAAAAGGAGCCAGCCAGATTGAACTACAAGGAGGTTATGGTGGAGGTGGCTTTATTGGTACACTGGGCCTATCGTTTAACAATTTTGCTTTAAGTAACATTTTTAAGAAAAATGCCTACAAACCACTTCCTATGGGAGATGGACAAAAGTTATCTTTACGTTTACAGGCTAGTTCTTATTTTCAAACTTATAGTTTTTCATTTGCAGAACCTTGGTTTGGTGGTAAAAAACCTATTCAATTTTCTGGTTCATTATCGTACAGCAAACAGTTTTCAAACAATTTTACAAACAATAGTGTAGACAGATCAAAAAACTTTAACATCTTCACAGTATCTTTAGGAATAGCCAAAAGATTACAGTTCCCTGATGATTATTTTGTACTTTCTCAATCTGTTAGTTACCAACATTACGACCTAAACAATTACAATATTGGATTATTTACATTTGGTAATGGTACATCCAGAAACCTTTCGTACACTATCGGACTAACACGTAATAACAAAGGTGTTAACCCTATATTTCCTACTTATGGTTCTGAATTTAGCATCATTGCTAAACTGACACCTCCTTATTCCTATTTTAACGGGGTAGATTATCAAAATCTTGGAAATTTAGCAGAAAATAAATTGTATGCAACAAACTCAACTGAAACGTACAATGTAGGCGATCCACTCATAAACAATAACGGTGTATTATCTAAAGCTAACTCTATAGAAGAGGCATCGCCTGACCCTGCTAAAATAGATCAAAAGAAGTTCAACTGGCTTGAATACTATAAAATAAAAGTTAAGGCAGAATGGTTTTCTAAAATATACGAAAAGCTAACATTACGCACATTAGGCGAATTTGGCTTCATGGGAGCCTATGACAACAAGCGCGGTTTAGTTCCTTTTGAACGTTTTTATCTAGGTGGAGATGGTTTGGCTAATTTTGCTATGGATGGTAGAGAAACCATTCAATTAAGAGGCTATCCTAATAATTCCTTGACGCCTACTATCACACAAGGAGAAAGAGCAGGTCAACAAATAGGAGGTACTGCTTTTAATAAATTTTCACTAGAATTACGTTACCCTATAACTTTAAAACAAACAGCATCTATATACATGATGGCTTTTGTAGAAGGAGGAGCTGCTTTTGAAGGTTTCAAATCATACAACCCATTTGCCATAAAACGTTCTGCGGGTGTTGGTCTACGAGTTTTCATGCCTGCTTTTGGTCTTTTAGGAATTGATTTTGCTCATGGATTTGACTCTATTAATCCAGGTGGTCCAAAATCAGGTTGGCAAACACATTTTATCATAGGACAACAATTTTAATTATATTTGACGTTATATTTGATATAACGTCAAATATATAAGCTCACAGCTTGTCAAAATTTAAAAAATATGAAAAGATTCTTATTAATCTTAAGTCTATTTACCATAACCAATACAATAGGACAGTCCAAAACGGGTCTTAAAATTGGTTATATAGATATGGAATACATCCTAGAAAACACTCCTGATTATAAAGAAGCTTCTTCCCAATTAGAAGAAAAAGCACAGAAATGGAAACAAGATATTGAGACTAAAAAAAACACGATTAACAAACTTAAAGAAACATTAAAAAGCGAAAGTGCTTTATTAACAAGAGAGTTAATTAAAGAACGAGAAGAAGAAATAAAGTTCCAAGAAAACCAATTATTAGACTATCAACAAAAACGATTTGGATCAAGAGGTGACTTAGCATTACAAAAAGAAGCCATCTTAAAACCTGTACAAGACCAAGTTTTCAATGCTGTTCAAGATCTAGCAGAAAAAAAACAATACGACTATATTTTTGACAAGTCTTCAGCACAAATGACAATGCTGTTTTCTGCCAAAAGATTTGACATTAGTGATCTAATAGTTAGAGTCATTACTAGAGCCGAAAAAAGAGAAGAACTAAGTAAAAAACAACAAAAAGCTTTAGAAGCAAAAGAAGCAAAAGAAGATGAAGTTGCTGAAAACGTAAATTTAGCGGAACGTAAAAAAATACTTGATGAAAAAAAATCACGTCGTGAACAAATATTAGAAACGAAACGTCTGGAAACAGAAAAAAAACGAAAAGATTACGAAGAAAAAAGAAAAAAACAATTAGAAGAACAAGAAGCTAAAAAAAATGGCACAACTATTGATTCTAGCCCAAGTAATAGTCTTTCCCAAAAAAGTACAACAAACCCTCAATCAGTTAACTTTAACAAAAGAGAAGACAAAAAAATAAATCAAGATTCCATACGGATTGTACGTGAAGCAGCAAGACAAGAATTAATAGAAAAAAACAAAAAAAACCTTGAAGAAAGAAAAAAAGCTTTAGAAGAAAAAAAGAAAAAAATCCTTGAAGAAAAAGAAGCTCAACGCAAAGCTCAAGAAGACAAAAAGAGTACTAATTAATTTTTAACTATACTAAACACTTAGATGATGAAACAATTGAAATCTTTATTAATTGCGACTGTAATGTTTTTAGGAATCAGCGGAATGAATGCGCAATCAAAAACAGCTCATATTGATGTTCAGCAATTACTTTCAAAAATGCCGGAAATGACTACTGCTAAAGCGCAGCTAGAAACGTTAAGCAAAACTTTAGATGCCGAGTATTCAAAAATGGTAACTGAATACCAAACTAAAATGAAAAAATACGAAAGTGAAGCTCAAACGGCTGGTGATGCTGAAAATGAAAAAAGAGCTAAAGAAATGCAAGATATGGGACAAAGAATCCAACAATATCGTGATAATGCACAAAAACAAATTTCTGACAAAGAAACTGAAGTTGTAAAACCTATTATGGAAAAAGCTAAAACTGCTGTAATTAAAGTAGCTCGCGCTAAAGGTTTTCAATACGTAATGGATTCTTCTGCTTTAATTTTAGCCGATGGACCAAACTTATTTGAAGATGTAAAAAAAGAATTAAAATTCTAATTTTATCAAAATAAATCCTTAAAAACTGTCTTGTTATTTTCCTCAAGGCAGTTTTTTTTTATTTTTGTTTTATGAGTAATACAAAACCTATAGGCCTTTTTGATTCTGGAATCGGTGGCACTTCAATATGGAAAGAAGTACATTCTTTATTACCTAACGAGAATACAATTTATCTAGCGGATAGCAAGAATGCCCCCTATGGTAAAAAAACAAAAGAAGAAATCATTGATCTATGTTTTAAAAATGTTGATTTTTTACTGCAAAAAAACTGCAAACTGATTGTTGTCGCTTGCAATACAGCCACCACTAATGCTATAAAAGAAATGAGAGCTAAATACCATATCCCTTTTATAGGCATTGAACCGGCCATAAAACCTGCTGCTACTCTTAGTGAAACAAAAACTATTGGTATTCTAGCAACAAAAGGCACCTTAACTAGTGAGCTTTTTAATCGTCAGTTGGAAAACTATAGAAATGTAAGGATCATGGAACAAATCGGACATGGTTTAGTTGAACTCATAGAGGATGGCAAAATCCAATCTGGAGAAATGAGAAAATTACTAATTTCTTATTTAAACCCAATGATTGAAGCAGGAATAGACTACTTGGTATTAGGATGTAGTCACTACCCCTATTTAATTCCTGAAATAAAAAAAATAATTCCAGATTCAATAAAAATTATTGATTCGGGATTGGCTGTTGCTAAACAAACCAAATCTATCTTAGAACAACATCAGATAGTTAATACTCAAAACACAAAAGGCACCACTGTCTTTTACTCAAACAGTGATGCTGCCGTTCTAAAGTCAATTCTAGGGTTTAATAAAAATGTTTTAGAATTAGACTTTTGATATTATTCCTTAAACCAACTCGAATACATTACATAATTATTAGAAATACGTTCAATCTCACCAGCAAAATCACTCTGATTAATATCTTTTACTTTTTTAGCTGGAATTCCAGCATAAATGGTTCCTGATTCTACAACTGTATTTTGTGTTACTACAGACCCTGCTGCTACAATTGAATTACTTTCTATAACACAACCATCCATTACAATAGCACCCATACCGATTAACACATTATCTTTTACAGTACAGCCATGTACAATGGCTTTATGCCCTATTGAAACATTGTTTCCGATTTCTGTGGAATGTTTTAAATAAGTACAGTGTATTACTGCACCATCCTGAATATTTACCTTATTCCCTATTCGAATTGAATGTACATCTCCTCTAATTACCGCATTAAACCATACACTACATTCCGTTCCAAAAGTTACATCACCTACAATAGTAGCATTTTCTGCAACATAACAATCTTCAGGAATCAAAGGACTTTTACCATTAACTGATTTTACTAACATATTTATAAAGATAAAAGAGGGTGTCCTTAGAGGTCGCAACCTTATCCTTTCGACCCAAGGGAGACTCGAACGAAGTGAACGGACGAACAAATTACATCGTACTAATGATGTGACTCCTCCTGTTGCCGAAGTGACAAACTAAACGTTAAGCTACTACTTTTTTAGACCCCACATATTAATTTACTGAAGGACAATTACAATCGTATTTTTCACGCTTACAACCAAAATTATAACCTAACGTTAACTGATGAAAACCACCTGCATCAAACTTTATATTGCCTATAATATAGCTATACGTATAAGCTAATATAAATTTCTTATAATTAACTCCTACAATAGGTGTAATATATTGTAACCGTTGTTTTTCTATGACTTCATTTTTTATATATTGTGCACCATCAAAACTATTTCTATAAGACAAACCTGCCCAAAGCTTTCCAAAGTCCATATTTTTGTAAGCTTTTATATTTACGTCTAAACTTTTTTCTTTTGTTAATTCAGCAAATAAAAACATGATAGAAGGTTCGTATAATATTCTATCACGATTACCAAAAATATAACCTGAATTAACGATATATTTTCTTAAATTACTTGATTCGACATCAGTATAGATATTTCTACTTTTAAAAACTGTATTTTTTACGGTAGCATGGACATAGAAATCAAGAAAATTATAAGAGGCACCAAAATCAATATTATAATAACTTGCACTTTGTACTCCTCCTCCAATAATAGGATCGAAGGTAGTTCCAAATTTTGTTTCGTCTAATTGTAACTGATTTACCCCTACATTTACCCCAAAAGACAAACGATTTAAATCTATATCATTTCTAGAAAATAAAATATGATGCGCATAAGTAGCCTTAAATCCCCTATTAGAATGATTCCCATTACGATCATTAAAAAAAATAACACCTACACCTGATTTACCCTCTTGGTCCACACTTCCATTAACACTCAAAGTCTGCAAAGCAGGTGCTTTATCATTACCAAACCATTGCTGTCTCCCAGTAACTCTAATTTTCGCACAATTGGCAGCTCCAGCCATTGAAGGGTGTAATAAATAATAATTATCCGTTAAATAATCGGAATACACAGGGATCTCTACCTGACCATACAAAGACAGGCTCATGAATGCCAATACAAGTAATAGGTACTTCATCTTATTTTCAATATGAATCTCCAAAGTTAAACTATTTTAACCTACTGAAAATAATCCCGCACTACAATTCGATACATTTTCGTTAAAATTCTTATAAGTTTCAACAATCCCTTCTATTATCCTAAACTTCTTTAGTAAATTTGCGTATAAAAAAATCTTCCTTTATTGGAAAACAAATCACACTTTATACACATGAAACTAATTACCATAAAAGAAACTTCAAACCCTTCTATCTTAAAATTTGAATTCTCTTATTTTATCTGTCCCAATCAAAGTTTTGAATTTAAAAATGTAGACGAATGCGCTGATTCCCCCTTAGCCAAACAATTATTTTATTTACCTTTTGTAAAAACTGTTTATATCTCAGGAAACTTTATTGCCATAGAAAAATTCAGTATAGTCGAATGGAATGATGTAAAACATGATGTAGCAGAACAACTTGAAAATTATGTTAATGCGGGTGGTTCTGTTATCATAGAAAAAGAAATTAAAAAAATTGCAGTAACTGTTTACGCTGAAAGCACACCTAATCCTTCCGTAATGAAATTTGTAGCAAGTAGAATGCTTACAAAACAAATCGTGGAGTGCAAAAACATAGACGAAACAACTGCTTCACCACTGGCAAAGGCTTTATTTAGTTTCCCTTATGTAAAGGAAGTATTTATTGATGAAAACTATGTTTCTATTACCAAATATACGGTAAGTGAATGGCAAGAAGTAACCAATGAATTACGAACTTTCATTAAAGAATTTATAGAAAAAGGAAATATAGCCGTAGACGAGACGAAGATTACTGTTTTACAACAACAAGAAAAACAACAAATCTCAAATTTTGACAACTTAGATAGTACTTCTCAAAAAATCATTAACATTATTGAAGAATATATAAAACCCGCTGTAGCTTCTGATGGAGGAAATATACTATTTGACTCCTATACCGAAGAAGATAAAAAAGTAAAAGTAGTTCTTCAGGGAGCTTGTAGTGGTTGTCCTTCTTCTACTTTTACTCTAAAAAACGGTATTGAAAATATGCTAAAAGAAATGCTTCATGATCAAGAAATAACCGTTGAAGCTCTTAACGGATAACTCTTTTTTAGTTCTATGAGATTGCCTATAAAAACTACGTTAATTAGATTTTTCATTATCCGTTTCTAATTTGCAACAAGTATTTTAAAGGAACAATACAAAAATCATCTTGCTTATACTCAAAACAAAACATGAATGAGTGTGTCGAAAAAGATTGCAATGGCGCATTTTTATTAAGTATAAAAATCACATTACCTACTTTTATCATTGAAGCAACAAAGCAAATATTGAATTAACTTTTTTTAGACCACTTCTACTCATTCTACTTTAGAACAAAACATCTTTAAAACAAAACACTTCTTTCGAGGTGTTTTGTTTTATTTTTAACCCAAATAGATGCTAATGATTTTTAGTATTTTCGCAAATATTTTTTAGTTTTTCTTTCTTATCTTTTATGTAAAAAAATAAATTTGTTATCAAATACGCTTACAATGATTAATATAAACACTTTAGAAACTGTAAAAGAACACGCTATTACCTACGCAATTAACATATTAACGGCTGCCTTAATTTTTATTGTTGGGATATGGCTTTCTAAGTTTATTACAAAAACGACAAAAAAAATACTGATTAACCGTAATATAGAAATCACATTAGTTGAATTCTTAGAAGATTTAATTTATTGGACTATAAGAGGTCTCGTTTTTATAGCTGTTATCTCAAAACTAGGTGTAGAAACTTCTTCTTTTGTTGCTATTTTAGGAGCTGCCGGATTAGCTATAGGCTTATCACTGCAAGGATCTCTTGCTAATTTTTCCGGTGGTATTTTAATTATCTTGTTCAAACCTTTTAAAGTTGGAGACAAAATAGAAGTTCAAGGAGAAATTGGCAAAGTAGAAGATATTCATATTTTTTCTACTAAATTAACAACGGGAAATAATCAAGTAGTTTATATCCCAAATGGTATGCTTTCGAATGGTAAAATAAAAAATCATTCGCAAAAAAACACATTAAGAAATGATTTTACTTTTAACTTTTCAATAGATAAAAACATTAAAAATACAAAATCTAAATTAGACACATTGGTTCAAAATCATCCCTTAATTTTAAAAGATCCAAAACCAGAGATTTTCATTGCTACGATAGAACCCGAAACATTTAGTCTTTTAATTCGTGTTTGGACACAAAATAGCGATGCTGTAGCTGTAAAATCAGATTTACTAAATTCACTTTATAATCAATAATTTTGAATAACTTATAGCAACCGTAAAATTCATACAAGTTTAGACTTTCTAAAATAAACACACAAAGGTCTAAACTTTATGGATTCTTATTATTTTGTATTTAACATAAATTCTTTTAGATAAAAAGGTTCAAAATAGGCTACATCTACAAAATCCTTTTTTAAGAACTTTTGATGAGCAATTTCTATCATCTCTTTAGAAGAGGGGAAAATGGCCTGATCATGGTAAACAAATTGGGTTGTATTGAGTACCTCTTTACACTTAGAAGCACCGTCTCCTAACAAATGTATCTTTTCCTGAAACTCAAAAAATGTATTCGCCTCAATAATTTGAGATTCAACTTTTCGTTGTAGTGTATAATCTACAGAAAAAATAGCTGTATAACATTCCATACGCCTAGCATCTATCATAGGAATAATAAATCCTTCGGATACTTTTATTTGTCTAGCTAAAACCTCTAAAGTATCCACCGCAATTAGCGGAATACTTAAAGCATAGCACAAGCCTTTAGCAGCAGACACTCCAATTCTTAAACCTGTATACGAACCAGGTCCTTGGCTAACGGCTATTGCCCCCAAATCCTTGGGTTCTATCTGAGCTTCATTTAAAACCTCTTTTATAAAGATATGCAATTTTTCCGCGTGGGTATATCCCAATTCTGCTATTTCACGAACTGCAACCAGGCCTCCCTCTTTAGCTAAGGCTACGGAACAATTACGAGTAGCCGTTTCTAAATGTAAAATATAAGTCATAGATAATTATATATACCACAAAAGTACAATAATCATAAAAAACAGGATTGATTCATTTAAAAAAATGACTCAACCCTGTCAAACAACAAACTTTTTTATGATTTTTTTATTCTTCTTTATCCAATTTATTTAGGTTCTTTATCTTTAGAACGTTTTTTTACTTTATCCCCTGGATTTAATTCTTTTGTCACTGTCGTATAAGGCCCTGTAATGATTGTTTCTCCTTTTTTTAATCCAGAAAGGACTTCTATATAGTTATCATCTTGAACTCCTGTAGTTATTACTTTCAAACGCACTTTATCCTCTTTTTTAACAAACACACACTCATATCGTTTTCCTTCTTTAATTGGTTCATTTTCTTTTGAATCAAACTCTCCTTCATCATTTTCTAAATATACTTTTCTTGAAGATGTTGTATCTGTACGCATAACTACAGCACTGATGGGAACTGCCACGACTTTTTCTTTTTGAGTCGTAATAATATCCACTGTAGCTGTCATACCTGGTCGAAAAGGAGCATAATTTGTAGGTTTCCCTTTTGTTAATTCTGCATACGATTCTTTTAGTATTCTAACTTTCACCTTAAAATTAGTTACTTGATCTGCTGAAGTGGTTAAGTTAGCGGAGTTAGAAATACTTGTTACAATTCCTTTAAACATTTTTTTAAGGTAGGCATCCACTTGAACATTCGCCTGATCTCCTATTTCAATTTTTACTATATCGTTTTCATTAACATCTACTTCTACCTCCATATTATCGAGATTAGCCACACGCATTAATTCTGTCCCTGTCATTTGTTGTGTTCCTAATACGCGTTCACCTAGCTCAACAGCTAGTTTAGATACAGTACCAGACATAGGGGCATAAATGGTTGATTTTCGTAAACTTTCACGCGATTCATTAACAGTGGCTGTAGCACTTTCTACATTAAAATAAGCAGCTTGTCTTGCTGCTTTTGCACTTTCAAAAACGGCCAAAGATTTATCCCACTCAGCACCTGAGATAATTCCTTTATCATATAATTTTTTATTCCGTTCATAACTTGCTTTAGCTTCTTTGTATTGTGCCTCTACCTGTGATAAATTAGCTTTGGTATTAGAAAGTCCTGCTTGTGTACGATTTACTCCTTGTAAATACAATTGCGGATTAACCTTAGCCAACAAATCACCTTTTCGAACCATTTGTCCTTCTTGAACAGGTAGTTCTATAATTTCGCCTGAAATTTCAGATGAAATTTTCACTTCCGTTTCGGGCTGAATTTTACCTGTAGCTGAAACGGTTTCTATAATAGTTCGTTGCCTAACTTCTTGCCAGTCTACTTCAACAACAGAGGTAGTATTCCCTAATATTCCTTTTTTTTTCAAGCCTATTAATCCTATTATTAGAAATATAACGCAAGTAATGAGTATGTATTTAGTTTTTGTTTTCATTGGTTTAGTATTTAACATCAAAGAAAAAAATCTTTATATAAGTATATTTAATTCTTAATTTATAGAATTTAAAAAATTGGGATTCCAAAATAAAATTCTAAAATCTTGGTTCTAAAAATATAATCATATTTTGTACGCAATACCTCGGATTCTGCATTGCTTAATTGGGTTTGCGATTGGTTGTAATCAAAAACGTTCATCAATCCTACCTCATATCGTTCTTTTGCATAATCAACTGCTTTTTGCCTTGCTTGTAAAACAACCAACGCTGCTTCATACGCTTTTTGGGCTCCTCTCGTATCTGTATAAGCGGTATAAACTGTACGCTCAAGATCCAACATTTGTTGTTCTAGGGCTAATTTAGATTTTTGAAAAATAATTTTAGAGCGATTTACATTATTTTTTACAGCAAAACCGTTAAAAATTGGAATACTTAATTGCAATCCAAAACTGTGTCCTTTGTTGTCATTTATTTGTTGAAAAAAGGGGCTAGCTTCTCCCAATACAGGAACTGTATTAACAGAGGAAACTAAATCACCTGTTGATTGTACAAAACCTATTTTTTTAATTGGATTTTGTGAATCTATTTCAAATCCTTTAATCATTTTTGCATAAGAAACCCGCGTATTTAAATTATAATACCCTTGTAGGTTGGGTTGATAGGCTCCTTTTGCTATATCAATATCTTTTTGAGCAATTTCTAAATTTGTTTGTGCCAATTTTAGTTCTACACGAGTCTGTTTTGCTTTATTAACAATAACATTGGGCGTTTCTGCCAAGACTGCACTTAATTTGGCTTCAACTTCAGTATCGGCAATATCAAAAGTATCGTATTCTTTCAATTGTAGTAACTGAGCCAAACTTAATTTTGAAATTAATACCGCATTTTCTGCACTAACGACCCTTTGAGTATTTGTTGCAATTGTAGCATTTATATCTAATAGATCGCCTTTAGGAACTACACCAGCGTTTACTAACTCCGTTGTTTTCTTTTTTTGTTCTGTGCTAAATATCAACTGTTCTTGTTGTACTTTTAAACTTTCTTTATTAAATAAAACTTGCAAATAGGCATTTATAACATTTAGCGAAATATCTTCTTTTATCTTAGTCAACTGATATTCTGATGCTATTTTTGAGAGATTTGCCTTTCTTAATTGATTTTGATTTTGTAATCCTTTGTAAATATCTATACCAAATGTTATCCCCGCGGAGGTAAATTGTGTGGTTTGATTTTCTAACAAACCTGTAGTTATATTCTGATTCAAGCCAATATTCCAAGAATGGGATACAGTTCCACTAATAGAAGGTAAAAACCTAGCAAATGCCATTTTTTTATTTACTACTGCTATCTCTGCATCTAGAGAAGATTGTTGTATAACTATATTGTTTACCAATGCGTGGTTAACACATTCCTTTAAAGTCCACTTCTTCTCTTGTCCCTTAGTTCCAAACCCTATGAATATTAAAAAGATAAGTATGTGGGATGTCTTTTTCATTGTTTTAGTTTCTTCCATTTTTTAGTATAAAAGATTAGACTATCAAACAAGGTCTTTGTTACAATCAGTTTAAAAATAATTTTACTTTTGTGACAAAATCATTATCACATGAAAAAACTATACTATTCCTTTTTTATTATAACTACCAGTATCGTATTAAATAGCTGTTCCTCAACCCAAAAAATAGAATTGATGCAACCCGAACCAGACAAAGCTTTACCTGTAAGTTATCCTACTCATTTATCCTACATAAATTTTCCCATACAACTAACAGTAAAAGATATAGAAAATCAAACCAACAAAGCCTTAACTGGTTTAATTTATGAAGATAATAATTTAGAAGATGATAAAATCATGGTTAAAATCTGGAAGAATACACCACTTACCATGAATGAAAAGGATCAAAAATTACAAACTATTGTTCCTCTAAAAATTTGGGCAAAAGTAAAATACGGAACTTCTTTATTAGGAATTGATCTTTATGATACGCGCGAATTTAATCTAAATGCAACGGTACGTTTACTCAGCAACGTTAATCTAGAAAATTGGCAAGTAATTACCGAAACACAACTACAAAATATTGAGTGGAATGAAAGCCCAACAGTAAGTATAGCAGGCAAAGATGTAAAAATAACCTACTTAATTAATCCTACATTAAAGTATTTTAAGAACAAAATAGAAAAAAGTTTAGATGATGCTATTAGCAAATCATTAAATTTTAAAAAACAAATTACAGAACTAATGCAAAAAGCAAGTGAACCTCTAGAAATGAACAAAAACTATGAAACATGGTTGCGTATCAATCCACAAGAAATTCACTCCACTCAAGCTCTACTAAAAGAAAACAAAATCAACCTGAATGTGGGGCTAAAATGTCAAATAGAATCTTTGGTTGGACAAAAACCTCAAAATACATTTGAAAAAAACAAACTCGTATTTAAAACCACACAAGAATTACCTAATAAAATAACAGCATCTCTGGTTGTGCAATCTACCTATCATGATGCTTCTAGATTAATAAACACTAATTTTAGAGGAAAAGAATTTAGTTCTGGAAATCGAAAAATTAGCATTCAAAATGTTGCCATTTGGCATAAACAAGGGAAAATGATTATTGCTCTTGATCTTTTAGGCAGTCTAAATGGTCGTATCTATTTATCTGGCTTTCCTAAATATGACACGGAAAAAAAAGAATTTTATTTTGACGATTTAGATTACGCTTTAGAAACTAAAAATAAATTGATAAAAACAGCTAATTGGCTCTTTCAAAGTGCTATTCTTCAGAAACTAAAAACCAATTGTAGATATTCTATTGCTACCAATTTAGAAGAAGGCAAAAAAAATATCATTCAATATATGAATAACTATTCTCCTATACAAGGTGTCTACATCAACGGAAAACTAACACACATTGATTTTGACAAAGTACAACTTACTAACGAATCTATTTTAGGATTTTTAACCATTACAGGTAATTTGAAGGTGGAAGTAAATGGTTTACAGTAAATAGTTTTTTAAAAGGAGAGTTAGTTTTCAACTAACTCTCCTTTTTTTTATACATTTTATAAACATAATAACCTGCCAAACCAACCAAAATATAAGGAATTGCCATTAGGTAAACAATACCGTCATTTATTGCTTCTCCTTGTGCCACATCTCCTGTACTTTCTAAGGATGCACGACACATTGCGCATTGTGCTTTAAAGGTTATAGGAAATAAAACATGAGCTATAAAGAATAAAATATTTTTCATTCTTATATTTCTACTTTTTGTTCTAACTAACATAATATGGAGAAATCATTAAATATACGATAACACCTGTTACTGCGACATAAAGCCATAAAGGAAATGCCCACTTAGCAATTAGTTTATGACGATCAAAACTTCCAGTTAATGCCCTTACGTATGTTATCAAAACAATTGGAATAATCGCTATTGAAAGCGCAATATGCGTAATTAAAATAAAAAAGTAGATTGATCTCATGATTCCAACTCCTCCATAGGGTGTTGACTCCGCAGTCATGTGATAGGCTACATACATTCCTAAAAAAGCTACAGAACAAGCTATTGCTAATTTTATTAATCGCTCATGTAAACTTATATTCCCTTTTTTAATAGATACTACAGCCCAAACCAAAAGAATAGCTGTTAAACCGTTTATTGTTGCATAAATAGGAGGCAAAAAGGTTAAAGGTTCTACATGAAACCCAAAATCTTTCAATTTAACTTTAAACAACAAGGCGACTACTAGAGGAATAGCAACCGACAAAATGGCAATCCCTACACTATACTTTTTTTCTAGATTATTTCCCATACTATTTTTCTATTGAAATTAAAAACTATTACTGCTATTAAAAACTATTCAATATTTATTCTGCTAATAATTTTGATATATCTTGCTTGATTTGTTTGATTCCTTCGGGTTTTAATCCATCATAGTATACTATCGGATTGCCATAGTTATCTTTACGACAGCGTATATTTCCTTCCTTATCTATTAAAGCAAACATACCTGAATGTTCAAAACCTCCACTTACTTTCTTATTTTGCCCTACATATAAATTAAATCCTTTTTGAGCTAAATTGTATATCTTTTCTTGATTCCCTGTTAAAAAATGCCAATTCATTCCTTTTAAGTTCATACTTTCCGCATGATCTTTCAAAACTTTTTGGGTATCTGTATCAGGATTAATGGTAATAGATGCAATGCCAAAATTAGCATTGGAAGCAAAACTATCCTGTATCAATTTCATATTACGATTCATAATAGGACAAATAGTAGGACAAGTAGTAAAGAAAAATTCTACAACAAAAACTTTCTTTTTATAGGTTTCGTTTGAAATTGTTTTTCCTTCTTGATTAACCAAAGAAAACTTAGGTGCAGAACCTACGGTAAACAAATCACTTTTACCAACTCCTTGATCAACTATCGTACTCAAGCGATCACTTTTTACAATTTCTCCTTCTTTAATTCGCTTAATAATTTTTGGAATAAAAATAATCCCAAAAACTAAAACAACAAAACTAACTCCTATGTATGATTTGTTTTTCATAGTTAACTGATGTTATAATATTATTTTTTATCATGTAAACGAAAATTTTCTTTATTCTTATTTCGTTTTAAAGCCAAACGATATTCTCTCAAAAGTATTTTTATATCATCTGTCATTTCGTTATGCAAATCAGCAGCTGAAGTAGTGTTATAACTTTCTTTATATTCTTCTACCCCTTCTTTATTCTTACCTATACGTCCTCTATGATTAATATCTTTATCTAAAATAAACACTTCGGAAGTAGCACAATCATCTGAAAGTTTTCCTTTTAGTTTGAAAGAATCATAATAAGTTTGAATTTCAGGCTTAGAAGCAAAAACGATATGATAACCGGACATATTTTCGGTAAATCCTTTTAATTTTTCAAGCAATTCTTTTATTTGATTTTGGTTCCCATCAACCACCAAAAAAACAACTTGAAAGTCTTTAAATCCAACGTATTTATCATAAATTTTTTGGTTAAAATTAAATACATTGCCTTGAATGCTCTTAATATCGCTTCCTAAAAATCCCATAACTGTTATTTTATCTCTTAATGTTACAGGTTCTTTATCTAAAGATTTCCATTGTTTAGGCAAATCAAGATTACGCTTTGAGATAGTAGGTAAAAACAGTTGGTTATGAGTAGCCGAGGCAAAAATCAAATAAATAACAATTGGCAAAACCAACAAGATTATAAGTATTATTTTTTTCTTCATAATAAAGAATTTTGTGAGGATACAAAAATAAAAAAATCCCGATCTAAATCGGGATTCTTTATGAATTAATATGTTGTTAAAAATTCCACTTTATAGTTGAATTTTTGAACACCTCAAATACATAATCAGCCTCAACTAATAAGATAAAAACTAAATATATTATTAAGAATACTAATGGCGCTACTATAGACCATCGTAAAGAAGAAACTTCTCCTTCAAGGTGCATAAACGACCACATAATCCCGTATGCTTTAGCTACAGTTAAGATAATGAAGATCCAATTAAGTAAATTCGTACCTAAAACATTTGTAAAATAAAGTGAATCAGGCTTATAAATACCCAAAACAACTTCTATGATTGTTATAACAGAAAGTATTCCAAAAACTTTCCAAATTTTTCCCGCGTTCGATTCGTGTGCGTGTCCCATAATCTTACTTTTTTTATTATACTAAGTAGAAGAATGTAAATACAAACACCCAAACTAAATCTACAAAGTGCCAGTATAAACCTACTTTTTCAACCATTTCATAAGTCCCTCTTCTTTCATAAGTACCTAAAAGAACATTAAAGAAGATGATAATATTAATAACAACACCTGAAAGTACGTGAAAACCGTGAAATCCTGTAATGAAGAAAAAGAAATCAGCAAATAGTTTATTTCCATACTCATTTTGCTTTAAATTAGCTCCTTCAACTACTGATTTAGCTCCTTCCAATCTTTTTAAAGATTCCTCACGAGTTAAAACGATTTTTTGTTTTGTTTCTGGATTAACCTTTTCAGAACGGATTAATAAATCAGGATTTGCCTTAAACCCCTCTACCACTTCTGCAACTGATACAGAAGGCAATGCTGACTCATCGACAAACCACAACCCTTGATTACTTGTATGTTGTGTTCTTTCTTCTGGCAACTGTAACGCAAACTCATGCAAAGCTACACGTTTACCATTCTTATCAACAAATTGTAAAATTGACCCTCCTTTGGTTTCTACAGCACCATACTCGCCTTTGATAAAATTCTTCCATTCCCAAGCTTGAGAACCAACGAAGATTAAACCTCCGATAATAGTAAGGAACATATAGATTGCTACTTTATCTTTTTTCATTTGGTGCCCTGCATCAACAGCTAACACCATAGTTACAGATGAAAAAATTAAGATAAAAGTCATCAATGCTACATAATACATGGGAGCAGGTACTCCATGCATGAATGGGAAGTGAGTAAACACTTCATCGGCCAAAGGCCAAGTTTCAATAAATTTAAATCTTGAAAAACCGTAAGAAGCAAGGAATCCAGAGAAAGTTAAAGCATCCGAAACGATGAAGAACCACATCATCATTTTACCATAGCTTGCTTTCATAGGCTCGTTTCCGCCGCCCCAAACTTTACCTTCAGTACTTGTAGTAACTGTCGTTGCCATAGAATTCATTTTAAAAAGTTGTCAAATTTACATTTTTTATTTTTTATACGAAATACAAAAATAGAAACAAATATACCCAAAGAAAATCTAAAAAGTGCCAAAACATCGCACCTAGCTCTATTCCAGAGGTTTGAGTAGAATTATACTTTTGTTTATAATGATTATAAATTATAATTAACAAAGAAATCATCCCTGCAAAAAGGTGAACTAAATGCAACAAAGTCAACATATATAAGAATGAAGTTGTCACTGTACTTTCGCTTCCTGTAAAGTAATAACCCATTGCAATAATTTGACTAAATCCTGTAAATTGCAAAAAAACAAAGATCAAACCCAAAACAAAAGTTAACCCTAAGTACAGTGAAGTCTTAGAACGATTATCTTTACGTATCGCCAACTTAGCCAAATGAATTGTTATACTACTCAAAACAATTACAATTGTGCTAATTACAAACGCAGGAGGCAAAACCATATCATGCACCCAGTCTTTACGAGAAGCACTAACTAAATAAGCACTAGTAAGCCCCGCAAACATCATAAACATACTTAACATCCCGAATAACAAGATTAACTTGTATGAACGAACTTGTTTTTGCCTTTCTTCTTGTATAGTAATTTCCATTATCTTAAAAATTTATCTAAAACATACACTATTTGTAATAGCGATATGTAAGTTACACTCACTAACATTAAACTCTTGGCTGCTTTTGGTGTTTGTTGTTGATACAACTTAACCGCATACAATAACATCCAAATCCCCATACCTAAAACCAATACGGCTGACAAACTAGATAAATACAACTGTCCTGTATAACCAAAACTTGGCAAAACAGAAGCCACCACCAACCAAATTGTATACAAAATAGTTTGCATAGCCGTTGATTTATCTCGATTACCCGTTGGTAACATAAAAAAACCTCCCTTTTTATAATCATCAAACAAAAACCAGCCTATAGACCAAAAATGAGGGAACTGCCAAAAAAACTGAATCAAAAACAATGTACCCGCCTCAATTCCAAACTCATTAGTAGCAGCAACCCACCCTAACATAAAAGGAATTGCTCCAGGAAAAGCACCTACAAAAACAGATAAAGGCGTTTTAGTCTTCATAGGTGTATATACACTCGTATACAAAAAAATAGAAATAGCCCCGAACATGGCCGATTTCTCATTGATATTATACAATACAACAACCCCTAAAACAGCTAAAACAGTTGCTATAAAAAAAGCTCTATTTACTGTCATTCTTCCCGACGGAATAGGTCTATTTTTAGTACGATCCATCAAAGCATCCAAATCTTTCTCAATAATCTGATTATACGCATTTGAAGCACCCACCATACAATACCCACCAATGGTTAACATAATAAGGGTAATTACTGTATTCTGATTAATTTCATCAACTCCTAACATAAAACCAGCCAGAGAAGAAAAAACAACACTAACAGCTAAACCTGCTTTTGTTATTTCTTTGAAATCAAACAAAAAAGTTTTTAACGATAAAGATATTTTATGAGTAGCACTCAAAATAAAAATTTTAAAAATTGCGACAAAGATACATTTTAGTTTAAAAGTATAAAAATCTAAATTAACTTTAATTATATAGAAAGTCTTTTCTCATTAATGAGAAAAGATACAATTAACTCTAATTCTATTAAAATCAAAAAAATAGGATTTCATCTTTATGAAAAATGTTATAAACTAGAATTATTTCTACAAAATAAGCTAAAAAAAACTATTAACTTTACGCTATAAAATATTAAAAAAAATGAAAGCCCCCAATCTTCGAATACAAATAATTTTTTTATACCTATTTTTAAGCTATCTCTTCGCGGATGTAGCATCTGCACAAGTTGCAGATGCAGGTAAAGCTACAACAGGTAGTGGACTTTATAAAGATCGTATCTTTTGGTTAAATTGGGATCTTAATAAAGACGGCGCTGGAGGTGATTTAATTACTAACGGATCCTCAAGAACTTTCACTTCTCCCGCGGGTGTCCTTTATCAAGCCACAATATCAAACGTTACAGGCACTCCCAAATCCAGTAATTCTTATGATTATTCTGGAAACAACTTTCCTAGTGGTTATGGAAATATTGGAGGAAATACTGGAGCTGGTAACATTGTGGGTATAAACAACGGGTGCAATGCTTGTACTTCTACTTTCAGAATTACCATAACAGCCAATTATCCAAATGGCATATCGGGTAATGTGGCCGCCTTTGTCATAGGAGGAACAGAAACACTAGCTAGTACTAGCGAATTCTATCAAATTACAGTCCCATCAGGAACCGTAAGATACTTAGATAAGTATATAAAAAATGATAATTGGACTAACTCATCCATCCGACTAGACGTATCAAATGCAGGACGAACCATTAAAGTTACCAATCCTGGAACTGGAGATAGTAGAGGTGATGCCTTATTAATTGCTGAAGATGTTCCCTATATAGACGCTCAAGTAAAAGGAGGTGGCGGACAACATTTTGGTATTGGTTTTATAGAGGATCTAGATTACTCTGATGCTCCTAACTCATACGGAAAAGCTACTCATATAGTAAACAATTCTATCCAAGGAGGAACTTTTACCTCACCTAGTCTAAATACCTTAAGCACAACAACCAACGTATCAGACACACAAAAAGGTTCTTTTGTAAGCCCAAACTTGATTCTTGGTACTAATATAGATGTTGAAAGCAACTATAATCCCGTAACTAATGGCACGACACCTAATACAGATGACATTACTGGAATTGATGATGAAGATGGCATACAAGATATTAACTGGTCTACGTGTACAGGAACCGTATTTGTAAAAAACACCACTGCCAGTTTAGCTTATTTAAATTTATGGATAGATGCTAATTCAAATGGTATTTTTGACAACAATGAAAACACGAATGTTACAATTCCTTCGGGCACAAATGGAAACATAAATGTCCCTTTAAATCCAATTAGTGGCCTCACTTCTGGCAACAGTTATTATGCTAGATTAAGATTATCCACTACTCAAAATCTTCCTCCTTCTGGTTTTGCTGCTGATGGAGAAGCTGAAGATCACTGGGTAAATATTACAAAAACAACATTAACTACTAATCCTCTTACTTCCTGCGTTGGTTCTCCTATAATCTTCACTTCTATTTCAGGGATGCTTAATTATAACTGGACGGGACCAAATGGTTTTACATCGAATCAACAAAACCCAATAATAGCAAATAGTAATACTAGCCATAATGGTGTCTACACACTGGTTGTTACAACACCTGGAGGCTGTACTATATCAGATTCAACAAATGTAATAGTCAACCCATTACCAACAGCTCCTATTATATCAAGTATAACACAACCTAGCTGCAATGTTTCTACAGGAAGTGTTAGTTTTAATAATTTACCTTCATCGGGCACATGGACTGTTACAGCTTCACCTAGTGGCACTAGCATAACAGGTTCTGGAACTAATGCAATTTTTAATGGACTAACAGGAAATAACACCTATACTTTTACTGTCACTAATTCTAATGGATGTACTTCTGCTGTAAGTGCACAGGTTCTTATCAATGCGCAACCTGCAACGCCTAATGCGCCATTAGCGGGGGCTGTTACCCATCCTACTTGTGCTACTGCTACGGGTAGTTTTCAAATTATGGGGTATAATTCCAATAGTGTTTATAATTTCAATCCTGCGGTTTTAAATATCTCGGCAACGGGAGTAGTTACTGCTAATGCGGGTACTTATACTTTTACGGAAACCAATGCGGCGGGATGTACTTCTGCTGTAAGTGCACAGGTTCTTATCAATGCGCAACCTGCAACGCCTAATGCGCCATTAGCGGGGGCTGTTACCCATCCTACTTGTGCTACTGCTACGGGTAGTTTTCAAATTATGGGGTATAATTCCAATAGTGTTTATAATTTCAATCCTGCGGTTTTAAATATCTCGGCAACGGGAGTAGTTACTGCTAATGCGGGTACTTATACTTTTACGGAAACCAATGCGGCGGGATGTACTTCTGCTGTAAGTGCACAGGTTCTTATCAATGCGCAACCTGCAACGCCTAATGCGCCATTAGCGGGGGCTGTTACCCATCCTACTTGTGCTACTGCTACGGGTAGTTTTCAAATTATGGGGTATAATTCCAATAGTGTTTATAATTTCAATCCTGCGGTTTTAAATATCTCAGCAACGGGAGTAGTTACTGCTAATGCGGGTACTTATACTTTTACGGAAACCAATGCGGCGGGATGTACTTCTGCTGTAAGTGCACAGGTTCTTATCAATGCGCAACCTGCAACGCCTAATGCGCCATTAGCGGGGGCTGTTACCCAACCTACTTGTGCTACTGCTACGGGTAGTTTTCAAATTATGGGGTATAATTCCAATAGTGTTTATAATTTCAATCCTGCGGTTTTAAATATCTCGGCAACGGGAGTAGTTACTGCTAATGCGGGTACTTATACTTTTACGGAAACCAATGCGGCGGGATGTACTTCTGCTGTAAGTGCACAGGTTCTTATCAATGCGCAACCTGCAACGCCTAATGCGCCATTAGCGGGGGCTGTTACCCATCCTACTTGTGCTACTGCTACGGGTAGTTTTCAAATTATGGGGTATAATTCCAATAGTGTTTATAATTTCAATCCTGCGATTTTAAATATCTCGGCAACGGGAGTAGTTACTGCTAATGCGGGTACTTATACTTTTACGGAAACCAATGCGGCGGGATGTACTTCTGCTGTAAGTGCACAGGTTCTTATCAATGCGCAACCTGCAACGCCTAATGCGCCATTAGCGGGGGCTGTTACCCATCCTACTTGTGCTACTGCTACGGGTAGTTTTCAAATTATGGGGTATAATTCCAATAGTGTTTATAATTTCAATCCTGCGATTTTAAATATCTCGGCAACGGGAGTAGTTACTGCTAATGCGGGTACTTATACTTTTACGGAAACCAATGCGGCGGGATGTACTTCTGCTGTAAGTGCACAGGTTCTTATCAATGCGCAACCTGCAACGCCTAATGCGCCATTAGCGGGGGCTGTTACCCATCCTACTTGTGCTACTGCTACGGGTAGTTTTCAAATTATAGGGTATAATTCCAATAGTGTTTATAATTTCAATCCTGCGGTTTTAAATATCTCAGCAACGGGAGTAGTTACTGCTAATGCGGGTACTTATACTTTTACGGAAACCAATGCGGCGGGATGTACTTCTGCTGTAAGTGCACAGGTTCTTATCAATGCGCAACCTGCAACGCCTAATGCGCCATTAGCGGGGGCTGTTACCCATCCTACTTGTGCTACTGCTACGGGTAGTTTTCAAATTATGGGGTATAATTCCAATAGTGTTTATAATTTCAATCCTGCGGTTTTAAATATCTCGGCAACGGGAGTAGTTACTGCTAATGCGGGTACTTATACTTTTACAGAAACCAATGCGGCGGGATGTACTTCTGCTGTAAGTGCACAGGTTCTTATCAATGCGCAACCTGCAACGCCTAATGCGCCATTAGCGGGGGCTGTTACCCATCCTACTTGTGCTACTGCTACGGGTAGTTTTCAAATTATAGGGTATAATTCCAATAGTGTTTATAATTTCAATCCTGCGGTTTTAAATATCTCGGCAACGGGAGTAGTTACTGCTAATGCGGGTACTTATACTTTTACGGAAACCAATGCGGCGGGATGTACTTCTGCTGTAAGTGCACAGGTTCTTATCAATGCGCAACCTGCAACGCCTAATGCGCCATTAGCGGGGGCTGTTACCCATCCTACTTGTGCTACTGCTACGGGTAGTTTTCAAATTATAGGGTATAATTCCAATAGTGTTTATAATTTCAATCCTGCGGTTTTAAATATCTCAGCAACGGGAGTAGTTACTGCTAATGCGGGTACTTATACTTTTACGGAAACCAATGCGGCGGGATGTACTTCTGCTGTAAGTGCACAGGTTCTTATCAATGCGCAACCTGCAACGCCTACACCCCCTACAGCTACAACATTACAACCTACTTGTACACTATCAACAGGTACCATTACCTTTACTACACAAACGGATGTAGAATACAGTATTAATAACGGAACAAGTTATCAAGCCAGCAACGTATTTAGCGGATTAAATCCTGCTACCTATACCTTACGAGTACGAAGTACTACTGATAACACCTGTACTGCACAAGCTGCTACAACTATTACTATTAATACACAACCAGTAACACCATCAGCCCCTATAACAGGAGCTATTACACAACCAAACTGTATCACTTCAACAGGAAGTGTTATTTTAAATGGTTTACCAACATCAGATCCATGGACTATTATAACATCGCCAAGTGGTCTCACTTTAAATGGCTTTGGAACTAGTGTAAATTTTACAGGACTAAATCCAGGTAATACTTATACCTTCACAGTTACTAATTCTAATGGTTGTACTTCACCTCCATCATCTGCTATAACAGTATATAATCAAATATGTGCAGTAAATGAAACAACAGCGCCTATAAACGGTCTATCGGGAGGAACAACAGCGCCACTAACGGCCAATGATACACTTAATGGAGCATTGGTAACAGTAGGAACAGCCCCTGGTAATGTTCAAATTACAGCAAGTACAGTTCCTGTAGGTTCTGGGCTAATCGTAAATCCAAACGGAACAGTATCCGTACCAGCTAATACCCCTGCCGGAACATACACCGTTAACTACACCATTTGTGAAGTGAACAACCCTAAAAACTGCAGCAATGTTAATTCAATTGTAGTAGTAGATACTCCTCAAATTATAACCGTAACAGAAACAACAGCGCCTATAAACGGTCTATCGGGAGGAACAACAGCGCCACTAACGGCCAATGATACACTTAATGGAGCATTGGTAACAGTAGGAACAGCCCCTGGTAATGTTCAAATTACAGCAAGTACAGTTCCTGTAGGTTCTGGGCTAATCGTAAATCCAAACGGAACAGTATCCGTACCAGCTAATACCCCTGCCGGAACATACACCGTTAACTACACCATTTGTGAAGTGAACAACCCTAAAAACTGCAGCAATGTTAATTCAATTGTAGTAGTAGATACTCCTCAAATTATAGCCGTAACAGAAACAACAACGCCTATAAACGGTCTATCGGGAGGAACAACAGCGCCACTAACGGCCAATGATACACTTAATGGAGCATTGGTAACAGTAGGAACAGCCCCTGGTAATGTTCAAATTACAGCAAGTACAGTTCCTGTAGGTTCTGGGCTAATCGTAAATCCAAACGGAACAGTATCCGTACCAGCTAATACCCCTGCCGGAACATACACCGTTAACTACACCATTTGTGAAGTGAACAACCCTAAAAACTGCAGCAATGTTAATTCAATTGTAGTAGTAGATACTCCTCAAATTATAACCGTAACAGAAACAACAGCGCCTATAAACGGTCTATCGGGAGGAACAACAGCGCCACTAACTGCCAATGATACACTTAATGGAGCATTGGTAACAGTAGGAACAGCCCCTGGTAATGTTCAAATTACAGCAAGTACAGTTCCTGTAGGTTCTGGGCTAATCGTAAATCCAAACGGAACAGTATCCGTACCAGCTAATACCCCTGCCGGAACATACACCGTTAACTACACCATTTGTGAAGTGAACAACCCTAAAAACTGCAGCAATGTTAATTCAATTGTAGTAGTAGATACTCCTCAAATTATAGCCGTAACAGAAACAACAGCGCCTATAAACGGTCTATCGGGAGGAACAACAGCGCCACTAACGGCCAATGATACACTTAATGGAGCATTGGTAACAGTAGGAACAGCCCCTGGTAATGTTCAAATTACAGCAAGTACAGTTCCTGTAGGTTCTGGGCTAATCGTAAATCCAAACGGAACAGTATCCGTACCAGCTAATACCCCTGCCGGAACATACACCGTTAACTACACCATTTGTGAAGTGAACAACCCTAAAAACTGCAGCAATGTTAATTCAATTGTAGTAGTAGATACTCCTCAAATTATAGCCGTAACAGAAACAACAACGCCTATAAACGGTCTATCGGGAGGAACAACAGCGCCACTAACGGCCAATGATACACTTAATGGAGCATTGGTAACAGTAGGAACAGCCCCTGGTAATGTTCAAATTACAGCAAGTACAGTTCCTGTAGGTTCTGGGCTAATCGTAAATCCAAACGGAACAGTATCCGTACCAGCTAATACCCCTGCCGGAACATACACCGTTAACTACACCATTTGTGAAGTGAACAACCCTAAAAACTGCAGCAATGTTAATTCAATTGTAGTAGTAGATACTCCTCAAATTATAACCGTAACAGAAACAACAGCGCCTATAAACGGTCTATCGGGAGGAACAACAGCGCCACTAACTGCCAATGATACACTTAATGGAGCATTGGTAACAGTAGGAACAGCCCCTGGTAATGTTCAAATTACAGCAAGTACAGTTCCTGTAGGTTCTGGGCTAATCGTAAATCCAAACGGAACAGTATCCGTACCAGCTAATACCCCTGCCGGAACATACACCGTTAACTACACCATTTGTGAAGTGAACAACCCTAAAAACTGCAGCAATGTTAATTCAATTGTAGTAGTAGATACTCCTCAAATTATAGCCGTAACAGAAACAACAGCGCCTATAAACGGTCTATCGGGAGGAACAACAGCGCCACTAACGGCCAATGATACACTTAATGGAGCATTGGTAACAGTAGGAACAGCCCCTGGTAATGTTCAAATTACAGCAAGTACAGTTCCTGTAGGTTCTGGGCTAATCGTAAATCCAAACGGAACAGTATCCGTACCAGCTAATACCCCTGCCGGAACATACACCGTTAACTACACCATTTGTGAAGTGAACAACCCTAAAAACTGCAGCAATGTTAATTCAATTGTAGTAGTAGATACTCCTCAAATTATAGCCGTAACAGAAACAACAGCGCCTATAAACGGTCTATCGGGAGGAACAACAGCGCCACTAACTGCCAATGATACACTTAATGGAGCATTGGTAACAGTAGGAACAGCCCCTGGTAATGTTCAAATTACAGCAAGTACAGTTCCTGTAGGTTCTGGGCTAATCGTAAATCCAAACGGAACAGTATCCGTACCAGCTAATACCCCTGCCGGAACATACACCGTTAACTACACCATTTGTGAAGTGAACAACCCTAAAAACTGCAGCAATGTTAATTCAATTGTAGTAGTAGATACTCCTCAAATTATAGCCGTAACAGAAACAACAACGCCTATAAACGGTCTATCGGGAGGAACAACAGCGCCACTAACGGCCAATGATACACTTAATGGAGCATTGGTAACAGTAGGAACAGCCCCTGGTAATGTTCAAATTACAGCAAGTACAGTTCCTGTAGGTTCTGGGCTAATCGTAAATCCAAACGGAACAGTATCCGTACCAGCTAATACCCCTGCCGGAACATACACCGTTAACTACACCATTTGTGAAGTGAACAACCCTAAAAACTGCAGCAATGTTAATTCAATTGTAGTAGTAGATACTCCTCAAATTATAGCCGTAACAGAAACAACAGCGCCTATAAACGGTCTATCGGGAGGAACAACAGCGCCACTAACGGCCAATGATACACTTAATGGAGCATTGGTAACAGTAGGAACAGCCCCTGGTAATGTTCAAATTACAGCAAGTACAGTTCCTGTAGGTTCTGGGCTAATCGTAAATCCAAACGGAACAGTATCCGTACCAGCTAATACCCCTGCCGGAACATACACCGTTAACTACACCATTTGTGAAGTGAACAACCCTAAAAACTGCAGCAATGTTAATTCAATTGTAGTAGTAGATACTCCTCAAATTATAGCCGTAACAGAAACAACAGCGCCTATAAACGGTCTATCGGGAGGAACAACAGCGCCACTAACTGCCAATGATACACTTAATGGAGCATTGGTAACAGTAGGAACAGCCCCTGGTAATGTTCAAATTACAGCAAGTACAGTTCCTGTAGGTTCTGGGCTAATCGTAAATCCAAACGGAACAGTATCCGTACCAGCTAATACCCCTGCCGGAACATACACCGTTAACTACACCATTTGTGAAGTGAACAACCCTAAAAACTGCAGCAATGTTAATTCAATTGTAGTAGTAGATACTCCTCAAATTATAGCCGTAACAGAAACAACAGCGCCTATAAACGGTCTATCGGGAGGAACAACAGCGCCACTAACTGCCAATGATACACTTAATGGAGCATTGGTAACAGTAGGAACAGCCCCTGGTAATGTTCAAATTACAGCAAGTACAGTTCCTGTAGGTTCTGGGCTAATCGTAAATCCAAACGGAACAGTATCCGTACCAGCTAATACCCCTGCCGGAACATACACCGTTAACTACACCATTTGTGAAGTGAACAACCCTAAAAACTGCAGCAATGTTAATTCAATTGTAGTAGTAGATACTCCTCAAATTATAACCGTAACAGAAACAACAGCGCCTATAAACGGTCTATCGGGAGGAACAACAGCGCCACTAACGGCCAATGATACACTTAATGGAGCATTGGTAACAGTAGGAACAGCCCCTGGTAATGTTCAAATTACAGCAAGTACAGTTCCTGTAGGTTCTGGGCTAATCGTAAATCCAAACGGAACAGTATCCGTACCAGCTAATACCCCTGCTGGAACATACACCGTTAACTACACCATTTGTGAAGTGAACAACCCTAAAAACTGCAGCAATGTTAATTCAATTGTAGTAGTAGATACTCCTCAAATTATAGCCGTAACAGAAACAACAGCGCCTATAAACGGTCTATCGGGAGGAACAACAGCGCCACTAACTGCCAATGATACACTTAATGGAGCATTGGTAACAGTAGGAACAGCCCCTGGTAATGTTCAAATTACAGCAAGTACAGTTCCTGTAGGTTCTGGACTAATCGTAAATCCAAACGGAACAGTATCCGTACCAGCTAACACCCCTGCCGGAACATACACCGTTAACTACACCATTTGTGAAGTGAACAACCCTAAAAACTGCAGCAATGTTAATTCAATTGTAGTAGTAGATACTCCTCAAATTATAGCCGTAACAGAAACAACAGCGCCTATAAACGGTCTATCGGGAGGAACAACAGCGCCACTAACTGCCAATGATACACTTAATGGAGCATTGGTAACAGTAGGAACAGCCCCTGGTAATGTTCAAATTACAGCAAGTACAGTTCCTGTAGGTTCTGGACTAATCGTAAATCCAAACGGAACAGTATCCGTACCAGCTAATACCCCTGCTGGAACATACACCGTTAACTACACCATTTGTGAAGTGAACAACCCTAAAAACTGCAGCAATGTTAATTCAATTGTAGTAGTAGATACTCCTCAAATTATAGCCGTAACAGAAACAACAGCGCCTATAAACGGTCTATCGGGAGGAACAACAGCGCCACTAACTGCCAATGATACACTTAATGGAGCATTGGTAACAGTAGGAACAGCCCCTGGTAATGTTCAAATTACAGCAAGTACAGTTCCTGTAGGTTCTGGGCTAATCGTAAATCCAAACGGAACAGTATCCGTACCAGCTAATACCCCTGCCGGAACATACACCGTTAACTACACCATTTGTGAAGTGAACAACCCTAAAAACTGCAGCAATGTTAATTCAATTGTAGTAGTAGATACTCCTCAAATTATAGCCGTAACAGAAACAACAGCGCCTATAAACGGTCTATCGGGAGGAACAACAGCGCCACTAACTGCCAATGATACACTTAATGGAGCATTGGTAACAGTAGGAACAGCCCCTGGTAATGTTCAAATTACAGCAAGTACAGTTCCTGTAGGTTCTGGGCTAATCGTAAATCCAAACGGAACAGTATCCGTACCAGCTAATACCCCTGCCGGAACATACACCGTTAACTACACCATTTGTGAAGTGAACAACCCTAAAAACTGCAGCAATGTTAATTCAATTGTAGTAGTAGATACTCCTCAAATTATAACCGTAACAGAAACAACAGCGCCTATAAACGGTCTATCGGGAGGAACAACAGCGCCACTAACGGCCAATGATACACTTAATGGAGCATTGGTAACAGTAGGAACAGCCCCTGGTAATGTTCAAATTACAGCAAGTACAGTTCCTGTAGGTTCTGGGCTAATCGTAAATCCAAACGGAACAGTATCCGTACCAGCTAATACCCCTGCTGGAACATACACCGTTAACTACACCATTTGTGAAGTGAACAACCCTAAAAACTGCAGCAATGTTAATTCAATTGTAGTAGTAGATACTCCTCAAATTATAGCCGTAACAGAAACAACAGCGCCTATAAACGGTCTATCGGGAGGAACAACAGCGCCACTAACTGCCAATGATACACTTAATGGAGCATTGGTAACAGTAGGAACAGCCCCTGGTAATGTTCAAATTACAGCAAGTACAGTTCCTGTAGGTTCTGGACTAATCGTAAATCCAAACGGAACAGTATCCGTACCAGCTAACACCCCTGCCGGAACATACACCGTTAACTACACCATTTGTGAAGTGAACAACCCTAAAAACTGCAGCAATGTTAATTCAATTGTAGTAGTAGATACTCCTCAAATTATAGCCGTAACAGAAACAACAGCGCCTATAAACGGTCTATCGGGAGGAACAACAGCGCCACTAACTGCCAATGATACACTTAATGGAGCATTGGTAACAGTAGGAACAGCCCCTGGTAATGTTCAAATTACAGCAAGTACAGTTCCTGTAGGTTCTGGACTAATCGTAAATCCAAACGGAACAGTATCCGTACCAGCTAACACCCCTGCCGGAACATACACCGTTAACTACACCATTTGTGAAGTGAACAACCCTAAAAACTGCAGCAATGTTAATTCAATTGTAGTAGTAAGTGAACCTACAGTTAACGCTCAAAACGACACCTTTTCTTCTCAAAAAGGCAGTCAAGGAGAGACATTAGGAAATATATTTACAGATAATGGAAATGGATCCGATTTAGCTGACGGAAATCAAGCAAATTTAAATAACATAACATTAACAACAACTGCTTGGACAGGTCAAAAAAATCCATACATTGATTTAAATGGTAACGTAATAGTACCTTCTGGAACACCTTCTGGAACTTATACTATCCCTTACAAAATTTGTTTGCTAACACCATTTAACACTATTTGCGATACCGCCACTGTAACAGTAACGGTTCATCCATCAAACAATGAGGAAGTTGTAGTGTATAATCACATGACCCCTAATGGAGATGGAGATAACGATGTCTTTTTTATAGATGGTGTAGATAAATTTCCTAATAACTCAGTAGAAGTTTACAACCGATGGGGAGTATTAGTATATGAGGCAAAAGGATATAATAATAATGATCGAGCATTCCGAGGGATATCATCAGGACGAGTTACGATCAAACAATTAGAAGAATTGCCAGAAGGGACATATTATTATATGTTTAAGTATGAGAACACGAGTGGTGTAACCAAAGAGAAAGCAGGTTATTTATATATCAATAGATAGAGAATTAATATACCTCCGCCTTTAGGGCGGAGGATATTTAAAAAATAATATGATATGAAAAACAAAATTATATATTTACTACTTTTAATGAGTGGAGTTGGTTTTGCTCAACAAGAAGCACAGTATACTCAATATATGTATAACACTGCTAATGTAAATCCTGGTTACACAGGTACCCGCGGTTGTTTTAGTGCTTTAGTAATGCACCGCTCCCAATGGGTAGGATTAGAAGGAGCCCCAAAGACAAATACAGTCGCAATGAGTACCCCTTTAGGTCTTAACAATAGGATGGGATTAGGAGTAAGTGTTATAAACGATAAAATAGGTCCATCAGATGAAAATGCTATATCAGTAGACCTTAGTTATAATATTAATACTTCCGAGAATTCTAAATTGTCGTTTGGTATAAAAGGAACAGCCAATTTTTTTAGTGTTGATTTTAATAAGACTAAGATTCATAATGTATCCGACGGTTTGATAAGACAAAATGTAGACAATCGTTTTTTTCCTAATATAGGAGCTGGAGCATTTTGGTATTCAGATAAGACCTATGTAGGACTATCCATCCCTTTTATATTAGAACAAAAATATTATGATAATGACGTGCAATACGTAGCCAGTGAACGTATGCACCCCCATTTAATAGCGGGACACGTATTTCGTTTAAGTAGCGAAGTACAGTTTAAACCCACAACGATGATTAAATATGTTAATGGAGCCCCATTACAAGTTGATTTATCAGGGAATTTTTGGTTTAATGAAAAATTTTCATTGGGAGCCGCCTATCGTTGGAGCGCTGCGTGGAGTGCCATGGCAGGATTTCAGATTAATGACTCATGGTTGATAGGATATGCCTATGATCGAGATGTTACCAGATTAGGAAATTTTAACTCTGGCTCACATGAAGTATTTTTACGTTATGAATTGTTTAAACGTGTAGAAAAAGTGGTAGCCCCACGTTTCTTCTAAAACTATTATTATGAAAAAAATAATTTTATTTACCGTATTAGGATTGTCTTTGCACGGAGGATATGCACAAGAGAAAAAAATCATAAAAGCAGGTAATCACTATAATGGTTTAGCATACGTCGATGCAATTGACACCTACTTAAAAGTAGCTCAAAAAGGATATAAATCCAAAGAGTTATTCCAACGCCTAGGAGATTCGTATTATTACAATGCTAAATTAGTAGATGCTCATAAATGGTATGCTGAATTATTTGCTTTAGGCGAAACAGTAGAACCCGAATACTATTATCGTTATGCACAAACCCTCAAATCGGTAGAAGATTACAAAAAAGCCGATGAATATATGAGTAAGTTTTATGAATTAACATCAAAGGATACAAGAGCCAATATTTATAATAATCAAAAAGATTATAAAAATATTATCGCAAAAAATTCTGGGCGTTTTGAAATAAAACCAGTAAGCATTAACGGCAGTTCTTCCGATTATGGTACCGCATTTTATGGAGACAAAGTACTTTTTGCATCTACTAGAGATACCATCGGCGTTTTCAAAGCAAAAGCTAAATGGACAGGGAAATCATTTACCAACCTGTATGCTGCTGATAAAAATGAAACAGGAGACGATCTTCTTAATACAACTCGTTTTGCTAAAGAAATCAATTCTAAATATCACGAAGATTCTCCCGTTTTTACCAAAGATTTAAAAACGGTATACTTTACCCGTAATAATTTCAATGAAGGAAAAGTAGGAAGAGATGATAAAAAAATCATCAATCTGAAAATCTATCGTGCTAATTTAAATGCAAAAGGAGAATGGATTAATATAGTAGAACTACCATTTAATAGCGATCAATACAGTGTAGCCCATCCGGCTTTATCCCCTGATGAAAAGACTTTATATTTTGCTTCTAATATGCCAGGAACATACGGAGAATCGGATTTGTTCAAGGTAGCTATTTTAGGAGAAAATAGCTACGGAACACCTATTAACCTAGGAAATACAATCAATACAGAAGCCAGAGAAACCTTTCCTTTCATAACTGACAAAGGTGTACTATATTATGCAACCGATGGTCAACAAGGACTAGGAGGATTAGACATCTATGCCGCACAATTAGATGAGAAAGGCATGGTATCCAATTTAGTAAATGTAGGATCTCCAGTAAATGGTCCGATGGATGACTTCGCCTTTATCATAGACGAAAAAGGAAAAGGCTTCTTTTCATCAAACCGTTCAGGAGGCAAAGGATTAGATGACATCTATAGCTTTATAGAAAAATCACCACTCAATCTAGAAATTCAACACGAACTAGCAGGTGTTGTTACAAATTCTGAAACTAGAGAAGTAATTCCTGGAGCCACAGTAACATTATATGATGAGACGTTTAATGAAATAGGAAAAGTTCTTGCTGATGAAAAAGGTTTTTATGATTTCAAAAAAGTTCCTGCGGGTAAAAAATATTACGTAAGAGCAGAAAAAGAAGATTATGAAACCAAAGAAAAACCAGTAGACATTCCAAATAAAACAGGAAAAACAAATCTACCTATTGACACCGCTAAAAAAGTACGTGTAATACAAGAAGGATCCGATTTAGCTAAAATATTTGAAATTAAAATCATTTATTTCGATTTAGATAAATCGTTTATCCGTGCTGATGCAGCTGTAGAATTAGCCAAGATTTTAGAAGTAATGAAGCAATATCCAACCATGAAGGTAGATGTTCGATCACATACCGACTGTCGTCAAACAGTAGCCTATAATGCTAAACTTTCAGATCGTAGAGCAAAAGAAACAGTAGCTTGGTTAGTTAAAAACGGTATTGCTAAAGATCGTTTAACAGGACGTGGTTATGGCGAATCACAATTAGTAAATGATTGTGGTTGCGAACCAACCAATCAATCTTCTTGCACAGAAGAACAACATCAAGCAAACAGAAGAAGTGAATTTATCATTGTAAAAATGTAATAAAAAAAGAGTGCCCTAAAAAATCGAAATCTTGTCATTTCAATCAAAAGGAGGCTAGAACGAAGAGAAGAGCAAACCACACAGACTAATGCGATTTCTCCTCTCGTCTAAGTGACAAATTAGACCGTTACACTTTTATTTTTAGGGCACCCCTTCTTCTTGTTTGATCCATCTGTTCTTTTAAAAAGTTTATATATTATATGGATAAGTTCTGATTAATAATCAAAATACCAATTAAATATATCGGAACGCAAACCTAAAGAAAACCAAGTTGTGTTTTCATTAAAAACTTGAACCGTATTTAGTGTTGGTTTAAACGATCGGTACACAAAATTAGCAAAGAACTTTAAATTGGTATTTGGATTTAATAAATACCCAGCATTTAGATCCGCAATTATTATTTTAGTTTTATTACCTTGTCCTACAACCACTCCATTATCTGCCGAGCGATCTAAATCGTAATCCTTATATATATTAGAACCATAATTTTTTTTATCTGTTACTAAATCAGGATCAAAACCTCGTAAACCAAAATTAAACTTAGCTTCGGCAAATAATCGCCCTTTTGTATAACGAGCAATGGTTACTATTTCGTTTAGATTTGATCCCCAATTATGTCCCATACTTTGATTATTATGTCCATAATTAGTAATTACTTCACTATGAGAATACACATAAGGACGTACAATATTTAGTTCTGCTTGTAAGTATAATTTTTTTACACCAAAGGCATCATAATATTTCCCTCCCAGTTGGTAGGCTATTTTATTGCGCCAACTGTTTTTTCCTCCAAAAATATCGCTCACAGCAAATTCATCAATGAATAATTGTCCATAAGTATTAAAACGATTGGTCCATTTATATTTGGCTGTTAAACCTATTGCTGCATTACCGCTTTTAGAGGAGGAAGTAAATTCTACCGAACGATAAAAAATAATTGGATTGACAAAATTTAAATCAAAACCTCTATTATTTGTATTAGACCAGACAACTGATTCAAAAAATCCAATATTCAACCGTTTAGAAGCATTCCAACTTAAATAATGATTAGCCATGTATTTAGTAGCATAGGTTTTTTCTGCTGTTACTTCTGGGCGCACATCTTTTAACCACATATAAGTATTGGTATACTTAATTTTCCAAAAACTAGTATTTATTTTAACAAATGGATACGGACTAGCGGCATCGCCTTCTAACAAGGAGCGATACCCCTCTCCAATAAAGTTACGACTGTACCCTAATTGAATATTCAGATGATCAGAAGACGTATAAGATATAATAGCATCTGCTGATGGAAAGTCAAACTGATTTCCTTTAAAATCTTTAGCAATTCCTATACCTGGAATTATGGCTGGATTACCACCTGATGGTTTTTGAGAAATAGCCAAACGATTATAATAGTCTGCAAAAAAGCCCTGGCTTTCAAAAATAGAAGAAGTAAAAGTTAAATTTTCACCCAAAGCTCCTTGTATTTGTATTGCTCTTGTGTTGTTATAAGTGTAACCTGCTTTCTCTGGTGATGTTTTGCCTATACGTAAATCCCATATAGGATTTAAGGTAAACCAATAGTCTTTTCCTTGAATAGCTACTAAATTTTCATTAAAAATTTTACGTCCCCACCAGTTCTTTTTATTGATTAAGATACTTTGATTATTTTTTTCAAAATCATAATAACGAGCAACCTCTTTATAACTTAGCGGCTTGGATGCGGTATGACTATTCGTTCCCACTTGATTCATATAGCTATCAAAATTAGCATAGTAACTATGCGAAAATGGGATGTTTAAATTACTTTTAAACTGTGGATTATTAAACTTTTGATATTCTTTTTCTACGCTGTCAAGTTCTGTTGAATTTTCTTTGTTTATACCAGAAATAATCTTTTTTTCTTCTGTTTTTTCAAATGGTTTACCTTTTAAAAAAGGGTAAACCATTGTAAACGTGAACCTAGAATAAGTAGGCATTCCATTATAGGTAGCAGGAGTTATAATAGGCAAAGAATTAAAAACTCTTTTGGTTTCTGCAATTAATTCGGGATATAAAGCATCAACATAAATTATCTTAAAGTGTCCTTCTGCATCTACTTCAAAGAGTGTAATTACTTTTCCCGAAGAATTATTAGATGCCAATTGTAAAGGCATTTTAAAGTTATTGTATATGAAATCTTCTAGTTGAAAATGAAAACATTTTTCTAATTCTGATTCAGAGCTCTGAGTACATTGAGGAAAAACGGGAACCTTTTCATGTTTAGTGTCTTGAGCTACACTAGAAGTCATTACTAACAAAAGAGCAAATAAAAATCTCATTTGTAAACCTGATTAATAAACACCTGTAGCAGACAAACCTTCAACTATTGTCTTAGCCGCAGAAGTACCTATCCTTTTAACCCCTAATTCAATCATGTCATTTGCTTCTTTTATATTACGAACTCCTCCGGCTGCTTTTACAGGAAGTGGAGAAGAGTTTTCTAACATCAGTTTTATGGTGTGAATTGTTGCTCCATTTGGTTTTCCATCAGTTGTTGGATAAAAGCCAGTAGAGGACTTTACAAAAACTTTAGAACATTCTGATTCACTAAAATTTGCAACAACAGTATTACGAATTAAACTAGAAATTTGAATAATATGATCATCTGTTAAAGCGGCTACTTCAATAATAAATTTCACAACTTTATTATTTGAAAGTCCTAATTGAGTACACTGAATCGTTTCTTCTTTTATTAATTCTATTTCTCCTTTTTTAAAGGCTTCATAGTTTATTACATAATCTAATTCATCCACTCCGTTTTGAATTGCTTTTGTAGCTTCTTTAATTTTTGAGTCTACTGAATCGGTTCCAAAAGGAAAATCAATAACGGTACCAACAAGAAGTTCAGAATTTTGTTCGTCAATCATTTTTCGAGCTGTACTCACATATTCAGGACGAATCATTACTAATTTGAAGCGTTCTTTTATAGCTTCTTGAATAGTTTCAATTACTTTTTTTGTATTTTCTTCATTTGTAAGTCCTGCTTGTTCTGCCTTTTTTAAATAGGTAGAATCTAAATATTCTCTAACGTCCATATTTTTTTATTTTTTGATAAAAATAAAAAATCTTAATTAAGCACGAACTGCTTTTAATCATTTTATTTCTTAAAAAAACGATAGGAAAGAATAGCCGAGCTTATGGCTCCCAAACTATTTGCAATGATATCTTGAATTTCAGCCGAACGATTAATTGTTAAAAAGGCTTGACCTATTTCAACTAAAACACTGATTAATATGGCAATAATTGTTAAAACAATTACTTTTTTAAAATTCAAGCCTTGGCTTGCCACTATATATCTAATCCATAAAAAAACAAAGACAAAGTAGAATACAAAATGCACTACTTTGTCTTCATTTGGAAAAGTATATTTAGGATTTAATGTTGGTACCTTAAAACTTAAAAAAAGAATTAAGAAAGTCCAACATAAAGCCAGCCAAATAGATTTTTTTTTAGGCTCCAATAAGATTTTTATAATCTTCACTTGATAACAATCCTTCTATTTCAGAAGCATCTGAAATTTTCACTTTAATCATCCAAGCAGCTCCATAAGGATCCGAGTTTACTAATTCAGGATTAGATTCTAATTCCTCATTAAATTCAACAATTTCACCAGATAATGGCAAAAATAAATCTGAAACTGTTTTTACTGCTTCTACTGTTCCAAAGACTTCGTCTTTAGTAAGTGTTTGGTCTAAAGTGTCAACCTCTACGTATACAATATCACCAAGCTCTTTTTGAGCAAAATCTGTGATTCCTACTGTGGCAATATCCCCATCAACACTCACCCATTCGTGATCTTTAGTGTACTTTAAATTAGTTGGTATGTTCATTGTTTTTTATTATTTATGATACAAAAGTATAATTATTAAAATAATATCAAAATCATATTTCTAAAAATTAATTTCCTAGTGTATAACGCAAAGTAAAACCTGCTCTAATGTTTGTAATAGGGAATGAAGTAGAAATAACTGCTCTATTAAAATTATAATCAAAATAGAACAATGTGGTTAAGTTAGATGAAAATTTATAATCTCCAGAAAACTTTGCTGTTACAATATTCTGTCCTCCTCCTAGTTGATTGTTATTATAATCTATATTTCTTACTATCGTTTTATTATTTCTAAAAGAAATATCTCCTCGCAGATTAATATCACTCTTAACAACACCTGTATTGTTATCTGCTAATCGTGAACGAACAGTTACATCTTTAATACGATATCCTATACCAAATATATATTCTTGTCCTTTGAGTTCTGTTAACAAATTATTGTCAAAGCTCAAAGAAAGTGTGCGATCTTTTTTTATCTCTCCTATAAATTTTAATGAATTTTTCATTTGAATATCTAATCGTAACAGAGGGCTAAACTGCTCTGTTAAATTTACGTTTCCAATAAGAGTTGAGCTATAATAATTACCTGATACATCAACTCCGTTTGGATTTTTATCGTACTCAAAATTTGAACGATAGGAATTTAAGGTATAGGCTGATTTATAAGCATGTTGTATACTAAAACTTCTAAAACGTTCTTTAAAAAATTTATACCGTATTAATCCTGTATATTTTATATTCCAATTAGGTAAAGGGAAGAATCTATTAAAACTTAAAGGAACATTTGATGAACTTCTAAAATCTGAGGTATATGCTGCTAAGAAAGCAGGCAATAATACTTGCTGACTATTTTTGCTATATCCTTTAGGGAAGCCATCTGAATCCACTTGGGTTGGATCATATAAAGGATCATAAGAAGCACGCTCTTGAGCTAAACGTTGAGCAATTTCTTTCCTCCCCTTTCTGAATGCTTCAAAAGCACTAGAACCATTTTCATCACTGGTTGCAAAAGCCGTACCAATCATTAGTGTACTAATCGAAAAATTACCAGTTTGATAAGGAGATAACGAATTATAGTTCCCATCAGTTACTGTAAATTGTTCGCTATAATTATTAGATATCGTACGATCCGCTACTAAATCTATAGTTAAATCAGTAAATGGTTCTAATTTAGCATTAGCTTGTAATTGTTTGGTATTTACTTTGGTAAAATTCTGATTAAACTTATCATAGTTTGTCAACCATCCATTTTTAGCCGCTTCAAAACGAACTTCATCTTGCATCCCAAAAACAAAACCTAATGAAGGTCTTGAAGAACCTAAAAACCCTATAGATGGCAAATATCCAGGCAATAGAGTACCATTGGTTTCTGAATAGTTTACCTGTATATTTTTAATTGCAGTAGCAACACCTATTAGACCGTCTAAAAACACATTTTGTTTTACTATTTTTTCTTTTGGTTTTGCAACAATTTTTTCTCCAGGCTTAGGAACTGTTACGGGAGTAACAGGCTTAACAGGTTTTTTACTTCTTTCTGAAAACTTAACTAATCCAATATACTTATAAAAATTAGTCATTGAAAAACTAGTATTCAATTTATGCGTATTAGCATTTTGTATCGTATTTCCTAAATCATAAACTAAATTAGGGTTAGCCAATTTGTCTGGATAAAAATTCCTCATAGCATCAGAACCTCTGTTCCAAGAATAATTTCCTGTATAGGTGTAATCTGATTTTATAAAAGAGAGCACGGGTATTTTTTCTATAGGCAAGGTATAGTTGGCCGTAATTTGTTGATTGTGTTGATTGGGTTCTCCTACATTCCAAAAATCATCCCAAACTGTATATTCTGGTTTTTGAGAATCGTCATTTTGATTAATTAAATTAGTCCTCACAATATTACCTGTAGTGGCCGTATAGTTCACTTTAAACGAACGTGTAAAATTAAAATTAAAACCATAATTATAGTTAAATAGGTAATTCCTACGATACAATGGTTCAACTCCTGCTACTATACTTTGATCTACTTGACGAAATTGTTGTCTATTGAATTGGCGAAGGATGGATGAACTAAAATTAATATTAGAGGGTAATAAATTAAAATTCAAATCACTCAACAGTTTCCAATAGGCACTTTTTTTCATGAAAGAAGTTTGTTTGAAAGGTTCAATAGTTTTCGTTTTAAACGCATAGGCATAATCAGCTGTTGTACGCACCTGTTGATCTAAAACATTTTGAACTTCAAAATCACGATGTTTCATCTCATTGTATGAATAAGAAAGTGTAAGGTTTTCAACATCATAAACATGAGGTTTTTGCTCTGGTGATCGTTCTTTTTTAACTCCAATAAAATTGATACTCCTTCTTTTGGTAAAATTTTCAGATCTTTTTCTTATAGCGTCTTTTTCTTCCTCAGTTTGAGCGACTGCTAATACATCTTTTAATTTTAAATCTTGATAAAGAGGATCGTATTCTGGTGTAATTGTTTGTTCTCCTATGGCGTAATTAAAAGGTAAATTAACGCCCCACTTTTTAGGTAATAATTTTCCTAAACTAACATTTGTTACTAGGTCATACTGCCACATATCTTCACGACTTCTTTCATTGGGTTTTTGTTCAATAGAACCAAAACCAATAGTCCCCATACGTCCCGTTGCAGAAAGTGTTAAAAAATCAGCCATATTCGTATCTAAGCTTGCAACTGCTGCCATACCTCCCGATTCATTCATTTCAGCCAAACGCAATTCATTAAACCAAACCTCTCCTCTGACTTTTGAAGTTGTTTCTCCTCCTTTGGGATTTTTAAGTCCTACCATTAGGGTACGTACATAACCAATGTTTGGATTTCCTTTTACTCTAATTTTCATACCGGCAGTTGCTCCATTATCATATACTGTAGCATCTCTGACATAGGATTTGTCGTCAGCATCTATAAACTGAGGATCTGCTTTAAAACTTTCTAGTTTTAATTTTCCTAATGCAGAAAGTGCTAAGTTAATTTCATTTTCAACGGGCCAAACATTTTCTGCTATTGCTTGTCCAAAAGGAGTTACTTTTAATGGAACTTCAATTTCATAAAAATTATTAGTAAAGTCATTTCCAAAACGTATAAAAGCACTTAATTCTTTATCTTTCAAATCATCTGATTTAAGTAAAGATTCAGAGTGCAAAAACATTTTCAAACGATTGTATTGACGCATATCAACACTTACATTTTTAAATACTGCTTTTGCTTGACCATCTGCTAACCCTTTTGTTTCATCGTTTGCTGAACCTACACGCAAAAGCAATGATTGTTCATTTTGATTAACGACCGTATTATTATTATTAATTTGTTCTCTTTTTACATTAGGTGGCAAAACATAAGGAATAGGGCTTCGTTGTCCATTTTCTTCTATGTTGATACTTTGTACTTCAAAATTAGTATTTGGATCTACAATACTTGTTAGTTGCCCACCATAGCGCCTCCATTCTCCTCTAACAAGATCTAAGGCTCCAAAACGCAAAGTAATTTGATCGCTAAATCCGTTGACTAACATACGCATAAAACGAATGGAACGAGTATCTGAAATACCTCCCATTGGTATTCCTTCTGATATTGGAATTTTGTATTGTATCCAACGTACACTAGTCTTTTGTCCTGCTCCTAGATCACGGTCATTATCTATACGTTCACTTACTACGTATTTATCACCTGCTTTTACATTTGGTTTTATGTCTATTTCAAATTTATAATATCCTTCGACTGTATTCATGGTGTTGTCTCTATTGATATCTTCAACATCTGGAATGGTAGAATTACCTCTATTACTATCCGTAACATCTACGGGAGAGTTTTTTTCTGTTCCATTATATTTTTTATATCTATCAACAATTTTCCCTGAAGTATTTAAATAATATTGATAATTATCCATTGCTGGGTCATCTTGATTAGCAAATTCAGGAAATTTTATACGTTCTTCGTCATCACTTAAACCATTAAGACCAACATCTTGTAAAGATCTATTGTTATTATTTGAATCAAACGTATAAATAAGTGACTGGTTTGCAGGAGATTTACCCCACTGAGAAAGTAATGTTTTTTGATCAGAGCCTAATCCTGGCAATCCATTTTCATACATTTTTTTACCATCTTTTAGAACATCTTCTGACACTTCTCCCAAATGAATTGTAATTTTTCCAGTATTAGCAGTAGATACTCCGTTTAAGTTTTTATAATACGGATCTAATAACCAGAACTGAATATACTCAACATTAGCCTGTTCAAAATTAGTGGTAGTAATAGGGCGCATAATACCTGCAAAAGATTTTGTAGGATCTGGCATTTGGTTATTTAATGCCGCTGGGTTAAAGTTATAAGGTCCTCTTTCTTTAGGATAATAAGTTAAATCTAGCGTATTTACTACTCTTGAGTCTCCTATAGCAATACTGGTTTGCGGATACAACTCATCTATATAAACCCGTCTGGTATCATAGGTAGATATATCGTCATCGGTAATTCCTGATGGTCTTTGACTTGTATAGAATATAGGATCAATAGTATACCAAGATAATTTAGCTCTATTAAAACCATAACTCAAATTACTAGAACTTAATTTATCCTGAAATTCATCTGGAACACTGGCTAAACTCCATGACTGAGGTGAACGCATATCAATAGATGATTGCGATCCTTCAAAATCATCTATATATACTGTAGACTCACCATTTAATCGGTCAATTTTAGAAGTTCCTGGCATAAGGTATGCAAACTCCCCTCTAAAGGAAAGATTTGAAGGTGCGTCCGTATCAATATTAGGCAATTTATTAACTAATCTTGTAAAAAAAGGCACTTCTGTTGAAAAGTTACCATTTAGACCAAACATTGTATTATTTACAGATTCTTGTCCGTAATTCGTCTTTTGTGTAAAAGGACGTTCAGACATATTTATTAAAGTTCCGTTAATTTGAAATTTATCAGAAATTTTATGTTCGATATTAAATCCCATATAGCGTCTAGTTTGCTGACCAAACATAGAATTATTTTCAACAGAAACTTGAATAGGGGTTCCTGATGCTTGTAACGAGGGATCTAAAATTTGTACGCGTCCTGCTTGATAATTAACGGTATAATCTACTCCTTCTTGTAAAACTCTTCCTCCTGCAGTTACTACAACAGATCCTCTTGGTACGTTCACAGCCCCTAACGAAATACCATCGCCTCCCGTAGATTTAAATTTACCTTTTAATTGAAATTTATTCTTTTCACTATTTTGCAAAGCTGCTGCTTGAGTCTTTCTATATAAGCTAGTGTAAACGTATTTTTTTTGATTTAAGTTATACGAACTTTCATCATTATATTTTTCAGTACCATTATTAGAAGTAAGTTTTTCAAATAAAGATTTCCCGAAAGGTTCTACTTTAGTAAATATAATACGGGCATTTTGAGTATCTATCGTTAGACCTGGTAAAAAATCAAAAAAACCATCACCTCTACTAGGGTCATTATAAAAGTCTAATTTATCTAGATCGAACACCTTAAGTAAAGGCACATTAGATATATCTCCTCTCAAAGGTAGGGGAGCTTCTAAGGTTATATAATTTATAGGTGAAGGATCCGTATATAATATATTGAATTTAAAGTCTGTTTTTTCTAATTGATACGCTCCAGGAATTTGATAAATGTTTTTCATCATTAAATTCCAAATAGGTTTATCTACATTATTTAAATTAGGTTTTAATAATTTTAGAATCAGAGCTTTTGTAACAGGTATATCATTTATATCTGTTGTAGAAGAAGTAACGCCATCATTCCCGAACTCTCCAACTTGATACACTTTATCTCCTTCTGTATACTGGTAAGCAACAGCTAATACTTCATCATTTGTCAAACGCTGATTTAATGAGATATATCCGAGTTGTGGATGGTATGTATATTCATTAGGATTTAGTTTACGTGCGTTTTCTAATTTAGAATAATCAACCCCTTCTCTGGTATTTAGTCCATTGAAACCTGTTGATACGTTTGAAACATCTCGTATAGCCTCATTCAACAAACTTCCTACATCTCCTATTTTTTTAGGATTAAAGGCATTATTTGCATTATCTACAGGTGTATCGGCTGAAACTTTAAAAAAATTAGCTGGAATTGGATTTAAACCTACTATTTCATTTTCTAGTAGTTTGGTACTTCCAGCTTCGCCCAAATCCGATAGCGCAACTATATTGCGCAAATTATTACCTTCTACTCCTGCATTAATTCTATTTTGTCTATTAGTAATCCAAACCTCTAAACGGGTAATTTGTGTTCTTGAATTAATTACAGGATAGGTTTCCAATGCTCGGTCGTAATTATTTCTAAAAAACTGTGATAAAAAAAAGTGGCGATCAGCATCATAGTCTAAAGCAAACATATCAAAATCTTGAATCAATCCTCCTCCTTGAGCCGTTACCGTTCGCGTTTGTGATTTTTGTTCAGAAAACACACCTGTAAAAGTCGTTCTTCCAAATTTTAATTCCGTCTTAAAACCAAATAAACTTTGAGCACCTCTAATCAAACTATTGCTCAAAGGCATACTAACATTTCCTACTTCTATTTTTTGAAGAATATCATCTTCTGTAGGAGTATATTCTAATTTTATTAAATTTTGAAAAGCAAAAGTAGATTCTGTATCATAATTAACATTTACTCGAAGACGTGTTCCTACTTGCCCCATCAAACTCATGCTAATACGCTGATCAAAATCAAAATTAAAATTACTTCTATTTCGAGGAGAGAAGGCTGGATTATCTTGTTTAGAATAACGCATCCCTAAATCAATCTCCACGCTTCCTGTAGGTTTTATATCTATTGTATTACTTCCAAAAATAGACTCAAAAAGTCCTGAACGGATATAATATCGAGGTAATAAATCTCTTTTCTTTTCTTCAGAATTTTTCTTTTGTCCTGCTACGGCATCTCCTTTTTCTTTAAAATACTTACGTATAGCCTCTTTTTTTATTAATTTTTGATATTCATCAGGAGTCAATACAATTGGATAATCTATTGTAAATCCTTCAAAAGATTTGGTATAAATATACTGATCCATTACAGGATCGTATGTATAAGCTTCTAAAATACTTTGGGGATCAGGCAAATCCATTTTTCCTTTTTGATATCCTTTTAAAGTATCTTTTACTTCCTGAGAATGGGCAGTATTTAAAACAAAGAAAAACAGTATATAAAAACTGTTTTTAAATAATAGATTGAATGGGAATGAAAAATTATTTTTCAATGTTTATAAATTTTTTAAAGCTTGTTTTATAATATTTTCCACAGTAGCTTCTGGTGTAGCTGTAATAATTTTTTCAACTACTTTCTCAGCAGATTTTCTAACAAAACCAAGCACTTCTAAAGCAGATAACGCTTCATCTTTATTTGTATTGTTTGGAATCAATGAAACTTCATCTATTTCATAGATTTTTAACACTTTATCTTTCAATTCGATTATTGCCCTTTGAGCGGTTTTAATACCTATTCCTTTTATAGATTGGATAGTCGCTACATTTTCAGAGGCCAAAGCATTAATAATTTGTTTGGGTTCTAATGAAGAAAGCATAGTTCGTGCTGTATTAGCTCCAATACCTGACACTGAAATGAGTAACTTAAAAATTTCCCTTTCAGATTTCTCCATAAATCCATACAAAGAATGACTATCTTCTTTTACTTGTAAATAGGTATATAATTTAACGAAATCGTTCGATGGTAACAAACCAAATGTATGTAAAGATATATGAACTAAGTACCCTACCCCGTTGCAGTCAATTACAACGTCGGTAGGGTTTTTTTCAACTAATTTTCCTTGTATGTGTGCAATCATGCTCCTTTTATTATTCTTTCAAATATACTAATTTTATTGAGTGAAAGTATTCCTCCTTAAGTGTATCAAGAAATCCAAAGGGTTATTTTTGAGTTCTATGCCTTTTTTCTTTTTCTTGAGCATCTATAACAGCTATGGTTGCCATATTTACCATTTCTTCAACACTAGCTCCTAATTGAAAAATATGCACTGGTTTATCTAAGCCTAACATGATAGGTCCAATTGAATCCACCTTGTATAATTCTTTCAACATCTTGTAGGTAATATTAGCTGATTCTAGATTAGGAAACACAAGGGTATTTACTTTTTGTCCTGCTAATTTAGAAAAAGGGAACTTGCTCTTTAACATTTCAGGATTTAATGCAAAGTCTGTTTGAATCTCACCATCTACAATTAAATCAGGGTGGTGGGTATGTAAATAGGCTACTGCTTCACGTACTTTAGAGGCACTTTCGTCTTTTGAAGACCCAAAATTAGAGAATGACACCATAGCCATTACAGGTTCCATTCCGAATAATTTGATTGTTCGAGCTGTCATGAGTGCTATTTTGGCCAAGTCCTCAGCGGTTGGATTGGGATTAATTGCTGTATCTGCTAAAAACATAGGGCCTCTAGCGGTCATCATTAAGTTAGTGGTAGCAATTCTGCTTACCCCTGCTCCTTTCCCTATTAGCTCCATTATGGGTTTTACGACAGAAGGGTAACTTCTTGAGTAGCCTGTAACCAACGCGTCTGCTTCTCCTTCGTTAATCATCATAGCGGCGAAATAGTTGCGTTCACGCATCCATTTTTGAGCATCCAAAAGTGTAATTCCTCTTCTACGACGGGTTTCCCAATATTTTTGAGCAAATCTATTTTTTCGTTCTTCTTCTTCTTTTGTTTTTGGGTCTATAATTTCAACCTCCGCGTCAAAACCTAATTCTTCTTTTAATTCTAGGATAATTTCTTTGTTTCCTAACAAAATAGGCATACCAATTCCTTCTTCAAATACGATTTGTGCGGCCTTTAACACATCTAGATGGTCTGCCTCCGCAAAAACTACTTTTTTAGGGTTTGTTTTAGCACGGTTAGCCAACATACGTACCATTTTATTATCAGATCCTAATCTGTCTAATAATTCATTACGGTATTTTTCCCAATCCGTTATGGGTTGTTGAGCTACTCCACTTTCTATTGCTGCTTTTGCTACAGCTGGAGCTACTTCTGCTATTAATCGCGGATCAAATGGTTTTGGAATAATATAGTCACGACCAAATACTAATTTCGTTTCTCCATAAGCAATATTTACTTGTTCAGGAACAGGTTGTTTAGCTAAACATGCCAGTGCTTTTACGGCTGCCATTTTCATAGCTTCATTTATTTTGGTTGCTCTAACATCAAGTGCTCCTCGGAAAATATAGGGGAATCCTAGAACGTTATTTACCTGATTGGGATAATCCGAACGTCCTGTTGCCATAATAATATCTTCACGTGTACTGATAGCTAGATTATAATCTATTTCAGGCACTGGATTAGCCATTGCAAAAACGATTGGATTTTCAGCCATGGTTAATAACATTTCGGGTTTTAACACATTTCCCGCTGACAGTCCTAAAAACATATCTGCACCTACAATAATTTCTCCTAATGTTTGAGCAGGGATATCTTTAGCATATTTTCTTTGAAGATCAGAAATATCTTCTCTGCTTGACACTAACAAACCATTTACATCAAACATAAAGATATTTTCAATCTTTACTCCTAATGCCACATATAAATTAGCACAAGCCAATGCTGCTGAGCCAGCTCCAGACACTACTACCTTAATTTTATCAATATCTTTTTCTGCTAATTCTAAAGCATTTAATAAGGCGGCTGATGAAATGATGGCGGTTCCGTGTTGATCATCGTGCATTACTGGAATATTGAGTTCCTCTACTAAACGTCTTTCTATTTCAAACGATTCAGGGGCTTTTATATCTTCTAAATTAATCCCTCCAAATGTGGGTGCTATGGCCTTTACTGTATCTACAAACTTATCAATATCAGTAGCATCTACTTCAATATCAAAAACATCTATATCAGAAAATATTTTAAACAACAAGGCTTTTCCTTCCATAACTGGTTTGGATGCTTCTGGCCCTATATTGCCAAGTCCTAAAACAGCTGTACCATTGGAAATTACGGCTACTAGATTGCCTTTTGCTGTATATTTATATACTTTATCTATATCTTTAGAAATTTCAATACAAGGTTCCGCTACACCTGGGGAGTACGCTAAAGACAAATCGCGTTGGGTAGCATATTTTTTAGTAGGAACAACTTTAATTTTACCAGGCTGTGGTTTTGCATGATACAATAGAGCTTCTCTTCTTTTTTTATCGTCTGACATATTCTTTTGTCTTTTAATGAACTGGCAAAGATAAGTGTTGAAGCAAAAGAATGAAATTTTTTAAGGAAATTAATCCTCTAAAAATAGAATATTTCTTTTTAAACCTTCTAATTTAGTTCGTTTAACAGCTGAATTTTTAAAGATTTTTTTAAACACATCTTCTGTAATTTCTTTCCAATCTTCTTTTGTAAATTTTATTAGATCAGGATGAGGGTTAAAAGAATCTATCATGTTGGGTTTTGCAAAACGATTCCACGGGCACACGTCTTGGCACACATCACAACCAAACATCCAATCGTTAAATTTACCTTTCATTTCTTGTGGTATTTGATCTTTTAATTCAATTGTAAAATAGGAAATACATTTGCTACCATCTACTACATAAGGTTGTATTATAGCTTGTGTAGGACAAGCATCTATACAAGCTGTACACTTCCCACAATGATCTGTTGTAGGCAAATCGTATTCTAAATCTAAATCTAGAATAATCTCGGCAATAAAATAAAAAGAACCTACTTGTTTTGTAATTAAGTTACTATTTTTTCCTATCCATCCCAAACCACTTTTAGCAGCCCACGCTTTGTCTAAAACAGGAGCTGAATCTACAAAGACACGTCCATCTACCTCTCCTATTTCTGTTCGAATAAAGTGAAGTAAATCTTTTAATTTATCTTTTATTATAAAATGATAATCTTGACCATAAGCATACTTAGAGATTTTATATGAATCTTGAGTTTGAGTTTGAGATGGATAATAATTGAGTATTAAAGAAATGACACTTTTTGCTCCTTCTACTAATAATCTAGGATCTAATCGTTTATCAAAATGATTGTTCATATATCCCATTTGACCATTCATTCCTTTTTTTAACCAATTTTCTAAACGAGGTGCTTCTGTTTCTAGAAAGTCAGCTTTAGAAATACCACAAGAAAGAAAACCGAGTCGTAAAGACTCGGATTTTATTAATTGGGTATATTTTTCTTTATTAGTAATCAAATCAATATTTTTAAAGAAATTATTTTAAAACAACTCTCCGTGAGATCCTGCACGAGTACGACCAAGATGTTTGTAAGCCTTTTCCGTTACTTCACGTCCTCTAGGTGTTCTAACTATAAATCCTTCTTGAATTAGAAAAGGCTCGTATACTTCTTCTATTGTTTCACCACTATCTGATACAGCAGTTGCTAGTGTGCTTATTCCTACTGGTCCTCCTTTAAACTTATCAATAATAGTGGTTAAAATTTTATTATCCATTTCATCTAACCCATGTGCATCTACATTTAAAGCTTGCAGAGCATATTTAGCTATTTCTATATCTATGGTACCATTTCCTTTAATTTGAGCAAAATCGCGAACCCTTCTTAATAAAGCATTTGCAATACGAGGTGTTCCTCTACTACGTCCAGCTACTTCAATAGCTGCTTCCATAGAAATAGGAGTTCCCAGAATGGAAGCACTACGTTGGACTATAGTAGTTAACAATTCTCTATTATAATATTGCAATCTTGATTGAATACCAAAACGAGCTCGCATAGGAGACGTTAGTAGCCCAGAACGAGTGGTAGCTCCCACTAAAGTAAAAGGATTTAAACCTATTTGTACAGATCGTGCATTAGGACCACTTTCAATCATAATATCTATTTTATAATCTTCCATAGCAGAATACAAATATTCTTCTACCACAGGACTTAGACGATGTATTTCATCAATAAACAAGATATCACGTTCTTCTAAATTGGTCAACAAACCTGCCAAATCGCCTGGTTTATCTAAAACAGGTCCAGACGTAATCTTAATTCCAACACCTAGTTCACTTGCTAATATATTAGCCAAAGTTGTTTTTCCTAAACCAGGTGGCCCATGAAAAAGAGTATGATCTAGCGCATCTCCTCTTAGATTTGCTGCTTTAACAAATATCTTTAAATTTTCTAACACCTGATCCTGCCCCGTAAAATCATCAAAACTTAACGGGCGCAAGGCACGTTCGACATCTATCTCTTGCGATGTAAAACGTTCTTTATTAGGATTCAAATTTTCATTCATCTTGCAAAGATAAAAGTTTGTTTCATGAATTATACACTAGCTTCTCAATAAATAAAAAAACATATATTAGCAAATCAAACCAAAAACTTATGGAAAAACAAACACAACAATTTAAAAAAGAATTAGGACTACTGGACGGAACACTATTAGTGGTAGGTTCTATGATTGGTTCGGGGATATTTATAGTAAGTGCCGATATTACTCGTAATATTGGCAGTGCTGGATGGTTAATAGCTATCTGGATTATTTCAGCTCTTATAACTATGACAGCTGCGGTAAGTTATGGTGAACTTAGTGCTATGTTCCCACAAGCAGGAGGGCAATATGTTTATTTAAAGGAAGCTTATAATAAATTAATTGCTTTTTTGTATGGATGGAGTTTTTTTTCGGTTATACAAACAGGAACTATAGCAGCTGTAGGTGTTGCTTTTTCTAAATTTACAGCTTATCTTATACCTACCTTTAGCGAAAATAATTTTATTATAGATCATCCTAGTTTCAAACTAAGTACTGCTCAAATTGTTTCTATCATTACCATTATTATCCTTACTTATATTAATAGCAAAGGCGTTAAAAATGGAAAAATAATTCAAAAAATATTTACTATTACAAAAATTGCATCGTTGTTTGGGCTCATCGTATTTGGATTCATATTGGCCGCTAAAAGTGAAATCTGGGATGCCAATTGGAATACTACTTGGACAGCTCAATCCTTTAATAAAGAAACTAACACTTGGACAATTGTGAGCGGGTATACTTTATTATCTGCTATTGCGGCTTCTATGGTAGGTTCTTTATTTTCAAGTGATGCCTGGAATGGTGTAACTTTTATTTCTGGTGAAATAAAAAATCCTGAACGAAATGTGGGATTAAGCCTCTTCTTAGGAACTTTAATTGTAAGTGTAATTTACATATTAGCTAATGTGATGTATTTAGCCGTTATGCCATTAAACGCCATTGCTTTTGCTCCTTCAGACCGAGTAGCTGTGGTTGCATCGGAGCATATTTTTGGTACAACAGGAACTTTTATTATTGCAATTATGATCATGATTTCTACTTTTGGCTGTAATAACGGGCTAATCATGGCGGGATCACGGGTGTACTATACCATGGCAAAAGATGGTTTATTTTTTAAAAAAGCAGCTGAATTAAATAACGCAGCTGTTCCTGGTTGGGGATTATGGATTCAGTGTATTTGGGCATCTCTCTTATGCTTAACAGGTAAATACGGTGCTTTATTAGATTTCGTAATGATCATAGTTATCATTTTTTACGTTTTAACAATTCTAGGAATTTTCATCTTAAGAAAGAAAAAACCTGAATTAAAAAGACCTTATAAAGCTTTTGGTTATCCTATTTTACCTGCACTTTATATTATTGTTTCTTTGGCTATTTGCACCATGCTTTTAATAGATAGAACAAGTACTTGTGGATGGGGTGTACTAATTATGTTAATAGGAATTCCTATTTATTATATAACGAAAGGAAAAGAGAAATAAGAGATTATATGATTAGCTATAAAACAAACAAAAAATCTTTAGAAGAAATTAAACTATAAACAAGGGGTTCTATTTTCGAACTATATATCTTTAGAAGATTTTTTTATTATGCTGTTTTTTCAAGAAAAGAAGTAGTGCTATACAACAAAAAAACCTCGATAAATCGAGGTTTTTTTGTTGTATAGTATTGTAATTATTTCAATTTCTTTTTAACTTCTACAGTAGTAAATCCTTCGATTACATCGTATTCTTGAATATCGTTATAACCTTTGATCTGCATACCACAATCGTATCCTTTAGAAACTTCTTTGACATCGTCTTTAAAACGTTTTAAGGCCAATAATTCACCTGTATAAATTACAACCCCTTCACGGATTAGGCGGATCTTATTAGATTTAAAGATCTTACCATCCGTAACCATACATCCTGCAATAGTACCTACTTTTGAAATTTTGAATAATTCACGTATTTCAGCAGTTCCTGTAATTTCTTCTTTAAACTCAGGAGATAGCATTCCCTCCATTGCATCACGTAAATCATCAATTGCAGCGTAGATAATAGAGTAATGACGAATATCAATCTCTTCTTTTTCTGCTAATGATTTGGCATTTCCTTGAGGGCGCACATTAAATCCTATAATAATTGCATCAGAAGCAGAGGCTAACATTACATCTGATTCGGTAATAGCACCTACTCCTTTATGGATGATATTAATTTGAATTTCTTCTGTTGATAATTTAGAGAATGAATCTGATAAAGCTTCTACTGAACCATCCACATCCCCTTTCAAGATAATGTTAAGTTCTTTAAATTGACCTAATGCAATACGACGACCAATTTCATCTAACGTAATATGACGTTGTGTACGTACAGATTGTTCACGTAATAACTGAGTACGCTTAGCTGCAATTTGTTTTGCTTCTCTTTCGTCTTCAAATACATTAAACTTATCCCCTGCTGTAGGAGCTCCATCTAGTCCTAAGATAGATACGGGCGTAGAAGGACCTGCTTCTTTTACACTATGTCCACGTTCATCTTGCATTGCACGAATTTTGCCATGATGTTTACCTGCTAATACATAATCACCAATTTTCAAGGTTCCTGCTTGTACTAAAATTGTAGACACGTAACCGCGTCCTTTATCTAAGAAAGCTTCTACAACCGTTCCAACCGCTGGTTTATCGGGATTTGCTTTTAATTCTAAAATTTCAGCTTCGAGTAATACCTTTTCGAGTAATTCTTTTACACCGATACCCATTTTAGCAGAAATATCATGTGACTGATATTTACCTCCCCATTCTTCTACGAGGAAGTTCATTGCGGCTAATTTTTCTTTAATTTTATCAGGATTAGCTGTTGCTTTATCTATTTTGTTGATTGCAAAAATAATTGGTACACCTGCTGCTTGTGCATGACTAATTGCTTCTTTAGTTTGTGGCATGATATCATCATCGGCTGCTACTACAATAATAGCAATATCCGTTACTTGAGCACCACGAGCACGCATAGCTGTAAACGCTTCGTGACCAGGTGTATCAAGGAATGTAATCTCTTGACCATTTTCTAATTCAACTCCGTAAGCACCGATATGTTGAGTAATACCTCCTGACTCACCTGCAATTACATTTGTTTTACGAATATAATCTAACAAAGAAGTCTTACCATGGTCTACGTGACCCATTACAGTTACAATTGGAGCACGTTCTTTGAGATCTTCTGGTTTGTCTTCAACTACTTCAATAGTTTCTTCTATATCAGCGGTAGTAAATTGTACTTCATACCCAAATTCGTCTGTTACAATAGTTAAGGTTTCGGCATCTAAACGCTGGTTCATGGTAACCATGATTCCTAAAGACATACAAGTTCCTATAACCTTAGTAATTGGCACATCCATCATCGTTGCAATTTCACCTACTGTTACGAATTCTGTAACTTTAAGTACTTTGCTTCCTTCTTCTTGTGCTGCTAACTCAGCTTCATTACGTTCTCTATGCGAATCACGCTTATCACGACGATATTTAGCTGCTTTGGATTTATTCCCTTTACCTTGCAATCTTTCAAGGGTTTCTTTTATTTGATTTTTTACTTCTTCTTCTGTAGGTTCGACTTTTACAACAGGAGCTTTTTTATTGAATTTATTCCCTCCTTTGTTTCCGTGGTTAGCCCCTTGATTACCTCTATTTCCTTGTCCGTTATTATTATTCCCGTCTGGTTTATTAGACTGATTATTTTGTTTGGAAGGAATTCGGTTACGCTTTTTCTTATTAGCATCTCCTCCTTGATGGTTATTATTTCCACCTTGGTTTGGTTTTGAATCTTCTTTTTTCTTTTTAGGTTTTTCAAATTGAGATAAGTCAATTTTTTGTCCTGTAAAAGTAGCACCTGATAATTTTTGGTATTGAGTTTCGTAGCGTTCTTCAACTACTTGACCTGCTTCAACTGAAGGACTTGTTGCAGGCTTGTCAGTTTTAGTTTCTACTTTTGGCTCAACTATAGGTTTAACCTCTTTTAGCTGTGGTTTTTCTACCACTTTTTCTACTTTCTTTTCAACAGGAGGCACCACTACAGGTTTAACCTTAACCTCTACTGGTTTTTCTTGTTTTGGTTCTATTTTCTCTACAGGCTTTTCCTGTATTACTGGTTTTGAAACTTCCTTTGCTACAGGTTCTACCTCTACTTTTGGTGCTTCAACTTCAGGTTTTACGACAGGCTTAGGGTTTAAGTCTATTTTTCCTACTTTTTTAGGTCCTGATAAAGCCGCAGCTTTTGCTTTGATAACTTCCTGACGCGCACGCTCTTCTTCAATGCGTTTTTGCTCTAATTCATGCTCGCGCTCTAAACGTAATGCTTCTTTTTCTTTACGTTTTTCTTCGCCTACTTCTTTAGAAGCATCTTTGTTACCTTTATCTCCAGCAAATTGATTAGATAGGATACCATATATCTCTTCTGTGATTTTGGTATTTGGATTCGATTCTATAGTGAAACCTTTATCCTTTAAAAAATCAACAGCTCGCTCAAGAGATATATTAAATTCTCTTAATACTTTGTTTATTCTTATTGTTCCTTCAGACATAAATTTTATTTATGGTTTTTTTTATTTTTTTGTAGATTAAAAGGGATTAATCTTCAAATTCTTCTTTTAAAATCTTGATTACCTCAAGAATAGTTTCCTCTTCTAAATCGGTACGACGTACTAAATCTTCAACATCTTGACTTAAAATACTACGAGCAGTATCTAGACCTACTTTTGCAAATTCATCAATGATCCATCCATCAATTTCATCTGAAAACTCTGCCAACTCAACATCATCCTCGTCTTCTTGCGTATTCCCTTCTCGAATTACATCTAATTCATAGCCTGTTAACATACCTGCCAGTTTGATGTTATGCCCACCACGACCAATTGCTTTTGATACTTCTTCTAATTTCAAGTAAACTTCGGCCGTTTTCTTTTCTTCATTAATTTTAATGGAAGAGACTTTTGCTGGACTTAATGCTCTAGTGATGAATAATTGTGTATTATTCGTGTAATTGATTACATCAATATTTTCGTTTCCTAGTTCACGAACAATTCCATGAATACGAGAACCTTTCATTCCAACACAAGCTCCTACTGGATCAATTCTATCGTCATAAGAATCTACGGCAACTTTTGCTTTTTCTCCTGGTATACGAACTACTTTTTTAATAGTTATCAAACCATCAAATACTTCTGGAATTTCTTGTTCAAATAACTTTTCCAAGAACTTTTCAGAAGTTCTAGACATTATAATTTGTGGTTTATTACCTTTTAGTTCAACATTTTCTATAACTCCACGAACATTATCTCCCTTTCTAAAGAAGTCAGATGCTATTTGTTTTTCTTTTGGCAATACAATTTCATTTCCTTCATCATCAACCAATATTACTGCTTTAGGACGTACATGGTGTACCTCCGCAGTATAAATATCGCCTATTAAATCTTTGAATTGTTTGTATAAATTAGTACTATCGTGTTCATGAATTTTAGAAATTAAATTTTGGCGTAAGGCTAAGATTGCTCTCCTTCCTAAGTCAATTAATTTTACTTCTTCAGATACTTCTTCTCCAATTTCAAAGTCGGGTTCTATTTTACGAGCTTCTGTCAGCGTAATTTCCTCATTTTCGAAATCTAAATCTTCATCTGCTACAATAACACGGCGTCTCCAAATTTCCATATCTCCTTTGTCAGGATTGATAATAATATCAAAATTTTCATCGGATCCGTATTTTTTCTTCAATGCACTTCTAAACACATCTTCCAAAATAGCCATTAATGTAACACGATCGATAGATTTATTATCCTTAAATTCTGAAAACGATTCGATTAATGCTAAATTCTCCATACAACTCTTTGATTTTTTTTAAAATATAATTGTAACTACTGCTTCCACAATATTGCCATATTGTATTTTCGTATTGTGAACAACAGTTTCTTTTCCTTTTCCTACTTTTTTGGGTTCACGTGCAGTCCATTCTAATGTAACACCTTCATCGTCTGCCTCCACTAAAAGAGCCTCATATTCTTTTTCTGCAGTTGTTAGCTTTACCGTACGTCCTACATTTTTCTTAAACTGACGAATCATTTTTAAGGGAGCAGACACACCCGCAGAAGCCACTTCCAACGCAAAATCTTGTTCTTCTCTATCGAGGCTGTTTTCAACAGCTCTACTTATGTTTACACAATCCTGCAACTGCACTCCATTATCGCCATCTAAAGTTACGATAATTTTATTACTATCAGTTATAGTTAAATCAATTAAAAAAAGCTCTGGAAATTCTTCCAAAGTTTGATTTAATACCTGTATTACTTTTTCTTTAAATGTCATTGGTATAAAAAGAGGCACGCGATGCGTGCCTCATTATTTAATGTTTAACTTCTAAATAACGGCACAAATATACATTTTTTTTTTTATTTTACTAACTGATTGATTTTTATTAAAAACTTTCTTACCTTTATAAGTGAGTTTAGGAAAAACAAATCTTTAAACAATAACCCCATTATGAAACGAATTTTAGTCCCAACCGATTTTTCTCAACACGCAGAATACGCCCTTAAAGTTGCTGCTCAATTTGCTAAAAAGCACAATGCAGAGATCTATTTAGTACATTTATTAGAACTACCAAATCAAGGCAATGACACCGTTACACATGGTCACGACATTCCTGAGATTATATTTTTCAAAAATGCAATAACCAATAGAATGGATGATTTATTAGAAGAAGAATATTTAAATGGAATAGAAACTTCTAAAATAATTCAAATAGAACATCCTTTTGAAGGCATCATGAAAACGATACAAAACAATGCGTTTGACCTTATTATAATGGGATCCCACGGAGCAAGTGGAATCAAAGAAATGTTCGTAGGATCTAATACTGAAAAAGTAGTAAGAAACTCTAACGTACCTGTTTTAGTCATTAAAGAAGACGATATAAACTTTAAAATAGATCACTTCGTATTTGCTTCAGACTTCCTAGATGAAATAAAAAAACCTTTTGAAAACATAGTGCGTTTTGCTAACGAATTAGGAGCCACCTTACACCTTGTAAATATAAATACGCCTAACAATTTCCGTTCTACTCAAAATGCACAAAAACTAATGGCCGATTTTGTTAGCGGATTCAAAATTGACAAATACGAAACTCATATATATAATGATACTAATGTTGAAGCTGGCATACTAAACATAACAAACGACCTAAATGCAGACCTAATAGGCATGTGCACTCACGGAAGAAAAGGCTTAGCTCATTTTTTTAACGGAAGTATAAGTGAAAGTTTGGTCAATCACTCGAAAAAACCAGTCATAACCTTCAAAATATAATAAAAAAACGGTGATTAATTCACCGTTTTTTTATTTTTAAAATTACTTATTCATATTTCGCATCTTATACACGAAGGCACCCTAATCAATATTAAAAACCAACAATGACAGCGACTCATCCCCAACATTACCTAGAACAAACCCTAATACTAAACAAAATTTTATTAAAATCCCTTTCTGTTTAGACCCTAACACACAATCTACATATATCATTCGTGCCAAATCACACAAACGTTCCTACCGATACACATACAAAACAGGAAGGATTAATAGGATTTTTCAATATTTCATTACATTCTTCATCTGATATTTCAAGACGCACCTTTAGCTTATCTAAGAAATCTTTTTCTTCTTTATTCATTCCTCCATCAGCAATAGCCGCACGTACAATCGCGGAAAAACATTCTTTGTTTCTAGTTCAATTCACCATCAAATAGTTCTGAAAGTGGAATAATTTATTTTTTTAGTTCTCTTAAAAATAAAACAATCACAAACTTAGACAATAAAATAAAATGATTACTAAAAAATTTGTATGTTTGAAACTCTTTTAATTTTATCGTATGCAAGAATTTTGGTTATATTTTGAAATCGGCCTAAAACACGTATTAAACATCAATGCTTATGACCATATATTATTCCTAATTGGAATGACTATTCCTTATTCATTTAACGACTGGAAAAAATGGTTAACATTAGTGAGTTTATTTACTTTAGGTCATTCTATTTCACTTATACTTTCTGTATTTGGGATCATTTATATAAAAGAAAATCTAGTTGAATTTTTAATCCCCATTACAATATTGATCGTAGCCCTTTTTAATCTTTTCACAGCAGGAAAAAGTTCTAAAGGCGAAAGTATAACTTTAATAGCCATTGTAACATTACTATTTGGAATAATACACGGATTAGGTTTTTCCAATTATTTCAAGACATTATTACCAGGAAATAAATCAGACAAAATATTACCCCTTGCAGAGTTTGCTCTTGGAATTGAAAGTGCACAAATAATAGTTGTTCTTATTGTCTTAATAATTTCATTTATAATCCAATCTGTTTTCCGTTTTTCAAAAAGAGATTGGACGTTAGTCATGTCATCCTTTATAATAGGAGTTGTAACACCACTAATTATACAAAGCCCTATCTGGCACAGATAAAATGGAAGAAAAACTTAGCAAATACGACACCGCCTACCTACGTTTAGCAAAAGAATGGGGCAAACTCTCTTATTGCAAAAGAAAACAAGTAGGAGCAATTATAGTTCGAGATCGAATGATTATATCAGACGGGTATAATGGCACTCCTTCTGGATTTGACAATTGTTGCGAAGACGAAAACAACCTAACGCATTGGTACGTCCTTCACGCAGAAGCTAATGCAATACTAAAGGTTGCCAGCTCTACACAATCATGCAATCAAGCAACTCTTTACATTACCCTTTCTCCTTGCAAAGAGTGCTCTAAATTAATCCACCAAGCAGGAATAAGAAGAGTCGTTTATCTCGAAAAATACAAAGATGATTCAGGTTTGGTTTTTTTAGAAAAAGCTGGGGTTGTTGTACAACAAATTAAAGATTTAGATTCAGAATAGAATGAAATTTTTCCAACTAAACTAAGTCCAAATCTTTACTTTTATTTTTTCTTAACACTATCATGACTATGTGTTTCTCTTCCTTTATTCCATAAAACAAGTATTTCAGTTGCTACTGCCGCTCCACTCCCTGCAGCTATTGCCAACTGGCTTCTATGCCCTGAAAGGGTACCACAAACATAGATCCCTTCCGTTACCTTATAGTCAATATTTTTTAGCTGAATGCGTTTTTTTTCAGGAAGTGATTTTTGATGAGGCTCAACATATTCATTCAACCCCTCAATATCAAACAAATTAGAAGCTCCCACTCCAACAACAACTATTTGAGTTCTAAAAACACTTTTGTTAGTAATAACTTCCAAACCATTTTGAACCGACACAACCTTCAGAACTTTTTCGTCTGCTATTTGAACAATATGATCATACGTATTCCTTAACTGATCCAATGAGTCTAGCAACAAATCAGCCCCTAACTTACCTGCCGGAATCCCATAAGCATTATAAAAAATAGCATCTTGCAAAGAAGATGCTTTTTGATGAGTAAGAATTCCTATTTTTTTATCTTTAACAAAATCTTTATTTTGAGCAGAACCTAAAACCATAGCACAAGACACCCCTGAAACTCCTCCTCCTATAATTAACACATCAAACATTTACGAATGATTTTTCAATTGATTTTCAATTGATTTTGAAAGATTAAAGATTAACAAAATAACGATAGCACACAAGACAGCCAATATCCCTATCAAAGCCACTAAACTATCTCCATTAAATAAATCTTCGAGATTAAGCATTGAAACATTAACGCCAATCAATACAATTCCTAACACCAGAACTATGTAAGTAAAAATTTTCATTAACTATATTTTTAGGAAACAAAATTACAGCTTTTCAGCCTAAACAAACAAGCCTTTAACATTAGCCGCAAATAATTTAACAGCTATTGCTAATAATACAACTCCAAAAACTTTTCGCACAACCCCTAAACCTGTAGGCCCAAGCATTCGCTCAATTTTACCTGATAATTTCAAAACAGCATATACAATTATGATGTTGAACAAAATAGCTACTACTATATTGATTGATTGGTATTCTGAACGCAAAGACAACAAGGTAGTCATAGTACCCGCACCAGCAATTAATGGAAATGCCAAAGGAACAATACTGGCTGTTTTAGGCTCTTCATCTTTATAAATACTAATTCCCAGGATCATCTCTAGTGCCAGAAAAAAAAGAACAATAGACCCTGCAACAGCAAAAGATTTAACATCTACACCTATAAATTTCAACATCCCCTCTCCCACAAAAAGGAACATAATCATAATCAACCCTGAAACAAAACTAGCTCGTTCTGCATGAATATGCCCTATTTTATTCCTTAAATCCACAATTATAGGAATAGAACCCATAATATCAATAACTGCAAACAAGACCATTCCAACAGTCAACACTTCTTTCCAATCAAAATTCATAACTCTTTTTTTTAACAAATATTTTCGAATATACTAATTTCAAACAATTAACAAAACTACAATCCTAATTATTGTTTCTTATTTGTAATTTTGCAGCACTAAAAACAAAATCACATGTTTCAAATTGGTAAAACGATCGTCTCAGAAGACATTTTAGAAAAAGAGTTCGTATGCAACCTGAGTGCTTGTAAAGGAGCTTGCTGTATTGACGGGGATTCTGGAGCTCCTCTACTAGAAGAAGAATTACCAATCTTAGAAGCTATTTATCCTAAGATCAAACATTTACTACGACCAGAAGGCATTGAAGCCATCAAAGAACAGGGCACATGGGTTACAGACAAAGACAATGAACTTGGAACCCCTTTAATAGACAATAAAGATTGTGCGTATGTTATTTTTAAAGAGGGAAATGCTTTATGCGGCATAGAAGAAGCTTACAATCAAGGATTCGTTAATTGGAAAAAACCAGTTTCTTGTCATCTCTACCCAATTAGAATTAAAGAATTCAGTAGTTTTCAAGCCGTTAATTATGATCGTTGGGATATTTGCTCAGAAGCCTGCTCATTAGGCAAAGAACTCAAAGTACCCATCTATAAATTTGTAAAAGAAGCTTTAGTAAGAAGATTCGGAACGGATTGGTATGAAGAACTTGAAATTGTAGCACGAGAATACTACAAATAATAATATCAAAAAAGTTTACTAATGATTTTTAAAAGATTTAAAAATCATTAGTAAAAAGTTTCAAAACCAGCTAAGGAAACGCAAAAAACTTCATTTTATTACACTTTAATTAATTAATTATTAACAATACATATATTACAAATATATAAGTTAACACCCATCCAAAAAACAGGCCAATCCCAACCTACGAAAATCCTTTATTTCATAAGGGTTTATAATTTTTTAAAAACACAAAACACTGACAAACAACACATTACACTTTTAATAAAGAATAACCTACAATTACATCATTTGTTAAAAACTCCCCCGAAATGTGAATAACTATTCTTTCATTTTAGAGTCTAATTTTGAATCTTTGTAGTCCCAATTACGCACAATTATTCGAATCAATTTAAAACTATAATTTCAGGTATAGATATGGCTATTATTGAACCCATTTTACAAGAAAATAAAGATCGCTTTGTGATCTTCCCAATCAAGCACCATGACATTTGGGAATGGTATAAAAAAATGGAAGCAAGCTTCTGGACAGCAGAAGAAATAGACTTACATCAAGATTTAACTGATTGGAATACCAAATTAAGTGAAGATGAAAAATACTTCATCAAACATATTTTGGCGTTTTTTGCAGCATCTGATGGTATTGTAAATGAAAACCTTGCAGAAAATTTCGTAAATGAAGTTCAATATCCCGAAGCTAAATTCTTTTATGGCTTTCAGATTATGATGGAAAACATTCATAGCGAAACTTATTCATTATTAATTGACACCTATGTAAAAGATGATGTAGAAAAAGATCAATTATTTCATGCTATTGAAGTTTTTCCTGCTATCAAGAAAAAAGCAGAATGGGCATTACGCTGGATTTCATCCGACTCATTCGCAGAAAGGCTAATTGCCTTTGCAGCAGTAGAGGGGATCTTTTTTTCTGGAGCATTTTGTTCTATCTATTGGTTAAAAAAACGAGGATTAATGCCTGGATTAACCTTTTCAAATGAATTAATTTCTCGAGACGAGGGAGTACACTGTGATTTTGCTGTACACCTACACAACCATCATTTAATAAACAAAGTAACTAAAGAAAGAATTACAGAAATTATAGTAGATGCTTTAAATATAGAACGCGAATTTATAACAGAATCTCTTCCGGTTTCTCTAATAGGGATGAATGCTGTTTTAATGACTCAATATTTAGAATTTGTAGCAGATAGATTATTAATAGAGCTAGGTTGTGCTAAAATTTTTAACGCAACTAATCCATTTGATTTCATGGACATGATTTCATTACAAGGAAAAACCAATTTCTTTGAAAAACGGGTTGCTGAATACCAAAAGGCGGGTGTAATGAACAATGAAGAAGATGCTCATAAATTTTCATTAGACGCTGATTTCTAAAAACACATCTGACAAACTTAACAATCTATCAGATTTAAAAAACACCCCTAGTAAAAGTCGGGAGACTGGTGTTTTCACAAATTTATTATTAACAAGAAAACAAAGAAGGGATTTTTTGTTTTCAAAAAGACAAGAACTATGTACGTAGTAAAAAGAGATGGGCATAAAGAACCCGTAATGTTTGACAAAATCACAGACAGAATTAAAAAACTCTGCTATGGTTTAAATGATATGGTAGATGCTGTAAAAGTTGCCATGCGAGTAATTGAAGGCCTATACGATGGTGTAACCACTTCCGAATTAGACAATTTAGCTGCTGAAACCGCAGCTGCCATGACCGTTACTCATCCTGATTATGCACAATTAGCCGCTAGAATTGCCATTTCTAACTTACATAAAAACACAAAAAAATCGTTTTCTGAAACGATGAATGATATGTTTCATTACGTAAGCCCTCGCACAGGCAAAGACGCTCCTCTTATTTCAGATGAAGTACATAAAATAATCATGGAAAACTCTGCTTTTCTAGATTCACACATAATTTACAACCGTGATTTCAACTATGATTATTTTGGTTTTAAAACCCTAGAACGTTCTTATTTACTTAAAATCAATGGAAAAATAGCAGAACGCCCACAACACATGTTAATGCGCGTTGCAATTGGAATTCACCTAAATGACTTAGAATCCGCAATAGAAACATACGAGTTGATGTCTAAAAAGTTTTTTACACATGCCACTCCAACACTTTTCAATGCAGGAACACCAAAGCCGCAAATGTCTTCTTGCTTTCTTTTAGCAATGCAGGACGACAGCATTGATGGTATATATGACACACTAAAACAAACTGCTAAAATCTCACAATCTGCTGGTGGTATTGGCTTATCAATTCACAATGTACGCGCAACAGGCTCATACATTAGAGGAACTAATGGCACCTCTAACGGGATTGTACCTATGTTACGTGTTTTTAACGATACCGCTCGCTATGTAGACCAAGGCGGTGGAAAACGCAAAGGAAGCTTTGCCATCTATATCGAAACTTGGCATGCTGACATTATGGACTTCTTAGATCTTAAAAAAAATCATGGCAAGGAAGAAATGCGTGCCCGTGACTTATTTTACGCTATGTGGACCTCTGACTTGTTCATGAAACGTGTAGAATCTGATGACAAATGGACGTTAATGTGTCCTAACGAATGTCCTGGATTATATGATGTATATGGAGATGAGTTTGAAGCTTTATATACTAAATATGAAAACGAAGCGCGTGGACGCAAGACGATTAAAGCTCGTGAATTATGGGAAAAAATCCTAGAATCTCAAATCGAGACAGGAACGCCTTATATGCTATATAAAGATGCTGCCAATCGCAAATCAAATCAAAAAAATCTAGGAACTATCCGCTCTTCTAATTTATGCACAGAAATTATGGAGTACACTTCTGCTGACGAAATAGCCGTGTGTAACTTAGCTTCCTTATCTTTACCAATGTTTGTCGATGAAGGCAAATTTAACCATGAATTATTGTACAAAGTAACCAAACGAGTAACACGTAACTTAAACAAGGTAATTGACCGAAATTACTACCCTGTTAAAGAAGCCGAAAACTCTAATATGCGACATCGCCCAATAGGATTAGGGGTACAAGGATTAGCAGATGCTTTCATCATGCTACGTATGCCTTTTACCAGCGACGACGCTAAAAAATTAAACCAAGAAATATTTGAAACCATGTATTTTGCTGCCGTAGAAACCTCTATGGAAATGGCAAAAGAGGAAGGTCCTTACTCTACTTTTAAAGGTTCACCAATATCTGAAGGTCAATTTCAATACAACCTTTGGGGCGTAACAGATGAAGAATTATCAGGTCGTTGGGACTGGGCTTCGTTAAGAAAAGAAGTAATAGAATATGGTGTTCGCAACTCTTTACTAATAGCTCCAATGCCTACTGCTTCTACTTCGCAAATCCTTGGAAATAACGAAGCTTTTGAACCTTACACTTCAAACATTTATACGCGCCGCGTACTTTCTGGTGAATTTATTGTAGTAAATAAACATTTACTGGAAGATTTAGTAAAATGCGGACTATGGAATGAAGATTTAAAACAAGAAATTATGCGTCACAACGGTTCAGTACAAAATATTGACCGTATTCCACAAGATTTAAAAGACTTATATAAAACCGTTTGGGAAATGTCTATGAAAGACATTATTGATATGTCCCGCCAACGAGGTTATTTCATCGATCAATCTCAATCGCTAAACTTGTTTATGGAAGGAGCTACCTTTTCTAAACTAACTTCAATGCATTTCTATGCTTGGAAATCAGGTTTAAAAACAGGTATGTACTACTTACGTACTAAAGCCGCTGTAGATGCTATTAAATTCACATTAAATAACGAAAAGAAAACAGAACCTACAATAGAATCCCCTAAAGAATTAGAATTAGTAGCCCCTGAAGGAGAAATGACAGCAGAGGAATTCAGAGCAATGATTGAACGTTCTCGTAATGCAGAACCAGAAGATTGCGAAATGTGTGGATCTTAATAATTTATTTACAAAAACAAACAAGAGGCTGTCCAAAAGAAAAGTTAGGACAGCCTTTTTTTCAAAACATTACAAAGCAATTCGTACCTTTGAATAAAATATTACACATGTCAAAAGAAAAAAACAAAGGAATTTATACAGGAATTATAGAAAAAGATAGCAATGGAAATTATTTCTGTGGCGAATACCTTTTAGACTATCAATACACCGAAGCCAGCTTCAAGGTAGGCGATATGATAAACATCAAAACCATAATTGACAACCCAAGCAGCAAAAGCAACGAAAAGTACCCTAAAAAAACAAACAATTTCTTTTTAGCTAAAAAATAAATAATGAGACTACTCCGTTCAAACTCTGATCATCCAGACTTCAAATACCTAACCAAATTATTTGATGAATATTTAGTAGACATTGATGGTGAACAAAAAGATTTTTTTACCCATTTTAACAACAAATATTTAGAAAATGTATTGATTGTATACGAAGACGATCAGGTTGTCGGTTGCGGAGGGTATAAAGAACACACCCCAAACACAGTAGAGATTAAAAGAATGTTTGTTCACCCTGAACACAGAAAAAAAGGCATTGCCAACTTAATTCTAAACACGATTGAAGATTGGGCAAAACAAAAAGGTTACCAAAACTTTATCTTAGAAACTTCACCTAAACTAACAAACGCAATTTCGCTGTATGAAAAAAAAGGGTATAAACTTATCCCAAATTATGACCAATACATAGGTGTAGAAAACAGCATTTGCATGAAGAAAGAATCTTAAAATTTGTACTTTCGCACTTCTAATTTTTTTAAATCTACCCAAAAATGATGAACTGGGAACAACTTTTATCTTTAAAACGCCAAGGCGATACTAGTAAACGATTACGTAAAGAACAAGATGATACACGCCTAGGCTTTGAAGTTGATTATGACCGTGTAATATTTTCGGCAGCATTTAGAAGCCTACAAGATAAAACTCAGGTCATTCCATTATCAAAAACTGATTTCGTTCACACACGATTAACCCATAGCTTGGAAGTCTCGGTTGTTGGTCGTTCATTAGGTCGCTTAGTTGGAAAAAAAATATTAGAAAAATACCCTTATCTACAAGAAATTCATGGTTACCAAGCTAATGATTTCGGAGCAATAGTAGCCGCCGCCGCTTTAGCTCACGATATAGGAAACCCCCCATTTGGTCACTCAGGCGAAAAAGCAATTGGAGAATACTTTGCTATTGGTAACGGTTTAAAATTTAAAGAGCAATTATCTGAAAAAGAATGGCAAGATCTAATTGATTTTGAAGGAAATGCCAATGGGTTTTCGGTATTAACGAGCTCACGCCCTGGTGTTGAAGGAGGCCTACGATTAACTTATGCAACTTTGGGTGCCTTCATAAAATACCCTAAAGAAAGTTTACCTAAAAAACCAACTTCAAACATAGCTGATAAAAAATACGGGGTCTTCCAACAAGACAAAAATTTTTTCAAAGAAGTTGCCGAAGAATTAGGCTTAATTCCTAATAAATTAATAAATGATATAGGATACGAACGTCATCCTCTAGCTTATCTTGTAGAAGCGGCTGATGATATCTGCTATACCATTATAGATTTTGAAGATGGAATTAATCTAGGTCTAGTCTCAGAAGATTACGCATTAGAATACCTAATCAAATTAGTTAAAGATTCTATAGATACCTCAAAGTACAATGCACTAACTACAAAAGAAGACCGAATCAGCTACTTACGTGCCTTAGCCATAGGAAGTTTGATAAACGATGTGGTAAATGTTTTTATTGAAAATGAAGAAGTAATTCTTCAAGGCAAATTCCCTCATGCGCTAACAGACAAATCAAAATACAAGGCTCAAATGAATGACATCATTAATCTAAGTATAAAAAATATTTATCAGAGCAGGGAAGTCATTGAAAAAGAAATAAACGGCTATCAAATTATCAATAATTTATTAGACAAATTTATCACCGCCTACAATAATAAATTTGAAGGCAATGAAACTAATTTTGATAAATTATTATTAAAAATACTACCCGAAAAACATAATATAGAAAAAGAAAGTCTGTATGAACGTTTGCTACATATCTGTCACTTCATTTCTATGCTAACAGATGGCAACGCTTTATTATACAACAAAATGATTTCTACGAAAATCTAATTTCATCCCTAACAAATTAATAATTCTTTAATAACCCAAAATTCTAAATCTATGATAAAAAAACTACCCTTTTTATTGTTTTTGTTTTCAGGAATTGCTCTTAGTCAAAGCAATATTGACCTCATCAAAAAACATTTAAAGGCAAGTTCATCTCAATCAAAAATGAGTCAAAACGAAATTGACAATTTAATTATATTCGATGAATTTACAACAACGAGCAATAATTTTGTTTGCCACGTAAAACAAACACAAAACGGCATACCCATCTATAATGTTGATTCTAATTTTATAATTGATAAAACAGGCAAAGTTTCAGGTAAATTAAAATCAATTCCAAACTTTATAGATAATGCCAAAAAAAGAACTCAAAAAATAGATTTAAATACGGCTTTAATAAAAGCTTTAACATCAACAAACGATGTTGCTCCTAAATATTCCTTAAACAAACTAGAAAACAACAGATTTAGATTAGAAAACACACAAAACAAAGAAGAAAACATAAGTGGGCAATTAACCTATTTTCTAACGGATAAAAACGAATTAAAACTCACTTATTTTTTTGAATATTACTCAAAAAATGGTGAAAAAGATTTGTGGAATATTTTTATAGATGCTGAAACTGGTGATCTTATTCAAAAGTTGAATAACACTTTAAAATGCTCCTTTCATAAAGAACATCATTACAGCACAAACAACCATACTTTTTTATTCAAAGAAGAAAATCTTTCAAGACTAGCACTATTACCATCCGGCACAACAAACTACAAAGTCATTCCGTGGAACTATGAAAGTCCTAATCATTATAAAGAGGCATTTCCTACAAACACAGAAGGGAGAACCATCGTTACAAATCCTGAATCTACGACCCCATTAGCACCGCTTACTCTTGCTGCATCACCTAATGGATGGCACAACAATAATTCAACTATTGGTACTACAACAAATTCTACTAAATTTGATTACACAAGAGGAAACAATGTATTTGCTTATTCAGATATAACCAATTCTGATCCATCAATAGCGTCTATTAATACTTATACCAATTCATCCTCAGGGGTATATCCTGATTTAACCTTTGATCATCCTTACTCAGGTTTATCTAATTCTCCTATAAATGAAATTCATGCAGCGACTACTAATTTATTTTACATGAACAACATTATGCACGACTTGTGGTATCAGTATGGTTTTAATGAATCCAACAAAAACTTTCAAGACAAAAATTATGGTCGTGGGGGAATACAAAATGACTATGTTTTAGCACAATCACAAGATGCCTCTCAAAACGGTTCTCCTAGTTATAACAATGCTAATTTTTCAACCCCATCTGATGGAAACAATCCTAAAATGCAAATGTACTTATGGCAACACCCTGTCCCTATAAAAGTACAAATAACCAATGGTTCATTAGCAGGCCAAACATACAACGCTATAGATAATGAATTTACTTCGGGACATATTGAATTACCTATAACACCTAACAATCTTTCTGGAGAACTTATACTTCTTAATGATGCCACTACTAATAACACAACAAATCCTGACGTTTATGATGGATGCTCAACAGCAACAAATATGGTAACAGGTAAAATTGCAGTAGTCAGAAGGGGTAATTGTAGTTTTTCTTCTAAAGCTATAACAGCTCAAAATGCAGGAGCAAAAGCACTAATAGTTATAAATAACACCTTCTCGGAGCTAGAACTTGGTGGAGGCGATGCAGCTGTTAAAATTCCTGTCATAGGTTTATCAAAAACAGATGGAGACGAATTAATTAAGGTATTAACAACAGAAGGTAGTGTAAGCGCAATCTTTGAGAACAAAAACAACATCTATGCTGATGGCGATTTTGATAATGGAATTATAGCACATGAATATGGACATGGGATTTCTACAAGACTTTCAGGTAATTGCTTAAATAGCTCCGAACAAATGGGTGAAGGATGGTCTGATTGGTTTTGGTTAATGATGCAAATAAAAGCTGGCGATAAAGGAAGTGACAAAAAAAGCATAGGAACTTTTACTAACAACCTTCCCACTAATGGTAAAGGTATCAGAAAATATCCTTATACAACAGATATGACTAGTAACCCTTATACATACGCTGATTTAAATAAAATGTGGTATCCAGACCCTATAAGTAAGACCGAAAAAATTAATGTTCATGCTATTGGAACTGTTTGGGCTACAATTTTATGGGATTTAACATGGGCTTATATTAACAAATATGGTTATGATAGTAATATTTACAATGGTACAGGTGGAAACAACAAAATAATGAAAATTGTATTAGACGCTATTAAAATTGATGGTTGTTCTCCAAGTTTTATCACGGGTAGAGATGCTATTTTAGCCGCAGATCAAGCCGCCACTGGGGGACAAAATTATGAATTAATTTGGAGGGTTTTTGCTAGAAGAGGAGTAGGCTATAGCGCTTCATCTGGAGCAAGTAATACGGGTGTTGCAGGTATAAAAGATAACCCAACGTCTTTACACACAGACTTACCTCCTAATATTCTTTTGAGTGATACAGATTTTGTTTCAAACGATCTGATCAACATTTATCCAAATCCATCAAATGGTTTAATAAATATTTCTTTTGATCGAAGTATTGATCATTCAATTTTAAGGGTTAATGACATTAACGGACGAATTGTTTATTCAGAAGAACTCAACAATACTAGTGATTTAAAAACAATAAATTTAGACTCTTTACAAAAAGGATTTTATATTCTTAATATACAAGGTCAGAATATACGGTTTACACAAAAGATACTTTTGGAATAAATTTAATTTACAATAAAGTGTATCCAAAAGTACAAACAACATCGTAGGCACCAAGTTAAAAAAACTCTATTAAAGTTCTTTTACCCTAGAGAATCGAGTCTATAAAATCATCTCTAGTAACCATTTGAATAGTAACAATAAAGAGACTGTCTAGAAACAACATTTCAATATATAGTCTATCTTCTGAACGGAGTTAAACGAGAAATACCATCCTTTTAGACAGTCTCTTTAATTAACTAAAAGTTTATACTTTTCAGATTTTTTCCATCTAAAACAAACGTAATAACTCTTTTAATCCTGCTACATCAATTCCTGATATTTTATGCAATTCATTAATAGTTCCTTGTTCAATAAATTCATCAGGAACACCTAATCTTTTTATAGAAATTAAATAGTTATTGTCTGTAAAAAATGAACTTATAAGAGTTCCAAACCCCCCTTTAAGACATCCTTCTTCAACCGTAATAATTTGTTGATAATTTTGACCTATTTCATGTAACACACCCTCATCTAAAGGTTTAACAAAAGGAAAATGATAATGAGAAAATTCATATAATTTTAAATCATCTAAAGCCTTGATCACGTTATTCCCAATAGTTCCGGTAGATAAAACGGCTACATTTTTACCCTTACGCAGTTGTTTTGCTTTTCCTATTTCTATTTTTTCAAACGGTAATTTCCAATTTTGAACAAACCCTCTACCTCTTGGATAACGAATACTCACAGGAATATTAATACCTAATTGAAAAGTATACATCATATTACGAAGTTCTACTTCATTTAGTGGTGCTGTAACAACTAAATCTGGTATACAACTCAAATAAGCAATATCGTACAAACCATGATGGGTAGCCCCATCTTCTCCCACAAAACCTGCTCTATCAAGACAAAAAATAACGGGCAATTTTTGCAATGCTACGTCATGAATAACCTGATCGTAAGCTCTTTGTAAAAAGGTAGAGTAAACATTGCAAAAAACAATCATTCCTTGAGTGGCCATACCCGCAGAAAAAGTTACAGCATGTTGCTCTGCAATTCCTACATCAAAAGCACGTTCTGGGAAAGTTTCCATCATAAATTTCATCGAACTTCCTGATGGCATTGCAGGTGTTACCCCTATAATTTTTTGATTCTCTTGTGCCAATTCTACTAATGTTTTCCCAAAAACGTCTTGAAATTTAGGAGGAAACCCTTCTTCTTCTTTTGGATATATTTTACCTGTTTGAGGATCAAATTTTCCTGGAGCATGATACTTAACTTGATTTTCTTCTGCTAATTGTAACCCTTTTCCTTTGGTGGTAATTACATGAAGAAATTTGGGTCCTTTAACTTTTTTTAATCGACTAAGCTCTGAAATCAATGATTGAATATCGTGCCCATCAATAGGACCTGAGTAATCAAAATTTAAAGCTTTAAAAATATTATTTTCAGTATGTAGCGTTCCTTCTTTAAAGGATGTCAAATAGTCTTTTAGAGCCCCTACACTTGGATCAATCCCTATGGCATTATCATTTAGTATAATCAAAACATTAGCATCTGTATCGCCCGCATGATTCAGGGCTTCAAAAGCCATTCCAGAAGCTATAGAAGCATCTCCAATCACCGCTATATGCTGTTTATCTAAATCACCTATGAGTCGAGAAGCCATCGCCATTCCTAAAACAGCTGAAATAGAAGTAGAAGAATGTCCTACTCCAAAAGCATCAAATTCACTTTCTGAACGTTTAGGAAATCCTGAGATACCATTTAAATCTCGATTCGTATGAAACACCTCTTTCCTACCTGTTAAAATCTTATGTCCATAAGCTTGGTGTCCTACATCCCAAACCAATAAATCTTCAGGCGTGTTAAATACATAATGCAAAGCAATTGTCAATTCAATTACGCCTAAACTTGATCCTAAATGCCCTTCTTTTTGAGAAATGATCGTTATAATAAAATCACGCAATTCTTTTGCCAATGAAGGTAATTGCAAGATTTCTATTTTTTTTAAATCACTTGGAGAATTTATTGAGTCTAAGATTGTACTTTCCATAAGAAGCAAAATTAATCAAAACTATTTATTATTCTAGATTTTATAAAACATCCTCTACTACATCTTAAGTCATTTTATCTAATAGGTGTCCCCCTCTCTATATTTTTTTAAGACTATTAGTAAAGGTAAACAATATTAAATTTCCCATGTCTTTTATCTCTAAAATCAATTATTAATTTAGTACAGAGAAGATAAAACGGTCTTCTGCTTTAGGGACGTTATTGAATTTTAATTTTCATTACAAAAGGGATAAGGTAGTTATAGTATAAATATTTTAAACATAACAACCAGAATTACAAACAAAGATCATTCCAAAATTGTAATTTTGTTCTTATGGAAAACATTTTTACAGACGAATATTTTATGAAAAAAGCCTTACAAGAGGCTGAAAAAGCCTTTGAAGAAGGCGAAATTCCTGTAGGAGCTGTAATTGTAATAGACAATCGGGTAATAGCTCGAAGTCACAATTTAACAGAAATGCTCAATGATGTTACGGCACATGCTGAAATGCAAGCCATAACTGCTTCTGCCAATTTTTTAGGCGGAAAATACCTAAAAGGCTGTACTCTGTACGTTACTTTAGAACCTTGTCAAATGTGTGCAGGCGCATTATACTGGAGTCAGATTTCAAAAATTGTATATGGGGCTTCTGATGAACAAAGAGGTTATAAAGCTATGGGGGCTAAATTGCATCCTAAAACAGAAGTGGTTACAGGAATTATGCAGGATGAGTGTACGCGTTTGATGAAAGATTTTTTCAAAAAAAGGAGATAATTCTAAAATAGGTGAAACACCTAGTCATCTGAAAAACACATTTTAAAAAGGAATAAAAAACCGCCCCATAAAAGGAGCGGTGTAACATTCCGGTAATCTAAAATAATATATATTATTCGATAACAACTACGTTAGTAGCTACTTTACCTTTACGTCCGTCTTCTTCGTTGTACGAAACTTTTTGTCCTTCTTTAAGCTCTTTACCACCTGTTGCAGTAATGTGAACGAAGATGTCTGATCCAGTTTCGTCGTTTGTAATGAATCCAAAACCTTTAGACTCTACAAAAAATTTCACTTTGCCTGTTAGCATTCTAAAAAAAATAAAAAATTAATAATTATCAAAGATAGACTTTTTGTCGAGATATCAAAGTCTTATATTCAAAAGTTTATGGATTATTTTTTGACACTGAACAATATGGCGTTCATCATGATTAATTATAAAACGAAAGCTATCTCCTAATTGTATACTCAAACAACGAGCAATACTTATCTTTATTTTTTCCTTCTCAAGATCTATACTTTCCGCTTTCTTTAATAGATCTAGCAATTGTTTTTGTTGATTTAAAAATCTGTCAATTGTTGTTTTATCCAAAGGTATTTTTAGAGGATTTTTATCCTTAAATGTTTTCATTTTACTTGTTTTAGCACCCAACAGCATGCTCTTTGCAAAATAATCTCCTAACCAACCTGATGTATAATAAATTTTAGGTCTAAATTTACTTTTAGAAATAACTTTTTCTATTTCTGGCAAATAATAATCACCATAAAGATTCAAATGTTCTATACATTCTAAAATATTCCAAGAAGTAGATGAATTTCGGTATTGTAAAAAATCTAAGTTCTCTTCTTTTAGGGTAGTTACATAATCAATATGAGTTTGCACTTGTTTCTTTAATTCACTTAGCAAAATTTGTGTAGTTGTTTTCATAGCAATGATAATTACTACAAATTTCCTTTTTATTATTTTAAATTTTCTTGATACACATCAAGACTTTTCAATCTTGATAATGTTTCGGGTGACATACGAAGATAATTTGCGATAAGTTTATGAGGAATTTCCTGAAACACTAGTGGATTACGTAGTTGAATACGCTCTAATCGTTCTTTAGCAGAAACCGTAAGTAAATCCATTTCTCGTTCTAACTGTTGTAAAATTAAGTCTTCTAACACCTCATTCCAAACCTTTAAAGTTTCTATATTAGCATACATTAATGCCTTGAATTTATTTTTATTTACTTTTAGAACTATAGTTTTTTTTATAGCTTGAATCGAAAAAACAGTTGGTTTATCAGAAAAAAAACTATCTAAACAAGCAACAAAATCACCCTTATAACCAAAACGAATAATCTGTTCTTCTGTATTGAAGACGGAAATTTTCAGGCTTCCGTCTTTCACAAAATAAACATTAGTATCAATACTCCCATTTACAACCAAATATTCGTTTCTTTTCAACAGTAAAGTTTTTTCAAACAACTGGTGCTGATTTAAAAGTGTAAACAAGAGGTTTTTCATATCTTAATACAAATAAGATTTCATTTCTTTCCAAATACTTTTAGGTTGCTCAATAATTATCTCGTCTCCTTTTTCTTTTTTGTATCGAATAAATTTAAGATTGGCTATACCTTCTTCAGGATAAGCTTGCTTTTGCTTATTAAAAATTACTTCACGCATTCCTGTTGAACTTATATTAAGTACCTTCCATCCATTTACAATTTTGGCTTTTGCTATTACAGGCGTTTCAACCAAAGAGAAATCTCCTTTTATTTTTAAGTTTGAATCTAAGATTAAGGCATCACAACCGCCATTTCCACAGGAGTTATTAAAGAATACAAAATAATCCTTTTTCTTATCATTATTCAAATCAATTTCACGCAAAATAAATTTTCTTTTTCCTCTTTGCTCTTTTTCATATTCGGGACTTGAACCATATTTTTTCACCAATTCAATTTCTCGTTTTTTTAGAAATTCAGTGATTTTAGTTATTGTTTTTTTATCTTGAGCAAAAGAATTTGCAGTACATAATAAAACTACCACTAGGGAGGTTATTCTCATTTTCATCTTTTAAAAATTAAAAAAGGGCTGCCCGAAAAGGTCATAATATCATTTCAACCTTTTCAGACACCCTCTTGCATCAAATTTATAAAAATTATATGATTATTCAGTTATCGAAGCAATAAACAGTTCGTTTAATTGTTTCAAATCTAAAACTGAAGGGGCATCAATCATAACATCTCTACCTGAATTATTTTTAGGAAAAGCAATAAAGTCACGAATGGTTTCTTGACCTCCTAGAATAGCCACTAAGCGATCCAATCCAAAAGCCAACCCTCCGTGTGGTGGTGCGCCATATTGAAAGGCATTCATTAAGAATCCAAATTGATTTTCTGCTTCTTCTTTTGAAAATCCAAGAAGCTCAAACATTTTTGCTTGCAAGTCTTTATCATGAATACGTATTGAACCTCCTCCAATTTCATTTCCGTTTAGGACCATATCATAAGCATTGGCTCTAATTTTCCCAGGTTCTGTTCCTATTAAATGAACATCCTCTGGCTTTGGCGATGTAAATGGATGGTGCATTGCATGGTAACGACCACTTTCTTCATCCCATTCTAATAAAGGAAAATCAACCACCCATAATGGAGCAAACTCATTGGGTTTACGTAATCCCATTTGGTTAGCTAACTCCATACGTAAAGCACTTAATTGTGTACGTGTTTTATAAGCTGGCCCAGATAAAACAAAGATAATATCTCCTGCATTAGCATTAGTTATCTCTGCCCATTTCTTTAAGTCTTCTTGATCGTAAAATTTATCTACGGATGATTTGAAAGAACCATCTGTTTCGCATTTACAGTATACCATTCCCGAAGCTCCTACTTGTGGGCGTTTTACCCATTCAATCCAAGCATCAATTTCCTTACGAGTAAAAGAAGCTCCCCCTGGCACTGCAATACCTACTACTAACTCAGCTGAATTAAAAACACCAAATTCTTTATGTTGCGCCACCGTATTTAACTCTCCAAACTTCATCCCAAAACGAATATCTGGTTTATCATTACCATAGGTTTTCATCGCATAATCATAAGTAATTCTAGGAAATTTATCTACTTCTATTCCTTTTACTTCTTTTAACAAATGACGTGTTAAGCCTTCGAACATATTTAAAATATCCTCTTGTTCAACAAACGCCATTTCACAATCAATTTGAGTAAACTCAGGTTGACGATCAGCACGCAAATCCTCATCACGGAAACATTTTACAATTTGAAAATATTTATCCATACCTCCTACCATCAACAATTGTTTGAATGTTTGTGGCGATTGTGGCAACGCATAAAATTGCCCTGGATTCATACGTGAAGGCACCACAAAGTCTCTAGCTCCTTCTGGAGTTGACTTTATTAAATAAGGTGTTTCTACCTCGCAAAAGCCTTGATTAGAAAGATAATTTCTTACTTCCATAGCCACGCGATGACGGAATAGTAAACTATTTTTTACTGGATTACGACGAATATCCAAATAACGATATTTCATACGCAATTCTTCTCCTCCATCTGTCTCGTCCTCAATTGTAAAAGGTGGTAATTGTGCTTGATTTAAAACAATTAGCTCTTTTACTAAGATTTCTATATCCCCCGTAGGTATATTCGAATTTTTAGACTCGCGTTCTATTACAGTTCCTTTCACTTGAACCACAAATTCACGACCTAAAGTTTTAGCTAATTCCATTACCTTTTTATCCGTACGACTTTCGTCAAAAATGAGCTGAGTAATTCCGTAACGATCACGTAAATCAACCCATATCATAAAACCTTTATCTCGAGATTTCTGAACCCATCCTGCAAGGGTAACTTCTGTATTGATATGTGACGCATTTAATTCGCCACAAGTATGACTTCTAAACATTTCTATAAAATTTGAATGCAAAAATACTATTTTAAAAGATATTTTCTTTTTTACCTTACTTACAAATTAAGATTATTTTGGATCAAGACATTTGAACTTGATCCTTAAAAAGATATTTAAATAAAAAAAGCTCCCCTAAACGGAAAGCTTTTCATTGGTCTAACTACTAAACCATTCCGATTTTACTCGGAACTAAACAACACAACTAATTTTAAAATCTTTTTTTGGGCAAAAAAGCGCTCCGAAGAGCGCTTCTAAAAATATTCCCAATTTCGCGGTCTGGACGGGACTCGAACCCGCGACCCCATGCGTGACAGGCATGTATTCTAACCAACTGAACTACCAAACCTTGTGCGTTATTGCGGTGCAAATATACGACTGTTTTTTTGTTTTGCAAGAGAAAAAAAAACTTTTTTTTGTTTTTCTTCAAAAAAATTAAATAAAAGCTTGTTTTTCAACCAGATAAGATGTCATTATTTTTTCGAATTTTCCTTCAATTGAAACAGGCACATACTTAATTTTATACAATGAACAAGTATTGGCTATCCTTTCAAAATAAGAAGTCATCATTTTTTGATATTCATTACTTAACCCCTCTTCAAATAAGTTTATTTCTTCATTAGTTTCTAAATCTACAAATTTGCGGGGTTGATTATCAAAATGCAAATTAAATTCTGTTTTATAATCTACTACATGAAACACCACCACTTTATGTTTGTTGTATTTCAAATGTTGTAACGCCTTAAACAAGCGTTCCTCGTCTTCCGACTGAAACATATCTGTAAAAAGCATTACCATCGAACGCTTATGTAATTTTTCGGCTATCTGATGTAGATATGTAATGGTGTCTGTTTTTTTATAAACAGGCTTATCCGCCAAAAGCCTATCCAATTTATCCAACAACATTCTATGATGGCGGTCACTCCCTTTTTCTGGCGCATAATATTCGTAATGATCTGAATAAATACTTAATCCTACAGCATCTCGTTGCCTTTTTAATAAATTCATTAAAACAGCAGATGCTAAGACAGAGAAACCAATTTTATTTTCATAAAACAATTGCTCTTTTTCGAGCAACGGATAGTGCATAGAGGAAGAATTATCAAGAATTAAATGACAACGCAAATTGGTTTCTTCTTCATAACACTTAGTATATAAACGATCTGTTTTTGCATACAACTTCCAATCAATATGTTTTGTACTTTCTCCTGAATTATATATTTTATGTTCCGCAAATTCAGCTGAAAAACCATGAAAAGGCGACTTATGCATACCTGAAATAAAGCCTTCTACAATCTGATTAGCCAAAAGCTCTAGATGTTGAAAGCTAGAGATAGTTTTAATTTGAGATTCTAAATTCATAACTCAAATATACAGAATATGACACAAAAAAAGGCCTAACATTTGTTAGACCTTTTAAGTTTTACTTATATTTTATTACAACAACGCATCAATTGCTTTAGCATAAGTATCTTTAGGAGCTACACCTACTTGACGACCTACCACTTCACCATTTTGAAAAATCAAAACAGTAGGAATATTACGTACGCCATACTTTGCAGCAAACTCTTGATTGGCATCGACATCTACCTTACCAATTACTGCTTTTCCTTCATATTCCGTTGCAATTTCGTCAATAACGGGACCTACCATACGACAAGGCCCGCACCAAGCTGCCCAAAAATCCACTAAAACTGGTTTGTCTGATTGTAATACTACCTCATCAAATGTAGCATCTGTAATTGCTAATGCCATGTTCTATCTTTTTAATTGTTAGACAAATTTACTATTTTATTTCAATTACAAATACACATCAATATTAATAATTAAAATAGCTCTATAGCTAAAACAAATAGAAAACAAAGAGAGCTCTAAAAAGCAGCAACTTAACGTCTGATTTACCACTTATCCTGTCGTCAAAGTGACATTATCAGTACTATGTATTTTTTTCGCCTGTTCACTTCGTTCTAACCTCCTTTTGGAATAACAAAACTACATCCCTCTAGTCCCTCTTTTTATACATCTAACACGTAAAATTATTAGAAATTATAACGCATACCTAATGACAAACCAATCCCACTGATACCTACATACGAACTCAACTCATCTTTAGGTCTTGTTGAATCGAAGCCAGTTGGATTTGTTTCCGAATTATTAGAAGTTCCATTTAACTGATTAACATAATTTGTATGAGACTCTGAATAAGGCAAATTAGATAATTGATCTACTCCTTCTACCATATACCCTGTTGTTTCTTTTGTTTTTCCATGTACCGTAAAATTTCTATATTCAATTTCAGCATAAGCTGATAATTTTGGAGCTATTTTATACGAAGTACCAACAGAAGCCACAAAACCAATTGTAGGATTAGGCTTTACTACGTCTGTTCTTTCTGAATTTTTATATTTAGAGAAAGCAGGATTTAAAGCATAGGGTGCTGGTATAGTAGATTTTGTAGTAGATTTTATTGTTAAATCACCAAATACAGGCAAAATAACCCCCACTTTAGTATAAGGTTCAAACTTACCCACCTCTCCTAAATACAACACAACTGAAGGCGATAAATCTAATGCTCTAATTTTACCACTTACAACAGCATCAAAATCACCAATAGATGAAACAGGCGTTTTAATAGATACATGTCTTTCTGCCATAGTTTTAGAAGCACTCATGTAGTAATGCACTCCCATTTCAACTCCTAAACGTTCTGAAAAACGAAATCCTCCAACAAGATTAGTTCTTGAACCTTCACCAAAAGAACCTGTAATAGATTCTTTAGAAACTAAACTTGATGAAACACCAGTACTACCAACGGTTACTAACGTTGTTTCATTTGTTGCTGCCAAACCACTTACAACAGGAAATTCAGTTCCAACAGTTTGAACAAAATAAGACCCACCTGCTTTTAAATAAAACCCTCTTTTTGAATCTTGAGCATTAGTTGCTAATGAAAGAGCTACTGCTCCTAGTAACATAAATTTTTTAATCATTTCTTTAATAATTAGGTTAATTACATATTTTGGAAACCCCAAAACAATCAGCTGTGATATTACAAAAAAATCACTAACATAATATTATTTATCAGCAAATATATTCTAAAAAACGATTTATTAAAACAATTCATTAAAAAAACACTAAACAAAAAAGCTTTATTGTTTTAATTAACTAACAATCATTCCTATTACAAAACAAAAAAGCGCACCTCCGTTCGTTAAAATTTATCTAGAAATAGGTATTTTATAAAAAACTCCCTCTCTACCACCTATAACAATTCCAGAACCAGAATTAAAAGCGGTAAATGTAAAAGTTCCCGAAATAGTTGTACCTGTATTTTCAGTAATAACAATTTGCCCTCCACTATTGGTTGTACTAATAATTTTAAGTTCAGCATCATTATTTCCTCCATTCACAGTAACCAAATCACCTACTTTATAGTCTTTTCCTGGATTTGCCAAAGTAACTTCAGAAATTAAACCTTTCGGATCAACATCTATATTTACTTTCAATCCTGTACCAGATCCTCCTGAAACGCTTACAATTTTCCCAGTGAGATAGCCCGTACCTCTAGTTATAATTTCTGTTTCACTAACAGGCCCTTTTCCTATTCCTGTTGAAAAACTCTGCGCATTTTGATTAATCCCGCTATAAACAACGAGTGCATTTTGACTAGCAGTCCCTAAAGAATAAGTCCCTACTTGGCTATTATTAACCTGAATTTTCAAGCTATGGGTAGACGAACTCCCTTCCAATGTTAACACTCCTGAAACATTTATTTTAGCACTTTTACTATTAGCTTTCCACAAACTATTCCCTATAGTTACTTGAAACGCTTGGTTATTAAAGGTAACATCGTCTTGACAAGAAATTCCAAACAATGAAAGCAAAAAAAGACACGTACTATTTCTCATTTTGAATTTTATAAAAAGCAAAAATAAGAGATATTAACTCAATATTTATCAATCTAATTTCAAAAAGAAAACAAAATATTATTTAGCCTTTTGAAAATCAAAATAATCCGTATATTTGCACCCTTAAATAACCGAGGTCGGGAACCTCAATTTAATCCAATTAATTATGCCAGTTAGAATTAGATTACAAAGACATGGTAAAAAAGGAAAACCTTTTTACTGGATTGTGGCAGCGGATTCACGCTCAAAAAGAGATGGTAAATTCTTAGACAAAATAGGAACTTACAATCCAAACACTAACCCTGCAACTATTGACTTAAATGTTGACAAAGCAGTAACATGGTTATTCAATGGTGCTCAGCCTACTGACACTGCTAGAGCTATTCTTTCTTACAAAGGTGCACTGTTAAAACATCATTTAGAAGGTGGTGTTCGCAAAGGTGCTTTAACTCCTGAACAAGCAGAAGCTAAATTTACAGCATGGTTAGACGAAAAAGCGACTAAAGTAGACGCTAAAAAAGATGGTTTAGCTAAATCTAAGGCAGACGCTAAAGCAGATGCTTTAAAAGCTGAAAAAGAAGCTAACGAAAAGCGTATGGCAGCTCAAGCCGAAGCAGCTAAGGCAGCTGAAGTTACAGAAGAAACTCCAGTTGTAGAAGAAACTAACAACGAAGAAACAGAAGCTTAATTATAATTGGCGGTCTTATGCGTAAAGATGATTGTTTTTATTTGGGTAAAATCGCTAAAAAATTCAGTTTCAAGGGCGAGGTCTTAATCTATTTAGATACGGATGAACCCGAAATGTATGAAGAACTGGAATCAGTCTTTGTTGCGTACAACAAAGACTTGGTTCCCTTTTTTATAGAAAAAACACAACTCCACAAAGGCACTTTTTTAAAAGTAAAATTTGAAGACATAAATTCAGAGGAAGAAGCCGACGAAATAATAGGCAAGGAAGTCTATCTACCCCTTTCTATGCTTCCGCCATTAGAAGGTAATAAGTTTTACTATCACGAAGTAATAGGATACAAAGTTTTAGATCAACGCCTAGGCTATATTGGCAACATAGTAGCTATTAATGACAGTGCTGCTCAACCTCTTTTTGAAATAGAAAAAGAAGGAATTGAAGTTTTGGTTCCTATGATAGACGAATTTATAATAGAACTCAATCGAAATAACAAAACAATTCTATTAAACACTCCTGAGGGACTTGTTGATCTTTATTTAAAATAACTTATTCCAAAAACTATAGTTTACAAAAAAGCTATTCAAAAGGAACAGACAGCTCCTCCTTAACGAAAAGAAAAGTCACGTTATTGGTATTATGTAATTTTCTTAGGTCCGAAATAGCAAAATTAGAATCTTGTTAAACAAGAGTTTTTTCATACTATATTCAGTCATGTTTCAATTCAAAAAATTCAGTATTCAACAGGACCGATGTGCCATGAAAGTAGGCACAGATGGTGTTTTATTAGGTGCTTGGACACCTATTTTCAACAACCCCCATTCTATTTTAGACATAGGTACTGGCACTGGGCTAATAGCTCTTATGTTAGCACAAAGAACACAAGCTGAACAAATAGATGCTATAGAAATTGACGATGAGGCCTACGAACAGTGCGTCGATAATTTTGAACAATCCCCTTGGAATGATCGTCTTTACTGTTATCATGCTGGACTAGACGAATTTGTAGACGAAATAGATGAAGAATATGATTTAATTGTATCAAACCCTCCTTTTTACACTACTGATTATAAAAGCAACACCGAATCGCGTGATAGAGCTCGCTTTGAAGAGTCACTTCCATTTGAAGAATTAATTGAAGCTGCTGATTTTTTTCTTTCAGATCAAGGTATATTTGCCCTTATAATTCCTTTTTCAGAAGAAAACAAAATCCAAAGCCTTTGTCAAGAGCGTTCATTATATCCTTTACGAATTACAAGAGTAAAGGGAACCCCAAAATCTGAAACAAAAAGAAGTTTAATAGCTTTTACACGTATTAAGCAAGAACCTTTGATAGACGAATTAATAATAGAAAATTCAAGACATAACTATACCGAAGAATACATTCAATTAACACAAGAGTTTTACTTAAAGATGTAATTTGGATATTGAATAGGATCTAAAAAAACAGAGATTACCTAGCAATTAAGGATAATCTCTATTTTATTTTGAAATATTTTTTACAAAGTTCCTCTCAGCATTTGTTCTCTTTCAATAGACTCAAATAGCGCTTTAAAGTTACCCGCACCAAATCCTTTTGCTCCCATTCTTTGAATAATTTCAAAAAACAATGTTGGTCGATCTTCAACGGGTCTAGTAAATATTTGCAACAAATAACCTTCTTCATCAGCATCAATCATAATTCCTAATTTTTGAAGTTCATTAATATCTTCTTTAAACTTAGACATGTGCTCTTTTAAACGCTCAGGAATCGCATCATAATAAGCTTGTGGCGGCGTGGTTAAGAACTCTACCCCTCTTGCTCGCATATCCGCCACTGTTTTAATTATATCATCCGTAGCTACCGCAATATGCTGCACTCCTTCATCTTCATAAAAATCTAAATATTCCTCAATTTGAGAACGTTTTTTGCCATGAGCTGGTTCATTAATAGGAAACTTAATTCTACCATTTCCATTTGACATAACTTTAGACATTAATGCGGAATATTCAGTAGTAATTTGCTTATCATCAAAAGAAAGGAAATTCACAAATCCCATTACGTCCTCAAACCATTTCACAGCCTCATCCATACGATTCCAACCTGTATTTCCAACCATGTGATCGATGTATTTCAATCCTACAGATTCTGGATTATAATCTGATTTCCACTCACTATATCCAGGCATAAATACTCCATTGTAATTTTTTCTTTCTACAAAAACAAAAACCGTTTCACCATAAGCGCCATAGATTCCTGCACGCACTACCTCGCCATTTTCATCTTTTTCAACAATTGGTTCAAAATAAACCTTTGCTCCTCTTTTTGTAGTTTCTTCGAAAGCAGAACGAGCATCTTCTACCCAAAGTGCTATTACTTTAACACCATCTCCATGTTTTTTTACGTGTTCTCCAATAGGCGAATTACTATTTAAAGCTGTTGTAAGCACCAAACGAATTTTATCTTGTTTTAAGACGTAAGACGCACGGTCTTTTACTCCTGTTTCTAGACCCGCATACGCTAATGACTGAAATCCAAAAGCTGTTTTATAAAAATGAGCTGCCTGCTTAGCGTTTCCCACATATAATTCTACATAATCTGTACCTAAAAGAGGAAGAAAGTCTTGCGCTCCTTCAAATATTTTTTCCAGACCGTATTCTACTGATTTTAATTCTTGTGACATATTTTTTTCATTAAAATTGAAGCATCAAAATATTTTTTCATTTTACACGAGAGTTGCGAAAACAATAATAACACTTCTTTCTATTATTCTTTTTTACTTTTTTTATTTTTTACTCCAACCAAGACTGATAATACTTATCATCGGCAATTTGCATAGCCTCTTCGGTAACCATCAAAGGTTTGAACGTATCAACCATTACCGCCAATTCTAATGTCTCTTTTTTACCAATACTTCTTTCAGTAGCTCCTGGATGAGGCCCATGAGGTATACCTGCTGGATGTAGTGATATATGACCTGCTTCTATATCATTACGGCTCATAAAATCACCATCAACATAATACAACACTTCATCAGCATCTATGTTACTATGATTATAAGGTGCTGGAATTGATTGCGGATGATAATCGTATAATCTCGGCACGAATGAGCAAATCACAAAAGCATCTGTTTCAAATGTTTGATGTATAGGCGGCGGCAGGTGTATGCGCCCCGTTATAGGTTCAAAATCGTGAATAGAAAAAGCATAGGGATAATTATATCCATCATACCCTACTACATCAAAAGGGTGCGAAGCATAAGTTACATCAAAAATTTCATCTTTCTTTTTTATTTTAATCAAAAAATTTCCTTTTTCATTATAACTTTCTAACTCTTCTGGTCTACGAATATCACGTTCACAAAAGGGAGAATGTTCTAACAGTTGTCCAAACCAATTTCTATATTGTTTTGGGGTGTACACAGGTCTTCTAGATTCTACAATAAATAATCGGTTGTCCTCAGTATCAAAATCCATTTTATAAATTACACCTCTAGGAATGACTAAATAATCTCCGTATTTAAAATCCAGATTACCTAACATTGTTCTTAACTTACCTGTTCCTTTATGAATAAAGACAACCTCATCAGAATCCGTATTCTTATAAAAATAGTCGGTAGTAGATTTTCTAGGAGCTGCTAAAACAATATGACAATCAGAATTTGTTAAAACAATTTTTCTACTTTCTAAAAAATCATCTTGAGGAGGTATTTGAAAACCGCGTAAGCGGTAAGACTGTATATTATTGGCTTTTGCAATTTTAGGAGCCACAGAATACTGTCCTCTTATTTCTTTTACCATTGTAGGTCTGTACTCATGGTACATATTAGTTGACATACCATCAAAACCAATAGTTCCAAAAAGTTGTTCGTAATATAAATCGCCATTTTCTTTACGGAATTGAATATGACGCTTGTGGGGAATTTTTCCTAATTTGTGATATATAGGCATTGCATATAATGTGTTAATTAGACCATTTTAAAAATATTTTTTTTAATTATAGTTAACTTTAATAATTAAAAACAGATCTCCCGCCAAACTCATTCAGGGTTTCTTTTTATAAAAAACTTTAAATGAGCTAACAAATCTTCAAATATAGACTTCATATCATACAAATTTCGGAAAAAAAGTGGTAAAAAAAAATTAATTATAAATTCTAATTATTCCGTTTAAATTTTGCACATTGTATCTTTTTAGAGGATATTGTTTTCCTCCATCGCCTGTATATAAATTAAACTCGCTATTATCGCAAGTACACTGCGCACTAATCCCTTTTAGATTTAATTTTGAGCAATCAGTAGGATACTGAAGAGGGCAGCTTGCTTCCCAAGCAACAAAATCCCCTGCACCTCCTGTTTTCATTACAAGAATTCCTTGAATACCTACTCCAGGGATAGCAATCAGTAGAGGTTCTCCTGGATAATTAAGTTTATTATAGGAGGGAAGTGAAGGATTTAGATCGATTGAAAAACTGTTATTTGCTAAATATGGGTTTGCGCTATTTACAACATTATTCTTATCACAACCAAAAACAAGAATTAAAATAATTATCAAAAAATATTTTTTCATGGTTTTTTTTTGAATTTTTTTGCAACAAATTTAAATTATTTACATTTGTATAACGTTGAATCACTCAATTAAATTACTAACTAAATAAAAAATAGTATCTTTGCGAGAAATCCCGCTACAATGGGATTTTTTCTATTTATACAATACAATGATGTTATGAGTAAAATATCTTATTATACAGCAGAAGGATTAAAAAAGTTAAAAGAAGAACTAGACTATTTAAAATCTGTAGAACGTCCAAAAGCATCGGAAGCCATTGCAGAGGCTCGCGATAAGGGCGATTTATCAGAAAATGCAGAATACGATGCAGCTAAGGAAGCACAAGGCCTTTTGGAAATGAAAATTGCCAAAATGGAAGAGCTATACGCTAATGCTCGATTAATAGATGAATCCCAATTAGATTTATCAAAGGCATTAGTTTTATCTAACGTTAAGATAAAAAATCAAGCAAACGGGATCGAATTAACTTATCAATTAGTTGCAGAAAGCGAAGCTGATTTAAAGAAAAATAAAATTTCTGTTACCTCTCCTATAGGAAAAGGTTTATTAGGAAAATCAGTAGGTGAAATTGCAGAAATTAAAGTACCTAATGGTGTTTTAAAATTTGAAGTTTTAGAAATTACTAGAGACTAACCATATACATATCCCAATGGCTTCTATTTTTACAAAAATTATAAACGGTGAAATTCCTTGCTATAAAATAGCGGAAAACGATGATTATTTAGCCTTTTTAGATGTAAACCCAAATACGAAAGGACACACTCTTTGTATTCCTAAAAAAGAAATCAATAAGATTTTTGAAATGGATGACGAACTTTATTTAGGCTTAATGGCTTTTTCAAAAAAAGTAGCTACTGCAATTGAAAAGGCAATTCCTTGCAAACGAGTAGGCATGACCGTAATTGGTTTAGAAGTTCCACATACGCATGTACATTTAATACCATTAAACATGATGGATGATGCTCGTTTTACTAATAAAGTAAAACTGTCAGACGACGAATTTAAAGTAATTGCTCAGGCTATTGCCAAGCAATTATAATTTTAACACCTTGCAAATTCAAAAAAGATGAGTTCAGAAAAAGAGGCTAAACTAAAAGCACTACAGCTTACTTTAGATAAGTTAGATAAAGCATACGGTAAAGGCACCGTGATGAAAATGGGAGACAAAGCAATAGAAGAAGTAGAAGTTATTTCTTCGGGGTCTCTTGGAGTAGATCTTGCATTAGGTGTTGGCGGCTATCCTAAAGGTCGTATTATAGAAATATTTGGACCTGAATCATCAGGTAAGACAACACTTACATTACATGCGATTGCTGAGGCTCAAAAAGCAGGAGGAATTGCTGCTTTTATAGATGCTGAACACGCATTTGATCGTTTTTATGCAGAAAAATTAGGAATAGACATTGACAACCTTATTATTTCACAACCTGACAATGGAGAACAAGCCTTAGAAATTGCTGAAAGTTTAATTCGATCTGGAGCTGTAGATATTGTGGTTATAGACTCTGTTGCCGCACTTACTCCAAAGAGTGAAATTGAAGGCGATATGGGCGATTCTAAGATGGGATTACACGCTCGTTTGATGTCACAAGCCCTACGTAAATTAACAGCAACTATTAGCAAAACGAATTGTACTGTATTTTTCATTAATCAGCTTCGCGATAAAATAGGTGTAATGTTTGGAAATCCTGAAACGACAACTGGAGGTAATGCCCTTAAATTTTACGCATCGGTACGTTTAGATATTCGTCGTTCTTCACAAATTAAAGATGGTGAAAATGTATTAGGCAATCGCACCAAAGTTAAAATTGTTAAGAATAAAGTAGCACCTCCTTTTAAAACAGCAGAATTTGACATTATGTATGGCGAAGGTGTTTCTAAAACAGGAGAAATATTAGACCTAGCAGTTGAGTTTGAAGTTATCAAAAAGTCGGGATCATGGTTTAGCTACGGAGAAACAAAACTCGGTCAAGGCCGTGACTCCGTTAAATCTTTAATAAAAGACAATCCTGAATTAGCAGAAGAGCTAGAAATCAAAATCAAGGAATTAATTAAAAATTTAGAGAATTAGTTTATCTTAGTTGCAAAAATATTTTTGCAACTATTTTTTTTTATATATATATTTACCGTATATGAAGAAAAAGAACAATCACACTATACACTTGTTAATCATGGCATTAGTCAACACATTCTCTTTTGCAGCTACAATTCCAGAACCTCCACCTCCTTTAAAGAGGGCTGTTCCTCCTGGTCTTCCGATAGATGAACACCTACTGGTTTTTATTATTTTAACAATATTATTATCATTTTACTTTTTTAGAAAGAGTATAAAAAAAGCTCCTAAAGTTTAATTAGGAGCTTTTTCTTTTATTTCTTATTTGTAACGGCTAAATTGCGTTCTATTTGGTGTCCAGGCCTAGACCATTTTGGTTTTTCTCCTAAAGATTGATATTCTGAATCACATGCCTCTACTGTTTTAGGCTGCATTAGCTTAATAAAAGGCTTTTGAGGATTTAATCCTAGTAACTCAAACATTTTCATATCTTCATTCACATCTGGATTAGGGGTAGTCAGTAGCTTATCCCCAGCAAAGATTGAATTTGCACCTGCAAAAAAACACATCGCTTGTCCTTCTCTTGACATTTGAGTTCTCCCTGCTGAAAGTCGAACTTGTGTTTCAGGCATAACAATTCTGGTTGTAGCTACCATTCTGATCATTTCCCAAATTTCAACAGGTCTTTCATTTTCCATAGGAGTCCCTTCTACCGCTACTAAAGCATTAATAGGAACTGACTCTGGCTGTGGGTTTAAAGTAGATAAAGCAACTAACATACCCGCTCTATCTTCTACACTTTCTCCCATTCCTATAATACCGCCACTGCAAACAGTTACATTTGTTTTACGTACATTTTCAATTGTTTTTATACGATCTTCAAATCCACGTGTTGAAATTACTTCTTTATAATAGTCTTCAGAAGTATCTAAGTTATGGTTGTAAGCATATAACCCTGCTTCTGCTAATCGTTGTGCTTGATTTTCAGTAAGCATACCTAGCGTACAACAAACTTCCATATCTAATTTATTGATTGTACGAACCATTTCTAATACTTGATCAAATTCTGGCCCATCTTTTACATTTCTCCAAGCAGCTCCCATACACACCCTTGAAGAGCCTGACTCTTTTGCTCTTAACGCCTGTGCTTTTACTTGGTTAACAGTCATTAGATCATTTCCTTCTATATCCGTATGATAACGTGCTGCCTGAGGACAATAACCGCAATCTTCCGGACATCCACCCGTTTTTATTGACAAGAGTGTTGATACTTGCACCGTATTGGGGTCGTGATTTTCTCTATGAATAGTGGCTGCTTGATAAAGCAAGTCCATCAATGGCTGATTGTATATTTCAATAATTTCTTCTTTACTCCAATTATGTCTTGTAATACTCATAAATAGATTATTTAGGGGTCAAAAATACACAATTCGTTTAACATAAAGGCGGTAATAAAACAACTTTTATCTTATAAAAATAAATTTAATTTAGAGAAATTGGCAATTACGTTCTGAATATTAAACTTGTAGTTATAGAATAATTATTATTATCATTATTAAATATACGATCTTTTGAATTGAATGTTTTAGCTTCAAATCGGAATTTTAATTTTTCGTTAAGATCATAATCTAAATTAGAGGAAAATCCTAATACTTGAAAACCATTTGGTGTTCCTGTCGGAACTATGATTTGATTTTTATCGCTATAATACTCAGCTCTAAAAGCAGCAATCATTTTCTTATTAACTTGGCTTTTTAGCATTACAATTGGTCCATACCACGTTCCATAATTTGTAGCATCATACTTATCTGATCCAATATCAAAACCTGCAATTATCCCCAATTTATCAGATGGCTCATATTGCATATATAAATTATGAAAAGTTCGAACCGCATTTATGCTATCAGGCTTGTCAGTACCAATAAAATTGCTATAATTAAGTAACATTTTTTTATTAGGCTTAAAAGTGACTTGTCCCCCAAAAGATGGCCTTTGAATAAAATCCGGTTTTTTTATTCTTTGCCAACCATTCAGATATAAAGCAGCTAGATAAATTTTTTCGTTTGGCGATTGATAGGACACTCTAACTCCAGCTTCATAATAAGGAGAGCCTTCTGTAATCAAACTTCTTGTTAAGGTCCAACAATCAGCACCAATAGCACTTCCAAACCCTATATGAGATGGCAAAACTCCTACATCTAGCCACAAATTACGTTTTTTAGATAATTTTGCTCCTATATTTGCTTCATAAATAAACTGCGCCCAAGTTGGTTCAGCACTTAAATTATAAGTTGCGTAATTACCTCCCATTAATCCTAAATTAGCTCTAATATTTTCGTCTTTGTAATTTAGTTTTAACAAAAGTAAATTAAAATTGAGTTCGTTATGTCTTTTATGACTATAAACGAAGTTTGATTTTTCATGATTTTCAGGCTTTGAAAAATCGTAACTATAATACAATTCTCCATAAGCACTAACTGTCATTTTTTTGACTGTATCGTTTTGAGAAAAAACTTTTGATATTGGGGAAAAAAGGAAAAGAAAACTATATATTTTTATTAGTTTTGATCTTGTAATTTTTTTTATCATAATATAACTTCAAAATATATTATTATTTAGATTTTTTTTATCAGCTAAAAACATCTGTTTCAAAGATGAGGAAACTAATTTCGCTAACAAAAAATTGCATTAAAACTTAGTCTTTTTTACTTTAACTAAAAAAGCAACCATAAGGAATATACTAAAAAAATCTAATGTGTTCAGACAATTAAACATTCGTATTTCCTTATAATTCTTGCAAGTAAAATTATTTTAATCTGCTTTAAAATATTTGTAAACAGAACCTGCTAAAAAAGAAGCAACTACCGGAACTACAACAAAAAGCCAAAGTTGAGAAATAGCCCAACCACCTACAAATATAGCTTGGCTGATACTTCTTGCTGGATTTACAGATGTATTGGTAACAGGTATACTTATTAAATGAATAAGAGTTAACGCTAAACCAATTGCTATTCCTGCAAATCCTGTATTCGCTCTTGAATCTGTAGCTCCTAAAATGATCAACAAGAACATAAAAGTCATAACGAACTCTGTTACAATAGCGGACACCATACTATACTTACCTGGCGAATGCTCTCCATAACCATTAGCCGCAAAATCACCTATTACCCCTCCATTTCCTGTTACAATTACATAAAGAACACCTGCTGCAAGAATTGCACCTGCAATTTGAGAGACAACGTAAGGTAAAATTTCTTTTGAATGGATTCTACCTCCAGCCCAAAGACCAATTGTAACAGCTGGATTTAAATGAGCTCCAGAAATATGTCCAAATGAATACGCAATAGTTAAAACGGTTAATCCAAAGGCAAAAGAAACCCCTGTCAACCCAACTCCAACAGTCCCAAAATTTGCAGCTAACATAGCTGTTCCACAACCTCCTAATACAAGCCAAAATGTACCTATAAACTCTGCTATATTCTTTTTCATAATACTACTATATATAAAACCCTACTCATCTGGCTTTTCGGTTACGCCTCGTTTTTTTTGGTATCTGATCTCCAATTGTTTTTAAAAAATATTTCTTGTAATATTAATAACTGCAGCTTTAATAAAACAGCCGCAAAAGTAGTTATAATAAAAGATATGAATCAAGGAAAAAATCACACTTCGTGACGAATTGTGTTTTTAAAGGAATTAAAGAGAATGTTTTAACAAAATACTAAAATTGTTTAATTTTTTTTAAGAAAAACTTGCCTTTTATCCTCTTCTAATTGTTTTTTTAGTGAGTCAAGTGAGTCGAATTTTTGTTCGCTTCTAAGATAATATTGTAAAATAACAGTTATATCCTCTCCATAAAACTCAAAATTACAATCAAACAAATGTACTTCTATAGTACGATATTGTCCGTTAATAGTCGGACGATTTCCTATATTCATCATTCCTTTATACGTTTGATTTTTAAGAAATACGTCTACCGCATAAACCCCTTCTTTGGGAATTAATTTTAATGGTGAATCTATTTGAATATTAGCTGTAGGAAAACCTATGGATCTTCCTATTTGATTTCCTTTAACTACTTTTCCACTTAGAGTATATGGATTTCCAAGGTATTGATTTGCTAATGAAATGATTCCTTCTTTAATAAATTGTCTTATTTTGGTAGAGCTAATAGTAATTTCATCGAGTTCTTCTGCTGATATTTGTTCTACATCAAAATTGTATTTTTTACCAAATCGGATTAAATCGTGAATATCTGAAGAACGATTTTTTCCAAATTTATGATCATATCCTATGATGATTTTTTGAATATTTAATTTATCAACTAAAATATTTTTAACGAATTCTTCGCCTGATAAATCGGATAAAGCTTGATTAAATTCTAAAAAAAGCAGATTATCTACCTGTAGTTGTTCTAATAATTGTATTTTTTCATCATTCGTACTGAGCAGTTGAACTGGAGAATCTGTTTTTAGAAAAGTTCTTGGGTGGTTAGAAAAGGTAATTACAACCGTTTCATTAAATTCATTAGCATTAGATTGGAGTCTTCTGATTATTTTTTGATGTCCTAAGTGTACTCCATCAAAAGTCCCTATAGTTACAATAGTCTTTTTACAGAATTGAACATTTGATAAATCGCTAATTACTTTCACCTTTTGTAATTTTGGTGGGCAAATTTAATGAAATAGATAGAGAGAGGGGCTATTCTCTCTCTATTTTTTTATAAAAATTACAGCATCTGAATTACTTTCTGTTATTACTTGAAATAAATAGAACCCAGATGATAGATGACTAACTATTTCTGGTTTTACACTATTTTTTTCTACCTTAAATTCTTTTATTAGTTTGCCTGTTAGATCAAAAATTTTGCCTATTCCTCTTTTTCCTATTTTACTACCAAACAAATAGTATAATTCATCGCCAACTGGATTTTGTTCTAATATAATTTGATCACTCAAGTGTTTTATACGAAATGCTTTGGTACTAGATTCAGAAAATCTTCCTTCTCGAATAATGATATTGTCTTTATACCCAATCTGATAATATCCTTCACCATTATCACAACATAGTCCATCTGCTCTTTTATCTTTTATAGTAAAAGTGTAACACTCTTTATCTTCTAAATTCCAAGTTTCTTGAATAAGAATAGGTTCATTATCATTATAAGGACCTCCTGAATGTAGTATTTTTCCAGAACTATCCAATAACTCCCAAGTAATATCTTCTCCTTTATTATCTAACTGTAATTCAAGGTTTATTTCATCATAAAAAAACGATTCTGGTTGAGCTGTGTTAATTATTTGAACTTTGGCAAAATTATTTGAACTTCTTGTATCGTTTACGCCATTTACTTCAATAATTTCTACACTTAATATATCATTTTCTACACCTATTTCAGGAATAGACATCAGAGTATATTGATTGGGTTTGAGCCCCCCTTTCCAATTAATATCTTTTGTAGTTTGATTGTTAAATCGATATTTTATTAAAACATTATTAATATCATTAATTCCTCTATTGATTATGGATACTTTTCTAGGCTCATTTACACATAAATTGGAAAACCCTGTATATTGTTTTTCTATCTTTATTTCAGCATCATTGACTAATAATAATATAGGCTTTTCTTTTTCTGAGTTGACAATAGTTCTTCTTCTAGGCGAACTAGCTAATACCGCTCGAATTCGATCTTTTTGGTTTTGGGTAAAAATATTCATACAGGTATCATCTGTATAATCCATATAATTTTGCACCATTTCATCTTCTGTTCCTGCACAGCTTAAGATGGTAGGACAGCCTAAATTTGAGTCATGAGCCTGTGGGGTATCTGCACAAAAATCATCTCCACAATATGAATCTCCCCATATATGACGCAATCCTAACCAATGCCCAATTTCATGCGTAGCAGTTCTACCTTTATCGTACTGAAATCCTTTATATATTCCATTGGGATAGATTTCTCTAGAGCCAAAATTTAAATAACTTACAACAACTCCATCAGTAGCCTCAGTACCATCTTCGTTCAAACCGGGAACATTTGCCATACTTGGAAATTGTGCTTGTCCTAACAATTTGGAATTTTCAAAATCAACAACCCAAATATTCAAATACAAAGAGGAATCCCATACGGTTTCTGGTTTTAAGACTAAATCTATATCGCCTTTTATATTGGGTTTCGTTTCAACCCATTTAACATGATTGTAATAAACACGATCAATGCCATTTGTTGGATTCCCCAAAGGATCAACCTGCGCTAAAGCAAATTGGATTTCTAGATCAGCACCATTAGGGTGTGTATTATGCCCTGGTGTATTTGTCTTTTTTCTAAAATCATTATTCAACACTTCTATTTGCGAAATAACCTGCTTATCGTCAATATTAGGTGCTTGGCCTACATCTTGCCCAGAATGCACAACATGCACTACTACAGGTATTGTAACAACGCCATTGAATACAGATCTACTATTTGCTTGTTTTTGTATGAATGGGTTTAACCATTTTTCAAATTGATCTAGATTAGCTCTTTTGGGATGTTCTTTTTGCAGGTATTTTTCATACTCTATAGTCGAACATCTGACTGCTTTTTCTTCTTCTTTGTCCTGTCCTTTAGATACAAATGATATAAGAAACACAAAAAGAGAAACTATCGTATAATTTACTTTCATATTGGCTGGATAATATTTATAAAAATACGAACTTATTGAATTTCACCTAAACAATTTTAAAATTTATTTGCCTATCTTCCATTTCTTGCAACAGTTCGGAAGATATTTTTATTTTTATTTTACGACTTGGCATGGATAGCATATTTCTGACAATAATTTCTTCTTTTTCTTCTGGTATTTCTATTTCTACATTTTCTATATCATCCGTTTGGTTATCTTCAACAGGGGCACTTTCAATTTGCAATTGTTTTTTAATTTTTTCCAGCTCCATTACTTCAAAAGTTACCTGATGCTCTCCTTTATTTTCAACAAATAAGTTATACAGGTTATTTATTAGATCTTCCTTTATTTCATATATAGAAAAAAGAATAGTCATTTTCTTTGCATACGTGGGAAGAACATCAGCGAGCATTTTTCCATCCATAAATTGAATTCTAGGATCTGATTTTTTACCTGTTTCACGGTTTGTCCAACCTTCTTTAACGTTTAACTTAAAATAAACAAATTGGTTTTGAACTAAATAATGACGGAATTTTAGGTATTCTTCATCAAAAATTCTAAATTCATACGTTTCATCATATCCTTCTAGATTAAATGTTGCCCATCCTTTACCATTTTTAGCGGTTCTATGCTGAACATTCGTAACCATACCTGCTAAAGAAATATTTTTGCCAACCAATTGTTCTAAGTAAGACAATTGTTCTAAACGAGTATTACAGAAATATTTCATTTCATATTTATAATCATCTAGTGGATGGCCTGAAATATAAATTCCTACCACTTCCTTTTCTCGTGCTAATTTTTCCATGGTATGCCATTCTTCACATGGGGGAACTGTGGGCTCTGGTATTTGAACTTCAGTAGTATCTCCAAACAAGCTTACTTGAGAGGAATTTTCATTTTCTTGCATTTTGGCTCCATATTTCATAGCCTTTTCCAGAAACCAGATATTATCACCATCGTGATGAAAATACTGAGCTCTATGTGTATTTTCAAAGCAATCAAATCCCCCTGAAAGGGCTAAGTTTTCAAATGCTTTTTTGTTTGCGGCTCTTAAATCTATTCGCTTAGCTAAATCAAAAATGGATTTATATTTACCTTCTTTTCTATTTTCTATAATGGTATTTACAGCACCTTCACCAACCCCTTTAATTGCCCCCATACCAAAACGAATGGCATAATTTTCATTTACTGTAAATTTATAAAAAGATTCATTTACATCAGGCCCTAAAACTTCCAACCCCATCCGTTTACATTCTTCCATAAAGAAAGATACTTGTTTAATATCATTCATATTATTGGAAAGAACCGCAGCCATATACTCCGCTGGATAATGCGCTTTTAGATAAGCCGTCTGATAAGCAACCCAAGCATAGCAAGTAGAGTGTGATTTATTAAATGCGTAACTTGCAAAGGCTTCCCAGTCAGTCCATATTTTATCTAATTTCTGAGCATCATGACCATTAGCCATGGCTTGATCTATGAACTTAGATTTCATTTTATCTAGAACGTCTTTTTGCTTTTTACCCATTGCTTTACGAAGAACGTCGGCATCACCTTTAGAGAAATTTGCTAACTTTTGTGAAAGGAGCATTACCTGTTCTTGGTATACAGTAATCCCATAGGTTTCTGCTAAATATTCTTCACAAGCATCTAAATCGTAGGTTATTTCTTCGTCTCCATTTTTTCGTCGCACAAAGGAAGGAATATATTCTAATGGTCCTGGACGATACAAGGCATTCATGGCAATTAAGTCTGCAAAAACAGTTGGTTTTAGATCCTTCATGTATTTTTGCATACCAGGAGATTCGTACTGAAAGACCCCCACAGTTTCTCCTCGTTGAAAAAGTTCATACGTTTTAACATCATCTATAGGGAAATTATCAGGATCTAAGTCTATTCCTAAACGATATTTAACTAATTTAACGGTGTCTTTTATTAAAGTTAGGGTCTTGAGACCCAAAAAGTCCATTTTTAGCAAGCCTGCACTTTCTGCTACTGAGTTATCAAACTGAGTGACATATAAATCAGAGTCTTTAGCAGTAGTTACAGGAACGAAATTCGTTATATCATCTGGTGTAATGATAACACCACAGGCATGTATACCTGTATTACGCATGGAACCTTCAAGTACCTTAGCTTGCTGAATGGTTTCTCCCGCCAAATCGCCTTCATTTGCTATACTAATCAACTCTTTGATTCGATCAAATTCTTCAGAAGACTTGAGTGCTTTTTTAACATCTCCTTCTTCTTCTTTTAAAAATCGCGCCAAATTCCATTTGGAAGGCATCATAGCTGGAATGAGCTTTGCAATTTTATCAGCTTCAAACAGAGGCAAATCCAACACCCTTGCAGTATCTCGTATAGCTGATTTGGTGGCCATTTTACCATACGTAATGATTTGTGCTACTTGGTTAGCTCCATATTTATCAATTACGTATTGCATTACATCTCCTCGTCCTTCATCATCAAAGTCAATATCTATATCGGGCATAGACACACGATCAGGATTCAAAAAACGCTCAAAAAGTAAGTCATACTTAATAGGATCTATATTGGTAATTCCTAAGCAATAAGCAACCGCTGAACCTGCTGCGGAGCCACGGCCAGGCCCTACTGAAACGCCCATTTTTCTAGCGGCTGCAATAAAATCTTGGACTATCAAGAAATAACCAGGATACCCCGTTTTTTCAATTGTTAACAACTCAAAGTCCAAACGATCTTTAATTTCGGACGTTTTGGTTGGATCTATTGATTCGTCAGCAATTTCGGGGTATCTTTTTCGAGCTCCTTCATAGGTAAGATAGCGCAAATATTTATTTTCTCCTCTTTTACCGCTATCTTGGTTGTCGTCTGCTACTAGAAATTCTTCTGGAATATCAAACTTAGGTAATAATACATCACGGTATAAAGAATAGATCTCTATCTTGTCAATAATTTCTTGTATATTGATAATTGCTTCAGGCAAATCCACAAAAAGACGTTTCATTTCTTCTTGTGTTTTAAAATAATATTCTTGATTAGGAAGTCCATACCTATAACCACGCCCTCTTCCTATAGGTGTAGCCTGCTTTTCTCCATCTTTTACACATAATAAGATATCATGGGCATTAGCATCTTCTTTGGCCACATAATAGGTATTATTAGTTGCTATTAATTTAACTTGATGTTTCTGCGCAAACTGTATTAAGGTTTGATTGACACGATTTTCATCTTCTTGATTATGACGCATTATTTCGAGATAAAAATCATCTCCAAACTGTGATTTCCACCATAAAAGTGCTTCTTCTGCTTGGTTTTCACCTAGATTCAGTATTTTGCTAGGAATTTCTCCATACAAATTACCTGATAATACTATTATATCTTCTTTATATTGTTCAACTATCTTTCGATCGATACGCGGTACATAATAAAACCCTTCTGTGTAAGCAATAGAAGCCATTTTTGCCAAATTATGATACCCTTTTTTGTTTTTTGCTAAAAAAACCATCTGGTATCCATTGTCTTTTACGGACTTATCTTTATGATTGTTACACACGAAGAATTCGCCTCCAACAATCGGTTTTATTTCAACTTCGGAAGCTGCTTCCCCTTTTTCTATATTCGCTTCATTTTTTGCTTTAGCTACCTTATTATGGTTTAGAACAGCACTTACAAACTGAAATGCCCCCATCATATTGCCAACATCTGTCATAGCCACTGCAGGCATTTTACTTTTGGCTGCTGCATTAACAATAGCAGGGATAGAAATCGTAGATTGTAGTACTGAAAACTGGGTATGATTATGCAAATGTGCGTATACAGCCTGTTCTAGATTTTTAATTGCTTCTTCCGAAACAAGGGTTTCATCTCCTTCTTGCTGTATTTTTTTTAATCTTTTTCGAATTTCATCTGAAGCAGATTTTAAATTGATGTGTTTTAAACCAATCAATTTAATTTCTTGAGGATTATTTTGGCGAAAACGCATATAATAATCCTCAGGCACATCTAACTCTTCTTGCGTAAAGATCTCTCTTTTTACAAGTTCAAAAAAACAACGCGTAGTGGCTTCTACATCGGCGGTAGCATTATGTGCTTCTGCAAAAGGTTCGCCAAAAAGAAACTGATGTAATTCAGTAAGTGTAGGCAATTTATATCTACCTCCACGACCTCCAGGTAATTTAAGCAATTCTGCTGTCGTTTCTGTACAAGTATCTAGAACAGGCATTTGTGACAAAGTAGAGGCTACTCCTCCTCTATACAACTCACACCCCATGATGTTAACATCAAATCCTACATTTTGACCAACGATATATTTGGCTTTTGAAAGCGCTATATTAAATTTTTCTAACACTTCTTGCAAACTAATTCCTTGTTCTATGGCTAATTCCGTAGAAATACCATGAACTCTTTCTGCATCGTAAGGAATATTAAATCCTTCCGGTTTAACCAGATAATCTTGATGTTCTATAAGTTGCCCCATTTCATCATGCAGCTGCCAAGCTATTTGTATACAACGCGGCCAATTGTCTGTATCAGTAATAGGTGCAGACCAACTACGCGGTAAACCTGTAGTTTCGGTATCAAAAATTAAATACATAGATGTGAAAATTCCAAAATTTAATAACTCTATTCTCTAATAAATTTTCATAATTTGAATTTGAAAAGAGATTTTTCAAAAATACGTTTTAGAAAGGAAGAAATCAAGTTATTTGACAAAAGGAATCTTTAACCTGAGAAAATAAAAAAAGCCTCACATTACTGTAAGGCTTTGATTTTACTTGTGGTCCCACCTGGGCTCGAACCAGGGACCACCTGATTATGAGTCAGGTGCTCTAACCAACTGAGCTATAGGACCAATTTACTAAGTAAATCTTTTTAGACGCTCAGAGTTATTCTCTGTTTGCGGTTGCAATATTAAGACATTTTTTTAATTCTACAAAATTATTTAGACATTTCTTGACACAATTCAATTAATACACCATTAGTACTCTTAGGATGCAAGAAAGCAACTAACTTATTATCAGCACCTTTCTTAGGAATTTCATTCAATACGATGAAGCCATTTTTTTTTAATCTTTTTATTTCTTCTTCTATATTTTCTACATCAAAAGCTATATGATGGATCCCTTCGCCCTTCTTTTCAATGAATTTTGCAATAGGACTCTCTGGATTTGTAGCTTGAAGCAACTCTATTTTATTAGGCCCATTCATAAAAAAAGAAGTTTTAACTCCTTCGCTTTCTACAAATTCTTCTTTATAGGCAGGTTTCCCAAAAAGCAATTCAAAAACTTCATTAGACTCTTCTAAATTTTTCACAGCAATTCCTATGTGTTCAATTTTTCTCATTCTTATTTTTTTTATTTAGACAAATATATCATTTGACAAACTCAAAATAGCAACACTAATTACAAAAAATTGTATGTTTGCAACATGGAGACTAATAGACAGAAAAAAATAGGAAACGTTTTACAAAAAGATTTAGTAGATATCTTACAAGGAGAAGTACGTAAAAACGGAATTTCAAATCTTGTTATATCTGTTTCAAAAGTAAGTGTTACTAGTGATTTATCAATTGCAAAGGTTTTTCTTAGCATTTTCCCACAAGAAAAAGCAGAAGAAATACTAGAAGCCGTAAGATCCAACACACCTCTTATTAAACATGATTTAGCACAACGTGTAAAATTACAATTACGTAGAGTTCCTAGTCTACTTTTTTATATTGATGACAGTTTGGATTATATTGAAAAAATAGATCACGCATTATCAGGGAAAGACAACCCAATAGAAAACCCTAATTTATTAGATAAAAGAAAGAAATCCTAAGCAATTGCACTTTCCTTTTTACATAGCACAACGATATTTACGCACCGCTAGTAAGAATAATGCAATAAACATTATTAGCCGGATAGCCTCAGTAGGAATAATCATCGGCTCTATGTCTTTGTTTGTTGTTCTTTCTGTTTTTAGCGGATTGAAGGATTTCAGCTTATCTTTTAGTAATAATTTTGATCCCGATTTAAAAATCTTTCCTAAAAAAGGAAAAACTATCACAATTACCCCCCAACAATTTAATAAATTCAAAAATTCAAAAGGAATTAAATTTTATAGTAATGTAATTGAGGAAAAGGTTCTTTTCATGTATAAAGGAAAAGAGCATGTAGCCGAAATTAAAGGTATAGACAATCAATTCAACCAAGTCAACAAAATACAAAAGGCTATCTATCAAGGACAGTGGTTAATACCCGAAACACCTCAAGTTGTTATTGGAAACGTTATTGCCAATAAATTATCATTAAACCTTTTTGATTTAAACAATATTCTTGAAATTTACGTTCCTAGACCTGGTAAGGGAGCTATTACAAATCCAGAAACTGCCTTTAACAAATCGAATCTAATACCAGTAGGAATTTATTCTATTAACGACGATCTAGACGCAAAGTATGTCTACACAGATCTTCGATTAACACAAGACCTATTGGAATACAAACCAAATCAGGTATCCGCTATAGAAATAAAAATAGATAGTCTAGCCAGTGAAGATATCATTATTAAAAATTTGACTAAAATTTTTGACAACACAGTAGTTATAAAAAACAGAACACAACTTAATGATAGTTTACACAAAATGTTAAATACTGAAAATACAGCTATTTACCTCATTTTTACCTTAGTAATCATCATGACTCTTTTCACCTTAGCGGGTGCTATCATCATGATGATTCTTGAAAAGAAAAACAATTTAAAAACACTTCTAAACCTAGGAGTTACTATAAAAAACATTCAACTAATCTTTTTACTACAAGGATGCTTAATAACTTTCATAGGAGGGGTATTAGGTATTAGTCTAGGCCTTATTTTAATCTTTATCCAAGACCAATTTAGCTTAATAACAATAACCGATTCTCTACCCTACCCTGTTAAAATAGAAACAACAAATATCATCATCGTCTTTGGAACGATCATGATTTTAGGTTTTATGGCCTCTTTTATCGCAGGCAGTAGAGTAACTAAAAACTTATTAAATAACAATCTTTAATTCGTTTTTTACTAGTCTTTTAAAACATCAAGACCCTATTTTCCTTCTACAGAAACACAGTCTATGATTTCACAAAAACATTTTTTAGCTTTTAATCGTTCTATCCGTTCTTCTATCTTTTTAAGAAAACAACCCTCCATTGGTTTACAATTAAAATAAAAAAAAACATTTTAAAATTCAACAAACAAAAAACCTATAAAACCCAAAGATTTTAAGACTACATTATTAAGTCCAACTCCTACTTCTAGTTTATTCTAAAATATTTTTTATCTTATTCATAACATTTATCAGTTGCTAGATAAAAATCTTTATCTAATTTTGTTAGATCGTGTATTTTTTAAAACACGATCTAATAACTAATTTTATCATCTTTATTTTTCACAATAAAAACAAACCACATGAAACCAGATTTATTTCAATCACCTGATTACTATCAATTAGATGATCTACTAACGGAAGAACATAAATTAGTACGTGATGCGGCTCGTACATGGGTAAAAAAAGAAATATCCCCTATAATTGAAGAATACGCACAACGTGCTGAATTCCCTACTCAAATCATTAAAGGACTAGGTGAAATAGGTGGGTTTGGTCCTTACATCCCTGCTGAATATGGAGGAGCTGGATTGGATCAGATCTCGTACGGTTTGATAATGCAGGAAATTGAAAGGGGAGATTCTGGCGTACGTTCTACTTCATCTGTACAATCTTCATTAGTAATGTACCCTATTTGGAAATATGGTTCAGAAGAGCAACGCCAAAAATATTTACCCAAATTAGCCACTGGTGAATGGATGGGATGCTTTGGATTAACAGAACCTGATCATGGTTCAAATCCAGGCGGTATGGTAACTAATTTTAAGGACATGGGGGATCACTATCTTTTAAATGGTGCTAAAATGTGGATTTCTAACGCTCCATTTGCACAAATTGCTGTGGTTTGGGCAAAAAATGAGGAAGGCCGTATTCATGGATTGATTGTAGAACGCGGGATGGAAGGTTTTAGCACACCTGAAACACATAACAAATGGTCTCTACGCGCTTCTGCAACAGGCGAACTTATATTTGACAATGTAAAAGTTCCTAAAGAAAATTTATTACCAGGCAAATCTGGATTAGGAGCTCCTCTCGGGTGTCTTGATTCAGCACGTTATGGGATTGCATGGGGGGCAATTGGTGCCGCTATGGATTGTTACGACACAGCTTTGCGCTACTCTAAAGAACGTATTCAATTTGACAAACCAATTGGAGCTACACAATTACAGCAAAAAAAATTAGCCGAAATGATTACTGAAATCACAAAAGCACAACTTTTAACGTGGAGATTAGGCGTATTACGCAATGAGGGAAGAGCTACTTCAGCACAAATATCTATGGCTAAAAGAAACAATGTAGACATGGCTCTTACTATAGCTCGTGACGCACGTCAAATGCTAGGTGGCATGGGAATTACAGGCGAATATTCAATCATGCGACACATGATGAACTTAGAGTCTGTAGTAACCTACGAAGGAACTCATGATATTCATTTATTAATTACAGGCATGGATATAACAGGATTTCCCGCTTTTAAATAATATACAAATAAATAAAAATGATACAAATGCCTCTCCGTTTAAAGAGGCATTTATTATTTTTGCTGAAATTTATTAAAATAATGAGCATCGAATCTATCCATAAAAATATCCAAACCAAAAAGGATATCTTATTAAACCATCCTTTATACTCAAAAATAAAAACATTAGAATCACTTAACATTTTCCTTGAACACCACATATATGCTGTTTGGGATTTCATGTCTTTATTAAAAGCTTTACAAAACCGGTTGACATGCACCAGCACGCCTTGGAAAGCTTCTCCGAACCCTGAAACTCGCTATTTAATAAATGAAATTGTTCTGGCAGAGGAATCAGACTTAGCTTTAGACGGAAAACGCCTAAGTCACTACGAAATGTATTTAGAAGCCATGCAAGACTGTGGTGCCTCTACAAACGAAATCAAATATTTTTTAAAAAACATAGAAGAAACTCAAAATATTTTTGAAAGTATTAATCAATCTGAGCTTGGAAAAGGCATAAAAGAATTTTTATCTTTTACTTTTAAAGTTATTGAAAAAGGACAAGCTCATGAAATTGCAAGTGCTTTTACTTTTGGAAGAGAAGATCTAATACCTAGTATGTTTACAGCTATCTTAAAAAATTTTAAAGAATCATTCCCCGAAAAAGATTTTTCAAAATTGATTTACTATTTCGAACGCCATATAGAACTTGATGCAGATGAACACGGTCCTATGGCAATGAAGATGATTGAGTATTTAGCAAATGACAATGAGGAAAAATGGAATGACATGGAAAAAATAGCAATTGAAGCCTTAGAAAAAAGAATCATCCTATGGAACGCTATCGAGAAAGCAATTGATTCTATTTCGTAACACCTATAACTGCCCGAAAAGTATTCACAACTTATATTTTATCATTTTGATACAACAGTTCCTTTTCGGGCAGTTATAGTTACTCAGTTGGAGCTAACTCTATTGCCAGTCCATCTATTTCAGGAGTTATTAAAATCTGACAACCTAAACGACTGTTTTCTTTTACATTCAAGGCTTCCCAAAGCATTGCATCTTCATCGGGATTCTTTTCAGGCAATTCAACATCATTTAACACATAACATTGACAAGAAGCACACATAGCCATTCCACCGCAAATACCAATAGTCCCTTCTGGTGCCAATTCATACACGCGAACCAACTCCATAATATTCATATTCATATCCGTTGGCGCTTGCACTTCATGAACCACACCTTCTCTATCCGTTATTTTTATTATAATATCTAAAGACATATTTTTTTTCACAAAAATAAAGATATTTCGAGAAATATATTAAATTTGGAAAAATTTTGGGGGATTAGCTCATTTGGCTAGAGCGCTACGCTGGCAGCGTAGAGGCAACCGGTTCGACTCCGGTATTCTCCACCAGAACTTTAACTTTTTTAAAAAATATTTTTAAAAAAAAGAAAAAAACTAATACATTTGAAAAATGTTGGGGGATTAGCTCAGCTGGCTAGAGCGCCTGCCTTGCACGCAGGAGGTCATCGGTTCGACTCCGATATTCTCCACTAAATTAACCAAAACCAAAAACCAATAACGTCTCTAATGAGACGTTTTTTTTATCTCTTAATAAAATGAAAAATAATCCCCTACTTATTTTATTTTTATTTTACCTTTTAAAAGCTTATCCTCAAAAAATCACAACCACCCTTCCTGACACCATCACACACTGGAAACAACAAAACAAAGTATCTTTAGAAATCAATCAAATAAGCTTTATTAACTGGAATGCTGGAGGAAACAACTCTGTCTCTGGCTTACTCAAAGGAGACTTTAAAAGAATTTTTCAACATAAAAATATAAAATGGCACAACGAGCTATTATTTCGTTATGGCATAAACAAACAAGACGGTTATGAAATAAGAAAAACAGAAGATGTCTTTCTGTTCAATTCAACTTTTGGTTTTAAAAAAGACACAATATCTGACTGGCATTATTCAGCTAAATTAAATTTCAACACCCAATTTACAAACGGCTATAAACATCCTAATTTTGAGAAACCTATTTCTAGTTTCTTTGCTCCAGCCTATCTATTTATTGGCATTGGTACGGAATATATTAATAAAGAACAAAACCTTAAAATATACCTATCTCCTCTAACTCAAAAATCTACTTTCGTATTTAATACTGAATTAGCAAACGAAGGTGCTTTTGGGGTAGAGAAAGGAAAAAAATACCGAAATGAAATCGGGACACTCATAACAACTTTTCACAAAGATGAAATATACCAAAATATTTATCTAGAAAACAGAGTAACTCTTTACACGGACTATTTAAACAATTTTGGTAATATAGACATAAACTGGCTATTACAATTTGACTTTATCGTAAACAAATACGTTTCCGCAAACGTTAACACAAATTTATTATATGATGATGATGTCAAAACTAAAAACGAAACAAACGGCCAATTAATCACTTCTGGACCTAAGATACAATTTAAACAATTAATTGGAATCGGATTGAATTATTCTTTTTAACCAAAAGAATAATTCCTTTATAAAATTAACATATAGATCATTCCTTATTTGATATAATTTTGATCCTATTTAAAATTTCAAACCCAAATTACGTGTTATACCATTTAAACTTTGAATTTTCTTTTTAAAAATAGTACATCTATAAAAGCAACAAAAATTAGCGCTGGTTCTCGATGCGCTTCGCGCTCGAACTAACGATGATTTCAATTATATAACTCAACCATCTGTTCGAGTTGTTTAAAAAAAGCGTATTGAGAACTTTACTTTTTAATCCAGTATATTTTAAGCTTAAATGGTATTAAACTTTCTGATGAAGAGAAAAAGAGTAAAAAGGGAAACACACAATTTTTGTTTCCCCACGGATATAGTTTTGCTACGTTTAAGACAAAAAAATGGATTGCTCTTTCAGATTAAAAATCATTTTTTATCTGTAATAAATTCTAATGTGTAATCCGGCTTAAAAAAGACCAAATAGATTGAAATATTTATAAATCACTCATATACAACACATAAATAGATATAAATTTAACAAAATTCACAAGCTTTTGACTTGATCCCTTTTGTTCTTGATCCTTGAAATCGAGTGTTTTTTTCAAATAAAAAGAGGCTATCCAAAAAACAAGGACAGCCTCTTTTAGAGTCATTTTTAGCCAGTACCCGGAGTGGGAATCGAACCCACACTCCGTAGAACACGAGTTTGAGTCGTGCGCGTCTACCAATTCCGCCATCCGGGCGTTGCTGAATTGTGAGTGCAAATGTAGAAAAAAAAATTAATAATCATAAAAAAATATTAAAAAATATGTTTTCAAGTTGATTTTAATTTCTAAATTTGCAACGCGTTAAAAGCAACACAACACATAACTAACTACAATCAAATGAATTGTTATTTTTGTTTCTTTAAAAAGCTTCAAAAAAAATAGTTTAATTGATATAAAAAAAATAACCTAATGCCACATTTAGAGCCGGAAGCAAAAATATTTGCTTCTTCGAAAAGTGTATTCTTAGCCGAGAAAATCGCCAAGAAATACGGTGTAGAGCTAGGAAAAGTAACGTTCTCACATTATAGTGATGGTGAATTTCAGCCTTCTTTTGAGGAATCAATAAGAGGATTACGAGTGTTCATTGTGTGTTCTACATTTCCGAGTTCAGACAATTTAATGGAACTCTTACTAATGATTGATGCCGCTAAAAGGGCTTCAGCAAGACACATAACAGCAGTAATTCCTTATTTTGGTTGGGCTCGACAAGATCGAAAAGACAAACCAAGAGTTCCCATAGGAGCCAAATTGGTAGCAAAATTGCTTGAAAGTGCAGGAGCTACGCGGATCATGACAATGGATTTACATGCTGATCAGATTCAAGGTTTCTTCGAAAAACCAGTAGATCATTTATTTGCTTCTACAATTTTCTTACCGTATGTTCAATCATTAGGTTTAGAAAATTTAACAATAGCATCTCCCGATATGGGAGGGTCAAAAAGAGCTTATGCTTACTCTAAGTTTCTAAGTTCAGATGTAGTAATTTGCTATAAGCAAAGAAAAGCAGCGAATGTGATTGAATCAATGGAGTTGATAGGTGAAGTAAAAGGGCGAAATGTAATTCTTGTTGATGACATGGTCGATACAGGAGGTACACTTGCCAAAGCGGCTGATCTAATGCTAGAAAAAGGAGCTTTGAGTGTACGTGCTATTTGTACTCATGCTATTTTGTCTGGCAATGCAATAGATAAAATAGAAAACTCAAGCCTAACAGAGTTGATCGTAACGGATTCGATACCGCTTAAAAGAGAATCAACAAAAATAAGAGTCGTAAGTTGTGCTGAATTGTTTGCTGATGTAATGCGCATGGTACATTACAACAATTCAATAAGCAGCAAATTTATTATGTAAATTATATTATTAATTTTTATATTTTTTTAAATGAAATCAATTACAATTAAAGGATCTGAAAGAGAAAGCGTGGGTAAAGTATCTACTAAAGCCTTACGTAATGCTGGAATGGTTCCTTGCGTGTTATACGGAGGAGATCAACCAGTACACTTCGCAGCTGAAGAAAAAGCGTTTAAAAACTTGGTTTACACTCCTAATGCTCACACAGTTGTGATTGAGTTAGAGAATGGAAAAACTTTTAATGCTGTATTACAAGACATCCAGTTCCACCCAGTAACAGATAAAGTTTTACATATTGACTTCTATCAATTATTTGAAAACAAAGAAGTTACTATGGAAATTCCTGTGAAGATTGTTGGTAACTCTAAAGGTGTTATGGCTGGTGGTGTATTACGTCTTAACCAACGTAAATTAAAAGTTAAAGCTTTACCAGCTAATTTACCTGACTTTATCGAAACAGACATTTCTGAATTAGAAATGGGTAATAAATTATATATTACTAAACTTTATACAGATACTTACAAATTTTTACACCCAGACAATACTGTAGTATGTCAAGTAAGAATTTCACGTGCTGCAATGAAAGCTGCTCAAGAGGCTGCAAAAGCAGAAAAAGGAGCAAAAGGAAAGAAAAAATAATTTTCTTAAAATATTTTGCAAAAGTGCTCACAATTGTGGGCACTTTTTTATTAGTCATCCCCCTTTTTTACAAATAAATATAGTTAGGCATTATCCGATGAAAAAATTTTTAATAATAGGCTTAGGCAACATAGGTGCAGAATATATTAACACCCGTCATAACATAGGTTTTAAAGTCGTTGATTTTTTAGCTAAAAAACACAACGCTGAGTTTACTACCGTAAAACTGGGCGCAATGGCAGAAATAAAATTAAAGGGAAAAACCTTATTTTTACTAAAACCAAATACCTATATGAACTTAAGTGGCAAAGCCGTTCAATATTGGATGGATAAAGAAAAAATTAACAAAGAAAATATACTTGTAATTACAGATGACTTAAATTTACCTTTTGGAACTCTACGCATTAAACCGAAAGGTAGTGATGGTGGGCATAATGGATTAAAAAACATACAATTATTGCTTAACTCAACAGATTACCCAAGATTTCGTTTTGGAATAAGCGATGATTTCAAAAAAGGAAAACAAGTGGATTATGTATTAGGTGAATGGGACGAAATAGAAAAAGCAAAATTAACAGAACGTTTAGAACAGTCTATTGCTGCTATTGAATCTTTTGTTTTGGCAGGACTAGAAAACGCCATGACAACATTTAATGGTAAATAATTTTTAAAATACAATCCGTTAAAAGAATTTAATACAATGAGACTATCCGATTATTCTTTTTAGTACTAAATTATACGAGGACACAAAACGTATACTACATCAGAACGACTTTTAAAGATTAAGACGAGTTTTTTCACACTTATAAAACAAAATAATTGTTATTATTTTTTATAACACTAACTGTTTTTTATAAATCCAAAAAAGATAAATAAACCATCCTAAATAAGCCACACAAACAATTAATTTTATTACAGTAGAAGTAAGAAAACCTATAAATGCTCCTAAGGCTGCTTTAAATGCTCTTGAGTGATTTTGATTCTCAAAATACAATTCCCCTAAATAAGCCCCCAAAAAAGGGCCTATCAAAAAACCAATAGGAGGCATAAAAAGACCAATAATTAACCCTATATTAGTTCCCCACACACCATATTTAGAGCCCCCTAAACGCTTAGTTCCCTGCGCTGGAATAAAATAATCAAGAACTATGATCACTATAGTAATGAATAATGTGGTGCCTAAAAACCAATAATTATTAGGAATGGTCTTGGTAAGATACAAGAGTAACATCCCTACCCAACTCAAACCAGGTCCTGGTAGAGCTGGTAAAACACTACCTATTATTCCTATTAAAATGCACAAAAAACCAATAATTACCAATACTAAATCCATAGAATATTTTGTTACTTTTGTCTTATAAATATAAATATTAAAAAAAATTAACACAATGAAACTAATAAAAAGTAACTTACTCTTATTGATCGCTTTTTTTTCTGTAGTAAGCTGTCAATACTTCGAAAAAAAAGAACCTAACAAAGAGGATCTTTTAAAAAAAGAATTAAGTAAAATAAATTGGAATACCGTAGATGAGTATCCTTCTATAACGGAATGTGAATCTATAACTGATAAAGAATTAAAGAAAGAATGTTTTTTTCAAGTATTGACAAAGAATATTTATGAAAAAATAGCAACAGACACCGTTAGAAAATTATTACCTAGACTAGACTCTTTAAAAATAAGAATTATAATTCATCCTGATTCAAAAGTAGATTTTTCAACGATTCTCCCTTCTAGCGCGCTTGATCCTGAATATACAGATAGTATTTTACGTTCTAAATTAATTAATTTCCCGACTATTGAACCAGCAATTAAAAGAGGAATGAAAGTAAAATCAGAATTTTTCATTCCAATTAAAATCAAATAATTTTTCATTTCATAAAAGTTCTGCCTTTCCAATCGTATTTACCAAATAAAGAATAAATTACAACGAATGAGCTAAAAAAAGCATATAAAATAGTTGAAAGAATTAAATATTTTAATGATTTTCCAAAGTACTCAGAAGACATTCTAAAAAGAATATAATCAACCAAAAATTTGATAGCAAAGACCATAAGCAAGAGTTGTCCTTCAAAATTTAGGAAAAGAAAACCACAAGCAAGTAATATCAAAGAAAAATTCATTAAAAAAACAAAAAGCCCCAATTGCTTACTATAAATAGATTGATAATTAGCTATCTTACTCGCCCATCTAACTCGTTGATTCAAGAGTTTTTTAAATGAATTTTCAGGTTTTGTACAAACTGTTGCCAATGTATTTTTAAGAAAATAGACCTTTTTAGGATCTTTTTGAACGGCTTTTTGAAGCAAAAAAACATCATCTCCACTAGCTATCTCGTCATTACCTTCAAATCCTCTTAATTCCTCAAAAAAAGTTTTTTGATAACAAAGATTAGCTCCATTACACATAAAGGCTTGACAATTACCAAAGCTTCCTATAGTGGTTCCTTGTAAACTTAACAAATCTAAAAACTGAAAATTTTGTAAAAAACTCTTAACAGGACTAAATAACACTCCAGAAGCTATCATTTTAGGTGTCTTTTCCTGAATAAAAGCATCATAAATACTCAACCATTTTTTATTTACTGTACAATCAGCATCCGTAGTTATAACCCAATTGTTTTGTACGATTGGAATAGCACTATTAATAGCATCTTTCTTGGGAGAATTCGTTTTTCTAATAGTATTCATTAGAGTAATCTGGAATCTGGAATCTGGAATTTCAAATCGATCATCAGAATCATCATCTACCAAAATTACTTCAAATAAATGGCTGGGATAATTTAATCTTTCAAAAGAAGCCAACAAATTAGGTAAATTTTTATTTTCATTTCGAAAAGGAACAATTATTGAAAATTTAGTTGTAGGATAAACTTCCTTGTACGAAAAAATTCTAACCTTGGTAAAACCTATACATAACCAAAGAATATTGACACTATATCCGATTAAAACTAAATAAACAATCAATATAAAAACTTCCATTTTTATTCTTCTATTTGTGGTTTTACTAATTTAAAATTTAGCACAAAATAACTTCCTATAATTACAGGCAAAACAGTATTTAATCCCCACATTAAAGTACTAATAAAAAGCACAACCCATTCGTTAACCTTTAATAACCCAAAGAAAAAAACAGCAACACTTCCTTTTATTGCAAAATCTAAAAATTGAAAAGAGGGCAATGACGATGCTAAAAAATAGACCGATGCAATTACACTCATTAAAAGTAAATAAGGCAAGTCAACTCCAAACATCAGAAATAGAAAGTAATATTGATGCGAAAATGTTAAATAACGTAAAACGCCTAAAAGAATATTTTTTTGATGTCTTTTTTTAGGAATCGCATTAATCGTATGGATAAGTTTTTCAACTGAATATTTTCCGATCTTGACTCTTTTTAGTACTATGATAACTACAATCAAGAAAACTAAGATCCCTATAATAATAAACCCCTCTTTAAAATTTATAATTTGAAAATGAATATTAAAATACAACAATCCTAATACTCCAAAAAAAACAGTTAAAAGCAGTTGAACTCCATTACAAATCAGATTTAGGAAAATAACTTTTTTAGCTTGATTCTTTTTGAAAAACAATGCTTTTCCCGCATATTCTCCTATACCATTAGGAGTAAATAAAGCCAAAGTTAAAGCTCCTAAAACCTGTTTAGTAGATTCTGCTATGGAAAGAGTTTTTATTTCTTGAGTCAAATTTTGCCATTTTAAAATTTCAAAAAAACGGTTCAAAACAGACAAGAACAAAATAAAAACAATGGCATACCCAGGTTGTTTCGAGAGGATTTGATTTTTAAACCGATCAAAATCCATAACAGATTCACTTGACAATTTTTTATATATAAAATAAAAAGCACCTCCCACTATCATTAGTTTAAGCAGAAGTGTCAAGAATTGTTTAGCTTTGTTGAATATTTCTTGCATTGGAGCAAAGTAACAAAACTTTGAACTTGAAATTTGAAACTTGAAACAAAAAATTTGGTAAACGAAAGAATAATTTTAGGCATTGACCCAGGAACTTCCATTATGGGTTTTGGATTGATTAAAGTAATCAATAAAAAAATGGAATTTATCCAACTCAATGAATTATTATTGAGTAAATACGACAATCATTATATAAAACTTCAAAAAATTTTTGAACGCACTATAGAACTCATAGATACTTATACTCCTGATGAAATTGCTATTGAAGCTCCTTTTTTTGGCAAAAACGTACAATCAATGCTAAAATTAGGACGTGCACAAGGAGTAGCTATGGCTGCTGGTCTATCTCGTCAAATCCCTATAACCGAATATGAACCTAAAAAAATAAAAATGGCAATTACAGGAAATGGTAACGCCAGTAAAGAACAAGTAGCTAAGATGCTTCAACAACTTTTAAAACTAAAAGAACTCCCCAAAAACCTAGATTCTACGGATGGTTTAGCAGCAGCCGTTTGCCATTTTTTTAATTCTGGACGAATCGAATTAGGACAACAATACAGTGGATGGGAAGCTTTTATTAAACAAAACGAATCAAGAATTAAATAAAAGCCCTTTAATATTCCTCTTTTAAAAAACCACCCTAATCTATTTTAAAGTTTTATGAGTATATTAAACACAAAATCTATATAGCTTAAAAGCGTTAATAAAACATTGAAATTATTAGATTTTTTAAATGCTCTTCATTTGAAATGAAAAACATAAAAAAAATTGATAATGAGCATTATATATGGTAATCTAAAAACGAATCGTTTGATTGAAAGACATTAAAATGAGCGGTATCTATATTCACATCCCTTTTTGCAAACAAGCTTGTCATTATTGCGATTTTCACTTTTCGACTTCATTAAAGAAAAAAGATGAAATGGTACAAGCATTGGCAAAAGAAATCGTTATGCGAAAAAAAGAATTCCAAAATGAGGTAGTAGAAACTATTTATTTTGGAGGAGGAACTCCTTCTATATTACAAATTGAAGATATAAATTTTTTGATTAACGAAATTTACAAAAACTACAAGGTAGTTGATAATCCAGAAATTACTCTTGAAGCAAATCCTGACGATTTAAAGCAAAATACAATAATTGAATGGGCAAATATTAAAATAAATAGGCTAAGTATAGGTGTACAATCTTTTCGTGAAACAGATTTACAACTGATGAATCGAGCACATAATGCTAATGAAGCAAAAGAATGTTTAGAACTAGCAACCCATTATTTTGATAATATTTCAGTAGATTTAATTTATGGTATTCCTGGACTTACAAATGAAATGTGGCTAAATAATATTCAAACGTTACTCAATTTAGGAATCTCACACATTTCCAGTTATGCTCTAACTGTAGAACCCAAAACAGCATTACAAAAGTTTATTCAAACAGGAAAAGTTCCATCTATAGATGAAGCAGTAGCTCATGAACAGTTTTTAATATTAGTTGATACACTAGCCAAAAATGGTTTTGTGCATTACGAACTGTCTAATTTTGGAAAAGAAAACTATTTTTCTAAAAACAACTCAGCGTACTGGTTAGGCCAAAAATACATTGGAATAGGACCATCAGCACATAGTTATGATGGGATCAATCGAAGTTGGAATATTGCTAACAATCCTCTTTACATAAAATCTATACAAAAAGATATCTTACCAAGCGAAGTAGAAACTCTCACATTAACTGATCGTTACAATGAATACATCATGACTGGATTGCGAACTATTTGGGGGGTTTCTTTAGAACGTATTAAAGAAGAGTTTGGAAACAACTATCTTGAATATTTGATAAAAAATGCACAACCTTTTATAAATAACAAGCAATTAGAGGTAAGCAACAATATTTTAAGAACTACTCGAAAGGGGAAATTTTTTTGTGATGGGATTGCTTCAGACTTATTTTTTTTAAATTTGAGTCCTCATAAAGGACACTAAAAAAACATAAAGTCTACCCCATTTTGTGTGGCTTGTGGAATTCTTTATGATAATTGTCTCAAAATGATTTTAAAAATAAACCACCTTACTTTTGATATATCAAAACCCTATGATATTTCCATTCCATTAAGCAATACCGAAACAAACCCGATTGCTTGGTATATAGAAAAACCCGTAATAGAACCTGTTCGTTTCGGAGACTGGGTAGGAAAAGTTTCTGAAGGAAGTGCAATTAATTTCAATACTATTTCTTTTAACCCACACGGACATGGCACACACACCGAATGTTTAGGTCATATTACCAAACAAACCTATAGCATCAATCAGTGTTTAAAAGAATTCTTTTTTGTAACTGAGGTAATTACGGTGCAACCTGAACAAATAGAAGGCGATTTGGTTATTACAAAAAAAATATTAGAAAATAAACGGGCTACTACAACCGAATGGGAAAAATCATACAACTCCATTCAAGCATTAGTAATACGCACTTTACCTAATACCATTGATAAAAAATCAAAAAACTATTCGCATACCAATCCTCCTTATCTAACAGAAGAGGCTGCTATTTATCTACGTGAACTAGGTATCAAACACTTATTAGTTGACCTCCCTAGTATAGATAGAGAAAATGATCAGGGTAAGCTCTTAGCACATAAAGCATTTTGGAATGTAAAAGACAGTAATCAATTAAATTCAGATGCTCGCTTAGACTGTACAATTACTGAAATGATTTTTGTTGACGACACAATTGTTGATGGAACCTATTTATTAAATTTACAAACCGTTTCTTTTGAAAACGATGCCAGCCCTAGTAAACCAGTTTTATACGCTAAAGATCCTTTTAAATAACCTAAAATGCTAGAAGTTTCAACCGACAAACTTAGATTAGATATTCTGTTTATCCAACACTTCTTAAAAGACATTTATTGGTCAGCACCACGAACAATAGAAGAAGTGCAAAAAACCATAGATACTTCCGTATGCTTTGGTTTGTATCTGGATGAAAAACAAATTGGTTTTGCTAGAGTTATTACAGATTATGTAGTCTTTGCTTATGTAATGGATGTTTTTCTAGCCCCAGATTATCGTGGCAATGGGTACTCTTCAGTTTTAATAAAGGCTTTGTTAGAGGAATCCAGTTTACAAGAAGTAAAAATGGCTCACATAAAAAATATGGGGAGTAATTGTAAATTGCGACAAAAAAAGTAAATGGATTTTTCGATACTTTCTGCTTTTCTACCCGAAGAATTATTATGTCATTTTGATATTGTTGATTTTATAGAATTAGGAGATATTCAAACAAAAAAGGATTGCTTTTATATCTATCTTGATGAAAAGAACATTATTCCCGAAGGTTTCATTTCAGAGGAATATGAGTCAAAAGGCTTTTGTGAGCGTACTTTGATACAAGATTTTCCAATACGAGGAAAGGCTGTTTATTTAGGTATCAGAAGACGTAGGTGGCGAAATACAGTAGATAAGTCAGAAATTAAAAGCGATTATTCTTTTATTGCAGAAGGTTCCAAATTAACTGTTGAACTTTCGGATTTTTTAAAAGGTACAGGTAGAGACCCGAGAAGATACGATAAGTAACATTGCCAGTTATTATGGCATTAAAGCTGATTTACTGCGAAGACATTACAAAAAAAGAATCAGTGGTTTTACAAGTTGGAAACAGTTAGAACATGCCGAAAATTATCTGATTTACCCCGAAAATATTGGGGAGAATTTAAGTATTGATGAAGTAAGTTTGTCAAAAGGTGAACTTTATACTTTTGTAACCAATAAACAAGGAAGAGGCAAAAAGAAATCCTTAGTGGCGGTTATAAAAGGCACCAAAAGTCAGGACATTATTGATGTGGTTACTAAAATTCCACTTTCGCATAGAAAACAAGTAAAATCGATAACACTTGATATGGCAAACAATATGCAATCAGCATCAAGAATGTGTTTTCCTGAAAGTTACCTTGTCACAGACCGTTTCCATGTGGTAAAGTTGGTAATGGAAGCTCTCCAGCATTTAAGGATAAAATATCGCTGGGAGGAGATTGAAAAAGAGAATCAAGCTATCAAAAAAGCAAAGGAGCAAGCAATAAAATACATTCCAATAACTTTTGAAAACCAAGACACACCCAAACAACTATTGGCTCGATGTCGTTATATCATTGCCAAGAAACCCAACCAATGGACAGAAACCCAAAAAGTGCGAGCCCAAATATTGTTCCAACATTATCCTCTAATACATCAGGCATATAAACACACCCAAGAGTTTAGAAATATTTATGAATACACCTCAAAAGAAGAGGCTAAACAAAAAATATTGAATTGGATATCCAAAACCAAAGAATTAAAAATGACTGTCTTTAATACCGTTGCCAATAGTTTAAATTATCATTTGGAAACAATTGCAAACTTCTTCGTAAAAAGACATACAAACGCAAATGCTGAATCCTTTAACTCAAAAATAAAACTCTTTAGAGCTAATCAAAGAGGTGTGGTGGATACTAAATTCTTCCTCTTTAGAATGGAGAAACTTTTTGCTTAATCCCCAAAAAATTAATCTGAGCCGTAAAAATCTGGCGTTTAGCTACCAGAGATGCTCATTTTTTATATAAAAAATTTGGTTTTAAACAGCTTGCTTCACCTGAACGAATGATGGAAAAAATAATAACGTAAATAAGATATAACCAGAAATTATAAACTCATTTCTTTTAATTCATATTATGGATTAGAAATTTATTACAAATAAAAATGACTTTGAATCTAAAAAAGCACTCCATTTTTTGTCATCAATGTGAGAAAACTACAGCTGTAGTAAAAATTTTTATGTATTTTTACTTGATTTGCCCTTTTTATCTTCATCAGAAAGTCTAACGTATAATCTGGGTTTAAAAAAATAAAAATGGACATACAACAACTTTACGATTTTTGCTTATCAAAAAAAGGAGTAACCGAACATTTCCCTTTTGACAAAGACACCTTGGTGTTTAAAATAGGTGGGAAAATATTTTGTTTGACTTCTTTACAAGGATGGGAAAAAGAAACACCATCTATCAACTTAAAATGTAATCCCGAAAGAGCCGAACAATTACGTGCTGAGTATGATGCCGTATTACCAGGCTATCACATGAATAAAAAACATTGGAATACGATTAAATGCCATAATGATGTTTCTGATAAAATGTTATTAGATCTCATTAATCATTCTTATGATTTAGTATTTAAAAGTTTAAGTCAAAAAACACAAGTAGAAATTTCAACTTTTTAATAGTTTTGATCGCATTATTCTGTTTTATTAGATACCGATTGGACTCATATCACCCAAAATACAGCCATTGATTCAACGTTTAAATCAAAAAAGTTTTTTGACTTATTTAAAATTTTCTTTTCTATTCTTTTGCCTCTTTTCTTATACTAAACTTCTCTTTATTTGTAGTATTCTCTTAAGTATCTTACACCTTCATAGTACCTACTACAAAAGAGATAAAACCAAATCCGTCTTTATTGTTAAGCATATAAAATAAAAAAAGCCGCCTTAAAATACACTTCACCAAGAGTTATTTGGGAATAATGTATTTTAAGGCGGCTTATATTTTATAAATAATATAACCTATTAGAAGTTATAAGAGAATGTAAAATTCCATGTTCTACCGAAACCAAAGAAAACTTGATTTGCATCAGCTAATCCTTTATACAAGCGATTTGCACTTGCATAGGTAGTTCCAGCTGGAGCATTGGCTACTTGATCATCAGCAAAGATATTACTTCTAGATTCAGAAATATAAACTGTATTTAAAACGTTGTTTATATTAACTCTAAAATTAAAATAATCATTAGACTCTTTTACTCTGTAGGTTTTGAATGAAAAACCTGCATCTAACAATCCATAGCTAGGTAGTTGTAATGTTCCTTTGTTAGTTGCTTCTTTAAATTTCGTTGGATCTATACTAGCATATAACTTATCTACATATAAGTAGGTAGCATCTAGTTTTAATCCCTTTAGTATTTCATAATTTACACCTACACTAGCCGTAGTTTGGGCTACATCTCCTACTTTTAAATTATCTAAATACAATGTTTCAGGTTTTCCTCCAGAAATTTGATTATTATTAGCATCAAAACGATCACTTGTAACATTATCCTTATATTTCCAATCACCGATAGACCCCATTAAATTAATCGTTAACTTATCCGTTGGTCTTATACTTGTTTCTAGCTCAATACCTTTATGTACTTGTTGAATACCACTAAAATTATAATACCCTCCTACATTTGTAGCGTCTGAATCAGATTGTCTTTGGAAACGATCCTTCCAACTTGTATAATAAACATTTAAATTAGCATTAAAAATAGCAGATTTAAAACCATATCCTCCTTCTATCCCTAATATTTTTTCATTTATAAGGTTTCCAGCAAGTACTGATAGATTGTTCGGATAAACTGCATTAAAGAAAGGTTGTTTTGAATAATACCCACCGTTAGCAAAAACGTTCATTTTTTCATTAATATTAAAATTCACACCTCCTTTAATATTGCCTCCTATCAAATTTTTGTAATCTGTTGAATACAAAGGATCCGATTCTTTATATGTAAATGTATCTACACGTTTAAAACCTTGTTGTGATACTGCTCCTTGAAAAAAGGCTGTTAATCTATCATTTGAATACTCTAACTGTGTGAATGCGCCATACCATCTAACATGTCCATTATTATTATACTCAATTCTTTCTTGATTTTGCACATTACTCCAAGGATTAAAAGAAGGCTTTGCTGAGTATGTTTCAAATAAGACTCTGTTAGGATTATTTATATCTCTATTATCTTTAAAACCGTCTGCACCTAATAAATCGACTACATTTCTAAAATGGTAACCAATATAGGTTCTTGCATCTACACCAAAATCTAAAGTTAAAGTTTTACTTAATTTAGTATTCAAGTTTATAATTGCACCGTACCAATCATGTGAATTTATATTAGCTCTTTTTGTAAATCCTGTCGTTCTATCCGTTAAATATAGACCATTTGAAGTAGGTAAAACTTGCGCTCCTGTTATTGGCGTTACAGACTCTCCCCTAGAAGGAACATATTCCCCTCTATTAAAAGCCACAAAATCATTAAACGGCACTAAACCACTTGCTGTTTTAAACGTTACAGGTGTCTTACCTGTAAATCCTGAACCTGCTCCACGCCCCCATGAACCATAAAAGATAGACGATAATCTTGTTTTGTCATTAAATTTAACATCATAATTAAGCGAAGCTACTGGTTTATGATAATAATTTGTAGCCCAAGAATATTCTTGCCCATTTAAGTACCCCCAATCTGAATTGTATTTTATATTAGGTTCTCCATTTGAACCATATTTGATATAATCAGCAATAGTATTTGCAAAACTTCTTTGGTTATGCCATTGTGGAGCTCCCGTAAATGTAAATTGTAGACTGTGTTTTTCATTAATATCGTACCCTAAACCTATAAAATAGTTTTGGCCAAAATATTTAGTCCCATTAACATACCCATTTCCTTGCGTACTACTTAGTAAAACAGAAGCTGACAATCCATTTTCTAATTTACCTGTAGAATAAGATGCCAATGTTTTTATATGATCATTGTTAGCAATGGTTGCCGATAAAGTTCCTCCTTTTTTAGCATCTGATGTTCGGGTAACAACATTAATAGTACCTCCTACAGAAGAGATGGCTAATTTTGAAGATCCCAAACCTCTTTGTACTTGCATGGCAGTAGTCACATCTGATAAACCAGCCCAATTACTCCAGAAAACGGAACCATTTTCCATATCATTTACTGGCACACCGTTTATCATAACAGCAATATTTTTTTGGTCAAACCCACGAATATTTACACGAGAATCACCATAACCACCTCCTGTTTTTGTTGCATATACAGATGGCGTAGTAGCCAAGATCTCAGGAAACTCTTTTGTTCCTAATTTTTCTCTAATTTCAGCCGCTTTTATTGTAGAAACGGCTACAGGTGTCTTACGATCTTTTGCAACATCTACTACTGTAGATTTAATTACAACTTCTCCTAATACGTTCCCTTTATCTTTTAGTAGTATGATTCCTAAATCAGCTTTTCCATTAGAAACTGTAAAAGGAACTTTTTTTGTCTCAAAACCTAAATAAGTAATTAATAAATTTCCTTTTGTACTCTTAGTTTCTATTAAAAATCCACCATCAAAAGCTGATGATACGCTTTGCCTTGTACCTTCAAGGGCAACGTTTGCACCTGGTAGTACTCCAGTCTCATCTTGGATAGTTCCCATGATCTTGTTTTGTGCAAAAAAGGAAGCAGAAACGAACATCATAGTCACTAAAACCCAATTTTTCATGTTCTTCATTTGTTGTGTTTTTAGATTTAAAAGTGATAGTACAAAATTGAAACATATTTAACTAGCTAATGTTAAGATAATGTTAATTTTTAAAAAAACTTTAACACACAGATAAATGAATATTACTTTTTTTTAGTTATAAAATCACATTTTATATAATTTTATAAGGTTTTATTCTAAAAAAATTATTGTTTTACGAATTTATTCAACAAAAACGAAGTAGAAGAATCATGGCATCCAAAATCGTTTGTGTCAAATTCTTCTAAAATTTTGTTAGCCAACTCTTTTCCTAATTCTACACCCCATTGATCATAACTAAAAATATTCCAGATAATTCCTTGTACAAATATTTTGTGTTCGTATAATGCAATTAAGCTTCCTAATGTTTCAGGCGTAAGTTGATCTATTAAAAGAGTATTCGTGGGTTTATTTCCTTCAAACACCTTATAGGGTAATAATTCTTGTTGCCTGCTTTGATCTACGTTGTTTTTAGCAAATTCTTTTAATATTTGCTCTTCATTTTTCCCATTCAGTAAAGCTTCTGTCTGAGCAAAGAAATTGGCCATAAGTTTTTGATGATGCTCTACATTACCATGTAATGACTTTTTAAAACCTATAAAATCAGTTGGAATTATTTTAGTTCCTTGGTGTATGAGTTGAAAAAAAGCATGTTGCGAATTTGTTCCTGGCTCACCCCAAATTATGGTTCCTGTTTGATAGTTTACAGGAACTCCTAGACGGCTTATATTTTTGCCATTACTTTCCATAATTCCTTGTTGGAGATAAGGCGTTAATTTTTGTAAATATTGAGCATAAGGAATAATAGCTTCCGTTTCCGCATCAAAAAAATTATTATACCAAATACTTAAAAGTCCCATAATAACTGGTATATTTTCGTTAAAAGGTGCATTTTTAAAATGCAAATCCATCTTGTAAGCGCCTGATAACAATTGATCGTACTGATCATACCCTATGGCTAAGGCAATGGAAAGACCTACCGCTCCCCATAAGGAAAATCGCCCTCCTACCCAGTCCCAAATGGGAAAAATAGCATCGGGATCTATCCCAAATTCTACTGTTTTTTTTATTTCACTTGAAACTGCTACAAAATGGTTCCGTATGAATTTTTCTTCTGCATTTTCCAAAAACCATTTTTTAGCGACAAGAGCATTGCTAAGTGTTTCTTGCGTTGTAAATGTTTTAGAAACAATAATAAATAAGGTGGTTTCGGGATTTAAATTATTTAAAATTTCAGCTGAATGATCTCCATCTATATTGGAAATAAAATGAAGATTAAGATGATTTTTATAATAAGACAAAGCTTCTGTTACCATAGCAGGTCCCAGATCGGAACCGCCAATTCCTATATTTACAATATCCGTAAATGGCTTACCATTGTATCCTTTTCTTTCTCCAAAAATTATTTCCTGTGAAAATTGTTTTATTTTTCCTTTTATCGCCCATACATCTTGAATAACATCTTGATTATCTAAATATAGTTGATCTGTTTTAGGGGATCTAAGAGCAGTGTGTAAGACCGCTCGGTTTTCAGTTTTGTTTATTTTTTCCCCTAAAAATTGCGAATCAATTGCGTCTTTCAACGAACATTCTTGTGCTAATTCTAATAATAATGACAATGTGGTATCATTAATTCTATTTTTAGAATAATCTAAAAGAAAATGATCCCATTCTATATGAAATCTTTCGGCTCTTTGATTATCATTTTTAAACATTTCTTGCATAGAAATACCTTTCACATCAATAAAATGTTCTTTTAACTTATTCCAAGCATTTGTTTTTGTAGGATTTACAGAGGGGAAGGTCATATTTTTACTAGGTTATATTTTTAAATTGAATTTACAATTATGAGTTGGGGTTTAAAAAATCAACTGATTTTATTATACTTGCTCTCCCCAATTTTTTAGTTCTTCTTCAGACCATAATTCAGGGAAGAATATACGGCGCTGATAACGTGGGTGCATGTATTTTTTCCAATCACTACCGCCAGTTGCTTCTCCATTCCCTTTCCCATTATCTATATATTTTTGAGCAGCACGATAATGTCCCATAACCCAAGTAATGTTTACGGTATAATCGTAATGACGCATAGCATTAATTAATTCTGTATTTTGCTGATCTTCAACAGGTAATTCTTTAAACTTACGCCATAGATTAATGGTATTATATTCTTCCATAATTTGAAGAAATTCTTTTTTATATCTTTCTTCAAATTGTTTTAAAAAATACGATTTTTCACCTGTTTCGTAATTCTTTCCCGCAGCTTGCCAATACAAATGTTCAAAAGCATGATGATAAGAAGTATTTCTATCAATAGTTGTTCTATAACGATAATCAATTAAGTTGATTAAATCGGTCGAACAAAATTCTATCATACGATACTGTGCGCTCTGAAAACCACTGGCTGGAGTTAGTGTATGACGGAATTTCATGTATTGTTCTACTTCCATTCCTTCTCCCATTATTGTAAATGATGTGGTTAACATATCAAAATACCGACTGATGCGCATAAGTCTATCCGTAAAGAATTCTGTTGTTAGTTTTTGAGCGTAAGAAACTTGTTTTATTTCCCATAAAATCATTTTAAATAAAAGTTCATTTATTTGATGATACATGATAAACACATTTTCATCTGGAAATATAGTACGCTGATTTTGAAGACTTAACAAAGCATCTGTCTGAATATAATCCCAGTATGTAATAGGTTTAGACCAAAGAAGCCCTTCTAAGTAGGCTTCTGTTTTTTGATCTAGAGACTGGTATTTTTGATCTATTTTATCTACTAGATTAGAATAATCATTCATTCTATTAATTTTTTAAAACTAAAAAAGGTTTTTTAAGTCCTTTAAAGCTATCTAAATCGGCTTTTAAAGAACCCACTGCTAGACTTGCTTTAATTCGTAATGGTATTTTATTCTCATCATCACTTACCCATACGGTTAGACTCTCTTCTTCTTTAAAAACCCTACCATGCTGAACCAATGGTTTAAAAATCAATGCTTTGACATTACCAAATTTTGTATTAATTGTTTCTCTACCTAAGAAACGCATTTTAAATTTATAAATTTCGTCATCAAAAAACATATCAATAATTATTGATTCTCCTACAGCTAGTTCACTTGCTTTAGGATGGTTTCGTAAGTAATAAAATGAAGAAACAATATCTTGTACGTTTTCTGTAACAGATAAATTTTTTTCTGTTTTATTTTTATAATCTTTTACTAGGATTGTATGTTTTGTTTGATTAAAAAAACCTTCTTGATCTTTGGTATACCCTCCTTCATCGATTTTTCTAACATATTGATATGGTTTGTTTGTTTCCTGATCGAAGATGCTTTGATAATGGTCTTCCACTTTAAAAAAGAAACGGGACATTCCAGTTGTATATCCGTGTCCTACTGCATAAAAACATTTTCTATTATTTCTTATTGCTTCTTTTAACTCTAAAGTTGCATAACCTGCATTTACTATACCATAATGAATCCTAAACTTTAGCCATTCACCTACATCAAAAGCTTCCTTTTTTTGTGCTAAAATCTGAGACGACGATAAACCTAAAACGGTTAGAAATAGTAGAATACTTTTTTTCATTTTTATGTATGGATCGTTTGGAAATTCAAACTGTACAATTTTCGTTCCAAAAGTAATAAAAAAACAAAAAAACCCAATCAGGAAATGACTGAGTTTTTATGTTATTAACCAACCAAAAAACTATAAATTATGAAAATTTATTAAGTTCAGAGGGAACCACCCCTCAAATTCATAAGACAAAGATAGGTTGATTATTTACAAAAAACACAAAGAAAAAGCAATTTTAACAAATTTTTATCAAAATTAAGACTTTTTTAAGGTTTATTTTTAAATATTATTCATCGAAAAGGTGTTCTTAATTGTGTTTTTCAAAATAAATTATTTTTCTCATTAATTATTCAAAACCTAATTTCGTTCGAACCCTTTTTATAACGTCATTAGCTATTATTGATGCCTTTTCTGCTCCCTCGTGTAGTACGCTATCTAGCTCTATTAAGTTATTCATATAATAATTATAACGTTCCCTTTCAATAGCAAAACGTTGAACAATTAAATCATATAAAGCTTGTTTAGCATGCCCAAAACCAAAATTACCAGCCAAATACTTATCTCTTAAGGCAACCGTCTGTTCTTCTGTAGCAATTAACTTATATAATGCAAAAACATTACAAGTATCTGGATTTTTGGGTTCTTCGAGAGGTGTACTATCTGTTTGAATCGTTTTGATTTGTTTCAACAAAGCCTTGTCATCTAAAAAGATATTAATCGTATTATTTCTTGATTTACTCATTTTCTCACCATCAGTACCAGGAATCAACATAGAGTCCTCCTCCGTTTTAGCTTGTGGTAAAACAAAAGTTTCTCCCATTTGATGATTAAAACGCGAAGCTACATCACGCGTAATTTCCAGATGTTGTAATTGATCCTTTCCTACAGGAACAATTTCCGCATCATACGCTAAAATATCAGCAGCCATTAGCATGGGATAGGTAAACAACCCCGCATTTACATCTTCCAGTCTATCTGCTTTATCTTTAAATGAATGAGCTAGAGTTAATCTTTGAAAAGGGAAAAAACAGCTTAAATACCAAGTTAATTCTGCAACTTGAGGAACATCGCTCTGACGATAAAAAATTACTTTATTAATATCTAAACCACAAGCCAACCAAGCAGCAGCTGTACTGTATGTATTATTTTTTAAAACGCCCCCTTCTTTTATTTGTGTTACAGAATGCAAATCTGCTATAAATAAAAAAGATTGATTTTCAGGCTGGTTGGCCATTTTTATGGCAGGTATGATTGCGCCTAAAAGGTTTCCTAAATGTGGAGTTCCTGTGCTTTGCACTCCAGTTAATATTTTTGCCATTATATTTTTAAAAATGATATTTTCGCAAAGGTAATTTTTTTTGATTCATATTTGAAGTAAATAATCACTGCTATGCAAATGTTAAAAATTCTTTTTTGGTCTATCTGGCGTTTATGGTTTTACGTATTAGTTTTAATACCGATTCTTATCATGTCTCCTTTTTTAACCTTGTCTCTCTCTAAAGATTCTTGGTATCCTTACTTTTTTAGAATGGCGCGCTTATGGGCTAAAATTGTTCTTTATGGAATGGGTTTTCATTATAAAATCAAGAGCGAGCAACCTGTTTTGCCTAATCATAGTTATATGTTTATTGCAAATCATACCTCGATGACAGACATCATGCTAATGTTAGCCGTCGTAAAAAATCCTTTTGTTTTTGTAGGTAAAAAAGAATTGGTTAAAATTCCCATTTTTGGTTTTTTCTACAAAAGAGCTGCCATTATGGTAGACCGTGAAAACATACGAAGCCGATCGGAGGTTTACGAGAAAGCAAAAACACGTATTAAACAAGGTTTAAGTATTTGTATATTTCCTGAAGGCAAGGTTCCTGATGATGAAAGTGTAATTTTAGATGAATTTAAAAGCGGAGCTTTTAACATTGCAATTGATCATCAGTTAACCATTGTCCCTATGGTTTTTTATGATAATAAAAATCTTTTCTCTTACACTTTTTTTAGTGGTAAACCGGGGTGCTTAAGGGTTAAATTTTTATCCTTTGTAAAAACAACGGGAATGACCCATGAAGACAAAAAAATCATTAAAGATAAATCCAGAGAACTAATCATCAAAGAACTGATGAACGACCCTGTATATATGAAGCATTCCAACAAAAAAAGCCATTGTAAATAATTATATTTTTATTACAAAAAATACTTTTTTTCAACACATAACTCATATTATAATTAAAATATGTATATATTTGGCAAACATTAACCCAAAAATAAAATAAATATGAAAAAAAGAATACTCCCTAGCTTCTTTCTTTTGTTTGGAGTAACCGTAGGCTATTCACAACATTCTGGAGATGTAGGTATGCTAAGAGACACACAAGCAAACAAAAAACTTTCTAAAAAAGAAGCTAAGATTCTCAGGAAAAAACATGGGCATTTTTTAGCTAATAACAAAATAAACAAAACTTTTTATTTATCTAAACAACAAAGAAAAGAAGAAGGTATTCCTCCCAATAAATACAATGAACAAGAATGGTTGTTAACAATGAATCCTAATTTAGGTAGACCAACCAATGAAAATATTGAAACTATCCGAAAAGATCTAGAAAAAGCACGCAAAGAGGCTTTGGCACAACGTATACCTGGAGATGCTACAACTAACAATTGGATAGAACGCGGTCCTAACAATGTAGGAGGGCGCACAAGAGCAATTATTTTCGACCCAGGAGATGCTACTGGAAATATGGTAGTAGCTGGAGGAGTTAGTGGCGGATTATGGAGAAATAACAATATTTTAAGTGCAACTTCTTCATGGACAAAAATCGATACTTTTCCTGAACATGTAAATGTTCAAAACATAGCAATAGATCCTAACAACAAAAATACTTGGTATGTAGGCACAGGTGAATCGTATGTGTTTGGAGATGTAAATGGCAATGGTATTTGGAAAACCACTGATAGAGGTGCTACTTGGACTAGAGTTTATGGAGGGGGAATTGTATCATCAACTGTGAAAAATTTACAAAACTTGGAAATTGTTGCCCCTTCTGCTGTTGCTACCATAAAAACATATTCTACTGGTTCTGCTACATGGCCTGGCGGTGCTATTAACAATACTTTTACAGCACCAATAGTTTTAATGGATGATGGAGTGGCACCAACAGATGATGCTTGTGGCGCAACTTCACAAAATTATACCGGTAAAATTGTTTTAATAAGAAGAGGTACTTGCTCTTTTGAATCAAAAGCAATGGTCGCTCAAAATGCAGGTGCAATAGGTGTAATTATAATGAACAATGCGGTAGGTGGTTCCGTATTTAATATGTCAGAAGATGCTGCTATTACAGGAACTATACCTACTCTTATGATTTCTAAAGAAGATGGTGATCTACTGATTGCAAATTTAGCAAACTTAACTGGAACTATAAAACCTTCTGACCCACTTGAGTTTTCTGGCTTAGAGGTTTCAGGTGTTCAGTTTGTAAATGATTTAGTCGTTAAAAACAATGCTGGCGTTTCTGAAATTTATGCTGCCATGGGCGATGGACAATATTCAGAGTCTCGTAATGGCACTGTTTTTAACGCTTCCAACTTTGGTCTATATAAATCCATTAATGGCGGTAGTACATGGATCAAACTGAATTTACCTTCATCAGTAGCTGGGCACCCTACTTGTCCTAATGATATAGAATTGGGAGTCGATGGTGACATTTGGGTTTCATCTACTGACAGCTGGACGTATGGTGATGGCGGCGGTAGAGTATTTCAATCAACAGACAATGGAAGCACATTCAACTTACGCTACACAGTTGCCGCTGAAGGGGGAGGAAAACGAGTAGAAATTGAAGCTTCTAGTACAACCCCTGATAAAATTTATGTGTTATCTCAATTAAAAGATGATCCAAATACTGCAACAAAAGTAGAAATACAATTAGCACTAACAACTAACGGGTTTAACACTGCCCCTACCATTCTATCATTACCTGCTGGAAATGAAACACGCGAAACCACCTATGGTTTTACTGGACAGCAAGCTTTTTATGACATGATGATTGAATCGGATCCTGTTGATGATAAAATCTTGTATGTAGGAGGTATTGATCTTTATAGAACAGCTAATGCGAATGGTCCTGCTGTAACATGGAATGCTATTTCTAATTGGACAACCAACGTACATTCTGATCAGCATGCTATGGTCTTCAAACCAGGAAATAGCAGTGTAGCTCTTTTTGGTAATGATGGTGGAGTATATTATACTAGTAATGCCGCTAGTACCACTACTCCTGCTACACCTAGAAATACAGGTTTTAATGTTACACAATTTGTAGGAGTAGCAGTAATGCCTAATGGCGTTACGGGTGTCGCTGGTGACTTCTTTGTAGCTGGTGCTCAAGACAATGGTTCTCAATATTATTCAGGTTCTTCTACTGCTGCTAATTCTACCTTAGGAGCTTCTGCTGGAGTTAACAATACCTTTAGAGTTCAAGGAGGTGATGGTGGAAAACCTTTATTTGACCAAGGATCTGACAAGTATTATATCACAAATTATGTATATAATGACAGTATGATCCTTAGAAACGTAGGAAGTACTACCTCTAAAACTTTAAGTGATGGCACTTCTGGTGCAGGTCTATTTTACCCTGCTATGACTCTAGATTCTACAAATGATATTGTGTATTCTGATTTTACACTGAATGGAACTTACCAAGTAAGAAGATATTCTAACATTAAGGGTAATACACAGGTATCTAGAACAAATTTAACCAATGCTTTATTAACGGGATATGCAACAGCTTTAGCTACAGGCAAAGTAACATCTACCACTCTGTACATAGGAACTATGAATGGTAAACTACTAAAAGTTACAGGAGCTAATGGTTCTGCACCTGTATGGTCTAATATAAGCGGTCCTAATTTTGTTGGTAGCGTTTCTGATATAGAATTTGGAGCAAATGATAACCAAATCTTCTTGACTATGCATAATTACGGTGTAAACAATATTTGGTATACATCAAACGGAGGAACTAATTGGTATCAACTAGATGGTAATTTACCTGATTTACCTGTGAAAACAATTTTACAAAATCCATTAAATGCTGCAGAAATCATGATTGGTACTGATCTAGGAGTTTGGTATACTACTAATTTTAACAGTGCTGCTGCTTCTGATCAAGCATTAATCTGGAAGCAAGCTTATAATGGAATGAGAAATGTAAAAGTTACAGACCTAGACATTCAAGCAAATTCTCCAACAGCACCTAATGCGTATAAAGTGTATGCTGCTACGTATGGTCGTGGTGTTTTTTCAGGCAATCTAACAGGCGCTCTAGGAGCCAAAACAGATGAATCAGTTACAGAAAAAGTGAATACCATTAAGGTATATCCAACAGTTTCAGAAGGAAATATAAAATTAACTTCTTCTAAAAACTATGGAAATACAAAGGTTGAAATATTTGATATTACGGGCAAACTCGTTTTAGAAAACTCAGTTATAATTGATGGCAATACAAGCGAACTAGATTTATCAAATTTAGCACCTGGAAATTATGTCTTAAAAATGGCTGGTGATCATTTTGAAGAAACTGAGAAAATCATAATTCAGTAAAGATTTTATCAATACCACATAAATTACAAAAGAGGCTGTCTAAAAAATATAGACAGCCTCTTTTGCATAGCCTTCTTATAAAAAAACTATCGTTGTTTAACAACTATTAATTTCCTTTTTTCATGTTTTACTTCTAAAGAATCACGATATATTCTTTTGATCAATACTCCATTACAATCAGCATTCAATCGAGTTTTAAATAACCTATTGTTTATTTTTATTAAAATTAATTCATCTGTTTTGTCTTGTGATTTTATATAACCATAAAATTTAACATCAGGAAAAGGGGTTTCTTCAATTACTTTGGGAGTCTTGACTGTTTGCATCTCAGTTTTTTTAGGTTTAGGTAATTTTATTACGTTTAGTTCTAGCTTAGGATTTTCAATTTTGGGAATGTTAACTGATTTCAAAAAAGGATCTATAGCAAAATTTTTTAAGGAAAAAGTATCTTTTTCAATCTTATTAGGGAGTTTAGCATAACTATTAGTTTGAAAATCTATTTGTACTGGTTTATCCTGAAAAAAATGACTAACATACCTGTAGATTACCGTACCCCATAATCCTAAAACACCTATTAAAAGGATACCATTTAGTTTCTTCTTCATAATTAATTTATTAACAAGCTAAAAGGCTTACTATATCCCAGCCCTATATTTCCAGCCTTATCTTTAGCCTTTACTCTCCAAAAAAATGTCCCTGTAGTAGCAAATGTCTTTTGGCAGCTTGTTGTATTTATGATTTGACTTTCAAGACCTCTAGAAAAATCGCTATCCGTGGCAAATTCTATTATATAATAATCAATGGGAGATTTTATAATTCCAGAATCAGAATCTAATTTCCAACTAAAATCTATTGCTGTATTTACCTTACGTGTATCTGCATTATTAGGAAATATATTTTGAGGTGCGTTTGGTGGTGTTGTATCTAATAAAAACGTAGCCTTATTAAAATCTGTAACAGAAGTTGCGTTTACAGCTTTTACTCTCCATTCATAAAGGGCATCCGTTTTTAAGTTATTAGAATCCAATGAGTAAGTAGAAGCCGTAATTCCTTCTTTAGAGAATAACAATACATTACTATTAGTTACATCATATAATTCCAAAGTATAACTTGCTGCTATTTTTATGGGGTCCCAAACTAAAGTCAAATTATTTTTATTTGTAGAAAACCCACTATAAGGACTTTTTAAAATCACTAATTGGTTTTCTAAACTAGTTGGTGATTTTATCTCAAAAGAAGTTAGAGTTGTATATTTAGATTCATATCCTAAATTTTCTCCTCTAATTTTAAATTTATAATTTCCAGGCAGTAGTGGTAGTTTTAAAAAGGTTTTACTCGTTAGAGTATCTCTTATTAGAAGTGCATTTTTATCTTCTATTTGCAAACGATATTTATTCGCTCCCTTCAGAGTTTCCCATTGAAAACTTACTATATTGCTTTCTACAATATGTCCTTCTTTTGGTGTTACAACATTTATGACATCTGTGGTAATGTCTTTTTCCAAAATATCGTCGCATGCTGCAATAGTTATCGCAAAAAATAAAAATAATATATTATTAAATACCTTCATAGTTTTGAAATATAAGTTTTAAATATAGCTTTTCTTCTTTATCATTCTTCTTTTCTGTAAAAAAATGTAAGCTTATAAGTTTTGAGCTTTCGAACTGATTTTCAAAATTGTAAGCAGTTTTGAGTAGCTGATTAGTAGTACCTGACAAAACGATAGTATTAGTTATAACAGAAAAGTGTTCCTCTTTAAAAAAATGTATCGGTTGAATAGTATGTATGGTAACTTCGGGATGATTCTTAATCACAAAATCAATAATTTCTTGTTGTATAACTTCCTTTTCTTTTTCACTTTTACCAATTAATAAATCTAACTTAGTAACTTCTTCATTTAGTTTCTTTACCCCAGAAGATTTAGAATTTATTTCTTGTGTCTTTGCTTTTAGTGTTTTATACTCACCATAAGAATCCATAAGCGGACTAAACGAACGCTTATAAGCAGTAATTAGTAACAAGAAAAACACAAATATAAGTGCTTTAAACTTTTGTTTAAAAGTGTACTGATTAAACATGATTCAATAATATTTTAACCTCAAATTGTGAAATATTTTTCTTATCTTTTTTAAGATTTACAACTTCAAATTTTCTTATTCCTCTCAACCTTTTTAAATTAATTAGCCAATTATTAAAAACACCTTCTTCGTTGGTCTGTCCTTTAACTAGAATAACATTAGGGGTCATCAATATTTTTTTATTAATTTTGGTTTCTTTATCAATAGGAGCATAATTTAATTCACTCAGCTTTATACTTTTGGGTATAGTTAGTAATAGATCAGAAATATAATGGGATATAAATATATTGGAAGTTAATCCAGATTCATTCAGAATCACCAATTGTTGCTCTCTTCGTTTTTCTAATGCTTTAATTTGCTTATAGGATTGGTTAGAATAGATAACTTCTAGATTAAGCTCTGTTATCATTCTATTAAAATATTGAATGGAGGTATAACTTATGAGAAGTAAAACAAAAAATGACACCAACATAGTAAGCCCCAATTTCGTAAAAGCTTTTTGAAAAATTAATTCCTCTAAATTGATTTTGTTTTCAGTTTTAGTGATTTCCTCTGGTTGCAAAAAAAAATGTATGGCACTAGCATATAAAGGTAAATGAGTACTCAAGAGATTATCTTGACCTATTTGAATGGAAGTAGTTTTATCATTTTTAACAAAACTTTCCAATTCATTGCCCTCAAAAATTAACTCTAACGGACCTGCCTTAACAATATTTGTGTTGATATGATTTTTTAAAAAAGCAACTGGAAATGCTCCAATATATACATCTAACACCTGAAAATGATTGGTTTGAAAAAAAAGTATCTTTTCGTCAACCTGTTCATTTCTGCAAAAACTCATAAAACCTATAGTTTCATATTGAAAAGTCGTGTAGTATATATTGGCAAAATCGATTGTTTTTAACCAATTAAGATCTTCTTCTTTTTCATTATCAATTTTTTTGTGTAGTATTCCTTTACCATCCATTACAAGAATTACAGGAATCTTGATATCAGTGGTTTTTAAAAGTTTTTCAAAATCATCAAAGCTTCTGGAATCTAATATATTAAGTGTAGTACCTCTTTTTAAAAGGGTTAATACATGGTAAATATCAGCTCCTTCTTTTTTAATGATGCCTATAACATTTATTCTACTGAATTTAATTATTTTGTTTAGATATTGTACCATTAGTATACAACAGTTGGTTTGATGAATATATGGAGTTTTGCGTCGCTTTTTGATTTTTTACGACTACTGGTAAACCATTTTAAGATTGGAATTCGAGAAATTAAAGGCACTCCTGTTCCTGAATTTTCTTTTTTCAATTCATCTAGCCCTCCTAACAAGATCATTTCTCCATTTTTAACTCTTACTAATGACTCGAATTTTTGAGTAGCTTTACCAGGAGGAGCATTTTCTCCTGCTCTACCTAAGAAAGAACTCTTTTCGACGGCAATATTTAAAGTAACATTTTCATCTGTAGACACAAAAGGCTTTATAGAAACACTCAAATTTGCATCCGTTGGTTTCCATGTGCCTGATTGGAGTATGTTGTTCCCAATATTATTACTCAAAATTTGATTATTTTGTTCAAAATAATAGCTGGTTTCACCAATGGCAAGTTTGGCTTCATGACCACTTATAGTAGCTATTTTAGGTGTTGATTCTACTTTAAGTATCGAGTTATTTTCTAATAATTTTAAATTAGCATAAAAACTTTCTGTTACTTTTCCTATTTTAAACAAACCAAAACCATTGAAGGCATTGATTAAACTGTTTATTGAAGTGCTATTTAAAGACATATCCGCTGTAGGATATAAAGTACCTGAAGTACCTATAGGCGTTTGTCCTTTACCTAAAAGCCCTGCTTTAAAACCTGTTTGTATATCATATCCTTTGTTGTATTGGGCAATAATTACTTCAATTTGTACCATGGGTACTACCTTATCTATTTGTTTTAAGTAAAGACGAAGCTCGTCTATTGCTTTTTTAGATCCCGAAACAATAAGACTATTTAACTCTACAAATTCTTTAATTTCAAGTTTTTCAGCAAATACTCTTGGCAAAGATTGTTGCACACTCTCTATTGATCTGTTTTCTAGTTGAATCATCTCGGTTGATCTAAGTCCTTCTGTAGCGTATTCTCCTATTAAGTATAAATTATCTTGCTTTTTGAAGGTGTATTTTCTGCCTTTAAAAACATGATCTAATAAATCATCAAAAGTGATATGCTCAGCAGATAAACTGGCTTTCTCATTTTCAGGTTTATTATATAAAAAATAATTGATACGCAACTTTTCTGCTGCCTCCGTTAAAATATCATTTACATCAGCCCCATCTGCATTTACATTTAAAAAACCTGATTTATCTAATGAAATATCATAATATCCTAGCGCACCCCTACTTGCTTTTGCTTGCTTATTTTTACTAAAAGTATTAGTTCCATAGGCATTTCCGCTATTACTATTAAGCTCTTTGTTTTTTTCTAGAAAGAAAAAACCATTTTCGTCTTTTGAAACAATAAGGTCATTGGATTTAGACATCATTTGTAGAACCTGATCAAAAGGTCTGTTCAAAATATAGGAAGATACTTTTAGTCCTTTGATTTCTGGAGCTAAAACCACATTTTTTCCCGATTTATCTATAATTGCTTTTGCTACAGCAGGAAGGGAATCGTTTTCTAATTTCAAGGAGAGGAAGTCATTTTCTTTATTATAATTTACATCAATGATTTTGGGTTGTTTTTTCTCAACAATCTTAATTTCTTTTCTCTTTTTGAAGACAATTATGTTATTTAAAAAACTTATTTCTAAATCATATTTTTGCACTAAATGTAAAAATACATCCTTAACTGTTACATCGTAAAAATTATTAACTACCGTTTGATTTAAATCAGTATCTACATCAATATTGAGTTGATGTTCTTCGGCAATTGAAGCTATGAAATCGTGTAATGAAAGTCCTGAAACATTAATTTTTAAAACTTCATTTATACCTTTTTTTTGTTTAGATAATTCATCAAACTTATATCCCAATTGGTTGAGATCCTGTTGTGCATAAGTTGTATGAGATAAAACAATACCTAAAAGGAGGTAAATAATTTTTTTAAACATTTTTATTGTGCAATTAAAATTGGATAAATTTCATCTAATGAGGTTTCTCCTTTTGCTAAGAGATCGAAAGCTTTATGAGCTAAGGTTTGGTGAACCTTGTCGTTTTCAAAAATTTCAACTATATTATTGTGCTTTATAGCTGCTGCTAATTTGTTATCTACATGAATTACTTCATAGATAGCTGTTCTACCTTTGTATCCAGTGTGAAAACATTGATTACATCCACACGTTTTAAAGTGTTTTTCAAGCGGATATGGAAAATGAAAACTCATGGGAAAATCCTCTTTATCAACACTTACTTCTTGCTTACAATTTTCACAAAGTTTTCTGACCAATCGTTGTGCTACTGATAAATTTAAGGTTTCAGAGATTAAGTAGGCAGGAACGCCCATATCAATTAAACGCGACATGGTACCAATAGCAGAATTTGTATGGATAGTTGATAAAACTAGGTGTCCTGTCAGTGAAGCCCTAATAGCCATAAGTGCCGTTTCTGAATCCCTAATTTCTCCCAACATAATCACATCTGGATCTTGTCGTAAAAAGGATTTCAAAGCAGAAGCAAAAGTAAGCCCAATATCTTCTTTGAGTTGTACTTGATTGATTCCTTTGAGAGTGTATTCTATCGGGTCTTCTACGGTAACAATATTACGCTTACTGTCATTTAATAATTTTAAAGTAGCATACAGAGTAGTCGTTTTTCCTGAACCAGTGGGACCACTTATTAAAATAATACCATTGGGCTTCTTTACGGCTTGAAGGTACTTTTCTAATTCATCGTTTTTAAAACCTAAAGCATTTAAATCAATATTTGAAGCATCTTGCCCTAATAAACGCATCACTATCTTTTCGCCAAAAAGTGTTGGCAAAATGGACACCCTTATATCAAAAGCTTCATTGGTAATACGCCCGTCTTGCGGCAATCTTTTTTCAGTGATATTAAGTTTAGCCTTTATTTTTACTTTATTCACCAACTCAAGATAATTATCCTTTTGAATTTTATACCGTTCAATAAGCTGACCATCAATACGTAAACGAATTCGAGCATTATCTTCATAAACTTCAAAATGAATATCACTGCTTTTTAATACTTTTGCTTCTTCTAGTAACGATTCTAGAAAATCCTGTTTTTCAACATCAAAATTCTTTTTTTTAGTATCAATACGTTCTTTACGATAATGAATAGACAATGCCTTTTCAATTATATTAGTGTTTGCTTCAAATAGTTTAATGTTTTTACCTGTTAAAAGTTCAAGTTCCTCTTGAGTATTTGAGTTTTTGTATAAAGTATCAATATATAATTGTAAAAAATCATTATCTACTTGTTTTGGGATAATACGATAATGATTGGCTAACTCACTAGAAATAGCCAAAATATTTTCTGGATTAACATCTAATATATTGTCCATAATTAGAATAACAATAACGTAAAAGGTTTAAGAAAACTTCTCACTAATAATAGAAATAATAAAACGAAAGCTGAAAAGCCTGCTAATGGAATAGATTCTGTACCTTTTCTTTTTAGAAAAACAAAATAAAGTATTATAGAAAAAAACATACTAGTTATAATAAAAACTAAATATTTTTTTAGTTCAAATAACGGTGCTACCGATAAAAAGAATATAACATCTCCTAGACCAAAATAAGTTTGCAAAGGATTAGAATAATTCTTATTTTTTACTCTCATATAAATCACCATTAATCCAAAAATTAAAAGAAAAAAAACACCATTAATTAGTGTGTTTTTTATAACTAAAGAAAAAGGTAACGAAAGTAAAAAAAAGGCTATAATGATTACTAACACTGGTAATATAATATGAATAGCCCTATATCTTAAATCCTGATAGAAAATAAAAATAAGTACTGCAATGAATATCAGTTGCAAAAGTATATCCAATTTATTCTTTAGTAACTTCTGTTAATACTTTTAAATTATTGATTTCCCAAGTATTAAAACTCCCATCACCATCCATATCTGATACTGCTGTTGCTCTTGCCAAAAAACTCTCATTAGATGATTCTATAATTTCAACTCGATAAATGGCCTGTCCTCCCTCATCTACAGTTTTTTCTTGTTCAAAACCTAATTCTTCTAAACTCCCTGAAAATTTAGAATATCTATAAAAATAACTTTTTTCTAATCCATAAACTTGATTTAGCATAGCTTGGGCTTCAATAGATTTAGCTTGACTAATTACCGATGTTTGATTAGGCAATACCATTAATAGCAAGATACCAATAATACAAAGCACAATGAGTATTTCTGTCAAAGAGTAAGCCTTGACCATCAAGTACTTATTGAAAGTTAAAAACTTTTTTTTCATGAATTTAAGTGAAATTTCGGCGCAAAAGTAGGGATTGTATTTGAGAAAATATGAATTAAATTTGTTTTTCTCTAAAAAACTGGTTTGTAATACAAACCAGTTTTAAATTATAATCAATATTCAAAACAATTATTTTTTTTCTAACATTGCATTCAATTTCTTTTTTAGTTCTTGAATTTCTTTGTTTTGTTGGATCAAGTATAATGTAAGTTCTTCAATTTTTTCTTGCTGTACTCTAGCTATCTCACCTAATTCCAACCCTTTTTCTGTTATTTCTTTAGCCGATGGCACATTAGGTAAATGTTTATTTTCGTTTATAAAAGTTTCTACTTCCTCTAAACTACGTAATTTATAATCTTTAGTAAAAACATAATCTGCCCAAGTATTGTATACTTTCACTTCTTCTGCTCTTACACGGCCTTTAACAGAAAGTTTGTATTCTTTATTGCTATCAACAGGATCTACAAATTTATCTGTACCAATTCCAATATGTGTATCTACAAAAACATCACTATCAAATTTGGATGAACCTGTTTTAACCCAAAAAGTATGAGCAATAGGCCAAGCTTGTGTACCTCCTAATACTACGTGAGTATCTTTTTTAGGCATTTCTAAAAACACAAAATCAGCACCGTTGTTCGAAACTGTAAAACAATCTTTTTGTTTTGCATCTGTAAATTTAAAATACCCATATCCTCCTTGTCTTGCCTCAACTATAAAACGGCTAGCATCAGACCTATCAGTCAAACTAAACCAAAAAGACGACTCATTGGGATTTATATTAGATTTTGGAAAATCAAATAGCTGAAGTGTTCTATCTCCCCCAGAAGTAGTTACTGGATAACCTGCATTTATTATCCTACATTTATTGTTTCTATCATTCACATCAGCAAATGTTTGTCCATCGGGTAAACTACCCGCAACTTCTAATTTTGAATATAAAGTATTTGTACCTATTCCTATACTTCCAGATTTAGCATCAATATTTAGAACCGAAGTACCATTTGCAGAGCTTATAAAATTCAACTTTTTACCATCCATATTTACGGTTCTATCTCCCTGAAGCGTACCATCACTACCGTAAATATCCGAATATGTACCTCCCGAACCAGTTATCGGGGTTAGTATTACATTTCCTTGACTATCTACCGTTAAAGCTTTTCCATTAGGTTGTACTGTAGAACTTGTGCTTTTTAACTGTGTAAATTTAAGTCCTGAAACTCCTTCTATTTCACTATCTACTTCTAGTTTGGTTGTTGGATTTGTTACCCCCGAAGTTAAATTATTTTTCACATCAGGAACCGATTTTTGAACTAAGACTTCTGTCTTAATCCTTTCTTTGTTAGATGATACTTCTACTGCATTTGTTTTTTGTTGTAAAGTTTTACTAATACCATTACCTGTTTGTCCTTGTGTATAGCAAAAAAACATCACAGCTACAAACGTACAAGTATATCTATCGTTTCTCATCATTTATTTATTTTTCCACAAAAGTATTACAATTTCTAAAAAAGAACAATATAAACATAATAGGATTAAAATGGAATAAACGAAAATAAAACACCCGATAAAAAAACCAATACTATTATTAAGAACACTCTAAACTTTTTTGTTTTGAAAAGCTGAAGAAAAAAACAAAATATTAGTCATCAACAATATTAGAAACAAACTAATTCACAGAGTTTGTGCTTGTATAAGAGATAATAAGCTATATGAAAGAAAAGTAGCTTGAAGTGTAATAGCCACTACTTTACCTGACAGTTGTAAGTTAAATTAAGTTTGTCAGATTGTTTGTTTTTTCAATTCCTGCGGGGCTTTTTCAGATGAAAGAAAAAAATGATTCTGATGCAATTTATTCAAGTTTTTTTCATCTGCCAAATATTTGGTGTCTAAAAAAGTTTTTAAAGGAGTTTGTCCATAACAAAACTTACCAGAATGGGGGCTGTTTTGATTGTATTCTATCAGCCAAAGGTCAAGGTCTATTTGAAGTTGTTCAATTGAGTTATAAACTTTTTTTCTAAAAGCTATGGCATAAAATTCATTTTGTATAGTTCTATGAAAACGTTCGCAAATACCATTAGTCTGAGGACTTCTAGCTTTGGTTTTAGTATGATCTATGTCTTCAATAGCTAGATAAAGTTGAAAATCGTGATCTTGTGAACCACAATACTCTGTTCCTCTATCGGTAAGTATTCTAAGTAAAGAAACATCTTGTTCTTGATAAAATGGGAGCACTTTATCATTGAGCATATCTGCTGCTACGAGTGAATTTTTTTGGTCGCATAGTTTTGCAAAAGCAACTTTAGAATAAGTGTCTATGAAAGTTTGTTGGTAAATTCTTCCTACTCCTTTAATTGTGCCAACATAATAGGTGTCTTGTGCTCCCAAATAACCTGGATGAGCGGTTTCTATTTCTCCGTGAGCTTCTTTTTCTTCTTTAGCTTTTTCAATGGCTACGACTTGTGATTCAGTAAGAATCAAACCTTCTTTTGCTACTTTTGTCTCTAAGGCTTTTAATCGCTTTTTAAAGGTCTCTAAATCATTACGAAGCCAAATCGAACGAACTCCTCCAGGAGAAAGTACAATGCCTTCTTTACGCAATTCATTACTCACTCTTTGCTGACCTAGAGATGGATTATCTGTAGCAATGCTTACTACTTTTTGCTCAATGTAGGGTTCAACACGATTTTTAATAATGGGTTTGCTTCGACTTATTTCTTGAAGTGCTAATTCGCCTCCTGTTTCATATAATTCTTGAAAACGATAAAAACTATCACGACTGTAGCCCATAATCCTACAAGCTTCTGATACATTTTTTAATTTGTTTGCTAAGTTTAATAGTCCAATTTTATTACCTATTATTTTTTGATTTGTTGTCATATTTAATCTTTGTTTAAAATTAATACTTTAATTGGTAACTGTCAGATTAAATATTAACTATTACATATCTTCGCTACCATTGATGCCTTTATTGCCAAAACTAAAATTCAGTCCATCTCAAAATAATCGTTTTATTTCTTTACTACAACCCACAAAAAAACACGCCCTAAAGCGTGTTTTATTTTTTAATCACTGTTGCGGGCACAGAATGCAATTCTGCGATAACGTTTGCGTTGAGCCAAGATTGCGCATATCACTTTGTGTCATATCCGCGACATCTGGGAAAACATTTTCTGCGCTAACGATTGCGTAAATCCGAGCTATCGGGGGACTCACTTTGTGTTATATCCGATCGATCGGGGTTAAAAACAATCTTACAAAGGCTTTAGACAATCTTTAACCCACAAAAAAACACGCCCGTAAGCGTGTTTTGTTTTTTACTCTCTGTTGTACGCACAGAAAACATTTCTGCGCTAACGTTTACCGCATATCCGAGCGGTCGGGGCGTGTATCACTTTGTGCCATATCCGCGACATCTGGATTAGAGGCAAATAAAAAGAAATAAAACTTCTAAAAAAGTTATAAATAAATAGAAACTATTCACATTTAAATTAAAACTTGAAATAAATATAAACGGATTGATTAATTCATTATTAGTTTTTTTTAACAAATTGTCAATTATTTTATTATAAAATTTTAGAAATTTTATAAAAATTAATAGGAAAAAATCAATACAAACAATTACTGGAATTGCTTCTGTTATCTCATTATTTATCCAAAAACTATTTAAGTAAAAGAAAAATAAAAGAATAAAAAAAGACACAATAAAATAAACCGTATCAAATCTTTTGTTTCTCGTATACAAGTGAAGTAAAATAATATTTTTTAATAAAATAAAAAAAACTAATAATGCTAATCTCATATCTTAATTCAATTAATTTTTAAATAAATCAGTGTAAATACCATAATCGAATTTCACATTAACACCTCCTTTAAGTCCTAAAATCCATCCAGCATTCGCGTCCAAATGCATTTCTATAATTTTCTTATTAGTATTCAAAAGGAAGTGACCATTATAACCTGCATGAGCACTCCCTGCACTCCCGCCTATACCTGCATTAAGATTTAAACCAAGAAAACTTAAGCCTGCATTACCATTTCCTTCTAATGCATGTGCACCAATACCCATTCCTTGTTTATATCCATAAATACCTCCATCACCAAAAGTAAAACCATTTTTTGCATTAGCAAAAGCCTTAAATGCACTACCATCTAAACCTCCTTGAACACCAAACCAGTTCTTATAGCCTAAAGAACCATTTATCTTACCTTCAATTCCAGAAATCTCTGCTTTTACATCGTAGGCTACTTCTGAAGAATTATTTGATAAATCCATATTAAATGACTTTAACTCAGTGTTAAAATAGTTAGCATCATCATCATTTCCAGCTCTAAAACCAATTTTTGCACCAGAAAATTGAGCCGTATTCTCATCAAATTTATTTTCTAAAGGACCTCCATAAAACCCTTTCCTTTGATATGTGCCTTGAACAACAATTTCATCCAAAGGCGTTGTAGGATAAGCTTCTCCTGTATATATTCCGTTAGCATCTGTTTTTTCCCAATAATCCCCTTTTGGCTGTGAATTGGGATCAACTTTTGGATTTGTAGGTTCCAATCCTTCTAACTCAATCATATCGATAAGCCTGTTACCACTAAACTGATACGGAGAATAAAATGGGTATTTAGAAGTCAAAGGGTCAGTAGCAAAAAACCTTCCCACCCTCGGGTCGTGCATTCTAAAGGTGTAATTTAAAGAATTCCCTTCCCCTTTAATTTGGTCATCTTTTTCCTGTCCTTGGAAGCCGTAGCGGTAGGCTGTGCTTGAGCCGTGCCTATTTGGAATGAGGCTACCGAAAGTGTAATAGTCATTATAACTAAGAACGTCTGGCATAAAGGTAAAATTATTTCCTGAATTCCCAATAAATAATTTACGATCTGTAATAACTGAAAGTACATTTCCTAAATGATTTGATAATTCATAATTTTTATCACCTACTAAACGATATGCTTCATTTGCTGGTCTTTCTATTTCTGACATAGATTTTCCTTGATCAATACCTTCGCAAATATCGCCTATCCCGTCTTGGTTACTCGCTTTCTTGATTTGACTATTCGTGATTATAAAGCCAAGCAAGCTTACTCCTCTTAATAACCCACAAAAAACACGCTAATTAGCGTGTTCCTTTTTTATAACCTTTCATTTTTACAGTATCACCCGCATTACAAATGCTTTGTTTTTCTTTTTTCTGTATGTAGGCACCCGTTATAAACAAGCATCAGAGTGGAGCAGCGCCCAAAAGCGTGTTTTGTTTTTTACTCTCTGTTGTGGGCACAGAAAACATTTCTGCGCTAACGTTTGCGCATATCCGAGCGATCGGGGTTATTTTGTTTGTGCGCACCAGCGAGACGCTGGCGCCAGCGCGGGATTACAAATCCGCGCTATCGGGTGGTTTGGATTGGTGGTGTTGAGATTGTTCATAAGTTTTTAATAATCATATTTGACTACAAATATATGTTTTTTGTTCATAACAAAATATGTTTTTTGTCAAAAAAATTATCCAACATATAATTTATGCTTATAAAAATGTATTTTTGTAAAGCATTTTAAGCATATAAAACATTATACAGTACACTTATGTCGTTTGGAGATAACTTAAAAAAAGCTCGTATAGAAAGGAATATTTCGCAAGGAGATTTAGCAAAACTTATTGAAGTTCACGCAACGCATATTTCACGTTATGAGCGTAATTTAACCGCTCCAACTATTGAAGTTGCTAAAAGGATAGCCGATGCCTTAAACGTAACTACAGACTATTTAATTTATGGCTCTAGTGAACAAATTATAAACGACAAACTAAAAGACGAGGAACTATTACAGCTTTTTAATAAAATCCAGTTTCTAAAACCTGAAGAAATTACCAGCGTTAAAACAATGCTTAAAGCCTTTGTGTTTCAAAAAGACATTCAAAAACAACTTTCTTAAAAATTATTTTTTGCCTTAAAACATATATTTTCACTCTCGTAAATATGTACTTTAAGGTATAAAAACAATAACAACAACCCACAAAAAAACACGCCCGTAAGCGTGTTTTGTTTTTTACTCTCTGTTGTGCGCACAGAAAACATTTCTGCGCTAACGTTTACCGCATATCCGAGCGATCGGGGGTCACTTTGTGTTATATCCGATCGATCGGGTTGCGCCAGCTCGGGAAACATTACCTACCAATCAATATTCATATGACTTTCAGAATACACAATAGGTTCAACATATTTAACATTTGTTTTTTCTAATAGAAATTTTGATATTTCTTTAATTTCTAACATTTGCTGTGAATCTATTAACAATTTTTCATACCAGTGGTAAGAATAAATTTGCTGTATCTTTTCTTTTAATTCTATAAATTTTTTCAAGTCATTGTTATCAAATTCAAGACCAATCGTTTTTAATTGTTCTAAAAAATTTTCGGTAAACAAAGAATCTATACGTTGAATTGCTTCTGCAAATAGCTTTAAATCAGATTTTTCATAATCTTTTAGGTCAGTTGAAAGAATCAACAATATAAATATAATTTCTTCAAAATGAAATTTTAAAATTTTCTTTTCTCTTTCCATCTCCTTAATTATCAGTAAATCTTTTGTCCTTTGAAACTCTAATAGTGTTTTGTCTAGTAGCATTTATCTTTCCAGAAGTAATTTTCCAATAGCTTACAGGTCTATTGTCCGAAGAATGAACTACATTGTTTTCCCATTGAGCGTAAAATCTTTGTTTACCTATTTTCTTTTCAAAAACAACACGTGTCCCCCAATTTCCTTCAACTTCTGTCCAACCAGATTTTAATAACATAGGTTTGGCACTATCCAAATCCAATTTTTTTAAAACATTTCCAACATCATCTATACTATCAAAAGTATTTAATAATTTTGGTCTCATTTGCATAACAGATCCTTGTATAGCAGCTAACCAATTAAGAGGATTTGTCATTTGCTCTTTTATATAGGTTCCATAACCACTTTTATTCAAAATAGAAATAACTCCAGGAGAAAGTTCAGTACCAGCTCCAAACATTAAATTTGCGGCAGCTCCAAATGTTTGAACATTATTTTTAAACGTTGCTAAATCGTTTTTACCAAAAACATAATCAATTCTAGTTGCCTTACCTCCTTGGCCATCATTAACTTCAACAGAAGCAGTATAGTGACTAAGAATTTCTTTACCCTTACTGTTTTTTATAAAATTTGGAAGAACAGAATATTCACCTACTTTAAAACTTTCATTTGCGTGTGAACTACCACCTGGGACGGCACCTTTAGCTTCAGCCGCTTGATAAACTTGTACACCTCCAGAATATGGTTTCTGATTTTCATTGGCTGTTTTAGATTCTTCTAGACCTTCCAGTTCAACAGACATTATAGGAGAATTACCTCCAAATTGATATGGACTGTACCAAGGATATTTATTTTCTAATGGATCCGTTGCGAAGAATCTTCCTACACGTGGGTCGTGCATTCTAAAGGTGTAATTCATTGAGTTACCTTCGCCTTTAATTTCATCATCTTTTTCAGAACCTTGATAGCCGTAACGATAGGCTGTGCTTGATCCGTGGCGGTTTGGAATGAGCGAGCCAAAAGGGTAATACTTTATGCGTTTTTTGCTAGGGTAACCACTACTTTGGGTATCTCTTTTCTGGCAAAACCGTTAAAAATTTTTTTTTCCGCTTGCCTTATCCTTACACTTCTACTTTTTTAAGAACGTATGCCTTTTGGGCATTTCAAATATATAAAAATCCGTTTATTTATCCCTATTCTTTGGCAGGTATTCAATGACTTTTGAGTGTTTACCTAATCTTTACAGGTGCTTTAGTGATGTGGTGCTCGATTTTTTTGGAAGAAAGCCAAAAAATAAAGCTTCATTTTTAAGAAAAAGCCTCTTTGGCTTTCTTCTAAAAAAATGAGCAAACAACCGAAGGGCGTTAGTATCCGGTTCTACAATAAACACCCCCAAGCACCGCAGGGAAGTAAAAAAGGCGTTATGCGTTTAGTGATATAAAAAAGCCTTTTTACTTACCGAGGAGCGATGTGGCGGTGTTGCGGCAATGCATCGAAGCCTGCGACACACAATGCGGACGAGGAGGCACGACGAGGAGCAATGTGGCGCAGTGTGCTGGAAGCATAGCCCTGAAGCGTAACGAAGTGAAGCAAATCTAATCGGCTGTAGCTTTGCTACACCTTGCAGGGCGTACTGAGGATGCAGGGAGCAACCGCCATATTAACAAGGGGCGACAGATGCAAAGACGGCTTTGCGTTGGACGGAGCGTTGGGAGCGGTCTTGCAGATGTAGTAGCCCCGACGACCGATGGAAGTGAACGTGTGAAGACGAGGACAAGCGAACAAGTATATAAAACGGCTCTTTTTTCGGAGTGGTTTTATATACTTGTGCGCTTGTGGACTGTGTAACGGAGAGAGGCACGAACGACTGGAACAGCCGAGCGGAACTAAGAGAACGACCGGAGGGAGACCGCTTGATGGCTTCTACAGTGTCTGTAAGGTTAAATTTTAACTAGTATTTTTTTGAACTTATTTTATTGGATGAAAAGAGTTGACCATTTCGTGAAGCTCTTCTAAATTATCTTGCTGATACCTTTCTGTCGAACTTATATATCTGTGTCCTGCAAAGTATTGCGTTTTTCGTAAGTTGTTTGTTTTTAAATAGTTTACTATCACACTGTTTCTGATTTGGATGGCGTTTTGATAATTGTAATTGATGAGCTTTAATTCCTCACTTAATTTCTTTAAAACGTTACTAATATTGGTATTTCCGTAACTACTTGTAAATAAACTTTCTTCGTGTTTGGGTACTATTTGTGGTCTAATTTCTTTTATATATTCCATTAGTTCCATTAATTGCCACGGTTTGAGTTCTAGTGTTCTGCCGTTGGTTTTGTTGGTTTGTGGTATGTGTATTTTGCCTTTGTAAAGTTCTATGTGTTCTTCTTTTAGGTGTTGTAATTCTTTGGTGTGTAAACCTTGATAAACCAGTAATCCTATTATTATTTTGTTTCGTTTTCTGGCTAGATCATTGTCTTTTGTTTCATAAGAATAGTATAAATCCTCTAACTCGTCAGCTGTCAATAATTGTCCTAATACTGTTTTTACTTTACCTTTTATATTGATATTCTCTATGGGATTGTCTGCTCTGTAATTTTCTTCTTGTAAGTAGTTGAAGTATATTTTTAAACTCCCAATGTAGCTTTGTAAAGTGTTGGTTTTAATTCCTGTTTTTTTTAATTCTTCGATGTATTTTAAAAATGTTTTATAATCGATGGTTTCTTTGGTAGTACCAAAATTATTCATCCATATATCGAGGCGAGTAATTGCCCTTTGGAATATGGGTAAACTTTTGCTCGCGTAACCTTGTTTCTCGAAGTAGTGTTTGAAGTTGTTCATCGTTATTGGTTTTTGCTTTATCTTCTAATAAATGGGTATAAATTTGTGTGCTTTCTAAACTGGAGTGTCCTAAAAATTGACTGATGGTTTCGATGTTTGCGCCTTTTTCAAGTAAGTGAGTTGCAATACTGTGTCTTAAAATATGTGGTGTAATTTGCTTTTTTATAAGGATTTTGTTTTGTGTTTCTTCTGCCAATATTTTTAATCTATTGCACAAGCTTTGTCCTTGTAATGGTTTTCCTCGATAGTTTATTAGTAAGTTTTCTGTTTGTTTGTAGTTGTAAAATGCTGGTCTGTAATCGTAAATGTATTCTTCTATGATTTTTAAATTATAGTCGTTTAAGGGAACATATCTTTCTTTGTAATTTTTGCCTTTTCTAACATAAATCCGCTCTTTATCGAACAATATGTCTTTGATTTCTAGATTGATGGCTTCGTTTCTTCGTAATCCTGTGCTGTATAATAATACTAAAATTACTTTATCTCGTTTTCTTATTTTTTCTTGATTGTTGCTGTTTTCTGTGGCTTTAAATAATTGTTTAATTTCTTCTTGGGTTAAAACTTGTAAACTATCTCTTTGGCTGTATTCTTCTCTTTTTAGATGGATGGGTAATGGTTTGACGTTGTGTTCTTTTAGGTAGTCGTTAAACTTAAATAGTGCTTGTATGTGCTTGTTTAGATAGGCTTTGGAAAGTCCGCCGTCTCGGGTTTTATTGCCCCTTGTTTTTAAATAGTTGTAATATTCTTTAATTATTTGTACATTGATTTGGTTGATTTTATTAATGTTTTCGTTTTCTAGGTAATGCAAAAACTCTTTAAGGTGATTGGGTAAATTGTACAGCGTAGTATCGGCATAACCCAGTATATCTAACCAATTCTTAAAATCTTTGTGTACTTCTCGGTAGCTTTCGTTTTCTAGTATTAAATTTTTCATCTTTCATTTTTTTTATTTTTTGGTATGTGTTGTTTTTTGGATTATTTTTATTTTTTACTCTTAACTAGCTGATTTTGTTTTCTTTGTGCGTTCCGTTTTGGTGGTGGAACTTTGTTGAACTGTGGAACGGTTGATTTGGTCGATACATTCTTGCAATGCCTGACTTATTTGCTCCTCTAACTCCTTGTATTCATTGGGGTTTGTGATTTCGTAGTACTGTGTAGGTTCTCCCTTTTTCTTTACTTTTTTTAAGTGATTGTTTTCTAATAGTTGTTGGTGGTATCTCCATTGAGTAGTTTTGGTTAATCTTAATTTTCTTCTAATTTCATAACTGGTAAATACTACTTGGTTTTGTTCTTGTAAATAGATTTTTAAGTTTTCTAAATAGTTTCGTGATGCTCCTGTAATAGTGTCGCTTTTTCGTAGTAGCACTTCTTTAATAAGTTCGTTGGCTTCTTGTATGTCTTCTACGGTAGTTTCTATATATTCTTCGCCTGTTTCTTTGTCGATATGATGGAACTTTTGGTATTGTTTGTAAAAGGTGATGGCTTCGATAAATTGTAAATAATGCGCATTGGTTCTTCGTGGTTTAAAAACGCTGTTTGGTAATGTGAGGAACTCGGCAAAAGGATTTCTGACGGATATTGTTTTTAATAATCGTTGAGCGTTTTTTAATAGTTCTCTTGCTTTTACTTCTGCTTCGTAGTTTACTTTTCCAGCCGATAACTGCCTTTGATACTGCATTATTTTTCCGTCTTGGATTTCGCTTTCATCGATGTATAATAAAAAACTTCTATTGCTATTATCCTCGTAAATACTCTCTTGTGTAGTACAACCACTTACACTTACTGGACCTTCCACCGTTAAATGGATTGTTTTTGTAGTTCCTTTTTTGTCTTTATGTACTACCGTTTTGGTGATTCTCTTTTTGCTTTGTAATTCTCGTAATGGATAGAGTACACTTTCTGCTCCGTCTAAATCTTCAATTAAAATCAGTTTATTACTTAATTCTGTCCTATTAAAATAATAAAAGGCGTTTGCTGATAATACGGTCATTTCGATTTTATCTTCTTCGGGAATAAGCTCTGATACTTTACTTTGCAGATGCGTTTTTCCTGCTCCCGAACTTCCTAAACTTATCACGTGTAACGGATTGTTGGTTTTTCTACTCGTGAATATTAGATACATTAATAATCGGTTAATTTCTTCACCGATTACTCCCGATTTACCGATTAACTCTTGTGTGCTTTCTATTAGTTTTTCTTGACTTAAAAATTCCTTTGCTTCTTTGATTTCTTTTTCTGTGAGTACTTTTACTTGTTTTTCGTAGAGTTTGCCTTGTTCTGCTACTTCTTGTAATCTAAATTGTTCTAATTCATTTGTGAGTTGGTCTAAATCTCTTCTTACTATGGTGGTGCCTATTTCTAGTCGTTCGGCTACTTTTCTAGTGAGTTTTTCTATACTGGTGTCGTTGTACAAATCAATATTCTGTCTTAATACTTGCTCCGACTTTTGTTTGCTTATTCCTAATGTGACTCGTAACGCTTCTAAATTATTGAACCTGATACCTCCTAGAATAGAGATTTTAAGGTGTTTGGTTTCGTAGAGGTAGTGGTTGGGGTTGGAGGTGTTGAGATTGTTCATAAGTTTTTAATAATCATATTTGACTACAAATATATGTTTTTTGTTCATAACAAAATATGTTTTTTGTCAAAAAAATTATCCAACATATAATTTATGCTTATAAAAATGTATTTTTGTAAAGCATTTTAAGCATATAAAACATTATACAGTACACTTATGTCGTTTGGAGATAACTTAAAAAAAGCTCGTATAGAAAGGAATATTTCGCAAGGAGATTTAGCAAAACTTATTGAAGTTCACGCAACCCATATTTCACGTTATGAGCGTAATTTAACCGCTCCAACTATTGAAGTTGCTAAAAGGATAGCCGATGCCTTAAACGTAACTACAGACTATTTAATTTATGGCTCTAGTGAACAAATTATAAACGACAAACTAAAAGACGAGGAACTATTACAGCTTTTTAATAAAATCCAGTTTCTAAAACCTGAAGAAATTACCAGCGTTAAAACAATGCTTAAAGCCTTTGTGTTTCAAAAAGACATTCAAAAACAACTTTCTTAAAAATTATTTTTTGCCTTAAAACATATATTTTCACTCTCGTAAATATGTACTTTAAGGTATAAAAACAATAACAACAACCCACAAAAAAACACGCCCGTAAGCGTGTTTTGTTTTTTACTCTCTGTTGCGGGCACAGAATGCAATTCTGCGCTAACGTTTGCGTTGAGCCAAGATTGCGCATATCACTTTGTGTCATATCCGCGACATCTGGCGATCGGGGGTTGAGCCAAGATTGTGCATATCACTTTGTGTCATATCCGCGACATCTGGTAACCTTTGCGTTGAGACTCACTTTGTGTTATATCCGATCGATCGGGGGCATATCCGAGCGATCGGGTTATTGCTTCTTACAATAAATTCTTTCGCTCAAATATTCAGAATAATAATAATCAACTTTGTAAATTTTAGAGTTGTTATTTATAAAAAAACATATTTTTAAAGCTTTTTCATCTAACTTATCAATCAAGTCCTGATCTAATTTGTTTTTCAAAAAAGCTTCATCATATTCTTTTTTCCATTCTTTTATTTCTTGCTTAAGGGATTTGTCAATATTTAAATCGTTAATATTTATATATTCCTCAGAAACAATATTTCTAACACCAGATCCCTCAAAATAGCTGTCTAAAATTATATACTCCATAATTAATTACCTGTTGCAGTTGTGAATGTTCTATGTGTTACTTGACCATTTTCAAAACCAATTTCATAATAACCACTTTTAGTTTTTAAAGGTATTGATAAGCTACCTTGATTAACTTCATTAATCATTGTTCCTTCCATTCTAAATTTTATGTATGTATCAGATACTTTTATCATTTCTCCTTGTTCTATTATAGTTTTATCAAAACTATAAGGAAAACGATGTGCAGCTCCGCCTTCAATTGCTCTTTGTCTAACTCTAGGGGCATATTTCATGTTTTTAGAAAACGTTTGTCTAGCCTGACCTGCTTGAACTACTGAACCCATAGAAGCTGATAATGTGTAAGCCCACCATTGTGGGTCTTTAATAGCCTCTTTCCACATCTTACCAAGACCATTAAGTGTTTCAGAAACAGAGCCATTGTTCAGCCCTGACATAAATGAAAGTTGCGATTCTGATGGAGGACCATTCATTAGAAATAAATCGGACGCGAGTTGATAATTATCTAAACTTTTAGAAAATGAAGCAAAATCTCCTTTATCTAAATAGTATTCAATAGCATAGTCTGAACCTTTGCCTAATCTACCGGCCGCATATCCAACAACATTATCCTTATTGTCATAATATGGCGTTATTGTCCAAACATTTTTATCTTTAGCATCTTGACCACTCTGTAATAAATTAAATGATTTTCCAGCTTTTGAATGGTGGTATTTGGGCGTTTTACCTTGAAAATCAGCTATTTTTGCCATACGAATTGTATCTCCTGGCTTATCATTAAATAAAATAGGGTTATTTCCCATACTAGCATACGGGCTTTCAAATGCAGTAAATTTAGGATCTCTAGTTAACCATCGTCCCACTCTTGGATCTAATAGTCTGTAATGAGTTGTATAACTATTTCCTTCTCCTTTAATTTCATCATCTTTTTCAGAACCTTGATAGCCGTAACGATAGGCTGTGCTTGATCCGTGGCGGTTTGGAATGAGCGAGCCAAAAGGGTAATAGTCATTATAACTAAGAACGTCTGGCATAAAGGTAAAATTATTTCCTGAATTTCCAATAAATAATTTACGATCTGTAATAACTGAAAGTACATTTCCTAAATGATTTGATAATTCATAATTTTTATCGCCTACTAAACGATATGCTTCATTTGCTGGTCTTTCTATTTCTGATATAGATTTTCCTTGATCAATACCTTCGCAAATATCGCCTATCCCGTCTTGGTCTGCATCTAACTGATTTCCATTAGCGTCTGTTTGACCTTCTGATTTACCGTTTTTAGTATCAATACAATTATCACATCCATCTCCAAATCCGTCTTCATCTCTATCTGATTGGTATTGATTTGTTAACGATAGATAAGTTGGATTAGCATCACGTATAGCAAGTGCTTGTTGATCTTTAGGATCTATAGTTACATAATCAATCCTAGGATTGTATTTATTTTTACAGTTGTCACAGTCGTCTCCTACACCATCACCATCGGTATCTAACTGGTAATCTGGATTGGTTGGATTAGGAGTAGGATTATTTTTCTGACAATTATCACATACATCACCGTATCCGTCTCCATCGCTATCTTTCTGGTCGGGATTAAAAGTAAAACGACAGTTGTCTAAACGTTGTTTTCCGTCTTCTTTGAAATCAAGTACTCCATCTTGGTCTGTATCTAATGCTTGAGGTCCACAATAAGTGTCCGAATAATCTTTGGATGTTAAATTGGTTATTGTTAAAGGTTTTACAATATTATCTTTATCTAACATATCGGTAGAAACAGATGTCGGGGTTTCGTCAAAACTAAACTGGTGTTTGATTTCATCTATTGAATAGGTAAAATCGCAAATTTCAGCATGGGCAGAACCTAACGACCAATCTTGGTAGTTATTATTAGGATCATAAAAGGCTAAGTAATTAGCTCCTAAAGCATTATTAGGTAGTGTTGGAAAATTAATTAGGTGTTGCTCATGTGGTTCTATGTTACCATATCCAAATGACCAATTTAATCCTGAATCAACTTTATTTGCTTTATATATGTTTCCGTTTACATTTATTTTAACATCAAATTGATTATTACCATTTTTATTAATGTTTACTTTTAAATTCCATTGGTTTTCTGGTATTTCTGTTGGTATGGTATAATCTATTGTTTGTACATAAGCATCAAACTTGTTTCTTTTACCTCCAGAGCGCGTTGAATATACACCGTAATCTCTTTTGTGTAATACTAATTTCACAACTGGTTTATAGACAAATACATCTGGGTTGGTTGACTTACGTATTTTTTCTATAAACATAAATGCGGAGCTTCTATAATAAGGTCCTGCATCGATCCAATCTCTTTTTGATAGATGATTATGTAACGATAGTAAAAGGCCTTTTTCTGGTGTATTTTGACTGATTTTTATATTGGTTTTTAAAACAATTGAGTCATTTATTACCCCTGCATCTGGAAAGAAGTTTAATCCATATTCCGAAGGACTTTGCCAAGTTTTACTGTCTTTTATTGTTTTTAATTCAATTCCTTTTATTTTGGAGGTTACCAATCCGAAAGGTGCTGTTTTTTCTAAATTACTCCATTCTTTTTTAGCTAATTTGTTTTTTATTGTTTGATTAGTGCTGCTTAGATCTAGATCTGCGTTTTGAACTCCCAAGCGACTACTTCCGTAGATATCGTGTTCTACCAAACGAAAAGTTCCTGACTTTGTATCTACTGGTGTGTTTATGGGTTTTATTTCTGCTAAAAATTTAGCATTTGTTTCGGTATTAAATCCATTAGACAATACAATTTCATTTGAGGCTTGTAGGGTTAGGTTTCCGGTACTTTTTACGGTTGATATACTATTGCTACTACTTGAAACATAAATCCCTTTGCTGGCTTTCTTTATTTCCGTACCGGATACGATATAATCGTTTAGGTATAAATTAGGAACCACAGGTTCTGTAACTATTGTATTTTTTTCGTTGGCTTCGTATACGGCCATTACATTTCCTTGTGCATCTCTTTGATAGTAGGTGGTATTGTTTTTTTCATTTGGTCTACTAATCGTTTTTGCTATTCTGTTGCCTAAACCATCGTAATCAAAAGTAATGATGGTACCGTTATCTTTGGATACTTTTTTTACTTTTCCATCTACACGCCAATCAATGGTAATGCCTTCTTTTTCATCACGGATTAACTGCCCGATAGCGTCGTATTTATAATTATCGGGGTTTTGATCGTCTAGATCTAGTGTTGTATCGTTTGGATTATTAGGATCATTTGTAAATGTTTTGTTTGGTACTGTATCGTCTATGTATGCTAATTTATTAGTACCTGGAATATAATGGTATGAAAAATCATCCATTAAATTATAATCTTTTTGAGTGATATTATTATCTGTTTTCTTAACGGGAGCAGTTCGTTTTAATGTAAATAGGTTTCCATTAGAATCGTATTGATATTGACTACTTAAAGATTCGTGTGTTTGATTTAGGGAATTGATTCCTATGGAGTTCATTGTTTTAATTCGGTTGAGCTGATCATAGGTGTATTTATTAAACTGCGAATTTAATTTTACTTGGTTTTCATCAAGTAAGGAAGTTACCATTTCTTTAATATTACCGTTGTATAAATTCTTATTTGTTTGAAGATTCATACCTTGTGATAAAGAAAAAGTATTGGTGTCTAAAACAGATTTTGTGTTTTGCCTTGAAAGATAATCACCGCTATAATAGTTTAATGCAAATGCTATGGCATCTTGACCAACTGCATTTGTACCATTTAAGGATCCATCATGACCAATATCATGGCCTATTTGCTCAGAATTTACAGCTTTGAGCCAACCTTGAAGTGTATAGATATAATCTAGACCTTGCACTGTTTTATCGCCTATTATGGTACGAGCAAGGGGACCATGCTGGTAGTATTCATATTTAGCATCTTTTTCCCATATTATATCATCTGTACTGGTTTGTACTTCCACAATACGATTATCTGCATCATAGGCATATTTGTGTATGAATTGATCTTTTTGTCCTGGTTGGTAAATAACTTTATTTACTTTTCCACTGATTAGATCATAGTCATAAACTACTTTTTTAGCGTCTTGTTGTAAATTAATAAGATTTGCTGATGTATTTCTTTGTACAAACTGTCTTACATTGCCGTGTATATCATAATCATAAAAAATAGCATTGTCGTATTTGTTAATATCTACTAAGGTAGAAGCTTTATCAATATATAGAACTGCTGTAACTCTTTTTTGGTTATTATCTTCATGGCTTTTTCCTATATATTTTAGAGCATCTGGATGTTGTTCGTCATACAGGGTATGGGTAACTTGTTGTTTTAAATATAATGATTCATTGTCTTGTTCGAAATTATTAATAGCAATGCCTGATTTTAATAATCTTCCATTTTCATCAATGGTAAAACTAGAAGGAGCAATAATTTCTCCTGCTTGGTAAATTCTACCTAGACCATCATATTTTGTAAAACTAAAAGCGGTACAAATACCATTTGAACATGTTATACTTTTCTTTTGATTAGCATTTTGGGAAGCAATAATTCGTCCTAAAGCATCGTAAGCAAAACGTGTTTCACCTCCATCAGGTGTTTTTTGCCATACTAATTGGTTTAAGGAATTGTATTTGTATTCTGTATTAAAACTATGATTAGCTTCTATAGCTGTTTGTGATGCGTTTTCTGGTGTATCATTTTTTTCTCTAAAGTTGTTGATATTGATATTTAATGGATCATTATCTTTAGTGATTCCTAGCCTACTTACCCCTTTAGGAGGTATAGTTTGGGTTAAATTACCAGCTTGATCATAATAATACAAGGTGTATTGATATTCTTGATCTTTTGCTTCTTTTGTAAAAGTTTCTTTTAGATGATCAATTGCTTCTTTGATATAGTTCGTTACAAATTCTTCTTTTTTTAAGGCTTTTTCCTGACTTGCTAAGACTGTTGTATAGGTTTTAGTAATAGATTCATGAAAGATTTCGCAAGGTGTTTTTGTTTCATTAACTGTAAATTTTAGATCTGGAACCATTGGAGCTGGTGGACACACTTGGTTTTCAACTACGTATATATTATTAATGTAGTTATTCCATGACATACTATAATCGTTTGATGATATGTAAAGAGCATAACTATCTATTGCGCTTATAAGATCTTTATATCCGTAGTTTAGTTTGGTAGCCCCAAATTCAGCTATACTAATGTATTTATAATTGGTAACATCCGAAATAAAGAATTTCTTTAAATAATATAAATACGGAGTTGTTATATAGGCAAATTTAGCATTACAAAAATACTCATCATTGGCTGCTAAATATTCTGGCAAAGTATAATTGGGTAGTTTTGCTTTCATTCCTTCAACATACTCTTTCCATTTTGAGCCACAAGCTAAAGGCTCTACTTCCTGAGGGACACATTTTATACAAGGAACTTCTTCTTCTTTTGTACAAGAAGGCGGTAATTTTAAACAAGAAATTTTACCTTTAAAGTTTCCAAAAGGTGCTAAATTTAATTTTTTAATTCTTTGAAATCTAAAATAATATTTTAATTTTACATTAAAAGTAGTATAGGTATCATCATCAAAAGTTAGATCATATAAACTTCCATGATCATAATCGTATGATAGTCCATTTAATTCTAAATTAACACCGCAGGATGAATTTTCACCAAACGCAAACGATATTTCATCTTCATTTAACATTAAATTTGATATGACTCTATTTTCAACAGGTAGCGTTAAAGGTAGAGCCAATAACGAGTTAGGGCTTGTATTTTCAGGACTTTTATTTCCTCTTTTATATAGTTGATATCCCAAAACAATATTTAACAATTTAGTTAAATTAGTTTCTACATCAATTTTTTCTTTGCAAAACTCTAAACAATCAATAGATCCTGTTATTATTTTATAACCAGCCGGTTCCATTTCCATTAATGTCCCTTTGTATTGATAAGAATGCGTTGGCACTGATTCATAAGGATTATTATGAGCCCAAACTGTAAAGGTTTTATTATCAGTATTTAACTTAAAATTAGAAAAATGAGTAATTGCATTAAAATAATTTCTATGTGTCTCATAATTTCCTGAATTTAAATAACTTAGTATTAAGGAAAAATCACAATTAGCAAAATTATATTGCATCCCTTGAACTTTACTACTGAATTGAGAGTCTTTAGGAGTAATCCATTCTGTTTTAAAATTATCAATGGTTGAACCATTAGGAATGATATAAGGGTCTACTTCTTGCCATTCTTTTGGATTATATGATGCGTTATTATTAGGTAATTGTCCTTTATTATTTTTTTGAGTTGACCATAAATGGTTAATCAATTTTAAAAGATTAGCTTCTGCTATCTCTTTTATAGATAGCTTTTTTGTACAAATACATTGAAAATCTTTTGTTGCAAGTTTTCCTTTAACAGAACTGATGATACCATTATTATTGATAGAGAAAAATTGAATATTATAACTATTATCAATTTTTATACTTGTGATTCTATCTGTTGGTAAATTACCTTGTAAATCCGTAACGTTGATTAAAACCTGTCCTGTAGTTGGTAATATAAATTGAAAACCATCTATCGTTTTTTTGTATTGTGCTGCAAATTGAGTATCATTTAAAAATTGTTGAATAAAATTATTTGCATAAGGATAGATGCCTGAAGCGGGTGGCGATTGAGTTGAATTATAGCCTGTGTTTAAACGGATACCTGTTGTACTATTAACTGTTTTTTCAGAAATTAATTTATTAATTATTTGTAAAAGGTTTCTTTCAAAATACATTTTATTGGTACAACCAGCAGTTGCATCAATAGTTGCTTGACCATTTACATTAATGGTTCCGTCTTCAGTACAGGTATCAAGAGGAGCTTCTGTGGTTCCTTCAATAAGAATTTCTTCAAAACATGTTTTTAAAGGATCAGGATCAAAATCAGCCTTTGCGATAATTTTAAATTTATAATTTTTCTTTTCTCCTCCAGGAACTGCATATATGTCCTTAAATTCAGTTATATAAAACTGGTTGCCGTACATAGACCAGTCTGGGGCTGATGCACTGGTACCTCGTACCGTTGGACAAGAAGTAATATAAGAAGTTGGGTTGATTATTTCTAGTTTAATTTTTTTATTACTAGCGTTTTCGTCTTCAATTTTTAAATCTAAGACTGTATTTGACACGATATAGCCTTTTATTTTAGGAATTGACGTTAAATCCTTTATAAGGGTTCCTGCTCCTAGGCTTTCATATAATTTATTAGTTAGTTGAGCTATTGTATTGGCAGGAATTTCTTCTGTATTATAGGTAGGCAACTTCCCTATTGGATTATAATCTTTTTGAATTAATCCATTTAAAAACGACTGCATGTCTAAAAGTAATGGGCATTTTTTAGTTTCTAGGTATAGGCTATTATTAGCTGCTGTAATGCTGTTGTCTAAATTTTGATCATCACTGGCCCCTGAATCATAAAAATAGTCTGAATCTATGAAACGTTTTTGTTTGTCTTTATAAAAAATTCTTACGTCTGAATTGTCTATTGCTAAAATATTTTGTGGATAAACACTTACATAAGATGTTTTATAAACCTTTTTTAAATTGTCTATTGCATCGGAGAAAGGTGTAAAAGGATTTCTTTCATCTATTTCTTTTGCAATAGTATTATATGTTTTCGCATACTTTCTTAAAGTATATCTAAATTTTTCTGTGTTATTAATATTTCCTATATAGCCATTGTATCCTTTATTTTTTATGCTATAAATATTTGAAAAAACAGTTTTTATTTTATTTTTAAAACTGGTATAATAGTTTTTGTAAGTAAGCCAGATTCTATCTTTTTGTTTTTCATTAACATTATTATTAATGTAGTTAATTAATGCGCTATTATTTTTAACGTTATGAAAAATACTTATTGGTGCTAAACCGTTTCCAAATAAAACCGTGTATGCAGCGGCTTGAAACATATTCATTTTATAATCTTGACCTTGGTATTTATAGGTCATTCCTTCATAATTTTCAGTTAGAGCCTCAATAATCAGGTTTTTTCTTAATGAACTCTGAGATGTACTCTCTACTTTATTGTAATTTAAATTATAAAAAGGATCTTCTTCTAAAATTTTTATACCTGTAGCGGAACTTGGATTTTCGATTAACTGTTTGTTTTGACTAGCTATTTTATAGGTTTCTATTTCATTTAGAGCTAAATCATAATTATCAGTATTATTTCCGTATTTGATTAAAGTATTCTCGCAAAGTGCTTTATTATATTCGTAATAATAATACTCTGGGTGATAAGCGAGTAAAGATTTTGCCCAATTTTGTTTCCAATTTTTAATAAAATCGGCTATGTTATCAAGATATTGAGGGGATACTAGGTATTCATCTTCATTATCGCCTTTTTTCATCCCTCCTAATCTATAGTTAGAGGTTACTGATAAAATATTTGTATCGGTGATATTTTCAGGAAGTAATGGAGTATTAGGTTCGATAGGAGGCAAATAAGTGTTTTCTGCTATTTTTTTAACTGTTACCCACGCAATAGATCCATCTGCATTTTTATACACTCCATCTGATGGGTATTTCCAACTAAATTGTGATTGTTCTTTAGTTACTGTTTTATTATCTCCATACGCATCTTTCCCTATAGGATAGCTACCACCTCTTAATAGGTAATTATATTCATTAAACACACTCAAATCATCATTAACGACTTGAATTGTATTATTAGAAGGATCTGGTGTGTTAGTATTTGTATTAGTTGATGTATTTGAATCGGGATTACTAGCATTAATTACAATATCAGTAGTACTATCATCCATATCAGGTTTAAAAATAATTCCTTTTATTGAACCGTACTGTCCATTTGGGCTTAGATCTGACAGCAAAGTTGTTTCCATAATATGACAACTTGTAACCATTTTAGGACAAAGATCACGACAAGTTTGCAATGAGAAATCAAATTCTTTTTTAAATAAATTCTCATCATTATTTATTATTATAGGATTTAATGAAAGGTCTTGATAATTTAATTTTCCTAAGGTATCATAGGTAAAGATGGTAGGAGCATATCTGGTATTTAATTTATCTAAGACATAACCGTATTTAGCAATAGCTGCATATTGATCAAAAATAGGTTCCGAACATGTTTTATTATTGTTTTTATCAAAACAATTGCTAAATTCTATTTTTTGATTTTCTTTTAAATAGTTTTCTACTAATGTCTTTTCACATAAACCACATGTTATTTCACAACCGTTTACATCGATTTGAACATTAAATAATTCTGTTTTAGGATTACAGATATTATCTTGTTTTGAAATTTCGTATAAATAATCTTCAGCATAAGCGTCTAAAGCATCTTTGTTAACAACTAGTTCTTTTGACAACAAATAACTTCCTTGTGACAAATTTTTAGCTTCTAATTTTTGAGTATTATAAGCTATTAAGGGTAAATTTCCTTTTGGATTTTGTGTATTGACAGAACCTATTGTTTTGATTGGATTTCCTTCAAAATTGAGTCTTTCATTAGCACAATCGTCTTTTAAACTTATTTTTAAATCATAAACAAAAGGATATGATTTGTTTGTTAAGCAATTTGGTTGAAAGGTATTTTTGCTATGTTCAAGACCGTAATCAAATTTAATGGTAGAGGGTAAATTTCCAACAACTTCTAATTTAGAGGTTAAATCTATTCCGTCTTTTAAAATACCAAAACGGCCACTTGATTTTTTTTTGTTATTAACTAATAAATCTGTTTTTAAATTGCCTTCTGTTGCTAACTCGGGTAAAGCATCTAAATTTTCTGGTGATTGTCCCACTAAAGCTGTTGCTATTGTTTTTCCTTTAGGATCTATATAACTAACACTCGCTTGACCATTAGGATCTATAACTGTGTTTTTTTTATATTTATTTGCAAAACCTACTTTATACCCAAAAATACGATTTAGTTCTTCTTGACTTGGTGTAGAATAAAAATAGGTCATTTCATGACCTCGTCCTATTTGATGATCTGAGCCTACGCCTCCTTTTTTATAAATTCGTCCTGTATTATCGGGTGTGTACACTATTTGAGAATAGGGAAATCCTTTAGCATCAGGTACGTAATCCTGAAAATTATTAGATACTTTAGCAGCTGCGGAATAATAGTTACTAGCCCCCGAACTGGTATTCATTTTATTAGATGTAGATACGCTACAATCTGTTTTTTTAGGATCATCCCAATCAAAATCTAAGTGAGAAAAAACCGTAGTTTGATTTTTATTTAGTGAGTCAAAATATTTTATAGCACTATTTTCTAAAGGCACGGGTAGTACTTCTATGGCAGGACGTCCTTGATTATCATATATTACTTCTCCTACGATAGATTGGTTATTGGTATTAACTTTTGTTACGGTTTGTCTATTTCTAAGTGAACCGTCAAAATAACTTACGACTTCTTTTTTCTTACCATCTTCAGCAAATGAAGATTGGTACTGCCAATTTTTACTGTCTTTTTCGTGTGGAACTACAATTTCAATTTTATCTTGCCAATCACTTAGGTTTTGAAATTTTTCTGCATTTGTTGTAGACCATTTTCCGAAATAAATTTTTGATACGTCATCTAAAAAACGACCAACAGGTCTAACTCTATATAAGAGGTATCCTTTTGAAAATATTAATGGAATTCTATAGCTCAGTTCTTTCGTTTGAATTCGGGAGCTATTACGCTTAAAGTCTTCTTCTGTAAAAGGAATATTATTAGGCGATTTAGGTTCACTCCCTTCTCCATAATTATCAATCCAAGTCCATTCTAGCTCATATTCAACAGCTGGAAAATTAGGATCTTTGTTCCAACTAATTTGAATTTCATGTTCTCCTTTTGCTTTATCTAAAAGTGTAATTTCTTCTTGAAATCCTTTGTAGGTAACTAAACTAGCATTGGGTTTTACAGCGGTGTCTTTTATGTTAAAATATCTTTCTGTACTAAAAATTAATTCAACAAAGACATTGCTTGGACTAGTTAATGTAATAGGTTTGTCATCTAGATTGGTATACATTACTGATAATACTTTTATCTCTGCTTTATGAGTCCCTGCAAGTTTATATACCACAAAATCATTGTTTTTAAGATTTTCTGTGGTCTTATTATGGGTTATAACAAATTCTTTTATTTCAGTATTTTGAACGTTGTTTGACAGTACTCCGCTATTAGCATATCGTTTTATTTCTAATTTTACAATAGCTTTATAACTTACATTAAATTGAGATTTTACACTGGTGGAAGAAGAGGTCTCTCCAATACCATAAGCGGATTCGTCTAACCCAATGTGTATATTTATTGCCGAATTAATAGACGTAAAATCGGATAATTTAGATTCATTAGAATTGGATTTATTTAATTCTGAGAATTTTGAATCTGTAATACTTAAGGTAGGCTGACCGTTTAAAGCAGTTCCTATTAATCGATTGGATTTTTCCTCAATATATTGTGACCATCCCGCTGTAATATTTAGAATTAAAAATAACTGTAGTAAAAATTTTAAAACATTCATTTTGGAATGTGAGGCTATCTTTACTGAAGTTTTCTTTATTTGAATTGTACTCATCGCGTATTCTTTTAATAGACTTAACATACGAATTAGTTTCTATGTTTTTTAGTTTATAGTTTTGCTATTTCCTTGAATCAAAAATCTTATATGACTTGTATTTTGGTAAGGCTATAGCTGTTTTATTATTAATTTTTACATACAAATCTGAATTAATCAAATCTAACTGTACATTACGGTTATAATGGTTGTAAATCATTTCTAACCTTGGAAATTCAGACGAATCTTTTTTATAATCTCTTGAAAAGTTATATTTCGTATTATAATAAAAAACTTGTTTTTTGAGTGTATAATCTTTATTAATTTTCAATAGAATTTTTGAATATAATAGTCCTGAAAATTGTTTCGGAACATAGGTTATTTCCCAATGATCTTTATAATCTTTAAAGGAATTTTCTTCACAAAGACGCACAAGATTTTCTATATCTTTAGTTAAATTAGATGAAGATTTTGGCGCATTATTTATCAACATTGTTTTATGTTTATGATCAACTTGTATCACATACTTTGTAGTTGTAACAATATCATTAGTACCTACTTTCATTAAAACTTCGTTTTTTGAGTTCTTCATAAATGATCCTAAATAACTCTCATGAATTACATTTGTAAGGTGATTTTTATAAAGGTTATACTTTATTTCAAACTTTAATGGTTTAGGTTCTGTGTATTTAGTAATCATAGATTTCATTACTTGATCACTTGTTTGACACCATATAGACCATGAAATTAGAAAACAAATGTGAATTAGAATATTATGTATTATTTTCATTAATTAACTTTTATATAATTACCTGAACGGGTTTCTTGTATGGTCTTAATTCCTTTTAAGGTTTCTTTTTTTACTCTAATCAAACCTCCTTCGTTATCGTACTCATAAAATGTAGCATAATTATTTTCGTCTAATTCGGACATCAATTTGAAATTTTCTGGATCATATACAAAAGATTTCATACTACCATTAGTAGGATGTATACGGATATCATCAAAGAAAACAGGGGTTCCTTTACTATCGTTAACTAATTCTATAATCATGAATTCAGATCCAACAGGAACATTAAATTTTTCATTTATACGTTGCCATCCTTCTACGACTTCTCCTTTTGGTTTAAAAGCATAGGTCATTATTTTTTTTCTATCTGCATTTTCAAATGAAACTTGAATTTTTACATTGGTAAATTCTTTAACTTGAGTATTTGTATCTTCTCTTACCCAAGCTCCTAAAATATAATTTTTTGAATCAAGAATTTTTGTTGACTCTACAATTCTACTAGGTTCGGGCTGAAACGAATAACATTCACTACATTTTGTTTTTCCTCCTTCATAAGGACAGCCAAGATCTGCTAAAACAATACCTTTAGATAAAAAATCATCATTAACTTCTTCTCCTAAAAACTTGAAATCAAGTAATGGAAAGTAGTCTAATTGAAAATTAGGGTTTTCATTTGGTTTAAAGTAAGAAGGAAATATACTCGAGTTTTTTGGAATTCGTGCATTTTCAAGATCAAATAAATATTTTAACGATAAAGCTAAAGATGATGTAAGAGCTCCTTCTTGTGTGGTACCAGCAATCGACTGTTTCAATCTATTTTCTGAAAAATTAAGGGATTCTATTGAATTATCTTCTTCTAATAAATTTACTTCGCTTATATTTTCGTTCACGCTATTGGTTTCCTCTTGAATATCATTTTGAACGACCACTGGTTTTGATGTTGTATAATTAGGGTCTTTTCTCTTTAAAAAAGGGAGGGTTGTTTCTTTATTATATACATAATAACCATTCTCTACTCCTATAACAAATAGATGTGGTTTTTTTTCTTGACCACCCGACAATTTGTGTAAACTTTTGTTGTTAAATTTAAGCATTGTAGCTTGCAATTTATCTAAATCAGTGGTTTGTGAACCATCTGTAATCATTATAACCATATTTAGTTTTAAATATGATTCTTTAGCAAGAAATAAGGCTGTTTCTAAACCACTTCTCCAAAAATCAGATCCTTCACTTAAGCCTGTAACATTGTCTTTTTTATTGTATTTTTTACAATAATTTGAGAGCCATGGTAAAAAGTGTGACTTCAAGTTATTAGTGTCAATCTTAATAGGTGCAATATAATCATTACGCCAAGTGTTTGGAAGTGTATTTACTGTAACTTCGCCTTCATCTGTATTAGACATTCCAATTACGGACAGATACATATTTCCTCCCTGTTTTTCGTTTATTTCTGCTTGTTGGGTAAAATAGGCTGATAATTGTCTTTTTAACTGTGCTCTTTCTCTTTCATCCAATGAACCCGACTCATCTAAAACTAAAGCTACATGATTTTTACATTTTTCGAGGAGTAATTGTTCTGGACAAAAATTAATATGACGTATTTCTACTTTGCCAGGTTTTGATCCATCTGACAAAATGAGTTTACCATCTAAATTAAGATAATCAGATGATGTATATCCCAACAAATCAAGATCGGAAAAACTGAGATCTTTACTGGTTGTATTCCAATCAGCAGCTATAAAATCAGGTTCTTTATCTATAAATTTCAAAGGACGAAACCAGAACTTCATACTTTTATCATCCATTGAAAACCCATAAATCCTAGGTAATGAATAAGTAATATAAGGTTTAAGATCAATTAATTCGTCGCAAATATATCCTGAAGGAATACTTTCTCCATTAAGTGTTTTTTGACGTAAATGATTCAATAAATTCAGAACAAGTTTTTTTACTACAGTAGAATTACCATTGGCAGTAATACATGATTGAAAACAATCTTGTGCTTCAAAAGGATAAAAGAATTCAGAAATACAACCTTCGGCAGTGGTTATTTTAAGATTTAATCTATAACTTCCCACTTTAGTAGGGGTATATTGATAATACCCTTTCATTTCTATAACCTTATCAACAACTACCCCCGAAGGATCAACCATGCTCCAACTATATTCTACACCCTTTGCCGAAGCGGAAAAAGTAAAATGAGAAACCTTTCCAACACAGTTTACATTCATCTTTTTTAAAAGAGTTTGTGTTTTTTCTTTACTTTTATTCAATTCTAGATCTTTGGTCGGATTTTGTTCTTTGCTAATACTACTACACCATTCAACTTCATTAATGCGTCCTATCATCTTTCCTTCTAAATATTGACATCCATTTTCAGAACCACCCGTATAGAATTTTTTTAAATTATCATATTGGTCAACATACTCTACCCATGAGTTTACTGCTGGATTATGCTCTTTATTAGTAATACTCCATAAACTTTGGAAACTTCCTTGTGAAAAAAATTCATCATTAGTTTTAGGTTCAAAATTCAATATTACGCCAGGGAATGGGAGATCACAACATTCTACAACCTTTACTTCTAAAGGATTAATTACTTTTGAGCAACCATCTAAAGTTACCGTTAACTCAATGCTATTTGAACCCGGCATACTAAAAGTAACACCTGCATTAGGTGTATTAACAGTACTAATAATTTGACCTTTAACATCTTTGAATACCCATTGATAAGTAGCCTTACTTAAATCAATACTCTTATCATCAGGTTCAAATCTTAAGTTCTCTATAACTTTATTACCACATTTGTAATCCGTTATTTCCGAAGCAATAACAATTTTACCTTCAGGTATATCACAAGGGCATTTTCTTACCTCTGTAGTGCTTTTATAATCATACACACAACCTGTGGTGGTAGTAAATTTTAATTCAATTGTATTGATTCCTACTGTGGTTAAGGTGTAATTTAAATTCTTATCAGAAGTCGTATAAACGATGTTTTCATTTGGATCTTTTATGGTCCAAAAATAAGTTCCGCTATTGAGCTGATCTATAGTTGATTGCAATAAGTCTGTTACTATCAATCTTGAACTAATAAGATTATCACCACAGGTATACGTACAGGATGATTTGCACTCACTTCCATCATCCATATAAAGACGTGCAGCTAACGGCTTACAATTGGTCACATTGAGCATGATGAAGTTTCGTTCTAATACTAGATCTTTTATCGTTTTGTTATAAGATTGACAAGTATAAATTCCTGCATCTGTTAAAGAAACAGAAGGAATGGTATACTCCCTAGAAGTTGCTCCTAGGATGGGAGAGCCATTTTTATACCATTGAAAAGTATCTTCATCGGGTAAATATCTCCCATCTTCACACATTACAAGTGTTACTGTTTCTCCAATAATCCTATTGATATTTCTCACAGAATCGGTAGGCTTTTGTGATCCATAGAAAAAATTAAAAGGTCGTCTTACACCGAATCTCTCAAATAAATTCTTCATATCAATAAAACGAAAATAGTTACTGTTAAATTTCAATTCTAACAACGATCTATAAGATGGAAGATCTGGAAAATAACCACTAAACTCATTATATTCAACAAACAAATGAGTTAAATTTTTTAGATTTGATATGCTTGAAGGTAAATTTCCTTTAAAATTATTTTTACTTATATCAAACCATTTAAGTTCAGTTAAAGTTCCTATCTTTTCATCTATAGAACCATACAAATTTGTATTTTCTAAATCCAGAAATATTAAATTAGTTGCATCATAAATCCAATTTGGAAAATATTGTTTATCAAATCTAGGGTTATATCCTAAAAAAAGTTCTCTGAGTACTTTTAAATTAGAAAGATTTGGAATTTCGCCTGAAAGCTGATTATATGTAAGAAATAATCTATTTAAATTAACTAGTTTCTGCAAGGAGTTATTTGCTAATGAGTCTATTCTGTTGAGATTTAAATATAAATATTCTAAACTAATAGGCAAATCAGGAATAGTTCCACCAATATTACAAGCGGTAAGATTTAATTTTTTTAAGTTAGATAATTTATTTATCCAAATAGGTATTTCAGCATCTAGATTGTTATTACTTAGGTCTAATTCTCTTAGATTTATCAAGGAAGAAAGATCAGTAAAACCTTTAACATATTCACATCCTGAAATTTCTAAATATTCTAGTTTTTTCATTTTTTGCAACCAAGATGGTAATGACATCTGATTCTTCCCTAATTTATTCAAACTCAAATTTAAACTAGTTAAATTTTCTAAAGTTGAAAGATCTGGTATACTCTCAAAATCACATCCCCTTAAACTTAATGAAGTCAAACTATTCATTTTTGTAATCCAATAAGGTAAAGATTTATTTCCTGAAAGATTATTTTCTAAAAAATTAACACTTAGTATTTCTAAGTATTTAAGTGATGAAAGATCACTCAAAGTTCCTTTTAGACCATTTTGAAAACTAAAAAAAGATAAACTACAAACATGTCCGTTACTAACACCAACCCCATACCAAGTTGAAACATCAGAAGTAGGATCGTTAATTTTCCAAGGCCTATCATTTGCTAAGGTGTTTTTCCAATTATCACCATTAGTAGCCTTGTAAAAGGCAATAAGCGCATTGCGTTCTTCTACTGGTATATCTGTAGCAGCTAATGAGTTTTTCCTCTTTTTTTCTTTTGTGTGTCTTTCTTTAATATTATGTAAGATTTCTTGTTGGATCTTTTGCTGCTCTTCATATATACGTTTTTGCATATCTCGCATCAAAGTAATTTCTTGGTTTACCTCAACAGGATCGGTAATACCGTGTTCTTGTAAGAGCTGAGTCGTTCTAACGGGATCAAATCCTATTTCAGCGTCGTTATAATTTTGAGCCACAACGCCAAAACCATTTAGTAGAATAAAAAGATAGAGATATATGTTCTGTATGAGTTTCATAAATTCGATTTTTTTTCAGTGGTACAACAGGGAGATCACTATTAGATTATATTTATAATAACGATATCTATATTGTATTATATGTATCTGAATTATTTTGTACTTTTTGGAACCGCTGGACCGTTACAGTTTATTAATTTTTTAGTTACCGTTGCCTTGGTTTGAGCCTCCACACGAATACTTTTTTTACCTGTATGTGCTTGTTTATCAGTTATAGTAATACGCTCTTTTTTCAGGGCTTCTTGCCAATTAAAATGAGATTTTATTGGATTGGTACTCTCGTTAAAGTCATAATCTTCAAAACCATCAAAAGCAAGTTCTTTGTATCGGGTATTAGATCCTACAGCTATAGGAAAACGGTTGTTATAACCATATAAAGCCGTAGAATATCGATTCAACGCATCTTTGTTTTCAATTTCTTGTCCCCAAGGATTAAACTGTGAAATTTCCGAAGCAAAAGTCCAAGATTTATATCCTTCTGTAGATATTTTCCAAGTATTGGTTCCTGGGTCATATATATAAAAGGATTTAAAATCATTAAGGAATCCAGAATGCCTAGGATGATGATCTTTATTATTTCTACCTGTAAGGTAAGCGTAGGACTTTATGGGTCTGTATATACCCAGTATATTATAACGATATGGGTTGTATGATTTTTCTTCTAAAATATCAAAATCTAAATTAGAATTATCTTGATTGTACTGGAATACAAGTTGATTATTTGCATCAAAAATCATTCTAGGCATATTTCCATTGCATTGAGCTGGCCAAATATCATTATACTCTATAGCCGAAACATTAACAATTTTGTAATCATTCCAGTTTTTAGATAAAAAAGGATTGGTTCCTAACGATGTTTGATTGGTTACAGGATCTTTTACTAAGTTTTCTAATGGATTTTTCATTAGCGTTACGCTTTGCATAGAAGCACTCGCCATATTAGCATACCCCGAACGAATAACCTTAAATTTTCCTTGATCTACTACTTTTAAATTAGAATTATCATCGCTGATTTTATCACTTACTTTAACACCTTTTTCGTCAATTAGATCAAAAGTACTTTTATTATTAATAGTATTAATATTAACCACCCATGCTCTAAATTCTTTGTTTTTAACCTCTTTTGGAGAGGCAGGAGTAATCCAAACTTCATCACCTTCAACTAGATAATTAGAGGCAATTTCGCCACCTGTTAACTCATATTTCTTACGAAATGGATCAAATTGCAAGTCCCATTCTAAGCCTAAATTTAGCGAAGCTTGGTTCATACGTTTGTAAGCCCAATAAGCAGGAAAATTAAGCGAATAATACTTATCATTAAACTCATTAACGGTTTCTGTTAATATAACTTCGCCAGTGTTAGCATCCCAAGCAAGATTACGTGTACTCACTTGAGAACCTAAGTCGTAAGCAATGGTTTCCCTTAAAATCCCTGTAGAGTGCACTACCTTTGTTGTAACTGCAGTTTTTAAAATATTTTCATGATGAGAATATATAGGTAATGGAATGGGGACAAAAATAGGAACTATAACAGGCAACATTTCGGTATTAAAATGTATTCCTATATTTTGTGTTTCTGATTGATTAATTCTAAAATCATTGATTACATCATAATCTACTCCTACAATGTTTTTTTCTACCTTTCCATTTTCATCTATAGTAGTAATTTCATTATTAAGATTTCCTTGACCTGAAACTTTTTCTGTCAAGTTGTCGTAAATATAATCCATACCTGAAATTGGGGTGTCTTGCCCTTCTGCATACACTTTTTGGCTTTTAAGTTTTCCATCCATATCATTAGTATGAACAAAAAATCCTTGACTTAAAGATAAATGTGTTTTTACATCTAGATTTAATAATGTACCAATATCTGAATGATCCCATTCAGGAGAAATTTTTGTAAAATCAGCAATAGTAGGATACTCTCTTGAAGTATAAAACTCAGAGACTACCTGCCCTGTAGCATGTTTTTTAACAACTATTTTTTCTGAATCTGATATCTTTTTTTCTCTCGTAAGATTTTTTACGGCTACTCTTGCATAGGTAATTTTAGGAGATGGATAAAAACATTCTCCCAAAGGCATTTCAACATAGTTTTTCACATCGCCCCCTAAAAGTGTTTCTTTATGAGCGTGATCATAGAAAGGTAGGACTAACGGATTTTCTTTACACCCAATAGGTTCATAAGTAGCTACTCCTGATGAATTTCCTTTTTGATCTTTGTAAATATATTCTTGACCATAGGCCTGCATATAAGCTTCCTCATTTTTATGTTCAGTCATTACATCCCATCTGTCTTTTAGCTTTATTTCTTTTACTCTTGCTCCTCCCCCAAATTTTCGTCCATCAGGCTGCATTAAACGAATCCAAGATTTGTTTGGAATAAAATACATAGCAATGCCTTTTTCTATAAGTTGGGCGTTGGGGCTTTTAAAGATATCTGCAATTTGAGGAACTAACATCATAAGATCCATTACAACCCCTTTAACATCATCTAGTTGTCTATCTTCTTCTCCTGTATTATTATAAATTAATTTATTCAAGTGTTGACGACCAAAAAACCATCCTGCCTTAGCAATTGGATTTACAGGTAAAGCAGCAGTTAAACCATCTCCTTTAGTAACTGTTTTGATTTTAAGTACTCCATAACTTACATCTCCAATTCTTACTGTATTATGTCCAGATGATTCTATATTGATATATCCTGTAACATAATCATATTTATCTTGTCCAAATCGAACATTATTCATATTGAGTAAAAATCTAAAATAAATATCTTTATCTATTAATTTTTTAATATACTTCTCCTGAAATTCTTCAGGAGTACATACTTTATCTAACCTGATGTATAAATAATTTTTTAAATTTACAAAGTCAGGCGTATAAAGCTCTCTACTATTTATTTCAGACGCGGAAGGGTTTGATTTACTTCCTACACCTACCACTTTAAACATTTGCATGACTTCTTTATCTTGCACATATTTATAATCATCTGATTCATATTTTATGTCTAATATGCCTCCCGAAGGGAGTTCTACTGAATTTAGCAACCAAGCTGATGTATATAAATCAGCATTTTGTTGACTCCTTTGTTCTACATACGGATATTCAGCATTAGACAAAGGATCATGGGGGCTATATCCAGAAGCCTCCTCTGGTTTATAATTGCCCCACACATCATTTGCCCTTTGATTATATTTAGGATTATATCCGTAATTAAATATATAGGGAGTATGTTTCCCCATATTTGAATTTCTATAGGTAAAATAAATTTTTTTTAAGGTTAATTTTCCTCCTTGGTTTTCAATTTCATTAGGTTCATTGGCTGAGACTTTATTATTATTTGGTACGTCTTGACACAATGAATAATCATATACGAAATTAGCTACTTTTATAGGAGTAGCATTTTCTCCTTTGGCACTATATTCTGGTTTTGAATATAAGGCAATCTTGTCTAGCTTCCACATTTTAGACCAAGGATGATTTGGATTATCATCGCGCCCTCCATTTTCATCCATTACACCATGTCCGTCTTTTCTTGCAGATATTGAAAAAATAGCTACATGCGTTTTGGTTTCGATTTTTTGAAGATAAACCATTTCTTTTTCTCCATAAAGATAATTTCCTTTATTATCTTTATCTAAAGATTTTAGCCCTTCATCATAATTTGCAAGTGCTTTTTCGTAAGGAACTCTCCATTTATATGTGTAAAGTTTTCCATCTAACTTTCCTTTATTTTCGTATGAAAATTTAGTGTAATTCCCTAAATCACCATCTGTAGGCCCTTTTTTCCCATCAATATCTCTATAATCTGAAGACAAAACAGAAGTTAAAAGATAAGTATGTGCATACCCAGGAGTAGTTATTCTATTAAAGTATTGATCTCCTATTCTGTTATTTCCTGTTGAATTATCAATTCCTGGAACATAATTAATAAACCCTCTTTTATTTTCAGTTTCAGGTGTTCTTCCTGAAATATCAAAAGTGACTTCCTTCTTAACAACGTTATAAGCTGTTTTATCATAATTATATCGTTCTCCCCCCTCTTTCGTTATTCTAATAGCTGCGGTATGATGCTTTTTAGATCTTGCGAATGGATTTATTGAAAATTCACCATACTTACGAGCTTCTTCAACTGAAATTTTTTCGATGCTTTGTCCTCTATTTACACGATGATCCCCTCTTTTAATCTGTAATTCTTTTCCTATTGGTAATGTCTTATATAAAAATTTATCATAGTAAAACAAACTAGCATTCCTATTGTATTTAGCTCCTTCTATTTTAAAAGCTACAGGACTATACCCTCCTAGTTTGGTTTGATTGTTAGGATCTGATAGTGTTGAGTTATAAAAAAGTTGCTTCATGTCTTTGTCTACATGAAACCCTCCTATATTTTTAAAAAAAACTTTTTCATAGTTTGGCTTGTTTCCTGATTTTTTTTCTAACAATCTTTTTATTGGAGACGTTTGCCAAAGACCAGAAGAGCTAATGCTTTCTGTGGCATCTATATCAAAGCCAAAATGCGCACCTGAACCTGCGCCAATTTCACCTCCCAAATTTAATCCAAAACTTTCATCAGTAGTATAATTATCATATACAAGACCTACTTGCCCTCTATAAGGTCTAAACATACCTCTAATTCCTTGACCTTGTATATTATACAAATCATACGAATAATTAGTAATGGGTAATGATATAGTATTTTCGTTTAACTCTCGGTCCTTTTCACGATTAAAATCTAAGATATCTGAATATCCCGCCAGAGTAGTATTTTCATAACCAAATCCTTTTTCTGTTTTATTTTTTTCAGATTCTTTAATCCCTTGTTCATTTTTATATCCAGAAAATTTTGTTCCTGGGTTTATGCCATACGTAGCAATTTCAATATTCATAGAAAAGGTATAGTTTTTAGAAGACATACCTATTCTTTTAGTGGGCGTAAACGATGTGTTTGTAAACGATAAAGATCCTCCTCCAACAGAACCTGTTTGCCCTTGAGCTTTATTTCCTTCTGTTATACTTCCGTCCTGATTTTTTACTGACCTTTGAGCCTCTTTATCTGTTTTAGTATAAGATGCCGACGCTGTAAAAGTTTCTACTCCTTTTCTACTGTTTAAACCAACTCCTAGGCTTAATCCGACACTTTTACTTTTTTCTTCAACAGTCTTAGTCTTAAGACTAAATGAAGCACTAGGTGAAACACTAACTCCCTCTGTAGAAGAAGAATTCAGATTTAATCCGACAGATAAATTCTTACTAATATCGTAACTTATTCCTCCATTAGTTGAAAAACCAACACCGTCGTAATTATTATACTTTATTCCAAGACCAAAGCCAACTCTAAGCCCTGCTTTTTCTTTTAATCCGAATGGTGAAATAAAAATATTGGCAGAACTACCAATGGTAATATTGGGTTTCATGTTATTTTCATAAGTCATAACATCCCCTTTAAAGTCATCGGGCAATCCACGTACTTGTCGTGAGATTTGACCTACACTCAAATCCCAGCCTAATCCCACCCAAGAAGCTTCTTGATCCATCGTAACTCCTGAATTATAAGCTAAGTTAATAGGATACCCCCCCACATCCATGATAGGAATATTATAATTAAAATCACCACTTGATAAATCCACCATATCTGATGTGGCAATAGGTGTAAAGGAGTTAAATTCGGGTTGTGTAGGACCTGTTGTCAGAGCATAAGCTGCTGTGGGAGCCATCAACTCTACGATTAAAGTTATCAACAAGTAATAGGCAACAATCTTTGAAAAACGACTTTCTCTAATTTTTCTCATAGTTTTATTTGAGTATCGGTACTATTAAATTTGAATTTTAAAGTCCCTTTTTTAAATAATTTATCTTTGTATATTAACTGTACTTGCTCATCAGGTTGTATCCCTGAAAAATACAGCAGTATTTTTTGGTAAGGTGCTATTTTGTAAGTTCTTTCGTAATTTACTCCAGCACAAGGAATCGTATCTTTTTTGGATGTTACTACATAAAAATCTTGATCTATCCCAAAAGCTAGATACTTTAAGCCTTCCTCGTAACTAATTCCTGTAAAAGAAGGATCAAGTAGTTCTTTTTCTTCTTCTTGTTGAAAAACAAACTCCATCACCCGCTCTGTTTTATTGGCCTTATAAATAGAGTCTATAGCCCATAAATCTTGGCTACCTTGGTTTTTTAACAAATAGTACTGAATAGGAACTTCTGTAGCCGTAAATCCAATATCGTCTACTTTTTGAGTACGCATACGCGATTTCCATCCACGCCCCTCTAATTGGAAGAGTTGATAACGAATATCAGAATCATCTTTAGGATCTTTTTTACAAGAAATTAAAGACAAAAAGGGTACTACCAAATAGAGTAGAACCAATTTAATTCCCTTCATATTTTTGATTTGAAAATTGGATTAAATCAAACGTAATATCTACTTTAGGATTAGCATAAATAACTTGCTGTTCTTGTGTTGAACCTATCACAATTTGATAGTTCTGCTGAGTAGCATATTCTTGAACATACTCTTGAAGTCGTTTCCAAATTTTAGCTGATTCTTGCATAACAAATGCTTGACTTGCTTGTTCAAATTCGTTTCGCTTTAAGATAAATTCTTTGTTTAAATTTTCGTTGTTTTCGTTCCCAGGTGTATTAATTTTAGCATATAAGGAGTCTAAAACCGCTTTTTGTGTTCTAAATTCACGATCGCCTGCCTTTTTCATTTCTTTGGTCATATTAAAACCTTCGAAAAGTTTTGCATTATCTACACACACTACATCAGGTGATTTAAACACCTGAAAAACAACTAATAATATTACAACAAAGAGTAGAAGAATTAACCCAATAGGTAGTATTTTGTCATTGCATTTTCCCCAACTAAAACGCATTTTCTTAAATTTTTTACAAAAGTAATATTTTTAAAAACTTTAGAAAAATTCAAACAACTGTTTTTTTTATTTTTTTTCTTACAAAAATTTATTTAAAGAAAATTTGATTTAACTTGCACCTTTTTAATTAATGCTACAGAACCTTGAAAAAAAGTACTTTTAAATTCACTTCTCTACTTTTTATCTCTTTTATATTGTACTCTTTCCAAGACCCTTTTTTGGTTAAAAGAGTTTCAGATAAAGACTTCCGTTATGAGTTTTTTACTACTAATAAAAAGAAAAAGCCTAAAATAAATAAAGACTATTTTTGGTTTAAAGGCGGGCTTATACATAATTCTCAATACGGTATTGGCGGCGAGTTGTTAGATGGTAAATTTTCGAAATTTTACCATAGTAACCAATTGGCTGAACAAGGAACTTTTAAAAAAGGCCTAAAAACAAAAGAATGGAAATCTTGGCATCCTAATGGTAAAATTGCATTTATATATCATTGGTCTTCTGGACTAAAACATGGTGAGTATTTTTCTTTTGATACAGAGGGAAAAATGATTGAACGTGGATTTTATAAAAATGATTTGAAATCTAAAATTTGGATTCATTTTGAACGAAAAGATACTTTAATTTATAAAGAAGGTAAAATCGTAGTGCCTAAAAAACCCAAAAATACGATTCAAAAAACTTCTGACACATATACTAAAACGAGTTTTTTCAAACGTTTATTTCGTAAAAAAAACAAAACTCATGATGCTCAAGGCGCATAGTCTTCTTTATGCAATTTATATCTGTCTGTTGGTTTCCATCATTTGTGGAGCTTTACTCTATTTTTTCAATTTATACAGTTTGTTAAACCTTCATTATAATTTGGAAGAGGAGTTATATCTACAAAATCAATCGACCTTGAATTTTGCATTGGGAAATAATTTGAACGAAACCGATTTTCCCATTGATGAAAACAGCCCGATTCGTAATAGCTATAATGTAAAATCGTATGGTTTACTCAACGTAGTAACTACGCAATCTGTTTTTAAAAACGATACAGTAACTGCTACCCATTTAATTGGGAGTTACAATTTTTTAAAAACGGCATTGTATATTGCCAATTTCACACAGGATATAGCTTATAATGGAAAAGTAAAACTAAACGGCACAACTTACTTCCCTTCTAATTATGTTTCTCCTTCTTATCTAACTAATGAGGTAAATACTTTTATACATACGGGTAAAAAAGAAATTTCTAAACTTCAATTGCCCAAGATAAATCCTAAATTTGATAGAATTTTAGAAGGATTTTATTCCTACAAAAACACTTTAAATATTGATACAAAAGTAAAAGATTCCTTGTTTTTCAATTCGTTTACCAAACCGACACAAGAAATAAACATAGGTAGTAATTTGAGTAATATTATCATAAAAGGCAATTACATATTGCGCAACAACGATTCGATTCGGATTGCTAAAAGTGCAACGTTGGAGGATGTGATAATTGTTTCTCCTAAAATTTCAGTTGAAGAAGGTTTTAAAGGGAATGCTCAATTTATAGCAACTCAAAAAATTAATGTTGGTGCTAAGGTAGTTTTAAATTATCCTTCCGCACTTGTTCTTAAAAGCGAAGAAAACGAGGAAACTCAAATTAAAATTGGAAAAGAAACTAAAATTTTTGGCACGGTAGTTTTATTTGGAAACGGAATGGAAAACATTGCTAAAAACAGCATTGCTATTGAAGATAAGAATTTAGTAATTGGTTCTATTTATTGTACGGGTAAACTTGATTTACAAGGAACGGTATATGGCTCTGTATTTACTAATAAAGTTTTTAGACAAACTAGTTCTTCCGTACATGAAAATGTATTACATAATCTGACGATTGATACTACTAAAAAACCCAATTATTTTATGGATTTCCCTTTATTTATCAATCCAAATACAAAATATGGTATCATTAAAAAACTTAAATAAAGTAAAAGCCAATTCTATTATAGAATCGGTTGTGGCACTCTGTATCATATCCGTATGCTTATATATTGCAATGCTTGTTTTTTCTGCCGTTTTAACCCAAAAATCGTCCCCTAAATTCTATCAAACACAACATAAAGCCAATGCTCTTTTTTATCTATCTCAAATCGAATTCGATTCAATCATCAATCAAACGGAAGCTATTACTATAGAAACAACTCCTGTTAATGCTAATCTGAAAGAATTGACTATTAAATATAAAGACAGTACAGAAATAGAAATTGAGAAAAAGTTTTACTTGCTAAACCATGAAGAATAATCACCTTCCCGCTTTTTCTATATTGGAAGCTCTCATTTCTATGGCTATTGCGGCTATTATTATGGGACTTACTTTTATGGTATTTTCCATCATAACTGAAAGAATGTTGGATTACAAAAAACGGAACCAAGCTACTCATGATGTAAATAGACTTACCTACAGTATTAATAAGGACATTTTTGATAGTGATAAAATGGATATAAGGGACAATAAAATTCAGTTTTCAGATTACACGAGTACTTCCGTTAATTATTATCTAGAAGAAGAAAATATTATCAGAAGTCAAACAGCTTTTATAGATACTTTTAAAATTGCAGTCCAATATTTTCAAGTCGATTCACTCCACAATACTTCGGGTAAAATACATTTTCAAAAAATGAAAATGAAAATAAGTTCGGACGGTATTTTAATGGACTTGATTTTTTATAAACCTATTTTTGCCAACGAACTATTGTATAAAAAATTTAAAGATGAGTTTTGATTTAAACACATATAAAAAAAACCACACTATTAATACCGAAAAATCTTCGAATGTAATTTCTTTCCCCTTTCGCAAAAAATTCTCCGATAAAAAAAAAGAAAATTTCTATAGAGAATTAGGGTTACTCCTAAAATCAGGAGTTGATTTCAAAAAAGCATTGGAAATTTTGAGTAATCAATCTACTCATAAAACCGAGAAAGAAATCATTACGTCAGTAAAAACAAAGGTAAGCCAAGGAAGAAGCATATACGAATCTATAAAGGAAACAAATCAATTTTCACCTTACGAATATTACAGCATTCAAATAGGTGAAGAAACGCGAAAGTTGGAAGATATTTTACATGAGCTACAAAAATATTTCAACCGTAAAATTCAAATGAAACGTCAAATCGTTTCGGTATTGACTTATCCAGTAATCGTATTGATTGTTACTTTCTTGGTTTTGTATTTTATGTTGAATAAAGTGGTCCCTATGTTTAGTTCTGTTTTTAAACAGTTTGGAAATGAATTACCTAAAAGTACCCAACTTATCATCAGCCTATCGAATCATTCAGGCAAAATATTTAGTAGCTTTTTATTTGTAGTTATAATTTTATTTATAACTCATTATTCCTTTAAAAAAAACAATCAATATCGTGCATTTACAACGGGGCTCACTCTACGATTGCCTTATTTTGGCAACCTAATTCAAAAAATTTATCTCTCTCGTTTTTGTCAAGCCATGAGTTTACTTATCACTTCGCGTACCACTTTGATTAATGCTTTATCACTCACGTCAAAAATGATAAGTTTTTACCCCATAGAAAACTCTATTGAAACCATAAAAAAAGACATTACCAAAGGTGCCTCTTTAAGTGAAAGTTTAAAAAAACACCCTGTTTTTGAAGCAAAGATGGTATCTATGATTGAAGTTTCTGAACAAGTTAACCAACTTGATTCTATGTTTGAAAAACTAACGGAACAGTACAACGAAGAAGTTAATCATCAAACCAAAATGATTGGAGTAATTCTAGAACCTATGCTTATTATTGTAATAGGTGTTATTGTAGGGATAATTATGATATCAATGTATGCACCTATGTTTGACTTGAGTAAAATAATAAAAAACTAATCAGATTCTAGTTTTTCATGCCCTTTTCAATCTCTCTATCTAGATACAACTATACATAATACACCTAACGATGAAAAGACGTGTTGTTAGAACTATATTTGTTTACCATTAGAACCTGTAATTCGGGCATAATCAAGACAAAAATAGTTGGAACGGCGTTACTACCGCCTACTCCGTAAGAAAAATTCTCTTGTATCATTTTATCGTGTTTTTTATTTGTGTGTTTGCATCCTCCTAATGGTAGGATAAACAAAAGGATAAGGAGCTTTTTTAGTTTAGTATCCATTTCTTTTACTGTTTAACTTGTTATCATACCTTTTTACTTCACAAAACTTAAAAACATGTATTTCTTATCCTCCCCAAACACCTACTACTTTGTATTTTGTAAGGGGGATTTCTTCCGTTGTACATTTTACTGAAATTTTCATATCGTCGTACATAAAGGTTGGTTTTATAATTATATCTATGGGGGTTTCAGGATATTTTTTCTTTAATTTATCAAATACTTGTAGCATTTCTCGATCATTGAAAATGATTTCGGTAAAATATTTTTTAAAATAAAGATTTGCATTATACGGAATAGAAGTTTCTCTATATTGTGCTACTTCTTGGGGATTATAGGGAACAAAATTAGACTCGCCATTATAATTAATTACGTAATAACCTGTAAGAAAATCTTTTTCATCATAGGATTTAAGTACAAAACGGTACTTGTATTTTTCTCTGTACTGATCCCATAAACCATACGGTATGCCTTTTTGTTTTATTTCTGCTTTGATACTATCGGGAACGGCTATATCATACATGGTATCAAAAAAATCTTTTTGGGTTCTTTGATGGGGATTGTCATAAAAATCGTTTCGATCTACAAAGGTTTCTTTGGCTTGTAAACGACAAATTTCAGTACGATGATGATTACCCGATAACCAGACCACTATACATCCGCCTGGAGCTGCTCCTACAGTTAGAACATCATACGTACTAGGCTCCATTTTATAACGTTCTTCCCCATCTATAATTTCTTTTTGGTTGCCTTCTATTAAAAAACCCTTTTTAAATTCTGCTAAAATTTTATCAGCGGGTAGTGCTGCCTCTACTTTATAAAACTTTTTTTCGGCATAAGCTACATAGGTAAGATTTAAATAATACGGAATAGAACTACCTCCCATACCGCCTTTTGATCCATCTCCATGCCATCCTCCTTGTTCCATACCTGATCGAGGCATTCCGCAAATAAGTTTTTTGTTTTGATCTAACAAATAGCCTATATGTACTTCCGTAGGATATTCTTCAGGCGAGCATACTGTTACCGCATATGAAAAATTCTCTTGTGTCATTTTATCGTGTTTTTTATTTGTGTGTTTGCATCCTCCTAATGGTAGGATAAACAAAAGGATAAGGAGCTTTTTTAGTTTAGTATCCATTTCTTTTACTCTTTAACTTATTATCGTACCTTTTTACTTCACAAAACTTAAAAACATGTATTTCTTATCCTCCCCAAACACCTACTACTTTGTATTTTGTAAGGGGGATTTCTTCTGTTGTACATTTTACTGAAATTTTCATATCGTCGTACATAAAGGTTGGTTTTATAATTATATCTATGGGGGTTTCAGGATATTTTCTCTTTAATTTATCAAATACTTGTAGCATTTCTCGATCATTGAAAATGATTTCGGTACTATAGGTTCTAAATATAAAATTACATGTATAAGGAATTCCTTTTATCATGTATTCTTGTTTATTTAGTTTTTCTTGTAATACCTCATCTGCTTCTGCATTGTAATACAAATAATAATTATGAGTAAATTTATCTTTTTCATCATAGGATTTAAGTACAAAACGGTACTTGTATTTTTCTCTGTACTGATCCCATAAACCATACGGTATGCCTTTTTGTTTTATTTCTGCTTTGATACTATCGGGAACGGCTATATCATACATGGTATCAAAAAAATCTTTTTGGGTTCTTTGATGGGGATTGTCATAAAAATCGTTTCGATCTACAAAGGTTTCTTTGGCTTGCAAACGACAAATTTCGACACGATTATTACTTCCTGATAACCAAACCACTATACATCCACCTGGAGCTGCTCCTACGGTTAGAACATCATACGTTTCATGGACGATATCTCCCTTATGTGTCATACGATCATATCCTTTTTTAAATTCTGCTAAAATTTTATCAGCGGGTAGTGCTGCCTCTACTTTATAAAACTTTTTTTCGGCATAAGCTACATAAGTAAGATTTAAATAATACGGAATAGAACTACCTCCCATACCGCCTTGTTTTCCTTCTCCTTTCCAACCGCCTTCATTGGTTCCTGATCGAGGCATTCCGCAAATAAGTTTTTTGTTTTGATCTAACAAATACCCTATATGTACTTCCGTAGGATATTCTTCAGGCGAGCATACTGTTACCGCATATGAAAAATTCTCTTGTGTCATTTTATCGTGTTTTTTATTTGTGTGTTTGCATCCTCCTAATGGTAGGATAAACAAAAGGATGAGGAGCTTTTTTAGTTTAGTATCCATTTCTTTTACTCTTTAACTTATTATCATACCTTTTTACTTCACAAAACTTAAAAACATGTATTTCTTATCCTCCCCAAACACCTACTACTTTGTATTTTGTAAGGGGGATTTCTTCTGTTGTACATTTTACTGAAATTTTCATATCGTCGTACATAAAGGTTGGTTTTATAATTATATCTATGGGGGTTTCAGGATATTTTTTCTTTAATTTATCAAATACTTGTAGCATTTCTCGATCATTGAAAATGATTTCGGTAAAATATTTTTTAAAATAAAGATTTGCATTATACGGAATAGAAGTTTTTCTATATTGTGCTACTTCTTGGGGATTATAGGGAACAAAATTAGACTCGCCATTATAATTAATTACGTAATAACCTGTAAGAAAATCTTTTTCATCATAGGATTTAAGTACAAAACGGTACTTGTATTTTTCTCTGTACTGATCCCATAAACCATACGGTATGCCTTTTTGTTTTATTTCTGCTTTGATACTATCGGGAACGGCTATATCATACATGGTATCAAAAAAATCTTTTTGGGTCCTTTGATGGGGATTGTCATAAAAATCGTTTCGATCTACAAAGGTTTCTTTGGCTTGCAAACGACAAATTTCAGTACGATGATGATTACCCGATAACCAGACCACTATACATCCGCCTGGAGCTGCTCCTACAGTTAGAACATCATACGTACTAGGCTCCATTTTATAACGTTCTTCCCCATCTATAATTTCTTTTTGGTTGCCTTCTATTAAAAAACCCTTTTTAAATTCTGCTAAAATTTTATCAGCAGGTAGTGCTGCCTCTACTTTATAAAACTTTTTTTCGGCATAGGCTACATAGGTAAGATTTAAATAATACGGAATAGAACTACCTCCCATACCGCCTTGTTTTCCTTCTCCTTCCCAACCGCCTTCATTGGTTCCTGATCGAGGCATTCCGCAAATAAGTTTTTTGTTTTGATCTAACAAATACCCTATATGTACTTCCGTAGGATATTCTTTAGGTGAAGTAACCCCTACTCCGTAAGAAAAATTCTCTTGTATCATTTTATCGTGTTTTTTATTTGTGTGTTTGCATCCTCCTAATGGTAGGATAAACAAAAGGATAAGGAGCTTTTTTAGTTTAGTATACATTTCTTTTACTGTTTAACTTGTTATCATACCTTTTTACTTCACAAAACTTAAAAACATGTATTTCTTATCCTCCCCAAACACCTACTACTTTGTATTTTGTAAGGGGGATTTCTTCCGTTGTACATTTTACTGAAATTTTCATATCGTCGTACATAAAGGTTGGTTTTATAATTATATCTATGGGGGTTTCAGGATATTTTTTCTTTAATTTATCAAATACTTGTAGCATTTCTCGATCATTGAAAATGATTTCGGTACTATAGGTTCTAAATATAAAATTACATGTATAAGGAATTCCTTTTATCATGTATTCTTGTTTATTTAGTTTTTCTTGTAATACCTCATCTGCTTCTGCATTGTAATACAAATAATAATTATGAGTAAATTTATCTTTTTCATCATAGGATTTAAGTACAAAACGGTACTTGTATTTTTCTCTGTACTGGTCCCATAAACCATACGGTATGCCTTTTTGTGCTATTTCTGCTTTGATACTATCGGGAACGGTTATTTTATATAAATCATCTAGAAATTTTTGTTGACTTTCTGTTTTATCTACAAAACCTAAAAAATCATTCTTATCCACAAAGGTTTCTTTGGCTTGCAAACGACAAATTTCGACACGATTATTACTTCCTGATAACCAAACCACTATACATCCGCCTGGAGCTGCTCCTACGGTTAGAACATCATACGTTTCATGGACGATATCTCCCTTATGTGTCATACGATCATATCCTTTTTTAAATTCTGCTAAAATTTTATCAGCGGGTAGTGCTGCCTCTACTTTATAAAACTTTTTTTCGGCATAAGCTACATAAGTAAGATTTAAATAATACGGAATAGAACTACCCCCCATACCGCCTTGTTTTCCTTCTCCTTCCCAACCGCCTTCATTGGTTCCTGATCGAGGCATTCCGCAAATAAGTTTTTTGTTTTGATCTAACAAATACCCTATATGTACTTCCGTAGGATATTCTTTAGGTGAAGTAACCCCTACTCCGTAAGAAAAATTCTCTTGTATCATTTTATCGTGTTTTTTATTTGTGTGTTTGCATCCTCCTAATGGTAGGATAAACAAAAGGATAAGGAGCTTTTTTAGTTTAGTATACATTTCTTTTTCTTTTACCATTTACTATATTCGGGTAATCTTTTTCTACCAAAAGATCTATGCCTGAACTACCATAAGTAGCGTTCCAGTGCAAATAGTGGTTGCGTAGGAATCTAATATCTTTGTTTATTTCTTCTTCTTTTTGTTTTTCGCGTTCTTTATTCACACTTGCCTTAGAGGCATCTGTTTCATATGTTGTAGCGGGTTCTTTGTATTCTATAAAACCAAAAGGCATCCCCCCATTAAACGTATAATCTTCTAGCTTTTTTTTGATCCGTTCTAAAAAGGCTATATTTCCAACTATATGATTTCCTAAAGTATGTGCTTTGGGATCATTGTAGGTGTTTTCGTAAAATCTTTTAAAAATTAATAACTTATCTAGCTGAATAGGTACCTTTTTTATACCACAAATTTTTGCCATAATATGCAGAGGGATATAGCTGTACTGATTACTAAGCCACTTTCTGTTGCCCTCTAAATAGCATTTACGTGCATTCGCATTTAAGTCCCATCCATTTTGAAATTTCATAAAGAGTTGATCTTCTTTAAACCAACCCTGTCTGATGAGTTCCTCTCTTACTTTTTTTAAAGAAGGAAGATCCCATTCTACCGCAATTCTTTTAGGATTATCTGGTTTACCATCTTCATAAGCGCCTCCTACATCGCAATGTACTCCAGGGTAGATGAGCTCTATTCCTCCTTTTTTGCCACTTTCAGGATGGGTTTTAGCAACGGAAGAAATATCTGCTAAACTAAAATTAGCACGATGCTCATCTGCTGCTACCATGTGTACAACATAATCTGCTTTGTTTACACTATCCAATCCTAGGTCTTTTATATCATTATCCTGAAATAGCCCATGATGCGAAACGGTGTCATAAATACCTACAAAACGAACGTTAACTTGTGTTTGTGCATCTAAAATCCCGTTTTCTTGAAGCAACTGCCCTAGGAGTCCAAAATGAGGCATGGTTTTGTATTTATAAGAAACAGGCAATTGATTCTTTTGCAAGTCTAATACAATCGAGTCACGCTCCTTTTTTTTGTACACAATAGGATTGTAGGGAGGATGTGTAACTATGTGTACAAAATGCCGTGCGGCAGCGGCACCACGACTAAAACCAAATACGTCAAAAGTTATAGTTCCTATTTTTTGATCTGATTTAATATTTTTTAATTCTTTTACAACGTCTAAAATGGCTTTTTTTACATTATCCATAATACCTGAACTGCCCATACCAAAAGCGGGACCTTCTATGAGGTCGTTGTCTTTATAATCCTCTGCCCGCAAGGTTTGCCCTTGGTTTTTAGGAGCTGTATTGGTACCTATACCGCTTATATAAATTGGAAAAATATTTCTTTGCTTATCAAATTTATAATTTTTATACAATATAGCGGGATTGGAGAGGTCGTTTTCATAACTACTTTGCATTTCATCAAGATCGCCGTGGTCTTGATAAATATCTACAGCTCGAGATTGGCTTACACCTAAACCACTGGTATTGATTACTTTTTTTCCTTCTGCATACTGTCTTAGTTCCGTATCATACATATTGTTTAGGGTACCATCTAAAAAAACACCAAAGGTAAAATGTACGGCTTTCTTTCTTTGTTTTGCTTTGTTTTCTACTTGGCCTATTTTCGCAGGATTATTGCCTGCATAGGGTTGTATCATTTGTGTGAGTTCATTATTTACCTTTATTTGTATTTGGTCTTTTATCTGGTTTAACTTATTGTAATAGTGTATTTGTGCGTAAAACAAGTGTACTTCATCATTTACATAATCACTGTTATTGAGTTTTTTTTGGTAAAGACTCATATTGGCAAGGTCTAGGTAAGCGTAGCCATTCTTTGTAACGCCTTTAGTGTAGTATTTTCCCATATTCCGAGAGCTATCTCCATGACCGTCTAGGTATTCATCTTCAAAAATCGTTATTTTAAGGATGTCCCCTTGGGGAATATTTTTGGTTTTTATTACTAAGGTGACTTTGTCTAGATAAGCCACTTCTCTATGATCTATTTTTTCTCCATTTACATCTCTCCAATAAAGGTCGAGTATTTCGGGTTTTCCTGCTAGGGGTTGTATTTCAGTTGCTATATCTTCTATTTTATTGGTTTCAGGATTTCTTACTTTGGCAATTAGTGTAAAGGTATTTCCAACTGTATTAATTCCAAACTTAAAAATCCCAGTTCCATTTTCGGTAAGCAATTTAGCATTGTTATATACTTGCCAAAGAATTACAAATGTTGTTCCTCCGTCATTATCAACTACTGTATAGCTGTAATTTTTGTTTGTATATGGTCTTATATCACCTATTATTTTCATCTTTTTGTTCTTATAGGGTTACAAACGTATCATCATTTTCTATAGCGTCTGTTTCTTCTTCTAAAAAATCTATAAAAGGACATAGCTCTGCTATTATTTCGGGTTTTGCATTTTTTATATTTTGTTGAGATACTTCAGCTGTTTGTCCGTGATTTGTAATGGTTATACAATCTTTTCCTCCTATAGGACAGGTGGCTTTGTTGTCTTCTAACAAAGCGTGTCCTTTGTTAATATCTAATGTAATTTTTTTGTAATAACCACTCCATTCTGTTATTGTGGCCTGACAAGGGTTGTTATTCATCTTTGAGCAAGATCCAAAGGTATTTTTTTCAAAGGTTTTACCAATATCTTTATGGGTTGCCATTCGTTTTTGAGTTCCTTTATGATCGTTGATATAATGTTTATCTTGGGTCAGTACTTTTAATTTATCGGGTGCTGTTCCAAAATTACATTTGCATACGGCTCCTTGGCAAACAAGATGTTTTTCGCTCATAAGATTGTATATTTAGTTGTTTAAATTTGTTCATAACATTCAAAGCTAATTTTTCGGATGGTATTATTGAGTTCTAAATCCACTGTTCCAAAAATGGAGAAGACACTGTTATCTTGTGCATTAAGCGTGTAAACAAATGCAAAATCTCCTTTTACTTTTTCCCCTATAAGTTCTGGATCATGAATGGTTTTTCCGTTTTCTATTTCAGTTGCAAACCTATTGTCTATACAATGCCCTTTTGCGTGAATTATAAATTTGTTTGTTTCTGAAAGAGTTTCTTCTATTTGAAGGGTGATTTCATACAAGACTTTTGGTTTTTTAGGAAAAATGGGTAGGGACAAATTGAAAGTATATGTTTTTTGATCATTAAACGTCTCGTATAATGAAACAAAGTACAGAACAAAAAACCAACTATCTAAGATCCCTCGTTGTGTTTGTCCTCGGTATTGTAATTGATGATTTATTTTGTTAAATAAATTTTCTGCGACGCTGCCTTTGTAATAGTTTTCTAATTGTATTTTTTTTGTTTTCCACCTTTTTTGTATTTCAGGAAAATTAGCAATGATTTTTAGTTTAGCATTGTTGTATAGTTCGAGTTCTAATGGATAAAAAACGTTTCCTATTTCATCTGCTATTTGTTCTATTATAAGATCTGGTCTTTGGTAATTAATATAAAGGGGGTATCTCTTTATAACTATGTTGTTTAGGGTGTTTTTCTGAAGTTTAATTTGATAATGAAGAAAACTTATTTCTTCATCATTTGTTGTTATACGCTGTATGATTCCATATTTTTTGTTAAATGATGGGGGTACATACAGCGTATTGATTGCTTTATAGAAAGGTTTGCTTCTTTGTTTTTTAGCATAAAAATCAATAGTTGTTCCTAGAATAGGAATACAAATATTTTCTACATGGGGTTGTATATCAGATTCTATTAAATCCTCTACTGGGCAATATATATTATGGAACCATCTAAGTTCTTCGGGTAATAAATTGAATCTATTAGCTAATTCTTTTAATCGAATACTGTTGGGTTTAATTTTATAAATCTGATATTTTTCTTTCATTTTATTAGCTTATGGTTTCCATTTGATCGGTTTCTTTTTTATTATTTTTGCCAATTCTTTTATCGTCCTTTTCTCTATCGTATTGATATTCTAGATCATCATTATCATTGTCTTTACTATTTTCATCTAATACAATTTCATCCGTTCTCATACAAACAATAACGGCATTTTCGGTAATTGTATTCATATAAAGTGTTTGAGTAGGATCTATATATTTAGCAGATTCATACCATTTTGTTTGAAAAAAGAATACCCAGCTGTACAATCCGTTTTGGTCTTGAATTGCAATAGGTTCGTCTTCATGTTTCGCATTATAGTCTAAGACAAAGTTGTAAAACAGGCGCCCAAAATCTAATCTTGTAGGTCCTTTTGCCCTATATTGTCTGTATTTTTCATCTCCATTATCTTTTTTAATTAAAAAAGTAATTACCACTAAATCCCTCATTTCAGAATCACTTACACCTGCTATTTCTATGTAATTAGCAGGAAACTGCCATGTTTTATATACTTTAGCGGGTATAATCATTCCTATATTAAATGTATCGTAAATTAGTTGAGGGATAAAAAATAGAATAAAATGAGTAGACATTAGGTACAATAAATCGGGCCCGTTTAAGAATGTATGAGTTATGGCAAAGCTAAAAAAGGAATAAACAACGGTTATGAGTATAAAGAAGTAGACAAACCAAACTTCGCTTTTTTCAAATTTATTGAAATAGTTTTTATACAAATAGACTTGTAAGATTCCCAATAACAATGAGGATACTTGATAAAATACAAAGCAATTCATAGCATTATTACTTAATAAATTATTGAATCCTAGGAAAGTAATTATAACGTATAGTAAAGCAACTGATAATTCATAAATTATAAATTTATTTTTATATTTTTCTTTAAAACCTGGTGTTTTTTGAATAAAAATCATGGTTAATATTGTACAAACGGCTATTGCAATTATAATAGCCGACAGCAGTTTTAGTTCGATAAGATTGATAAAGTATTTTCTCATTTGTTAAATAATTGTGTTGTATCCTAGAATTGTGTTTTTATTGGTAAATTCAAAATTTTGTTGGTCGTTAGGAATAAGTATATTCGTTTGAAGATCTGTTTCCATAGGAAAAAAATAGTCATAATAGAGATCTAAGAAGTTTTTTATTTTACCGTCCAAAATATAATCTAAAAAGGAGGAGTTCTTAAGGGGGCCTATCTGTACTTCTAAGTGTAAGGAATAATCATCATATTCCATACCTGATATAAAATCTATTCCTAGTTGAGCTTCCCCTAATGATATCGCTAGTTTTTCATCTGAATACTGTTGTGATCCTTTATTTATTATAGAAACTTTTTCATCAAGAAAAAACGATAATAATTCAGTAGCTAAACTTATGTTTCCAACTATTTGATAAGTATAGGGTAAAAAATGTATTAATTTGGAAGCTAAACGATGCGGTATTTCTTTGCTAATCCCCCAAAATTCATAGAATAATTCGGAAACCGATGGATTGTTTAATTCCGTAAGAAAATGGGTTTCAAAATCTTCCAGAGATACACCATGTGCAAAAAACTCATTTTCGAAGGGTTGAAAAAAAACGCGTGCAGCCTTTTCTTCTCTTTTTTGAGTTTGGTATTCACTAATCATCTTGTTGACCCCTTTATCAGGATATTCATTTTTAGATTGATGAAATACGCCTTCTGGAAGCAAGTCATAAAGACTATCTCTTGATAAAGTAAAATTTAAATATTCTTTTTTATCTAAATTAAAGTCTTTTATATCAACCTCTAGTATATCTCTTCTGTAGGTCCTAGAAAATTGACTTTCCTTTTGAACAATGAATTCATTATCTGTGATAATTTTATTATTTAATAAATCATTCACTATTACTTCGGCTCGTATATCTGATTTAATATTTCTAATTAAACGCAAGATTTCATTTAAATGGGTCATACAGCTTACTTTTTTGATTTAGCTAATCTTCCAGCAGACACAAATCTTAACTGAAAATATTTGTCATTAAAATTATAAATATCAAGCCCTTCAGCCGTACAAGCTATAATTCTATCGTTTTTCAAATAAATCCCTACGTCTGAAATAGGATGGTCTTTATCATATCTAAAAAATATTAAATCGCCTTCTTGGAGGTATGTTCTCCCTGTAAAAAGTTGTATTAACTTAGATCTAAACATGCCCGCAGGATCTTTAGGCAGCACTTCATTATAAACTTCACTATAAAGAGTTTGTGCAAAAAAGGAACAATCTGCCCCTTCTTTTAGATCCAGAACTCCTTTTTTGTAAGGGGTTCCTACCCATTTATCTACATAAGAATACAGTTCATAATTTTTAATTTCCTTAGGCATTACTCCTAAAATTATGGAATATTTTTCCTTTAGTTTTAAATCTTCGTCTTTTAAATTATCCTCATTATCATCGATAACGACTTCATTTCTTAGCTTACTTAATTCACTTTTTTTTTGTTTTATAACTTCTTGAAAAGAATATTGATAAGGAACATATTTTAAGTACTGCCTTGAAGAACACGAACACAAAAGAGACGCAATCAATAGGGTTTTAATATTTTTGATAATTTTCATCAGATCTTTTTCACAAAAATAAAAATTTTTAAATAAAAAAACTATATTTGTAACAGGTTGTTCAAACAAATATTTATTCCTAATCAGAGTGAAACGATTTTTTAACAAATTTAATTATTTAACCAAAATAGATGTAAGAATCTTTTTAGGTTTTGGACTTTTAATCCTTTTAGGCTTTGGAATATTCCTTTTTAAATATTCTCGTCATATAGATTGTAACAATGGTAACTTTTTAATTACAGCTGACGAATTCAAACCTAATGAGGTGGTTGAGTTTTTTGACAACACCAAAGGTGCTTCAAGTTGGGAGTGGGATTTTGGAGATAGTACAGTTGTCGATAACCGACAAAGAACATTTCATAAATACAAAAAAGAAGGAGATTATGTCGTTAAACTAATCGTGAACGGAAGTTGTTACTATGAAAAATTAATACGAATAACAAACGTTGGACAACAAACAGGGTATCTCCCCTTAATAAAAGCTCCAAATGTAGCTTTCTTGGGAGAAGTTGTTCGCTTTAGTGCTGAAAAAAACGGAGGAGAATCTTGGGAATGGAGTTTTGGGGAAACTACATCGTTAGATGCCGTAGGACAAAATGTGTCCTACAAATTCAAAACAACTGGAGAAAAGAAAATAACCTTAATCGTTAATGGAGACTTAGAGCACATTGCCACTAAAATAATCTATGTTGCTCCAAAAGTTATTGTTGCTAAACAGAAAATAGATATGGAAACCTATGAATATGAAAAGCCCCATTCTACCTTTTCTCTTCCTCGAGGAATGGCTAAAAAAGACCCTCTAGAAGATATGTTAGGATACATTCCTGTATCTCCAAAACATGATACTCATAAAGAATCAACCGAAAAAACAAAAACAACCGAAATATCTAACGAACAATTTCAACTATTACTAAAACAAGTAGCAGCTCAAGTAAAAACCAAAGACGATTTTAAAGAGTATTTGTGTGGCAATTTTGAAATCCCTGTTGTTGTAAATGATGATAACGTAATGTCTTTTTCAGAATTATGTAAATCTATTTCTGGAAAACAGATTAAAATAACATTCCTACAATTAAATAGAAATGAAAATAATAACTGCATTCAGAACATTAATATCAAATACAAAACCAAAAAATGGATGATTTGGGTAAAAGAATAGAATAATTTATTTTTAATACTAGACAAACTAAAAATGAATCAAGAAATTACATACAATACAGAGGTTAATAAAGCTATAGATATTGCACAAAAAATAGGTAGAGACAATTTAAATTCACATTTTAACGGAGCTCACTTACTGAAAGCAATCCTTAACAGAGATTTATCATTATTAAAACAATTAGAATCTCAAGGAATTGATGTTTACTACATTGAGGAATGGGCAGAAGTTAAGATTGAAGAATCTCCAAAGTCTACAAACAAATATTTTTGCGAACCCGATGAAATCATAGACGAAATCTTTGCAGAGGCAGATTCTATAAGAGACGAATTAAAAGAAGACGAAATAACATTATTACACGTAATGTCTGCTATCTGTACTCCTGGAGTTGCTTTTAGTTTCGAAAAAATGAAATCGTTCCCTATAACAAGAAACGACTTGCTAAAAGATACTTTTAAAAGTACAGCAAAAAACACTCCATCTATCAATAAAAATGGGTTTTTACAAAAATACTGTATAGATAAAAATCAACAAATAAAAACAAAAAACAAAAAAGAACTACTAATAGGTAGAGATTTAGAAATAAACAGTATTACCGAGATACTTTGTAGATACAGCAAACAAAATGTAATTATCTTAGGGGATTCTGGCATTGGAAAGACCTCCTTAATAGAAGGTTTTGTTCAAAAAGTTTTACTCAATCAAATACCTGACTTGCTATCTCAAATAGAAATTTTCGAACTTGATATGGGAGCCTTAGTTGCAGGAGCATCCTATAAAGGAGAAATAGAAGACCGAATAAAAAATATTGCTCAAGAACTTAAGCATATTCCTAAATCTATTTTGATAATAGAAGAATTCCACTCGCTTTTTGGAGGCAATGGTTCCGATACAAACATAGTAAATTTACTAAAAAGTGAATTGTCCAAAGGTCTTACGATCCTAGCTACCTCAACAATAGAAGAGTACACCAAAAAAATCGAAAAAGAACAAGCCTTATCGGGAATGTTCGAACTCATTAAATTGGAGGAAAAAGAGGACGAAACCCATTTTAGAATGTTGAAACAAACATTGCAAGATTATCAAAAACATCATGGAATAACAATAGATGATGCTACTATAAAGGAAGCAATCCGATTTTCAAAACGATATATGAAAGAAAAAAGTCTACCAGCTTCTGCAATAGACTTAATAGATCATACCATGTCCGTACTAAAAACGACGGGAGATACTTTTATAAACGAAAGAGAACATTTACTTAATGAAATTAAAAATATTGAAGAAAATATTGGAGAAATAGACGAAGATGAATTAATGTTAAAATCAGAATGGTTTTTAAATGATTTGTTCAACAAAACAAGCTTTCTTTATACCACTTCAAATCATGACATTAACATTAAAAATTTGCACTTTGAAGGAATTTCAGAAATCTTAAATTTCTGTCGAAAATATATCGAAACACTTGAAAAAATAGCTAATGAAAAAAGAACGCATATTACAGAACTTGATTTAGCCTTAATCATCTCGCAAAAAACAAATATTCCAATAGGAAAATTAAAAAATGAAGAAAAACAAAAACTAAATGACATGGAAAAAATTCTTGCCCAAAGAGTTGTTGGACAAGATCATGCAATTAGTATTGTTTCAGAAGCTATATTAGAATCCCGTTCGGGCTTAAGCAAAGCGGGACAACCTATTGGTTCATTCTTTTTCTTGGGACCAACAGGAACAGGAAAAACAGAATTAGCAAAATCATTAGCCGAGTTTCTTTTTCAAGATGAAAATGCCATCATTCGTTTTGATATGTCAGAATTTAAAGAAGAACATTCCGCAGCATTACTTTATGGTGCCCCTCCAGGGTATGTTGGTTATGAAGAAGGAGGATTATTGGTAAATAAAATCAGGCAAAAACCTTATTCCATCGTCTTATTTGATGAAATAGAAAAAGCCCATAGTTCCGTTTTTGATGTCTTTCTTCAACTAATGGATGAAGGAAAGTTACACGATAGATTAGGAAAAGAAGGTGATTTTTCCAACGCTATTATCCTATTTACGTCTAACATTGGATCAGATTTTATTGTAGAATCCTTTGAAAAAGATGAAATACCTACCAATGCAAAACTACTTGAAATCATGAGCAGGTATTTCAGACCCGAATTCTTAGGTCGATTAACAGAATCGATTCCTTTTAGACCTATAAGTAAAGGGAACGCATTAAAAATATTTGAAATCCATTTAAAAAAGGAATTAATAGATTTAGCAAAAAGCATCCATATTAATTTAGTCGTAAGTCAAGAAGTTAAAGAATTTCTTGCTGAACAAGGGTACGATGCAAAATACGGAGCACGTCCGCTAAAAGGAATCATAAGAGGAAAACTCAGAAGACCTTTAGCCAAAAAAATAGTTGCAATGGAATACAATGAAGGCGACACCGTAAAAGTTTCTCTAAAAAATGGAGAATTATGTTGGGAAAAAATCAAATTAAATATAGAGTTAAACTAATAAATTAAGTATTATGTTATCAAATCATGGAATTGGTGGTAATGAAGTACCATTAGACGCAAACGAAGCAATAAGCGAAATCCCTCAAAACAGAACAATTATTGCTCAAAAACTAACTGCAGAAAGTCCTGTAAAACCAGAACTAGTAGAAGGATTAACAACCATTGAAAAAGTTTTCGATCATTTTAAACCTGAAATAAAGGTTGATTTTGAAAATTTAGATGGTTCTACTAAAATGGAAAATTTAAACTTTAAAAACCTTGGCGATTTTGGTGTAAAAGGAATTACTCAACAAAGTAACTTTTTGACAGGTCTAGAAACAGAAAAAGATCAGTATCAAAAAATTATTAAACAACTTAAGAGTAATAAAATTCTAAAAGGTGCATTAGAAGATCCTGATGCAAAAAAAGCATTGTTAGATTCATTACAATCTCTTATTAAAGAACTAGAAGAAAACAAATAAACAAACTACTAATGGCACAAAATAAAGAAAGTCAACACGTTGACAGTACAGTTTTAGAACAAAAGAAGGGACAGGCTAATTTAGAAGGTAGCCTAGAAAAGTTAGCAAAATTCGGTGGTTTTGATCTATTAGAAACAACTATTGAAGGAGCACAAAATTTAAATCCTGATAGAAAAGCAAGAAGAAAAATTTTTCTTTCTGAAAAGGATAAAGAAAAAGAAAGAGAATCTTTAAAGAAAACACTTAAGCTTTGGGCTGATGTTCTTTCGGACGCAACAAGTATAACTGACATGGTTTCTAATTGCGAAGATAAAAGAAAAGAAGCAGAGGATTTATTGAAGAAAAATTTATCAAGAGCCGTAGAAGTCACGAAAGAATTAGAAACTAATTATCGTACAATAGCGCTATTTTATAAGAATACAGAAACGGACAAGGTAAAAAATGTTACCATTATTAATTCTGATTTAGAACAATTAAAAGATTTAGATAATACTCGATTTATAGACACAATTCATGCAGAATTAGTGAATAACTATGATCGTTTAGATCTAAAAAACAACTATGGTATTTTAGTAATCCCAGGGTATTTAGGTTCTAATAAAGTCGTTGAAAAATGGGCTAAAATTGCGCATGAAAACAAAGTTATGTTAGTCACAGACTTTGAACATTTAGACGAACCAGATGACGTTATGGAAATGTTTGACCAAGCTTATCTAACAGGAGGCGAAGTGTATCGTTCAAATGTATTAATGACTTGTAACTGGCTTGTTGGTAGAGGGCGATTTGAAGAAATTCAAGAAACAGAAGACCTATACGTTGCTCCTTCAGCTGCCTTAGCTGGAAAAGTATACAAAACATTAATGTCTCAGGTAACAGCTGGTAAAAAGTACGGAGGAATTAACGAAGTAGATGGCGTAAAATTTGACCTAAAAAAGAGTGAAATTGCTAATTTAGAAAGCCTTGGATTAATTCCTATGGTAAACGAATACGGAAAAGTTATGGCGTTTTCTGCTAAGACTCTTTTCAACGGTGATAATTTAGGTTTACAAACCTATTCTGTTGTTAGGGTTTTTGATTATGTTACAAAAGTATTAATGGATTTCTTAAACAGAAGAGCTTTTGAAAACTTTACAGCTGTAACTCGTAAAGAAATCATGGGACAAATCGTTCGCTTCTTAGATTCAATAAGTGGTCCTGGAAAACTAATTGAAAATTTTGAAGTAAAAAGATTTGAACAAGATCCTATACAAAAAGATAGAATTCATTTAGATATTCACATGAAACCGTATTTCCCTGCTAAAAACTTCCTCATTAAAATGGATGGACACAAAGGAGATGATGGAAATGAATGGGATACTGAGTACGAACAAAAATAAGAATTAACAAACAACCGTTTCTTTTAGAAACGGTTGTTTTATAAGTTAATAAAAAACACTTCTTAACATCTATTTAGCTCATATACAGCAACATAAATAGCCAAAAGTCTTCTTATTAGCTTCTATTTGTATTTTTTGAATTAACTCAACAAAGTTTTTAATTTAAAAAAATCAAAAACACAAAAATAATGATAGAAAAACTAAATTATTTCCCTGTCAATTGGATTGACGGAATGAAAATAAACAAAAACCATTTTAATTCAATTCAAAACTTCATTAATGATTCCATAAAAGATGCTGTGGGTTTGCATACCTCTTTAATATCTTATGGACTATTGCCTTCTAATAATCCTATCAAACTAAACCTAATGGTTGATAGCCATAAATCATTAAGAGTACAAGTTCAAGAATGCCATGCCATAACACCTAATGGTTCTAGAATTGAAATAGATGATAGAAGCGAAACAGTTAATACAAATTCCACCTACCTAGAAGCCTCCTACGAAATCAAAGGCGATGAGAGCTTAAAATTATGGGTTTGTATCTCTGTCAATTACTTTAAAAGAATACCTTTTGGTGACTCTGATCCCGAAGAAAACCCTCCAAGATATCCTTTTACAAAACCTGAATATTTATTAAGTCTTATTCCTGAAAATGAATTGGTAAATGAAACTGGTTTAGGAGGAAACTTTTTAATAATAGGAAAAGTACTCGTAAACTCATACGAATCAAAAATAGATAATGCTTATATTCCACCATCAGTATATGTAGGAAGTCACAAACGACTACAAGAATTGTATGACGAAATCAATCGTTTTTATGGACAAATAGAAATATTTTCTATACAAATTGCTCAAAAGATTAATTCTAAAAAACAAGCAAATGAATTAGCTCTAATGATGCTATTAGTAACCGATAAAATATTAGACTATTTAGGTGTAGAAATCAACAAAATCAGATGGTTAGGAATACACAAAGCACCTTCTGAAATGCTTCTTTCTGTTATTGGGTTAGCAAGAACACTTAAAAACTTATTTGATTCAAAGTCTGGAGCAGGAAAAGAGGAATTACTAAATTATTTTGCAGATTGGTGTAATGTTAATCAAGGGACTTTCGAAAACATTTTCTTAGAATTGATAAATAACAATTACAATCACAATCAAATTGATATAAGCGTCTCAAAAATTCACAAATTTATGGATGTATTCGAAAATCTCTTATCTTCTCTAAGTCGATTAGATTACATAGGTAAAAAACGAGATGGAAGTATTTTCGTATCTGAAATTACAGACGAAAGAGACAGCCTTTTATATGGAAAAAGAAGTAAAAGTTTTTTAGCAGATTAAACCATGGAAATACTTAATAAAAAAGAACGTTCTAAAGCGTTTGTATCTTTTGTATTGTTTTTTGTAATAAGTGTAACTGTCTTTATGTCAGCGCTCTTATTTAATACTTATTTCCCTTTTAGAGAAAACGAATTATTAAAAACAGAAAACTTTAAATTGAAAAAAGAAATTGAAATTCAAAACAAATTTTCTTTTCAACTTGAAAAAGTCAAAACTACTGTAGACTCTATTAATGCACCAGGTCAGAATGATTTCTTCAATGAAAAATTAGCTCTTTCATTGTTAGCAGAAATGTATAATCAACTGCCTAAGGATACATTAAAGAACAAAATAATGTATAACAATACAATTATTGCTTTCAAAGATCTAATTGACGCAAAAAAACAAGTAAAACAATTAGCAACCAACCACAAACTGATGGATAGTTTGAGCACTATAAATAAAACGCTAAAAGATGAATACGATAAAATGAAACGCGATTTAGAAGTTTGTAGACAAATCTATCAACAAGCAGAATAACACTTAAAAACATAATCATGAATAGTATAAAGAAGTTATTTCTATGTTTTTACATGATAAGCTTTTATTGTGTTGCTCAAAAAAATGTAAAAAACACAGTAATAGATAGTTGTCAAATTACTCAAACCAGACAAAAACTAGATGGTCGTTTTTTTGCTAGTCCTAATCCTATACTCTTTATAGTAAATAACAGTAATGGCATATTTACTACATTACAATTAGGAAAACGCAAACGCAAAATATTTATGTACTTTAAAATACATGACAATAGTGTATGTATTGAAGAAAAAAAGATTTTCGATTTCAATTTCAAAAATGGGGATGTGATACACTTAGGAAATCATTTCCCCATAAATTGTGATGGTATTTTTATTCATCAACTAAACAGAAGGACTTTTAAGAAATTAATAAGCCTAGAGTTAAGTAGCATAAAAATCTTTACTGTTCATAAAAATTATGAAATTTTAATAAACAAATCTCAAAATGCAGAGATTATAAAAAATTTAATTTGTTTAAAAACCTATAAAATAAAGAAATAATGAGTCCAATACCAGAACTTAATTTATCTTTAGGAATGACTGACAATCCAGGTTCCCCTTTTTATGGTGGAAAAGGAGAAATGGGACAAGTTTCAAAAACAGATTCAGGACTTCGAACACATAAAATTTCTTTAACAATATCCGATTTAGAAATTGGAAAAATCACCTTAACAATCAACAAACAAAACGTAGAAATACCTACTTATAAAATGATTGTTAGCGATGATAAAACAAATGAAACCACGGTTTATCAAGTAACAAGAGACATCTTTAGCTTTGTGAAAAAAAACACAAAAAAAGGGTTCTTATCATTTTTTGGTTTTAAAAACTTTGACAAAAGTTCATTTCTCTATGAAAACATTCCTTACGAACCTATAGATGAAATAGAAACACTTCATATTTCAAAATATCGAAACATTTCACACGATAGTTTAATTTATCAATTCAACAATCCTGAAAAAGTATATCTCTTTTCAGGGAATATTAATGAAATTACAATTCCAGAAAACAACCCCTATTTTATTATTATAGATAATAATGATGGCAAAAGTTTCATTGGTGATATCCTTTATAGAGAAAAATTCCTCAAATTAACTCCTAGAGTTGAATTAAAAATAATTAAAAGAAACAAATTGCCAAAAAAAATGGAAGTAAACGAAAATGGAAGTATTCAAAAATTAATTTATCTATAACAATGATTAGAGGTTCTTATTTTAAAATACCTATTGACTTTGACGCAATAATAAAAAAACAAGATGCTATAAATATTAGCATTGATACGTCAATAGCCCAACACATTTTTCTAATAGCAACTACTTCTTTTGGAGAGTGCAAATTTAATGATGACTACGGAACCGAAATATGGGAAATGGACTTTGATATTTTAAAAAGTGACAATATATTAAAAGAAACCATTACAAATACTTTAAAGAAAGCCATCGCAACTTACGAAAAAAGGCTTTCCTTAGAAGATGTTACCGTAGTCATATCTGACAAAAACATTGGAAATATTAGTCGAAAAAGAATCAAAAAATGTGTTTCTTTTAGTGTTAAAGGACAAGTTTTTGAAACCAATAGACCTTTTTTATTCCAAAGCTCATTTTTTGTCGGCCCCTTATCCTATTAATCCCTCTTTTCATCATCTAAAATAAATTCCTATGAATCAAGAACGCATAAAAGATCGTATTTTAAGAAAAGCATCTAGACTATGGGGCTTTAATGAATTACAAACAGAATCATCATTTGACCCTATCATTGGATTATTACTAACTGCTTGTGCTTCAGAATTAGAAAAATTAAATACTGATTTAGAAGATTCTAGGTCAAGAATAATTGAAAGAGTATTAGACCTCATGTTTCCAGAAGAAGTATCAGGGGTAACTCCGTCCAGTGCTGTTGTTCAGTTATTTCCTACAGAAAACAACGTAAAAATATCAAAATACAATCAGTTTAAAGGAACTAAAAAAATTACCAATATTTATAATCCTACTGAAGTTTTACATAAAGATGTCTTTTTTGGCCCTACAATAGAAACCACACTAACTACAGCTAAAGTAGAATATTTAGCGTATGGAAACTCTTTAAAAAAAATTGATAATTTCTTTTTTAACGATATTATTAGTACCTCCAATAATTTTATTCCTAAAGGAGAATTATGGATAGGACTAAAGTGTTCTGATACCGAAAACATCATAAATCCAACGTTTTATATCAACATTAATAACAGTTATCAAAAAGATTTATTCTTCTACTATTTACGACAAGCTAAAATATACTTTGGAAATCAAGAATTCACTTTTAATGAAGGGTATAATGCTGCGGAAGAAAACTTTAATTTTGAAAATATTGTTAGTAAAAATTACTCCAATCTAGATCAAATAAACAATAGGGTTAATAGTTTTTATTTGCCCAACTTTTTTACCCTAAGCGGCACTATTAATCATGCTGAAAAAACAGATTCAGACACCTTGTTTCAACACTATTTTCTAGATCATAAATTAGAAGACGATAAGTCTATTATATGGCTACGAGTTGAATTAACCGAAACAATAGGAAATGATGTTCTAGAAAATGTATCTGTAAATCTGAACTGTTTACCCGTAGTAAACAAAAGGATTTCAAGAGCATCTCATAGAGTTACAGGAGCTCTAAACATAGTTCCTATAGATTCCGATGAATTTTTCTTAGACCTAGATTATGTTTCAAATGACGAAGGCTATCGTTACGATTTAAGAAATTACAATGATAATAAATCCGGAACCGTTACACTCAGACACGGAGGCGTTTCTCGTTTTGACCAAAGAAGAGCATCTGATCTCTTACAACAACTCCTAGAACTTATTAAAGATGAAACCGCTTCTTTTATGAGCATAGGAAACGATGCAACCAGAGAAACTCTAAAACAAATTAACCAAAATGTTGCCGCTTTGTATCAACTATCCAAAGAAAAAGATTTTGAAAAACCCAATAATCCCTACCTAACCGTTAATGCTACATCTAAAGACGAAGCTGGTTTCTTTTGTAATATAGCCTTTTGGACAACTTTAGGAGATGAGGCAAATGATATCAAAATTGGTACCGTTTTATCCTTAGAAGAAGCAGGAACTATGCTCTTAGAAAAAAACATCATGTTAGTAACTCCAACCGTTGGTGGAAGAAAAGGACTGTCTACTAAAGATAAAATACTCGAATACAGAAACTCCTTACTAACCCGAGGAAGAATTGTAACAATAGCTGACATTAAAGCCTATGGACTAAACCACTTTAAAAATACAATTACAAAAATTGAAGTAAAAAAAGGAACTAAAAAAGAAAGCTCTACAAAAGAAGGTTTTGCCAGAACAATAGATATCTATCTATATAAAAACACAGAAATAACCGAAATAATGAAAGAATCTGAATGGCACTATTTATGCGATAGCTTTTTAATTAATCTTAAAAAAGCATCCTCAAATGTATACCCTTATACCCTAAACACCATCTAAATTAATTCATGAGTTTTACTTGGCGCACATATAAAGTCAAAAAAGACGACACTTTACAATCAGTGGCAAAGGAATTGGGTATTAGCATAGAAACTCTAAAATGGCATCATAATAACTATTGTCCTCATGAAGACCTATTAAAAAATGACATTACACATCAAAAAGAGCTTATAATACCCGATGATCCTAAAGACACAAAAACAGGCACAAACACCAATGCCCTAAAAAAACAAAAAAATATAGTTTTTTCCTCTAACAACGGATTGTTTTATAATCCTACCAAAACCTCATGTAGATATGGTGTAATGATTACAATAATAAATGAGGAAGAACAAAATGAAATAAAATATGAAGCCTCTGTAAAATGGATTCAAAAATTTGAAGACTGTCATATTTTTGAAATAAATCATATCTCAAAACCTTTTATCAATCAAGAAGAGATACACAATATAGCCGACACTCTTGCCTACGAAACATCCAAAGTCCTCTATCCTATGCACCTCATGATAGACGAAAAAGGAAATTGGGAACAAGTGGCAAAATACACTGCTTATCCTAAACGTTGGGAGATCGTAAAAAACGAGATTCTTCAAAACTTTGAAGGAGAAACCGTAGAAAAATATTTTCAAGAAATTGAAAAAGTTCTCGAAAATCCAGAAAAAATTAATACCTATATGTTAGAGGATTACTTCCTACGAACACTCTTCTTAGGTTATTGTTTTGAATATGAAAAAAATTTCAAAACAGAAAGGTACATTACATTTCCTATTACAAACCATCATACAGAGCCTTCTTATAAAATACAAGCTGAAATAGATCCTTATCTAAATGAGTATAACTTTATAAATATTACCTTTCAAGGAATACTACATGATTCACGTACAAAAGCTGATTTTATAAACGAAAATCACTACCCTTCTGAAGAAAATCAAGAAAATGAAAAAGCTACAGGTGAATTTTTTCTCAAAGCTCTTTTAGATCCTAATAGTTCCGTACCTGATTCTATTTATTTAGAATGCAGTATTTCATTAGATAAAACAAAAAAAATATCCGTTCTTATATCCGATATTTCAAATAAAGAAATACCTTATGTTCACAAAAGTTCTAACTTATTAGTAGACGAAAAAACAACAAACAACAAGAAAAAAGGATTTTGGGGAAATCTTTTTAAATAAAACAAACTAAACAACAAAACTATGTCAGAAAAACATGCTGTCGTGCAAGGTGCCGTATGCCAATGCCAGTTTGGGCAAAAAACAGATAAAATAAAAGTCCTTTCGCATAAAAAAGAATATGCTAACGACCCCGAGGGGACCCAAAAACTCATTGTAACAACTCTAGAAGTGGGCAGCACCACTTTAGAAAACAATACTTTTGGAAACTGCCCTAAAATGGGCAATCCTCCCCCTCCTTGCAAACCTGTTATTACAGAATGGAAAGATTTTTATAAAAAAGTAACCCTTAGCAATGGAGGAAACCTTATTTTAGAAAATAGCAAAGCCGTATGTGCCATAGCGGGAACCCCTTGTATTAAAATTATAGACCATGGACAACGCACCAATGCCTGCCCACAAAATTTTAAAAACGCCAATATAGATATTCTCAGACAGATTAATCCCTTGGTAAATCACTTAAAAATGTATAAAAAAAGTGCCCAACACCTAGAAATAGAAACAGCACACCAAACTCCTAAAAACAATACCTAAACCATGGCAGGAGGAATAAAAAAAATACATTACGCTAAAGGGCCCATTTTTAAAGAAAAATCAATTCCAAACGAAATGGTAGTTATTGCCCCTGATGATTTTATCTTATTTTCTATAGAATGGTTAGAAACAACCTTAGAAAAAGAAAAACAAAGAAATGTCGTTTGGATATGGCAAGAAGACAATAGAAAAACCATTCTAAAAAAAACCGTCCTTAATAGTGCTATGCTCTACGGTATCAAAATACCTAAGAAGTTGTGCGGATTTACTTATTTTCTTGAAGCCAGTTTATCAGGTAATAGGAACTATTCTAAAAAAAATTACACAGGTCTTTACATCAGAGGATACTGCCCCCCTCGTATAACTGCCAGTAAATGGGCTGTAAGTAGCGATGGTACTCCAGCAGGCAAACAAAAACAATTTGCTTATGGCGAACGAGTGTACCTAAATTTAGATACAGAAGGTATAAACGGTTACAAAAATCTTACGATAGAACTATATGCTCATAAAACACTTGCCCCTGACCCCTTGACAAGAACCATTGTAGGTGTTGATGTAACAGATGGCGAAATAAACCTTGAAATAAACAATACTCTTATATGGTATGGCAAACATTTGTTTCCCAAAGAAGTCATGGAATTTTATGTAAAAGTAAAATTGCCAAATGGCAAGTACATAGAAGATTATAACGGCGATATTATACATGCCCGATACCTACGTATAAAACCCCAACAGGTTTTTCAAATGCCTGAACCCCCTAAAAACAGCACCGCTCTAAAAGTAGGAAATAATAAAACCAGTCTAAAAAACTACCACCCTTGCAAACTAAACAAAGTACAACTTACAGAAACAGGAGAACCCTTTTATATTTTTGAAGAAGGCAAAACCCTATTAAAAAAAGAACATGCTACCTTAAAAAGAGTATCCCAAATTGTATACTTTGATTATGATCAGTATCATTTGCGAGACGATGCTAGAAAAACACTAGACATACTCCTAGATTTCTTGCTTTACAACCCTTTTTTAAACATGATGCTAGAGGGGCACGCAGACGATAGAGGAAACCTAGACTACAACCAATCCCTATCCGAAAAAAGAGCCAATAACGTAAAAAACTATTTGGTACAAAAAGGATTAAAAGATGAACGGATAAAAACACGCGGATTTGGCGAAGCACGCAACGCTATAAAAGCCACTAACGAAACCCAACACTCTAAAAACCGCCGTACCGTTATAGAATTTAATTACAACGAATACGATAGCAATGCCATAGTTTATCAAACCCTAGCAGGAAGCGTATTAAAACCCAAAAACATAACGCTAACCCTAATAGACCATGACACGGTAAAATGTCTGCGTAAGCACGACCCTCATCAAAAAGAAATACAAATACAGAATAATAAAGAAAAAATTCTAATAAAAGACAGTCAAGCCGATATAAAAGTAAAAAGCTCTGTCCCTCCCCATTTTGCCTCTTCCTATTTATTTTATCTAATAGAATATTTAGCCCCTGGTGTTTCTCTAAATCATTCATACTATATTAACTTTCATACCTGCGCCTATTTTGCAGATAAGACTTACCCTAGTTTGCAAATGCTCGTGTATCCTGACCTAGTTTGGATAGCGAACTTGCAATATAATTTTAAGGAAAAAGGCGATTACTTTTTTCACGATAAAAAGTTAGAGTTAGAGCAGGGAATAAAGGCAGTTTTAGACGAATTTAGAAACTCGTTGGTAGCTAAAATAATGAGTTATTTACCTACAGGATTTACTCAAAATTTATTGTTTGATTATATAGAAAAACAAGCCGAAGATTATCAGTATGGTGCACACGTTATACACGACCGTGACATTGAAAAAGCAGGTAAAGCATTAATATTAAAAGGTACCGAAGTAAACTTAATCACTCAAACAAAATATACCAAGTATGCCGCGGCTTATGCTATTTATGTAATGGTATTACTTACTATTGTTATAGAAATCATAATTATATACCTAACCCGAGGTAGAAACCTAACAGGAAAAGCAAAGAAGATTCAAAAGGTTTTACGAAAAATAAAAGCCCTTGAAAAAATAGCAGAACGTAAAGGCGATGTAGATATAGAAATTATCCCGCCTAGTATTGCCATAAATGCAGGGATGTACTACAAACAATTAGCCAACCGAAATATGGCAATGTTTTACGAAGTCAATGTAAAAGCAGACCCGATAGTAGCCGTTGAGATAAAAAAAGAATTTGATTTGCTTGATTTACTTGATAAAGGGATCGATATAGCCAAAGCCAAAACCCCTAACGACCCACAAGTACAAGAACAGTTAAAACAAAACGCACCTAATAACTCAAAAATCAAACAGTATCTCAATAATGCAGGACTAAAGGTAACTGGCGAAATAGTTGTAACTGGCGAAATTGGTTTTGAACATAGCGTAATAGTAAACACTCTTACCAAACAATTTAGCATCATTGACCATTTAAAAAATGGATTCGTAGATAAAAATGAGGTATTATTAAAAGAGCAGATTAAGTTTGATGCGAAGATTATAGGGAAATATAAAAACGAATTTAAAGTTTTTAATCTTCAAAATAAAATAGAGGGTAGTTTAGAAGTTGATATGAAAGGAGCCATAGGCTTAAAAATTAAATATGGATATGAAAATGAACAAGGTCTTTTTTTAAATCAAAAATTATATTTTTCAGGTTTGAAAGGAACATATAAAGGGCAATTTAAAGCTCAAAATAGTAAATATGGTAAATACGAATATCAAACAAATAATGGCACCCCAACACCTTTTACACTTTTAGAACCTTTTGAACTCGATTTAATAACAATTCAAATCTTTAATCATAACAAAAAAGAATAATAATGAAAAAAGTAATTTTAATATTAATATTAGTGTTAACAAATGTAAGTTGTGTAAAAAAAGAAACAAAAATGAAAGATTCAGAAGTAAATGCAAACAATATTGTAAACGAAATATGTAAAACTATAAAACATTACGATGAGGAAAAAATCTATACATTAGATTATACGTCAAGTTATAGTTTTTTTGAAGTTTTTATTAACGACTATCCTCTTGATAATGATTTTGATGATTTTTCGTCTAGTTCTGCTTTTGAAATCAATCCATTGATATATAAGAGCGGAAAATATAAAGTAAAATACAAAATGTATCCTGTTGGGAAAGTGTATAATGATATTTACAATGCATTGAGAGATAATAGTTATTTAGAAATTAAATTAGCATCTTATGATTTAAAGAATGAAAGTGCATCAGACGTTATTTATTCTCATTACAAAACCCCAATGAATAAAGTACAAATTAGCGAAAAATACAGCGAGGAAAAATTTGTAGGAGCTGGTAAAACGTATTATGAAGGTAGTTTTGATATAGAGGTGCAAGTACCCTACGAGATTCATCCAGCATTTGAAAAAGCTAAGGATTTACGAAAAATGGATAAAAAAGAGCTTGAAGCTAAATTATTGAGTGCCTACCAAAAAGTATGGAATATCTATCAAAACAAAGAATATGATAATATTGCTAGAATTTCGTTTGATAGTATGAAAGACGAATTAGTAAGTAAATACGCATCTAAAGAAGATGTTGAATTTTATTGGAATACATTATTAACATCATATAAAAGTGATACTTTTCAAATGCAACCTATTAAGGATTACAAACTAGATTTTTTTGCAGATGGTAAACTAGTTGCTTTGATGCTCACTACTAAAGATAATAATTACAGAGGTAATACAGCATTATGGGCAAAAGTAAAAGATGATATTGGTACTAGACCGTTATTTTTAAATCGTTATTTCTACATTCCAGAGGGTGAATCAGAGTTTAAAGTGTATTAAAAATTATCGCCTTTGAAAACCTGCGCCTATTTTGCAGATAAGACTTACCCTAGTTTGCAAATGCTCGTGTATCCTGACCTAGTTTGGATAGCGAACTTGCAATATAATTTTAAGGAAAAAGGCGATTACTTTTTTCACGATAAAAAGTTAGAGTTAGAGCAGGGAATAAAGGCAGTTTTAGACGAATTTAGAAACTCGTTGGTAGGTAAAATAATGAGTTATTTACCTACAGGATTTACTCAAAATTTATTGTTTGATTATATAGAAAAACAAGCCGAAGATTATCAGTATGGTGCACACGTTATACACGACCGTGACATTGAAAAAGCAGGTAAAGCATTAATATTAAAAGGTACCGAAGTAAACTTAATCACTCAAACAAAATATACCAAGTATGCCGCGGCTTATGCTATTTATGTAATGGTATTATTTACTATTGTTATAGAAATCATAATTATATACCTAACCCGAGGTAGAAACCTAACAGGAAAAGCAAAGAAGATTCAAAAGGTTTTACGAAAAATAAAAGCCCTCGAAAAAATAGCAGAACGCAAAGGCAATGTAGATATAGAAATTATCCCGCCTAGTATTGCCATAAATGCTGGAATGTATTACAAACAATTAGCCAACCAAAATATAGCACTATTTTATGAAGTCAATATAAAAGCAGCCCCGATAATAGCCGTTGAGATAAAAAAAGAATTTGATTTGCTTGATTTACTTGATAAAGGGATCGATATAGCCAAAGCCAAAACCCCTAACGACCCACAAGTACAAGAACAGTTAAAACAAAACGCACCTAATAACTCAAAAATCAAACAGTATCTCAATAATGCAGGACTAAAGGTAACTGGTGAAATTGTCGTTACAGGCGAAATAGGTTTTGAGCATAATGTTATTGTAAATACCCTAACAAAAGAATTTACTATTATTGACCAATTAAAAAATGGTTTTGTAAATAAGAATGAAGTATTATTGAAACCTCAGATTAAGTTTGATGCGAAAATCAATTTAAAATATCGACGGGACTTTGAATTTTATAAATTTCAAGAAAAAATCGATGCAAAACTTGACGTAAAATTAAAAAGTTCTGTTGCGCTTAAAATAAGGTTTGGCTATAATGATGGTAGTAACGTAAAAAATGATAATTCTGGTTTATATTTTATCCCAACATTTTATTTCTCAGGTATTCAAGGGGAATATAAAGGTGAAATTAGCTATCAAAGTGATATTTTGGGTGATACATATGAAAATGACACAGGAAAAAAACCTATACCATTTACTATTTTAGAGCCTTTTGAAATAGATATGATGAAGATTGTCCTATTTAATCATAATAACAAATAAAATTAAATTTTATGAAAATTTTATATTTAACTATTCTAACTATAATATTAAACATAAGTTGTAAAAAAAAAGAAATTGTTATGCAAAATGAAAATATTAACTCCGAAAATATAGTCAAAGAGATTAATAAAAATATAGAAAATTACAAAGAACAACCTATCTATGTTATGACTTGTGAAAGTAATAATTGTAATTATGAGTTATTTATTGATGATATTATTTGTCATAAGGTTTTTAACAAAAGCTCTGTATCATCAGCTGTTGAGTTAAATCCTTTCTTGTTTGAATCAAAAAAAATCATTATTAAATATAAATTATATCCTGTAAAAGGAGAAGAGTATTTGGCAGATAATAGTTATCTGGAATTAGCACTTGAATCGTATGATGCAATAAAAACTAATGAAGAAAAAAAATATTATAGTCATATTACACCATCCAGCCAAATTAAAGTTTCAGATAAATATTCAGAAGATAATTTTGTTTGCAGTGGAAAAAAGAACTTTCAAGAAGAGTTCAGTATAGATTTAAAACTGCCATATAAGCATAAACCAGTTTTTAGTAACGGTAGAGATTTAAGCAAAATAAACCCAGATGAATTAAAAACTAAATTAATTAAATCATATCAAAAAGTATGGGATACATATAACAATAAAGATTTAGATGGAATTGCAAGATTGATGTATAATTCTTTAAATGATTTGTCAATTAATAGTTATAGAAATATAGACCAAATAGATAAGAGTTGGAAAAACATTATTTCATTAGTAAAAAATGACACTTTTGAAATGCAACCCCTCAAAGATTATAAGTTAGAGTTTTTTGCAAATGGTAAATTAGTAGCTTTAATGAGTACAAATCCTGATTATAGAAACAGAGGGAATACTGCATTATGGGCTAAAGTTAATAAAGAAGGTTTAAGACCTTTCTTTATAAATCGTTATTTCTACATTCCAGAGGGCGAAACAGAGTTTAAAGTGTATTAAAAATTATCGCCTTTGAAAACCTGCGCCTATTTTGCAGATAAGACTTACCCTAGTTTGCAAATGCTCGTGTATCCTGACCTAGTTTGGATAGCGAACTTGCAATATAATTTTAAGGAAAAAGGCGATTACTTTTTTCACGATAAAAAGTTAGAGTTAGAGCAGGGAATAAAGGCAGTTTTAGACGAATTTAGAAACTCGTTGGTAGGTAAAATAATGAGTTATTTACCTACAGGATTTACTCAAAATTTATTGTTTGATTATATAGAAAAACAAGCCGAAGATTATCAGTATGGTGCACACGTTATACACGACCGTGACATTGAAAAAGCAGGTAAAGCATTAATATTAAAAGGTACCGAAGTAAACTTAATCACTCAAACAAAATATACCAAGTATGCCGCGGCTTATGCTATTTATGTAATGGTATTACTTACTATTGTTATAGAAATCATAATTATATACCTAACCCGAGGTAGAAACCTAACAGGAAAAGCAAAGAAGATTCAAAAGGTTTTACGAAAAATAAAAGCCCTTGAAAAAATAGCAGAACGTAAAGGCGATGTAGATATAGAAATTATCCCGCCTAGTATTGCCATAAATGCAGGGATGTACTACAAACAATTAGCCAACCGAAATATGGCACTATTTTATGAAGTCAATGTAAAAGCAGACCCGATAATAGCCGTTGAGATAAAAAAAGAATTTGATTTGCTTGATTTACTTGATAAAGGGATCGATATAGCCAAAGCCAAAACCCCTAACGACCCACAAGTACAAGAACAGTTAAAACAAAACGCACCTAATAACTCAAAAATCAAACAGTATCTCAATAATACAGGACTAAAGGTAACTGGCGAAATAGTTGTAACTGGCGAAATTGGTTTTGAACATAGCGTAATAGTAAACACTCTTACCAAACAATTTAGCATCATTGACCATTTAAAAAATGGATTCGTAGATAAAAATGAGGTATTATTAAAAGAGCAGATTAAGTTTGATGCGAAGATTATAGGGAAATATAAAAACGAATTTAAAGTTTTTAATCTTCAAAATAAAATAGAGGGTAGTTTAGAAGTTGATATGAAAGGAGCCATAGGCTTAAAAATTAAATATGGATATGAAAATGAACAAGGTCTTTTTTTAAATCAAAAATTATATTTTTCAGGTTTGAAAGGAACATATAAAGGGCAATTTAAAGCTCAAAATAGTAAATATGGTAAATACGAATATCAAACAAATAATGGCACCCCAACACCTTTTACACTTTTAGAACCTTTTGAACTCGATTTAATGAGAATTCAATTATTTAACCATAAATAACGATTACCAATAATGAGAAAAATAATTTTAACAATATTAATTAGTTTAAATATTAATTGCAAACAAGATAAAAATATTATGCAAAATCCAAATATTAATGATAATAACTTAGTTGAAGAAATTATTAAAAGTGTTAAACACTACCCTAATGACAAAATAAATATTATTTCTTATGACAAACACTTTTGTGATTTTGAAGTTTTTGTAAATGGTTTAAGTGTTTATAAAAAATTTGACAAAGAAAGTGGGAGCTCGGCATTTGACATTAATCCTTATATTTTTAAAACTGGAGAGTATAATGTTAAATATAAACTATATCCAGTTAATGAAAAGGATGACTATAGTTTTAAGGGAAATACAATTTTTAATTTAAGTTTAGAATCATATAGTTTGAATTCTGCTGAAAATGAAAAGACTCATTTCAAATATAGCATTCCATATTTAAAAAATGAATTTATTGCTACTAATAAAAATATTTTTGAAGATACTTTTAAAATAAAAATAGAAGTACCTTACACTATAACTCCAGATTTTGAAAATGCTCAAGACTTAACAAAACTTGATAAAAAGCATTTAGAACAAAAGGTTTTAGAAAAGTATAATCAAATTAGAGAAGTTTATACAAAAAAGAATGTGGATGATATTGCAAAGTTAATTTATGCCAAAACAATTTTAGAATTTCAAACTACTTATGCAGATAAAGAAAAAGTTGCTGGATACTGGAAACTTTATAAAAATATTTTATTAAGTGATGATTTTACAATGTTACCAATAGAGAATTATAAAATGGAATTTTTCTATGATGGGCGATTAGTTACTTTAATTTCACAATCAAAAGAGCCTAAACTTAGAAACGAACCAGCCTTAGCAGGAAGATATAAAAATCAAATATCAAGTATAAAGCATTATTTGTATTTGCCAAAAGGCGAAACCGAGTTTAAAGTGTATTAAAAATTATCGCCTTTGAAAACCTGCGCCTATTTTCCAAACAAGACCTATCCGACTTTAAGAATGCTCGTGTATCCTGATCTAGTTTGGATAGCCAACTTGCAATATAATTTTGAGGGAAAAGGCGATTACTTTTTTCACGATAAAAAGTTAGAGTTAGAGCAGGGAATAAAGGCAGTTTTAGACGAATTTAGAAACTCGTTGGTAGGTAAAATAATGAGTTATTTACCTACAGGATTTACTCAAAATTTATTGTTTGATTATATAGAAAAACAAGCCGAAGATTATCAGTATGGTGCACACGTTATACACGACCGTGACATTGAAAAAGTAGGTAAAGCATTAATATTAAAAGGTACCGAAGTAAACTTAATCACTCAAACAAAATATACCAAGTATGCCGCGGCTTATGCTATTTATGTAATGGTATTACTTACTATTGTTATAGAAATCATAATTATATACCTAACCCGAGGTAGAAACCTAACAGGAAAAGCAAAGAAGATTCAAAAGGTTTTACGAAAAATAAAAGCCCTTGAAAAAATAGCAGAACGTAAAGGCGATGTAGATATAGAAATTATCCCGCCTAGTATTGCCATAAATGCAGGGATGTACTACAAACAATTAGCCAACCGAAATATGGCACTATTTTATGAAGTCAATGTAAAAGCAGACCCGATAATAGCCGTTGAGATAAAAAAAGAATTTGATTTGCTTGATTTACTTGATAAAGGGATCGATATAGCCAAAGCCAAAACCCCTAACGACCCACAAGTACAAGAACAGTTAAAACAAAACACACCTAATAACTCAAAAATCAAACAGTATCTCAATAATACAGGACTAAAGGTAACCGGCGAAATAGTTGTAACTGGCGAAATTGGTTTTGAACATAGCGTAATAGTAAACACTCTTACCAAACAATTTAGCATCATTGACCATTTAAAAAATGGATTCGTAGATAAAAATGAGGTATTATTAAAAGAGCAGATTAAGTTTGATGCGAAAATTGATTTCGATTATAGGAGAGATTTCTTTTTTGATATTTTTCTAACAAAAGTTGAAGGAAAATTAGATTTAGAAATGCAGGGTGCTTTAGGCTTAAAAATCAATTATGGTTATGCTGATAATAAAGGATTGTTTTTTGAAAAAACTTTATATTTTTCAGGAATAAAAGGTTTATATAAAGGCAGTTTTAATGCTAAAAACAAAAAATTTGGTACTATAGAAAAACAAATTAATGATGGCAAACCGACTTCTTTTACTTTGATTGAACCATTTGAATTAAATTTGTTAGAAATACAATTGTTTAAAAATAAATAATTTTAATATGAAGAAAGTAATTTTAATATTAGCTTTAATTAGTATAAGTTGTAAAAAAAATATAGAAATTGTTATGCAGAATCAAGAAATAAATAGTAAAAATTTGGTTGATAATATTTTAAAAGGAATAAAGCATTATCCTAGCGAACCAAAGTTGATATTCGATTACACCAATTATTATTGCTATTTTGAAATTTTTACAGATGGTATAAATTCTTATGGTGATTTTGAAAATGTTAGAGGAAGTTCTGCCTTTGATATGAATCCTTTCATCTTAAGAACAGGTAAACATAAAATTTCATATAAGCTATATCCAATTTTAAAAATAGAAAATGATAAGGAAGATTATAGTACTTTAAAGGACAAAACTTACTTAAATTTAGAATTAGTTTCTTATGACATAAAAAATAAGAGTAAAGGAGAGATTAAACATACTTTTTATAAAACCCCAATGAATAAAGTACAAATTAGCGAAAAATACAGCGAGGAAAAATTTGTAGGAGCTGGTAAAACGTATTATGAAGGTAGTTTTGATATAGAGGTGCAAGTACCCTACGAGATTCATCCAGCATTTGAAAAAGCTAAGGATTTACGAAAAATGGATAAAAAAGAGCTTGAAGCTAAATTGTTGAGTGCCTACCAAAAAGTATGGAATATCTATCAAAACAAAGAATATGATAATATTGCAAAAATTTCTTTTGACAGTATGAAAGACGAATTAGTAAGTAAATATGCTTCAAAGGAAGAAGTTGCAGAGTATTGGAATTATTTACTTACAGCCTATAAAAGTGATACTTTTCAAATGCAACCTATTAAGGATTACAAACTAGAATTTTTTGCAGATGGAAAACTGGTGGCATTGATGCAAAATACAGAGGATTATAGGTATAGAGGTAATACGGCATTATGGGCTAGAGTAAACCACGATGGGGGTATGCGTCCATTATTTTGCAATCGTTACTTCTACATTCCAGAGGGTGAATCAGAGTTTAAAGTGTATTAAAAATTATCGCCTTTGAAAACCTGCGCCTATTTTCCAGATAAGACTTACCCTAGTTTGCAAATGCTCATTTACCCCGACTTGGTATGGATAGCCAACTTTTAGTATCTCTATTTTTTCTATGATAAATTAACTTTATCTTTTTACTATGTTCGAGTCTAATATGTCTTTTAGACGAAAGATGAAATCGTTTTTATAAAAAAACTGTCTAAAAGTCCTGTAATATCTGTATTCGTTAAAGAAATAAAAACATTTATAAGTCGTTATGCAATTTATCTCCATAAAAAATATCTACAATATCACTTTAACTTTTAAACAGTTCTGTATATTTTATGTTTGGATTATTATTCTAATTCCCTTCTTAATTTTCTCTCTCTCAAATTGTATTTAATACGTTTTACTAAATAAAACATGACAGGCACCATAACTAATGTTAAAACAGTGGCATATGTTAATCCAAAAATAATGGTCCAAGCAAGAGGTCCCCAGAAAACCACGTTATCTCCTCCCATGTATAAATGTGGATTAAGATCCGTAATCAATCCAAAAAAATCAAAATTTAATCCAATTGCTAACGGAATTAATCCTAACACTGCAGTTAACGCAGTTAATAATACCGGACGTAAACGAGATTTTCCAGATTCTATAATAACTTCCTTAATTTGTTCTAATGTCAGATCATCATGGCTTTCCAATCCGTTATCTTCTACTTTTTTATCCATTAATAAAACAAAAAAGTCCATTAATACGATTCCGTTTTTCACCACAATTCCTGCTAATGAAATAATTCCCATCATTGTCATGAGTACAACAAAATCCATTTGAGCGATTACATAGCCATAAAAAACACCGCTAAAACTTAATAATACAGTAAACATGATGACCAAAGTCTTAGAAATAGAATTAAACTGTAAAACAATAATAGTTGTAATACCTGCTAAGGCTAAAAATAAGGCAAAGAATAAAAAGTTTTGGTTCTTACCTTGTTCTTCCTGCACTCCTGAAAAACCATACGTAATATCACTTGGTAGCTTATAGTTTTTTAACTCATTAGCTATGATTTTTGTTATTTCGTTTCCGTTATAACCTGTTAAAATATTAGAGTACACCGTCATAATTCGTCTATAATTTTTACGTTTTATTTGATTGTACGTCTTTGTTTTTTCAACATTAGATATAGCAGCAATGGGCACTTGCATTATCTGTCCAGTATTAGGATTTCGATACGTTAAGGGTTGATTAAATAGAGTACTTTCATTTTTACGTTGTTCATTTTGTAAACGCATTACGATATCATATTTATCGTCTCCTTCTTTATATGTTGAAATTTCTTGACCATAGACTGCACGACGAAGTGTAAAACCAGTCATTCCTGTAGAAGCACCTAAACTTCCTGCATTTACTCTGTCAATTTTTACAGATAATTCAGGACTTTCTTTGTTTATATCTACTTTTAATTTTTCAACTCCAGGTATGTTTTTTGCATTTAGAAAATCAATCATCTTATCTGCTTCTTTCAGCATCAGGTCATAATCAGTTCCTGTTAACTCAATACTAATAGGATATCCCGCAGGTGGTCCTGCTGCATCTTTTTCTACGGTTACAGATGCGCCAGGAATGGTTCTAATTTTCAATCTAATTTCTTCCATTACATCTGAAGTATTTACACCTCTTCGGAACTTAAATTCAGAAAAATTAATTGTAACTTTCCCTTTATGTGGCGTTTCTGACTGTACTCCTAAGTCTATTTGAGGGTTTGTGGCTCCTACTCCAACTTGGGCTATAACAGAATTAGCTAGAAAATTTTCTTTCGTAGTAGGATCTACATATTTATTTAAGACAGATAGTATTTGTTTTTCAACATAGTCTGTAGCTCTATTGGTCTTATCTATAGATGTTCCTTGTGGATATTCTATATAAGCTATTACTTGGTTGGGGATATTATTAGGAAAGAATAAAACTTTTCTTGGAAAAATACCTACTAATAAAAAGGAGAAGAATAGCATTATTACAATGATTCCAAATGCTCTCCATGCTTTTTTTCCTGTCAAAATTTTTGCCAACATTTCTTTGTATTTCTCTTCCATACGTGGAAAAAAATGATGCTGAAAATCTTGAGTCCATTGATAGAGTTTTTTGTAATACAACCACATTAAGCCAATTGCTATTAAAGCAATATGTCCTATTGCTCTGGCTATTTTAACATCAAAAACATATCCTATAGCTATAAAAACAATCCCTAGAATGAGGAATAATTTAGTGTTATTTTTTAATGATTTTGAGGTGATATTCCTATCTACAATATCCATAGATCCTCCTGTCATAGCGGCATTAGTAACCATAGCTACAAATAACGAAGCCCCTAGTGTTACTGATAAGGTTAATGGAAAATACATCATAAATTTCCCCATAGTTCCAGGCCATAATGCAAAAGGTAAAAACGCCATCAATGTAGTTGCTGTTGATGAAATTACAGGCCAAGCAATTTCTCCTATTCCAATTTTAGAAGCTTGTACTCTTGGCATTCCTTTTTGCATATTAGCAAATACGTTATCAACAACAACAATACCATCGTCAACTAACATCCCTAATCCCATTACTAGACCGAATAAAACCATCGTATTCATGGTAACTCCTACTCCTTGAAGAATAGTAAAAGCTATAAATATTGACAAAGGAATGGCGGCTCCTACAAATAATGAGTTACGTAAACCCATTGTAAACATTAAAACAACCATAACCAGTATTATCCCGAAAATAATATGATTGGATAATTCTTCTACTTTATGTTCTACTTTAGAGGACTGGTCATTTGTTAAACTAATTTCTAGATCTTTAGGTAAAACGGTTTCTTTTGCTTTATTAATGACTTCTTTTACCTTTTCTATAGCAGAAATCATATTTTGTCCAGAACGTTTTTTTACATTAAGCATTACAACTTCTTCTCTTCTTTCTCGGGCAAAAGTGGTTTTTTCTTTTTCTTTAAAGGTAATAGTAGCTATATCTTTTAGATAAACCGATCCTCCTAATGTTTTTACGATAATGTTTTCTAACTCGGAAGGGTTTGTTATTTCTCCTGTAATTCTAATATTGTTACGGATTCCTTGTGAAACTAAATTTCCTCCTGAAAGAGACATATTTTCGTATCGAACAGCATTTGCAATATCATCAAAGCTTACTTGAGCTGCATTCATTTTATAAACATCTATGGCAATTTCTACTTCTTTAGTATCAACACCTAGTATATCTACTTTTTTTATTTCTGGAATTCGTTTGATTTCTTCTTCTAGATACTTTCCATATTTTTTTAATTGTTGGGTTGTATAATCTCCTCGAAGATTAACATTTAAGATGGGAATTTCTTCTGATATATTTAAACTAAATACGCTAGGCTCTACCTTTCCACCGTTATCTAATACGGGCCAACTTACGTTGGTTTTAGAGACATCTACTTTATCTTTGATTAAGGCTTTTCCTTGATCAGTTGTAATATTATCATCAAATTCAACTACAATAATACCGTAATCTTGATAGGAATCAGAAGTTACTTTGTTAACACCACTAATATTTTTTATTTCATCTTCTAAGGGTTTTATTACCAATTTTTCAACATCTTTTGCAGAATTCCCTGGGAATATAGAAGATATATAAATTTTATTTTCTATTACTTCTGGGAAATCTTCACGAGGCATCGTTATATAGGCATATATACCTGTCATTACAATTATTAAGGTAAATATATAAACAGTTACTCGGTTATCGACAGCCCAGCTAGATATACTAAATTCTTTTTGCTTATGTGACATATCAGCCCCCTACCCCCAGAAAGGGGAATTCCTATTAGGGGTCAATAGGAAAATTAGTTAATATTAAATTTTATTATAATCCATTTTAAAAATTAAAAAGTTAATTTCATTCCTTCTGAGATCATATTTGCTCCTTCTGAAACGATTATATCTTTCTGATTTAAACCTGAAAGAATTTCTGTATAATTATTGGCTGTTTGACCTATTTTAACAATTACCTTTTCAGCCACTTTATCCCCTTTCTGTCCTGTAATAACTTTATAAACATAGTTGTTTCCTTTTCCATCTTTTTGAATTATGTTTGTTGGAATTGATATAACAGATGGATTTGAGTAATCCATGATTTTTAATTTCGCTACTTGATTAGGTCTTAATAGTTCATCTGGATTGGATACATCTATTTTTACTGTAAAACTTCTATTGGCAGGATTTATAGTTTTAGCTACTTGACGCACTTTTCCTATGCTGTTTTTATTTATTGAAGCTATGTTTACAACTACAGCAGTTCCTCTTTTTACTCTTGGCAAATACATTTCTGGCACCTCTGTTCTAACATACATTTGGCTTAAATTTACGATACGCATTAAACCTTGTGGAGTCGCCGATACTACTTGCCCTCTTTCTACAAATACCTCATCTATTACACCACTAAAAGGAGCACGAATAACAGTTTTTGCAATTTGTGCTTTTATTTGATTGATAGATTTAGATAAACTTACCATTTGGGTTTGCGCTTGTAGATATTGAATTTCAGAACCAATTTTTTGATCCCATAAACGCTTTTGACGCTCATAAGTAGTTTTAGCTAATTCATATTGTGTTTGAATACTTGCTAATTGTTGGCTCATACCAGCATCATCTATCCTTCCTAAAATTTGTCCTTTACCAACAGACTGGCCTGCCTTTACATCTAAATTTACTAAAGTTCCTGGCATCTCAGGTTGGATCAATACATTTTGTTGTGTATCTACATTTCCTTGAATTTCAACATAATGATTAAACACTGTATCTTTTACTGTAATAGTCTGTACTAATGCTTCATCTGTTTTCTTTTCTAAAGTCCCAAGAACTTCATCTAATTTTGCTAAATCAGCTTGAAGGCTTGCTCTTTTATTTTTTATTTCTGTTAGGTTTTTGCTTTCTATTAAGGCATCTATTGTGGTCGAATTTTCTTTACTTCCACAAGAAACTAGCAATAATGTGTGAATGGTTAGGATAACTATTTTTTTCATCTGTGATCGTATATAATTTTAGTTCTTAAATAATAGTTTTTCTAAAGCTGCTCTTTTGGTAATAACTTCTACCATAGATTGCAAGTATGCTTGTTGCGATGTGTATAACTGACGTTGCGCTTCTGTAAATTCAAAACTAGTAGACAGCCCTTCTTTAAACTTTACACTTTGCTTGTTTTCAATTCTTTCTGACAGAAGCAATGTGTTTTTTGCATTACCATATTGTGCCACACTGTATTCAAAATCGCTTTTTGCTTTTTGATATTGAAGTTTTAGTTTTTGCTCTGTTTCAGCTAATCTTGTCTTAGCTTGTTCAAATGCTATTTTAGCTTGATGCGTTTTAGCTTGTCTTCCCAATGAGCTAAATAGCGGAATATTTAAACCAATTGAAAGAGTAGAATAATCATACCATTTTTGATTAGCATTAAACATAGTAAAACTATTATCAAACGTATTGGCTCCAAAATTTACTTGAGCTCCCAAGGAAGGCAATGCTTTACTTTTTTCTAACTTTAGTAATAATCGGTTAGCTTCTACTAGATTAGTATTAATCTGATAATCTACAGAGTTCTTCGTATCAAAAGTTTGTGACAGAATAGCTAAATCTATGTTTTGTGATGCAAGTACGTCTAATTTATCTGTTAGTTGAATGGTTTGATCAATTTCTATTCCCATTAAAAGTTTGAGCATATTGGTTGCTATTACTTCCATACGTTTTGCATAATCCAACGAACTATTAATTTCGGATAATGTAATTTGTAAACGTTCTACTGATTCTTCTTCAACAAAGCCATTTTTATATATTTGTTTTGTATCATTTAATGTTTTTTCTAGTATCACTTTATTTCGTTCTACGATCATGATACTTTCTTGTGCTAACAAAACATCTCCATAGGCTTTAGTGGTTATTTCTCGGATTTCTTGCGCTGTTTTTACTTTTGCATCTTGAGAAATTTTTAGATATGTTTTAGCGGATTCTAAACCTACTAAATAAGAACCATCAAAAATCAATTGGCTTAATGTAAGCTTTGCATCCATGGCATTGTACTGACCAAATCGTAATGCGGTAGGTACTCCATTAAAACTGATTACACTAGTAGCTATCTTGAAATTATTTTGATACCCCACATTTGCACTTATCTGAGGCAATCCGATAGTGGTTGTTTCCCATTTCTTTTTTTGAGCCATTTCAATATCTCTAGTTGCATTAATAGCTGTATAATTATTTTTTGTTGCATAATCTACAGCTTGGTTTAAACTAAATGAATAGTTCATTTTTTCCTGAGCATAACCTTGCCCTAAAAAAAATACCGTTAATAAAAGTCTATGCCAATTTTTCATTTAATTGTTATATTTCAGTAATTGTTTCTCTAATTCCTTTATTCCTTTGGGTGTTGCAAGTGCTCTAGTATGATACTCTAGCGCTTCTAATTCTAATTTTAATGTTTCGCTTTCTAGTTGTGTGTTTTCATTAATACTAAATATAAGTGTATAATAAAATTGTATATACGTAGGTATGTGTACTTCTTTTCTGTAAAGGCCTTCCTTTTTCCCTTTTTGAATATTTTTTTCAAACATTTCATTACAATCTTCTATTTCACTCGCCATTAACTGATTATAGATATCAGGATAATGTTTTTTTAGTTGATAAGCGGGTGAATTATCATAAGATTGAAACATTTCTTTAAAAAGCCGACGAATTTCAAAATTTTCCTCTATTGCATTATAATTTTTAGCCACAATTTCATCTATAACCAGATGTATTTTTTCATGAATGACAAAAGTTGACTCTCTTATTAAAGATTCTTTATTACTAAATACTTTATATATTGTCTTTTTAGAGATACACATTTCAGCAGCAATATCATCCATAGTAACACTTTTAAAACCGAGTTTTAAAAACATATCTGTAGCCTTAGCAATAATTTTATCTTTCATATTATGCGGTTTCTTGAATAAATCGAGTAATTTTTGTAACCCATTTTCTAGGAGCAAATCGAACTGTATTAGCCAGTAATGTATTTTTGATACCATGGATTGCTACGACATCTCCTCTTAGCATGGCTTGATATCCATAGTAAGCAACCTCTCGTGAGGTAGGTAATTTTTTGTTTTTCACTAGTTTACTACTCTCCATATCGGCCATTGATTGAAAGCCACTTTCTGTTGCACCAGGACATAAAGCTGTTATTGTTACGCCTGTTCCTTCTACTTCATTTGCTATGGCTTCAGTAAAATGCAAAACGTATGATTTGGTTGCATAATATACCGCCATTAAGGGCCCTGGCTGAAAAGCTGCTGTAGAAGCTACATTCATAATCTTTCCATTCTTACGTTGTACCATATCTTTTAAAAATATATGCGTAAACTGAGTTAAAGCCGTTATGTTCAATTGAATCATCTGATCGGTCTTATCCCAATTAGATTTCACAAATAAGCCAAAGTCTCCAAAACCTGCATTATTAATCAGATAATCTATGGTTAAACCATATTTTTTAACTTCATTATAAACATTTAAAGCAGCTCCTCTTTTTGATAAATCTTCAGAAATGGTATAAACTCTAATATTATTTTTAGTCTTCAATTCTATTTTTAAATCATCTAATCGCTGTCCATTTCTAGCCACAAGCACCAAATCATCTCCTTGTTCTGCATGAATTTTAGCTAATTCTAATCCTATACCACTGGAAGCCCCTGTAATTAAAACCGTTTTTTTCATCTACATTTATTTTCAAATAAACTAAAAATCACCATTATACATTAGTATTAAAATGTGTTTTTAAAAGTTAAGCAAATATATACAGGAAACTTTAAAAACTTAAAAAGTTTCCATTTTTTTTATTTTTTTTAACATTTAATAAAACTCGGTGTTCCCAACTTTTAAATTATTTTAGCAAAAAAAATAAAATGCAGGCAATTAGTACCTATCAAGATATCATTACAAAACATTTCGAAGATTTATCAATAAAAAAAGAACCCCTAAACTTATACGACCCTATACAATATATCTTATGTTTAGGGGGAAAAAGAATACGTCCTGTATTAACATTAATGGCCGCTGAAATTTTTGACATTTCTTATACCAAAGCCCTTTCAGCAGCTACAGCAATAGAGGTTTTTCATAACTTTTCGTTAGTACATGATGATATTATGGATAATGCTCCTTTAAGAAGAGGCAACGAAACTGTTCATGAAAAATGGAATATTAACACAGGTATTCTTTCTGGCGACGCTATGCTTATCTTAGCCTATCAATATTTTGAAAATTATGAACCTGCTATTTTTAAAGAATTAGCACAATTATTCAGTAAAACCGCCCTTGAGGTCTGTGAAGGACAACAGTATGATGTAGATTTTGAAACCAGAAAGTCTGTAAGCGTTTCGGAATATCTTAAAATGATTGAATACAAAACCGCCGTACTAGTAGGCGCTGCATTAAAAATGGGAGCTATAATAGCAGAAACTTCTACTGAAAATGCAAACCTAATTTATGAATTTGGTTTAAATTTAGGAATTGCTTTTCAGCTTCAAGACGATTATTTAGATGCTTTTGGGAACCCGTTAACCTTTGGAAAACAAATAGGAGGCGATATCATAGAAAACAAAAAAACATATCTTTATATAAAAGCATTAGAGTTTGCCTCTGAAAAAGAGACAACTCAACTACAACAATTGTATTCCTCTCACCCTAAGGACAATAGTCCTAAAATTGAAACAGTAAAAAATATTTTTAATTCAACTGGAGCCAGTACAGCCACACAAGAAGCCATCAAAGAATATACTCTTAAAGCTTTTAGTACACTAGAAAAAATAAAAATCAGTGAAGATAAAAAAGTTATTCTGAAAGCTTTTGGAGAGAACTTAATGAATAGAAATGTATAATTCTTGCAAAGAGTTTCTTTTCAAACAAAAAAATGAACACATTAATATAACATGAGTTTGATATAAATTTTTATTTAATTGTTTTATATCAAGCTCATGTCTATCTAATAATCCTCTTGAAATTGAAAAAGTTTATCGCTCCTCAAAATACTGATTTAATACTTTCAGAAGCTCAAAAAAAAGAGCTATATCATAAACTTATTGAACAACTTCTGAAAGATTTTTTACTAGCTAATGAAGATTTAAATATACCACATTCTATTAGTCCTATTGAATTAAAAATTCAAGTACACAAAAAAATCCATCAACTCATTCATAATAAATTCAATGTATATTTAAACCTGCTATATATTATTGATGTAAACGAGGATGAGATAAAAAAACTCGACGGTTTCAACTCAGTTGAACTCGCCGAGCAAGTGAGCTATCTCATTCTAAAAAGAGAGTGGCAAAAAGTATGGTACAAAAACTTATACTAATACCCTAATTCCTTTTTCGTAATAACTTTATTCCATAATTCTTTTCCTTCATGATCAAATAAAGACAATTTAACCTGTCGATCATCCTTATCGCCCGTAAAAGACAATAATCCAAAGTTATGTTGCACAAACATACTTCCTTCTACACGATTCTTATTTTCTTCTTTTAATCCCGAGTTAGAAGGATTAGAGGTCAACGGGGAAACGGTCCAATCGTATAAAGAATAATTATTTCCTCGTTTTAACATGGATAATTCAGCAAAATGACGATCTCCTGACAAGAATAACACTCCCTTAACTTCATTTTTAGCAATTTCATTAAGCAAATACTCTCGTTCCTGAGGATACGTTGCATAGTTTTCAAACTTTGAAGCTGAATTTAGCACTTGTCCTCCAACAACTACAATCTTAAAAGTAGCTTTAGAGGAAGACAAAGCATCAATCAACCATTCTAGTTGTTCTTTTCCTAACAATGTTCTATCTCCTGTTTTACGATCATTAGGCGACTTAAAAAAGCGATTATCTAACAAGAAAAACTGTGCATCACCCCAATTAAAGGTAGAATAAGTTCCTTGTGTTTGAGACACATCTAAACCATAGGATTTATTGGCCCAAAAATCCTTAAATGCTTTTTGAGTATGTATTTTATAGTTAAAACTTCTATCTCCATCATTAGGGCCAAAATCATGATCATCCCAGATAGCAAAATTTTGAGCACTCGCTAACAATGGCTGAATTTCTTTAACACTTCGAGTATGTGTATAACGAAGGTAAAGACCTGATAAACTTTCATCAACTTCTCTCAAATAAATATTATCCCCTCCCCATAACATAATATTGGGTTTTTTAGCCGCTATACTCGTAAAAACAGTATAATTACTTCCATACGGTTTTCCTGGTCTATCAACTTCAGGTTGATTAATATAAACACAACTACCAAAAGCAACTGTAAAATCAGGTGCCTTTTCGCGCCATTGCCATAACTTCTTTGATTCAAAAGTAGTTGGATAAGGTAGTTTTATCAATTTGTTATCAATGTATACTTGGTAAGTATATTTTTTTCCTTGCTCTAATTTATCTAAAATCACATGACAAGTATACCCTGACTCTTTCTTTGTATTATAAACATCCGAAAACATTTTTTTCGTTGGATTCGAAACATCAAAATACTCTAACTTTACATTAGCATTAGTTGTAGTTTGCAACCAAATTACAGCTTCCGTCATTTCACAATAGCCCACCATAGGACCTGACTGTAGTAATTCTCTTTGAGCAAACAATGAAAAGGCTTGAAACAAAAAGAAAAAAGAAATAATTTTTTTCATTTAAAATAGATTTTATCAAGGCTATACTATTATAATCAATAGCTTATTTTATCAAAACAAATATTATAAAAGTCTTTACCTATTGAAGATTGTTTACTACAAAAATAACAAATAATCTTTGAGTAAAGAAAAGCCAAACAAATCATTACGGTTTTCCCGTATATTTTGTTAAAACAAAAAGAAAAAAGACAATAAAAAAGAGCTTTAAACTAACTTAGCCCAAGATTTCCCCCTAAATCTACATATATGAAAAAAAAAATTACCTATTTGGATAATTTCAGAGGTTTTACCAAAGAAATTTGGATTCTCACGCTCATTACTTACATTAATAGAGCAGGTGCTATGGTCATGCCTTTCCTAGGTAACTACCTACACAAAGGATTTTCTTTTAGTCTTCAAGAAGTAGGATGGCTTATGAGTTCTATAGGCATTGGTTCTTTTTTAGGAAACTGGATAGGTGGCAAATTAACGGATAAAATAGGCTTTTATACCGTTATCCTATCAAGCTTATTATTGGTAGGCTTTGGTTTTATTTCATTAATGTTTTTATACGACTTTATAGAAATTAGTATTGGACTGTTTATCTTAACAGCTATAGCCGATATGTACAAACCTGCTGTTTATGTTGCTATTGGATGCTTTAGTAATTTCTCCAATAGAACCCGTTCACTCACCCTTATAAGACTAGCAACAAACTTAGGTATGTTCACAGGTCCTATCATTGGCGGTGTACTTATTGCTAACAATAATTACGACCCTCTATTTTGGATAGATGGGATAAGCTGTATAATAGCTGTAATACTCTTTTTGTTTTTAATAGATGAAACAAAAATAGATATTTATGCTAAAAGGGTAGAACAACTAAAAGAACACATAAATACAAAAAACTCCATATTTAGTGATTCTAATTTCGTAATCTTTCTTTTAGGTTCTTTCATTACCGCTCTACTGTTTTTTCAACTTTTCACCACATTACCCGTGTACAACTCTTCAAAGTTCAACTTCAGTGAAATGCAAATAGGATTATTGTTATCACTAAATGGATTGTTGATATTTCTTTTTGAAATGCCCATCATTGGATACCTCGAAAAAATCAAAATCAAAAACACAAAAATATTTCAAATAGGAAGTCTGTTTATGACACTAGGATTTTTCTTCTTAATTTTTGCAAACTGGATTTTTTTATTAATGATAAGCATTTTACTAATCACCTTAGGACAAATCCTAATATTTTCTTTTGCCAATACTTTTGCTTTTAACAAAGCAACACCTGGTCAAGAAGGCAGATATATGGCTCTCTACTCTATGAGTTTTAGCTTTGCTCAAATATTAAGCTCTAAACTAAGTTTTAGCATTATTGAAAATTATAGTTTTAGTGCCAATTGGATTTTCATGGTTCTTATTGGTACTTTAGGAATTTATATTTATTTCAAACTTGACAAAAACCTAAAACAAGCCCCTTCATTTAATCAAACAATAACATCATGACAACCTCTATAAACAACAAAAGTTTTAAAATTATTATTGTCTTATTATCAGTATTGTTGTTGAGCAGTCTCGTTTATATTTATAAAATGTCTGCTCACTCTAAAGGCATCATTGTATCATTACGAAGCGAAAAAGCAGAACTAACTAATGACCTCGAAAAAATAAAATTGGCTCTAGAAAATACTATATCAAAAGAAGGACACCTAAATAAAGAATTATTAGAAGAGAAACAAAAAGTAAATCAACTTTTAGCAAAAATTGAAAAAGGAAATTACAATCCATCTGAAATCAGTAAATATAAAATTGAATCAAAAAATCTAGAATTAAGGATAGGCTATCTAATGAACGAAATAGAACGATATAAGAAAAAAATAGATAGTACCGAAAACGAACTAGTTGCATCTAATACCGAACTTAAAAATATCAAAAAAACAAACGAAGATTTAAACACAAACAACCTAAATTTAAATAAGAAATTGCAACTAGTTGATGAAAAACTAAATAGAGCCTCTCGATTGGGTTTTTCAAATCTAGAAATAAACGCTTTTAGAATAAAATCATCTGGCGAGATTACTCAAACAAATAAAGCTAGTAAAACTAATTTAATTAAAATTAGCTTTTTAATTAGCGAAAACGAACTTGTACCCCCTCAAAACAAAACCTTTTATTACCAACTATTTGACCCAAATAATGAACTAATAACCCACAACGAAACCACTACAACAGGCGAAAAAATAGAGGATTACACAGCTATATCTTTTGCTCATTATCAAAATAAAGCCCTCAAAATTGAAAAGGCCATCCCTATAAAAGATCCAATACCAGGCATCTATCAATTAAAAGTTTATGATGCTGCCAAACTAATCCTAACCAATAGTTTTCAGATTAATTAAAACTACAAATCCTTTTCACTAATCAAAGTGAAAGCAATAACAGTTTCAATAAAAAATCATTAATACATGCTTAAAACAACGTATGTATTAATGATTTTAATTTATAAAAAACATGATAAACCACTAAATATTATCTCTTCCATAACCTAATTTCCATCTTACTAAAACACCACCCTAACAAAAGGCATCCATGCTGATGTATATAAATTATTAGAATTCTTAAAAAGAAGATTATACCGAACACCAGCCGTAACATTATTCATCCTATAGCCTCCCCCTAAAAACAAAGCTGTATTCCAAAAATCATCAGAACGACGACCTGAAAGAGTACGATAATCCAAATTTACTCGCAACTGCTCTATATCTGCTGATAGCTGCAAATATTCCGTTGGACTATATAATACACTACCACTTATACCATAAACAAAAGAAGTAAAATCTGTCGAATTTTTAATATAACTAGTATTTAACCCAACCCCAATACTTGTTTTATCATCAAAATTATAATACATAGTAGGAGAAACCGAAATATTCGTAAAATTATTCCCTATACTTAAGCCTATACCACCTCCAAAACGAACATGATCCCAAAAAGTATTTACAGACGAACTCGTCTCTAAATTTTGAGCTTGATTCATAGATGAACACAAAAAAAAACTAAAAAAAAATACATTTTTTATCATTAGACACTGATTTTAGATATATATTTTAAAGAATTAAAAATTAATCACATAAATATACTATTTTATTGGCTATATTAGTCTAAAAGTTTTTACTTTTGCAGTAATTTTTTAACCAAAAATTGTCATTAGACAGCATTATGGATAGGTTTTCCTTTTTAAACGCAGCACATACGGCTTTTTTTGCCGATTTATATGATCAATATTTAGTAAATCCTGACAATATTGAACCTTCTTGGAGGGCATTTTTTCAAGGATTTGACTTTGCTAATGAATTCCCTAATGAATTTACAGGCGAAAAAACTTCTTCTGGAGGAGCTATAAACGAAGCTCAATTAACAGATAAAATTCAAAAAGAAATTAGAGTGCTTCAATTGATCGAAGCCTACCGTACCAATGGTCACTTATTTGCCGATACAAATCCTGTAAGAAACCGTAGACCCCACACTCCTAATTTAGACATTGTAAACTATGGTTTGAACAACACAGATTTACAAACAGTATTTCAGGCAACAACGGTAGTAGCAGGAAATCCTACTACTTTGGAAAATTTAATTACTCTACTAAAGAAATTATATTGCCAATCAATAGCATTTGAATACAAATACATTCGTGATGTAAAAACACAAGCGTGGATTGAACAAAAAATCAACGCCATGGTCGACGATGTAACAAGCGATAAGAAAAAAATTATCCTTGAAAAACTAAACGAAGCCGTTTCATTTGAAAACTTCTTACACACCAAATACGTAGGACAAAAACGTTTCTCATTAGAAGGAAACGAAGCGGTTGTTCCTGCTTTTGATCTCTTAATTGAAGAAGCGGCCGAATTAGGCGTAGAACAATTAGTACTAGGAATGGCACACCGTGGTCGTTTGAATGTACTAGCCAATGTTTTTGATAAAGCACCTAAAAATATTTTCAGCGAATTTGACGGCAAAGATTATGCCGACGCAGACCATTTTGATGGCGATGTAAAATACCACCTAGGTATTACAACACCCAAAAAAACTCGTAAAGGAAAAGACATTACTATTAACTTAGTCCCTAATCCTTCACACCTAGAAACCGTAGCGGCCGTTGTAGAAGGCATAACACGTTCTAAACAAGACCGCTTCTTCCCAGAACAACCTAACAAAGTGTTGCCAATTATTGTACACGGCGATGCTGCAATTTCAGGTCAAGGTATCGTATATGAAATTGCACAAATGGTACACCTAGACGGTTATAAAACACAAGGTACTATTCATGTAGTCATCAATAACCAAGTAGGATTTACAACTAATTATACCGATTCTCGTTCAGCAACCTATTGTACTGATATTGCTAAATTAACTTTAGCTCCCGTAATTCACGTCAATGCAGATGATGCAGAAGCAGTCGTTAAGGCTCTATTATTTGCTTTAGAATATCGAATGGAATTTGGTTCTGATATTTATATAGACATCTTAGGATATAGGAAATATGGACACAACGAAGGGGATGAACCCCGTTTTACCCAACCTGTTTTATATAAATCTTTAGCACGCCATAAAAATGTAAGAGATTTATACAATATTAAATTGGTAGAACAAAACATTGTTTCGCCTTCTTATGTAAAAGAAATCGAGGAGGCTTATAAAGCTAAATTGGATGAAAACTTAACAGCATCGCGCGAAGAAACTTTAACAGTTATCGAGCCGTTTATGCAAGACGAGTGGATTGGTTTTTCTAAAGCTAATCAAGCTAAAATGTTGGAAAAAATTGATACCGCCGTAGCAAAAGACACCTTAGATGATATAGCAAAAGTTATAACAGAATTACCAGAAGACAAAAAATATATTAGTAAAATACAAAAGCTTATCAACGATAGAAAAGCGATGTATTTTGAGAAAAACCAGTTAGACTGGGCTATGGGCGAAATGTTAGCCTATGGTTCGTTATTAGCTGAAGGTTACAACGTTCGTATTTCAGGACAAGATGTGGAGCGTGGTACGTTCTCACACCGTCATGCAGTAGTAAAAACAGAAGACACTGAAGAAGAGGTAATCCTATTGAACAATGTACCTAACAAAAAAGGCTACTTCAATGCTTACAACTCTCTGTTATCAGAGTATGGTGTAGTTGGCTTTGATTATGGTTATGCTATGGCATCGCCAAAAACTTTAACGATTTGGGAAGCCCAATTTGGAGATTTCTCTAATGGAGCTCAAATCATGATTGACCAATATATTTCAGCAGCGGAAGACAAATGGAACAACCAAAATGGTTTGGTTATCTTAATGCCTCACGGCTATGAAAACCAAGGAGCGGAACACTCTTCGGCACGTATGGAGCGTTACTTACAACTTTGTTCAGAACAAAATATGTATGTGGCTGACTGCACCACTCCCGCGAATTTCTTCCACTTGTTAAGAAGACAAATGTTAGCCGATTTCCGTAAACCTTTGATGATTTTTACCCCTAAGAGTTTATTGCGTCATCCAGAAGCCGTTTCTTCAATTGAAGAATTTGCTACAGGTTCGTTCCAAGAAGTTATCAACGATACACATATAAAACCAGCGGATGTAAAAACATTGGTTTTCTGTACAGGTAAATTCTATTACGACTTAAAAGCGGAAAGAGAGGCACAAGGAAGAAACGATGTAGCATTGGTAAGAATCGAACAATTGTTTCCATTACCAGTAGAACAATTAAAAGAAATTATCGCTTCGTATCCAAACGCAACAGACTATGTTTGGGCACAAGAGGAGCCAAGAAACATGGGTGCTTACGGATTTATGTTGATGAATTTCAACGAAGTTAAATTCCGTGTAGCATCACCTAAAGCGTACAGTGCGCCAGCATCAGGAAGTTATACACGTTCTAAGAAACGTCATGCAGATGCCATAGCTATGGTTTTTGATAAAACTTTAGTTTAATAAAAAAATTATATTTTTGATAAATAGATAACAACACTTTATAAAATTATAAAAAATGATTTTAGAAATGAAAGTCCCTTCGCCAGGGGAATCAATCAAGGAAGTGGAAATTGCTACTTGGTTAGTACAAGACGGAGATTATGTAGAAAAAGACCAGGCGATTGCTGAGGTTGATTCAGATAAGGCAACATTAGAATTACCAGCTGAAATGAGCGGAATCATCACGCTTAAAGCTGAAGAAGGTGACACAGTAGCTGTAGGCGCAGTAGTTTGTTTAATTGATACAAGCGCAGCAAAACCAGAAGGTGGAGCGGCTCCTGTAGCTGAGAACAAAGAAGAAGCTCCAAAAGCGGAGGCTCCAAAAGCAGCACCTGTTCAAACAACAACGTATGCAACAGGTTCGGCTTCGCCAGCAGCTAAAAAAATATTAGCAGAAAAAGAAATTGACCCTACAACAGTTACTGGTACTGGTAAAGCAGGTCGTATTACTACCGAGGACGCTTTAAATGCAAAAGCTTCTATGGGTACTCCTACAGGAGGTTCTCGTGGCTCTCAAAGAACAAAATTATCCATGTTACGTCGTAAAGTAGCGGAGCGTTTAGTATCTGCTAAAAACGAAACCGCTATGTTAACTACTTTCAACGAAGTTGACATGACTGCTATCTATGCGTTACGTGACGAGTATAAAGAAGAATTTAAAGCAAAACACCAAATGGGATTAGGCTTCATGTCATTCTTTACAAAAGCAGTAACTCGTGCTTTACAATTATTCCCAGATGTAAACTCAATGATTGACGGGCAAGAAAAAGTGTCTTTCGATTTTTGTGATATTTCTGTTGCAGTTTCAGGACCTAAAGGATTAATGGTTCCTGTGGTACGTAATGCAGAAAACTTAACGTTCCGTGGTGTTGAAGCTGAAATCAAGCGTTTAGCCATTCGCGCACGTGACGGTCAAATCACAGTAGATGAAATGACTGGTGGAACATTCACTATCTCTAATGGTGGGGTTTTTGGTTCTATGTTATCTACACCTATCATCAATCCGCCACAATCAGGTATCTTAGGGATGCACAATGTAGTGGATAGAGCTATTGTAAAAAACGGTCAAATCGTGATTGCTCCAGTTATGTTTGTAGCATTGTCTTACGACCACCGTATCATCGATGGACGTGAGTCGGTAGGTTTCTTATGTGCTGTGAAAGAAGCTTTAGAAAATCCAGCAGAAATCTTAATGGGTGGTAATCCAAGAAAAGCTTTGGAATTGTAATTTTCACAAATCTTAAAATACAAATCCCAAATTCGAAAAGAGTTTGGGATTTTTTTGTTTATAATTTTCACCTAAACAAGTGAAAATGAGTTCAGATTATTTTATTTTTGTTGATAATTTACCAAAATGTCAGACTCTATTATTTATTCATTGGATATAATTAACTTTGCAAAAGATTGCAAAGAGTTTGATATTGATGTATTTGACATAGAGAAATTTGGCTCAGTTCAGATTTACTGTAACGATGATAACCCAGCAATATTCTTGAAAGAGGTTGATTCTTTTGGTTTTGAAATTCAAAAATCAATTGCTGAATTGCACAAATTGTGTTGGAATTTTCAAAAAGTTTTATTTTTATATGTTTATTCTAAAACTGAAATTAGAATATACAATTGTTCTGAAAAACCTTTTGCCTACGATAATACTACTGTAAAAGAAGCAGATTTTGAAAGAAAATTAGCTGGTCTTGAATTATATTCTTGTAAAGTATCAGATACTACTAAACTACAGACATTAAATACTCTTTTTTCTAGGATAGCCATAGATACTGGCTTTATTTGGTCTTCAAGAGAAGCTACAGAAATTAAGAAAAAAATAAATCTTGAAACTAGAGTCGATAAATACTTAATACAAAGCTTAATCAATGTTTCTAGAGAACTAGAAAAACAAGGACTTACTGACAAGAACTTAGTACATAAGTTAGTGATGCGCTCTTTGTTCTTGTTGTATTTAGAAGATAAAGGAGCTACAAAAAAAGAAGACTACAAAAAAAACTCGTTAATAGCAAAGTCATATCTTGACTTACTTAAAGAAGGTGAAGTAAACTATGTATATGATTTGTTTGAAAAGTTAGCAGATGATTTCAATGGGAGTTTATTTAATGTTGAAAAAAACGAAAAGCAAATTGTCTCCCATAAACATTTAGAGTTAATAGGGAAATGTTTTACGAATGGTTATGTAAATACCAATCAAGTTGAATTATTTTCAGACTGGAGATTATTTGATTTTAGTATCATTAGAATTGAATTATTAAGTGAAATCTACGAGAATTTCTTATCAGAATTAGACAAAAAAGAAAAGAAAAATACAGGGACTTTTTATACACCACCTTCATTAGTAGAGCTGATTTTAAACGAAAAGTTACCTATTAAAAGCAAGGAGACTAACTATAAAGTTAAAACACTAGATCCAAGTTGTGGCTCTGGAATTTTTTTGGTTCAAAGCTTCAAAAGATTGATAAAAAGATACGAGAACAAGCATAATTCAAAATTAAATGACTTTTCTATTTTAGTTGATATCTTAAAATCAAACATTTTTGGTATTGAACTTGACTCTAAATCAATAAAAGTAGCTGCTTTTAGTTTGTATTTAGCTATACTTGATAATCTTGATCCCAAAACAGGTTGGTGGAATGGTGCAATAAAATTTCCATACTTAATAAATGACCCAAACGATAACAGCTTAAAAGAACAAGGTAATAATCTTTTTGTTAGAGACACCATCTCTGATTTGTCAGAAATTGAAGAATTAAAAGATTTTGATTTGGTAGTTGGAAACCCTCCATTTGGCACAAAAAATTTACTTCCTAGCATTACAAATTATTGTAAAAAAGAAAATTTTGCCCAAGAAATGGTTTTGCCTTTTATGCATAAGGCAACTATTTTAGCTCCGAAAGGTAATATAGCTTTAATCTTCAATACTAAGGTTTTAACGAACACTGGAGGTACCTATCAAAACTTTAGAAAATGGCTTTTCAATGAAAGCTATGTTGAAAAAGTATATAACTTTTCTATACTAAGAAAAGCACCAAAATTTTCTGGAGGACAACTTTTTGGCTCAGCTGTTGGACCAATAAGTATTGTTTTTTATCAAAAAGAGGATCCTGAAATTATAAAAGATACTATAATTTATTATGCACCCAAAACGTATATTAAAAATGATGTTTTAGAAGGGATTGTGATTGATTCATCCGATGAAAAGCATTTACCGAGATTTGAATGCCAAAAACCAGATACTAAAATTTGGAAAATAGCTATGTGGGGAAGTTTTTTTGATTTTGAGTTGGTAAAAAAGATTGAATCAAAATACAATTCTTTATATGAATATTTTATAACTAATAAAAAGGATTGGATTAAAGGAAGTGGACTTCATTCTCCTTCTAAGGAGCAAATACAAAAAAATAAATTTTTTATCCCTATAGAAACTATTGAAACTGGCTCAATTGACAAATATTATACATCTAAAAGTGCTTTAAAACCTAATTCTAAGATTTACAGACCTACTAATGACTTACTTTACAAAAGCCCATTTTTGATTATCAAAGAAGGAGAAAAAGAAAAGGAATTTTGTTCAAGTATAGTTGACTTTGATTGTTATCATAAGTGCTATAGTATAGCAAATGCTGATGTTAATATCCTGAAAGTATTGTCTAGTTTTATGAATTCGATTTTTTCTAGTTATTATCTCTCATTAAGTTCTTCTTCTTGGGGAATAGAAAGAGAAAGAGTTCAAGCAAATGAAATGCTACAACTACCTGCAATTATTGACAAAATCGATAAGAACAATCTTAGCAAACTCACTTTAATATTTAATAAAATAATTTCAATAAAAAAATCAAACGAAGTAAATCAAGACATTACTGATTTAGAAAAACAAATAGACCAAATCATTTATAATGATATTCTTAAATTAACTGAAGAAGAACAAATCATTATTCAAGATACTTTAAATTATAGTTTGGATTTGTTTGAAAAACAAGAAAAATCACAAGCGGTGTTACCTCTTATTAATATTGATTTATATTCTACAAGAATTATTAAAGATTTAAACAGTTGGCTAGACGATATTGATTTAAAAGTTTCGGCAACACATTATACACTAGATAGAAACTGTCCATTATACTTGATAAAACTAACTTTTGGAGATCAATATAAAGAGCCTATTCTTTCTAAAGAGGATATTTACGAGGAGTTGAAGAATTTGGATTCAAAGTTATGGGATACAGAATCTCAAAGTATTTATTTTAGAAAAAAAATAAATTATTATGATGGAGATGATGTATATATCATAAAACCTAATCAATGTAGGTTTTGGAGTCAAACTGCTGCGATGGAAGATAGTAAGTCATTATTAATCGAAATTCTTAATATGAAAGAATAATGGCGGGTAGTTTAAATTCTTCTAATTTCTTAAAAATTCAAAACCTCTTTAAAGAACGATGCATGACGTTGTTTATAGAGGCATATTATACTTCCATTTCAAATAGAAGCGTTCAATTAGATTTTGAGGAAAATGATATCACTAAAATATTGAATCATTACATAGATCAAAACTTAAAACGAAAAGAGTGGAAAATATCTTCTACTTTAGAATATTATCTTTTCGATGAAGAAGTGCGATTTGAAAAAGGATTTGCTGCTAAATCTTCTAGAATAGATTTACGTTTTACTAGCTTTTGGCAACAAGAAGAATTTAAATATTATATTGAAGCTAAAAATCTTAAATCAAACGACTCAGCTTTAAAACGAAGATATATTTCTACAGGAATTAATAATTTTTTAAAAGGGGGTAAGTATTTCAGTTGTGATGGTTTTCTTGTCGGTTATATTTTAGAAGGTACTGTAGAACACTGTGTAAACGGCATTAATAAATTACTTCTAAAAGATGGTAGGTCAAGTGAGTTGCTAGAAGAAAAGATAACTCTAAATTTAGTAAATAGTCATTTTTCAAAACATCAAGAAAAAGAAATTCTTCATCTGTTTCTAAATTATATTGACTAAAAATGAATGCACTTGATAAAAAAGTATACAAAACAATTGTAACTAATAAACTCAATCCAAAAATTATAGGTGAGAGAAATTGGTATATTTATTTTATTCGAGTAACAGAATTAATTTGGATAAGGAATAATTATGATGGATATCTAATCGAGATATATTCTGATTGCTCAAAAACGAAACATTTAACTACAATCAAAATATGAAAACCATCCCAAATTCAAAAAAGAGTTTGTGATTTTTTTGTTTATTTGTTCTATGAAGAAAAGTCAAAAACAAGCGGCTATAGGTTTTATTTTTATCACGCTTTTAATAGATGTGATAGGTTTAGGAATTATTATTCCAGTAACCCCAAAGTTAATTCAAGAACTCATACACGGTAATGTAAGCGATGCTGCACAATACGGAGGTTGGCTTACTTTTGCGTATGCTTTTACGCAGTTTTTGTTTTCGCCCTTGGTGGGGAATGTGAGTGACAAATACGGCCGCCGACCAGTATTATTGCTTTCACTTTTTGGATTCAGTTTGGATTATCTGTTATTGGCTTTTGCACCCACCATCCGTTGGTTATTCATCGGACGCATATTGGCCGGTATTACAGGGGCAAGTATCACGACGGCTTCTGCTTATATAGCAGACATCAGTACCGATGAAAATCGCGCCAAGAATTTCGGAATGATTGGAGCCGCTTTTGGTTTAGGATTTATTATTGGTCCCGTTATTGGAGGCTTATTAGGGCAATACGGGGCACGTATTCCTTTCTATGCCGCAGCGGTTTTATGTTTACTCAACTTTTTATATGGTTATTTCATACTTCCAGAATCTTTATCCAAAAAACACCGTAGAGCCTTCGATTGGACCAGAGCTAATCCGATAGGTGCTTTTATTAGTTTAAAAAAATATCCAAAACTGATTGGATTAACCCTTGCCGTGTTCTTGCTGCATACGGCTTCTCATGCAGTGCAAAGTAATTGGAGTTATTTTACCATGTATCAATTTCATTGGGATGAAACCATGATAGGGTTATCCTTAGGCGTAATAGGTTTATTAGTCGCGCTAGTACAAGGTGGTTTGATTCGATGGATAAATCCAAAGCTAGGGAATGTAAAAAGTATCTATGTAGGCATGGCTTTGTATACGATAGGTATGTTTCTTTTTGGTTTTGCCAGCCAAAGCTGGATGATGTTTGCCTTCCTGATTCCGTATTGTCTTGGTGGCATAGCAGGACCGGCATTACAAGCGGTAATTGCAGGGCAAGTGCCCGCAAACGAACAGGGAGAAATACAAGGTACCTTGACGAGTTTGATTAGTGCTTCAGCTATTATAGGACCGCCCATCATGTCGAGTGTATTTTATTATTTTACTCAAGAGAGTAACGCGCATTCTTTTGCAGGTGCTCCTTTTATTTTGGGAGGCTTTGGTATGTTATTAAGTACACTAATGGCTTATGTGTCGTTAAAAAAGCATCATTAATGAAACTATTTTAAATTCAATAGTTTTTTAAGTACTAGCAAAATAATATCTTTGCTCGAAATCCTGCTACATGAATTCTACTTCTCATAAAAAAATATATTTCGCTAGCGACCAACACCTTGGCGCACCCACGCCTGAAATGAGTTTTCCTCGGGAGCAAAAGTTTGTACAATGGCTGGATGAAGTCAAACAAGATGCGGAAGCTATTTTTTTATTAGGCGATTTATTTGATTTTTGGTTTGAATATAAAACGGTGGTTCCTAAAGGTTTTGTACGGGTGTTAGGCAAACTCGCCGAGATTCGTGATAGTGGAATTCCTATTTATTTTTTTGTGGGTAATCACGACCTTTGGATGAATGATTATTTTGAAAAAGAGTTAAACATTCCCGTGTATCACACAACTAAGGAATTTACATTTAACGATAAACTTTTTTTAATCGGTCATGGCGACGGTTTAGGACCTGGGGACAAAGGCTATAAGCGAATGAAAAAAGTGTTTACCAATCCCTTTTCAAAATGGTTGTTTCGCTGGTTGCATCCTGATGTGGGCGTGAAATTAGCGCAGTATTTATCGGTAAAAAACAAAATGATTTCAGGAGCAGAAGATGTCAAGTTTTTAGGGGAAGATAACGAATGGTTGATTCAGTATGCCAAACGCAAATTAGAAACCAAGCATTATGATTATTTTGTGTTTGGTCACCGTCATTTGCCTATGGAAATTCAACTAAACAAAAATGCCCAATATTATAACTTAGGCGACTGGATTGGCTATTTCACTTATGGTGTTTTTGATGGAACACATTTTGAGTTAAAAAAACAAGAACACTAAATTACTTTTTAGTGTTCTTGTTTTAGCAACATTAATTAGAAAAATTATTAACTGATATTTCAATACACTTTTCGGACAATCTATTTCCTTTTTCTGAATTGATAAAATCCATCAAGATCCACCCACATGATTTTAGTTTTGGGTTATTACTTTGGATATAATCTGCTACTTTGGGATTAATTCGATCCGCTACAGCTACTGGATAAGCAAAAGCGCTAGCTCCTGAACAATACGTTAAATAAGCATTCATAACATTTGAATCAGCATTTGAACGAATAATATTTTCAATAATACGATCGTATTTATAATTTATAGAACTTGGTAATATCGTATTAACTGTATAAAAATCAGAAATCTTAAAAGAATTGTAATATCTATTTCCCATTAGAGTACCATTTGAAAAATTAGGATTTCCAGACCAGCCCTGCACAAAGGTAGAATTTGTATAGGTTTCTCTGGATAGAGGTAAAACTCTTCCTCTACAATCACCTAATAGGCTATTTGTATTCCAATTTTTCTTTACCAATCCTTTAGATTCATACTCATTCATTTTAGCATCAAAATAATTAACCCAAGTAGATTTGTCCTCTCCATTCTCTTTTTTCATAATAACAATAATTGCTTCATTGGGATGTACTTTTAAAAACTCTTTAAAAGTTGACATTATTTGATCTAAAGTTATATTAAGTTTTACAATTCCGTGGTATCCCATAAATTGACCGTTTTCATAATTAAAACGTAAATCAAAAATTCTTGCTCCGGCACCTAATTGTTCGTTTATACTACCATATTGATTACTACTAAAAGCCCAATTTTTGATAGACATTGAATCATGTGTGCCAGGAATAGATAATTTAGACAATGGCGTACTGGCTTTTATCAAGGACATCCAATTATCTTTAGAAACACTTGCTATCAGCCTTTCTTTTGAAGATATGTTCCCTATATTTTCATCAGATCTTGGGACTAAAGAATCTGAACTACAAGATTGTAAAATAGCTAAAAAAGCCATACTAAGTAAAATTTTTCTCATAAATAAATAGGTTAAATTAACTTACAATATATTATTTAATAAATAATTAACAAATAAAAACATACAAAAATTATATGTTAATTTCAACGATACCTCATCTGAGTATTCTTGGAGATCTTAAATATTAAAGTATCTTTACAGCGTCTCAAAAGGGGTGCTTTGTTTCTTTTTAAAAAGTCAAACAAGGCTGAGATTATACCCAATGAACCTGAACAGGTAATGCTGTTAAGGGAAGGGCAAAAGCCTAGCTTATAAGAAAAATATACGTTTTTTATTTATTAATATTAATGAATAATAACCCCTTTTATTCGTAACCATTTTGTAACGAATGAAAAATTTAATTCACAATCAAACACATCAATTATTTTTAAAAATTATTCTGAGTACACTATTTCTGATGAATATCAGTACTGCATTTGGTCAAGAAAAAAAAATAAACGATTCCACAAAGATCAACGCATTAGAAGAAGTAAAAGTAGCTTCTACTCGTCTAAACAAAAAATCTCCATTTGCTTTTACAGATATTAAAAAAGAAGCATTAGAACGAAATAATTTAGGACAAGATCTTCCTATTTTGTTAGACCAAATGCCTTCTGTCGTTACTACTTCTGATGCTGGCGCTGGTGTAGGGTATACTGGATTAAGGGTAAGAGGGAGTGATGCTACTCGTATAAATGTAACGATTAATGGCATACCTTATAATGATGCTGAAAGTCAAGGTACTTTTTGGGTAAATATGCCTGATTTTACAACTTCTGTAGAAAATATCCAATTACAAAGAGGTGCTGGAACTTCTACTAATGGAGCTGGAGCATTTGGGGCTAGCCTTAACTTACGTACGCTTACCCCTTCTCTAGAAGGATATGCTACCACTTCACACAGTATCGGATCTTTTAATACTCGGAAACACAATATTACTTTTGGTTCTGGAATTAAAAATGGTTTTTATGCGGAAGGGCGGCTTTCCAAAATAGCAAGTAATGGGTATATAGACCGTGCTTCATCTGATTTAAAATCTTTTTATACAGAAGCTGGATTTATTCATAAACAAACAGCCATAAAGGCCTTAGTGTTTGGAGGTAAAGAAATTACTTATCAATCTTGGTTTGGAACTCCAGAGGCGGTAGTTAATGGCGATAGAGTTGGCATACTAGCCTACATTAATCGTAATTATTCCAGCACAGAAGAAACTGAAAATTTATTAAATTCAGGAAGAACGTATAATTATTACACTTACGATAATCAAACTGACAATTACGAACAAGTTCATTATCAATTACATATAACACATCAATTCACAGATCATTTATCAGCTTCCTTATCAGGAAATTACACCAAAGGAAAAGGCTATTATGAAGAATTTAAGGGAGATCAAAAACTTAAAAAATATTTTCCTGACCACATAAATGGTAATTCTAGATCAGATGTAATACGTAGAAAATGGTTAGATAATGACGCTTATAGTCTTGTTTACACCTTAAATTACAATACTAAAAACTTGAATGCGAACCTAGGTGGTGGATATAATCAATACGACGGAACTCATTTTGGAGAGCTGATTAAACATAAGTATACCGATCTTCCTGTTGCTAATGTAAATTATTACAAATCACTAAGCAAAAAAGAAGATTACTCAGTATATATTAAAGCGGATTATATGTTTTTTTACAAATTACAGCTCTTCTTAGATATTCAAGCACGTCGTATAGATTATACAACACACGGATTGAGTAGTGATTTAAAATTATTAAATGTAAAGAAAACATATCCGTTTTTAAATCCTAAAATAGGCTTAAACTTTGCTATACATAAGAATCATAGTATCTATGGATCCTTTGCTGTAGCCAATAAAGAACCCAATCGCAATGATTTAACGAAGAATCCTATTGAACCTCAAGCAGAACAATTATTGGACTATGAGGCGGGTTACCGATTTAAAAACAAGATAACACATATTAATTTAAATGGGTATTATATGCACTACAACAACCAATTAGTCCTTACAGGCGCATTAGACGAAGTTGGAGATCCCATTCGTGAGAATGTAGAAAAAAGCCGTCGAATTGGTATTGAATTGGAAGCAAGTATTCAACCTGTCAAATTTTTTAAATTAGATTTTAATATCACAAAAAGTATAAACAAAATCAAATCGTTTGATTATTCTGTCCCTGCAACTGAATACGATATAAATGGCAATAAAAGTTATTCAACAAAAATCACGAAATATGAAAATACAGATATTTCTTTTTCACCTAATATAACAGGAGGTGCAACTGTCACTTTTTATCCTATTAAGAATGTAAGCGTTGTTTATATACAAAAATATGTAGGAAAACAGTATTTGGATAATACCTCTTCAGAGGACAAAAAATTAAATAGTTATCACAATGGTAATTTGAGTATTCAATATATTTTTAAACCTAAAAGTTTTGCCGAAATCAGTTTGAATTTACTAATTAATAATATTTATAATAAGCTGTATGAATCAAATGGTTATACTTATAGTTATTATGATCGTCCTTTAGGTTCTAATAATCCTGTTATCACTGAAAATTTCTACTATCCACAGGCTGGAACAAATTTTTTAACTGGTGTAACACTCAAATTTTAGGTATTATGAGAATTGTTTTTTGACACTATTTGTTTGTTTCTCATATCTGTTCTTTAGGGTAATTTAGAGAAATGGGGAGAAAATGTATAAAAGTACTTGAATATCACTCGTAAGAATTCACTCAAAAACATCCCTCTTTTTAGATGAAAAATCTAAAAAAGAGGGGTTGTTCATAAATAATGCGTTTAACTTATATTATGTATTAAATTATTACTAATAAAAATACTCTATTTTTTATCTTCAATATCATATTCCTTTTTACCACAAGAAGTAAATCAAAATTTTAGGTTAACTTATGAAGAGAAATTTCCTAATATTAGGATATTCTTAAAACAAAAAATCTTTCTTTTAGTATACCTTACTCGGAATACTTAATAAGATAGAATTCTTTTATTTTATCAACGATGGTTTGTGCTAACTTTTCTTTACTTTCAAATGTCCAACCTGCAATGTGAGGAGTCAACAAAACATTGTCAGCATTCAAAAGATAATCAAATGCTTCTGGTTTTTTACCTTCAAAGAGTGTTTCAAAAGAAAGTTTTTCATACTCCAAAACATCTAATCCAGCGCCAAGTATCTTACCGTTTTTCAACCCACTCACTAAATCTTCGGTTACAACACTATTCCCTCTAGCGGTATTGATAAACCAAAATGATTTTGCAAATGAATTAATAAAAGCATCATTTATCATTTTATCGGTTTGAGGTGTCCAAGGTGTGTGTAGGCTGACTACATTTACTTTTTCTTGAAATTCTTGTAATGTAACTTGACGTGCATTGGCATCACCTACATTAGGAGCAATATCATAACAAAGAACGTCTACTTCAAAACCTCTTATTTTTTTGGCAAAAGATTTCCCCATATTACCATAACCAATGATGCCTACAGTTTTGCCATCTAATTCATACCCTCGATTGGCTTCTCTATTCCATTGTCCCGACTTGACTTCATTATTAGACTTATTAAGATTATTGAATAAGGATAAAAGCATCCCCAAAGCATGCTCGCCCACAGCATTACGATTGCCTTCTGGCGCAGCAATTAAATGAATGCCTTTAGTTGCCGCATAATGGCAATCAATACTTTCTAGACCAGCCCCTACACGGGCTATAAATTGTAAGTTAGTGGCTTTATCTAAAAAGGTTTTATCAATTTTAAAACGGCTTCGTATAACAATACCGTGATATCCTGAAATTTTGGATTCAATTTCTTCTTTGGTTGAAGTGAAATCATCATAGTTTTGAAAACCAGCTGTTTCCAATTGATTTCTTAGCAAAGGGTGATTGCTGTCTAAATGTAGTATTTTTATATCTTGAGGTTTCAATTTTGTAAGTTTTATTCAAATATAAGAAGTTTTCTGAAATTTAGATTGTATAACAAAAGTGCTTATTATTGCCTATAATAGAGATGAAAAACTAAAGAGACAAAAGTTTCTGTTTTAATTCCATATTTTCAGCTTCTAACCTCTCAATATATTTTCTTTGCGTCCCTAAAAAATATTCTAGTATTGAGTTGTAAGCTTCCCCAAAAACAGCTACGATTAAAAGTATAATTTTTTAATTTTAGCAATATGAAAAAAAGTAAATTTACTGAGACACAGATCATCAAAATTATCTCAGAACAAGACAAGGGCAAAACGGTCAATGAAATTTGTCGTGAATTTGGTATAAGTCAGCCCACTTTTTATCAATGGAAAAGTAAATATTCTGGCATTGAACCCAATCAGCTCAAACAATTAAAAGAGCTTGAAAAAGAATTGAGCCAGTATAAAAAAATTGTTGCCGAACTCACTTTGCAAAACACCGTTTTAAAAGATGTAATCGAAAAAAAGCTTTAATGCCTGCCGAAAAGCGCGAGCTTGTTATCTATGTTGGGAAGCGATTTAAAATGAGCTTTCGTCAGGCGTGTAAGCTGTTTCGTATAAGTACTTCTGTGTTTTATTATAAGTCCAAACGAAAAAATTGCGACCTTCAAATTTCCGAAGAGTTATTAAAATTGGCTGAATCTCATCGTACTTGGGGTTTTTGGATGATGTATAACCGATTGAGAAATTTAGATTATCTATGGAATCATAAACGAGTATACTGGATTTATACAGAAATGCGGCTAAATTTAAGATGTAAGCGTAAGAAAAGAATTCCCGCAAGAATAAAGGAGCCTTTACTCAGACCAATTCAACCTAATATCACATGGAGTATTGATTTTATGCAGGATACGCTACAAGATGGGAGGAAAATTCGTTCTCTTAATGTCATAGATGATTTTAATAGGGAAGCATTAATGGTTACTATCAACAACAGCTTGCCTGCTCAAAGGGTGATTAATGAATTAGACAATTTAATCCAATGGAGGGGTAAACCAGAGCGAATTCGCGTAGATAATGGTCCCGAATTTATCGCACAAAAGATGAAGGATTGGTGCCAAAATAATCAAATAGAATTAACCTATATTCAACCTGGAAAACCTACCCAAAACAGTTTGATTGAGCGTTTTAATAGAACATTTCGACAGGAAGTATTGGATTGTTATATGTTTGAATCAACCCGCCAAATGCAGAATTATGTAAACGCATGGATATGGATTTATAATAATGAAAGACCTCATTCTGGGCTGAATTATATAACGCCTATAGGGTTCTTGTTGAAATATGGGAAACTCAACTTTGAAACCGCCGAAGAGTTTCCCACATTTCAACAAGAGAAATTTAAAATTATTGATTGGAATTCTTTAGTTTTGAATGTAGCTAATTGAGGGAAGTTTACAAAAGTCCTGCGTTAAATTCAGGAAAGATTAAAGTAGCGCAAAAAGTCAACATCCGACTAACGAATTACCCCGATAGAGAATTTGGAATACTCCAAGGAAAAATCAGTAACATATCATTGGTTCCAGACAAAGAAGGAAACATCATCATTGATGTTATACTACCCCAAGGAATGCAAACCAGCTACCAAAAACAAATCCCCTTCCAACAAGAAATGAGAGGCTCAGCCGAAATCATCACCGAAGATCTTAGACTCATAGAAAGAATACTCTATCAGTTTAGAGATATCTTTAAAAGTAATGAGTGATTAAAAACCTAAAATAATCCTCGCAATGGTAAAATAAATTAAAATTCCCAAAATATCATTACTTGTAGTAATAAAAGGTCCGGTGGCTAAGGCAGGATCTACTCCATTCTTATTTAAAACAATAGGTATAAAAGTACCTATTAGGGACGCAATTACGATAACTGATAATAAAGCGGTAGTAACTGTTAACCCAATATGAATTTCAAAACCTAGTAAATAATAGCTTCCTAATAATAAGATCGTAGAAAGAATCAAACCGTTTAACAAGCTCAATGATAGTTCTTTTAATAAACGTTGCAAAATAGTTCCGCTAATTGAATTATTAGCCAAACCTTGTACAATAATGGCCGATGATTGCACTCCTACATTTCCTCCCATAGCAGCAATTAAAGGGGTAAAAAAGAATAACTGAGGATGTTCTTTCATGGCTGGTTCAAATAAACCTAAAACACGAACACTAACAAATCCTCCTAATAAAGCTAAAACTAACCAAGGCAAACGAGCTCTCGTAAGTTCTAAAATACTATCATCAGCCTCTACATCTTGGGAAATACCTGCTGCCATCTGATAATCTTTATCTGCTTCTTCCTTGATTACATCTACAATATCATCAATCGTAATACGTCCCACTAAACGCCCCATTTCATCGACTACAGGAATGGCTTCTAAATCATATTTTTGCATGATACGTGCCACTTCGGTATCCATTGTATCTACTTTTACGTAATCTACTTTTTTGATATATACATCGCTAATGGGGGTTTTGGTGGATGTTGTTAGTAAATCTTTTAGGGAAAGTCGTCCTTTCAGGCGGTCTTCATCGTCTACTACATAGATAGAATGCACACGTGTAACGTGCTCTGCTTGCATACGCATTTCTTTAACACAGGTCAGCACATTCCAATTTTCATTTACTTTTACTAACTCTTTCCCCATCAAACCACCTGCGGTATCTTCATCATAACGAAGTAATTCTACGATATCTTTTGCGTGTTCAACGTCTTCTAGCTCTAAGATTACTTCTTCTTTTTTAGACTGTGGTAATTCCGCTATAATATCGGCTGCATCATCTGTATCTAATTCGTCAATCTCTTCTGCAATTTCTTTGGCAGAAAGGTTTTTAAGGATTTTTATACGTACTTCATCGTCTAACTCTAAAAGAGCATCAGCGGTTTTTTCTGAATCTAATATTTTAAAAACATAATTAGCCCCATATTCATCTAGTTCATCTAAAATTTCGGCAATATCTGCAAAGTGAATATCCTGCAACAAGTTTTCTAATTCTTGTGCACGGTTTTCATTCACTAAATGCTCGATCTGAGCGATGAATTCTGGGGTAATTTTAAACTCCATCTGCTGCTATTTTTTGGGTGAGCTCTATGAATTGCTCTACTGATATTTGTTCTGGGCGAAGGTCAAAGATACTATCTTCTCTTAAATTATCCGAAAGATTAAAGCTTTTTAAACTATTTCTTAGTGTTTTTCTTCTTTGATTAAAAGCTGTCTTTACCACATTAAAGAATAATTTTTCATTACAAGGTAACTGAGCATTTTCTTTACGACGCATACGCATAACACCTGACTTTACTTTAGGAGGAGGTGTAAATACAAATTCTGAAACAGTAAACAGATACTCTGTTTCATAAAAAGCTTGTGTTAGTACGGATAAAATCCCGTAGGTTTTACTTCCTTTTTTTTCACAAATACGCTCTGCTACTTCTTTTTGAAACATTCCTGCAAACTCAGGAATTTGATCACGCATTTCTAATACTTTAAAAACAATTTGAGAAGAAATATTGTACGGAAAATTCCCAATGATAGCAAAAGGCTCATTGCCAAAAACTTTACTCAAATCAAATCTTAAAAAATCCTCAGAAAGAATCTTATTAGATAATTTTAAATAATGTGTTTTAAGGTATTCTACGGATTCCGTATCTATTTCGATTACATAAGTATCTATTGGTTTTTCTAGGAGGTACTTGGTTAAAACGCCCATTCCTGGACCAATTTCTAATACTTTATCATACCCTTGTAAGGTTAGCGCATCGGCTATTTTACCTGCAATATTTTCATCATTTAAGAAATGTTGACCTAGGTGTTTTTTTGCTCTTACTTTATCCATTTTTTTGTTTCAGGTTTCACGTTAATTTGTGTTATGTGAAAAGTTTCAGTTTGGGTTCGTACTTACCATTTATTTCCTTTAATTACTGAATGTCTAATAGGTCTTCCTAATTTAACCTTGCTAATGATTAAATCTTCTAAAGATAAAAACATTCTATTTTAAGAGTGTGTTTTCTTCCACTATGGCTTGAACGCTTTTCATTATAAGCACCTTCAAAATACCTATTAACAGAAATTCTTGTTATGAGTTCTATATTCAAGCTAATTGGAGAAAATTTAATTGAAATATTTTGATTTTAACATCATTTCAAAATTTTTCAATTTCATTAAAGACAGTAACCTTTTTTTGAAATTTTCTTCTGTTGTTTCTATCCAAAAATCAACATTAACGGAAAATGTCTTTGGTTTTGATGGATATTTTACTGCTCGATTGCTTACCATTAACTTTTTACTTTACAATCATTACGGAGCTCAATAAATTATTGAATTTCGTTATCTCAATTTCTATCATTTTTTATAAAATCAATAATAAAATTATTCTACTTTTCTGGTTTATGTTTCGTAGGAAAAACATTAATTTGTTTCAATAATTCGATAAATATGAATAGGTATCCAGCTCCTGAAAATTTTAAGAATGCTTCTCGTTGTTGTCTATTCCTTTCCTTATTCGAAACTCAACTTGCATCATTCTTAATGTTCTGAAATAATTTCTAACTCAGTTCTAAAAGCTAACATCTTGTCGCCAAAAAGACGCAATCCTTCTTCTCTTAATGCTGGCGCGTCTTCCTCGTAATAACGTTGTAAGGTTTCTTTACTATCGGTAAAATATTGTACTGCATACGTTATTCCTCCCAGTTCTTCTTCTACTAAAACTTTTACCATTTTTGCTGATGTAAATTTACCTGTTCCTATTACCTCTGCAATATGTTTATTTTGCATCCAATCGAACCATTGGTCATGAATACTTTCGTGAATATTTACAGTAACATTATATATGATCATTTTTATTTTTTTTTTAGGATTATATGTTTAAAAATCTAAAAGTTTATTTATGCAAAGATAGCTAAAAGTCGTTAAAGCCAGTCTTCTATAAATTACCGTCTCCCCTTAACTTTCGGTAATTCTGTTGTGATTCTACAAAATAAATACTATCGGGATGATTTAGAATAATTTTTTCATAGAGTTCCTTTGCTTTATCTGGTTTTTGAAGGTGTTTTCTAAAAATTTCGGCGCTAAAAAACAAGGCTTCATCTATATAAATTTCCTCTGAATGGTTATCAATAATCTGTTGATAACTATTTAGTGCTTCTGAATATTCTTGTTTGCTTTCATATAATTCTCCCATTTTTAGCAAAACATCATCTTCAATACTCTGTCCTTTGTGTTCTACTAAAATCTTCTTAAGATCTTCTAACGCTTCTATTTGTTTGTTCTGATATGCTAAATAATCGGCTCTTGAAAATTTCTTTAAGGCTACTTGTGTTGAGTCTTCTACTGTATTATCGGATATAAGCAAAAACAACTTCATGGCATCATTTGCAATAAGTTGAGAAGTAGATGATTTTAGCACTTCAAATTGTTTTTTAGCCCATTGAAAATCACCTTTATAATAACTCGCTTTTGCCATCTTTAGATTCGCATCATGCGCTATTTCATCGTTTTCTAATTCCGCTTCTACCTGTGCGTAATAAACAATAGCTTGATTAAATTTTTCATCTAAAAGTAATATATCAGCTAACTCTAATTTAACATCTGCTAAGGCATATTGACTCAAGGGCAATTGTAGTGCTTTAAATAATAAAGTTTTAGCATCTTCAAATTCTTTTAAATAAAAAGCTTCAAAATGTGCTTTTAAAATTTGAATTTTAATCGTATTGGATCCCGTTCCATAGTCAGACAAAAGTTTATTAAGTCTTTCTAATATGAATGGATATTCTTCTTTTTTAGCACGAGGAATATCTATTTTTAATAAACTATAATTAACTTGTAATTGCACATCTGGGTGAGTAGCGTATTCTAACACAAAATTTAAAATTTCACGTTCCGTATCGGTTTCTTTTTCTTGTGAAGCTAATCGTGCTAAGTTAAACAGGTTGTTGAAATTTTCGGGATTGCGGCGATAAATGGCTTTTTCTTGTATAAAAGCTTTATTATATTCTTTTTGATTAATAAAAAACCAACTCATAAATTCATTCCAAAATAAATCTTGGTTTTTCTGTGTTCTTAACAACAATGATTTTCGTAATGTATTTGCAAAGGTTTTGCTATGATCTTCTGTTAGAAAACGATTAAGCTGATTTTGAACTAATACTAGATTATTAGGGAATTTATGAGCATAATCTACCAATGATTCAATCATAAAGTCAATATTACCCAATTGCCCTTGTAACAAAGCTATTTGATAATCAAAATTAGCGTCTGGATTTAATTTTTGTGCCAATGTATAAGCTTCTACGGCTTGTGCGAGTAATACTTTTTGCTCTAATTCGCGTGCGATACTATACACGTTATTAGGGTTTTCATTTATTTTATTAATTGCTATCTTATAATTCTTATCTGCTAAATCCTGTTGTTTTTGGAGCTGATAATTATACCCTAACTCTACGTATAAATTAGGATATTTTGTTTTTTTAAGTTTTTCTTGTATTAAAACATCTGCTTTTTCAAATTGTTTTAATTGTTGATAACATATTACTACTTTTTGGAAAAAGGGATAATTATGTGGTTGTCTTTTCAGTAGTTCTTCGTAAATGACTATAGCTTTGTCAAATTCCCCTCGATCAAAATAATTTTGAGCCAAATATTCATTGGGATTATTATTTTGAGGCATCGTTACTTGCGGATTTCCTCCAGAAGGAGGCGTAACCGTATATACTTGACCCACGACTAAAAAAGGCCAAAACAATAGTATTTGAATTATCTTCTTCATTTCATCTAAAAAACAATGTACTAAAGTTACAATAATTTTGCCACTTTAGTACATTATAAATATTTGCTATATAGTTTAGTCTATAATATCAAAACCTGTATATTTTCTTAATACTTCTGGAATTATAATTCCTTCTGGTGTTTGATAATTTTCTAAAATTCCTGCTAATACACGAGGCAAGGCTAATGAGCTACCATTTAGAGTATGGGCTAATTGGGTTTTTCCATCTTTTCCTTTAAAACGTAATTTCAAACGGTTTGATTGGAAGGTTTCAAAATTAGATACAGAAGATATTTCTAACCAACGTTCTTGTGCTGTTGAAAATACTTCAAAATCATAGGTTAATGCTGAAGCAAAACTCATATCACCTCCACATAAGCGCAAAATACGGTACGGTAATTTCAACTCATTTAAAATTCCCTTTACGTGTTCTACCATTCCGTCTAAAGCTTGATAAGAATTATCTGGGTGTTCAATACGAACAATCTCTACTTTATCAAATTGGTGTAAACGGTTTAACCCTCGTACATGTGCTCCATACGAACCTGCTTCTCGGCGGAAACAAGGAGTATAACCTGTTACCATTACGGGCATTTCTGTTTCTTGTAAGATAACATCACGGTATAAATTGGTTACTGGAACTTCTGCCGTTGGAATTAAATATAAATCGTCAATTCCTACATGGTACATTTGTCCTTCTTTATCAGGTAACTGCCCTGTTCCATAACCCGATGCTTCATTAATTAAATGAGGCACTTGTACTTCATTATATCCCGCTTCTGTATTTTTATCGATAAAGTAGTTGATTAAAGCACGTTGTAATTTGGCTCCTTTTCCTTTGTAAACGGGAAAACCAGCACCTGTAATCTTAGTCCCTAATTCAAAATCAATAATATCATATTTCTTAGCTAATTCCCAATGAGGAAGCGCTCCTTCATGCAAAGTAGGAATTTCTCCTTCTTGAAAAACATTTAGATTATCATCAGCTGTTTTACCTTCTGGAACAATTTCTGTAGGTGTATTGGGTAGTTGATATAATTGCTGTGTTAACTCCTCAGCAATACTGTTTAGCGTTTCGGTTAATTCTTTACTCTGATCACGTAATTGGGTTGTTTTTTCTTTAATGATTTCTGCTTTGGCTTTTTCACCTGCTTTCATCATAGCCCCAATTTCTTTGGATAGTTTATTAGATTCCGCCAATACATTATCTAACTCCACTTGAGTAGCACGACGTTTTTCGTCAAGAGCTACCACCTTTTCTATCAGGGATCTGGCATCTATGTTTTTCTTTGCCAAAGATTTGATTACCGCTTCTTGGTTTTCTCTAATAACTGCTATCTGTAACATACTATAATTTTTAACAATCGCAAATTTAAAAATTCTATTACACCTATCCTTATCTAAAACGTTTATTTTTTTACAAATTAATTACTAGAATCTAATAATCTTTTACGATTATTCTTTTAATCCTTTTTAATAACTTTGTTAGATATGGTTAACTTAAACTAAAAACCACTAAAAACTGACAAATTTCATTCTTAAATCAAGAACTTATTAACTATTTCATGATTCTAGACCAACATCCCTATTAAATGATACTTTAATTATTAGTTTGTAAAATTATTTTCTTCTTTTTCTTACAAAAAGAACACACCTTCCCTAATTAATTAACTTATTCGGTCTATTTTTTGATATTTGTGATAAGTTTTAGATATTTGTTAAGAAAACGCTTTCAATCATTTAACCGTACGTACTTAAAGCCTACACTAAAATTGACAAATACATTTAGTAATAAAATATTTGAACCTTTTAACTGCTTTGTAAAATGAAAATAATATATATTTTTATACTGTCTATCATTCCTTTTCTAGGGTATTCTCAAAAAACAAAAAAACTCCCTTTTAATATAGAAGAATCCTATTGTCAATCTTGGATAGCGGGTATAAAAGGAGGCGGTTCAGGCACAGACTTTTATATTATTTTTCAAAAAGAATTACCAAAAGAGGTTGTATTAAGTAAACTTTATTTTCAAAACAAAATGGCTCTCCCGAATAAAGTAACACCAAAGGAGTATTTCTTTAGCTTCAAAGAAAATATTAATTGCCACCCAAATGAAGAGATTTCTCAAGAGGAAAAAATAACTAAAGTCATTTCTTCTAAACAAGCTGTTCTAGAATATTTTTATAAAGGAAACCGATCCTTTTTTAAAATTAGAAAAATAAAAGAAAAAGAAATATTAGCTTATCCTTCTGTAAGAACAGATGAAAATGATAAAAATTAATACTTTTGCGGGTTTAAAATAACACAACTGTTTTGGGCATTTATAAAAGTTTATTTAAGCAGACACTAATCTATGGTTTAGCCACAGTCTTACCTCGTATGATTAGCTTTTTATTGAATCCTCTATACGTAAAAAAATTACCAAAAGCGGAATTTGCTGATGTATCTATTATTTTTGCTTATTTAATCTTTTTTAATGTAGTTCTATCCTATGGAATGGAAACTGCTTTCTTTAGATTTTATAATCAAGAAGAAAACAAAAAAAATGTTTTCAAAACATCATTAGCATCACTTTTTTGGTCTTCTATTTTATTTTTGTCATTTTCACTAATTTTTAGAGAAAGTATAGCTCATTTTATCAATATCAAAAAGGAGTATATTACTTATACCATTTGGATATTGGTCTTAGATGCCTTGGTCGTTATTCCCTTTTCAAAATTACGTGCCGAAAAAAAATCAATGCAATATGCTGTGATTAAAATTTCGAATGTTATCATTAACTTTGGTTTAAATATTTTTTTCTTATTAATACTCCCCTTAATTTCAAAAGAAAACCCTATCAGTACACTCTATTTTGAGCATTTTCAAGTCGGATATATTTTTATTTCAAATGTTCTTGCCAGTTTACTGACTTTAGTAATGCTATCTAACCATTATATTAAACGGGAAGGTGTTTTTGATAAAAAACTATGGATTAAAATGATCCAATATGGTTTACCAATTCTTTTTGCGGGAATTGGATTTGCTATTAATGAACATTTTGATAAAATTCTATTAGAAAAACTACATGTTTCCAAAGCGGATATAGGAGCATATTCTGCTTGTTACAAATTAGGAATGTTTATGGTTTTATTTCGTACGGCTTACTCCTTAGGCATAGAACCCTTCTTTTTTAGTCATGCTAAAAATGAAAATGCACCAAAAACCTACGCTACTATCACGAAATACTTTGTTATTTCGGGTTCTTTCATTTTGCTTTTTGTGATTGTTTTTATTGATCTTCTTAAACAACCACTAGTCCCTAATGCAACTTATTGGGTGGCTATAAAAGTAGTACCCCTAATTGTATTAGCCAATTTCTTTTTAGGAATTTACACAAATCTATCGGTATGGTACAAACTAACTGATAAAACATATATAGGAACTATAATATCTCTTATAGGAGCTATTTTAACACTAACATTCAACTATTGGTTAATACCTATTATGAGTTATTATGGTTCGGCTGTTGCAACTATTATAGCTTACGGAAGCATGATGTTTATATCTTATTATTTAGGACAAAAACAATATCCTATTCCATACGAAATAAACAAAATTGCAAGCTATGTAGGAGTATCTATTACATTATCTGCCATGTCCTTTTACATTCCTTTTCTACGTCAGAGTTATATTTTTGGAATATTTGCCTTGATCGCTTTCGGATATTATATTTACAAAAATGAAAAAGAGTTTTTTTTAAGAATAATAAAAAGAAGATAAGTTAAAATGAGACTTCGTGTTTTTTATAAGTCTCTTATTATTAAAATAGTGTATTCACAATATGGAAATAAAAATTGTAAATAAATCAAAACACGCCCTGCCGCATTATGAAACTGATTTATCAGCAGGAATGGATTTAAGGGCTAATTTAGAAGAATCTATTACAATACCTCCGCTCGGAAGAGTCTTGATTAAAACGGGATTATTCATAGAACTACCACAAGGTTACGAGGCACAAATAAGACCCAGAAGTGGTTTAGCTCTTAAAAAAGGAATTACTGTTTTAAATTCTCCTGGTACTATAGATGCTGATTATCGCGGTGAGATAGGTATCATTTTAGTTAATTTATCAAATGATTTTTTCGAGATTGAAGACGGTGAGCGTATTGCTCAATTAGTAATTGCCAAACATGAACGTATTTTTTGGCATCCTGTAGAATCCCTCTCTGACACAAATAGAGGAGAAGGAGGTTTTGGCAGTACTGGACTAAAATAATCTGGTTAATTCAAAAAAAATGAGTATAAAAAAGTAAATAAATTTTAAAAACTACTTTCCCTGTAGCAAGTCCTTCCACAAGGACAAGGGACTAATCTTATGAAAATCATTGTACCTATGGCTGGTCGTGGCTCACGCCTTCGTCCGCATACGCTAACAGTTCCTAAACCATTAATTCCTATTGCTGGCAAGCCTATTGTGCATCGTTTAGTAGAAGACATTGCCAAAGTAATCAACCAAGATATCGAAGAAATTGCCTTTATTATTCATGAAAGTTTTGGTCAAAAAATAGAAGAGGAATTAGTGGCTATAGCACAAAACTTGGGAGCTAAAGGAACTATCTATTATCAAAATGAAGCATTAGGCACAGGACATGCTATCATGTGTGCCAAAGAATCCCTTTCAGGACCTACCGTTATTGCGTATGCTGATACCCTTTTTAAAGCTGATTTCACATTAGATACGGCTGCTGACAGTGTAATTTGGGTAAAGCAAGTAGAAAATCCAGAAGCCTTTGGTGTAATTAATCTGAACGAATCAAATGAGATTATTGAATTAGTAGAAAAGCCTTCTACTTTTGTTTCTGATCTAGCCGTTATTGGTATTTATTATTTTAAAGATATAGCTGTCTTAAAAAATGAATTACAAGCTGTTTTAGACAATAATATCATTCACGGTGGGGAATACCAAATAAATGATGGTATCAAACAAATGATGGACAAAGGAATGAAATTTGTTCCTGGAAAAGTAGAGGAATGGATGGATTGTGGAAATAAAAATGTAACCGTTGAAACAAATAGTAGAATGCTGAATTTTTTACATGCAGAAGGTGAAAACATGGTAGCTAATTCTGCTCGTATTGAAAATTCTACAATCATACCTCCTTGTTTTATAGGGGAAGACGTAGTTTTAATAAACTCAACTGTAGGGCCTAATGTATCTCTAGGAAAATCTACACATTTAACAAATGTTACCATTAAAAACAGTTTGGTTCAAACGCATACACATTTATGTAATGCTGATCTAGACAATGCTATGATTGGTAATCACGCTACTTTTGACGGAAACTTCAAAAGTATAAGCATAGGAGATTATTCTACATTAGAATAAATAAAGAATGAAACTGTCCGGATGTTTTTTTAAATTTTCGGACAGACCTTTTTAAACTGGATATTTTACTGTTATAACAACATTAACACCCCCTTTTTTGTAATAAATAATCTAGAATGATTAAAAAACAACACTATATGTTAATCAATGTACGTAAAATTTAAAAATATGAATAAAACAATATACAAACTGGCCTGTTTTATATTCATAACCAGTACACATCCTTTTTTAGCTCAAACAGATCCTGAAAACATCGTATCAGATGATGATAGTTTTCAAGAGGCCTACTATGAGTCTCTAAAACAAAAAGGAATTGAAAATTATGACAAAGCACTTATTGAGTTGGAAAAATGTTTACAACTCCAACCTAATAATGCAGTTATTTATCATGAATTAGGTAAGAATTATTATTTTAAAAAAGATTATATTTCGGCTGAAGAAGCCTATATAAAAGCGACAGAATTAGACTCAAAAAACAAATGGAACTGGATTGACTTATATGATGTGTACTATAACACCAAGAATTATAATCAAGGAATTTCAGTTCTTCAAAAAATCATTGTTTTAGACAAAAAATACAAAGAAGATTTACTGGCTTTGTACATGTACACTCGTCAGTTTGATAAAGCTCTAATACTAATCAACGAATTAGACGAATCCGAAGGCAAAACAGAAAGAAGAAATCAATACAGAGCAGAAATCAACAGACAAACCAATATCAGTGCTGGAAGCAAATCCGATTTAGAAAAAGCGATTGAAACCAATCCTTTAAACGAAGAAAATTATCTTTCTCTAATTACTAAATATTCTGAAACCAATCAAGAAGAAAAAGCAAGACAAGTAATTGAAAAACTAAAACAAAACCTACCTACTTCAGAATGGGCTGCTGTATTCCTGTTTAAATATCATATTACTGATACAAAGGGAACGGAAGCTTTTAACACACTTGAAACGGTTTTGAAAAGCAGAAAAATAGATAAAAAAATTAAAATTAAAATGTTTAATGAATTTTTAATTTTTGTATCTAAAAATCCTATTTTTGAGAATCAACTATCAAAAGCTATGTCCTATTTTGAAGGAGATCCAGAATTTAATGTACATAAAGAAGTCGGAAAATTTTACTTTAAAAAAAAACAATGGGATTTAGCTATTAAAAATTTTGAAAAATCTATTATCCTTCAAAAAAACGATCTAGAAACAGCTTTATGTACTCTTATTTGCTATGAAGAAAAAAAAGATTATCAAGTAATGTTAAAACTTACTACAGATTATTTAGATCTATACCCTAATCAACCTGAATTTTATTACTTTGCAGGAAAAGCAAATTTTGAGCTAAAAAATTATAAAAAAGCGAACGAATTTTTAGAAATTGGTTTCGATTACATCATCGAAAACCCTGTATTAGAAATTAATTTTCTGAATTTAATAAGCGACGTTTCAATTGCTTTAGGCAATACCAAAAAAGCAGAAGAATACCAAAAAAAAGCATTGATTATTAAAAACACAAAAAAATGATCCAAAAGATTATAAGTATAATAAGCGTAGCACTCCTATTCGTTTCATGTAAAACCAAACAAAATCTTGTTGTACATCCAGAAAACAAGATGCCAATTATTACAGAAACAGTAAAAAATGTTATAACAAATCACGAAGCCGTAAAAAGAGATTTTAAAACAGCCTATATAAAATCGGATATACAGTATAAAGATGAAAAACAGTCCTCTAGCATACTAGCAGACATTCGTATCAAAAAAGATCAAATGATCCTTATAACCGCTAAAATATTAGGCTATCCCATAGCCAAAGTACTATTAACACCTTCTTCTGTAAAATATTATCAAAAAATTGGAGGGAAATTTTTTGATGGGGATTATAAAATATTAAGTAACTGGCTAGGTACTGAATTAAATTTTCAAAAAGTTCAAAACCTACTCTTAGGAAAAACCATTGACGATCTTTCTTTAGACAAATATACCATGACAAAGGAAGAAAACAGTATAAAATTAGTGGAAACAACACCCAGTAATTTCATAAAATCTTACTCCTTTGATCCCAACTCTTTTTGGTTAAACAGTCAAGAAATAAAACAAATTGACCCAGATCAAAAAATGACGATTAATTACACCAATTATAATTTAGCTTCAGAAGCTATTTTACCAATGGAACTTGTTATTTTTGCAACTCAGGATAATAGAACCACAGAAATTACAATACAAAATGAATCTGTTACGTACAATGAAGAACTAACATTTCCGTACAGTGTACCCGAAGGTTATAAAGCCATAAAAATTAATTAAAAAGAATTAATCAATTATGTTAAAACATATCTTATCTTTTGTTTTTATTCTTAACACCATCATGGTCTGGTCTCAAGAAGAAGATAGACAACGCAAATTAGAAGAACAAAAAGCTAGAATTCAAGAAGAAATCCGTCAAAAAGAACGCCTATTGGGTGAGCAAAAAAGAAAAGAAAAAGATGTAACTAAAATTGTAGCCCAACAAAAGGAAAAAATAGACTTACAACTTAAACTGATTCGTACTACAGAAAAACAAAAAAAAGTATTAGGAAACAGTATGTATATCAATCAATTAAAAGTAAATCAATTAAAAAAGGATTTACAAATCCTAAAAGAAGATTATGCTGAAATGATTGAAAAATCATATAAAAGTCGTTCAGAACAAAGCAGGGCTATGTTCATTTTATCTGCCGATAATTTTTTACAAGCCTATAAAAGAGGGGAATATATGAAGCAATATTCTAGCTTCCGAAAAATGCAGGGCGAAGAAATAAAAAGCAAAACAAAAGATCTGGAAAGCTATAACGCTAAATTAGGTACGCAAAAAAAACAAAAAGAAAAATTAATAGCCCTAAGCGAAAAAGAAAAAAAAGATCTTGAACTAGAACGTTTAGAACAAGAACGATTATTAAATAGCATTAAGAAAGATAAAAAGAAAATTATTGCTGAAATTCATAAAAAACAAAAAGAATCTCGCGCCATTGAACGTCAGATAGATCGCTTAATTCGTGAAGCAATTGCTGCAGCCAACAAAAAAGCGGGTAATACAACTAATACAACCACTTTTGTATTAACACCTGAAGCTAAAGAATTAGCTAATGATTTTCGATCAAATCGTGGTCGATTACCATGGCCTGTAGAAAAAGGAGCTTTAACCAAACGCTTTGGTCGTCAGCCCCACCCCTTAGAACCTTCTATCATGATTGAAAGTAGCGGAATTGAAATTTCTTCCGAAAGAGGTGCTCAAGCTCGTGCCGTTTTTGGAGGCGAAGTAAGTGACGTACAAATGGCTGCTAACGGTACTGCAACTGTAGTTATCAGACACGGTGACTATATCACTTCTTATTCTAATCTTAGTGGAGTAAATGTCAGTAAAGGGCAAAAAGTAAGCACCAAACAAACTTTAGGAAGCATTCATTTCAATAGTTTTACAAATAAAGCAGTCTTAAAATTTTATATTTATCAAAATACAACAAAATTAAATCCTCAATCTTGGATTAAAGGATTATAAGAACTATTAAAATCATATTAAATAAAAAGGTTACAATAGAAAAGTTTGTAACTTTGCAAAAGAATAACTTTAACATATAAAGAATATGTATCCAGAAGAAATGGTAAAGCCAATGCGCGAAGAATTAACTAGCAAAGGTTTTCAAAATTTATATACAGCAGACGATGTAAAAAATGCAATTACAGCTACTGGTACTACCCTTGTTGTGGTAAATTCAGTTTGTGGTTGTGCGGCTCGTAATGCTCGTCCAGGCGCTATAATGAGTTTATCCGGTGAAAAAAAACCGAACCAATTAATTACTGTTTTTGCAGGTGTTGATAAAGAAGCTGTAGATGCTGCTCGTGAACAAATGTTTCCTTTCCCTCCTTCTTCACCAGCCATGGCATTATTTAAAGACGGTGAGTTAGTACACATGTTAGAACGTCATCATATAGAAGGACGCCCAGCAGAAATTATTGCTGAAAATTTAAAAGATGCTTATAGCGAATTTTGCTAAGAATTATACAAGCTTATTTTTATAAATGTCACCTAGATATCTTTTTTCTAGATGACATTTATTATTTTTTGATCAAATTAAACTAAGATATGCTAAAACTTATTTCGTACCCATTGTCTATTTTATTTGGAATATTGTTTTTTCTTTGGCTACTTCTTTTCCACCCTATACAATGGTTTTGCTTAAAATTTTTTGGATATAATACCCATCGAATCAGTGTAGCAATTTTAAATGCTTTTTTAGTTAGAACCACCCATGTTTTAGGAACAACTTACAAAATAAAGGGAATTGAAAATATCCCCAAAAACAAACCCCTGATTATTGTAGCTAACCATCAAAGTCTATATGATATCCCCCCTTTTATCTGGTTTTTACGCAAATACCATCCTAAATTCATTAGCAAAAAAGAACTAGGAAAAAAAATACCAAGTGTTTCCTTTAATTTACGTCATGGTGGTTCCGCTTTAATCGACCGAAAAGACCCAAAACAGGCCTTACCAGAAATAAAAAGAGTAGCTGAATATATTAATCAAAATAATTACTCTGTAGTCATATTTCCAGAAGGCACAAGGAGCAAAACGGGAGTACCCAAACCTTTTTCTATAAATGGTTTAAAAATGCTTTATAAATTTGCACCCGATGCTTATTTTTTGCCCGTAACAATAAATAACTCATGGAAAATGACACGTTATGGTCAATTCCCTTTAGGATTAGGCAGTAATATTGAACATATAATTCACCCTCCTCTAAAAATATCTGATTATAGTTTTGATGATATATTCAAAAAAACTGAAACTATAATCAAAGAACATATAAAATAATTATACTAGTCTTATGGAAAAATTAAATAATATTCGCTTGGAAGTCATGCAGTATCTAGAAAAGAGTTTGGATTCTTTTGTAGAAAATTACCTACTTCCTGTAGAAAAAATCTGGCAACCAAGTGATTTATTACCTAACTCTGAAGCAGAAAACTTCATAGAAGAAGTCACAGAGCTTAGAGAAATAGCAAAAGATTTACCTTATGATTTTTGGGTAGTTCTAGTAGGCGACACAATTACAGAAGAAGCCCTACCAACCTATGAATCATGGTTGTTAGATATTGAAGGTATTCAACAAAAAGGATCTACGGGCGATAACGGCTGGGCTAAATGGATTCGTCAATGGACTGGCGAAGAAAATCGTCATGGTGATCTACTTAATAAATATTTATATCTATCAGGACGTGTAAATATGCGAGAAGTAGAAATAACCACTCAACATCTAATAAACGACGGATTTGATCCGGGTACTGATCGTGATCCTTATAAAAATTTTGTATTTACAAGTTTTCAGGAATTAGCTACTTATATCTCACACATGAGAGTATCTAAATTAGCCAAACAATTTGGTGATAAAAAATTAGCTAAGCTATGTAATTTAATTGCAGGCGATGAAATGCGCCACCATTTGGCATATAGTGAATTTGTTAACCGAATTTTTCAAGTAGATCCTAGCCAAATGATGTTGGCTTTTCAATATATGATGAAACAAAAAATTACTATGCCCGCCAACCTTATTCGCGAATCGGGAGAAGCTATAGGAACTGCATTTGAAAAATTTTCTGAATCAGCTCAACGAATAGGTGTTTATACTGCTACAGATTATATTGATATCATGGAAAAATTAATTCAAAAGTGGGAAATAGACAAAATCACCCATCTTACAGATGAGGCAGAAAAAGCACGTGATTATCTAATGAAACTTCCTGCAAGAATGACTCGATTAGCAGAAAGAATAGTTACTCCTGCGGAAGAAAAATTATTTAAATGGGTACAACCTGCTTTAATAGTTTAAAAATAGAAACCAAGATAAATTCAAAGAGGCTGTCTCAAAAGTAAAAACAAAAACGTATTTCATACTAAAATATAAGGAAGGATAGGTAATTAATATCTCTAATCTACTTCCTATATTTCTAAAAAACATGACAATTAAACTTATTTTAAGACAGCCCTTTTTTAAAGATATAACCTATGGAAATTATACAAAAAACAATTGAGTTTGTAAAAAAGCAATTAGAAGAAGCTGAAGGAGGACATGATTGGTTTCATATAGAACGAGTATATAAAAACGCCCGACAAATAGCTAAAGAAGAAGAATGTAACGAAACTGTAGTTTACCTAGCAGCTTTATTGCATGATATAGCCGATAGTAAATTTTATAATGGTGATGAAACTATTGGTCCCAAAACAGCGTCTGATTTTCTTACATCACAAAATATTGATCAAACCATTATTGATCATGTAGTAAAAATTATAGAAAACATCTCTTTTAAAGGGGGTAATTTTGCAGCTGCCTTTCATTCTAAAGAACTTGCTATTGTTCAGGATGCCGATCGTTTAGATGCCATTGGTGCCATAGGAATTGCCCGAGCCTTTAATTATGGTGGATTTAAAAACAGAAAACTCTATGACCCCGCGATTATCCCTAATTTAACAATGAGTAAGGAAGAATACAAAAATACCACATCGCCTACCATTAATCATTTTTACGAGAAATTATTACGCTTAAAAGACAAGATGAACACAACAGCGGGAAAACGAATTGCCTTACAACGCCACTTGTTTATGGAACAATTTTTAGAACAGTTTTATGATGAGTGCGAAGGAATAAAATAATGAAAGCGAAAAGCATAGGGTCTAAAAGTTTAATTTTTCTGTTTAACCCTAAGAAAGACCTCCATTGGTCGATTCTAACTTTAATTAAACTAGCAAAGCTAAATAGTAAGATTACAACCTTTTAGAATCGCTTTTTAAAAGTAGGTGTCTAAAAAAAGATCGGAATGAACAAACTAAATGTTAAGCTACTACTTTTTTTAGACACCACATATTTAGAATTAAGCCAAAATTAATATAGTACCATTCAAATTTTTAGTTTTCCTTTTAAAAATAGTACACCTACAAAAGCAACAAAAATTAGCATTAGCTCTCGATACGCTTTGCACTCGATCTGACGATGATTTCGATTATATACTCAACCGTCAGTTCGAGTTATTTTTGAAATGAAATGGAAAAAACGTATCGAGAACTTTACTTTTTAACCCAGTATATTTTTAGTTCAAATAGTATTATTTTCCTTCAAAAACAGCTTTGCGTTTCTCTAAGAATGCTGTTGTTCCTTCTTTAAAATCAGCAGTAGCAAAACATTCTCCAAACTTTTTAATTTCCGTCTCAAAACCGTTTATACCATCTTTGTAGTTTGCATTTACAGCTTCAATAGCTTTACCTATAGCAACGGGAGAGTTACGTTGTATTTTATCCGCTATAGTCATATAAGTAGCAAACAACTCTTCTTGAGACACAACATGATTTACTAATCCAAATTCTTTTGCGGTGTTAGCATCTATCATACCTGCTGTCATAATCATTTCCATAGCACGTCCTTTACCTACTAATTGTGTCAAACGTTGTGTACCTCCATAACCTGGGATAACACCTAATGAGGTTTCAGGTAATCCCATTTTTGCATTTTCAGAAGCAACGCGAAAATGACAAGACATAGCAAGTTCTAACCCCCCACCTAATGCAAATCCGTTTACCGCAGCAATTACTGGGGTTTTCATGTTTTCTATGAAATTAAAAAGTAGTTCTTGTCCTTTTCTAGCTAATTCAGCTCCTTCTTGCTCAGAAAAATGAGCAAATTCAGATATATCTGCACCTGCCACAAAAGCTTTTTCGCCATTCCCTGTAAGGATAATAGTTCTAATGTTTTCATTGGCTTCTAATTCTTTCAACCAATAATGCAATTCTTTTATTGTTTCAGAATTTAATGCGTTTAATTTTTCTGGTCGATTAATTCTTATAGTAGCTGTAAATTTTTCGTGCTCAACTAAAATATTTTTTAATTCCATGTTGCTATTTATTTATAATAGGTAATATTACTTTAAAAGTAGTTCCTTTAGTTAATTTAGATTCAAAAGTAATCTTTCCTTGGTAATTTTCAATTATATTTTTGATAATCGCTAGTCCTAGTCCCATTCCACTAGTTTTTGTGGTAAATTTGGGTTCAAATATACGCTCAAAATCTTGAATTGCTATTCCCTTTCCATTATCACATACACTAATAATGGTATTGTTTTCTTCTTTTTTTACAGATACTAGAACTTTCTTATTGATTTGTTCTTCGGGTATAGCCTGTATAGCATTTTTTACCAAATTAGTAATAATACGAATAAGTTGAGTTCTATCTATTTTGGTAATGATTTCATCCGTACTAGAATAATATTCTATATAATTTTCATTAAAAATATCTAATGCCATACTTACCACATCTACCACATTTAATGTTTCGTTTTGTTGAGCGGGCATAGATGCAAAATTAGAAAAAGCACTGGCAACAGCACTCATTGTATCTATTTGTTGGATAAGTGTTTTAGAAAAATCAACTACTTTTTGTCTAATATTGGGGTCTTGAGGGTTAAAACGCATTTCAAAACTCTGAACCGTTAATCGCATAGGAGTCAAAGGGTTTTTTATTTCATGAGCTACCTGCTTGGCCATCTCTCTCCAAGCTCCTTCGCGTTCACTTTGTGCTAATTTATTAGCGCTTTCTTCCAACTCATCTATCATCTTATTATAAGACTGAATAAGTTTATCTATTTCGGAACTGTGTGTTACTAAATCTATTTTTTTATTTTTTTCGGTCAGACTGGTTTCGGTCAGTCTACGAGAAATCGTTTCAAGGGATTTAGTAATATATCTTGACAGATAAAAAGCCAACCAAATAGCTAATGAAAACATTCCTAAATATACACTTCCAAATATGGCTAAAAAGTTTTCTATTTCTTGTTTGTAATAGCTATCATCTTGTTTGTAAGGGAGTCGTATAATACCTATGGGTTTCTTTTCTATATGATCCATTAAATAGCTATAAGAAAAATTATACACATCTCCTCTAGCTTCTCCTTCGCCTATAAATCTATTTTTATCAGCGTACTTAATTTTTTCTAATAAATTATCTGATATATTAATAGTAATTTGTCCTTTTATTACAGGTGCTCTTGAATTAATAAGCATACGTCCTTGTAAGTCATAAATATCTATTTCTAAATTATGAATATCGGCTATTTCAAATATTTTTTCTTTAAAAATAGAGGCTAGATTAGCTGTTATTAGAGGATGAGGGGTCGTTTCTAAAACATACTCAATATGTTGTTTGATTTGTTCTTCTTTCCTTAGTAAACGTTCCTTATGATATTCTTGACTTTCATATTGAAAATGAAGTATTGACACTAATGCAATTAATATTGAAGATATTAGTGTTATGAATATAAGCGCGAGGAAAATTCTTGATCGTAAGGAAAGATTTTTACCCCAAAGAAAAATGTTTATCATTATTTTTTTTCTCGTATGTTTTTATAAAACTTATAGCCTAGCATTAAAAGTATAGAAAAAAGGATTATACCTATTACACCAAATATCCAATTGATGGCATTTTTTAAAATTACTAAAAAAACAACTGCAAATAAAATAATAGTGGCTCCTTCATTCCATAATCGAAAAAAAGTAGAACTCTTTTTAACTTCATTTTTTTGCAATTGATTAAAAATTTGATGGCATTTTAAATGATACAAATACAAAAGAAATACAAAAGTTAACTTAATATGCATCCATGATTGTGTAAGCCATAGATTACCTGTATCAGTAAAGAGTAGCATCCAAAAAGCAAAAATACTAGCTAATACGGCACTTGGCCAAGTTATGATGTACCATAAACGGTATTGCATCAATTGGTACTGCTTAATTAGAATACTTTGCTCTGGTTCTGGTTTTTCCTTAGCCTCAGCGTGGTATACAAAAAGCCGTACAATATAAAACAATCCTGCAAACCAAGTGATTACAAAAATAAGATGTAATGATTTTATGTAGTTATAAAGTTCCATTAATTCCAATTCTTTATCCAACCTGCTATAGTTTGTGCCCAATCATCACGATCATTTAAACAAGCTACTGTTAAAAAGTTTTCTCCTCCATTTTCTTTAAAACTATGAGCAGCCTCCATACCTATTTCTTCCAAAGTTTCTAAACAATCTGAAACAAAAGCAGGTGTTACAACAGCTAAATTTTTAATTCCTCTTTGAGCTAATCCATCAATTGTGGCATCAGTATAAGGCTGTAACCAAGGATCACGTCCTAAACGAGATTGGAACGAAGTGCTGTAACTTCCTTCTTCTAATTGTAATAATTCAGCTACTTGTCTAGTGGTTTCATAGCATTGATGGCGGTAACAAAATTCATGTGCAGGAGAGGGTGTTGCACAACATTTTCCATCGATTGCACAATGTGATTTAGTAATATCTGATTTTTTTATATGTCGCTCTGGTACACCATGGTAGGAAAACAAAATATGATTAGCTTCAAAGCCAGCCAAAGCCTCCTTTATTGAAGTTCCTAAATTAGCGATATAACGTTCTCGTTTATAAAAAGCGGGAACCGTTTTAAAAGTCATAGAAGGAAATTTCTTTTTGCGAATTTCTTCCGCTAAGACCAAAATAGTTTCTGTGGTTGCCATAGCAAATTGTGGATATAAAGGCAAAAGTAGTACTTCCGTTACTCCCTTATCATACAACTGTTGTAATCCAAGTTCTATACTAGGATTACCATAACGCATAGCAATTTCTACTGGAAAATCAACTAATTGTTGTACTTTCTTTTGTAATCGTTGAGTTAGAACAATTAAAGGAGATCCTTCTTCCCACCAAATTTTTTTATAAGCTGCTGCCGATTTTTTAGGTCGCGTATTGAGTATGATTCCTTTTACCAAAAAGGCTCTTAATAAATAAGGAAGATCTATTACACGTTCATCCATTAAAAATTGGTCTAAATATTTTTTTACATCTTTTACCTCTGTACTGTCAGGTGAGCCTAAATTAACTAATAATACTCCTTTCATTTTTATGTTTTTTTGAGACTTACAAAACCTAAAGATAGTTTTAAGATAAAATTATGTTGTATCTTCTATCTTTCATTTTTTGATCTATTTTTAATTTACTTTTTCTAATAAATATTTTTTAGGCGTCGTGCCAAATTTCTTTTTAAATGCCGCAATAAAATGACTGGCGGTACTATAGCCAATTCTTAATCCTACTTCGTTTACATTATAGGATCCGCTATCTAGCAAGTTTCTAGCGTATTGCATCTTATAATCAAACAAAAATCCATAAACTGTTTCCCCATAAATTTGTTTAAACCCTGTTTTTAACTTTTTTAGGTTTAGGCCAACTTGATCCGCTAATTCTTCTAAACCTGGTGGTTCTGACATATTGGCAATAATAATTTCTTTTGCTTTTTTTAGTTTTTTTACATTTTCTTCATCTATCAAAAAAGGGCATTGTTCGATATCAGGATCTTCATTTTTATTAAAAAACAAACTTAGTAATTCATATCCTTTTCCTTTGTAATATAAATTTTTAATTGTTGGGTTTAGATTATAATGAAACATTTGGTTGAGAACAATGGCTATAGAAGGTGTAATATTTTCTTCGCCATAATATTTTCTATCGCGATTTTCTTCACTCAAAAAAGGGATATGATCTGCATCAGTAGTAAATAATCCATGAAATTTTTTAATAGAAATCAATATAGAAATAATCCACGTTTTAGGTTCTATATCTAGGTGTAAAGGAAGTTCTTTTTCAGGATTATAAAACAAAAGAGATTTTTCTCCTTCTAGTCCTATTGTATAACTACCATTATTAAAAATAAATCTGCCTTTTCCTTTTAAACCAAAATGAAACTGAATCAAACCTGTCTTTACTGGTCGTTCATATTTTATAACTTCTTCTGTATCATTTTGAAATCTTAACAAAACAAATTCGTCATCCATTTTTATTTCCTCGGTAGCACCCATAGCGACATTTTTTTACGTAGGCGGTTCCCCTAAATTAGGTTTATTATTTAGAATAATTCTATATAATAAAGTTCTAAAGAGCCTATTATAGAACAAAAATAGAATAAATATCCCTAAAAATTCAAATCAACTATCAAAATAACTTATAGCGATACAAAAAGTACTTATAGCGTTATTTTGGAAAAACAAAACTAAATACTTTTGTTTGTAGAAAATTTGATTAGGATTTTAATGACACAGAATATTCCCTCAAAATCTGCCACTTTTTACGCAATTGGTTTAAGCTATTTAAAAGCAGATGCTGAAATGCGAGGAAAATTTAGTTTAGATGAACCAGCTAAAACCAAATTGATCCAACAAGCCAAAGAAGATGGTTTAGAAAGTTTGATCGTTACTTCCACATGTAACCGAACTGAAATATATGGGTTTGCACAACACCCCTTTCAATTAATTAAATTACTTTGCGAAAACAGTCAAGGTACCGTTGAAGACTTTCAAAAAGTAGCCTACGTCTACAAAAACAAAGAAGCAATCAATCATCTATTCCGAGTAGGAACTGGACTAGATAGTCAAATTTTAGGGGATTTTGAGATTATTTCACAAATAAAAAACGCTTTTATTTTATCTAAAGAACATGAAATAGCTAACGCCTATATGGAGCGTCTAGTAAACTCAGTTATTCAGGCCAGTAAACGTGTAAAAAACGAAACGGAAATATCATCCGGAGCCACTTCGGTTTCTTTTGCCTCTGTTCAGTATATTTTTAAAACAGTCCCAGATATTTCGGATAAAAACATTCTACTCTTTGGTACAGGAAAAATTGGTCGTAACACTTGTGAAAACTTAGTAAAACATAGCAAACACGATCATATTACCCTAATCAACCGCACGAAAGATAAAGCTGAAAAATTGGCTAAAAAATTAGATTTAATTGTAAAAGACTATGCTGATTTACAAGAAGAAATCCAAAAAGCAGATGTTTTGGTTGTTGCCACTGGAGCACAAAACCCAACGGTTGATAAAACCATTTTAAATCTTAAAAAACCTTTACTAATTTTAGATCTATCGATTCCTAAAAACGTGAACGAAAACGTTCAAGATATAGAAGGCGTAAGACTGATTCACATGGATCACTTGTCACAAATGACAGATGAAACACTAGAAAATCGCAAAAAATTTATCCCGCAAGCAGAAGCTATAATTGAAGAAATTCAAGACGAATTTATAACCTGGACAAAAGGTCGGAAATATGCCCCAACTATACACGCACTAAAAGCAAAACTACAGTCCATCAAAGAATTAGAAATGGCATACCAACGAAAAAAAATGTCTAATTTTGATGAAGAACAAGCCGAAATTATAAGCAACCGAATTATTCAAAAAATAACGAATCATTTTGCCAATCATTTGAAAGATGAAAACACTTCAGTGGATGAAAGTGTAGATTGGATTCAAAAAGTTTTTCAATTAAATGGATAATCATTTGAGGAATTGTTTTATAAGAAAAGGGTTCGTATATGTTACAAAATTATTCAATTGACATACCCACTTATAAAAAACAAATCTCCCCTTTATGAAATATCTATCAAAACAATCATAAAGAAAAAGGCAGAAACGAATCGTAAAACAAAAAGGTAATTCGTTCTTTATTTAAATTTTTAAAAATGTGGTTAGAAACATTATAACATATAAAATCATGAACCCAAATTACCTATATATTTTGAAAATAGTAACAAGATCGCTAGATCTTCTTATTAATTTCTAAACAACCAACATCACAAAGGAATTAATTAAGTTGACAAACATATTTTTCATAGAATTAAAGAATTAAAAATTAATTCCTTAATGAGATAACAAGAATGAAGGAAAAGAAAATAAAAATCGGAACTCGTGATAGTGAATTAGCACTTTGGCAAGCGCACACTGTAAAAAAACAATTAAATGATTTAGGATATCAAACAGAAATTGTAGCAGTAAAATCACAAGGGGATATCATCCTTGACAAGCCTTTGTATGAGTTGGGCATTACAGGTATATTCACTAAAACCCTAGATGCCGCCATGATTTCTGGTCAAGTCGATATTGCAGTACATTCTATGAAAGATGTGCCAACCGCTTTACCGCAAGGCATCGTACAAGCTGCCGTTTTAGAAAGGGCCAACTCAGTAGATATTTTAGTTCATAAAGGAACTACTGATTTCTTAAATACCACCACCACAATTGCCACAGGAAGTTTACGTCGTCAAGCCCAATGGTTACACAAATACCCACAACATAAAACAGTCGACTTAAGAGGAAATGTAAATACCCGCCTTCAAAAATTAAAAGATAATGATTGGGGGGGAGCTATTTTTGCATCTGCGGGCTTAGAACGTTTAAATTTAAAACCAGAAACCACCCTTTCTTTAGATTGGATGATTCCTGCACCTGCACAAGGAGCTATGATGGTCGTGGCTATGGCAGAAGATACATTTGCACTAGAAGCTTTATCTGAATTGAATCATATAGAAACTGAAATTTGTACCTATATAGAACGCCAATTCTTACGTACTTTAGAAGGAGGATGTACCGCTCCTATTGGTGCTTTGGCAACTTATAATGAAAAAACAGATCAAATCCATTTTAAAGGAGCTTTGTTTTCAATAGATGGTCAACAAAAAATAGCGATAGAGCGTTCTTTTGAGGTTTCAGAATGGAAAAAATTAGGATTAAATTGTGCCAAGGAACTCTTAGAAAATGGAGGCACTGAATTGATGTCTGTAATAAAAGAACAATTAAAAAAATAATTACATACGCATTTAATAACTCGAAGGAGTGTTAGATCATGACGATATATCAGTTCAATAAATGGTTTTATTTTTTATAAATCCCTTTTTCACATAAAAATGAAAATAGTGCGAGTGTTATCCACAAAAAAACTACTTCTTAATCAAAAAAAATTATTGCTAAATGACAACTTAGCAGTTATTGAAAGGGATTTTATTAAAATTAAAACAAAAAAAGTAGTTATTAAAAAAGTAGCAGATGCTCTTATTTTCACGAGTCAAAATGCCGTTCTTGCCGTTTTAAATTCCGAAGATATTAATTTTTTTAAGAGTAAAAAGATTTTTTGTGTAGGAATAAAAACAAAAACATTATTGGAAAAAAAAGGATTTATTGTCGAAAAACACACAAATTATGCGGAAGAATTAGCCGAAATTATTTCGTTGAATTATCATCATTTAAGTTATACCTTTTTCAGTGGAAATTTAAGACGAGATGTATTGCCTAAAAAATTAAAAGAATTCGGGATAGCTTTCAATGAAATAGAAGTATATAAAACCGTTATAGCATCCAAACTAAACAACATCACGGTAGACAGCATCTTATTTTACAGTCCATCAGGAGTAGAAAGCTATTTAAAAAAAAATAAAATTACAAATGAAGTTTGTTTTTGTATTGGTAACACCACCGCAAAAGCATTAGAAAATATAACAAAAAAAATCGTAATTGCTGATCAGCCCTCAGTTGAAAATGTAATTATTAAATGTTTAAATTATTATAAAACACCTAACAGGTTTTAAACACCTAACGGGTATAAATACAAAAGTATGTTGAAAAACGATTTATTCTTAAGAGCATTAAAAGGAGAAACTGTTGAACGCCCACCTGTATGGATGATGCGTCAAGCAGGAAGATATTTACCAGAATTCAGAGCGTTACGAGATAAATATGATTTTTTCACACGTTGTGAAACGCCAGAATTAGCTGCAGAAATAACAGTGCAACCCATTCGAATCGTAAAACCTGATGCAGCCATTTTATTTTCTGACATTCTAGTCGTTCCAAGAGCAATGGGAATTCATGTAGAATTAAAGGACAATATTGGACCCATAATTCCTAATCCAATTCGTTCAATAGAACAAGTAAATCAAGTATACGTTCCTGAAATTAATGAATCCTTAGGTTATGTAATGGATGCTATCAAATTAACAAAAGAAATGTTAAACAATGAAGTACCATTAATAGGCTTTGCAGGATCTCCTTGGACTATTTTTTGTTATACAGTAGAAGGAAAAGGTTCTAAAAGTTATGACACGGCCAAAGGATTTTGTTTTTCACAACCTGAAGCAGCACACGCATTATTACAAAAAATTACCGATACCACTATTTTGTATCTAAAAGAAAAAGTAGCTAACGGCTGTAATGCCATTCAAATTTTTGATTCTTGGGGGGGAATGCTATCACCAACGGATTACCAAGAGTTCTCGTGGAAGTATATCAACCAAATTGTAGAAGCATTAGCTCCTATAACAGAAGTAATTGTTTTTGGAAAAGGATGTTGGTTTGCATTAAATGAAATGTCCCAATCAAAAGCATCTGCTTTAGGAGTAGACTGGACGTGCTCTCCCAAAAATGCGCGTTATTTAACAGGAGGGAACATTACTCTACAAGGAAATTTTGACCCTTCTCGCCTATTGTCACCAATACCTACTATCAAAAAAATGGTACATGAAATGATTGACGAGTTTGGAAAAGACAAATATATTGTAAACTTAGGTCACGGTATTTTACCTAATATCCCTGTGGATCATGCAAAAGCATTCATAGAGGCTGTAAAAGAATATCAAAAGTAAATCATATAGAATTAAATAAAAACTAATAAAGTATTATACCTTAATCACCCCTTGTTATGACAAGGTTTTTATAATTATCCCTTTCTTATAAAATGGGACATACTATAAAAATGATTAGATTTTTTAGTTATAAAATTATATTGCTTTACCGTTTTTATTGATAAATAAACAATATTTAGTTTACTTTTGAAAACCATATAATCCATTTAGAATTTTTGCAGTATATATGTATACTATAATATCGTGCAAAACCAAATAAAAAAATATGCAAAGACTATCTAATAAAATAGATAAAGGATTAAAAAAGTATATAAAATATTTTATATACTTTTTTGTCATCAATACCTATTCCCAAACTTCTGTTAAAGGAAATATAACCACCATTCTAGGAATACCACAAGTAGGAGTAGAAACAACAATAGGAAAAAAATTAACATTTCAAGCAGACCTTATGGCCTCATTATGGGAATCTGTTAATAATGCTCCTCAAAAATTTGTGATCTTAATTCCAGAAGTAAGATATCATTTCAATACACTTGAAAAAGGATTTTATTTAGGAGGTCACGTTGGCGGTTCTAGTTATAAAATGCAAAAATGGAATTACCTCAATTCAGGTAGGTATCAAGAAGGTTATAGCTTATTATTTGGAATGACTGTTGGGTTTAAAGTTCCTATAAACGAATCTTTCTCGATAGATCTTTTCATGGGAGGCGGTTCTCAACAAGGATTTTACAAAGGTTATTATTTAGAAACAGGAGAACGGTACGAAACAGCAGATAATTTTAACAAAAGTGGCGAATGGTTACCTTATAGAGGAGGCGTTATGATTTGTTATAAACTGGGCAAAAAATAATAAAGAACTAGTAACTTAAATACAAATAAATATAGATAATCCGATATCTAAAAAAACAATCAATGAAAAATAAATTCTATACATATATACAAAATCTACAAGATCAAATTTGTAAAGGTTTAGAAGATATAGACGGAAAAGCTAAATTCCGTCAAGACTTATGGGATAGACCCGAAGGCGGTGGGGGTCGTACTCGCGTAATTGAAAACGGAGCTTTTTTTGAAAAAGGAGGCGTTAATATTTCTGCTGTCCATGGAAAATTACCTGATACCATGCAAAAAATGTTTGGTGTTGGAGAAGCTGATTTTTTTGCCTGTGGACTAAGTTTAGTAATCCATCCTAAAAACCCAATGGTTCCAACAGTTCATGCCAATTGGCGTTATTTTGAAATGTACGATGATAACGGAACTATTATCAATCAATGGTTTGGTGGTGGACAAGACTTAACGCCTTACTACTTGTTTGAAGAAGACGCCATTCATTTCCACAAAATATGTAAAACAGCTTGTGATAAACACAATCCAGAATTTTACCCTAATTATAAAAAGAAATGCGACGAATACTTTTGGAATAGCCACCGAAATGAGGCGCGTGGTATAGGTGGTTTGTTTTTTGATTATTTAAAAACAACTGACACTATGTCTATGGAAAATTGGTACAACTTTGTTACAGAAGTCGGAAACAGTTTTTTAGATGCGTATTTGCCAATTGTACAAAAAAGAAAAGATTTACCTTATACAGACGCTAACCGTACATGGCAAGAAATCCGTAGAGGACGTTATGTAGAGTTCAACCTAGTTCATGATAAAGGTACTTTATTTGGATTAAAAACAAATGGTAGAATTGAAAGTATTTTAATGAGTTTACCTCCCCATGTACAATGGGTATATGATCATCATCCAGAAGAAAATAGCGAAGAGGAAAAATTGATAAAAACCTTATCAAAACCATTAGAATGGTTGAAATAGTATGCGTAATTGGCTAAAAGTTTTAATATTAATATACTACCCTGTTTCTCTTGCTCAAGAAAAAGAGGGAGAAATTAGACATGCCTTATGGCATAAATACAATCTAGATTATCGTTTGAATTATTTTGACAAAATGATCTTTAAAGTAGATATTAATTCAGAAGTAGATAATTTTTATATCCCTAAATTAAATTATACAGATAACAAAAAAAGCATTTTTTCTCCTGATGAAAAATTAAAACTTCGTTTTTCATTTGATTATAAATTTTTAGGGATTAGTTATTCATTTTCACCTGATTTCATACCCGAATTGAATAATCAGAGAGCTAATACAAAAACATTAGATTTAAGTTTTAAATTTTTCTATTCTGATCGTTTAAGACAAGAAGTTACTTATAAAAAAGTAAAAGGATTTACTTTAAGAAATCCAGATGATCAAAACCCAATTGAGGTCTTTGACGATTTAGAAATCAATACCATTGGAGGCAAAACTTTTTATATAACTAATAAGAATTTTTCATATAGAGCCTACGAATCACAAACAGAAAGACAAATAAAAAGTGCTGGTAGTTTCATGCCTTCACTCACTTATTTTATTAACAATTTATATACTAATAATCCTAATTCTTTTGAACAAAACTTAGAACGGATAAAGTCTGTAGATTTCATTCTTCAATTGGGTTATATGTATAATTACGTGATTAACAAAACATGGTTTGCTACTGGAGGTTTACATCCAGGTATTGGATTTCATGATTCTAAAAATTATTATACAAATAACAAGGAATCTGTTGTTTTTGACAATAAAATCAAATGGAATTACAATTTAGATTTAAACTTTTCATTAGGTTATAATCAAGAAAATTTCTTCTCAGGAATTCGAGTCAATTACAAAAATTACCAATATGATAGTAAAGTAGCAGCTGATATAATGAACTCAAAATTTAATGCTGTACTTTTTATTGGTTATCGCTTTAATGAAGCTAAAAGTGTTAAAAAAGTATTTGAGAAAATAGAAAATAAATTCGGTATATAACTAAAAAAACAAGAAGATATGTTCCCTATACACAGAGGTAGAAGATTAAGAGTGAACGAAACAATACGAAATATCGTGAGAGAAACCAGCTTAAGTCCATCTGATTTCATGTTCCCTATGTTCATAATGGAAGGAGAAAAGACTATAATAGAAGTTCCTTCTATGCCAGGTATCTACCGTCGTACACTGGATCTAACAATAGAAGAAGTTAAAGAATTATACGCCTTAGGAATCAGAGCTGTAAATATTTATGTAAAAATAAATGATGATTTAAAAGACAATACAGGAAAAGAAGCCTGGAATCCTAACGGATTAATGCAAAATGCCATTCGTGCCATCAAAAAAGTATGTCCTGATATGATCGTCATGCCAGACGTAGCATTAGACCCGTATTCAATCTACGGTCATGATGGAATCATAGAAAAAGGAGATGTAGCAAATGATATTACAAATGATGCCTTGGTAAAAATGGCTGTTTCACATGCAGAAGCAGGTGCTGATTTTGTTGCACCAAGCGATATGATGGACGGACGTGTATTCCGTTTACGTCAAGGATTAGATGCAGCCGGTTATCATAATGTAGGTATCATGAGTTATTCCGCTAAATACGCATCCGCATTTTATGGTCCTTTCCGTGATGCCTTAGATAGCGCACCCAAGGAAGCAGACGTTGTAGTTCCTAAAGATAAAAAAACCTATCAAATGGATTATGCAAACCGTATAGAAGCTGTAAAAGAGGCTCTTTGGGATGTAGAAGAAGGAGCTGATATGGTTATGGTAAAACCAGGAATTGCCTACTTAGACATTGTTCGTGAAGTAAAAAATGCGGTAAATGTACCCGTTACAGTATTTCATGTTTCAGGAGAATATGCTATGATAAAAGCAGCTTCGGAAAGAGGCTGGTTAGATCATGATAAAATCATGATAGAGCAATTAATGTGTATCAAACGTGCAGGTGCTACTTTAATTTCGACTTATTTTGCTAAAGAAGCTGCTATTTTGTTAAACAAATAAACTTCTTGTAATTTCCAATTAAAACAAAAATCCTATATACTTTATAAAATTCTTTGTTCGTTCAAAGAGGACACATTTAAATACAGTATGAAAAAACTCTTATTATTATCACTTATCGGATTTATTTTTTCTTGCAAAAAAGAAAGTCAAGAGCATTTTGGTAAATCTACCTCAGAAACCATTACACAAAAACCTGTCGATTTAGGCAAAGAAATTTTTGAAGGAAAAGGCGTTTGTTATACATGTCATAAACCTGATATAAAAACAGTGGGACCTTCTCTAAAAGAAATAGCGAAACTATACAAAGAAAAAAACGGAAACATTGTTGACTTTCTCCAAGAAAAAAGCCAACCTATAGTAGATCCTAGTCAGTATAATACAATGAAAGCTAACTTTGCTATTACTAAAAATCTTCCTGAAGAAGAATTAAAAGCCATAGAAGCTTATATATTAAGTTTTTAATATATTTCAAACTTATTTTAAATCTAAATTATAAAGACCTAGCGAGTTTAAAAAAAACACTAGGTCTTTTGTACCCCATTTTTATGAAAACAGCATTTATTCATTCCCCATTAGGTATCGTTAAAATAGAAGGAAATGAAGAGGGAATTGCTGGCATTTCAATAGCAACAGAAGGTAAGTTATCTGATCCAATTCCAAAAGAACTCCTAGATGCCGTAAATCAACTACAAGAGTATTTTAACGGTAATAGAAAAGAATTTTCATTTTCATTAAATCCAGAAGGAACTGATTTTCAAAAAAAAGTTTGGAATGAATTACTTCAAATTCCTTTCGGAAAAACAATTTCTTATTTAGATTTAGCAAAAAAGCTAGGTGACACAAAGGTCATTCGTGCTGCTGCTTCAGCTAATGGCAAAAATCCCCTTTGGATTGTAGTACCTTGTCACCGCGTAATTGGAACCGATGGGTCTCTTATTGGATATGCAGGCGGCTTATGGCGTAAAAAATGGTTATTAAATCATGAAAGCTCTTCGAAACAACAAATACTATTTTAATTTTAAAAATTCTTTATTTTTTAATCATAAATCTTTATTTTCGTAAGGAACGGTTAAAATGGGTAATATGCTAGACAAACTCCTACTTGAAAATATTTTATTTTTAGATATAGAAACAGTACCTGAACATGAAACCTTTTCTTCTTTAGATCCCATACGTCAAGAACTATATGAGCTCAAAACTCAATACCAACGTAAAGATGAATTTACCGCGGAAGAGTTTTATGATCGAGCAGGTATTTGGGCTGAATTTGGTAAAATTGTATGTATTTCTGTGGGCTATTTTTCTTTTAAAAAAGATATCCGTCAATTTAGAGTAACTAGTTTTTGGGGTGATGAAGTATCCATTCTAAATGGTTTTTCAAATTTATTAAACAGTCACTATAGTCATACACAGCATCTACTATGCGGACATAATGCTAAAGAATTTGATTTTCCTTATATAGCCAGACGAATGATCATTAATAATATTCCTATTCCCAAAAAACTAAACCTTTTTGGAAAAAAACCATGGGAAGTCCCTCATTTAGACACATTAGATTTATGGAAATTTGGAGATTACAAACATTATACTTCTCTAAAATTATTAACAACCGTTTTAGGTATTCCTTCTCCCAAAGGAGATATAGAAGGGAGTGATGTAGCTAAAGTATATTATCAAGAACAAAACATAGACAGAATTATAACCTATTGTGAAAAAGATGTAATAGCAGTTGCTCAAATCATTCTCCGATTACGAGGAGAAGATTTGTTAATAGACGACGAAATCTTTATTGTATAACATCCTGATTATTCTATATGCTTCTTAAAAAAACCTTTTATATCGTATTTCTTTTTTTGTTAGGTCATTCTTTTAATGCTCAAGAACAAATTTCTAATCCAGATAAAAAATACCGATTTATTTTTCAAATGGACAATCGTTTTTCCAGCTTAAGAGGAAACCAAATTTCTATTTTGGGCACAAAAGTAGGGGTTCAATATAAAAATAAGTTCCGATTCGGATTAGGCACTTCTTTCATTCTATCTCCCGTTAACATTACCTATGTAAACAAAAAAACGCAGACAATTAATGACAACAAGGTAAGTCTGTGGTATGGAAGTCTTTTTACCGATTGGATCTTTTACAAAAATCCTAAATGGGAATGTTTTCTAACAGAACAAATAGGTTTTGGAAAACCTAGTTTTGTTAGAGAAATAAATGATGATATTGTTCGTGATACTAATCTCTCTTTATATGTAAATGAACTATCAGGACAAACCAATTACAAGGTATTAAAATGGTTGGGATTAGGAGCTGGCGTAGGATATCGTGCCATTCTAAACTCAAAAGCAGCATTAAAAACTACTTTTGATGCCCCTATTTATATTGGAAAAGTTATACTTTATCCCGAAAATATTTTTTGATTTATTACTTTTATACCCTTTATAACGTTATTTTACCCATTTAAGATAAATTTTTATGGTTTTAAGCAGATTTTGGTTGGCAATTTTTATTTCATCTATTTTTTTCATTGTTCTAAATCTTTTCAATGAAGGAAGTTATAGTACTGATTATATTTTAAATGGTAAAAAAGAGGACCCCATCTTAGTATCTGAAAAATATTTAAACCAACTACCAAAATTTGTAGCAGATAGTATCAAAAAAGCTCCTGAAATGACAATGGTTGTCAATAAAGATACACTAAATGCTGACACTACTTATGTATATAAAAATCAAACGGTTAAATTATATAGCGGATTTCAAAAAGCAGATGGGCTACTTCCTACTTGTAAAAACAGTTTAGTAGATTTAATTCTTCCCTTAATTGCGTATTTAGCATTCTTTTGTGGGTTAATGGAATTATTAATTATTTCGGGTGCTTCTGAAAAATTAGCTAAAAAATTAAGTCCTTTTTTCGCACAAGTATTTCCATCAGTTCCTAAAAACCATGAGTCTATATCGTATATGACCTTAAATTTTGCCGCTAACTTCTTAGGATTAGATTCAGCTGCTACCCCATTTGGCCTTAAAGCAATGGAAAGTTTACAAACACTTAATCCAGACAAAGACAAAGCTAGTGATGCACAAATTATGTTTATGTGTTTACATGCTGCGGGTCTTACCCTAATACCTACTTCAATTATTGGTTATAGAGCAGCCGAAAACGCCTCTAATCCTGCTGACGTAATGCTTCCTTGTATCATTACCTCTTTTATAGGTACAATAGCAGCGTTATTAATAGTGGGTATTCGTCAGCGTATCAATTTTAAAAGCGTTGGGTTATTAAGTGTATTAATGGGTATAATAGGTGCCATCCTTGGGTTATTATTTTATATTAACACATTGGACTTGATTGGCAAAAATGCTTTTACGGGCAATTTATCTGGATTGATGCTAATATCTATTATTGGATTTACCCTCGTTTTTTCTTTCATTCATGAAAAGAGATTTACTTTAGCCAATACTACCATCTTTGACACCTTTGTTGAAGGAGCTCGTAACGGATTAAATACTGGTGTAAAAATCTTTCCGTATGTTATGGGTATGCTGGTTGCCATCTCCTTTTTTAGGAATAGTGGATTGTTTGAGATTGTGAGTAATAGCATTCGCTTTTTATTTGGACAAATAGGAATTAGCAAGGAAATTACGGATGGTCTTCCCGTAGCCCTATTACGCCCCTTTAGCTCAGGTGGTTCACGTGGATTTATGATAGATGCTATGCGAACTTCAGGAGTAGATTCTTTTACAGGGCGTTTGGTTTGTATTTTTCAATGCAGTGCTGAAACTACTTTTTATGTAATTGCAGTATATTTCGGTTCTGTTAATATCAAAAATACGCGCTATACACTAGGAACAATGCTTTTGGTTGACTTCATTTGTGTATTAGCAGCTATTGCTGTAGCAACTTGGTTTTTTTAAAACACAACTAATATTAATCCATTTATTTTAATACTTAAAAACATACTGTTCCCAAACCATTTAAATACTATTTTGGGAACAGTATAAAGAATAATAATCCTACTCCTTAAACTAATTAAAAAAAACATTAAACAATTACCTTTCTATCCCTCTACTTTTAACCCAGATTATCCGTTAACCTTTGTGATGAAAAGGAAAAAGGAAAAACAGATAAAAATGCACGAAAATTTTTTCTCTAAGCTATAGTTTTAACCAATTAAGGCTAAAAAAATGAATTCTTTTTAGATTCAAAGCCATTTTTATCTGTGATAAATTTCTGATACACAATCTGAGTTTAATACTCAAAAAAAGTATTACATTTAAGAGCTACAAATGAAGAATTATAATTATCAAATCATTTTTGTAGCATATTGATGAATATATTTTCCTACTTTTGCAATATTAATTCAATCTAAATAAACAAGTGAAGATTAACCTATCCCAACTAAGGCAAGGTCAAAAAGCAAAAATTGACGATTTTGATATCGACAGTATTCCATTAAAATTATTAGAAATGGGGTGTCTTCCTGGTAATGAAGTCCAATTATTACAAGTAGCCCCCTTAGGAGATCCCTTGTATTTATTAGTAAATGACGCACATTTAGCTATTCGAAAAGAAACAGCTGATGCTATTCAAGTAACCCTTTTTGACATTGAGTAATGAAAGTTGGTAATATTAACATTGCTTTAATTGGCAATCCCAATGTAGGAAAAACTTCTGTATTTAATCAACTAACAGGATTAAATCAACAAGTCGGTAATTATCCTGGAATTACCGTTGAAAAAAAAATTGGAGTCTGTAAACTAGCTTCTAATCTAAAAGCCACCATACTTGATTTACCTGGAACCTATAGTCTAAATGCAAGTTCATTAGACGAAAATGTGGTAATTGAACTTCTTTTAAACAAAAACGACAAAGATTATCCAGATGTGGCTATAGTTGTTACAGATGTTGAAAACTTAAAGCGAAATTTATTACTATTTACCCAAATTAAAGATTTAGAAATTCCAACCATCTTAGTTGTTAACATGGCGGATCGAATGTCTTATAAAGGCATTTCATTAGATATTCCTTACTTAGAAAAAACGCTCAAAACCAAAATTGCTTTAGTAAGTTCACGCAAAGGAGAAGGTATAGAAACCCTAAAAGATCTAATTATTAATTATAAAAACGTATCTACAGAACCTTGTTTGAACGCTTCCGAAATTGATCTAGAATATTTTAATGATTTACAAAAAGCATTTCCGAACCAACTATTGTACAAATTATGGTTAGTTATTACCCAAGACATAAACTTTGTTCATTTAGACCGCAAAGAACTACCTGATCCTTCATTCACGAAATCAAAAGATCAATTAAAGCGTCTTCAACATAAGGAAACCATTAAACGCTATCAATTCATCAATCAAACCCTCAAAATAGGTCAAAAAATCGATCGTAATCAAGCTAGAGATTTACGCAGTCGATTAGATCGTATATTACTACATAAAGTATGGGGATATTTTATTTTCTTCTTTATCCTGATGCTTATTTTTCAATCTATTTTTGATTGGGCAAGTATTCCCATGGATTTTATAGATCATACTTTTACTTCTTTAGCTAGTTGGGTAGCCTCTAGAATGCCTGCTGGGGTTTTAACAGATTTAATTACACAGGGTATTATACCTGGAATAGGAGGTATTATTATTTTCATACCACAAATAGCCTTTCTTTTTATGTTTATTTCTATTCTAGAGGAAAGTGGTTATATGAGTCGAGTGGTCTTTATTATGGATAAACTAATGCGTCGATTTGGACTTTCTGGAAAAAGTGTAGTCCCTCTCATTTCTGGTACTGCTTGTGCTATTCCAGCTATTATGGCCACAAGAAATATTGAAAACTGGAAAGAACGTTTAATATCTATATTAGTAACCCCATTTACAACCTGCTCGGCACGTTTGCCTGTATATGCTATCATTATTTCTATTATAGTACCAAACCAACGTATTTTGTATATTTTTAATATGCAAGGATTTGCTCTAATGACAATGTATTTAATAGGATTTTTAATGGCTCTTATTTCTGCTTGGGTTTTGCACAAATCATTACATATCCCTTCTAATTCCTATTTTGTGATTGAAATGCCTAATTATAAATTGCCAATGTTTAAAAATGTGGCAATTAATGTAATTGAAAAAACAAAATCCTTTGTACTAGGTGCTGGTAAAATTATTTTAGCATTATCTATTATCCTATGGTTTTTAGCCTCTTATGGTCCTGGAGAAGACTTTAAAAATGCCGAAAAAATTATAACAGAACAATCTCAATCTACAGAGGATCTAGAAGATCAAATTGCTTCCTATAAACTTGAAAATTCATATATCGGCAAAATAGGCAAAGGAATAGAACCTATAATCAAACCACTAGGTTATGATTGGAAAATTGGAATTGCCATTATTTCTTCATTTGCCGCACGTGAGGTGTTTGTAGGTACTCTAGCTACTATTTATAGTATAGAAGACTCCGAAGATCAAGAAGCAACCGTTAAAAATCGTTTGGCAGAGGAAATAAACCCTAATACAGGTGAAAAATTATTCAATACCGCTACTGGGGTTTCATTATTATTATTTTACGCCTTTGCTATGCAATGTATAAGTACATTAGCTATTACCAAAAAGGAAACAAATGGTTGGAAATGGCCTGCAATACAGCTGGTCTTTATGTCTGGATTTGCCTATTTAGTGGCTTTTATTGCTTATCAAGTCTTAAGCTAAAAATTAAAGATTGGTTATAAAAATTATTCAACGAACATTTAAAGTTTTTAGTTAAAACATTTTTTTAAAATTTAGAATATGATACAAGAAATAGTTGCCTTTTTGCTTCTGATTTTAGCGATAGCCTATTTGTACAAAAAATTCTTTGGTAAAAAAAAACCAAAGAATTCTTGTAGTAATGACTGTAATTGTCACTAATACCCTAATACGATACTATATTCAATTGGAAGAATTTGTTTTTCTTTTCTCTTTTTAAGAGGTAAAACACGTACTGTTTGCAAAGTCTTTTCTGACTTAGGCAAATGCAAACGAAACCATTCTAGAATTTCTTCTTGGTTGTTTGATCTTAACGTAAATTGTTTTTCCTCTCTAATTTTCCCATTTTCATAACAAGCTACCTGTATTACTACTTCTCCTTCCCAAATACATTGTACTCCTTCTGGGCATCTTGAGTCATTTAGAACTTTTTGTAATACAATTTCTTTCCCATTTGTATGATCTAATTTCTGATCTATTTGAGAAATCGAACGATTACTACTACAACTAATCAAAATGATAGTAAACAACAATAGATTTAAGGTGTTTTTCATATACTATTTTCTTCTTTCTTAACAATGTATAACGGAATTGATATTGCATGTCTTAATTTATCAACTGTTGTACCAAAGAGTATGTCTTTGTATCCCGTATGCCCATGCGTTCCCATTACTAAAATATCAAATTTATTTGTATTAATAATATCGGCTATAGCTTTTGTAGGGTTACCAAACCCGAGTTGGCATTCTACCTTATACCCTAACAGTACTAAATTATCACGATATCCGTTTAATATTTTTTTATCAATCTTTGTTTCTTGATCCTTTATGTGTTGACCATAAAAAATAGCTCCTACGCTTTCCACAATATGTATTAATGTATAATCAGCATCCTTTCCACCTAACTCAATAGCATGATTTACAGCTAACGCATCTGCAGTTGAAAAATCCAATGCAACAGCAATGTTTTTTCTACAAATTGAGTGATTAGGATTGATTTCTATTCTAATATTTTGATGAGTAGTATGTTTGTGTTCATTAAACGTAGGCTTTAGTAACGGTTTGAATATAATATATAAGAGCAACAAACCAAAACCTATACTAATAGGCACTATTGTTAACCATAAACTGATCGCATAATTATACGTTTGAAGTATATTTTGTATTTCTCCAAAAACCAATTTAGCGTTTAGTCCTACTATAATCAGAGCAATGATCCACGCCACAACTTGTGTTAATTTATTTATTTGAAAACCATTCATTTTCTCCGGATCACTCACAAAATGAATTAAAGGAATAATAGCAAATCCCAATTGCATACTCAAAATAACCTGACTAAAAATAAGCATTTTACCCGTTACTTCTTCGCCCAATAGCGTAATGACAATTACAGCAGGCACGATAGCAATCAATCGGGTTAAGATACGTCGTACCCATGGTTGAATGCGTAGATTTAGATAGCCTTCCATAACAATTTGTCCAGCCAATGTACCTGTAATCGTTGAACTTTGTCCAGCAGCTATTAAAGCAATAGCAAATAACGAAGCAGCCCATTTGGTACCTAGCATAGGAGTTAATAATTGATACGCATCTTGTATTTCTGCTACTTCATAAAGTCCATTTTTATAAAATGCTGCTGCTGCCAAAATCAGTATAGCTGCATTAACAAAAAAAGCTAAGTTTAATGCAATGGTTGAATCTATAATATTATATCGAATAGCCTGTTTGATTCCGGCTCTACTCCTTTCGAATTTACGGGTTTGCACCAAAGAAGAATGAAGATATAAATTATGAGGCATAACAGTAGCTCCTATAATTCCAATAGCTATATACAAGGCCGTCTGATCAGGAATAGACGGTATTAATCCACTAGCTACTTTGGCAATTTCAGGTTGAGCAAATACCATTTCAAAAACAAAACAAGAACCAATAATAGCAACCAATGTTACTACAAAAGCTTCCATTTTTCGGATTCCTTTATTTATTAAAAAAAGCAATAAAAAAGTGTCTAAAACCGTAATCATAACACCTTGTAACAAAGGAATTCCGAACAGTAAATTAATACCAATTGCCATTCCCAGAACTTCTGCTAAATCACAAGCAGCTATGGCTATTTCTGCTAGTATATACAAAAATAGGTTTACAAGAGGCGAATAAGTTTCACGAGAGGCTTGTGCTAGATCACGCTGCGTTACAATACCTAATCTGGCACTAAGACTTTGTAATAACAAAGCCATTAAATTACTCATTAATAAAACCCATAACAAACTATATCCAAACTGGCTTCCTCCTGCTAAATCAGTGGCCCAGTTACCAGGATCCATATAACCAACGCTAATTAAATAAGCAGGTCCTAAAAAAGCCAAGGTTCGTTTAAACCATGATGTCTTATTTTGTGTGGATACACTTTCGTGTACTTCTTCTAATGATTTACTCATAATTGTTTGGGTTTAATGAATAAATTTTCTGCAATTTTATTTGAAATCATTAAATTTCGATCCTCTATTTTGATATGAAGCGATGCGTCAAATTCTTCTTTACTTATTATCTTAATCGTAGAACCTAATCCTATATTTTGTTTATCTAAGTATTGTAAAAATTCTGTTGATGAATTTTTAACCCCAACAAAAAGATAAGCGGTTTCTAACTCCGCTTCACTAAGGAGTAATTCATGAATCCATTTAATTTCGCCATTTTTGTTAGGTATCGGATCTCCATGGGGATCAAAAGCAGGAAAATCTAAAAATTCATCTAATTTATCAGTAAGCTTTTCGGATTTTATATGTTCTAATTCTTCCGCTAAATCGTGTACCTCATCCCAAGCAAACCCCAACTTATTTACTAAAAAAACCTCCCAAAGACGGTGTTTTCTAATAATCATCTTAGCGGTATGCAATCCTTTATCTGTTAAAGTAACTCCTTGGTATTTTTGATAATCTACCAATTCTTTTTCAGCTAATTTTTTCAGCATATCCGTTACAGAAGATGCTTTTGTTTCTATCATTAAGGCTATAGCATTCGTATTAACTCCTTTGTGTGAAGCACCATTTAAATGATATATTACCTTGAGATAATTCTCTTCAGAATGAGTCATTTGCATTTATTTTACACAAATATAATTATAAATTTTGTTTTGAAATAATAAAATTTTTAGATTTGACTAAAAATTATTTTAAAAATTTAAAAAATGAAATTTATACACTTATTAATATTTTATTTTTACTCCCTAACAAGCTTCTCTCAAGCCTACATAGAAGGTATTGTGCGTACAGAAAATATAGCCTTATCTTCTATACAAATTCTAATAAATAAAAAACAAATTACACAAACAGACACCCATGGTTATTTTAAATCAACCGCTTTAGAAATTGGAAATTATGACATAGAAATTAACGAAAACGGCTTTCAAGAATTCAAGAAAAACATCCGTATAACCAACAACATTCCCATTGTCTTAACTATAAATCTTATTCCTACTAAAGAAAAACAAAATGACTTAGAAGAAGTGGTTATTACAGGCACTTTAAAACCCGTAAGCCGATTAGATAGTGCGGTGCCTGTTGAAGTATTTAAACCTTCTTTTTTTAAAAAAAATCCCGTTTCTAATATTTTTGAAGGATTGCAAAACATTAACGGTGTTCGGCCTCAACTCAACTGTAGCATTTGTAATACAGGAGACATTCATATCAATGGTTTAGAAGGTCCTTACACATTCGTATTAATAGACGGAATGCCTATTGTAAGTGGTCTATCCACAGTCTATGGGCTTTCTGGAATTCCTAATTCATTAATAGAACGTATAGAAATTATAAAAGGTCCCGCCTCTTCATTGTATGGCAGCGAAGCAATAGGAGGATTAATAAATATCATCACTAAAAACCCTAAAAATGTACCTATAATATCTTTAGATGGATTTTCAACAAGTTGGGGGGAAGCAAATTTAGATTTTGGATTTAAATTCAACCTTAAAAAAACTTCCGTACTAACTGGAATTAATTATTTTAATTACTCCAATCCAATAGATAACAATAAAGATCACTTCACTGATGTTACCTTACAAGATCGCATTTCCGTTTTTCAAAAATGGAATTTTGAAAGAAATTCAAAAAAAATGCTTTCCCTTGCGGGTCGATATTTTTATGAAGACAGATGGGGAGGTGAAACACAGTGGAATAAGTCATTTAGAGGAGGCAATCAAGTATATGGCGAAAGTATTTATACCAAACGCTATGAAATACTAGGTTTATACGAACTCCCTATAAGGGAAAAAATGAAAATACATTTTTCTTACACCAATCATAATCAAAATTCAGCTTATGGAAAAACATTATATTTAGCACAACAAAATATTGGATTTGGGCAACTAACTTGGGATAAGGTTATCAAAAAACATAATTTACTCTTTGGCCTAGCCACACGTTATCAATTCTATGAGGACAACACGCCTGCTACGCTTTCAGAAGACACAAACTGGATTTCAAGTGTTTTTTTACAAAACGAGATAAAGCTGAATGATTATCATACTATATTATTAGGGACACGATATGATTTTAATAAAAATCATGGAGTCATATTTACCCCTAGGTTTGCCTACAAATGGAAACCTAATAACAATACAGTAGCCAGACTTAATGCAGGAACTGGTTTTAGAATTGTAAATCTTTTTACTGAAGAACACTCCGCTTTAACAGGCGCTAGAAACCTAATTATCGCTGAAAACCTAAAACCTGAACAATCATATAATGGCAACTTAAATGTACTACACAAATGGTATTTAAAAAACGGGAGTTTCATTAGCTGGGAAAACTCTATTTGGTATACTTATTTTACCAATAGTATTTTACCAGATTATGAAACTGATGGTAATGCTATTATTTATAAAAATTTAGATGGTTTTGCCGAATCAAAAGGAATAAGTAGCAACCTTGATCTAATTCTTGGCAGCGGATTAAAAGTAAGTTTAGGGGCTACTTTTATGGACGTATCTAAAACCTCAAAAGGCATTCAAACAAGGCAATTATTGACTGAACGTTTTTCAGGAACATGGTCTATATCTTATGCCTTTCCTAAATGGTTTTTATCATTTGACTACACTGGAAATTTATATGGCCCTATGAAATTGCCGATTTTAAACAACACAGATCCAAGAAAACCAAATTCGCCAACCTATAGCATTCAAAACATTCAATGTACCATTAACAAAATTAAAAATCTAGAAATTTATTTAGGAATCAAAAATTTATTAAACTGGACACCTAACAAAGGGAATCCTTTTATTATTGCTCGTTCAGATGATCCTTTTGATACTAATGTTCAATATGACACGAATGGTAATGCAATAGCAACTCCTGACAACCCATACGCACTTACATTTGATCCTACTTATATCTACGGTCCGAATCAAGGCATTAGAAGCTTTATAGGAATTAGATATTTCATGAATTAAGAATAAATTCGGCTCAGATTAATTTTTTGGGGATTAAGCAAAAAGTTTCTCCATTCTAAAGAGGAAGAATTTAGTATCCACCACACCTCTTTGATTAGCTCTAAAGAGTTTTATTTTTGAGTTAAAGGATTCAGCATTTGCGTTTGTATGTCTTTTTACGAAGAAGTTTGCAATTGTTTCCAAATGATAATTTAAACTATTGGCAACGGTATTAAAGACAGTCATTTTTAATTCTTTGGTTTTGGATATCCAATTCAATATTTTTTGTTTAGCCTCTTCTTTTGAGGTGTATTCATAAATATTTCTAAACTCTTGGGTGTGTTTATATGCCTGATGTATTAGAGGATAATGTTGGAACAATATTTGGGCTCGCACTTTTTGGGTTTCTGTCCATTGGTTGGGTTTCTTGGCAATGATATAACGACATCGAGCCAATAGTTGTTTGGGTGTGTCTTGGTTTTCAAAAGTTATTGGAATGTATTTTATTGCTTGCTCCTTTGCTTTTTTGATAGCTTGATTCTCTTTTTCAATCTCCTCCCGGCTCAGATTAATTTTTTGGGGATTAAGCAAAAAGTTTCTCCATTCTAAAGAGGAAGAATTTAGTATCCACCACACCTCTTTGATTAGCTCTAAAGAGTTTTATTTTTGAGTTAAAGGATTCAGCATTTGCGTTTGTATGTCTTTTTACGAAGAAGTTTGCAATTGTTTCCAAATGATAATTTAAACTATTGGCAACGGTATTAAAGACAGTCATTTTTAATTCTTTGGTTTTGGATATCCAATTCAATATTTTTTGTTTAGCCTCTTCTTTTGAGGTGTATTCATAAATATTTCTAAACTCTTGGGTGTGTTTATATGCCTGATGTATTAGAGGATAATGTTGGAACAATATTTGGGCTCGCACTTTTTGGGTTTCTGTCCATTGGTTGGGTTTCTTGGCAATGATATAACGACATCGAGCCAATAGTTGTTTGGGTGTGTCTTGGTTTTCAAAAGTTATTGGAATGTATTTTATTGCTTGCTCCTTTGCTTTTTTGATAGCTTGATTCTCTTTTTCAATCTCCTCCCAGCGATATTTTATCCTTAAATGCTGGAGAGCTTCCATTACCAACTTTACCACATGGAAACGGTCTGTGACAAGGTAACTTTCAGGAAAACACATTCTTGATGCTGATTGCATATTGTTTGCCATATCAAGTGTTATCGATTTTACTTGTTTTCTATGCGAAAGTGGAATTTTAGTAACCACATCAATAATGTCCTGACTTTTGGTGCCTTTTATAACCGCCACTAAGGATTTCTTTTTGCCTCTTCCTTGTTTATTGGTTACAAAAGTATAAAGTTCACCTTTTGACAAACTTACTTCATCAATACTTAAATTCTCCCCAATATTTTCGGGGTAAATCAGATAATTTTCGGCATGTTCTAACTGTTTCCAACTTGTAAAACCACTGATTCTTTTTTTGTAATGTCTTCGCAGTAAATCAGCTTTAATGCCATAATAACTGGCAATGTTACTTATCGTATCTTCTCGGGTCTCTACCTGTACCTTTTAAAAAATCCGAAAGTTCAACAGTTAATTTGGAACCTTCTGCAATAAAAGAATAATCGCTTTTAATTTCTGACTTATCTACTGTATTTCGCCACCTACGTCTTCTGATACCTAAATAAACAGCCTTTCCTCGTATTGGAAAATCTTGTATCAAAGTACGCTCACAAAAGCCTTTTGACTCATATTCCTCTGAAATGAAACCTTCGGGAATAATGTTCTTTTCATCAAGATAGATATAAAAGCAATCCTTTTTTGTTTGAATATCTCCTAATTCTATAAAATCAACAATATCAAAATGACATAATAATTCTTCGGGTAGAAAAGCAGAAAGTATCGAAAAATCCATTTACTTTTTTTGTCGCAATTTACAATTACTCCCCATATTTTTTATGTGAGCCCTCCTCCCAGCGATATTTTATCCTTAAATGCTGGAGAGCTTCCATTACCAACTTTACCACATGGAAACGGTCTGTGACAAGGTAACTTTCAGGAAAACACATTCTTGATGCTGATTGCATATTGTTTGCCATATCAAGTGTTATCGATTTTACTTGTTTTCTATGCGAAAGTGGAATTTTAGTAACCACATCAATAATGTCCTGACTTTTGGTGCCTTTTATAACCGCCACTAAGGATTTCTTTTTGCCTCTTCCTTGTTTATTGGTTACAAAAGTATAAAGTTCACCTTTTGACAAACTTACTTCATCAATACTTAAATTCTCCCCAATATTTTCGGGGTAAATCAGATAATTTTCGGCATGTTCTAACTGTTTCCAACTTGTAAAACCACTGATTCTTTTTTTGTAATGTCTTCGCAGTAAATCAGCTTTAATGCCATAATAACTGGCAATGTTACTTATCGTATCTTCTCGGGTCTCTACCTGTACCTTTTAAAAAATCCGAAAGTTCAACAGTTAATTTGGAACCTTCTGCAATAAAAGAATAATCGCTTTTAATTTCTGACTTATCTACTGTATTTCGCCACCTACGTCTTCTGATACCTAAATAAACAGCCTTTCCTCGTATTGGAAAATCTTGTATCAAAGTACGCTCACAAAAGCCTTTTGACTCATATTCCTCTGAAATGAAACCTTCGGGAATAATGTTCTTTTCATCAAGATAGATATAAAAGCAATCCTTTTTTGTTTGAATATCTCCTAATTCTATAAAATCAACAATATCAAAATGACATAATAATTCTTCGGGTAGAAAAGCAGAAAGTATCGAAAAATCCATTTACTTTTTTTGTCGCAATTTACAATTACTCCCCATATTTTTTATGTGAGCCATAAATTCTTGCTTTTTTAAAATTTCATTCTTAATTCAAAATTTGTTACTCAAAAAAGAAACCCTGTTTTTGATTGCTTTTCTTCAAAAACAGGGTTTAAATTTTAATAATTCCCTTTAGTCTTCTTGTCTTTTAAAACATATTTAAGTACTATAAAAACTCTTATTTCGGTCATAAAACCCAAACAAATCGACTTAATTAGAAACAAAACCTCAAACTACATTTCACATGACAATTTGAATACCAAAAAAATCATTCCTATTCTATAGTTTACACAATATAAGTCAATTTTAATTATTTACTTAATTCGGTAAAATATTTGTAAAACAAAGGAATCGTTTCAATACCTTTCAAATAATTAAAAATACCATAATGTTCATTAGGTGAATGAATAGCATCACTATCCAAACCAAACCCCATCATGATCGTTTTCGATTTTAATTCTTTTTCAAATAAAGCTACAATAGGAATACTTCCTCCTGATCGAACAGGAATAGGCTCTACACCAAATGAATCATTATAAGCCTTAGCAGCTGCTTGATACCCTATACTATCAATTGGTGTTACGTACCCTTGTCCTCCATGATGTGGGGTTACTTTTACCTTAACTGATTTCGGAGCTATACATTCAAAATGATTTTGAAATAATTCTGTAATATTTTCCCAATCTTGATTAGGCACTAATCGCATGGAAATTTTAGCATAAGCCTTACTTGCTATTACCGTTTTTGCTCCTTCCCCTGTATAGCCACCCCAAATACCGTTTACATCTAAAGTAGGTCGGATAGAATTACGCTCATTGGTAGTATAACCTACTTCTCCATATTCCTCCGCAATGTCTAACGCCTTATTGTATGCTTCTTGACTAAAAGGACGTTTTGCCATTTGCGTTCTTTCCTCAGTAGACAGTTCCTCTACTTTGTCATAAAAACCAGGTATGGTAATATGATTATTTTCATCATGCAAAGACGCAATCATTTTTGTTAGAATATTAATAGGATTGGCTACTGCTCCACCATACAATCCAGAATGTAAGTCCCGGTTTGGTCCTGTTACCTCTACTTCCACATAACTTAACCCTCTTAAACCAGTTGTAATAGACGGTTGTTGATTAGAAATCATGCCTGTATCAGAAATTAAAATAACATCATTAGCCAATTTATTTTGGTTTCTTTCAACGAACCAGCCTAAACTTTTCGAGCCTACTTCTTCTTCTCCTTCAATCATAAATTTCACATTGCAAGGCAAGCAGTTGTTTTGGATCATGTATTCAAAAGCTTTTACGTGCATATACATTTGTCCTTTATCATCGCAAGCACCACGCGCAAAAATAGCTCCCTCAGGATGCAAATCCGTTTTTTTTATTACAGGTTCAAAAGGAGGCGAATCCCATAATTCAATAGGATCAGCAGGTTGCACATCATAATGACCATACACCAAAACCGTTGGCAAATTTTTGTCTATAATTTTTTCACCATAAACAATCGGATAACCAGGCGTTTCACAGAGCTCAACGAAATCGCATCCCGCGTTTTCCAAACTCTTCTTTACGGCATCAGCAGTATCAATTACATCTTGTGAATAAGCACTATCAGCACTTACTGAAGGTATTTTTAATAAGTCGATTAGTTCATTAATAAAACGTTCTTTGTTATCTTGAACGTACTGTTTAATATTTTCCATGTTCAGTTCATAAAGTAAAAGTCAAATATACAAATTGCAGAATCAAATAATCGAAAGGTCTTTTTAAAAATTTAACCACATTTTTTAAAAAAAAAAAAGTAAAAAAAATATTTGTCATTAAAAAAATATATCTATATTTGCACTCGCAATCAGCAACCACCCAAAAGGTTTAAGATTGAAAATTTCGCGGGTGTGGCGAAATTGGTAGACGTGCCAGACTTAGGATCTGGTGTCGCAAGACGTGTAGGTTCGAGTCCTATCACCCGCACAAAACCCTTAATCTTTAAGAGATTGAGGGTTTTTTATTTTGGAATTTAATCAATATTTAGGATCAAGTCAAAAACGGATCAAGAACAAAAGTTGAGGATAAAAGAAATATTGCCATTGATCACAAAAAAACACCACTTATACATACAATATTCAATAAGGCTAAGTATAAAAGCTAAAACATTCATAAAAAATCTTCCATTAAAAAAATAATTGATTTATTTTTTTACAAGAAACAAAAGATTATTTGCTCTTCCACCGCCTTAAAACACTAGAATTTCGTTAAACAACATCTATTTTTACCTACAACCAAAGAAATATTTCTTTAAATTTAAATATTAAAAAAATTGTTTTTTTTAATATAATTTGTTAAATTCGATCCGTATATGTTTCCATAAGTGGTTTTATTATTAAAAATAAATATATGAATGATACTTCAAACACAAAATAGTTCTTTTTTAACTGGTTTGCACCAAGCAGAACTTTTTTATAAAATCATTTTTATAACCTTTTTTCGCATACCCCTTAAGCAAATATATCTTCATTTGTAATTTTTAATCTTTTATAACATGTCATTTAAAACTAAATTATCAGTAGCAGGAAAAGAGTACAGAGTATTAAACATAAATTATGGTTTATTCCAAGAAACTGACGCAACAGGTAGACCTTCTACTGTAACTAGAGGAGGAAAAATTGAATTAACAATTGAAGGAACAGCAGATACTTCTTTCTTTGAGTGGATGACCAACTCATTTGAAAGAAAAGATGGCAGTGTAAAATTCTTTAAAAGAGATAGCGATGCTGTCCTAAAAGAATTAAAATTCTCAGAAGCTTACGTAGTAAAATTCAGAGAAAACTTTGATTCAACAGGTGTAAACCCCTTAACTGAAACGTTTACTATTTCGGCTAAAAAAATCGAATTAGGCTCTGGAGCTTACGAAAACGAATGGGTATAATATTTTTTTAAAAAAAAGGGTAACAATTTTTGTTACTCCTTTTTTTATTAAAACATTAACTTTTACACATATCACTTGTAACCCCAAGATTAGAATTAAAATAATTTTTAAATTTCTAAACAATTATGAGCGAAAAAGTAGCTAGGGAAGCAGAAAAAATAGCCAATGATCAAGTTATAATGAATAGTTATAAGGATTTTTATGAAAACAAAGGTTATTTCTTAACAAAAAACAGTATGCTAACTGGTGCCAAAAGGAAACCACTTCATTTTCCTTCAACATCTAATGGATTCAGCAAAAAATGGATGGACAGTTCTTGGTTTGTCCTAACCCAAAGAAAATATTTACTTCTATTAGCAAAACTTGATAAAGATAGAAAAGTAACCGATTCTGATTATTCTACTCTAAAAAGAGCTTATGACAAATGGGAATCAGGATATTATGTAGTATTTTATGGAGAAGATGCTAAATGGTCTTGCAATTTATTTGTAGGCGAAGCTTTATTTATGGCCGGTTACAACATTCTTTTTAATGGCAAGTACTTATCCGCCAAACAAGTATGGAACGGAGAAAAACTCAAATTTGTCAAAAAACAAGACGTACAAAGAGGAGACATTGCAGCCTTTGGAGGCACTCATGTAGAAATTGTTACTCAAGTACGTAGAGGACAGCTATTTGAAGATGACGAATTTTGCTCCAGAGGAGCTGGAAGAGGAGCCACTGGCAATGGGACTGAAAAATGCGACGCTGATAGTTGGTGGGGAAGTAGAGAAATAGATAATGATAACATCAAATTTTTTAGACCTTGAAAACACATCAATTATTATTTCTTCTATTTCTTTCTATACAAACAGCTTGTAAACAAGAAAAAGGCAGGTATAAAGCAGAACTTTATACAGATTCCTCTTTTGTACAAAAAAAAGATTCCTTATTAATTGATAGTCTGCAACAAATAACACAAGAAGCTTTCGTTAAAATAGTTGAATGCGACAAAAAATCTTTTGAACAAGGCAAGATTGTCAATGGAATCAAAGTGGGAAAATGGAAAAAATATCTACCCCTTTTGGATCAAAATACAATAAGTGAAGAACATATCTACTCACAAAAAGGAGAGCTAATTAACTCTAAAATCTTTGACTCTAAAACCCAAAAAGTAATAGAAGACAGGAATTATCAAAAGGATAATTTAGCAGGGATTCAACAGGATTTTTACCCAACAGGAAAATTGCACATACGTTTTGAAACCGATCAAAAAGGGCATTTCATAAACACCTATACCGTATGCTCCAAAGAAGGAAAAAAAGTCTATCAATCCTTTTTAGGAAAAACAGGAACTGGTTACATAAAATATTATGACAAAGACCATTTCCTTATCTGGGAAGGTAGGTTTAAAAACAAAAAGAAAGAAGGTTGGCATTATGAATATCTAATTGGATACGAAGGAAAAGTAATAGAAAAACAATGCAATTATTATAAAGAGGACAACTTGATTCAAACAAAAATAGAAAAAATTTAAAAATTAATATATATGTCATTTTTAGCCAAATTGGAATTAGATGGTAACATGTACAATATTTTAGAATGTAAGTACAATTTTACACAATCAATCGATAACACAGGCAAACCACAAGGAATGCCACAGGGAGGAGAAATATTTATTCGTATTGAAAGTACAGGAAATCCTGATTTTTTAGACTGGATGTTAGACCACAACAAATCTAAAGACGGTAGAATCATCTTTTATCGTAGAGACGCTATGAGCAAATTGCAAGAATTACAATTTGAAAAAGGATATTGCATCTTTTTTGAAGAACATTTTACTTCAGAAAGCAAAGAGCCCTTACAAATATCCATTCGTATTGTTGCTAAGAACTTTGACGTAAATGGCGTATCACACGATAAAAAGTGGCGATAATTCATTTCTTTTAACAATAAAGATATCATAATTAAACTCTAAAAACTAAGGATATGCCGCTTAAAGATACAGATTCAAAAAATCCGATAAAAAATGGATTAGACGGAGTTAAAACACAACTTGTTGAACAACTAAAACAAGAATCCATAAAAACCATCGAAACAGAAGCAACTCAAAAAGCTTCTGAGCAATTATCCAGCCCCGCATTTAACCAATTAGTAGCCAACAAAGACACTATTAAAAACGCAGGGCACTATTTAAACAATCAAAAAACAGAGGAAATGGGAAGTTTTGAGAATCCCCAAAAAAACGATGGGTTAATAGGAAGATTAAACCATCCTGATGACCTTAAAAAACATTTTTCAAAAAAAACATTTCATGATTTTTTAAACGACAAAGACAGTCCTTTAGTTTATTGCACCCTTCGTATAGATGGCAAAGATTTTTTAGCAAAAAATACATATACAGTTGATTTAAAACAATTTACCAACGAACATGATATCTTTACAATCATTACACCCGACGACTCTCTAGACAGTTTCGAAGGCTACGTAATGGAAAATTCTAAAAACATATTAGGAAAAAAAATAAGTATTAATTTCCATCGTTTTGGTAGCATTACACAAACTTTTACCGGAATAATAGCCAATATTCGTAATAAAAAAGACGAAGGAGGTGGGTATGGAAAACTCTACATCACAGGGCATTCTCCTAGCATACTATTAGAAAATGGCAAAGATTGCCAAAGCTATGAAAATAAAAAACTAGACGAAATCATTAAACAAGCCCTAGCGGAGTACAACGGAGAAGTAGCAATATCTACTAAAAACATCAATACAGATTACACCATTCCGTATTGTGTACAATACAAAGAATCAGACTACCAGTTCATTAAAAGATTAGCCCACAGATATGGCGAATACTTTTATTACGACGGCCAAAGTCTAATTTTTGGAAACGAAATCAAAGACACCATAGAATTAGGTGAAAACATAGATTTAATAGACATAGAATTTGAAATGATGATCAAACCTCAACTTTTCAAATATTTATCATACGACAGTATTTCAGCCGAAGTAAAAGAAAAAGATTCAGACGCTGTAAAAAACAACGTTCAACGAAAAACAAACCCCTTTCAACAAGCAGCAATAGAAGCCTCTGAAAAAGTATTCCGAAAAAAATCTGAAATGCTTTTTAATGCCACCTCACAACAAACCGTAGAAAAAGATCTAAAAGAAATGGCACGTCGTCAGAAAGAAAGTCGTGAACACACTATGCAAGTAAGAGGAAGAAGCCGTGATCCCAAACTAAGAATAGGAGGTAAAGCCAAAATATCCGACATCAATGCCAAAGCCATGGAAACCTACCGCATCATTGAAATCTATCATTACCATGATGGCAGTGAATATTACAACGAATTTGTAGGCATACCTGATATCTTTATTTCACCATTCTTTGATGAAGACGCTTTTCCTACCTGCGAAGAACAATCAGCCATTGTCATGCAAAATGACAACCCACAAGGAATGATAAAGGTCCAATTTCCTTGGCAAAAGAAAAAAGGATTAACCACTCCTTGGTTAAGAGTCGTAACCCCTTATGCAGGAAAGGGAAAAGGAATGCACATTATTCCTGAAGTAGGAGAAGAAGTAATTGTAGGATTTGACAATGGCAATGCCGAAAGACCCTTTGTATTTGGAGCCATGTTTAATGGCAAAGCTAGCGCAGGCAAAGGCGGATCAGGCAACTACATCAAAGGTTTGCAAACAGCCAGCGGAAACAAATTACACATGGACGATAATGCGGGAAGTGTACACCTTACCGATAAAGGCAGTGTTGATTTAAAATTTGACGGAGCAGGAAATGCCACTGTTAATGCCAATGAAAGCATTACATTTACTTGTGGAGGAGCAGAAATTAAAATGACAAAAGACGGTACAATTGTAATTAGCGGCGATGTAAAAGTAAAAATAGAAACAAAAGAAGCAGAAATAACAGGTACCACCTCTGTAAAAACCAACAGCGAATCCCTTATTGAAGAAAAAGCACCTAAAATAGGAATAAACGGAGAAACAGAAGTAGCTATAGAATCTACAACCGTTAACGTAAATGGCTCTGCCATGACCAATGTAAAAGGAGGAATTGTAAACCTTAACTAACCTAATATGCAAAGCAACGAACACAACCCTATTGCCGTTCGCATAAGTAAAATAGCCAAGCTTTGGACTAATGCCAGAAAAAACAAACCCAAAGCTAGGTTGTTTCAACTAGTATGCTACCAAGAAGACTTTATTTTAGTTAATGGATTTATTCAAATAGAAGCATCAGAACATGGCAAAAGTCCTGATTCTTTCCTTCTTTTTTCCATTGATTTTGAAAACGAAAATCAGTACATTTATGATTTTACAAACGAATGGATAACCTCTTTTGATAGAGATTTACAAAGTTATCCTCATTGGAATTGGATAGAATTTGAAGAATTAAAAAAAGAATTTTATACAATATCTCATAAAAATTCAAATGAACTGAAAGATCTTTTTATTCGACTACTTGTAAGTTTTAAAAAATTTGAATCCAAAAAAGAGAATCTAATCATTATAAGTCTGGTTCCTAAAAAAGTATCTAATTATGAAAATTATCATCTTTTTATAAAACAACTCCTTTCACCCATCCTTAAGGATTACGGAATACTTTTGATTGATTTCAAAGGAAAAGAAAAACATACAAAACTTGTAGATAATCTTGACACCCTGGCTGTCACAATAGACGTTCCCGATCAAAATATGGCAAGTTCTTATAAAGAATTAGCCACGCAAGGAAATCCCAACGATCCACAAGTTAAATTCAGAAAGTATCTTTTTGAAATAGGCGAAAGCGCATCTAAAAATGACAAAGAACAAGTACATTATTGGGGAAAACAAATGCTTACCCTAACACAATCTACAGGAGACCCTTCTTTTTGGGCATCTGCCCATTTGATTTACGCTGGTTTTTTATTTCAATTCAAAGATGATGCTAAAACCTTACGTTTACTAGACAAAGGTATTCTAATAGCAGAAGCAAACTATCAAAAAAAACCTGAATTAGCAGGCACACTCATACAACTCTATTCCTACAAAGCTTCTTATTACAGTATGACAGGAAAAAAAGAGGAAGCTATACAAAACTTTATCAAACAAGCTCAAATAGCCGAAAACGTTGAAATGATAGAACAGATGATTTTAGCCAATATTTATGCACTACTACTCATTAAAAATGACAGTAATCATTTATACCAAAAAATCATCAAAAATAGTTTTGAAAAAGGATACCACCTGTCGGACGAATTATTAAAGGTTATCAATTTTGCATTTATCACAGAAAAATACCTTTGTATAAATAGTACAAATATTACAACATCTGAAAAACATCAGATAGAAGAAAGAATGCAATCCATTTACGGTAAAGAGTGGAGAGAATATGCCAAAAAAATATCCTCATCTACCCAACCAGTCTATGAAAACACTTAAAAAAAACACATTTCAAGTATGTTATTAGCAGATAATCACTTTACACCCGTAATAGGTATAGATATTCATTTTACAACGCTGCCTCCTTTCAATCCCTTTCACCCCTATATAGGTATTGTTATAGATCCAGCAGACTACATTCCTTTTGTAGGAGCTACCGTACATGTTAATGGTATGAAAAGAGGTGTTTCTGACACCAGTGGTATTATTATACCCTTAGTACATATCCCTCTCTTTACGCCTCCTTGGTTGATGACCCCCATTATTGGACATGAAAGTATGAACTTTTTTTCATCACAAAATGTATATGCAGACGGAACCCGATTAAGCCCCAAAGGGTATTCCGTAATGACCTGTAATGATATAGGAATTCCTCTTTCCCTTAGTTTAGGAAAAACTAAAATTGGCAAAAAGATGATTCCTTTTGCGCCTACCCTATTTGCCCCAACCTCTTTTTCTATACCTATTCCTACAGGACCCCCTGTGATGGTGGGGGGACCTTATGTACCTGACTGGGGAGGAGCCTTAACAGGACTCCTATCCAGTATAGGTTTTAGTACCCTAATGAAATACGGGAAAAAAGCATTCAATCATTTACTAAAAAATTCCGTTGGTCCCAACTCGCTTAGCAAACTACTTTGTAAAGCAGGATTTGAGCCTATTAATCTTATCAACGGAGCTGTTTTTTATGAAGGAACCGATTTTGAAATCCCATCGCCTCAACCCATAAAATGGGAAAGACAATGGTATTCAGACTCCGCCTTTAAAGGCTGGTTAGGACATGGGGTACATTGTAATTACGACCGTTGCGTAGAATTATTTCCAGAAGAAGAAGCCCTAGGATTACGATTAGAAGATGGCAGAATTGTTGCTTTTCCCCTACTAGAAATAGGTGATGATTTTTATCTTAGACAAGAAAAAATCACCGTTACCCGTTATTCCAACCATTACCAAGCTTTTGATCATACCTCTTTTACCACCTATATTTTTGATCATTATAACGGTTATAACCAATACCGTATGACCCAAATTATAGACAAAGCAGGACTTACAACCCGACTTTATCTAAACGGAGACCATCTTCTAATGATAGAAGACTGTGCGGGTAGAAAAATAAAAGCCTATACCAATAGCATAGGACTCATTACACAACTCTCCCTCATTCATCAAAAAGGAGAAGACCTACTAATATCCTATTCCTACGACCAAGATCACAACATGATTCGTATTACAGATGCTTTGCAAAAAAGCACCCATATAAAATACCAAAATCATCTCATGATCGAAAAAACCGACCGAAACGGGCAGACTTTCTATTGGGAATACGACGGTACCAAAACAGGTGCAAAATGTACCCACACTTGGGGCGATGGCGGTTGGCAAGAAGGCTGGATAGAGTATTTTCCTGAAAAAGGATACAACCTTGTTAGAGATGCTAACCAAGCCGTAACCACCTACTACTACGAACCTAATCAGCTCGTAACCCAAGTTACAGATCCTCTTGGAAACAGCCATTTTACCGAATATACCGAGTATATGGAAATCTATCGTCAGATAGACCCAGAAGGCCACATGACCGGATATACCTATGATGAATTTGGAAACAAAACCTCTATAGTATATCCTGATGCCAGCGTAGCCCAATATATTTACGACAAAGAACAACGCCTATCTATTGTAATAGATCCCGAAGGCAATCAAACCACCTATACCTACAAAAAAAATCAAAAATACCTCCTTAACAGTATTATAGAACCCGATAACGGCATTACCCAACTTGATTATAACCCAAAAGGACTCATTAGCGAAATAAGCAAAGAAGGCAACCGATCTAAACTAGAATACGACGCCCAACACAACCTTATTTCCTTTACCGATCATGAAGGAAATGCTACCCTATGGGACTACAATTACCGTGGAGAAGTCATTAGCGTACAAAGCCCAGGAAGCAATCCACAAACCTTTGGATACGACATCTTAGGTAGAATTACCTCCATAAAAGGAGCCGACCACAACGTTACAACACTCGTATACAACGCCTACGATGAAGTAATAGAAGCACAAGACCAACATCATACCATAAAGTTTGATTATACCCCCCTAGGAAGTCTTAAAATGCGTGAGGAAAACAAAACCAAAGTTTTTTTTGACTACGACAAAATGGAACAATTGGTAAGCATTACCAACGAACACAACGAAAAATACCGTTTTACAAGAAACAAAGCAGGACACATTACCCAAGAAGAAGGATTTGATGCCCTAACCAGAAGATACCAGCGCAACGCAAACGGATGGGTAATCCGAACCCAAAGACCCGAAAACCGATGGTCTGAATACCAGTACGATGCCCTAGGACGCATTGTACGAGCCCACCATAACGACGGAACTTGGGAAAGTTTTGCGTATAACAAGCTAGGCCAACTCTTACATGCCAAAAACCAAGATGTCAGCATTCTTTTAGAACGAGACAAAATGGGACGCGTTATAAAAGAAACCCAAACCAGTGACTTCAAGGGCGATCAAGGATTTACAATCATTTCTGAATACGACCGCAACGGAAACCGCATCAAGATGACCTCCTCCCTAGGAGCCCAAGTACAAAACACCTATAACCCAAAAGGTCTTTTAGAAAAAATTACAGCCCAAACAACCGCTCTAAAAGAAGCCCAAAAACAAGCCTGGGAAACCCAGCTCAAACACAATGCCCTAGGACAAGAAATAGAACGAAGCATTACAGGAGGGCTTACCCTAAGTATGCAGTATGATGCCGCAGGAAGACCCATTGCCCAAAAAGTACACCGAGGACATAAAGACACCTATCATCGTACCTATACCTGGAACGCCAACCACCGATTGCAACAAACCATAAACGCCCTTACAGGAGGACAAGTACAATATGTATACGATCGTTTTGGCAACCTTGCCTCCGCCCAATACGAAGACGGAAGCTACGACTACAAACTACCCGATGAAGTAGGCAACCTTTACAAAACCAAAGAACAAAAAGACCGCGTATATGGCAAAGGAGGCAAACTCCTAAAAGACCTAGACTGGCACTACCTATACGATGCCGAAGGAAACCTGCGCCTAAAAAGCAAACGCAACGTAGCACAAGCACAAATACAAAAACGTCAAGAGGAAAAAGAAAAAGAAAAACCAGCCCGATTTTCTTTCTTTATAGAAGAAATTTCAGACACCAAACCCAAACGAGGAGAACTAGCCTACTACTTACAAACAGACCGTATTTATACAAAAGAAGAAAAACAAGAATACACCCGATTAAAAGAAAAACAAGAACTAGAAGAAAGAAACAACCAACAATGGCAACGAGGCGATTGGGAATACAACTGGTATGGCAACGGGATGCTAAAAAGTGTAAAAAAACCCGATGGCACCCTTGTAACCATGGAATATGACGCTTTAGGAAGAAGAATAAAAAAGATTTGTAATGAAAAAACAAATCGTTATCTTTGGGATGGAAACGTTCTTTTACATGAGTGGGATTACCAAAAAGGAGAAGAACATGAAACTTCTGTTAATAATCTAGGAGAAGTTTTTTTAAGTCAAAAAGAAAAGGTTAATAATCTAGTTACGTGGGTATATGATACGAATAATTACAACCCAAGCGCAAAGATTTTAGGAGAGGAAGTTTATAGCATCATAAATGATTATTTAGGAACTCCTGTACAAGCTTATAATAGTAACGGAAAATTAATTTGGGAAAGAGAACTTGATATTTACGGAAAGACACGTAAAATAGAAGGAGATCAAAACTTGATTCCGTTCTTATATCAAGGACAATATTATGATCACGATATTGAGTTAGCATATAACCGATTTAGGTATTATAATCCAGAAACAGGAACTTACATAAGTCAAGATCCTGTGTCGGTTTTAGGTGGATTTCGTTTATATTCTTATGTTCATGACTTAAATACTTTTGTTGATGTTTTAGGTTTAATGCCTTTAAGTAATCCTATTCATCAAGGACACCACATGGTTCCTCATCAAGCCGCAACTGACCTAGCTGTAAAACCTTTTAATAGCCAAACAGGTGTTCCTAGTATGTATTTCGATGACACGCAATTTACGGGGAGCGAACATAGTGCTATGCATGGTTATAATGGTATTGGAACAAATACTAAACCACTTGTGAAAGCAGATCAAATTAAAGCAAAAGGATTAACAAACGATCAATGGTTAAAAAGCTTAGAAAATCATTATAATAATCCTGCCTTAGCAAACGTTAAAGGAGATCTACATATAATAGCTGCAGACGGAACAAAAGGAGACTTAATAAAGAAAAATGTCTCTCCTTCTGAAGCTTGGGATTTAGTGAAAAAATGGGCTAAAGATCAAGGGGTTGAAATAAAATGTAATTAAATTTATAAATGGAAAATACAAAAACTATAGCTTTTAGAACTCATAATTCAACAATAAAAGTAAAAATTAATAATATTGAATATCTCATTGAAACAGAATTAGATAATCTTTCAAATTACAATATTAAGTTAATTTTTAACTTAAATGATCAGATTTTTTTTTATGATGAAAAAATATTTGGTGAGAAAAAAATAGAAAAAAGGCATTTATTTAGGGGGGCTATTAATAATTTATCTATTTTAGATTACAGTCAGGATAGCTTAGTCCAATTTCATGAAAATGTAAACGTTGATTATAGTGTATATGTAGATTATCCTATAAATCAATATGAAATTTTAAACGCAATACCACTTCCGACAAATATTCTAACTATTGTTTTGAATTTTAATAAAACTCAAAGCAATCAAAATTCTTTAAATCATAACGTATACAAATATTTCGATGCGTTTAGTCATTTAGGTTTTTGTTTAGTTGATTTAGAAAAAATGAAAACCATTATTGATGAAAACTATAGTCATAGAAAACTAGATTTAATTCATGAATTTACAAATACTGATTTAATTGAAAAATTATTTGCTGAAGGAATAATAATAATAACTTGGGGTATTAATCCTTTTTCTTATCCTATTTATAGTATTGAAAACAAAAATATTATAGCTAATGATTTTGGAATGACCTATGATGATAATAAAGGGGTTTATAATATAAAGGAAGAAATTGAAGATTTATCTATTATCCCTGGCAATTTATTAAAAAATTGGGAGGATATCTGTTCAAAACAGTGGGAAAAAATTCCGTTGTATGGTAAAGGCCAAAAAGTAATTTTAGAACCAAGAAAACTTATTGATTTAAATGATGATATTATTATTTCTTCTTTTTTATTATACAGAACAGATGATGAAATTAATGAAAATGTTTTGTTAAATATTGATTTATTATATTAATGGTCATGATCTTTTAAAAAAATCTTTCCTTATAAAGAGAGTTATGAAATAATAAATTAAAAATACCAAACAACGAACAGTTTTTTAGTCTGTTCGTTGTTTCATCTTTTTAGGATGGAAACGTTCTTTTACACCAGTGGACATATCTAAAAGGGCAAGAGGCAGAAACTTCTGTTAACGATCTAGGAGAAGTTTATCTAAGTCAAAAAGAAAGCGTAGAGGATTTAGTTACTTGGATTTACCAAGAAAATAGCTTTGTACCTAGTGCTAAAATACAAGGAGAAGAGCAATTTAGTATAATTTCTGATTATATAGGCAGACCCCTACAATGTTATAACGAAAAGGGCTCTTTAATATGGAGCACAGACTATGATATTTATGGAGGTTTACGCAATTTTAGCTCGCCTATTAATCTAACCCCAGACTTTATTCCTTTTAGACAACTCGGACAGTATGAAGACCCCGAATTAGAAGGTCTTTATTACAACAGGTTTCGATATTACGATTGTACTATTGGAAATTATATCTCTCAAGATCCTCTACGTTATAATGGAAATGTCTCTAAATTTTATATTTTTGTTAAAGACTGCAATGTATTTGTAGATTTATTTGGTCTAATTGAATTATTCCATGGAACGAGTAAAGCAGGTGCTGAATCAATAAGGGTCAATGGGATAGATTTATCAAAAAATAGGCCTAATTTAGACTTTAATTCATCAGGCAAAGGAGCTTTATATACCAGCTCATCTTTAGAAGAAACTTTAAAATATAACGCACGATTAGAAAAAATGGGAAGAGGAGTGACAGATATTGTGAAATTTGATATTCCTGATGATCAACTAACTAATTTAAAAATTAAAACCTTTGATACACCAAATGATGAATGGGCAGATTTTGTAACAAAAGCTCGAAAAGGAGATTTAATACATGATTATGATATGGTGATAGGTCCTAAATTAGCAAATCCTGACAAAGTGCTAAGGGGGTTAGAAGCTCCAAGAGCACTAAAAGAAACACAAATAACTATTAATAGTGATACTGCATCAAAATTATTTTCGAAATTCATAAAATGTAATGATTAATATGTTAAAGGAGTTTATATTTATTGATGAAACAGATAATGATAGAAAGAAAATCTTTAACAGAGAACTGTATAAAGAATATATCATATCGATAATCACCGATTTTTTTCATTCATCTTTTTCTGAAAACAAAACATATCTAAAGTTCTGTAATTTTTTACAAGATATTGAAGATTATGGAGATGTCTATTTCTTAATTAGTGAACCAAGTTATCATTGGGCTATAAGTATTAAGTATGACACTTTTGAAACTACAGAATATGAAAAAGAAATAGTTACTAATGATTTTTTAAACAATTTCATAGAATTTGATAAATTCTTTTTTAAAGATAAACTTACCCAAGATTATTTAGTTACAATTGATTAATAAAAAAGAGGCTAATATGTACTCTCTCCAAATAGTATCTAACTTTTTTTGAGCAGTGCTACTCCTACGATCTTTTTATAAAAAAGAGTCCCTTATAAAGAGAGTTATGAAATAATAAATTAAAAATACCAAACAACGAACAGGCTAAAAAACTGTTCGTTGTTTCCTCTTTTTAGGATGGAAACGTTCTTTTACATGAGTGGGATTACCAAAAAGGAGAAGAACATGAAACTTCTGTTAATAATCTAGGAGAAGTTTTTTTAAGTCAAAAAGAAAAGGTTAATAATCTAGTTACGTGGGTATATGATACGAATAATTACAACCCAAGCGCAAAGATTTTAGGAGAGGAAGTTTATAGCATCATAAATGATTATTTAGGAACTCCTGTACAAGCTTATAATAGTAACGGAAAATTAATTTGGGAAAGAGAACTTGATATTTACGGAAAGACACGTAAAATAGAAGGAGATCAAAACTTGATTCCGTTCTTATATCAAGGACAATATTATGATCACGATATTGAGTTAGCATATAACCGATTTAGGTATTATAATCCCGAAACAGGGTTGTATTTAAGTCAAGATCCAATAAGGTTATTAGGTGGTAATCCTAATCTTTATGCTTACGTAAAAAACACAAACGCATGGATTGACATTTTCGGATTAGATTGTAAAGTTAAGGTTACAGCTGGGGACGGTGTAACACATGATATAGTTGCAACAATCAAAAAAAGTGATTTTCCTGAAACAGCACAACATATAGAAGACGCAATAAAAAAAGGTCACCCTGATATTGTAACTATTGAAAGAATTAATGCAGCAGCAAATAGAAAAGCATCACTGAAGAACATTCCAACAAAAACAGGTTTTGATAGAGATGAGTGGCCTATGGCAATGTTTAAAGAAGGTGGATCTGGAGCAAGTGTACGTTATATCAATCCATCTGATAACAGGGGAGCTGGTTCAGCAATCGGAAGTGCATTAAGTGATTATGACCCTGGGGTCTTAGTAAAAATAGTCATAATTTAAATTATTTTACATACATGAAAGATTTATTAGAAAAGATAAAAGAAAAAACTTTAAAAATAGAGGGCTTCAGCATAAATGAAGATATTGACATTATTAATAATAGTAATAATGAATCTGAAATTCAACAGCAATTAAATAATATTTTATATAAACTATATTTAATTAACTTAAAAGATGATATTCTAAGTTTTCAGAATTATTTTTTAACATATGAATTAACTAGCGATAAAAATATTTGGACTTGGATTGAATCATCATTATCCTTATTAGTAAGAATTAATAAGGAAAAAGAAGATATTGAGAATTTAGAAAGATGTTTAAATAAAATAAAATCTGCCTTTAATATTGGTAAAAATGAAATGATAATTGAAGTAAATACAAACGCTAGAAAAAGAAGACAAAATGGTTTTCTGTTAAAGAATGACAAAATATCTGAAGCTATATCTGAAGCTGATAATGAATTAGAAAAAGAATATAGATTATCTCATATTAAAGAGTTGTTTTTTATTGATGCTATTGGCAATGGTGATACAATAACAAAAGAATTTATTGATAGTGAAATAGCTAATAATATTCATTTTTTCTCTTCTCTAAATAAGTGATTTTAAAGAAATAAAACAACGAACAGGCTAAAAAACTGTTCGTTGTTTCATCTTTTTAGGATGGGAACGTTCTTTTACACCAGTGGACATATCTAAAAGGGCAGGAGGCAGAAACTTCTGTTAACGATCTAGGAGAAGTTTATCTAAGTCAAAAAGAAACCGTAGAGGATTTAGTTACTTGGATTTACCAAGAAAACAGCTTTGTACCTAGTGCTAAAATACAAGGAGAAGAACAATTTAGTATAATTTCTGATTATATAGGCAGACCCCTACAATGTTATAACGAAAAGGGCTCTTTAGTATGGAGCACAGACTATAATATTTACGGAGGTTTACGCAATTTTAGCTCGCCTATTAATCTAACCCCAGACTTTATTCCTTTTAGACAACTCGGACAGTATGAAGACCCCGAATTAGAAGGTCTTTATTACAACAGGTTTCGATATTACGATTGTACTATTGGAAATTATATCTCTCAAGATCCTATTGGACTGGCAGGAAATAACCCGCTGCTACTTCTACGATCTTTTTAGAAAAAAGTGTCCCTTACAAGGGAAGTATTTGATAATAAGAATATTACAAAAAAGTGATTTTTAAACGATAGAAATTATAAAAGAAAATTAACTTCAATTTACTTTAGATTGTAGTTGATTTTCTTTTTTTGTTACTCCATACATTTTTTGCAGCTTGTCTCGTCCTAAAAAAGTTCACATATTTATACTTAATCCTAAAATAGATTTACAACTTTTTATTTATAATAAATTTTTAATGTGTAATTTGGGATTATATAGGGTTTCACTTTTAGTTTGTACCTTTGTTTTGTAAATTAAAAAATTATGATTGAAGATAAAATGTCTCCAAGAACAAGTGTAGGTCAATTAGGGGAATTTGGATTAATAGAACATTTAACCAAGCATTTTAAAATTACCAATGCTTCTACTTTAAAAGGAATTGGAGATGATGCGGCGGTATTGAATTTTGGTTCTAAACAAACAGTAGTTTCAACGGATTTATTAATTGAAGGCGTTCATTTTGATTTGGCCTATATGCCTTTAAAGCATCTTGGCTATAAGTCAGTAGTAGTCAATTTATCTGACATTTATGCTATGAATGCAAAAGCAACTCAAATTACAGTATCTATTGCTATATCCAATCGTTTTAGTTTGGAAGCACTAGAAGAGTTATATGCAGGCATTTCTTTAGCAGCTAAACAATATGGAGTAGACGTAATAGGGGGCGATACCACTTCTTCTCAAAAAGGCTTAATCCTATCTATTACCGCGCTAGGGGAGGCAGAAGAAAAAGATATTGTGTATAGAAATGGTGCAAAACCAAATGATTTGTTAGTTGTATCGGGCGATTTAGGGGCTGCTTACATGGGGTTGCAAGTGCTTGAAAGAGAAAAACAGGTTTTTTTAGTTAACCCTAATAATCAACCGGATTTAGATCAATACGCTTACTTGGTTGAACGCCAATTAAAACCAGAGGCCAGAAAAGATGTTCCTGAAATTTTAAAAGCATTAGGAATACGCCCTACTTCTATGATTGATATTTCAGATGGCTTATCTTCTGAAATCCTACATTTATGCAAACAATCCCAAGTAGGCTGTAATCTGTATGAAGAAAAACTACCATTGGACCCTCAGTTTATTAACGTATGCGAAGAATTTAATATAGATAGTACTACAATAGCATTAAATGGTGGCGAAGATTATGAGTTGTTATTTACCATTAAAATGGATGATTACGATAAATTAAAAGGAAATCCCAATTTTACTATCATAGGTCATATAGCACCTGATGAAGAAGGCATACATCTAGTTACTCGTGCCAATACAAAAATTGAATTAAAAGCGAGGGGCTGGAATGCTTTAACTGAGGATAAATAAATTATTTTTAAATCATAAAGCAAGACTAAAGTATAAAAAAAGCTTTTTTTTATTTATTCTATGTCTTTTAAACCTGATTACGCCTAAAAAAACATTATAGATAAAAATGCCTTGTTGATTTTGCAAGGTTTTTTATTTTATAAAATAAAAGAGGCTGTCCGAAAAGATGCAATCTTATGATTTCGACCAAAGGAAGGGTTGAGCAAATCGAACCAGCGAAACAAATCACATAACGTTGATACTCTGATATTTCCTATCGTCAAGATTGACAGATTAAATATTGTTTTATACCTTTTCAGACAGGCTCTTAAAATCTTTATGATTAAAAATAAAAACCTATTTCATTTTTAACAACCAATTACGAACTGAAACTTCACTATGAATAATAGCTCTTAAATCAGCAATTGCTACACGATCTTGTTGCATAGAGTCACGATGACGTATCGTAACCGTTTTATCCTCTAATGTTTGATGATCTACCGTAATACAAAACGGTGTACCAAGAGCATCTTGACGGCGGTAACGACGACCTACAGCATCTTTTTCATCATAAGCTACGTTAAAATCCCATTTTAAGTCTTCAATAATTTCTTTGGCTAACTCTGGCAAACCATCTCTTTTTATGAGTGGTAAAACCGCTGCTTTTGTAGGCGCAAGAACTGACGGCAAACGCAAAACTGTACGTGTAGAACCATCTTCTAAAGTTTCTTCTTGCAATGCTTTTGAAAAAACAGCTAAGAACATTCTATCTAAACCAACAGAGGTTTCTACTACGTAAGGCACATAACTTGCATTTTCCTCATTGTCAAAATATTGTAATTTTTTACCCGAATGTTGTTCGTGTGCTTTTAAATCAAAATCAGTACGTGAATGAATACCCTCTAATTCCTTAAATCCAAAAGGAAAATTAAATTCAATGTCACAAGCAGCATTAGCATAATGTGCTAATTTTTCATGGTCGTGGTAACGGTAGTTTTCAGCCCCCAAACCTAAAGACTTATGCCATTTTAAACGTGTTTGTTTCCAGTATTCGTACCATTTCATTTCCTCTCCTGGTTTTACAAAAAATTGCATTTCCATTTGTTCAAACTCACGCATACGAAAAATAAACTGACGTGCCACGATTTCATTACGAAAGGCTTTACCTGTTTGCGCAATACCAAAAGGCACCTTCATACGCCCTGTTTTTTGAACGTTTAAAAAGTTTACAAATATCCCTTGGGCTGTTTCTGGACGCAAATACAAATCCATTGCAGTATCTGCGGAAGCTCCTAATTTAGTTCCAAACATAAGGTTAAACTGGCGTACTTCAGTCCAATTTTTTGAACCGGATTCAGGGCAAGCAATACCCAATTCTTCTATCAACGCTTTAACATCAGCTAAATTTCCAGTATCTAAACCACGAGCCATACGTTCTAAGATTTCTTTTTTCTTAGAAAGATATTCAACGACTCTAGGATTAGTAGCTACAAACTGAGTTTCATCAAAAGCATCTCCAAAACGAGATTTGGCCTTTTCTATTTCTTTTTGTGCTTTTTGATTTAATTTTTCACAATAGTCTTCAATTAAAACGTCTGCACGATATCTTTTTTTAGAATCTTTATTATCAATCAACGGATCATTAAAAGCATCTACGTGACCCGAAGCTTTCCAAGTAGTAGGGTGCATAAAAATAGCAGCATCTATTCCTACAATATTTTCATGCATTTGCACCATTGATTTCCACCAATAGTCACGAATATTCTTTTTTAACTCTACCCCGTTTTGAGCATAATCATACACAGCGCTCAAACCATCATAAATTTCGCTTGACGGAAATATAAATCCGTATTCCTTTGCGTGCGAAATAACATTTTTAAATAAATCGTCTTGTTTTGCCATAGTATTGCAAAAATAAAAAAACGGATTTAAAAAATCCGTTTTCTCCCCTTATATAATCAACAATTTTAAAAAAGTTATTTAAGTATAACCCCCACTCCACCAATTAGATCAGTTATTTAGTTGGCATTGTGTTTATAATATCACTCAATATTTCTTCTCATTAAGTCATATTAGGGATATAAACTTATCTAACCTTTAGTAATCAATTTAATACATTCTTTTTGGTTTTTAAAAAAACACTTACTCTTACTTTATACTCTCAAGTTCTTTTAACTACAAAAGAGTTTCGTATTCTTAACTATTTTACAGCAAGAACTCTATTAAAACATCTTAAAAACCCCCAACTTAGTTAGTATCTATACCACCTAAGATGGTTTCTTTTTTACTTTTACTAGTTCATTTTCAAGCTGTACTTGTTTATCGACTAACTCTTTATTCTTTCTTACTTCTGCATCGAATCGAAATAATATTTCACTCAAATCATTAGTATAAGTCGTTCTATCTAAAACCTTTTCTTCCTGAAGTTTAAGATTTTCCTCTACAACTTGATAACATTTAACGCTTAATGAAACTGCTATTGAAAGCAGCGCTACAGAAACCATTTTATAGGCTGTTAATGAATCCGTTAACAACATTCTAATTTCAATTTGTTACTAATCAAATGTATTTTAATAATTTTATTACAGAAAAAAAAATCGACGAAATGCTAAAAAAACTGATTAATTTATTTTTCCCTGATTTATGTTTAGGATGTCAAAATTTATTAGTTAATAATGAACAAATAATATGCCTTGAATGCAGGCATGAACTCCCCCTAACCTATCAATGGACAAAAACCAATAATGAAGCATTTATTAAATTTTATGGAAGAATAAATATTGAACATGTTTCTTCTATGTTTTATTACCACAAAAAAGGAATAGGTCAACAACTCATTCATAATCTAAAATACAAAGGACGTACTGAAATAGGAAATTTACTAGGCAAATGGCATGCTCAACACCTCCAAAACCTTCCTGTTTTTAGTACTGTAAACTATATCATTCCAGTACCCTTACATCCTAAAAAGTTAAAAGAACGAGGATACAATCAGATTGACACCTATTGTGAAAGCTTATCGGAAGTATTAAAAATCCCAATTAACAAAAATCTTTTATTTAGACAAGAATATGGCATAAGTCAATCCAAAAAAAGATTGACCGAACGCAATAACGTTGAAAAAAACCGTTTTATCAGTAAACTCGAAACCCTTGATGAACCTATTCATTTTCTTTTAGTAGATGATGTTCTCACCACTGGAGCTACACTAGAAGCTTGCGCCAAGGCATTGCAACAATCTGATAAAATAAAAATCAGCATAGTAACTATGGCTTTTTCACAATCTTAAATAAATGTTGTTATTTTGTAGTTCTAATAAATTTAATACCTAGCCGTTATAGATACTTGTTGTCTAATGAGCATAAAATTGATCCTAATGAAAAATAAATCATTTATTTTATTATTATTCTTTGCTTTAACTCTTATGAATTGCGCCAAAAGAGGTTCAATAACAGGAGGCGATAAAGACATAACCCCTCCAAAGATGATAAGTAGTTACCCGAAAAATTTTTCAACTGATTTTAAAGAAAAAAGTATCCGAATTACTTTTGATGAATATATAAAAATAAATGATCTACAAAAAAACCTCATCATATCACCTCCTTTAAAAAACCAACCCAATATTCAACCTGTAGGAGGAGTTAGCAAACAGTTGACCATAAAATTTAATGAGGAATTAATCCCCAATGCAACTTATAGCTTTAATTTTGGCGAAAGCATTGCAGACAATAATGAAGGGAATAAATTGAAAAATTTTCAATATGTTTTTTCAACAGGAAAAAATTTAGATTCATTATCTATACAAGGTATTATAAAAGATGCTTATGAAAGAGCTACTCCAAATTTTGTAAATGTAATGTTGTATGAAGTAGATGAAAAATATAATGATTCTACTATTTACAAACAAACACCTCGTTATATTACCAATACATTAGATAGTACCGCTACCTTTAAAATTGAAAACATAAAAGCAGGAAAATATAAATTAATAGCTTTAAAAGAAAATGTTTCAAATTATAAATACGATCCTAAAAAAGATAAAATAGGCGTTTATAATCAAGTAATTAATATACCTGATAATTCAATATTTGAATTAGAATTATACAAAGAACAACCACCTTTTAAACCTAAAAGACCTACACAAGCTTCTGGCAATCGAATTTTATTAGGTTATGAAGGGAATAATATACAAAATATACAAATTAAAGCACAGTTAAAAGGCAACAAAATACCTGTGCGTGTTTCAAAAATTCAGGATAAAGATTCCTTACAAATATGGACTCCTTATATAAAGAATGATTCTATTCAGTTAGAATTATCTAAAGATAAATACCAAGAGCGTTATTCTGTAAAATTTAAAGAATATAAAAAAGATACTTTACATCTTGACTCTAAAACATCCTATTTGCATTTAAAAGAAAACTTTGCACTTAAATCATCAACCCCTATTGAAAAATGGGACATTAATAAAATTTTATTAACTAAAGGAAATAAAACACTTATTCCTTTTAAAGCAAAATACGAAGATTATACTCAAAAATTTGTATTGGATTTTGAAAAGGAAGAAAATGAAAAATATGATTTAAAACTATTACCAGGCGCAATAGAGGATTATATAGGAAATAAAAACAAAGATACTCTAAAGTTTAATTTTTCAACAAAGAAAGTGGAAGATTACGGAAATTTAAAAATACACTTTAAGAATAAAAAAAATACACCTCTTATTGTAGAACTTACGAACGAAAAAGGAAAGGTTTTCTATACGAAACCTGTGAGTGGTAATACTACGGATGTGGATTTCATTCTAATAAATCCTGAAAAATATTACATTCGAGTTATCTATGATCTTAACAACAATGGACAATGGGATGCCGGTTCTTTCTTAGAAAACAAACAACCCGAAGAGGTTTATCATTTTCCAACGATCCTTGACGTTCGAGCAAACTGGGATGTCAATCAGGAAATTGATTTAGGAAAATAATGTAGCTATATATATCCTTTTTATGTTTTCAAAAACGATCTGTTTTGGCTAGGAAGACTGTTCAGAAAGGAACATCTCAACTTTTTATCATCTGTTTAACCTTCAAGGGCAGTCACATTATCAACAATATGAGACTCCTTGGCGGTTAACTAGGATAAAACGATTAAAGAAAATCAAACAACAAGACATCCTTTTTAACCCCAGATTATGCATTAGGCTTTGTCATGAAGATAAAAAGAGCCAAGAAGGTAAAAATACGCGGAAATTTTTTACCGCAACTGATTTTTAGTACATTGAGAACAAAGATGGAGTCCTTTTTTAAATTCAAAATCATTTTTATCTGTAATACATTTTTTAATGTGTAATCTGGGCTAAACAACCTCTTCGTTCTATATTATAAAACAATAGGATTTAGAGTTTTACATAACCATGATCATCCAAAGGCCTTTTTTTTAATTCTTTCCAATCTGAAAAACCTCTTTTTTCAAAATGAGGTAAATCTTTAAATGTTTTCCAGTTACCTCCCCAATCCCATCCATGTTTAGCAAAAATTTTCACGCATTCATACCAATCTGCAACACCGTCATTGTCCCAATCTTTTACGGTGTCCCATGATGCAACTTTTCCATCAATAATCAAGCAAATATCTACTGCAAAACCGTAATTATGGATAGATTGCCCTCCTTTTGCATTGGTTACTTTTTTACCCGGTTTAGTTCTCCCTAAAGCATATAAATCCTCTTGTTCTTTAAATGTCCGTAGTCCTTGTGTAATTCTAACTTGCGCTCTTCCTGTTAATGATTGATTGCATTCGTTAATAATTTTTGTAACTTCGTCACGCACTAAGGGATGGAGTTTTTCAATTCGTTCTTTAGTTATTTTGTCCATTTTCTTCTATTTACAATTAAATTCTAAATATAAAGGAAAACAATCTAAAAAGCAAATTTTAAAAGAAAAAAATCTAAATTAATTAGAAAAAAATCAATCAATATTAGAAAAATATCCAATCAACATCCTTTTTATGAACACCGCTTTTTTCTACATACACTAAGATTTTCTTAGGAGGCAAACAAAATAACATTGGATTAAATATATAATTTAATCTTTTTAATATTAAAAACAATCTTGGAATTGTATTAAACAAACACCTAACATCTACCTCTTAAAACCTCCTGTTTTATAGTGTTTTACAAGACAATCCGATTATAAAGAGTAATTTTTCACTTCTACTTTATGTGTACAGACTTCGGAGAAGTATCTTTTTAAACGTACAATCTTTGTGAGGATTGTATCTCTTTTTCTATCACTCTTGACCATCTTAGTTCTGTATTTGCTAAATTAAATGCTGTCCAATGTTTTAAATCTCTAGTTAGTTTAGGTTTTAGTTTCCATAAATCATCTAGAGCTTATATTAATTTACTTCCAGTTGCTCCCCAAACATCCCTTAAAGTTTCTCGAACTTCCTTAGCTGTTCCACTCGCAATTTCTTCTCCTTTATAAATTACAGCATATCCTTTTATTTTTCCATCAAAACCAATTCCTTTTATAAATGTGGCATTGGCTTGTTGTAAACGAGTGATTTAGATTCTTTAAATAAAAAAACTGCAATATAAAAATTGCAGTTTTTAAAAATATCTAAATTACTTATAATCAAACCTATCTTCATCTGGATACCAATAACGATCTAAACTTTTACCTATAGTTCCGTTTTCATAATCTTTTATATAATTTTCTATTGTGCATGATGTACCAAAACTAACAACTCTTCCTGTTTTTTTTTCAACTAAAAATGGAGCGTTACCACCTAGAGCATATTTAAGATCCTCTGACAAAATAAATTTTTTAGAATTAAAAAAATATATATTTCCATATGATTTTTTTATTATGTCACTATACAGCACAAGTTCTAAATTGTTACTGTCTCTACTTAATCTATTTAAAAACTTATTTGCTATTTCTAACATTTCTGTATCTGTTAACATATCATCTTTTTTTAATTAATTTATTACCTTACTTTTAAAAATTGAAATTCTTTATATCCCCTTTGTATAAAATTAGCATATTTTCTATCTGTTTGAGAAAAAATTACATATTCTCCTGTTTGCCCATCAAATAAATGTAAAACACCATTTTTTTTCATTCCTACGAAATAATGACCAATAACTTTTGGTGTGCTCTTGTCTTTGATAGCGTAAATAACAATAATTTCTTCTTCTTTCATTAGTTCTTTCATACGAGGAATTGTTGATGGTATAAAACTACCTCCTCCAAATTTTGATGCGACTTGCTCAAGACCTTGCATTTTCGAAGGCTCTGCTAATTTTATTTTTCCTGTTTTTAGAAACACTACCACAGACTCTATTGTATTACCGCAATTTAATTCAGAAATTTGAATCACTTCATTATCTATTGCTTTATGATTAAAATAAGGCATAGCATCTTCAATATGTTCAAGAGGATTAACAATTTTTATTTTTGACAGATTTTCTAAACCTTCTACAAACTGCTGGACTTTAATAGGGTTTTTTGTTTCAACAATCGATTTTCCGTAATTATTACCTCCTACAAATTCCTCCAAGAAATCTTTAAGACCTTTACTTTTAACTCCTTCAAAGAACCTCTCTACCCTTTTTACAAAACTAGCTTTTTCACCTTTTATTACTAATTCCCCTTTATAAACAAGCGCATATTCTGTAACTATTTTGTCAGCATTTTTAACTTCACCAGCTACTAGTATAGCACCGTATCGATTAAGTTCTTGTAACTTACCTGTGTTGAGTAAACCATTACTTATGGAAACAAGCTCTACATTTTCTGTAACGAAGCGTAAGGTGTTTTTTGTAAAATTAGCAATATTTTTTTCCATTACCACTTTAAAAATAAAAGCCCGCACAAAATTTTTAAATTCGGCTTTTGCAGTGCCATTCAGGATTTTCATTCCTCCTTTAAAAACACTGTTTAGCAATACAGGTCCTGCTGTAATGGCTCCGCCTACTAGGTAGATTTTACTCCAGGTTTCGACAAATTCTTTAGAAAGTTGGTCTTCGGCTAAGGCAAAAATAGTATCGGCAGTGGCAAGTGTAATATCTGCTGCTGCTGCTAAAGCGATGAGTGGCGATGCAGATCCTAATGAGGCTATGGAAACTGCTATCGTAAATACATTTACTCCTATACGAACGGCTTTCATGATTTGCGCTAATTCATCCCGAGAAGCTATATCATGTAAGAATATAGCGGGTACTACCATGGCTGTTTTTTGAGCAACATTGTATACTTGTACCATTTGCAATGGATTGTAATAAGCCCCTTCTTCTAAATCTTCGTCATACGTAACAGGATAGAACCAAGAGTTTGCTATAGGAATCATACCTACTAACTTAGTTCTTTCTTGTTTTAAAAAGTATTGCGTATCATTAAAATCTAAGGCTCCTAAAGCAGACGTATTTACAGTATAACCATCACCTAAATAAAACGTTTTGGTAGGTGGTTCAATAGCCACTTTTTCAGAATCCATAACCGCATAACACAGACTGGTTAAAAAGGAAGCAAAAATGGTTTTATTTGTTTGTTTTACACCTTCCCAAATAGAAGTACTGTCTAAACCATGATAGGCTTTCTTGACAAATTCAGTTTTTTTTTTAAAAAAGTTATACAAATCTACCCATTTGTCGAGTGTGTTGAATCCGCGTAATACATTAATAAAAGCACAGCTTCCGTCTATATACCCGCTAAACCATCCCTCAATATCATAACTTAAAATAGTTTTTAAATAGTTAATTAACTCATCACTTTTAAAATTTTCGGCTATCCAATTAGGAGCATTTTCAAAAAGAAATACGATTTCGTCTTCGTTTTTGGCTTTTTGTATGGCATCAACGAACTTGGTTTTGATTTTATTCTTGATAAATTCAAATTGGCTAGGATCTATGGCATTTACTAAATAGGCAAAATCGGTTAAATTTTCAGACTGAAATACAATACCACGATATTGGTCATTCACGGTAAAATCGTTTGGGTTTGGAGTTGCTGTTACTTTATTTCTAAATTTAGCTGTATTAACATAGTATAATGATAATTGCGCAAAAATCAATTTTGTTTTGGCATTAATTTGAATATTAAACCCCCAATCGTAATCAATAGCATCGATTCGTTTGTTTAAACGGGCTTGCAAGAAAGAGGTGTTTATTTTTCCAGATTCATCTTTATAAGTGAAAGGAATGTTATTATTAATGATTTTCATCCTTTGGATAGTTCCACCTTCTCCATCTCTTGTGGAGTACGTTTGTACTATTGGTGCTCTTTCAAAATCTTTCCAATTAAAAATACATTGAGGATTTGTGCTTGCTTTTTTAATAAACCTTATTAATGAAAGAAAATCAACTCCTTCATTGGATCTATTTCCATAAAATTCAGCACTATATCCCTCATTTGAAGGTCTAGGATTCACAGTGTCGATTGTGTTTTTAGGCAATCGTAAGGCTGTGAGTTTTGTTGCTTCAGGCTGATTCATTTTTCTTTAATTTTTTTATTAAAATAAATAGCTAGCGATGCTTTACACATCGCTAGAATTTTTATTTTGAACTTAGTTTTTAGGTAATGTACTTTCTGTGTTTTCTGATCTCCACAAGTTTGCGTTGTCCAATCTAAAGCTTGAATCCCTTTCTAACTCACCAGGATTTTCACACTTGTTAGGCTCAGCTTCAGGGAAAATAGGTAGTGGTTGATCTACGGGTAATCCAGTTGACTTATCTTGCAAAATAGTCAGCGTTGTAGGTAACTTAGTTATCCAGTATTTACCCTGAGGTTCTCCTACAGGAGCACGCATTTCGTCTGCGATACTCATGTATAGTGGATCACCAATTACGGGTACTTCGCCACCGTTCCAGATTTTTCCAGTAGTCATAAAGAATTGTACGGCATCTTCAAAACCAGGTTTTACCGTTACAATAATTCTTGCTAATCCTGCTTGTAAAAAACTTCTGAATAAAGGGTCTACCGAATTAGAAATATACATTTCTTGCCATTTTTCTCTTTTTCCCCAATAGTAAGGATAAAAAGTATAATCCATAATTTGCCATTCAAACGCCTGTTCCATAAATTTTGCCAATGCAGTATATTTATCAAGATCTTTATCTAAAAGTACTTGAAAGTCTTCCATTCTATCTCCTATGGAAAAACTGGCTCCTAAAGTGCCTATATAATCTTGTAGTAAATAAGCTATACAGTTGTGTTTTAACACATCTTGCTCCATGAAGCGATAAAAGTTACTCATTTGTTCTTTTGCATTTTTTTCTTTTTTCTTTTGTTCTTCATCTAACTTTGCTTGTTCTTCTTGAAATTTTTTATAGGCTTCTTCATAGGCTTTGATTATTGCATTGAAATTTTCGGTTTGCCAAGCTTCTAATTTGTTAGGATTTATTTTTAAATTGAAATACATATTGTATTCAATTCCACCTAAGTTATAACCTGAGTTTTTTAGGCTAAAAGTATCTGATAGGTTTAGGTCATCAATTGCTATTGTTCCAGATATTGTTTCAAACCAAAATTCTTTGTTAATACCATTGCTAAAATCTAAATTAATTCTGCTGGAAGGTCCTGAATCTTTTCTCCAATAAGTGAAGTCAATTTTCACTGATTTAGCTACATATCCATCATTTATTTTTATATTTCTTTGATATACAGGACAATTACCTCCATTATTAAATTTTTCCACAAAAGAATAATGTTGTGTATCTGTTTCTTTTAAAGGGGTCAACTCTACTTTGTAGATTTTAGCCCAATATTCTAATAATTTTCTTGTTGCCTCTTTTCCAGTTGCCATTTTTAATTCTCCTGTGGCATTTCTAGGGTCTACAGGCGTTGTAAGTATTTGACCTTTAGAAACCATAAACGCTAAACGATGCAGCCTTGCTGGTTCTGGCACCATAAATTCAAACATGGTTCTTTTACCATAATTATAAATTTGATTTTTATATTTAATGTCTATCCATCTATATACACCTGAAATGTGTTTAGGTCTAATGCTTTTTGGGTTATTGATTTCAGATACTTTTCCTCTGTTATCAAATTCATGTACGTTTGTTTCTGTATATTCTTTGATAATTTTTTGAACGCGTTCTTCTGAAACTCTGCTCACTACTTTTTCCATTGCTTTTTCCGTAATTTCTTGGGACTTCATAACGGCTTGACGAATGCTGTCTTGCTGAGCTGAATTGTTAGCATAACCACCTGTCATTTCAAAATTATAAGCTCCTGTATTATAACTAAATCGTGTATTTGAGGTTATATTTTGTTCTTTCTTAATTTCTTTTGCAATTTCAGTTTGCATATCAGCTCTTGATGTTTTAGAGGTATCTGATAATTTTTCCGATTCTTGATATTTTGAGGTTGTATCTGTAATTTCAGAGTAATCTCTAGAAACGGATGATTTATGTCGTAACTCACTAGCCATTATGTTTTCAATGTTTGAAACTAACCCTGGCACGTAGGCATGAACACTTTGAACTACTTTTAGGTAATCTGCAATACCCACTCTTTTTATACCGAAATTATTTCTTTTAGAGCGAATATTTTCTTTATGAACGGGGGTTAACATTCCTACTTTTCCATCAGAAAACGCAAGTTTATCTATTTGGGCATAATATTCTTTATTATCTGAAAAAATTAGCTCTACTCTAAAATTAGCTACGGATTGAAATTTTCTAACTAAAATGGGTGGAAATATTATTTTTTGGTCTTTCCCTTGAATATTGGTATAAATTTCCTCAAAATGTCCTAAATCAGTATCTGCAATAATTTTAGCTTTTACAAGCATGGGATCAAGTTCATAAGTATCAAATAAAAAACTCACAAAAGAACCTGAATCTCCCGAACCAACTGTTGCATGGTATCCAAAAGGAATAATTTTATTATTGTTATTGTGTACTGGAATTGTTGCTCCTTCTAGATTTATGTATTGTTCTTGAACTAATGGTGTATTGTCTAAAATAATTTGATCAAGATTTGATATTTTATCTTGTATTTTTGTTAGTATATCTTCTATGGTTTTTAATGTATCATCTAATTGAATTACATTTTCTCCTAATTGTATTTCTCTACTCAACACATTTTCTGGCTTTAACATGGTCTTTTGAGTTAAGAAAACAGAAGGTTTTGAATTTGTAAAGGATCCTATTAGGGTATCAAATGATTCTGAAGATAGTTTAGTCTTAAATACAGCTAAATCTATTTCATTTTTATATTCAAATTCGTAGGGAACAATTTCTATTTTTTTCAATTTATCATATAAAGGCTGTAATTCTTCTTCTGATGCTTTTACATTAATTAATTTATTAATTTCAGATGATACGAGATCTTGTTCTTGAAATTTTAATTGGTTTTGCTCTGCGTAATTACGATATGTTCTCTTATAAGTTTCTTCTCTTTCTTTAAAATAGTGCTGTTGAACGGATTTTAGCTCTAAATCTAATTTTTTGAGTTCTTCTCTTTTATAAATAGCGGTTTGAATCGTTAAATTATTTTGTGCATATAATCGTAGTTGTGTTTGATCAACTCTGGACAACCTAGGATCATTTGTTTCTTCATTTGTTTCTTTAACTGTTTCTTCATGTAAAAACAATTCTTTAGGAATTACTATTTTTCCATTCAAACTATTTTTTGCAGGATCTTCACCATTTATTTTTACAAATTCTTCATCTATTTCTATATTTTGTGCAAAGCCTGTGTGAATAGCTTTTAGTATATCGCAAAGAGCTTCTTTTATATAAAAGTTTTTTTGGGTTATTATTTGATAAATTAAATTATCCCAAAGTATTGTTAATTTACTAATGGCTTCTGAGGTTAATCCTCTGTTAGAATCCATCATTTGTTTGTAATAATAATCAGTCTTTTCCCAATCTTGGTCTGTAATTTCTTCTCTTTTTGTAATTTTTCTACCAATAGATAGTAACTGTTCATAATTCTCATTTTTTAATTCTTCTTCTGAATTAAAAGGAATGAATTTTAGTCCTTTTATTTCAATAAAATCTTCTATTGCCTTAATTTTTGAGGTGTTTTGAGGGCAGTTCATAATTACTTCATCAAAAACTCCTTTTACTACTTTAGGTCTTTGTATAAAGCTTAAATTTTTTATTTTAGTTTCTGTTAATTGTGGGTTTCTTAAACTCACCATTCTAAAAAGCGTTTGTGACGCATCATTTCTTGTACTCATTTTTTATTATTTAAAATTACTAATGGATTATTATTTTTGTTTATGATAGATGGAGGGATAGGCAAAGCGGATCATTTGTTTTTCACCAACTTTTTTACTATCTCATCTAGTTTTTCTCTATTTTGGTCTACATAGTACATTCCTGCTTGTATAAGCTCATAAATATTCTTTTCTGTAGTATTATCCATTTCAGGAGAAGCGTTTCGTAATAAAGGGGCTAAGCGATAATAGTTTTTACGGTTACGCGCACCTAATGCCTGATACATTGTGCTTAAATGATAATTAACTGTTTCAGCATTTGAAGACAATAAAATATCTATCAATGGACTAATCCATTTAATTTTACCTGCTTCTTGAAACTTTTCAAAAGCATAGGGTTTTAATACCTCTCCAGTTCCAATGGATACAATGATCAGATCTTTAACCTCAGGATAATCTACTTTATTCGGGTTATTAAGAATTTTTGAAAATGGAATTTTACTAGCTTCGGCAAAGGCGCATAAAGCAGGGTTATTAGCATAAACGCCTCCATCAATTAATGTAAATTCTTGACCATACAGCGATTTAATTTTTGCTGGTTCAAAATAGGTAGGAGCTGCGCTTGTGGCTCTACAAACATCTTTTACATAAAAATTTTCTAAATCAGTATGTGCTTCATGACTACAAAAAAACTTGGCTTTTCGTTGATGGATATCATAAGAAGTAATAAGACATGGTTTTATTAGTTTTTTAAGTTCTGTTTTTCCAAAAATAATATCCAGTTCTTTTTCAATATTTTTCTGAGATATTTTTTCATTAAATAGACCAAATGGATTAAATATTCCTTCCCAAAATGAAGTGTTGAATATTTTTTCGCCTTCTTTTTGGTATAAATCCATGGCTTTGTTAACCGAAAATAATGCTTGATTACTATTATCAGGATGTAAAAGAAAACAAGCTAATAACCCTCCTGTGCTACTCCCTGCTATTAAATCAAAATAATTTCCAATTTTAGCATTAGGATTGTCTTCTTTTTGCAATTGTTCTTCTATATACTTAAGAATAACACAGGTTATAATACCTCTTATTCCGCCTCCATCTAAACTTAAAATTCTTATTTTACTAGACATCTTTTTATCGTTTATCTTTTTTTTTATTTTTAAAATAGACACAAGAATTCCTATTGGAATAATTCTAGTCTTAAGAACTATCCCAGTACTTTATTTGTTTCATACAATAATTTTTTATGCTAAAATGATTTAAAAAACTATTTGACTTAAACACCTTCATTTGGCATTTAAACGATTATAATCTTAACAAGTAGACTATAATCTTTCAACAATACAAATATACAAGATTATTTTCGTAATAACAAGTAATTATTAGATTATTTTCTGATTAAATTAGAAATAAATCAAACCAAATAAGCTTTATAAGACTTTAAACCATTATGTAAAGAAATTTTTCATACTTTTACTTCAAATTTTACGATTACAGTATGGTTTCAGAACGATTAGGACATTATTTAGAGAAAAAAGGAATTAGTTTTTATGCTTTTGAAAACAGCTTAAATGCTGGAAGAGGAAGTATTTCTAAAGCCGTAAAAGAAGGAAAAAGCATTGGTTCAAGTATGCTAGAAAATATTCTTTCATTGTACATTGATTTAAATCCTACATGGCTCTTAACAGGAGAGGGAAATATGCTAAAGGATGATGATTTTATCTTAAACAAATCTATCCAAGCTTTTCCTTTAAAAACAGATAATTCTGTTCATTATCAACAAATCCCTTTATATGACATTGAGGCTACAGCTGGTTTAGTTCCTTTATTTTCGGAGTCTTCAAACAATGTCCCTTTAGATTATATTTCGATTCCTAACTTACCTAAATGCGATGGTGCTATTTATGTAACAGGTGACAGTATGTATCCTTTACTAAAAAGTGGTGACATTGTATTATACAAGGAAATAAATGATATTCAAAATGAAATATTTTGGGGAGAAATGTATTTGTTAAGTATTGAAATGAGTGGTGAAGAATTTGTAATGGTTAAATACATTCAAAAATCAGAAAACGCAAACTTTGTAAAATTAGTTAGTCAAAACAAACATCACCAAGACAAGGAAGTAGAAATAAGCAAAATAAGAGCTCTAGCCTTAATTAAAGCCAGTATACGAATTAATTCTATGAATTAATTCGATCCCTATTTTTAAATTTGTTTAACCTAGATTATGCGTTAGACTTTGTCTTGAAGATAAAAGTACACGTTTTTTTATCACAGCTATCGTTATACTGTATTGAACACAAAAAATGGAGTACTTTTTTAGATTGAAAGTTATCTTTATCTATACTAAATTTCTAATATATAATCTGGGCTTAAAATCAATTAATAAAAATTATACAAAAAGTAAAATTACAAATACCATTTATTACTAAAGTTTCAAACGATGAAGTCTTCCAAAAATCTTTATCTAATTATATACTCTTTTAAAAAATAAGACAAAAAGAATCCTTATCATTCAGAAAATTCAAACGACTTCTTGTTTCCAAAAGTGCTTCTTTATTGAGGGTTACTAATTGCACATCAGAAGTTTCAAAAGGTTCAACTATATAATTTCCAAGATAATCTACCACTTGCGAATGTCCTACGTATTCCAGTTGACTGCCATCAGTACCTATACGATTAACGCCTATCACATACGAAAGATTTTCTACCGCACGGGCGCGCAATAAAATATCCCAAGCTTGTACTCTTGGTTTCGGCCAACTGGCTACATAAATGAGTACATCATAGTTTTCGACATTACGTGCGAATACTGGAAAACGTAAATCGTAACAAATTTGGAGACAGATTTTCCAGTCTTTGTATTCTACAATTACTTTTTCTTTACCCGCAGTAAAAACGGCTTCTTCTTTTGCCAAAGTAAACAAGTGACGCTTGTTGTAATACTGCATACTCCCGTCAGGATACACAAAAAGCATACGGTTGTAGTAATTCCCTTCTTCTTCAATCACCACGCTTCCTGTAATCGCACAGGCATTTTGTATAGCTAGTGTTTGCATCCATTGCACGGTCGCACCCGTCATGGTTTCGGCAACCGCGGAAGGATTCATAGTAAACCCCGTGGTAAACATTTCTGGCAACACGATTAAATCAGTAGCTTCTTGAATAGCACTGATTTTTTCTTCTAAATGATTTCGATTAGCTTGAGGATTTTCCCAAACCAAATCAGATTGTATTAAGGCAATTTTCATTTGCATCTCTTAAATTTCATTAGGTTGCATCCATTGTATTCCTGAACCTTTAAAATAATTCAGAATATACGGTACTGCTGTTTGTGCTTTTTCATGAACATCGTGGAAAAGCAAAATCCCTCTTCGCCACAATAACATCAAACTTATTTGTCTGTCAGCCACTTCCCTAGCGGTGATATGTGCATTCCAATCTTGCGAATCGATATTCCACAAAACCACTTTAGACTGCGTAGCTCCCAAACTTTTAGCTAATTCTTCTGTTCTTTGACCATAAGGCGGACGAAAATATACGGGTTTATCAGAATCGGTCAATTGTTGAATTAAATCACTCGTATAAGTAAGTGAAGTTTTCCATTCTGCTAATCTCTGGTGTGAAACATGTGTTTTTCCATGCGATGCCAACAAATGACCTTGATATAAATTTTGAATTTGTTTATCCGTCTGCATTCGTTTTTGTAAGGCGTCACCAAGAACAAAGAAAACACCTTTTTGATGTTGCTCATTCAGGACTTTAACCATCTTATCCGTATTCCCATTTTTTACCGTTGGCCCATCATCAAAGGTTAATAAGAATTGCTTTGCAGGCAAATTAAAACCATTGATTTCATTTTTTGCCATCAATCCTATTTCACTCGTAATTCTAGGGTACAAAGAGGCTAAACGACATTGCTCATACAGATATTTATCATAAAAATCCAGACTGGCTTGATACCACGCTTTCAAAGCAGAAGGCATTTTAGCTTCTGGATGTATTTTAGCAACATCTTCCCATGTATTGATTTCATTTATTGCAATCAAATCTTGAAGCGAAGCTTTCGTTAACGCCTTAAAGTTAGTTAGAATGATTTGTTTTGTTTTTGTTTCCCATTCCCGAACGGAAGTCATGGATACTTTTTTCAAATCAAGCTTTTGTTGCAATTCAGCTTCATTAAGTCTTTCATAAGCTTTAAAAGCTTTTAAAAAAGCTATCATTTCACACTTGGATGCCACATCAAAATTATGTGCACTATGGATAGGATAGGGCCATAAAGTCCTATCTATTTTTGCAATTTTATCGGATCCGTTACTTGCGAAACAAAAATTCGTCAGCAATAAGAATCCAATAACTATTATTTTGGCAAGCTTATAAACGTTGTTGTACTCTACTAATCGCTTTGTCATACACTGGATTTTGTTTATGTTGTTTAGCCAATTTATAATTCTCTAATGCTTCCTGGAAATGATTTTTCGCTTCATAAATACGAGCAATATTATAATAAGAACCAGCTTTCACCGTATTTGCCGTAGTACCATTAGCTAAGGCAATGGCTTTACGATTGGCCCATAAAGCCTCCGCTTCTCTACCTGATTTTTGAAATACCAATCCTAAATTCCCGTAAAACAATCCTTCTGTAGGATTTAATTCAATAGCATCTTGATAAAAACCTATTGCGGTTTCATAATTACCAGCGTGGTATTGTTCTTCCCCTCTTTTATTAATTTGCTTTGCAGTTGCAACATCACTGGCAGAAACCACTGTTTGCTGTTCTGAAGGGCGGTATTCACGTAGTATTGAACGTACCCCTTCCCAAGACGAAGCATCTCTGTAATCATTAATATCCACTAAGTTTCCATTTTCATCAATGATAAAAGGAATCCAAACGGTTCCTACTTTACCTGCTTGTGGCGTATAGGTTTTGATTAAAGTATTCCCAACGTACACATATACTTTTGCTCTACTGATGTTGGCTAAATTTGCATTATTTGTATTATCCTTATCAGAAAAATTATGCACTGCATACACATACTTTTTACCTTGTAATTTCTTAGAAATAGTGATGGTTTCTGGTCCAAAACTGTCTGTGTCGTCCACGTCTAATTTTGCATTCACCGCATCCATTTGGTAATAACACACGTATCCTCCTTGATAAGACAAGTGGGAGTCAATATCCAACGGTCGTTGTCCCCAACTTAACACGATACGCATTCCATCTAATTCGGTCATAAACGGACTGATGGCATAGGTTAAACCTCCGCAAGGACATTTAGAAACCAAGGTGGAATACCCTTCTTTTTTAATAATAAGGGTTAAGTCATTGGTATTTCGAAATTCCTCTGGAATCATCACTTTTCCAGCGGAATTGGTCATACGTGTTAATGAGGTTTCTCCATTTTTTTGAAAGATAACTTGAGCATTCGGAATCACTTTATCTTTTACCACGGCACTCAATACAAGAATTTCATTAGTATTTTGTGCTAAGAATGTTTGAACGATAAAAAATAGAGCAATACTTAAAATATTTTTCATGATTTTTAACTGTTTAATTTGCTTTGTCTAATTTTTCCCAAAATGCTAAAAAATCCTTTTTTATCTTTTCAGGTAAAGTTTCAAAATCAGCATCGTATTTTGTTTCAGTAAAATTATCTTCGGCGGTCACCCAAAATTTGTAAACCACATTCTTGTAAACAAGTACGCCCCAAACTTTTTGCAATGGACTTTCAGGTCCTGCCTCATTTTCGTCAACTACCAATAACATTTCGGCATTACCATCCCTATCGGCATCGCTATACATCATCCTATTATTAACAAAAGCCAAGGATTTATTTACGGGGTGTGTAAATACGGTAGAAAAAGATTTGGTATAGCCATCTGGAGTTTTGGTGAATTTTTCGATAAAAAGTTCGTCGTTCGCAGCGCCAGATTTGTTTTTAGAAACTACCAAAACATTCTCGGTTCGGGTATCATTGATTCCTGTAGCAAACATTTTTCGGTCGCCTTGAAAAGGAAGGTCATTCTTGGTCAGATTTTGTGTAAAAGCACTAACTACAGTGGTTACTTGTGCCTGAAAGGAATTCGTAATCCAGAGGGTAGCCAGTAAAAATAGTTTTTTCATTGTTTGTTTTTTAGAACCCAAATTTAAGAATTTGTTGGTCAAAAAGTTCCATAGGATTTACTTTCTCAAAAGCTAGTTTCAAAGGGGCAAAATTTTTCACTTCAGTTTCTGAGGGCATATCCTCTTTCATGGTATTTACTTGCGTCATTTCAATCTTACCAGTCATCACCTCATAACTAGCAATGGTTTGCCCTCCAGCCCCTGCATGAAAACTTTCCATTGACTTAAGAAATAATCCTCCATTTTCAAATTGAAAAATAATAGTGGTCGTACCCGAAGGCCCCAGTCCCGAAAGCTCCATCATCAACTGATTTTCCACTATAGATATGGTTTCGGAGTCATAAATTTTATATCCTTCACCACTATATTCAACAGGAAAGACTTGTTCTGACTGCTGGAACAACTGCCTTCCTTTTTCCTTATCACCCAAAAACACTAAGGTCTTTCTAGCCCTAGTATCGTCTTCTGTATTTCTAAGCACATAAGCATAATCTTTTAACCCATCTTGATTCAAATCGCCATCACATTCGTACTGAATTTCAAAACCCTCGGGAATATACTCTTGAATAGCATTTTGAATTTGCGGAGGATTAGGGTTTTCTTTAGCTACTTTAGGTTGAGGCTTAGCAACCTCTGCAATGGGTTTATCGTTTTTACAGCTTCCTAGCAAAAAACAAAGCATAGAAATACTGAATATAGTTTGTTTCATCGTTTAATTAGTTAAAGTTTACGGAAATAGCTCTAAAACATCATTCCCTAAATCGTAAGCGTACAAATCGTCTTTTTCAGCATCATAATACAACCATTTAATTTTAGTTGTTCTACCTTCAAAAGAAGTACCTAAACCTATAAGCGTATAGGTTTTGCCTTCACGTACTTGCTGTTCAATGGAATACTCTAACGCATCTCCTGCTTCAAGATGTGCCTTTAACAGTCCATCATCAGAATTAGCCACATAATATTCGACCCAGTTATATAGTTGTTTCAAATATCCTTCGGAATATTCGTTTTCATTAAACCAATGGTATTTGAACTCTTTTTTGTAAGTTTTACGAAATTGAGACAGTTTTCCTTCCTTTATTTTCTTAAAGGAAACCAACCACTCCGCCTGCTCAGGTGTTTCACCATCTCCTGCAATATAAATAGTGTCTATTTTCCAATGCACTTCTACTTTATCTCCTCGAAGTAATGTTCTATCGTCGTTAGTATCATTGATAAAACTGTATATTTTAGCCTCCTTTCTGAAATTTATCAGATGATAATCACCTTCATCATTATAACTAACAAATTCAAAAACATCTGAAAATAACTTAGAAGCTTGCGTTTTATTTATCTTGGAGGATTGCTCTTGTGGTTCTTTTTGTAATGCAACTGTGTTGTCCTTGCAACTGTACAAACAAACAATCAACAAGGTTACGAAAACATTTTTTAGAAATTGCATATATTAGTTTAGTTTTTAGTGAGCTTAATTAGAAGCATTTGATGCTAAAAATGTCTTTACTTTTTCAAAGCTATAGCCCTTTCCTTCTTCTAAAGAACCTGTTTCTTGCACCTTGACCAATTTACCTGAAGCCTCTAAAATCATAAAAACGGGGTAACCGTGTTTTTCTCCAGGATTGCCCTCATATTGACTAAAGAACTTTTCGTTTTTATTCTTAGGAGACCAATTCAAATGATAATACAAATAATTGGCATCAACCAGTTGTTTCAATGCCTCATTTTTATTGATAAAATCATTCAATCGCAAACACCAAATACACCAGTTTCCTCCTACTTGAATTAAGACTTTCTTGTGTTCTTTTTGAGCAACAGCCAGCAATTCTTTTACTTTAAGTGAGGCATCTTCCTCTTCATGATACGGTTTGGCTAAAACCGCTTTTTCCTGTTCGACTTTCTTTTTAGCTTCTGCTTTTTCATCGGTGGTTTGAGCGAAGTTAGCTTGACCTATTAAAAGCAAGCACAAGATTAACTTTTTCATTTATAAAAAAATTTTACGTGAATATACTAAAAAAAGAAAACCCTTTCAGTCAAGATAGACCGAAAGGGTTATAAACTTATGTTAAAGCGATTATTTCAAACTCGCTTTTAAGTATTCACTATTCATACGAGCGATATTTTCTAATGAAATACCTTTTGGACATTCGATTTCACAAGCTCCTGTATTTGTACAGTTACCGAATCCTTCTTCATCCATTTGGCGCACCATATTCATTACACGCTGTGTAGCTTCTACCTTTCCTTGTGGTAACAAGGCATATTGAGAAACTTTTGCTCCTACGAATAACATGGCAGAACCATTTTTACAAGTAGCCACACAAGCACCACAACCAATACATGCCGCTGCTTCGAAAGCTTTGTCAGCATCTACTTTAGGCACAGGAATTGCATTTGCATCAATCGTATTACCAGAAGTGTTTACAGAAACAAATCCACCCGCTTGTTGAATACGATCGAAAGCTGTTCTGTCTACTACTAAGTCTTTGATTACAGGGAAAGCTTTACTTCTCCATGGCTCTACATAAATTGTATCACCGTCGTTAAACATACGCATGTGTAACTGACACGTCGTAATTCCTGTATCAGGTCCGTGCGCACGACCATTGATAAACATAGAACACATCCCGCAAATTCCTTCGCGACAATCGTGGTCAAAAGCAATAGGTTCTTTCTTTTCAGCGATTAATTGCTCGTTTAATTGGTCCATCATTTCTAAGAATGAACTATCAGTAGATACATTGTTTAGCGAATAATCTACCATTTGTCCTTTGTCAGAAGCTTTTTTCTGACGCCAAACTTTTAATTTTATATTGATGGTTTTCTTTGATGCCATAATTTTATTTTTTAAGTGATTAGTGACTAGTAAAAAGTGATTAGCGCAATCTAAACTTCTATTTACTTTTCACTATTTACTTTTTACTATTTACTACTTATAATTACGAGCTGCAATTTTAATGTATTCGTATTTCAACTCCTCTTTATGCAATACCGATTTATTAATGTCTGCCCCTTGGTATTCCCATGCGCCTACGAATGCGAAGTTTTCATCATCACGTAAGGTTTCTCCTTCAGCATCTTGATACTCTTCACGGAAGTGACCTCCACACGATTCTTTACGTTGTAACGCATCCATTGCCATTAATTGACCTAATTCCATAAAGTCAGCTACACGTAATACTTTTTCTAACTCCGTATTCATTTCATCAGCAGCACCAGGAACATACACATCAGCATAAAACTCTTTTCGTAAGGCATCAATTTCAGCAATGGCTTCCGTTAAGCCTTTAGCGTTACGCCCCATACCTACTTTATTCCACATAATAAGTCCTAGTTTTTTATGGAAGTAATCAACCGATTTAGAACCATTATTGTTTAAGAACGCATTAATTTGGTCTCTAACGTTTTTCTCTGCTTCAACGAATTCAGGTAAATCAGTAGAAATTGCCCCTGTACGAATTTCATCTGCTAAATAGTTAGAAACTGTATAAGGTAATACGAAATAACCATCTGCTAACCCTTGCATTAAAGCGGATGCTCCTAAACGGTTGGCTCCGTGGTCAGAGAAGTTGGCTTCACCCGCTACGAAACATCCTGGAATAGTAGATTGTAAGTTATAATCAACCCATACACCACCCATAGTATAGTGTACTGCTGGGTAAATTTTCATTGGGGTTTCATAAGGATTTTCATCCGTAATTTTTTGGTACATGGTAAATAAGTTACCATATTTTTCTTCTAACCAAGCTTTTCCTAAAGCAACAATTTCCTCTTGCGAAGGATTGTGATTTCCTTTAGCATAAGCCGCTTGCTTACCTTTTGCGATTACCTCAGAAGCAAAATCTAAGTAAACCCCTTCATTCGTGTCGTTAGCTTCAATACCAAAACCAGCATCACAACGCTCTTTTGCTGCACGAGATGCTACGTCACGAGGCACTAGGTTACCAAAAGCAGGGTATCTTCTTTCTAAGAAATAATCTCTATCTTCTTCAGCAATTTGAACGGGTTTTAATTTCCCTTCACGAATTGCTTCTGCATCTTCTTTTTTCTTTGGAACCCAAATACGACCTGAGTTACGTAATGATTCCGACATTAAGGTTAACTTTGATTGATTGGTTCCGTGAACTGGAATACAAGTTGGGTGAATTTGCACATAACAAGGATTTGCAAAATAAGCCCCTTGTTTGTGGATTTTCCACGCTGCCGTTACGTTACTTCCCATTGCGTTAGTTGATAAGAAATATACGTTTCCATATCCACCAGATGCAATGATTACGGCATGCGCTGAATGTCTTTCAATTTCACCTGTAATTAAGTTACGAGCAATGATACCACGAGCTTTACCATCAACTTTCACTAATTCTAACATCTCGTGACGGTTGTACATTTTTACACGTCCTAAACCAATTTGACGAGATAAAGCAGAATAAGCCCCTAATAATAATTGCTGTCCTGTTTGACCCGCCGCATAGAATGTACGTTGTACTTGCGTACCCCCAAAGGAACGGTTGTCTAACATACCTCCGTATTCGCGAGCAAAAGGAACCCCTTGTGCCACACATTGGTCGATGATATTACCTGAAACCTCAGCTAAACGGTGTACGTTAGCCTCACGAGCACGGTAGTCACCCCCTTTGATTGTATCGTAAAATAAACGGTATACTGAGTCACCGTCATTTTGGTAGTTTTTAGCTGCATTTACCCCTCCTTGTGCTGCAATAGAGTGCGCACGACGTGGTGAATCTTGGAAACAAAATGCTTTTACATTATATCCCATTTCTCCTAAAGAAGCAGCAGCCGAAGCACCTGCTAAACCTGTACCAACAACGATAACATCGATTTTTGGACGGTTGTTTGGAGCAACTAATTTTAAATTATTTTTATGATTTGTCCATTTCTGAGAAATGTGACCTTCAGGTATTTTAGAATCTAACTTCATATCTTATATAGTAAGCTGATTATTTAACAAAGTGAATATAAACCGGAATGATAGCAAACAATAATGGAACGATGATTGCAAATAATTTTCCGAATGTTTTGATAGCTGGCGTGAATCCGTTGTTAACTCCTAACGATTGGAAAGCACTTTGGAATCCATGTAATAAGTGGAAAGCCAATACAGCCATAGCTAACACATATAAAATAGTAGCAATCAAACCAAAAGAAGGGTTTTTGAAGAACTCAATCGTGATTTTGTGTAAATCTTTGTAGCCTTCACCTACTTTGATGTTTGCCATTTTGTTGTAAATATCTTTCCCATTTTTGATTTCCATCCCTTGTTGCTCTAACAACATCTTGTCCGCTGGGAAAAACTGACCTGCTTGTGTACCAATGATGTAGTCTGCTTTTTGCCCCATTTGTTCAACAGTAATCGTTTGTAATGGCATTTGTGAAAAGTGCATTTTAGCCCAAAAATTAGCCATGTGCGTAATGATAAAAACCAATATCAAGGTTCCTAAAACTGCCATATTTCTTGATGCCAATGAACTACTGTTTTGAGGACTGCTCATTGCATAAGCTACAGGACGTGCTTTTTTGTTTTGAATGGTTAACATAATCCCATCCACCGCATGGAATAGGATTGAAAAATAAGTTACATAAGAAAGTAATTTTACCGCTGGATTGGTAGTCATAAATAACGCATACTGATTAAACTGTAACGCATCGCCAAAGATTAACTGTAAGTTACCCGCTAAATGACCAGCCAAAAACAAGCATAAAAATAAACCTGTAAGAGCCATCCAGTATTTTTTTGCAATAGATGACTTTAGAAGTGCAGATTTTGCCATAGTATTAGATTGATTGTATAGTTTTATAAAAAATCAAGCAAAAATAAAGGAATTTAGGGGTAAATACAACCTAGCAAATGTTATTTATAATGAATATAAAAAGGAACTTCTTAAAAAAACAAAGGATTTATAACAATATATCCAAAAACGCTGAATTATTTAGAAGCTACAATTTCTATAACAGTTTCTTCTCTTATTTCCTGTGATTCTAAGACTAATTGATACTTAGATATGGGTAAATAAAATTGATTATTTTTTGCTTTTTCGATTTTTATATTTGGATCTTTTTTCTTCCATTTTTCAACTATGGATTCTGGCAATTGAAAATTATGATCTACTTTGTTCAATCCTGGCATTGCTTCAATTTCTTGTAAAAAAACAATTTGATTAACGCTGTTTTTTAGTTTTAATTTGACTTTTCTCGTTTTATTTGAATAAAACCAAAATTCTGTTTTAGGTTCAAATGTCTTTTCCCAATTACTCCAAGCACTTCCCCAGTGTTCATTTCTAACGATTGGTTTTGTTGGGTAGAGTATAATATTTTTCGTATGTGTTTGGTCATTTATTTGTTGTACTTTTTCTACATTTACTTTGTAAAGTGAACGTCCGTGTGTACCTACAATTAAATCATTTGATTTTTTTTGTAAAACTAGGTCATGTATAGCAACTTTTGGCATACCTGATGTAAAATCTTGCCAGACTAAACCTCTATCTAAGGTAATATATAAACCATTATCTGTTCCTACGTACAGAATATTTTCATTTTTATAATCTTCTACAATAACATTTACTGGACTATTTGGCATATTAGATGCGATAGGTTTCCAAGTTTGTCCATAATCATCTGAAATATAAATCATGGTTGTAAAAACATCGTTTCTATATCCATTTAAGGTAGCATATACTCTTTCTTTAGTATGAATTGATGCTACTATTCTGGATACCCAAAAATTTTGGGGTAAAGAGTTGGATATTTTACGCCAACTGGCTCCTCCGTCTTTTGATATATGTATTAAACCGTCATCACTACCTGTATACAGCAATCCAAATTGTAATTTACTTTCGGATATAGTGGTAATAGTACCAAAAGTTATGTTTCCTTCTTTAGCTTTTTTTGTTAAATCGGGCGAAACAATTTCCCATGTATCACCTTGATTCATTGAACGATGTAAGAAATTAGAGCCCATATATAATATATCTTGATTATGAGAAGATAATAAAATAGGGGTTTGCCAATTAAAACGATAAGGTTTTTCTTCTTTATTGGGTTTAGGTGTTATGCTTACTGATTTGTTTTTAGCTCTATCAATTCTTTGGTAATATCCAAATTGAGAACCTGTAATGATGATATTAGGGTTTCTATTATCAATCTGGACTTGCATTCCATCTCCTCCTGACAAAAACTGATACGGATATATCCCTTCTTGTTGCCAATCTAAAGAATGTTTATAATCATTAGGTCCAACCCAAACGCCATTATCTTGTAATCCTCCATATACATTATAAGGTTCTTGTTCGTCTACATTTACAGTATAAAATTGACCTACTGCTTGATTATTACATTTTAACCAATTTTTTCCTGCATCGTATGAAATATTTACACCTCCATCATTTCCATTAATGATATGATTAGAATTATTAGGATTTATCCAAATTACATGATGATCTGCATGTACATTATCTCCTTGTATGGATCTAAATGTCTTTCCTCCGTCTTCCGATAATACTATGGGAACACCTCCTGTAAAAATACGATTTGGATTTTTTTTATCTACGGCAATATTTGCAAAATAATAACCGTAGGTATAAAATAAATCATCTATATATTTTTCATTCGTTTTTTTCCAGGTTTTTCCACCATCTTCTGTTTTATACACTTCAGCTCCTATTACCTCTGTTTCTAACAAGGTTTGATTAGGGTCTTTTGAATTTATTTTTTGTACACTAGGTCGTTTGTTTTGATTATCTAAAATAGCGTATATAACATTTTCATTGTAAGAAGCTAGACCAATACGTCCTATCCCTTCATTATGGGGAAAGCCGTTATCTCCATTAGTCACACAATGCCAAGTGGTGCCTCCATCCGTGCTTTTGTAGATTCCAGAGGAGATGCCACTACCCGAAAAGTGCCACGCTTTTCTATCACGTTGCCAGACGGAAGCGTATTGAATGGAAAAGTCATTAGGCGCATAAGTAACATCAATAACACCTGATTCATCATTTGCAAATAATGTTTGCTTCCATGTTTTGCCTCCATCGAGGGTTTTAAAAACACCTCTTTCATTATTTTTAGTATATAAATGACCAATAACTCCTACTATAATTTCATCTGAATTATCTGGATTTATAAGAATCTTACTGATATGATGTGATTCTTTTAATCCTACATTTTCCCAAGTTTTACCTTTGTCTTTAGATTTTAACAAGCCTATTCCTACATAAGAAGAACGAGATGAATTAGCTTCCCCAGTACCTAACCAGATTGTTCCTGATTTCCAATCAACTGATACTGCTCCACAATTTTGTGTTGGAGCAGTATCTAAAACAGGCTCAAATGAGTTTCCATTATTATTTGTATACCAAAGTCCTCCTGAAGCATAAGCCACATAAAACTCCGTTGGGTTTTGAGGATTAACGGCAAGATCCACCACACGACCGCTCATAATAGTAGGACCTATATTTTTAAAAATAAGCGATTTAAACCAAGAAGTTTTTTCTAATTCTTGTTTTTGTTTCCATGATTTATGAACTTCGTCACTATTTGTTTGTGTGTAAAAAACAGTTGATATAAACAAAAATAAGGGAGTATAGAATTTCATTTATGCAATTGATTTAAGATTTCTATAAAAATAATACAATAAACCTTTATAAATTTACAACTTGGAGAAGTTTAACTTTTACAGTCTATGGTTCAAACTAATAAACTACTTACTACAAACGATATTGACTTTTCAGATGTTATAAAACAATTTCAAAGTCATTTCAAACCACTGTACTTAAAAAAGAATACGTTTTTTGTGGAACAAAACGAAATCTGTCGCTTTTTTTGTTTTATTACTTCTGGAATCTTACAACATGCTATAGAAATAGATCATGAAGAAAAAACAACTTATTTATCTCTAAAAAATACTTTTACAGCTTCGCTAAAGAGTTTTTTAACCCAAAGTCCTTCTCGAAAGCACATCAAAGCACTTGTAAACACAGAACTATTGGTGATATCTTTAGAGGATTTTATGAAACTGAAAGAGGAAAATCCTGTTTTTAATCAATTTTATTATGACCTAATCGAAAGACAAAGTTGTTTAATTGATGATTATCGCATTGATTTATTGGCTTTAAGTCCTGAAGAACGATATAAAAAACTTTTAGAAAACGAACCTAAATTATTAAATGAAGTTCCTTTACATTACTTGTCCTCTTTTTTAGGAATTTCAAACAGGCACATGAGTAGAATAAGAAAGAATAGTTTGCAGCGGTAGTAACAAATACTAGAGCTCATAACTAATATTCAAATTAAAAATTACGCCATTTGGCTACTTATAAATAAAATCCGTTTGAGTACTTTTGGTTATCTAAAAAATATACCAATGAAATACTTACCAATAAACCGAGAGCTGTACATCAAAAATCGTAAAAACTTTATGGCTCAGATGAAATCAAACGGAGTAGCTGTATTTAATTCTAATGACATCTATCCTGTGAGTGCTGATAGTACTTTACCATTTGCACAACACCGTGATATTCTTTTTTTATCGGGTGTTGATCAAGAAGAAAGTATTCTAGTATTATTTCCTGATGCCCCTTATGAACATTTAAGAGAGATTTTATTTTTAAGAGAAACCAATGAGCATATTGCCATCTGGGAAGGAGAAAAATTAACCAAGGACCGTGCTTTTGAAATTTCAGGGATCAAATCTGTATACTGGTTACAAGATTTCCATAAGGTATTGAAAGAGGTGATGATGTATGCGGATACAATGTACATTAACACGAACGAGCACTATCGGGCAAGTGTTGAAACAGAAACTCGTGAAGACCGCTTTATCAAATGGTGGAAAAACGAATATCCAGCGCATAAAGTTGAAAAATCAAATCCTATTCTACAAAGATTACGTTCTATAAAAGATTCTATTGAATTAGAATTAATACAAACTGCATGTAATATTACAGAAAAAGGAGTTCGTCGTATACTAGGTTTTGTAAAACCTGGCGTAACAGAATATGAAATTGAGGCAGAATTTGCTCACGAGTTCTTACGAAACCGTTCTAAGGGTTTTGCTTATACACCAATCATAGCTTCAGGTGCTAACGCTAATGTATTGCATTATATAGAAAACAACCAAGTTTGTAAAGATGGCGATTTATTATTGTTAGATGTAGGGGCTGAATATGCTAATTATTCATCTGACTTGTCACGTACTATTCCTGTAAATGGTCGTTTTACTGAAAGACAAAAAGCTGTTTATAATGCTGTTTTAAAAGTAAAAAACGAAGCCACTAAATTATTGGTTCCAGGTGCTTTATGGAAAGAGTATCATATAGAGGTTGGTAAAATAATGACTTCTGAACTATTAGGCTTAGGCTTATTAGATAAAGCGGATGTTCAGAACGAAAATCCAGATTGGCCCGCTTATAAAAAATATTTTATGCACGGCACCTCACACCACATGGGGCTAGACACACATGATTATGGTTTGTTACATGAACCTATGCAGGCAAATATGGTATTTACTGTTGAACCAGGTATTTATATTCCAGCGGAAGGTTTTGGTATTCGTTTAGAGGATGATGTAGTTATTCAACCATCTGGTGAACCATTTAATTTAATGAAAAACATTCCTATTGAAGCGGATGAAATTGAGAGTTTGATGAACGCTTAATTTTTAAATAAGAAAAAAGGGAGGTGTCCTAAAAGAACGCAATCTTGTCATCTTGTATTTGCAAAGAGAGGCTTGAACGAAGTGAACAGACGAATCACATAGTACGATCCGATCGTAGAAGTGGCAAACTAGATGTTAAGTTACGCTTTTTAGACACCCCTTTTTTATATATTTACCAAAATAAAAAAGCAATAGAAATGAAATATCTTGGAATTTTACTTATATTCTTAGTCCCTTTTTCTTTACATTCTCAAGAAAAATTAACGCAAGATCTAGCTTTAAAGCTAAGTAAAATGCCATTGCATTGCATCAACACTCAATTTCCAAACAAAACCAATCATCTTTCAGATTCTGAGAAAGACGCTCTTTTATTACCGAAAGATTTACATCCTTCCTTTTATGGTTGTTTGGATTGGCACAGTAGCGTACATGGTCATTGGATGTTGGTCAAACTTTTAAAAGATTTTCCGTCCATTGAAAACAAAAATGAAATAATAAACATTTTAAATCATTCTTTTCAAAAAGATAAAATTCAAATAGAATCTGAATATTTTGGAAAATATACTGCTTCAAAAGGATTTGAAAGAACGTATGGTTGGGCTTGGCTTTTAAAATTAGATTTAGAATTAAGTACTTGGAATAACGATTTGGGACAAAAATGGCATCAGGAATTACAACCGCTTACTCAAAAAATAGTAACCCTTTGGAAAGAATATTTACCCAAACAAACCTACCCTAATCGTACAGGAGTACACCCTAATACAGCTTTTGGGTTATGTTTTGCTTATGATTGGGCTCATCACAACAAGGAACATGCTTTTTTAAATTTAATCATTAAAAAAAGTAATGATTTTTATTTAAAGAATGTTCAAATCCCATCACATTTAGAACCGGATGGTTCTGATTTTTTTTCACCAAGCTTACAAGCTGCTGACTTAATGACCAGAATACTTTCTACTAAAGAATATCAAACTTGGCTAACAAAGTACTTAACAAAACAGGGGATCGAAAGACTATGCCAATCTCCTACTGTGAGTGATAGAAACGATTACCAAATAGTACATCTTGACGGATTGTCTTTCAGTCGTGCATGGAATATGAAAAAAATTGCCAAAAAATTACCCGATAATAACAAACTAAAGCTGAGGTTAAACACAACCGCTAACCAATTCATCAATACATCTTTAAAAGTTATTTTTGATGGTGGATATGGCGGCGAACATTGGCTGGCTTCTTTTGCTATTTACGCTCTTTCTATAGAGTAAGTGGAATTATAACGACTACTTTGCTACTTTTGTAACATGAATTTCATTACTTACAAAAATACAAAAATTGCTTATTCCAGTCACGGAAACGGTTCAGCTATAGTTTTACTTCATGGTTTTTTAGAAAATTCAACGATGTGGGATTTTTACAAAGACGAGTTCTCTAAGGAATATCAAGTGGTTTGTATTGATTTATTAGGTCACGGAAAAACTGAATGTATAGGGTATATTCACACCATGGAAGATATGGCAGAAGTGGTGTTTGCTATTTTATCTAATTTAAGTATAAAAAAAGCAACTCTTGTAGGACATTCTATGGGAGGATATGTTTCTTTAGCTTTTGCAGAAAAATACCCTGAAATGATGAGTGGTTTGGTCTTATTAAACGCCACAGCTTATGCGGATGATCACGAGCGCAAAATAAATCGTAACAGAGCTATCAAAATGGCACAGAGAGAATACAATTCTTTAGTACAAATTTCTGTAGCAAATTTGTTTAGTACGGAAAACAGAGAACAACTTAGTGATGAAATAAACCGAGTAAAATCGGAAGCACTTAAAACTCCTCTACAAGGTTATATTGCTTGTCAGGAGGGAATGAAAATAAGAAAAAATCGTGTCAAGATTTTACAAACCGCATTCTATCCTACGTTACTCATTTTGGGAAAAAAAGATGGCATTCTTAATTACAATGAAAACATTAAACAATTAGAAGATACTTCAACTGAATTAGTTTCTCTGCCCGATGGACACATGAGTCATATTGAAAATAAAGAGGTATTAGGTCCTCTCTTAATAGACTTTTTTAAAAAATGTTAAACCACAGTTTCTTCAAAAGCTATTTCAGGATTCAAAATCGCTAAAATCAGTTGAATTAATTCTGTTTTAAAACTTTCTAGAATTTCTGTCGTAATCTGGGTTTTAATTTCTTTTTCTACCTTAAATCCAAAAGGCATAAAACCTGCTTTCATATTTTTAAATGATATAATTCCTACTTCCAATGGAAATTCATTTAATTCCTTTTGATACATTAAGGCATAACAAAGCAATTGAATAATTTTTTCATTTTTCAAATCAGTTGTCAAACCATCCCATAAAGTAATTTTAAGCCCATTTGCTTCAACTTTTCCTGTTTTATAATCAATAATCCTTACCGCATTATTTCGAACCTCTATTCGGTCTACATTTCCTGATAATTTAACGATATAAGGTAAACGTGGATCTTCAATTTCAACCATCAAAGTGGTTTCTAATTTTAGAACCTTTATTGTATCTCCTTCCTGTACATTTTTTTTTTCTTGTTTGAGAAAATTGGAAACATTTCGTTTGGCTACTTCATAGGCTAATAGGTTTTTCCCTTTTTGTACTTCCCCTTCTTTATAAACTGCTTTAAATTGTTTGTAAACCTCATCATCAACAGAAATTAACATTTGTTGTATGCTTTCTTCTGTCAGGTATTTATCTAAATAAGGTTTATACAATTCCTCTAAAGTCTGATGAATAATAGTTCCTAAAGTATTGAGTGCTATATTTTCTTCTACCTCTTCACTTTCTCGGATTGACAAGATACGTTGAAAATAAAATTGAATAGGATTTCGTATATAAGCGGTTAAAGCAGATGGTGAAAAACCTTTGTTGGAAGCAATTTCATATAATCGTTGCATTACTGCTTCTGATTTTTCAATTCTCATGGGTTGATAAGCAATAGTTGGAATTTCGGGTTGCATGGTTTTAAAAACCAACTGATGATTGGGTTGTTTTTCAACCTGCAATTGGGTTATAAATCGGCTTTTTTCACCTCCATCTAAACCCTCATTTTCTGTATTATAGATTAAAAAAATGTTTTTAGCACGCAGGATCAAATGGTAAAAGTGATAGGTATAAATGGCATCTTTTTCTTTAAAGGTAGGCAATCCTATTTCTCGCTTTACATCGAACGGAATAAAGCTATTGGTAGATTTACCAGCAGGAAATTTTCCTTCATTCATAGAAGTAATGATAACTGTTTCAAAATCTAAAACACGGCTTTCTAATACTCCCATTATTTGTAAACCCGACAAAGGTTCTCCTTCAAAAGAAACTTCTGCTAAATCAATTATTTGTTTATAAATAGAGTATAATGCAGCTGACGACTGTACAAAATCATTTTTTTCACAATAGGAAATCAGTTTATTAATGACTTTATAGATGGCATATAAGAATGTCTTGGCAATTTTATCTTCTTGTGTATTATCAGAAAGACATTGTTTTATATGTAATAGTATAAAACCTAATCGTTGAGCAACAACCAATGGCTTTTCGTCCCACCTTTCAAATAATAAATTAAACAAATCGGATGGGTTAGTATGAAGAGAGAGTAAACGTTCTTGAGTAATAAAAGTAAGATTATTCTTTTTTATTATCTGGATTAAATCTTTTGCTTTTACAAAACTCTCAATAATAGGATTTGATAAAACATCTAGTATATCTTTGTAATAAAATACATAACTCGTAGCATTTCGTTGAATGGCATTAGTGTGCATTTTAAAAAGTTTGTTCAATAAAATTTGTATTGGGTTATTCCGAGCAGAATATCCCATTGTAATATTTAAACTGGAAACTTCTTCAGGTAATGAATGCAAGGTAGGAACTAATAAATTTTCATCTCCTAAAACCAAAGCTACTTTATTAAGTGAATTAGGATCTGTACTTACTATATTTTGAATAATATTAGATACAATTTTAGACTGCCCAATTGATTTTGATGAACCGATGATTTCTATTTTTTTTTCTTGTGAAAACTCATCTATAATCCAATCCAAAGGATTGTTTTTATAATGTCCCCATTGCATTTTAAATTTACGAATGAAGAGACCCGCATCGTGATGTGGATCGTTTAAAAAAACACGATCTATATCCCAAAGGATTTCAGCTTTATCAATAGCCACCAAATGTTGAATTATTTTTTCTTCTGCCTGATTAAGTGCGTTAAATCCTGCGAAAATTAGTTTTTGAGCTTTTAATTGTTGCGCAAAAAACTCTAAGTTTTCAACGGCTTCTTTATAAATTAATCCTTGATAACCAACCCCTTTAGAAAGGAGCGATTCATAATATTTTTGATAATAATTAGGAACTTTGTCCCAAAATAAAATTTGTTTATGAATTAATTCTGTTTTTTGATTGGGTTCTAAATTCCAACGTTTTAAAACTTCTATTTCTTTTAAATAAGAAAACACATAATTGGGTTTAATCAAATAACGATCAATTTCGTTAAAATCTTGCAATAGGATTTTGGCCCAATTAGAAAACTGTTCAAAATCTTGTCGTTCATCTATTGGGGTTATTTCAAGATAAACATCATAAAAAGCAAATAGCAACTCTATGTTATCTAAAGGACGAATTCCTGCTAAGTCTTGTATAAATTCTTCAATACTTATAATAGTGGGTGCAAATGCATATTGGGAAAAATATTGTTTTATCTTATCTAATAAAAAAACTCTTGCCCTTTTATTAGGTAAAACTATTACAATGTTTTCTAAATCATTTGAGTGATTATTAAAAAGGAAAAGAGTCAGCTTATCAAGAAAAGTAATCATGTGCTAAAAATAAAAAAACGCCTCGAAAATTGAGGCGTTTTTAAAGAATATTATAAAGAAATTATTTTACTAATTTTACTTCAACTCTTCTGTTTAAAGCTTTGTTAGCTTTAGTAGTGTTAGGAGCTACTGGTTTAGTATCACCATAACCTTCTGAAGTTAAACGATCAACTGCAATACCTTTAGATTCTAAGTAAGATTTAACAGCTGCTGCTCTTTCTTTAGATAATTGTAAGTTTTTATCTTTTTTACCTACGTTATCTGTATGCCCTTCGATAGAGAATTTAGAGCTTGGGTACTCGTTTAAGATAGCTGACATAGCTTCTAAAACTGGTAATGTTTGTTGTTGGAAACTAGCTTTACCTGTATCGAATAAGATTGTTTTAGCGTAGTCATTTAATTTTTTAACAACTTCTTCGCTTACTTCTGGACAACCATTGTTAGCTACAGTACCTTTAACTGATGGACATTTATCGTCTTTATCTAAAACTGAGTCACCATCAGTATCTGGCCAAGGACAACCTGCGTTATCTCTAGGACCTGCTTGGTTAGGACATTTGTCTTTGTTATCAGCTACACCATCACCATCAGCATCAGGACAACCTTGTAAGTTAGCTAACCCTTTAACTTCTGGACAAGCATCGTCTTTATCAGCGATACCATCACCATCACCATCAGGACAACCATTTAATTCTTTTAAACCAGCTACATCTGGACAAGCATCGTCTTTATCTTGGATACCGTCTTTATCTGTATCAGGACAACCGTTGAATTCTTTTAAACCAGCTACATCTGGACAAGCATCATATTTATCATAGATACCGTCATTGTCTGTATCTTTACCTCCAAATTGGAAAGTTAAACCTGCCATATTTTGGAATACTGAAGGAATATCAACTCTATCAGCAAAAGATTTTTTGTATGTAGTGCTGAAAGAAAGACCTACCTGCTCAGTTAACCAAAAAGTTAATCCTGCTCCAGCATTTGCATTTCCTCCAGATGCTTTTCCAAAGAAAGTGTATCCACCACCTAAGTGTAAAGATGGGTCAAACCATTTTACTCCAATTAGGTTTTTGAAGCTATAACCAATTTTACCATCAATTCCGTAATACATCACGTCTGGATTAGCAACTTGTATAGATTGGTTTCTATCAACATAGTCAAACTTGGTGATTTTGTTAACAGATCCGATTACTCCAAACGACCAGTTTCCTCCCACGTTTCTAGTAACAGATAAATAAGAAACAGATGGAATAATATTTTGGTCTCTGTCAAAATGTCTAAAACCAGCAAATTTATCTAAGAATCCTTCCTTAGAATCAAAAGCTCCCTCTGGTCCAGCACTCGTTCTAGTGTCTACAGAATTCACACCGAATGATATCGCCCATGGATTATCACTGCTCTGTGCATTAGCACCTAGACCAGCAATCATCATCATAGAAACAAAAAGTTTGTTAACATGTTTCATACTAAATTTTTATTTGATTACAATACGTTATTGTCAGCAAATGTAATAGATAGGTACCTAATTACAAAATCTATTTCAAAAAAAATACACGCTTTAGTAATTTTTCTACAGTATTATTTTTAATTCTTTACCTATTTTAACAAAAGCTTCTATTGCCTTATCCAAGTGTTCTTTTGTGTGTCCAGCTGATAGCTGCACTCTAATACGTGCTTTATCTTTAGGCACTACTGGATAGAAAAAACCTATGACATAAATACCTTCTTCTAATAATTTATCCGCCATAGTTTGTGATAATTTAGCATCATATAACATAACAGGTACTATTGCAGAATCTCCGTCTATAATATCAAATCCTGCTTTTTTCATTCCTTCTTTGAAATAATTAGTATTCCATTCTAATTGATCACGTAATGAAGTATCTTTTTCTAACAATTCAAAAACTTTTAAAGAAGCTCCCACAATGGCTGGAGACAATGAATTTGAAAACAAATAAGGTCTTGAACGCTGACGTAAAATTTCGATAATTTCTTTTTTAGCGGTTGTATAACCTCCCATTGCACCGCCTAAGGCTTTCCCTAGAGTTCCCGTAATAATATCTACGCGCCCCATTACGCCTTTAGCTTCTAAAGTACCTTTACCTTTTTGCCCTATAAAACCTGCCGCATGACACTCGTCTACCATTACCATTGCATCGTACTGCTCTGCTAAATCACAAATTTTATCTAAAGGGGCTACCAATCCGTCCATAGAAAAAACACCATCTGTTACGATTAGTTTAAATCTATGACCTGCTTCATTTGCTTTTTTTAACTGTTGCTCTAAATCCGCCATATTGTTATTTTCATAACGATAACGAGCAGCTTTACACAAACGAACTCCATCAATAATAGAGGCGTGGTTTAAACTATCTGATATAATACAATCTTGTTCACTTAATAAAGGTTCAAAAACACCCCCATTTGCATCAAATGCTGCTGCGTATAAAATAGTATCTTCTGTCCCGTAAAATTTAGCAATAGCAGCTTCTAAATCTTTATGAATATCTTGTGTTCCACAAATAAAACGAACAGATGACATACCAAATCCATGTGTATCTAATGCGTCTTTAGCTGCTTGTACAACTTCAGGATGTGACGACAATCCTAAATAATTATTAGCACAGAAATTAAGAACTGTTTTACCATTTACGGTTATTTCTGCTCCTTGTGGTGAGGTAATAATTCTTTCTTTTTTATACAATCCATTAGCTTCTATGCTTGCTAATTCTTCTTTTAAAAAATCTTTAATCTTTCCGTACATATTTTTAAGTTCAAAGTTTTAAGTACAATGCTGAGATGTATTTTGGTTACAAAAAAATCTTCAACTTTCTTTTTTAAGCTACAAATTTACCACTTCCACCTTTTCACCAACATAAACCAGTGATTTTTTTTCGATTTGATATCCCATTTCACTTAATGCTTTTTCATAATCCAGAAGTTGTTGAATATATTTTGGATGAGGTGTACCTGTTTTATAATCCAGCAAAAAAGCTTTGTTTTTATTTATAACTATTCTATCGGGGATATGATTTGACTCGCCTTTTTTTAGAATTGCTTTTTCATTATACACCACAACATCTTGAGCAAAAAAAACTGCTAATTCGGGATGTTCTATTATTTCTTTCAAAGTCGTTTTTATTTGATCTTCTTGTGATTTAATGATCAAACCATTTTCAACGGCTTTAATTAGGGCAAGTTCTATATCATTTTTTGTTTTTATGTACGATAATATTTCATGCAAAGTATTACCAAACTCTATAGCTTCTAGCTGTTTACTTCCCCACATCATGGCTTCCCGTTGAGCAATCTTAATAGCATCTGTATTAATTGTGGTTGTTACAGGTGGAATAACTTCTACTGAATGGGTTATAGAATGTGTCATAGATACTCGTTCTGGATTTCCAAAGTTGTATGATTGTTTTTCTTTATCAAATTCTTTTTGACTTTCAACATATTCTATAAAAAAGGAAGCTAAAGTATTGGGTAAATTCCCTTGTTTGTTTCGTTCTTTCCATGAAGATATAATATATAATTGCTCTTCAGCTCTGGTTAAGGCCACATAAAGGACGTTGATATTATCTAACAAATCTTCTTGCAATTTTTGTTGATATGCCTCAGAAGCTTCGGAACCATAGTTTGTAACTTTGCTAGATTTATCTATCAAGAACTTTTCTACTTCTTTTGTTTCTTCTGGCGCATCTAGCCACATTTTTTCTCGTTTGTTCCGACTGTAATTTTCATCCGCAAAAGGAAAAATAACGACTGGAAATTCCAATCCTTTTGATTTATGTATTGTCATAATCCGGATTGCATTAGCTCCTTCTGATGTGGGTACACTTAACTTGTGCCCATTTTTTTCCCAATAATGTAGAAAATCAGGTATTGAAAATTGATTTTTTACATCTTTTTCTAATACAATATCTAGGAAATACTGTACATAAGCATTGTTTTTTTTTGCAGGAATGCCGTTTAAAATAATGTGTTCAACTAATTCGTATAACGATTTGCGGCGTATATTTTTAAAATCAATTGTTATTTGAAAATCTACTAACCATTTTTGTAATATTTCCTCATCTAATTTCTTTATTCCTTCTGCTATAAAATCATGGATAGGCAATACTGTATTAAATTCTGTAGCTAAGTAATACAATGCTAAGGCTAATGCTTCTCGATCTTTTGTATTGGTAAGATAACGAAGCATATTTAACAAAAACTGTACTTCCGAAGCTGTTTCGAGTAATAAACTTTCTGAAGAAATAACAGGTATATCTTGTTTGGTTAAATAATTAGCTAACAAAACACCTTTATTGTTACTTCTAACCAAAATAACTATTTCATTATAAGAGTATCCTTTTTGTTGAATTTCTAAAATAGTTTGCCAAGTCTTCTTTAGATACAAATCATCTTGCGAGATTTCTTCCTCATCGTCTAAGTTTATATCTGTTGCTTTAGGTAAAAAATGAATACTTACAAAACCTCCTTTTTTATTTTTAGTTTTCTGAAAACTTTTGTTTTCATATAAGTCTTTATAAGAATCTTCCTCAAACTTGGAAGATAAATGTTTAAAAAAGGCGTTATTAAAGTAAATTATGTTTTCGCAACTTCTATAATTGGTATCTAAATCTACCACCCTTTTGTCTTTATTACTAAAAGGATTGGTTTGATGGGCTAAACTGATAAACTGTTCTGCTTTTCCGCCTCTCCAACGATAAATAGACTGCTTGGGATCGCCCACTAGAAGTAACGATCCTCGTACCCCTTGCAAATCTTCACTTGAAAGAGCGTTATCTATCAAAGGAATTAGATTTTGCCATTGCATTTCAGATGTATCTTGAAACTCGTCTATAAAAAAATGTTTGTATTTTTCTCCCAAACGTTCGTATATAAAGGGTGCAGGTTGGTTCTGAATTTGTTCATTAATTAGTTTATTAAATTCTGCAATTGACAAGATTTGTTGGTCTTCTTGTATACTTTTTAATTGATTACTAACCGTATTTAATAAAGATAAGGGAGTAATATTTTTTAGAAAAGCATCATATAGATCTTTCTTTTGAAATTGATTATAAATACCTTCTAAAACTTTTAATAATTCAGGAATACAAGATTCTATAAGTGTTTTATCTTTAGCTGCTTTATTAATTTTTATATCATCAAATTCATGATAGGTTTTATTACTTGGATTAAATTTTCCTTCTGCAATTCCTTGTATGTGTTTTGGAAAATGTCCTGCTGAAAATGATTTTAAATCAATTCCTTTGTTTTTAATCCATTCTAACAATAAAGCTGCTTGACTCCTTGTTTCTTGAAGAATCCGTTCACATTGTTCTAACAAACGATTTCTTAGCACTACAAAGTCTTGAATAGATTTGTCTTTTAGTAGAGCTATTTCTTCTCGACTGTTTTCATTAGTAATTAATTTTCCTGTATTAAAAATTTCATTGGACACATCCCAAGATTTATCATCATCTGTCTTTTCCATTGTAAAATCAACTAACAACTTAGTTAATTCTGGATCATTACCTGCTTGCGCTACTATGGCGTCTACGGCTTCTTGAAGTAAATTATCTGTATCTAAAGAAACCTCAAAAGTCATGGGTAAATTCAAATCAATTGCAAACGAACGGATTACTTTATGTGTAAACTTGTCAATCGTTGAAATATCAAAAGCGGCATAATTATGAATTAGGTTTTTAATAATTGTCTGTGCTTTTGTTGTAATTTGATTCAGACTTAATCCTGTATCAATAGCAATGTCTTGCATCAGATCAAGTGTTTTAGGAGCTGGATTATCACTGGTAAAATCAAAAAGGCTATTTACAATTCTGCTTTTCATTTCATGAACCGCTTTATTGGTAAAAGTGATGGCTAAAATATTTCGATACGCATCTTCTTTAGATGATAATAAAATGATTATCAAATATTCTTTAACCAAGGTATACGTTTTGCCTGCTCCTGCTGATGCGTTATAAATGGTGAAAGCGGAATTTTGTTTAGTCATTAAAAAAAAATTACAAAGAATACTTTTTATATTCTAATTTTACAAATATATAAAGCAATAAAAAACAAATAGTTAAATAACATTTTTAGAGAAATAATCACTAACTATTTCCTTATCCAAAGTTAATTGATTAATTTTGAATTCACATTTATTAATTTATTTAAAACAATAATATTATGGCATTTGAATTACCGCAATTACCTTACGCATACGATGCGTTAGAACCTCATATTGATGCGAGAACTATGGAAATCCACCATACAAAACACCATAATGCTTACACCACTAATTTAAATGCAGCTATTGCTGGCACTGAATTAGAAGGTAAGTCAATAGAAGAAATTCTGAAAAATTTAGATATGACAAAAGCTGCCATTCGTAATAATGGAGGTGGTTTTTACAATCACAACTTATTCTGGACTGTGATGTCTCCAAATGGTGGTGGAGAGCCTACAGGCGAATTGGCAGAAGCCATTGATTCAGCTTTTGGAAGTTTTGGTGCATTTAAAGAGGCTTTTACAAAAGCGGGTGCTACACAATTCGGCTCAGGATGGGCTTGGTTATGTGTAAAAGAAGGCAAATTAGAGGTTTGTGCAACAGCTAACCAAGACAATACATTAATGCCAGGTATAGGTTGTGGCGGCACACCAATCTTAGGAATGGACGTGTGGGAACATGCTTATTACCTAAACTATCAAAACCGTCGTCCTGATTATATGGAAGCTTTTTTTAATGTAATTAATTGGGCAGAAGTAACCAAACGTTATAACGAAGCAAAATAAATAAAACAAAAAGGGTGTCCGAAAACCAAAAATTCTTGTCTTTCCCACAAAAGAGAGGCTCGAACAAGGCACATCAAATCAAACCATATTGATTATGAAATACCAACTAGAGTTGGAGCAATAAACAAAGCATTGATTTTTTGTTTTTTGGACACCTTTTTTATTTAAATTGTATTACACCAAATGGTGTTACGCAATAATCTAACACAATATCAGAAGTACTAACATCAGATATTAACTCCTCGGGATCAAAATAAGAAAGTCCTATTTTTATTGTTTCAGGTTTACAAACTGATAAGAATTGATCATAAAATCCTTTTCCATAACCTACACGATTTCCTTTCTTATCATACGCTAATAAAGGAACAAAGACTACATTTATTTTAGAAACAGGAACCTCTATACCTTCTACTGGTTCAGGAATACCATAATCATTCACTTGAAACTGTGTATTATCCGTTAAAAGATAATGAGTCATTTCCCTAGTCTCAAAATTAGATTTAGAAACTACCACTTCTTTATCCCTACCTGATAAAATCTGAAGGATAAATTCAGTATTAATTTCTTTTTGTTTTTCAATAGGTAAAAAAAGATGAAAATACGTTTTGTCCCAAATGGGTAAATCTAAACAATGATTAGCTATACTCAAACTATCATTCATAATTTCATCAAAAACAAGTGATTTACGCAATGTTTTATACTTTTCTCGAAGGTCTTTTTTATTCATAAGACAAATTTAACAGAAAATAAATTAAATTTGTTTGTTTTTCATATACTAAACTACCCGTATGAGCTCTTCACTTGAACTTCAAATTCAAACACTCCCTGATCAACCAGGTGTCTATCAATACTTTGATAAAGAAGGAAAGATTTTATATGTTGGAAAAGCAAAAAATTTAAAGAAACGAGTTTCTTCTTATTTTACAAAAACACATGACACAGCAAGAATTAATGTTTTAGTAAAAAAAATCACCGAAATTAAACACATCGTAGTTCCAACCGAAACAGATGCTTTGCTACTAGAGAACAATCTGATAAAAAAACTACAACCTCGTTATAACATCAACCTAAAAGATGACAAAACCTATCCTTGGATTTGCATTAAAAATGAAGCTTTTCCCAGAATATTCCCTACAAGAAGAATGATTAAAGATGGATCCGAATATTTTGGCCCTTATACAAGTTTTAAAACAGTAAATACTATTTTAGAACTCATCAAAGAACTTTATCCCTTACGTACTTGTAGTTATGATTTGAGCCAATCTAATATTAGATCTGGAAAATTCAAAGTTTGTCTCGAGTATCATATAGGTAATTGCAAAGGCCCGTGTGAAGGTTATGAAACACAAGTTCGTTATCACGAACAAGTAAATGCTATTCGAGAGATTTTAAAAGGAAATTTTAAAGATTCATTACGTGACTTCAAGAAAATGATGCAAGATTTGGCTATGGACTTGCAATTTGAAGAAGCTCAAAAAATAAAAGAAAAAATAGAAGTTTTAGAAAATTATCAAGCTAAATCAACTATATTAAATCCTAAAATCACTAATCTGGATGTCTTTTCAATTATTTCTGATGAAGCAATGGCTTACATTAATTTTTTACAAATATCACATGGTGCTATTGTTCGATCTCACACTATGGAAATTAAGAAAAAATTAGAAGAAACCGATTCAGAACTTTTAGAATTGGGTATTATTGAATTACGTGAACGTTTTCATTTAAATGCCAAAGAAATCATTGCTCCTTTTGAAGTAAATTTAGGGGATAAAATAACCGTAACAATTCCTAAATCCGGTGATAAAAAACAAATTTTAGACCTTTCAGAACGCAATGCTAAATATTACCGTTTAGATCAACTCAAACAAATTAAAATCGTAGATCCCGAAAGACATACTAACAGACTAATGGCACAGATGCAAAAAGATCTGCGTCTAAGCATTGAACCCCGCCATATAGAATGCTTTGACAATTCTAACATACAAGGTACTAATCCTGTTTCCGCCTGTGTTGTCTTTAAAAACGGGAAACCTAGCAAAAAAGATTATCGCCATTTTAATATCAAAACAGTAGAAGGTCCTAATGATTTTGCTTCTATGGAAGAGGTAGTGTACAGAAGATACAAACGCCTGTTAGAAGAACAAGAACCCTTGCCTCAACTTATCATTATAGATGGAGGAAAAGGTCAACTCTCTTCTGCTTTAAAAAGTTTAGATGATTTAGGGTTAAGAGGAAAAATAGCTATAATAGGTATTGCTAAAAAATTAGAAGAAATTTTTTATCCTGGAGACTCCATTCCTTTATATCTTGATAAAAAATCAGAAACACTAAAAACCATCCAACATTTGCGAAATGAAGCTCATCGATTTGGCATTACCTTTCATAGAGATAAACGAAGCAAAAATGCAATACAATCAGAATTAGAACTAATTCCAGGAATAGGCGAAAAAACAAGAGAAATACTGCTAAAACATTTTAAAAGTGTAAAAAGGATTAAAGAAGCAACAGAAAAAGAAATTTCTGATGTTATAGGGCTTTCAAAAGCCAAAAAAATTCACGACTTTTATACTAAAAAATAGCTATATGCCTAACCTAAAATCTGCTAGTCGTTTAGCAAGTATATTCTCGTATTATTTGGGGTTCATTACTTATCTTATTCTTTTTAACACAACTCTTTCCGCACAAGAACTCAACAAAAAACCTAAAATTGGTCTTGTTCTAAGCGGTGGCGGAGCTAAAGGACTGGCGCATATTGGCGCATTAAAAGAAATTGAAAGAGCAGGCATCAAAATAGATTATATAGGAGGTACAAGTATGGGGGCTATTATAGGTGGACTATATGCTTGTGGATATACAGCACACGAACTTGACTCTATCTTTAGTGAAACAGATCCTGACTCTATATTACGAGACAGAATACCTAGAGACAATCAAACTTTTTATGAAAAATACAACAATGAAGTATATGCTGTAACACTTCCTTTTCAAAAATTAAAAATATCGGTTCCTAAAGGAATTTCAAAAGGGCTTTACAACTTCAACTTGATTAGCAAATTAACTCACCCATACCGACATATTACGGATTTTAGTTTATTAAAAATCCCCTTTTTATGTATCACTACTGATTTAGAAACGGGTCAAGAAATAGTTTTAAAAAAAGGAATCCTGCCATTATGTTTATCCGCAAGTGGTGCCTTTCCCTCTTTATATTCTCCTGTACAAATAGACAATCGTTTTTATATAGATGGAGGGGTAACAAATAATTTTCCTGTTGAAGAAGTTAAAAAAATGGGAGCCGATATAATTATAGCTATAGATGTACAAGATAATCTAAAAAACATTGATGATATTAGTGGGGCAACGGATGTACTATCTCAAATATCAAACTTTAGTACATTACAAAGCATTGAAAAGAAAAAACAATTAATTGACTTATACATCAAACCTAATATCAAACCTTATTCCGTTATTTCTTTTGAAGAAGGCAAAGAAATTATACAAACAGGAGTAGATGCCTGCAAACCTCATTGGGAAAAATTAAAAACGTTAGGTATACATATTCCATCTGTAACCAAAAAGGAAAAAGAAAATACATTAGACATAAACGGTATAGGTATTGAAGGTTCTAAAAATTATACTCGAAGTTATTTTTTGGGAAAATTACGTTTTCTTCCTGAAAACAAAATTACTTATAATCAGTTGCATTCAGGATTGAATAATCTAAATGCCACACAAAATTTCACTTCTATTACATATCAATTTATAAAAAATAACAATAAAGATGATTTGATTATTAATGTAGTCGATAATCCTATAAAAACCTACCTTAAATTAGGTTTGCATTATGACAATATTTTTAAATCAGGAATATTATTTAATGTTACACAAAAAAATTTGATTTTTAAAAACGATGTGGCCTCTTTCGATTTAATACTAGGAGATAATACCCGTTTTAACCTTGATTATTACATTGATAACGGATATCGTTGGAGTTTTGGTATCAAAAGCAATTACGATCAATTTAGCAGAACTAGTCTCGTAGATTTCAAAGGAAATAAATTAATGAATCATTTCAATAGAAATTCAATAGACATTAACTACAAATCAGTATCAAACAAAACATATTTACAAACTATTTTTGCTCAAAAATTTTTAATTGGTGCTGGAATAGAGCACAAATACATAGATATAACATCCAACTCTACAGGTTCTCTCTCTCCTCAATTAGATAAAAGCCATTATTTGAGCGCAATAGGCTTTATGAAGTTTGACTCGTTCGATAACAAATATTTTCCGAAATCGGGTTGGTACTTTTTTGGTGATATCAATAGTATTTTTCATTCATCAAATTATTCAGGCGATTTTGAAAAAGCTTCATTATTTATGGCAGATATGGCATACGTAAAAACGTTTTGGAATCATTTTTCAATAAAAATACAATCAGAAGGAGGATTTACCATTGGCAAAAAACTCAATAACATTAATGATTTTGTATTAGGAGGTTATGGATTTCATCATTTTGGAAATTTTAGACCTTTTTTAGGATATGATTTTTTATCAAAAAGTGGCGATAGTTATGTAAAAGGAAGTTTGAGTTGTGATTATATATTTTATAAAAAACATCATCTTAACTTTACTGCGAATTTTTCAAATGTTGGAAAAAAAATATTCAATAATGGCGAATGGATTACAAAACCAGACTATACAGGATATGCTTTAGGCTATGGATTAGAGACTCTTATTGGTCCCATTGAAATCAAACATTCTTGGTCTCCTGAAACCACCAATCATTATACTTTCTTTAGCGTAGGATTTTATTTTTAATTTTTATGTTAAAGATATTTATAAAATTCATTTTTATTCGTTTATTATTTCTAAAAAAGCTATTTTTGGAACGATATAAACCAAACTTTTAAATTTTATGTCTATTTGGAAAAGAAAATCTATTGATCTTTTATTAGCTGAAGCTTCTGATTCAGAAAAAGGTCTAAAAAGAACTCTGTCTTCGGGTGCCTTAGTTGCCTTAGGAATTGGAGCAATTATAGGGGCAGGACTATTTTCGCTAACAGGTATTGCCGCTGCTGAAAATGCAGGCCCTGCTGTGACTCTGTCTTTTGTTTTAGCTGCAATTGGTTGTGCTTTTGCTGGACTATGTTATGCTGAATTTGCTTCAATGATTCCAGTTGCAGGAAGTGCATATACTTATTCTTATGCTACTATGGGTGAATTCATGGCTTGGATCATTGGCTGGGATTTAGTTTTAGAATACGCATTAGGTGCTGCAACAGTGGGCGTAAGTTGGTCACGATATTTTCTAGAATTATTAAATAAATTTGGAATTCATTTACCTCATAGCTTAATATGTTCACCTTGGGAAACTCTAAAATTAAGCGATGGTACAGTCATAGAAGGGGGCGTTATAAATTTACCTGCTGTTCTTGTAGTTTCATTACTTTCCTTACTATTAATTAGAGGAACAAAAGAATCTGCCAATTTAAATAATTTCTTAGTGATTCTAAAAGTTGCTGTTGTAATACTTTTCATCATATTAGGCTGGAATTACATCAACCCTGACAATTATAGTCCATATATCCCTGAAAACACAGGTGTAAAAGGTCAATTTGGATGGTCAGGTATTGCTGCTGGTGCTGCAACTGTATTCTTTGCTTTTATAGGCTTTGATGCTGTATCTACAGCAGCACAAGAAGCAAAAAACCCACAAAAAGGCATGCCAATAGGTATATTAGGTTCCTTGATTGTTTGTACAATATTATATGTTCTTTTTGCACATGTTATGACTGGTTTAGTACCTTATCATGAATTTGCTGGAGATGCGAAACCAGCTGCCACTGCGTTTTCAAAAACCCCTTATACATTCTTGCAAACAGGTCTTATAGTTGCTGTATTAGCTGGCTATACCTCTGTAATGTTAGTTATGCTAATGGGACAAAGTCGCGTGTTTTACACAATGAGTAATGACGGCTTATTACCAAAGTTTTTCAGTACTATTCACCCTAAATACAGAACTCCTTGGAAAACAAATATCTTTTTCTTACTTTTTGTGAGTGTTTTTGCTGGTTTTGTTCCTGTATCCGATTTAGGTCACATGGTAAGTATTGGTACCCTTTTAGCCTTTGTTTTGGTATGTATTGGCGTACTGGTAATGCGTGTTAAAATGCCAGATATTCCAAGAGCGTTTAAGACTCCATTAGTACCATTCGTTCCTATTGCAGGTATTTTGGTTTGTTTGTATTTAATGTATTCGTTACCACTTGAAAGCTGGATGCGTTTAGTTATTTGGATGGCATTGGGCATCATTATATACTTTATATACGGCAAAAAAAATAGTAAGCTTAATAAAGATAAAGAATAATAAACTTATTTATACCTTTTAAAAACCCAAGTTAAAAATTTTTAACTTGGGTTTTTTATACCCTGATTTTAACCTCAGATTACGCATTAGAAATGGATTACAGATAAAAATGGATTTGAATAGAAAAGCACTCCATTTTTCCCTTCCATGTAAAACCACAGCTATGTCAAAAAAATTCCGTGCCTTTTTACTTTCTCCCTTTTCCTAATATAGAACATGGGGGAGGCAAAAGATACATCAGAATATTAAACACAAATCTTTTAAAATCTCTAAAAGGTCACTAAGATGATTTTATAACTATAATTTACATCCATCTTTAAAAATCATTAATACAAAAAAAGGCAATCATTTCTGATCGCCTTTTGATTATAAATTATTCTTCTTATTAATCATTTAATTTTAATACTGCCATAAATGCTGATTGTGGAATTTCTACATTTCCTACTTGACGCATACGCTTCTTACCTTGTTTTTGTTTTTCAAGAAGTTTACGTTTACGTGATATATCACCTCCATAACATTTAGCGGTTACGTCTTTACGCAAAGCTTTAATGGTTTCACGAGCAATAATCTTAGCTCCAATAGCAGCTTGAATAGGAATTTCAAATTGCTGACGTGGGATTAACTCTCTTAATTTTTCACACATTTTTTTACCAATATGATACGCATTATCTTCATGAATTAAGGCAGATAAGGCATCTACATTCTGTGCGTTTAATAATACATCTAAACGAACTAACTTAGAGGTACGCATTCCGATAGGATGATAATCAAAAGAAGCATACCCTTTAGAGACCGTTTTTAAGCGATCATAGAAGTCAAAAACAATTTCAGCTAACGGCATATCAAAATTTAATTCAACACGCTCAGGAGTCAAATAAGTCTGATTTGTAATTTGTCCTCTTTTTTCAATACATAAACTCATAACATTACCCACAAAATCCGATTTTGTAATAATGGTTGCTTTTATAAATGGTTCCTCAACTCTATCTAATTTAGACGGTTCTGGCAAATCCGAAGGGTTGTTAACAATAAATGCTGTTTCAGGGTCTTTTTTTGTATAAGCTAAATACGAAACGTTAGGTACTGTAGTAATTACAGTCATATTAAATTCACGTTCTAAACGCTCTTGAATGATTTCCATGTGTAACATACCTAAGAAACCACAACGGAAGCCAAACCCTAAGGCTGCTGAACTTTCGGGAGCAAAAACTAATGAAGCATCATTTAGCTGCAACTTTTCCATTGAGGCACGCAATTCTTCATAATCTTCTGTATCTACTGGATAAATTCCAGCAAAAACCATGGGTTTCACATCTTCAAAACCGTGAATCATATTAGTAGTAGGTGTTTTAGCATCTGTAATAGTATCCCCTACCTTAACTTCTTTAGCTTCTTTGATTCCAGAAATTAAGTACCCAACATCGCCTGTAGAAACAACGTTTTTAGGAACTTGGTTTAGTTTTAAAGTACCTATTTCATCCGCAAAATATTCATTGCCTGTAGCCATGAATTTAATTTTTTGACCTTTTTTAATTTCGCCATTTTTTACTCGGAAAATAACTTCAATACCTCTAAACGGATTGTATACCGAGTCAAAAATTAATGCTTGTAAAGGCTCTTCTGGATTTCCTTCTGGAGCAGGAATACGCTCTACTATAGCTTCTAAGATTTTATCCACACCAAATCCTGTTTTTCCAGAAGCATGAATGATATCTTCTAATTTACATCCTAGTAATTCTACTATATCATCACTTACTTCCTCTGGGTTAGCACTTGGCAAATCTACCTTATTCAATACAGGAATAATTTCTAAGTCATTCTCTAATGCTAAGTATAAATTAGAAATTGTTTGCGCTTGTATACTTTGTGCCGCATCTACAATCAATAAAGCACCTTCACAAGCAGCAATTGAGCGTGAAACTTCATAGGAAAAATCCACGTGTCCTGGCGTATCAATTAAATTTAAGATGTATTGTTCTCCTTTATAATTGTATTCCATTTGGATGGCATGACTTTTAATGGTAATCCCACGTTCGCGCTCTAAATCCATATTATCTAACAACTGCGCTTGCGCTTCACGTGCCGTTACAGTTTGTGTGGCATCTAATAAACGGTCAGCCAAGGTACTTTTACCATGGTCAATATGTGCAATAATGCAAAAATTTCTAATTTTCTTCATCGTTCTTACCTTCCAAAAAATTGCGGAATCTTTAATATGCAAATATAATCAAATTCATATATCTCAACTAGAATTACAAATTCATTTATTAATCCTATCCTTTTCTTTGTGTTTTTACAGAAAATTAGGCATTACTTCTTCTATCATAATTCAATAATATCATATAAAATAGACAAAACATTATTTTTATTTAAAAACACGATGTACAAAAACCTAATTTATTTGATATTTAAAGTTTTAACCTAAACTATATACATTAGACTTTTTGATGAAAATAAAAAAATAAAAATTGAGTGTTTTCAGATTTAAAGTCCTTTTTATCTGCAATAATTTTCTAATACATGATCTAGATTAAAGACATATAATTTACCTTTAGATCTTCAGATAAATAAATTTAAAATTTAATCTGAATTTTCAAAAAATGCTTAGAACCTAATCATACTTTAAGTTAAAGTATGTTCTCATTATTTTGTAATTTTGCACCAAAATATAGACCGATGGTTAAAATAGGCAATATAGAGCTACCTGATTTTCCTTTGTTATTAGCTCCTATGGAAGACGTGAGTGACCCTCCTTTTCGTCGCTTGTGTAAGATGCATGGTGCTGATTTGATGTACTCTGAATTTATTTCTAGTGAGGGACTAATTCGTGATGCTATTAAAAGCCGTCAAAAACTTGACATATTTGATTATGAACGCCCGGTAGGCATCCAAATTTTTGGTGGAGATGAAGAGGCGATGGCCATGAGTGCTAAAATAGTAGAAACCGTGCAACCTGATTTATTAGACATCAACTTTGGTTGTCCAGTAAAAAAAGTAGTCTGTAAAGGAGCTGGCGCAGGCGTTTTAAAAGATATTGACTTGATGGTACGTTTAACCAAAGCCGTTGTAAATAGCACAAATCTACCTGTAACGGTTAAAACTCGTTTGGGTTGGGATGATGCTTCTATCAATATTGATGAAGTAGCTGAGCGATTACAAGATGTAGGTATTCAGGCTTTAACTATTCACGGACGTACGCGTGCACAAATGTATAAAGGTCATTCCGATTGGTCACACATTGCACGTGTAAAAAACAACCCACGAATAAAAATACCTATTTTTGGTAATGGTGATATTGATTCCGCGGAAAAAGCATTAGAATACAAAAATACTTATGGGTTAGATGGCATTATGATTGGTCGTGCTGCTATTGGATATCCTTGGATTTTTAATGAGATTAAACATTATTTTACTACTGGCGAATTATTAAACTTACCTAATATTACAGATCGAGTAGAAGCAGCTAAAAACCATTTAACATGGTCTATTGAATGGAAAGGTGAACGTGTGGGTATTGTAGAAATGCGTCGTCATTACACCAATTATTTTAAAGGAGTTCCTCATTTTAAGGAGTATCGTAACCAATTGGTTACATTAGATAATTATCAAGATTTATTATTTGTTTTTGAAGAAATTATTCATAAGTATTCTGAAAAATAAATGGCTCACATAAAAAATATGGGGAGTAATTGTAAATTGCGACAAAAAAAGTAAATGGATTTTTCGATACTTTCTGCTTTTCTACCCGAAGAATTATTATGTCATTTTGATATTGTTGATTTTATAGAATTAGGAGATATTCAAACAAAAAAGGATTGCTTTTATATCTATCTTGATGAAAAGAACATTATTCCCGAAGGTTTCATTTCAGAGGAATATGAGTCAAAAGGCTTTTGTGAGCGTACTTTGATACAAGATTTTCCAATACGAGGAAAGGCTGTTTATTTAGGTATCAGAAGACGTAGGTGGCGAAATACAGTAGATAAGTCAGAAATTAAAAGCGATTATTCTTTTATTGCAGAAGGTTCCAAATTAACTGTTGAACTTTCGGATTTTTTAAAAGGTACAGGTAGAGACCCGAGAAGATACGATAAGTAACATTGCCAGTTATTATGGCATTAAAGCTGATTTACTGCGAAGACATTACAAAAAAAGAATCAGTGGTTTTACAAGTTGGAAACAGTTAGAACATGCCGAAAATTATCTGATTTACCCCGAAAATATTGGGGAGAATTTAAGTATTGATGAAGTAAGTTTGTCAAAAGGTGAACTTTATACTTTTGTAACCAATAAACAAGGAAGAGGCAAAAAGAAATCCTTAGTGGCGGTTATAAAAGGCACCAAAAGTCAGGACATTATTGATGTGGTTACTAAAATTCCACTTTCGCATAGAAAACAAGTAAAATCGATAACACTTGATATGGCAAACAATATGCAATCAGCATCAAGAATGTGTTTTCCTGAAAGTTACCTTGTCACAGACCGTTTCCATGTGGTAAAGTTGGTAATGGAAGCTCTCCAGCATTTAAGGATAAAATATCGCTGGGAGGAGATTGAAAAAGAGAATCAAGCTATCAAAAAAGCAAAGGAGCAAGCAATAAAATACATTCCAATAACTTTTGAAAACCAAGACACACCCAAACAACTATTGGCTCGATGTCGTTATATCATTGCCAAGAAACCCAACCAATGGACAGAAACCCAAAAAGTGCGAGCCCAAATATTGTTCCAACATTATCCTCTAATACATCAGGCATATAAACACACCCAAGAGTTTAGAAATATTTATGAATACACCTCAAAAGAAGAGGCTAAACAAAAAATATTGAATTGGATATCCAAAACCAAAGAATTAAAAATGACTGTCTTTAATACCGTTGCCAATAGTTTAAATTATCATTTGGAAACAATTGCAAACTTCTTCGTAAAAAGACATACAAACGCAAATGCTGAATCCTTTAACTCAAAAATAAAACTCTTTAGAGCTAATCAAAGAGGTGTGGTGGATACTAAATTCTTCCTCTTTAGAATGGAGAAACTTTTTGCTTAATCCCCAAAAAATTAATCTGAGCCAAATAAATTCAAAAATATGTATTCTAAACAAGACGAGCTTTCCTAAAGGAAAGCCCGTCTTGTTTTAGATATTCTTGTTTTATAATTGGGGTCCCGCTTCTACTAAACGTTCGCCTTCTTCATTATCTGTATATTGTACAAAGTTTTTAATAAATCTTCCTGCTAAATCCTCTGCTTTAGTTTGCCATTCTGAAGCATCAACATACGTATTACGAGGATCTAAAATTTCAGAATTAACATCATGTAATGCTGTAGGAACTTCAAAATTAAATACTGGTACAACGGTTGTTTCTGCATTTTCAATAGAACCATCTAAAATAGCATCAATGATAGCACGTGTGTCTTTAATAGAAATACGTTTACCTGTACCATTCCACCCTGTATTTACCATATAGGCCTTAGCATTGTGTTCTTCCATTTTCTTCACCAATTCTTCCCCATACTTTGTAGGATGCAAAGACAAGAACGCCTTACCAAAACACGCTGAAAAAGTTGGCTCTGGTTGTGTTACTCCTCTTTCAGTTCCTGCTAATTTAGCGGTAAATCCTGACAAGAAATAATATTTTGTTTGTTCAGGAGTTAACTTAGAAACGGGAGGCATTACACCAAAAGCATCTGCTGTTAAAAATATTACCTTAGTAGCATGACCTGCTTTTGATACTGGAGTTACAATATTATTAATATGATAAATAGGATATGAAACACGTGTGTTTTGTGTTACAGAACCATCTTTAAAATCAATTTTACCATCCGCATCAACCGTCACGTTTTCTAACAAAGCATCGCGTTTGATGGCGCCGTAAATATCTGGTTCGTTTTCTTTACTTAAATCAATTGTTTTTGCATAACAACCTCCTTCAAAGTTAAAAACACCGTCATTATCCCATCCATGCTCATCGTCTCCAATTAATTCACGTTTAGGATCTGTAGATAAAGTAGTTTTTCCTGTTCCTGACAAACCAAAGAATACGGCAACATCGCCGTCTTTTCCTTTATTTGCTGAACAGTGCATAGAAGCCATCCCTTGTAAGGGTAAATAGTAGTTCATCATTGAAAACAAACCTTTCTTCATTTCTCCACCATACCAAGTCCCTCCAATTAGTTGGATTTTTTCTGTTAGGTTAAAAGCAATGTAAACTTCAGAATTCAGCCCGTGCGTTTTATAATCTGCAAAACCGCGTTTTGAGGCATTCATTACTACAAAATCAGGTTCGCCATAATCAGCTAACTCTTCTTCTGTTGGACGAATAAACATATTTTTCACAAAATGCGCCTGCCATGCAACTTCTACAATGAAACGAACTTTTAATCGTGTGTTTTCATTGGCCCCGCAAAAAGTATCAACTACAAAAAGTCTTTTTCCTGATAATTGTTCAATTGTATTTTGCTTTAAAGCATTCCAAGTATCAGTACTAATAGGCTTGTTATCGTTTACAGCCTTTTCAGAAGTCCACCAAATAGTATCTTCTGTTACAGCATCTTTAACAATATATTTATCTTTAGGAGAACGACCTGTAAACTCACCTGTCATTACATTAACTGCCCCCAATTCAGTTAACTGCCCTTTTTCGTAACCTTCTAATTCAGGGCTTAATTCTTCCTGATACAACAATTCGTATGTAGGATTATATACAATTTCTTTAACGCCACTAATTCCGTACTTTTCTAACGAAATCGTTTTCGTAGGTGGTGTGTATGCTTCCATAAAATTTATGATGTGTGTGTTCAATTTTAACGACAAAAGTATAAATATTATTTAAATAGACTCACAGTTTAGATTTTTTTTGTAAAAATGTAATAAAATGCCAGAACCCAAGCAGATATTAACAATATTCCTCCTACAGGCGTTATAGGCCCTAGGAATTTTAAATTAAAACTTGTGATAGACTGTGTAGAAAGAAGGAAAATGGAAACAGAAAAAAACAATATTCCTAGTACTACCAAATTAAAAATTATATTTTTTTGTTCAGGTAAGAACACATTGGTTGTAGCTAAAAACAGTAAAAATAAAGCATGATACATCATATAACGCACCCCTACTTCAAAAGAAACTAATTGATCTGAATCCAAGGTTTTTTTAAGGGCATGCGCTCCAAAAGCTCCCAGAATAATTGAAACTGCCCCAAAGAGCAAAGCTGCTAATAGAATTTTCTTGTCCATTTTATTGAATTTTTTTCCAAATTTACCACAGTCTTCTCAAAAAAAACTATATATTTTATCCATTTCGTTTTTGAAAAAACAACATTTGATTACATTTGTGTGATTTTTTACCAAACTAAAAATGAGAAATGTACTAATTATCGGAGCAGGTCGTTCTGCTTCTTCTTTAATAAAATACCTTTTAGAAAAATCTGAAAGCGAAAATTTACATCTTACCATAGGTGATTTGTCATTAGAATTAGCACAACGTAAAACATTGGGTCATAAGAACGCAACGCCTATTGCTTTAGATATTCATGATGCAAATCAGCGACAAGTTGAAATTCAAAAAGCGGACATAGTAATTTCAATGCTTCCTGCTCATATGCATATTGAGGTAGCAAAAGATTGTATTGTATACAAAAAACACATGGTTACCGCTTCATACATTAGTGATGCCATGCAAGCTTTAGATGAACAGGCAAAAAAAAATGGTTTAGTATTCATGAATGAAGTAGGATTAGATCCTGGTATAGATCACATGAGTGCGATGAAAGTATTAGATGAAATCCGCGAACAAGGAGGTAAAACAATACTCTTTGAATCATTTTGTGGTGGATTAGTAGCTCCTGAAAATGACTCTAACCTTTGGAATTATAAATTTACTTGGGCTCCTAGAAATGTTGTGTTAGCAGGTCAAGGTGGAGCTGCCAAATTCATACAAGAAGGAACTTACAAGTACATTCCGTATAATAAATTATTTCGTAGAACGGAATTTCTAGAAATTGATGGATTTGGGCGTTTTGAAGGATACGCTAATCGAGATTCACTAAAATATAAAAGCATCTATAATTTAGATGATGCTTTAACTCTTTATAGAGGAACTATCCGTCGTGTAGGCTATTCTAAAGCATGGGATATGTTTGTCCAACTGGGTATGACAGATGATTCTTATGTAATTGATGATTCTGAAAAAATGAGCTATCGTGATTTTATAAATCTATTTTTACCTTACCACGCTAGTGACTCCGTTGAAATAAAATTACGTCATCAATTAAAAATAGACCAAGACGATGTAATGTGGGACAAACTTGTGGAATTGGATTTATTTAGTAGTCAAAAAATACTCGGTATTAAGAATGCTACACCAGCACAAGCTTTAGAAAAGATATTAACTGATTCTTGGACATTACAGCCTCATGACAAAGATATGATTGTTATGTATCATAAATTTGGTTATGAATTAAATGGTGAACGCAAACAAATAGATGCCACCATGGTTTGCATAGGCGATGATCAGACCTATACCGCTATGGCTAAAACAGTGGGTTTGCCTGTGGCAATGGCAACTTTACAAATTTTAAACGGGAATATTACGACACCTGGTGTACAATTACCAATTAAAAAAGAGGTTTATATACCTATATTAAAAGAATTAGAAAAGTATGGGGTTGTTTTCAATGAAAAAGAAGTTCCATACAAAGGGTATAATTAATCTACCCTCCTACTTATTTTTAAGTCACCCATTCGTTTCGATGGGTGATTTTTTTATATCTCGTTCGGTCTAATTTTGTTCGGTCATAAGACAAAAAGCACCTAGTAAACAGGATGCTTTGGGCTGTATTCATAAGTTTCAAGACCGAATAATATTTAGTTTTATTGTTTTATTTAAAAACAAAAGTTAACTTTCGATTTTCAATTTTAAATCCATGCGAATAAATCACTTACAAATTGAAATTGACGGTATAGACAAAGAAATCTTACGTTATTTAATGGAAGATGCTCGTAAACCTATTTTACAAATTGCTAACAAAATAGGAATTTCAGGAGCGGCTATTCATCAAAGGTTACGAAAATTAGAAGAAGCTAAAGTCATTTCAGGTTCAAAGTTTATTGTTAATACAAAAGTCTTAGGATATAGTACTATGGCATTTGTAGGAATATACCTAGATCGTGCGGCACGAAATTCAGAAGCTGTTAAAGAGTTACGTAAAATTCCAGAAGTGTTAGAGTGCCATTATACTACAGGCAATTGGAGTATTTTAATAAAGATGATCTGTCGTGATAATGAACATTTAATGCAATTGTTAAACACCAAAATTCAATCAATAGAAGGCGTTTCTAGAACTGAAACTTTTATATCGTTAGATCAGCAAATAGAAAGACAAATACAAGTATAAATTAACTAAAAATGCCTTAAAAGCAATTTTTTAACTTTACTTTTAAGGCAATTATGATTCTTTACTCAGAAGATTAATCTCTCCTGCCAAATACTTGCATTGCCCAATACAACATAGATGCTACTGCTCCAATAGCTGCTACTAAATAGGTCCTAGCAGCCCATTTTAAGGAATCTTCTGCTCCTTCATATTCTTGTTGACTTACCATATTTTTGTTTTTTAACCAAGCTAATGCTCGATTACTTGCATCATATTCTACAGGTAATGTAATTAACGAAAAAGCGGTTGCTATAGTCATCAAGGCTAAACCTATTAATGCCACAACATATCCTATTGATAATCCTTTAGAAGCAATTCCTAAAATCAAACCGCCCATAATCAACCATTGGGATATAGAAGAGGATACATTTACCATCGGCACCATTTTAGAACGCATTGTTAACCAACTATATGCTGTTGCATGTTGAACCGCGTGACCACATTCATGAGCCGCTACGGCAGCCGCAGCTGCATTTCTTTGATTGTACACTGCTTCTGATAAATTTACCGTTTTATCTACTGGATTATAATGATCCGTTAATCTACCTGGTGTAGAAATTACTTTCACGTCATAAATCCCGTGATCGTGGAGCATTTTTTCTGCAATTTCGGCACCACTTAATCCATTTCTCAAATGTACTTTTGAATAATAATCAAATTTATGTTGTAAACGGTTACTAACTAACCAACTTACAAGGGCAATCCCCCCAAGTAAAATATAATATCCTATCATGATTTTATTTTTTTAATAAAACTACAAATTTTAAGCCATTTTTAAAGAATGTCAAATTGACATTTATTTACAAAAGTAATAAAAGCTAGTAACTCTGATTTTTTGTAATAAACAAACGAATCATTTATTACTTCAGATACTTTTTTGCTAATTTCTTGTTCATACTGAAAAACCTATACTTTTATTTATTGTTACTGATAAACATTTCATATATCATTTCTTGAATTGTATGATATTTTTAAAAGGCTACAAAAAAACAAATTCTAACCATTGGGCTTAACAAAATATTTGAGTTTGTTTTTTTTATTCTATTATTTCTTAAACTGTCTTACCATGTTCATTGCTTTTCCTAGTGCAAAAAATTCAATTTATTCTTATCTTGGACAGTCTTTCTTTTTTATTTTAATAAAATTTTCTTGTACTCTACTGAGTTGTTTAATAAATCGGTAGCTCTTTTTATAACGCTATTATTTTTTGCATAGTATTGATAAAGGCCTTCTTTGTATTGATATCTTTTGATGAGTTCGTCTTTTAATAAATTTATAATTTCATTTTTATTCTTATCTAATTCTACCTCATCTGTTTTCTGTAAAGCTTGTTGCAAAGCCTCGTATTGGGTTTTAATTTGTCCCTCTATTTTTTCTTTTTTAGCTTGTTCTAAAACGGATTTAAGCGCTAGATCGGTTTTAGTATCAAACGAAAATTTTTGTAATTTCAAGTAATTTTTAAATTCGCTAAAATCTGTATCTCCTAAGTTCGGGATTGAATTACCTAAATTAGGGTGTTTATAATAGTATTGGTTGGCATACATAAAAATAGCATCCCCTCTGACTAAAGCATCAGTTATAGTACTCGTTTTACTTTCTTCCAGTTCAATATCAGGTTGAATCCCTCCACCATCGTATACGGTTCTTCCTTTACGTGTTTTGAAAGCATTATAATTTTTTGCATCCGTACGTATAGCTTTACCATTAGGATCTTTTTTTGAATAATCCAAAGCTTGGATACAACGCCCTGATGGTGTATAATATCTAGAAATAGTTACTTTTAATTGCGTACCGTATGTTAAATCTATAGGACGTTGAACTAATCCTTTGCCAAAACTTCTAGAACCTATGATTACTGCTCGGTCTAGGTCTTGCAATGCGCCTGAAACAATTTCACTAGCAGAAGCACTCTTACCATCTACGATAATAGCAAGTGGAATGTCTAAATCTACGGGTTGTTTAGATGTTTTGTAGACGTTATTGTGTTTTTCTATTTTAGATTTTGTGGTTACAATTACCTCGCCCGCAGGAACAAATAAATTGCATATATTAACTGCTTCGTGTAAAAGGCCACCAGGATTGCCTCTAAGATCTAATATGATTTGGGTGGCTCCTTGATCTTTTAAATTTTCTAATGCTTCTCTCGTTTCACTGGAAGCTTTTGCATTAAATTGTGAGAGTACAATATAGCCTGTTTTAGAGTCAGCCATACCATAATAGGGAACTGCTTTTACATCTATTTCATCTAAAACTAATTGAGTCGTTTTGAGTTCATTATTTCTTTTATATTGTATAGAAATTTTGGTATTCTTACTACCTTTTAGTAATTGAGATACATCTTCTTTAAAATCAGAAAGGATGACATCATTAACTTGAATGATTTCATCACCCGCTTTTAAACCCGCTTTGTCTGCGGGATACCCCTTATAAGGTTCACGTATATACGTTTTTCCTTCTTTTCTGGTAATCATGGCACCTATACCTGTATATTCACCTGTATTATTTATTTTGAAGCGAACTACGTCAGCTTCATTAAAATAAACAGTGTAGGGATCTAGTTCTGCTAACATACTTTTTATTGACTTATCCATTAATTCAGCAGGATTTGTTTGGTCAACATAATTTATGTTAACAGTTTTAAATAAGGTTGTAAAGATTTCTATTTGTTTGGCTATTTCAAAAAAATCTTCTTTGAAACTAGCTCCTACAAACAAAAAACCTCCTGCAAGTACAGGTAAAATATATCTTTTTTTTATGGATAGATTCATAATATATGGTTTATTAAAACACTTCATAAAATTACCTAGAAAACTATAAAATAAATTCTATGAAAATTATCTTTAAATTAAAATTTTAATATTCTAAAGTTCCTATATGACGCATTACACGGATGGTTTTATTTTTTCTCTTTTCAACATAGTTAGAAGATCCAACGGCTTTGTATTTTCTTGGACTTGGTAATATGGCTGCTATTGAAGCGGCTTCGTATTTTGTGAGGCTTTTAGAGCTTTTGTGAAACCAGTATTGACATGCGGCTTCTGCTCCATAAATACCATTCCCCATTTCGATGCTGTTTAAATAAACTTCCATAATGCGTTTTTTACCCCATACTAATTCAATCAAAACAGTGTAATAAGCTTCTAATGCTTTACGTAAGTAACTACGTCCTTGCCATAAAAAAACGTTTTTAGCTGTTTGTTGTGATATGGTGCTTCCTCCTTTTAATTTTTTTCCTTTTAGATTTCCTTTAAATGCTTTATTCATAGCAGAAAAATCAAATCCGTTGTGTTGAAGAAAAAGACCGTCTTCGCTAGATATAACGGCTTTTTGTAAATTAAGGGATAGATCATCAATGGGTACCCAATCATGTGAAAAGATAACTTCTTTACCAGCTGCTTTATTTTCTATTGCTCGTATTATCATTAAAGGAGTAAAAGGTACTGGTATGTATTTAAATAAAAATACAAAAGCTATAGAGATTACATTAAAATACAAAAAACACTTCCATAAAAACAATTTAACCTTAGTCGTAAAAGTAGACGATGGTTTTTTAGACTTCGTTTTTGTATTTGTTTTGTTATTTATGTTTTTTTTTGTTGTCATTTATATTAAATCCGCTAATTCTTGTCCTATTAAACTCCCTATGGCAACACCCATACCTCCCATTCGTACCCCGCAAAAAACATTTGTTGAAAGCGATTTTACTATTGGTTTTTTGTGAATGCCTACTCCCATAATACCGCTCCAACGATGAGCAATGGTTACTTTATTTTGTGGCAAAATTACAGTTTTTAATAATTCTTCCAATTTGTTTTGTATTAAAGCTGTTTGATCCAGTGAAATAGTTGTTTCACCTATAAAATCTAAATTTCGTCCTCCTCCTAATAAAATCCGATTGTCTATATTTCTGAAATAATAATATCCTTTATCTAAATGAAAAGTTCCTTTTATTTCTAAATTAGGTATAGGTTCAGTTATGAGTACTTGTGCTCTCGCAGGTTTTACTTCACCATTTGTTAAATTTTCAGCAAATCCGTTGGTTGCAAAGAGTAGTTTTTGGGTTTTAAAGGTATAATCCCCTAATTCTACTTCTACTTCATTCCCTAAGTCTGCATAATTTTTAACCGTTTGATTATTTAAAATGAGAATATTATTTTCGAATCCTTTTTTTAACAATGCTTGCATCATTTGGCCTGTATCTATTTGTGCCTCAAATGGATTAAATAGGCTATATTTTTTTATGTTCTTAAAATTAAAACGATTTGTTTGTTTTTCAAAAGTATCTGCTTTAAACAAAGGACGAAGAAGATTATTTATAAATGGCATTTTTTGCAAACAGTCTTCATAACAGTCTTCATTTTCCGATAAAAATAATTCATACCCACCATAGCGTTTTAAATCAATAGAAACATCTCCTAAATTTTTACGTAGTAGTTGTAATCCATTCCAACGTTTTTTTACGAGTTGAATAACTTCTTCTTCTGTATGTGTTTTTAGATCGTCTAGAATCTCTGATAGAGAACCAAAACAAGCGAACCCAGCATTTTTGGTACTAGCTCCTTCTGGGAGTTTCCCTTTTTCTAAAATAAGTATTTTGCTGTTAGGGTATCGTTCGCGCAGACGTAAAGCGGTATGCAAACCTACGATTCCACTGCCTACTATGGCAAAATCAACGGCTGTAAACCAATTTTTTATTTCCCAGTAACTTAGACGCATTTTTTATAACTAATTTGAAAGATCGTTCCTTTGTTAATTTCAGAATGTAAAACTTTTATTTTTCCTTTATGATATTCTTCTACTATACGTTTAGTCAAAGATAATCCAAGCCCCCAACCTCTTTTTTTAGTTGTAAAACCAGGCTCAAATATTTTTTTGAAATGATTTCTTGGAATGCCTTTACCTGAATCGGATATTTTTATTTTAATATAATCATCTTCATTTACTATAATTAGATCTATATCTCCTCTACCTCGCATAGCATCTACAGCATTTTTTACTAAATTTTCTATTGTCCAACTATGTAATGTAGGATTTATTTTGACAAACAAATCTTGTTCAGCCGAAAAAAACTGAAATTTCACTTGTCCTTCAAATCGGGAAGCTAAATAATCGTATACTAATTTTGTTTCTTCCACAATATTTTTATTTTCTAAATTAGGTTCAGAGCCTATTTTAGAAAAACGTTCCGTTATGTTTTGAAGTCTAAAAAGATCTTTTTCAATTTCAGAAACGATAATTTCATCTACTTGCTCAGCTTTCATAATTTCGACCCATCCCATTAGTGATGAAAGCGGTGTACCTATTTGATGTGCTGTTTCTTTGGCCATACCCGCCCAGAGTTTGCTTTGAGCTGAAATTTTATTGGTTCTATAATAATTATAAACTAAAGCACCAAATAGCACAATGATCGTAATCAATGCTATAGGATAATATTTTAGTTGGCTTAATAACGCCGAGTCCATATAATATAAATAGCGACGTTTTCCTTTGTCGTATTCAATATTAATTTTGTTATTAGCTTGTTTAAATTGTAGAATAAGATGTTTCGTTTTTTTAGGGCTCTTAAATAGAGCTTCATCTAGATTGGTAAAACTCAATATATTGTCTTTTTCATCTAATAGTATTGTAGGAATAGTTTCATTATTGGTTAGTATTTGTAGAGGCAAATCTACTTCGGTTTCATCTGTTGCATTTTGTAATGTTTTTTGAGCTGTAGCCCAAAGTTCCATTTTATGACGCTCTTCTTTTCTAAAAATTTGCATCAAAGTATAGGTGTTCCACAAAATAAGGCTAATAATTAGGAAAGAAAACCCTACTAGTAGCCAACGAATAGAATTATTTTTATTGGTAAAATTCATATTTATACTTAAAAGTCTAAATATAATAAAAGTCTATTTTCTTTACTTTATTTTATAGCTTCTTTTCTTATTTTTGTTTAAAAACCAATTTATAGATGAAAAGTTTCATTCCTACTGAATTATCTACCCCACAAGTTCAGTCCTATTTACAAGGGGCCATTGCACCAAGACCCATTGCATTTGCTAGTACGATAGATGCACAAGGTAGACCTAATTTATCTCCTTTTAGCTTTTTTAATGTTTTTAGTGCTAATCCTCCTATATTAGTTTTTTCTCCTGCCAGAAGAGTAAGAGGTAATACGACTAAGCACACCTTAGAAAACGCATTAGAAACTAAAGAAGTAGTAATAAATGTTGTAAACTATGATATGGTACAACAAATGTCACTTTCTAGCACGGAGTATCCCGAAGGAATAAATGAATTTGAAAAAGCAGGTCTCACGGCTTTATCTTCTGATCTTGTAAAACCATTTCGTGTTGCCGAATCACCCGTACAATTTGAATGTAAAGTAAATGAGATAATTGCATTAGGAACAGAAGGAGGTGCTGGTAATTTAATAATTTGTGAAGTTCTCAAAATCCATGTAGATGAAACTATCTTAGATGAAAATGGGATGATTGATCAACATAAAATTGATTTAGTGGCTCGTTTAGGCGGAAATTGGTATTCGCGTTCTAATATGGGGTTGTTTGAAGTTCCAAAACCTTTGATCACTTTGGGGATTGGAGTAGATGCAATTCCTAACTTTATTAAAGAAGATTCTTTTTTTACAGGAAATGATTTAGGTATGTTAGGAAATATAGAGGCTTTGCCAAAAGAAGAAGAAATCCTTATCTTTGTCCAAGAAAACAATTCAATTAAAGAAGCTTTGCAAGCTAATAATCCTATAATAATCAAGGAATTAGCTAAAGAGTATTTAAAAAAACAGGACATACTTTCGGCATGGAAAGTGTTGTTAGCAAAATAATTAATACAAGTTATCATGGAAGTTACAGGAAGAATTAAAATGATTAACCCTACACAAGAGGTTAGTGCATCTTTTAAAAAAAGAGAATTAGTAGTTACAACAGAGGAGCAATATCCACAACATATCATGATTGAGTTTACTCAAGCAAAAGTAGATGATTTGAATAACTTCCAAGTGGGAGAACAGGTAAAAGTATCCATTAATTTACGTGGTCGCGAGTGGATTAATCCACAAGGAGAAGCTAAATATTTTAACACCATTCAAGGGTGGAGAATTGAAAGAGTGCAACCTATGCAAGCAACACAACCTGCTATGTCCCAACAAATGCCTCCAATGCCTGCCGCACAAGCTTTTGAACCAGCGCCTAGTTTTAATGAAGAAGAACATGACGATCTTCCTTTTTAATTGAAAGGAAAGATAAAAGATAAAAAAGTCATTCAGTATGCAAAATATTTGAATGACTTTTTAGTTTAATAATATCTTTGTACTTTTTTATTTTTCTAATAAATTATGTACTTTATAACTAAAGAATTATATTTTCCACCAGTAGAAGAGACATCAAAAGAAGGCGTACTAGCAGTAGGTGGCGATTTATCGCCTGAACGATTGCTATTGGCTTATAAAAACGGTATTTTCCCTTGGTTTGATGATAATGATCCTATTTTATGGTGGTGTCCACCTCAGCGTATGGTTTTATTTCCTAATGAATTTAAACCCTCTAAAAGCATGCGAAATGTAATAAATAAAGGTATTTTTAAAATTACCTTTAATACATGTTTCCGTGATGTAATGATTAATTGTCAACAAATTTATCGTCCAAACCAATACGGAACTTGGATTACAGATGAAATGATAGATTCCTACACATATTTACATGAAAGAGGAAAGGCAATGTCCGTTGAGGTTTGGTTAGGTGAGGAATTAGTAGGTGGATTGTATGGGGTAGATATGAATCCTGTTTTTTGTGGAGAAAGTATGTTTTCTCATGTAAGTAATGCTTCTAAAATAGCTTTTATTGCATTAGTAGATTATCTAAAGGGGAATAAATATAAATTGTTAGATTGTCAAATATACAACGACCATTTGGCTTCTTTAGGATGTTATGAAATACCAAGAGAAGACTTTATAGCTCTTTTAAAAGAAAAATAAAGAGAGTTTTATAAAAAAGGACCCTAGTTTATAGAATCCCATACAAAAGATATTCTCACTAGATGTATTAAGTGATAAAAAGGCTGCCTTTTTAGACAGCCTCTTGAATATTATTTACTTTTTTTCTCAGGTCTAAATGGATAAGTCCAGCTCAAGAATGGGGTTATTTTTCTAGTTTGAATCCAGATTCGTCCTTTTCCTTGAAATCTGCATACTAATCCTTCTCCTGAAAAGAACAGCGATTTATATCCACCAACTCTGGTTACATCATACGTTAATCCTTCTGTAAACGCTACAATATGTCCCGTATCTATTACATAACCATCTTCTACGTTAATCGGTATGATTCCACCATAAGAATTAAACCAAAGATCCCCTTCTCCAGAACATTTAATTAAAAATAAATTTTCACCTGAGAAAAACCCTTTTGTTAAACCTTGAAATTTTGAATCAATAGTTATGTTTTCTGAAGAAGCTAAAAAGGCACTGTTCTGAATATAGACAGTTTCGTTGTTTAAATAAATGTGTTCTATATCTCCAGGACAAGCGGGCGCTAACTGAATATCACCTGAACCATTTTTTGCTGTGAATTCATTGATAAATAATGACTCACCCGTTAAAAATCTTGAAAAACCGCCTTTCAAAGTTGTTTTCATTTCTAGATTGGTATCCATAGTTGCCATAGCACTAGCCTCTACCTTTAGTTTTTCTCCTGCTGGTATGTTGATGGTTACAAAACCAAAATCTGGTTTGCAATCCATTGTAAATTTAAATCCTTTATTTTGTGTTTCCATAATGTTGTTAGCCTCTTGGTTTAAGTTTAGGTCCTAGAATTCCTCCAAACGTTGAAGTATTATGAGATTGTACCCATACAGTTCCTTTCCCTTCAAATTTACATACTAATCCTTCACCTCCTAAAATTGAACTTATCCAACTTTTACCCGCTTTTGTTAGTGTGAAATTTAGGGTTTCTTCAAAAGCTACAATATGTCCTGTATCTACTATATATTCACCATCAATTTGGATAGGGTAGATAGCACCAAATGAATTTACAATTACAGTTCCTTCTCCTTTGACTGATAACCAAAAAAGGCTTTCTTTAGAAACTAAATTTTTGAACCCTTGAAAGCTCATGTCAATAGTAATATTTGGTGAACTTGCCACATAAGACCCACCTTGAACAATAATACCTTCGCCCTGAAGTTCTTTTACCATCATATCGCCAGCGAGCGTAGTACTTAAAAAAACAGTTCCCCCTTCGCTACTTGCTTTATAATGATTTAAGAAAAAGCTCTCTCCAGATAACATTCTTTTTAACCCTTTTAAGAAACCTCCCGATTTTTTTTGTTGTGAGGAAGTTGTCATAGTGACACTTGGAGTCATGGCGATCATAGATCCCGCTTCTGCGGTAAATTCTTCTCCAGGTTGTAATTTTATTACAGCAGCAGTAGAACTTGGTCGCATTTGTAAATCAACATTTAAAGCAGTTGATTTTTTTTGTATTTCCATATTTAATGTATCCATTGTAAGCAATTATATTTGTCTGTTAATCCAAGAAACTAAACCAGATAAATTCCTTGTTTGGATATATATTTTTCCTTTTCCTTCTATTCTAGTAACAAAGCCTTCACCTCCAAAAAAACTACTAAATATACCTCCTGATAGTTGTGGTTTAAGTTTCATATTAGGTTCATAAGCTACAAGATGTCCTGTATCTACAATATATTCACCATCTATTTCTTTTTCAAGTAAACCTCCATAAGCACCAAAAATTACTTTTCCAGTTCCAGAAACTACTAATTTGAATAGTCCTTCCCCCCCAATTAGCGATCCTAAACCAGCCCATTTTACACTTAGTTTAACTCCTTTTTCGGAAGCAATATAGGCTCCTCTTTGAATACAATAACTTTGTGTACCGTCTAATTCTTTAATCTCTATATCCCCTGGTGTTGATTGAGTTAGATGCAATGAAAGTGTTTTATTGGTATTATTTGTAAAATGGTTGATAAAAAGACTTTCACCTCCTAAGATTTTTTTTGCCAAACCCACAAAAAATCCTCCATTGAATTTAGCATCTAAATCTAGCTCGGCCGACATACTAGACATTGCGTCTGATTCTGCAACAATGGTTTCTCCTGGTTCGAGTTCAACCATTACGTAAGCAAAAGCAGGTTTTCCTTCTGTTTTAATTCTCATAGTTTTATTTTAAGTTTAAAAGTTTTGTTTTAAAAGCATTAAATGTATTAGGCAACACCGTATGTTGTGTTTTATCTTCTTTTTGTTGTTCCTTTAATTTTTTGATACGGCTTTTTGTATCAGGATGTGTTGATAAAAAAGATAAATCTATGTTTTTAACTGAAGTAGAATCTAAAATTGTTTTTTCTTCTTTTTCTAAAGTTTCAAAAAAAGAAATTAATCCAGCTGGGTTTATTTTGGCGTTTATTAGATATTTCATTCCCTTTTCATCGGCCTCAATTTCAAAATCTCTACTATTGGATAGTGAAGCTAATTCGCCCCCCATATTAATAAATGTACCTGCTATGGCGCTTACATCTCCAACGGTAGCTGATAAAATAGCAAAAACACCTAAATTATTGATGATTCCTCTGATGTGATGACGTTTTGTTACATGTGAAAGCTCATGGCTGAGTACCCCCATAACTTCTTCCCAAGATTTAGCATTTTTTATTAACCCTGTTTGAATAATAACCTTTCCTCCTGGTAGAGCAAATGCGTTTATAGTTGGATCTTTTACAAAATGTAAATCTATTTTATAACCTTCTTTTTCAATTTGACAAAATAATGGCTTAGCTACTTTTATAAATTCCTTTTTTAATGAATCATTTTTTATAAAATGATATTGCAAAGATAATGTACTAAATAGTTTATCTCCCGCTTTTTTCTCCCAAGAAATAGGTACTTGATTTGCTATTCCTTCCACCATTTTATCTTTTAAAAGATAAAGAGAGGTAATGAATAATGTAATAATAATTAAAAAAACTATTATTCCTTTAAGAGGGGTGTTTAAAGTGCTTTTTGATTTTTTGATTTCTTGTTTGAATTTATTATTTGATACAAGAATAGTATTTTTTAAAATGGATTTATCAGAAGTATAAACAGAAATGGAATTAATGGTTGAATCAGAAAAAAAGATAAATCTATTAGAGGCACCTCCAACACTAATGGATAGATTTGCAAACTCTATGTGATAATTTATAGAACTGGATTCAAAAAAAACTCCGTTTGTTTTTATCTGTAAATTTCCTGAAATTCTTCCTCCAAAAACATCTGGATGAATTAATATTGCTTGATATGTGTCCAATTTTTTGTGTTTTTAACAAAAATAGCAAAAGATTATGTAGAATCTATTTTTAAAAGATTATTAAAACTCAAATTTTTGAAATTGCCAGTTTAAAGTTGAAAAAACAATTAATTCGTTTTTCAAAACCGGTAATCCTATAATCATTTTCAATGTTTCTTGTGCCATCATCGTACCTATAATGCCAGGTAACGAACTAATTACGCCGTTTAATGAACAATCAGGAACGTCTTCAGGGTTAGGTGAATCTGGAAATATATCGCGAAGTTGTTTGCTTCCGTTATGATTGAATACCGCTAGTTGTCCTTCAAACTTAAAAATACTGCCATAAACTAAAGGCTTTTCTAATTGTACACAAACATCATTTACCAAGTATCGAGTAGTAAAATTATCCGAACCATCTACAATAATGTCATAGCTTTCAAATAGATCTGGAGCGTTTTTAGAAGTTAGTTTTTCCTTGAAAATTTGTATATTAACTGATGGGTTTAGTTTTTCAAGGACAATTTTTGCTTGCGTAACTTTTGGTAAATTAATATCAGTTTCGTTGTAAAGAACTTGACGATGTAAGTTATGTAAAGCTACTGTATCAAAATCAATCACACCCAGCGTACCTACACCAGCCGAAGTGAGGTATTGCAAAATGGGACATCCTAAACCACCCGCACCAATGACGAGGACTTTAGCATTTTTGATTTTTAATTGACCTTCTTCCCTTATTTCAGGCACAAGAAGATGTTTGGAATAACGCAAATAATCGGATATTGTAAGCATAAGTAATATATCGCTCCTCTGGAGCTTTTAATTTTTTGAAGACAAATAGGTTTCAAGTCTGAGTGTTTCAATTTTTCAATTCTAAATTGTATTTTTTTGTTACACAGAGGTTCACAAAGTAAAGCACAAAGTTTTACAGAGGTCATTTCTAAATTCTAAATGCCTTATCCCAGTCCTTCCAAACAGGTTGATAACCCTTTGCACTAATCAACTGCGCAATTTCAGCCACAGGACGTTCATCACTAATTTCAAATTGTTCTAATGTTTGCGGATCGACAACATAACCACCTGGATTAGTCTTAGATCCAGCACTCATTGTTGTGACCCCAATAGGAATAATATGATTCCGAAAATGTTCATTCTCGCGAGTAGAAATCGAAATTTCAAGATCTTCATTCCAAATGCGGTACGCACAAATAAGTTGGAGCAAATCTTTATCTTCCATAATAAAATTGGGTTCAATGATCCCTTCAGCAGGTCGCAATCGTGGAAAAGAAACAGAGTATTTGCTTTTCCAATAGGTTTTTTGTAAATAATCAATATGTAAGGCATTAAAAAAGCTATCTACTCGCCAATCCTCTAGTCCTAATAAGACACCCAATCCTATTTTGTGAACCCCTGATTTCCCTACTCGGTCAGGCGTTTCTAACCTAAAATCGAAGTTGGACTTTTTTCCTTTAGGATGGTATTGTTTATAAACTTCTTTATGATAGGTTTCCTGATATACTAATACAGAATACACACCCGCTTGATGCAATTGTTCGTATTCTTCTTGTGAAAGCGGTTGTACTTCAACAGAAATATTGGCAAAATCGTTTTTAATGACTTCAATAGCATTTAGGAAATAACCAATATTTACGGTATAATTAGCTTCACCCGTTACCAACAAAACGTGATCGTAGCCCATAGCTTTTAGAGCTTTTACTTCCTGACGAATTTCACTATCTGAAAGTGTTTTTCTTTTGATTTTATTGTCAAGGCTAAAACCACAATAGGTACAAATATTTTGGCACTCGTTACTCAAATACATAGGCGCATACAGTTGAATAGTTTTCCCAAAGCGTTTTTGCGTGAGTTGATGAGCCAGTTGCGCCATAGGTTCTAAATACTCTTGGGCTAAGGGAGATAAAAGCACCAGAAAATCCTCAACGGTTCGTTTAGGTTTACGCAAAACATTTTCTATATCACGATGCGTTACCGAAGCAATTTGGTTAGCAACAGTTTCCCAAGAATAGTTTTCAAATACAGTTTTAAAGGTCATAATTTTTAGATTTTAAGAGGTAGTCCTAAAAGGTCGCAATCTTCTCATTTCGATCAACGGGAGCCCCGAGAGCTTTGCTCGAATAGGCGAAGAAAATCACATAATATTGATTATGAGACTCCTCCTTGCGTCGGAGTGACAAACGGTGCGTTGATTTTTTAATTTTCGGACAACTTTTCTATAAAAACGACGTTAACGGACTAGAGGCTTCGGCTTGTGCTAGCGGATTGGCTAACTGAGCTTCAAAGGCTCTACGTCCTGCAATAACGGCTTCTTTAAATGCTTGTGCCATGGCTACTGGATTTCCAGCTACGGCAATTGCGGTGTTTACTAACACGGCATCAGCGCCTAATTCCATTGCTTTAGCAGCATCGGACGGCGCACCTATACCTGCATCAATAATTACAGGTACTTTACTTTGTTCGATGATGATTTCTAAAAAATCAATGGTTTGAAGTCCTTTGTTACTTCCTATGGGAGAACCTAAAGGCATAACCGCCGCGGTACCTACTTCTTCAAGTAACTTACATAAAACGGGGTCGGCATGAATGTAAGGATAGACTTCAAATCCTAGTTTAGCGAGTTCTTCCGTAGCTTTTAAGGTTTCGATAGGGTCAGGAAGTAAATATTTTGGATCCGGATGAATTTCGAGTTTTACTAAATTCGTTTCCATTGCTTCTCGAGCTAATTGCGCTGCGAAAACAGCTTCTTTAGCATTTCTTGCTCCAGAAGTATTGGGTAATAATTGAATATGCGAATGGTTGAGGTGCGAAAGAATGGCATCGGTTTCGGTTTCAAAATCGACTCTTTTTAAGGCTACCGTTACTAATTCTGAACCAGAGGCTAAAATAGCTTCTTCCATTATTTGACTAGAACCAAATTTTCCAGTACCAACAAACAATCGGGAGCTAAATGTGGTATTTCCTATTTTAAGCATACGTATAAAGTGTTTCGTTGAGTTGTTTTACAATTTGACTAGGTTGTGTGGCATTACAAATTAAACCAGAAACGGCTATGCCATACACTCCAATTTCTACTAGTTTAGGGAGGTCATTTTCTACTATTCCTCCAATGGCAAAAATGGGTTTTACCAATGCTGTATTTGAGCTGGTATTGATAATTTTTTTATAACCTTCAAAACCTAACGGGGGGCTTAGTTTTTCTTTAGTGGTAGTAAATCGCAATGGACCTAAACCCAGATAATCACATCTTTCAGCTAATCGTTGTTGTACATCTTCAAGAGTGTTGGCTGTACCTCCTATAATTTTAACATTACCTAATAATTCACGTGCTTGATCAATACTTCCATCAGTAAGTCCTAAATGTAATCCGTGAGCATCTATGGCTTTGGCTATGGTAGGAAAATCATTTATGGTAAGCAAAGCATTATATTGATCCGTTTCTTTTTTAACTTTTTCGGCCAATCTAAAAACATCAATTTTAGAAGCGTTTTTATAACGTAATTGAGTCCAAGTAATTCCCGCATCTAAGGCTTTTCGAATCGAATTAAGTTGCTTTTCAGGCGTTGCCCCCTGCGATATAAATTGAATTTTAGGTAACATAGTAGGCTAATAATTTTTTATTTGAGTTTAATGTTTGTTCTATAAATTGTTTGGCTTTTTTACAACTTTCTGGAAGTGATTTATCTAGAGCTAAATGTGCCGTGATGGCAGATGATAAAATACAACCTGAACCGTGTTTGGGATATATTTTGTTAGTAGAGGGTTTTAAAGTATGAGTTTCATGGCTTATAATCAAATAATCTGTTCCTAGTTGGGATATATTATGTCCTCCTTTCCATAAAACTGCCGTATGTTGTGCCAATAACTCAGTTTTTTCTAGAGGGCTTATGGATTGAGGAACTAAGATGTCTAATTCATTATGATTAGGAGTGATGAGATCAACTTGTTCTAAAATAGATGGTAAACAATCGTAAATAAGCGGAGTGAATTCATAATTTGCGGTGGCTTTTAAAACGGGATCCCAAACAATTTTAGCCTTTGGCCACAAGAGTTTTATTGTTTTTAGATACGTATCCAATGTTTCTAAGCTGGGAATAATTCCAATTTTCACAGCTTGTACTTCATACTGTTTAGCAAGATGATTGAGACTATCAATTACCCAAGAAGTGTTCATCCACTCCATTTTGAGAAACCTATCTTCCGTTTGAATAGTATTACCAGTAATCACGGCTAATCCATATACTTTCTGCATTTCAAATGTTTTAACATCGGCAAGAACCCCCGCTCCAGCCGAAGGATCAAAGCCTGCTAGACTGAGTACGAAAGGACGATGTTTTGACATTTTTTCCATTGTTCTATAGGATTAGGATGTAACCAAATAGCACCTAATAAGGCAACCGAGTTAAAATACAGAAGTACTTCGGAAATGTTTTTTTCTGAAATTCCTCCCAAAGCTATAAGTTGGGTATTAAAATTTGTACGTTGAGCAATTTGATGAAGAATCTCAGGATTTTGATAATTAACTTTCGAAATACTTGGAAATACTGGACTCAAAAAGGCATAATGATAAGCCGAATCGAGTTCATTAAATTCTGTAATACTATGCGTTGAGGTGGATAAACTTTTTGTATTTTTTACTATCGAATTTCTATTTTGACTAGTTTGATGGATTCCTTTCAAATCGTATTCATTTACTAATTCAGGATAATATACTACACAAAATGGATGAAAATAAGTGTCAATTTTTTCTAAATATGCTTTTGTTTCTTGTAAAGTGTAGTTAGGTTTTCTGATATGAAAATGAGTAAGCCCTGCATCAAATAACTGATGCAGGGTTTGAATTTCATTTTCTATAGTATGTTCTGTTGATAGTAGAATCATTTTTTTTGGTTCACTAAGTTTCACAAAGTTCTTACACAGAGTTTACTTCTTTAGTTCGCTTCGCTCGTATCACAAAGTTTTTTCACAGAGTCACACAAAGTTCACATAGCTTCTTTGTGTATCTCTGTGAATTCATCATATTATACATAAATCTCTTTACCGTTTTCAATAAATTCCTCCGATTTGGCTTTAAGTCCTTCTTCGACAGCAGTATCTCTAATTTCTTGTGAAATTTTCATCGAACAGAATTTAGGACCACACATTGAGCAGAAGTGAGCTACTTTAGCCGCATCGGCAGGTAGAGTTTCATCGTGGAATTCACGAGCAGTGTCAGGATCTAAGGAAAGATTGAATTGATCCTCCCAACGGAATTCAAATCGGGCTTTACTTAAAGCATTATCACGGTATTGCGCTCCTGGGTGACCTTTTGCTAAATCGGCTGCATGAGCTGCAATTTTATAGGTGATTACTCCGTCTTTCACGTCTTTTTTATTCGGCAGACCCAAATGTTCTTTAGGTGTTACATAACACAACATGGCACAACCATACCACCCAATCATGGCTGCTCCAATTCCCGATGTAATATGGTCGTAACCTGGTGCAATATCGGTAGTTAAAGGACCTAAGGTGTAAAAAGGAGCTTCAGAACAACATTCCAATTGTTTTTCCATATTTTCCTTAATCAGGTGCATAGGCACGTGACCTGGACCTTCAATAAATACTTGTACATCGTGTTTCCAAGCAATTTTTGTTAATTCACCCAAAGTTTCTAATTCGGCAAATTGAGCAGCATCATTGGCATCGGCAATAGAACCAGGACGTAAACCGTCACCTAATGAAAAGGCTACATCATATTGTTTTAAAATTTGGCAAATGTCTTCAAAATGCGTGTATAAGAAATTTTCTTTATGGTGAAATAAGCACCACTTTGCCATAATAGAACCGCCACGAGATACAATTCCTGTTACTCTATTTGCCGTCAAATGAATATAACGCAATAAAACACCTGCGTGAATAGTGAAATAAGAAACCCCTTGTTCGCATTGTTCAATTAAGGTATCGCGGAAAATTTCCCAAGTTAAATCCTCAGCAACCCCTTTTACCTTTTCTAAAGCTTGATAAATAGGCACAGTTCCAATAGGTACAGGAGAGTTTCGAATAATCCATTCGCGAGTTTCATGAATGTTCTTGCCTGTAGATAAATCCATAATAGTATCAGCTCCCCAACGACAAGCCCAAACAGCTTTTTCAACTTCTTCTTCAATACTTGAAGTTACTGCACTGTTACCTATATTCGCATTAATTTTTACCAAAAAGTTACGCCCTATAATCATAGGTTCACTTTCTGGATGATTGATATTATTTGGGATAACGGCTCTTCCTGCTGCTACTTCGCTACGAACAAACTCGGCTGTAATTTTGCCTTTAGGTGTTCTTGCTCCAAAACTTTCCCCTACGTGTTGCTGACACATCGCCTTTTGTGCCGTTTCTAATTGTTCAATGCGTTGGTTTTCACGTATGGCAATATATTCCATTTCGGGAGTAATGATTCCTTGTTTTGCGTAGTAAAGTTGCGTTACATTGGCTCCTTTTTTGGCACGCATTGGTTGATGTAGGTACTCAAAGCGTAAATGATCTAATTTTTTATCCGCTAAACGCTGTTTTCCATATTCAGAACTTAGGCTATCTAATATATTAACATCTTTTCTATCTAAAATCCATTGTTCACGTAAACGAGGTAACCCTTTACGTACATCAATTTCCATAGTTGGATCAGTATAGGCACCAGAAGTATCATAAACAGTAACGGGTGGATTTTGTTCTACTTGTCCGTTAGTTAGTTTAGTATCCGATAAAGTAATTTCACGCATTGCTACTTGAATGTCGTGTATTTCGCCTTGAACGTACACCTTTTTTGAGTTCGGGAAAGGTGCTCTAGTGATTGTATTTTCCATAGTTTTATACTTAACAGAATTATATAAATAGTTTTGGGATAGGTTTAAATCTTAAAAACAGAAGTAATATTCAGAAATCTAGAATTTTAACCTCCTTGAGTAGCTTTAATAATAATTATATTTTGATTAGGTTGTATAGAAGTACTGTCCCATTGTGATTTTGGGATTACTTGTTCATTTATTGCAATTGCAATACCTCTTTGTTTATTAGGTAATTCAATATCGAGTAATTGTTGCACAGTGAGTGCTTCATTCTCAAATATTTTTTTTTCTTGATTAATTATAAGTTCCATTCTTTGTTAGTTTTATCACTTTAGGAATGGCCACAGGTATAGCTTAGGATGCTATAAAAGAAGTCATTTACTTTTCCCTACGCTAGTATGAACTAGATCAGGTTCAAAGGGTAAAATCTCAGCTTGCTATGCAAACACCCCTAAAGTACGAGACAAATGTAAACTTTTATTTTAAATTATAAATGTTAAATTTTGAATCAGTTATTCCTCTTCCAACAATCTTCTATGTGATCGTTTACCATACCTATCGCCTGCATATAGGCATAGACTACGGTAGAACCCACAAATTTAAATCCTCTTTTTTTAAGATCTTTACTTAATTTGTTTGATATTTCGGTGGTAGCTGGAACATCTTTTAACGTTTGAGGAGTATTATCTATAGGTTTGCCATCTACAAAGCCCCAAATGTATTCCGAAAAAGTTCCAAATTCTTCCCTGATTTTAATAAACGCTTGTGCGTTTGTTACGGTTGCTTTTATTTTAAGTTTATGACGAATAATACCCGAATCTTGTGCTAGTAGTTCCATCTTCTTTTGACTATATTTTGCAATTTTTTCAAAATCAAAATTATTGAAAGCTTTTCTGAAATTTTCTCTCTTACAAAGAATGGTATACCAGCTCAACCCTGCTTGAAAGGTTTCTAATACCAAAAATTCAAAAATTGTTTCATCATCGTACACTGGGGTACCCCATTCATTATCATGGTAGTTACGATATAAATCATCTTTTTCACACCAGTTGCAACGTATTTTTTTCATATTATGTAATTTTTGTTACAATAAAAATATTTTTTTACATATAAATTTACATATTAATTACGTATAATATAATTAATTTTAATATTTTTATTAGAAGATTATAATTTCGAAAATCTAAAAAAAACACACAAACTATTAACTATTATGAAAACAGAAATTATCCAAGGTCTATTAAATAGTTATACCTATTCAGAGTATAGAAAATCACTAGCCGACTTATTAGTTCAAGGAAAGTCTTCAGGTAATGATCAGTCGGAAGATCATCTGTATTATAGCCAATTAAACCAAACTCGCATGAATCGTTTAGATAAAACTTTGCAGATTCCTGAAGATGTTTTGGAAAAATTAAAAAATATAAAAAATGAATATACTTGGTTAGTATTAGCAGAGGGTTGGTGTGGAGATGTGGCTCAAATAGCACCTGTTTTATCAAAGATAAGTTCTGTAACGGATAAAATTAATTTACGATTCGTATTTAGAGATGCAAATGATCCTCTAATGAGTTGTTTTTTAACTAATGATGCGCGTGCTATACCAAAAGTTATTATTTTAGATAATGAAAACAAGGAGTTAAAAGCAACTTGGGGTCCTCGACCTGAAGGAGCGACTAATCTGATTAAAAATTATAAGGCTCAACATGGGATAGTAGATCAAACAGCAAAAAAAGAATTACAACTTTGGTATTTGCATGATAAAGGAAAAAGCACAATGGAGGAATTAACATCTATCATGATGCGTCTAGAAGAACTTGTACATCATAAAACTTATAATTAAAAATTAAAAATAGGCTATCCTAAAAAGAAGGATAGCCTATTTTTATTAGTAAATATTGGGAAGCCTATTAAAAATGAATTTTTACCACAATGCCGAATTTTATATATGTTTCTCTAGATGTGGTTTCACTTTTAGAATAATCTCATTTTAAAATTAATTATTAGTAATTAATTCTGAAAACGCATCAGGTGTTAATGCTTTTTCTACAGAAAAATCACCACTTTTTGTACGTCTTAAAGCCGTTAAATGCCCACCAGATTCTAAGGCAGCTCCTAGATCATGAGCTAGAGAGCGAATATAAGTACCTTTACTACAACTGACCCTAAAATCAATTTCAGGTAACTCAATTCGGGTTATCTCAAATTCGTAAATAGTTGTTTTTCGTGCTTCTATTTCTATTTCGGTTCCAGTCCGTGCGTACTCATATAAGCGTTTACCCTCTTTTTTTAAGGCAGAAAAGACAGGTGGTTTTTGTTCTATTTCACCTATAAATTGTTTAACGGTTTCTGTTATGAGTACAGGCGTAATATGATTGATAGGAAAAGTAGCGTTTACAGGTGTTTCTAAATCATAAGAAGGAGTTGTAGCACCTAATTGTATAGTACCTGTATATTCCTTCGTTTGTCCCATTAATTCAGGAATTTTTTTGGTGTATTTTCCTGTGCAAACAATCAGTAACCCCGTTGCTAAGGGGTCTAAGGTACCTGAATGACCTATTTTAAATTTTTTAGGTAAATCTAATCGGTTTTTTAATACATATTTTAATTTATTAACCGCTTGAAAAGAGCTCCAATTGAGAGGTTTGTCTATCAATAAGATCTGTCCGTTTAATATGTCTTCTTTTGTGTACAACGTTTTATTTATTAATAGAAAAATAGATTAACAATAAGCTTCCTGCAATAATACGATACCAGCCCCAAGGTTTAAAACCATATTTTTTGATTATTCCTATGAATAATTTGATGGCTAATACGGCTACTATAAATGCTACTATATTTCCTATAATAAACATTGTAATAGTGTCTTTTGATTGTAAGATTAACTCATAGCCTTTCATTTGACTATGTTCATACGTTTTTAAAAACACAGAGTAGCAAGTTACAGCCAACATAGTGGGAACCGCTAAAAAGAAAGAAAATTCGGCAGCTACGTGACGTGTGAGGCCTTGTTGCATTCCTCCAATTATAGATGCAGCACTTCTACTCGTTCCTGGCATCATAGCTAGACATTGCCAAAATCCAATAGTGATAGCTTTTTTAATAGAAATTTCTTCTTCGGAAGTAATCTGAGGATTTTGAAAAAAACGGTCAATAAATAATAAAATAACACCTCCTACTATTAATACAAAAGCAATTGGAATGGGTTTTTCTAAAACAGCTTCTATTTTATCATCAAACAGTTTACCTAATATTAAAGCGGGAACAACAGCTGCTGCCAACTTAATATAAAAATTAAATTTAGTGAAATCAAAAAACTTTTTCCAATACAAGAAAACTACCGCTAAAATAGCACCAAATTGTATTGAAACTTGAAATAGTTTTACAAAATCATCATTTTGAACGCCAAAAAAAGAACTTGTAAAAATCATGTGAGCAGTGGAAGAAACAGGTAAATATTCTGTTAACCCTTCTACTATAGCGATAATAATTGCTTTGAGTACATCCATTTTTAAATTGAGCGATTACTGATTAGCGAAAAGAAATTGGTCAGCAAAATTATTTACTCTTCACAAATCACTTCATTATTTTATTTTTCTTGTTTGAAAATAGAATAAATGACCACACCAAAACCAGCTAAAACCATGGTTGGTGCTAATCGTATTCTTCTAAAACTAAATATTTCAGGATTGAAAACAGTAGGATCATCACTACCGCCACCAGCCATTAGTACAAAACCTAATGCAATAATAGCAATACCTATTAGTAAAAATTTATAATTTACTTTTTCAAAAAGAAATTCATGTTTTTTATTTTCCATAAAAAAAAATTTAAAATTTAGAAAATAGAACTCAGAATGAACTCTACTAAAATATGGCATTCAATACTTAAATCTAAAAATTAATATAAGTCATCCGTTCTCAAATTTAAAAAACGTTGTGTAGCAAAATAAGTACTTAACCAAGTAATTAATACTCCAATTCCAAATACAATTAATAGAATGCTAACAATTGAGAACATATCGTTAAACACACCTAGAGTAGGCCAAATAGTATCTATATAAAACAATGCACCTAACAAACCTATAATAGCAACACCCGCTCCTATCATTCCTAATTTAACACTTCTTACTATAAAAGGTTTTCTGATAAACGATTTAGTGGCCCCTACCATTTGCATGGTTTTAATAATAAAACGGTTAGCATAAATGGATAAACGTAAAGAACTATTAATTAATAAGACAGCTACCACAGTAAGAAAGCCGCTTATGATCAGTATCCACATACTAGCTTTTTTAACATTTTCATTTACCATTTTCACTAATTGTTTATCATAAAAAATATCAGCGACTAGGGGATTTTCCCTTAGTTTACGTTCAATTTTAGCTACGCTATCGTTTTCAACATAGTCAGCACGTAGATGAATATCAAAAGAATTTTTAAGCGGGTTCATTCCTAAGAATTCTGTAAAATTTTCTCCTAATGTTTTTTCATGCTCTTTAGCAGCTTGATCTTTTGATATAAAAATATAATCTTTAGCAAACTTTGCTTCTTTAAGCATTTCTCCATACTTTGTTAATGTGGTATCCTTAGCATCATCTTTAAAGAAAACGGTCATGGTAATACCTTCTTTAAAATCATTTGACAATTTTTTTGCATTAACGATAAACAATGCTAATAATCCTAACATAAAAAGTACTAAACCGACACTTAGTACTACTGAAAAATACGATGTAATTAATCGACGTTTTTGAAACTTATCAAAAGATGAACTCATACAGTATATTTATTTGCGGTAAAAATAACAAAGATTTTCTTTATGTAAAGTTAATAATGCTCAAAGTTTCCACTTTCTTATAATAAATGTAAATTTGCAAGGATCTTAAAAATTTAAAAGAGTTGAAAAAAATAGCTTTTTACTGTTGTTTACTGTTAAATCTAGGTTTATTCAGTCAAAGTAACGATACTTTAGTGGGAATCAAAACCGATAAACTTGAAACAGAACAAAAAACACAGTCTTATCAAATCAATCCAAATACGAGTCGAATTTATAACAAACCTCGAATTTTAGATGCCATTACTTTTTTACCAAAGGATTTTGTTACTACCAGTAAAGACTTTATTGCTAAAGATCATGCTTGGTATTTAGGAGGAGCAGTTGCAAGTACAGCTCTTTTAGTTCCGTTTGATCAATCAATCACGAATTCATCACGTGAATTTTCAGATCGTATAGGATTAAGTTCTAATAATATATATGGTAAATTTGGTCCGTTACAGAATATCCCTAAAAATCTTGGCGCTGGTTTTTATCTAATAGGAAATGGTACTACAGTTATATTACTAACAGCTGGATTTACAACCTTTGGTTTGTTTAACAATGACTATAGAGCGTTATCAACCGCCAGCGGCTTAATAGAAAGTTTAGCATTATCAGGAGTGTATGTTCAATTTTTAAAACGAGTTACAGGACGTGAAAGTCCATTTATCGCACGTGAAAATGGTAACCCAGGAGGCGATTGGAATCCTTTTCCTAGTTTTTCAGCCTATGCAAAATCTACCCCACATTATGACGCTATGCCTTCAGGACATCTTACTACAATTATGTCTGCTTTAACCGTGATTACGACCAATTATCCAGATTATAAATGGATTAAACCTGTTGGATATACATTAATAGCAGGTATGTGTTTTCAGATGGTTCAAAGTGAAGTACATTGGATTTCAGATTATCCTCTAGCTTTATTAATAGGATATTTTTCTGGTAAAAATATTGCCAAAAGAAGATTTAAAGATGTGAATAAAAACATAGGATTACAATTAAATAAACCTAAATATGAAATGAATGTGATAGGTTCCAATAAGGCTGGTTTTAAAACATTAGGATTATCCATTACTTTTTAGATAAATTATGAAAAAACAAAAATTAATTTATTGTATATTAATAAGTTATTTATGCACTTTTTCTAGTTTTGCACAAATAATAGATACAATACATGGAAAAAAGGTAGATTATCATAATACCTTTAACATAAAGAAAATGATTATTCCTACTACATTAATAGTATCTGGTGTTATTTTACGTAATCCGGCTTGGCGTAATCAATTATTAGATTTTAAAAATCAATTATTTGGCGCTTCTTTTAGTACCAAAATTGATGATTATATACAGTATATTCCTATTGTTCAAACCTTAGGTGGTAAAAGCATAGGTATTGAAAGTACGCACGGATATAAGCAAATAATTACAAATCAAATCGTTTCAAATGCTATCAGTGCTGCTATTGTACACGGATTAAAGAACTCTGTAGGGGACTTACGTCCTGATGGATCTGCTAAAAATTCATTCCCATCAGGACATGCTGCAACCGCTTTTACAAATGCCATGCTTCAATATCTAGAATATAAAGATTCTAATAAATGGTATGCAGCCTCTGGTTTCTTATTTGCCACTGCTACAGGAGTCTTACGAGTAGCTAACACACGTCATTGGCCTGGCGATGTTGCCGCAGGTGCAGGTATAGGAATGGCATCCGCTATTGTAGTACATTATTGGAGTCCTTTTAAATGGGACCAAACAAAGAAAGATAAAAGAATGAGCTATATTGCTTATCCTATTTTAAATGAAAAAACCTATGGTCTGGGTTTCATTGGAAAACTTGATTAAACTTTTAACTATTTATTTTAAAACTAAAAATCATTTGGCATTATACCCAAATAAAAAATAATATGAAATATTTTCACAACGAAATTGAAGCCAAATGGCAAAAATACTGGGCAAATAATAAAACATTTGCTGCATCAAACAATTCAAACCAACCAAAATACTACGTATTAGATATGTTTCCGTATCCTTCGGGAGCTGGATTACACGTAGGGCACCCGCTGGGATATATCGCTTCTGATATTGTGGCACGTTATAAACGCCATCAAGGATATAATGTATTACATCCTCAAGGGTATGATTCTTTTGGTTTGCCAGCGGAACAATATGCCATACAAACTGGTCAACATCCTGAAAAAACAACTCGCGAAAACATTGCTCGTTATCGTGAACAATTAGATAAAATAGGTTTTTCATTTGATTGGGATCGTGAAGTACGTACTTCTAATCCTGATTATTACAAACATACCCAATGGATTTTTATTCAATTGTTTAATTCGTGGTATAATAACGATACTGATAAAGCCGAAGATATTTCAACTTTAATTTCCGTTTTTGAAAAAGATGGAAATGCAAATGTTAATGCGGTATCTGATGATAATATTACTGTGTTTACGGCTAATGACTGGAAATCATACACTTCTGAAGAGCAACAAAAAATATTGCTACAATATCGATTAACCTATTTGGCAGAAACCGAAGTAAACTGGTGTCCTGCATTAGGAACAGTTTTGGCTAATGACGAAATTGTAAACGGTGTTTCAGAACGTGGTGGCCATCCTGTAATTCGTAAAAAAATGACCCAATGGTCAATGCGAATTTCTGCCTATGCCGAAAGATTACTACAAGGTCTTCATACCATTGATTGGACTGAATCGTTGAAAGAATCGCAACGTAACTGGATAGGAAAATCGGTTGGAGCCACTGTTAAGTTCAAAGTTCAAAGTCAAAAATCAAAAGAAGATCTTTCAGACGTTGGACTTTCCACTTTCAACTATATAGAAGTATTTACAACTCGTCCTGATACGATTTTTGGAGTAACATTTATGACATTAGCTCCTGAACACGAATTGGTTGCCCAAATTACGACTCCTGAGCAAAAAGCTGCGGTAGATGCGTATATTGAAGCAACGGCAAAACGTTCAGAAAGAGAGCGTATGGCCGATGTAAAAACTATTTCGGGTGTATTTACAGGTGCGTATGCAGAACATCCGTTTACCAAAGAACCTATTCCCGTTTGGATTGGCGATTATGTATTAGCAGGCTACGGAACAGGTGCAGTAATGGCAGTACCAATTGGAGATGAAAGAGATTACGCATTCGCAAAACACTTTAATATTCCAATTAAGAATATATTCAGTCTTACCTCCCCTCCTTTGGAGGGGTCGGGGGAGGCTGGCGCTTTTGCGGAAAAATCTGGTTTTGAATTAGTAGATTCTGATTTCTTAAACGGATTAGATTACAAATCTGGAACCAAGAAAGTTATTGAGGAATTAGAAAAAATAGGAGCAGGAAAAGCCAAAGTAAATTACCGTTTGCGTGATGCCGTTTTCTCACGCCAACGTTATTGGGGCGAACCTTTCCCAGTGTATTATGTAAATGGATTGCCTCAAATGATTGAAGCGAAACATTTACCAATTATTTTACCAGAAGTAGAAAAATACTTACCAACCGAAGATGGTCAACCACCATTAGGAAACGCATCAGTTTGGGCGTGGGATAGTGTACAGTGTGCAGTAGTTAGTAATACGTTAATTGATAATGTATCTGTTTTTCCTTTGGAATTAAATACTATGCCAGGTTGGGCAGGTTCGTCTTGGTACTGGATGCGTTATATGGATGCGACTAATGAAAATGAATTTGCAAGTGAAGCAGCTTTAAAATACTGGGAAAATGTCGATTTATACATAGGTGGAAGCGAACACGCTACTGGTCACTTATTATATTCTCGTTTTTGGAACAAATTTCTTAAAGACAGAGGTTTTGCACCAACCGAAGAACCCTTCAAAAAATTAATCAATCAAGGGATGATTTTGGGGATGAGTGCTTTTGTTTATAGAAGTGAAGATTCTAAAAAAATATATTCAAAAGGATTAATTAAAGACAAAAAGGTTCATCCTATTCACGTTGATTTATCGTGTATTAACGACATTACAAATGAATTGGATATTCAGAAATTCAGAAATCATCCTTTGTATTCCGATTATAAAGACGCTGAATTCATTTTAGACAATGGTGAGCTATACGTGCCAGTCTCTTCCCCTTCGGGGAAGTCGGATGGGGCTTATATTGTGGGTCGCGAAGTAGAAAAAATGTCAAAATCGAAATACAACGTAGTCAACCCAGACGACATCTGTAACGAATACGGTGCCGATACGTTGCGTTTATACGAAATGTTCTTAGGACCTCTAGAACAAGCTAAACCTTGGAATACGGCGGGTATTACGGGTGTGTATGGTTTCTTAAAGAAATTATGGAGGTTGTACTTTGATGATAATGGAAGTATTGTTACTAATGAGGAACCAACGGCAGATATGTACAAATCTTTGCATAAAACCATTAAAAAAGTAACGGAAGATATTGAGAATTTCTCTTTCAATACCTCGGTTTCCCAATTTATGATTTGTGTAAATGAATTATCACAACAAAAATGCCATCATAGAGCTATTTTAGAACCATTGGCAGTAATTATTTCGCCTTATGCGCCTCATATTGCCGAGGAGTTATGGAATGCTTTAGGTCACGAAGGTTCTATTGCAACGGTAGCTTTTCCTCAATTTGAAGAAAAATACTTGGTAGAAAGCGAAAAAGAATATCCAGTTTCTTTTAATGGGAAAATGCGTTTTACGATTAAGTTGCCTTTGGATTTAACAGTAGAGCAAATCCAAGAAAAAGTTATGGCTGACGAACGCACGCAAAACCAATTACAAGGTAGAACGCCTAATAAAGTGATTATAGTACCAGGAAAAATTATTAACTTGGTGGGATAAAATTCCAATTATGAGAGGAATTCAAGATACTTCAAATAAAACTTATAGGCAATTAATCGGTAATGGTCTTCGTTTTGAAATACCTAAATTTCAGAGAGACTATTCTTGGGAAGTTGAACAATGGGACGATTTGTGGTTAGATCTTATTTCGCTCTTTGAAGATGAAGAATCTGAGCATTATATGGGTTGTCTTGTTTTACAAACATCTGATAATAAAAATTTCTCTATTATTGATGGACAACAAAGGTTAACTACGATGAGTTTACTAATCCTATCCGTGTTAAAATGTTTGGATGATTTAATAAATAATAATGTTGATAGCGATAACAATAATAGAAGAAAAGAAGCATTACGAAACAGTTATATTGGCAACATAAATCCAGTTACATTGATTTCTGATAATAAAATTAAATAGAAATAGTGATGATTATTATAGACAACATTTAGTTTTGTTAAAAGATTTGCCAATTAGAAACACAAACTCATCAGAAAAACATCTGAGAGAATGTTTTTTATGGTTTTATGATAAGTCAAAAAAAACTTTTAAAACAGGTGAGGAATTAGCTGGTTTTGTTGATAATATAGTAGATAAACTATCGTTTACTGTAATTGAAGTTACAGATCCATTAAATGCTTTTAAAGTTTTTGAAACACTTAATGCAAGAGGAGTTCAATTACCATCTTCTGATTTATTAAAAAACTATTTGTTTTCTATCGTAGATGAGACAAAACCCCATAAATCAGAAATTGAGGAGTTAGAATCTTTGTGGAGCAAAGTTTTAGGCAAACTTGGCAGTCAAAAATTTGAAGAATATTTGAGATATTATTGGAATAGTAAAAATAAAATAGTCAGAAAAAATAATTTATTTAAAACTATAAAGAAATCGATCCTAAATAAAGAACAAGCTTTTACTTTAATTAGGGATTTGAACACAAATGCAGATATCTTTACTGCTATACAAAATCCAAATGATGAATTATGGTTTAGTAATAAGCAATTGAGTAATTATTTGAATGAATTAAAACTTTATCAAGTAAGACAAGTCTATTCTTTGTTTTTAATTGCTTATCAAAAATTAAACATAGACGATTTTACAAAATTGGTAAAATACTGTTCAATTATTTCATTTAGATATAATGTAATTGGAGGCTTAAATCCTAATGATCAAGAAGATGCTTATAATAAAGTTGCACTTGAAATATTTAAAAATGGCAACTATAATATAGAATTACTGAGATCTATTTATATCAATGATGCAGATTTTGAGCAAGATTATATTTCAAAAAGTTTTAAAAGAACAACTAGAAACCATAAAATAGTGAAATATATTTTAGGGAATATTGAAAAGAAAATATTTTCAAATGATATTTCTTTTGAAAGTGATATATTTACCATTGAACATATATTGCCAGAAAGTGCAGATGAAAACTGGGGTGATTTTACAGATGAAGAAATCAATCGTTCAATATTTAGATTAGGTAATTTAGCATTGCTTGAAAAAAGTTTGAATCGAGAAATAGATAATTCAAAATTTGAAGTAAAAAAAGAGGTGTTTTCAAAGAGTAATGCCAAATTTACGAAAAGAATTACTGAAGAGTTTGAAACTTGGAATGAAAGCAAACTTATTTCTAGACAACGAGAAATGGCAAGATATGCAAAGTCAATTTGGAAAATACAGTTGTTGGAATAAAATTGAACTATATAAAGACACTATCCCTAAAAGTGTGTAAATTATAATAATGGGTTTGACTTTTTATTAAAGTTGAACCCTTTTTTCAAATATAGTTAAGAACTTATTGAGGATTAATCCCCAGTTTTTTATTGCATTGACCGTTTTTTGGTTGCTTCTTTTAATGCCAAATATACAGATTTTAAAACAGCTTCATCTGTTGGGAATAATAATTTATTTTTGGTATATTTTCTAATTTTTCCATTTAGATTTTCGATTAGATTAGTAGTGTGAATGATTTTTCTAATTTCTATTGGAAAGTCAAAAAACACTGTGGAGTTCCTCCCAGTTTTCTTTCCAAGATTTTACCGCATAAGGATATTTATGATTCCATTTGCTTGCAAAATCTTCCAATGCTCCTTTAGCGGCTTGTTTGGTTGGAGCATCATAAATTAGCTTCATATCCTTTGAAAACTCTTTCTTATCCTTGCAGACTACATAACGCGCTGAGTTTCTAATTTGATGCACTACACAGATTTGTGTTTGTGATTCAGGGAATACATTTTTAATAGTTTGGGTAAAGCCATTGAGGTTATCAGTTGCTGTAATTAAGATATCCTCAACCACGAGCTTTTAAATCGGTCAATACGCCCAGCCAAAAGCTGGCACTTTCATTCTTGCCTAACCACATCCTAAAACTTCTTTTTTACCGTCTCTATTTAAGCCTATAGCCAGATAAATAGTCTTATTGATGACCTTAGAACTTTCACGAACTTTAAACACTATACCATCCATCCAAACAATTAAATAAATAGGTTCTAATGGTCTGTTTTGCCAAGCTATTCTATCATTAGCTATTGATTCTGTTATGCGAGATATGGTGGAAGTTGAAATATCAAAATTATACACCTCTCTAATTTGTTCTTCAATATCGCTAACACTCATCCCTTTGGCTATAATGATACGATTACATTCTCTAAACCATCAACCATATTTTGCCTCTTAGGAACAATTATAGGATTGAATGAAGCTTCGATTTTCTAAAAAAGGTTTTAACTTTTTTAGTAGAATATCCGTTCCTAGAATTAGATCTTGTCGATTTTTCGTGTTTATCATAACCCAAATCGGCATCTAGCTCACCATTTAAAATTGCATCTAATCCACATTTTTGTAGTTGAGCAAGAAATCCACTTAAATCCTCGCCCGTTTTGAATTGCTTCAAAAATGCATCCGATAATAAATCTTCTTTTTTCATAAAACTGTATTATATTTAAATTTAAACAAAAAAAGAGACTGTCCAAAAAGTAATAAATCAACATGCAGTTTATCACTCCGACGTTAGTAGTCTCATAATCAGTATTATGTGATTTATCCCTTTGGTCGAAATGACAAGATTGCGAACTTTTTAGACAGCCTCTTTTTTATACTTACACAGTTTATGTTATAGTACCTAAAAAGATTTTCTTTTCATCTCTATATGTGGAATATCATCTTCTAAATATACTTCGGAGGTTTGTATGAAACCATGAGTTTTATAAAACTTGACTAGATATTCTTGTGCTGATATTGTGATATTCTTTTGGTTATAAATGGTTTCTAGTGTATCAACAGCAACTTTCATCAACTCATGACCTAACTTAAGACTACGATATTTAGGAGAAACTACGACTCTACCAATTGAGGATTCTTCAAAATAATCACCTGCATTAAACATACGACAATAACTAGCTAATTCTCCATTTAAATAACCTAACACATGAATTGCTTTCGAATCCTTTTTATCAATATCCAAATAAGGACAATTCTGTTCTACTACAAAGACTTCTGAACGTAAATGCAACATATCATACAACTCGTTCACAGAAAGTTCTTCAAAACGCTTTATTTTAAATTCCTGCATAATTAATTCTTTTAAAAAATTAAAAGACGCTAGTGCGTCCTTTAGTATATGTTAAATTTTTATTTTCATTCCTGGTTGTAGATCATTTTCTTTTATGTTATTTTTCTTTCTTAGCTCTGCAACTGTTGTATTATACTTTTTAGAAATTTTAAATAACGAATCTCCTTTTTGAACTATATATAATTTTTGCTCATCAAATGGAAGTTTCTTTTTTGGCAATTCAACTTTAGCAACAATAGCTTTTTCAACTTTTAGCTGTTCTCCTACTTTAATATCTTTTGATGTTTTATCATTCCACTGCATGAGTTCATCAACAGTTACACCATAATTTTTAGCAATTTTTCCGAAATTATCTCCTTTTTTTACGGTGTATAAATCGGTCTGAACAATAACTTCTTGTTTAGGTTCAATTAGTTTAATAACATCTCCTGGATTTACGATCCCATTTTCAATTTGATTCCATTTTTTTAAATCTGATACAAACAAACGATGTTTTTTAGCTATACCATAAAGTGTTTCTCCTTGTAAAACAGTATGTTCAGAAAGAGGTGTATCAGTAGTTGTATTTACTTCATTTTTAATTTTTACCTCTTTGTTAACTAAATCTACTGTTTTTATTTTAGACCCGTTTCCTCCTGTAGTTAACGCAACTGGATTGCTTTCTTCTATTTCTTGAACGGCATTTGCAGCAATCGTATTGGATTCATCGTATTTAATACGAATTCTGGAACCTTTTAAAAGATGTATTCCTCTTAATCTATTCCATCTTTTTATATCAGCAATTGCTACGTTATATTTCTCTGCAAGTTTTCTCGCATCTTCGCCCTTTTTAACAATATGAAATTTTTGTAATAAAGGTTTTTTAGATTCCGTTTTATTAACGAAGCTTTCTTCTATGCCTTTTTCTGTATCAAATATTTCTTTAACAATGCGTGGTTTAATTTGTCTTATGAAGGGTCTTTCTCTCTTACTTTCTTGGTGATCAATATAAGCATAAACTTTATCTTCATTAGATGCCAAAATGGCTAATTTCTTTTTGGGCAAACAAATGAAATGGTTTTTACCTGTTACATAAGGAACAACCTTCATTTTATAAGAAGGGTTTAAAAATTCAATATCAGACTCAGGCATATCCAACAAACTTGCTAATTGCTTAAAGCTTACTTTTCTTTTTAGAGCAATAGTATCTGTTTCAAAATGTTTTGCTACAGGTTTATAAGGTACTAATCCATGTTCTTTATGATACTCAAAAATATACATGGTGGCTAAGAAAGCAGGCACATAACCTTGTGTTTCACGGGGTAATTTATGTTTAATATTCCAAAAATTTTGAAATCCTCCAGAACGACGAATAGCTTTACTCACGTTTCCAGCTCCTGAGTTATAGGAAGCCAACACAAGTTCCCAATCTCCAAAAATTTTGTACATACCCTGCATATAACGTGCAGCAGCATCGGTAGCTTTAAAAGTATCTTTACGTTCATCTATGTAAGAATCAATTTTTAAACCATATTGTTTACCTGTTTCGTACATAAACTGCCACAAACCTGTTGCTCCCACTCTGGATACGGCACTAGATCGTAATGCTGATTCTACAATGGAAAGATATTTGATTTCCAAAGGCACATCATAACGAGCCATTGCTTCTTCAAATAAGGGGAAATAAAACTGAGATAATCCCATTAAACGTTCATAAGATCGTTTGCGGTTTTTTAGAAAATTTTTAACTAAGTTTTCTAATTGTGGATTATATTCAATATTAAAAGGAGACTTTTCATCTAATAAGCGTAATCTTTCCTTGAATACATCTGTTGGCAAATCAAAGTCTACTTTTATATTTAAATCAAGATTTTTTATATCTGAAACAATTCCATCAAAAATATCTTGTGTATTAGATAGTTCCTTTATATGTTGATTGTCTATGCAATCTGACGTTTCATTAACCACAAAAGTTCCTTTTATAGAATCTAAATAAGATCGTTTAACTATAGGTTTTAAAACAGAATCTTGTGGAATCTTATTTTGTGCATACGTTCCAAAAGCAGCTACCAGTAAAAATAGATTGAGAGCAAGTTTCTTTCTAATCATCAGCTTTAATTTATTAAATAACTTATTTTCAGCTATTTAAATTAGATTTACAAACATAAAACCTAATTTTGATTTACAATAATAAAAAATGTTAAAATTTAATTAATTTAAAATGGCAGCAATTCCAGGTAAGATTTTACCTTCTAACATTTCTAACATGGCACCTCCACCTGTTGAAACGTAGCTCATTTTTGGTTCGAATCCAAACTGTTTTACGGCCGCAACGCTGTCTCCTCCTCCAACTAATGAAAAAGCTCCATTTTGTGTAGATTCAGCTATATAATTCCCTAATTCAATCGTGCCGTTTGCAAAACGATCCATTTCAAAAACACCTAAAGGACCGTTCCATAAAATGGTTTTTGAATTTAAAATAACCTCTTTAATCGTTTCTAATGATTTAGGACCTACATCCATACCTAACCATCCGTCAGGAATAGAATTAACATCTATTAACTCAGTATCTGCTGTATTAGAAAAAGAATTAGCTGCTAATACATCAACAGGTAAATGAATTTGAACTCCTTTGGATTTAGCTTTTTCAAGAATTTCAAGAGCCAAATCTAACTTATCCTCTTCACACAATGAGTCACCAATCTGCCCCCCTAATGCTTTAATAAAAGTAAAAGTCATACCTCCACCAATAATCATGTGGTCTATTTTATCTAAAATATTTTCAATAACTGTAATTTTTGAAGAAACTTTACTTCCTCCTAATACAGCTGTTACAGGTTTTATACTATTATTTAAAACCTTATTCAAACTTTCAATTTCTTTAGCTAAAAGAGTTCCAAAACATTTATTATCAGGAAAAAACTGTGCTATTATAGTAGTAGAAGCGTGCGCTCTATGTGCTGTACCAAAAGCATCATTTACATAAACATCACCTAAGGAAGCTAATTTTTGAGAAAACTCAACAGATCCTTCTTCTTCTTCTTTGTAAAAGCGTAGATTTTCTAGTAATAAAACATCCCCTGCTTTAACATTCGTTGCCGCATTTTCTGCAATAGATCCAATACAATCCGATGCGAAAGTTACAGGTCGACCTAAAATTTCAGCTGTTCTGGAGACTATGTGTTTTAATGAAAACTTATCTTCTACTCCTTTTGGTCTTCCAAGATGCGATAATAAGATAACCGCCCCTCCTTCATTTAAGATTTTATCAATAGTAGGCTTGGCAGCTTCAATACGGGTTGTATCTGTAACATTAAAATTTTCGTCTAGAGGCACATTAAAATCAACTCGGATTAATGCTTTTTTATCTTTAAAATCAATATCAAAAATAGTTTTCATTGTGTTGTAATTTTTTATATACAAAAATAAAACAAAAAAGGCTAAAAAAATGCTAAATCATAGAATCTAGCTGTTTTTTAGCCTTACTTTTTTTAGATTAAATGACTAATCTTCAGATAAAGAATTTTGTGTACAAGGACAATTACTAATACCTTGAAAGAAATCCCATCCTAAAGTAATCATGTGTGTACCTGAGTTATACTTTACTAATTCATTGGTTGTAACTTGATAAGCGTAACCAGCATAAAACCCTCCTTTTTTTAATCCAAGCATAGGTCCAATTGACAAAGGCTTCATAGGTTGATCATTTAAGAAACGATAAGTCGCTCCTAACCAAAAATAACCTGTACGTTGATAATCTATATAACGGTATTTAAGGTTAACATCTGTAGAAGAACGTCCATCACTTTCAAAATATTGAAAATAAGCAGAAGGTTCTATTTCGGTTCTTGAATCACGACTTCCTTTAAAAAGGTAACCTGTATAAAGTTGATAATTACGCAATTGATTAGGTTCTGGTGAAACAGGAAATTTCTTAAGGTCTTTTGGTAATAAATTACTAAAATTCAAATTGATATAAAATTTACTCTTTCTATATAGAAAACCAACATCAAAGTTACTATTATTAATAAGTCGATCATTATTCACGCTTCCATCAAAGGTTTGAAAGTTTTCAATTTCATGTCTAAAGTTATTGTAATTGTAAGATAGACCAAAAGAAAAATATTGTTTACTTGGATAGTCTAAAATGATATGATGTGCAAATGATAGTTTAGCCCCCATTTGACGACTATTTCCATTTTTATCATTATAAACATGAAAACCAATTCCCGATTGATCTAATATACGCATATCAAAATAAGCGGCTTGATTATTAGGGGCATCTTTAATGCCAACCCATTGAAAAAATCCATTAACACGAATCCTTGCATTATCACCTATCCCAGCATAGGTAGGTGATAAAACAAATGGATTATCTGCTAAATATTGAGTAGCTGCAGGCAGGTGTAACTCCTGAGCAATACTTGAGGATACTACAGAAAAAGCCAATATTGTAAAAGCTCTTTTTGTTTGATTATATAGTGTACGAACTGTCATAACTCAAAAGTTAAATTATCTATAAAGAGTGAAGTGACCTACAAACTCTTTTCCATCATTATTATCTACTTTTATAACATACCAGTAATCACCAGAAGGTAATTCTTTACCGTTATATTTTCCACTCCATCTTGACCCTACTGGTAATGTAGCAATTAGACGTCCGTAACGATCATAAATATGTGTCACTAATCTTGGATAAACTGTAGGATCTACACAACCAGGTCCCCAATCATCATTTTCCCCATTGCCATCTGGTGTCATCACATCAGGAATACAAATAGGAATATAAGTTAAGCGTTTAACATCTATATCACTACATTCACTATCATCCGTAACTATTACTCGTATCTGTTCATACTGTTGGTAGTAGATAAAAGTATTATTAGATCCTGATTGCATCTGTTGTCCATCTGCAAAGAATGTATACTTATAATTACCTGAACCTCCTGTAGCAACTGCCATTGCGGTATTAAGACCTGAAATACTTAATGTAACATCTAATTCATTTAGAGGAGTTACCATAAATGGAGTTGGAAGTACATTGTTATTTGGACATCCATTAGGCCCTTCTACAAATACCGTATGAAATGCAGGAGCTAAGAACTGGTTTGTGTATTTCGGATCAGTAGATAAGAATACATTACTAGTTTGAGCAGGTAAATTATCTAAACTAAATTTATAATTACCAACAAAAGCACCTTTAGGGTCTAATTTGTTTGTTACCTCTATTCGTACCATTGGTTTATTTGTTAATGGATTACAAGGATAAGTAACATTAATTACAGGCTCAAAACTATCACCAGGACCTATTGTAACAAAATATAAGGCTTTACAATTTGTAGCATTAGAATCTTTAATAGCAATAGAATATTTTTTACCGTCTAATCCATTAAATACATGAGAGTTCACACCGTCTAGATTGTTAATTGGTTCATAAATTGAATCATCAACTTCAACTGGTGGGGTTGAATTATCAAAACTTGTTTTATATTCTTTTGTTACAAAATAAGGCCCTGTACCTCCTTGAATATTTGTAATATGAATTTCTCCTCTATTTTCATTAGCACATATTTCATCTATACCAGTCACAGTACCTTTAAGTTCTGCTGGTGCTGTAATACGTACAGATTGTACTGGTGGATGGCATGAAGTAGCAACTGTAAACACATTTATCTCATACGTATCTGGTTTTAGATTACTAATTGTAAAAGTACCAGCGGCTAAATCACTATCGTTAACAGTATAAACTTGTTGATGTGTATAAGAGCCATCCCCTGAACTAATAGAATACTGTAATTTACGATTATCAATACCTGTTAAGGTTACTACAATTTTTCCATCTCTTTTGTATGAACAAGTAGTCTGAATTCCTTTTAAGTCAAATTTTAATTCAGCTGGTGAACTAATAGACACAGGAGTACTTATAGAAGTACAATTACCACTTCTAACTTGAATTGTATGATTCCCTACTGGGACATTCATAAATATACCTGTAGTATTAGAAATATTTGAAGGTAATAACACATACGTATAGTTTCCTTGTCCTCCACTTGCATGGGCAACAACTCTAGCTGTGTCATACGAACAATTTACTTGGATAGGTGAAATTGGATCAATCGTAAATGGTGACAAAGTACTGATTGTGTATCCGTTTGTTTCAACCCCAGCACAAGCATTTGTATCACGAACATAATATTTATAAGTTATGCCAGCAGCTAAATTATTTAATCTCAAAGGAGAAACGAATGGTGTCCATGGTCCTGATTGAGAATTACTATATTCAAATATACCTGTACCTCCAGTAGCTGTAAGAATTAAACTAGCTTGGCTTGTATCACAAATTTGTGAATTAGGTACTAAAGATAAAGAGGTTTTAATTTCTTTAGCAGGTAATACATCAAAGAATAATTGTTTAGATGGACAATTAGATGCGTCATTCACAATAACATAATAACGTCCAGGAGCTAAATTAGTAAACGTATTAGATGCTTGAGGTCCTGAAGTAACTCCTACAGGATTTACATAATGTAAAGTGTAATTATAATCATTAGGAACATTATAACCACCTGTTACGCCTACTACTTGTACTACTCCATCATTTACACCAAAACAACGTAATTGTACTGGTGCAATATTAGGTGCATCAATAATAGCGGGTTTAGATAAATTAACTATCTGATTTACAGAACAACCTTTATCATCTTTGACTGTTACGGTATAAGCTGAATTACCCGATAATCCAGTAAATACACCTGGAGATAATTGCTGTCCTTCAACCGGTGATATAGTATAGGTGTAATTACCCCAACCACCTGTAGCAACTGCGCTAATAGAACCATCATTACCTGGTGTACAAGTTAATAATCCTTTAGTAGTGGCAATCGTAAGTGCATTGTTCGGTTCGTTAATTGTAAAATTAGACGAGAAAGTACAATTAGGTTTTTTAGCTAAAGTAACATTAAGAGTATAAGTACCAGCAGAAAGCCCATTAATGAGGAGTGGTCCTGCAGTAGCACTATTTCCTACTAAATTAAATCCAGTATTGTTATTTGTAACCGTATAATTAAATTCTCCAGCTTGATTTCCATTACTTAATATGGTATCTACTATGGAAACCTCTGTACTACCTGTAAAACTTCCTTTACAAGTTACATCCTTGGTATTTGCTAATTGTATAGCAAAAGTATTTGGATCTGCTACATAATGTATTTTTTGAACACTACAATTCGTTACAGGGTTAGTAACTGTAACCATGTAGTTATCTTTTCCTAAATTAGTAAAGATACCTGTAGTATTAGTAATAGATGCTTTTGTTCTCATATTAGTTACATTGTAATCATACAAAGGAACTGGTGCACCTGTAGTAGTAACACTTACCGTAATATCCTCACCACTAATACATGTAATATCATTATTTACCACAATATTAGGTCCAGAAATACTAACAAAAGGATTTACATCAACTGTAGCAGTTCCTTTACATCCTTTATCATCATATACATTTATAGTATATTTTCCACCTACTATATCCGTTGTTGAATAGGTTTTTTCTGGACCAAAATAAACTTGCTTGCCGTTTAAAACAAACTCATAGTTTACATATTTACCAGAACCACCTGTTACGCCATTAACAGTAATTGAAGCAGCATTAACAGAGTTAGGATTTAGTTTTGTACAAGCAAACTGATTAACAACAGGAGATGGGACAGTCATCACGTCAGGCTGAGAGATTGTAACTTGTTGTTTTACTTTACAATTTCTACCTGAAGTAACTTCAACAGTATAATTACCCGCTGGTAATCCTGTAAATACATTATTAGTTTGTGCTGGCCTCAATTGTTGAGAAGGGAAAACTAAAGCATAAGTATAAATAGGATTTCCATTTGATGGAGCCGGTTCTAAATTTACTGTAATCGTTCCGTTACTATCTCCATTACAGATAGTAGAGGTAGGTAGTATAGAAGCGATCAATACATCATCTGGTTTTTCTAATTTAACTGTAATATTTTTAGTACAAGCAGTAGTCAAATCTCTAACTGTAAAAGTGGAATCTCCAAATGGTAAACCTGTAAATATACCTGTACCATTTACTGTAGCTCCATACGTGTATTCATAATTACCCGATCCGCCAACAGCAGTAAGTGTTATCTTACCATCATTAGCATTACAAGTAGGCTGAGCAACAATAGTAGGATTGATATTTAATGGCGGATATACAGTAATTGATTTACTGTCGGTACATCCATTAGCATCTTTTATAGTAATCGTATTATTTCCTATAATTAATCCATTAAAGGTATACGGTGCAATTACATTTACAAATGAGCTAGTTCCATTAGCATTTGTAATACTATAAGTATAAGGAGCTATTCCATCTACAACACTAGTTGCTGTTATTACATAATCAGTACCATTAGAAGTACATTGATTAGCAGCAAACACTGGGAGTGTTAGTACAGGATTCGTATCAGTAGGCAGAATAACTGGCACCTGTGCGATACAATTGTTGGCATCTTTTACATAAGCTATGTAATTACCTCCATCACGATTAAATACGGTAGAAGTTGTCCATCCCACAGAAGCAGCTGTAGGAGCAGGATCAGTAGCTAACGCTACAATATAGGAGTAAGTAGGAGTACCATTATTACCTAAAACTTTAATAATACCTGCTAGAGGATTACAATTATCATTTTTATCTACAGTAGCTGTTATTGCCAATTGTGTAGGAGTACCTACAGTAGCAGAAGCTGTTGTAATATCACACTTAGGAAAGTTATTTTCCTTAATTTTAACTGTATAAGTCCCCGCTGGTAAACCTGATATAGTAAACGGATTGGTTACAGTATTATCAACTATAATACCATTATGTCCAGCAACTATTGTATTAGTATTATCATATAAAGTATACGCATAAGGTCCTGAATACCCTTGAACACTTAATAATAAACTTCCACCAGTAGTATCTCCAAAACATTTTACACTTGCATCAGGTGCTAGAGTAGCGGTTAATGTTTTAAATACATTTATTTGATGTCCTATTTGAATAAAACATCCAGTAGTTGCATCTATTACTTGGAAAGTATAAGAACCTGCTGCACTAATTGTAAATTGATTAGCAGTTGGTCCAGCAACCACGTTAGTTGCTCCAAAAGGAATTACTTGGTAAGTATAATTACCTGAACCTCCTGTAGCATTAATACTAATAATTTCATTTTGAGTACAATCAATAGCTTGATTTTTAACTATGGTTGCTCCTAATGGTGTTATAGCATTAATATCAACTTTTGTAGTTCCGATACATCTGTTAGAATCAAACACTCTTATTGTGTAAGAACCACCAGCTGTATCTTGTGTTTTAAATGCAGAGCTAGCACCAGATTGTAAAACAACACCAGCCAGTTCAAACTCATAAGTTGTATATATTCCTGTACCTCCTGTAACATTTGTAACTTTGATTTCTGCAGGATTATAAGCATTCGTAGCATTACATGCAAACTGAGTAGCTACAGCGGTAATGTTAATAGGTGTTGGCTCATCTACTCTTACGTTTTGAGTAGCCGAGCAACCTCTTGCAGAAGTTACTGTGACAACATAATTGCCTAAAGGTAAACCTGCAAAGAGGTTCGTATCTTGTACTCCCACACCGTTTGGATCAGGAGCTATACTATATTTGTACGGTGCATCTGTATTAGTAGTATCTAAATTTACAGTTATACTACCATCATTACTACCAATACATTTAGTATTAGTAACTGTTGCTGCTACGAAAAGAACATCTTTAGCAGGTGCTAAATTTACAGGAACAGTTACTTTACAATTTGTTGTAAGATCCGTTACTTCAAAAGTGTAGTTACCTGGAGCTAAAGAATTAAAAATACCATTTAAATTAGTGGCTCCTAGAGGAGCTATTTGACTATAACTGTAGTTACCACTTCCATCATTTGCCTTAATAGTAATCGTACCAGTAGCTGTATTACAAGTAGGAAGTAAGGTAAAATCTCCAATTGCTTTTAAAGGTTTTAAAATTGTAACTGTAACCTTATTACCACAATCATTTTTATCTTTTACTTCTACGGTATGTACTCCTGAAGAAAGATTAGAAATAGTAAACGGTGCTGTCTGTGCTTGAAAAGCACCACCATCTATACTATACACATGAGGTGCAATACCAGAAGTTGTAAGTACTACATCAATAGCAAAATTACCCTCAGCAGCACATAAATTATTAACCGTTGCAGAAATAATTGGTTCTGAATCTACAGCAACCGTTATGAAATTAAATTTAATACAACCATTAGCGTCTTTTACATATACTATATATTTTCCTCCTTCTAAATTAAATACATTAGATTTATGGGTTAATGGATTAAAAGAACTAATAAATGCAGAATTTGTCGTTATAGGATCAGTACCATCTATTACCCCAGTTGCACCAGAATCAACAAATACTTGATATAAGTAAGGTCCTGTACCACCTGAAGCAGCAGCTGTAATAATACCAGCATTAGGTTTACAATTATCATTTGTGCTTGTCAAATCAAGTATTAAATCCGTTGCAGACTCTTTTATTTCATAAGGACCAAATGTCTTTCCACATCCTGCATTTGCTCCATTGATTTCACGTATTAAGATATTATACGAACCTGGTGCTAAAGGATTAATTGAATATGGATAAACAAAAGGCGAATTAATTATTACAGGGGCTCCAATGTTTACATTAGTAGCCGCATTAACTAATTGGTATGAAAACTGAGTAACACCTGCACTTAAATTACTTAAAGTAAATTTAATAGATCCATCAGCAGCACCTCTACACGTCACATTATTAATAACCGGAGATAAAGTAGGATTGATAAACGAAGGTGTCGTAGGGGCCGTTTGGAAGTGATAACATCCTGTTGTTGTATCATATACCACTATACTATAAGTGGCTCCTGGGATTAAACCATTAAAAATATGAGAAGCAGCACCATTATTAGAATTAACAAGAGTAGTTGACCATGGAGCAGCTGGTAAATCAACAATTCCAAACTGATAAGTACCTGGTCCGATAACTCCTCCTGAAATATCCACTTTTAAACTTGCACCTGTTGCACAAGTAGCTACACCTGTAAAAGCAAATGTTAAACCTGAAGGTGGGCTAGATACAATTTGATTTGGAACTACTTTAGAACAACCATTAGCATCAACTGCCTTTACAGTATAAACACCATAATCAATATTAGGGAAACAAACTGTAGCCGCTAATGGTAAAGAATTAACAACAATCGGAGTACCTACTTGTACACCTGATGCGTTAATTAATGTAAAGGTAATAGGCAATGTTCCTCCTGTTAAATCTGTATTTACACAGATAGAACCTAAATTATAAGTATTAGTTGCAATATTACAAGTAATAGGATTAATTTTAATTGTATAATTTAATAAAGCTGGTTCTGTAATACTGAAAGTTTTAGTATCAGTACAAGATTTTGCATCTGTAACAGTAACAGAATAATTACCAGCAGGTAAACCAGCTGTTTGTGTACCATAATTAATACCTGTTGTTGTATTTACAACTGATATGGTATAATCAGGTGTCCCGTTTGTAACGGTCCAAGTAAAGGCACCTGTGGCATCACCATGACATTTTACGGTTGGACTAGTTATGTTTAAAGATAAATTAGGTAACGAACGTGGTTTTATATCTAATATATTAGTCTCTATTTGACATCCTTTAGCATCTGTAATACGGAATTTATAAGTACCTGAGTTTGCTAATAAAACAGGATATGTAAAGGTAGAACCTGTAATAGTGCCTACTACGGTGTAAGCACCACCATTATAACTTACTTCATATTTGCCATACGGTAAATAACCGTTTGAAATACTACCATTAATAACAGCATCTGGCGTAGCCGTACAATCGTATCCCTTATTTAAAACAATTGTTGCATTTAATTCGCTATTAATTGTTTGTTGGAATACTGTAGGATTTGTACATCCATAAGCATCTCGCACAACTATTGTATAGGTACCTGGAATTAGCCCATTAAAAGTATGGCTATCAGTAGGTGTATTGCTTGGTACAAAAGCCCCTCCATTCAAACTGAAACTATAAGGAGAAATCCCTCCTGAAGCGGATACAACTAAAGATGCTTTGTTTGTATTGTCATAACAAAAATCAGAAGCTCCTACTAAAGCAATCGTAGGACGATTTGGGTTCGTTAAATTAATTGTTTTAGATACTTGACACCCTCCTGCATCCTTAATAGTTACAGTATAGTTGTTAGCTGGCAAATTACTAAATATATTACCAGTTAAAGTACCCGCAGCAGGACTAATTGTATAGGTATAACCTCCCCATCCTCCAGTAGCATTAACAATGATACTTCCTTGTTTTGTACAAGTAATAGGATCTTTATCCAATGTTGCATCTAAAGCAACTGTAGGTGTTTTTATCTCAAATAAAGTAGTTATCTTACACTTTGTTGTAGTATTAGTTACATCAACTGTGTAATTTCCTGCTCTTAAATTGTTTAATACAAAAGGCGATGTAGTTCCTGTACCTACAGAAGGAGTAGGACCTGTTACTACGTATGAATAACCTGTTCCAAAATTTGATACCGATATTTCAACAGATCCTTCAGTTCCATTTAAACATTTAATATCTGATAGAATTCGATTAGATATTGACATATCTGGTAATGGATTGATAGTATATTTTTCAGTATACGTACAATCTTTTGCATCAGTAACTACAAAGGTATAGGTACCCGCAGATAGATTAGTAAAAGCACCTGTAGTATTTGTTACAGCCGCAGCTACTGGATCTGTTATAGCATACTCTTTTAAAGGTAAGCTACCACCTGTAACGGTCACTTGTACATTAATTGTTTTAGCAGGACAAGTCATAGAAGAAGTAGGAGTAACCGTTAAATCCGTTGGAGGGGTTAATGGAACTACTACAAATGGAGGGTTAATCGTAAAACGACAACCATTTTTGTCTCTGACTACTATGGTATAAGTACCCGCAATTAAATTACTGAAAACGTTAGATGACTGCCATGTATTACCGTTATTATTACTATACTCAACACCTCCAGCACCATTTTCATTTGGTAACACTGTAACTGTGATAGTAGCATTCGTTTTACACGTGTAATTTGGATTTAGTGCAGCTGTAGCCTTTAAAATATTAGGTTGACTAATTGTAATAGTTCCTGTAATAGTACACAGTTTAAGATCTCGAATAATATAATTATAAGTTCCTTGTGCCAAACCAGCATAGCTAGTCTGATTAGAGAAACCAGCATTATTAAAGTTAATTTGATAACCACCCGCACCACCAGTAGGAGCAAAGGTAACACTTCCATCCGCTCCTCCATTACAGGTTACAGCTACGGTAGAAGGATTAGCAATTATAGGTACTAATTTTTTAACGGTTACAGTATTCGTGGTTACTTTACATCCTTTACTATCTGTTACTAAAAATTGATATGTAGTATCAGCTAAAACAGGAGGTATTGAGTATTTAAATGGCAAATTAGCTATAGGAGTAGGTACTGCTGGAGTATAATTTACACCTCCATCTGTACTTACTTGATATGAATAATTTGGATAACCATTTGAAATTGCAAGTGTAATTTCTGCATTTGGATTTGATGGATTACAATCAGCATCTTTTGTTAAAGTAGCTGTTGCTACCAATTGTGCATTAATTTGTTGCGCTGATGTAGCCGCAGTACAGCCAAAAGTATCTCTTACTACTACAACATAACTCCCTGGTGTTAAGTTTGAAAAAGTAGCATTATTTTGGAAAGGAATTAAAATAGTTCCTGTATTATTTTCTAATTGATATTGATAACCTGGAGTACCACCTGATGCACTTACTACTATAGTAGCAGCATTGGTTCCATCATAACAAAAATCAGATGTTGCTAGTACCTGTATAGTTGGTTTAGGTGCAATACCAATCGTAATTGTTGTTTTTTGTGTGCATCCATTAGCATCTTTTACCACAACCACATAATCACCTGGTGCAACGTTATTAAATTTATTATTTGATTGATAATTTATAACAGGAACACCCGTAGTAGTTTCTAATTGGTACTGATAAGCAGGAGTACCTCCAGTAGCAGTAACTGATACAATAGCACCAGTAGTACAAGTAGCTGGAGTTATATTAGTTTGTACTTGCAATTGAGCTGGTACAATTATGGCTTGTGGTAAATTAAAACTACAACCTGCATTAGCAGCAGTTAAGTCGTATTTTACCAATACAAATCCTGGATATCCTGCTGGAGGGACAGGTACTACTGCTGGAGATGTTTTATAAGATATCCAAGTAGCACCATTATTCATTGATACTTGATACCCTGAAGTTGTATTAAAGTTTTGTGCAGCTATGGTAATTGTAGCATCATTTAATCCTGCGCAGCTCACATCTTTATGAGATGTAATTTGAGCCGTAAAAGCTTGTCCACATGGGATATTTACAGGAATAGTTTTAGTTGCAATACAAGTTATAGGCAATTGATACGCTTCTATATCGTCTACAGCAAAATCGATACCATTTTGTTGTGCAACTTCTAATCTTAGAACAAAATCAAGGGTTGTATTATTTCCTGGATTTATAGTTTTGTTGTATACTTCCCATTTTTCCGTTTTAGGTATAGCTCCTGTAGAACTAGAGGATAGAGCTACGCCTGCGCTATCTTGTAACTCTACTGTTAAAGAAGCATCTGGTTGTGTATTTCCAATTCTTAATAGATTTCTTGCATAAAAACGAACTTGAATATCCTGATTCGGAATAATATCTTTGATTGTTTTTCTATATAAAACAGCATTATTAGGTATAGCATTTCCAGCATCTACAGCTAAATATCTACCTGGCCTTGCTCCAGTAGTATGATCCAAAGGAATAGACCAACCTGAATAAGGATTATTAAGTAAGAATTGTGTGACTGTATATTCTCCGTTACCAAAAAGTTTATTCCCATGACATTTCGTAGCCTCTACTTGTCTCTCCCAACAAAAAGCAGGGTTAATACCTGGAGAAGACACATCAGGACCCGATCCAAAATCTTCTTTTAATAAATTACTAAAAGTAGGAGGGTTGGTTAAATTATAATTTACTGTTATTACAGAGTTCCCACACTGAACGTTCTTGAATACATTAGAAGTAGGATCGTGTGGAGGATTCAATGCCGGTGAGATAGAATAGGTATATGTATAAGCCGTAGAACCATTATTAACGGTAACCGTACTCGTAGCGGAACCATTACAATTAAAGGCAGGTGCAGACGTGTTAATTGTTGGATCAGGAGGAATAGGATCTAAAGTAACCGTCATTGGAAACACACAATCAGCAGCATCTTTAACAGAAACAGTATAAGTACCTGGAGCTACTGAAATTTGGCTTACGTTAGTCCAACCATTCCCAAAGTTGTATAAATAAGGAGATGGTCCAGTGAAAGGTTTTCCTCCTTCTACATTTGTGATACGAATAATTCCTTTACCTCCAGTCGTATTACAGGCTAATGCCATAACACCTCCAGAAGCAGTTAATGGATTTTCAGGTTGAGAAATCGTAATATTAGGTTCTGTTTTTGTACAAACCGCAGTACCTATGGTATATTGAATTACAGGTGTATAAATACCTGGTGCTAAATTTGTAAACGATGAATTATTAGTAAAAGGAGCACCTCCAGTAATGCTATATCCTAATGTATTTCCATTTGCATTCGTAACATTAAATGTAATGGTCCCAGAAGTATCATTATAACATTTTACATCAGTATAGCTTACTGTATATACAGGAGCTGGAACTTTTACAACATTAATTTGAGTTGTTTGAGTACAGTTATTAGAATCATATACAGTAATGGTATTAATTCCAGGATTTGTAACAGAAATAACATTAGTTGTTAAAAATGGGGCAGGAGGAGCACTATTCAAATAGAAAAAGTATGGTGCAGTACCTCCAGTTGCTGATATTGTAATTTCGCCATCTGAACATGTACTTAAAGGTTTTGTTATAGAGGCATTTAATACCAATTGAGCAGGGTTAATTAAAGTAAAAGTTCCGTCTTTGGTACAACTTGGAGTGGTAACAATCCAATAGTAGGACAAACCAGGTGTTAAATTATCAAAGATATTATATGCCTGTGCCGTAGTAACCGAGTTTCCTACGATTAATCCAGAGGCATTTGTTCCTTGATATAAAGTATATGTATAAGGACCATCTACTCCAGAAACACCTAAATTAACAGATCCTAAATCTCCATTACATTTAGGTTGTGAAACCGTTGGTAAAACGGATATATTATTAGCTGGTACCTCGATGTTTTTAATAGGAATTTGACAAGAACCAGGAACCGTATTATCTTTTACATTTATTGTGTAATTACCTGCTGTTAATATTTGAAATACAGGATTAACGGTCCAAACACCCAACGTTCCATTAGGTTGTACTAATTGGAATTGAAATTTACCGGTACTATTAACAGGTTTAATAACTGTTATAGAACCTGGGGCACCACATACAATAGGTAATACTTTAACTTCAGTTTCTATTAAATTTTTATAAACGTTAAAATAAAAAGTTCTTGTACATCCTCCAATAAAAGTATAAATAAGTCTGTATTTTCCTTCATTTGAAACAGTGTATTCATTTGCCTCAACTATTTTATTCCAACAAGAATCTGTTGTAACAGGACAGTTTGTTACAGGATTATAGGGACCACAACCTGCTTTAGCTTCATCATATAATTGCCATTCTACTTTTATAGCTCCTGCGATATTAGGTTGTAATAATTTACTATCATCTTTACCGCAAAGATAAATACTAGGAATTCTTTCACCTGAATCAGTACACTGAACAGGAGTAAGACTTTGATCGTATTTAATTAGAGGATTTTCAAGATCTGCTCCGTATAGTTTAACATTAAATGTTTGAACAATAGATCTACAAATAGCATCTGTGCCTGTTACAGTATAAGTTCCTGGTAAATTTACTGTTACTTCTTGACTTGTTTTATTAGGAGTAAAAATTGCTCCTGCAGGCCCAGTCCAAACATAATTACCATAATTATCTCCTGCTTTTAGTGTGGTTGTATTACCACAATAAAGAACTTCTGTAGTGAAATTACATTTCTTATCTAAACCAACAATGAAGTTTGTTGAATTTGTAGAACCTACCAAACAATTAGGATCTATTTGAGAATAACTAGGATCATTGTGATTTTCCGCATTATTAATAACACCACTGTATTCAACAAAAGCTTGGTTTTTAATTTCATTTGAGCAAGCTGTTGTAAACTCATCACAAGAACAAGCAATTTTTACCTTGATTTTAATTGAATACTCTGGAGCATCTTTTTTTAGATATGCTTTAGGAATATAAATAAACAACTCCCTAGGATTTGTAGGATTTGTCTCATATTTCATTGAAGTATTTAATGCCGTATTTGTAGATGTAATACTTTGGAAACTTACATTTTTAGGAAGAATATCCTTTAACAATACATAATTAGTTCCATATTTATGAGATGTTAAACCTTGTGCATCGTCATTACCTATATTATCAAAATATATATTGTAATTAATTTCATCACATATATCTACGGTTTGATTAGAAATATCTAAACCTGCGTTATTTGTTACATTTTTCCTTAATATGACTCTAGGTCCAATAACATCAACAGCAAAAGCTGTAAAAAAAACAAAGTACTGATCACCATTTGTCCCTAGATTAATAGAAGCTGATGTATCATTATTTTTAATTACAGAATTACTAGGATTATCTACTTTAAAAATACCAGCGTCATAACCTAAGGTATTCTTACTACTAGGTGTTCTACCTGATAAAAGTCCTGAAGGATCAGTTAAAGTACTATTAAAGAAATTTTGTTTATAATCAGAAGTAAATTGGTTGATTTTTCTAAAAGGAGGTTGCATTAATACATTATTAATTTTAAAAAAATCACCTGATATTTGTTGATCTCCTTCTAATGCTCCAAATGCTACCCAAGCTCCTACGTTTCCTGTAGGTATTGTTTTAAATCCACTAACAGGTACATCTAAAGAATTAGTATTATTCAACTTTGTAAACCCATTAAAAGAAGTAATATTTTTAGCTGGCAAATTAGGATTTTCGTATATAACATACAAATGCCATCCTCCTGAATAACCTCCTCCTAAAGCGTCGTTACCTTCTGAACAAACAATATTGGCCACAGTATAATCACCTTGAATATCTACCAATTTATTTAATAAATCAGTAACATCGGCAAAAGCTGCATAAGGCTTATTTACTTCAGTGGTTTGATTATAGATAAGGGTACCTGATATATCTTCATAAACTGTAGATCTTGGAAGTTTTAATTTAACTTTCTTAATATCTAAAGTTGTATTTTTATAAATCCCTGCCCAATATAATGCCGCATATTTTACTTTATGACAGGCTTGGTAAGCAGTAGGAATTTTTAATTCAGCTTTACTAGCATTGTAAACGCTTCGATCTGCAGCATCTACATTAACATAAACCAGATTAATCCTATCATTAGTTACAACTCCATCGTATGGCAAAGTTGAGTGCTGCGATAAATTATTATTTCCTATTAATAAAATATCTGCATTAAGACCATTTGTCTGATTGACAACAGAAAAAGGCTTAAATTGTTGTGCAAAGGATTGATGAAATCCTAAGCTCCAGAACAATAAAATACATAAGTAATAACTCGATCTCATAGGGCATTCGTTTATTATTTAAAAACTCATAAAGTTATATAATTTTCTTATGAACTTGTTTTAGTAACAAATCATATATAATCTAAAATAATTATTTTTCTATTTTAATAATTACCATTTTACCATTATAAGGTTTTTCTCCTTTATTTTTCATAGCTTCATCCGCTTCATTTATTTCATCATAATGTTTACTGTAGATAAAGTAAGTTCCTGTACTTATATCATAAAAGAAATCTATATTTTTTTCTCCTGCTTGTATTGCTTTTTTCACAAAAGCATCACGTCTTGCTTCATCCTTATGAGTAGCTAATACCATATAAAAACCTGCTTTTTCATTAGGTACATTTTTAACAATTTGCATATTCATTTGATCGCTATCTCCATAATCAAAATCTGTTGATTTATAAGCTTGATCCGTTGGAGTTGTGCTTGCCTTAATTTGACTTAAAGTAGCACGATCTTTTTGATATTTAGCAGAAGCATCTTCAAAATTAGCACGTTTAATACGGCGTCTTTTTTCTATTTCCGTTTGAGTCTTAATATCCTCCAATTTAGTAATTAACTGTTTACTCTCTTCCTCTGATCGAGCTTTATCTTGTTTTAATTTTTCTATTGTTTTAAGATAAGACTGGTTAATAACATCATTTTTATTAGGTATTTTTTTCAAACGTTCTGCTGCCAAAGTCTGATATTCCGCAATAAACTGATCTTGTTGTTTTATGTTTAATGCTATTTCACTTTTTAATGATTCTATTGCTTTGTTAGCTTGACTCATGCTCTTAAATTCTACTTCTTGAACAGGAGCTACAATTCCTTTTTCCGAATCATCATTTGCTTTACGCATAGCCATTAATTCTTTCTCTTTTTCTAATACTATACTTTGGAATTTTTTAATTGATTCCGATTGTAATTTTTGAGAATCTTCAATAACGTTTGACAAATTGTCTATTTCTTTATCTTCTGCTGTTTTTAAAGCTTCTTTACGCGCCAATTCCTCAGCCTCTGATTTCTCTTTCGCTAGACGCTCTGATTCTGCTTTCTCACGTGCCAATGCCTCTGCTTTCGCTTTTGCCTCAGCTTCTGACTTTTCTTTCGCTAGACGCTCTGATTCCGCTTTCTCACGTGTCAATGCCTCTGCTTTTGCTTTTGCGTCAGCCTCTGCTTTTTCTTTCGCTAGACGCTCTGATTCCGCTTTCTCACGTGCCAATGCCTCTGCTTTCGCTTTTGCCTCAGCTTCTGACTGTTCTTTCGCTAGACGCTCTGATTCTGCTTTCTCACGTGCCAATGCCTCTGCTTTTGCTTTTGCGTCAGATTCTGCTTTTTCTTTCGCTAGACGCTCTGATTCCGCTTTCTCACGTGCCAATGCCTCTGCTTTTGCTTTTGCGTCAGCCTCTGCTTTTTCTTTCGCTAGACGCTCTGATTCCGCTTTCTCACGTGCCAATGCCTCTGCTTTCGCTTTTGCCTCAGCTTCTGACTGTTCTTTCGCTAGACGCTCTGATTCTGCTTTCTCACGTGCCAATGCCTCTGCTTTTGCTTTTGCCTCAGATTCTGCTTTTTCTTTCGCTAGACGCTCTGATTCTGCTTTCTCACGTGCCAATGCCTCTGCTTTTGCTTTTGCGTCAGCCTCTGCTTTTTCTTTCGCTAGACGCTCTGATTCCGCTTTCTCACGTGCCAATGCCTCTGCTTTCGCTTTTGCCTCTGCTTTCGCTTTTGCCTCAGCTTCTGACTTTTCTTTCGCTAGACGCTCTGATTCCGCTTTCTCACGTGCCAATGCCTCTGCTTTTGCTTTTGCGTCAGCCTCTGCTTTTTCTTTCGCTAGACGCTCTGATTCTGCTTTCTCACGTGCTAATGCCTCTGCTTTTGCTTTTGCGTCAGCTTCTGACTTTTCTTTCGCTAGACGTGCAGCCTCTGCTTTTTCTTTCGCTAGACGCTCTGATTCCGCTTTCTCACGTGCTAATGCCTCTGCTTTTGCTTTTGCGTCAGCTTCTGCTTTTTCTTTCGCTAGACGTGCAGCCTCTGCTTTTGCTTTTGCGTCAGCCTCTGCTTTTTCTTTCGCTAGACGCTCTGATTCCGCTTTCTCACGTGCCAATGCCTCTGTTTTCGCTTTTGCCTCAGCTTCTGACTTTTCTTTCGCTAGACGCTCTGATTCCGCTTTCTCACGTGCCAATGCCTCTGCTTTCGCTTTTGCCTCAGCTTCTGACTTTTCTTTCGCTAGACGCTCTGATTCTGCTTTCTCACGTGCTAATGCCTCTGCTTTTGCTTTTGCGTCAGCTTCTGACTTTTCTTTCGCTAGACGCTCTGATTCTGCTTTCTCACGTGCTAATGCCTCTGCTTTTGCTTTTGCGTCAGCTTCTGACTTTTCTTTCGCTAGACGTGCAGCCTCTGCTTTTTCTTTCGCTAGACGCTCTGATTCCGCTTTCTCACGTGCTAATGCCTCTGCTTTTGCTTTTGCGTCAGCTTCTGCTTTTTCTTTCGCTAGACGCTCTGATTCTGCTTTCTCACGTGCCAATGCCTCTGCTTTTGCTTTTGTGTCAGCTTCTGACTTTTCTTTCGCTAGACGCTCTGATTCTGCTTTCTCACGTGCTAATGCCTCTGCTTTTGCTTTTGCGTCAGCTTCTATTTTAGATTTTACATCAGTTCCTACTTTTTCTTTCGCCAGACGTTCTTGCTCAGCTTTTAGTTTGGCAGCCGCTTCTGCTTTTAGTCGAGCTTCATTAGCTAAACGTTCTTGACGTTGACGTTCAGCCTCTGATAATGCTTTATTTTTATCCTGTTCTGCCCTCAATCGAGCTTCCATTTCTGCTTTTGCTCTAGCTTCTGCTGCTTCTTTTGCTTTTAGGGCATCTAAACGATCTTTTTCTGCCTTTAATCGAGCTTCCATTTCTGCTTTTGCCCTAGCTTCTGCTAATTCTTTTTCTTTTCTTAAACGTTCTGCCTCTAAACGCGCTTTTTCTTGCTGTTGTTTTAACGCTAACTCGGCAGCTCTTTCTTTGGCCAATTCTTGAGGGGTCTTCTTTTTAACAGCAACCGCTTTATCACTTGCCTTAGGATTGGTTTTACTACTTGCTTTTACTATTGGTCGTTCGTCTTCATAATCACCGTACCCCCTCAATTTATAAGCTAATGTGAATTCATGGGATAATCCAAAATTAGAAAAATTTCCTAAAGGTTTTTCAATTCCATAGCCGATAGATAATTTTTTAGCTAATACAAAGCCAATACCTGCATTAATACCATTTAAACTATCGTAGCCAGCTTGAACCCAACCTGCTTTAGGAGCGTTAAAAAGCAATGATGCTCCAAATCCTGTATATCCTGTTCCAATTTCGGCACGCCCTAAAGCTGAAAATTTAGCTCTTTCTAAAATTCCATCACGATCTATATAGCCTGTATACATGGCATGTAATCCAAAATTTTTAGCAGGGTTCCCTTGTACTAATCCAGATGGATTTAAGTTGTAATAAAACAAATTATTGGCTACGATACCGATATCAAAAAAACCTGTGCCAAAATTGATTCCTGGATTAATAGAAATCAAAGAGTATTTAGCTACATTACTTAGAATAGATTCTTGAACGTTTGTTATTATTTTTCCTGAATTGATCCCACTATTAATATAGGCTAGATTTAAACCAAAAGTAAGATTAGAATCTTGAATAATTTCTATATTTCTAGCGAAATTTCCTACCACTCCAAATGTGGAATAAATGTTTTCATTATTTTGGAATAATCCAATTCCATAACCATTTAAATCTTGGAATTTTCCTGATAAACTAAAGAAATAATCGGTTCTTGAATTTTCAAAGCCAATCCATTTTCTTTTATTATAAAAACTTATAAAAGATTCGTCTTCTCTAACATGACTAAAGCTAGGATTTATGATGTATTTATTGAATTTTAAAGAATTTTTAGCTAAAACATCAAATGGTCTAACTCCATTTACTGGTGTTTGACCACTTAGTTCTACTGTAACTAAACTGATTATGAAAAGGCTAAAACTCTTTAATTTCATAGTTTTTTGATATGTAATTTATTTAAGGACAGTTAAAGAACCTTTTTTTAAAGGACTACCATCTTTTGATATAATATAATAATAAATTGGGTTAATATCTTTTACTTCTATAACTGATTCAGGCCAAGAATCATCATAATTTTTCATTTTAAAAACTTCTTTACCATAACTATCTAGAATAAGAACTTCTATTGAGTCATTTTTATATTCTATAGGTAAAATCCATGTATCATTTTCATTATTGCCATCATTTGGACTTATAACATTTGGAATATTTACTGATTCTACTCCTTCTATTATTTTAAATTGTATTGTTTTTGTATAGACGCAACTTGGGTCATTTTGTTTAACCACTAATTTATACAGCCCTTCTTTAAAATTAGCGTCATTAGTAACTGTAAAATTAGCCACTGTACTCGTAGGTGTAGATCCACCTGGTAAAAACCACTCATAAGTTGGATTTATAGCTGTAGTAGTGGCGTTTATATTAATTATTTCACTTTTCTTTAAATAATTTACGGATTTGGCATCAATAGCCAAATTAAAATTGGTAGATTGAAGTGTGATTGTATTAGTAGAAGTAGATTCACAAACAGTTCCTGGGCTAATTACTACTTTATAAACACCAGGATTGGCTGTTTTTAAGCTGTATGAAGTAGCTCCATCAATTTTAACAAAGTTTCCATTTGCTTGAGAATCAATATACCATTGATAGGTTTGTCCAGCTGTTGTACTCAAAGTCGTTGGATTACTAGGACAAACGGTTGTTCCTAAACTAGATGTTATAGAATAAGGAACTGAATTATTTGTAAATGCAACATTCACTTCCTGCGAATAAGCTATAAATCCAACTGTACTATTACAATTTCCGTAATCTATCTGTACACTGTATTTACCTGATTGGGCTATATTTAATTTAGATTCTGTTTCATTAGGTATTACGATACCGTCTTTTTTCCATATATATTTTAATCCTTTGTGTTGCAAAGGGGAGGGGCTCTTTTCGCTTATAGCTAATATTCCATTTGATCCACAAATACTTAAATTACCAGAACCATCGTCTAGAATATTAATTTTATCATTATAAATCCAAAAATAGGCATGAAAAGGTAGAGTAGGAGAACTAGTCATTGCTGGAGAGCTAGTTCTTATTCTTAGTCGATATGATTTTCCTCCTGTAGTAATATTTTCAGGCACTTTAAAGGTTATTTTCCCTGGACTTGTACTTACTTGAGAGGAAAGAATAGTTATAGGGGTTAACTTAGCGAAATCCCCTTCAGGATCAGACATTTCTAGAGTAAATATATTGCTTGGGCTAAAACCATTAAAATCAAAATTAACAGAATAACTATTAAAATTAGAAGATGCACAAATATTTCCAAAATTTTTAGAAGGAGCATTTACAAAAGTTTGTGCTTTATTTTCTAGAATAAAAGAAAATAAAAAAATTGTAAAAAAATATTTGTTAAAAAAATTACAAAATAATGTATGATTCATAAACTTCTAATCTAAATTAATTTTGATCTTAAACTAAATAAATCCACTGGTAGATTTACTGCCAATGGATTTAAAGTATAATACTATAATCTAGAGATAAATTATTTACCAGCAGTAAATTTACCCACTTTTAATCTAAAATCTGGAGATTTAGACTCTACTGGGTTAATAAATAACTCAGCATTAGGTGTTTTTTCATATAAGTTTAAAAACTGAGGATTTCCATAAAAATCTTCTAAATCATCATTATTTGAAGAGTTAGCTAGAAATATATTTCCTTTACAGTTATTAAAAAACACTTCTGAAAAACCTATTTTTTTCAATCCTCCAGCTTCTGGATTAATTTCAGCATCTAAAATTGTTGCAGGAGCAAATCCAGAGATTAAACTTCTTTTTAAACTCAGAGAGGTATTAGCGCCTACGAAAACACCTTCTTTTACCAGTCCACTGGCTAGATCTAAATCAAAACTTTCAGAATTGTTAACTAAAGTACAATTAGTAGCAACAACGTTAGTTGAAGGTTTTGAGAAATCAGCTTCTTCTTTTTTATCATATCCTACTACATTGATGCATCGAGTTCTTGATGCACCTGAATATAATGAATGTCTAATTACTAATGAATTATCTAACTTAACCTGAGCACCTTGATTAAATTTGAAATCATCTCCAGAAACACGTAAAGTAACCATATTTTTAAGGTTTGTATCACCACCTAGAACTTCTATACCGTTTCCAGCAGAAAAACTAGTCATTACATGTTCAATCAATGTTTTGTTACCAACTCCAGCCAGAGTTAGAGCATTGTAATTTTTAAATCCTTTTATTTTTTTACCTGCGAATTCGATTCTTAAAAAACGTAATACCCCAGAATTTGCCATAGGATTAGTTCCTCCATAAATTGTTTGAGCAGGATCTAAGTCATAGTTCATAGACGCAACACCTCCAAATTTATTAATAGGTGCATCATTAAGGATTACTACACCTCCCCAATCGCCTGGTTTTTTAACCGGCTTGTTAGAAGTAAATACAATAGGATCTGTTTCTGTTCCATTTGCTTCCAATCGGGCACCTTTAGAGATAACTAAAGCTCCGTTGGTTTCTGAGTCGCCTTTAATAACGGTTCCAGGCTCAATTGTAAGTGTAACACCTGCAGCTACATAAACAGGACCTTGTAATAAGTAAGTATTCCTTTTTTGCAATGTTTTATTGGCCGTGATCTTTCCGTAGAGAATTTCAGTAGCCTCATTGTATTCCGTTTTAGAAGGTTTAAAATCCGTCCAGTTATTCAACCAGTTAGAGGATCCTATTATACCTTTTTCCTGCTGTGCATTTGCAGTCATTATTGCAAATAAAGCAATCCATTTTAAGTTAAGCAATTTCTTCATCGGGGGTCAAGTTTTTAGAAATTTACGCTAATATAGTAAAATTTTTCTTATTATATATATTTTTTAAAAATTATTATTCATATAATTGATTCAATTCACGCAACATATTTTCATAATAGAGAATAGAAGCTACTAAATTGCCTTTATCCGCATATGGAACCATTGTTGACTGAAAAGCAATTGTTGAGTTAACAAAAGCAACTATGTTTTCTTGTTGTTTATCTAATGCACTATTATTATCAGAAGTGTCTGGAATACCTACATCCTGCATAGTCATACCTGGTTTATTAGTTAAAGCAAGGTAAGGTAATATGTTAACCAGAACTCTGATTCGTTCTTTATACAATTCCAAAAGCTGTCCCTTAGGCATACCGTCCAATTCACTTTTTTCATGGAACTTTTTAATTGCCGCACCACTAGTACTGATGATACTTTTTGGCTTTTTTGCTTGAGCATTTATATTTCCTACTGCGAAAAGCATAAACAAGCTTAAAAAGATAATTTTCTTCATGGTTATTCTTCTAATTTCAGTTATTAAAGTTCTAATTGTTCAAAAATATACTTTTAAATTGAATTAACAATTTTTTATTTGAATTTGTTAACGATTTTAAAAGCAAACTAAAAATAAATGCATTCATTTTTAAACTGTAATACCAAAAGCGTGCCAAAATTTATTTTATCATGAAAAATATATCTTTTAACCTATATAAATTTCGCTAGTAGAGCTAAATTATATCAATACAAATATAGTCTTTTTTTAATTATGTTCTACAATTAATTTGAATTATTATTAAAAATTAACATTTTGTGAACTTATCTAAATTTTTAATATCTTGAAAATCAAAATTGTTACTAAAAATTTAGATTTTTAGTATATTATTTCATAATTTTTCTTTCGTTTTTAAGGATATTATAAATTTATAAATGATAAAAACATCTAAATTTATTTACAAATTTTATATAATAACCGTTTTACAATAATTTTTTATAGCAGCATTAGCATAAATTTACAATAAGTAGGAGAAATGATAAATTTTATCCAAAATAAAAAAAATTATGGATAAGTAATTACTTTTGCTTTTATGTTATTTAAAGAAATAGTAGGACACCAACATGTAAAAAATCATTTATTAATTAGTGCGAGCCACGGGAGGATTCCTCATGCACAATTATTTGTTGGACCAGAAGGTTGTGGCATATTAAGAATAGCTATTGCTTATGCTCAATATATATTATGTCAGAATAAAGATTTTGAAAATCAAGGAGGTATAGATAGTTGTAATATTAAATTTGAACATGTTTCGCATCCTGATTTACATTTTGTTTACCCAACAGTTACAACTGAAGATGTAAAATCGAAGCCTAAAAGTTTGGATTTTTTACCACTTTGGCGAGAATTTTTACAAGAAAAACCATACGGTGGTTTGTTTGATTGGTACGATAAATTAGGTGTAGGGAATAAGCAAGGAGAAATTAGAGTAGAAGATGCCTCAGAAATATTAAAATCATTAGCTCTAAAATCCTATGAAGGAGGGTATAAGATTTTGATTATTTGGATGGCTGATAAAATGAATATCGCTGCTTCAAATAAATTATTAAAATTACTTGAAGAGCCTACAGATAAAACACTTTTCATATTAATTACGGAAAATGAAGAGGATTTATTGCAAACGATCCGTTCAAGATGTCAAGTCATTAATTTTGGAAAATTAAGTGAATCTGCTATCTCTCAGCATTTAGTTGAATATGAAGGAATTGAAGAAAAAGAAGCTATGAAGATTGCCCATAAATCACAAGGTAATTATAATAAGGCTTTACAATTAAGTTCTCATCAAAATGAAGATGCTCCATTTGAACAATGGTTTGTAAATTGGGTCCGAGCTGCATTTAGAGCGAAAGGCAATGCAAGTGCCATACAGGATTTGATAAATTGGAGTGAAGAAATAGCTAAACTTGGAAGAGAAAATCAAAAGAAATTTTTGAGTTATTGCATTGAAATATTTCGCCAAGCCCTTTTATTAAATTATCAAGCTGAAGGCTTAGTTTATTATGAATCTGGGATACAAGGATTTGATTTAAAGAAATTTGCTCCTTTTATTACGGGGCGGAATATACAAGAAATATACAAAGAATTAAATGATGCCATTTATCATATTGAACGTAATGGTAATTCTAAAATTATATTAACTGATTTATCTATAAAACTAACACGTTTAATCCATAAAAATTAACACTATGAACAATTTAGCTAGCTTACTTCTTTTAGCTTTTTTAGCTATTACTTTTCTACAATCAGGATATGATAAATTCATTGATTACCAGGGAAATTTAAATTGGTTAAAAGAACATTTTAAAAATACTTTTTTTGAGGGTATTGTATCTGTTTCTTTAAATATTTTATTAGCATTCGAAATTATAGCTGGCATTCTTTGTATAGTAGGAGGAATAGAATTATTGGTAAACGAAGGTACTACATTTGGTAAATACGGTGCCGTTGTTTCATGTGTAACACTATTAATGCTTTTATTTGGTCAGAGAACAGCCAAAGATTATGATGGGGCAAGAACTATTGTTATTTATTTTATCCCTGCTGTGTTAACCGTGTATATATTGCAATAATTTTACAAATAAAAAAGGGGGCAGTGCATACAGCATTTGCCCCCTTTTTTTATTTTTTAACCTCTTTATTATGAGCTTCTTTTTTAGGTTCTATTTTTTTACCTTCTGAAGTATATTTTTCGTTTAGAGCTTTTACAACTTCTTTGGTTATATCATAGCTATCTTTTGCATATAAAACGCTTGCTGCGTCTCCTGTGCCATATATATAATCATACCCGTTTTTCTTTCCGTAATCTTTGATAAAAGTACGTACTTTTTCAACAACTGAGTCACGTTTAGAACCTCCTTCGGCTTGTAATTGTTGTGCTATAGCTTGTTCTGCATAGGCTAACTGTTGTGAACGTTGTTGTAACTCAGCATATTTTTGTTGTGCCCATGCTTGTCCTTTAGCCATTGCATTTTGCTGAAAGTTAGCTTTTTCTGCTTCTAATTTTCTAGCTTCAACTTCTAACTCACGTCCTTTCACTTCTCCTTTTGTTTTGAATTTGTCCTGTAATTCTTTGGCTTCAGTATAATCTTCCATAAGTTTTACAGTATCTATATAAGCTGTTTTTACCTCTTTAGCTTCGGGTGTTTTATTACACGCTACTACGGCAGATAAAACAACCGCCATCATTACAAGCTTTTTCATTCTAATTGTGATTTATAATTTTTTGTAAAAGTAAACTTTTATTCCAAAATACTCAATACAAAAAATTAATGAATTAATATCATAAAAATAATAAAAAATGAACTATACGATTAAAATAACAAAAACTTATTTAAACAAATTGCACAATAATAATTCTTGATAAAAAACAGCTTAAATAAATTCGTTTTAAACCGTTTTAATTCCTTAAACCACTGTGAGTATACTAACACTAATAAAAACTCTTTAAATGAGTTTTAATGACTTTTTAAGTAAAAATAAAGTCCCTGAAGGGGATCAAAAGTCTAAAATAACTTAAAAAAGAATTTTAACTATTTCATTGAATAAATAATTTAAAGAAAAAGAGGAAAAATACATAAATAAATAAAATTGATACAAATAACAAAAACTATAAATTGTAATAATTCTATGCCGTTTTAAAAAAAAGAGTATTTTTAGGTAATATTTTTCTATTATTAAATGCCTTTGGTAAAAAGTTAGTGATTCTGACTTTTTAGAATATTCGATTTTAAAAAAACAATATTTAAAATACCTTAAATAAACTCGTTTCAAAGCTCTTTTAAAACAATATCTATACCTAAATTCATAAATAACATATAACGCCTTACAGTTAATTTAAATAGTATTTAAAAGATAATATCTTATACGAAGCATATCTTAAAAGGTAACAGTCATTTTTAAAGGAAAAAATTAAAATTTCACGTGGAACAAAGTAGTTAAATTATTATGGTTAAAAATGAGGAAATCCTAAAAGATCGCAATGTTGTCATTCTCCCTTTGGTAGAAGTGACAAACTAAACATTAAGTTACTACTTTTTAGATAGCACAACTCTTTAAAAAATTAGATTAATGGAATTATAAAAAAGAAAACCTGATAAGGTTATAAATTTCATAAATTTCTTAGCATTGTTCTTTTAGCTCTTATAGATTCACAAGAATACCGTTTAAAATATACTGGGGTAAAACTAAAGTTCTTGATACTTTTTTCCATTTTGTTTCAAAAACAACTCGAACTGAGGGTTGAGTATATAATCGTAATCATCGTCAACTAGAGTGCAAAGCGTATCGAGAGCTAACACTAATTTTTGTAGGTGTACTATTTTTAAACCCAGATTACGCATTAAAAATTTATTACAGATAAAAACGACTTCATTTTTTGTTCTCAAGGTGATAAAACTACAGTTTTGGTAAAAAAAGCTGTTTATTCTTAACTTCTTTGTCTTTTTTATCTTGATCCGAAAGGCTAACGCATAATTTGGGTTAATTATAAAAGTATTTCTTTTGTCCTTTTATCTTCATAGTAAAGTATAACGCGAAATCAGAAATAAAGTAGGGTTGATGTGTTTAAATAATTAATTGACATGTAAAATCATTCTATAAAAAATTCCACGTGGAACAAATAGTATAAAATTCTTTTTTAGATAATGAGAATATAAAGTCTTATTTTGAATTTCACGTGGAACATTTTATAAAAACAACCATAAAAATCCTTTTTTGAATGAAAAAAGTTATTTTTTGAATAAAAATATAGTTTTTTAAAGTAAAGAATAGAGAGTAAAGAATAGAGAGTAAAGAATAGAGAGTAAAGAATAGAGAGTAAAGAATAGAGAGTAAAGAATAGAGAGTAAAGAATAGAGAGTAAAGAATAGAGAGTAAAGAATAGAGAGTAAAGAATAGAGAGTAAAGAATAGAGAGTAAAGAATAGAGAGTAAAGAATAGAGAGTAAAGAATAGAGAGTAAAGAATAGAGAGTAAAGAATAGAGAGTAAAGAATAGAGAGTAAAGAATAGAGAGTAAAGAATAGAGAGTAAAGAATAGAGAGTAAAGAATAGAGAGTAAAGAATAGAGAGTAAAGAATAGAGAGTAAAGAATAGAGAGTAAAGAATAGAGAGTAAAGAATAGAGAGTAAAGAATAGAGAGTAAAGAATAGAGAGTAAAGAATAGAGAGTAAAGAATAGAGAGTAAAGAATAGAGAGTAAAGAATAGAGAGTAAAGAATAGAGAGTAAAGAATAGAGAGTAAAGAGTAAAGAGTAAAGAGTAAAGAGTAAAGAGTAAAGAGTAAAGAGTAAAGAGTAAAGAGTAAAGAGTAAAGAGTAAAGAGTAAAGAGTAAAGAGTAAAGAGTAAAGAGTAAAGAGTAAAGAGTAAAGAGTAAAGAGTAAAGAGTAAAGAGTAAAGAGTAAAGAGTAAAGAGTAAAGAGTAAAGAGTAAAGAGTAAAGAGTAAAGAGTAAAGAGTAAAGAGTAAAGAATAAATTAGTTAAAATTAAAACTAAGTCTTTTAAAAAAGATAGGGAAGAGGCAGAAAACTTATACTATAAAAATAATTTGGTATAGAAAAGCGAATCAATTGATTCGCTTTTCTATACCAAATTATTTGATTTAATTAATTGTCGTTTTTTACGATGTAAATATGAGAGGAAAATTCTTTTTTAGCACCAGCCTTAATATTTGATTTTAATCCAATCCAAAAAGCTTTTAAAAAATTCATTTTACCTGTTTTATATTTCTCAGATAAAAGTGAAACATAAAAACTATCAAAAATCATAGGGTGAATTTGAATAACCTTCATTTTAGTTTGACCAAATAATTTTTCTATGCTTTTTTTAGAAAAATGCCATAAATGTCTAGGTGCGTCATAAGCTGCCCAATATTCCCCATAATATTCTGCATCATAGGATTTGTAATTAGGAACAGCAATTACTAAAGTTCCATTGGGTTTTAATAAACGTTTTAATTCTTGAATTTGTTCTTCTAAATTAGGTACATGTTCTAAAACATGCCACATTGTAATAAGATCTACAGAATAATCGGATATTGATTGGGTAGCATCTACTAATTCTATTCCTTTTGATAAAGCTAAATTTCGAGCGTTGGTATTAGGTTCAAATCCTTTTGTTATCCAACCTGCATTTTTTGCAGTAACTAAAAAATCACCTGTTCCAGCACCTATATCCAGAAGAACTCCTTTTGTTTTATGAATGCTACTAACTAAAGCTACTTTCTTTATTAAAGCATACGATTTCACTAAATGGTATAAACGTTCAAATAAAGAACGTTTACCATCTGTATGCGAAATATAGTCTTCGCTTTCATAATAAAATCCTAAACGCTCTAAAGAGGGTTGAGGATGTGTTTTTAATAATTCCGTTTCAGGATCTAATAATAAATTAAAATTTTCATTAGAAACGGAATGGTCTTTTACTTTTATGTAACTATTTTGTTCTGAAAAATTCATTTGTATAATAAAACTTTGGTTTAAAAAAGAATATTTAGTTTTCAAGAAAGTTCCACGTGAAACAAAATATTCTTTTATTTTAAATCTTTAAAAGGTTATCTCCCCATGTAAACTAACATAACAGAAATATCATTAGGGGATACACCGCTAATACGTGATGCTTGTGATATAGTAACTGGACGTATTTTTTTTAGTTTTTCACGTGCTTCGTAGGACAAAGATTTTAATTGATCGTAATCAAAATTATCAGGAATACGGATATTTTCTAAACGATGCAATTTTTCAGCATTAGCACGTTCTTTTTCTATATAGCCTGAATATTTAACTTGTATTTCTGATTGTTCTATAACTTCTTGATCTAAATTATTAGAAGCTACATAATCTTTAACTTTTTCAAATTTCATCATATCCTCCATTTCTATTTGAGGGCGAGAAAAAATCTTAAACATTTTATCTCCTTGGGTAATAGGAGAACTTAGCTTAGCTTCTAAAACAGGATTTGCTTCTTTTATTGAAACTGATGTTTCTCTAAAAAAAGCAACCATTTTTTCAGCTTCATTAAATTTATATTCCATTCGTTTTAATCGTTCTGAACTTGCCAGACCTATTGCGTGTGATTTAGGTGTCAAACGATAATCAGCATTATCTTGACGAAGTAAGGTTCTATATTCTGCACGAGATGTAAACATACGATAAGGTTCTTCTGTACCTTTCGTTATTAAGTCATCTATTAATACTCCTATATAGGCTTCGTCTCTTTTTAAGGTAAATTCTTCACGTTCTTGCGCTTTTAAAGCAGCATTTATACCCGCCATTAAACCTTGAGAAGCTGCTTCTTCATATCCTGTAGTACCATTTATTTGTCCTGCAAAATACAAACCAGAAATTATTTTCGTTTCTAGAGTATGTTTTAATTGGGTAGGAGGGAAGTAATCATATTCTATTGCATACCCTGCTCTAAAAAATTTTACCTTTTCAAAACCTTCTACTGAACGCAAAGCTTTAAACTGAACATCCTCAGGAAGGGAAGTAGAAAATCCATTTACGTAAACTTCAACAGTATTCCATCCTTCTGGTTCAACAAAAAGTTGATGGCGATCTTTATCGGCAAAACGGTTAATTTTATCTTCTATAGATGGGCAATAACGAGGACCTAAAGATTTAATTCTACCATTAAACATAGGAGATCGATCAAAACCTTCACGCAACAATTCATGCACTAAAGGAGAGGTGTAAGTCATATAACAATCACGCTGTTTTACCAAAGACTTTGTAGAATCGGAAAAAGAAAACTTAGCTGGATTTAAATCTCCTGGTTCTACACGCATTTTAGAATAATCTAAAGAACGACCATCTACACGAGGCGGTGTACCTGTTTTCATACGACCGGCTTGAAACCCTAAACGAACTAAATCTTCGGTTATACCATAAGAAGCACTTTCACCAGCTCTACCACCCCCAAATTGTTTCTCACCAATATGAATCAAACCATTTAAAAAAGTACCATTTGTTAGAACAACTGTCTTAGCGTAAATAGATAATCCTATAGCAGTTTTAACCCCTATCACACGTTCTTTTTCAGTAATCAAACCAACAACCATTTCTTGATAAAAATCAAGATTAGGTGTTTGCTCTAACATTAAACGCCATTCTTCTGAAAAACGCATACGATCACTCTGACAACGCGGAGACCACATTGCGGGTCCTTTTGATTGATTTAGCATTTTAAACTGAATTGCTGTCTTATCAGACACTATACCAGAATACCCTCCTAAAGCATCAATTTCACGAACGATTTGTCCTTTTGCAATTCCACCCATAGCTGGATTACATGACATCTGTGCTATATTCTGAAGACTCATTGTAACCAACAAAGTCTTAGAACCTAAATTAGCAGCTGCAGCTGCAGCCTCACAACCAGCATGTCCAGCCCCTACCACAATTACATCATAATTTTCTACAAACATTATATATCTTTAAAATAATTACTTTTACATATAACTTTTTCTTTCTTTAAACTGTTTCACGTGAAACAGTTTAAAGAAAGAAAAAGTTCCACGTGAAACAAATTTTATTTGTTTCACGTGGAACTAAAGCCGTTAATCACGTTTCACGTGAAACATTTTTATTTTCTCATCTTCTTTTAATCGCATCGTTTCTTCTTCTTCCGAACTCTTGTCTTTGTATCCACAATAATGCAATACTCCATGAATAATAACTCTCTTTAATTCTTCTTCAAAAGAAACACCTAAACTACTAGCATTTTCTTTTACACGGTCAATAGATATAAAAATATCACCAGCAATTAAGCCTTCTTCTGTGTAATCAAAACTTATAACATCTGTATAGTAATCATGATCTAAATATTGCTTATTAATTTGTAATAAATATTCATCATCACAGAAGATGTAATTAATTTCGTTTAACTCCTTATCCTCAGATTTTACAACAGATTCAATCCACTCAGTATAACCTATCTCATTCTCTAACAAGAAATTAGTTTCGTAATTATAATTTATCATTTTGTTTAAAATATTCTTGAATACGTTTATTAAATTGCGAGCGCAAAGGTAAGCTTTGTCTATTTAATATTTCTATACTATTTAAATATTCTTGTAACTTTTGCGGTAGGGTAGAAGAGGTGTTTTGAAATTCTCTTTTATTAGTAATCCCTTCTCTTTTATTATCTTGGTTTTGTTCTTGTGCTGCTTCCTGTAATTTTAATAGTTCGTATTTTAATTGCAATGCTTTTTGTACTAACTGTTGATTGAATCCTTTAGTTATTAATTGTTTTTCTAGCTGTTTCATTTGATCTATAGCATTCTGTCCTTGTACTCCTAAACCTTGTTTGTTTAATTCTTTTTCTAAAGCATCTCGTAATTGTTGCTGCTCTTTTAGAACATCTATAATATCTTTTGCATTCCCTTCACCATTTTCACCTGAATTATTTTGTTTTGAATTTCCTCCTTTAGAATTTGAATTTCCTTGAGTACCTGACTTGTTACCTCCTGCTTCTTTCCCTTCACCTTCGCCATTACCAGAGGATCCAGAAGAGCTAGGTTTTTGTGATTTACCTTTTCCCATCTTTTTCATCAACTCCTCTTGTTTCATAATAATATCTGGTAATTGCATACCTGATCCTTGTCCTTTTCCAGGACTAGGAGTCCCTTGCCCTGATCCTGATCCTGACATAGACATTTGCATATTATCTAAAACATCGGCTAATAAATTAGCTAAATTATTGGCACCAGTAAACGTATATTGTTGACTAGATACTCCACGCGATATTTGATTTTCTGTAAAATAATCTATGGATTTATCTAAGTTGTAATAAATAGTTCCCACTTCTTTAGTCACTTTTTCTCCAATTTTAGGATTACGTAATGACAGGGCAAATAGACTATCGTCTACATGTTTGAATTGATTTTTCAAATCTTGCTGTGTCTTAATGTGTTTAGAAAATGAAGAAGATGAACCATTAATACTTTTAAAATTATTCATTAACTTTTCTTCTGAAAAAGAAAATTCAAGTAGGTTGTCTACAATTTGTCTAAGCATTTTTATATCCTCACTCATTTGTTCTTTATCACCACCTTGCATATCCTTCTCAATTGATTGTGCCATCTGACGCATTTTACGCGAAGCACTTTTTTGTTTAGCACTAGCCTTAGAATTATTTTTAGCTTTTAACTCATTACTTGCACCCTTCATATCTGTATCAATACTCTTTTGTTTTTCATTATCAGAAGGAATTGAAAGAGGTTTTTTTAATTCTTTATTTTCCTTATCCAAATCGTTTAATTCTTTTTGTAAACGATCAAAAGAAGAATTTAACTCTTCTTGTTGTTTTTCATTATTGTCTTTACTAGTAGATAATTGTTCTTGTTTATCAGCCAATTTTTCTAATTTATCTACCAGTTGTTTTGCTTTTTGTTCAATATAATAACGCTTCGTCAATTCTACTAACTGCTCTAAACTTTTAGATTGATTCTTAGATTTTTGCTGAAATTTTTCTATCTTATCAAATAACTCTTCATGCTGTAATTTTTCGTTTAGTTCTTTTAATTCATCTAACAATTTTTTGTTTTTATCTAAATCTTTTTGAACGTTATCTAAACGTTTTTCTAATTCTTCTTTTTTAGGATCTTTAGAAGTGGGTTTAAATTGATCTAAATTTTCTTTTATTTTTTCAGCGTAATTTTTTAATACTTCTTCTTGTTGCTTTTGACGTTTGATAAAATCATTTACTTTCTGTTGTTCTTTATAATCTAATTCTTTTTTTTCTTTACCTACTTGTTGCAGTTTTTCTAATTCTGATTGTTGTTTGTCTTGCAATTTTAAAGATTTTGAAAGACTATTAATATGATCATTTTGTTGTTGTAAAAATTCTTCTTGTTTTTCTTGCTCTGTTGATTCACGGTGAGAAAAAACAGAAGACTTAGAAATCTTAAAACCATTTAAAGCATCATTATCTGAAATTTCAAAATAATATTCATACTGAACTCCTGCTTTAATAGGAAGAGAACTAGGAAAGCTAAAAACAAATTTATCATATACACCTTGTTTAAAAGATAAAATCCCTCGTTTTGCCTCATGTACTTTACCTTTAGGGAAATAGATAATACTCAAACGATGAAACCCGTAATCATCTGCAATTTGACCTACTACGTAAGGTTTAGAAATATGTAAACTATCAGGTGTGTTATCAATTTTAATAGTTGGGTATTGGTCTTTAATAACATTTAAAGAATAAGTTAATTTTTCGAAGTTTTTAACTGATTTATTTGAAGTAACTATTTGATAATCTGAATTTTGATTGATTTTTTTAACTAAGATAAAACTATTATTCTGCCAATTGAAGTTACTCAAATACTTATTTATATTCATCTGAACTAACTCGGTAGATTGAGCCTTAATTGTCCAAGTTATAGTGGTCCCTTCTGGAATAATGGCATTACCTGTACCTCTAATTAATTCAGGTTTTTTACCCAAATAACTTGGGAAATTTAATACCATTTGAAAATCAGTAATAGCAGGAATAGGATTTACTTTTAAATGATAGTTTTTACTAATTACTTCATTTGATTGAATGTAAAATTTTGCATCGGCTAAAGGATTTTCAAATGTGTATTGAAAAGTACCTGGAGCAGTATTTTCCATAAAATATTGTTCATTACCAATAACAATAATTGCTTTGTCTGGATTTACTTTTCCTTTCGAAAAAACAGTTAAAGTAAAATCTTTATTTTGTTGTGTTACCAATGAATCTTTAATATATAATTCAAATGGAGCAGGAGGGGAGAAGTGTTTATTATAATTAACAACACGATTCATACCTTGAGCCAAATATTCTTCTTTCCCTGAAATCATAAAAAATAAAATAATCAGAAAAGGAATTAATGCTAAAGGAATGTATTTTTTATTCTTTTTAAAATCTATTGCCTTTGTAAAAGGTATAGGTTGTAAACTTTTTGCTTTTTGATCTATAGAAGCTAATAATAATTCAGATTGATTAGCATCTTTTACTAACTGTAAGAAATTAACTAATTTATCATTTACTTCATTAAAATGTTTACCTATTATAAAAGAAGCCTGTTCATAACTCAATCCTTGTTTAAGCTTAAATAATTTAAATAACGGAATGATTATAAAACGAATTAATAAGAAGCATTCTACTAGAATAAACAATCCAAATAAAATACTTCTTCCAATAGGCTGTAACCAAAGAAAATATTCGATAAAGTTGGTAATTAAAAAATAGAGCAAACCTAATCCTATAAAAAATAAGCTACCACGAAGCAATTCATTGGTATAATATTTCTTAATAAAACTTTCTAACTTAGCAAATATGAGTTGTTTTGATTCCAAAATTCAATACTTTAATTATAACCCATAAAGTTAGTAAATTATCAAATACAATAGCAATACTCAAAATCAAACAAATATGTAAAGAGTATGATGTATCTTTGTAAAACACATTGCCTCTTAACTAGACTCAAAATGATGCTTTGTGTAATAAATAACAAAAACAATAAAAAAATGTCAAAGCCAGTTAGAGTGCGTTTTGCACCCAGTCCAACAGGACCTTTACATATAGGCGGTGTAAGAACAGCCTTATTTAATTATTTATTCGCTAAAAAACATAACGGGACATTCTATCTACGAATAGAAGATACAGATCAAACTCGTTTTGTTCCTGGAGCAGAAGCTTATATTTTTGAAGCTCTAGAATGGTTAGGAATAGCTCCCGATGAAACGGTAGGGAAAAATGAAAAATTTGGTCCTTATCGCCAAAGCGAACGTAAGGCAATGTATAAACAATATGCTGACGAATTAATTGAAAAGGGGTGGGCTTATTATGCTTTTGATACAGCTGAAAAACTAGATGAACTAAGAAAATCTACGGAAACTAATGGTCAAACTTTTATATACAATCATACCGTTCGAGAAACTTTAGATAACTCCTTAACTATATCAAAAGAAGAAATAGAAAAACGCATAGCTAATGGTGATGCTTATGTTGTACGTTTTAAAACTCCAGTTAATCAAATATTAGAATTGAAAGATATTATCCGTGGGGATATAAAATTTGATACTAACCTATTAGATGATAAAGTATTATTTAAAAGTGATGGCATGCCTACTTATCACTTAGCTAATATTGTTGATGACCATTTAATGGAAACTTCACATGTTATTCGTGGCGAAGAATGGTTACCTTCATTGCCATTACATATTTTATTATATAATGCTTTTGGTTGGGAAGCTCCGGAATTTGCACACTTACCATTAATATTAAAACCAGTAGGCAATGGCAAATTATCCAAACGTGATGGTGATAAAATGGGATTCCCCGTATTCCCATTAGAATGGAAAACAGAAGAAAATACTTCTATGGGGTACCGTGAAAATGGTTTCTTCCCAGAAGCTGTAGTAAATTTCCTTGCTTTGTTAGGTTGGAATGATGGTACAGAACAAGAAATCTTTTCATTAGAAGAATTAATAAACAAATTTGATTTAGCGCGTGTAAATAAATCGGGAGCTAAATTTGACCCTGAAAAAAACAAATGGTTCAATCATCAGTATTTATTAGGGAAAAGTGATAACTCACTAACTAATAGTTTTGCTAAGGAATTAGAAAAAAGAGGGATTACAACTTCCTTAGATTTGGAAAGAATTGTTTCCTTAAACAAAGAACGTGCAAATTTTGTAACTGATTTATGGGATTTAACTGATTATTTCTTTGTAGCCCCTACATCTTATGATGAAAAAGGTTTAAAAAATTGGAAAGAAGAAACTCCTGAATTATTAAAACAATTGATTGCGGTTTTAGAAGAAATTTCAGATTTTACAAGTGCAACCATCGAAACATTAGTAAAAGAATGGTTGACAGCTAATGAAATTGGGATGGGTAAAGTAATGCAACCCTTCCGATTAAGTTTAGTAGGAAAAATGATGGGACCCCATTTATTTGATATTGTAGAGATTCTTGGAAAAGAAGAAACTATTAAACGTTTAAAAAGAGCTATAACAAGTATATAAAAGTATAACCCTCAGCAAATGCTGGGGGTTATACTTTTATAAATTAAAATAATATGTGTAACAAAAGTTTACTTGGCACGTATAAATAAATATTTAACAAACTAATTTTTTTATTATGAATTCATTATTTATTCTTTTTATCCTCTTTGGATTTATTTTATTAATATCATCCTTCTTCACTGTAAAACAACAAACGGCTGTTGTTGTGGAACGTTTTGGTAAATTTAATAGCATTAGACAATCTGGTTTGCAAATTAAAATTCCAATTATTGATCGTATAGCTGGACGTGTAAATTTAAGAATACAACAATTAGATGTGGTTATTGAAACTAAAACAAAAGATAACGTATTTGTTAAAATGAAAGTTTCAGTACAGTTCAAAGTAATTCAAGAAAAAGTATACGATGCTTTTTATAAATTAGAATATCCTCACGATCAAATTACCTCTTATGTATTTGATGTAGTTCGAGCAGAGGTACCTAAACTTATTTTAGATGATGTTTTTGTACGTAAAGACGATATTGCTGTAGCTGTAAAACGCGAATTAAATGAAGCAATGACTACTTATGGATATGACATTATAAATACCTTAGTTACTGATATTGATCCAGATATACAAGTAAAAAATGCTATGAATCGTATTAATGCAGCTGATCGCGAAAAAACGGCTGCTGAATATGAAGCAGAAGCACAACGCATTCGAATCGTAGCTAAAGCTAAAGCGGAAGCAGAAAGCAAACGCTTACAAGGACAAGGTATTGCAGATCAACGTCGTGAAATTGCACGTGGCTTAGTAGAAAGCGTAGATGTATTAAATAAAGTGGGTATTAATTCACAAGAAGCCTCCGCACTTATTGTGGTAACTCAACATTATGATACTTTACAAGCTATTGGTAGTGACACCAACTCTAACTTAATTTTATTACCTAACTCACCACAAGCTTCAACCGATATGTTAAACAATATGGTAGCAAGTTTTTCAGCAAGTAATCAAGTAGGAGAAGCTATGAAATTAGGAGCTAAAAAGAAGCAAGAGCAAGATAAAAAGTTTCCAAAAGAAAATTTTGGAGATCATAACTCTGAGGAAACTATTTAAAAAATAAAAAAGTGGTCAAATGACCACTTTTTTATTTTAAAGCTTTTTAAGAGACTATTATACTAATAGTAATAAAATCACCTTATCTATTTTTTTTTATTGCTTAAATTAAAAATATAAAAGCCAAAATAATAAAATAAAATCTATTAATTTTTAAAAACAATAAAAAAAACCTATAATAATAAAAAACTATTAAAAGTACTAATTCTTAATAATTTTCATAATACTTCTTTTATCGTTTTCAAAAAACACATCTAAAAAATAATGGCCTTGCTCTAACTTATTAATATCAATCGAAGAAAAAGAATAAGGCAATTCTAACGTTCTTCCATTAATATCATAAGAAATAACTTTTTTAATTTTTTCTGTAGTATCTACAAAAACATTTGTCTGAGCAGGATTAGGATAATGGTTAACTGAAATAGGTTTAAAATTTTCAGTACCTAAAGTTTCGCCTACGTTAATACTCTGACCTGGCACATTATTATAAGCATAACTTTTAAGAGTAATAACTCCATTAGCCGTACTATTAACTAATAACCAACCATAATATTTAACCCCCGAAATTTTGAAAAAACATCCAATATAAGAATCTCCTATAGGAAATTTTTCATTTGGATTAGCCCAATTAGGATTAATGTAAGCATCGCCTTGCGCATCAAAACTACTTGAATTTGAGATAGTTGAACCAAGAGCTAAAGATTTAATAATATCCCAACCATGACCACTAGCTAAAGTGCCTGTACCAATAAAATTAACATCTGTAGGGTTAAAAAAACTACCTACAGAACCTCCCATTTCTTGAAAACTAAACTCTGAAACTGCATCATTATTAAAATCAATATCAAGAGATGCATTAGGTGTAAATGTAAAATCAGCTATGTCACGAACAATAATATTTGCTTGTGATTGTACATACATAAAAAGGCAAAAAATGCCAGAAGTAATTTTTTTCATAGATCAACATATTAAATTAATGATATTAAAAGTAATAAAAAAAGAGCTCAATTTAATCATTAAGCTCTTTAAAAAATAAATATCTATTTAACTATTCTTCTTTACTTTCAACCTTTGCCCAAGTATCTTTTAAACCAACTGTTTTGTTAAAAACAAGCTGATTTTCAGTAGAATCCTTATCTACACAGAAGTAACCTAAACGTTGAAACTGAAAATGTTCTAATTCCTTTGCTGAAGCTAAACTAGGCTCTAAATATCCTTTAATAACCGCTAAAGAATTTGGATTGATAAACTCTTTAAAATCAACTTCTTTGTTTCCATCTGGATTTTCATGCGTAAATAAACGATCATAAACACGAACTTCAGCTTCAATAGCATGGTTAGCTGAAACCCAATGAATAGTCCCTTTTACTTTACGTTTAGAAGCTTCTGAGCCACTTCCTGAACGTGAGTCCGCGTCATACGTAGCGTGAATTTCTATAATATTACCTGCCTCATCTTTAATAACAGACTCCGCTTTAATAATATACGCATTTTTTAAACGTACTTCTCCGTCTAATTTCAAACGGAAAAACTTTTTATCAGCTTCTTCTTTAAAGTCCTCTCTTTCAATATATAATACTTTAGAAAAAGGTACTTTTCTAAAAGTCAATACTTCTTCTTCTGGATTATTTTCAGCTTCTAACCATTCTTCTTGACCTTCAGGATAGTTCGTAATTACCAATTTTACAGGATCTAAAACCGCCATGACACGTGGTGCAGTCTTATTTAAATCTTCACGCACACAGAACTCTAATAATGAAACATCTATCAAATTCGTACGTTTAGCAATACCAATGGTTTTAGCAAAATTACGTATTGAAGCTGGCGTATAACCACGACGACGCATCCCAGAAATGGTACTCATACGAGGATCATCCCAAGCGGTTACATGTCCTTCTTGTACTAATTGTAATAATTTACGTTTAGAAACTACAGTATGCGATAAGTTTCTACGAGCAAATTCACGTTGTTTCGGACGTGTTTTTGAACTATCATAAATATTATCTAAAAACCAATCATACAACTCTCTGTGAGGCAAGAATTCAAGCGTACAGAACGAATGCGAAATCTGTTCTATATAATCACTTTCACCATGAGCCCAATCGTACATAGGATAGATACACCATTGATTAGCCGTACGATGATGGTGTTCGTGCATGATACGATACATCAAAGGATCACGCATCAACATATTAGGCGATGCCATGTCTATTTTGGCACGTAATACATAGGAACCGTTAGGAAATTCACCGTTTTTCATACGGTTGAATAAATCTAAATTTTCTTCCACGGAACGGTCACGATTTGGACTATTTACTCCTGGCTGGGTAGGCGTACCTTTTTGTTTTGCCATTTCTTCCGAAGACAAATTATCAACATAAGCCTTGCCCTTTTTGATTAAAACAACAGCCCAGTCATATAATTCTTGAAAATAATCAGAAGCATAACATTCTTTATCCCATTGAAAACCAAGCCATTCTACATCTCGTTTGATTGCATCTACATATTCCTGTTCTTCTTTAGAAGGATTGGTATCATCAAAACGAAGGTTAACGGGTGCGTTATAATCTAATCCCAAACCAAAATTCAAACAAATAGCACTGGCATGACCGACATGCAAATAACCATTAGGTTCTGGTGGAAAACGGAAACGTAATTTATCTTGTAACAAACCATTTTTTAAGTCTTCTTCAATGATCTGTTCTATAAAATTCAAAGATTTTTCAGTATTTGACATGGTAATTTTTATACTTTTGACAAAGATAGAAAAAAGAGTTTATAAGTTTAGATGTTTAAAAAGTTTAGAAGACAAACGTTATCATATACACTTATAAATTCCTAAACTTTTAAACAAAATGGGAGTTATAAAATTAAAAAACATACGTACTTTTTCCTATCATGGTTGTTTAGTAGAAGAAAGTAAAATAGGTAGTAACTATCGAGTAGATCTTGAAATAGAAGCAGATTTAACAAAATCTGCTCTAAGTGATCAATTAGTAGACACTGTAGATTATGTACATTTAAACAAAATAGTAGTAGAAGAAATGGCGATTCGATCAGAACTTTTAGAGCATGTAGCCAAAAGAATTATCGACCGAACTCTAAATGAACTGCTATTAGTAGAAAAAGTTACGGTAGAAGTAGCAAAAATTAATCCTCCTATAGGTGGTGACGTTCAAGAAGTTACTATTTTAATAACAAAAAAAAGATAAACTTTTAGCGAGAATTCTTTTAAAATATAAACTTTTCATTATATTTGCATCCGCAATGGCGTCGTGGCCGAGCGGCTAGGCACCGGTCTGCAAAACCGTCTACCCCGGTTCGAATCCGGGCGATGCCTCAAAACCTTTCAATTTTTTGGAAGGTTTTTTTATATCCTCGCATTTCAACTTCTTTTTAATTTACTTAAATTATCAATCCCACAATTTTTTGACTTGATCCCCTTTTGTTCTTGATCCCTAAATCGGATCAAGTCTAAAACCTGTGGATTTGATAAATTAGGCATATAAATTTGTAAGTCTAAAAAGAAAGAATTCTATGTTTCTTACGCCTCTAAATTTACTTCTAAAAGCCTTTATTTTTGCATTAAAAGATTCGGCTGAAGCATTGGTACTTCTGTTGTCAAAGTAATTTAGTATTGTTTTATAATGATTTGTTATTGTTCTTGATATTGTATTAAATGTTTTGAATCCAGATTGATTTACTTTTTCATGCCATTTAGCCAATTTGGTATAACCATAAATTTTATCTTTTGTTTCTTTAAAGATATCTGATAATTCCATTGATAGTTGGTAAGCTGTTTTTAAATCCGGATAGTTTTTAAATAAAACTTTAGCTCTTTCTTTTTGATTTTCTGTCCATTTATTTTCCCTTTTATACAACAAGTATCTACTTCTGGCTAGAAGTTGTTTTTTAGTTTCACCATTTTCAAGAATTATGGGGTTGAATTTTTTCTTATTTCGTTTGGCTTTTTCAATGGCTTCGTTTTCATCATCTATTGCTTGCCATCGATGTTTAATTCTAATTTCCTGTAAGGCTTCAATGGCTAATTTTTGCACGTGGAATCTATCAGTTACCAGAGTAGCGTTAGGGAAAGATTTTTTCACAATTAGTTCCATATTGGGAGCCATATCTAAAGTCATCTCTTTAACTTTATTTCTTATTTTTAAGGGTATTTTATTTAATACTTCAATAACATTATCTGCTTTAGTCCCTTTGATGATAGCTACAATGCTTCCAGCTTTGCCTTTAGCTTTCTTGTTAGTGATTATGGTGTAAAGTTCATCATAAGAAAGAGCTGTTTCATCAATAGATAAATTCTGCCCTATGTTTTGAGGATATAATAACCATTCTTTAGCATGAGCTTTTTGATTCCAGTTAGAATAATCGCTTAAAAAATCTTTATACTGATTTTGAAGTATTTTGCCTTTAACACCATAAAATTTGGCAATACTTTTAGTATCATGAGCATTAGTATCTATTGACTTCTTTTAAAAAAGAGGCGAACTCTTGTGTTAAGCGAGTGCCTTTTGCTACTATATTCCAATCTCTAAAAACAACTTTATCGGTAGACAAATTAAGCCATCTTCTTCTTTTTATATGTAAATAAACTACGTGACCTCTTATTGGAAAATCTTGAACGGTAATAGATTCAAAAAAACCTTTTGATTGTAATTTATCTTTTGAATATTCTATAGGAATTTCATTTAATTCTTCTAAATATAAATGTAAAACTTCTTCTTCTTTATCAATTGAAGTTAGTTCAAAATAATGGGTTAGATATTCAGGTAATAAAAGTGTTATTAACGTATTAAAAGAACAGTCCTTTTCTATAATTTAATCAATACAAAGTAAACTATTTTAAAATTTCTCCACAACTTTTTGACTTGAGCCCCCCTAAATCCTTGATAATTTAAAAATTTATATAAAATAAAAAAGGTCTGATTACTCAGACCTTTTTTATTTTTGGCTTGCGGAGAAAGAGGGATTCGAACCCCCGGACCTGTTACAGTCAACAGTTTTCAAGACTGCCGCATTCGACCACTCTGCCATTTCTCCAGTATATCTCGCTTTACTTCCGTATTGCGAGTGCAAATATAAGACAGTTTTTTATATTTACAAACTACTTTTAGCATCTTATTTAGAAAAATATTTTAGAAAAATATAACTATCTAAAAAATAGTGTATTATACTCTTGAAAAAAATTAGATTTTTTTAATTTTTATAACGGGAGTCTTGGAAATAGCTAAATTTAAATCTGATAAAAAAGTAATTTTATGAATTTGAATTAATGTAGCTTTATCTTTATTTAATATAGCTTCATATACATCTGCTGGAATTTTATTTCCTTTAATTTCAAAACTATCTAGGAATTCACCTGCCATATTAGTTAAATGCAGACGAAATCCTGTAACCGTAATACTATAGTCTAATAAAAAATCAATTAATTTGAATGTAATTTCTGCATTTAATAATTCTTTGGTAGGAATTTCTAAGACACAATCACTATTAATACATCCTTTTTGATTAACTAACAAAGCGGCCAAAGGCAAATCTTTTACTCTCAAGGTATGTTCTTCAATTACTTTTGTACTATCAGAGGTGTTAATTTCCACAAATACTTTAGTTTCCTTGCCATTTTTAGGTTGAAGGGTATAATTACCATCAGAAGACTGAAAAAGTCCCTCTCCTTTAATTTTAAAAGGTTTTGATTCTTTTACTTGAACAGAAATTGGATTGGGAATCCCTTTGTATACAATATTTAATTTATTTAATCCTATCAAAGAAAGATTGGGTTTAGAAGTAGTAATAGAATCATTTTGACTGTAAAGCACAAAGGGTAAAAGAATTAGAAGTAATAATTTTTTCATATTCGTTTATTTTAGATTAGGGGTTTTTATTGGGTATGAAATTACCAAAAATAAAATAAGTATTTTGAATTTTAGTTATACAAAAAAGAGTAATATTTCTATTACTCTTTTTCTATTTTCTCGATTGTATCTTTTACAAATTGTTTATCAGAAGGAAACCAGCCCTGGGCTAATAATATGGCTCCAAAAATTATTAGTAGTATAGAACTGACTTTTTTGATTTTAATAATATTGGATGGGGTTAGTTTAGAACGCAATTGTTTTGCAGCTAATATTTTACAGACATCTGTAGTTAAATAAGAAAGTATAACAGTTGTAAAAAACCAAAAAACATTTGAACTATCCATTTCTAAACGAGGACCAAAAGTAATGATGATTAATAACCAAAATCCTAGAACTCCAATATTAATAAAGTTTAAAAGAAAACCTTTGATGAATAAACTGATATAGTTTTTCTTTATTAGATCTACAACTTCTTCATCTTCTTCAATATTTTTACTGGCTTTGTATAATTTGGCATACGAAATAATGCCATAAGCTAACATAACAATCCCTCCAAAAATAAATAAAGCAGGATCATCTTTTAAACTTTGAATCAAACGATAACTACCTAAATAAGCTAAACCGATAAAGAAAATATCGCCAAGAACAACTCCTAAATCAAAAAACAAAGCGGCTCTAAATCCTTTTGTTATACTAGTTTCTAATAAAACAAAAAAAACAGGACCAATCATAAAGCTCAGGAAGATACCTAAAGGAATTCCGTTACTTAAAATGTATTGTAACATAAATTAATTGCTAGAATGAATTGGCAATTTAATTCTATATTCTTAAAAAATCTAATTTTTAGTGATTTTAAGAAAATTTTATTTCAAAAGATCTATTAATCAATACGGTGTACTATTAACTTTTATCTCTACGTACAATTATATTTCCACCGAAAATAGTTTTTTCATTTACTTGTTTAGGTTTTCCATAAATAGTAATATTTCCTCCAGCCCTTGCTTTAGCATCTACTACATCATAAGCCTTAATATCTATTTGACCACCCGCATTTACTGTAACTGTAGCTTGTTGTGTTTCACAATTAATAGCATTTAAAATACCACCTGCTGTTGAAACAGCATCTATAGTTTGAGTTTTGCCCCCTAAAGTAACCACGCCACCACTACTGGTTTTGATATTAATTTTCGATGCTTCTACAACAATATCAACTTTACCACCTTCTTTCGCAATAATGTCAAACAGAGCTGATTTTAAAGTGGCGTCGCTAGTAACTAAACTTCCTTCATTGGCTTCTACCGCTTCTAAAGCTTTAAAATACACTGTAGCGGTAATCGCATCACCTTTTAACATTTTGCCAAAAGGCATACGAACTTTCAATTCGCCATCCTTAGTAATCAATTCAACTGCCTCTGAATTGGTTCCTCTTAATTCAATTTTATTTTCATTAGAGGGAACCAAATGAATTTCTATTTGATCAAATCCCGTTACTTTAGAAATGGTTCCCAAAGATTTACTGGTTTGTGCACTCATTATACTTACAGCAAATAACGAAAAGGCTATTATATGTTTTTTCATAATTATATAAAAATCAATAATGTAAACAAAAGAAAAATAACTAACTCAACAAGATTTAATTTGCTTCTTGATTTAATGATTGCTTTTAAAACTAAGTCAAAAGCAATCAAACCTAACGCAAGAAAGCCAAAAAATATTTTTCCTAAAAAAATAAATCCTTGACCGCAAGCAGCTACTTTTCTTTCTGGATTTATAAAAATTATAAATAGAAAAAATAGAAATGCTAATAAGTTAAAAACGGAAATATTTTTCTTTATAAAATTTATTATCATTTAAAATTTTGTACTATTTAAAAAATTAACTTCATACTTCAATTAAAAACTGCTAACTGTTACTTAACAATGAATACTCAACTAATTTCTTCTAATAAAATGATAATCCAATTGTTTTTTTACTAAATCCGCGTTCTTCACTTTTACCAAAACTTCATCTCCCAACTGTAATAAATCTTTAGTCACTTGACCCACTAAAGCATATTGCTTTTCATCAAACGTATAATAATCTTCTTTTATTTCACGAATGCGAATCATTCCTTCACATCTGTTTTCAATAATTTCAACATAAATACCCCATTCCGTAACTCCTGAAATAACGCCTAAAAACTCTTGGTCTTTATGATCTTGCATATATTTTACCTGCATATATTTGATAGAGTCACGTTCAGCATTGGATGCACTATTTTCCATATTAGATGAATGGATACATTTTTCTTCATACGTTTCTTCATCGGCACTTTTAGCTCCATCTAAATATTGTTGTAACAAGCGGTGTACCATAACATCAGGGTAACGACGAATAGGAGAGGTAAAATGCGAATAGTAATCGAATGCTAATCCATAATGTCCAATATTTTCCGTAGAATACTTAGCTTTACTCATGGTTCGGATAGCTAAAGTATCCACCATATTTTGCTCTTTTTTACCTGCCACATTTTCTAACAAAGTATTCAAGGATTTAGAAATCGTATCTTTTGATTTAAAATTCAAGGAATATCCAAACTTAGAAATAATGCCTTGTAAGTTCATCAACTTGTTTTCATCGGGTTCATCGTGGATACGATACACAAAAGTTTTCTTTTGTTTACCAATGAATTCAGCTACTTTTCTGTTAGCTAACAACATGAACTCTTCAATCAAGTGATTAGCATCTTTTGCTATTTTAAAATAAACCCCTACAGGTTCATCGTTTTCATCTAATTTGAATTTCACTTCTACTTTATCAAAAGAAATAGCACCGTTGTTCATACGGTTTCTTCTTAAAATTTTAGCCAATTCATCTAATTTCAAAGTCGCTTCAACGATAGCATCAGGAACGATGTACGCTTCCTCGGTCAATGAAATTTCAGCAGGAATAGTATTTCCTTTTGTTTCAATGATATGCTGCGCTTCTTCATAAGCAAAACGTTGGTCAGAATAAATTACGGTACGACCAAACCACTGGTTCACCACTTGCGCTTTTGCATTGATTTCAAAAACAGCAGAGAAAGTATATTTTTCTTCATGCGGACGTAACGAACAGGCAAAATTACTCAATACTTCTGGCAACATAGGCACCACACGGTCCACTAAATATACTGAAGTAGCGCGTTTGAAAGCTTCATCATCTAAGATAGTACCTTCTTGAACATAGTGCGATACATCAGCAATATGTACCCCAATTTCATAATTCCCATTTTCTAACACTTGAAAAGAAAGGGCATCGTCAAAATCCTTAGCATCTTTAGGATCAATCGTGAATGTCAATACGTTACGCATATCACGACGCTTGGCAATTTCTTCAGGTTGAATAGTAGTATCTAACTTTTTAGCATAGGCTTCAACTTCCACAGGGAAATCATAAGGCAAACCATACTCGGCAAGAATGGCATGAATTTCAGTATCATGTTCCCCAGGACGACCCAATACTTTTTCAACACTTCCAAAAGGGGAATCTGCTTTTTTAGGCCAATCTTCAATTTTTACTAAAACGACATCACCATCTTTAGCTTCACCAATTTTTTCTTTAGGAATAAAGATATCGGTGTACATCTTTGGATTAGCAGTAGTTACAAATGCAAAATTCTTTTGAACATCAATAACTCCCACAAATTCCATTCGCTCACGTTCAATAACTTCTATCACTTCAGCCTCAGGTCGTTTCCCTTTACGACGGTTATATACATACACTTTTACCTTATCGCCATGCAAAGCATGATTCAAATTGGCAAAAGGAATAAATACATCTTCTTCAAAATCTTCACAAAGTAAATAGGCTGTTTTACGAGCCGTCATATCTATGATTCCTTCATAATAATCCTGACTTTGTGCCTTAACAATATACTTACCAGGTTCTATTTCAAGAATGTCTTTTTTAGAAGCCAAAATTTTTAAGTCCTTTATAATTTCATTTCGACTTTTAGTATCATCTACATCTAAACGAGCTGCAATCTGTTTGTAGTTAAAAGGCTTATTAGGCTCTTTAGAAAGCAACTTTAAAATTTTTCCTGAAAAGTCTCTCACTCCTTTACTAAATCTTCTAGGCTTTTTACTCATCTTCAATTTTTAAATATCGCTGAAAAATACGAAATATTTCTATTAAAGAATGAAGATTAACAAGATAAGATTTTTTAAAGCTTTTTTGAATTCAAAAAAGCTTATCAGAAATCAAGAGTTTTTAACAATAATTAAAATAATAAAAAAGAAGATTTTTAAAAAATATAAAATTTGATGGTTATGATAGGATGTTAATAAGGCTTAAAACTTTTTATTTTTTATTTTGTTTATTGAGTTTTGTATAGTTATACAACGATATGAACAACTTATTAGGTATTTAATGTTTTGTTTTTTAGTTAGTTGGGTTGGGTTATTAACAATTGTTTGTTTTTTGTTTTTTGTAGATTTTATTGAAAACTTAGGTTGTTAATTGTTGTTAATAACTATGAATAAGTGTTGGATATTTTTTCTAAAAGTAACTAAAACTTTCCTTGTGTAATTGAAAGTAATTTTTTATTGGAAAAAAAATATACTTTTCCAAAAAAACTTTTGTTTTTATCTTAATAGTTATTAACAGATAATGCGTTTTTTTAAATGATTGATTTTTAAGTATTTAATTTAGGTTGTTAACAACTCCAAAATGGCTCATTTTTTGAAAATATAAGTATTTGTTTATCAGTTTTTTAAGTTATTAGTACAATTGTTAATAACTGTATAATGTATTCATAATCAGATTAATATATAAAAAGTTGTCATCTTAAGTTTAATACAAAGAAAATAAGTACTTGTAGGTAGTAAAAAACTTTTAGTTTATTACTGATCTAAAATTGGTAAACGGGAATATATATAACGTATTATTATTTATTTTTGTACTAGACAAAAATAACGATTAATTATTATGATTATCTCTATAGGAAATGACCATGCAGGTCCCGATTATAAAATAGCAATTGTTAATTATTTAGAATTAAATGGGTATACCGTGATTAATCATGGTACTGATACATTTGATAGTGTGGATTATCCTGATTTTGGACATCCGGTGGCATATGATGTTGAAAGTAAAAAAGCTGATTTTGGTATTGTAATATGTGGTAGTGGTAATGGTATTGCTATGACTGCTAATAAACACCAAGATATTAGATGTGCTTTATGTTGGAATGTAGAAATAGCAGAATTGGCACGTCAACATAATGACGCTAATATTATTAGTATTCCTGCGCGTTATACATCTATTCCACAGGCAGTAGCAATGGTGGAAACTTTTTTAGATACCCCTTTTGAAGGAGGTCGTCATGCTAATAGAGTAAAGAAGATTGCTTGCAAGTAGTTTTTTAAAATAATATTTAACCATGTTCATTTTAATGTCATTTCTTCTGAATGAAGGAGTGACTTTTTTTGTCAATAAAATTACAATTTATGTTACACTCGCACCAAAACGTCCATATTCATAAACATCAAGTAAAAGGAAAAAACTTAGTTTTTTCTATTTTTTTAAATGTATTAATTACTGTAGCTCAAGGAATAGGAGGATTGTTATCAGGGAGTTTAGCATTAATATCAGATGCGTTACATAACTTTTCAGATGTGTTATCATTAGTATTTAGTTATGTGGCACATAAATTATCTAGGAGAAAAGCATCTATAGATTATACATTTGGATATAAAAGAGCTGAATTAATAGCCGCCTTTATAAATGCTATTACGTTATTAATAGTGGCTTTATTATTAGGTTTTGAAGCAATTCAGCGTTTTTTTCATCCAGAATCAATAAAAACAGGTTTAGTTATTTGGTTAGCATTATTAGGAATTGTGGCTAATGGTCTTTCTGTTTTATTATTACAAAAAGATGCGGAGCATAATTTAAATATAAAATCAGCTTATTTACATTTATTAACAGATATGATGGCTTCTATAGCCGTTTTAGTAGGCGGTTTGTTGATGAAATTTTATGGTTGGTTTTGGATTGATAGTGTTTTAACTATATTTATTTCAATCTATTTGATTATAGTGAGTATTGATCTTTTTAAATCCTCTATTAAAATGTTAATGCTTTTTACACCTGAAGAAATAGATATAAAAGCTATAGTTAGGGAAGTACATAAAATACCAGGGGTAGGTAAATTACATCATATACATGTTTGGTATTTAAACGAAGAGGAATTACATTTAGAAGCGCATTTAGATTGTGCAGAGGATATTAAAATGAGCGAGTTTAATGAGTTACTTCATCAAATAGAAATAGTTCTTTTTCAAAATTTTGGAATAAATCATATTAATATCCAACCAGAATATAAAAAAGAAGATCCTAAGGAATTCATAGTTCAAGATTAAAAAAGAATTTTTAGATTATGGGTAATTGCAATTTTTTTCTAATAGCATAAATACGTATTGATGCTGTAATTAACACACTGATAATCATACTTGTTTCACCTTGTAATTGATAGTTAATCATGATTAAATAAAGTCCACCACCAATAAGACAAGCAGTAGCATATAATTGACCCGGTTTTAATAAAGCAGGTACTTTATTACATAATACGTCACAAAATAAACCACCAAATGTAGCTGTAATCATCCCCATAATTAGTGCATAACCTGTGGGAATAGAATTTCGTAATGCTACCTGTATACCTACTACTGTAAATAATCCAATACCAAAAGCATCAATCCAAAATATTAATTTTTTTATTAAACTTGAGTTTAATTTAAAAAAGAAAGCTATAATAGTTGAGGTTAGTACTATTATAATAGCTACATTATCGTTTACCCAATTTACTGGGCGTATACCTATTAATAAATCTCTTAGTGTTCCTCCTCCGTATGCCATACAAAAAGCCAATACAGATGCACCAAAAATATCAAACCGTTTTGTTCTTGCTTTTAAAACACCTGTAACAGCAAATACAAAAACACCTGTATAACTAAAAATTTGTAGGGTATCCATTTTAATTTTTGGCAAATATATTAAGTAATTTTTCAATAATAAATAGTAATTACACTTATAACAAGGTTAGTCTAATTTGTGATTTTTAATAGATGATAGGTATCATTCAATTCTATGCTAATATTAAAAAAATAAGACAATATAACAGGTAGATAAAGAGTTTATAAAATAAAATTTTAGTATATTTATTCCTACCAATGTATTCATTTTTATATGTCTTTCGATAAACCTTTATTAAAAAAACAATATTATCCTATTAATCAGGAATTGTATGATTATTTAGAAAAATACAAAAGGTTAACAAAAACAAATGTGTTTTATGAAGATTTATTGCGATTTCAAGGTTCGGTAGTAGTTTATGATACTAAAGGAAAAGATACTTTATGGATTAGAGTTTATTATAATGAATATGAAAAAAAAGAAATAGATTTTAGTCTTAAAAAGATTTACACATTATTACATTCAGATGGTGATGAAAGTAAAATACAATTCTTAAATGTAGACCATATAGACTTTTGTACTTTTGGTAATTCTAAACCATTTAGGGTAAAAGTTAGAAATATATTAAATGATAATTATACCCATTTTTATGTAAAAAAAGCAGATGCTTCACGTATTTTCGGGTTAGAATTAGAAGATATAATTTCTCCTAATCGGATTAATTATTTAGTATTTAAAGATACGCTTATAGAGGAACATATTGTTGGAATTCCTGGTGATATCTTTATAAAACAACATTTAGCTACTTGTTCTGAATCAGAAAAAGCTCAAATTGCTAAGGAATTTGTGAAATTTAATGAGCGTTGTATGGTAGGACTTTTAGGAGATATGCGTTCTTATAATTTTGTGATAATTCCTATTTATGATTATGATCATTTGGTTTTTAAAATTCGGGCTATTGACTTTGATCAACAATGCTATGAAGGTAATTTTAAGTTATACAAACCTCATTTATTTAAAGAAAATTTTCATTTCAGCAAATTAGTAAGTAATAAATTAGAAGCGAACTCTATTGAGCAATATCAAAATGAAGAACGTTCAATAATGGTAAAAAGAATGGTGGGCTCTGAAGAGCGATTAAATGATTTATTGCAAGCCATGAAATCTATGGAACTATCTACTAGCGAAAAACTAGAGCAATTAAAAACTGAAATTTATCAATTTACTTACGATATACAGTTTAAGAAAGCTACTTCTATGGGAGAAGTGATTGAATCTGCATTACAATTTTTAAAACGAAATTACAAAGTAAACTTTTAATAATTGACTGAATTTACATTAATTCCGTCAATAAACTGACTGAATTTACATTAATTCCGTCAATAAACGGACTTATTTACTATTTTTTAATAACTTTGTATTCTGTAATTACTATATAAAAAGAGATATGAGTTATATTAAAAGAGCCGTACTTGATGATTTTAGTAATCATTTACAACCCAATAAAGTATTGATTTTATTAGGTGCAAGGCGCGTAGGAAAAACTCAACTTATAAAAAAATATCTAAAAATAACAGATAAAAAAGTTTTACAACTTAATGGTGAAGATAAAAATGATGCAAGACTTTTAGAAGAAAGAACATTTGAAAATTATAAGAGATTATTCAAAAACATAGATCTTTTGGTAATTGATGAAGCACAAGCAGTAGATGATATTGGATTGATATTAAAATTTATTGTTGATACAATTGAAGGAATAAGAGTTATAGCAACAGGATCATCTATGTTTGACTTAAATAATAAATTAGGTGAACCTTTAGTTGGAAGAAAAAATACTTTGTTTTTATATCCATTGGCACAAATAGAATTTTCAGAATACGAAAATTACAAACAAACAATCGAAAATCTTGAGATGCGATTAATTTATGGTGGTTATCCAGAACTAACACATTATGAATCATGGTCTGAAAAGCAACATTATTTACGTGAAATTGTAAATTCGTATTTATTAAAAGATATATTAGTTTTTGATGGTATTAAAAATTCTAATAAAATTTATGATTTATTAAGACTCATTGCTTTTCAAGTGGGGAAGGAGGTTTCCTTACAAGAATTGGGTAATCAATTGCAATTATCTAAGAACACAGTAGAACGCTATTTAGATTTATTAACTAAGGTATTTATTATTTTTAAAGTTGAAGGTTTTTCTCGCAATTTAAGAAAAGAAATTACTAAAAGTAATCGTTGGTATTTTTTTGATAATGGTATTCGTAATGCTATTATTGGAAATTTTAATACATTACAAAATCGTATGGATATAGGTGATTTATGGGAAAATTACCTTGCTTCTGAACGTTTAAAAAAGCAAACGTATCATAAGTTACACAAACAAAATTATTTTTGGCGTACTTATGATCAACAAGAGTTAGACTGGCTTGAAGAAAATGTAGATAATTTAGCTGGATATGAGTTTAAATGGAATGAAAATAAAAAAACAAAAATTCCAACGGCTTTTGCCAAAGCATATCCTGATGCTACTTTTGAAATTGTAAATAAGAAAAATTACTTAGATTTTATATTATAAATTAATAGCCTTTTTTGAATGAAAAATTAAGAAAGGCTACTATTTCAGTAAAAAATAAATTCCTATTACGTTGGCAATAAATATAATTGTGAATCGCCAAATGAAACTTATTTTTGAAGTTTTGTGTTTAAATATAAACATTCCTAATAAGCTACCTATAGCACCTCCTATTAATGAGATACTTAATAAATCTTTTTCAGATATGCGTCTTTTGTTTTTTATAGCTAATAATTTGTCAATTCCGAAGACTATTAACGAAAGGATATTTACAATTAAAAGGTAAGTAAGAAACATTTTCATTAAATCAGAATTTTAAAGAAACCAAAAGTAGTCATAATACTTATATTTGTTAGCTAAATTTTTAAATACTATAATCATTGAAGCCTATCTTTTTATACTGTATACTATTTTTGAATACGTTTGTTTGGACTCAAAATACTTTTAAAATAAATGGAAACGTAAAAGATATAAATAAAAAGAGAGTTATTGCATTGGTTACATTTACTATTAAAGGTTTTGATAAAACTATTGTAACTGATAGTTTGGGTAATTTTAATTTCAAAATAACAGATGATAAAATAAATATAAAAATTGAAGCTGAAGGTTATATAAATTACGAATCTGATTTTAAAATTACTGAGGATACTGATTTAAATATTATTTTAAAGGAGAATAAGAAAATTGATGAAATTATTATTACAGAGGATAAAAGGAAAACATTTTTTAAAAATGATAAGAATTTTTTAAAATTAAATGTATCTCAATTGAGTGATTTGCCTTCTTTAACTGGTAGTATTGATGTTTCAAAGATTTTGCAATTAACTCCTGGTGTTCAAAATTCAGGTGATATTAACGGATATTTGTATGTTAGAGGAGGAGATGCTGGGCATTCTATTTTTAAATATAATGATGTACCAGTGTATGGATCAGCTCATTTGTTTGGAATATTTCCTTATTATAATGCTTTTCATATAGGTGAATTAATGTATGATAAATCAAATTTAAGTTCTGTTAATGGTAATATACTAGGAGCTTACATTAATACTAAGAGTAATATTATGAGTATTGATAAGGCAAGTTTTCAGGTTAATTTAGGTTTGTTAGCTTCTCAGTTTAATATTAAAATACCTTATAAAAAAACTGTGTTTTCTTTATCTTATAGAAAAACTTATCTAGATGATTTTCTTAAATTAATTAATGCTAAAAATGAAGTAAATTACAGTTTTGAGGATATTAATTTTTCTTATCTATATAAAATGAGTAATAAATCCAAGCTCATTTTTGATTTTATGACAAGTAAAGATAAATTAAAATATAACAGTGAAGAGTTATTTGCTGATATTAATTTAACTTGGAAAAATTATATTGCTGCTACTCAGTTCCAACATTCTAAAAATGAAAAATTTAAATTTACTGCAAACGCATATTTTTCAAAGAGTCTATCTTCAATGAATATACTTCAACATGATTTATCTATAAAAGTAAATACTTCTATTACTGATTTTAGTTTAAAGAGTAATATTATTTACAATATTTATAAAATTAAATCCGAAATAGGATTAAGTTATAATAATTATACAATTTCACCTTATAATTTAATTTTGGCTAATTTTGGTTTTACACCTAAAACAAAATATGAGAATATTAATTCTAATTTATTTTCAATCTATCAAGATTTTAATTTTTTTATAACAGATAATATCAATCTTAAATCAGGAATTCGTTTCAATTACTTTAATCACTCTAGTTCAAATAAGTATTCCTTTGAGCCTAAGTTAGGTATTTATTTTAATGAAAAAAGAAACACAAATTATTATATTACTTTGGCTCAAAAAAGTCAACATTTAAGTTTAGTGACCACTTCTAGTATTGGAATTCCAACAGATTTTTGGGTTGCATCAGCAAATAATATCCCTTTCCAAAAGTCAAAAGAAATTTCTTTTGGCATAAACCATCATTTCAACAAAAATATTGTTACGAATTTTGATTTATTTTACAATGAAATGAAAGATTTATTAATTTATCCATTTGCTCTTTCTCAATTTAATGAAGCCTCTTCTATAGAAAAAGATATTTTCATAGGAAATGGTAAAGCTTATGGTTTTGAGTTTTTATTGAAGAAAGAAAATGGAAAATTTAAAGGTTGGATGAGTTATACTTGGAGTAAATCATTAAGAAGCTTTCCAAGGATTGATGAAGGTAGTAATTTTTACGCCAAATACGATAGAAGACATAATTTTACAACAATTATAACTTATAGTTTCACTCCAAAATTTGTGGTAGGTTTTACACAAATACTAAGTTCTGGGAACCGTTTTACTTCTGCGGATCAGATATATTTTGTAAATAATGTTCCTGTAAAAGAGTATAACGAATATAATAAAGCACAGCTTCCCTTTTATAACAGAACAGATTTTTCTTTTAATTTTTGGATTATGAAAAATAAAAGAAAGGAAAGCAAAATTACTTTAAGTGTTTATAACTTATTTAATATTGAAAATCCAGTATATCAATCAGTCAATTTTGAAAAAAATGAAGAACAATTATCCATTACAAAAAATGATAAAGTATTTTACAAAATTTTACCTTCGATTAATTGGTATTTTAAATTTTAGTTTAAAAACTACTGTATTGGTGTTTTCTTTTTATTCTTGTCAAGACAATCTAAACGATACTAAAGTTTCAAAACCTAAATTGATTGTTGAAGGTTGGATTGAAGAAAATGGTGTGGCAAATGTAATTTTATCAAAAAGCATACCCACTAACACTAATTTTAACCAAAATAATATTGATAAATATTTTATAAGGGCAGCTAAAGTGACTGTTTCAGACGGGGTAAATGCTGAAATATTACATCTAAAAATGGTAAATGGGTATATTCCCCCTTTTATTTATACAGGAGAAAATATAATAGGTAAAAAAGGATTTACTTATACCTTAACGATAGAGTTTGATGGACAAGAATTAAGAGCTGAAACAAGTATTCCTGAATCTGTACCTATAAAAGAACTAAGTATTGAAAAAATAGATGATTTTAAAAGAAAAATAGGAATAGAGTTTATAGATCCTGATAACAAAAATTACTATCAAATAGGAACTAGAATAGTTGGAAAAGATTCATTATTTATCCCTACTTTATACGGAACCATTGATGATGAAACGTTTATCACAAAAAAAGTAAAATTAAATTTATTAAAAGGGATTCAATTTTATCCAGTAGAAAATACCGAAACCTATTTTCCTTCAGGTAAAATTATAGAAGTAAAATTAAGAACATTAGAAAAAAAGAGTTACGAATTTTGGAACAGCTGGCAAAATGATGTTTTAAATGGTCAAAATCCATTGTTTCCAGCCACTTTTAATCTAAAATCTAATATAAAAGGAGGCTTAGGAATTTGGGCTGGTTATGGTGCTGATGTAAAGATAATAAAAATAAAATAGTATAAAAAAAGCTGTCAAAGACAGCTTTTTTATTTATTTAAAAAAGTTATAAAATCTTCTATTTGACTTTTTAAACTATCAAATCCAGTAGAAAAATACACATTCATTGCAACTACTGAATTATCATCGAATTTTAGATAATATTTGACATCATATCGCTCAACTTTTTGATAAACTGTTCCCATACTATATTCCCATGTTCCATTTCTCCAAACAAAAGGCGTATTACCTGAAGATACGAGTTCAGATTTTGCTACAATACTAGCAATTTTATTTTTATCCTTTTTAGAAACTAAAACTAATTTGCTATGTTTATTATAAAGTTCAGCTTTTAAATCGCTTATTTTTTTACTTTTTTCATTAGATTTTATATAATAATCAGATGAAAAATAATTAGGTTTAGGAATACTGCTTTCAGCTTTTTCAAGTTCTGCCGTAGTAGTTTCAATATCACCTGATCCTAAAATAGCAAAATCATCTAGAATAGTTATCAAAGTATTTGCCTTACCATAATCTATTGATGAAGAGTTATTATTATTTAACAATTGATCAATGTTACCATTTGAATTAAAATTATAACCTAAAATAGATTTACTATTATGTGTTAATAAAGCACTAGCAACTGATGGAGAATTATTTCTATCGTTTTTGATTTCTAAAGCATAACCATCGTTTAACGTTAATTTCAAGTTAGATGTTGTAGGAATATGATTGTTGTTATTGTATGTATTTACAACACTAATATTTCCAGAATCAATACCTTTTATTTTAATTGTTGCATCAACAGTTAAAGGCAAATGAATTTTATCTAATACTTCATTAGATACTAGAACTGGAACCATATTTCCTACATTCGGATCATATACCCATTGATAACGTTTTGGAGCATCAATTATGTCAACTTTAATAGGAGAAGGCGTTGCGTTTAAAACTATTTCAGCGTCATTAGTAGTTCCTGAAATTTTAGAAGGATATCTAAAAGTTAAGTTATTTGTTGAAACTGTTTTTTCCCATCTTTTAACAGTATTATTCCAAGTGTATATACCAAAAACAGCAGACACATTAAAAACATCACTTATACCATTATTATTAAGGCCACTTAAGATATCAATTCTATCAGTTTCCAATAATTTATCTAGATTTTGAATGGCTTCGATAGTTGAAGATGTTTTTGTTTTTTCAAACTCTGAAACAGTTGATTTAGCTTCTGTTTCTAATTTCAACTTTTTTTGTTCTGAAGTTAAGGAAGAATAAGGAGCATCCAATAAACCAGTTACTGATACTGGAGTTTCCTCAATGGCTTCTTCATTTTTTGAACAACCAAAAAGTACTTGTAAAGCTAGTAGCCCTAAAAAAATTTTTTTCATGAATAGTCTATTTAATTATGCAAAAATAAATTTTTAAATAAAAAAACAAAGCCCAAATTTTAGATTTTAAAAATTTTAATTTATATGCTATTTTAGCATTCTTATTTTTACAAAATGACAAATATTGACTTTATCCTAAAAGGAGTCCAAACGACTCCCAAAAATATCCAAAATACACTTGAATTACTTTCGCAAGATTGTACAATTCCTTTCATAGCACGTTATCGAAAGGATACCACAGGAAATTTAGATGAGGTAGTTATAGAACAAATAGCCAAACTAAACAAACAATATGATGAAATTATAAAACGTAAAGAAAGTGTTTTAAAATCAATAGAAGAACAAAATGCTCTTATACCAGAACTAAAATCAAAAATTGAAAACAGTTTTGATTTACAAGAAATAGAAGATTTATACCTTCCTTACAAAAAGAAAAAGAAAACTAAGGCAGATACCGCCCGTGAAAACGGATTAGAACCTTTGGCAAAAATAATTATGTCGCAGCGTAACGATGATATTGAATTTTTAGCATCTAAATATATTAATGATAAGGTAACTAACGAAGAGGAAGCCTTACAAGGAGCTCGTGATATTATAGCAGAATGGGTTAATGAGAATATTTTTATTCGTAAAAATTTACGTAGAATGTTTCAGCGAAAAGCTGAAATTACAACTAAAGTAGTGAAAGCTAAAAAAGACGATCAAGAAGCTCAAAAGTATAATCAATATTTCGAATGGGCTGAACCCATTAGTAAAGCACCTTCGCACCGATTGTTAGCCATGCTAAGAGCGGAAGCAGAAGGTTTTGTTAAATTGAATGTAGAAATTGAAAAAGGAGAAGCTGTTAGTTTTATTGAAGATAACATTATTAAATCAAAAAATGATACAACATTACATATTCAATTAGCTATTAAAGATTCTTATAAACGATTGTTAGAACCTGCTATTTCTAATGAAACGTTACAAGAAGCCAAAGAAAAAGCTGATATTAAAGCAATTGATGTTTTTGCGAGTAATTTAAGTCAGTTATTATTGGCTCCACCTTTAGGTGAAAAACGAATTTTAGCTATTGACCCCGGATTTAGAACGGGATGTAAAGTGGTTTGTCTGGATGAAAAAGGTGATTTGCTATACAATGAAACCATTTTTCCGCACGCACCGCAAAATGAAACGACCATGGCAATGAAAAAAATAAAATCGATGGTGAATGCTTATAATATTGAAGCCATTTCTATAGGCAACGGAACAGCGAGTCGTGAAACCGAATTTTTCATCAAGAAAATTGCTTTTGATAAACCAGTCCAGGTTTTTGTAGTTTCAGAAGCTGGAGCGTCAGTCTATTCGGCATCTAAAATTGCGAGAGATGAATTTCCTAATTATGATGTGACGGTTCGTGGTGCCGTTTCTATTGGGCGCCGTTTATCTGATCCCTTAGCCGAATTGGTTAAAATCGATCCAAAATCTATTGGTGTAGGGCAGTACCAACACGATGTGGACCAAACCAAGTTAAATTCAGCATTGGATACCACGGTAGTACGTTGCGTAAACTCGGTTGGGATTAATATTAACACGGCGAGTAAATCATTGTTGAGCTATGTTTCAGGAATTGGCGAAAAAATGGCTGAAAACATTGTGGCGTATCGTAGTGAAAATGGGGCTTTTGAAGACCGTAGCCAACTGAAAAAAGTGCCGCGATTAGGAGATAAAGCGTTCCAACAGGCAGCGGCATTTATTAGAATCAAAGACGGTAAAAACCCGTTGGATAATTCGGCCGTGCATCCTGAATCGTATAAAATGGTCGAGAAAATGGCTAAAGATTTGGGTGTTAAAGTCAATGAATTAATCGGGAATAAGGAAAAAATCAGTCAAATCAAACCAGAGAATTATATTACTGAAAACGTGGGTATTTTAGGTATCAAAGATATTTTAAAAGAATTGGAAAAACCAGGACTAGACCCACGTAAAGCGGCCAAAGTTTTTGAATTCGACCCGAATGTAAAAACCATTGCTGATGTTCGTAGCGGAATGATTTTGCCAGGTATTGTAAATAATATCACCGCATTTGGTTGTTTTGTTGACATTGGAATCAAAGAAAGCGGACTCGTACATATTTCCCAACTCAAAGAAGGCTATGTTGCCGATGTGAATGAAGTGGTAAAACTCCACCAACACGTGCAAGTAAAAGTCGTTGAGGTAGATGAAGCCAGAAAAAGAATTCAGTTGACGATGATATTGTAAATTTTTAAAAGAGAGTTAAGGCGCTTGAAACCACTGTAAAAAACAAAAATCCCAATTTCCAATTTGATTAGTCGATCGTTATTGAAAATTGGGATTTTTTTAAGTTATTCCTTAATAAACTTTTTAATTATTTCTTCTTTATCCGTTTTGATTTTGATTATATACAATCCTGATGGTAATTCAGAAACATTTATAGTTTCATTTATATCTTCATGTACAACCTTACCTTCTAAATTTAATATTTGGATAGAAGAGATGGAAGAATCATTATTTAAATTAATGTTTAAAATATTACTAGTTGGATTTGGGAAAATAGAAACATTCGTTGTTCTACTTAGTTTAAAGTTATTACTTTCCTCCTCTTTAGCAACAGAAATTTTAGGTGAACTAGAATTATTATATAAACTTACCAAGTAAGCGGTATTTATAGAATTTTTGTAGTTATTAAAATTACCTGAAACTAAAATTTTTCCATTGCTAATAGGAGTAATAGATAAAACGGAATTATTAAAACCATTTTCTGTAATGAATGTACTATCTTTAGTTCCATTAGAGTTTAAACGGATAATATAATTTTCTTGATTTTCGTTAAAACTGGTAAAAGACCCTCCAACAATAATTTTTCCATCCGTTTGCATTAGCATAACAGAAGGTGAACTGTTAAAACCAGTTCCAATGTTAAATGTTGTGTCTATAGTACCATTTGTATTTAATCTTACAAAGTAATTTGCACTAGAATTGTTGAAATTAGAGAAATAACCACTAACTAAAATTTTACTATCAGCTTGTAAAGTAATATTGTTTACAGCACTATCAAAACCAGTACCAATATTAAATAACGTATCTTTAACCCCATCTGCTTTTAATCGAATTATATTTTTTTCAGCTTCATCATTGTATGAACTAAATTCACCTCCTACAATTAAATTTCCATTAGGTTCTAAAGCCATTGTTAATACATCTCCATCAAAACCAGTACCTGTGTTAAAAGAAGTATCAATGCTACCATTGGAATTTAGTTTAATAATTCGGTTTGCAGTAACTTCATTATATTTTGTAAATTCACCACCTAAAAATATTTTTCCATCAGGTTGTAAAAGAATAACATTAATATTTCCATCAAATCCAGTTCCTGTATTAAAAGTTACATCCTTAGTTCCATCAGGGTTTAAACGGATAATATGATTTTCTGTAACTCCTTTGTAAGTACTAAAAGACCCTGCTACAATTAATTTCCTATCTGGTTGAACTACAATTACTGATACATTTTTATCAAACCCATTTCCTACATTAAAAGATCTATCTTTAGATCCATTAGGATTTAAACGGATGATATAGTTTGATAAATTGTTTTTATAACGTGTGAAATGACCACCTAAAACTATTTTTCGATCCTTTTGTTCTACTGCGGTTAGTATAGTTTTGTCAAAACCAATATTAGGGTTAAAGTTTAAATCAAATGTTCCATTTGTATTTATTGAAACTATATTATTAGCTGAATATCCTTGACCATAAATAGTGAAATATCCTCCTGCTATGATTTTTCCACAAGGAAGAAGTGAAAGACAAATAAGGCTTCTTTTACAGCTTCCTGTACTAAAATTAAGGTCTTTTTTTCCATCAGGATTTAAACGAATTATATTAGTTTCTAAAGGACCAACATGTACATACGGTTTTCCTATTACAGCTATTACAATTTTTCCATCATTTTGGATAGCTAATGATCTTATAGCACCATCAAACACCACATCTGTATCGAAAGTTCCGTCTTTTGATCCATCATTATTTAATCGAATTAAATATTTTTGAGAAATACCATTAAAATTCTTAAAATTTCCTCCAATAATAATTTTACCATTAGTTTGTATGGCAATAGAGTTAATTGTACTATCAAAACCACTACCATTATTAAAACTGTTATCTTTTGTACCATTTGCATTGATACGTATAAAATTATTTACAGTTTGACCTTTGTATGTTGAAAATAAACCAGTAACTAAGATTTTTCCATCAGCTTGAAGAGCCATATCAGTTACTAAATTATCAAAACCTGTATTTGTTACAAATGAAGTATCGCTAGAACCGTTACTATTTAGCCTAGCTATTTTATTTTGAGTAGTCCCATTATAAGTGTTAAAATTTCCCCCAACAATAATTTTTCCATTAGGTTGTACGAGGATTTTAGTTACACTAGCATCAAATCCAGATCCAATTATAAAACTATTATCTTTAGTTCCATTACTATTTAGTCGTATAATTTTATTTTGATTTACTCCGTTATAGGTGGTAAAATGTCCTCCTACAAGTATTTTTCGATCAGGTTGTACAGCAATACAAGTTATATCATCATCAAGAAGTATTGTTGTAGAAAAAGAGGTGTCTATTGTACCATTGCCATTTAATCGTACTATTTTTTTGACCGGTTGTCCAGAATATTTATGAAAAGTACCCGCTACAAGTATTTTCCCATCAGGTTGCACAGTAATAGTACTTACAGTACCATCAAAGCCGTTTGTGGAACCAAATTTTTGTGCAATTTGTCCAGGATTTTGCGCATTGCTAACAAGCGTAAAAAACATCAAAAGATATAAATATTTTCTCATAATTTTTATTTAGATATCCAAATTAGATAAATAACCTTACAAAAACAAGCGCATTAAATCAAAATATAAACATCTGTATATAAATAAGCTAAATAAAATTAGTTTAAAAAAGAGTAGCTATTAAGGTTAGACTTTTACGCCTCATTTCTGGATAGATTTTGGCTCAGATTAATTTTTTGGGGATTAAGCAAAAAGTTTCTCCATTCTAAAGAGGAAGAATTTAGTATCCACCACACCTCTTTGATTAGCTCTAAAGAGTTTTATTTTTGAGTTAAAGGATTCAGCATTTGCGTTTGTATGTCTTTTTACGAAGAAGTTTGCAATTGTTTCCAAATGATAATTTAAACTATTGGCAACGGTATTAAAGACAGTCATTTTTAATTCTTTGGTTTTGGATATCCAATTCAATATTTTTTGTTTAGCCTCTTCTTTTGAGGTGTATTCATAAATATTTCTAAACTCTTGGGTGTGTTTATATGCCTGATGTATTAGAGGATAATGTTGGAACAATATTTGGGCTCGCACTTTTTGGGTTTCTGTCCATTGGTTGGGTTTCTTGGCAATGATATAACGACATCGAGCCAATAGTTGTTTGGGTGTGTCTTGGTTTTCAAAAGTTATTGGAATGTATTTTATTGCTTGCTCCTTTGCTTTTTTGATAGCTTGATTCTCTTTTTCAATCTCCTCCCAGCGATATTTTATCCTTAAATGCTGGAGAGCTTCCATTACCAACTTTACCACATGGAAACGGTCTGTGACAAGGTAACTTTCAGGAAAACACATTCTTGATGCTGATTGCATATTGTTTGCCATATCAAGTGTTATCGATTTTACTTGTTTTCTATGCGAAAGTGGAATTTTAGTAACCACATCAATAATGTCCTGACTTTTGGTGCCTTTTATAACCGCCACTAAGGATTTCTTTTTGCCTCTTCCTTGTTTATTGGTTACAAAAGTATAAAGTTCACCTTTTGACAAACTTACTTCATCAATACTTAAATTCTCCCCAATATTTTCGGGGTAAATCAGATAATTTTCGGCATGTTCTAACTGTTTCCAACTTGTAAAACCACTGATTCTTTTTTTGTAATGTCTTCGCAGTAAATCAGCTTTAATGCCATAATAACTGGCAATGTTACTTATCGTATCTTCTCGGGTCTCTACCTGTACCTTTTAAAAAATCCGAAAGTTCAACAGTTAATTTGGAACCTTCTGCAATAAAAGAATAATCGCTTTTAATTTCTGACTTATCTACTGTATTTCGCCACCTACGTCTTCTGATACCTAAATAAACAGCCTTTCCTCGTATTGGAAAATCTTGTATCAAAGTACGCTCACAAAAGCCTTTTGACTCATATTCCTCTGAAATGAAACCTTCGGGAATAATGTTCTTTTCATCAAGATAGATATAAAAGCAATCCTTTTTTGTTTGAATATCTCCTAATTCTATAAAATCAACAATATCAAAATGACATAATAATTCTTCGGGTAGAAAAGCAGAAAGTATCGAAAAATCCATTTACTTTTTTTGTCGCAATTTACAATTACTCCCCATATTTTTTATGTGAGCCTAGATTTTGTGATGAAGATGAAAAAGAGAAAGAAGGTAAAATACACACAAAATTTTTACCGCAGTCGTAGTTTAGTTTTACATTGAGGACAAAAAACAGAGTACACTGTTTAGATTCAAAATCATTTTTATTTGTAATCAATTTCTAATGCGGAATTCGGATAAATAAAAAGAGGGTGTCCTAAAAAGTTACAATCGTACCATTTCTATGACAAGAGAAGTGGCAAACTAGATGTTAAGTAACTATGTTAGACACCCACTTTTTATTATTTGATAACCTTGTATTTTAAATGATTATTTTTAAATACTCTATAAAAAATAATATTTAAAGCTAGATAAACCAATAAGATTAAAAAAGTTATGAATGGAGTTTGTTTTTGATAAGAAATATTTAAAATTCCTATAAAAAGTACTATGTTCAAACAAATAATTTGTAAATAGCTCTTACTGAAAGGAAGTATATTATATTTTATATATACATAATAAGTTTTAAAAATATTATATAATACAATAGAAATAGTAGAACTAATAGCAACACCTAACAAACCTAATTGAGTGAATTTTAAAAAATAAACCACCATACTTAAATTTAACAATAATAAGAGAGCAACAATCAGTAGATTGAATTTAAAGTATTTAGAATACGCAATAATCTCACTGTTAAATCCTGTAGCTACATTGCTAAAAGCTCCTAAGCATAGAATCCAAATAATGGTTTCTATGTTTAAAAATTGGTTTTGTGGATCCAATGTATTTTTTATAAGAGGTAGATAAATTAGGATAATACCTATAAATATTAACGAATAAAAAGAGGCATGATAGGTTGAACTTTTATACAATCGACTTAATAAATAGATTTTCTTTTTCAACAACAATTTTGAAATAGCTACACCATAAATAGCATTTATCCCTGTAGCGTGCATAAAAATAACAGAAGTTAATGTTGTTAAAATAGAATATAAACCATTTTCGCTCATTGATAAATAACTAGGAACAATGATACTGTCAATCTTGTTTATTAACAATAGTGCAAAAGAACCTAAAAAGCTAAAAAAGCAATATTCAAAGAATTCTTTCACGCTTACTTTTTCAAATAGAAAATAATATTTAAGAGAAAAGTTAGTATTACTATCTTTGGTTACATAAAAGTGCATACCAAATGTTAATACCGCATAACAAAGAACATAAAGTAAAAGTAATTCATTATTTGGAATGATTTTTATATAATTTAAATAGAAGAGAATAGGTAAAAATAAACGAGGAGCAACCTTTTCTAGAATTATTAAAAAACTTACCCTATTATATATGATAGAAACACTTTTTGTTAAATCTATTAAGGCTAAAATTAAACCCAAAATAAGACCAAATTCGTAAAAAACAATTTTGTTAAAAGGATTAATTTTATTTAAAACAATAAGACCTGTAAAAAATAGAAAAAAAATACCTACTGATATTAGTAGGGAAGTTCCATGTAATTTAGGAACATGAAACTTCTCGAAATAAGGTGTAAATTTTACTAAGCCTTGCGCTAATCCAAAGAGGAAAAAAGGAAAAACAAAATAACCAATCGTCTCTATATATTTAATTTCACCCAATATATCCAGTGATTTTGGGAATAGAAAAAAACTAGCTATTATACTTAGAAATAAGCCTAAATAATTTGCAGTAGAATACCAGTAGAGTTTTACTTTTCTACTGTTGTTAAGGATCTTTGGGGCTACAATATGCATAATTTACAAATTGAAATTAAAAAGTTTACCCAACCAACTTCTTTTTTCAGCACTTTTAATAGAATCTCGACCCGTTATAATAAGATTTTGAATATACTCATCCATAGTACGATTACGTTCTTCTAAGAAGTTATTTAAGAATAAAATACCACCAGATTCGCCTTTTTTAGCTTCTATGATTTTAATTTCTTCATACAAAGGAATAATAAACTTAGCCAAAATAGCATTGTTAACGCCTGATAATTTAACAGTAATGTCAACTATTTTATCATCAACTATAGTAGGTATAAAATCCGCAACAGCCCAAACGAATTTACCGTTATAAGTAACAAATTTTAAAATTTTAGTAGTTCTTTCTGCTTCTTTGTTGTTTTCAAGTATTAGTCGTTCAATAGCTTTTGGAATATCAGGGTGAAGAATAGAATTAAAGTTTTTACCCATCAAGTCTTTGTTCTCAAAACTTGATACTTCAGTAAAAAACGCATTTACATATTCTATTTCGTTGTTTGGTAAAATTTTTATAACCAATGTGTTGCTTTTATCCCACGGAGCAGCATCATCTAGCAATTTAATAGGAATTTCTCTTTCTACTACTTTTGTAAGACCTATATTTAATTTAGTTTCAGCTTCATTCAAAAGTGTTACAATTTCTTGTGAAGTATTAGAGAGATCTGTAAATAATTCTTCCGCAATGGCCTTATTTCCTAATTTATTTTCAATATAAATTTCTTTAGCAAGTTTATGAAGTTTAACATGTTTTACATCAAACTTTTGAAGTTCTTCTAATTCTCCAAACTCGTCGCGACCTTCTGATTCAAACCATTTTCCCAGACGACATTGTAAGTGTGATACAATTTCACTTTCGACTAATTCCACCTTACCGTCTAATAGGTCTCTCATTTTATGCATCCAACCTAAATGATCCAAGCGTGCTTGTTCAAAGCTAATTTTCATTTCCATATCAAGTAAATATTTAGTTTTTTAGTACAAAAATAATCATTATAAATATTGTCTTAAAATGTTTGGGTTAGTTTTATTATAAATTCATTAAACAGGTTGTTTGGTGTTATTATAATCAAATTTCACCTTAAAAAAACAACTGTTTAAATTAAATATATTCTAAGGATAGTTTAAAAATATATTTGTTTTTTGATTTAAATAATAATTTAAGACAACAAATTGTTGATAATTCGCTTAAATTAATAAAAATTAATAAAAAAAGTAAATTTTAAAAAAAATAATTTCCTTTTTTAATCTACAACCTCTGTTTTAATAACTTTTAGTGATTTAAAAACAAAACAACCTTATTTAGGTTTGTTTTTATAACATTTTGTTTTTTAAATTAAAAGTCATCTTTTTACTTTAAAAATAACGCTAACGCTTTTTAACTTAGGTTTATTTTATTTCACAATCTTTTTATTTTAAAATATATTATAAGAGTCATTGAATAATAAATCAACCAACAAGATAATTATTACTTATTAACCCGATTAATTAGATAAAATAATTTATTAAAAATACTTTTAAAGATATTATATCTTTTATTTATATATTTGCGCAAAAATTAATCTATGTTTAGTATTCAAATTGCAAATAATAACCATATTCACTTTGCCCAGACGATATGCGATGAGATGGAAGCATCAGCGAAAGTGAGAGGTACGGGTATTGCAAAGCGATCGGCTGAATACATTATTGAAAAAATTCAAGAAGGAAAAGCGATCATTGCTTTGACAGAAAATAAGGAATGGGCTGGGTTTTGTTATATCGAAACCTGGCAAAATGAAGAATATGTGGCGAATTCGGGATTGATTGTATCACCAGAATTCCGTCAGAGCGGATTGGCACGAATGATCAAATCTAAAATTTTTGAATTATCACGAACCAAATACCCTAATTCTAAAATCTTTGGATTAACCACTGGTTTAGCTGTGATGCGAATCAATTCGGAATTAGGCTATATGCCAGTAACTTACTCGGAATTAACTACCGATGAAAAATTCTGGAAAGGTTGCCAGAGTTGTGTGAATTTCGAAATTCTGCAAAGTAAAAATTATAAAAATTGTTTGTGTACAGCCATGCTGTATGACACTAATATCAAAGAACAAAAAAATGCAAAAAAAGAAAATAGTATTAGCGTATAGTGGCGGTTTAGACACAACCTATTGTGCGGTGTATTTGAGTAAAATTGAAAATTATGAAGTGCATGCCGTAACAATAAATACTGGAGCGTTCGATCAGAAAGAGATTGCAATTTTAGAAGAAAAGGCATTGCAAAGTGGTGTGGCATCGTATATATGCATTGATGTACGCAAGGAATATTATGACGATTGCATTAAGTATCTAATTTATGGTAACGTATTAAAAAATGGAACATATCCTTTAAGTGTCAGTGCGGAAAGAGCGGTTCAAGCAAAAAGCATTGCCGAATATGCCATCCAATTGGGAATTCACACGATTGCTCATGGAAGTACAGGAGCTGGTAACGACCAAGTGCGTTTTGATATGATTTTTAATCATTTGTTGCCTAATGTGGAAATCATTACACCAATCAGGGATAAAAAACTGAGCAGAGAAGCGGAAATCGAATTCCTGAAATCACATGGTGTAAGCTTCAATTTCGAAAAAGCGGTGTACAGTATTAATAAAGGATTGTGGGGAACTTCTGTAGGAGGTAAAGAAACGTTGACTTCGTATCAAAGTTTACCGGAAGAAGCATGGCCAACACCGGTTTCGGCTACTGAATCTGTAGATATTATATTGAGTTTTAATGAAGGCGAACTGATTTCAGTAAATGGACATTCATTTGAACATCCGTCTATTGCCATTGAATATTTACAGCAAATGGCACAACCTTTCGGAATTGGAAGACACATTCACGTAGGAGATACGATTATAGGGATTAAAGGAAGAGTGGGTTTTGAAGCCGCAGCTCCAGAATTGATTATCAAAGCTCATCATTTACTGGAAAAACATACGTTGACCAAATGGCAATTATTCTGGAAAGAACAATTATCAAGCTGGTACGGTAACTGGTTGCATGAGGGCCAAATGCTGGATCCCACTATGAGAGATATAGAAGCTTTTTTAACCCACACTCAAAAGACCGTTAGTGGCGAGGTGTACATTACCTTGCATCCGTATAGATATGAATTGAAAGGGATTGAAAGTCCGTTTGATTTAATGTCGGAAAAATTCGGGTCATACGGTGAAATGAACAACGGCTGGAGCGGCGAAGATGTAAAAGGATTTACAAAAATATTCGGCAATCAAACCTCGATTTACCATCAGGTTACTAAAGAATTGAGTGATGCAAATAATTAAAGCCGGAATTATTGGTGGAGCTGGTTATACAGCAGGAGAATTACTCAGAATCCTGATTAATCATCCACAGGTGGAAATTGGGTTTGTGCATAGTAAAAGCAATGCTGGGAAGTTCATTTATGAAGTGCATGATGATTTGTTTGGGGATACCGATTTGAAATTCTCTGAAACGTATCATTCTGATATCGATGTGGTTTTTTTATGCGTCGCGCATGGTGAAGCTAAAAAGATAGTGACTGAATTTTCATCTTCGGTTAAGATAATCGATTTAAGTCAGGACCATAGAATTGCGGCTAATCATTCTTTTGTTTATGGTTTGTCAGAATGGAATAAAACAGCGATTCAAAATGCAAATTATGTTGCGAATCCGGGTTGTTTTGCAACAGCCATTCAATTAGCGTTGCTACCTTTAGCCGAAGCAGGTTTACTGAGTGGTGATGTGTATGCTTCGTGTACAACTGGATCTACAGGTGCTGGTCAATCATTGACCGAAACTTCGCATTTCAGTTGGAGACAGAATAATTTGTCGGTATACAAAGCTTTTACACATCAGCATCTAGCAGAAATCAATCAAAGCGTACAGCAAGTTCAGCAAGTGTATTCGGGCAACCTACATATTTTACCGCAAAGAGGTTCTTTTACCAGAGGTATTTTGGCTTGTATCACGTTAAAATCAAATCAGTCTTTAGAACAATTGCAATCGTTATTTGAAGAAAAATACAAGCAGGAATCTTTTGTGTTTGTTTCACCTAAAAACATTCATTTGAAACAAGTGGTGAATACCAATAAATGCCTGCTGTATCTGGAAAAAAACGAAGAGGATGTCATGATCGTGAGCGTAATTGATAATTTATTGAAAGGAGCATCAGGACAGGCGGTGCAAAATATGAATCTGATGTTCGGTTTACCCGAAACAACAGGGTTAAAATTAAAACCAAGCGCATTTTAAATTATGGACACAATAACTATAAATAACCCAACACAAATGAATCTATTCGACGTGTATTCGGTTTCAGATATTGAAATTGTGAAAGCACTAGGTTCGGACTTATGGGACAAAAACGGAAAACACTATTTGGATTTATATGGCGGTCATGCCGTAATTTCCATTGGTCATACGCATCCTCATTACGTTTCAAGCCTTACAGAACAGTTGCATAAAATTGGTTTTTATTCCAATTCGATTGTGATTGACCAGCAGAAACAATTGGCAACAAAATTAGGCCTACTTTCGGGCTATACTCATTATCAGTTGTTTTTGTGCAATTCAGGTGCAGAGGCAAATGAAAATGCCTTCAAATTGGCATCTTTTCATAATGGAAGAAAAAAAATAATCGCTTTTAATAAGGCTTTTCATGGTAGAACATCATTGGCCGTTGCAAGTACAGATAATCCTGCAATTGTAGCACCAGTGAACGAAAACAACAACACAACTTTTTTACCATTAAATGATAGTAATGCTTTTGACCAAGCCGTAAACGATGAGGTGTGCTGTGTCATTATTGAAGGAATTCAAGGCGTTGCCGGTATTCAGATTCCAGAGCCTGCATTTTTACAACATGTGGCGCAAAAGTGTAAAACACTAGGTATTGTTTTGATTTTGGATGAAGTGCAGTCGGGTTACGGAAGAACGGGGAAATTTTTTGCCCATCAACATGCGGGAATACAGCCCGATATTATTACTGTGGCGAAAGGAATGGGCAACGGATTTCCTATAGCTGGTGTTTTAATCGCGCCGCATATTCAGCCAAAAAAAGAAATGCTGGGAACCACTTTCGGAGGAAATTATTTGGCTTGCACTGCTGGATTAGCAGTTTTAGAAGTGATTGAAAAGGAAAACCTAATGGAGAATGCCCAAAAAATGGGAGAGTATCTCATGGAACAATTGCAAAACATTCCAAATATCAAAGAAATCAGAGGCATGGGATTAATGGTTGCCATCGAATTGCATGAGCCTTGCGCAGCTGTGCGTAAACGATTATTGGACGAATTCGGAATTTTTACCGGAACCGCGAGCAATAAAAATACCCTGAGAATTTTGCCTTCATTGGCAGTGACGAAAAAAGAATTGGACGAATTGTTACAAGCTTTAAAAATTATTTTGAAGTAAACGTCCTGATTAGAAATGATTAATGAAAGAGAAATGAAACATTTTACATCAGTAAACGATATTGAAGACCCCATGGCTTTAGTGAAAGAAGCCATAGAATTAAAAAAAACAGAAAGAATATCTCAAATAGGGAAGAATAAAACCATCGGATTGTTATTCTTCAATTCGAGCCTGAGAACTAGAATGAGTACGCAAAAAGCCGCACAAAACTTAGGAATGGAAGTGATGATTCTTAATGTAAATAACGATGGTTGGGCACTGGAATTTGAAGAAGGAGCCGTGATGAACGGAAAAACTGTGGAACACATTAAAGATGCAGCTGCCGTTATGGGTTTGTATTGTGATATTTTAGCCATTCGTTGTTTCCCTAATCTGGAAAATAAAGAAGAGGATTATGCCGATAAAATTATCCATCAGTTTATGCAATATGCTAAAGTCCCAGTGGTGAGTTTAGAATCGGCAACAAGACATCCGTTACAAAGTTTGGCGGATATGATTACAATTCAGGAATACAAAACCAAAGAGAAGCCAAAGGTGGTGCTAACTTGGGCGCCACACATCAAACCGATTCCGCAGGTGGTAGCCAATTCGTTTGCCGAATGGACTTTGTCCAGCGGTTATGATTTGACTATTACACATCCTGAAGGATATGAATTGAGCGAGGAGTTTACAAAAGGCGCAACAATCGAATTCAATCAGGAAAAAGCATTACAGGATGCCGATTTTGTTTATGTAAAAAACTGGTCTTCGTATACCGATTACGGAAAGGTTTTACCTGTTACAGAAAATTGGATGTTAACTAACGAAAAATTGAAAGTAACCAATTCAGCAAAAGTGATGCATTGTCTGCCAGTGAGAAGAAATGTAGAAGTATCGGATGAGGTTTTGGACAGCGAAAATTCGTTGATTCTACAACAAGCTGAAAACAGAGTATATGCGGCTCAAACGGTATTGAAAAAAATAGTGGAATCTAATTTTTAAGCTATGGTACATGTAATAAAAATTGGCGGGAATATTATTGACGATGCAATAAAATTAGATGATTTCCTTAACAGATTTGCTAAGTTGGATGGACCAAAAATTTTGATTCACGGTGGCGGAAAATTGGCTACCAGTGTAGCAAAGAATTTGAATATTGAACAACAAATCATCGACGGTAGACGGATTACTGATGCTGAGACTTTAAAAATTACTGCGATGGTCTATGCCGGATTGGTAAATAAAACCATTGTGGCTAAATTACAGTCAAAATCATGCAATGCCATTGGATTAAGTGGTGTAGATGGAAATTGTATTCAATCGGTAAAAAGAAATCATCCAACTATTGATTACGGTTGGGTAGGTGATGTGGAAAGTATTCATGCCGGTTTTTTGCAAAATCTTATAGACAATAGAATTGTACCCGTTATCAGTCCAATTACCCACGATGGAAAAGGTAATTTATTAAATACCAATGCCGATACTATTGCAACCGAAGTAGCTATAGCACTTTCTGAAACGAACGAAGTGAATCTTAGATTTTGCTTTGAAAAATTAGGGGTGTTGACAAATCCTGAAGTCGATGGTTCATGGTTAAGAAAGCTCGATAAGAAAGAATATCAATCTTTAAAAGAGGCACAAATTATTTCAAAAGGAATGCTCCCTAAATTGGAAAATGCTTTTAAAGCGAGTGAATCTAAAATAGCGAAGGTCGAAATCTGTCATGCCGATTATGCTAGTGAACAAGGCGAGTCGTTTATTGGAACTTTAATAGTATAAAGAATGGAACAATTACAAAAAGAAGCATTGGAATTGCTGAAAAAGTTAATAGCGACACAATCTTTTAGTAAACAAGAAAATCATACGGCTGAAATTCTGAATGATTTTTTTGTTCAAAAAGGGATTCTTACTAATCGATTACTACATAATGTTTGGGTAAAGAATAAATATTTTGACGATTCAAAACCAACAATTTTACTGAATTCACATCACGATACGGTACAACCAAACAAACAATATACTAGAAATCCTTTTAGTCCAGATATTGAAGACGGGATTTTATATGGTTTGGGAAGTAATGACGCTGGTGGACCACTGGTTTCTCTAGCGGCCTGTTTTTTGCATTTTTATGACAGACAGGATTTGCAGTTCAATTTGATTTATGCAGCCACCGCAGAAGAGGAAATTTCTGGAAATAACGGAGTGGAAATCGTTTTACCAGAATTAGGAAAGATGTATTTTGGAATAGTGGGCGAACCTACCAAAATGGATATCGCTATCGCAGAAAAAGGACTTTTTGTGATTGATTGTATTGCCCACGGAAAATCAGGACATGCCGCTAGGGAAGAAGGAGAAAACGCTATTTATAAAGCGTTGAAGGATATCGAATGGTTTCGAACATTCGAATTTCCAGAGGAATCGGAAATGCTGGGCAAAGTCAAGATGTCGGTAACTATTATCAATGCGGGTGTACAACATAACGTGGTTCCAGAAAGATGCCAGTTTACAGTGGATATTAGAACCACCGATAAATACAATAACGAACAAGCTTTGGAAATTATCAATCAATATGTGGATTGCGAAGTCATTCCGCGTTCGACTCGTTTGAATCCTTCATTTGCTCCAATAGAGCATCCAATTGTGCAAAGTGGTATCGCATTAGGAAGAGCTATTTATGCTTCACCAACCACTTCAGATCAGGCATTGATGAGTGGTTTTCCAACGTTCAAAATGGGACCAGGCGATTCGGCAAGATCACATACAGCCAATGAATATATTTATGTGGAAGAAATCAACAAAGGCATTGCAATCTATATTGAAATGCTAGAAAAATTTAATACGATAGACTATGAAGTTGTGGCAAAATACATCAGATAATGTAAAAACTTCCATTTTAGCAATGGTGGAACAATTTACGATAGGCCAAGATACTATTTGGGATTTATATTTGGCAGAAGCTGATATCAAAGGTTCTTTGGCTCATACATCTATGTTGCATGAAATAGGATTATTAACTACTGAAGAACTAAAGGAAGCCCACGAGGGGTTGCAATCCATTCTGAAAATGGTACTTGATAAGTCATTTATAATTGAAGAGGGTGTAGAAGATGTGCATTCCCAAGTCGAATTGTTACTAACTCAAATGAAAGGGGAGGTAGGAAAAAAAATCCATGCCGGTCGTTCCAGAAACGATCAATCATTGTTGGATATTAAGTTGTTTCTAAAATCAGAATTGAAACAAATTGTCGAAAAGACCGAAACTGTTTTTAATACTTTGATTGATTTAAGTGAGAAACATAAAAACGAGTTATTACCAGGCTATACGCATTTTCAATTAGCAATGCCTTCCTCGTTTGGTTTGTGGTTTGGCGCTTATGCAGAAAGCTTAAGTGATGATTTAGAACTGATTTTAGCGGCTTATGCTATGGCTAATAAAAATCCTTTGGGATCTGGTGCTGGTTATGGTTCTTCTTTTCCTTTAAATAGAACATTCACCACCTTGCTACTCAATTTTGAATCGATGAATCATAATGTGGTCTATGCTCAAATGACGAGAGGAAAAATGGAAAAAACAACTGCTATGGCTTTATCTGGAATAGCAGCTACACTCACAAAATTTTCAATGGACGTGTGTTTGTACATGAATCAACATTTCGGATTTATTAGTTTTCCTAAAGAATTAACCACAGGAAGTAGTATCATGCCGCACAAAAAAAATCCAGATATTTTCGAATTGATTAGAGCCAAATGCAACAGAATTCAAGCTTTGCCTAATGAGCTAACGTTATTGACTAACAATTTACCCTCGGGGTATCACAGGGATATGCAATTAACCAAAGAATGTTTATTCCCAGCGATTATCACCTTAAAAGAATGTTTAGACATGCTTCAAGTAATGTTAGAAAATATTACCATTAAGCAAAACATTCTATCAGACGAAAAATATTTGAATCTATTCACGGTTGAAGCCGTTAACGAATTGGTTTTATCCGGTATTCCGTTCAGAGAAGCCTATAAAATAGTTTCAAAACAAGTGGAAGAAAATCAGTTTATCTATAATTATGAAACGCTAAACCATACCCACGAAGGAAGTATTGGTAATTTGCAAAATGATAAAATCAAAGAGGAGTTTATTAAAAAGAAAAAGAAAATGATTTAATCCTCAGCTAAATAGTAAGAAGTTTCATTTTTCACCATACTCATCACAATATTACTGTGATATTGTCCAATGTTTGGAATATTGGCTAATTTATTCACTACAAAATTATTGTAAGCATCAATATCTGTAGTCGCAATTTTTAACATATAATCGTAAATACCTGAAAGACTAGTAACTTCTAGTATTTCAGGCATTTTCATAACTTCATCCTCGAAATTTTTTAAATGCTCTCGAGATTGTTTTTTGAGTGTAATATTGCAGTAAGCAAATAGCTTGATACCTACTTTTGAAGGGTTAAGAATAACAGCACTTTTCTTAATAACTCCTGATTCTTGAAGATGTTTAATTCTTTCATAAGTAGGAGTATAGGAAAGCCCCACCATAGCCGCAACATCTTTCACCGAAAGTGTACAATCTTGTTGTAAAATATTAAGAATCTTTGCGTCTATTTTATCCATAAAAAGAAGGTAAATAGTAAGAGTTACTCTTTAGTTTCTTCTTCTTTTTTTGGTGCAGCAGTATCTTCTCCTTTAGAAGCTTTTTTGAATTCATTCAATCCACTTCCTAAACCTTTCATTAATTCAGGAATTTTCTTACCGCCAAATAACAATAATAAAGCTGCAATTATTAGTATAATTTCCGTTGGACCTAATCTTCCCATATTCTTAAAAATTGTGCAAAAGTTGCATTTAAATTACTTTGCAAAGATAATAAAGAAAAAACTCAAATGTAATTTTTAACGAATTATTATTCGTATACTGAAGAGCCATTCTATTTTCCTATATTTGTAATAGGTATAAATTTAGTTTATGACGATACTTAAAAGATTCAAACGCAAAGAATTTCTTGATAAAATTATCACGAAAAGACGTTTAATTATCTTAAATGAAGATACTTTTGAAGAACAATTTTCACTTCGATTAACCATTTTAAATGTTTTTCTATTATTATCCATTGGCGCTATTTTTTTAATTTCAGTAACTACTTACATAATTGCTTTTACAACTTTAAGAGAATACATCCCAGGATATTCATCAACAGAATTGAAAGAAAAAGCATTGTTACTAGGTTTAAAATCAGATTCATTAGATTTTGAGATAAAAAAGAATGACGCTTATATACAATCGGTTAAAAAAGTATTAACAGGCGATTTAGAATATGCTAAAGTAAACAAAGATTCTATTTTAGCTTCTGATTATGTGGATCCATCGGAATATGATATGCAAGTATCCGAAGAAGAAAAAGAATTACGAAAACAAGTAGAAGCAGCTGCGAAAAAAGATAGTAAATAATGTCGATCAAAAGTATTGGAGCAAAACTATTTGCCTCCTTCATTTATCATAAAACCCAAAAGTGGGTAAATAATCCTATTGAAACCCAACAAAAAATCTTTAAAAAATTAATTCAACAGGCAAAAAACACCCAGTTTGGTAAAGACCATCAATTTGAACAAATACACACATATAATGATTATGTTCAAAAAGTCCCTGTTCGCGATTACGAAGAATTACGTCCCTATGTAGATCGAGTAGTCAAAGGAGAAGAAAATATTCTTTGGACTGGTAAACCTATTTATTTTGCAAAGACTTCAGGAACGACTTCAGGAGCAAAATACATTCCGCTAACTAAAGAATCTATGCCGTATCACATAGAAGCAGCTCGTAATGCCATTTTAAGTTATGTACATGAAACAGGTAAAGCTGATTTTGTAAATGGAAAAATGATTTTTTTGCAAGGGAGCCCAATTCTGGAAGAAAAAAACGGAATCAAATTAGGAAGACTTTCAGGAATTGTGGCACATTTTGTTCCAAAGTATCTTCAAAAAAACCGTATGCCTTCATGGGAAACGAATTGTATTGAAGATTGGGAAACTAAAGTCAATGCCATTGTTGAAGAAACGTTTCACGAAGACATGGCGGTAATTTCTGGAATTCCATCCTGGGTACAAATGTATTTTGAAAAACTTTCCGAAAAAGCTAAAAAGCCAGTTGGTGAGGTTTTTAAAAACTTCAATTTGTTTATTTACGGTGGCGTAAATTACGAACCCTACCGCGCAAAATTCGAAAATTTAATTGGGCGAAAAGTAGATGCTATAGAGTTATTTCCAGCTTCCGAAGGGTTTTTCGCATATCAAGATTCTCAGAAAGAAAAAGGAATGCTTTTGTTGTTGAATTTTGGAATTTTTTACGAGTTTATAAAAGCCGATGAGTTTTTTACAGAAAACCCTAAAAGATATACCATTGGAGAAGTCGAATTAGGGATTAATTACGCATTGATTATATCTACGAATGCGGGATTGTGGGCATACAATATTGGGGATACAGTACAATTTACTTCTTTAAGTCCGTATCGAGTAATAGTTTCTGGACGAATCAAACATTATATTTCAGCTTTTGGAGAACATGTCATAGGTAAAGAGGTAGAAAGTGCTCTACAAGAAGCTATGGAAGGGACATCAGTTCGGGTAAATGAATTTACAGTTGCTCCACAAATTAATCCCTCAGAAGGCTTACCCTATCATGAATGGCTCATTGAATTTGAAAATGAACCCGAAGATTTAAAAGCTTTTGCATTAAAAATCGATCAAGCCATGCGTAAACAAAACGTTTATTACGATGATCTAATCGTTGGACGCGTTTTACAGACTGTTGTGATTACTAAAGTGGCAAAAAACGGATTTCAGGAATATATGAAATCTATTGGTAAGTTAGGTGGACAAAATAAATTACCACGTTTGGGCAACGATCGTAAAATTGCTGATTTTTTTAAATAAAAAAAGCCTCCTGATCATAGGCAAGAGGCAACCTAAATGTTTTCACAACGGAATAATCCTTATTGTGAATTGCTTTCAAATTTTGTTATACGAATATACAATTTTTTGATTAAAAAAATAGTATTAGTTTATTTTTTATAATAATATTGTTATAAATAAGTACACTAATGATGAAATTTAACTTAGGATTAGATATAGGGACCAATTCTATTGGTTGGGCTCTAGTAAATGAAGACTATGAAAACAAAAAAGGTAAAATTATAGCGGCTGGTAGTAGGATCATACCTATGACACAAGATATTTTAGATAAATTTGGTTCAGGAGCAATTACTGAAACGCAAACCGCTTTACGCACAGATTATCGTAGTAAACGCAAATTAATACAAAGATTCTTATTAAGAAGAGAGCGTTTACATAGGGTTTTAAACGTACTAGATTTTTTACCTAAACATTATGCTGAAAGCATTGATTTTGAAAAATATTTTGGAAAATTTCTGCCTAATACAGAACCTAAGTTAGCATACAATCAAAATCAATTTATTTTTCAAAATTCTTTTCTTGAAATGCTAAAAGAATTTCAAGAAAAACACCCTGAACTACTTACTAATAATAAAAAAATCCCTTATGATTGGACTATTTATTATTTACGAAAAAAAGCATTAAATCAAAGAATAGAAAAGGAAGAATTAGCTTGGTTATTACTTCAGTTTAACCAAAAAAGAGGATACAATCAATTAAGAGATGAGGAAGAGGAGAGTGTACCGAACAAACAAGTAGAATTTTATTCTCTAAAAATTATAGATGTTGTAGCGGATCAACCCAAAGAAGGAAGGGATAAAAGATGGTATAGTATTAATCTAGAAAATGGATGGACGTATAGGAGAGAAAGTAAAACGCCCTTATTTAATTGGGAAGGGAAAACAAAAGATTTTATTGTTACTACTGATCTGAATCAAGATGGGTCTATTAAAAAAGATAAAGAAGGAAAAGAAAAAAGAAGTTTTAGAGCCCCTAGTGAAGGAGATTGGACGCTACTTAAAAAAAAGACAGAAAAAGAAATTTACGAATCAGGAAAGACTCTTGGAACGTATATTTATGATGCCTTACTTAATACCCCTGATCTTAAAATAAAAGGTGATTTTATACGAACCATAGATAGAAGTATTTACAAAGAAGAGCTTCAACAAATCATTAACAAACAAAAAGAATATCACCTAGAACTGAATAGTTCTAAACTCTATAAAGCTTGTTTAGAAGAATTATATCCTAAGAACGAGATATATAAAAGCGCATTAAAAAATAAGGATATTGCGTACTTATTTATTAATGATATTTTGTATTATCAACGTCCATTAAAAGCCCCAAAATATAATATTGGAAAATGTACTTATGAAAGTCGTACATTCAAAAAAGAAGATAAAAAAATCAGAGAGTATATCCCAGCAGTTGCTAAATCACATCCTTTATTTCAAGAGTTTCGTTTATGGCAATGGATAAAAAACCTAAAAATATATGAAAAATTATCCAGTGATAATTGCACGGATTTTTTTCTTACTAATGAACAAGATTTTGAAAATCTTTTCGAATTTTTATGGAATAAAAAAGAAATTGACCATAAAGGGATATTAGAATATTTAGTAAAAACAAAATTTCCCGATCTAAAACCCAAGCAAGTTAAAACTAAGGTTAAAGAATATCGTTGGAATTATGTATATGATCATGAAAAAGATGAATCTAAAACCTATCCTTGTGGTGAAACCTATTTTTTATTAAAAAATAAATTAGATAAAATTTACAATGCTCAAGACGATTTTTTAGATAAAGAAAGACTTTATAATCTTTGGCATATTATTTATTCCGTAACAGATAAAAAGCAGTATGAAAAAGCCTTAGCAAAATTTGCTCTTAAGAATCACCTTGATACAAAATCTTTTGTAAATACCTTTAAAAGAATTCCTCCTTTTAAAAATGATTATGCTATTTACTCTTTAAAAGCAATAAAGAAATTATTACCATTAATGCGAGTAGGAAAATATTGGAATTATGATGATATTGACCCAATTACCAAACAAAAAATCCAATGTATTATTACAGGTGAAGAAAATGATACTATTTCTACTCTAGTTAGAGAAAAAACAAATCATTTTTCTAACGAAAATGATTTTAAAAACCTACCTCTTTGGTTGGCAGGGTATATAGTATACAATAGCCATAACGAAAGTTCTGAAATTGAAAAATGGAAATCGCCTCAAGATATAGATACTTTCTTAAAAAAGTTTAAACAACATGCTCTAAGAAACCCTATTGTAGAACAAGTAGTAACCGAAACCCTTCGAGTAGTAAGAGATATATGGTCAAAAAAAGGCCAAGGTAAAAAAGATTTTTTCAACGAAATACATATAGAGTTAGGGAAAGATTTAAAAAACCCTGTTGATAAACGCAGAAAATTATCCAGTACTAATACTAAAAATGAATCTACAAATACAAGAATAAAAGCACTCCTTATAGAGCTATTTACACAAGGTGTTGAAAACGTAAAACCCAATTCGCCCAAACACCAAGAAATTTTAAAAATATTTGAAGAAGGGGCTTTAAATTCAGGAATTGAAATAGAAGAGGATATTATAAAAATCAGCAATACAGATCAACCTACAAAAAAGCAGTTAGAACTTTATATACTCTGGTTAGAACATAAATATAAATCGCCTTACACAGGCCAATCCATTCCGTTAAGCAAATTGTTTACTCCTAATTATGAAATAGAACATATCATACCTAGAAGTAAATATTATGATGACAACCTATCAAATAAAGTGATATGCGAAACAGAAATAAATAGATTAAAAAATAATCAATTAGGATACGAATTTATTAACAACCACGAAATACGAGAGGTTACTTTAGAAGAAGGCAAAACAATAAGGTTATTAAGCCCAGAACAATATTGGAATTTTGTTACTACATATTATGCAAAAAACAAAGCTAAAAGAGAAAACCTTTTGTTAAAAGAACTTCCAGTACAAATGGTTGAAAAGCAGTTAAACGATACCCGTTACGTAAGTAAATATGTGATGCAATTATTGTCTAAAATAGTTAGAAAAGAAGACGGAACAGATAATGGCATAAATTCAACAAATATCTTATCTATTTCAGGAAAAATGACCCGAGCACTTAAAAACGATTGGGATCTTAATGATGTCTGGAATGATTTATTACTCTATCGCTTCGAGCGGTTAAACACAATTACAAAAACAAATTTGTTTACTACCTATAGTGAACAAAAACAAAAAAGGATGCCTATAGTGCCTGATCAGTATGCTAAAGGATTTCATAAAAAAAGACTAGATCATCGCCATCATGCCTTAGATGCCATTGTAATAGCCTGTATTACTCGTAACCATATTAATTATATGAATAACCAAAATATACAAGGTGAAAAATTAAAGAAGAACGCAATTGAGAAAGAAAATTATCGTGAAATACTTCAAAAATCACGATTGGATATCAGAGCACAATTATGCGAAAAAAAATACAATGATAATGATCCAACAAAATACAATTGGGTTTTTATAAAGCCTTGGGCTGATTTTACTGAAAACACAAAAGATATTTTAGAATCTATTATTCCGTCTTTTAAACAAAATTTAAGAATCATAAACAAAACCGTAAACTACTACGAAAAGTATAATGAAAATGGAAAAAAAGTAAAAGTAAGACAAATTAAAGGAGATAATTGGGCCATTCGTAAACCATTACATAAAGAAACCATTTCTGGAAAAGTACATTTGTCATATAAAACACCAGCCAAAGGAAAAATCTTAACAGCAACGCGCAAGGTATTGGATAGCAGTATGGATTTTAAATCTATTGAAAAAATTACGGACACAGGAATTCAAAAAATACTCAAAAATTATTTAGAATATAAAAAAAGTCCTGAATTGGCTTTTTCCCCAGAAGGGATAGAAGAACTAAACGCAACGATAACAAAATATAACAATGGTTTTCATCATAAACCTATTTATAAAGTACGTATTTATGAAGAAGGAGTAAAGTTTCCTTTAGGGAATAAAGGCAACAAAAAGAGCAAATATGTAGAAGCCGAAAAAGGAACAAATTTGTTTTTTGCCATTTATAAAGACCAAGAAAATAATCGTTATTTTGAAACAATCCCTTTTAATGATGTTTTAGAAACATTAAAGAAAGGAATGTCCGCAGTGCCAGAAAAAAATCAAGAAGAAAATACTTTAGTCTTTGCATTATCACCACAAGATCTAGTATTCGTACCTACATTAGATGAAATAGAAAATCCAGATATTGTAGATTTTAAGAATTTGACAAAAGACCAAACCAATAGAATTTATAAAATGGTCAGTTCCTCTGGAAAACAATGTTTTTTTATTAAGGCTGAGGTTGCCACTTCTATTGTAAACAAAATGGAATTTAGTACTTCTAATAAAATGGAAAACTCCATTGAAGGTATTCAAATTAAATCAAACTGTTGGAAATTAAAATTAGATAGATTAGGTACTATTACAAGAGTAATCAAATAATCCCCGTTCTCCCCACCTCATTCAACCTATTTAGAAGTAAAGGACAAACAATTTTATTTTGTTTGTCCTCATCCTCGATAAAAAACAAAACACTCCTTTAAGTCTATATATTCCTTTCGTATTCTAATACAACTTGATAAAAACATAAAAACTTAGCATAGGAAAGTTTCTAAATCAACTTAACTCACACGAAAGGAGTTGGATAACCTAAATAAAAACGTATGATTTTTTTAGTTAACATGGTATCTGATTAGTACTAAATCATCCCAAAGAAACCAAGAATGACAAAAAAGAATAAACTTTTAGATTAGTACGAAATATAGAACCTTCTTTTTTAGAGGAACTCAGTTTATATACTAATCCTCTGATTTTCTAAAACTTTTAGTAGGATATAAGTATTCTTATATTAGAATAAAAAAAAATCAAAGTTTAACTGCTAATTCCTAAAAGGAAGCAAAAAGAGCTAAAAGACCAATTTCTTTTTTAATTGAAATTGTAACGCATTATGAAAAAATCAAAAATTGAAAGCAATTCACAACAAATAAAAAAACTGATTAAAAGGGTTTTAGACTGTGAAACAGTACAAAGATACAAAAAATTGAAAGCAATTTACAACTGTAATATCTGTTAAAAAAATCATAATAATGGATGTAATTTCTTACAAAGAAAAAAAATATAAGTTATAAAACAATTTTTTTTTAAAAAATTTAATATCTAATATTTAAAAATCACAAAATATTAAATATCTTTCACTGTGCTATAGATGATAATGTTTTGATGCTACATAAAAATCTATCCAAAATTTATTAAAAAAGGAATCTAAACACACTAAAAAAGATAAGATCTCATATCAGAAAACATTATTTATTGAATCCTAGCTTCACGTAAAAATATCTTTAGTTTATTATATATTGTGTGTTTTTAAAAAAATGCACAAAAAAAACACATGTGTAAATAAAAAAAAATAAAAAACAAATTACATTTAGTTAAATAATTAAAATATATTATTTAATGCGAAATTTTTAAATTTGCTAATAGAAAAAAAACAAATGTTGTTATATTCTGTTTTTAAACTTATGAACATCAGTTGGTCTGTACAGGTAGTACAAAAAGGAGACACCCTAAACTCCTTAGCTGAAAAATTTGCTATAAAAGACGGAGCCCATCTTCGAGCATTTCACAACCTATATTGCGCTTTAGAAGACTTATTAGAGGCAGAAGTAGCAGCCGGAAAATGGAGTAAAACCTACGACAAAGTAAAAATTTTAGACAAAAAATGCGTTACCGAAATATCCGAATTAATGTGCAGTACAGGAGGTAAAATAACGATTTTAAAACACGGACAACAAAGTCAAAGCAGTAAAAGCCAAGTAAAAAAAGCCAATCCACGAGAACAACATTTATACAACCCCATTATGAATTTTGAAGAATTTCAAGAAGAAATCAGCAGTAAAAACAACGAAGCTTGGTAATAAAAACACAGATTTATAATGAAAAAAGGCATATCCGCAATATCAGGAGTAACCTCGCCCACAGTAGGCGAAAAATACACCTATCACATATCCGAATGGTACCCTAATACCCCGATATCCGAAAGAGAACAAGCAAAGGTTACCTGGGAACTATTCAAAAAAAGAAGCGATGGTAGATTTACCACCACCCATATTAAGAAAAAAGGAGACAGCAGTTTTACCTTTGGCGAATCCTCAGTAGGAGAGACCTACCGATTGGAAGGATATTTATACCAACCCGAAGGAGGCGGATTAATCATAACCCCCAAAGCCAGCAAAATCCCGAAAATCTGCAAAGTAGACCTAAACTACGTAGACGATAGCAAAGGCAGCGTTTTTAGTTTTACAGAAAAACTACGAGCCAAAGCCCATTGCATAAATATGTTTAACAAAGAAGTCCTATTTACCTTATGGGAAGACGATGCAAAAGGCAGCGGACACAATACAACCAACCAACTCATTGATACCAAAAAAGCAAAAGTAGACCTATACGGAGATGCAGAAGTAGACTTTATGCTAACCAAAGCACTAATGAAAAAAGCCATGGAAGGCGAGACAGACATACGAGAACTAGAATTTTATGTAACAGTAGAATATTACAAAACCAAAAAACACACAACCTCAAACGTAGAAATAAAAAACCATCACAACCCACGGCAATTAAAAAAGCCAAAGGTTCTCCGGCAGAGCACAAACCAAGGAGTAAAAAAGAAGAGAAAGGAGTATTTAGAAGCATTTCAGAAACCATAGACGAAATATGGGATTGGGCAGAAACCCAAGGAACCGCTCAAAGAGACAAACCCCACACCATTGAAATCCCCGAAGGAAAAAGCCCCGCTGTTATAGGAAAAACAAAGGTGGAGAAAAAAGAGGAAAAGAAAGCAGTAGGTAAATGTCCTAATTGTAATAAAGAAATAACGATAGCTGAACTTAGACAAATATTTTCACAAGCGGATCAAATAACCTTGACTAAAGTAGCAGCAACCTATAATAAGTATATGAAAGAGCTTGGTATGAACACTTGCTGGAACAAAGCTCATTTCTTTGCTCAAGCACGTATAGAATCTGGAGCTGGTTTACATGTAAAGAATGGAGAAAATTTTAATTGGTATTGGGAAAAGCTAATTTCTGAATTTAGTGCCTTTAAAACACCTGAAGGAAAAATAAATGCTAAGCAATGGGGTAGAGTAATTATGGATAGAACTGATCCAAAATGTGTAGATGTCAGTAAAGAAAATCAAAAAAAATAGCCAATTGGGCATATAGTTATAAATTTAAAAAAGGTAAAGAGTTAGGGAATACACAAGAAAATGATGGCTGGAATTTTAGAGGTAAAGGACTATTGCAACTTACAGGTAGAAAAGCATATGCCTATGCCAATACTTATACCCAAAAAGAAGGTGCTGACATTATTACAAATCCAGATTTGGTAATAAGTGATGTTTCAATAGCTGTTTTATCCTCGATGGCATTTTGGAAATGGAAAAAAATTGATACCATTGTTAATGGTAAATCTGACACAAAACCTGTTTGTATAAAAGTAGGTAAAGATGTTGATGGAAATCACAATTTAAAGCAGAATGTATTTACAACTTCAACTTCAATTACCTTTCAGGTAAATAAATGTAACCTTACAAAAACAGAAGAAGTTACCTCAAACGAAGAAACAATAATACGATTAGTAAGAAGATGGCAAACAGATGTTTCAACTATTGGCGAGTTTACAATTGATGGTACAGATATAAAAGGATATATTTTAGAAGAAAAAGGACCTGACACTACACAATCAGGAAAAGAACAGAGAATTCCAGTAGGAACTTACAATCTTAAATGGCATTACGGCACCAAACAAAAAGGTGTTTTAAAATTATATAATGACGTAGTCTCTGAATCAAGAGCTATTTTAATACATTCAGGAAATAACGCTTCGGAAACAGAAGGCTGTCTTTTGGCTGGATCAACAAAGTCAAAAGATTATGTGGGTGGCAGTAAAGCAAAATTAGCAGAAATAAATGCCTACGTAAAAGAAAAAGGAGTAGAAAAAGCTAAAATTATTATAACAGCAAATTATGAATAGATTAATTATTTTTTTATTGTTGCTAATTTCGCATAACAATTATGCTCAAAATAGCGCTAAAGAGTTAGAAAAGACATTTATATCTAAAAATGAAAAATTGTTTTTAGATAATTTCCCTGATAGTTTCAATAAATTCAAATCAATTTTTGGTTGGAACGATAAATTAGAAAAACCAAATTTACTTTATAATAATGCAAATGAGTATATTGACTATTTCTTTACTTTAGTAATTAAACCAAAATACAAGATTTATCAAAATAAAATCATTAAAATATCAATAAATGGAAAATGGGAAGCTGATGCGGTTGGTTATTTTCAAACTAAACTACATAGTATCATTAAAACTAACAAAGATTTTGTCAACTTATTAAGTAGTCTAAATGAAAAAGATATATCCTCTTTTTGGAGATTTTACTTTGACAGTGAAAATCTAGATTATCCAAATGAATTAAATACTGTTCTTGAAAAAGAAATGAAGAATAAGTCAAAAATGATTTTTGGAAAAATGAAAATAGAAAAAAATCAAGACCCCGAAAATATTTCTAAAAATAGACAGAGTAAATATCAAATTTTTGACAAAGATGGTTACACGAATTTAAGAGCAGAAAAAAATTCGAATTCAAAAATAATAGACAAATTACAATCAGGTGAAGAAATCACAGTGATTGAAAGTATTGACAACTGGTGGAAAATACAAAATAAAAACAAGAAACAAGGGTATGTACATAAAAGTAGAATTAAACTCAAAGAGGAAGATAAATCAGTAACTGATAATTTAAACTTCATTAAAAACCTTGAAAAAAAAGGTTTCAAAAATATTTTAGAAAAAAAATGCGATTTAAATCAAGATAATATTAATGACAAAATAATTGTGTTTTCAACTGCTTTTTCAAAAAAATCAGATGTTGATGATTATAAAGAATTTATGGTATGTGTTGTTATTAATGATGATTTATTCCATAATAAAAACATTATTCAAAAATATTATAGAGATAATGTTGCCGCAGGATTCAATGACATTAAGATAAAAGACAACTATTTTACTGTAGAACAAGTCAACGGTTCTGGTTCTGGTATTTTACAGGAGTATACAACTTTTAAATATTCTAAAATAAATAATAAAATAATCTTACATAAATATTCCAAAATTGAAACGGTGAGAAGCTCAGGCGATGAGGATGAAAAAACGTATAATTTTTCAGAAAAAAACTTTGGAAGGATTCTTTTTGAAGATTACAATTCAGAAACAATATCTGAAAAATGTAAAAAATAATTTGTTTAATTATGATAGGCATAATACATTTTTTTGTTGTATGTTACTCGACAAACTAAAAAAAAGTAAATGAGAAAAATAATAATTACTTCATTAGGTTTCTTTATATTTTCGTGCAAAGAAGACATAAAGAAAACAGATTCGGAAAAAGAAATAAAGATTTTCAAAGAATATTTTAACAACAATGGATTAAAAAGTGATTACGATTTTAGTGCTATAACAAACTATAATTTAGGAATAGATAATAGCCAAGTATCTGAAACTGGATATACACAAATAAAATTTTTCGACGAAGATTCAGATTATGTCTTATCAACTGAAGGAAAATACATAAAAGAAGGAGCAGACATACTACCTGATTTAGATAATTTAAAAGAAAGTATTAAAACTGAAAAGAATGCTTTTTTTCAAAATATGCTTACACTAAATAAAATTTTATTTTTGAATGACAAAAATGCAATCACTAATCTATCAAATAGTAATAATGATTTAAAAAATGATTTAGTTATTTTATTCAACTATGAAAAAGATGATAATTTAACTACTACTGCCTTAAAGAATCTTTCAAGAGCAGATGAATTTCCTAATTATTATCTAAAATCATTTTTATGGTTTAATCGAATTGACAAAGAAAGAATAAGAAAAAAAATGCTACAAAACTTAGTAAAGATTAATCCAAGCTTTACTTATGATTTAACTCGTTTTCTTTTTTCTGATAGAAATAAAAATGATAAACAGATAGATTCTAAATTAAAATTTGAAACACTGGCTTATTTATTAGAAATTCAATTGAGTAATGATGATCTCAATGACCTTAATGACAATAGAGGTTATCAACTTCTACAAGAATTCTACAAAGAAGACAAGGCACTAAAAATTACTTTTAAGAATACAAATTATTATCGTTTCCAAAAACTGGAAAAATATTCTGATATAGAAAATCCCGCTGAATCTGAATATACAGAAAGAGGATATATAGAGGACAAAGATGGATTTACTAACATTAGAAAAGATAAAAATTCTTCATCAGAAATACTTGGGACTGTCAAAACAGGTTCTGAAATAGAAATTATTAAAAAAAATGGTGATTGGTGGTTTGTTATCACTCAGGATGGAAAAAAAGGCTATGTACATAAATCAAAAATTATTGTAGATTAATTTTATCATCTAACAAAGATTTCTCATTATGACGATAACATCCAAAGCCACAGTTATTATACTGAGGCTTTTTTTATTTAAAAAAATAGGAATATCTACAATCAATATCAAATTATGAAAAAAAAATCTATTAGTCTTTTAATAATTTTATTTATCATTTTTTCGTGTAAAAATGATACTACTAAAACTGAATCAGTTTCAGCAAATACTCAAAATACAAATAAACAAGGAGATTATAAAAAGTCCTTTTTACAACTAAGAATAACTATAAAGAAGGAATTATATACTCAACCGTTTGTTAAAGTTGTTTTAAAATAAAAAAAAACAGATCGAGAATTTTCCTTTCTAATTGAAGGAAGTTATTCAATTACTACCGCAATAAATGTGAATTATCAAAAAAGCAGAAAATATATCATATTACAGTAAAAGAGAATACTGCTATTGTAAGTATGAGTACTGAACATACAATAGATTATTGACACTGTCCCACGAAATCTGTAAGTTAAAAATCCAAGTCTTAATTTTCTAACTTACAGATTTTATGGGATATTACCCTAAAAATACTTAAACAATCTCAAAATATTTTCCAGGTAAAGGTCTAATCACGCCTTTTAATTCCATATTTAGGAGTATAGAAGACAGCTTATAAACGGGCAGCTCACATTGGAGTGCAATGCAGTCTAGATGTTCTTTGCCTTTAGTTTTTAAAAAATCATATACGATTTGTTCTTCTGTTTCGAGAGAAACAAACAGTTGTTTTTGTATAGATTTTATTGATTTTTTTAAATCCCAGTTCAGATGGTAAATTAAATCTGTGGCATTTGTTAATAATTGTGCATTGTTTGTTTTTATCAAATTATTACATCCTTTACTATATTTATCGGTTACTCTTCCTGGTACAGCAAAAACATCACGATGATAATTATTAGCCATCTGGGCAGTTAATAGAGAACCTCCTTGTTCTGCACTCTCAATTACAATGGTAGCTTCTGAAATACCTGCTACTATTCGATTGCGTCTTACGAAGTTTTCTCTATCAGGATTAGAAGTACTCCAAAACTCTGTTATAAATCCCCCATTTTCTTCCATTTTCCGCATATATTTTTTGTGGCTTTTGGGATAAATTTGGTTCAAACCGTGTGCTAAAACACCTATAGTCTGTAATCCGTATTCCATAGCACATTGGTGTGCTACTATATCTACTCCATAAGCAAATCCGCTTATAATAACAGGGTTAAGAGGTGCTAAATCTTGAATAAGATTTTCGCAAAAATCTATACCTTGTCGTGTTACTTGTCGTGTACCAACAATGCTAATGATTTTTGGGTTTTCTAAATGAATGTTTCCTGTGGTAAATAATAAAATAGGGGCATCATAACATTCTTTTAATCTCGTAGGATATAAAGAATCTTGAAAATACCATACGTTAATGGATTCTTTTAGTAAAAAAGATAATTCTTTTTCTGCTTCGGTAAATGAATTTGTTTTTTTTAAGTTCTGTATCAAAAAACCTCCTACTCCATCAATTTTCGCTAAATGTCTGGGGTTGGTTTTAAATACTTCTTCTGCTGATCCGCAATTCAAGATCAATCTTTTAGCAATAACATCTCCTACTCCTTCTGTATTCAAAAGAGCTAAGGCATAAAATAAATCAGTATGTAACATGGCGTATAAATAATAATACTACAAGTTACCTATTTTTTTAATTGTTGATAACATTTGTTAATAAAATTTTTAATTTGACTTGTAATTTTTAATTTTGTTCTCTATAAATCAGAGGTAGTTTCAATTTTACCTATTATGAGTCAGTCTATTTAAACAAAATGGCACTCTTATAGTTAGTAAGATTACTTTAAAAGATTATTAAAAACAGATGAATATTGAACAATATATTTCCGAATTACTTTATCGTTATCAATGTGTAATTGTCCCCAATCTAGGTGCTTTTCTAACAGAAACGATAACAACTACCGTACAGGAAAACACAACTACTTTTTTTCCTCCTAAAAAAGTAGTTTCATTTAATAGTTATATAAAGAATAATGATGGTTTATTAGCTAATCATATAGCATTACAGGAAGGGGTAAGCTATACACTAGCTGTAACAAAATTGGATTCCTTAGTAAAAGAATGGGAACAAAAACTACAGAAACGTGAATTTATTATTTTAAAAAATATTGGTATTTTAAAATATAATATTGAAAATCATATTGTATTTGAAGCTTTTGAACATACTAATTATTTAACCTCATCGTTTGGGCTTACTTCGTTAGTATCTCCTACCATTAAACGAGAAGTTTTAAAAACAATCGTTCCTCAGGAGACTATTAAAATATTAGAGGAAGAAGAAAAAGAGGAACCTATCCTTAAACTTCCTCAAAAGAAAAATCCATTTAGAAACTTTCTTAAATATACAGCCATATTAGCGGTAGGTGTAGGATCTGGAACTTTTGGGTATTTAAGTTACCTTGAACAGGAAGAGCAATCAAAATCGTTAACGGTTCAAAAAGAAGTTCAAAAAGAAGTAGAAACTAAATTGCAAGAAGCTACATTTTTTATAGAAAACCCTGTTCATCTTAGTTCAGAAAAGAAAACATTGGCATTTCATCTAGTTGCTGGTTCTTTTAGAAGTTTATCCAATGCTGAGCGTACAGTAAATGAATTAAAGGCTAAAGGTTTTTCTGATGCTAAAATTATGGATCAAAACGAACAAGGTTTATTCCCTGTTTTTTATGGCAGCTATGCTACTTATACAGATGCACAACATCAACTAACAACAATTCAGGAAAAGGATAATCCAGAAGCTTGGTTATTAATAAAAAATTTATAATTCACAAAAAAGCCTTCTATACAGAAGGCTTTTTAAATTTTTATACAAGAAAAACATTATATCTTTGTAAAAAATTTAAATTATGCAACCTAAATATCCATCTGAATCTTTAACTGTTATTACCGACTTAGTTTTACCTGGTGAAACCAATCCGCTAAATAATTTATTTGGAGGTGAACTTTTAGCTAGAATGGATCGTGCAGCAAGTATAGCCGCTAGAAGACATTCCAGACGAATTACAGTTACTGCTTCCGTAAATCACGTTGCTTTTAATAGATCCATTCCTTTAGGAAGTGTCGTAACTATTGAAGCAAAAGTATCTAGAGCTTTTAATTCTTCTATGGAAATCTTTTTAGATGTATGGATTGAAGATCGTGAATCGGGGAATCGCACCAAAGCTAACGAAGCTATTTATACATTTGTAGCGGTAGACGAAACGGGAAGACCTGTTGAAGTTCCTCAAATAATACCTCAAACAGAGGAGGAAAAATCAAGGTATGATGCTGCTTTAAGAAGAAAACAATTAAGTCTTGTATTAGCTGGAAAAATGAAACCAGATGAAGCCACAGAATTAAAGGCTTTATTTATTCAATAATAAAAAAGAAGAAGGTGTTCTAAAAAGCAAAGAAATCAACAGTTAGTTTATCAGTACCCCGACAAGAAGGGTATTACAATCAATATATGTAACTTACCTAACTATTGATTTCATTGGCTTTGACTTTGGTTGACTGGAACGAAGTTACTAAACCAAATTAAATAACAAGATTGCCGCCTTTTTGAACACCTTTATTTTTTTTAAGCAATACTATTTTAGCAAATATTCTTCCATGTATCGTATAACTGCTAAACGTTGAAAATCAATATTTGCTTTTTTACGGAATCCGTGTCCTTCATCTTTTGCTTCTAAATACCAAACTACATTTCCTTTTGCTTTTAACTTATCGCGCATTTGAGTAGCTTCGGTTACAGGTACACGTGGATCATTTGTTCCTTGGATGATAAACATTGGTTTTTTAATTTTATCTGTATTATTCAAAGGTGATATTTTATCTAAAAACTCATACATTTTAGGATCACGTTCATCTCCGTATTCTACACGACGTAAATCACGACGATAGTTTTCTGTGTTTTTTAGAAATGTATTAAAATTAGAAATTCCTACAACATCTACACTACAACGAATTTTATCAGTATAATGAAATGCTGTTGCTAAAGTCATATAGCCTCCGTAGCTTCCTCCCATAATCATAATACGATCCTGATCTAAATCGGGCTGTTGCGCAATCCAGTCTAATAAAGCACCAATATCTTTAACGGAATCCTCTCTTAGAAAACCATTATCTTTAGCTAAATAGGTTTTTCCAAATCCCGAAGACCCTCTTACATTAGGATAAATTAGGGCTACTCCCATTTCATTTGTATAATAATTATTAGCTCCTAAAAATGATGCTAAGGACTGTCCTTCAGGTCCTCCATGAATACTAATCAGAACAGGTCTTTTTCCTGTAAATTTTTGAGAGGCAGGATAGTAAAAACCTGAAATTTTCATTCCGTCAAAACTTTTCCATTCAATTTGTTTAGGAATAGACATATCTTTTTTTTGCATTTCGCCCAGTTCGCTCTCTGTCCAACGTGTAATTTTTTGGGTTTTTAAATTTAATTTATACACATCCGAAGAAGAATCAGCTGTAGATTGTGAAAAGAAAATATTTTGTCCCTCTTTAGTAAATCGCATACTTCCTATTAAGCCATTGTGAATATTAGGAATTGCTTTAAATTGTTTTGTTGCCGTTTCCATCAAATACAATTTATGGACTCCTCCTTCATTGGTTGTAAAAACTAATTTTGTTTTATCTTCACTCAAATCATAGCTTTCTACATCCCATGGAATAGAGGAGGTTAAATACGATATTTTTTTGGTTTGAAAGTTAAATAATGCCAAACGTTTAAATTCATTATCTCGATCCGTTGTAAACCAAATTTCATCTGCTTTCTTTGAAAAGTTAGCATTTGTTTGTACAATGCCTTTATCTGTTCTGTTAGTAATCTCTGTTAGTTTACTTGTAGTGGTGTCTAGCATCCAAATATGTGATTCGTTAGCTGAAATACCTTCTGTAATGAGCAGTTTTTTCCCATCTTCAGAAATATCCGTAATACTCCAACCTCCTCCTTTTACTTCTAAAACTAATCGAGTTGATGAAGGATCATTAGGGTTTATATAATAAATGTCACGATCGGCCCCATTGCGTTTAGTTGAAGAAAAGTAAAATCCAGACCCCTCTTTTTTCCAAGTTATGTTTCCATTTTGAGAACGTCCTCCATCTGTTAATAAGGTGGACTGTCCTGTTTTTAGGTCTAACTTATATAATTGTCCAAATTCATTTCCTCCTGCGTCACGACTATAGATTAGGTATTCTCCTTTTACTGGTTCATAAGATGCGTTGGCAATAGGTTCTTCAAAAAAAGTAATTTGGGTACGAGTACCCAAAGGCTGTGTTACCTTATGTAATTGATTTGTTGATCCAAAGCGCGTAAAAACAATTACTTCATCTTTTATAGGATGTACGGCTGATAGACCAGCACCCCTTGTTTCTGCATATTTTTTTACCTTTTGTAGTAATTCTTTAGAAATGGGTGCAATATTTTCTGTAATCAAGTTTTCATTGGGCAGGACTTCATTTCTTTTGTCTTGTGCAATTGTTTCTATACCTAAAAATAGTACAAACAATTGTAATGGTAATTTTCTCATAATTTATATTAACTAATGTTTTTTATTACTAGTTTGCTATCCTTTTTTGATTCCTTTATTAATAAGATAAATACCAAAGATAACAACGGCTACTCCAATTCCTAAAGTAAGAGTAAGTGGTTCGTTAAAAATAATGGCTCCTAAAATTACAGCCACTATAGGATTAACGTAAGCATAAATACTGCTTACTTCGGTAGGTAAGTGTTGCAAAACATATATTAGGGCTATAAAAGTAGTAATAGAACCAAATACCACTAAATAAGCAATGGACCACCATGCTTGCGACGGAATTTGAAGTAAACCTATAGAAGTTCCAGTAGCTCCTGTATATGCAAAAAGTAAAATACTAGAAATAAGCATTTGTAGTCCTATACTAAAATAAGGGTTGAAGTTTTTAGCTTTCTTTTTAGTATACATACTACCTACAGCCCAGGTTATAGTAGCTAAAACAGAAAGAAAAATTCCGAATTGAAAATCGGGTTTGATAAAATCAGCTAAATAATCAAAAAACACGATACATACACCACTAAAACTTACTAGTAATCCAACAATGGCTAGTTTTGATAATCGCTCGCCATTAAAAAAACTAATAATTACGATCCATAATGGAAAAATGGCTCCAATTACAGCTCCTAATCCACTAGAAATATATTTTACTCCCCAAGTACTGAGTCCGTTACTTAATACAAAATTTAAAATACTTAGAATTAAAATAGTTCGCCATTGTTTAGCTTTGGGCCATGGTGCCTTTTTAAACCAGAAATAACTTATATAAAAAAAGGCTGCTATAAATTGTCGAATAGCAGCTAATTGTAAAGCAGGCATTGCTTTTACTCCTTGTTTTGAAGCCAACCAAGTTGTACCAAAAAAAAAGCAAACCCACATAAGAGCTAGAATAGGCAATCCTAAGGACTGTATTTTTTGAATTAGTTTCATTAATAAAGATCTATATTAAATTCGTATTGCAATTCATTTCTTAAAAAGGTAGAATCAATTATTTTTCCCTCTGTATCTGAATCAATAAATTTTGGTATTTCTAAATTGTTTTCTATTGCTTTCTTTGTATAGTAACTTTTTCGTGTAGGATGGAAAGGAGCTACTGCATTTAATGTTTTCCCCCATACTTTATTATGATCATGATGGTTTAATACTGCTTCTATAATACCTATACAATCCGTTTGATGAATTAGGTTTATTGGTGCTTCTGGATTTTCTAGGTTTTCTTTTCCTGCTAAATGTTTTACAGGGTGTCTATCTTGTCCTATTAATCCTCCAAAACGTATTATAGTTGTTTTGAATTTTGTATTATTTTGTAACATTTGTTCTACTTCTACTAATTGTTGACCACCTTCTGTGGATGGAATTGGTATGTTTTTTTCTGTTAGTATAATTCTTTCAGGCGTATCTCCATACACAGAGATAGAACTTATAAAAAGCACTTTTGATATACTAGAGGTTTCAATATAAGGGATAAGATTCTTAATTTTTGTAACAAAATTTTCATTGCTATTCTTCCGTAATTTAGGAGGTATATTGATCACTAAAATATCGGATTCTTCTAAAAATTCTGAAATGGTTTCTGTAATTCCATCTTCAGATAGTTGAATTAAATAGGATTGAATTTTTAATTTTTCTAGAATCTTTAGTTTATCTAAAGAAGTTGTTGAGCCTTTTATTGTTTCTCCTTTTAAAATTAGTTTTTTTGCTAAGGGTAATCCTAGCCAACCGCAGCCTAAGATTGAAATTTTTTTATCTTTATAAATCATTTTTTAAGATTCTTTTTTAACTAAAATGTAGAAATCATTTTCGAGTGCTCTATATCCTTGATCGTATAGAAAGTAATAGATATTACCTGTTTTAGTAGTATATATTGAGGTAAAATATTCAAAATCAAACCCTTTGCTTATTAGTTTTGTTCGGTTTGTTTTAGTTTTACTTTCTGAATTGAGTTCAGTTAATATACGATAATTTTTACGAAGTTTATTATTAATATTGCGCATCAGATTGGTACAATCTTTATTCATGCGATTGTTATAAGCATTACGACACGCATCACTACAAAACTTTTTGTCTTCGCGACCTACGAATTTTTCGTCACATTCTAAACATTGTTTCATATCTATTGCTATTATCTTATCAATAAAATTTTATTATTTTTTTAAAGAAACCTTATGATCTCTCTCTTTTCATCTATTAACTTAGGTATTTATAAAGAACGGAAAAATCAAATCAAAAGAGTTAGTTTTACGCTACAATTCTATAGGATTGCAATCATTTATGTATCCCTTTCAACCTCTAATTTCACGAATATTTTGTGAGTTTAATATTATTTTTTATTTTTATTGTAATTGACTGTTAAATAATACGTTTTATAAATAGGTTTGTACAGTATAATTTTTTCACCAATTTTAGCTATATTTTTTATTATTTTGTATTGTTCTTCTTTTTGAATTTCGTTTAATTTATCAATAGTCATCATTTTGTCAAAGTCTTCCAAATTTATTTTTTTTACGACTATATTTTCATAAATAGATTTAAACATTGTTACTGATGAGAAAGAAAATGATTTCTCTATATCATATCCTTTATCATCCATTGTTAAGGGTTTCGGAACTGTATTGTTTGATACAAAATTTATTAAATTAATATTATCTGTGTCTCCTTTTAATACGAGTACGTTATCAACTATATTGATTATTTCAATAGAATCCTTTCCAATAGTCAATTTTTTTCCGATCTCATTTTTTGTTAAATTAATAGAATTGTAACCTACTATAAAATCCATTTTCATGATCAAAGAACCATGAATTTTTGTGCTATCGGATTGGTTACTATTTAAAGGGTAATTGCGAGTAATTTGATAAATATCGTTTTCAATTCTATTTCCTCCTCCTTGTGCATTTTTGATTACTAATGAATCTTTACCATAAAAAAGTTTATTTTTTGACTTGTTGATTTCAATTAATGAACTACGTAGTTTATCGTCATTTAAAGTATTAAGTATGTTGGCAATAAAGTATAGTCGGTCTTTTTCAATTTTAATTTTTGCAGTTTTATTCATCAACTTATAGCAAGAATCTGCTTCCTCAAATGAAAATGGTTTTGAAAAATAATCTTCTGAATTATAAATTGCTGTTTTGAATTTAAAATCTTCAACTTTTAAGATCTCACTATTTATTCCATAAATCAGGTTAACTATCATTTTCCGATCGTCTTCTTTTAAAATCTTTTGAGCTTGTGCCTTTTGGATAAATAATAGAGTTATAATTACTAAAAGTGCTTTATTGTAATATTTCATAGTTTTTTGATTTTTTATGCTAACGCACAATATGTGTATGATCTTGTAATTGGTACTTTTTTAGTACGTATTTAAATGGAATAAAACTTGTACTAACGATACACATCATACTTCAATTCTTTATAAATAGTATTTCTCCAAAGGGTAAAAAACAAGTATGTTTTTGAATATAAAGGTAGCAAAAAAATACTTTCAAACGACAACAAATAATTACAACCGATAATAAATAATTAGTAACCGAATCATTATGAGATAAGTACTCAAATTTGCATTGTCGGATAAATGAAACGACAATTGATTTTAGATAAATAATAACATTTAAATTTTAAACGCCATGAATGCCTTAAGAAACAAAGTACAATTAATTGGTCACGTAGGACAAGAACCTGAAATCAGAATCCTTGAAGGAGGAAAAAAATTAGCTAAATTAACATTAGCAACAAATGAAGTGTATTATAATGAAAAAAAAGAAAAAGTAACAGATACACAATGGCATTATATTACGGCTTGGGGTAAAACTGCCGAAATTATTGAAAACTTTGTCACAAAAGGCAAAGAAATAATGGTAGAAGGAAAAATAACGTATAAAAACTGGGAGGATAAAAATGGTGAAAAACGCAATACAACAGAAATCGTGATAAATGAGTTGTTATTAATCAGTAAGTAAAATTATATTTATAAAGCTACCTTAAAATAATTAATTTTAGAGACTATTTCACAAAATGTATAAGTTAAAAGTTTAGGCTTGGATTTTCATATATCTTATAATAATATTTTGTGCAAAAATATCTATTGTAAATTTTAATTAAAAGAATTACACTCGAAATTCCTGAATCTCGTGTGTAATTCTTTTTTCGATCATTAATTTACAGATGTTTGGGGTCTATTTAATTCTTTAATAAAATAGCTGGGTTTTATCCCAGTTTTTTTTGAGAAAGCATTGGAAAAAGATTCTGCTGTATTAAAGCCAAATTCATTAGCAAGGGCTAGTATAGTAAATCTTCTTATTTTATCATCTTTTTGTAAAATTCTTAAAGCATAATCTATTCTCAAATCATTTATATATTGAATAAATGTTTTTTGTTTATACTCATTAATGATTTTCGAAACATATTTTGTATTTGTTTGAAATTCATCCGCTACATTTTGAATGGTCAAATTAATTTTTAAAAATCCTTTCTCGTTTTCGAAGACAGTCAGTTTTTCTAAAATATCGTTTAGTTTTTCTTCATTTATACCAATTTCTTTTTCTTCAATTATAATTTTTTCATTCTGAGCAATTGGCTCAGTTATAATTGTTTTATTATCTAGTTCCTTTATTAATTCTTGAAAACGCTCCTTGTACAGTTTTTTTTGTTTTTTATTGTTCAGAAAAAGAATTAATACTAAACAAATAGATAAGATAGTAGTTATGATTGCTATAATATAATTACTTTTTAAACTTTGAATGGTGGTGTCTTTTTTCTCAATTAAATTAGGTATTTGGTATTTCTTGATGATTACCTTATTTAATAAATGATTTTTCTTATTGATTAGACTATCAATGGAGGTTAATTGAGTCAAATATTTTAAATGGTTTTCTTTATCACCACTCCTTTTATAGTAATTAACTAGATAGGTGTACCCATCTGTAAATTCAGGAAAAATGGATTTAGTTTTTCTGTAGACAGAATCTACCAGTTGAAAGTTTTTTACTGCTAAATTTTTCAGCCCTAATTTTTCGTAAGCTTTGCCTCTATAATAATAGCCAGCAATAACATTTGTACTGTCTTTAAATTCGATAAACTTGGGTAATGATTTATTTATACTATCTAAAGCAATTTTGTATTTCTTTTTGTTTATCTGATTTGAACCTTCATTTAATACAAAAAGGTATTTATAATACTCATCATTTGTCTTTAGAGCTAATTTGTAGCCTATTCTATTATAATAGGAACAAGAATCAGTCTTTTTAAGACTTTTATAAGCGTCAGCTAGGCAAAATAAAACATTGGTATGCAAGTATGAAAAATTATTTCCCGTATATTTCTGATTCTTACTGTAATTATAACATTCTTTATAGATAGGCAAAGCCTCCATTACATCACCATAATGTTCTGAAATAAAAGTTGCTATATCTAAACGACTTCTATAATATAAATCCAGGTCTTTATTTTTTACTTCTTTTACAGCCAGATTAAAATTTTCCATAGCTTCATTATACCTGCCTAACTGTATCAATTTAAAGGCCTTTTCTCGATATCCTGTAAATGGAAAAAATTTACTTTTTGAACCTTTAGTATATTTGATTACACTATCAAAATATTTAATGGACACTGAAGCAGGTTTGTTATATAATAACATATAATAATATTGTGCCACATAAATTGAACTATCACTTTTTACAGCCTTATTATAATAAATCTTTAAAATTTTAGAACGCAATTTTTCATTACTAGTATTATCATAGTAAAGGTCGTTTAATTTATTCAAGTTTAGTTTGGCTAAATTGATTTCTTTGCTTTGTGCCTTTGTTGTACCATAATTTGATAGTATAAGAAAGAAAATAATTGATAATAAACGCTTCATTTTATATGTTTGGCCAAAATTCAGAAAATAATTTGATTAATTAATTCAGATGTTAAACTATTGTTTATCAATGGAATGTTTGTAGAAGGAATTTGGTTTTCCTGAATCCAGACCTTAAATTCCTGAATTCCGAGTATATTGATTTGTACATCGCATTTACCTCCCTTTACTTTGCACTGCAATTGTGAAACAAAGTTATTAAAACAAGTAAAGCTTTAAAACTTTAATTCAGCATTATTTGACGATTGGGTAGGGGATAAACAAGTAACAAACAAAAAACTATGGGGACTAAAAATCAAATCAGTCTTGAAATACCACAAAGTGTTTTAGACCAAGTACAAACTAAATTACAAGAATGCAAAACTTTATTAGCACCTTTTTTGCAAGGACTCACTGCAACGGAGCGAATGGAAATTTTTAAAATGGGTGACAAGACGGTGGCTACGGCACAAAAAGTAAAGTCGTACTTGCAAACTAATCCTGAATTTGCTCCTGCTTATATGGATCAAGCCGAATTTTTAAAAGACGAAGCGGTAGTAACACAACTAACTCCTTTAGCAAACATGGCAGAACAGTTAACACGTGACCTTAACGACACCGTTATGTTAGCTGGTAGCGAAGCTATTTATAACGCCTTACTGTATTACGGTCAGGTAAGAGAAGCGTATGCTAAAGGAATTCCTACGGCTAAACCTGTATATGAAGATTTAAGCCAGCGTTTTAGCAAACGACGTAAAGGAAATATGAGCCTTTAACGAACTAAAATAAGCAAAAAGCGTATTTATAGTCTTTTTAAGCAACTTTAACGAAGCTTTTAGTAATTCGGTACTAGTTGTAAGCGTCAGATGAATAGCTAAGAGGTATTAAATAATCGTTTTGAGCTCCCTATGAATACCTTTTGGGTTCAAAAAAATAGCTTTTAGCTACAATGGGATGTCTTTTAGGGGAAAAAAGGGTAATTTCTTAAATTAATAAGTAAAAGAGACAAATGGTAAGATTTTTAATAGTACTGATTCAATATATCGTCAATCTTATTTTGGAGTATTGCATCAAGTAAATGACTGAAATTAGTATTGTATTTTTTATTGAAATTGCCATTGAATTTTATACATTCAAGAATTTCAAGTAAATAAAAATAGTAAGTAGTTACTACTTTTGGATGGTTTTTCTCCTAAGTAAATGAAAAACAAAAAAACTTTTTGGGTTTAAAAGTCTGTTACCAAAAAGGAAGTGAACCAACAGACTGTAAAAAGCAGCCTTAGCATTTGTTTTGGACGACAACTAAGACTGCAATTAATAAAAAAACAAATTTAGAAAATTTAGGATTGATTGAATTAACACTAACTGAAAAGAGAAATACAGAAGGAGGGGTCTGGTCTTTAATAATTTTGGGTGTGCTTTTGCTATCTTCTCAAGAAGCTAGATAATCTTTAAAAAAAGCGTAAGTCATTTATGATAAATATATAGACTTACGCTTTAATATATTTTTAAAAATATGTTTTTGATAATTAAGTATATATATCTTAACAGGTTAAGAGGTTTTACAGGAAAAGGTAATTTTCTATCTATGATGTTTGTGATATTATTATATTACTTTTCATTTTATTTAATATCTCTGAATTATGAGTCAATAGGGTATATAAGCAATTTTTACGCATTAGAAATAATTTTGATACATTTTAATAGAAAGGATCTATCGCTTTTAAAAAAAAGTGATAAATATATTAGAATAATTGTGTTAGAATATCTACTTCAAATTTTCCCAGCATTGTTTCTATTCATAATTAAAAAGGACGTTCTTAATGCGTGTTTTTTTATCAGTATTTTAGCTTTTGGTTTTTATATTAAAGGAATAAAGCAATTAACTTTTAAAGTTAATCCGTTTGTAAATTATGATCCTCTTTGGATTATAGTCTATAGAAAGTATTATCTACAGATCCCATTAATAGTTTTGTTTTTTATGATTTACATTGTAAAAGAGAATAAAAATGACAATATGTTCATTTTCATAGTCTTATGTGTAGCTATTTTGTGTTGTTTGCCTAGTTTTAGTAGAGAAAATAAATTTGATATTATGAGAAGTGAAAATATTGGGAAGTCGTATTTGATGACACAATTAAAATCATCTCTTATGAATACATTAATAATCATTTTCCCACTAATCTTATTCTCATTTATTTTGCAGATAAATTATATGAATATAATCGTTTTCTTGATTGTACCTCTTTTGGTAATTATTAGTGTTAACCTGAAATACAACTATTTTGAAAACCTTTTTATGCAACAGATGATATTCGTATTAATATTATTATCGAGTTTTTACTCGATGGGGCTATCGTTTATTGTTATACCTTTTTTAGTTAGAAAATCTACATATAATATAAAAATGATTCAGAATGTTACTTGATATACATATAAGTGAAAAAACAATTGGAGTAAACAAAATAATAGATAATCTTAATTTAGTGATTAATTCAAATGGAATTTATGGAATTGTAGGAAAGAATGGAACAGGTAAGACCACACTTTTCAAGTGTATTTTAGGTATTGAATCCTACAGCGGACTTAATAATTCATTCGAGAAAATGAATCTTAGGAATACTTGCTGGTGTCCGACCGAGACATACTTATACGAAGACTTGACAGTTAATGAATTTTATAGATTTTATGATAAATTGATGAATATAAATCTAGAAGATGAACGAATATTGGTATTTAAAGATATTCCATTGGATATACAAATTAAAAATTTGTCCACAGGAATGAGAAAAAAAATGTTTCTAAATGCTTTATTTCAAAAATCATATAAATATTATATATTAGATGAGCCTTTTAATGGGCTGGATCTTGAAGCCAATTTTATATTATGGAATTACATAAAGAAAATTTCTGGAGATTCCCTAATATTAGTATCATCTCATATTTTAGATAGCTTGGTTAAAAATTGTGAAGCGATATTTGTTTTAAAAAATGGGGGTGGAAAATATTTCAGTAGTAATCAGTTTAATCAAATTGAAGATTTCCTTTTTAAATCAATTAAGATATGATTAGCCAAGAAGACCCTATACATACTCAAAAAAACCTTATAGCATGCAATGCTACCCGAAGTAAATCATTATACCTAGTAGTACTGGTAGTTCTAGGAGCACTTCCTTTTATTTATGTCGATATTAGCAGCCAGAGCCGTGGTATTATTCGTAGTCAGCAGGATAAAGTACCTTTGCAAACAGTAGTGAGTGGAAAGATTATAAGTTGCTTACTAAAAATAATAAACTGGTAAAAAAAGGAGATACCTTAGTACAAATAGCACAAGATAATTTACAAACGGAAAAAGCCAGTACCCAAGCCATCGTTAACGATAACCAAATTTTATTGAACGACTTGTAAAAAGCCGTATTGGGACAAGACAATTCTAGTAATGCATGAAGGTCAAGTAGTAGAGAAAGGAAATCATTTTGAACTTATAGAAAATGGAGGTAAATATGCAGAGTTGTGGAGTAAGCAAAGTTTAGTTTAATTATCTTGAATTTTAATTTGAAATCATCTAAAAATCAATAAATTTGCACCCGAATTCTTCCATTTAGAATTCAAAAACATTTTGTAACATTTCTCACTTAACGTTTATAGCATGCAACTGTATAACACATTAAGCGCAGAAGAAAGAGCGGAGTTGATTGACCAAGCGGGGAAACAACGTCTTACCATTTCTTTCTATCAATATGCGCACATCACTGACCCGAAACAATTCCGTAACGATTTATTTTTAGCTTGGGACAAACTAGAGGCTTTGGGACGCGTATATGTGGCGACCGAAGGAATTAATGCACAAATGAGTGTGCCAGCTGAAAATTTTGAAGCTTTCCGCGATACCTTAGAAGCTTATGATTTCATGAAAGGCATCCGTATCAACGTAGCTGTGGAGCATGATGACCATTCTTTTTTAAAATTAACCGTTAAAGTACGTCACAAAATCGTTGCCGATGGATTAAATGACGCTACTTTTGATGTAACAAATAAAGGAGTGCATTTAGAAGCTGCAGCTTTTAATGCGATTTTAGACGACCCTAACACGATAGTGGTAGATTTTAGAAATCACTACGAAAGTGAAGTAGGGCATTTCAAAGGAGCTATCACGCCTGATGTAGAAACTTTCCGTGAATCGTTGCCTATTATTAATGAGCAATTACAAGAATTTAAAGAAGATAAAAACCTAGTAATGTATTGTACTGGGGGAATCCGTTGCGAAAAAGCATCAGCTTATTTCAAGCACCAAGGATTCAAAAATGTGTACCAATTAGAAGGGGGTATTATTAACTACGCCCGCCAAATCAAAGAGCAAGGCTTGGAAAGTAAATTCATAGGTAAAAACTTCGTATTTGACCACCGTTTAGGAGAAAGAATTACTGACGATATTATTGCGCAATGCCACCAATGTGGAAAACCGTGTGACAATCATACAAATTGTGCTAACGACGGTTGTCATTTATTATTTATTCAATGTGATGCCTGTGCTGAAAAAATGGAGTATTGTTGTTCCACCGAATGTTTAGAAACCACACATTTATCGTTAGAAGAACAAGTAAAACGTAGAAAAGGGATTAATGTAGGCAATAAAATTTTCAGAAAAGGAAAGTCGGATAGTTTAACCTTCAAAAAATCGGGTGTTTTAGAAGGCATTAGTTTAGCAAAAGCCACAGAAGAACTGCCGAAACCTAAAACTTTACGTCAACGAATAGCTGTGAAAAAAGTGATGGTGGCAAAAGGAGAGCATTACTATTCTAAATCACAAGTAGGACAGTTTACCATGACCAATCATGAACTAAAAGCTGGGGATAAAGTGATTATCCAAGGACCTACCACGGGAGAACAGCATTTGATAGTAGACAAATTAGTCGTTAATGGTCAAGAAGGACAGTTGGCTCAAACGGGTGATAAAGTAACTTTTGTTGTGCCTTTTAAAATTCGTGCATCCGATAAACTTTACAAAGTAACCAACTAATTTTTTTAAATGCTTACTCTTTTATTACTGTAAAATATAATAAGCTTTTTTTGAATATTACTAAATGACTTCGACAGGAAAAATAGAATTAATGGCACCAGCAGGGAATTTTGAATCCCTGCAAGCCGCTTTAGATAATGGATGTGATTCCGTTTATTTTGGCGTAGAACAACTTAATATGCGCGCTCGAGCAACAGTAAACTTTGTTTTGGAAGATTTACCGGAAATTGCGCGTCGTTGTCAAGAAAAAAATGTAAGAACCTATCTTACACTTAATACAATCATTTACGATCACGATTTATCCATTGTAAAAACCTTAGTATCAAAAGCTAAAGATGCTGGAATAACTGCCGTAATTGCTTCTGACCAAGCTGTAATTATGACGGCTAGAACTTTAGGAATGGAAGTGCACATTTCTACACAGTTAAATGTAACCAATATAGAAACGGTTAAGTTTTACGCTATGTTTGCCGATACCATAGTTCTTTCTCGGGAGTTGAGTTTGCGTCAAGTAAAAAAAATCACAGAACAAATCGAAAAAGAGCAAATCAAAGGACCTAGTGGAAATTTGGTAGAAATTGAAATCTTTGGTCACGGTGCATTATGTATGGCGGTATCAGGTAAATGCTATCTGAGTTTACATTCACACAATTCGTCGGCAAATCGTGGAGCTTGCAAACAAAATTGTCGAAAAAAATATACAGTTATTGACCAAGAATCTGGATTTGAAATAGAAATAGATAATGAATACATGATGTCGCCTAAAGATTTATGTACTTTAGATTTCTTAGATCAAGTTATAGACTCGGGTATTAAAGTACTTAAATTAGAAGGTCGTGGGAGAGCAGCAGATTATGTTGCAACTGTAGTACGTACCTATCGAGAGGCAATTGATGCCCATTATGAAGGAACCTTTTCAAAAGAGAAAGTTGTGACTTGGATGGAAGCATTAGCCACGGTTTATAATAGAGGTTTTTGGAGTGGTTATTATTTAGGACAAAAACTAGGAGAATGGTCTGATAATCCAGGGTCAAGTGCGACTCAAAAGAAAGTGTACGTAGGTAAAGGAATGCATTATTTTCCTAAATCAGGTGTGGCAGAATTTAAAATTGAAGCCTACGACATAAAAAGAGGAGACAAAATTTTAATTACCGGACCAAGCACAGGTGCACAAGAATTAATTTTAGAAGAAATGTTTGTGAATGATATTCAAGCAGAAAAAGCAACAAAAGGGGATAGCTGTACGCTAAAAGTACCTTTTAGAATCCGATTATCTGACAAAATGTATAAAATTGTAGAAGCCTAATGGTTATTGTTACTTTACAACGTGATAAATGTATCGGATGTAACTATTGTGTTGAGTTTGCTCCAGCACAATTCCAAATGTCCAAAAAAGATGGTAAATCAGTATTGATAAAATCGGTAGAAACCAAAGGATTTCATACATTAAAAACCGCAGATCACGCTATCGTTGAAAATTGTGAATTGGCAGAAAAAGTTTGCCCAGTACATATCATTACAGTAAAAGAAACTTAAAAATAATAAATATACTTACTATAAACCTGTTGCGTTATAAATGCAACAGGTTTTTTTATTTTGAAAAATGTCATTTGAATTTTGGTGCTTAAAAATTGTATATTTACACACAAAACTAAATTGGCAATAGTAGTCTCGTTTTAAAATGAGATGACCAATATATACTCAAAATTATGGCATGTACAAGTTGTTCAACCTCTACGGGCGGTGCGCCTAAGGGGTGTAAAAATAATGGCACCTGTGGCACAGACAGTTGCAATAAACTAACCGTTTTTGATTGGTTAGCTAATATGGCTCTTCCTGGTGGACAAGAGTCTTTTGACTGTGTAGAAGTTCGTTTTAAAAATGGTAGAAAAGAGTTTTTTAGAAACCCTGAAAAAACAAGCCTATCTATTGGTGATATAGTAGCTACAGAAGCCAATCCTGGGCATGACGTTGGAATAGTTACTTTAACAGGAGAATTGGTTAAAGTACAAATGAAGAAAAAGGGAGTAGATTATGCAGGAGAAGTACCTAAAATTTACCGTAAAGCTTCACAAAAGGATATTGATATATGGCAAGAAGTTAGAAATAAAGAAGCAAGTATTCAAGTTAAAGCACGCGAATTAGCCATTGCTTTAAATTTAGAAATGAAAATTTCTGATATCGAATTTCAAGGTGATGGTTCTAAAGCCACGTTTTATTACACGGCCAACGACCGTGTGGATTTTCGACAATTAATTAAAGATTATGCAGCGGAATTTAAAATCCGAATAGAAATGAAACAAGTGGGTTTCCGTCAAGAAGCCGCTCGTTTAGGGGGAGTAGGCTCTTGTGGACGTGAATTGTGTTGTTCTACTTGGTTAACAGATTTTAGAAGTGTAAATACTTCAGCAGCACGTTATCAACAACTTTCTTTAAATCCCCAAAAATTAGCGGGTCAGTGTGGTAAACTTAAATGTTGTTTAAACTATGAGTTAGACACCTATATGGATGCCTTAAAGGATTTTCCAGATATGGAAACCAAATTACAAACGGATAGAGGAGAAGCCACTTGCCAAAAAATTGATATATTCAAAGAACTAATGTGGTTTGCTTATCCCGATAACATGGCTATTTGGCACATGCTTAAGGTAAGTGAAGTAAAAGAAATTATAGACTTAAACAAGCAGGGAAAAAGAGTAGCCACTTTAGAAGACTTTGTCTACGAGGAAGAAAAAGAAACAGTTGAAAAAACATTTCAAAATGCCATGGGACAAGACAGTCTAACCCGTTTTGACCAGCCTAAGAAAAAAAATAAAAATAAAAAAAAGAAAATAAGTACTTCTACTGTTTCTGCTGAAAAACCTATTGAAAATAAAATAGAAAAAACGATAAAACCTCGTTTTGAGAACAATAAGCATAAGTCCAAACCAGAAGGAATCAAACCCAAACCAGAAGGGGGTATTAAACCTAAGTCAGAAGTTATACATCCTAAAGGAGATTTGAATAAAAATAGTCAAACAGAAGGGCAAAGGCCTAAAAATAATAGACCAAGACCCAAAAATAATAGGTCAAAAAATAGAAATGATAAAAGAGATAATCAAAACTAATTGGTATGGTTTCCTTTTAGGAATCACATTGGTATCTTGTGACAAATCACAAGTATTTGATCAATATAAAACCTTTGAAAACGGATGGCCTAAAAAAGAAGCGGTCAGTTTTGAATTTGAACAAAATGCTTCTCAAAAACCATTGAATTTGTTTATTAATGTACGGAACAATGACGATTATGAGTTTAGTAATCTATTTTTAATCGTAAAATTGGAACAACCTAAAGGAAAAATATATATTGATACATTGGAATATCAAATGGCGAACCCAGATGGAAGTCTTATGGGGCAAGGTTTTTCCGATGTCAAAGAGAGTAAATTGTGGTACAAAGAAAATTATATATTTCCTAAAACAGGGAAATATAAAGTAACCATTCAACAAGCAGTTCGTGAAAATGGAAAATTGAAAGGAATTGAGGTTTTAAATGGCGTTACCGAATTAGGTTTTAGAATAGAATCAATAGAAGAAAATAAATAATTATGGCTCAAAAATTAAACACTCGCAAATCAGATTATGATCCTTATGTAAAGAAATTTTGGAAATACTTTCTATACACATTTGGAGGCGTTTTTTTGTTTTTCCTTTTTGCTTCTTGGGGATTATTCGGTTCAATGCCATCCTTTGAAGAATTAGAAAATCCAGAGTCAAACCTAGCTACTGAAATTATTTCATCAGATGGTGTGGTTATTGGTAAGTTTTTTAATGAAAATAGAACACCTGTAAAATATGAAGATTTACCCAAACATTTGGTTAATGCTTTAGTAGCTACAGAAGATGAGCGTTTTTATGAACATTCAGGGATTGACGGGAAAAGAACCTTAAGTGCAGCACTAAAGCTAGGTACAGATGGTGGAGCATCTACACTGACCCAACAATTGGCTAAGCTACTTTTTCATGGAGAGCGTTCTAAATTTAAGATCATAGGACTCATTCAAAAAGCAAAAGAGTGGATTATAGCAATTCGTTTAGAACGCCAATACACTAAAAACGAAATTATAGCGATGTATCTTAATAAGGTAGATTTTGTAAACACAGCAGTGGGAATTCGATCGGCTGCCAAAGTATACTTTGCAAAAGAACCTAAACAACTTACAGTAGACGAATCAGCCATGTTAGTTGGAATGTTAAAAAATCCTTCTCTATTTAATCCTTTAAAAAGAGAAGAAAAAGTACGCGATCGTCGTAATGTTGTGTTAAAACAAATGGAAAAAAATGGTTTCTTAACTACTACTCAAAAGCAAAACTATCAAGCAAGACCTATTAAATTGACTTTTTCGCCTGAAAAATATAATGAAGGAACTGCTACCTATTTTAGAGAATACCTTCGCGATTACATGAAAAAATGGGTAGAGGAAAACAAAAAAGAAGATGGTTCTGATTATAACATTTATTCAGATGGATTAAAAATATATACCACCATCGACTCTCGTATGCAGTTGTATGCCGAAGAAGCTATGAAGGAACATTTAGCTAATTTACAGCAAGAATTTTTTATAGAACAAAAGAAAAATAAAACAGCTCCATTTGTAAACATAACAGATACCGAAATTCAAAAAGTAATGGATCGTTCGATGCGTAATTCCGAGCGTTGGAGAATTTTATCTGAAAATGGCATGGAAGAAGAGGACATAAAAAAGTCTTTTCATATTAAAACAAAAATGACTGTTTTTACATGGAAAGGAGATAAGGATACAGTTATGACACCTTATGATTCAATACGATACTATAAACATTTCTTACAACCTGGTTTAATGGCTATGGAACCTCAAACAGGACATGTAAAAGCTTGGGTAGGAGGTATAGATTATCGTTATTTTCAATACGACCACGTAGGTCTAGGAGCACGACAAGTAGGTTCTACATTCAAACCATTTGTTTATGCAACGGCTATTCAGCAATTAGGAATGTCTCCTTGTGACACTATTTTAGATGGTCCTTTCATGATTCGCAAAGGCAAACACAATGTTACCGAAGATTGGGAACCACGAAATTCCGATAGAAGATATAGAGGAATGATGACCTTAAAGAGAGCATTGGCAAACTCAGTTAATACAGTATCAGCTAAATTAATTGATAAAACAGGTCCTGACGCCGTAATTGCTTTATTAAGAAAATTAGGCGTTGAAACAGATATACCTTCACAACCTTCAATAGCTTTAGGTGCTGTTGATATTACCGTACGTGATATGGTAGCGGCATTTAGTACTTTTGCCAATCAAGGAATTTACTTAAAACCCCAAGTAATCTCTAAAATAGAAGATAAAAACGGGAATGTCATTTTTGAACCTAAGTTAGAATCTAAAGATGTGTTGAGCAAAGATGTTTCGTACGCTGTCATTAAATTATTAGAAGGTGTTACAGAATCAGGTTCAGGAGATCGCTTACGTACACAAGGTGGTGGCTGGAAATACAACAGAGTAACCGGTTATCCTTATATGTTTACAAATCCTATTGCGGGAAAAACAGGAACTTCGCAAAATCAATCCGATGGTTGGTTTATAGGTATGGTGCCTAATTTAGCAACAGGAGTTTGGGTAGGTAATGAGGATCGTTCAGCCCATTTTAAAACATTAGCAGCTGGTCAAGGTGCTACTATGGCACTACCAATTTGGGGTCTATTTATGAAAAAATGCTATGCAGATCCCACTTTAAATGTTTCAAAAGAAGCTTTTGAAAAGCCAAACGATTTAAAAATAAAAGTAGATTGCTATTCAGCACCTACTCATACAAGAAGAGAAACCGATAGTACAGCTACCGACTCAACAAGGGTAAAACCAGAAGAACAAAATACAGACGAATTTGGATTATAAACACAACTATGATATCAAGAAAAGTTAACAATGTACAAGAAGCTTTAGAAGGAATTCAAGATGGGATGACCATTATGCTTGGTGGTTTTGGACTTTGTGGAATTCCAGAAAACAGTATTACAGAACTAGTAAACAAAGAAGTAAAAGACTTAACGTGTATTTCTAACAATGCAGGGGTAGATGATTTTGGTCTTGGATTACTTTTACAAAAACGTCAAATTAAGAAAATGATTTCTTCTTATGTAGGAGAAAATGCTGAATTTGAACGTCAAATGCTTTCAGGTGAATTAGAAGTAGAACTGACCCCCCAAGGTACCTTAGCTGAAAAATGCCGTGCCGCACAAGCAGGTATTCCCGCTTTCTTTACACCAGCAGGTTATGGAACCGAAGTGGCTGAAGGTAAAGAGGTGCGTGAATTTAATGGGAAAATGCACATTTTGGAACACGCTTTCAAAGCTGATTTTTCTATTGTAAAAGCATGGAAAGGCGATGAAGCGGGGAACTTAATTTTTAAAGGAACCGCAAGAAACTTTAATGCGCCTATGGCAGGTGCTGCAAAAATCACGATTGCAGAAGTGGAAGAATTAGTTCCAGCAGGAACTTTAGATCCTAATGAAATCCACATTCCTGGGATCATGATTAACCGCATTTTCCAAGGAGAAAAATTTGAAAAACGTATTGAACAACGAACAGTTCGTCAAAAGTAATTTATTGATTCTTTAATTTGAAAATTTGAAGATGAGAAACGATAAAGATAATTTAATTGTGAAATTAACTTTTGAATTTGCATTGGAAATAATTAGTTTCTCTGAGGAAATTAGAAAAACAAATCGTTTCGAAATGGCATCTCAAATTTTTAGAAGTGGTACATCAATAGGAGCAAATATTAGGGAAGCTCAAAATGCTGAAAGTAAGGCTGACTTTATTCATAAGTTTAAGATTTCAGCAAAAGAAGCAGATGAGTTACAATTTTGGTTAGAGTTGTGTAAAAAATCAGAATTCTATCCAAATCCTAATGAAGAATTATTCAAAAAATTGCAATCCATAAATTTGATTATTTCTAAGATTATAGCTTCATCTAAGAAAAAATAATTTCAGAATCATCAAATTTTCAAATCATCAAATGATATATGGCATTAGATAAAAATCAAATAGCACAACGCATAGCAAAAGAAGTAAAAAACGGCTACTACGTAAATCTTGGAATCGGGATTCCTACTTTAGTGGCTAATTATGTACGTGAGGATATTTCTGTAGAATTTCAGTCTGAAAATGGGGTTTTAGGCATGGGACCTTTTCCTTTTGAAGGAGAGGAAGATGCAGACATCATCAATGCAGGAAAACAAACTATAACGACTTTGCCAGGAGCAAGTTTCTTCGATTCGGCATTTAGTTTTGGGATGATTCGAGCTCAAAAGGTTGATCTAACCATTTTAGGAGCTATGGAAGTTTCCGAAAATGGCGATATTGCCAATTGGAAAATTCCAGGAAAAATGGTAAAAGGGATGGGAGGTGCTATGGATTTAGTAGCCAGTGCCGAAAACATTATTGTAGCCATGATGCACGTAAACAAAGCAGGTGAATCTAAAATCCTTAAAAAATGTACCTTACCTTTAACAGGTGTAGGATGTGTAAAGAAAGTCGTAACGGAACTAGCTGTATTAGAAATCACATCTAAAGGATTTAAGTTATTAGAACGTGCACCAGGTGTAACGGTTCAAGAAATCATTAAGTCTACCGAAGCAGAATTAATTATAGAAGGAGATATACCTGAAATGAAATTTTGATAAAAATGAAATTTTATTATTAAAGCGATAGATAACCTATCGCTTTTTTTATGTTATTTTTTAGTTATTTTATTGATAAAAAATAAAAAAAAGTGTATTAAATTTTTTATTTTAAAAAAAATAATATATTATTGTTGAAATTATTATAATTAATATTTTATCAACAAAACAAACTATTAACTATGAAAAAACAACTACACAGCGTAGCATCTATGATGGCCTTATCATTGATTACGTTATCAACTGTTGCCCAAGAAAGCAATAAGTACGTAAAACTGAAAGAAACCAATGACAATAAAACACCGTCATTTGTTTCATTTAAAGAATCATCAGTTTATAAAACATCAGATGTTAAAACTTTATTTAAAGAACAACTTGGATTAAAACCTAATCAAGATTTTGCTAAAATGAAATCAGATTCAGATAACTTAGGTTTTTCACATGAGAAATACCAATTATACCACAAAGGAATAAAAGTTGAATTTGCAACCTATTCCGTACATTCTAAAAACGGTAGGGTAAACTCTATGAATGGTGAATATTATAATATTGGAGATATAGATGTAAATCCGTCGATAAAAGCAGATGCAGCATTACAAAGAGCCATATCTCATTTGGGAGCACAAGAATTCTTATGGGATGATTTTGCAGAAGCAAATGCTAATAAATATTCCAAACCTCAAGGAGAGTTAGTTTTATTACCTCTTGATAACACTATTAAATTAGCGTATAAGTTTGATATTTACGCTACTAAACCTTTAAGCAGAGGAGATGTATATGTAGATGCACAAAATGGTCAAATATTATTATATAATGCTACTATCAAGCATTTAGGAGCACACGCTCATGGGAAAAAATCCTCAGAAGGAACTTATATAGATATGTTTAAAACAAATTCTATGGCTTTTGTAGCAGCTAATGCTGCAACTCGTTATAGCGGTTCTCAAACGATTGAAACATCCTTAAGCGGATCATCCTATATATTATCTGAAACAGGAAGAGGAAACGGGATTCAAACCTATAACATGAAAAAAGGGACTTCTTATGCCTCAGCTGTAAATTTTACCGATGCTGATAATAATTGGACAGCTGCAGAATATAATAACACAAATAAAGATAATGCGGCTTTAGATGCTCATTGGGGAGCAGAAAAAACGTATGATTATTGGAAAAATATTCATAACAGAAATAGTTTTGATAATGCAGGGGCAAAAATAAATAGTTATGTACACTATAGTAATAATTATGATAATGCGTATTGGGATGGTACTAGAATGACTTATGGCGATGGTAGTGGTACTTATTTTGATGCTCTAACGTCGTTAGATGTATGTGCTCACGAAATTGGCCACGCTATTTGTACAAAAACCGCAAATCTTGTATATCAAAACGAATCAGGTGCTATGAATGAAGGATTTTCTGATATTTGGGGCGCATGTATTGAAAATTATGCACAAGCAAACAAACAAATTTGGTTAATTGGTGAAGATATTGAAAGAAGAGCAGGTCATCTTGCTTTACGATCTATGAGTAACCCTAATGCAGAAGGACAGCCTGATACTTATAAAGGAACTAATTGGTATTCTGGAACAGGTGATTCTGGAGGGGTACATACTAACTCAGGAGTATTAAATTATTGGTTTTACTTACTATCTGTTGGTGGATCAGGTACTAATGATATAGGGAATGCTTTTAATATAACAGGCATAACAATTACTAAAGCAGAAAAAATTGCTTTCCGTACAGAAAGCGTGTATCTATCAGCTAATTCTACTTATGCAAATGCAAGAACAGGTGCTATTCAAGCAGCTACTGATTTATATGGTGCAGGATCTCCAGAAGTTATTGCTACTACTAACGCTTGGTATGCTGTAGGAATAGGTGCTGCTTATTCAGGAGGTACTTCTGATACGACTGCTCCAACGACTCCAACTAATTTAGTAGCTTCGGGTACAACCTCTACCTCGACTACTTTATCATGGACAGCTTCTACCGATAATGTAGGAGTTACAGGATACAATATTTATAACGGAACAACTCTTTTAGCATCTTCTTCTACTACTAGTGCTACAGTATCAGGACTAACGGCTTCTACTACTTATAATTTTACTGTAAAAGCAAAAGACGCAGCAGGTAATTTATCAGTAGCAAGTAATGCAGTTTTAGTAACTACTTCTGCGGGTTCTTCTATTACTTATTGTGCATCTAAAGGATCTAGTCAAGCAGATGAATGGATTGATTATGTAGCATTAAATGGTATGACTAATACAACAACTGCTGATGCAGGGTATGGAAACTTTACCTCTAAAATAGCACCTCTACCTTACGGATCAAATACTATTACTTTTAGTGCTGGTTTTGCAGGTAATTCATATACTGAATATTGGTCAGTATGGATTGATTATAATAAAAATGGCACATTTGAATCAACAGAAAAAGTGGCAACAGGTTCTTCTTCTAGTTCAGGAAATTTAACAGGTACTTTTACTGTTCCTACAACAGCTTTAGCTGGGCAAACCAGAATGAGAGTTCAGATGAAATACGGATCTGCTTCTACCGCTTGTGAAACATTTTCTTATGGAGAGGTTGAAGATTATACAGTAAATGTAGGAGCTGCGGCAATTGCAGGTATTACTTTTGGTACAGAAATTTCAGATGAAGCAAATAACTATAATATGGAAATTTATCCAAATCCATCAAATGGATTATTAAATATAAGAACATTAGATGATAGAACGGTTTCATATCAGATTTATAATCTAATGGGACAACCTTTGAAATCAGGTACATTAAATCAAGAAATTAATGTTTCCGATTTAGCAGCAGGTATGTATGTGATTGAAATCAATGACGGACAAAAAACATTAGCAAAAAAGTTTGCTAAAAAATAAGCATTCGTTAAGAATTATATTGAGAGACCGAATTTGTTCGGTCTCTTTTTTTATAGTTACATTTGCAAAAAAAACGAATCATGAATTTTCCAAAAGTAATTTTAAAACAAGGAAAAGAAAAATCTATTTTGCGTCGTCATCCATGGATATTTAGTGGAGCTGTCTACGGAGTGTCACAAGAAATAAAAGATGGTGAAATGGTAGAAGTGGTAGATGCTAAAAATCAACCTCTTGGTACGGGCTATTTTAGTGACAGAGGTAGTATAGTTGTCCGTTTACTTACGTTTGCTCAAGAAAAATTTACTAATGATTTTTGGACTCAAAAACTTATTTCTGCTTGGAATTTAAGGACGCGATTGTTAGATTTAGAAGCTACCAACGCTTTTCGTGTTATTCATGGAGAAGGAGATGGTATACCTGGTTTAGTCATTGATTTTTATAATAATCATTGGGTTTTACAAGCTCATTCATCAGGTATTTATTATCAAATAGAAAAAATAGCACAAGCTATTCAATCCGCTTTTTCAGCGCATTGTGAAACAATTTATTGTAAAAGTACTGGAACGCTTCCCAATACAGGAACAGACTATTTTTTATATGGTAATACAGCAGAAACAATAGCAAAAGAAAACCATATTCTTTTTTCAGTCAACTGGGTTGAAGGACAAAAAACAGGTTTCTTTTTAGATCAACGGGATAATAGAAAATTATTAGCTGAATTTTCAAAAGGAAAAAAAGTATTAAATACGTTTTGTTATACAGGAGGTTTTTCAATTTATGCTATGAAAGCAGGTGCTGAGTTAGTAACATCGGTTGATATTTCACAAAAAGCAGTTGATTTAGCAGCCAAAAATATGGAATTAAATTTTCCTAACGCTAATCACCAAGCTGTGGCAGATGATGTGTTTAACTTTATGAAAGAAAATCATCAAGTATATGATCTAATTGTATTAGATCCTCCTGCTTTTGCAAAAAGTATAAAAAGCAAACATACCGCAACTCAAGCTTATAAACGTTTGAATATAGCAGGATTAAAAGCGCTAGCTCCTAAAGGAATTCTTTTTACGTTTTCATGTTCGCAAGTGATAGATGACGTGTTGTTTTATAACACTATAGCTGCTGCTGCTATAGAATCCGGCAGAACCATTCGAGTTTTGCACAAATTAGAGCAAGGACCGGATCATCCAACTAATATTTATCATCCTGAAGGACACTATTTAAAAGGTCTAGTGTTATATGTGGAATAATATAAAACTTGCTATTTGTTTGATAGATAGAATAAAAAATGAAGTAAATTAAAGATTTGTCTCGTCCTAATAGATTTATATGAAAACATAAATCTATTTTTAGGACAAGACAAAAACTTACATAACAGTAAACAAACAAATTTCTAAAAACATTCAAAATCAATCTAACATTCAATTTTTAAATTTCACTATAATTATTGGGGAATAATCTATAATAAAAGGCTATTTTGCCTAATTGAAAAACTATTTTAAAAGAATCCTTAAAAGATAATTTTGACCCATCTACATGAATCCATCTTTTTAAGGGGACTTCACAAATGACTTTTTTAGCATTTTCAGCTCCATAAATTTTTCTCATTCTCATGAATATTTCTACGTCAAACAGCCATTTGGTAATGAATTTTTTTTGAAATGTTTTCTCAATTATTTCTTGATTCATCACTTTTGCTCCGCATTGGGTATCTCTAAAATCCATTCCGAGTGTTTTTCTGATAATAAAATTTATAGTCATTGAAATAATTTTTCTAGCAGATTCTTTCGTAATTTCTGCTCCCATTCTATCTATTCTAGAACCACTAACAATTTTATATTCTGATCCTTTTATAGTATCAACTAATTTTTGAAAATCTGCAAAATCTGTAGATAAATCAGCATCTAAAAAACCTATGTAATCAAATTGGTTGAGTGATGTTAGGTGTAATATTCCTAAACGAACGGCTTCTGCTTTGCCTCCATTTTTCTCGCAGTTATAAACGCTCATATTATTTTGACTACCTTCGCATAATTCGTTTAAAACTTTTAGGGTACTATCCGTACTTCCATCATTTACAAAACAGAGATGATAGCCTAAATTTGTTTTGATAAAGTTTTTAAAATCAGTACTAAGTAATCTTTTTTCTTCATTATAGCAAGGAATAACAACACCTACGGTTTTTTCTTGTAAAAATTGATTGTTATGATCTACATTTTCTACTACTTTAGGAGTTCCCAGTATTTTTTTTACACGTGCACCTATTTCGTTCAGACTCAATGGTTTTTTTAGATAATCATCAGCACCTAAATCAAAACCTTCTAATATGACATTTTCTTGTGTATTGCCAGACAAAACGATAACAGGTGTGTTTTTTTTTCTTCCAATTTTTATATACTTAACTATTTTAAGACCATGCGCATTATTATCAATATCTTCTTTAGATGTATTAGAGATAGAAGAAGGTAATACAGGCATATTCATATCAACTATAACTAAATCGGGTTCAATTTGATCGTATAATTGAATAGCATCGTGTACGTTGTTACAAGTATGAACCTCAAATCCTAAATCTGTTAAATACATTTCTAAAGACAATAATACGAGTTGTTGATCATCAATAGTTAATATTTTTTTCATTTTTACGTTTTTAGTTTATTATAGTACTAAATTAAGTTCAATCAATCTTCCTTTTTAGTATTTTAGACAAACACAAATATTTGTTTCGACGAATGGTTAATTTATAACGATGCAATATTTCTAAAAAATAATTTTTGCAATTACATTTACAATATAAGTTTTATTACTAACAATGTGAGAGAACCGTCAAATAAATATCTTATTTCAGCTCTATTAATTGGGGTCATTTTTCATGGTAGCGCGATATTTTTTACCTTAGAAAATACGTATGATGCACTAATTCATCTTTTTTTTGGTAATCATTATGCTCAAAATTGGTTTGAACCTTGGGATTACAGTTGGTATACAGGTTTTAACGTAATGAGTTATCCTCCATTGGTACACCAGTGTATAGGGTTACTTTCTTATGTAGCAGGGGTAAAATTTAGTTTATTCTTAATTGCTATTATAGGAGTAATATTATTTCTTACAGGTATTTATAGATTTTCTTTACTTCTTTCTAATGATAGGTTGGTAGCTGGATATGCGTCAATAATTACAGTAGTTTCTTCTTCGTTTGTAGAAGCTCTGCATATTTTTGGTCAACTACCCAGCATAATTGGCATTTCAATTTTAATGCATTCCTTACCTGAAATTTATTTATTTATCAGAAAAGGATATATCAAGCATTATTTTAATGCTTTATCATTGCTTGCTGTAACGGTTTGTTCTCATCATGTCACTCCTATATTTGGAATGGTTTTTTTTATTGCCCCTTTAATAGGTATGGCTATTATTGATAAAGCACGTGAATCAACCCATTCGTTCGAAGAAGTTAAAATTCAGCTTTTTCTTAAAACATTAGTTAAACTTTTAAAAAGAATTATTGTATTTGGTTTTAGTGTTATTGTTCTAATTGTTGTTTGTATTTTACCTTATTGGATCAATTCTAAAAAAAATCCTATAACTCAAGTTCCAATTCCTCACGGGAGTAGGGATAATTTTATTGAAGTAACTTCATCAGGATTAGTGTTTTTTGTAATTCCTTGGGGGATATTACTATTTGTATTGCCTTATGTTTTTTATAGATTTTATTCAAAGCGTTATATTTTCTTCGGTTTATCCTTAGCTATGCTAACTTTATTAGGAACAGGAGGCACTACTCCATTGCCAATTAAAATTTTAGGTTCTAATGCGTTTAATATTTTAACATTAGACCGTTTTACATTTTGGGCAAGTATTATGTCTTTACCTATGTTTGGTGAATTTGTGTACAGATTAATTGAAGGGGATTTAAAAAAAGCCATACAAAACAAATACGGGAGTATATATCATAAATTTATAATAGGATTATATGCTGGAGGAATGATATTCTTAGCCATTTTTACCATTACGTTAACTTATTGTAGACCCTTACAACCCAAAAAGATTGACATGCAGCCCATTGTTAATTTTTTAAATCAGGATCAACACGACCAATGGCGTTTTTTACCCTTAGGTTTTGGTGATCAAATGGCTTATTTATCTACTCTAACAAAAGCTATGACAGTAGATGGGAATTATCATTCAGCAAGACGACTTCCAGAACTAACTTCTAGAGCCGTGGAACGCCTAGAAAATTGTAAATTCAGAGGGTTGGAGGGGATAGGCTCTTTACAACAATTTCTTACGGTTCCAGAAAAATATAATTTGAAATACATTTTTTCAAATGACAAATTCTATGATCCTATCCTTTATTACTGTGGTTGGCATAGGATAGGTTTGTTAGAAAACGGTATTATGGTTTGGGAAAAAATTAGTGTAAAGCCTTTGTCAAAAATTTTACCCAAGGACGATATCCCAAATTATTTAAAATTAATGTGGGGTATTATTCCCCTTTTTACTATTATTATTGCCTTTGTACTTAACATACAGATGATTTGGGTACAAGCATTAAAAACCAATAATAAAAACCTTACAAATTTTAAAGAACATGGATTATCTTATAATACATTTAATCAAAAACTAATTAAAGTACTACATTATTGGGGAATTTTACTTTTTTGTATTGTTATAGTTAGCTTATATTTATTTTATAGAGATGTAGATAAACAGCTTACCCCTGAAAATGTAGTGAAATCTTACTATAATGATTTAGATCATAAAGACTTTAGAGGAGCCTATAAATTAACACTTCCTATAAAAGAGTATCCTTTTTCGCAATTTATGCTTGAAATTTCTGTAAGAGACGGAATCATAAATTCGTATGCAAAACTGGATTCTATTGCTGTTAAAATAGTATTCATTGGATCTAAAAATGCAAAAGTTATTGCAGATACAAAATGGGTTACTCCATTAAAAATGATCTATAAGACATTTACACATTTTGTAAACAAAAAAAATGGGAAATGGTATATAATACCTGAAAAAAAAGATATAGATATTCCTCCTGATGAACTCTTAAGTAATAACCAAACGGAATTTTATAAACAAGGAAGAAGAAGAATTACAACCCAACAAACATATCACGAAGATGTATTGAGACAACCTGATTTAGAAATTATTTCAGCTTCACTTGTAGAAAAGAATAATAGATTTGAAATTATTGGAACACTTCAAAACATTGATAACGTTCCAGCCGATGTTATTTTAAAAGCAGATTTGTATGATCGTGATAATACAATGGTAGCCTCTTTTAATTCGAAATACACGATAAAACATAAATTAAATCCCAAAGAAACAACTCCTTTTAAGATAGAATTTGAAGAGATTGCTTGGTTAAAAAATAGTGATATAAAACCTACGAATTTTAATCCTGATGAGTTTTCACCGAAATTTTTTAAATCAAAACCAGTTCGTTTTAACTTACATGGAGAAGGGAATGTAGTAACGACTGATTTATACAATTCTGTATCTTTAAATGAATTAAATTTTAAAGAAGGTAAATTAAAAGGAAGCCTTTTTAATTTTGGAACACAAGAAGTAACAATATCTGAATTAATTGTATCCTATTATAATACTAAAAAAGAATTGATTTATGTAGATCATTATTTTATAAATGAAGGGATACGAATTCAAAGAAAACAAGATTTTGATTATACATTATTGGATTTGAATAATTTAAAAATTATTAATTCAAGTATTAAAAATTGCTTTATAAATGGTATTTCAAATGAGTCAATCGCCCGATCTGTTTTTGAAAAAAATAACGGAAACGAATTAAATCAATTACAAGAAATAGAAGGAAAGGGATTTTCATTTATTAAAATAAATTTTAATAATTTTATTGGTAATCCAAGGTTATGAAACAAAAAGCATTCATACTTATTACAATTGGTTTTATCCTGTTTTGTGGGTTTACGAGTCTGTACAATTACAATACGTCTAAAAATTATAAACTACTGAATCGGATATTTAAAAGTGAAGCAGGAAAGAATATTTCGTTTCAATTTATAGCACCTGATAACAGTTTACTTTTTATTAACCATTCATACGGTAAAACAATTGTGTCAGGAAAAAGAAAAGGCCATTTACTTACTTTTGAAATACCTCCAATTTATACAAAAAAAACGGGAACTATTTCATGGTTTCTTATACACAAAGAAACAATTGTACTAAAAGGAAGCACAGAAATTTGTCCTACTTTCATTTCCCGAAAACCTTTAGAAGCTTATTTGGGCCCTCCAAGTACTTTGGCTGGACCGCCTCATTTTGTAATGTTTGTTACGATACCTTCAGATATTTATGATAACCCTATGCCCACTAATACAATTGTAGATTACAAAGAGCATTTTTTTGATAACATTCAGAGTAATATAATTTTGACAAAAAATTTGATTACTTGGAAAAATATATTTGCACCAACAAAATCAGGTAAAATATTTTTATCTGCTGTAGTTAAGACTTCCGCTACAAAAGAATTTGAGGCTTTAATTTATCCAAATATTCCAACTAATTTTAGTATTGATTATACCAGACCACATTTATTTGCCGATGGAAATCAGATAACTAAGTTATTTACTAATACGATAAAAGATAAGTTTGGAAATATTATAAGTGACGCAACCCAAGTTAATTTTTTAATAACAAATTCAAAAGGAAGTCAGTTAACTACCCAAGGTACTACTTTAGAAGGTGTAGCCAATGCACAAATTTTGCATCCTGATCATAAAGAAAAATATACAATAAAAGCATTTGTAAATGGTATGGCAGAGAGCAATGTTATAAGTATAAATTATAAAGAGGTTACGACTAAAATTCCATATCATTTTATGAATAATAGGTATTTAAAAATAGGACCTATAAAAAGTTATATGAACCAAATAGTACCAGATGGAATAGCGGTTGTTACTAAAGTGTATAAAAAGAATAAATGTATTGCAGAAATTAAAGAAAATACCTTTAAAGGTATTGCGCATTTCAATTTTCCAGAAGAAGAATTTAAAGCAAGTGAGTATTCATTTGAAATATCAGTTTTGGGAAAGACTATAAAAACACAAAAAATCTTATATGACAATAATAAATAACAAAAACAGTTATCGTTTCATTTTAATAAGCTCTTTTATTTTGATCAATTTATTACTGGTATACGGACTAAGTTCTATCATTGCTTTTATGAATTCTGGCGCAGATAGAGCTACGATACTACATTTAGATAAAGAACCTATAAACACGTATCTTCCAAAAATTGAATGGGAAAAAAGCAAAAATGAGGGTAGAGAAATAGAACCTCAAACATTAAAAACCATAGAAAAACAGTATTTATTTTCATGGTATATTAGAAATAATGCGCTAAATAAAAACAGATACTCAGGTTTAGCAGATTATTTTACTCAAAATAGCTATAATCAATTACTTAAAGTAGTAAATCAGAATAAAAAACAAAAAATTACCGTAGATAACACTACTTTAAAACATACTTTAAAATTAGAATTCTATAGTGAAGATGGGCAGCAAGTTGTCATAACAGATAAAAATGTTGTGGAGTTTCAAAATGTTTACCAAAACAAAAAATTTATTGCTTCTGTTAAAGACACCTCCTTATATAAGGTAATTTTACTATTAGAGGATGGCTATTGGCGCGTACGACATATTGTGAAAATGACAAAAGAACCAGAAAAGAAAAGCCTAAAAGAACCAGGAATTTTTACTATTCAAAATCAAAAAATTCACAAATCAGGAATTCCTTTTAAAATAAAAGGGATAAATTATTATCCTAAAGATTCACCGTGGGATGTGTACGGAAAAAAATATGATTCTACAGTGATCAAAAAAGATTTTAAAATTATTAAAAAAGCGAACTTAAATACAATCAGAATTTTTGTTCCGTATGAAGATTTTGGAAAAGCAGAAATTAAAAAAGATAGACTACAAAAATTAATTCAAACTATAAAAATTGCCAAGGACAACAATTTATTTGTTATTGTTACTTTATTTGATTTTTATAGTGATTATTCTATTGAAAGTTGGACACTAACACACCGTCATGCCGAAAAAATAATAACTGCTTGTAGTGAATTAGATAATATCTTAGCTTGGGATATAAAGAATGAGCCTAATTTGGATTTTGAAAGAAGAAAAAAACAAAATGTCATTCCTTGGCTCGAAAATATGATTGATTATATCAAAGAGATAGATCGAAAACATTTGATAACAATTGGCTATTCTAATAAAGAATCAGCAGAAATACTTAAAGATAAAGTAGATTTTATTTCTTTTCATTATTATGAAGAAACTAATGACTTTTTAAAAGTTTATAATGAACTAGTAAAAACAACCAAAAAACCCGTGATAGTGGGGGAATTTGGGTTATCTTCAAATAAAAACTTCTGGAACTGGTTTGGAAATTCTAAAAAAAATCAAGCAGTATATCATAAAGTAATGCAAGAATATTTTAAAAATCATGATATTTCATTCGTCTCTTGGACTCTTTATGATTTTCCTACTGTGCCAGACAACATTTTTGGAAATAAATTTTGGATAAAAAACAAACAAAAAAACTTTGGTTTTCTTGATAAGAATGGAAATAAGAAACCAGCTTTTTTATTTATATCACATTAATATTTTTTGAAATTTATTAAAAATAAAGCTAGGTGGATTTGTTTTGTCAGTTTATTTTCGCTCATATTTATTTAAATTAAAATTTCCGAATCTCTCAAATAATAGATATAAAAACTTCTATCTTATTTTAGCATTTGGGATAATACCTGATTAAACCCAGATTATGCGTTAGCCTTTGTGATGAAGATGAAAAAGGGCAAAGAAGTTAAAAAGGAACAGAAATTTTTTACCACAGTTGTAGTTTTCCTATCTATCTTTGAGAACAAAAAAAGGGATCCTTTTTAGATTCGAAGTCATTTTTATCTGTACTAAATTTAATGCGTAATCTGGGGTACATAATGAGTTCTAAAAACCTTATATTAAAGCGTTATTACCATGTATTAATTGATTAATTTCATATAGATATTGATCAGCTATTTTATTCATTGTTAAAGCACTAGCTACTGTATAATTATTATATGCTAATTCTCTTCTATAATTATCATTTTGTAAAATTTTATGAATGGCTGCGGCTAAAGATTCAACAGATTCTGAATCAAAAAACTCTCCTTTATATCCTTCTTCTTCTACAAGTAGAGCCAAATCGCCTAGATTAGGCATTACAACCGCTTTTCCATAACTTCCTGCTTGATGAAGTACTCCAGAACTACCAGTAGTAGAGGTATATGGAAAGACCACTACAGTACTTTCTGTAAAAATTTTTTCTACATCTTTTTCTTCAACATATCCCGTAAAAAATAATCCGTCTACGTTCGTATATTTTTTTTGAACACCTTCTAGATATCCTAGAGTATTTGGACTATCAGTACCAGCAATCACTATTTCTATAGGATCCGTATATTGTTTTCTAATTTCTTGTACCGCGTCAATTAAAATTTCTACTTTTTTATACGTTCCAAATTTTCCAAATGCCATTACTTTTTTGGGACCCGCAGGTAAATCAAAATTGGGTTGAGAAACTGTTTCAAAAGAACCATGGGGAATTAAAACCACGTTGTTTACTTTATATTTTAATTTTAAAATTTCAACATATTTACTTATGGTAACAGAAACTTTATTGGCTTTTAAGATAAAATAAGTTAGACTAGTTCCTATGCCATTATAAATATTTTGCATTAATTTATTTTTTGTGAAACCAGCAGTATTTAAGTCAACTTGTTCAAGTATATTGTGCATTAGAACCATGGTTTTAAATCCTAATAACCGTAAAATAAAGGGTAATAAAAGGCCTAATGCAGCGGGTATTTTTTTATCGCCAAACTTTACAAATTGCAAGTTAAACAAAACAGCATCAGGTTTAGTGTTTATGACAGCTTTACAAATAGTAAAAATAATTTTGTAACTATTAAAGGACCAACATTCATTTACTTGAATTTTTTGACTATTTTCAAAATCAAGTTGTTTGTTCTCTGGTGTTTTGTCACACATTAAAATTAGTTCAGAAACTTCATCTTTTTGAACAAAATTTTTTACTAGATGATATCCATATTCGTTAAGCGTAACCTTGCTAGGAGGAAATGATGTTATAACTGCTAGTTTCATAGTTTGTTTTACTTTAGTTTATAGTTGTTTGGGTATATCTACAGATTACTTATTTTAATGGTTTTAAATCTAACATGAACTAAGGAATAAATTACCTGAAACAAAAGTAAAAAAAGCATGGTAAGAATCTGAACATGAACAACCTGATTTAAAGATTCATGGTAAAGGGTAATTAATACTACTTGAATACATCCAAAAAGGGCTGAAATAAAAACAGGTGTATAATTATTGATAGATAGATAGTAATAGGTTAAAAGGTTGGCAATAACAAAAATTGTAGTTGCTAAAGCATATTTCCACAGAATGGAAGCGATTACTAAATATTTTTGACCAAACATTATTAATAAAATTTCTTTTGAAAAAAGAGCCGAAAAAACGATTATAACAAATGATAATACAACGATATAAAAAACATAATTAAACAATATGCTCTTTGTTTCTTCTCCTTGTTTTTTTAATAATATAACCTTGGGTAATAATAACATTATAAACATCCAAGAAACAAAATAAATGACTCTTCCTATTAGAGCAATAGATGAATATAAACCAGCTTCATAATTTGGGAAATAATGTTTAACCAAAATAATGTCACTATTATTAATAATAATTTGAGTAAATTCATAAAAAGCGGTTATTAAAAAAAACAACCTTACTTCCTTAATCCAATTGGAGGTTTTAGTGTTGTGAAAATAATTTTGTAATTCAATTTTTTTGTAAGGAAATAAACCACAAATTATGGATATGAAAATACCTGATGCCACCATGTTGGATACAGCTGATTTTGGAAATACAAATAGCAATACATAAGTAACGATTAACCTACTTAACATTTCATACAAATAGGATTTCGATAGATTATAAAAATAACTTTTACCTTGTTCTATTCCGCGCTTTATACTCATTAAAAAATAAAATGGAATGGCACAACCAAAGATTGCAAACATTGTATTGGTTTGAGTCTGAAATATTTTCTGAAAATTTTCTGAAAAAAGGAAAAACACAGAACCTATTATAAGTCCTAAAGCAATTGCAATTTTATTAAAAAATACAATCAACGTTTTGCGTTCGTCTTCTTGTAAGGTAACCGTAAACTTAGTTGTAGCTATTTGAAAAGTCATACCTAAAAATGATAGAACTAATAAAAGCGTAATTAAAATGGCTGTATCAGCAAAAATTTGAGGCCCCAAAATTCTTCCCAAAACCAAGTTGTATAAGTAGTTTCCTAAATTTACAATCAGCATCACAAACATAAAGTACCTGTCCTTACTTAATGTGAGTGATGAGAAAATGGATTTATTTAAGGATAATACCCTCATTATGTATGATTTCACAGGTTTACTTTTCTTAAAATATGATTAATTTTTTCATCTTTAAACATTTTTTCGATTTTTTTACTTTTCGAAAATATCTGAAAAACAACATGTTCCGAAACAGCCTTTTTGTATAATAAATACAAAGCCCTTACACATATTCGATCAATTTCTTGATCTTTTTCAAATAAAATTTGAATTCTTTTAGGATGGGTATTTATTAATGAATGGAAATAATTAACGACAGAGTTTATATTTTGTGCTCCCATATTTCCATTTATTTCATAAATTTCTGAATTACAAGTTATTTTAAGTGACATAACTAATGGTTTTAAAGTTAATACTCTGGTTCTCATACAAATTTCTAAATAGAAAAAAATAAAAGAACTCTTTTTCGACGAATAACGTTTTCCTTTAGTTTAAAATACGATGAATTATGATTAACTTAGTCATATAATACATTCTATCCATGCTAAATGTTATAAAGTATATCAGTATTTTAATTTTTACCTGTAATTGTTTTTCTCAAGAAATGGTATCGGGTTTTAATTATCTTGAAACGGGAGAATTTGAAAAAGCAGCACTCTTTTTTAAAAACATACTTCAAGATTATCCTCAAAATAAAACGGCTCGCTTATGTTATGCAAGGGCTATAGGGTTGAATAAAAAACCAGAAGAAGCCATTGTTTTGTTTAAAAAATTACTTGATGACTACCCTAATGATTTTGAAATTAAGTTAAATTATGCTGAATCAATGCTCTGGAATAATCAATTCATAGAGGGAAAAACATACTACGAAAATTTAATAGCTTTAGATTCAAAAAGTTTTCCAGCGGTTTTAGGATATGCAAATTGTCTTTCTAATTTGCGTGAATATGAAAAAGCACTATCCTATGTAAATCAAGCATTAGAACTATCAAAAAACAACCCCAATGCACTTATTTCTAGAAAATACATACGATTAGGATATGCAGACCAATTGTCAAAAAAAAATTTAATAGAGGAGGCTTTGAAATTATTAGATGAGAATTTAATAGATACTCCTGATGACACAGAAACAATTCTTAATAAAGCCAATTTATTATTGATAAAGAAAGATTATACTAATGCAAAAAGAACCTATTCTAAATTAAATAAAACACTCAATGATTCAATAGTATCTCTTAATGGGTTAGCCTTAGCAAATCATTTAGATGATAAGGAAAAAAAAGGGTTACGTTATGCTTTGATGGCTAAAGTAAAATTAAACCAATCATTGGACAAGACGATCGTTAATCAAACTACAGAAAGATATATTCAAACATTAATTTGGAACAAGAAATTTACAAAAGCCCAAAATGAAATTAAGGACTTTAATATAAAAACACGAAATAGTTCACAGAGTATAGCTCTTCAGGCAATGTTAAACATTTATAAAAATGATTTTTTGGAAGCAATTACAGAATACAAAAATCTTTTAGCAAAAGATTCGATTTCTTTTGATGGGAATTTAGGAATTGCAAATGCGTATTATGCAAATGATCAAATTAAAGACGCATACAACGCTGTAAATAAGACATTAACTATTTTTGAAGGACAAAAGGATGCTAATGGTTTGTTAAACAAATTAAATGAAAAATTCAGCCCATTTATTGAAGAAAAGATTAGTTATTCGTTTGATAATAATAAAAATAGTGCCGTTTCTTCTTCTACGACCGTTACTTATCCTATTAATTTAAAAACTTCTTTGATAGGTAAATATACGTATAGAAAAACTAGAAATACGATTAGTGATCAATTGGCTAAATCTAATGATTTTATTGCAGGTGTTAATTATGAATTATTTTCTAAATTAACTTTAACGTTTTTAGGAGGATTAACAACTGTAAATTCATTTTCAGAAGATTACAATCAATTTTTAGCACAAGTTTCGGTAAAAGCTAAACCGTTTAAACTTCAAGAAGTGGAAGGCGGTTATTTGCGTGAAATTCAAAATTTTAATACGGAATTGCTCAATAGAAAAATTATAAATAACCATTTATATATTAATTATAATATTGCAACTAATTTTAATTTAGGTGGTTTTATACAGTATTTTAGGACTCAACAAAGCGATGACAATAACCGAAATCTTTTATTTACATCAGTATATTATACTCTACTATCAAAACCAATAATTAAAACAGGGGTTAATTACCAATTCATAGATTTTAGCCATCAAAAACCGTTGTTTTATTTTAGTCCATCCAAATTTAATGCGTATGAAATCTTTGCAGATATAATTAGAGACAATAAAACAATAGAATCAAAAGGAACCTTTTATCATTTCATTGCCGCTGGAGGCACACAATTTATAGAAGATAATAAAAATCAACTTACGTATAGATTACAAGGTAAACTAGGTTATAAATTCAGTTCTCGTTTAAACTTACATTTGTACGGCTTAAAAAGCAATATTGCTTCCAGTACTGCTGCTGGATTTACTTATACTGAAATAGGTTTGGGATTTAAATGGATATTTGCAAAATCTTTAAATCAAAAAAGGTTGCTCAAATAGCGAGCAACCCTTAATTATTTATGGTCTTTAGAACTAATTAATAAACAGTTTGGTCGTTTTATACGGATCGTTAGAATCTACAATTTTACAAAAGTATATTCCTTTTGGCAGTTCTCTTTTTGATAAAGTGATTGAGTTGAATCCTGCGTTGGTATCCACGTCAAATTGCATTACAATTTTTCCTAATTGATTTACAACTTGTACTTTCATAGTACTAGCTTCATTTGCTATAAATTCAATAGTGGCTTCGTTATTTACTGGATTAGGATAAACGGCTACGTCTAAGGGTTCATCGCTAACTAAAACTCTATTTTCTGAAAAACGGATATTTTCTAGTGCTAATTCTTTTATAACCTCTTGGCCGTTTGTAGTCATAATAAAAACGATTGTTTTAACATCATCTAATTTTACTGTTTCCGAATTATTAATTAAGGAAGAAATAGATAGATTAAACTCCCTCCAACTATTTGTTAATTTAACTGTTGTATAAGGTTGATTTTCCCAATTGGATATACTTGATTTTATGAAACGGATTTCTAAATTGCCACTACCTTTCGCTCTAAATTTAAAACTGTTGTAATCAGATAAATTAACTGCCTGAAATCTTGGCGTTAAAGCACGATAAACACTTATGTAATTAGATACTTTTGCACTTAAACTTACATTTCTTTCTACAGGAAATTCATTAGTTAAGGCTTTATAGTTATTAGGTTGAATTTTGTAATTCAAAACAGTTGTCCCTTTTGCTGAACTGTCTAATCCCCAAGGACCATCAGATAAAAACAAGTCATCAGGGACTGTTGTGTTTTTGCCAATTCTCATACCCACGTCAAATATAGAACCAATAGGGTAATCATGTTGTACTAGAAATTTTTTATCTAAATTAATACTTGTGGTAAAGTTTTCAAAAGTTGAGGTTTCGGAAAGTCTTTTACCACCGTCAAAATCTACAGTTGGTATGCCAGACGGATTAATGATATCTAAGTATAGTTTTCCATTAGAATATTTACCTTTTTTAACAAATACCGTTGGCGGATTGGAAACATTATATTCTGTAATGGTTTTTTGATTATTTATTAATGAAATTAACTCAGCACCTAGTTTGTATAAATTATCTAATGAATTGGTCCAAATTTGAAAATTATAATACGTTGTGTTTTGTTGGTATTTATCTAAATTCCAGTGGCTATCTATAGAAAAATTATTTTCATTATTAGTCAATCTAGCGGCTAAACTCATTGAGTACTCAATAGTTCCATCAGTATTTTTTATGATAGAACGTATAAAATTCTGCTCATTTAATTGTATGGTAGAAACAGACAAGATTTCGGCACCTAACAATCGGTCACAAATGTATTTGGTATGTTCATACACCCCATTGTTTGTTTTGATGGCAATCATACTACCAATAGTTTTATTGTTTTTGATGTAATCTACAGAATAAACATCAGTTGCGTTCGTAATTTGAGTTAAATCAAAAGGGGTAGATTCAATAACCGAATCTTCGTTAAGTACTTGTAGTGGAATAAAAGATTGAAGAGTAAATCGAGTATTTCTACTTGCATAACGTGCGTTTTTTTCTATTCTAGAAGCTTTGTTACGATCAAAAGTATAATTGGTTTTAACTCGGTTATAGTTACGTTTATTTATAGCATCTCCCAATCTATTATTACTTTCTAATCCCCCATTATTACCTCCTGAAGTTTCATCTACAACAGCACAAGATCCCGTTCCAGAACAAGAAGGATCATCACAATCAACCAGTCCGTCACCATCATCATCAATTCCGTTTGAACAATCTTCTTGCGGTACAGGAGCAGTAGGACAACGGGCACCATCGTTACTTGAACTGGATGGTCCAAAAGCAAATAGGTTAGAATTGATTATGTTTGAACCTGTTAAATTCTGAACATTTCTAATAATATAAATAGTTCCTGTATCATTTGATGAAACATAAAAATTACCATCTACATCAAAATAGACAGCTCCATAGGTATAATTTAACCCTGCTATAATAGGTACTTCTCCTAAACTTTGTACACTTCCAGTGGAGGGAGTAATTCTGTATAAAATATTTGTACTTTTTTCTACAGTGTATAAGTTTCCATCAACCGCGTTAAAGGCCCAATCGTAAACATTTATAGAAGTACTGAGTGGATAAGAAGTAATATACTGTCCGTAGGTTGCAGAATTTGGGTTAACATCTATTTGATAAATGAAACTACCTATTTTTAAGAAATACACGCCATCGGAACGAATATCTCCAACAAATCTACTCCCTGTGGGTAATTGAGGTATATAATACGAAGTGGTTTGAAAATCAGCTCCTATCCGTACAATAGTATTTGCAGGAGTACTTAAGGACCCCCACATATAGCCATCAGTAGGGTTATACCCTGCGGCATTAATTGTACCTGGAGTAATATCGGTTGCTATTAAGGTGGCTGTTCCTGATGATAGATTTATTGCATATAAGTCATTCATTTGAAACAAATAAGCGTTATAATTACAATTAAAAGGCTGATTTTGACTAAATGAAGATAGATTAGCAAGGTTTAAAATAATTGCTAATCCATATTTTACTGATGATAAAACACTATTTTTCATGACCTTACTATTTTAATCTGATAGTAAAGTTATATAGTTTTTTAATGTTTTGATTGGATTTTTGATCGTTGAATTTAAAGTATAGACAAAATGTAATTATCTATAGATGAATATAATAGTATTAGAGTAGATTAAGTCTATTCATTAATTCGGGTCTGTTGGATCGGCTAACAGGTATTACTTCTTTTCCTATAAGGACGCTATTATCCTCAATATCTATAATTTTTTTTACATTTATTATGTAAGAACGATGTACTTTTAAGAATAAATGATTAGGCAGTTTATCTTCAATTTTTTTGAGTGTTGAGTGAACGGTATAATTTTTACTTTCTGTTTTAATAACAATATAGTCTCCTTTTGCTTCTATTAAGTTAATAGATTGAAAATTAATTTTTATAAGTCGTCTATCAATGTTTATATAAAAATCATTAGATTGATCTTGAATTTTGTTAGTATTTTCTATAGGCGATATTTGATTATCGTGACTTACTAAAGAGGACTTAAATTTTTGGATGGCTTTATCAAAACGTGCCTGAGTAATAGGTTTTACAATATAATCTACTATACAGTCATATTCAAAAGCTTCTATTGCATAATTTTTGTCAGATGTAATTAGAATGATTTTAGGAGGATTTTTAACGGTTTGTATAAAATCAAAACCTGTAAAATCAAAACCTGTAAAATCAGGCATGTGAATATCAAGAAATATTAGATCCACAGAATTTTGATTTAAATATTTCATAGCTTGAATTGCATTAGAAAACTCTTCAACGACATTCATTTCCGAATAATTAGAAACCATTTGGTAAATTATGGTTCTTGCTAAAGTTTCATCATCTACAATAATACAATTCATTCATTAGGTCAATTGATCAACAAATTGTTGCATAGCATCTAAAATAGCCTCAAATTCTAGCTGTAAATCCGTTGATTGTTTCAGTAAATTTATTTCAAACTCTTCAGCAATATAATAACTTTTTTCCATTCCTAAAACAGAAATTTTATGTTTAAGCTTATGTACAGAAGAAGCTGTTTGTTGGAATTTTTTAGCGGTTATGTTTTCTTTATAATTATTGATTTCTTCTGGTAATTCTTGTTTTATTATAGAAATTATTTTTGCTCTAAATACAATATTATCTCCTGATAATTGTTTGATATAGTTTTCGTTAGGTTGTTCCATGTTGTTTTGATAAAGTGAAATAAAATGTTGATCCTTCATTTTCTTTGCTTTCTACCCAAATTTTTCCGCTATAAAAAAGTATGATTTTTTTTACAATAGATAAACCTATACCCGATGAATTGTTATTATTTTCTAATTTTGTAAAGACATTAAAAATCTTATCAAAATATTTCGAACTTATTCCTTTTCCATTATCTCTTATGTAAAAAAGATAATCTTCTTCTTGATCTTTGTAACCTATTTCAATAACCCCTTTTTCTTTGTCCATTGAATTTAAGGCATTATCTATTAGGTTTTGAAAAATTTGCTTAAATCTAATCGTATTTCCATAAATTTTAGGAAGATTTGAGGGGATATACACTTTAGTGTTCAAAGGGATATGAAAACTTTTTAGTACTTCTTCACAGAGTATATTAAAATCGACTAATCTGTCGCTGGTTTCTAGTTTATCAATAGTAGAATATTCTAAAATTCCTTTGATTAACAGATCCATTTTTTCTACATTCAGCAATACTGAATTTAGCGAGTTTAAACAATCATCTCCTATTCTGCCTTTATTGTCTTCAATGAACCAACTGACTAATGTATGTATGTTTCGTAGAGGGGCTTTTAGGTCATGTGAAACTACATGAGCATACTCGTTTAACTCTTGATTTTGTTCTTCTAAATCTTTTAATAAGGTTTCTCTTTGTTTGTTTATAGAAATAATTTCTATAGTTTGTTTTTTTAATTTTTCTACAAGATCTTTCTCATTTTCTATTTCATTTAGTGTAGACTTGATAGCCATTGAATTAATAATTTCCTCAAGATTTTTATTGATTTCTTTTAAATTAATTGTTTCAAGCCTTAATTTATCATTTGCTTCATAGAGTTCATCAGAACTTATTTTCATAGCTCTTTGAGACATTTTTAATTGCTCGTCATAATTATTGTATGAATCATTAATAGCATTAATAAAATCCTGATTTAGTAATAAATCGGCACCTTCTTTCTTTAAATATTTATCTATTTGTCTACTTAGTAGAGAATTCATTATTCACTTATTAAAGTTAAAGTCATTGTTTGATTGTGTAGCTCACAGCTAGATTTTCCACCAAAAGGAGCTATTTCTCCATAGGAATAAAAGCCACTAATGATTGCTTGATTACCAATTGTTTTTTTTACTTCTTCAATTTCTTCCTCTACTCTTTGATCCATTATTAATTTTCTACCGATACAACTAACTAATAACGCAAATTCAGGCTTGTTTATTCTATTTTGCATTGCTTCTTGAGCTGCTTTTAGAGCACCTTCTGTAAGTCCATCTACCGATGCCATCATTAATTGTACTTTCGAATTGATTGGAACATCACCTGCGAGCGTCATGGAATTATTATTTTCATCTATACTTAGTACGGTTCTTACAACAGCTCTTACTTTATTTTCAGCTTTTACATGTAATGGATATAATAATGCTGCTTTGGGTAGTTCGTTTGCTTTCTCACCAAGGTATTTTCTATAAAGTTCTAGAGCGGGTTTATCGTCTATTTCGTATAAAATATTGGCTTCTGATTTTGTAATTAATCGTTCAGGACCAAATGTGAGCCACCCACCATGACTAGCTACTGATATTTCTAGTGTTTCACCATATAACCCAATCAAAATAACCTCTCCTGCTTTTGGATTTTCTTTATAGGAAGCTAGTGTTTTTTCAAATTTATCATCATCTCCACAGATTCCACCTGAAATAGGCACGTTATTAAACATTACTGATTCAATCCCCGCTATTAATGAACTACCATTGACAAAGCTGCCTTCGGAAATTACGATTAAATGTTTTAGACCTTCTTTAGGTATATCCCGAGATAATTTTTCCCCCAATAAGGAAGCATCTAAATGATAATCTTTTATATTGCCATTTTTGATAACAAAGGTAGATTTTTCAAATTCTATGGCGGTAACATGAACTGTGTCATTTATTACGTTCGTATCAATAATTTCTCCAGAGGTAGACCCAAAAACGAAATGTTCGTAAGGAAATTCTTTTCTAATTTTTTCTATAATGCTAGGGTCTTCTAATAGTTGTCTGTTACCAAAAACCAAAACGAAAGGATTTTTTAATTCTTGCTTAGAAAACGCATAGTTCCATTCAAGATTTTTTTCTAGAAATGCTTGTACTATTTTCATTGTATTGATTTTGGTATTTTAATAAAAAAAGTGGTTCCTATATTTTCTTGACTTTCAAGCCATATTTCTCCTTTATAGTTTTCAATAATTTTTTTTACTATAGAAAGTCCTATTCCTGTAGATTTTTCATGTTTGGTAAAGGATTGAAATATGGTAAAAATTTTATCTTGATTTTCAGGGGCTATGCCAGGACCATTATCTTTTATGCTGAACAAATGACTGTCATTAGTATCTTTATAATCTACGATTACTTTTCCTTGAGGTTTGTCTATATAGGTTACAGCATTACTAATTAGATTTTGAAATAATTGTTGCATCCTATACCGATCAGCTGTAATAATTGGTAAAATAGTAGCCACGGTAACTTCAACATTTTCTGGAATATGAATTATTTGAATTGTGTTTTGAACGATTTCGTTTGTATCAACTTCTTCGTAAACACTTTCTAATGTATCGATTTTAGAATAGGTTAAAATTCCTTGAATCAAATGATCCATTTTTTCAACTTTGCTTTCAATCATTTCAAGATAACTCAATGTTTGCTCACTAAATTCTTTTAGATTGTCTTCCTTGATCCAAGAAATTAACGAATGAATACTTCTAAGAGGCGATTTTAGATCATGTGAAACGATTTGGGCATAGTCATTGAGTTGTTGGTTTTGTTTTTTGAGCCTGAGTAACAATCGTTCTTTTTGTAGTTCAAGATTTTTTTGTTGTGTAATATCTAAATGAATACCTATTGAACCAATTATATTCCCTTTTGCATCGTAATTAGGACCGCCGCTAATTACCCAATAACGATCGTCTCCATTTTTCGTTTTGGCTAAAACTTCATAAGAATCAGATACTCCGTTTTTTCTTGCTTTATTTTGATCTGCTAATAGCATTTTGCTTGTATCATTTGCTAGTAATTCGGTGGCGTTTTTACCTATTATTTCATTTATAGAATAACCACTCATCTCTAGAAATGACTGATTGGAAAAAAGAATAACATCGTCATTATCTACTTCAAGTAGTCCTAGGTTCATATTTGCAATGATACTGCTATACTTTTCTTTTTCATATTTTAGGGCTTCTTGATATGATTTTTCGTTGCTAATATCTTCTTCTATTGCAAAAAATTTAATAATTTGCCCATCGTTATTTTTTAATGCTTGTCCATGAATTCTAACCCAGTATTTGGTTTTATCTTTAGTATAATTTAATATTTCGCAATTAAAAGGTTCACCCTGTGAGAGTTGTTTTTTTAGATAGGCTATAGTTTCCTTGCTGGTTTCTTCGCCTTGAAGAAATGAACCTGGTTTTTTCCCTATTACTTCTTGATTGTTATAACCCGTTACTTTTTCAAAACTTTCATTCACCCACTCAATTTTACCTTCTTTATCGCAAATAATAACAGCATTTAGGTTTACTCTTGCAATAGAGGATAAGACTTGAAGTTCTTCTTTATCTTTTTCAAGTATTTTTTGTTGTTGATTGATTTTAAGAACCAATTCATTTAACTCTTGATTTTGAATTTCTTGATTTTTTAAGACATGTAATAGATCAATCAATGGGTCATTGAAGGCAAAATCCTGAAGGGTTAAATTGTTTTCTACGACTTCTTTTACAGAATTAAACCAAGGAGATCCTGTAAAAAGATAAAATTTTCCATGTTGGTTTATTTGACCTCTAAGAATTACTTTTTTCGTATAGGTGTGTATTATGACTAATTGGTCTAATGTTTGAGTAAAATTATTCAAATCAATATTTTCAAAATGGGGCCTTTGAAAATTAAATGATTTTATAAAATATGTGTTTAACTCAATTTCAGGCAATAATTTATTTAATGTTTTTCCTAAACTTATGATTTTTAATTGGTCATCAATTAAAATATGAAAAGGAAAAATAGAATTAAACTCATCTACGTTAAAATTGAATTGAATATTATTCATAATTCTACCAACTTATATTAAAAATCTCGTGAGTATCCCCTTTATTACGGCTTTTGATGATTTTGATTTCAACAGGGGTTTTAAATAAAATACTTAAACCTTGAATCAGCCCTTTTACAAAAGCCTGTAAACCTTCTCTTATGGAGAAGTAGTGTAAGTTAAGACTTTTTTCGGAAATATCAGAGACTTTAAATTCAGGAGGAGTTAAATTGGGATAAATAAGCATAACTCTATTGTGAAATAAAGGAAGACTAATCAAAAAATCTTTTAAAGAAGTACCTCCTGACTCCATTAAACCCTGATACTTTTCCTGAGTTGTTTTTAAAATCCACCACTCTCCAAAAGTCGTGAGAACATCATCAACTGTGAGGTTTAACTCTTGAGCGGTTGTATTTGCTAATTTGTATGTTACATCGTCATCATAAGACTGTCCACTTATAAAATAGTCATGATTTATACCGCTCTTATTTCGGATTTCATTCCATTTTTGTTCTCCAAAATTGGATATAATTAAGTCCTGAATAGCTTTATTTACAATTCCATACATAAAAATCAATGTGAAATTAATTCATTACGACTCCAATACTCAAAAAGAGATTGAACTTTTTCAACATATTCATCATATTTTAGAGGCTTAATAATATAGCCTGCTATTCCTATTTTGTAACATTCTAATAAATCTTTGTGGTTACTAGAGGTAGAAAGGATTATAGATGGTATATATTTTAACCTTTCGTCTTCTTTCAAGATTTTTAGAAATTCAATCCCATTTAATTTTGGCATGTTTAAATCTAACACGATTATATCGGGTAAAATGTCTTTGTTTTTTAAAATATCTAGGGCTTCGACACCATTATTTGCTTCAATAACTTTATGGACTAGATTTAATGAGTTAATTACCCTGTTGAATTTCATAACCTCAATTTTATCATCTTCTAAAAGAAGAATGTTTAGTAATTTTTTCATTCCCAAAAATTTATTTAATAAAAATTATTGTAGTAAACATTCAAAAATAATGATTTGATGAAGGTTGTGGAATCTTATTAGTTGATTGGTTATCATAAAAAGATTAATAACACGAATGTATCGACGAAGATTAAACTATATGTATTGTTTTTTTAGATACATAAAAAACTTTTCTTTTTTAATATAAGGAATACTATTGTTTAGTTGTATACGCAATGAGTGAGGGCACAATAAATTTGTGTATTTTAATGTACGGGAATAGCTAAAGGACAGTTGCTTACAGATTATAAGGTTTCAAATTTACTAATTCTAAGGAGGAATAAGTTGTGTCTTTATCTATCAAAATATTTTATTGAAGTAGGAGCAATATGTCTTTAATAGATTCAACAGCGCTAAAGTTTTTATGCTTAATTTCAAAGTCAATTCGTTCATAAGCCCAAGTAGTGTGATAAGGGATATGTATACCATGACCTCCTATGTTTAATACAGGTAGTATATCAGATTTTAAAGAATTACCTATCATCATAAAATTTTGAGCTTGTATATCCAATCTGCCTAGCATTTTAGTATAGTCAATCTCTGTTTTATCTGTCATTACTTCAATATGATGAAAATAATGACCTAATCCTGAATCATGTAGTTTGCGATGTTGGTCTTTTAAATCACCTTTTGTGGCTACAATTAATTTGTATTTATCTTTTAATTGTTTTAGTACCTCTTCTACTTCTGGAAGCAATTCTACAGGCTTTAGTAATAAATCTTTCCCTATCTGTAGGATTTTATTTATAATATTTCCAGAAATTTGATTTTGAGTTAATTGTAAGGCTGACTCAATCATAGAAAGAGTGAACCCCTTAATTCCAAAACCATATAGAGACAAATTTTTAATTTGATTGTTTAGTATTAATTGTAAAATTTCCTGATGTGAGGCATAGCTATGAAATAAGGTACAAAATTTTTCTTGGGCTTCGTCAAAGTAAGGTTCATTGTGCCATAAAGTATCATCTGCATCAAAAGCGATTATTTTGGAAGTCATGTTTAATGAGTTTAAGTATTTTTTTCAAAAATAGGTTATTTAAAATAAAAAGACTCCCTCATTTTGAGGGAGTCTTTATTTTTTCAATCAAATCAAACATAGGGCATCTTTTGCACCTTTTTGATTCTTTTTTTTTGTATTTTTCGCAGCATTTTGATTTACACTTTTCAGCTTTTTTGTGCAATCTTTCTAAAGCTTTTTCGTGACTATCTTTGCTTTTATTTTTTTCTTTTTTGCTCAAAACAAGCGTTATTTTGCTTCATTATTTTTATTTGTTATCTGAAGTATATCCCTATCAAATAAATACAATCCACCTTTATCATCACCGATCATATTTATTTTATCTAGAATAGATTTAGCTTGAGCTTCTTCCTCTATTTGTTCTGCTACATACCATTGTAAGAAATTATGTGTAGCATAATCTTTTCCTTCAAAAGTAATGTGAACTAATTCATTGATTGAATCGGATACAAATAATTCATGTTTGTATAATTCTTCAAACATTTCTTGAAAAGTACTGAAAGATGTTTTTGGCATTTTTAAATCGGTTATTAAGGCATGCCCTCCTCGCTCATTTACGTATTTTACTAATTTAAGCATGTGCATACGCTCTTCATCAGATTGTAAATACATAAAACGGGCAATTCCTTCAAAACCATGTATCTCTGCCCAACAAGCCATAGATAAATATACCTGTGAGGATTCAGCCTCTATTCTAATTTGTTTGTTTAACGCGTCTTCAATATTTTTTTGTAACATAAAAATAGGTTTGTTTACTTGGCAAAGGTATGAAAAAATGTGGTTTTATTGGTAGGTTACTTAATTATTTCCTTTAGATGACGGAGTATTTTGAAGGAAGAAAGGATTGTAAAGTAATAAATTACTTGTGTAGTTTAGTGTTATTGAATCCTATTGGATGTTTATACATTACCCGTTAAATCCAGATTATGTGTTAGACTTTGTGATGAAGATGAAAAGGCAAAGAAGACAAAAAGGCCTAGGAATTTCTTATGGTAGAATGGGTTTTGCTTCATTTAGGATAAAAAAGAAGTGCTTTTTTTAGATTCAAAGTTGTTTTATCTGTAATAAATTTCTAATGCGTAATTAAGGGTAAATGTGTTTTTCTAAAAGAGGGTATCCCAAAAGATTATAACTATAAGATGTTTGATGACAATAAAAAACGACACAGTCTTGATAACGTCATTTTTCTTATTATTTAAGACCAAACGGAATAGTTTAATTATACTTTTTGGAAACCCTCTATAATGTTTTAAAAAAAATATGTATTAAGCTATAGTAGCTCCATTTTCAACGCCTTCATTTTCAGGATTTACAAAAACTAATTTGCCTTCGGTATTTTGAGTTAGCAAAAGCATTCCTTGGCTTTCTACGCCGCGTAAAGCGCGTGGCGCTAGATTTACTAAAACGGTTACACGCTTACCAACCACTTCTTCTGGAGTAAAATGTTCTGCAATTCCTGAAACAATCGTACGAACATCAATTCCTGTATCTACTTTTAAAACCAACAACTTATCAGCTTTTGGCATTTTTTCAGCTTCGATAATGGTTCCTACACGTAAATCTATTTTTGAAAAATCATCAAATGTTGCAGTTTCTTTTTGAGGCATAATAGTATTTTTTGTTGAAGCTTTTTGAGCAGCATTAGCCGTTTTGGTTGCTTCTAATTTATCAATTTGTTTTTGTATTTCAGCATCTTCGATTTGGGCAAATAAAACATCTGTTTTTTCAGTTAAGATGAGGTGCCCTGCGGGTAATAAATCCGATATTTCAGCCACTTTGTTCCAATCTAGTTGCTCTAGATTTAATATTTTGGCTAATTTATTAGCTGTAAAAGGTAAAAAGGGTTCCGTTAATACACGTAAAGCAGCTGTTATTTGTAGAGCTACATACATTTGTGTTTTTACACGTTCTGGATCTGTTTTGACCATTTTCCAAGGCTCCTCATCAGCTAAATATTTGTTGCCTAAACGAGCTACATTCATCATTTCACCTAATGCTTCTCTGAATCTATAACGCTCAATAGAAGAAGCGATTACTGCTGGATAGGCTTTTAACTCTGTTAATGTTTGTTCATCAACTTCTGTAAAAGTATTTGGAGTGGGAACAATTCCGTGGTAGTATTTGTTAGTTAATACAACTACTCGATTGATAAAATTCCCAAAGATGGCTGCCAACTCATTATTGTTTCTTGCTTGAAAATCTTTCCAAGTAAAATCATTATCCTTTGTTTCTGGAGCATTAGCTGTTAGAGCATAACGCAATACATCTTGTTTTTCTGGAAAGTCAGATAAATACTCATGCAGCCATACCGCCCAGTTTTTAGAAGTAGATAATTTATTTCCTTCTAAATTTAAGAACTCATTAGCGGGTACATTATCGGGTAAAATATAATCTCCATGTGCTTTTAGCATGGCAGGAAAAATTACGCAATGGAAAACAATATTGTCTTTTCCGATAAAGTGAACCAATTTGGTATCTTGATCTTTCCAATAAGGTTCCCAATCTTTACCTTCCTTTTTTGCCCATTCTTTAGTAGAAGAAATATAGCCAATAGGGGCATCAAACCAAACGTATAGTTTTTTACCTTCGGCACCTTTTACAGGGACATCAATCCCCCAGTCTAGGTCGCGTGTTACTGCGCGAGGTTTTAACCCGTCATTTAACCATGAACTTACTTGGCCGTATACGTTTGATTTCCAATCGTTTTTATGACCTTCAATAATCCATTCTTTCAAGAAAGCATCGTATTGATCTAAAGGTAAAAACCAGTGTTTTGTTGATTTTAGAATAGGTGTTGTTCCTGTTATGGTTGATTTAGGATTAATTAAATCCGTTGCATTTAAAGAAGTTCCACATTTTTCGCACTGATCCCCATAAGCTTCTTCATTAGCACATTTAGGACAAGTTCCCATTACAAATCGGTCTGCCAAAAATTGTTGTGCTTGCTCATCAAATAATTGATCTGTAGTTTCCTCAATAAATTGATCCTCTTCATACATTTTTTTAAAAAAAGCAGAAGCCGTTTCATGATGTATCTTTGCTGAAGTTCTTGAATAATTATCAAAAGAAATGCCAAAGTCTTCAAATGATTTACGAATGATTCCGTCGTATTTATCAATTACCTCTTGCGGTGTAATACCTTCTTTTTTAGCTTTCATAGAAATAGCTACACCGTGTTCATCACTTCCACAAATGAAAGCCACATCTCTACCTTGTAAGCGTAAGTAGCGAGCATAGATATCAGATGGTACATATACCCCAGCTAAATGACCAATATGAATGGGTCCGTTAGTATAAGGTAAAGCTGCTGTAATTGTATATCTTTTAGGATTCGTTATCATAGTAAATCAATTTTTTAAAAACGATCTGAAACAAGTATAAGTTTAAGGTTGCAAAAATACTATTCTATTTTGTATTGAGATAAAAAAAGCATGAGATAAAAAAAAAAAACTAAAAATTAAACATGAAAAGGTGTAAAAAGTACCAAATTAAAAGATTATTTTCTACCCAAAATTTTAAACTAAAATTTTTGTAGAGACATACCTTGCAGAGTTTAACTCATACTACAAAGCACAGGCGATTTCTGTGTGTTTATTACTTATTTCATTTAGAGTAGAACTATTTATAAAAGAATTCCTCCTTAATTCATTCTATACAAAGAAGAAATTGGTTGATTTATTGAGCCATAAGATAAGTTCTATTTCATTTTGGTTTTCAATGGTTTTCGAACCTATTTAGAAGAACTTAAATTTAGAAATAGCTGTAATTCTATGGTTTCTTTAAAACAAAAAATTAATCAAATTAGAAATATTAGTGTAAGTAAATATCTTTTCATACGTATTTGTTTTGGTTTATTATTTAGTTTTGTGATATGTAAGTGTTTTTTCAAAAAATATGAAATTTTACCTTTTATTTAGTTTAATCTTTAGTTATTCTTACTCACAAAAAAAAATGATTACACCACCGTATTTAAAAAAAGGAGATACTGTAGCTATTGTGGCTACAGCTCGTAAAAACCTAGATGATAATTTAAAACCAGCAATAGATTTACTAAAAAGTTGGGGATTGGAAGTGAAAATAGGTAGTACGATTGGTTTAGATTTAAATCAGTTAGCAGGAACTGATGAACAGCGTGCAAAAGATTTTCAAGAGCAACTAGATAATCCTAATATTAAAATGATTTGGTGTGTACGTGGAGGTTATGGAACTGTACGAATGATTGACTTATTAGATTTTACGAAGTTTAAACAAAATCCAAAATGGATTGTCGGTTTTAGTGATGTAACCGTTTTACATAGCCATTTGAATACAATGGGGTACAAAACCATTCATGGTATTATGCCTGTAACGGTAGCTAAAGCCACTAAAGAGGCAAAAGAATCTATGCGAATAGCATTATTTAACGATGAACAATTGGAGTACACTATTTTACCACATTTTATGAATCGTTTAGGAACAGCAAAAGGCGAATTAGTAGGAGGAAATTTGTCTATTTTGTATAGTTTGTTTGGTTCATCATCTGCTATTGACTGTACGGATAAAATTTTGTTTATAGAAGATTTAGACGAATATTTATATCATATTGATAGAATGATGATGAATCTGAAGCGAAATGGATGTTTAGAAAGCATTAAGGGAATTTTAGTGGGAGGAATGACTAAAATGAAGGATAATGAAATTCCTTGGGGTAAAGATGCACTTCAAATTGTAGACGATGTAACTAAAAAATACAATATTCCCATTGTTTTTGAGTTTCCAGCTGGACACATTAGGGATAATAGAGCTTTAACTTTAGGAGCTCAAATTGTGTTAGATGTAAATACAGAATGTTCTAAGGTTGTTTTTGAACGATAAAAAAGGAGTTGAATATAGATTGCAATGGTTCAAAAAGAATTATCGTTAATAAAAAACAAGAGCAGGTATGGCAGAACATAACGAAATAGGAAAGCAAGGAGAACAAATAGCGGTAGACTATTTATTAAAAAACGGGTATGAAATTCTACAGCAAAATTATCAAGCTAGAAAAGCTGAAATAGATATCATTGCTCGAAAAGATAATTGGTTAATTGTAGTAGAAGTAAAAACAAGAACTTCCGTTGACTACGGTAACCCTGAAGATTTTGTTGATAAAAAGAAAATAAAATTATTAGTAAAAGCTATAGATGAGTACGTTCAAGAAACAGATTTGGACCTTGAAATTCGTTTTGATATTATAGCAATAATAAAAAAAAATGAAATTCACACAATAGAACACTTAGTTGATGCGTTTTATTATTTTTAATAAAATACAAATAAATAAAACAATAAATTATATTTAACAAAAAAATATATTTATTTAGTCAATTATAAATATATTTGCAAGCCGTGAGGTTATTTATTTTATATTACACATTCTAAAAAACGAACTAACAATGAGTGAAAATTAAAATTTAAATTCCCCAGAGATGAAAACAATTTCTTCTGTAGTAGAAAACTACATCAAGTCCAAGCCATTTTTATTAAATGCGTTATCGCAAGGTATCATCAATCTTACTTCGTTAGCAAGATTAATCACTGAAGAGCTCGAAGCTGAATTAGGAAAAGATGTAAAACAAGGCGCTATTATTATGGCTCTCAAGAGACTGTCGGAAGATTTAAGCTTTCAGGTAAACCATAAAATCACGAAGGTTTTAAGGGAAATCGGTGAAATAACAGTTCGATCTTCTTTGAATGATTATACGTATTTAGTTTCTGATACCATTTTTCAGAAACAAGCCGAATTGATAACTGAGCTAAATAAACGTCAAGATGTGTTTTTTACTTCCTCGAGAGGTGTTAATGAAACGAACATAGTTGTTAGTGATTCTGTAAGTGAGCTTATAGATAAGTATTTCAAGGATGAAAGGTTAACTCAAAAATTAGAAAATCTTTCTTCTATAACTGTTAAACTTCCTAAGGAAAATACGGTTACTCCAGGTATTTATTATTTTATTTTCCAGCGTCTTGCTTGGGAAGGTATTGTGATATATGAAGTAATTTCTACCTCTAACGAATTCACGGTATTAGTAGATGATAATGTGGTGGATAAAGCTTTTAAAATAATTAAGGACTTAAAGTTAACAAAATAGAATTTTTTTCAACTAAGTAAGTGATTTTATCCAAACTCATCAAGAAAATTAATTTTCTTGATGAGTTTTTTTTAACTTAAACACTTTGTGGGATAGTGTGGTTTTTAAATCATTTCAATTAATTCCAATGCTTTTTTAATTGATTTTACATGTTCAAAAGTCAATAGCAAACGAAGTCCATTTTTAGTTTCTTTCTCTTTCATCTTGCAAAGATTTGCGTTTTGCTGTACAAATTGTAATACCTTGTGAAAACGAGAAGATTGGTAGTAATCACTTTGTTGGTCACCTACAAAATAACAAACCAGTTTACCTTGTTTTAATACTAATTTTTCAATTCCTAAATGCGTTGCTTTCCATTTTAAACGTAAGCTATCTAATAAGGCTAAACCGGATTTAGGTAATTTGCCAAAACGGTCTTCCAGTTGTTTTTGGTATTCTTGTAGTTTTTCTTCGGTTTTAATAATAGCCAATTCATTATACAAGCTTAAACGCTCAGTTACGCTGTTTATGTATTCATCTGGAAAAAGTAACTCAAAATCAGTATCAATTTGAAGATCTTTTACATATTCTTTCGTTTCAATATTGCTTTCTTCGGGATATAAATCTTTAAATTCGTTTTCTTTTAATTCCTCTATGGCTTCTTGCATGATTTTTTGATAGGTTTCAAAACCAATTTCATTGATGAAACCGCTTTGTTCACCACCTAATAAATCGCCAGCACCTCGAATTTCTAAGTCTTTCATTGCAATATTAAAACCACTGCCTAATTCGCTAAACTGTGTCAATGCCTGAATGCGTTTACGAGCTTCTTCAGTCATTACGGAATAAGGAGGTGTTATAAAATAACAGAAGGCTTTTTTGTTACTTCGTCCTACACGCCCACGCATTTGATGTAGATCAGATAACCCAAAGTTATTGGCATTGTTGATGAAAATTGTGTTCGCATTTGGTACATCTAGACCACTTTCAATTATGGTGGTAGCAACTAAAACATCAAATTCGCCTTCCATAAATGAAAGCATAATTTCTTCTAATTGTTTTCCTTCCATTTGTCCATGACCAATACCAACCTTGGCATTAGGTACTAAACGTTGGATCATTCCAGCAATTTCCTTGATATTTTCGAGACGATTGTTGATAAAGTATATTTGACCTCCTCTTTCAATTTCGTACGAAATAGCATCTCGAATGATTTCTTCATTAAATCCTATTACCTGTGTTTCAATAGGATATCGATTGGGAGGTGGGGTGTTAATTACTGATAAATCCCTTGCCGCCATTAATGAAAACTGTAATGTTCTAGGAATAGGTGTTGCTGTTAGTGTTAATGTATCTACATTGGTAGCAATCGTTTTTAACCTATCTTTTACGTTTACACCAAACTTTTGTTCCTCATCAATGATGAGCAAACCTAAATCTTTAAACTTAACATTTTTGTTTACTAATTGATGAGTTCCAATTATAATATCCAGTTTACCAGATTCTAAATCTTTTAGAATTTCAGATTTTTGTTTAGCTGTTCTAAAACGATTTAGATAACTAATATTTACAGGTAAGTCTTTCAAACGAGATTTAAATGTTCTAAAGTGTTGATATGCCAAGATTGTAGTTGGAACTAAAATAGCTACTTGTTTACTATTATCTACTGCTTTAAAAGCGGCACGAATAGCAACTTCAGTTTTACCAAATCCCACATCGCCACAAACTAAACGATCCATTGGACGTTCGTTTTCCATATCCGCTTTTACATCTTGAGTTGCTTTTAGTTGGTCGGGTGTATCTTCATAAATGAAAGAACTTTCTAGTTCGTGTTGTAAATAACTATCAGGCGCAAAAGCATATCCTTTATCTAAACGGCGTTTAGCATATAGTTGAATTAAGTTAAATGCAATGTGTTTAACACGGGCTTTTGTTTTTTGTTTTAAAGCTTTCCAAGCACCTGAACCTAATTTATATATTTTGGGTGGAGTACCATCTTTGCCATTGTATTTAGATATTTTATGTAATGAATGAATGCTTACATATACAATATCATTATCAGCATAAATTAGCTTAATAGCTTCTTGTGTTTTGCCTTCAACCTGAATTTTTTGTAAACCACCAAATTTTCCGATACCATGATCTATGTGTGTTACATAGTCACCTACCGTTAAAGAATTTAATTCTTTTAATGTAATATTTTGTTTTTTAGCATAGCCATTCTTAATAGAAAATTTATGGTAACGCTCAAAAATTTGATGGTCAGTATAACAGGCTATTTGATTTTCTTCATCAATAAACCCTTGGTATAAAGGGAGCACAATGGTTTCATAATCTTTTACAAAATGCTCATGTTGTTCTTCATCCATCGACTCAAAAATATCGTGGAAACGTTTCGCTTGTTGTTCATTAGCACAAAATAGATAATTTTTTAAATTATTTTGGCGATTATTTTTTAAATCCTCCATCAATAAATCAAATTGTTTATTAAAAGAAGGTTGTGGTTTTATATAAAATTCAAAAGTATTTTGAATTTTAAAAGTAGCTTTAGTGGATATTTCTACTACTGAAAAGTGTAATGCTTGTTTGATAAATGTTTCTTGATTTACAAACAATTCATTAGGAGTAGCGTGTTTAAGATCTTTAGATAATTTTTCAAAACTTTCTTCTGCTTTTGCAAAAAGTTTATCCAAATTGTTTAATAATAAATCCGTATTTTGTATAAAAATAGAAGTTTTAGGATTAATGTATTCTAAAAAGCTTTCGCGTTTTTCTTCTAATAATTTATTTTCAAAATTAGGAATTATTGTAATTTTAGTTTTAGTTTCAATAGATAATTGTGTACTTACATCAAAGGTTCTTATGCTGTCTACTTCGTTGCCAAAAAATTCAATTCGATACGGATTATCATTGGAAAAAGAAAATACATCTAAAATACCTCCACGAACCGAAAATTCACCAGGTTCTGTAATGAAATCAACGCGTTTAAAATCGTATTCAAAGAGTACTTCGTTAATAAAATCAATTGAAACCTTATCGCCTGTTGCAATTTTTAAAGTGTTTTTATCCAACTCTTTTTTGGTAACCACTTTCTCAAAAATAGCTTCAGGGTAGGAAACGATGACACAAGGTTTTTTCCTAGAATTAATTCGGTTTAACACTTCTGATCGAAGCAATACATTTGCATTATCAGTTTCTTCAATTTGATAAGGTCTTCTGTATGAGCTGGGATAAAATAGCACATCTTTTGCGCCAATTAATTGTTCTAAATCGTTTAATAAATAAGCAGCTTCTTCTTTTTCATTAGCTAATAATAAAAAAGTTTTATCTGCTTTTTCAAATAAGGCTTCTATAATAAATGATAGGGATGAGCCTAACAAACCTTTAAGATGAATCTTGTTGTCGCCACTTAGTAAAGCGGATATTTGATTGATCTTAGATTGATTGGAAAATAGCTGTTTTATATAATCGGTACTCAAAATAATTACTTTATTTCTTCAAATGATGGAACTTCTTCTACTTGTGGATTTTGAATGTCAGGTTTAACTAACGGCTCTAATTTTTTTCCACCAACGTGTTTAATCATATCTTCTTCACCTTCTTCCATTTGGATGTGATTACGACGTACAATTTCTTCGATTTGATCATTAAAAGCATTTACTTCTAAATTCAGGTCTGAAACCAGTTTTATTACCCGTTTTTCAGGAATTCGATCAATATTTAAGAACATATTTAGAGCCTTAACTTTTGTAATGATGGCCGAGAGCCTTACATTAATTTGAGGCTTTTGAAGTTTTATAGGAATTGTATTAGGCAAAAGATCTACTTTTTGTACTAAATTTTTAGTTTTTAGTTTAAAAGCACTAATAGAACTTTTAGGCTTTTGTTTTAATTCGTTGATAAACAAACGCCATTCATTCCAGTTTAAAGCGATAAATTCTGATTCTGGGGTTAATTTTCTTTCAGAAAAAAACCATGCTTTATCTAAAGAATTAAAAACCAATTCTTTTTGTTTAATTGATTTTTGAATTTCAATAGAGTTGTCTTGTTCTTCATTTTTACAAGAAAGAAGCAATAAGATCAATCCTAAATTATAGAGAAAAAAAGATTTCATTTTTTAAATTTATAGATTACAAAAGTACAATTTTTGTCTAATGGAAACTAAATGTATCACAGATCTTGAAAAGGCATACCTAATAAATGCTTATATTTGCCGACTAACTATTTATAAATGGACACGAAAATCTTGATTATTGGAGCTTGTGGACAAATAGGCACCGAACTGACACAAAAATTACGTCAAGTGTATGGCGTAGAAAATGTAATTGCTTCTGACATTAGAAAATTAGATATCGATGTAGTAAATAATGGAATTTTTGAAGTTGTAAATGCACTGGATTACAACCAAATAGAATTTTTAGTTGAAAAATACAAAATTACAGATGTTTATCTGATGGCTGCATTACTTTCAGCTACTGCTGAAAAAAATCCTGCTTTTGCTTGGGATTTGAATATGAATTCTCTTTTTCATGTTTTAAATTTAGCTAAGGCTGGAAAAATTAAAAAAATATACTGGCCATCCAGTATAGCAGTCTTTGGTCCTACAACTCCAAGAGAAAACACTCCTCAATACACCATTATGGAGCCTTCAACAGTTTACGGAATTAGTAAGCAAACAGGAGAAAGATGGTGTGAGTATTACCACAAACAATACGGAGTTGATGTACGTAGTTTGCGTTATCCAGGACTCATTTCGTGGAGTACACCTCCAGGAGGAGGAACTACTGACTATGCAGTAGATATTTATCATAAGGCAATTACAGAAGGTAAATTTACCTCGTTTTTATCTGAAAATTCAGGGTTACCTATGATGTATATGGATGATGCTATAAAAGCTACTATAGGTATTATGGAAGCACCTGCTGAAGATATAAAAATCAGATCGTCTTATAATTTAGCCGCTATGAGTTTTACCCCAGCAGAAATAGCAGAGGAAATAAAAAAGCACTATCCTGATTTTACGATTGATTATGCTCCTGATTTTCGTCAACAAATAGCAGATAGCTGGCCTGCGAGTATTGATGATTCTTGCGCAAGAAAAGATTGGAATTGGCAAAATGATTTCGATTTAGAATCAATGACAGTTGAAATGATCAAACAATTAAAAGAAAATATTTACAAATAGTTTTTGGTAATTATTTTTTTAACTTTTCAATTAAAGCGTCTTCTATAGGCGCTTTAATTTTGATTACTTCAGAAGTATTATCATTTGGTATTGTCATAGATAATACATAGTGTTTGATTTTCCAATTTTTACCCTCTTTAATAAGGACACCGCTACCTCTGCAAATTTTCATTTGAGTTTCTAGTAGTTCGTCAAACCAAGCTGTTTTTTTATCGGAAGACAAATAAATGGTTCTTTTTAAGGTTGAAAAACTCCATGCTTTTCCTTTGTCAAAATAAGGTTTAGCAAAATTCATAAAAGCTTTTTTATTCCAATTTTCTGTGGCATCAGTACCAATAAAAACGGATTGGTCTGACAGATCCTTGAAATAGAGGTCAAATTTTGCTTCTGAGGCAGCTTTATGCCAATTGTTTAGAAAAGTATTGATTTCGGTATTTTCTCTTGCTTGAGCTAAATATAAATAGGGTGTAAGTAGTAATAATAAAAAAGTTTTACTCATGTTAGTTGTTTTTATTCTAAAGAATCATAAATTTTGTATTCAAATAATTATTCTGATAAGAAGGATTCAGGCGGCAAGGGGGATAATCAACGGGAATTAATTTGCTTAATCCCACAAGTTTTTGACTTGATCCACTAAATGAGTAGTGTAAAGTATTTAAAAAAAGAAAAGCCCTTCTAAAGAAGGGCTTTTGCGGTCTGGACGGGACTCGAACCCGCGACCCCATGCGTGACAGGCATGTATTCTAACCAACTGAACTACCAAACCTTTTGTAACAGTAACAGTGTTTCTGTTTTGTGAGTGCAAATATACGACTGTTTTTTAGATCTGCAAGCAAAAAAAGATATTTTTTTAAAAAAACTAAACCTGGAAAATGTAAATTGCTGATTGTTATTGTTTTGTTTTATTCATAATTTTGTTGTTTTATAAATAAAGGCTCTAAGTGGATAGCTAATCAACAAGAAAGAGCTGAAATTCTATTTGAACTATATCCAGAGATAAAAACAGCATACCATTTATCTCAACAATTAAGAAATATCTACAACACCAATAACGATAAAAATGTTGCAATGTTAAAATTAGCCCATTGGTATAGAACAGTAGAAGAATCAGGATTTAAAAACTTCAACATTGTTCTAAATACAATAACACTTAATTATCAATCAATACTAAACTACTTTGATAATAGAAGTACTAATGCAGCTGCTGGAATCTTTTAATGCTAAAATAAAAGCCTTTAGAAGTCACTTTAGAGGGGTAAGAAAGATAGATTTCTTCTTATTCAGATTATCCAATCTTTTTGCATAATCCCCAACTTTTGGGCTCAAGTCAAAAAGTTGTGGAGAAATTTTAAAATAGTTTACTTTGTATTGATTAAATTATAGAAAAGGACTGTTCTTTTAATACGTTAATAACACTTTTATTACCTGAATATCTAACCCATTATTTTGAACTAACTTCAATTGATAAAGAAGAAGAAGTTTTACATTTATATTTAGAAGAATTAAATGAAATTCCTATAGAATATTCAAAAGATAAATTACAATCAAAAGGTTTTTTTGAATCTATTACCGTTCAAGATTTTCCAATAAGAGGTCACGTAGTTTATTTACATATAAAAAGAAGAAGATGGCTTAATTTGTCTACCGATAAAGTTGTTTTTAGAGATTGGAATATAGTAGCAAAAGGCACTCGCTTAACACAAGAGTTCGCCTCTTTTTTAAAAGAAGTCAATAGATACTAATGCTCATGATACTAAAAGTATTGCCAAATTTTATGGTGTTAAAGGCAAAATACTTCAAAATCAGTATAAAGATTTTTTAAGCGATTATTCTAACTGGAATCAAAAAGCTCATGCTAAAGAATGGTTATTATATCCTCAAAACATAGGGCAGAATTTATCTATTGATGAAACAGCTCTTTCTTATGATGAACTTTACACCATAATCACTAACAAGAAAGCTAAAGGCAAAGCTGGAAGCATTGTAGCTATCATCAAAGGGACTAAAGCAGATAATGTTATTGAAGTATTAAATAAAATACCCTTAAAAATAAGAAATAAAGTTAAAGAGATGACTTTGGATATGGCTCCCAATATGGAACTAATTGTGAAAAAATCTTTCCCTAACGCTACTCTGGTAACTGATAGATTCCACGTGCAAAAATTAGCCATTGAAGCCTTACAGGAAATTAGAATTAAACATCGATGGCAAGCAATAGATGATGAAAACGAAGCCATTGAAAAAGCCAAACGAAATAAGAAAAAATTCAACCCCATAATTCTTGAAAATGGTGAAACTAAAAAACAACTTCTAGCCAGAAGTAGATACTTGTTGTATAAAAGGGAAAATAAATGGACAGAAAATCAAAAAGAAAGAGCTAAAGTTTTATTTAAAAACTATCCGGATTTAAAAACAGCTTACCAACTATCAATGGAATTATCAGATATCTTTAAAGAAACAAAAGATAAAATTTATGGTTATACCAAATTGGCTAAATGGCATGAAAAAGTAAATCAATCTGGATTCAAAACATTTAATACAATATCAAGAACAATAACAAATCATTATAAAACAATACTAAATTACTTTGACAACAGAAGTACCAATGCTTCAGCCGAATCTTTTAATGCAAAAATAAAGGCTTTTAGAAGTAAATTTAGAGGCGTAAGAAACATAGAATTCTTTCTTTTTAGACTTACAAATTTATATGCCTAATTTATCAAATCCACAGGTTTTAGACTTGATCCAACTTTTGTTCTTGATCCGATTTTGTTTTAATTTGTGATAGGTATAAATGAAAAAGTCGATACTTTTGTACCGACTTTTGCTCCCCCTCTTGGGCTCGAACCAAGGACCCTCTGATTAACAGTCAGATGCTCTAACCAACTGAGCTAAGGAGGAATCACCTCATGGGTTATGTATTTTTCGCTAAAACTTGCTCCCCCTCTTGGGCTCGAACCAAGGACCCTCTGATTAACAGTCAGATGCTCTAACCAACTGAGCTAAGGAGGAAGATTGTTACCGTTTAGCGAGTGCAAATATAAGACAGATTTTTGATTATACAAGCACTTTTTGAAAAAAAATTAGAAAAATTTTTGAGCAATTATTTCAAAGATATCCTTTCCAAATGTTAATGCCATCAAACTCAATAATATAACCATTCCGATGGTTTGAACAACTTCTGCGGCTTTATCATTTAGTTTTTTTCCAGTAATCATTTCTGCTAAGGTAAAAAGGGCATGTCCCCCATCTAGACCTGGTATAGGAAGCAAGTTCATAAAAGCTAACCCAATTGAAAACATAGCGGTAAAATTCCATATAAATTCCCAATCCCATACAGTTGGCAGCATTTTAGTAATGCCAATTGGACTTTTTACTTTTTTGTAAGCACCTGTTTTAGGAGATAATAATAACTTGAATTCTTTTATTTTATATTTAATCTGGCTATATGATTCTTTGATTGCTTCTGGAATAGCCTGTAAAAAATTAACCTGATTTGTTACTAAGTATTTTGCTTTCATTTCTTCTTCTGATGGCATTTTATTAGTAAAACCTAAATTTCCTTCCAGACTAACTTGAGCTTCTAAAGTAAGGATATTGCCACTACGTAGTATACCTAACTGTATTTTTTGATTTTTATAACTTTGTAAAGCATCTTTTAACTCATCAAAATATTTAATTGTATGGTTATTAATAGATACAATTTGGTCTGCTTTTTGCAATTTGGCTTTTTCTGCTGGTAATCCAGGAATGATAGAATCTACGACAACGGATTCTAATCTAGGAGAAATAAAGTTTTTACCTTCTGAAGAAATGATTTCTCTTCTATGTGTATCATTTATAGGTAAATCTAATTTGGTATTAGCTCTTTCTACTGTTACTTTATTTGCAAATAATACATCAATACCTGCTTTTCTAAGGTTTTCATTTACTGGTTCTCCATCAATAGCTATGATTTTATCACCATTTTTGAAACCAATTTGTTTACCAACTTCGCTAAATGCCAATCCACTTTGTTGTATTTTATTTGTTGCAATATATTTTTGACCATAATTGGTAAAGAGCATGATATAAATGAACCAAGCTAATACGACATTAACAGTTACTCCTCCAAGCATAACAATTAAGCGTTGCCAAGCGGGTTTTGAACGAAATTCCCAAGGTTGAGCGGGTTGAGCCATTTGTTCTTTATCCATACTTTCGTCCATCATTCCAGCAAGTTTTACATAGCCTCCAATTGGCAACCATCCAATTCCCCATTCAGTATCACCTATTTTCTTTTTTAATAAGGAGAACCAAGGATCCATAAATAGATAGAATTTTTCAACTCGTATTTTAAATAATTTAGCAGGTAGATAATGTCCAAACTCATGTAAAATAACGAGAACGGAAAGAATAAATAGAATTTGTGCGATTTGAATAAGTGTATCCATTTTTACTTTTTAGTGTTTCTATAAAAGCAAAAGTAAGACTTTCGTCTTACTTTTTTAAAAATATCTAATTGAGTATTATTTTTTTAAGAATTTTTTATGAGCTCTACCTTCTGTTGTTTCTATTAACACTTGGTAAACTCCGTTGTTTAGATGATGAATATTAATTTCTTTTTCTTGTGTTTTAAGTACTTCTTGTCCTAAATGATTTAAAAATCTAATTTTTTGCAATTGAATTGTATTGGGTATTTCAATTTGTACTTGATCATAACTTGGATTTGGAAATAAATTTATGCTTGTGGATAATTCAAAATTTTCATTTGATAAAGTAGCAGTGCTCCCTTTGGAAATAATATCATTATTTGGATCAAAAATTATGTTGGTTACAGAAGTTCCTATTGGCAAATCTACGGTATAGAACTGACCATTGAAAATATTGTTTAATTTTAAATCTAAATGCGTACCATTATTTAGTATTAATCTTATGGGTACAGGCATTTCAAAATAAGAAACATACCCAATTTGAGAAATATTAGTGATAGATTGTATTTGATTAATTTTTATTGTAGCTTGATTTGTTCCTGAATTATAAGCTTCTATGGTGTAAATAGGATACCCTTCCTTATATACCCAATCATCAAAAAATTCTTGTAAACTACTACCGTGAATTGCTTCTAAATGAGCTTGGAATTGAGGGGTGAGTGCATATTTATAAGCTAATATAGGATCATTTAAATAATTACGTAATGCTTGAAAGAAATTCGTGTCTCCCATTATATAACGCAGCATATGAGAAACCATAGAACCTTTGTTATAGGTAATTTGGTAGCTAAATATTCTGTTTACATCACTTAATTGGTAGTCGTATAAATATAAATTACCTTTTGTATTGGAAGTGATGCTATTAATTTTTGAAGATTTCCAGGCATCGAAATTTGCGGTACCATCTAAATTTTCTACTACACAACCTGACATATATTCGGTTAGTCCTTCATTTAACCATATATCTTTCCAAGAGCCACAGGTTACTTTGTCACCAAACCATTGATGTGCCATTTCGTGAGCGATTAAATTTCTGTCAAAATTCCCCATGAATGAAACAGTCGTATGTTCCATTCCTCCTGCCCAACTAAATTGTGCGTGACCATATTTTTCAGTATGAAAGGGATAGGCTCCTAACTTTGTTTCCAGGAAATTTATAATAGGTATTGTGTTTGCTAATGAATGAGTTGTATTTATATTATCAAATTCAGGATATATGTAATCTATTATTGGAAAAGTAGGGGTAGGAGGAATGTTATTACCTCCTGCTGTTCCTGTATTTTTAATAGAATAATTGGTTACCGCAAGGGCAACTAAATAAGCAGCAATAGGGTAATTATGATGGAAATGAGTGGTAGCATTTGGACCGTTAATGGTTCTAGATATTTGAATGCCGTTTGAAACACTAGTATATTGTAATGGTGCTGTTATGTATACATCAATACGTTCTAATTTATCATTTAAATCCTGTTTGCATGGCCACCAATCAGCTGATCCGTAAGGTTCCGAAAGCGTATATATAATAGGGACGCCATTGTGTGTAGACGCTGTAAAAGCATTGTTTTGAGAAGAAGGAAGGCCCGAATAATTTATTTCAATTGTTTCGTCATTTCCAATAGTAATAATTGAGGGAAGTGTAATTATGAGTTCACCATTTATGTTATGAATAAATGGCAAATCAGTATTTCCTTTTTTTACAGAGGATACAACCAAAGGTTTAGAAAGTTCTAAAGTAACAGTATTAAGGTTCTCTAACGCTTTAAATGTTAAAGTAACTTTACCGGTAATATTATAAATACTAGGATTAATATTAAACTCCAATTTTCCATAGATTAAATCATAATTTTGAGTATTAGGATTTATCTTTAGATTCATTTTTTTTGTTGCTGCTTTCATTTCAGATGCAGCTATTTGTTCTGTTTTATGTTCCTCATAATTTTGAGAAAAACCTAGAGCAGATAATAGTAAAAACAAGTAGGTTGCTTTTTTCATTTATTAAAGGTTTAGCGGACAAATTTAGGCAAAAATTAGTCCGCTAAATATAAATGATAAAAACGCTAATAAAGCTTATTTCTTACAAATTTGTAAAAAAATCATTTCCTTTATCATCTGTAATAATAAAAGCTGGGAAATCTTTTATTTCAATTTTTCTAACAGCTTCCATTCCTAATTCTTCAAAATCAACTATTTCTACAGAAAGGATATTTTCTTTGGCTAAAATAGCAGCAGGACCACCTATTGAACCTAAATAAAAGCCTCCATATTTATGACAAGCATTCATTACATCTTTGCTACGATTACCTTTAGCTAACATAATCATACTACCGCCTGCTGCTTGAAATTCATCTACATATACATCCATACGACCTGCAGTAGTAGGACCAAAACTACCAGAAGGCATTCCTTGTGGAGTTTTAGCAGGGCCTGCATAATATATCGGATGGTTTTTGAAATATTCAGGCATTGGTTTGCCTGCATCTAATAATTCTTTGATCTTAGCATGTGCAATATCGCGCGCTACAATTAGAGTACCATTTAATTTTAGACGAGTTTTTATAGGGTATTTAGATAATTCGGCCAAAACTTCTTTCATTGGGCGATTTAAATCTATTGTTATAGGGTCTTCTAAATGAGGAGCTGTTTCGGGCAAGAAGCGTTTTGGATTGGTTTCTAATTGTTCTAAGAAAATCCCTTCTTTTGTTATTTTTCCTTTAATGTTTCGATCAGCCGAACAAGAAACGCCCATACCAACAGGACAAGAAGCTGCGTGACGAGGCAAACGAATTACGCGCACATCATGTGCTAGATATTTCCCCCCAAATTGTGCACCAATAGCGCTTTCCTGACAAATTTTAAGAATCTTTGCTTCCCATTCTAAGTCGCGAAAAGCTTGACCTGACATATTACCCGAAGTAGGTAAGTTGTCATAATAACCTGCTGATGCCTTTTTAACAGCTGCTAAATTAGCTTCTGCCGAAGTTCCTCCAATTACAATGGCTAGATGATAGGGAGGACAAGCAGCTGTTCCTAAATCCATTATTTTTTCTCGAATGAACTCATCCATTGATTTTTCATTTAAGAGCGATTTTGTTTTTTGGTATAGGAAGGTTTTGTTTGCGGAACCACCACCTTTAGCTAAAAATAAAAACTCATACGAGTTTCCTTTTTTGGCATAAATATCGATTTGAGCGGGCAGGTTAGAACCTGAGTTTTTTTCCTCAAACATTGATATGGGCACAATTTGTGAATAACGTAAATTTTTATTTTGGTAAGTGTTAAAAATACCTTTTGATAACCATTTAGCATCATCAGCACCTGTAAAGATATTTTCCCCTTTTTTAGCCATTATAATAGCAGTTCCTGTATCTTGGCAAGAAGGTAATTCACCCTCCACTGCAACAACAGCGTTTTGTAATAAATTGTAAGCAACAAAACGATCATTGTCTGTTGCTTCAGGATCGTCAATTATTCTACGAAGTTTTTCTAAATGAGAAGAACGTAACATAAAGGAAACATCTTTCATTGCTTCTTCAGCTAATAATTCTAGACCTTTAGGATCTATACTAAGGATTTCACGATCTCCTAATTGTTCTACTTTTACGTAATCAGAAGTCAGTTTTTTATATTGCGTATCATCCTTTAAAATAGGATACGGATCTTGGTATAAAAAGTCCATTATATATGTTTTTGAAGGGTAAATATACTAATTTCTATAAAAATAGACGATATTTAGTCGGCTGTAGGTTTTTTTTGAGTTACTATTTTTTTTACTTCATCGGATTGTCCATAAAGCATTTTTTCTAGTAAAGGTTTTAATGATTCAGGAAAAGAAAACCACGGATTAGTGCCTAAATAAAGTTCCTTTAATAAGGATAATTGATTTAATTCTTCAGGCAGCGTACGTAATTGATTTTCATCTAAATCTAAATAGGATATCATAAGACATTTACCCATTGAAGTGGGTATTTTTTTTATCATATTTTTTTCTAAATTCAAATAACTTAATTTAGATAGGTTGCCTATTTCTTCAGGTAATACAGTTATTTTGTTTTGATTTAGATTGAGTGTTGTGAGGTTCATAAGCAGACCTATTTCCACGGGACATACTTCTATTTTATTTTTTTCTGCGTTTAGGATTTTTAAATTTCTCAAATTTTCAATGCCTGGGAAAAAAGTTTTAACAGTATTATTAGAAAAATTTAATTCTGTAAGATTAATCATACCTGCCATTTCTGCAGGTAAATCAGAAATTTTATTACAACTAATATCTAATTTTTTTAGCTTGCTTAGCTTAGCAACGGATGGTGAAATATATTCCATTTTATTTTTATTCAATTCTAGCTTTTCCAAACAAGTTAATTTGCATATTTCAATAGGAAAACGTTGAATAAGGTTATTGGTTAGATAAAGCTCTTTTAATTTAGTTAAATTGGCTATTTCAATTGGTAGAGAAACAATGGTATTGTTTTTTAAATATAATTTTTCTACATTCACGAAATTGCCAATTTCGGGTGGGATTTTGGTCATTTGTTTATTAGATAAATCTAATATTTTAACAGTAGCAGGGTTTTCACAAAATAAATCATTTTCTACACGTTGATTACTTTGTGCTTTTGTTAAAAAGCTAAAAAGTAGGAGTAAGCTTATTACTCCATGTAATGTTTTGGTCATAGTTTATAATTTGGGGGCTGTTTAAATTACTATTTTTTTTCTTCAGTACATAAAAATTCTATATCTATTAATAATTTTTCTACTTCTTCTCTTTTGGTGCCATCATAAAAACCTCGTACTCGTTTTTTTTGATCTATTAAAACAAAGTTTTCTGTGTGTACCATATCATAAAGCTCTTCTGGTTTACCTGTTTTAACTGCTAAATAGGATTTTCTAGCGATATAATAAATATCTTTTTTATTACCTGTTACCAAATTCCATTTGCCGCTAATTGCACCTTTTTCCAATGCGTATTTTTTTAAAACAGGAACACTATCTATATCAGGTGTTACAGAATGAGAAAGTAACATAACTTTTGGGTTGTTTTTAATTTTATCTTGTAACCAAGACATATTATTAGTCATTAAAGGACAGATAGTTTGACAACTCGTAAAGAAGAAATCTGCTACATAAATTTTGCCTTCATAATCTTTTTGAGTTACCGTTTTTCCATCTTGATTGGTAAAAGAAAAAGGGGGAATTAAATGCTTATTAGCAATGTGTTGTACTGTTGTATCTACTAGTTCAGGATTAACCATTGAGGGGGTATAAATAGGCAATGTTTTCTTAGGTTTTAAAACCATATAAAAAAGGGAAATACATAATACAGAAATTACACCTAATGTAATTAAAAAAATACGGTACTTTTTTATTCTATCAATCATAACTTAACTTTATACAAAGGTATAAATCCTAATTAAGGAGCAAATACTAATTTGTTCTTAAATTAGTTTTTTAGAACACAATCAAGTGATATTTTTGAGTATACTTTGTAACTTTTTTCTACAAAGTATACTAATCATTATTAAATAATATAGAAGAAACCAGAAATATGAGAAGAACTGTATGGAGCGTTATGACACTATTATCGTTGACTTCGGTAAGTGCTATCGCGCAAGAAAAACCGGGGATTAACCTGAATTACATGGATAAGAATGTAAAACCAGGAGATGATTTCTTTCGTTATGTAAACGGAGCTTGGTATGATAAAACAGAAATTCCCGCAGATAAAACACGTTGGGGAAGTTTTGATGAGTTACGTTTTAACACAGATAAAGACGTTTTAGCAATCCTTAAGGAAGCGGTATCTAAAAATCTAGAGGCAAAATCAGATCAAGGAAAGGCAGTAAATGTCTATAAAACCTATATGGATACCATTACAAGAAACAAAAGAGGAATCAAACCTTTACAGCCTTACTTAGCAAAAATTAATGCTATTAGAAATGTACAAGATCTCAATAAATTAATTACCGAACTAACACCAGAAGGAGGTATAGGATTTTATAGTGCAGGTATTGGTCCTGATGCTAAGGATTCTAATAAAAACGTAGTTTACATTAGTTTAGGTAGTTTAGGTTTGCCAGATCGTGATTATTATATTTCAGATGATAAAGATTCTAAAGAAAAACGCGAAAAATATGTTTTACACGTAACACGTATGTTGCAATTTTTAGGTGAAAAACCAGAATTAGCAAAACAAAACGCAGAGAAAATTTTAGCTCTAGAAATAGAAATGGCTAGACCTAGACTAGATAGAGTACAACGTCGTGATAGAAGGAATACATACAACCCAATGAGCGTTGCTGATTTACAAAAATTAACACCATCAGTAAATTGGGATGCTTATTTACAAGGAATAGGACTTGGTAAAATAGAACAAGTTATTGTTTCACAACCTAAATACATGGAAGCTTTAGAAACTATTTTTAAAGCTAATAAAATAGAAGATTGGAAGGCCTATTTACGTTGGATTTTATTAGATGAATCATCAAACGAATTAACTACTGAAATAGAAAAAGCAAACTGGGATTTTTACAGCAAAACCTTACAAGGTGCTTTAAAACAAAGACCCCGTGAAGAAAGAGCTTTACAAGTTGTAAATGCCACTGTAGGTGAGGCATTGGGAAAATTATATGTTGAAAAAAAATTCCCAGCAGAAGCAAAAGCAAAAGCAAAAGCAATGATTGAAAATGTATTTCTAGCTTTTGAAAATCGTATAAATAAACTTCCTTGGATGACTCCAGAAACACGTAAAGGAGCGATTGATAAATTACGTAAGTCAACCATTAAAATTGGATACCCTGATAAGTGGAAAGATTATTCTAAACTAGAAATTGTAGCCAAGGAAGCTGGTGGAAATTATTTTGAAAACATGAAAAATGTTGCAAAATGGGCCTATCAAGAGGATATAGAAAAATTAAATAAACCTGTTGATAAAACAGAATGGGGTATGTCTCCGCAAACAGTTAATGCGTATTTTAACCCTACCTATAATGAAATTGTATTTCCAGCGGCTATCTTACAACCGCCATTTTATGACTATAAAGCAGATGAAGCAGTAAATTACGGTGGAATTGGAGCCGTAATAGGACATGAAATTTCACATGGTTTTGACGATTCAGGTTCTCGTTATGACGCTGATGGAAATTTAAAAAACTGGTGGACAGATGAAGATTTAAAACAATTTACAGGCTTAGGAAATGCCTTAGCATCGCAATACAGCGCTTTACAACCACTACCAGGTATTTTTGTTGATGGAAAATTTACTCTAGGTGAAAACATTGGCGATCTAGGAGGGGTTAATGCTGCTTATGATGGATTGCAATTATTCTTAAGTAAAAAAGGTAGACCTGCTACAATTGATGGTTTTACGCCAGAACAACGTTTCTTTATTTCATGGGCAACTATATGGCGTTCTAAAATGAGAGATGAAGCAATTAAAAATCAAGTAAAAACAGATCCTCACTCTCCAGGAATGTATCGCGCTTATATACCACTTACAAACGTAGACGCTTTTTACCAAGCTTTTAATATTAAAGAAGGAGACAAACTCTTTGTTAAACCTGAAAATAGAATAAAAATTTGGTAGTTTAAACCATTTGAATAATATCATAAGCCCTTGAAGTAATTATTATGTTATTCAAGGGTTTTTTTATTTTCTCAAAGTGTTAAAATAAATACAATATTGGGAAGTACTTTGATTCTTATTTATTTTTATTATAAATTGCCCAAATAAAATCGTACATTCGCAGGTTAGAAAAATATAAATGATGATAGAAATCAAGAACATTTCGCGCTCTAGAGCGCAAGAGTCGTCGGCGGCTATCGAACGACTGTACATTACCATGAGACATTTGTTTAACAGAGGTTTTTACAAACCAATGGGCGTTTCAGGGGATACTTTACGCGAAGCTTTATTAGAACTTCGTCCAGAAATTTATGGTTCCATTGCAGAAGAAAAAGTAGAATTAAACGGCTTGTTGTATGTAATTGAACGTTTGCCAGTAGGAATTGAAGAATGTCGTTATATCAACCTAACTTCCGATGAAGGGTATTCTAATTCGCATTTTCAACCAATTGTTCCTCCTAAACGTCGTAGAAATTGCTATCGAATAGACGATGAACAAATGAATGTAGAAATTACAAGAGGACGTTCGGATATCTATGATATTTTAACACACTTGACTTTTATTTTTATCGAATCACACAAAATTAAAGATCGTGTATTAATTGATGATGAAGGAAGAGTTTCAAGGGATTGGCAAAAATTAGAACAAGCGGCATTACAAACAAAAAAATTAACATTAATAGAACGTGAAAAAGCTATTTCGCACGCAGCTAATGTGTTAGGAAGAACTTTTGCTGAAGTAAATAGCATTTATGATTCTTTTGGAAACGCATCACAACCAGATCGTTTCTTACATGTAATTTATTGGTTAGGAAAATTAGCAATAGAAGAAGTAGTTGATAATAACAAACGTACAATTACTTTCAGTCCAATTTTAAGAGAACGTTTAGGACACCATATTTATGGAGATATATGGGCAACTAATATCAAAAAAACCTTAGCAGATAATACATTATTAGAAAGACCTATTCATATTATTAGTGCTAATATGCACAGCGTAATGAATTCGGTATTTGCACCTTATGTTTTAGCTTCTAAATACAAAGGAAAAGGAGAATACCAAATTTATGAAGACTTATCGGCATCTGGTAATAAAGAACTGCGTAAAAAAGTAGAAGACTTTGCTTTGCAAAATGGTATGATTTCAATACCCGATACCTCAGGAACTAATATTGATGTTCAGATTTTTGATACAGCTAAGTTTGATTGGAAAAAAACAGCTTTCCCTCTAACAAATAGCACGGCTCAAGCTCCTGTTCTAATTGTAATGGATTATGCTTTTGGAGAACAAGCCTTTGAAACAATTGATGAATTATTAAAACCTTATAAAACAGAAAAAGGAAAAATATTTCTGAACGTAGAATCTGTTTCTATTATGGGTAAAGCGGGGATTCTTGAAGGAGGTAAAGGTGATATTATGATTCCTAACTCGCACGTTAATGAAGGTACAGCAGATAATTATCCTTTTGAAAATGAACTAACAAAAGAACTATTTGAAGGAAACGATATCCCAGTTTACGAAGGTCCTATGATAACCGTTTTAGGAACTTCTTTACAAAATAGAGATTTGCTTAAATTTTTCCATGAATCTACTTGGGCAGCCATAGGTTTAGAAATGGAAGGAGCGTATTATCAAAAAGCTATTCAATCAGCTTCCAAAATACGTAAAAGCATCAATCCTGATGTAAAAGTACGTTATGCGTACTACGCATCAGATAATCCGTTAGAAACAGGAAGCACACTGGCTTCAGGAGGATTAGGAACCACAGGTGTAAAACCCACCTATTTAATTACAATAAAAATCTTAGAGCAAATATTCAGTTAAAATACACCTTTGCTTTTACTTAAACTGTATACTAAACAATGATTAATGGAATCAAAAATCATTCATAAAAATTTAAAATGATCTCTTATTTTAAATGAATGATTTCCGTTAAAAAACTTTAAAAAAATAAAAGTACTACAATATGTATTCCTTATTGTACATATTGTAGTACACAAATAAATCAAATAATAATAAATTAAAAACAAGCACTTATATAGGGCTGTTTTTGTAATTCACAAAAATTATGAGACAAACAATTTTTCTATTTTTTCTGTTTGCATTAGGAATTAATGCACAGAACAATGATTTTGATAAAATGCTAGACAATATTAAAAGCGAATACACTCAAAATCCAACTAAAAAGAATATTGATGCTTTTAGGATACTTTTAAAGACGGATGGTTCTTTTAGTGATATTGATTATACAAAAAAAGACAAAGATTTAAGAAGTCATCTTAGTAGAATATCTCGTTTAGCCCAAGCGTATTCAAATTCAAGTAATACATATTATCAAGATCAATCCGTTTATAACGATTATGTTAAATCTATAGAATTTTGGATTACCACAAATCATACACCTTCAAACTGGTGGTATAGACATATTGCATATCCTAAAGAGATGAATAAAGGACTTGTTTTTGTAATTGAAGAAATCAAAACCAAAAATCCAACTCTTTATAGAAAAATTATTGATTATCAAGAATGGGCTTATTTACAACAAGACCACATGGAAGGAGCTAATGGTGCAGATAAAACCATAGGGGCATTTGTTGCAGCAGTAGCAGAAAAAGATGCAAATTTACTAAAACAATTTAGTGATTTGATGAAGAGATTAACATCTATTCAAGAAGGAGGAGAAGGTATTGAAAAAGATTATGGATTTTATAGCCACAGTGGTAACGGTAGACAGATATACACTTTTGGATATGGAAAAGAATATTTAAAGTCAGTACTTGATTACTTCGTATTTACAAAAGGAACACAATACAATGTTCAAACGTTAGTTAATTTAGAAAAAATGGTAATTGATCATGTTCAATACCTTTTTCATGCAGGAAATTACGATCCTAACCCAACAGGAAGATATAATAATACTTTCGAGTACATGGATGATCTAAAAAATATTGTAACTAAAATGGTTGCCTTAAATACAGCTAATAAATCCGCATTACAAGATGCCCATGATAGAATGTCAGGACAAAAAAAGGATTTAGAAGGAAATAAAATGTTTTGGAGAGGAGATTATATGGCACATAAAAGATCAAATTTCTTATCTACAGTTCGAATGACTTCAACTAGAACAGTAGGTGCTGAAGCAGGTAATAATTCAGGGAATTATAACTATTATGCAGGGGCAGGAGTGAATTACACAATTCATACAGGAAATGAATACAATGGAACATATTTTTCTAAATTTAATCCAAGACAATTTCCAGGAACAACTGTTGAACAAAACACAATAACATTACCTGTACCTAATTGGGGAAAAGAGGGTAAAAACAACAATGATTTTGCAGGAGGAGTATCTGATGGGAAAAATGGAGCATCAGCTATGATCTATGATAAACAAGGCATAACCGCTAATAAATCATGGTTTTTTATAGGAAATCTAGTACTTGCATTAGGTTCAGAAATATCTCAAACGAATGGAACTTCGGATGTGTATACAACGCTTAACCAAACAAATTTAGACGCTTCTAAATTGTCATATTTTCAAAATGGTACTCGTTTTCAGCTAAATGCTAATGCTAACATGACAAATAATGCCAATACATTTGTCTTATCTTCTGGTATTGGTTACGTACCTTTTGATAGTAATAGATATACCGTTTCTACTGAAAATGATCTTTTTAAAATGTATATAAATCATGGTGTTAATCCTAGTAAAATAAACTATGCGTATTTATTAATGCCGAATGTAACTGATTCTAATATTGTAAGTGAAGCAGCAAAAGCAAAAAACAATTTAAAAATTGAATCTCAAAATGAATCTTGTCATGCCGTATATGATTCTGCTACTTCTCAATATTATATTGCTTTTTTTAAACCATATACCTTAAATTTGTCAGGTGGATTAGTTGTTAAAGTAGATAATCCATGTATGATAATAATCAATAATAATGCTGGTAAATTTTATGTTTCAAATCCATACGGTGAAAACGCAACTTTCCAAAATATAAAATTGTCTATTACTAAAAATTCAAGATCTTTGTTTGATAATAATATTCAAATCATAAAAACAAATGAAAGTGGTAAAACATTTGAATACGCTTATTCAAGTCCAGGTCCTATAACAGCAAGATTAAATAATGGTTTCTCTTCAGAAGAGAATACTAATATTGTTAGATCAGAAGGAAAATTAAAGATCGAATCAAAAGATATGCGAAATGTGGAATTATATACTATTAATGGTAAATTAATATTTTCTAAATCCAATATGAATGCAAATGAATTAGTTATAGACGTAGCTGGTAAAGAAGGAATTCTTATATTAAAAATTAACGAAAATAAAACAATAAAGATATTCTAATAATGAATTTTATAGAGACCAAACTAAGAGGTTGTTTTGTATTAGAACCTAAAGTTATTCATGATGAACGAGGTTATTTCATGGAAAGTTTTAATCAAAACACTTTTAATGAAGGAATAGGGAAAGAAGTAAAATTTGTACAAGACAATCAATCATATTCTTCAAAAGGAGTTTTGAGAGGTTTACATTACCAATGTGGCGAATATGCTCAAGCTAAATTAGTACGAGTACTAGAAGGTGAAGTATTAGATGTAGCTGTAGATTTACGTCCCGATTCCGATACGTATGGTCAATCTTATAGTATCTTATTAACGGCTGAAAATAAAAAACAGTTTTATATTCCAAGAGGATTTGCTCACGGGTTTATTGTATTGAGTAATAAGGCCTCCTTTTTTTATAAATGTGATAATTTTTATAACAAAGAAAGTGAAGGAGGACTCATTTATAACGATCCAACTGTAGCAATTGATTGGGGTATACCTGAATCAGAGTTGATTATATCTGGAAAAGATAAAATATTACCAACTCTAGAAAATGCTCGAAAAGTATGGTAGTTTTAGTAACAGGAGCTTCAGGACAACTAGGCCAGTCATTACAATTTATTGCATCTCAGTACGCTGAGATGCAATTTATTTTTGCTAGCTCACAAGATTTAGATATTACAAATCAAGATCAAGTAGATACTTTTTTTGATAATAATAAAATAGATTTCTGTATAAACACAGCTGCTTATACAGCTGTAGATAAAGCAGAATCAGATCAAGAAAAAGCATATTTAGTTAATGTCATTGGTCCTAAAAACCTAGCAATTGCTTGTGAAAAAGTAAATGCAACATTAGTTCACGTGTCAACTGACTTTGTTTTTAATGGTTCAAATAAAGAACCTTATTTTGAAACAGATCAGACCAATCCCTTAGGAGTGTACGGACAAACCAAGTTAGAAGGAGAAAAAGAGGTAATAGTTAATTGTACTAAGTATTTTATTATTAGAACTTCTTGGGTATATTCTCAGTTCGGAAATAATTTTATGAAAACAATGCTTCGATTGGCTCAAGGTCGTGAGGAACTAAATGTAGTGGCAGATCAAATAGGAACACCAACGAATGCTGTGGATTTAGCGGATGCAATTCTAAAAATTTTAGAACAACAATCGACCACCCATAATTCATTTGGTATCTATAATTTTAGTAATGAAGGGGTCTGTTCTTGGTTTGATTTTGCAGTAGAAATTTTTAAACAAAATTCAATATCTATAAAAGTAAATCCAATACCAACAGAAGCTTACCCAACGCCCGCTAAAAGGCCTAAATATAGTGTGTTGGATAAAACAAAAATTAATACTAATTTTAAAATTAGTATTAAAGATTGGAAAGAAGCATTATCGCAAACAAAATTACAATGAAAAGAATTCTTATAACCGGAGCTGCAGGATTTTTAGGATCTCATTTATGTGATCGTTTTATCAAAGAAGGTTACTATGTTATTGGTATGGATAATCTGATTACAGGAGATTTAAAAAACATCCAGCATTTATTTAAACTTGAAAATTTTGACTTTTACCATCACGACGTTTCAAAGTTTGTACATGTTCCAGGAGAATTAGATTACATTCTTCATTTTGCCTCTCCAGCATCGCCAATTGATTATTTAAAAATTCCTATTCAAACCTTAAAAGTAGGTTCTTTAGGAACTCATAATTTATTAGGATTAGCTCGAGTAAAAAAGGCACGTATCTTGATTGCTTCCACTTCCGAGGTATATGGCGATCCGTTGGTTCATCCTCAAACGGAAGATTATTTTGGGAATGTAAACACCATAGGACCTCGAGGGGTGTATGATGAAGCGAAACGTTTTCAAGAATCTATTACCATGGCATATCATCGTTTTCATGGATTAGAAACCCGGATTGTACGAATTTTTAATACCTATGGACCTAGAATGCGTTTAAATGATGGTCGTGTAATTCCCGCTTTTATTGGTCAAGCGTTGAGAGGTGAGGATTTAACTATTTTTGGAGATGGTAGTCAAACACGTTCTTTTTGCTACGTAGATGATCAAATAGAAGGAATTTACCGTTTATTGCTGTCAGACTATCCTTATCCTGTAAATATTGGTAATTCTGATGAAATTACAATTAAAGATTTTGCAGAAGAAATTATTAAGCTGACAGGAACAGATCAGAAAATCGTATACCAACCGCTTCCAGAAAATGATCCTTTACAACGTCAGCCCGATACAACGAAAGCAAAAGAAATTTTAGGATGGGAAGCTAAGGTATCTCGTAGTCAAGGTATGAAATTGACGTATGAATATTTTAAATCACTTCCTAAAGAAGAATTGTTAAAAGAAGAACATAAAGATTTTAAAGAGTATATCCGTTAATCAATGGCAGTAGGTAGATATTCAAAATATATTAGACCTATTTCTTATTTAGTCGACTTTCTTTTGATTGTTTGGCTGCTGTTGTTATTTCCTGTTCTTACATTTAATCTAAAAGAAATCATCTCTTTACTTGTTGTTTGGACGATTACATCTAATTTTACAGAGTTTTACGAAGTATTTCGTTTTACAGCTCCTGTTAAAATATTTTTTAAGATTATTAGACATTTATCAATATTTTCTTTCGTATTTATTACACTTATTTTTATTTTAGAAAAAGGAGTTACTCATCAATTAGTTTTTAAATACCTTTTTTGTTTAACCCTTTTTGTTACTTTTTTTAAATTCGGGATATATTATTCTTTAAGGAAATATCGTCAGCTTTTAGGAGGTAATTACAGAAGAGTAATTATTATAGGTAAAAAAGAAAAAGCAATAGAATTAGCTGATTTTTTTAAAGAAAATAAAGACTTGGGGTATAGATTATACTCAATGATTTCTGAGAACACTTCTTTTTTAGAACTAAAAAAAATAATTAAAGAACAGTCAATAGATGAAATTTATTGCGATTTGAATAGTATTTCAAAAGAGTATTCAGATGATGTCATTGCCTATGCGCACAACCACTTTAAGACCATAAAATTAATACCCGATAATTCCGCACTTTCTCATAATATGTCTTTAGATTATTATGGATATATTCCTTTGATTTCAATTAGAAAAACACCTTTGGAATTATGGTTTAATCATTGGATAAAGCGTTTGTTTGATATCCTTTTTTCATTTTTAGTTATCCTTTTCGTGCTTTCTTGGCTTATTCCTTTGATTGCACTTTTAATTAAATTAGATTCTAAAGGACCTGTTTTTTTTAAACAAGAAAGACACGGAATTAATAATGAGAGTTTTTATTGTTTTAAATTTCGTTCAATGAAAATTAATAAATTGGCAAATATACAATTAGCATCTAAGGGAGATGAGCGTGTTACCCCACTCGGTAAATTTTTAAGAAAATCAAGTATAGATGAAATGCCTCAGTTTATTAATGTCTTATTAGGAGATATGTCAGTGGTTGGTCCTCGCCCTCAAATGTTGAGTGTTAATGAGGATTATGCTAAGCGTTTTGATAAATTTATGGAGCGCCATTATATCAAACCAGGAGTTACAGGCCTTGCTCAAATTAAAGGATGTCGAGGGGAAATTCTTACGGATCAAGACGTAGAAGACCGATTAAAATTTGATTTGTTTTATATTGAAAACTGGACCCTTTTACTAGATATAAAAATTATTTTAGTGACTCTTAAAAAATTCATTTTAGGAGATGAAAAAGCGTACTAAATGGATAAATTAGTTTCTATTATAACGCCAACGTATAATTCTGAACGATATATAGCAGAAACCATACGATCGGTTCAATCTCAAACTTACACAAATTGGGAAATGTTGATTGTAGATGATGGTTCTTCGGATAAAACAGTCGAAACCATTCTTAATTTTATGGATAAAGATAATCGTATTAGTTTAACCAGATTAGCTAAAAATTCAGGTGCATCAAAAGCAAGGAATGAAGTAATCAAATTGGTAAAAGGAGATTATATGACCTTTTTGGATGCAGATGATATTTGGTTTTCTTCTTTTATTGAAACAAGTGTTAAAACAATACAAGAAACTGGGATTAATTTTGTTTTTTCGTCATACAAGAGAGCAAATGAAAATTTAGAATTTGTTTATTCTGATTTTATAGTTCCACAAAAAGTTACTTATACAGATATATTAAAAACAAATTCAATCAGTTGTTTGACTGCTTTCTTAAATGTAAAAGTATTAGGCGTAAAACAAATGCCTAATATTTTGAAAAGACAAGATATGGGATTGTGGTTGAAATATTTAAAAGAAATACCCTATGCTTATGGTATTCAAGAACCACAAGCAATTTATAGAATCAGACAAAATTCTCTATCTCGAAATAAAAAAGCACTGGTAAAATATCAATGGCAATTTTATAGAGAGGTTGAAAGATTATCTTTTTTAGAATCTGCTTATTATATGATTCAATGGACTATTAGAGGTTTTTTAAAATATAGAAATTAAAGTTGACTTTGAAATTGTTTTAATTTCCCTCTCTTATTTCTTAACAATACACTTTTTCGATTATAAATAAAATTTAAATCAGGTTCTAAATATAAATTGATCGCCTGATTTATTTTGTGAATTTGTTCTAAACTTAATTCTTTTTCACTTACGTAATCAATTTCAAACGTATTGAGTTTGGTTTGTTTAATAATAAATTCTTTTACATTTCCGTCATCTTCTATGATGCTTTTTGTGACATAATAAAAAGTAAGACCAGGTGATTTTTTACCACTAGGTAAAATGGCTATATCATTAGTTCGTCCTACTAATTTTTTTAGTAAAGGTCTTGTAGGAGAACTTTTTTCATCAATAATCCCTATATCTCCTATATCATACCGTATAAAAGGATGTGCTTTGTTATAGAGAGAGGTAATGACGATACGTCCTTCTTGACCAAAAGGTAATGTTTGCCCCTTTTCATTTACTATTTCTACAAATAATGTCTCATTATTAAGTTGCCAAGTGTTATTTGTGTCCTGAAAAGCAATTAAATCTAATTCCGAAGCACCATATTCATTAATTACAGGAATACCAAATTGTTTTTCTATTAAATTTTTATCCTCATCAAATAGCATTTCTGAAGTTACAATACAAACAGTTAAAGTAGGACATACCTCTTTTAAAATTATATTTTTTCGTTGTAAAAATTTACCAAAAAGAACTATTGAACTCGTATAACCATTGATATAATCAAATTTCTTTTTTTTAAATTTTTGTAAAATATTTTCTAATACAGCATCTGATAAATCAAAAATTGGGAATCGATACCGATTGCTTAAAAAATCTTTGATTCGCTCCTTAACATATCCTGAAAAATCTAAAGGAATGCCATAAAATCGCGCTTGATAACTTGTATTAAAATTAATCCCATGCCAGCTAAATCGGTAAATTATAGATGCCCAAGTAAGAGCATGAGCGTATTTGTCCTTTGCAAAAACAAAAGGATCTCCACTAGAACCAGAAGTTTTATTTTTGAAAACATTTTTCTCAGTAAAACCTTTAGAGAGTCTTTCTTTTAGCGGTTTTTGTAGATCTTTTTTGGTCATTAGAGGAATATCTTCCCAATGCTCAATATGTGTATTGCCTATGAAGTTTTTGTAATAACTATTATTACGTAAGTGATATTCTAGAATTTCTTTTTTTCTTTTTTCGATAAATTCAACAGGTGATTTTTTAGAAAGAGCAAGGATAGCGTCAAATTCCGCTTGTGCTTCTTTTATAGGAAAACCATTCAATTTTAAACTCCAATCGAAAAAACGAAACATATTTCTTTTTTTCCAAAAATAAGAAAACAAGTGTTTTCATAATAATTTTAAACGGACTATTTTTACAACTTAAAACAACAACACAACACGATGATAATTTTACTTTTAGGTTCAGGCGGAAGAGAGCACGCTTTGGCTTGGAAAATGCTCCAAAGTTCAAAATGTACAAAATTATTTGTGGCACCAGGAAATGCTGGAACGGCGCAAATAGCAACCAATATTTCTGTTAATCCATTGGATTTTAATGAGGTAAAGAATTTTGTAATTGAAAACAAAGTTGAAATGATCGTAGTAGGTCCAGAAGACCCATTAGTAAATGGTATTTATGATTATTTTAAAAACGATTTAGAATTACAAAATATTCCTGTTATAGGCCCCTCAAAAATAGGGGCTCAATTAGAAGGGAGTAAAGAATTTGCAAAACAATTTTTAGTAAAAAATAATATCCCAACGGCTCGTTACGAAAGTTTTACTAAAGATACGGTTGAACAAGGATGTAAATTCTTAACCACTTTAGAAGCGCCTTATGTATTGAAAGCCGATGGTTTAGCAGCAGGCAAAGGAGTTTTAATACTGAATGATTTGGTAGAGGCACAACAAGAATTACGAAATATGTTAGTTGATGCTAAATTTGGAGACGCTTCTTCAAAAGTAGTGGTTGAAGAATTTTTAGACGGTATCGAGTTAAGCTGTTTCGTTTTAACCGATGGAAAATCATATAAAATTTTACCCACAGCTAAGGACTACAAACGCATAGGCGAAGGAGATAAAGGTCTAAATACTGGAGGTATGGGAGCCGTTTCGCCAGTGCCATTTGCTGATGCCGTTTTTATGGAAAAGGTAGAAACCCGTATTGTGAAACCAACGGTTGAAGGTTTGCAAAGAGAAGGGATTGATTACAAAGGATTTATTTTCATTGGATTAATCAATGTAAAAGGAGAGCCTATGGTTATAGAGTATAACGTACGTATGGGAGATCCAGAAACAGAAGTAGTAATGCTTCGTATTAAATCAGATTTAGTAGAATTATTTCAAGGAATAGCAAAAGAAGAGTTGGATTCAGTTATTTTAGAAACAGATGAAAGAGCAGCAACTACCGTAATTCTAGCTTCAGGAGGGTATCCAGAAGAGTATGAAAAAGGAAAAGTAATATCCGGAATCGAAAATGTAACGGATTCTATTGTTTTTCACGCAGGAACTAAAAAAGAACAAAAAACTGTAGTAACAACTGGAGGACGCGTACTGGCAATTTCTTCTTACGGGACAACTTTTACCGAAGCTTTGACCAAGTCATACGATAGTATTGCCAAGATTTCTTTTGAAAAAATGTATTTTCGAAAAGATATAGGAAAGGATCTAAATACACTATAATAAATACAAAAATCGACAGTTTTGTATAGCTGAATATAATAAAAAATGCCACAATCAGATCGTGGCATTTTTTATTATTTTAAGAACGAATGAGCGGTCGTATCTTGTTGGTCTTCGTTACTATCTTTGAATATTTTTAATTGTTTAATCCAATACCAAATATAATAACAAATAATAGCCCATAATACCCAGTTAATAAGGTTTGCAACCCACCAGTTTTCTAACTCCGCGGAGCGCATTAAGTCGTGTGGAGCAAGTAAAATAGCTTCAAATAACCATTGAATTGCTTCAAAAATTGATTTCATCATGACGAATGTATTATATTTACACAGCAAAAATATAAAATATACTTATGATTACAAGTGTTTTTAGTAAATCTCGACCAATAAATTATGTAATAGTTATAATTTTATTGGTAGTTAGTTTTTTGTTTTACCAATTCAATATCAGTACGTCAGATCTAACAGCAATACAGATTGGACAAAAATTGGTATTATTAGTATTATTGGTGGGGTCTTTGTTAATTACTAATTTCATTACAAAGAAAAACGGATTAAGTAAAGATAACAGTTATACCTTTTTATTGTTTTTTATTTTTTTAATTTTATTTCCAGATACATTATCGGATCTTAAATTAATTCTCTCCAATGCTTTTATACTATTGGCTTTACGAAGGTTAATTTCTATGCATTCTATGATTACACCTAAAGAGAAGATTTTTGACGCTTCCTTGTGGGTTTTTTTGGCTTCATTAATTAATTTTTGGTGTATATTGTTTTTGTTACTCGTTTTTTCCTCTATTATACTCCATGTGTCAAGAGATTATCGTAATTGGCTTATTCCTTTTATAGCTTTTTTTACTGTTTTAGTTATTGGATTGATGTTTTCTTTAGCCTTTTATCCTGAATTTTTAACATTATACCCTCAACAGATTTATGTTGATTTTACCGTAAAAGATTTAACCAATGTTTTTCAAAATATAGCGGTAGCAATTTATGTAGTAGCTTCTTTAATTGCCTTTGTAAGTATGTTGTTCATTTTACAGAGTAAGATGTCTCATCTAATATCTTCTTACCGTAAAGTTATATTTGCTTTTATAATAGGGTTAGCAATTTATTTTGTAATGCCTGAAAAACATAATAGCTACTTGATATATACTTTTGTACCCGTAGCTATCATGTTGACCAATTATCTAGAAAAAATCAAGAAAATTTGGTTAAAAGAGGGAATAGTCCTTTTGTTAGCATTAGCTAGTTTGGTGACTTATTTGTTACAAATATTATAGTTTTTCACCGTATGCTAAATCGCCAGCATCGCCAAGGCCTGGAACTATATAGTTTTTTTCGTTTAATTTTTCATCTATAGAGGCAATCCATAAATGCGTGTTTTTAGGTAAGTTTTTTTCTAAGTACTCTATACCTTCTGGAGCTGCAATGACTACTGCTATATGAATTTCTTTAGGTTGGTGTTCTGAATATAATTTGTTCAGCACCGCAACTATAGATTGTCCTGTTGCTAACATGGGATCTATAAGAATAAGGCTTTTGCCTTCAAAAGAAGGAGTCGCTTGGTATTCTACTAATATTTCAAAGTGGTCATCATGATTATAATGATGCCTATAAGCGGATATAAAGCCGTTTTCAGCCTCATCAAAGTAGTTCATAAAACCTTGATGTAGGGCAAGTCCTGCACGCAAGATAGAGCATAAAACGATAGCGTTAGCTAATTTTGTAGTATGTTTTATTCCAAGGGGTGTTTTTACCTCAATGTTTTCATAATGGAATGTTTTACTTATTTCGTAGGACATGATTTCACCAATGCGTTCTATGTTTCTTCTAAAACGCATACGATCCTTTTGTATGTTTGTATCTCTTATTTCGGCTAAGAAATGATTTAAAACGCTATTTTGTTCAGAGATATGATGTATTTTCATAGATTAAATTTGATTGGTTTTTTCAAAATATTTTTTCATGACAAGTAAGCCTATTATTTTTTCTCTTTTTGAATCATAGAATTGCTTGCAGTATGTGTTTGCATTTTTAATAATTTGATTTGCTTCCGAAGGATTTTCTATATAATAATTTATTTTTTCTTCCAAATTAGAAAAATCAGCATTAACTTCTATATAGTGAAAATCAGGAATTAATTTTCCTTCCATAAACCATGTTTCGTATGTAGGTTTGGGCATTACAGCAATTGAATTAGATGACATAACCCATTTTAAATTACTAGCCACATCATTGCCTTCTAATGCCATAATAAATTTGTAGTCTAGATGTTCCCATAATGTTTTTTTAGGAACTTTCCATTCTTTCTTTGTTACGCTTTTTGAAACATCTCCAAGATCAAACAAAGGATTTCCAAAGAATTTGTTCATAAAATCTATTCTTTGTTGCTTACCTATTATTTTGCCTCTAAATATTATTTTATTGATTTTTTTATCAAATGTCTTACCATCTTTTAAAAAAATAAAATGTCTTACCTTATCAAGATTTAATAATATACTATTTTGATTATTTCCCAAAATAGGTCTACTTTTTAATATAGAAGGTTCATTAGGGATGTGAGTTATATCTCCATAACAACTAAAAAACTTAAGACTAGGATTGAAATATCTTGTTATAAATTCTGTATCGTAATAGTATACAGATCCAGCTTTTTCTATTTTGTTATCTTTTAGTCGCTTAGCGTTTGGAGGTAAGCTGTTGTTTTTATTTAATTTGTTGTAATAATTTACCCTTTCAAGTATATAATCTTTGTCTGGTCTTGTATTAAAATCTATAATTAATTTTGGATATTGACTCCTAAATATAAATTTTGGCACGATATTTAAAAGAATATTGTCTAGGTAGTATTTCCATTTAGGATTTTTTCCACTATTAAATAAAAAATTAAGGTTCATATAAGATGAATTAATTTCGTAAAAATACATAATTTTGTGGAACATTTTAATAACGTACCTATGTTCGCAGAATTTACTTTTCCTATATTCGAAAGAAGTATTCAAGAGTATCATATAAAAGACGATGTTTATCAAGAAATTACAAATCCTTATGAGAAAGGTTCTATAGAACATTTGTTGTATGCAAAAAATTGGGTGGACACCGTTCAATGGCATTATGAGGATATTATTCGTGATCCTCAAATTGATCCCATAGCAGCTTTAGATTTAAAACGTAAAATTGATGCTTCAAATCAAGTGCGTACAGATATGGTAGAATACATAGATAGTTATTTTCTTAAAAAATATGAGACTGTTCAGGTAAAAGCAGATGCCCGTATTAATACAGAAAGTCCAGCTTGGGCTATTGATAGATTATCTATTTTGGCTCTTAAGATTTATCACATGAATGAAGAGGCTACTCGATTAACAGCTACAAAAGAGCATAGGGCAAAATGTCAAGAAAAATTAAGTATTCTTTTAGAGCAAAAGAAAGATATGTTTATTTCAATAAGTCAATTGATCGAAGATATTGAAAAAGGAGATAAGTACATGAAGGTTTATAAACAAATGAAGATGTACAACGATGAAGAATTAAACCCTGTTTTGTATCAAAATAAATAATGATTCTAATTTAATTTCAGAAAAACATTGATAAGATAAGTTCTTTACATTATCAATGTTTTTGGGTTTTAAAAAAATATTATGAAGCATCTATTGATTATTCGTTTATCAGCTATGGGAGATGTTGCTATGACAGTTCCTGTTTTAAGGGCTTTATCCTTAAAACATCCCGAGTTGAAAATTACAGTAGTTTCACGTCCCTTCTTTCAGCCTTTTTTCAACGGTTTAGAAAATGTTAGTTTTTTTCCAGTAGATCTGAATAAAAAACATAAAGGAATGATTGGACTTGTCCGATTATACAATGATTTGAAAAAATTAAATATTGATGCTGTTGCTGATTTTCATAATGTACTTCGTTCAAAAGTTATTAGAGGTTTATTTGCAGTCAATGGAAAAAAAGTAGCATTTACAGATAAAGAACGTAAGGATAACAAGGCATTAACTCGACCTAAAAATAAAGTTTTTGCTCCTGTAAAATCCATGTTTGAAAGACATAAAGATACGCTTGTTCGTTTAGGATTTTCTTTTGATCTATTAAATCCTCAGTTTCCAGATAAAGCCTTATTATCGGATCAAATTCTTGGTATAACAGGAAATAAAATGAATAAATGGATAGGAATAGCACCATTTGCTCAGTATGAGTCTAAAATATATCCATTAGATTTGATGCAAAAAGTTGTAGACGGCTTAGCAAAAGAAACGATTAAAATATTCCTATTTGGAGGAGGAAAAAAAGAAATAGAAAAATTATATCAACTTAAGAGAGATTATCCCAACGTTCAGGTAGTTGCAGGTAAAATTAAGCTTCAAGAAGAATTAAATTTAATTTCTAATTTAGATTTGATGCTTTCTATGGATTCAGGGAATGGACATATCGCCTCTATGTTGGGAGTTAATGTTATAACACTTTGGGGAGCAACTCATCCTTATTCAGGCTTTAGTCCTTTTAATCAACCTTTAGAAAATTGTCTCACAGCTGATAGAGAAAAATATCCAATGTTGCCAACTTCCGTTTATGGCAATAAAGAAGTAGAGGGGTATGAAGACGTAATGCGTACTATAGAACCAGAAATAATAATTAATAAAATTAAAAAGGATTTAGATTTATAAACAACCCAAATCCTTTTTCAAAATTATTTTTTATACATCATCAAAATCAATACTGATTTCAGCAGATGTTGGGTGCGCTTGGCAAGTTAAAATTAAACCATCTGAAATCTCTTTATCACTTAGGATAGAATTTTTCTTCATAATAGCGCTTCCTGAGGTAACTCGCGCGATACAACTACTACAAACACCACCTTGACATGAATAAGGAGCGTCCATACCTTGTTTTAAGATAGCTTCTAACAATGTTTGTTTTGTAGACATTTCAAAAGATTCTTCATCACCATCTAGTGTTACTGTAATCTTTGTGTGTTCAAAAGTGTCAGAAGAAGATGAATTATTTTCAATTGTTGGTGAAGTTGAAAATAATTCAAATTTTATATTTTTTTCTGCTATACCTTTTTCTTTTAGAGTACTATTAACATCATTGATCATTTCCTCTGGACCACATAAAAAATATTTATCAAACTCTTGACCAATATGTTTTTCATGAATTGTATGAACGACTGATTTATTAATTCTACCTGCTAATTGTCCTTCTATTTCTTCTTGACTGTACACATAGTGTACCGTTAACCTGCCAAGAAATTGTTTTTGCAATTCAGCTAATTGATTGTGAAAAATGGTTTCATTAGATGTCTTATTTCCATAAACTAACACGAAAGAACTTTTAGGTTCTTCTAATAAAACGGTTTGCAAAATAGACATTACAGGAGTGATACCACTACCAGCCGCAAACCCCATGTAGTTTCGTTGACGATCCACTTGTGGTTCAAAACAAAAACGTCCTTCAGGCAAACCAACATCTAGTATGTGTCCTTCTTTTAATTGTTCATTTGCAAATTTTGAAAAGGTTCCGTTTTTTATAGCTTTAATTGTTACACAAAATTCTCCAGAAGAAGGAGCGGTACATAAAGAATATGCCCTTCTTATTTCATGACCGTCTAAAGTTAATTTAATTGTAACGTATTGTCCTGCTTTAAATTGATAAAAATCTTTAAATTCTAAAGGAACATTAAAAGCTATTGAAATAGCATTAGGAGTTTCTCTTTTTACTTCTTTTATAGATAGTTTATAGAATATTGACATAAGTTTTGTTTTATACTACAAAGGTAAAAAAATATTAACTTTTATAAATTGTAATTTATAAATGTAATAATTTAATAATATTACTTTAAAAGTCCTTTTTGCTCTTTTTTTTGGACTTTTAGAATAAAATTTAAAAAGGATTTTTGTTTTATATTTGAAAAAAATAAATATCTATGAAAAAAATTTACTTATTATGTGCTGCTTTTTTTACAAGCTTATCAATAAAGGCACAAGAAACAACCTTTTTTGTACATGCCCATCAAGATGATGCGGTTTATTTTTGTGGTGTACCACTATTTGATAAAGTAAGCTCAGGTGTTAAGACAGTTGCAATTGTAACGAGTGCTTCAGATCAAGGAGCACATGATGGTGTTTATACCCCTGATGCTGGGGTAGGTATTAAAACACCTTTTTATGAAGCTCGTGATAACGGTTACAAAAAAGCCTTAGAATATTGTTATACGAATGGAAACTTGCCTTTAAATTTCAATGAAACGACTACAGAAGTGTTAATGGCTGGTAAAAAAGTACGCAAATGGACTTATGGAAATAATATTACTATGTATTTTCTGGATTTACCAAACGGAGATTGTTGTAGTTTGAATATGAATGGTTATTCTGCAAATAATTATCAAAGTATTGAAAAATTAAAAAAAGGAAGTATATCGACTATCACAAATGTTACGGGTACAGCAACTTATACTTGGTCAGAATTAAAAGAGACAATAAAAGCTATTTTTAATACAGAAAAGAGTACCACATCAAATGTTTATTCTACAGATGTAGATATGACAATTAATCCTGGTGATCATGCGGATCATTATATTACGTCAGTTTTAGCACTAGAAGCTATGGATGGTATAACTGGTTTTAATTCGAAATTACACACAGACTATCAATTATCAAATTTAGACATCCCTTTACTTTCAAATGCTGAAATTATAAAGAAAGTGTCTACATTTGGAGCGATGATATCTGGAATTGTAGCCAAAGGATATAGACCTAATAGACACTTTGGAACAAATTATGAGAAATGGTTCTTAACAGAAAGTATAAGAGATGTAGCAGATATTCATGCACAATTAGTAAATCTTAGCTCAGATTTAGGTGGGAATCCATATGCCGCCACTAATAATATTGCATTAAACAAAACAACAACAGTTAGTGGTTCAGATATACCATCAACAGATGGTCCGAAAGCGAATGATGGAAATATTGATACTTATTGGGGGAATACAGCTTATCCACAGTGGTGGAAAGTGGATTTAGGTGCTAACTATAATGTTAATGATATAACTGTAGTTAACTATTTTAAAGATACTAGATATTATAAATATACTGTTTTTTCATCTATTGATGGAGTAAGTTGGACTCAGGTAGCTGACAAATCTGATACTTCTAATGCTACAAAAGCTGGAAATACATTTACCTTTGATAAACCAGTTCAAGCTAGATATTTCAAGGTAGATATGAGTTTTAATTCCGTAAACCAAGGTGTTCATATATCAGAATTTATTGCTCATGGAGATTTAGTAAATACTAAGGTAAGATCTGTAAATAAAAATGTTAAATTTAGTTTTAAAAATCCAATAAAAAAAGGTGAACAATTAACTATAAATTTTGAAAAATTAGAAGATAATGAGGTTCAAATTTTTGATTTAACAGGGAAAAAGGTTTTCAATAAAAAAAGCAAAGATAATTCAATAACTATTGATACTGATATGTTAACCAAAGGTACATATATTTTAGATAGTAATAATTCGAAAAGTAAACTTGCTATTGAGTAGAAAAATTATAATCTTAAAAGTCCCAAAAGTTATTCCGCTTTTGGGATTTTTTTTATTTTTACTTCATTACTTTTTAAAAGAAGTGTACTTTTACCAGTCAAAATACTAAAAAAATATTTTTAGAGTTTATATTTAAAAATTACAATCGTTTGAAAAATTACCTAATATATATAGCATCTTTTGGACTATGCGCATTTGTCATTGCCTGTTCAACTAAAAAGGATACATTAATTTCTAGAAATTGGCATGCTTTAAACTCTAAGTATAACACGGTATACAATGGTGAGGTCGCTTTGCAATCAGGTATAGACGGACTAAAAAATGCTTATGTTGATGATTTTTGGGAAATATTGCCCGTTGAACGTATGCAAATTGAAGAAGAATCCTTTTTACCAGGGCAAAAAGGGAAAAATGTTAATTTTAGCCGTGCAGAAGATAAAGCCATAAAAGCGATTCAAAAGCACTCTATGAATATTGAGGGGAGAGAGCGAAATTCACAAATGGATGAAGCCCATCTACTATTAGGAAAAGCCCGTTATTATGATAAAAGGTTTGTACCCGCATTAGAAGCGTTCAATTATATCTTATACAAATATTCTAATTCAGACAAAATTTATGAAGCTAAAGTTTGGAGAGAAAAGACAAATGTACGATTAGAAAATGATGCACTAGCAGTTAAGAATCTAACGTTACTTTTAAAAAGACACGATTTACCACCTCATATAAAAGCAGATGGCAATGCGCTTTTAACACAAGCATATATCAATCTTGAAGAAAAACAAAAGGCCGTAAATTCCATAAAGAAATCTATTGAATATACTTCTAATAAAGAAGAAAAAGCCCGCTATAGATTTATTTTAGGGCAACTATACGAACAATTAAAATATAAGGATAGTGCTTCTATAGCTTTTCAAGAAGTCATAAATATGAAAAGACAATCGCCCCGTATATATGTTATTCAAGCACATGCCAAACAAGCAGGTTTAATAGACGTTACAAAAGACACACTAATCTTTACAAAAAAATATGCTAAATTATTGAAAGATAGAGAAAATCGTTCATATCTAGATGTCTTAAATCATCAAGTAGCACTTTTTTATGATCAACTCAAATTACAAGAAAAAGCTAAAAATTATTATAAGAAATCACTAAAATCTACCTCAAGTGACAGCTATTTAATGGCTTCTAATTATAGAAATTTAGCTAAAATTTATTTTGATCAAACAAAATACGAAATAGCGGGTAAATACTACGATAGCACTCTAACCAAATTTACTAAAAAGAATAGAGAATACTTTATAATCGAAAAGAAAAGAAAAAATTTAGACGAAGTCATAAAGTACGAAAAAATAGCCAAACATAACGATAGCATTATAAATCTGATTACGATGTCAGATCAAGAACGTATTTTTTATTTTCAAAAATTTATAAAAGAATTAAAGAAAAAAGATTCATTACAAGTCGCATTAGATCAAAAAAAACAAGTTATAGAACAAAATCGTGAGCAAAATAACCAACAAAATGATAATGTATTTTTTGATCCCAATATTGTACCAACTCCAGGTGGAAAAAGAGGTATTACACCATTAGGATTGGATGAATCCAAAAATTCATTTTATTTTTATAACCCCTCAACGGTAGCTTATGGAAAAGTAGAATTTACAAAAAAATGGGGTAAACGCGCTTTAGTTGATAATTGGAAATGGTCAGCGGAAATTCAAAATCAAAAAAATGAAGAGGTAAATCCAGTTAATTTAGAAGTTAGTAAAAATCAATCAGAAACAGTAACTATTAACGAAAAATATACCCCAGAGTTTTATTTAGTTAAGCTACCCACATCAAAAACAGTAATTGATAGTTTAACAAAAGAAAGAAATAATGCGTACTACAACTTGGGGGTGATCTACAAAGAAAAATTCTTTGAAAATAAAGTAGCTGAAGAACGTTTTGAACAATTATTGGCAAATAAGCCAGAAGAACGCTTTATACTTCCAGCCAAATATAACTTATTTCGCTTGTATGAAATTTCTGATTCAGAAAAAGCACAAAAGTTAAAGGCAGACATCATAGCAAATTATCCGAATACCCGATATGCTCAATTAGTGAACGGACAAATATCTGAAAATAAGGATCCAGAAGCTCCGCTTCAAGTGTATCAAAACTGCCATGTTATGTTTGAAAACCAAGAATATAAAGTCGCATTAGATAAGATAGATAAGTCCATGACATTGTTTTCTGGAGACCCCTTATTGCCTAAGTTTGAATTATTAAAAGCTTTATTGAATGGGAAAATACTTGGTTTGAATGCCTATCGTGAAGGCGTTCAAAAAGTAATTAATACATATCCTGATACCGATGAAGCTACAAAAGCAGAAGAAATTTTACGTATAGATATTCCAAAAATGGAACAAATGGTTCTGTCGGCAGATACAACCTCTGTTAAATGGAAAGTGTTGTATAAAGTAGGTGCAAAAGAGGATAAAAACACTAAAATTTTAATAGATAAGTTAGAAAAATATATAAAAGAGAAACAATATTATAAGTTTTTTGTATCTTACGATATTTATAACCAAACCGATAATTTTGTCGTAATTCATGGCATATCTTCTCGTGAATACGCACGTTTTCTAGTAGAATTACTAGCTAAAACAAAAGGTTACGAAGTAAAGGAAAACGCCATTGTTATTTCAAGTCAAAATTATTCTGTTATTCAAATGAAGAAAAATTTAAATGAATATCTACAACTAAAACTTTAATTTATGTTTGACAAAAAGCCCAAAAATTACACAGACCTACTAGGAAAAACAAATCGTATTGTTGAAGGAACTACAATCAAAGGGGACATCGAATCAATTGCAGATTTTAGATTAGATGGTCACTTGATCGGAAATTTTAACTCGAAAGCTAAATTAGTAGTGGGGCCTGCAGGAAGTGTTTTAGGAGATATAAATGCCCAAAATGTGGATATAGAAGGGAAAGCCGAAGGAAAAATAATTGTAGAAGAAATCCTAAATGTAAAAGCTACAGCTACTATAAATGGAGATGTAAGTTGTGGTAAATTAGCTGTCGAACCTGGTGCTAAATTCACAGCAACCTGTGTGATGAAAACAATTGCTCCTTCATTGAATGTTGTAAATGGAGAGCAATAATAAGGAAGAAAAAGGTAGGTTTAATGGAAACAAATGGCTCTCCCTTGTTACCATTCCGTCACAAATGGGAGTTACTATTTATTTGTTTTATAAATTGGGAGAATGGATAGATATAACATATCCCAGTTCTTATTTCTATTATAATAAAATCTTAACATTGTTCGGAGTCTTCATAGCTTTATATAATGTTATCAAACAAGTAAATGAAATTAATAAATAATGCTTATTAAAGAATTTTTAAAAAAGCTATTCCTAATAGGGATGGCTTTTTGTGTACTTAATTTTGGATATTTAATTTTATCCGATCAGCTAATTCCACCAGTTTTTTATCTAATACATGGTTTCTTTTTGTTTTTTTATCTATTAGGAACTATGATTATGGCATTCCTATTAGAAAATAAAAAAGATTTGGTAGGAGTAGGCTTTTTAGTCGTTATTACAAATATTTTTATTTTCACATACATTCTTAATAGATGGTTGTTGCAAAAGAATTTAATGTTTTCTAAATGGAATTTCTTTATTTTATTTATTGGATATTTAATTGCAATGACTTTTTTAGTAGGTAAAAAATTAAATCAGATTAAATTTTAACTATTTGATTGGCTGTGTTTAAAGGGACTTAATAGGTTTGTACAATTGTTGTGTTTGAATTTGAATACAGATTCATATATTTTTTTTTCAGCAATCGTTTTTCATATAAATAAAAAATGTACCTTTGCACCGAAATTTACGAACATAGAAATTTTATTTCCTATGATGATTACAAGAAAACCTGTATCATTACTAATGTCAGCCTTTATAGGCTTATTCTCTTGGGTAGCAATGGCTAACCCAATGACGGATTCAACTCACGGAACTTCAAAGCCAGCTCATGAGGCGCATGCTGTGGTACACGACACGGCTCATGCTGAAGGTGCACACGCAACGGCTGCTCATGAAGCTAGTCACGGCGGTCCTGTTGATGAGAAACCAGAAGTTCAAGCATTTATCAAGCATCACTTGTTGGATTCGCATGATTTCAACTTGTATGTCGATGGAGAAACGGGACACCATGTAGGTTTTCCATTACCCGTTATTTTAGTTGATAATGGTCTTCATGTGTTCATGTCGTCAGCTTTTCACAATGAGAAAGAATTGGCAGAAGTAGATGGTAACTTCTATAAAATGGTTCATGGGGTAATCTATAAATCAGATGTCGAAGGGACAATTACAAATGATCCGCACGGTCATCCAACAAATGCAAAACCTTTAGATTTTTCAATCACTAAAAACGTATTTTCGTTATTGGTAACGGCAATCTTAATTTTCTTTGCTTTCACATCGTTAGCAAAAACCTATAAAAAAGGAAATGCACTACCAACAGGTTTTGGTCGTGTGTTAGAACCACTAGTAATCTATGTACGTGATGAAATTGCTCGTCCAAACATCGGTGAGAAAAAATACAAAAAATTCATGCCGTATTTATTAACGGTATTCTTCTTAATCTGGACCTTGAACTTAATTGGTTTAACCCCGTTAGGAATTAACGTAACAGGTAATATTGCCGTAACTTTATGTTTAGCTTTATGTACTTTAGTGATTACAAACGTAAGTGCTAATGCCGATTACTGGAAACACATTTTCTGGATGCCAGGTGTACCCGTGCCTATGAAAATAGTTTTAGCACCTATTGAAGTTTTAGGGATCTTCACAAAGCCTTTCTCGTTAATGATTCGTTTGTTTGCAAACATCACAGCAGGTCACTCAGTAGTAATGGGATTAATCGCGATTATATTCTTATTCAAACAACAGTTAACCGCTGGTGGAGCTGTGGGCGTATCGTTAGCATTAACCTTATTCATCTCAGTAATTGAATTGTTAGTAGCATTCTTACAAGCATTCATCTTTACTATGTTATCATCATTGTTCATTGGTATGGCGGTTCAAGACCACCATCATGATGACCATCATTAATAGAATAAAAAAGTAGAATTTTTTTAAAAAATTGTTTAATTATTATATAAATCTTTTATTATGACAATTCCAAATTTAGTAGGTGCTGGTTTAATCGTAATCGGAGCTGGTTTAGGTTTAGGTAAAATTGGTGGATCTGCAATGGATGCTATTGCTCGTCAACCTGAAGCTGCTGGTAAAATCCAAACAGCGATGATCATCATCGGTGCCTTATTAGAAGGTTTAGCATTCGGTGCCTTAATCTTAGGTGCTTAATCAGTTTAAATTACGCTTTGCAACGGTTGGTTGCAAAGTGTAGTTTTATTTAACCTATTTTTATTAATTAAACAGAAACAGCAATAATGGAAAAAATATTTAATGATTTTGGATACGGACTATTCTTTTGGCTAATTGTAATTTTAACGATTCTAATTGTTTTATTAGCTAAATTTGCTTGGAAACCCATCATGGAGTCTATAGAAACTCGTGAAGAAGGTATTCGTAGTGCATTACAAGCCGCTGAAAATGCTAAAAAAGAAATGCAAGAATTACAAGCTAACAACGAGCGTATCCTAAACGAAGCACGTGCAGAGCGTGATACTATGATAAAAGAGGCACGTGAAATTAGAGAAAAAATGATTGCAGATGCTAAAGAAGATGCTCAAGCACAAGGATCTCGCTTAATCGAACAAGCTAAGGCGTCTATAGAAAGTGAGAAAAATGCTGCAATGGCAGAATTAAAAATGCAAGTATCTACTTTATCTTTACAAATTGCAGAAAAAATCTTAAAAGACCAATTATCAAGCAATGATTCTCAAGTTAAGTTAGTTGAGAAAATGTTAGATGAAGTAAAATTAAACTAATAATAGAAGTATATGTCAGGTAACAGAGCCGCAGTACGATATGCAAAAGCAATTTTAGATGTTGCTACTTCTAAGAGTTCCGCTCTTGAAGTAAATAATGATATGACTTTAATTGCTAAAACTATTCAAAATAATGCTGAATTAGCCTTGTTTATAACGAATCCAACTTTGAAACTTCAAATAAAATATAATGCTTTATTGGAAGTTTTTAAAGAGGCTACGGCTGTAACGAAGTCTTTATTCCAGTTGTTATTAGCAAACAAACGTTTTGAACTTTTAGAAAAAGTAGCTACACAGTATACAAAACTATATGATGAGGCTAATGGAGTGCAATTAGCAACGGTAACTACCGCTTTTGCTATGACTCCTGAGTTAGAAGCAAAAGTATTAGTTAAAGCAGGTACTTTAACAACTAAAAAAGTTACTTTAAAAAATATTGTAGATCCAACTATTATAGGAGGATTTGTACTGAAAATTGGTGATAAGCAGTATAATGCTTCAGTAGCTAATAGTTTATTAACATTAAAAAGAGAATTGAGTAATTAATTATAACACGAAAGTGTAAAAATTATAAAACAATGGCGGAAATCAAACCAGCTGAAATTTCAGCAATATTAAAGCAACAATTATCAGGTTTTGAATCTGGTGCTACTTTAGAAGAAGTAGGTACTGTACTTCAAGTAGGTGACGGTATTGCTCGTATTTATGGGCTTTCTAATGTACAATATGGTGAGTTAGTGGTTTTTGAAAACGGTATGGAAGGTATCGTATTGAACCTTGAAGAAGATAACGTAGGGGTGGTTTTATTAGGACCATCTACAGGTATCAAAGAAGGGTCAACTGCTAAAAGAACACAACGTATTGCTTCTTTAAAAGTTGGTGAGCAAATGGTAGGTCGTGTAGTAAACACTTTAGGTCAACCTATTGATGGTAAAGGTCCTATTGGTGGTGACTTATACGAAATGCCTTTAGAGCGTAAAGCACCAGGGGTAATTTTCCGTCAACCAGTAACTGAACCAATGCAAACAGGTATCAAAGCGGTAGATGCTATGATTCCAGTAGGTCGTGGTCAGCGTGAGTTAGTAATTGGTGACCGTCAAACGGGTAAATCAACAGTTTGTTTGGATACGATTATCAACCAAAAAGAGTTTTTTGATGCAGGTAAACCCGTTTTCTGTATCTATGTAGCAATTGGCCAAAAAGCCTCTACAGTAGCTTCAATTGCTAAAACGTTAGAAGAAAAAGGAGCTATGGCTTATACAGTTATCGTTGCTGCTAATGCTTCTGACCCAGCTCCAATGCAAGTGTATGCTCCTATGGCAGGTGCTGCTATTGGTGAGTATTTCCGTGATACAGGCCGTCCAGCTTTAATTGTTTATGATGATTTGTCGAAACAAGCTGTTGCTTACCGTGAGGTGTCTTTATTGTTAAGAAGACCACCAGGACGTGAGGCTTACCCTGGAGACGTATTCTACTTACACTCTCGTTTATTAGAAAGAGCTGCGAAAGTTATCGCTGATGACGATATCGCTAAAAATATGAATGACTTACCTGACTCACTAAAACCAATCGTTAAAGGGGGAGGGTCATTAACGGCTTTGCCTATTATCGAAACACAAGCGGGTGACGTTTCTGCGTATATCCCAACGAACGTAATCTCGATTACTGACGGACAGATATTCTTAGAGTCTGATTTATTCAACTCTGGGGTACGTCCAGCAATTAACGTAGGGATCTCTGTATCTCGTGTAGGAGGTAATGCCCAAATCAAGTCTATGAAAAAAGTATCTGGTACTTTAAAATTGGACCAAGCTCAGTTCCGCGAATTAGAAGCATTCGCTAAATTCGGTTCTGACTTAGATGCAGCTACATTAAATGTAATTGAAAAAGGTAAACGTAACGTAGAAATCTTAAAGCAAGGTTTAAATTCTCCTTTTACGGTAGAAGACCAAGTTGCAATTATCTATGCGGGTACTAAAAACTTATTAAGAAACGTACCAGTAGCTAAAGTAAAAGAATTCGAAAAAGATTATTTAGAATTCTTAAACAACAAACACAGAGATACTCTAGATGCTCTTAAAGCAGGTAAGTTTGATGACAACATCACTGATGTTTTAGAGAAAGTAGCAAAAGAAGTATCTGCAAAGTATAACTAATAAAGTAAATAGTGAGTAGTGATTAGTAATTAGCTAATCACTATTTGCTAGTCACTAATTACTATAAAAAAATGGCGAATTTAAAGGAAATCCGTAATAGAATTACATCCGTTTCATCAACGATGCAAATTACATCCGCAATGAAAATGGTTTCGGCAGCAAAGCTAAAAAAGGCGCAAGATGCCATTACAGCTATGCGTCCTTACGCTGAAAAATTAACGGAGTTATTGCAAAATCTATCGGCTACTCTTGAAGGTGAAGTAGGTGGAGCTTATACGACGCAACGTGAAGTAAAGAAAGTACTTTTAGTAGTTATTACTTCTAATCGTGGTTTGTGTGGAGCTTTTAACTCTAACGTGGTTAAGGAAGTAAAAATCCTTACGGATAAATATCAAGGTGCTCAACTTGATGTGTTGGCTATTGGTAAAAAAGGAAACGATACATTGCGTAAAACACATAATGTAATTGCTAACGAAAGTACAATTTTTGATAATTTAACTTTTGATAATGCTGCCACTATCGCTTCTAAATTGACTGATAAGTTTATCGCTGGTGAATACGATACAATTGAATTAGTATACAATCAGTTTAAAAATGCTGCTACTCAAGTAGTAAAATCAGAACAGTTCTTGCCTCTAGCTCCTATTGCTAAAGGGAATGCTGTGTCAGGTGATTATATTTTTGAGCCCTCTAAAGAAGAAATTATTATGACTTTAATTCCTAAGTCATTAAAAACACAATTGTATAAAGCCATTCGTGATTCATTTGCTGCTGAGCATGGAGCACGTATGACAGCAATGCACAAAGCAACTGATAATGCTACAGAATTAAGAAATCAGTTGAAATTAACCTATAATAAGGCACGTCAAGCTGCAATTACAGGAGAAATCCTAGAAATAGTAGGTGGAGCTGAAGCCTTAAATGGATAATATCATCTAATTATTCATATAAAAAAGTCCCACTCTGATTAGTGGGACTTTTTTTCTTTTTAAAGATTTAAAGATTTTAATCTAGCAACATATTTGCCTAATACATCAAATTCAAGATTTACTGTACTACCTACTTCAAAAGCATGAAAATTCGTGTGTTCATAAGTGTAAGGAATAATTGCTACACTAAATTCATTGAGCTTTGAATTGACTACAGTCAAACTGGTTCCATTAACTGTTACGGAACCTTTTTCTATTGTAATGTTTTTAAGAACCTTATCGTATTCAAATGTAAAGTACCAGCTGCCATTTGCTTCTTCTATATATTTACAAACGGCTGTTTGATCTACGTGTCCTTGTACGATATGACCATCCAGTCTGTCTCCTAATTTCATAGCACGCTCCAAATTAATGAGATCTCCTGTTTTCCACTTACTTAGATTTGTTTTGTCAATCGTTTCTTTTATTGCGGTAACAGTATATACATCCTCATTAATATCAACGACTGTAAGGCATATTCCGTTATGAGCTACGCTTTGATCTATTTTGAGTTCTTTTGTTATAGAAGATTGTACTGAAACATGAATGTTTTCGCCCTCTTTTTCAAGAGCAACAATCTTACCTAGAGTTTCTATAATTCCTGTAAACATTAACTGATTAATTTTAGTAAATTTGTACTCAAAATTAGTACAAATATTAAAGCGATGACAAAAAAGCCTGAAAATATAATGGTCGGTATTTCAATAGGAGATCTAAATGGTATTGGTAGTGAGGTTGTGTTGAAATCATTCGAAGATACTCGTATGCTTGAATTGTGTACGCCTATTATTTTTGCTAATGTTAAGATTGTTTCGTATTTAAAAAAACAACTTAATTTAAATGTTAATTTACATGGTATTGACAAGATTGATCAAGTTGTAGTAGGCAAGGTAAATGTTCTGAATGTTTGGAGAGAAGGAGTGAATTTAGAATGGGGAGTAGAAGAACAACACGTAGGAAAATACGCTGTAAAGTCTTTTGTGGCAGCCACACAAGCTCTGAAAGAAGGCAAGATAGATGTGTTGGTTACAGCTCCTATTAGCAAGGTTAATATTCAAAGCGAAGATTTTTCTTTTCCAGGGCATACAAATTATTTAAACCAAGAATTAGACGGAGATGCCTTAATGTTGATGATTCAAGATTCATTAAGGGTAGGTTTGTTGACGGATCATGTGCCTATTAATGAAGTAGCATCTCATCTTACCGAAGAGTTGATATTAAAAAAAATAAAAACAATTAATCATTCTTTAATCCAAGATTTTCAGATTAATAGACCTAGAATAGCAGTATTAGGTTTGAACCCTCATTCAGGAGATCACGGTGTCATCGGACAAGAGGAAGAGTTGATTTTAAAGCCAACATTAAAAAAGTTATTTGAAGAAGGTGTAATGGTTTTCGGTCCTTTTTCAGCTGATGGCTTTTTTGGAAGTGGACAGTACGAAAAATATGATGCAGTAGTGGCTGCTTATCATGATCAAGGATTAATTCCTTTTAAAACGTTATCTTTTGGTAAAGGAGTTAATTATACTGCGGGATTAAATAAAATTCGTACCTCCCCAGATCATGGAACTGGTTTTGATATTGCAGGAAAAGGAATTGCAAATCCAGTTTCCTTTACAGAGGCTATTTATGCCGCTTTAGATATTTTTAAAGCCAGAAATATTTATGAAGAAATAGCTACAAATCCATTAAAAACAAAATAAAATGAGTTATAAACAAAAAAATGTTCATAACCCTTTTGATTTTATAAATAATTTATATCTTTGCACACCCTAATTAAGGAGCAAGTTGTTGTCAGAATGAAACGGAATTGGGTTTAAGTCTTTGATTAAGAGGTTTTAAAGAATAACGTTCCGTCTGAACCTATTAAAAATGTAGATTTATCTGATGAAAGTTACGAATGAATATTTAATCCCCTATGTGGGATTGAAGATAGGAAAACACCAGTTTGAATACCTAATTAGTAAGGCGTTCTTTGATTGCTTTGAATATGACGAATTTGATTCGGCTAATATAAAAGTAAGTTTGGTATTAGAAAAACAAAGTAGTATGCTTGAACTGAACTTTAAGCATAATGGAACTGTAAATGTGTTATGTGATGTAACAGGAGAACCTTTTGATTTACCAATTAAAGGGGATTTACGGTTGATTGTACGTTTTGGAGAAGCGTATAATGACGAAAATGAAGAATTGTTAATTCTTCCGTTTGGTGAACATCAAGTAGACGTAGCACAGTATATATATGAGATGATTGTTCTTTCAATACCTTTTAAAAGAGTAAGTCCTCAAGCTTTAGAAGAAGAGGAAGCCTTTGAAGAAACAGAAATTGCAGAAGAGCAACATATAAAAGAAGAAGAAATTGACCCACGTTGGGCAGCATTAAAGAAACTATTAACGGATAAATAATTTTGTAAAATGGCACATCCTAAGAGAAGACAATCGTCGACAAGAAGAGACAAGAGAAGAACTCATTATAAAGCAACTGTTGCTCAAATTGCTACTTGCCCAGTAACGGGTGAAGCACATTTGTACCACAGAGCTTACTGGCACGAAGGAAAAATGTATTATAGAGGTCAAGTAGTTATTGATAAATCAGTAGCTGTTGCTTAATATGTTTTTTTAAAGACACATGAATAACTCTCACATTGTGAGAGTTTTTTTGTTGAAAATGATTCATTTTTGAAAAAAATGAACCATTTTTGTGTCTTTTTTATAGAAATTTTGTAATTTCATCAACTTTTAGAATTGACCTTTTAAAGGTTCAAAATAAGACTTTATGAATAAGATTACTGCCGCAATTACTGCTATAGGTTCTTATGTTCCAGACTTTGTTTTATCTAATCAGGTTTTGGAAACAATGATCGATACCACAGATGAATGGATCACCACACGTACGGGGATCAAAGAACGAAGAATCTTAAAAGAAAAAGGAGCAGGTACTTCCTATTTGGCTATTCAAGCTGCTAAAAACCTAATTGAAAAATCAGGAATTGATCCCAAGGATATTGATATGATTATTCTGGCAACAGCCACTCCTGATATGCCTGTTGCATCTACAGGTGTATATGTTGCATCGCAAATAGGGGCTGTTAATGCGTTTGCTTATGACCTTCAGGCTGCTTGTTCTAGCTTTTTATACGGAATGTCTACTGCTGCGGCCTATATACAATCGGGAAGATATAAAAAAGTATTACTAATTGGAGCAGATAAAATGTCTTCAATTATAGATTACACAGATAGAGCTACCTGTATTATCTTTGGAGATGGTGCAGGTGCTGTTCTTTTTGAACCTAATGAAGAAGGGTTAGGATTGCAAGACGAAGTGTTAAGAAGTGATGGAATTGGTAGAGAATATCTTAAAATAGATGCAGGGGGATCTATTCTGCCTGCCTCTAAAGAAACGGTCGAAAAAGGAATGCATACAGTTTTCCAAGATGGAAAAACAGTGTTTAAGTATGCTGTTTCTGGTATGGCTGATGTGAGTGAAAAAATAATGCAACGAAATAAATTATCACATGATGATGTGAATTGGTTAGTGGCTCACCAAGCTAATAAACGTATAATAGATGCTACCGCTGAACGTATGGGACTTGATGAATCGAAAGTTTTGATCAATATTCATCGTTATGGAAATACCACATCGGCTACTTTGCCACTTGTATTGTGTGACTTTGAAAAACAATTAAAAAAAGGAGATAATATCGTTTTTGCTGCATTTGGTGGAGGCTTCACATGGGGAGCTATTTATTTAAAATGGGCATATAATTCATAAAAACATAATAAACCAAAATCGAAATATCATGGATATTAGAGAAATTCAAAACCTAATTAAGTTTGTAGCTAAATCAGGTGCTACCGAGGTAAAACTAGAGATGGACGATTTTAAAATCACTATCAAAACTACACCTGAAGGTACTGAAACCGCTACGTTTGTACAACAGGTACCAATGCAGACAGCTATTCCGCAAGTACCAGTTGCTGCTGCTCCAGCACCAGTTGCTGCTGTCCCAGCTACGCCAGTTGTAACAGAATCAGTTGCTGAAGAGACTTCTAAATATGTTACTGTAAAATCGCCTATCATTGGTACATTTTACCGTAAACCAGCTCCGGATAAACCAATGTTTGTAGAAGTGGGTTCTTTAATTTCTAAAGGGGATACTTTATGTGTTATTGAAGCAATGAAGTTGTTTAATGAAATTGAAAGTGAAGTATCTGGTAAAATTGTTAAAATTCTAGTAGATGATGCTTCACCTGTTGAGTTTGATCAACCATTATTCTTAGTAGATCCATCATAAGTTATTTTAAATGCTAAATTTTGAATGATGAATGTCAGTCGTTTATCATTCAAATAATTTAAAATTTATCATTCAACATTTAAAATTTCATTAAAATGTTTAAAAAAATACTAATCGCTAACAGGGGAGAAATTGCACTTCGTGTAATTAGAACTTGTCGTGAAATGGGAATTAAAACAGTTGCCGTTTATTCTACAGTTGATGCAGATAGTTTACATGTGAAATTTGCTGATGAGGCTGTATGTATAGGACCTGCTCCTAGCAATCAGTCTTATTTAAAAATGTCCAATATTATTGCAGCTGCTGAAATTACCAATGCTGATGCAATTCACCCAGGATATGGATTCCTTTCAGAGAATGCTAAATTCTCCAAAATTTGTCAAGAACACGGAATCAAATTTATTGGAGCTTCTCCTGAAATGATTGAGAAAATGGGAGATAAAGCAACGGCCAAAGCCACTATGAAAGAAGCAGGAGTGCCTTGTGTTCCTGGTTCTGATGGAATTTTAGAGTCATTAGAAGAAGCTAAAAAAGTGGCCAAAGAAATTGGTTATCCAGTAATGATGAAAGCTACAGCTGGTGGTGGCGGTAAAGGGATGCGTGCTATTTGGAAAGAAGAAGAGCTTGATAAAGCTTGGGAAGGGGCTCGTATGGAAGCTGCTGCTGCTTTCGGTAATGATGGCATGTATATGGAGAAACTTATTGAGGAGCCTCGTCATATCGAAATCCAAATTGTAGGTGATTCTTTTGGTAAAGCTTGTCATTTATCAGAAAGAGATTGTTCTGTACAACGTCGCCATCAAAAACTAACCGAAGAGACACCTTCTCCATTTATGACGGATGAATTACGCCATAAAATGGGAGAGGCTGCTGTGAAAGCTGCTGAGTATATTAGTTACGAAGGAGCAGGAACAGTAGAGTTTCTAGTAGATAAACACCGTAATTTCTACTTTATGGAAATGAATACTCGTATTCAGGTAGAACATCCAATTACAGAGCAAGTTATTGACTATGATTTAATTCGTGAGCAAATTTTAGTAGCAGCAGGTGTGCCTATTTCGGGTAAAAATTACTTACCGCAGTTACATTCTATAGAATGTCGTATTAATGCAGAGGATCCTTATAATGATTTTCGTCCTTCTCCGGGTAAAATCACTGTTTTACATGCGCCAGGAGGTCATGGAGTGCGTTTAGATACACATGTGTACGCTGGGTATACAATACCGCCTAATTACGACTCAATGATTGCTAAGTTAATTACTACGGCACAAACTCGTGAAGAAGCAATTGCTAAAATGAAACGTGCTTTAGATGAATTCGTAATAGAAGGAATAAAAACAACTATTCCTTTCCATAGACAGTTAATGGACGAGCCTGATTATGTGGCAGGAAATTATACAACTAAGTTTATGGAAACTTTCAAAATGAAAGAGCCTAAAAATTAAATAAAAAATTTGTACTGCACCCAAAAGTTTAGACAAATTTAAACTTAATTTTGATAATAATGAGTTCGATATTTTATCGGACTCATTTTTGTTTAGATTAGACTTGATTTTTCGTTATTGTAATATTTAATGTATTCTTGAATTTCTTAGAGTTTTAATTTTGCTGCCCATTATTTTAAAACTTATATCGAAGATAATTTTTGTTTTCTACTTTGATTAATCGTTTTTTACGATTAAATATAAAACAACAAACCCGAAAAATTTTAATTCGGGTTTGTTGTTTTATATAGAGGTTTTTTATAGTTTTAATTTAGATGCAATGCCTGTAGGTACCGCTTTTTTATGCAACATAATGGCGGTTGCTTTATATTTTGCAAATTCTTTCGTCATATACAAATATCCTTTGTAGTCATTTGTCGTACCCCAAGAGTTTTTAACGATATAATATTCTTTACCGTTTTGATCTTTAGAAATTCCAACAATATGCATACCGTGATCATCAGTAGTTGTGTAATTATCAAATGCCTTTTGACGCATTTCCTCAGTTACTGTCATTTCTTTTTTAGGGCCATTAAACATATCTGATTTTTCATCAGCAGTCATCTCCTCAAATTTTTTCTCAGGGACATAAGCTACACCGTTTTTCCAAGAAAAACTTTTTTCGCTAACATCCCCAGCCCAAGCTACTGAATAACCATTTTTAATTGCGTTGTCAATAATATCAGTTAATTCATTCATTTTTACATTATATACTTGATCAAAATTCCAATTATCTGGAACCATTAATACGAATTTAGTATAGTAGGGATGTTCTTGTAAGGAAGAAATTTCTACATAATCATCGGCATTAACGCCTACTACTTCTTTAGCAAAGGTTTCAGGGGTATAGGTTTTACCTTCAAATTGAAAAGTTTTAGGTACTTGTCCAAGATAACTATCAATCATTGCAGTATAGGCTTTTTCCCAATTAGGAGTTAGTTCTCCATTAGGATTGGTAACAACAGCCTTTAAGAAAGCTTCAATTAGAGAACTCATTTCAGCAAATTTATTTTTATCAGTTCCATAATTCAAGCCTGTATAAACAGATTGAGGAACGGTTCCATATTTGCGATACATATTAATCACATCATGAAAAGCTCCGCCATCGCCTAGAGCAACTGAACCATGCATACGGACATAGTTTCTTCCTTTTTCGATATACGCATTACGAGCAGAATAAATTTGTGCTAATTCTACTGGTTTTTTACCCATGCGTATCATTTCTGATTCTAAAAATGAATTAGCAGAATAACTCCAACAAGTCCCTGAAGAGCCTTGGTTCTTTATAGGAGTATTTTCAATATTTATAACGTCAGTAAATTTGAAAGATTCTTTACTTTTTTCACTTGCATTTATTTTTAGTGAATTGACCAAATTATCTTGTGCAAAAGCACTGATAGTTATAATAAACGAAGCTGTTAGAGCAATGTTTTTTCTAATTTTAAACATATCGTTTTTGAATTTTAATATTTTGGAGGTAAAAATAAGAATACTGAATGAATAAGATTTGAATTTAATCATTTTTTGTGTTTTTTAAATATGAGAATCTAAAAAAGACTTTACTTCTTAGATGATAACATATAAAAAAGTGGGTTTTAATCCAGATTGCGTATTAGAAATGTATTACAGATAAAAAGGACTTTGAATCTAAAAAGTACTCCCTTTTTTGTCCTCAATGTAATAAAACTACCGTTTTGGTAAAAAAGCTGTTTATTCTTAACTTCTTTGTATTTTTCATCTTGATCCGAAAGGCTAACGCATATTTGGGTTTAAAGAAGTCTGAATATCTTTATTATAAAAAAGGCTGCCTTAAACTATTTTGCACTGCAGCCTTTTGTGTTTTTGAATTAGATTGAGCCTTATTCGATTATAATTTTTCTAGTTGCTGTTTTACCTTTTTCGGTGATTTTAGCAAAATAAATTCCTTTAGTTAAAGATGAGATATTAACAATTTGATCAGTTACTTTAGATGATAAAGTTTTTTGTCCTAAAGTATCATATACTTCAATTTGTTTTTCTTCAAAATTACTAGAAGTAATATTTAAAACTGAATTTGCAGGATTTGGATGGACTGATAAGCCTTCTATTTCATTGTTTTTTTCATTGTTTAAAACAGAACTAGCTTCAATTTTTACATTGTCTATTCTCCAATTAGCAGCAGGGTCGTAAACTCCTAAAATAGGTTCGTAGGTATTGTTGTTTGGATTAACAATAGAGACAATTCGGAAACCAAAATTAGGATTGTTATTGCATCTGGGATCATTGATTAATAAAGATTTCATTGGAGAAGCTGTAAAACCATTTGTCAGATCTCCATTGTTATTAGCTAAGATTTCCCAAGAATTTCCGCCATCAATAGTATATTCGTATTGTTGCCATTTAGAAGAAGCATCCTGTCCTCTTGGGTCAAATTTTATGATAATTCCTGAGTAGCCATTAGTACTTACCATAAATTGATAGCCAGCTGTTCCAGAAGCCGTTCCTTGAAGTGGAAAATTTTTTATACTATGTGCAAACCCTGCACCATTGCCGCTTTGGTAAGTGTTTGGGTTGACCCCTCCAATTAGACTTAATGTTCCTGTTCCTAGGTTTGGATTGGTTGTTTGTCCATCAAAACTCCAAGAGGTTAATGTGGTCTGTGCAAAGCTGTTTGAAATAAAAAGGAATAAGCTGAATAGGGAAAATAATGATTTTTTTTTCATTTTAATAGTTTTGTTTTGTTTTGTTTGCAAAAGTATAAAAAAACCTCTTTGGGTGTTTGCTTAGAGAGGATAGCTTTTTTTATTCAAATAGAGTTTACTCAATTACGATTTTTCTGATGGCTATTTTGCCTTCTTCGGTGATTTTAGCTGTGTAAACTCCCTTGGTTAAAGAAGTAATGTTTATATTTTCATTGGTTGTTCTAGTGGATAAAATTATTTTTCCTAAAGAGTCATATACTTCAATTTGTTTTTCTGAATACTTGTTTGATGTTATGTTTAGAATTGATTTGGTTGGATTGGGGAATATTTGTAGTCCAGAAATTTCATCTAATTTTTCATTAGATAAAAATTGTGGATCTGTTGATGTTGCTTGAATGCTAAAGTCATCTAAACCTATCATAGCGTCATTTCCTAGGTCGTTTGTGTCAGTCCATCTGATCCAGAGTGTTCCCCCATTGGCCGGCCAGCCATTTCCTGTTAATCCAAAGGTAAAAGTAAAATTACTATTGTTTCCTAAAGCGTTGCCATCTATGTTAGCTGTTGTAGGAGTAGTTGTACTGGTAGTAGCGTTTTGTTCTACTAAATCGCAGTTAGTTACTGTTGTCCAAGTACCTGTTGATAAAGAGGTAGCATCATAACTATAGGCAAATGCTATTTTTTCAATCATAGAACTGGTGGCTAATCTCCATTGTTCGGTTTTTCCACTAATCTGTATTTGGGTAATGTTTTGTGTCAGATTATTGATAAGGTTTAGACCTATTCCAGGAATTGTGCCTGAAGAGGCTAGTACCGCAAGGCATCTTTCATTAGTTGAGTTAGTTCCTGCTGCGTAAACTCCTCCGCTGTTGGTAGACCCGTCATTATTTGTTAGTGTTAGAGCTGTAGTAGATGTACCTGAAAGTCTTGCCATAAACCAATTGGCGGGTAGAGCAGGGGCTGTTGTTCCAGTAGTCATTGAGTTGAAATCCTGATTGTAGGGTGTGTTTAATGCTGAAATTGGAACTTGGCAAAACCCTAAATTTGCTAACAAGAATGTTCCTAATACGTAAATTTTTTTCATGTGTTGTTGTGTGTAATTTGGTTTTAAATTTAATAAAAAATATATTAAATTTATTTTTTTGATTGTTTTTTTGATTATTTTGTAAGAATAATCTATGATTGATTGATTGAGTTGAAAGATGTTTATTTTTGTGAGGGGATTCAGGTACTGATGTTAGGCAAAAGAGGGTGCTCTTAAAATTGGTTTGAAAAAGATCTATTATTTGTATGTTTTGATGAGAAAAGGGGTAAGTTTTCATAACAGATTTCCATTCTTTAATATTTTAAAAAATGAAAGGTAGATTTAAGGGGGAAATGTTTTGGGCAGGTTACTTTACAATAAGTTTTCTAGTTATTCTTTGTTCTCCTTCTTTAATTTTTATTATGTAAACGCCTTCGTTTAGGCTGGTTATGTTTAACTCCTTTGCTGTTAATAATGTTTGAAGTACTAATTTTCCAAGGACATCATAGATTTCAATCTCTTTTGAAGAGGTTGATCTAGATGTAATGTAGATTCTTCCACTACTGGCGGGGTTAGGATATATTGTAAGGTTGTCCAAAGGCTGTTCTTGATATTTTCCACTATAGGAGTCTCTAGCCTCCTGAGCTTGAAAGACCAACGTAAATAATGTGGAAATAAGGATACTGTACAAGTAGTTTTTCTTCATTCAATACGGATTTCTACAAAGTTAAAAAAAATATATATAGATAAAACAAAAGCCTCAAAAATAGAGGCTTTTGTTTTGTTAAAAAATACTAAAAAATTAAAAAGCGTATTTTGTCCAATTAAAAGCAGTTTTGTCAGCTCCTGTATTGGTTTCGTTTTTGTTTAATAGCCCTGCTCCATTGATTTCTTTAGCTGGAGATGTTGTTAAATCTTTAAGGTTAACACTAATTGTTGTGGTAGGATTGCCAGCTCCTTTTTTATCGTTCATGTTAATTAAGGTTACTGCGTATCCTGTTCCCTTTACGACAGCATTTGTTATTGTAGATTTTGCACCACGACGAACCATAAAGACATCCATCATTTGTTTTGTTATGTCATTAGTGGTTACAGGGTCTATTTTAAGGTCAATAGTTAAATTCTTGATGGTGTTATCAGATTGTAAGTTACAAGTAGGAGTGTTACCATCTAAATTACCATCTCCTTCTAGACCTCTTGGGTCGGCTTCTGTACTTGTAAAACCTTTTTCCCAAATTCCATAAGCATTGTCTAAAGTGCCTCTCCATCCTTGTGTATAGTCAAACATATCGTCATCTGTGTTAATACATAAGATATTTTTTAGGTTGACAGTTCCACCAAAGAGTTCAACACCATCATCAGCGCAATTTTTTACAAGTATATTTTCAATAATGGTACTATTTCCAACACCATTTAGGGTTAGACCGTTGTGTTCAATATTGGCAGAGGATTTAGCTCCTGTATTATTGAGTATCAAATAACGAATAATGCCTGAGTTATCAGTGTCGTCATTACCACCATAAGTATAAGCTGAGTTAATTTCGGTTGAACCGGTTGGGGTAGCATCCGATAATTTAGCTTTGCCATTAATGATTAAACCGCCCCAGTATCCTGATTCTGTTGTTTCTATGTCAGCTTGCATGATTACAGGTTTATCAGCCGTACCGTTTATGTTTATTTTACCTCCTTGTAAGGCTAAAATGTAATTACTAAACCCTTTTTTAGATTTGATTATGGTACCTGCGGGAATGTTTAGAGTTCCTCCATTATCTATAATTAGAGAGCTGTTCAAATAGTATGTTTTAGAAGGATCAAGAGTTATATTGTTTGTAATAGTGCCTGATAGGTTTTCTGTTCCTGCTGGCGCACTGATAGTTGCAATTGCTTCATCATCTGTTGTTTTTGTACAAGATATTATAGCTGTTCCAGAAACGGTTAGCAATGTTAATAAACTTAAAACTGATTTTTTCATTTTGGTTAGTTGTTTTAATTAGCAATTATATAATTTTAAAAATCATACGTTAAACCTAGGCTAAAATGGATTCCTTTTTGGAATGATTTAAGGACAATATTTTCGCCTCCATTAATGCCTCTTCTGCTTAGTGAATAAGTAGGATCTAATAAGTTTCTAGTTTTTATTTTGATAGCGAGATGTTTGTTGATTTTAGAAGTAGAAATAAAATCCAATCCTAGTACTCCTTTTTCTATAATATCTTCGTAAGTTAGGGTTCCAATAGTATAAATACGATCACTAAAATAGTTTAATACGAAAGTATTGGTAAAGTTTTTGTCATCTTTAGATAAAGTACTGGATAGGTCAAAATTAACTAAGAAAGGGGAAGAACCTTCTAGTTGAGTTTCTTTTTTAGGTGTGTTCAAAACATCTAATGTTAATTTAGAGTAGATATAAGAAGCATTAAGTCCTAATGCTAATTTAGCATCATAAGAATGAAATTGTGATTCTAGAATGTTTTTTCTTAGTTCAACTTCTGCTCCTAAGACTTTAGCTACATTAGCTATGTTTTTATATGTTAAATAACCTCCTGATCCTCCTTCTTCTACACGAGCTATTGGATTTTGAATGTGTTTATAAAAACCCGTTAATGAAAATAGTTCTGATTTGCTTATATAAAAATCCCATTTAGCATCTAGGTTGTAATTTTCAGAATACTTTAGGTCTTTATTTCCTTGACTATTAAAATTTACGTCTATGTAAATATATGGTGAAATTTCTTTAGCTTGAGGAAGGGTATAGGTTTTGCTACTGGCTAAACGGAACGAGTTTTTTTCTGATGCGTCCCATTTTAAACTAGCGTTGGGTAATACGAATGTATTTTTAATAGTTGATTTTCCAATAGTACTACCTTCGTTTACATTGTATTGCACAGCCAGATTTACGTAGTCTATGCTTGCTCCCATATTTATGGTTAGTTTAGGGGTAACTAAATAGGTTAGATCACCGTATCCAGAATGTATGTTTTTTTGTGCATTGTATTGATCTTTATTGGCATCAAATGTTACTTTTCCATCAATAAAATTTTGTTTGTTATAAGAATCGTCTAAGTTTATATTTTCATTATATATTCCCGAAAAGGCTCTAAAATTGTATAGTGTAGCTGAAAATTTATCTTCAACTTGTCTTCCATTGTAGCCAAACTTGATAAAAGACGTTTTATCATTTGCGTTTTGATTATTTAGTTTGTGTGAAACTTCTAGTTTCGTATTCAAATCAGTTTCATCTAAATTCAAGAAAGTTCTTGTTTGCCTACCATCTCCCCCTGTAAAAATAAAATCTTTTTCGTTTCTTTGAGTGAGATTGTTTACTCTTCTATCAGGCTCTTTGCCAGAAGTAATATTATATGATACACCAGCATTGAAGTTTGTGTTTTTGTTTAATTGAAATTGAGCTAATAATTGATTTACAATTAATAAATTATCATTATTTTGTTGTCTAATCATTAGTCCTTTATCATCAAAACCTCCCTGAAATTTATCATTGTCTAAACCGTAAAATTTAGAATAATATTGATTATTATTGTGAATTGCCATACCGTTATAATCAAATCGGAACTTATTTAGTTTTAGAGATAAATTCAATAGTCCTAATTGATTAATGCCGCGATTAAACTTGTCGCCTACTTGATCTCTGAAGATTACTCCTGTGGTAGTTGTGTTTTTTACAAATTGTTTGGTGTAACTAAAATCCGTTGCATGTGATCCTACTAAAAATGCAGAAAAGCTATTTTCGCCAAATCTAATCTTTTTACCTATTGTTAGTCCCAAAGAATGGTTATAAGGCAAATGATTTGTAGTAGGATTAAGCTTATTAGGAAAATTGTATTTTTGACTAGTTAATCCAGGGTTAGTGATGTTAGATATCCCCCAGTAATCTACTCCTGATTGTTGTTTGAAATCAGTATTGAATACTCTTGTATTACTACCTGTTGAAAGGTCTAGGGATACAACAGATGATGTGTTTAGCTCTTTGGATGAAATGTCTATATTAGCTCCGCCTACATCACTAATTTTAGTGGAATTAAAAACCTTATTAACAGAAATATTTTTGATAATATCTGTGCCAAAAAAATCCAAGGAAATATTTTTGTATTCAGGATCTTCGGAAGGAATTGGAAAGCCATTTAATGTAGTTGAATTATAGCGGTCTCCTAAACCTCTTACGAAAACATTTTTTACTCCTTCCTGTTTAGAAATCCCTGCAATTTTAGTAACAGCAGCCTGTGCATCACTTATTCCCTTTCTACCCATTTCTTGAGCACCAATTATTTGCTTCATTTCAACGGCATTCTTCTGTTCTAATAATAAAGCAGTTTCTTTTTCCCGACTTACAGTTGCTTTTACTACGACGTCTTCCATGGTTACACTACCAGAACCAAGAATCTGATTAATTTCTTTTACTTCTCCAGTATTAACAGTAATTTTAACTTCTTTAGTTTCATATCCTAAAAAACTAAAGACTAACGTGTGCATACCGGAAGGAACAATTAAGTTGTACCTCCCTTGTAGATCAGTAGTGGTTCCTGTAGATGTGCCTTTTAGAAGAACATTAGCAAAGGGTAAGGCTTCATTGTTAAGATCTTTATCTGATACTGTTCCAGTAATAGTTGCTTTTTGAGCCAATGTAATCATTGTAAAAAAAAGGAACAATAGAGAAAATTTAAATTTCATTTTGTTGTGTGTTTAATTCGAATGCAAAGTAATTTGGGCTATGTAAAAAGGAGGTTATTTGGATATTATAAATAGGTTTAATAAACGTTACCTAATCGTTAACATATTAAATTTGTGTAAGGTTAAGTTTTTGTTTCGAATAATAGCTAATTTTACACTCGAACAAACACAAAACATAGTGATGAAAAAGAAGGATATTAGAATTCTTTTAGTAGACGACGAAATTGATATTTTAGAAATTGTTGGCTATAATCTTTCACAAGAAGGGTATCAAATTTTTACCGCTGAAAATGGTAAAAAAGCGGTAGAAAAAGCAAAAAAGTATTTACCTCATTTAATCTTAATGGATGTTATGATGCCTGAAATGGATGGAATGGAAGCATGTGAAATTATTCGTAATACGCCAGAATTACAAAATACGATTATTGCATTTTTAACCGCTAGAAACGAAGATTATTCGCAAGTTGCAGGTTTTGATGCTGGCGCTGATGATTATATAGCAAAACCCATTAAACCTAAAGTATTAGTTAGTAAAGTAAAAGCTTTATTAAGAAGGTTTAAAGAGGTAGAAGTGTCCGCTGAAAAACTAAATTTGGGAGGTATTGAAATAAACCGTGAAGAATACAAAATATACAAAGACAATAAGGAAATTATTCTTCCAAGAAAAGAATTTGAACTTTTTTATTTACTAGCATCTAAGCCAGGAAAAGTATTTAAGAGAGAGGAAATTTTAGATAAAGTTTGGGGGAACGAAGTGGTAGTAGGAGGAAGAACCATAGATGTTCATATCCGAAAATTAAGAGAAAAAATTGGGGAAGAACTATTTAAAACAATAAAAGGAGTTGGGTATAAGTTTGAATACTAATGGGGTTAATGCTTAAGAAATCATATACGTTTGCGTTTCGATCTTCTACATATATTACCCTGTTTTCAACAGGGTTAGTGCTTTTATTAACCTATTTATTCTTTTTGATTAATTGGTTATTTATAAGTGTTTTTGCTTTCTTAACCATGTCTTTTTCATTTTTCGTCTTGCAATATCGAGTAGAAAAATTTATTTACAAACGAGTAAAGAAAATTTATGATGAAATTTCTTTTTTAGATGCTGTAGATTTTAAAAACCAAGCTATAACTACCGATATGGCTACATTGACCAAACAGGTTAAAAAATTTGCAACGGATAAAAAGTTAGAAATTGAAATGCTCAAAGATCGTGAAGAATATAGAAGAGAATTTCTAGGAAATGTTTCACATGAACTTAAAACACCTCTTTTTACGGTTCAAGGTTATATTTCTACTTTATTAGAGGGCGCGCATAAAGATAAAATACTCCGAAAAAAATATCTAGAACGTGCCGAAAAAGGAGTCGAAAGATTGGTTTATATCGTTAATGATTTAGATATGATAGCTAAATTAGAATTAGGAGATGAAACGCTAAATATTCAATCATTTGATATTGTTGCATTAGCACAAGAAGTAATGGATTTATTAGAAATTAAAGCTAATACAAAAGAAATTACCTTAAGTTTTGATGAAAAATATGTTAAACCTATTCACGTAATAGCCGATAAAGAAAAGATTCAGCAAGTCTTGATTAACTTGGTTGTGAATTCTATTAAGTATGGTAAAGAAAAAGGATCAACCGAAATTTGTATAGATGAATTAGAAAATAACAAGGTATTAGTACGCGTTATGGATAATGGTGAAGGAATTGAACGAAAACATATTCCTAGATTATTTGAACGTTTTTTTAGAGTAGATAAAAGCGGATCCCGTATGGAAGGAGGCTCTGGTTTAGGGTTGTCTATAGTAAAACATATTATTGAAGCCCATCATGAAAAAATATATGTAAAAAGTACATTTAATAAAGGTTCTGAATTTTTATTTACACTCCAGAGTGCTAATCAATTTACTGCTTAAAACATTGTTTTGTTATTTTTAATGTTAATAAATTGTAAAGTAAATGTTTTTTAATTGTTAATTATGTAAGTTTTTTTTAAATTTGATGGAGACTATTTGTAGAACCCATAAAATTTTGAATTATGAAAAAACGTATATCAATCATTACTTTATTATTTACAGTAGCCAGTTTTGCTCAGTTAATAGAGCCTAAATATGAGATTCAAAATAATTTAATAAAAGCCACTTACTATTATGACAATGGTAAAATAATGCAAGAAGGTTTTTATAAAGACGGGAAAGTTCATGGGAAATGGGTTTCCTATACGAAAGAAGGAAACGAGTTAGCTACAGGACAATATGAATCGGGACAAAAAGTAGGAACTTGGATTTTTAAAGAAAACGGGGTCATAGCTCAAGTAAACTATAATGATAATCGTTTAGTTAACTTTAAAAAATGATAACTGTTTGAAATAAATGAGGCGGTCCAAAAAGTAATAAATCAACATGCAGTTTGTCACTCCGAATGAGGAGTCTCATAGTCAACATTGTGTGATTTCTCCCTTTGGTCTAAATGAAAGATTGCGAACTTTTTGGACAGTCTCACTATAAATATTAATATCTTACCTTAAAAGAAGACAAGTAGAGTACGTTTAAAAATCACTATTTGTCTTCTAAATTAAAAACTTCGAAATATTTTTTCCAGTTAATTTTATTCTGAAATGGAATAAATCCTTTAAAATTAACTATTTGTTCCAATTTTTTAAGACTAAATTCATCTTGTAGACAATACGGTATTATTTGTTCATGACTTAGTTTATGTGCTAAATATATCTGTTCGTATTGTCCAGGAGTAGGAATAAAAAAAGCTTTTTTACCTAGATAAGCTAAGTCCATAACGGTGGTATAACCAGAACGACAAATGATGTATTCACTCGTGTTAAAAGCGATTTCTAATTGTTCAGAATTCATAAAATTATAAAAAGTAAAAACGCCCTCATTGCTGATTTTTTGCTCTTTATCAATGTTTCCTTTTACAAATAAAACAGACCCGTTATAGTCTTTTAGTTCTAATATTAATTTTTTTTCAAGAAGACTTCTTTGTGGTTCAGGACCTGATAAAACAACCATAAGATCATACTGAATATTTAATTTTTGGTTTTTAAAACGACTGATAGGACCTAAATAAAGAACATTTGTTAAAGGCTTTTTTAGATGACCTAAATCACCTGTTAAATTTCTATCTCCTTCAAAATCAGGTACCCAACAAGATGTGTATTGTTTAATCACTAGTTGGTGTAACCAAGAAGTAATCAAAGTCGTATTACCAGTTAAAACATTTAATTGATGAGTAATATAAACACAAGGTATTTTTTTTGAATAAATACCCAACCGATTGTCAGAAATAATACCTTGTATATTATAAACCGCAATAATCTTTTTTGTTGCTAATCGTTCTAAAAAAATGGCTCTTAAAACCGTATGACTATTTTGCATTAATTTCCATTTAAAAAAACGACCCTTTTTTGCATATTTTATTTTATACGAAGGAATTGAGATAAAAGTTAAAGAAGGAAATTCAAATTTTAATAATTCAAGAGCCTCACCATCTGAGGCTATGATAGGATTCATGCCATGATCTAAGAGGGCTCTTATAATAGGAATACAACGCGTGGCGTGACCTAAACCCCAATTAAGGGGGGCTACAAGTATGTTTTTAGTTGTTCTCAAATATTATATTTATAAAAGAAAGGTAAAGATAAATCGGATCAAGAACAAAAGTTGGGGAGAATTTAATTAAAAAAGGAGATCTTTATCAAATCTAAACACTATTATGGACCCTATAACTCTTTTAAAATTGATGCTTCCTGATTTTCTAGTTGATTATTTTGAAATAATTTCAGTTGATAATTCAGAAGAAAACCTACATCTTTATTTTGAAGAAAAAGCAAAACCTCGAAAAGAGTTTGACAACATAGAGTTAGCCTCCAAAGGCTTGACAGACGAAATAACAATTCAAGATTTCCCACTAAGAGGAAAGTTTGTGTATTTACACATAAAACGTCGTCGTTGGACTAATAAAAACACAGGTGAGATAGTTAAAAGAGATTGGAATTTAGTAGCTAAAGAAACACGTATGACGCAAGAATTTGCATCTTTTTTAAAAGAAATCAATCGATAACACAGCTATAGAATCTCAAACTATTGGTAGTTTCTTTGGAGTTAAGGGTAAAAAACTACAAAGACAGTATAAAAAGCATCTAAGCTCCTTTAGTTCTTGGGAACCAAGAGAACACGCGCATCAATGGATTATTTATCCCCAAAATATGGGGACACATCTATCAATTGATGAAGTAGCTTTGTATCAGGGGGAACTTTACACTATTGTAACCAACAAAAAATTCAAAGGTAAAAAAAGTTCCTTAGTAGCTATTATTGCTGAAACAAAGGATGATCAAGTCATAGAACATATCCGTAAAATTGATCCTGAAAAAAGAAATTGTGTCAAAGAAACAACATTAGATATGGCCAATACTATGAAATTGATAGCTAAAAAATGTTTTCCAAAAGCAATACAAGTAACCGATAGATTCCATGTCCAAAAACGAGCCTTAGAAGCCTTACAAGAAATCAGAATCAAATACCGATGAAAAGCTATAGATATGGAAAATCAAGCCATAATAAAAGCAAAATCAGAAAACAAAACACATATTCCACAAATTTTACCCAATGGTGATTCCCCAAAGCAATTATTAGCTAGACACAGGTATTTACTCTATAAATCTCGCCAAAAATGGACGATAAACCAACAAGAAAGAGCTGAAATTCTATTTGAACTATATCCAGAGATAAAAACAGCATACCATTTATCTCAACAATTAAGAAATATCTACAACACCAATAACGATAAAAATGTTGCAATGTTAAAATTAGCCCATTGATATAGAACAGTAAAAGAATCAGGATTTAAAAACTTCAACATTGTTCTAAATACAATAACACTCAATTATCAATCAATACTAAACTACTTTGATAATAGAAGTACTAATGCAGCTGCTGAATCTTTTAATGCTAAAATAAAAGCCTTTAGAAGTCACTTTAGGGGGGTAAGAAAGATAGATTTCTTCTTATTCAGATTATCCAATCTTTTTGCATAATCCCCACTTTTGTTCTTGATCCGTTTTTACCAACTATTTTTGACTATTAAACCGGAAAATAAAAAAGCCTTGAATTTCTTCAAGGCTTTGAGCGGAAGACGAGGCTCGAACTCGCGACAACCAGCTTGGAAGGCTGGAGCTCTACCAACTGAGCTACTTCCGCATTGCTGGTGCAAATATAAGCAGATTTTCTTTATATTTCCAAATCTTAAATGACTTTATTTTTAAAAAAAATATACTTTATTTTTCAAATGACTAGCAATCAAAAAAATACAACAAAATAAATTTTTAAACTTTTTAAAATAAATGTCTATTTTAGCATCCCAACACAAGAACTAGTCTTACTATTGCACCTAATAGGATTAATTAATTTTAGTATTTAAATAAAACGATCAGGTTCACTCGTTAAGGATGACAAAATCATAAACTTTTAAACAGTCTTATTTTGTTTTTTTTACATATTGAGTTAAAATAACAATGTATTGTCCTTCAACTCTTCCTTCAATTTGTTCAGGATTATCCCAAACCAACTTTATGTTATGTACAGCCGCTCCTCTTTTAGCTGTAAAATTAGCTCCTTTTACATCAAGGTCTTTAATTAAAACAACAGAATCACCATCCTGAAGCACATTTCCGTTGGAATCTTTGTGTACAATTGTATCCTCCTGTACCCCTTCTCCAGTTGCTTTTGCCCATTCCAATGATTCATCGTCTAAGTACATCATATCAACTAAATCCGTTTTGTTTAGTCGGGTAAGCATACGCCAAGACACTATTTGTACTGGTAAATGTTCATTCCACATAGAATCAGACAAACAATGCCAATGATTCGCGTCTGTTAATTCTGGATTGTTAATTTGATCTACACAGGTTTTACAGGCCAATATAGAATCTTCTAAACTTTCAGTTGTTTTGGGAGCTACTGTATAAACTTGTAAATCGTGTTCAGTTCCGCAAAGTTCGCATTTTGAATTACTACGATCCTTTAACTTTTTTTCAACAACACTCATTACAGATTAAAAACAGCACTTAGATTAACATAAAACTGATTATTTAAACGATCAAATCCAACTGGGTCTTTTTTGTATTTGGCAAAAGGCACTCCTGTTTCTACTTGTAAGCCAAATCCTTCTGAAAAGAAATAACGAGCTCCTAAATGTCCTCCAAAGTTTCTTAATCCTAAATCTAAACCTGGATACACATCTATCTGCTCTGGCAATGTTAAAACTTTACCAATATTGGCATTAAATCGAGCTTTAAGATCTGCTCTGTCTAAAAAGTCATAATCATCCCCTTCAATTGATTTAACACCTAATAAGTAATTTGCTACAACTCCTACCGAAATATTTTCTCCCAATCCAAAATCTGTTCCTACATTTAGACCCGTTCCTCCTGATTGCAAATTAGCACCTACATGAAACTTTGTATCTCCTTTACCCTTATAAGCTTCTTGAGCCTGTGACATGAATCCTATTAGAGTTGCTACTAAAATAAAAACTTTTTTCATAACTATTTTTTTTAGCAAATATATAAACTTGTATTTAATTTCTACCTTTTTCATTTGGGTAGAGTGTATAGATAGGATCACTTTGCCAAAATTCTTTTTTTTCAAGATTTAAGATTGTAATACACCCTTTAAAGGCAGCTCCTGTATCTAGGTTCCAAACATTAGCTTTTTTTAAAGGAGTTGTAATATCTAAATTTGTAACGGGAGTATGGCCTATAAAAATTTCTTTATATACTTGTAAGCGTTTAGGAAAAAATGCACTTTCAGAACTTATATCAGGATCTAAACACAATGCCATTTCCCATAGTGTTCTGTCCCAATAAAGCAATCTTGGATAATATTCGTATTCTACTCCCTTTAAGTTAGTAAATCCTGCATGCACAAAAAGTCTATTTTTATTATCTAAGTAATAATCTTTTAAACTAGATAAAAAATGAATATGCTTATTTCTAATTTCTATGCTTATATTTTCATAAGCTTCAATCGTTGATCTTCCCCCACTGTTATACCACAACAGGTTTTCATTCTGATTTTTTAGCCAATCTAAAAGTAACTCATCATGATTTCCTCTTATATAAATACAATTGTAATACTTTTTTAAATCTATTAAAAAATCTAAAACCAGAGGACTTTCGCTCCAACCATCTACATAGTCTCCTAAAAAAATAAGTGTATCTCCTAGTTTCAAAGGAGTTAAACGGATTACTTGTAGCAGTCCTTTGTATGCCCCATGAATGTCTCCTATTATATAAACTGCCATAAATGTTAAAAATATTTAACAAAATGTACGGAAAAACCGTAACGTATTCAAAAAAAAAACAATTAATTTCACATCCTAAGTAACTGATTTAAAATCAATAAATTATGAAGGAAATCTATTTATTTTCAGGTATGTTTTTACTGTTTATTTCTCCTATAACTTGTACTGAAAACGGAGGTGGATCTTATTCTATAGACCCTACTGTTAGGATGTCTGAAGAGCAAAAAACTCTTCTGAATGAATCCAATTATACCTTAGAGTACACCGCAGATGGAGAACCAATAATTAGACCTAAAAAACCTGAATAGTCTATTCTATAAAAATTTAATTACCATTTTATAAATATAAAACATTTATAGACTTTAAAAATCAATTTTATAACACAAATAAAAATCAACAAATTATGAAAAAAATCTATTTATTTTCGGGTATGTTTTTACTATTTATTTCTCCTATAACTTGTACAGAAAACGGAGATGGATCTTATTCTATAGACCCTACTGCTAGAATGTCTGAAGAACAAAATTCTCTTCTAAATCAATCCAATTACTCCTTAGAGTACGACACAGATGGAGAACCTATTCTTAGACCTAAGAAACCAGAATAGTATCATACAAAATTGAATTATCTTTCTACAAATCTAAACAACCACCACAAAACTCATTTGAATTAGTTTATCACAATTTAGAATCTTTTTATTAATAGTAATACATCAAGAGTTTTGCCTTCATTTAAAAAACATATCAATAAAGTTTTTATTAAATTTGGTAAAAAAAACTTGAATAAATACAAATACTTACTAATACTCTTTTTAACCCTTTTTCTGTTTTCTTGTAAAAACGAGGCAGAGATGGATCATGATCTAAAAATTAAAAAATATTTAGACAGCTCTAACACCCCAAATTCGTCAAAAAAAGATAAAGAAAAAGATATTCATATAATTGAAAATGAGTTACAAAAAAGCATACATAATACTTCCAGCCTTAGAGAAAATTATTTCAAACTGGCTGGAAAGTATTATAATCTAGGTGATTCAGAAAATTATCTTCGCGTTTCAAGATTAGCCTTTCAACTTTCAAAAAAAGCTAAAGATTCTGCAAATATAGCAAGAGGCTATCATTATATTGGAGATTATTATTATTTAAACTTCAAAAACGATAGCGCCTACTATTACTATACTAAATCTGAAAAAAACTACGAGTCTTTAAAAAAAACCGAAGAATTAACTCGTGTAAAGTTTTCTAAAGCAGAGATTTTATTATATGAAAAAGATTTTTCGGGTGCAGAGGTTGAATTCATAAAAGTTTTAAAAATTGCAAAAATCCTTAATGACACAAGACTTATATATGATTGTTATTTAAATCTTGGTAATGTGCTTGTAGGTTTAAATAGTCCTGACGAAGCTATTATATATTATAACAAAGCCTTATCTATTGTAAGTTTATTAATAAAAGATCCGCAGTATGAAGCACTAAAAGCACAAATTTATAATTTTTTAGGAAAAGCTTATACAAAGAAAAAAGCCTATCATGAAGCAATTGCCCAATATGAGGAAGGTCTATTCTTTACCAGTCCTGAAAAAATTGGTTCTTACACCTACTCATCACTCATTAGTAATAAGGCTTATGCCGAAATGCAGTTAGATAATTTAGAAATAGCAGAAGAAAAGCTTTATGAGTCATTGGAAATTAGGAAAAAAGAAAACAACATACCTGGCATTGTTCTGTCAAATATTTATTTAGGCGAACTTTATTTGTATAAAAAAAACACTACAAAAGCCATCTATTTTCTAAGAAATGCTAAACAAATTGCATCTAAGAATAAAATTCTTGAAGATGAATTAAGAGCATTAAGATTATTATCAAAAATAGATAAAAAGAATCAATATAATTTATACGAAGAATACATTAATTTAAGCGATAGTATACAAACCGTTGAATTTAACAAGCGCAATAGTTTTGCTAGAATTGAGTATGAAACAGATGAAATTCTAACCGAAAAAAAGATCATCCAAGAGGAAAAAGATGAGATTTCTTCGCAAAGGTGGCTTATTTTATTTGGAAGTTCTGGAATGATTATCCTATTAATCTTATTATATAACAATAAAAGTCAAAGTAGTAAAAACAAACAACTTCAGTTTGAAAGAGAACAACAAGAAAGTAATGAGCAAATTTATAAATTAATGCTCCAACAACAACATTTGATAAATGATACCAGACAACAAGAAAAAAAGAGGATATCTCAAGAGTTACATGACGGAGTTATGAGCAAACTAACCAGTACTCGATTGAATTTGTTTATATTATCAAAAAGACAAGACCCAGAAACCATTCAGAAGTGTTTAAAACATATAGAAAATATTCAAAATATAGAAAAAGAATTACGTAACATTTCGCATGATTTGAATCAAGACACTTTCTTAGAAAAAGAAAGCTTTAAGTTGATCATTCAAAATCTATTTGAAGACTATTGCAACGCAATTAATATAGAATACATACTAGAAATGGATCCGAATATTATTTGGGAAGCTATTGAAACTTCAACAAAAATAGACATCTATAGAATTTTACAAGAATCCCTTCAAAATACGTATAAATACTCTCATGCAACATTAGTAATTTTATCAATAAAAAGAGTACTTGATCGTTTAATTATAGACATAGAAGACAACGGAGTTGGTTTTGATATAAATAAAGTAAAAGAAGGAATAGGTATCAAGAATATAAATTCAAGAGCTAAGTCTATGAATGGAGAGGTAAAATTTTACTCAACTATTAACAAAGGGACTCATATAAATTTATCATTGCCATACTAACAAAATTAACTTTAAATATACCATGGACATTAGAATACTTATAGTAGATGATCACCCTTCTATGATTGAAGGTTATAAAGTAATTCTTTCATACAACGATTTTGGATACAACATCGATACTACGGTTGCTTATAATTGTGAAAGTGCTTTAAAACTGATAGAATCAAACGCTCATTTTGATGTGGCTTTTTTAGATCATAACTTACCTCCATACAAAGAGGGCAGTATAGAAAATGGCATTGATCTAGCTAAAATAATGAGGAAAAACAGACCTAACACAAAAATTGTTTTTCTTACGTCTCATTCTGAATCTATTATTTTATTAGATATGATAAAACGTGTAAATCCAGATGGGATATTAGTAAAAAGTGATTTTACCGCAGATGAATTATTAATAGCTTTCGACAAAATCGTGAAAGGACAAAATTACCGAAGTCTTACAGTGGATCATAATGTAAAAGAATTATTATCTAATAAGGCTTATTTGGATGAAACGAATCGTCAGATCATTTCTTTACTTTCTAAAGGGATAAAAACCAAAAATATTCCGAATTATCTAAATCTTTCTATGAGCTCTATTGAAAAAAGAAAAGCAAATATTAAGAAATTCTTAGACATTGAAATCGGAAGTGACGAAGATATCGTAAGAGCAGCAAAAAAGGCAGGAGTTATTTAAACTCCTGTTTGCTTAATTGTTCATTAAACTTGATTAATAAACTTTTTATTTTATCATTAATTTCATGAAAATCTAAACGGTCTTTTGTTTGATACATTAGCATCATTATATATTTTTTTTCTAAAATAGACTCCGTAAAACCTTCCTTATTCAAACGATATACCTCTCTTAATACACGTTTGTAATAGTTTCTATCTACCGCCTTCTTAAAGTATTTTTTAGAAACGGATACTCCTATTTGTAGGTTTGTATTGGTGTTTTTTAACTCCGATACCTCAGCAAAAACTAGACGCAAAGGATATTTTGAAACGGATTTTCCATTTGTAAACAAATAGTCAATCAGTGTTCTGCTTTTTAACTTTTCATAGGTAGGGTAATTCTGCTTCATCGGAACAAAGATAAAAAGTATATTAAAAGGGCGAATCATTTATAACAAAAAAGACCGTCTAATGACGGTCTTTTTAATAAAAAATTAGGAAAATATTACTTAATAACAATTTTTTTACGAATTTTATTTTTATTCTCGGTAGTTAGCTCTAACAAATAAGTACTTGGTTTTAATCCTGATAAATCAACTGTTCTAATTTTCTCTTTAGATTCTAAAACTTTTTTCCCTACTAAATCGTATATAACTACTTCTCCTTCTTTGTTTAATAATATCGTTTGTCCTTCCTCTACTGGATTCGGATAAACAGAAATTATTTCATTTTCAAAACTATCATTAGAAAGAGCGGATTCTAAATTTACTTCATAATAGGTTTTTGATAGTGTATTTTCTGCCACTACACAAATAATAACGGGCTGTCCATCATAGTTTAATGCAACTGTTTTATTATTTAATTGTTTTACTCCATCTACAAAAACAGTAGCATTTGGAGAGGTTTCAAAAGTTGCAATTAAATTAGAGAGATTGGCATTTCCTGCATTTCCAACCACATTTACTCCATTAATAACGGTTTCTATATTTTTACCTAAAGCGTTATTATCTGCACTCAAAAACTTATAGCTAATTAATTTTGATTCTGTATTTAACCCTTTTTTAATTCTTATGATATAGTGTTCAAACACATTTAAATTCAATCCTGACCCGAGAATTGTAAATCCAAAGTCTGTTGGAACGTTGTTTTCTGTTACACCTGAAAGTTGTACAACATTATTAATCGTTGCACTAGAAACTATATTAGTAGTAAAATTAAAAATAGTTTTTGTTAAGTCAAATGTATCAGGCACATAAAACGTATAGGTCTTAGTAGCTTCATCATAAACTTTTTCTGACTGCCCTATCATATCTAAACTATTTAATAACTTAGGCGTTTGAAGGAAATTTACGCCTGTATTAGTAGCCTTGGCAGTATTGTCTAAAGCAGACTTATCATATACAAAAACTTCTTCTGCTTCAGCTATTGGAAGATAAAACAGTAAATTTTCTTCATTTCCTAAAAATTTAGTATTCTGATTATTAGCAATATCTACTGCTGATCTTTCAGTATTCCAAACTCTGATTTCGTCAATATACCCATTAAATCCTCTGGTTAGAGTTGCATTATTACCGATTAGTAAGGGAGAAGTATTATTAGCTTTTACAGCCCCAACTGTTCCAGAAACCAATCTTGTAGGGACTTCAACGCCGTTGATGTACACTTTATATTGATTGGTTTTACTTACTGTTACCGCAATGTGCGTCCATTCATTTAACCTTATGGTATTTGCTGCTGTATTTAAAGCAAATGTTTCGGAATTTTTAGTTACACTTATAATTAAACTATTTTCTTTATATAGTGAATGTCCTTCATTATTATTTATAAATGCAGTGATATTTCCTTTATCAAAAAATCTACCAAAAACAGGAGCTGGCGCTTTTTGATTAATCCATGTTTCGAAAGTAAATCCATTGGTTAATTCAAACAACTGATTTGTTTTAGTAATCAATAGATCATCATTACCATCAAAATTAGCTACTTTGTTTGGTATATTTTGTGCTACGTGCTTAATTGTTAGAACTTTCTTGTTATTACTAATATTTTCATCACCAACTAATTGGGTATATGCTTCTATTGTATATTCTTGAATCGCTCTTAAATCGGCTTCTGTTGTAAACGAAACAATAGCTTCGCTTGCAGGATTAACATCTGTTGTTACTGTTTGTTTAACTTCTGCACCGCTATTTATTTTATAAGCAATATCAAAGTTCTTTAAAGGAACTAATGAATTATTTTTAATTTTAACAGTTACAACACTTGTATTGTTAAGTCTTGGACGTAAATCAAGGATTTCAACCATTTCAACATCTGCAACTGGAGGTTCTTGAACATTTAAGGTGTATTCTTCAATTTCAAAATCATTTCTTGAAGTTGTTAATCCGTCCTTTGTTGGACCTAACACTACATTAAAAGATTCTGCTTGATCTCTAAACATGTGTATAAAACGAACTGCATGATTTCCTGTTGGTACATCAGAAGGAATAGAAACTCCTACTGTATTGTTTTGAACATTTTTAAAATAGTGTGTATTTCGAGTAGATGCAAAACTCGCTTCGTTTGCTTCTGTATTTACCCAATATTTACCCTCATAATATTCATCACTAAAATTACCATCATTATTTAGATCTATAACCATAATGGTAAACACTCCTGTACTTAGTGTTAAAGATCTAGTTAAAGGCAAATCACTCTTAGAAATAACAATATTAGGCGAATAAACTTTTGTTTTAAATACTGGGATAGATAGATTTTTAAAATTTGAATACCCTGTTACTCCACTTGCATTAGAGAATGTATTCCAATTTAAGTTAGTAATTGCATATCCGTCTGTATTAACATTTTCTGGTAATTTATATTTATTGTATACTTTTTTCTCTTTCGTATTATTAGTTAGGTTCGTATCAACTTCATTGATACCAGCATTAACTATATATGCAAAATTTTCATCAGGATTAGTCGTCAAATCTACTTTTGTAGTAAACGTATATTCTTTTTGTTCTAAACCATTAATAGAAGCAATTACTTCCTCTACTTTTGGTCCTCCATTAATCTGATAAAATACAGGTAAATTAGATCTGGCATCAGAAGAGTAATTTTTAACTACAACTGTTACAGCTGTTTCTGTAGTTTTTTTTCCTAATGTTTCAGGTTTTGTTATAGATATTATTCCCGCATCTACAAAAGGTACATAGTCAACACATGTAATGTTTGCTACCCACCCACTTTTTGCTACTGCATCATCGGGTACAAATTCAAATGTTAATTCTCCATTAGTAGCTGATGAAGTTATAGAGGCTGGAATAGTGCTTCCTGTATAAGACGCAATTAATGGCGATTTGTTATCTGGACCATTGTATATATTTAGATAATCCCAACGGTCTTCTAAATCAAAACTTGTAAAATCTACTCTTACTTTTTTACCAGCAACTGAGGATCTAAAAGTAGCTATTTTTGCTGCTGTTGGACTTGGTATACTTCCGTAATTGGCAAAACGTCCTCCATCATCAGTAAAAACAACATCACATTTAGTATGTACAATTGTAGGAGAACTGATTGTAATATCTGAACCATTATTGGTACGATTAAAACTATATGTGTTATTTGCTGGATTCGTGTCTCCAATCATATTAGCTTTTACTACTACAGTATATCTTCCTAATGTACTCATATCTTGAGTTTTTGTAAAATCGTAGCTGAAACGTGCCATAGGGGCAATAGGCCCTGGTATAACTTCATTAATAGGCGCTCCTCCATTTATTGTATAAGATACTGGTATATTCGAAATTTCATTAGCACTATAATTAAGCAAACTAACAGAAACCTTTACAGCTGTTGAAGTACTTGAAAGTTTTGAATCACTAGTAGAAGCAAAATTAATCCCTAGATCATCTGTTGCCTCATATAACATTACGTTATCTATACTTAATACATTGGTCAGTCTTTTATTTGAGGATGTAATCTTGAGATCCTTGTCATCCATAACCGTTTCAAAAACAAGATTTATCTTACCCCCTGCATAAGCACTTAAATCATAAATAGGCGTTCCAGAACCAGATATTCCAGTAATAAATTTATATCCTTGGTCACTTACTAATTCTGTACCATTAACAAGAACTCTTAAGAAAATTTTATCTAACAAGAAATTAGGGTTTTCGTAACGTACATCATATTTTAAGCGTACTTTTTTTCCTGCAAGAGCAGTGGCATCAAATTCACAAAATGTAGCTTTTTTGATATACGTTGGATTATCTTTAAAAGCATTTGTAGTTGATGTACTACCAAATCCTGATACAGAAGATGCAACCCATGGTGTTGTTCCTGCTATCCCATTACTTAAAAACACAACTGCATTTCTGTCTTTTGGCGTTGAATAAGTAATAGACGCTTTGGCTGTTGGATTACTTGTTAAGACAATGTTAGCAGCACTTAATGTTTCAAAGTCTTCTTTGTATGGTAAACTATTAACTGTTAAGTCTTTTGAGTTTAAAGGATTTAATATTATTGCAATTGCCCTTTCAGAAACAGCATTAGTTGTTAAACTGATTGCTCTTACTGTATAAACATTCTTATTTGTAGTATTTATAGTATATTCATTTGTAGGTGTTTCTGCTATAACTTCAAAATCTTCACCATTGGCACTCAATTTTAAAACTTCATATTTTGCATTAGGAATGGCATCCCAAATTAATTTAAAATTAGTAACACCACAAGCTTCAACTGTTTCTGATTTCAAATTTACGGGTCTAGGCATCAACGTAAATACTTGTTTTGAAGTAGCTGTTTTGAATGCGTTTAAAATTCTTATCTTAAAATTAGTTCCAACTTCATTGGGTACTGTCCAGAGATAAGTTCTTGCTTCTGCAGGCAATTCTGCTATTTGTTTATAGCTATTTCCTCCATCATTTGAATATTCTAAAACAAAAGGCTTTGCCTCTCCTACATAGTCCCAACGAATAAATTCTTTTGTTCCTGGAATTAATTTTTCATTTCCTATAGGATACGTTAATTTAAACTCAGGTTTTATATAATCATACGCTACTGAAAATTCTTGCGAATTTAATGGAATATTTTTACCATTAACAACAATTGTATAATCCCCTGGTTCAGGATTATCAATTGTAACTTGCTCTATGTTATTTAGGTCATCAATACCCTTAGTTGCTGGAGCATTCGCTTTTATAGGATTTAATACCCAAGGAAGATAGATCTGACCATTACGTAATACTTTAAGATCTAAGTCATTGACTAATACTGTATTTATCCCGGGTACACCTGGTAAATCAGAGTAACAAAGCATTACTTTTAATTGTTTTGTACCCGCTGGAACCGTAATTACTTTTTGATTATCAACTCCATTAGTGATGGATTCTGTATAAAATCTATTTTCATCAATTGTTTGAACAGCCCGTAATCCATTGATTTTTCCGTATCCATATTTATAATCTGGACCTACATTACCTAACTCATCTGCTGTGTTACACACAATGGCTTTCATTAAAGATCCTAAAGGTCTTTGTCCGAACTTATTTTTGTAACGTTCATACAATAATGCTACAGTTCCTGTAACTCCTGGGGTTGCCATAGAAGTACCACTCATTACTTCGTATGAATTATTATAACTCATAGAATACACATCTGAACCTATACCTGAAATTTGAGGAACTAAACGCCCATCAGCTGTAGGACCAAAACTACTATAATCACTCATAGTTTCATTCGGATCATTTGCTCCTACGTGTAATGCGTTTTTAGAATTTTTAGTAGAGGTATAAAACCCACCATCTGCAAGGTTTGCAGCTTGCGCATTTCCGTTTGAATACATGGTTAATAAATAATTTTTCTTAACCATTACCTCGTCATCTCCTCTATCAGAAGCATCATATCTAGTAGTACTATACCCTTTTTCAAGAAGAGTACCATAAGAGTTTTGTGTTAGCTCAATTCCATCATTATTAGCGGATAACAATCGTTCTTCATAAACTTTTAGCCCATTCGATTGAACATTAAAATTCCAAGCGTATACGGTGGCTTTAGGTGCCATTCCTTTTGCAAGAGGATCCATAATTCCGGCACCTGCCATAGTACCAAAAACGTGACTACCGTGCGTACTTGGAGATTCATATTCTCTGGTAAAAAGTCTATTGGTTGCATCTTTATGGGGCTCAACATTGCCATCCCAAATACCAATTTTCACACCATTCCCAGTTAATCCGTATCCTAATTCGCTCAAGTTAGATGATAACACATTTACCTTATGGGAAGTTCTTCCTGGGTTATTTTCTAAAACTACAGGTGCAGGAGCTAATTCAACATTTTGAACAACTTCTAGCTCTACTAGTTCTAAAATTTTTTCTTTTGATATTTTACAAAAAACTTGATTAAAGTCTTCACTTATTCTAAAGGTTTTAACGCCCACATTCCGTAAGTCTTCTTCAAGACGGTCTTTTGCAGTGCCTTTATGGTAAGTAACTACTACATCAATTAATTCGCCTTCTTTAGCGTAAGTTGGAATATTATTTTTAACAATTTCAGATGCGATTTTGTGTTCTGGTTTGAGCACAAAAACTGTTTTAATATCAGAATTGTTAGCATTCTTCTCATAAAAACCAGGTGTTAATCTAGCATAGTAGGCGTTATCCGAAAAATAACTTAGTAAATTAATTCCTTTTTGAGATAATTTTTTTTGATCCTTTTGACTCAAAGGTTTTTTAAATTGTACGATCAGAATTGGGTCTTCTGTGCTTTTTTTCTTTGCAGAAATCATTCTTTCTTTTGAATAAATTGACTTTAAACTTTTAAAATCATCGGTCGAATTTACTCTATTACCATTAACGGTTATAAAATTACCATCTTGGGCAAAACTAAAAAATGAAAATGCTAAGAAACTAAAGCTTAGTAATTTTCTCTTCATTTTATTATTATTTTTGCAAATCTATCAAAAAACAATAAAATAACAAATTACAAAGCTAAAAACAAGTGAATTTAACAAAAATAAACAAAAAGAAATAAAAAAAAATCAATTATAAATATGTTTTTCTTTTATTTCTTTTTAAGATACTTATTTATTATTTTACTCAACCTTATACGTTTTACCATCAGCAATCCCTTGAATAAATTTAACTAATGATTCTTTCGAATGTATAGATCCATCATATTCAATAGTAGCTAATTTTGAATTGAAATCAACTTTTGCTTTTTGAACTCCTTCTAACTCATTTAACTTATTTTCAATTGTTTTAGCACATCCAATAGCACAAGTCATTCCTTTAATTTTTACTGTCATTTTTTCCATTTTAGCCCGTTCTTTTTTAATGTTTGAATCAACTGATTCATTCTCATTTTTACAACTGACCATCATAACTATTATAGTTATCGCACAAATTAATTTATTCATAATCAATATTTTAAATTTATTAACAACAAAAATATATATTTCGATAGTGTAATTAAAAAAAATTAATAGAATTTTGGCTTTAAAAACATACATTATGCTGAGCAAAAACAACAAATGGTTTCTTTTGTTTTTACTGTCTCTGATTTGGGGTAGTTCATTTATTTTGATGAAGAGAGGATTAGTTGGTCTTACTCCTTTTCAATTAGGTTCGTTACGATTAATTTTTGGTTTTAGTTTTTTAATAATTATTGGTTTTAAATCGTTATTTAAAATCCCTTCATACAAATGGAAATATGTTGCTTTAACTTCTTTATTTGGAAATGGATTGCCTGTTTTTCTATTTGCTTATGCACAAACTGGAATGAAAAGTTCTGTAAGTGGAGTTCTTAATTCACTAACTCCTCTTTACACGTTATTAATTGGTGCGTTAGCTTTTGGGTTGAGTTTTGTTAGAAATCAGGTTATGGGTATAGTACTAGGCCTTGTAGGGTGTCTGTTTTTAGTTTATTTTGGAAAAGAAACTAATGGAGAAACACATTATTTTCACGCATTATTAGTAGTTATTGCCACTGTTTGTTATGCTTTAAATGTAAATTTGATAAAAAATTATTTACCTGATGTTAGCCCGCTGAGTATTTCTACTGGAAACTTTGCTATAATGTTAATTCCTGCTCTTTTCCTTTTATTTTATAATGGATATGGAGAAATTATTACACAAACTAAAACGATACGATCAACTCTTTTTGTATTAATCCTAGGGATCGTAGGAACGGGTATTGCTAATATCTTATATTATCAACTTATACAGATTTCGTCTCCTTTATTTGCTTCATCTGTTACATACTTTATACCAATTATAGCCTTAAGTTGGGGATTATTGGACGGTGAAACTTTAAATGTCATGCAATTAGTTGGTGCGGGAATTATATTAAGTGGCGTGTATTTGGCGAGTAAAAAATAAAGGTGTCTCAAAAGTCAAAAATCAGTATTTGAATTTATTATACCAAAAGCAAGGAGGCTCTTTTATAATTAATCTTATATGGTTACCACCTACCTATTTGATTCAGTCATTAGATTTTTCTTGGATGGATTAGAAGAAAACGGCTGAATGAAATAAGCAGCAAATTAGGCTACTTTTGAGACAGCTTTTTTATTTATATTATATTTTCACTGAATTGCTTTTACAACTGCTTTTTCAGCTTCTTTTCTGGATCCGTCAAAACCATCAATTCCTGAAACTGTTGTATATTTTAAAACGTATTTTTTACCTGGATTTAATTTGTTGTAAACACTCTGACACATAAGAGTTGCCTCGTGAAAGCCGCATAAAATAAGTTTTAATTTACCTGGATATGTATTTACATCACCTATAGCGTAAATACCCTCTATATTAGTTTGGTAATCCAGTGCATTATTTACTTTAATTGCATTTTTTTCAATTTCAAGTCCCCAATTAGCAATAGGTCCTAACTTAGGTGTTAAACCAAAAAGAGGAATAAAATAATCACAAACCACGTTCATTCTTGCTGTCCCTACTTGAATATCTACGGATTCAATTCGTTCAGAACCTTTGAAACCGCATACTTCTGCTTCTGTAATTAATTTAATTTTTCCTTGTTGTTTTAGTTCTTGTACTTTTTCAACAGAGTCTAAAGCCCCGCGAAATTCGTTACGACGATGTACTAATGTTACTTCAGAAGCTACATTTGACAAGAAAACAGTCCAGTCAAGAGCTGAATCACCTCCTCCTGAAATTACAATTTTTTTATTACGGAATTTTTCAGGATCTTTTACAAAGTACTCAACTCCTTTATCTTCTTGTTCATAAAATTCTAAATCTTTTAAAACTGGTTTTCTAGGCTCAAAAATACCTAATCCCCCTGCAATAGCTACTGCTTTAGCACGATGTTCTGTTCCTTTATTAGTCGTTACTATAAAGGTACCATCTTCTAGCTTTTGAATTTTTTCAGCTACTTCATTGAGTGTAAAACCAGGTTGAAATTGTTTGATTTGTTCCATTAGGTTATCCACTAAATCACCTGCATTTACAGAGGGGAAACCTGGAATATCAAAAATAGGTTTTTTAGGATATAACTCGGTTAATTGACCTCCTGGTTGAGGCAAACCATCTATTAAGTGACATTTTAGTTTTAATAAACCGGCTTCAAAAACAGCAAAAAGCCCTGTAGGTCCTGCACCTATAATAAGTATATCTGTTTCTATCATTTCATTTAAATTTTAAAACGGAATTTAAGATTTTAAAGTTCTACTAAATATCAGATAAAAATCATGATATTTATCAATGAGAATTTTCCTAACGATTGTTTAGTCTTGTTAACTAACATTGATTACACTTTCAATTTGTGGAGCATATTTTTTAATGGTTGTCTCTACGCCTGCTTTTAGTGTACTAATATTTAAATTACAATTTGTACAAGCTCCTTCTAAACGAACTTTAACTAGCTTATTTTCTTCAATACTAATGAGTGTAATATCCCCTCCATCGGACTTAAGAAAAGGACGTATTTCGTCTAAAGCCTTTATAACGTTTTGTTCTAATTCTTGATTTGTCATCTTTTTTTTGATTTGCATTTACAGCTTACAGCCACAATATTGGATTATTGTGGCTAATAATTTCTGAAAACTATTTTTTTATGGCTGAACAGCCAGCCATTGTTGTTATCTTAATAGCTTCTGTAGGAGGAAGATCTTCATTTCTTTTAACGGTTTCTTCTACAACCTTTCGAGCAATTTCTTCAAATACTTTTTCTAGAGGCGAACCTGTTTGTAAAGCTGCGGGTCTACCATAATCTCCTGCTTCGCGAATACTTTGTACGATTGGCACTTCTCCTAAGAAAGGAACTTGTAAATCTTCAGCTAAGTTTTTAGCTCCTTCTTTACCAAAAATATGGTATTTATTATTTGGTAATTCTTCTGGTGTAAAGTATGCCATATTTTCAATAATTCCTAATACGGGTACATTTATACTTTCGGACAAAAACATAGACACTCCTTTTTTAGCATCTGCTAGTGCTACAGCTTGTGGGGTACTTACTACGACTGCTCCTGTGATAGGCAAGGACTGCATGATGGATAAATGAATATCTCCTGTTCCTGGGGGCAGATCTATAAGCAAAAAATCTAACTCACCCCAAGCTGCATCAAAAACCATTTGATTTAAGGCTTTTGCTGCCATGGGACCGCGCCATATTACCGCCTGACTAGGTGCTGTAAAAAATCCAATAGAAAGTAATTTAATTTCATAGCTTTCTATTGGTTTCATTTTTGATTTGCCCTCTATTTCTACGGATATTGGTTTTGCGTTTTCAACATCAAACATGATAGGCATTGAAGGACCGTAAATATCAGCGTCTAAAACCCCTACTTTAAATCCCATTTTTCCTAAAGTAACTGCCAAATTTGCTGTAACTGTTGACTTACCAACACCTCCTTTACCAGAAGCAACTGCAATAATATTAGAAATTCCAGGAATTGTTTTTCCTTTTATTTCATTCTTTTCTGGCACTTCTACTTTTATGTTTACTTTTACCGTAATTTCTGGAGAGAATGTTTCATGGATTAATTTACGAATATCATCTTCTGCTCGTTTTTTAATGTGCATAGCAGGGGTTGCTAAAGTAAGATCTACTATGACTTCATCTCCAAAAGTCAATACATTGGTAACAGCACCACTTTCAATCATATTTTTGCCTTCACCTGCAATAGATATGTTCTCAAGCGCTTTTAATATTTCTCTTCTATCTAGTTTCATTTTAATAACTATTAACAGTCTATCTAACCTCTTTATCTTTATTTAAACTGACTTTAGATTGCAAAGATAATGAGAAGTTTAGGAGTTTGAAACTTTAGAGGTTTAAAAGTTTTTATGTTATGATAAATGAAAACAATGAGGGAATGCGTTTGAATAAATTTAGATGGAATGAGAACTTAATTGAGGATCCCAAAAATATTTTTTGAAATCAAGGATTTGGTTATCTACTACTTCAACTCCTTCGTTTTCTAACAATTGCTGCATTACGTTAGACCCATCAAAATGATGTTTACCTGTTAAGACTCCGTTTCTGTTTACTACTCGATGTGCTGGTACATCATTCATGCCATGACAAGCGTTCATTGCCCAACCTACCATTCTAGCAGACCTACTAGCTCCAAGAGCTTTGGCTATAGCTCCATACGACGTTACTCTACCATAAGGTATTTGCCGTGCTATTTCATAAACTCGTTCAAAGAAATTTTCATGAGAGGTTTTAGTTACTATTACTACCATTTATATAATGTAAAAATAGCAATCATTCCAGTAACTGTAGCGATAATAAAATTGACATTTTTTGTAAAAAATGAAATCCTATTTTCCCATTTTTTAAAGAGAAAAGCGTATAAAACATAAACCAATGCACTCCCTAAAGTAGCTCCTAAAACATAAGCTATTCCTATGATGGGTGTAAAAAAATTAGGTATGAATGCGGAAAAATATAAACTTAAAAAAGCATAATAAGGAATGGGAAAAACATTTAATGTAGATAATGTAATTCCTTGATAAAAAGGAGAGATTTTACTTTTTGTTTCACTTGTTTCTAATTTACTAGTTTGTATTACATTTTGTATTCCTTTTCCTAAAAAGAATATAGTTAATGCAATGAATAGAATGATTCCGACTAATTTTAAATTTTTTGTTAACTGTGGATGATCTTGAAAAAAGGTAGCAAAATAAAACCCTAAAAAACTTTGTAATGCTACTATAATGGATACTCCTAATATGAATTCTTTAGCCTTTTTTATAGACTTCTTGATACTGATAGCTGCCACGCGCATGTTAAGCATCCCTGGCGGTAAAACTCCCATACTTGAAAAAAAAGTGGCTAAAAAAAAGGCTAAAAGAATAGACATTTTATATCGTTTGGTTTATTTGAGCTTGTTCAAGAGAACCCTCTTGTTTCCTGATCTAAAATAATTATCAGGTGTTTTATTTTCCTTTTAAATAAGTGTTTTCTAAATAAAAATAAGATTTTTAAAATCGCTCCTTTTTGACTTGTATTAAACCTATCATCGCTTTATAAAGTTGCATGTTTTTAACACTTTTTATTGCAAATGTATGCAATTTTTAGCTTCAAAAACTAACAATTGTAATAAATCACAAGATCCATAATTTAGGAAAACGGTTATTTAGTGGTTTATTCTATTTATCAAATTCTCTCACTCCAGTATCGTTTTCGATTAATTTAATTTCAGATCTTTCCCATAACGAGATCTAAAATTAATACTTCTTTTAACGAAATATTTTTTTCTTTTTCGATATTAATTTTGATTTCTTCTTTAGTTTCTAAAGTTTCATAAAAACTCTAATTACGAAACTTCTCCATTTCTTAATTTGTCTATTATAGAATCTTTTATTTTGTAATCTAATCATGCTCCTAGTCTATAAAAGTGAATCAGCCCATAATCACTATCTTTTGGTAGTCTAGAGCTGATTTTTTTGCATCTGTAACAACTTTTTCATATCCGAAATCAGCAGTAAATCCAGTATCTCCAATTTTGACATCTTCAATAAATTCTGAATTATTTGGCAATGCATCATCCTTTTTTAACACCGTTATTTCGCTATCATCATTGACATTGAATTCTTGATAGTTTTTATTTGCTAACTTCGTAGAAATACTTGTTGAGCAACTTGATATTGATAAGAATAGTATTTTCTTGATTTCTTTTTTTTAATTCGTTTTCAAAAAAAATATTTTTGTCTCTTGCTATTATTTAATTCTAAAACGGATATAGGTAATTGCTTTATTAATTTCTAAATATTGTTGTTCATAAAAAGTTTGTATTTCTAGAACTTCATTAGGAGCACCTTCGTTTTTATATACATTATGATTAGCATATAGCACTTCATGTCCTTCACCATGTAATAATCCCAAAGTATATCCGTGCATAAACTCGCTGTCTGTTTTTAGATTTACAATTCCATCGGGCTTTAAAATTCTTTTATACATTTTTAAGAACTCACTGTTAGTCATACGATGTTTTGTGCGTTTATATTTAATTTGTGGATCGGGAAATGTAATCCAGATCTCATCAATTTCATGCGTATCAAAAACTCCTTCTATTAATTCAATTTGAGTGCGTACAAAAGCCGTATTATTCATACCGCTTTCTAAGGCTGTTTTAGCGCCTCTCCAAAAACGAGCGCCTTTAACATCTATTCCTATATAATTTACATTTGGATTTCTTGAAGCTAAACCTATGGTATACTCTCCTTTACCGCATCCTAATTCTACTATAATAGGATTGTCATTTTTGAAAAATGTTGAACGCCATTTTCCTTTGTAAGGAAAAACGCCATTAACCACCTCATCACGAGTAGGTTGAATAACATTATCAAAAGTTTCGTTTTCTTTAAAACGTTTTAATTTATTTTTACTTCCCACAATTTCTTAAAGTTTTGGCAAAATTAAATAATTATGTGGTATAATAAAGCGTTTTATCGGCTCACATAAAACATATGGGGAGTAATTGTAAATTGCGACAAAAAAAAGTAAATGGATTATTCGATACTTTCAGCGTTTTACCCGAAGAATTATTAGGTCATTTTGATATTGTTGATTTTATAGAATTAGGAGATATTCAAACAAAAAAGAATTGCTTTTACATCTATCTTGATGAAAAGAACATTATTCCCGAAGGTTTCATTTCAGAGGAATATGAGTCAAAAGGCTTTTGTGAGGGTACATTGATAGAAGATTTTCCAATACGAGGAAAGGCTGTTTATTTAGGTATCAGAAGACGTAGGTGACGAAATAAAGTAGATAAGTCAGAAATTAAAAGCGATTATTCTTTTATTGCAGAAGGTTCCAAAATTAACTGTTGAACTTTTGAATTTTTTAAAAGGTACAGGTCGAGGCCCGAGAAGATACGATAAGTAATATTGCCAGTTATTACGGCATTAAAGCTGATTTACTGCCAAGACATTACAAAAAAAGAATCAGTGGTTTTACAAGTTGGAAACAGTTTGACCATGCCGAAAATATAGGGGAGAATTTAAGTATTGATGAAGTAAGTTTGTCAAAAGGTGAACTGTATACTTTTGTAACCAATAAACAAGGAAGAGGCAAAAAGAAATCCTTAGTTGCGGTTATAAAAGGCAGCAAAAGTCAGGACATTATTGATGTGGTTACTAAAATTCCACTTTCGCATAGAAAACAAGTAAAATCGATAACACTTGACATGGCAAACAATATGCAATCAGCATCAAGAATGTGTTTTCCTGAAAGTTACCTTGTCACAGACCGTTTTCATGTGGTAAAGTTGGTAATGGAAGTTCTCCAGCATTTAAGGATAAAATATCGCTGGGAGGAGATTGAAAAAGAGAATCAGGCTATCAAAAAAGCAAAGGAGCAAGCAATAAAATACATTCCAATAATTTTTGAAAACCAAGACACTCCCAAACAACTATTGGCTCGATGTCGTTATATCATTGCCAAGAAACCCAACCAATGGACAGAAACCCAAAAAGTGTGAGCCCAAATATTGTTCCAAGATTATCCTCGATACTGTACAAAAAAAGTGTGTAAAGAATTTTTTGTAATTTTAAAATTATGAACCATTAAAATTTACAATTATGGACTTTACACACGCTCAAATTTCGGAATTATTATTGGAAGTTGCAAATTCAGAAAATGGAACGAATTTATTAATGCAAATGACCTTAGAGACCTTTATGAAGTCAGAACGGGTATTGCATCCGCTAGAAAATCCCACGGATTATGCAAATGGATTTAGAACTAGAACGACTAATGGTTTTGGCAAAGAAATGGTTTTAAAGGAACCAAGAACACGAAGAGGTACCTTTTATCCAGCATTGCTTGGAGTTCTAAGAAATGAGGATGAAGAGCATCGAAAACTCATTTTTAGTCTTTATAGAAAAGGTTAAACAACAGAGCAAGTAAGCGACGTTTATGAAGAACTTTACGGTAAAGATTACAGCAAGCAGCAGATAAGTTACTTGATGAAGGAGAATAAAAAAGAAATTGAATTATGGCTTAAAAGAGACTTAGAAGAACATTATTTAGTACTTTATATTGATGCTACTTTTGTTCATACAAGGCGAGATAATTCGGTTAAGAAAGAAGGCTATTTCACAATTTTAGGTATTAAAGAAGAAGAAACAAGGGAGGTTTTAACAATTGTAAATCATCCCACAGAAGGAGCTTTATTGTGGCAACAAGAGTTGGAGAGCTTAAAAACAAGAGGTGTAAAAAGTATTGGATTAGTGGTCTCTGACAGCTTAACATCTATTGAAAACGCTAGTGCAAAAGTCTTCCCTAATGCCAAACATCAACTCTGTGTGGTTCATTTTAAACGAAATATATTAGCTATTTTTCCACGAACAAAACGAGTAGAAATAGCAATAGAATTAAAGGAAATTGAGTTAATCATTTAATTTCTGTATCTTTAAGTCTTTAAAATCATGTATTATGGAAGTATTTGAAGGACAAAATATACTAAACTTTATAAAAGAATTGCCAAATGATGAATCTTGTAAGGCATATTTAGCACAAATAAAATGGAAAGATGGTTTTATTTGTATGAAGTGTGGTCATACAAAAGGATGTGAAAAATCGGGATATAATTACCAATGTTATAATTGTCAACATGTTGAAAGTGCCACTGCCAATACGTTGTTTCACAAGGTTAAATTTGGTTTACATAAAGCTTTTTGTATTGTGTTCGAAATGACAACTAGTAGTAAAAGTGTATCAAGTATTCAAATGGGCAAACGTTTTGGTATTCGCCAAGGTACTGCTTGGTATTTTATGCAAAAAGTGCGCAAAGCAATGCAAAGTAGCCAGAAATATCCTTTGTCAGAATTGGTTCATGTAGACGAATTTACTGTGGGTGGAAAAGAAGAAGCAAAACAAGGAAGAAGTTATGATTCTAAAAAGAAAAAAGCAGTAATAGCAGTAGAATTAAACCAAAAACATCAGATAAAAAGAGTCTATGTGAAATCTATTGACGACTATTCTTCAAAATCACTAACTCCAATTTTTGAAGAACATATAAGTCAAACGGCAAAGATAGTAACCGATAAATGGAGAGGGTATGAACCTCTAAAAAAACTTTACAATATTGAACAGCAATTAAGTAATAAAGGAAGAAATTTCAACGAATTACATATTATAATAATGCAATTGAAATCTTGGATTAGGACAATACCAACCCATGTTAGTAAATGGCATATTCAAGCTTATTTTGATGAGTTTTGTTTTAGAATAAACCGTTCTCAATTTAAACAAGTATTTTTCATAAAACCATAGAAAGAATGCTAAATACAAAACCAATTTATCAAAAAAATATAAAACAGATATTAAGTGTATAACTCAAAAAGGAAATATTCCAAGTAGAAACAAAAAGCACAACACCAATTGCTTCATTTGAAAAATTGATTAATTTTGTTCAAAAGAGGGAAAGTAAATATCCAAGCATAAAAAGTTTCAAAAATGAGCGAAATATAGCTTATTTTACTTATTTAGATTATCCGCCACAAATTCAAAGAATGGTTTATTCGACCAACTGGATTGAACGGTTGAACAGAGATTACAAGCGTGTTTTGAAAATGAGAGGAGCCATGCCGAACGTGTCTTCAGTTATTGCTTTAATGGGTTCGGTAGCATTGGAAAAAAAATATAAAACATACAAGTATCCAGTAAGTGCTTTTAGAGATATAGAGGAATTAAAAAGAAAGAAAGAAACAAGATAAAGGAAAGAAAATTAAGTGTAGCGTAGCGGAACGTATTTTCTTTCCTTTATCTTATTTTGAACATTGAAATATTGATTATAAAAATGTTTTACACACTTTTTAATACACTACCTCTGTTTTTTTTATTTTAAAACAACTCGAACAAACGGTTGAGTATATAATTGAAATCATCATTAGTTCGAGCGCGAAGCGCATCGAGAATCAACACTAATTTTTATTGTTTTTGTAGGATAGTGTCTAAATCAACATACAGTTTGTTACTCCTACGTAAGGAGGAGTCTCATAATCAATAGTATGTGATTTCTCCCTTTGGTCGAAATACAAGATTGCGAACTTTTTGGACAGTCTCAAGGTTAAAAAAATAGTATTATGAGGAAATTTCAAAGTTTAAATGGTATTACTATCGTCATCATATCCATTGCAACTGTAGTATTTTTCATGGCTCCAATGGTTTCGTTTTTGTTGATTCCTGCACTTTCGGAGATATTCATACCAACAGTTGTGCTCATGTTTTTGCCTACATTAATAATCATATCTTCGCCTGCGGTAATGATCATGTTTTTTGGCGCATTCACATTAATATTCCCATGACCGTCCATCGTCCAAGTGTTGCCACTAGGATCCTCTATAAAAACAGAACCTTGGGCATCGTTTAGAATAATTTTAGTTCCAGATCGGGTATGAATGGCTTTTACATCATTGCCGCTAGTATGGTACCCACTGGTTTCGCTTCCGTTATAATGAGTGCCTAGTACAAAAGGTTTTTCCGCATTGCCGCTTTCAAAACCTACAAGAATTTCTTCGCCTATTTCGGGGATAAAATGAAATCCTTTGCCCGACTCTGCGTGCGGAGTCAGAATCCTAATCCAGTTACTCCTAGTGCTTCTTTTATCGTATTGCAACTTATAGTAAGCAAAAGTAATAGTACCATTGCTTGTTGTATTAATTTATCCATTTTGTATTTCTCGTTTGCGTTACCAAAAACTATTTGCGATATACCATAATTATCCGCTTCTATCAGTTTAATGAAATAATAGTAGGAGCTTTAGGATACGCTATAATATCAATAGTACCGTTTGGGTATTGATCTAGCAGTACATATTTTTCAAAAGGATAGACTATTTCTTTTTTGGTGGTAATAGTTATATAACCACCCGCTCGTAGTGTTATACGCTGTTTATTTTTCATTTTCTTTATAGGAATCTTTGTATTCGCCAGGTTCATAACTAGGCCATATACGCATACTATCTACTTCTATTTTTGTGTTGTCAACAAAAAGCTCCATATCAGAATTATCAGCCGCTATTTTTACATGAAAACGATGGGTACTTCCCTCAGGGATGTTTTTAAAATGATTAAAAATAGCCTCTTCGTTTAAAAATACCAATCCTCTATACGTATCTTTATACCCCGTTTCCCAATCTACAAGAATTACATTAGGCAAGGCTCTACTCACGGGAGTAGGGGTGAGTATTTCGGGTCTAAAATAGCACTTAAACTCACCGTTAAAAGACCACCATTCTTTACAAAATAATTTAAATTTTTTGTTTTCAGAGGTAGCATTAAGGGCAATATGGTAACGCTTACGGTAAGTGTCCCATAGGGCACAAGAGGCATTGGGCATAAAATCGCGGGCTTTTACCTGTGCTCTATTCATAGACCAGCTGGCAAACAATCGTTTTTCAAAAGCTTTATCCTCTTCTTTGTTTGTAATTTCTTTTGCCTGAAAACGTCCTACTTCTATTTTTGCTCCAAGATACCCTGCCCATACCACCACCATACCTTGTGGGGCAAAACCAAAGATAAGCGAATTAAACATTCCTGGTTTATAAGGCTCATCAGGATTTAAATCTTCTTGGTACAAAAAAGATTCATCAGGATAATGAATTTCTTTTACGAGTTTTTTCATTTTTTCTACGTCAAATTTCGCCTCTAGCCTATAAAACTTGTCTTCATAGCCTGCATAATATACAATAGTAGCGCCTATAGGAGTGCCGTATTGATCTGTATAACTTTTACCAGAAGCCCCCCATTCACCAGAGGAACCGCCAAAGGGCATGTGGGCTATTTTTCCTTCAAGGGTGTATATTTCGTCTTCTACTAGTTCTACCCTATATATATTAGTATTTTCTCCTAATGTTTCTTTAGGCTGACACATCTCGGGTGTCCATTGCGGTGGTGCTTCTTTCTTCATCGTATTGCAACTTATAGTAAGCAAAAGTAATAGTACCATTGCTTGTTGTATTAATTTATCCATTTTGTATTTCTCGTTTGCGTTTGTCAAAAGTTTGTGGACCAGGTTCTATCCCTAAGGCATTTGTACGCTCATTAAGCCCAAATGCATCTGCGCGTACAGACCAATGAAAATACCTGTTTCGAAGTTCTTTAAGCACTGGGAGTGCTATAAAATCGAGATAACTTATTTTTTTGGGTTGGTTTAAATAGCGTATGTATCGTGCCGCATCCTGAGTACGAATACATTCATTCCTGAAATTTTGACATTTTGCGGCATAGGTTTGTAATTGCTCATAGGCTTTTTTAACCACAGGGTCGGTAATTACTATTTTAGTATCCTTTAATGTCTTTTGATACTTCACCTCAAATTGCTCTGAAATTTGTACCATCATATTAAAAGGAATTTTGTCATAGGTGTTTTCAAGCATACGCTTTCCTTTTAGTTTATACTTAAAGTCAGCTTCTCTGGAACTTATAAGTTCCCTTGTAATGTAGAGTTGTTTTTTGTTAAACCAACCTTCTTTTATGAGAATTTCTTTATATTTTTCAGCTTTACTTTTATTAGAAGCGCCTGTTCCTTGAAATAGTACTGAATTTTCAATACTATGCGGTAAATACGAACCGCCTATATCGCTATGTACGCCTGGTAAGGTTAGTTCTAAGCCGTGTAATCCAGCACTGTTTATATTAGTGAGGTCAAAGTTTTCGCGGTATTCATCATCGGCTGCAATTTGAAAAACCATTTTAGCTTTGCGTATTGCATCCAGTCCTAGCACTTCTACATCATTATCATGATAAACTCCTTCTGATGAAACGGTATCGTACAAGCCTACAAAATTAAAAACAATACGTTCTGGAATCACTTTATTTTGGACTAACTGGTACCCAAAAAAACCGTGCTTTATGTATAACGGATGTTCTTTCGTAATTTTATGTAATTTTTTAGAAGGCGAGCATAAACGCATACCCCTAAAACCATCTTCTATTGTAGATGGCGTACTGGCTATATGTATAAAATGGCGGGCTGTGGTAGCACCACGACTAAAACCATAAACATTGATAAATAAAATGCGAAGCTTTTTCTTTCTTAATGTCTTAAATTTTTCTTTTACTTTTTCAGCGGCTTTAACACATCCTTTTTCTACTTTTTCGGCTATACCGGTCCCCGTTCCTATGCCTATCATTTGTTCTTTACTTATCCCTGTTGCTAATGAAGCACTATCGTCTTCTTGATCGTCTTCTGTAGCCACCCCTTCTATATAAACATTACCTTGTAAAGAGCTGTCTTCTGTTATATCATAACCACGCGCCACATTGGTATAGTCGTTCATATAGCTATCGTCTTTTTTATTAGACATTTCTTTATAAATAGCATTATTTTGTTCCCTGGAAAGGGTATTGTTTTTATTGTTTTGGGTTCCGTCAAAATAAATATTAATAGTTAGGTCTGTAAAACTCACGGGATGATCACTCTCATTTATAGGTTTGTTGGTATTGTAGCTAATTCCCTTATCTTTACCTTTTTGTACTATTTTAGTATTGCTAGTATGTTTAATTTTTTCTTTAGACTTTAGAACCGTTTTTCCTTTACTGCTCATGTTTATATTTCCTTCGGCAATTATTTCTATACTCATAATTAGTGTGAATTAGATTTTTCGGCACTGTTGTTTTGTACTTCACTTTCAGAATGGTGTTCCATTTTTCCTTCACTAAAAACATTGAGTTCTTTTAAACTAACTGTTTTATGTTCTTTATCGGTATGGCTTTCTATATCGCCCTTAACATATTTTCTAAAAGACCCCATGATATTAGCTATATAATTAGTAGTGACAGATAGTGCGTATGCAATACCTACCGATACGTTTTTATTACCGTTTGTGGTTTCCATATTATCTAACGTTACGGAGGTCATTAAATTTTTACCTACTTGAATATTTAAATTTCCACCTACATTAATTAATAAATTTTCAGGGATATTAAGTGTAGCGTTGCCTTGTCCATCAAATTGTAAGTAGTTACCATCTGGGGTGCTTTGTTTCCAGCTTCCTTCGGCATCGTTTGCAAGGGTTTCTATACCGCTACGGGTTTTTATGGCTTTTACATCATTGCCGCTAGTATGGTACCCACTGGTTTCGCTTCCGTTATAATGAGTGCCTAGTACAAAAGGTTTTTCTGCATTGCCGCTTTCAAAACCTACAAGGACTTCTTCGCCTATTTCGGGGATAAAATGAAATCCTTTGCCTGCTCCTGAGTGGGGTTGTATTAGGCGAATCCATGGGGTTTTTTGGTTTTTTCTTTCTTGCCATGGAAATTGTACGCGTACACGCCCCATGCTCATAGGATCGTTGTTGTCTACTACCCGTGCGGTTTGTTCTTCGCATTTAGGATAGGTGTTGTCGTCAAAATAAGGAGGGGTCCATAAATCGGGAATGGCTACGAACTCGTTGTAATAGCTATTGCCATCATGAAAATGTTGAATTTCTATGATGCGATAGGTTTCCATAGGGCGGTCGTTTATATCAACTAGTTTGGTTAGATCGCCTTGTTTGAGTTGGGGGTCTTTGCTTTTGCCTTTTACGATCATCAGGTTTTCTCTGAGTTCTTTTTGTTTTCGTACGGCATCTTGTAGCTCTTTATCGGTTCGGTTGTTGATACCCGTGGGGTTGTGGAGCTTGTTGGGTTTTTTATGGAATACGTTTTTTGAGGCTTTTAGGGCTACTAGTTGGTAGGGGTTGACTTTGTTTTGTAATTGAGCTGAGGCGCTATCTCGTTGTAGGCTGGTGCCTGATTCTACATCGTAGGTGGTGTAGGTAAATTGTTGTGGTTTTACTGATATTTCAAAGGATACGTGTACTAGGTCTACACTTTCGTCTAGGTTTATGATTTTAGGGCCTACTTTGTTGCCTAACACTAGGCTCTGTCCGTTGTAATACAGGTATTCGCCATAGCGTATGGCAAGTTGTTGTAAAAATTGGTAATCTGTTTGGTTGTATTGTACGGTGTAAGGCAACACATTTTGGGTGTTGTTGTTTCGGACAATGGTATGAAGGGTGTCTTTGGGGTATTGGGCGGTTATGTCTTGAAAGATTTCTTCTAGGGTTTTGTTTTCAAAACTTTGGGATTCAAGTCCTTGTTCTAACATAATGGTAGGAGCGTGTCCTGTAATATATAGTCTGCCGTAACCGTCTTTTTTTAAAAGGTTTAAATGGGTTATAATGCCTGTAAAGGTTTGTTTTATTTCTCCAAATCGGTGCAGGTGGATGTGTATGGTTTTTCCTAGGTAGCTTTTAGAATGTTCCATGATGTAGGCTTCTTCGTTGTCTAGGGAATCGGCACGGGTATCTAGGGTAAAGGTGTCGTGTTCGTTGGTTTTTTGATGGAACTGTAGGTTAAAATGGGATTTTTCTAGGAAGGATTTGCCTTCTATGGTAAGGGTGCAGTAGACTAATGGACTGGATTTGTCGGCTAAAAAGTCTTTAAAGGAACGTAATGAGGCGTATTTTGCTATGTCGTCAGGATGGTTGAGTCTTCCATAATCGCTGTTGAAAGTATCCATATCGCGTATTTTTTAGTTGTTTAGTTGTTGTTTAATCTTTCCATTTCTTTTCGTGTGCAGCTTCGTTTAGAACAAAACGTTTGGCCATTAGACGTAGGGCAATTTGTAGCGGTTCAGTGCTTTTAGCGTCAAAATATTCCGAAAAGGAAACACAATAGGCTTTTTCAAACTTTAACTCTTGTAGTTTGCTCATGGCATCTCTTCTAAAGAATATAATGGTGCCGTTTTTGGTTTGACTGTGGTCGAGCATCCATTGTAATAGGTTGGATTTCCCGTTGCTTTCTATACGGATGTTAATTTCGCCTCCTTGAGGCATTCCTTCGGGTTTTCCTGTAGCGTCTATTTGTTGTGTAAAATTATAGTCGCAACTGAGTATGTTATAGGTGTTTCCGTCTAGTTCTAATTTAGCTAAAAAGGACATGTTTGTTTTTTTATAGGGTTGTTTATTTGAAAGAAAAAAAAGAAAAAAGGCGATCCCAAAAGATCGCAACCATCATTTAACGGAGTTCTTTTTAGACTAGGGTTGACCGGTGTAAAACCTAGGAGGTAATACAATGATTGATCTAGCCAATGTCATTTCCTTAGAGAAACTAACAAAGAACTGGGGGTTAAAAAGTTGTTTTTAGGGAACGCCTTTTTGAAGGGATTATACCCATTCGTTTTCGTAAGCTCCTGAACCTAGTTCAATTTTTTTAGCTGAAATGGTAAAGGTTTCAGTTAGTGGATTTACGCCTGTAGAATCAAAGTTTTCTCTGAATTTTACTAAGTATCCTTCTGAGAATTTTAATTCTTTTAGAACCGCTTCGCTGTCTCTTTTAAAGAATTTTACACTTCCGTCTTTTCTTTCAAATGAGTTGGTCATCCACTCAAAGAATGAAGTGTCTGCAGTACCTTCAATTGTTAATTCAATTTTTCCTCCTCTAGTTACAGTAGAAGGTCTACCCGTTGCGTCTGTTTCTTGAAATAAACCGTAGTTTACATTTAATACTGTGTACTCTTTTCCTGCTACTGCTAATTTTGCTTTGAATGACATAATTATAAATATTTAAAAAATTAAGAAATACATAAGGATATATCTATAAAGGTATAGAGTAGGTTAAAAAATGATTTTGGGGTGGGTTTTGTTAGGTATGAACCAATTTGAGTAGGATTGTTTGGGTTTTGTGGTTTCATGACATATTTTGTTTTTAATAATAACAACCATTTATGGAAATATGATTAAGTCAAATATAGCGGGTTTGGTTTTAAAAAACAAATATTTTGTTATAAAAAATAAAAAACCACTGGTGTTTTTGTTTTTTATTGTTTTTAAAAGGGGGGATTAATTCTATAGGGTTTTGACTTGATCCAAAGCAAAAGCGAAAGAAATAAACGAAAGTGCTGAAAATAAATAAGTTTCAGTGCAAGGTAATAACAATTGGTATATAGAAGTAGAAGCCAGTTTTGAAGGCTGAGCCGTTTGTCAAATATAAGATTAAATGGATTCAAAATCATATTCTAGTTTCGTATTGACATCGACCCTTTTTTGGGGTGTTTCTTTCAAAACGGCATCTTTAGTTGGGAATTCCATTTTGAGATTTTCTATGTAAATTTATCGTGTAAATTATTTTTTAGGATTTCTAAAGGAAATTCAAAAAAGACGGAAGTATAATAGGTTTAGATGGTTTCAAATAAAGGAATTGTAGGAATTTGAAAGAGTAGTAAAACCATACTCTTGATTGTTATTAAGAGAAGGTTTTATTTGAAGAACACACGTTAAAATAGAAAGTTTTTTAGTGTTTTTTTAAAAACTTTGCGAACTTTGCCCAAACTTTATATTTTGAAACAAAAAATAGCCATCACTTCTCTAGCTTCTATGTCTGCTTTAGGTAGTCAACCTGAACAAATTTGGAGGAATTATTTATTAGATTCTACTTGTATTACAGTTGAAAAATTTAATAATAAAAAAGAATATATAGCTAAAATGCCCACAGATTGTAAAGTTGAATTAGATATTTTACAACAATCCGATCTTAAATATAAATCATTAGATCAGACTGTTTTAATGGCAATTTTAACTTCTCGTAACGCGGTAAAACAGGCGGGTTGGAAAGAAGGAGATGATTTCGGAATCAATATAGGTTCATCAAGAGGAGCAACTCAGCTTTTGGAATACTATCATAAAGAATTTTTAGAAACAGGTATGACATCTACACTTGTTTCGCCCACAACCACTTTAGGGAATATTTCGTCTTGGGTGGCACATGACCTAAAGAATAAAGGGTTGGCTATTTCACATTCAATAACCTGTTCTACGGGACTACACGCTCTATTAAATGGCGTAGCTTGGTTACAAGCAGGAATGATGGATAAGTTTTTGGTAGGAGCTAGTGAAGCATCTTTGACAGATTTTACTCTTGCGCAAATGAATGCACTTAAGATATATGCTAAAGAAAATCAAGAATATCCGTGCCGTGCACTTGATTTGAAAAAAACTAAAAACACTATGGTATTAGGAGAAGGAGCCAGTTCTATTTGCTTGGACGCAAGCGAAACAGTTGATGCGTTGGCTTATATTGAAGGGGTTGGATTTGCAACAGATGAATTACAACATAATATATCTATTTCCGAAGAAGCCCTTTGTTTTCAAAAATCAATGCAAATGGCATTAGGTAGTACGTCTTTAGATGCTGTTGATGTTATTGTTATGCATGCACCAGGCACAATTAAAGGGGATTCGTCAGAATACAAAGCCATCCAAAAAATATTTAAAAGTAAATTACCTTTACTTACAACTAATAAATGGAAATTAGGTCACACCTTTGGAGCCTCTGGTTTATTAAGTGTAGAAATGGCTATTTTAATGTTGCAAGTTCAATATTTTATAGGAATTCCTTATTTAAACATATCCAGTAAACCAAAATCCATCAAAAAGATATTAGTTAATGCAGTAGGATTTGGAGGAAACGCAGTAAGTGTTTTGTTATCCGTTTAGAGTACATAATTCTTCTATTTTTTTAAAAATCAAATAAGATTCATACCCCTTTCTAAAGAGGAAATCACTCACCTTACGTTTCTTTTTTTGAAGGAGAGGTTCTTTTGTGTTATTCCATTCTTTTTCGGTTAATTCCTTGAAATTTTGGAGATAGTCCTCCTCTTTTATTTCATTAAGAGCTGTTTTAATGTTATAGGACGATACTCCGTGTAATTTAAGCTCGTTTGTAATGCGTATTCTACCCCATTTTTTATAGTTATGTTTTCCTCTAGCAAATGAACAAGCAAAACGCTCTTCATTTAAATAATTATGTTCAATCAGATAGATGATGTACTCCTCCATTAATTCCTCCTCTATCTTTAGTAATTTCAGTTTTAATTGGATTTCCTTATAAGACCTCTCTTGATAAGCACAGTACGATTCTAGTTTTTTTAGTATAGACGGATAAAGCATTTTATGGATTAAATTATTTTTTTAAAAGAAATTATAAAGTCCAAAATAATATAAAAACTGTAAAGTTAAGGATCTTAAGGATAGCTCAAAATAAATGATTAAACAAATTTGTTGGATAAAAGAGTAATAATATTTTTTTAAAAGAACAATACAATCTATAAATCATATAAGATAAAGAGTGGATAATTTTAATATTTTGTATCTAATTAAGACTCTTTACTACAGTTAATAAAAAATTATACTTTTTTTATATTTTGTTTAATTTTTTTTCAAAAAATATTGTATTTTGCTAACTGTAAACCAATCAAAAACCTTCAACCAATGAGAGTCTATTTTTCTATCTTAACATTGTTTTTTAGCGTAATTACTTTTGCGCAAAATACAATAACAGGAAGTGTGACTGATGATAAAAATCAGCCTATACCCGGTGCAAATGTAAAAGTTGTAGGATCCGTATCAGGAACATCGTCTGGATTTGATGGGAAGTTTGTAATAAAAACCAATAGCCCGTTTCCTTTTGCCCTAGAAGTCTCAATGATGGGGTATTCCAGTCAAGTTTTAACTATAAGTTCAAAGGATCAAAAACTAGATTTTATTCTAGTAGAACAATCCACTTCTTTAAATGAAATAGTAGTTTCAGCATCACGTGCTCCCGAGAAAATTTTGGAGTCCCCAGTAACTATTGAGCGAATGGGATTAAGAGAAGTGAAAAACACAACTGCTCCTTCTTTCTATGAAGGGTTGGAGAATTTAAAAGATATTCATTTCAATACTTCCAGTTTTAATTTTAAGTCCGTTAATACACGTGGTTTTGCTACTATTGGAAACACCCGTTTTATGCAGTTAGTAGATGGAATGGATAACGCATCACCCGCACTAAATTTTGCAGTTGGAAATCTTTTAGGTATTTCTGATTTAGATGTGGCAAGTGTAGAAGTCTTACCAGGTGCTTCATCAGCTCTTTATGGAGCTAACGCATTTAATGGGATTATGTTTATGAATAGTCGCAATCCTTTTAGCAAAGAAGGTCTTTCAACTTATTTCAAATACGGTCAAACCACTCAAGATGTAGCGGGTACAAATAATTATTTTGACTTAGGCATTAGAGCGGCTAAAAAATTTACAGATCATTTCGCTGCCAAAGTAAACTTTTCTTACATGGAAGCAAAAGAATGGATGGCAGATGACAGACGTAGTTTGACACCAGGAGGAATAGGTCATGAACTAAACAGAAATTATGATGGTTTAAACACTTATGGAGATGAAGTTAGTACATTTATTCCTGCTGTTGGACAAGTAAGTAGAACAGGATATGCGGAAAAAGAATTATCAGATGGAAAAATTAACAGTGCTAAATTTGATGCGTCAATTCATATACGTCCTTGGGTAAATTCAGATTCTAAATTTGCCAAAAATATTGAATTTATAGGACAATATAAGGTAGGGATAGGAAACACCTTGTATCAAGGAGCAAATCGTTATGCTCTAAAAAATTTCTTTATGGATCAAATTAAGTTTGAAATAAAAGGAGATAACTTCTTTGCTCGCATTTATAGATCAGGAGAAAATGCTGGCGATTCATACAATTTAGGTTTTGCAGCTTGGAACATAAATAGAGAGGCAAAATCAGATAAGGCATGGTTTACGGATTATGGAACTGCGTATGTATTGTCAAGTACATTGCTAGGGCTGCCAACAGATCAAGCAGATAAAAGAGCCCGCGCTTTTGCAGATTATAATACTCCATTTGAAATACCTCTTACTCCAAGTGGAAATCCTCGTTTAAGACCTGGAACAGGAGCTTTTAATCAAGCATTAGAAAAAGTATTATCAAGTTCAGACTTGAACGTAGGGGCTAAATTAGTAGATCGTTCTAGAATTCATCACGGAGATTTGAATTATAATTTCAAAGATCTAATCAAATTTGCAGAAATTCAAATCGGAGGGTCAGCTCGTAGATACACTATGGAGTCAGAAGGTTCTATTTTTACAGATAAGTTAAAACCTATTACCTATGATGAATATGGGGTGTATACACAAATTCAGAAAAAAGCTTTTGATGAACGTGTAAAACTTACGGCATCTATACGTTATGATAAGTCACAAAATTTTAATGGAAATATTTCTCCTAGATTATCCATATCGTATGCTGGAGGAAAAGAGAAACAACATAATTTTAGAGTTTCTTACCAAACAGGCTTCCGAAATCCGACAACACAAGATCAATATATAGGATTAAACATAGGTCCCTTAGCCTTGGTAGGATCAGCTCCAGATAACTTAGATAAATATTCAGAAGCTATTAAATTAAACTCAAATGGTAGTTCGGTTGTTGTAACAGGACGTGATGCTTATACTAGATCATTTACAGCAGCTTCAGTGGCAGCCTTTAAGCGATCATTAAATCCCGCAGATCTGAAAGTAGCCGATGTGTCGTTAGTTAAGCCAGAACGTGTACAGGCTTTTGAGGTCGGCTATCGTTCAATCTTTAAAGAAATTTCATTTGATCTGAATGCGTATTATAATATTTATAACGATTTTATTAGTAGCTCGAATGTAATAACGCCTTTGTATGGTGATGTGAGAACAAATTTACCAACGGCAATACTTGCTTTGCAAAACACAGATGTTCGTCTATTTCAAGTTTATACAAATTCTAAAAAACAAGTAACTTCGTTAGGTATGGGGGTAGGGCTAAGCCGTAAAGTTGGTAAATTCAATTTGAGCGCAAGTTATAATTATTCTGATTTTAAATACGATGATAGCTTAGATCCTGATTTTGAAGCTGGGTTTAATACGCCCAAACATCGTGCAAAAGCATCTTTTGGAGCAGAAAACATATTTAAGAGATTAGGCTTTAATCTAAATGCACGTTATAATTCTAGCTATTTATGGGAATCAACAATGATAGATGCGTATGTTCCTGAAAATTATGTGTATGATGCACAAGTTAATACAACGATTCCTGTTCTTAAATCGGTTATAAAAATTGGGGGTACTAATTTGTTTGGGAAGGACTATATTCAAGTGCCTGGAGCAGGTATGATAGGAAAACAATATTATATTTCATGGACGATCAATCCATAATAATGTTTAATGAAAAACGAAAGATTATGATTAAAAAGATACAATGGATTTTGTTCGCATCGTATGCTTTAGTAGCATGTGAAACGAATCTAGAAGATGAGGGAGTAAAAGAGATACCTGTAACAGCAGGAGAAGCTAATTTTTCAAAGTATGTAGCCATTGGTGATTCTTATGGTGCTGGTTTTAGTGATGGATCATTGTTTATTGCAGGTCAATTAAATGCTTATCCAGAACAAATGGCAAGGCAATTTGCAGCAGCTGGAGGAGGGGTTTTTAAATCGCCATTAATGGCTGATAATACGGGAGGGTTGCTTTTTGGAGGGATTCCTTTTCCTATTGATCCAACACAGTTTCCGCCTCGTCTGGTGTTTAGAGGTTTTTTGGGAAATGACACAAGTAAGCCCGTTATAAATTTAGTTTCAAGTCAAGGAACTCAAACAACAGAAGCTACTACTGTGGTTTCAGGGCCATTTAATAATATATCTGTACCAGGGGCTAAATCCTATCATATTGGTTTTTCCGGGTATGGTAGCGTTCAGGGAAATCCTTATTTTAGACGTTTTGCTTCTTCTCCAGGAACCACTATGTTGGCGGATGCCTTGTCTCAACAACCCACGTTCTTCTCATTGTGGATAGGAGGAAACGACGTGCTGACGTATGCTACTTCTGGAGGAATTGGGGTAGATCAAACAGGAAATCTTAATCCAGCAACCTATGCTAGTAACGATATTACAGATCCAGCAGTTTTCGCAAATGTATTTAATAATGCTATTGATCTTCTAACGCTAAATGGAAGAAAAGGCATTGTAGCTAATTTGCCAAATGTAAATACATTGCCTTTTTTTACGACTGTAGCGTATAATCCCGTTCCTGCTTTGTCTAAAGATAAAGCAGCATCTTTGAATCAGTTGTTTGGAGTTGTAAATCAAATTACAAAAGCCTTGAGCCTTCCTAATAGGTTTGAAGTGATTTCTGAAGACGATAATAATCCAAATACAATCGAAAAGACAAATCCATTGTTAATTGTTGATGAAACTTTAGTTGATTTGTCTGGTCCTATAAGAGATAATTTAGCTCCTGTTCTAGGTTTGCAAACGGCAACCTTTGTGGGAAATCTTTATGGTAGAGCGCGTCATGCAAAAAACAATATAAGTGAAAGAGATTATATTTTGTTGTCTACAAGTAGTTTAATTGCTCCTCCAAATAATATGGAACCAGGTGTTCCGAGTGATTTTGCAGTTAGAGGGGTTTCGTATCCTTTACAAGATGCTTCTGTATTAACAATTGATGAGGCATCCAAAATAGCTAGGGCTACCGCCGCTTATAACCAAGTGATAGAAAATGCGGCAAAAACTAAAAACCTAGCGTTTTTTGATGCAAAAAGCGTTATGGATCAGTTGGTAAGAGGGAACGTGCAGTTTGGTAATTACAGTTTAACTGCTAGTTTTATTACAGGTGGTGCTTTCTCACTAGATGGTGTACATCCAAGTCCTAGAGGATATGCGTTTATTGCTAATAAAATGATAGAAGCAATAAATGCACAATATAAATCTACTTTACGAATGATAGATTTAGGTAAAAAACCAGCGTTATTTCCAGTAATTATTCCAACGGGCAATTATGTAAATTAATTGAGAAATGATTTAAATGAAAACCTCCTAATAAATTAGGAGGTTTTTTTATGCTATAAAGGGTGGAATTTATATTTTAAAAAAAACAAAATTTTTATATTGGATTTCACAATATTAAAATTATCTTTGCAATCTGAAAAAACACAGCGTTTTTTATAACTAAATAGCTATTTAATAAATACATAAGTATGTCTAAGGTAATAGGAAAAGTTGCGCAAATCATTGGTCCCGTAGTAGACGTGGTTTTCAATGCTGCAGAAGTTGAACTTCCGAAAATTTACGATTCATTAGAAATCACTAATCAAGATGGTACTAAGTTAGTACTTGAAGTACAATCACACATTGGAGAAAATACAGTGCGTACTATCTCTATGGACTCTACTGACGGTTTAAGCCGTGGTGTTGATGTTGTAGCTACAGGTGCTCCTATTCAAATGCCTATCGGTGGTGATATCTACGGTCGTTTGTTCAACGTTGTAGGTGACGCTATTGATGGTTTAGGTGATTTACCAAAAGAAGGTGCTAACGGATTACCAATCCACAGACAAGCTCCTAGATTCGAAGATTTATCAACTTCTTCTGAAGTTTTATTTACAGGTATCAAAGTAATCGACTTGATTGAGCCTTACGCAAAAGGGGGTAAAATTGGATTATTTGGTGGTGCTGGTGTAGGTAAAACAGTATTGATCCAAGAGTTGATCAACAATATCGCTAAAGGTCACGGTGGTCTTTCTGTATTCGCAGGAGTAGGGGAAAGAACACGTGAAGGAAATGACTTATTACGTGAGATGTTAGAGTCTGGTATTATCAAATATGGTGAAGATTTCATGCACTCTATGGAAAATGGAGGATGGGATTTGACTAAAGTTGATAAAGTAGGAATGAGAGATTCTAAAGCAACTTTCGTATTCGGTCAGATGAATGAACCTCCTGGAGCACGTGCACGTGTTGCATTATCAGGTTTATCTATTGCTGAGTATTTCCGTGATGGAGCAGGTTCAGATCAAGGTAAAGATGTACTTTTCTTCGTAGATAACATCTTCCGTTTTACACAAGCGGGTTCTGAGGTGTCTGCGTTATTAGGACGTATGCCATCTGCTGTAGGTTACCAACCAACATTAGCAACAGAAATGGGTGCTATGCAAGAGCGTATTACTTCAACCAAAAAGGGTTCAATTACGTCAGTACAAGCGGTATACGTACCTGCGGATGACTTAACTGACCCAGCGCCAGCTACGACTTTCGCTCACTTGGATGCTACTACGGTATTATCACGTAAAATTGCTGAGCTAGGTATTTATCCAGCGGTAGATCCATTAGATTCTACTTCTCGTATCTTAACTCCAGAAATCTTAGGTGCTGAGCATTATGATTGCGCACAAAGAGTAAAAGAAATCCTACAAAAGTATAAGCAGTTACAAGATATCATTGCTATCTTAGGTATGGAAGAATTATCGGAAGAAGATAAATTATCAGTATCTAGAGCACGTCGTGTACAACGTTTCTTGTCTCAACCATTCCATGTAGCTGAACAGTTTACAGGTATTCCTGGAGTGTTAGTAGATATTAAAGATACTATTAAAGGATTTAACATGATCATTGATGGTGAGTTAGATCACTTACCAGAAGCTGCTTTCAACTTAAAAGGTACCATCGAAGATGTAATCGAAGCAGGACAGAAAATGTTAGCTGAAGCATAATCACATATTTTAAATGCTGAATGTTGAATTATAAATTAATTTAAAATTCAAAATTTAAAATTCAAAATTTAAAAAGATGATTGTAGAAATAGTATCACCAGAAGCTACATTATTCAAAGGAGAAGTTACTTCGGTAGCAGTTCCTGGAGTTAATGGCGAGTTCCAAATGCTAAATAACCACGCTCCTATAGTGTCGTTATTAGCAAAAGGTAATGTAAAAATTGTAGGTTCAAGTATTAAAATTGCTAAAGAATTTAAGGATAAATTCAGCAAAGTTAATGAACAGACATTTTGGTTATCTATCAATTCAGGAACTATTGAAATGAATGATAATAAAATTATTGTTTTAGCTGACTAAAATAATAATATGATAGAAAGAAGCCAAGCAGTAATGTTTGGCTTTTTTTTATTATTTTAGTTTTTTCTAATGATTTAAGTTCGTTATAATTTAGATCCGTTTATCCTGTAAATAAATTTTTGTTGATGAAAAAAATATACTTTCTTTTTAGTTTCTTAATTTTAACAGCCAGTACAATGCTTGCTCAAACTAGTTGTGTCTTGCAGCTAACAAATGTTAAAACGGGTAAGAAAATTAATATTTGTACAAAAATAGATCCTGATAGAGTAGAGGCTATTTTAGGTAAGGCAATTACTTTAGATAAAGAAATTCAAGAAAAAAATGAACCTCCTATTTTTAATTTCACATACGATGGATTAACAATGACTATGCAAGATGATCAGTTTAAAAATGTTACAATTACCAATAAAAAGTGGAAACTAAATAATATTACTATTGGAACTCTTTTTGAAGAAGTAGAGATAAAACATGAGCAAATAAAAAAGATTTATTTCGCAGATTATAAGTTTAAAATTAAAGATAGTAACGGTTTCCTTTTTATTGATGTTGACAATCTTAAAAACGTGAAGCGTTTAGGAGTTGAATTTTAGCTATGGTTAAATTTCCTAATAAGTTGGGACATAAGCTCACCCATCGCAGAGAAATTAATGCTTTGCGAACACTTAATGCTCAGTCGTCTTTAATTGATTTTTCTTCAAATGATTATTTAGGTTTTTCAAAATCAGAAATCCTTTTTGATAAAACACATGAGTTATTACTCGAAAAAAAAATTAAAATAAATGGAGCAACAGGATCCCGTTTGTTAACAGGAAATCATTTACTTTATACAGAAACAGAAGACCTTATTGCTCAATTTCATAATGCAGAATCCGCTCTAATATTTAATTCGGGTTATGATGCTAATGTTGGTTTTTTTGAAAGTGTTCCGCAAAGGGGAGATGTAATTTTATATGATGAATTATGTCATGCTTCTATTCGAGATGGAATTCGATTAAGCAACGCTAAATCCTATAAATTCCAACACAATGATCTAGAAGATTTAGAACGATTCATTCAAAAAAATCCAATAGAAACAGCAGATATTTATATTGTTATAGAGTCTGTTTATTCTATGGATGGTGATTCGCCTAATTTAGAAGAATTGATTGCTTTGATTGAAAAATACAACTGTTTTCTAGTAGTAGATGAGGCACATGCTTTGGGGGTTTTTGGGGATCATGGTGAAGGCTTAACTCAACTATTAGGGGTGCAAGATAAGATCTTTGCCCGTATTATAACTTTTGGAAAAGGACTAGGATGTCATGGTGCAGCTGTTTTAGGTTCTCAAAAGTTAAAAGATTATATGATTAACTTTACTAGAAGCTTTATTTACACTACAGGGCTTACACCACATGCTGTGGCTACTATTTATACAGCATATAAAATGTTAACCGTTCATTCCGAAGTGATTGAAAATTTAAAAGCGAATATCATTTGCTTTAACCAAGAAAAACAAATGTTAGGAATAAAACCTTTATTTGTGTATAGTAAATCAGCTATACAGTGTGCTATAATACAGGGAAATGATAGAGTGAAATGGTTGGCTACTCAATTACAACAAGCAGGGTTTGATGTAAAACCTATTTTATCTCCTACGGTGCCTGAAGGACAAGAACGTTTGCGTTTTTGTTTGCATTCGTATAATACTTCTGAAGAAATTATTGCATTGTTAAATCTTTTTTATTCTTTTTTATAGCTGCTATATATAATCTTAATTCATCCCATGTAAATTGTTCTCCAAACTGTTCTTTTAATAAACCTAAACTTTCATCTTGGTATCCTTCAAAAGCAATTTCGAGTTCTTTTATTTTTTCCAATGGAAGTAAATCAGACAATTGAACTTGCCCTTCTAAAATTAATTTAGAAAAATGGTTATAAATGGTTTGATTCGTAAGTTTTCGCTCTTTAGCAATTTCGTGAATAGATTTAGTCTGTTTCCATAAATTAAGTGTTATTTCTATTGTGTTTTGTTTTATTTCATTGTTGTCTTTCTTTTTAGTTTTAGAACTGCTAGAAAGATTAGGAGTATATTCTTGATCAATAAGACCTGTAATTTGCTTGAATTGTTCTGAAAGTTGTGCCACTTTATTGATTTTGTAATACAGCATATCATCTGTTTGCATACTTTTTTTAGAAAGAGGAATTCCCTCTTGTGTATTTTTAAGTAGTAAGCGCATTTTTTTTAACCTTAAAATGGTTTTTAAGAGTGCTTCTTCTAAAAGTAATAATTCGTCTATAAATGTTTTTATCTTTTTTAGTTGTTTTATTTCTACTATTTTTAATAACAATTCACTATACTGTATATCATATTTATTTAAAAAATATAGATACCCTGCTTGACTTCGTTCGTTTAAAAAAGCAATATCTACGGTTGGTTGATTTCCTATTTTTTGTAATTGAGAAATAAATTTTTTAGAAGTTTCAGTTAGTTCTGATAAATCTTTTAGTACTTTTTCTGCCCAAGATTTGTATTTTAATTTAGGAGAATTAGGTAATTCTTCTTTGAATGAAAATAAAAAATTACGCCATAATTGTGTTATATCATGACAATTAAAAGCTTTTATAACTTCTGTAAGTAAATAATTTTTAGTTTCTAAATTTAATGTATTGGATAAAATAGCCATATTAGCCTTATGTTGAGCGTAATTAATTACGGCTTGATCAGATGGAATTCCATGTAATTCAATAGGTCTTAGCAGTGTTAATCCATCCAAACTTTCCAATCTAGAAAGAGCTACATAAGCTTGGCCTGGAGCAAATACAGATGATACATCCAATACTGCTTTTTTAAAAGTTAATCCTTGACTTTTATGTACCGTAATGGCCCAAGCTAATTTTAATGGATATTGGCTAAAAGTTCCTTCTGTTTTTTCTTCAATTTCTTGTGTATCACTATTTAATTCATAACGAATATTTTCCCATGTATATAAATCAACTTCTATGGTTTTATTTTCTTCAGGAAATGTTATCAAAACTTCTTCTTTCGAGAGGGATTTAACGACGCCTATTTTTCCATTATAATAACGTTTTTCGATTGAAACATCATTTTTTATAAACATTACTTGAGCTCCTACTTTTAACTCTAAAATAGAATCTAAAGGGTACATTTTTTCGGGAAAGTCGCCTATAATTTGGGGTTTGTAAAAAACACTATCTGATCTCAAAGCCTCCAAAGCCTCCTTGTTTATACGGTCTGCTTTGGCATTATGCGTTGTAATAACTATGGTGCCTTTATCCTTTTTTATATCAAAATTGGGTTGGACGTATTTATTTAATATCAATAGATCCTGTGAGGTAATGGTGTTATTTCTTAAATTATTGAGTATATCAATAAATAAATGATCTGTTTGTCTATAAATTTTATCTAATTCTAAATATAAAGGAGGTTCATCTTGCAAAACTTTTGAATAAAAGAAATACGAACCTTGATAATACTTTTGTAAAAAATGCCATTCTTCTTGTTTTATTACGGGAGGTAATTGCCATAAATCACCAATAAAGAGCAATTGTACACCACCAAATGCTTGACCAGATCTGCGCACCTTTTGTAATATAAAATTCATTGCGTCTAATACGTCAGGACGTAGCATAGAAACTTCATCTACAATTAATAATTCAAGACTGCGAAGTACTTGTTTTTTAGAAGCACTCATCTTAAATAATTTATCTAAACTTGTTTTGTTTTCTAAACGGATAGATTCATTTTGTAAATGACCAGAAACATAATCAGGAATAAATCCCGAAAAAGGAAGCTGAAATAACGAATGAATAGTAATTCCACCGGCATTAAGAGCAGCAATTCCAGTAGGAGCAACTATTGCAGTGTTTTTATGAGAGGTAGCAATAATTTCCTTTAGTAGAGTAGTTTTTCCAGTACCTGCTTTTCCTGTTAAAAAAACACTCCTATGAGTTTGATTTACAAATTGCAAGGCAAAAAGAGCAATATTCGATATATTTTCCACGTGGCATATAATTTTGATAATCAAATTTATAAAATAATTCTTTTGAGAAGTTTTAAAAAAACAAGTTTCTAGAAAAGATTATTCTACAGACGATATTTTTAAAAAGTATAAGACGACTTTAAAATTTACTTCCTTAATTTTGCAAAAAAGATTTTTATGAGAAAAATATATTATCTTAAAACCTGTAGTACGTGTCAACGTATCCTTAAATCATTGCCACAATTAGATACTTTTATTTTACAAGATATAAAGACAGAACCGTTAACAGTTCAACAAGTTGATGAAATGAAGGAATTAGCAGGTAATTATGAAATTTTATTTAGTAAAAGAGCTACTTTATATAAAGAAATGGGATTAAAAAATGAAGTTTTAACAGAAACAGATTATAAAAGATACATTCTAGAACACTATACTTTTTTATCGCGTCCTGTGATTTTAGTTGATGAAAAAATATTTGTAGGAAATAGCGCTAAAGTAGTAACCGAGGTTGTAAACTTTTTAAATAATGACTAAAAGAATTTGGGCGTTGGTTGCTGCTTGGTGTGTAGCTATCATTTATGGTGTAACTTTTACTATTGCTAAAGATGTAATGCCGAAACATATTGATGCTTTTGGTTTTATCTTTTTACGTGTTGCGGGGTCAATGGTATTGTTTTGGTTAACAACGTTATTTGTAAAGACAGAAAAAATTGATAAAAAAGACTTTCCAAGAATTATAGCAGCCTCTTTTTTTGGAGTGGCTTTTAATATGTTGACCTTTTTTAAAGGATTGAGTTACACATCGCCTATTATGGGAGCTGTTTTGATGGTGACCACTCCTATGATTGTATTAATTCTTTCAGCAATTATTATGAAAGAACGAATGGAAAATCAAAAAATACTGGGGATTCTTTTGGGGTTAGCAGGTACTATAACGCTTATAGTATATGGAAAATCTTTAAAAAACGCCTCTAATGCTACTTTAGGGAATTTTTTAGTATTTGTTAATGCCGTTTCTTATGGTTTTTATCTGATTATTGTTAAGAAATTAATGGATAAGTATAATGCTTTTTCATTTGTAAAATGGATTTACCTATTCGGATTTTTGATGGTTATTCCGTTTGGATGGAATGAATTTCAAACTGTAGAATGGTCAAATGTTCCGACCGTTGCATTTCTAAAAATAGGTTTTGTGGTCGTGTTTTCAACTTTTTTGACCTATCTTTTAAATTTAGTATCAATGCGTGAGTTAAAACCAACTACTGTGGCTGTTTTTATTTACTTACAGCCCTTTTTTGCAACCCTTTTTGCTATTGGATTAGGGAAAGATGAATTGAGTTGGATAAAGGTAGGCTCTGCGTTTTTAATTTTTATAGGGGTATATCTTGTAACGCAAAAAAGGAGGGTGTCTGAAAAATAAATCATTTTTCAGACACCCTTTGGTTGATTTTTAATGATATCTATACGTTATGCTTTTTTATATTTTGGATCTACGTCTGCTGTAAGCGCTTTTAAAAATGCTTCAATATTATTGATTTCTTGTTCTGATAAATTTTTATTCAGTTGTATTTTTCCCATAATTTTAATAGCTTCTGATAACGAAGTAACTGAACCATCATGAAAGTAAGGAAACGTTTTTTCAGCATTTCTTAAACTAGGTACTTTAAACATGAATTCATCACCTGTTTTTTGAGTTCTTTCAAAAACTCCCTTGTCAACCTTCTTGCTATGAGTTAGGTTTGTATAGCTTCCATAAATCCCAAATTTTTGAATCATCTGTCCTCCTAGAGCAACTCCACTATGACACATTACACAGTTATTATCCATAAAAGATTTTAACCCTTCTTTTTCGTTATCTGATAATGCTTTTTCATCGCCATCTAGATATGAATCAAACCTACTTTTTGGATGTAATTTTCTTTCAAAAGAGCCAATTGCATTGGTAATATTTGAAAAAGTAATAGGTTCTTTTTCATTTGGATAAACGTTCTTAAATAAAGTTACATACTCAGTATTTTCACGTAATTTATTTTCCAGAAATTCTTTACTAGGAAGACTGTGTTCCACAGGATTCAGTAAAGGACCACCCGCTTGCTCTTCCACATCCTTAGCTCTTCCGTCCCAAAATTGCATCGAATGTAATGAAGCATAAATAGAAGAAGGAGAATTTCTACCACCCAATTTTTTAGTATCACCCAAAGATAACGCTTTATTATCAACTCCATAATTTTCTAAATTATGACAAGAATTACAGCTAATCGTTCCGTTTTTAGAAAGGGAAGAGTCAAAATATAATTTTTTTCCTAAATTAATTTTTTCTTCAGGAATAGGTTCTTCTGTTATCGTAGAAATGGATTTAAAAAAACTAGAAGATTTGATTAATAATTCACTCTTTGTCTGTTTGTTTTCAGTGGATTTAGAAAAATCTTCTTGCCCTTGTTTCTTACATCCTACGAAAATTATTAAAGGAATTAAAAACACTGTTTTTTTCATAAAAATACCTATTTAGTTAATTGCTAAAAATCGTATATTCCTATTGATGTTTGTTTGAAGCAAATTCTTTGTTGATACGATTTCGTATTTATTCATTTTAATTTGTACCAAATTACCCCATTTAAATATCTAAAAAAATGATTTTTATCACTTAAAAATTACGCCTGAAAACTATATAAGAAACTGTAACTACGGCTAAAAATAATTATCTTTGGCACCAAATAAAAAAGAATGATACTATCAATGACAGGGTTTGGAAAGGCAACATTACAATTGCCGACCAAAAAGATTACCGTTGAAATAAAATCCTTAAATAGTAAAGGTTTGGATCTAAATGTTCGTATGTCCTCTATTTATCGTGAAATGGAATTGGGCTTACGCAATCAAATCTCTCAAAGTTTGGAAAGAGGTAAAGTTGATTTTTCATTATATATAGAAGTAACAGGAGAAGAAACTACTTCTAAAATAAATGGGCCTATCATAAAGGCTTATATTGCACAAATGAAGGAAATACTTGTTGATGCAGACCCTACTGAATTAATGAAAATGGCTGTACGTATGCCAGATGCTTTAAAAACAGAAAGGGAAGAAATAGACGAAACAGAATGGGCTGAAATTCAAAAAACAGTAAACGAAGCATTGATAAATATTAATCAATTTAGAAAAGATGAAGGACTCGCTCTTGAAAATGAATTCAAAACGAGAATAGGAAATATTCGTCAACTAATGGATAGTGCTGTAGCTTATGATGCAGAACGTATAGAGACTGTAAAGACGAGATTACGTACTGCTTTGGATGAACTTCAGGTAAGCATAGATGAAAATCGTTTTGAGCAAGAATTGATATTTTATTTAGAAAAATATGATATAACAGAAGAAAAAGTACGTTTAGGAAATCATTTAAATTATTTTTTAGAAACGCTGAACGGAACCGAGGCTAATGGTCGTAAGCTAGGATTTATTACTCAAGAAATGGGACGTGAAATCAATACTATGGGCTCAAAATCCAACCATTCTGAAATGCAGAAATTGGTCGTAATGATGAAAGATGAATTGGAGAAAATAAAAGAACAAGTATTGAATGTTTTATAAAATTAATAATTAGTAAAGAGTGACCAAGTAAAAAGTCAATTTATGGATACCATTAATTCTTATAAAGATTTATTGATTTGGCAAAAAGGTATTATTTTAGTCGTTAAAGTGTATCAATTGGTAGAAACATTTCCACAAGAAGAGTTATATGCTTTGACAAGCCAGTTGAAAAGAGCCGTAATTTCTATTCCTTCAAATATAAGTGAAGGATATGGTAGAAATACCGACAAATCTTTTAGCCATTTTATAGGATATTACTAAAGAATTAGGTTTTCTAACTAATTGGGACTTGTATAATGAAATTATGTGTTTAATAACAGAAGAATCAAAAATGATAAATTCTTTTTCAAAATCATTCAAATAAAAAATGCAACTTATCACTAATTACTAATCACTTTTTACTTTATTGAAATGAACAAAGAAGGAAAATTAATCGTATTCTCAGCACCATCAGGTTCTGGAAAAACCACTATAGTAAGACACTTATTAGGTATTGACGAATTGAATTTAGAATTTTCAATCTCGGCTGCAACTCGTGAACCTAGAGGACAGGAAGTAAATGGAAAAGACTATTACTTCATGTCGATCGAAGATTTTAAAAAACATATTAAAGCAGAAGACTTTGTCGAGTGGGAAGAGGTGTACCGAGATAATTTTTATGGTACGCTGAAAAAAGAAGTAGAACGCATTTGGGCGATGGGCAAAAATGTGATTTTTGATATTGATGTTGCTGGTGGTTTGCGTATCAAAAAGAAATTCCCAGAACAAACTCTAGCCGTTTTCGTAAAGCCACCTAGTGTGGACGAATTGAAACGTCGTTTAAAAGAACGTTCGACAGAAAGCGAAGATAAAATCAATATGCGTATTGCTAAAGCTCACGTAGAATTAGCTACCGCTCCTCAGTTTGACACCGTTATCAAGAATTATGATTTAGATGTGGCCAAACAAGAGGCTTATGAATTGGTGAAGGGGTTTGTATCCAAATAGTGATTAGTAAAAAGTAATGAGTAATTAATAGCTTTATGGGTAGTATTAATTCTTATAAAGATTTATTGATTTGGCAAAAGGGAATTACATTGGTTGTAAAAGTGTACCAATTGACTAGATTTTTTCCACCTGAAGAATTATACTCTCTAACTAATCAGATTAAAAGAGCAGCAGTATCTATACCTTCAAATATAGCAGAAGGTTATGGGAGGAATACGGATAAATCTTTTAGCCATTTTATTGATATTTCAAGAGGCTCTTTAAATGAGTTAGAAACACAGCTTATTATCGCTAAAGAACTTATGTTCATTACAGATATAGATTTGTACAATGAAATTTTATTGTTAATTGAAGAAGAGTCAAAAATGATTAATGCTTTTTATAAAACTCTCAAAAACTAATTACTCTTCACTATAAAAAATGAAAATAGGACTATATTTCGGTACATTCAATCCCATCCATATTGGGCATTTAATTATTGCGAGTCACATGGCGGAACATTCTGATTTGGAACAAATTTGGATGGTGGTTACCCCGCACAATCCGCACAAGCAGAAGAGTTCGTTGTTAGATGATTATCATCGCTTGCAGATGGTTCATTTAGCTACAGAAGATTACCCAAAAATCAAGCCTTCTGATGTTGAGTTCAAATTGCCTCAACCAAATTATACCGTCAATACGTTGGCACATTTACAGGAAAAATATCCACAGCATGAGTTTGCCTTGATTATGGGTGAGGATAATTTAAATTCACTACATAAATGGAAAAATTACGAATATATTTTAGAAAATCATAATATTTATGTCTATCCAAGATTAAACTCGGAAATACTAGATAGTCAATTTGTGGCTCACCCTAAAATTCACCGAGTAGATGCGCCTGTCATTGAAATATCCTCAACATTTATCCGTGAAAGTATTAAAAACAAAAAAAATGCAATCCCTATGTTGCCTAACAAAGTTTGGGAATATATTGACCATAATTTGTTCTATAGGAAATAAATTAAGTAATAATAAAAAAGAGGCTGTCTAAAAAATTCGCAATCTTTCCACTAAAGGCAGAAATCGCATAATGTTGATTTATTACTTTTTGGACAGTCTCCTTTTTTATTTAGATAACACTGTTACTGTTTTTTAAAGATTGCATAGATAGTATTTAATGTTTTTTGATCTATAACCGAGTCAATTTCTGTTTTGATATAATGCAATTTAAACGCTTTGATTGCGGCACTCAAATTTTTAGTATCATATCCAATTATTCGTAAAGCCATTTCGGGATTAAAATCTGCGGGTGCAGTTTCTAATGGTGCATCTGGCCAGATTCCGAAACCTTTTTCAGCTAATAATTGCCAAGGAAATAAAGCACTAGGATCTACTTTTCTAGTTGGAGCAATATCAGAATGACCTATGAAATTTTGTGTAGGAATATTATAGTCTTTCTTCAATTTTGTTAATAGAGCTAATAAGCTATTGATCTGTTGTACTGAAAAGGGTTTAAGTCCATTGTTGTCAAGTTCAATCCCAATAGAAGCAGAGTTAATGTCGCTATTTCTTCCCCAAGCTCCACTGCCTGCATGCCATGCTCTTAAGTAATCATTTAGCATTTGGACCACTTTTCCATCTTTTGCGATTACATAATGTGCACTAACGTTTGTACTGGCCAATGTGAAGGTTTTCAATGTTTGTTTTAAAGAATCTTGTGCGGTATGATGTATAATTACAAAATTTGGTTTCCTTAGATTAAAGTTTACGGTTCCAACCCATTCTGTAGTTATATTTTCTGACGAAGTTGGGTTAGATTTAGAGATAGAATCCTTTAGGGTTTTGATTTGTTTCGTATAAAGCGTGTCCAAAGAAGTGGTGCTAGTCTCTACTTTTTGTAGAGTAATAGCTTCTTTTTCGGCTATTTTTCGCTGTAAAACTTTTAGTTGTTTCGCGTATATTTTATTACTTTCTTTATAAGGATTAGTTCCACATGAACTTATAAGTAAACCCAAAGTAATACTAAGTAAAAGTTGTTTGTACATTTGTAAATTGATTAGTTGTTATAGCAAGTTTGGCTTCTTTTATTTCTTTTTGAATCCTCTTGCAATTATTTTTTTGTAAATATATTTTTGATCTGAATTTAATAACTTTAGTATTTTTTGGTCGGTATTTTAAGAGATCACTTAAATATCCTCGCTTTTACTTTCGTTAGAATCTTCTTATTTTAGAATTACGCCTTGTGCATTTAGACTTTGGAACAAAATGTTTTTAAAAGCAATCTTTTGCAAAGTATCCAAATTCATTATCTGTTTTTAAGATTTTCCATTACTCTGCTAGCTATTTCTTTATTAGAATGCAGTTTTAGAGTGCTTCGTGTAGGTCTAGATCCATTTGGTTTATTTGGCTCATTCTTTCATTGTTACTATATTCATTATTGAATTGTGTCAACTAGTTTGAGTGAAAACAAAGTGCATCCTAAAAAAATAAAAATGAAATCTTTTGCATTGCAATTGATTTATAAATTCAAATATACTAATTAAATAAGATTTAAACCAATTTGTTTATCAATAATTCTTTGGACTTTTTCTATATTGATTTCCATTTTATTTAATCTTCCTAAAAGTCAAACTCATTCTATCTTGATCCGTGTTGGATTTTGGGATAGCGAGATATCATTCGTTCGTCCCACGTAATTCCTTCTAAGTTATGAAATAGATTTTGGGGTTGCGAAATGAAATTTTCAACATATAAGATTCCTTCCATTAATTTTATTTTTAAATAATGAACCCACAGATGCACAGATATTCAATATTCAAATTGTATAACTTTATTTCACCTTATTTGAAAACAATCTTAGATTGACAAAGTAATTCGCATAATATTCGTGATGTGACTTCTCCTTTTATCGAAGTGACAAATAAACGATTAATTATTACTAATTGAATACCATTTGCATCTGTGGTTAAAAACTTATTTTTTAATTCGGTTTCGAATTTCGGACAATGAATCATCAACAATCAATTTCCCATCACGGAAAACTTCTTTTAATTCGCCTTGTTGTTCTTCTTCCCAAGAAACTTGATCTATTAATTGATATATTCCGTTTTCCAAAACCACTTTCATTAATCCTTTGGCTGATTTTTTGGTACCGTCATCTGTTATTGGATCTTTGAAAATTTCGCGTCCTTCGCCATTGACTTCACCATAAGTTGCTTTCATCGCAAAACCAAAGGTGTCGCGAGTATTATATTGATAGGTATAAGAGCCAATTCCTAACACGACATTAGTCGATGCAAATCCTTTTTGTTTTAGTTTTTCACAAATTTGAGTAGCTCTTTCAACCGTAATACTATCACCATATATGGCTCCAATTTGTGGTGCTAATTCTTTATACCCTTTGGCGTTAGTCGTTCCACCGAAAACATCCCAAAGTAATTCTACTACTCCTTTGCGTTCTTGTTCAGTTTTTCCATCAGGGTTACCACATAAAATAAGCACTGGATTCCCACTATCAGGTCGGATGACTACTTTACCATCTCTACTTAAAATGGTTTCTTTTAGTCGAGGCATATAATCGGTTAAGACTTTCCATAAATCCCAAGTATCCGAAACGATGGATACAATTCCTTTTGGATAGATTTCACAGATTAAACGTTGGAAGGTTTCAAACTCGCCTTCGGTGGTTCCCATACACATTACGGAATGTTCTGTTGCTGCTACGGATCCTCCCACCAATTCAGCATCGGAATTGGCGTTATAGTAGGTTTCCAAAGCATCAATCGCTGGTATGGTGTCTGTTCCTGTAAAACTTAACAGGTGTCCCATTCCTGAAATTACCGCTGATTCTATTCCGCCCATTCCTCTCATCGAGAAATCGTGTCCTTGCCAATCGACAAATTCGGGTATGGAAGAAGTTTCTTGTGCATAAGTACCTAGTACTTTTCTGTACTCTTTGGCAATTGTTGCAGAGGTACAAGGCAACCAAACCACGGCAGATAATAGGGTTTCGAAATAATTGGTCAACCAAAAGAATTCGGATTTGGTGTTGTACATGGTAAACATTGGCACACGAACAGGCACACTCACTCCTTCAGGTAGGGCTTTGAAAACCATTGGGATATAGCCTAAATCGTGTAGGTCTTCGATGTGTTTTGTACCCACTTGGTTTTCGCCTAAGTAGTTGTTGATACGTCGGGCGTAACGTGACACTACGGTTTCTTTAGGTTGGTTGAAGAAATTGGTTTGAAAATCTTCGATAATGTATTTCTTTATGAAATACTGTAAGCCGAAAAACACGACTTCGTTTACCCCTTCTATTCTGGATTTACGCGGTGTCCAGTTGGAATATACTAACGCAGTGTTGTTTGGGTACTGACGACGGTGGTCTACTTTGTAGCCGTCTGTTAAAAGTAGTGGGTTCATAGTGATATGTCGCCCCGCTGGGGCTTTTTTGTGTTAGACATTTTGTTGCTCGTTGGATATGTCGCCCCGCTGGGGCTTTTTTGTGTTAGACATTTTGTTGCTCGTTGGATATGTCGCCCCGCTGGGGCTTTTTCGTGTTAGATATTTTGTTGCTCGTTATGGATATGTCGTCCCGCTGGGGCTTTTTCGTGTTAGATATTTTGTTGCTCGTTGGATATGTCGCCCCGCTGGGGCTTTTCGTGTTAGATATTTTGTTGCTCGTTATGGATATGTCGCCCCGCTGGGGCTTTTTTGTGTTAGATATTTTGTTGCTCGTTATGGATATATCGTCCCGCTGGGGCTTTTTTGTTTTAGATATTTTGTTGCTCGTTATGGATATATCGTCCCGCTGGGGCTTTTTTGTGTTAGATATTTTGTTGCTCGTTATGGATATATCTCCCCGCTGGGGCTTTTTTGTGTTAGATATTTTGTTACTCGTTGGATATGTCGTCCCGCTGGGGCTGGTTATGTTAGTGTTAAAATGTATCCATCCAGCTGGGTTGTATTGCTAGACATTATTTAGGGATATGTCATCCCTGTGGCATTACTTTTTTCCATTGATAATATATTTATAAATTGTGAATGGATTTACTTAATAAAATTCTCAATTCTCTATTAATTCTGCGTTTTTCTAGCTCCAGAGGAGCGAAATCTCCCTAACTCGAATACTCTCTACTGATTTTAAAGCCCCAGCGGGGCGACATCTTTTCAGTCAAAGAAATCAAAAAGATATTCTTCTTTAAACTCAATGTCAAATTTCTTTAAAAATCCGATATATTCTTCTCTAAATTTTTTCTTCTTATGGTGTGCTTCTTGGTTATCTATATAGTTTATCACATTTTCTATTGCTGATTTTGAATAGGAAAATCCTCCAAATCCGTTTTGCCATTCAAATTTACTTTTACAAAATCCTTTTTCGTTTATCCATTTTGAACTGTTGGCTTTTATATCTCTAACTAAATCGGATAATGCCATACTGGGTTTTAAACTGATTAATATATGTATATGGTCTTCTACTCCATTGATTCGGATTAGTTTTTGCCCTTTTTCTGTGATAATTCCTGTTATATATTTGTATAACTCGTCTTTCCAAGTTTTTTGTATTAGGTTTTCTCTTCGCTTTACTACGATTACTATCTGAATGTATATTTGTGTGTAGGAGTCCGCCATAGTGATGTATCGCCCCGCTGGGGCTGGTTGTTGTTACTTTTTCTCTTTCTTACTTATATATTGCCCCGCTGGGGCTGGTTTTTAAATTTATAATAAATCAAAGTATGTAAAAAATACTGTGAATCATTTTTTATAATACTTCTTGATTCTCTTTAATTTGATTTCTTTTGATTAACGAATTTATTAAAATATCTAAATTATCAAATTGTTCTATTCCGTATTTTTCACAAACAATATCGATATTTCCTTTTCTCCAAAATGCTTTATCTACAACTACTTTCATTTTTTTTGACTTTGCATATAATCCAAATTCTAATAAGGAAATGGGCGATTTTGTGTCTTCTGCAAAATACATTATTATGATATCTGATTCTTCTAAAGCATTTAATTCCCAAAGGACTTGTGCTTTAAAATCGGGATTTTCTATTTTTTGCTCCCAACTAGAATCCCAAGATTTTCTTCGAGGATTAAAAATAGTATATTGGTCTGAAAGTTTTTCTTCACAGTTGGATTGCCAATCTATTGCTTTGTTCATTTCTATGGATCCTGCTAAGAATATAGATGGCTTATTTTTATCTCGCTTGGAAATTTCCTCTGGTGATTTATATATTGTTTTCATTTAATTCCTCCCTTTTTCATTTGGATATAATTCCCATACAATATCACTTTGCCAAAACTCTTTAGTTGCAACATCCATACAGGTTAATTTCCCAGAAAAACCTGCTCCAGTGTCGATATTCCAAACATTGCAACCTTGCATAGGAATATCAACATCATAATTTAGAGTAGGTGTATGTCCAATAAAAATTTCGTGGTAATGTACTAATCGTTTTGGAAACAATTTGGAATCTTTTTTGATTCGTTTGTCCATTGTCAAAGCCATTTCCCACAGGGTTCTATCAAAGCAAAAATCCAATCGGTTTTCTTCCTTTTCTACTCCGTGCATAGAGGTAAAACCCGCGTGAATGTAGAGACGGTTATCCCCGTCGATGTGGTATTCTTGGAGATTCTGATAAAAAGTTTTATGCTCAGCTGAAGCTAGTAAACCTGACTGGATATAACTCTGAATGGTTGCTTTCCCACCGTGTTCTTCCCAAACAGGGTTTGATACTCCCAAGTTCAACCAACGTCCGCACCACAAATCGTGATTTCCTTGTATAAAAACGCAATGGTGTTTTTTACTTAATTGAATAAGATATTCTACCGTTTGAGCAGATTCACTCCATCCATCGACGTAATCACCAAGAAAAATTAATTTATCAGTTGGAGTAATTCCTACTTTTTCTATCAATTGTTCCAAGGCGCGAAGTCCTCCGTGTATGTCGCCAAAAACTAGTGTTCTCATCGCTGAATATATTTTGGTGGTACTTCATCGGTTAGCCAAACGCCATTTTCGGAACAATAAAACAGATAACCATCTTTTACCATTTGGTGGGTATTGATTTTTAAAATGATCGCTGCTCCTCTACGGCTTCCTACTTTGATTGCAGTTTCTTTGTCTTTGCTTAGATGTACGTGTTGCCGACTCATCTTTTGCAATCCTTCTTTTAAAATGGAATCCATAAACTTCGCCACTGTTCCGTGATATAATTCATCCGGTGGGGTTTGTGGTTGTAGTTCTAAATCGACTGAAATGGAATGTCCTTGATTGGCTCTTATTTTGGTTAAATCATCATTGAAGGAAAATCGTTTTTTTTCATTAGTTTGAACAACATATTGAAGTGTTTCGAAGTCCAATGCTTTCCGATTTTTGTTCGATTTTGTAATGAGTTCTTCTACATCTGCCCATCCATTTTCATCTAACTTTAGATGTATGGTTTCGGGTGAATGTCTGAGTATTAAACTCAAAAATTTGCTTATATTTTTTATATCTTTTTCGTTCATTGTAATTTTAGTTTTTTATTCAATTCTTCATTTTTAAACCGAAGTGGTTTTTCTTCAGGAATGATAAGTTGTTCTAATTCATTCTTTTTCACGAATTCGTATTGTTCAGCTACAAATGGGCTTATATTTTCGATTTGAAGTATATCCGTCTTTGCAAATGACCGACTAAACTCGTTTCGTAATCCAATTTGTATGGCTCTTCTTTCTAATTTGTTTCCGTAAGGGTCGTGATCTGGATCCCATTGCAAACGAACATTGGATGTTTTTACTGCTTCCTGCCATTGTTCCATAGACATACCTTCTACTTGATTAAAGGAAGAATAGACAGCATTTTCCAAATATTTTTCGAAAGCTTCTAGTTTTAAATGAATGGCTAAAACGACTTCTTGTCCTTCTTTTGTTCCCCAACCGTTGCGATACATCATCCAAAGGAAATTGGGTTTAATCCACGTCATTCGGTCGAGGCTAAAAGCGCCACCAAAAAATTGATTCTTAACTGCAAAATTTCCAATTTCCGGTCGGTACGATTGATAAACGATTATTTTTTCCTCGTCATATTGCGCCATAATATGGTGTCCGCTTTGTGGCCATTCTTGTAATTGTTCTGTATATTTTTTTAATTGTAAGTTCATTTTTTTTCTTGTTACACAAAGTTGCACAACGTTTTTCACGAAGTTTTTCAAATTCTGTGCTTCTCTCAGTTATTTCTCTGTGATATTTAATTTTATAATTCAATTTTTCAGGTTCTTTATTTACAATATTTCCATTAAAATATCCTTTTTCATTTTTTTTCTTGTTACACAGAGTTACACAAAGGTTTTTCGGCTCAGATTAATTTTTTGGGGATTAAGCAAAAAGTTTCTCCATTCTAAAGAGGAAGAATTTAGTATCCACCACACCTCTTTGATTAGCTCTAAAGAGTTTTATTTTTGAGTTAAAGGATTCAGCATTTGCGTTTGTATGTCTTTTTACGAAGAAGTTTGCAATTGTTTCCAAATGATAATTTAAACTATTGGCAACGGTATTAAAGACAGTCATTTTTAATTCTTTGGTTTTGGATATCCAATTCAATATTTTTTGTTTAGCCTCTTCTTTTGAGGTGTATTCATAAATATTTCTAAACTCTTGGGTGTGTTTATATGCCTGATGTATTAGAGGATAATGTTGGAACAATATTTGGGCTCGCACTTTTTGGGTTTCTGTCCATTGGTTGGGTTTCTTGGCAATGATATAACGACATCGAGCCAATAGTTGTTTGGGTGTGTCTTGGTTTTCAAAAGTTATTGGAATGTATTTTATTGCTTGCTCCTTTGCTTTTTTGATAGCTTGATTCTCTTTTTCAATCTCCTCCCAGCGATATTTTATCCTTAAATGCTGGAGAGCTTCCATTACCAACTTTACCACATGGAAACGGTCTGTGACAAGGTAACTTTCAGGAAAACACATTCTTGATGCTGATTGCATATTGTTTGCCATATCAAGTGTTATCGATTTTACTTGTTTTCTATGCGAAAGTGGAATTTTAGTAACCACATCAATAATGTCCTGACTTTTGGTGCCTTTTATAACCGCCACTAAGGATTTCTTTTTGCCTCTTCCTTGTTTATTGGTTACAAAAGTATAAAGTTCACCTTTTGACAAACTTACTTCATCAATACTTAAATTCTCCCCAATATTTTCGGGGTAAATCAGATAATTTTCGGCATGTTCTAACTGTTTCCAACTTGTAAAACCACTGATTCTTTTTTTGTAATGTCTTCGCAGTAAATCAGCTTTAATGCCATAATAACTGGCAATGTTACTTATCGTATCTTCTCGGGTCTCTACCTGTACCTTTTAAAAAATCCGAAAGTTCAACAGTTAATTTGGAACCTTCTGCAATAAAAGAATAATCGCTTTTAATTTCTGACTTATCTACTGTATTTCGCCACCTACGTCTTCTGATACCTAAATAAACAGCCTTTCCTCGTATTGGAAAATCTTGTATCAAAGTACGCTCACAAAAGCCTTTTGACTCATATTCCTCTGAAATGAAACCTTCGGGAATAATGTTCTTTTCATCAAGATAGATATAAAAGCAATCCTTTTTTGTTTGAATATCTCCTAATTCTATAAAATCAACAATATCAAAATGACATAATAATTCTTCGGGTAGAAAAGCAGAAAGTATCGAAAAATCCATTTACTTTTTTTGTCGCAATTTACAATTACTCCCCATATTTTTTATGTGAGCCGGTTTTTCACGAAGTCAGACGAAGTTTTTCAAGTTCTCTGCTTCTCTGTTGAATTTAATTTTATATCATTTCTTTATACCATTCATAGTTTTCATCATCAAAACAAACGAAAAGCACTTCTTCTATATTTTTAAAAGGATAAGAATATATGGTTTCTAATGCTATACTAGCTGCTTCTTTCTTTGGAAAACGATAAATTCCTGTGCTGATGTTGGGAAATGCGATGGTTTTGCATAGGTGTGCCTCAGCCAAGTCTAAAGCATTTTTATAACAATGCGCCAAAAGTGCTTTCTTTTCTTCTTTGTCTCCGTTCCATACAGGACCTACGGTATGAATTACATACTGAGCAGGTAAATTTCCCGCAGTGGTTATTACGGCTTGCCCAACCTCACATCCTCCTTGTCTGTTTCTTATTTGAATGCATTCTTCCAGGATTTTTGAGCCTCCTGCTCTGTGAATGACACCATCTACTCCGCCTCCTCCTAATAAAGAGGTATTAGCTGCATTGACAATGGCATCGGCTTGTATTGTTGTGATGTCTGCTTTAAGAAGTGTGCGTTTCATTTTTTTTTACCGCAACTCCGATAGTTATCAGAACGCAAGGCTTGCAAGTTTTTTAATTTTTATAAACTTTTCTTGAATAGCTGACTTAATGTATCATCTACTTGCTTTTAACTAGATTACGTGACTCCTCCTTAGATCGGAGTGACAAATTGTATGTTATTTTTACTATTCTTCTTCTTTTCTAAACATTATATCAGTGCGCAATACATATTTTTTTCCTGATTCAAGTATTTTTCCTTCGTGACGGTACGGATGATAAAATACTAGCGCATCACCTGTTTTGGATTGAACGGTAACAATATCTTCAAACTCGGTTGCACCTCCTTCAAAATCATCATTCAGATATACTAAGAAAGTGAAGAAGCTTCGTTCATTTTCATTGCGTTCGTAACTACCATCACGGTGCATTTTGAATCGTTGTCCAACTTCGTATCGATAAAAACGAAACATTTCGTTAAAACCAATCATACTATAATTACCTATTTTGCAAGTCAAATGTGGCAACGCTCTTTGATACAACTCCTCAGCCATTGTTGGGTTTTCAAATAAAATACGATCATTATTACGCACTCCTTTTAGCATCGTTTGCGTGTGTAAACCTGTTTGAACTTTGGCTTCTTCATATCCAATGACTTCACTAGTAGCAATTAACGACTGACATTCGGCTGGTGTTAAAAAATCCTTTATAACAAATATTTGTGGGTTGTAAAAAGTTGTTTCCATTACTTATTATTTAATCTATCCCTCACTTCCATCAATGCAAATCCCAATAAATTCAAACCCTTCCATAATCTTGGATTTTCTGCTTTTGAATCATCACCTGTTAGACCAATACCCCAAATTTTATCCACAGGACTCGCTTCTACTATGATTCTGTCATTGGTATTCCGTAAAAATTCTTTCAATGCTTCATTTTGAGAGAACTTATGGTAATTCCCTTGAACTACTATATCAAATCGGTGCGCATTCCAAATTTCATTGTCGAAACCCTTCACCAATCGACCTAGCTTTTTAGCCTGATGAGGAGAATTTGCCTTGATGATTTTATCAAACATTTCTTCATCATTAAACAACTTTGCTTTTTGTGCCATCATCCAATGTTCGGCAGTGGGATAGGTAATCCCGTCCACAGTAAATGAACTCTGCCACCATTGACTAAAACAAGTTTTGGTTATACTTCCATCTTTTGAAGGTTGATGTCCCCAAAAGAAAAGGAACTTCAGATTTTTATCTATATTTTCTATTGTGTATTTCATTCTATTTCAATCTTAATCGTTTGAACTTTTTCTTCTTCAAAATCTTTAAAAGAATTGGTTGTAAAGATTTTTTCAAAAATTTGTAATTGATCGAATCCTTTGTTAAAAATTCCGTGGCTTACGGCCAAATATAATTTGCCAGCCTGCTTTTTTTGTAATGCTTCGGCTAATCCGATAAAAGTTCCGCCTCCGTCGCATATATCATCTACAATTAAACAAGGTTTTCCTTGTAAATCATCGGTATATACTTTAAAATCTTTCAGCTTCCCTGTTTTAACATCTCGGCTTTTGCTGGCTTCAACCACTTCGACACCACCTAAATATTCAGATACTTTGTAAATTTTCTTTAAAGCACCGCCATCGGGTGAAATTAAAATTACTTCTTGCCCTATGTTTTCAATTACTTTTTCAACAAATTTATAATTGGTAATGACTTGGCAATTGTTAAGTACCGCAGGAGTTACTTCGCTATGCGCATCAAACACATATACTTTAGAAAGGTTTAAAGTGTTCAAGATATCAGCATATACTTTTACCGAAAGTGGTTCGCCAGGAATCATCACACGATCTTGTCTGGCTGCTGGAAAATAGGGAATGAAAAGTTCAATTTCTTTTACATCCATTCTTTTTAGGGCATCAATCGTTAAAATGATTAATCCAAAATCGTTAAAACTATTTGCACGATGTGTAATAATCACTTTTTGAGTGGTATCAAACGGTTGAATTTTTATATGGGGTTCTCCTCCAGAAAAAGTGAATGTTTGACATTCAATTTGGTTTTGTATTCTAAAGGGAGTAAAGCTTTTATCTAAATTTAATACGAACATATTTTTATAAGTTTGCGTTAATATTACGCAAATATAAGATGTATTTTTTTATTGACAAAATATTTTGTGTTTTTTTTACGCAAAGTCGATTTTTAAGATGCTTATAGGTGAACAGATGACATTTTTTAAAACATATAAATGTTTTTTAAGAATTGTATTACCTGCTACAATGGAAAAATTTTATTTGTGAAAGATGCACAGATTTTGTAATAGTTCGTCTTCTTAAATTAATCCAATAGCTTTCTACTTGGTAGAAATAAATATCAGCATACACTTCCTAAGTGATTTTAATCTGTGTATCTGTGGTAATTTTTTAAATACAATTGTTCTGAATTTTTAAATAATTCAATACTTTATGTATATTAAATATAGATGTTTTAAGCAAACTTAATTTCGAAAACCATACCGTCTTTAGAAAGTTCCTCGTATTTAGCTACATTAAATTTAAAAAATTTGGCTGGGCGACCTGATTTGGGATGATGTATGTGATCTGTTTCTTCAATAAAGCCTAGACTGAGAATTTTTTTCCTGAAATTACGTCGATCAATTTCTTTTCCTATGATAGATGTATATAAATGTTCTAAGTCCGAAAATAAAAATTCTTGGGGGAGTAAATCAAATCCGATGGGTTGGTAGGTTAATTTAGCTTGTAAGCGTTCAAGGGCTTTGTTTACAATTTTATTGTGATCAAAAGCAAGTTTAGGTATTTCGTTTATTTTAATCCATGCTACAGCATCAGCATCAGTATTAGCTATGAGTTTTAGTTTAGAGGGATTTACTAGAGCAAAGTAAGCAACTGAAATGACACGGTTTCTTGAATCACGATAAATATCATCACCAAAAGTATAAAGTTGTTCGATGTAATTTACGGTAACATTGGTTTCTTCTTTGAGTTCTCGTTTTACAGCATCTATCAATGACTCATTTTCTTTTACTAATCCACCAGGTAATGCCCAGTGTAATCTATCAGTTCCAAATTTTTGCTGGATTAGCAATACATATAAGGATGAATTTGCATAAGCAAAAACAACTCCGTCAACGGCTATTCGTATGTTTTGTGAGATACTCATATCTTGCGTTATTTTTACGCAAAAGTAGAAAATATGTTTTTATTTTTAAGAAGTTCTTTTTAAAATAGTATACGATAGAAGCTCATGCTTTTATAGGAGTAATAAAACGTTCTATATTTTTACTGTTTTTGAGTTTTGAAATCTATAGAGTATGAAGAGCAATTAGTAAAAGAAAAAGCTGTTTTTTATTGCCTATAAAAAAGGGATAAGTTGATCTTTTTCTGTTGTTTGCATTGATTTTTTTTGTTTTTAAATGAATGATTAATCTTGTTTAGCGCTTTTAATTATTTGTCTTGCAGAGGTTTGTAATTTTTGGGTCAAGATTTGTCAAGATTTAACTTTATTTTATAATATTTCTGATAGATTGTTTTCTAATTTTATGCTTTTAAACATAAAAAAACATGACAAACTTTGAGTTATACAACCCTGTAAATTATATTTTCGGGAAAGGTCAAATAGAAAAATTGACAGAATTAGTGCCTCAAAACACTAAGATTTTACTTACTTATGGAGGTGGAAGTATTTTTAAAAATGGGATTTACGATCAAGTAAAAACGGCTTTAAAGGAATTTGAGGTAGTTGAGTTTGGAGGCATAGAGCCTAATCCTCGTTTTGAGACTTTGATGAAAGCGGTTCAAGTTATTCGTGAACAAAATATAGGTTTTATCCTAGCTATTGGCGGTGGTAGTGTAATAGATGGGACTAAATTTATATCAGGAGCTGTTAAATACCAGGGGGATGAGGTAGAAATTCTTCGTCAGCGAATATTGTTCAAGGATCTTAATGAGATAATTCCTTTTGGAACAGTTTTAACTTTGCCTGCTACTGGATCTGAAATGAATTCGGGTGCTGTAATTACTATTGAAGCAACGCAAGAAAAACTAACTTTAGGAGGTAGTGCTTTATTTCCAGTATTTTCCATTTGTGATCCAACTGTAATAGAATCGTTACCTAAGCGCCAATTACAAAATGGTGTAGTAGATGCTTTTACACATGTTATGGAACAATATTTGACTTATCCACATGACGGTATGCTACAAGATAGAATAGCGGAAAGTATTTTACAAACTTTAGTTGAAATAGGTCCTTCTGTAGTTGAAAATCCAACAGATTATAAGTTAGCATCTAATTTTATGTGGTGTTGTACCATGGCATTGAATGGTTTGATTCAAAAAGGAGTCCCTTCAGATTGGGCTACTCACATGATTGGTCACGAGTTAACGGCTTTGTACGAAATAGATCACGCAAGAACTTTAGCAATTATTGGACCTAATTTGTATAAAGTAATGTTTGATACTAAAAAGGAAAAATTAACTCAATACGGAAAGAGAGTTTGGAATTTAACAGGATCTGATGATGAAATTGCTCAAAAAGCAATTGAAAAAACAATTGAATTTTTTCACACGATGGGAATGCTTACTCGTTTGTCTGAAAACACGGAAAATTATTCAGAAACAGCTTCTGTAATTGTAAATCGTTTTGAAGAAAGAGGATGGAAAGGACTAGGAGAAAAACAAAACATTACACCTGAGAAAGTAAGAGCCATTATAGAAATGAGTTATTAAAATGGTTTTTGATATTCTGAATTAGTTCAGAATATAATTTCAAAAAGCGCACTTGATTTATTCAATGTGCGCTTTTTTACTAAACACCAAAAACAAACGTAACTTAACTTTTAACCCAATTATTTTTTACATCTGTTTTTGTTTTGCTAACAGGCAAACGAAGATATTGTACTAATCCTCTACCTTCAAATTCATACGTTGTACCACTTGTGTTATGAAACAATCGAATTCGATGGTCATTAATAACGCTTAATGAAAAAGATTCATTGTTCCAAAAATCATAATCTAATGTTAAATTTTTAGTATAAGGATTAAGATTGTTTGAAACACCATATAAACCATTAAAATCCCAGTATATATTATTTACATTTGTCCCTCGTAAGTCTTTTGAAGAACGAAAATGATTGTTTGTTCCGCCCGCTAGAAATTGTATGAAATTTTCTTTATCAAAATCATTTAAAGCACCTATTCTACTAGTGTACACTTTTTCCCAAGCTTTATATTCTTGTAAAAAGTAATGAATGTTATCATTAAATAATTTGTTATAACCAAAGTTATTTCGTTGGTATCCCGTTAAATAATAGCTTACTTTTCGGAAAGGATCATGTATCCTAATTTTATTATTTGTTAATTGACTTATTTCTAATTCAAATGTTCCGTATACATCATGAAAAATACGAATAGAATTAGGATAATAATTATAGGCTCCTATTCTTATTCCAAATCCGTTGCCAGTTGATCCAATACCTGTTAAGTTATTGTTAGCATATAAAGCCCCATTTAAAAAAGAAATAGTAAAAGCACGTGTTATGAAAGGAATGTCACCAGGACCTTCTGTAGCATTATAATCTACATGCCATAAATCATAACTTTCCATTAGTTTTGGTAAACTTATGTTTGTAATACTGGGAGTATGATGGTCTTCAATTATTGTTTCATGAGTACAAGACTGAAATAAGGAAGGTATTATTATAATCAATAAAAAAATTTTTATTGTTTTCATACTATTAAGATTTTGAGGTTTCCTAACTGAACTATCCAATATGCGTGCCATTTTTTTTGTAACTTTGGTTTCTTGTTTAAAATAGTAAGTTTACGTATTAGAATTTTTTATCTCATTCTAATAGGTAAATAACAAAACGTTTGCCCTAGGCGTACTAAAAATGAATAGGGAGGTAATAAAGTATGAATACACAACCCAAATTTGCTGTTATCGGTGGTGGTAGTTGGGCTACTGCAATCGTAAAAATGTTATGTGAAAATGTAGATCAAATTGCTTGGTACATGCGAAGTATTTACGCATTAGAGCATTTGAAATTACACAAACACAATCCAAACTACTTAAGTTCTGTAGCATTTGATATCAATAAATTACAACTAACGAACGATATTAATAAGGCTGTAAAAGATGCTGATTATGTAATTTTTGCAATACCTTCTGCTTTTTTGAGTGCTGAACTCGAAAAAATGACGGAGAGTCTTGATGGGAAAGTTATTTTTTCAGCGATTAAAGGAATTGTTCCTGAAAGTAGTTTAATAGTAGGAGAGCATTTTCATACAAAATACAATATACCCTACGAAAATATTGGTGTAATAACAGGTCCTTGTCATGCAGAGGAAGTAGCATTAGAGCGACTTTCTTATTTAACTATAGCTTGTGGTGATATGGAAAAAGCAAAGATTGTAGCAACCAATTTTTCTAGTTATTATATCAAGACTAAAACATCAGATGATATTGTAGGTACTGAGTATGCGGCTGTTTTAAAAAACATTTATTCTATTGCGGCAGGTATTGCTCATGGATTAGGATATGGCGATAATTTTCAAGCGGTATTAATGAGCAATGCTATTCGAGAAATGAAGCGGTTTATTAAACAGGTACATCGTATGAAACGAAATATAAATAATTCAGCTTATTTGGGAGATTTGCTCGTAACAGGATATTCTGTTTTTTCAAGGAATCGTATGTTTGGTAATATGATTGGTAAAGGATATACTGTAAAATCAGCTCAAATGGAAATGAGTATGGTTGCAGAAGGATACTATGCTACAAAAAGTGCTTGGGCATTAAATCAAGAATATGAAGCTAAAACTCCCATATTAGATGCAGTTTATCAAGTTTTGTATGAAAACAAAGAAGCAAAGAAAGTCTTTAAAAAATTAACAGAAAAATTAGATTGATTTTTAGATAATAAATGAACCGGTATAAAGGAATTTTATAAGATCTAATCTATTTTTTGATGATAGGAGAAGTCACATTACAAAAGGTATTATGTGATTTCTCCTAGTCTTTCTCCCAAAGTAAAAGATTAAACAAAATAAAATTAGGAATTATCTTCTTTTTAGATCGTCTTATTTACTTTACTACCACTCCATTTTGCCATAAAATAGGAACTTCTTCGGTAGCACGTTCATTAATTGTATTTTGTCGAAAAGTAAATTTTTTGTCGTAAAGTGTATTTCCTATGAAATAAGTTACCATAAACTCATTATTAAGGGCTAGAACACTACTTTCTATCATTTCTATTTTTAAAGCAGAAACGCTTGGCAATGTTTTAAATCCGTGACGTAATAAAGATGTTTTGCGCATTTCACCGTCTATTTTGCCGTAAGCTTTAGAAACGACTATAATATTTTCTAATTCAAAATCAGAATCATTAATAAGGTAAACATTCCATACTTTATCCATAAAATCATCATTCCATTCTTGTACAGCGGCTAAGAATACATTTTCTACTTTAGGGATTATAATGTCTTTTTTCATTTTAGTATTAATATTAAAAAGAAGAAAGTCAAAAGCTTGTTTTATTTCAGACTTTTGACTTTCAATATTTGACTTTATGTAATTATATACTTGATTTAAATTGTTCTAAGAAACGTACATCATTTTCATAGAACATACGAATGTCTCCAATTTGGTACAATAACATAGCAATACGTTCAATACCCATACCAAAAGCAAATCCATTGTATTCTTCAGGATTAATATCGCAATTTTTTAGTACGTTAGGATCTACCATTCCACATCCCATGATTTCTAACCATCCTGTTCCTTTAGTAATGCGGTAATCTATTTCATTTTTTAATCCCCAGTAAATATCTACTTCAGCACTTGGCTCTGTAAAAGGAAAATACGAAGGGCGTAAACGGATTTTAGATTTGCCAAACATCTCTTTGGTAAAATAAAGCAAAGTTTGCTTTAAATCAGCAAAAGAAACGTCTTTATCAATATATAAACCTTCTACTTGATGAAAAATACAGTGTGAACGTGAAGAAACGGCTTCGTTACGAAAAACACGTCCTGGGGAAATGGTACGAATAGGAGGTTTGTTATTTTCCATATAGCGCACTTGCACGGATGATGTATGAGTGCGTAGCAATATGTCTGGATTGGTTTGAATAAAGAAAGTATCCTGCATATCGCGTGCGGGATGATATTCCGGTAAATTTAAAGCGGTAAAATTGTGCCAATCGTCTTCAATTTCGGGGCCTTCAGAAACGTTAAAACCTACATTTGAAAAAATATCAATAATTTGGTTTTTAACTAATGATATAGGATGTCTTGAACCTAATTTAATAGGTTCGGAAGGACGTGTTAAATCACCATATAATCCTTTGACTTCTTCTTTACTTTCTAAAGCTTCTTGAATTGATTTTACTTTTTCTTCGGCTGTATTTTTTAATGTATTGATCATTTGACCAAATTCTTTTTTTTGATCATTTGGCACATTTTTAAATTCAGCAAAAATGTCTTTTACTAGTCCTTTGCTTCCAAGAAACTTAATTCGGAATGCTTCTAACTTTTCCTTATCCTGTGTATCAAAAGCTTGGGCTTCGGCAATGTATTCTTTAATCTTATCTATCATCGGTTCTCCTTTGAAAGGTGCAAATTTAATTTTTTTTAGTGATTAGTGAATAGTTTAATTTATATTTCTAATTATTCATTCGTGTGTGTTGATTACTCAATAATTTTTTTTTCCACAAAATAATTCACAATAGCTTCTTTCATTAAAACAGATTGTTCACCTGCTTTTAACGGAGGTAGTTCTTCTTTTATTTTGTAATGAGGCCAACCTTCTTGATCAAAATAGTCAAATTCGTAATACCCATAGGGCTCTAATAGCCTACAGATAGCTATGTGCATTAAATTGATTTTTTCATCTTTTTTAAAGTTTTGGTTAAATTTACCTAATTCTTGTATGCCTATTAGATAAATAATAGCATCTAAATCAAGTTCGTCACCATCGGCAAATTTATTGGATAGGAACGCAACAATTTGTTCCCAACGCTTTTTTAATTGTATATCTCGACTCATTTTTTATATAGAGGAAAGAAGAAAGATTAAAAGATTTTCTTCTTTCTGCAAATATAATACTAATAAAGGATAGCCCTCTTTTTTCTTTCTTGTTTTCTCTTTTTGTTATATTTGAAAAAAAATAAAATGGGATTTATAGATATTATTATAGGGGCTTTATTGGTTTTTGGATTTTATAAAGGATTTAAAAATGGTTTGTTTGTAGAGCTAGCTTCGTTAGTAGCTTTTTTTGTAGGAATTTTTATTGCCATTAAGTTTTCGTATCTCGTAAGTGGTATTTTACAAGAAAATGTTTTGTGGTCATCTAAAACGATTCAAGTTTCAGCATTTGTTATTACTTTGGCATTTGTTGTATTAGGAATTCATTTGATTGCAAAATTGCTTTCGAGTATTGCTAGTTTTGCTTTTTTAGGTTGGGCGAATACGTTGGCAGGAGGAGCTTTTGGCGTATTAAAATCAGTTTTATTAATTGGTGTTGTTTTGAATCTTTTTCAGAAGGTAAATGTAAATGATATGATTATAAGCAAAGAAACACAAGACAATTCCTTGTTTTTTAACCCTTGTATGAAAACATCGGAAATATTATTGCCTGTTTTGGGAGATTGGTTTGCTGATTTAAAAGAGAATTCCGATAAATGGGATGAAAAAACGGATGATGTAAAAAAACAAGAAGGGCAAGAGGGTATACATTGAAAAGATGATATAGGGTTGAACTAATATTAATTGTTTTTTATACTAAGTAAAATGGTGTTGATTAGCAAAATCAATACATTATAGTTTTAGAATTAAACCCCGTTTTGGCAAGAATAGCTAAAACGGGGTTTTTATATTTTAGAGCAGTATTTTGTAAGAATTGAGCCAATACTTTTCCATTAGATTTTATAAAAATGAACAAGTGTTTTATAGATCAAATCCCATATTTACACCTAATTTAGAGGCAATTATTTTACCAATTTTTTCTTTTAATTCAGGTATTTTTATGCTTGAAGTTACTTCGCTGGTAAAAGCGTACATTAACAATGCTTTGGCTTCTTTTTTAGGGATACCACGTTGTTGCATATAAAATAAGGCACTTTCGTCGAGCTGACCAATGGTGCACCCGTGTGAACATTTTACGTCATCAGCAAAGATTTCTAATTGTGGTTTTGCATTTATAGATGCTTTTTCACTTAATAAAACGTTGTTGTTTTGTTGGAAAGCATCTGTTTTTTGTGCTTCTTTTTCAACGTAAATTTTGCCATTAAAAACACCCGTTGCATGATCATCTAAGATACATTTGTAGTTTTGATGGCTTTCACAATTTGGTTGTGCATGCTGAACTAATGTGTAATGATCTACGTGTTGTTTGTCTCCAATAATTGTAATTCCTTTCAGGGTAGAATCAATACGTTCTCCTTGGTGATAGAAATTTAAATTGTTACGAGTAATATTTCCTCCAAAAGAGAATGTATGTACAGAAACTCGGCTTTCTTGTTTTTGAGCAATATAGGTATTATCAATTAAATTAGCGGATTGTAAATCATTTTGAATTTTATAGTAATCCACAATGGCACGTTTTTGAGCAAAAACTTCTGTTACTGAATTAGTAAATACAGGGTTTTTGTTTAAACTCTGATGACGCTCGATAATTTGCACGTGTGCATTTTCACCTACAATAACTAGATTACGGGGTTGTATCATTAGAGCATTTTCAACGCCCGTTGAGAAATAAATAATTTCAATAGGTTTTTCAACTACTTTGCTTTTAGGGATGTTTATATAGGCTCCTTCATAAGCAAAAGCGGTGTTTAAACTAGTTAATGTTTCTTCCTTACTTGCTATCTGATTAAAGTAAGTGTCAATAACCATTTTATATTTAGGTTTTGTTAATGCGGAGGACATTAAGCAAACATCTAATCCATCATGTGTGGTTGAGGATAAGAAAGTACTAAAAACACCGTCGATAAACACTACTTTATAAGTGTCTACATTGTTGATAAAGTATTTTTTTACATCCTTAATTTCAACTGCATTTTCTTTTTTAGGAAAAATGCTAAAATCGTTTTTTAATACTGTATTCAGCGATGTGTATTTCCAAGCTTCCTCTTTTTTTGTTGGAAAACCTTTAGCTTCAAAATTTTTCAATGCGGAAGTACGAAGGTCGTGTAACTCAGTGGTTACATCTACCTTTTCTTCAAACGCCATAAAAGAGGAAAGTAATTTTTCTTTTAAATCCATACTTCTTTTGTTTCAAGTTTCAAGTTTCAAATTCCAAGTTATTGGAAGTTGGTTCCTTTGAAATCTTTCTTATTTAAATAAGCAATAAAATTTTTAATAATTCTATCGCTTAGATTTTCATATTTATTTTTTAATTCTACGAATTTATCTTCTGAAATATATTCATAGTCATAAAGTCTATATATTTGAGAACGGCACTTTCCAACTGAACCTTTTGCGATAGATAAGAATTGTCCGAATTCTATATTTCCATCTGTTTCAAAACCTTCTGCTATGTTATCCATCATCGAACCAGAAGAAGATTTAATTTGTTCTTTAAATCTGAAATTAGTTTTTAGTTCCGTTTCTTTTGAGATCAAATGAATTTCTTTGGCTAATAATTGTGCTTCTTGCCAGATTTCTAATTTTTCAAACTTATTTATTGTAGTCATATAATTTGAAACCTGAAACTTGAAACAAAATTTATGCTAGCTCATTTTTAATCCAATCGTATCCTTTTTCTTCTAATTCAAGGGCTAATTCTTTAGTGCCTGATTTTACGATTTTACCATCCATTAGTACGTGAACAAAATCAGGAATGATATAATCTAACAAACGTTGATAGTGTGTAATTACTAAAACCGCATTGTTTTCATTTTTTAATTTATTTACGCCATTAGCCACAATACGTAAAGCATCAATATCTAAACCAGAATCTGTTTCGTCAAGAATGGCAATTTTAGGTTCTAACATAGCCATTTGAAAAATTTCATTACGTTTTTTTTCACCACCAGAGAACCCTTCATTTAAGGAACGAGAAAGGAATTTTCTATCCATTTCTAATAATTCTGATTTTTCACGAATTTTTTTCAGCATTTCGTTAGCAGGCATTTCTTCTTCACCATTTGCTTTACGTTTTTCATTAATGGCTGTTTTAATGAAGTTGGTTACTGAAACCCCTGGGATTTCAATAGGGTATTGAAATGATAGGAAAACGCCTTTATGAGCTCTTTCTTCAGGAGCCATTTCAGAAATTTCTTCACCATCTAAAATAATTTCACCTTGAGAAACCTCATAGTTTTCATTTCCAGCAATGATAGAAGAAAGTGTTGACTTACCAGCACCATTAGGTCCCATAATTGCGTGAACTTCACCCGCTTTAATTTCAAGGTTGATACCTTTTAATATTTCTTTGTCTTCTATCGAAGCATGTAAGTTACTAATCTTAAGCATTTTGTTTATATTTTATAAAAAAGCTAATTCTACGTTGTTTAATTCCTTAGGATTATCGGCATTAATATGCTTATTTCCTATATATTGCATTCCTAAGTATTCGGCTGATTTTTGAAAGGGTATATAGAAATTATAGTCTAAATCTTTTTCAAAATCATGCGAATTAGAAATTACGGCCATTTTTTTTCCTCTTAATTTTCTGCCCCAATCTTTTTCAATTTGGATTAAATCAGAAAAGCGATCGAAAAAAACCTTCATGATACCGCTCATATTGTACCAATATATTGGTGTTGCAAATAGAAGGGTGTCATATTTTTGTATGATTTTCTTCATTAGCGGAAGAAAATCATCTGTTGTATTTTTGTTCTCGTAATCGTAATAAGTAAACTGGTAATCACTTAAATTAATAATAGCCATTTTATATTGCTTTGCAATAGCATCAGCAATTGTGGTGGTATTACCATTTTTACGAGATGAACCAACTATAATTACGGAATTGCTCATTATCCTACTGACCCTTCTAAAGAAATTTCTAATAATTTTTGCGCTTCTACCGCAAATTCCATTGGCAGCTTATTTAATACTTCTTTGCTAAAACCATTTACAATTAATGCAATTGCTTTTTCTGTAGGGATACCACGTTGATTACAGTAAAAAATTTGGTCTTCGCCAATTTTAGAAGTTGTGGCTTCGTGTTCGATTTTTGCGGTTGAATTTTTGGATTCAATGTAAGGGAAGGTATGTGCGCCACAGTTGTTACCCATTAATAAAGAGTCACATTGAGAGAAGTTACGTGCATTTTCGGCACGAGAACTAATTTGTACTAATCCTCTATAGCTGTTTTGTGATTTTCCAGCAGATATACCTTTAGAAATGATTGTTGACTTGGTGTTTTTACCTAAGTGAATCATTTTCGTTCCAGTATCTGCCTGTTGAAAATTGTTGGTAACGGCAATAGAGTAAAATTCGCCTATTGAGTTATCTCCTTTTAGTATGCAAGACGGGTATTTCCAGGTTACAGCAGAACCTGTTTCAACTTGTGTCCAAGAAATTTTAGCATTCTTTTCGCATAAACCGCGTTTAGTTACGAAGTTATAGACACCGCCTTTTCCTTCTTTATTTCCTGGATACCAGTTTTGAACGGTTGAGTATTTAATTTCGGCATTGTCAAGAGCAATGAGTTCAACAACAGCTGCGTGCAATTGATTTTCATCACGACTAGGTGCTGTACAGCCTTCTAAATAAGAAACGTAGCTGCCTTGATCAGCAATAACTAAAGTTCTTTCAAACTGTCCCGTTCCTCCTTGGTTAATACGGAAATAGGTTGATAACTCCATAGGGCAACGAACGCCTTTTGGTATATAGCAAAAACTTCCATCAGAAAAAACAGCGGAATTTAAGGCTGCATAGAAATTATCTTTTTGAGGAACAACAGTTCCGATATATTTTCGAACCAGTTCAGGGTGTTCTTGAATAGCTTCTGATATAGAACAAAAAATAATACCTTTTTCGGCTAAGGTTTTTTTAAATGTAGTGGCTACAGATACTGAATCCATTACAATATCAACGGCAACCCCTGTTAGTTGTTTTTGCTCATCAATTGAGATTCCTAACTTTTTAAATGTTTCTAATAGTTCGGGATCTACTTCGTCTAAACTATTGTATTTGTCTTTTTTCTTAGGTGCGGAATAGTATGATACTGCTTGAAAATCAGGTTTTTCATAATGAACGTTAGCCCATTCTGGTTCTGTCATTTCATTCCAAATACGAAATGCTTCTAAACGCCATTCGGTCATCCATTCCGGTTCGTTTTTCTTTTTAGAAATAGCTCGAACAATACCTTCGTTTAAGCCCGCAGGAAACGTTTCTGACTCGATATCAGTGTAAAAACCGTATTCGTATTCTTTGTTTTCTAGTTCTATTTTTAAATCGTCTTCGGTATATTTACTCATTTTGTATATAATGTTTTTAAAGTTAAAAGTTATAAAGCTGAATCCAGATACTTTATTAATTCACTTGTTAACTTTGATATATCACTAATTTTAGCATTCATTTTCAAATTCTTCTATTGAAATATACTTCAAATCAAAAGCTAAATAGAGCGAGAATAAATTCTCCAACTGAAGCTTTTGTTATAAGAAGAAACGGTATCTAACAATCTTTAGTCGTTTCTTTTTTTGGATCTTTCCATCTTCTTTAGAAGTTATAGAAAGACTTATTCTTTATTAATGGGCTTCATTAAACCATAATCTTTTGAAAAAGGTTTCTTTTTGTTTGCAATGCTATATGTTTTAAATTAAAGAGAAAAACTCTCGCCACACCCACAGGTTCTTTGTGCATTGGGGTTGTTAAAAACAAAACCCTTACCATTAAGCCCTCCTGAATATTCAAGTACAGTGCCTATTAGATACAAATATGATTTTTTTTCAACAGCTATCTTAACGTTATTGTCTTCAAAAATTTTGTCGTTTTCGGTGGTTTCTTTGTCAAATTTAAGCTCATAAGATAAGCCCGAACAACCGCCACTTTTTACTCCTACACGCACGAAATCTTTTGAAGCATCAAAGCCGTCTTCTTTCATCATATCCATGATTTTCTTACTTGCTGATTCTGAAACTTTTATCATTTCTTATTTTGATTTTGTCTAAATTAATTGCAAAGGTACAACATAAAAATTCTTTTTCATAATCTCTAACATTTTTGTAATCAATTTTATAATAAAAAATAGTTATGATAGATTCTTGAATTCCTTTATATTGCGTTACAAAAACAAATTAACTATTTAAAGAATGGATCAAAAATTAAAGCAAGCTAAAAGCTACAGTATGGACTTTTGCGGGAAAGGCGAAACGTATTTTGGAATTTTAATTCTTAATTGGGTATTAAATGCTGTAACACTAGGCTTTTATCATCCTTGGGCAAAAGAAAAACGGTTGAAATATTTGTATAGTGAAACGACCTTAGACGGGAGTCCTTTTGAGTTTCATGGTACAGGAAAAGAAATGTTTAAAGGATATATAACAAGTATTGCGGTTTTTTTAGGTCTAGCGGTTTTTTTAGGTTTAATTTATCATGCAGGTTTTGAAAGTATTGCTTCCCTATTTTTAGTAGGTGTTATTTTAGTTATAGTGCCTTTTGCTATACACGGGTCTTATCGTTACAGAATGTCTAGAACTTCATGGAGAGGGATTCGTTTTGGGTATAGAGGAAACCGTAAGGAATTAATGATTAATTTCTTAAAATGGTTTGGGCTTACTGTAATAACATTTGGAATTTATGGTTCTTGGTTTACAATTAACTTAAGAAAATATACTCTTCAAAATATTCGTTTAGGAAATATAAAAATGGAGTATGAGGGAAATGGGGGCGATTATTTGATACTAAATATTAAAGGTTATTTTTTAACCTTGTTTACTCTTGGTATTTATGGTTTTTGGTGGCAAAAAGAAATTATTGAATATTATATAAATAACCTAAAAATGTACAAAGATGAAGACGAATTAAAAATTTCTACCAATATTACTGGGGGAGAACTTTTTAAGGTAGCCATTGTCAATTTGTTAATTATCATGTTTACTTTTGGTATAGGAGCAGCTTGGGTTGAAATGCGCATTATGAAGTTCCTATTGTCCTCTATTCAATTAGAAGGAACAATTGATCTTAGCACGATTAATCAAACAGAAGAGATTTATAAAGATGCTACAGGTGAGGATATGGAAGATATGTTAGATATGGATTTAGTAATATAATGACAATAACTAAGGCACAAGCTATATATTATGATGGGGTTTCTTCTAAACCCCATTTCGTTGAACTTTTTTTAGATATTAGAAAAAACTGCCTGTTTTTTGAAAATAAAGAAAAAGGTTGTTTAAATTGGTCTATTAACGAATTGGATCACACTTTTCAATCCAATCTAGTAGTATTGCATTACAAGTTAGATGTTTCGCAAAACATTCAAATAACGGATCAAAAATTCATACAAGAATTTAAACAATATTTGTCTGAAAACAAGCAACTTGATTGGAATCAAAAAATTAGAAATTTAAATTTAATTATAGTTATTTCTATAGCCATGATTTTATTTGTTTCTGTTATTTTTAGCTATTTTTATGTAGTTCCCTGGTTAGGAGAAAAAGCCGCCGTTTTATTACCTCAAAGTTTTGATGACAAGTTGGGAGTTTCAGCTTTTAATCAATTTATTTTAACTGAAAATAAAAAAGAAAAAGAGTCTCAATTATTGCAAGAATTTGCAGACCAACTAAAATTAAAAAATACTAAAAAATTACATTTTACGATAGTAGATTCGCCTATAGTAAATGCGTTTGCTCTTCCTGATGGAAATATAGTGGTTTATAAAGGAATATTAGATAAGATAAAAACGTATGAAGAATTAGTAGCCTTACTAGGTCATGAAACAGCTCATGTAAACCAAAGGCATGCAATAAAATTATTATGCAGAGATTTATCAGGGTATCTTTTTTTATCAGTAATGTTAGGAGATATAAATGGTATCATGTCTGTGGTAGGACAGCATGCAGATAGTTTGTATTCGCTCTCCTTTTCCAGAAACTTTGAAACACAGTCAGATGAGGAAGGTTTTAAACTAATGTTGGCTAATCAAATAGATCCCAAAGGCATGATAGATTTATTTACCACATTAGAAAAAGAAGAAAACTCTACAGCTTTATCAGTTCCTGAATTTTTGAGCTCACATCCTATAACTAAAGAACGAATTAATACGATACAGAAACTGATCGTAAAAAAAACATATCGTTTTAATAAAAATAAGAAACTTGAGCACCTTTTTAATGAATTAAAAAAATGAGAACTATTCTTATTCTAGAAATTTTATATTCTGGAATTATTGCTTAATGTGAAATCCAAATTATATGTTAGATTTTATAATAGAAATAAAAGGATAAAGAAAAAGTAAATATTAAAAAATACTCTGTTTAGATGATAAAATGATTCAAATATTAAAAATAATACAGTATGAATCATATAAAGCGTGAACATCAAAGAAAACAAACTCCATTTTAATGTTTCAAATAACACTGAAAAAGCTCATTTGAAAGGGGAGTTCAATTAGAATTTCTAGAAATTATTCAATAGATAAAAAAACAAAATTTGATAAATCACTAAGAAAAGATACCGCAGAAAGACACCATTTAATATCTATTTTGTGTAAGTAAAGTCATAAGAGAAACGTCATACATCTTTTTAGTATATTTGACTTTCCTAATCATAAATTAAAGACATAAAAAAGATCTTCTCAAAGCCTATACAAAAACAATGGCTTCATGTATGAATATAAAAATAAAGTTTGAACATTATGAAAATATATCCCATAGAATCAGGTAATTTTAAATTAGACGGAGGCGCTATGTTTGGAGTTGTACCCAAAGCTATTTGGAACAAAACCAATCCTGCAGACTCTAATAACTTAATAGATATAGCAGCTCGTTGTATGCTCATTGAAGAAGGAAACCGGTTAACTTTGATAGATACAGGAATGGGAAATAAACAATCCGAAAAATTTTTTGGTTATTATTCTTTATGGGGAGAGGATACTTTGGATAAATCATTAGCTAAATACGGTTTTCATCGAGAGGATATAACAGATGTATTTATGACCCATTTACATTTTGATCATTGTGGAGGATGTGTCAACTGGAATAAAGATAGAACAGGGTATGAAGTAGCATTTAAAAAGGCAACCTATTGGACTAATGAAAACCATTGGGAATGGGCTACTAAGCCCAATCCAAGAGAGAAGGCCTCTTTTTTGAGTGAAAATATTTTACCCATGCAAGAAAGTGGGCATTTAAATTTTATAAAAAGGTCTGATTCAGACTATGGAATTTCAGATGAGTTGAATTTTGGTATTTTATATGTTGATGGTCACACGGAAAAACAAATGATACCCCACATACAATATAAAGATAAAACAATCGTTTTTATGGCAGATTTGTTAGCTACAGCAGGACATATACCTCTGCCTTATGTAATGGGATATGATACTCGCCCGCTGTTAACACTATCCGAAAAAGAAAAATTTTTGAACGAAGCAGCCGAAAAAAACTTTTATTTATGGTTGGAGCATGATGCACATAATCCCATTATAACAGTTGAAAAAACAGAAAAAGGCGTTCGACTAAAAGAAACTTTTCAATTAGAGGATATATTAATCTAATGTTAAAACAACTTTTTGATATTAATATAAATAAGATATTTACAGCCTAAAATTATATTTATGAGAATTTTAAAAACGATAACTTTTACGGGTGCTATAGGAATGATGATTGCTAGTTGTAGTGCGCCAAAAGGAATTGTGAGCATTGATCCTAAAAAAATTGATCAAATGCCTTTAAAAATGACTCCCATTAAGGAAAAAGACTTACAACGTTGGAGTCATCTAGATCTTATTAAAGATACGATTCCAGGAATGGGAGTTGATAAAGCGTATGATCAATTATTAAAAGGGAAAAAAGCAAATAAGATCATTGTAGGTGTTATTGACTCTGGAATTGATATTGAACATGAAGATTTAAAACCAGCCATTTGGAAAAATTCCAAAGAAATTCCAGGAAATAAAAAAGACGATGATAATAATGGTTATATAGACGATATTCATGGATGGAACTTTTTAGGGGATGCAGATAACGAACAGTTAGAATTAACCCGCATCGTGAAAAAAGGGAATGATGGTTCCGTTCAATATGAAAATGCTTTAGCTCTTTTAACACAAAAAAAATCTGAGCTAGAACCTCAAAAAACTCAAATAGACGCAATTGTAAATGCAGATAAAAACATTGCGGAGTATTTAAAAAAGAAAAATTATACTCTTGCTGAGGTAAAAACAATCAAAACAACAGATCAAACATTGCTTCAATCTCAAAATATTATTGGGCAAGTATTGTCTAACATGGGAGGAGATAAAGCAAAATTTGATACTGAAATAGGAGAGTATAAAGATTATGTTTATGATCAATTAAATTATAATTTAAATACAGAATTTGATGGACGTAAACCAGTAGGCGATAATCCTTACGATATTACCCAAACAAAATATGGCAATAGCAATGTTATAGGGCCTAAGAAAGAAAGTGGTAAACACGGAACTCACGTAGCGGGAATTATAGCACAAACTAGAGGTAATGGAAAAGGAGGCGATGGTGTAGCATCAGAATACGTTCAAATTATGGCATTACGTGCCGTTCCTAATGGCGATGAATATGATAAAGACATTGCTTTAGCTATTCGTTATGCGGTAGATAATGGAGCCAAAGTAATCAATGGAAGTTTTGGAAAAGCTTTTTCTCCTAATAAAGAATGGGTTTATGACGCTATTAAATATGCAGCCTCCAAAGATGTACTTTTTGTTCACGCAGCAGGGAATGATGCAGAAAATATTGATGTAAAGCCTAATTACCCTAATGATGCAGAAGGAAGTAATCCCGAATTTGCAGATAACGTAATTACAGTAGGCGCTTTAAATTATGAGTACGGATCAAAAGTAATGGCTAATTTTTCTAACTACGGAAAGGTAAATGTAGATGTTTTTGCACCGGGGGTAAAAATATATGCAACCGTTCCTAATAATCAATATGAATATTTGCAAGGGACCTCTATGGCATCGCCCAATGTTGCTGGAGTAGCAGCCTTAATAAGAGCTTTTTACCCAGAATTAAAAGCTGTTCAAGTAAAACAAATTTTAATAGAATCAGGGATTTCTTTAACCAACACTTTTGCCCTAGCGGGCGAAAATGCTGAACCTACTACTTTAGATAAAATTTCTAAATCCGGTAAAATAGTAAATGCTTATAATGCCTTAAAAATGGCTGAAAAAATTACAAAAAAATAACTCTTAGTTTAAATTAGTATATTTGGAAGGGATTTAATCCCTTCTTTTTTATTTAATAGATATGAAAAAATACGTACTATTCTTTTTCCCTTTATTGGCTTTAGCGCAAAAAAATCCCAATCCCAGTTATTGGCAACAGCATGCAGATTATAAGATGGAAGTTTATATGGATGTGAAAAATTATCAATATAAAGGGAAACAAACATTGCTATATACTAATAATTCTCCAGACACCTTAAAGAGAGTATATATACATTTGTATAACAATGCTTTTCAGCCTAACAGTCCCATGGATGCGCGTTTAAAATCAATTAAAGATCCTGATGGACGCATGGTAAATAAAGTAAAAGTAGAGGGTAAAGAAGTAAAAGAAAGTAGAATTAGTGCTTTAAAACCTAATGAAATAGGATATTTATATGTAAATAATTTAAAGCAAGACGGTATAGCCGTTATAAGTAAACGTGTAAGTACCATTTTAGAGGTAAATTTGGCAAAACCTCTTATGCCTAAAACAAGCACTACCTTTACAATGGATTTTGATGGACAAGTACCTGTTCAAATTCGTAGAAGTGGTAGAAATAACAAAGAAGGAATAGAACTTTCTATGTCACAATGGTATCCTAAAATGGCTGAATATGACATAGATGGTTGGCAAGCAGACCCTTATATTGGTCGTGAATTTCACGGCGTATGGGGTAATTTCGATGTTAAAATTACCATAGATAAAGAATATGTCTTAGGAGGAAGCGGATATCTACAAAATGCAAATGAAGTTGGAAAAGGATATGAAGAAAATGGTTTTAAAGTAATATATCCTAAAAAAGCAAAAACCCTAACATGGCATTTTATAGCTCCTCAAGTTCATGATTTTACTTGGGCTGCAGATAAAGAATATCTTCATGATAAGTTAATACGTCCTGATGGTGTTACACTACACTTTTTATATCAAAATAAACCCGAAATTATTCAAAATTGGAAAAATTTACAACCTAAAACTTCTCAGTTAATGGATATATACAATAAAACAGTTGGCTCATATCCTTATAAACAATATTCTGTTATACAAGGTGGAGATGGAGGTATGGAATATGCAATGTGTACCTTAATTTTAGGAGAAGGAACCCAAGAAGGTCTAATTGGGGTTACCGCTCACGAAATGGCACATTCTTGGTTTCAACATATTTTAGCAACAAACGAAAGTAAATATAGTTGGATGGACGAGGGGTTTACCACTTGGTTAGAAAATTATGGGTTAAATGAAATAGCAGATAAAAAACTACAAAACCCTCATGAAGATTCCTATAAAGCATATTTTTCATTAGTTAAATCAGGAAAAGAACAACCACAAACTACTCACGCAGATCATTATGATGAAAATAGACCGTATAGCATTCAGGCTTATAGCAAAGGTAACTTGTTTTTAACCCAACTAGAATACCTTGTTGGAAAAGAAAATTTAATTAAAATTTTAAAACGCTATTATGCCGATTTTAAATTTACGCATCCAACTCCAACAGATATTATCCATACAGCTGAAAAAATAACAGGAGCCAATTTAGATTGGTACCTAACAGAATGGACTAAAACAACAAATACTATTGATTACGCAATAAAAGAAGTAGTTGAAGAAAAACAGGCAACAAAAGTTACCCTAGAACGTTTGGGGAGAACACCTATGCCGATTGAAATAACTGTTTCTTACGAAAATGGAACGCAAGAGCTCTATTATATACCTCAAACAGCCATGCGTTGGTCAAAACCCAATGAATCTAATTTAAAAAGAAATGATTTAGAAAGCTGGGATTGGGCTTATCCAACGTATGATTTTACCATACCATCTTTGAAACAAAACATAAAAGCAATAGTGATTGATGCTAAAGGAGAAATGGCCGATATAAAACGAGAAAACCAAATATATAGATAAACTTAGCATTTTTAATTTTTGGTTTTAAGAGGTTGCCCCAAAAAATAGAGTAAGGCTTAACCTCTTTTTTTATGGTTGAATCCAGATTATTTGTTGTATCGTTTAAACTTTGAATTTTCTTTTTAAAAATAGGACATCTATAAAAGCAACAAAAATTAGTGTTGGTTCTCAATGCGCTTCGCGCTCGAACGAACGATGATTCCAATTATATACTCAACCGTCTGTTCGAGTTGTTTTTAAAATAAAAAAAACGTATCGAGAACTTTACTTTTAAATCCAGTATATTTTAAGTTTAAATGGTATAACTACTTTGTTTAGATTAAAAAACATTTTTATCCGTAATAAATTTCTAATGAGTAATTAGGTGTTAATCCAAAATTCGCGTCAGACATAGTTGTGAAAGAAGAAATCTCAATAAAAATCAAGTGATCATGGAAGTTTTTAGAAGAAGTAATACAACACGACTTAAAATGTGTTATTTTGACTAAGAATTGATTGATACACTGTGTGGTTAAATGACTAAGATTTGGATAAGTTTCTGAATTTGAAAAGTAAAACAGACAGTCTTTGTCAGTTCACTTTGAATCTAATGGAAAATAAAATTCTCGTTAAGATACCTTTTTCGCGTAAATGACTTTTTTAATAAAAAAAAGGTAGAGAAATTCTCCACCCATTTTGCCCCAAATCTACCATAACTTAACCTACTTATTGTAATGGTAGTTCAAATCTAGTGTAGAGGGGTATGTTTTCCAAAAATAATCGTTAAAAGGGATAAATAATCGTTAAAAGAGAGGAATTATTAATTGGGTATCTAATTGATTACTAAAAGGATAATTGTTTTTTTTAAGTAGGGATAGAAGTATTAAAAATAAAAAAGACAGAACGTAGCTCTGTCTTTTTTGCCCCAAATCTACCATAACTTAACCTACTTATTGTAATGGTAGTTCAAATCTAGTGTAGAGGGGTATGTTTTCCAAAAATAATCGTTAAAAGGGATAAATAATCGTTAAAAGAGAGGAGTTATTAATTGGGTATCTAATTGATTGCTAAAAGGATAATTGTTTTTTAACTAGGGATAGAGGTGTAAAAATAAAAAAGACAGAACGTAGCTCTGTCTTTTTTGCCCCAAATCTACCATAACTTAACCTACTTATTGTAATGGTAGTTCAAATCTAGTGTAGAGGGGTGTGTTTTCCAAAAATAATCGTTAAAAGGGATAAATAATCGTTAAAGAGAGGAATTTTTAATTGGGTATCTAATTGATTACTAAAAGGATAATTGTTTTTTTAACTAGGGATAGAGGTGTAAAAATAAAAAAGACAGAACGTAGCTCTGTCTTTTTTGCCCCAAATCTACCATAACTTAACCTACTTATTGTAATGGTAGTTCAAATCTAGTGTAGAGGGGTGTGTTTTCCAAAAATAATCGTTAAAAGGGATAAATAATCGTTAAAAGAGAGGAACTATTAATTGGGTATCTAATTGATTGCTAAAAGGATAATTGTTTTTTTTAAGTAGGGATAGAAGTATTAAAAATAAAAAAGACAGAACGTAGCTCTGTCTTTTTTGCCCCAAATCTACCATAACTTAACCTACTTATTGTAATGGTAGTCCAAATCTAGTGTAGAGGGGTATGTTTTCCAAAAATAATCGTTAAAAGGGATAAATAATCGTTAAAAGAGAGGAACTATTAATTGGGTATCTAATTGATTGCTAAAAGGATAACTGTTTTCTTAAGTAGGGATAGAAGTATTAAAAATAAAAAAGACAGAACTTAGTTCTGTCTTTTTTGCCCCAAATCTACCATAAACTTAACCTACTTATTGTAATGGTGGTGCAAAGCTATGTAGAGTATAGCTTATATTAAAATAAAATCGTCAAAGTGTTTAAAAAACCGATGAAATACATTCTTTTAATACGCTCTCATATCTTTTCCTTCATAGAAATTCATAAAAGCTCTGTTTACAACACGATTTCCTCCATCTGTAGGGTAATGACCCGTAAAATACCAGTCGCCTAAATTTTTTGGACAAGCTTTGTGTAAATTTTCAACAGATTGAAAGATGATTTTTATTTCTGCATTTATACTAGGTTCTTTTAGCATTTCTGCAATTTTGTCTGAAATTTGTTCATCTGTAAATTCAGCATATAATTCATTTACATGATTTATAACTTCAGAGTCTTGTTTGTGCTCTTGTGCCTTGCATTTTGTGTAAACTTCGTCTACTAGATGGTATTTGTTGTTTTCTTTTAATAATTCTAACATAGCTTGAAAAGCTATTAATGTTTCGAGTTTAGCCATATCAATACCATAGCAATCTGGATAACGAATTTGTGGAGCAGAAGATACTATAATAATTTTTTTTGGATTTAATCGATCCATCATTTTAATAATACTCTTTTTTAGAGTAGTCCCTCTTACAATGCTATCATCAATAATAACAAGATTATCAGATTTTTTCACAACTCCATACGTTACATCATATACATGAGCAACCATGTCATCGCGAGAATCGTCATTTGTAATGAAGGTTCTGAGTTTTGCGTCTTTTATTGCAATTTTTTCAGATCGAATTTTTACATCTAAAATTTCTTTTAGTTTATCAGGGGATAATTGTTCTTTGTATTGTAAAATAGTATCTATTTTACGTTGATTTAGGAAATCATTAGCTGCTTCTATCATTCCAAAGAACGAAGTTTCTGCTGTATTAGGAATATATGAAAAAACGGTATTATCTGTGTCGTTTTTAATGGCTTTTAAAACATGTGGAAGAATTAATTTGCCTAAATTTTTTCGTTCTTGATAAATTTCAGCATCGCTTCCTCTAGAAAAATAAATGCGTTCAAATGAGCAGGCTTTTTTTAGAGTAGCTTCTCTTATTTTTTCATCAATAACGAGACCATTTTTCTTTATAATAATGGCATGTCCAGGGGTAATTTCCTGTATAGACTCAAAAGGCACATTGAAAACGGTTTGAATGACAGGACGCTCAGAGGCTACTACAACAATTTCTTCATCATGGTAATAAAATGCTGGGCGTATGCCTGCTGGATCGCGCGTAACAAATGCGTCTCCATGTCCAATTAAGCCCGCCATAGCGTATCCACCATCCCAATTCTTAGAAGCTCTTCGTAAAATACGTCCTACGTCTAATCGTTCAGCAATAACAGGTGTTGCTTCTTGTTTGGTGAGGCCTTCTTCTTTGCATTTTTGGTATAAATCGGTTACTTCATCATCAAGAAAATGGCCAATTTTTTCCATAACGGTTACTGTATCTGTCATTTGTTTAGGATGTTGTCCTAAACGGACTAAATCGCTAAATAATTCTTTTACATTGGTCATGTTGAAGTTGCCAGCAACGATTAAGTTACGGTTCATCCAGTTGTTTTGACGTAAGAAAGGGTGTACGTTTTCAATACTATTTTTTCCAAATGTTCCGTAACGAACGTGGCCAAGGAAGACTTCTCCTATATAAGGAGTGTTTTCTTTTAATAAATCTATATTATTTTTGTATTCAGGATGTAATTCTAATTCTTGATTGATGCGTGAATTAATTTGTGCAAAAATGTCTTGAATGGGTTGTGCTTGGTTAGAGCGTATTCTGCTAATATAGCGTACTCCTGGGGTTACATCTAGTTTAATGCTAGCTAAACCAGCACCATCTTGACCTCTATTGTGTTGTTTTTCAAGAAGCAGGTACATTTTTTCAACCCCATAAAAAGCAGAGCCGTACTTTTCTTTGTAATACTCTAAGGGTTTTTTTAATCTTAGAAGTGCTATGCCGCACTCGTGTTTAATTGCATCGCTCATTGTGTTGTTGTTGTGTGTAATTACGACCGAAAAGCATCGGTTTTTTTGAAATTTAATTAAAAAAGCCCCGAAAAATCGAGGCGTAAATTTATGATAATTCTATATCAAACTGTGTTAAAGCTTTAAACTGTTTTAATCGGTTTTGGGCTTCTTCTTTCGTTAAGCGAACCATTCGTTCTGTACCAAATTTTTCCACACAGAAAGAAGCTAAATTGGATCCGTGAATAATTGCGGATTTCATATTTTCGAAGGAAATATTTTCGCTTTGTGTAATGAAGCCAGAAAATCCTCCAGCAAAAGTATCTCCAGCACCTGTTGGGTCATATACTTCTTCTAAAGGTAATGCAGGGGCAAAAAAGACTTCTTTTTCGTTGAATAATAACGCCCCGTGTTCCCCTTTTTTGATTACCACATATTTAGGACCCATTTCGTGGATTTTAGCAGCGGCTTTAACTAAAGAATATTCGCCAGACAACTGACGTGCTTCTTCATCGTTAATTGTAATTACATCCACTCGTTTCATAACTGCTTTTAGCTCTTCTAAAGCACAATCCATCCAGAAATTCATTGTATCTAGAACCACTAATTTGGGCTTTTCTGTTAATTGATCTAATACACTTGATTGTACTAATGGGTGTAAGTTTCCTAACATTACTACATCTGTATTCTTGAAATTTTCAGGAACTACAGGTTTAAAATCAGCCAATACATTTAATTCAGTTACTAATGTATCACGAGAATTTAGGTCATTATGGTATTTTCCGCTCCAGAAAAAAGTTTTACCTCCTTTTACAATCTCTAAGCCACTTACATCTATGTTTCTAGATTTTAATAAGTCAATGTATTCTTGAGGGAAATCTTCTCCCACAACAGATACGATGGCTGATTGTAAATTAAAATTAGAAGCAGATAAACCTATGAAGGTAGCAGCTCCTCCTAAAATTTTATCAGTTTTACCAAACGGGGTTTCAATAGCATCAAAAGCTACTGTTCCTACAATCAATAATTTGTTCATAAACGAATTGAAAATTAGAGCGCAAAGTTACAATTATAAGTTGTAAAGTGCAAAGTTTTGATTGTTAGAAAAAGGGAAGGAGTTAATTTAAGAAAAAAGAATAAACAACAAATGCTTCTAGAGTTTTGTGAAAAAGACAATAAAAAGAGGGGGCATCCAAAAAAGTAAATCTTGTGGTTTTCTTTAATTGGTTTGTTCTTGTTGGTTAAAGATTGAAATACTTTAGAATACAAGATTATTATGTACGTAAAAGTTATAAACTAATTGTTTTACTTTTTCGGATGCTTTCTCGTTTATTTTATTCTCCATCAGCTTCTTTATAATCAGGATATAAGAAATTATTATAAGGAAAGCGTGTAATGTGAATTTGTCTTACAGCTTCGTAAATTTTTTCTCTAAATTCTTCGAAATTATGTTTTTCAGTGGCTGAAATAAATAAAGCATGATTTTCGCCTAGACGATTCATCCAAGTGTTTTTCCAATCTTCAAGAGTGTAGTGTTTGGTTGTTTTTTCAGTAATCAAATCATCTTCTGCTATGGTTAAATGTTGGTAAGAATCAATTTTGTTAAATACCATAATAGTAGGTTTATCTGAACTCTTGATGTCTTGTAAAATTTGATTAACCGACTCTATATGGTCTTCAAATTCAGGATGTGAAATATCTACTATATGTAGTAAGAGATCAGCTTCTCGGACTTCATCTAGTGTACTTTTAAAAGATTCGACTAGTTGAGTAGGTAATTTTCGAATAAATCCTACTGTATCTGAAAGGAGGAAGGGTAAATTTTTGATTACTACTTTTCTTACTGTAGTGTCTAAAGTTGCAAATAATTTGTTTTCAACAAATACCTCACTTTTTCCAACGGCATTCATAAGAGTAGATTTTCCTACGTTAGTATAACCAACTAAGGCAACGCGAACCATAGCACCTCTATTACTACGCTGAATAGCCATTTGTTTGTCTATGGTTTTAATTTTTTCCTTTAATAACGCAATGCGATCGCGTACAATACGGCGGTCGGTTTCAATTTCTGTTTCTCCAGGACCACGCATTCCAATACCGCCTCGTTGACGTTCTAAGTGTGTCCACATACCTGTTAGTCTTGGAAGCAAATATTGGCACTGTGCTAATTCAACCTGTGTGCGGGCGTACGAAGTTTCGGCACGTTGAGCAAATATATCTAAAATAAGATTGGTACGATCTAATACTTTACAATCTAATTCACGTGTAATATTTTTTTGTTGTGCGGGCGAAAGTTCGTCATCAAAAATAACCGTTTTGATATCGTTTTCTTTAATGTATAGATTGATTTGTTCAAGCTTTCCTGTTCCAACAAAAGTTTTTGGATTGGGTTTATCCATTTTTTGTGTAAAACGTTTCACTACTTCACCACCAGCAGTAAAGGTCAAAAATTCCAATTCATCTAAATATTCATTTAGTTTATCTTCGTTTTGACTTTGTGTTACGATACCTACAATTACAGTCTTTTCAAAAATATGTTTTTCTTTTTCTAACATTGTATTTAATTGAGGTACAAAATTAAGCAATAAAATGATAGAAATAAAAAAACCCAATTCATGAGAATCGGGTTTTATAATAAATTTATTTTTATTTAGTTTACTACGATGTCATCTATGTGAATTGTAGTTGTTTTAGCTGGACTAAAACTATATCCTCCTGAATATTCAAAAATGATATAACCATTGCCTGTTACATTAACGGGGAAATTAAATACACCACTATTAACGAAAGGTTTCGTTGTGCCTGTTAAAGTACCTGAAGCAATTGTAAAATTAGAAGTTATGTCTGTCAAAGAAGCATCACTTACTTTTGAAAAAGGAACATAGTTAGTAGAATAGTAAACTTTTAAAACACTTCCTGTATTAAAACGATCCTGTGTTTTAAATGACATACTATTTGCTGCTGTAAAGTCTACAGGAATAATAAAATAAGATTTATTATTTTGTTCTTGTCCGCTAGATGCAGAGTTAAAAGCAGACATAACGATGTATTTATTATTGCTAAAGCTAGTTACATACCAATATTTAGATCCTAATAAAGGGTCATTAATATATTTAGGAAAATCTTTTGTTCCGGTTGTAACACTTCCAGCAGTATAGGTGTCAAAATTTTCTGTAAAAGATCCAGAATATGTTAAAGCAGAACCTCCTAAAGCAGGAGCTAAATCCACTTCTTTTCTGTCTTCAGTTAACTGAATGTCTCTTTCTGTGCGTGGTATAAATTGGTAATCAGAACCAAATTTTGTTAAGACACCTCTAATTTTACCATTTTTGTTTGAAATGGTTTTACTAGCAAATTTTGCAAACTCACTAATTCTTACAATAATTTTATTACCATTTAAATCTGTTATTAAATGATTTGTTGCGCTACCTAAATTGTTAAGAGTAGGGTCGAAGTATTTTTTACCAACCGAAGCATCTAAAAATTGAACATCCTTTAATTCAATTAATTTATTGATATAGGAATCATTTAATATTTGATTGATAAATAAAGGTTTTTTAACAATTCTTTCCTCTCCTACGTTTTCGCATGACTTTTTGATAATATTTTTATAGGTAACGAAAGAAATTCTTCCAACCTGATCGTCTGCGGTATTATTAGGTGTTTCATTATTAAAAATTTCACCTATTATTGTAGAAGCGTTTTTATTAGTGTAAGATAAGCCATTCATTTTTATATAAACTTTCCTTCCAGGCTCAAATTCAGTATGTAAATTGCTTTGATCTACGGGTATACTAAACCCTACAGTGCCAGATCCGTTATCAACTGATTCGAATGAAATGGATTTATAAAAAGTACCTCCTTCATCGCTTGAAGTAACGATTGCCTCAATGATATCATCTGATTTATGAGTTGTAAAACCATTGGTAGGAGCTTGACTTGTAAAATCGGTAACTTTTTTATTAGCCGTTAGAGTTTCACAAAGGTTATTCGTACTAGGGGTATCGAACTTTTCATTTACACAGGCTATACTTGTACATAGTATAAACGAATAAACCAAAAAACTTTTAATATTTATATTTTTCATAACGTCTTAGTTCATAAAAAGTTTAATATTGTCTAACTGATAAGTGGTAGTTAAACCGTTTGTTTTGTTTCCTGCGTACTTAAACGCAATTTGGATGTTTTTGCCTTTATAAGCTGATAAGTTAAGGATCCCACTTGAAATGAATTTATCTACTTCTGTAGAGGTAGGTAACTTAACGTTTAAAGGAGTCCAAGTAGCTGTATTTATACCTGTTTTTGTACCGTCGTAATTTTCAGAAATCAAAACCGTCAAATTACTACCTGTCCAAAATCTAACTTTAGTGTCGAAAGAGAAAAAAGTTTCTTTTTCAGAATCTAATTTGGTACTTGGAATGATCAACCAGGCTTCATCTGTTGTATTAGCCGCAGAATAGTAAGATGAAAATTCAGCATATTTATTAGAGTCTGCTAAACGACTATTCCATAATCTAGTTCCTGTTGTACTTAGATTATAATTAGACCAACCTTTAATATTGATGGGTATTTCTGTAGATCCTGAACCTGATGTTGTTGCTTCAAAGTTTTCAAATAAATAAGCAATTTTAATTTCAGGAATGTCAAAATCCTTTTCTTTATCACAAGCTATGAATAATCCAGCAGCGATAACTGAAATAATAATTGAATTTAAAATTTTTTTCATAGTTGTGTTTTTAGAAATTAACATATAAATTCACAAAGAAATTTCTTCCATAACCGTAGAAGTATTTTGAACCAAAAGTTCTGATACCACTTTGTGAGTCTTGGTTTAGTAAAGGGAATGTTGCTTTTCTTGATTGTTCAAAACCACCTGTTTTAAATACTTTGTCAAGAACGTTATTAACTGTAGCAAAAAATCCAAAGGTAACTCCTCCTTTTGCTCTCCAAGATTTACCTCCATTTAAGTTTAACAAGAAATAAGCAGGTAATCTTTCTTGTTGAAGTGCTTTTCTTACAGAAGTTTCATTAACACCATCGTAAGAAATACCTGTTTTATCATCAATAGTGAAATTGTTTGTTCTTAAAATATTCGAAACACCAACATAAGTTTGATCAAAATAGTTATAATTAGCACCTATGTACCAAAAGTTAGGATTGCGATATTCTAAACCAAATGAACCTGCTATTTGCGGCATACCACCAACTCTATATCCTTTTAAATATGTTTTTCCAAAATCTTCAATAGGATAGTTGTTAGATTCTGTTGCGGCAGCATCATTATTAACTCTGAGAGTTGGATTATTATCATAAGTATATTCACCGTATGAACCAGCCAACGAAGCTTTAATTGTTGATGTAATTTGGTATTCTACACCTAATTCACCACCTATATTTTTTCTGTTCATACCCGTAACGATTTCACTAACAAAAGCATCTTCGTTACCATCATTTGTATCTTCATCAGCAACGCCCTCACCAAAAAAGAAAGCCACATTAGTTGCGTTTGATACGGTATTGTAAAATCCTGTAATTCTAGATTTAAATTTAGGGGTACGGATGATATAACTAGCGTCTGCACTTACTATTTTTTCACTAGCAAGATCAATCGTTACATTGTTGTTGTAACGTGCATTTGCAAACGTATTTCTTAAGTTAGGAGCTTTAGTTAAAAAAGCACCATTAAAGTCTAGTAAATGACGACTAGATAATTTAAATGTTATTCCTCCTTTTAGTCCGTAGTTTTCAAAAGTAGGACGTTCGCTTTTTCCGAATGAATTAGAAGCATATTTTCCATTTTTATATAATCCTTCTCTTTCGTATTCAGATTTAGAGAAAGTTTGAGAAAAATAAAAATCAGCTTTTTTAAAGTTAAATTTAAATTGTGTAAAAGCGTCAACTACAGTAGCTCTTAAGTTATAATTATATCCAAAAATATCATTAAGATAAATTTTTTGATTAGGATTATTTAAGTCAAATTGAGCAAAATTTCCTTTTGAAACATAAAAAGGGTCAAAGTTTTCTGTGTATTTTGCACCTAAAAGATCTGTTACTACAGCATATTGATGTGATTTTAATTTTTTGAAATTTACACCCGCATTAATGCTTATATTTTCAGAAATTTGAGAATTTAATATAGAATTTGCCGTGATTTGTGTGTCGTCGTTTCTTTGCTCAGTCAATAAGTAATAGGCTTTTCCAGCTACATTGTTAGGGTTTGTATTAGCATAATACATTTCGTCCCAGTTAACTTGACCATTGTTTTTAAAATCTGCTAAAGCGTTTGCAGCTCTTGCGTAATCTGGAATCCATGCACCCGTATTTTCATTTGTTAAGTTTAGATAAGTGCTTGGCAACTTTTTGTAGTATGTAGGATCAGGATTATTACCCCCTGGATATTCTAGTCTTGCATTGGCAATAGAACCCGATTGAAATGCTAAATTAGTATTTAATCTCGTTTTGTCGTTAAATTTCCAGTAATGATTTAACATCATAATAGGCTCATTTATGATACGGTCTCTACTATTGCGTTTTTTTCCTTCTTGCCAACCCCAATATGAATTGTATTTATATCCTTTGATATCAGTTACCTCGTTCGTATTAGGAGAAGTTCGGCCTCTTCTATTTTGAGCATAAATAGAAGTGAAGTTTAGAACATGTTTTTTACCAAATCTTTTTTCAACACTTGCAAATAATGAATTGGCCGCCATATCCGTTCCTTCAAAATGTCCTTCTTGAGCCCATCTTCTACTAGCAGATACAACAAAAGCCCACCCTTTACTGTCTAGACCAGAAGCATGAGTACCCATTGCTCTCCAGTTATAGTTAGTGTTAGTTCCTGAAAACGAAACTCGTGTTCCAGGTCTGTACAAAGAAGCTCTAGTATTTATTTCTTGAGTACCTAATATACTACCAAATGTATAGTCGGAAGCGGTGCTTCCCATAGTGAATTCTTGATTTCTAGTGGCATCGTTAAGACCACCCCAGTTGCTCCATTGCGGGCGACCGTCGAATAATTTATTCATAGAAACACCATTTATCATAGTATTCCCGTATTCGTTATCTAATCCTCTAATTCTAAAACGAGCCCCTCCCCAGTTAAATGCAGCAGCTTGTTGATAAGTGTCTCTTGTGGCTTGTAAAAGACCTGAAGTGCTTTCCGAACCGCTGTTGTCATCACTCAAATCATTTTCTGTTAAAGTAACTAAACTTAATTGTTGTTCTTGATTTTGAGAATCATCTTCAAGAACAATTACCCCTAAATCTAAAACTTGATTAGCAATAATTTCTAAAGATAGAAGCTGTTCTTTGTAGCCATCTCCTTTAACTTTTAAAAGTTGTTTACCTACTGGAACACCTTTAACAGAAAATTTACCATCTGAGTTGGTTAACTGTGATAAATTAGTGTTTTCAATAGTAGTTACTACATTCTGTAGAGGCTTATTAGTTTTATAGTCAATAACCTTTCCTGAAACTCCTGTTGGTTGTTGTGCAAAAACTAAAACTGCCTGTAGTACCAATAAAGTACTAAAAACTAGTTTTTTCATAAATAAAATTAAAAATTAATTTACTTTTCCTATATTTAAATCGTTAAAAATAGGGTAACAAATGTATGACATTTGATATAATTATTTACTTTTGATGCCGAAAATATTCTGTGTTTTAATGATTTTTTAATATAAAAGTATGAAATTTACTAAAATTACTTGTCTGTTTTTTATGATATTAGCGATTGATGGCGTTGCACAGACAAAAAGAGTAGCTATTAATACAATAGCATTTTACAACTTAGAGAACTTCTTTGATACTGTAAATGACCCTAATACGAATGACGAAGACTTTGTTTACTCTCCTGAAAATTACGCAAAAAAAATAGATAATTTAGCTCGTGTTATTTCACAGCTAGGTACAAGTGATAAGCAAACAAATGCACCTGTAGTATTGGGAGTGGCAGAAATTGAAAACCGTCGTGTTTTAGAAGATCTTATTAAACATCCCTTACTGATTAATTTAAATTACGGAATTGTGCATTTTGATTCCCCAGATCGTCGCGGTATTGATTGTGGATTTTTATATCAAAAAAAACATTTTAATCCAAGTAGCTATCAAAATTATCCTTTGATTATTTCAGAAGATCAACAAGATAGTAAAGCAAAAGATAAGGATAAAAATGAAGGAGATACTGATGAAAATAGTGTAGATGTTAAAACGAAAAGAATTTATACAAGAGACCAAATTTTGATGACAGGTACTCTTGATGGCGAAGAAATGAGTTTTATAGTAAATCACTGGCCTTCACGCCGCGGAGGAGAAAAAGCAAGCAGTCCATTGCGTGAAGCTGCTGCGGCATTAAACAGAAAAATAATAGACTCCTTACAAACCGTTAATCCCAATGCGAAAATCTTTACAATGGGCGATTTAAATGACGGGCCATTCAATAAGAGTGTTAAAGAAATTTTAGGAGCCAAAGGAGAAATAGAAGAAGTAAAACCACAAGGATTGTATAATCCAGCAGAAAAAATGTTGAAAAAAGGAATTGGCACCTTAGCACATCGTGATGCGTGGGATTTTTTTGATCAAATTATTTTTACAGAAGCCTTATTACCTCATAATAATGATTATTCAACATGGAAATATTGGAAAGCAGGTGTTTATAATAAATCATTTATGATCCAACAAACAGGACAATACAAAGGATATGCTCTTAGAAATACCAGCGAAGGGCCTGGTTTTTCAGATCACTTTCCTTCTTATATATACTTAGTTAAAGAATTCTAAAAAAATAAAATCCCGAATAAACGGGATTTTTTTATTCATAATTTTACATAAAAAATGTCAGTGCAACAACCATTCAATTTAAAAAAGTGGATAGAAGAGAATCGTCATCTTTTAAAACCACCCGTAGCTAATAAAAATCTGTATGTTGATTCAGGTGATTATATTGTAATGATAGTGGGCGGGCCTAATGCTCGTAAAGACTATCATTATAACGAAACAGAAGAGTTGTTTTACCAAATAGAAGGAGAAATAGTAGTTTACATTCAAGAAAAAGGTGAAAAAAAAGAAATCATACTAACCGCAGGAGATATGTATTTACATCCAGCTAAAATTCCCCATTCACCTAATCGAACAGAAGGTTCTATAGGTCTAGTAATAGAACGTAAAAGACCCCAAGGAACAGATGGTTTATTATGGTTTTGTGATAACTGTAACCAAAAACTACACGAGGTATATTTTAGCTTAAATGATATTGAAAAAGATTTTCTTACTCACTTTAAAGAATTTTATTCTTCCCTAGAAAAAAGAACCTGTACAAATTGTGGTCATGTTATGAAAACAGATCCTCGATTTGTTGAAGATTAATAATTACGGACTCAATTTTTTAGATAATAAATCATAAATTTGCATTCGATTTTAACAAAACTTGATAAAAAAGTTACAATGTCAACAATAACACAATCAGCAGTAGCTCAACAATTTGGAATTGTTGAAGCGTTAGAACAATTAGGCGTAAAAGAAATCAATTTAGGAACATCAACTGGATCTAATTGGTTTGCTAATGGTGAAATCATTGAATCATATTCACCTGTAGATGGTCAATTAATTGGAAAAGTACAAGCTTCTACAAAAGAAGATTATGAAAAAGTAATGGAAGCGGCTACTACCGCGTTTAAAACTTTTAAAATGATGCCCGCTCCTAAACGAGGAGAAATTGTTCGTCAATTTGGTGAAAAATTAAGAAAATATAAAGAACCTCTTGGTAAATTAGTTTCTTATGAAATGGGTAAATCTTATCAAGAAGGTTTAGGAGAAGTGCAAGAAATGATTGATATCTGTGATTTTGCAGTAGGTCTTTCACGTCAATTACATGGTTTAACAATGCACTCTGAGCGTTTTGGACACAGAATGTATGAACAATACCATCCACTAGGGGTAGTAGGGATTATTTCAGCGTTTAACTTTCCAGTAGCGGTTTGGTCTTGGAATACAGCTTTAGCTTGGATTTGTGGAGACGTATGTGTATGGAAGCCATCTGAAAAAACGCCTTTATGTTCAATAGCTTGCCAAAATATCATCGCTGAAGTTTTAAAAGAAAATAATTTACCAGAAGGTATTTCTTGTATCATTAATGGTGATTATAAAGTGGGTGAATTAATGACACATGATAAAAGAGTTCCTTTAGTATCTGCTACAGGTTCAACTCGTATGGGGAAAATAGTAGCTCAAGCTTGTGCCGCACGTTTAGGAAATTCATTATTAGAATTAGGAGGAAATAACGCAATTATCGTTACTCCAGATGCAGATATTAAAATGACCGTAATCGGAGCTGTTTTTGGAGCTGTAGGAACAGCAGGCCAAAGATGTACTTCTACTCGTAGATTGATTATTCATGAGGATATTTATGATAAGGTAAAAGATGCTATCGTAGCAGCTTATGGTCAGTTAAGAATAGGGAATCCATTAGATCAAAACAACCATGTAGGGCCACTTATTGATACAGATGCTGTTGAAGCATATAATAAAGCCTTAGAAAAAGTGGTAGCAGAAGGAGGAAATGTTATCGTTCCTGGTGGTGTATTAACAGGCGAAGGATACGAAAGCGGTTGTTATGTAAAACCAGCAATTGCCGAAGCTCAAAATCATTTCGAAATTGTTCAACACGAAACGTTCGCGCCTGTATTGTATTTATTAAAATACACGGGAGACGTAATGAATGCTATTGAAATTCAAAACGGTGTAGCGCAAGGTTTATCATCAGCTATTATGACAAATAATTTACGCGAAGCAGAAGCGTTCTTATCACATGCAGGTTCTGATTGTGGTATTGCTAACGTAAACATCGGTACATCAGGAGCAGAAATTGGTGGTGCATTTGGTGGTGAAAAGGAAACAGGTGGCGGCCGTGAGTCTGGATCTGATGCTTGGAAAGTGTACATGAGAAGACAAACAAATACAATTAATTATACAACAGATTTGCCTTTAGCACAAGGGATTAAATTTGATTTGTAAGATTTTACAAACTATGTTTAAAGAATTGTCGAAAAATAAACCGTTTCAAAATTTTAGACAAATTTAAACTTAATTTTGATGATAATGGGCTCGGTATTTTATCGGGCTCATTTCATTTAAATTAGACTTGAGTTTCTCGTTGTTCTAGAACCTAATTATGTTGTTGTACTTCACACGGTTTTATCCCAAAATAAGTCTGTTTGCATAAAGCTAAAATATGGGACGATATTCAGAAAGAGGATTCAGATATTTAGAAGTATTTAAAAGATTTGTTTGTAATGCTTGCTTATCAGTTCCATAAATAAAATAAAAGAATTGCAGAAAAAGAAACCTTTATAAAAAATGGTGCACAAGTGTTTAATTAATTATTTTTGTTCAGACAAAACGGTTTGTTTTTGATTTTAAACTAAAATGATAAAATTGCCGCAAACTAGCAGTTGGCTTATGTAAATACCAATGATAAAAGACGATACGATGTTATTCTGAAAATAAAATTTAAATATATGAAATTTAATACAAAAACCATACATGGTGGTCAACAACATGACCCCAGTACAGGGGCTGTTATGCCTCCTGTTTATAATAGCTCTACTTTTGCACAACATGATCCAGGTGTTCCAAATAACGGATATGAATACAGTAGAGCAGCAAATCCTACTCGTACAGCCTTAGAAAATGCTTTGGCAAGTATAGAAAACGGAACACGTGGATTAGCTTTTTCTTCTGGTTTAGCAGCTACTGACTGTGTTTTAAGAGGGTTAAAAGCAGGAGATGAAGTAATTGCTATGGATGATTTATACGGTGGAACCTATCGTATGTTTACCCGTATTTATAAAGAGTCAGGTATCAAGTTTCATTTTGTAGATATGAATGATCTACCAAAATTCGAATCATTAATTAATGAAAACACTCGTTTAGTTTGGGTAGAAACGCCTACTAATCCATTAATGAAATTAGCTGATATTAAGGCTGTTGCAGGTATAATTAAAAAGTATTCTAATATTCTTTTTGCTGTTGATAATACATTTGCAACACCTTATTTGCAAAAGCCACTCGATTTAGGAGCGGATATCGTAATGCATTCAGCTACTAAATATCTAGGAGGGCATTCTGATGTAATTGCTGGAGCTTTGATCGTAAAAGATGAAGCGTTAGGAAACCAATTGCATTTTCAACAATTTGCTACAGGAGCTACTTTAGGCCCCAATGATTCATTTTTAGTTTTAAGAGGAATTAAAACATTGCATTTGCGCGTTCAACGTCACTGTGAAAATGGGGTTAAAGTTGCTGAATTTTTAGTAAATCATCCCAAAGTTGAAAAAGTATATTATCCAGGTTTAGAAAGCCATCCTTTTCATGAAGTAGCAAAAAAACAAATGATAGGAGGCTTTGGAGGAATGGTAACTTTTACATTCAAATCAGGCGCTAAGCAAGATGCTGTTGATTTCTTAAAGAAATTAAAAGTGTTTACTTTGGCAGAATCTTTAGGAGGTGTAGAATCATTGGCCAATCATCCAGCTCTCATGACACACGCTTCAATACCAGAAGATAAAAGAAAAGAAATAGGTATATCAGACGATTTAGTACGTTTGAGTGTGGGTGTTGAAGATATTCAAGATTTGATAGAAGATTTGCAACAAGCATTAGCCTAAAAAAAGCCCTTTAAGGGCTTTTTTTAGGCTTCTCAAATTATTATTAATTTAAATAATAGACATATCCAAAGTTTAACCAAACCAACCAATCATTGGCTTTGTTTTCAGGATATAATTTTTGGTTTGGGTTCAAACCGTCTACCCAGTTTGAATTAAAATATTGCCAACGTAAGTCAATTATTAAATCAGACATTAAATTTAATTTATATCTAGAACCCACACTTCCTACAATAGACCAAGTACTTCCAGAATCATTAGAAAAACCGTGAGGTTTTCCGTCAGAAGGGCTCCAATATTTTGGAAAAATATTGTTCTGATTTAAAAGAACTCCGTCTCCATAAGAAGTTTTGACTTGAGGATTGAAAAAGCTATACTGAGCACCCAAACTGATGTATGGTGCAAAACTTCCAGTATAAGCCGAAAAATCACGAATGCTTAAGGGGTAATATTCTAATTGCGCTCCAATGTTGGTTATTGAAGAAGAACCTTCCATTGCATTTAATTGTTTACCACCAATAGAAGTCTTATCTGCTAATTTACCAAAATGATTTAGTTTGGTCTTATTGTATGATAACTCGGCTCTTACTTTAAAGTGGTCATTAAAGTAGGTGTCTTGTGTGTAACAATTACAATCCGAGCGGTAGGCAAAATTTAAATAGTATGCAAGTCCAATCCCTATTCCTGTATTTCCAGCGTCTGTTTCTAAATTATTGCGTTCCCCATAATCTGATTGAAAGGCAACAGGTCCTACCACCAATCCTAGCTCACTGGAAAAACCAGACTGAGCAAATAGATTAGAGTTCATTCCTAAAAGAAAAAATAAAACAAAACGATATATTTTTTGCATAGACTTATTTTTAACTTGATTAGACAAATATATAAAAACATCATCCACTTTCTAGATAAATTACTGAAAATATTAAAAAAAAAGCTTGAAGTTTATTAAATTTTTACTATGTAAATTATTCAGATAAATGTATATTTGCTCACCAAACAGAAAAACGTTTTTTTATATTAAAACGAAAATAAAAGAATAAAATTATGTCGCAAAGTATCGAAGCTTTTGTTGAAGCAGTTGCAAAAAACAATCCAAACGAACCCGAATTCTTACAAGCTGTAAGAGAGGTTGCAGAAACAGTTATACCTTTTATTGAATCAAACCCTAAGTACCAAGGAAAAACACTATTAGAGCGTATGGTAGAGCCAGAACGCGTAATTATGTTCCGAGTAGCGTGGGTAGATGATAAAGGTCAAACACAAGTTAATAAAGGATATCGTATTCAAATGAATTCGGCTATCGGACCATACAAAGGAGGATTGCGTTTCCATCCTTCTGTAAACTTAAGTATTTTAAAATTCTTAGCTTTCGAACAAGTTTTCAAAAACTCTTTAACTACTTTACCAATGGGTGGAGGAAAAGGAGGTTCAAACTTTGATCCTAAAGGAAAATCAGATAACGAAATTATGCGTTTTTGTCAAGCATTCATGACTGAATTATCACGTCATATTGGTGCTGATACAGATGTTCCAGCTGGAGATATTGGTGTTGGAGGTCGTGAGGTAGGCTATATGTACGGTCAATACAAAAAATTACGTAACGAATTCACAGGAGTATTAACAGGAAAAGGAATTACTTTTGGAGGTTCATTAATTCGTCCTGAAGCTACAGGTTATGGCGATGTATATTTTGCTCAAAATATGTTAGCTACAAAAGGTGAAAGCTTTGAAGGTAAAACAGTGGTCGTTTCTGGATCAGGTAATGTGGCTCAGTATGCTATCGAAAAAGCTACTCAATTAGGAGCTAAAGTAGTTACAGCTTCTGACTCTTCTGGATATATCTATGATGCTGATGGTATCGATGCAGACAAATTAGCTTACATCATGGAAATTAAAAATGTAAGATACGCTAGAATTAATGAATATGTAGCTAAGTATCCAAACGCTAAATTTGTAGAAGGAAAACGTCCTTGGGAAGTAAAATGTGATATTGCATTGCCATGTGCAACTCAAAACGAATTAAATGGAGAAGAGGCTCAGTTATTAGTAAATAACGGATGTATCTGTGTGGCTGAAGGAGCTAATATGCCTTCTACCCCAGAAGCTGTTGAAATTTTTATCAAAAACAAAATTTTATTCGCTCCAGGAAAAGCTTCTAATGCAGGTGGTGTAGCTACTTCAGGTCTTGAAATGTCACAAAACTCTTTACGTTTAAGCTGGACTAGAGAAGAAGTAGACCAAAGATTACAACGTATTATGAGTGATATTCATGAAGCGTGTGTTACTTATGGCAAAGATGAATCTGGTTTTGTAGACTATGTAAAAGGTGCAAATATTGCTGGTTTCGTAAAAGTAGCAGATGCTATGTTAGCACAAGGAGTAGTATAGTCCTGAATTTTATATAATTTTAAGGCACTTGTTTTTCAAGTGCCTTTTTTTATTTATACCCCAAAAAAACTTGTTTTTAAAGTATATTTGTCGCAAGAAATCAGAAAGACATGAAGAATTGTACTGCATTTTTATTTATACTCTTAAACTTTCCTCACGTTTTTGCTCAAGAAATCAACCCTTGGAGCGGATATTATTCCTATAATGCAGTTAAAGATCTTGAATTAGTAGGGAACAAGATACTAATAGCTGCTGATAACACCTATTTTTCATCTAATTTAGATACCAACCAATCTGAAAAAAAATCAACAATAGAAGGCCTATCAGGGGAGCCTATCACGCAAATTCATTTCAGTCCAACCTATAATAAAACCATTGTGGGACACTTGAGTGGGTTGGTTATTATTGTCAATGAAACAGATGGTTCAATGTTTTATTTAAAAGGAATAAAAGAAAAATCTAATATTTTAGCAAGCAAAAAAAGAATCAATCATTTTGAAGAATACAAAAACAAAATATATATATCAACAGGATATGGTATTACCGTTTTAGATATGGATAATTCCCAATTTGGAGATACATTTTTTATAGGGACAGGAGGGACAGAACAGGATATTGTAAGCACTTCAATAATTAATGATACCATTTATGCAATTGTAAAATCAAAGGGTCTTTATACTGCTAAGTTAAGTAACCCTTTCTTGATTGATTTTAATCAATGGAGTATGCTGCAACCAGGTAGTTGGCTTTTTTTAAAATCCACCAAAACCAAAAAGATTATAGTCTCAGAAACAGGAGCTATACATGAATTAAAGTCAGATAATTCACTTTCTTATATAACCTCTGTTCTACAAAAACCTAAAGACGTTCATTATAACGAGGATAAACTAATTATAAGTTCCTCTAACTATGTTGATGTTTTTGATGAAAATGGAAGTGTAATAAAGCAATTAGCTTGGAGAGATCAATTCCAATCACTTTTTACAAGTTCATCTATTAGAAACAACAAAATTTATGTAGGAACAGAAAGTAATGGTTTGTATTCAGTAGACTTCGATAATCCCCAACTTGTAGCTAATTTAACACCGAGTTGCCCAGAAAAAAATCGTTTTTTTAGAATAAAAGTTAATGACGGTACTCTTTTTGCAGTTTTTGGAGGGTATACTAACCAATACAATCCTTATGGGTACTGTTGTGGAGGTCCTAGTAAATCAGGAATTAGTGTTTATTCTAATGAAAAATGGATAAACCTACCTTATAAAGATCTATTAGAGGCAAGAGCTCTGTCGAGTATTGTTTTTAACCCTAAAAATAAAAATGAAGTATTTATAGGTTCTTTTTTTAGCGGATTATTAAAACTAGATAATTTTATTCCCACTAAATTATATAATAAAGAAAATACCCCACTAAAAGACGAACTAATTCCTAACGTTCTTCTTGTAAATACACCTAGCTTTGATTCAAATGGAAATTTATGGATTACCAGTAGCAGAGCAGAAAATGCGCTTTTTAGTCTTGATAAAAATGATAATTGGAAAAGCTATTCATTTAAAAACATTTCTGTAAACCCTAAAGAAGAAAATTTTTCTTCAATGAAAATTGATAAAAATGGAACTAAATGGTTGGGAACGCTAAAAACAGGAGTGATAGGATTTAATGAAAAATTAAACAAAAATATAATTATTAACAATGTTAAAGGAAAAGGGAGTTTACCAGATAATGATATTCGCTCTTTAGCCCTTGATAACAATAATCAATTATGGATTGGCACCTTTAATGGCTTGCGTTATTTGCCAAATATTAATTCCTTTTTGACGGATACCAGTCTAGATACAAAACAAATTATTTTATTAGAAGACGGCACCGCTCAAGAACTTTTTTATCAATCTAATATTTTAGATATAGAAGTAGATGGAGCAAACAACAAATGGGTTTCAGTCGAAGAATCAGGTGTTTTTTTAATTTCGCCAGACGGGCAACAGACCAAATTACATTTTACAAAAGAAAATTCGCCTTTACCCAGTAATATAGTAGATGATATTGAAATAGATCAAACAACAGGTAAAGTCTATTTTGTAACTAATAATGGAACTGTTTCTTATCAGAGTTTAGCAACAGTAGGAACTAAAGATTATTCTAATACCTATATTTATCCTAATCCCTATAGACCAGAACATAAAGGAATGGTTAGAATTACAGGATTAAAAGATAAAAGCAATGTTAAAATTACCGATATAGAAGGCAATCTAGTTTTTGAAAACATCTCACAAGGAGGAACTATCGAGTGGGACACCCTGTCTTTTGCTAAAACAAAAGTATCATCAGGAGTTTATGTAGTATTAGTTTCAGATCAAGAAGGTGAAGATACCGTTGTTAAAAAACTTTTAATTATTCGATAAATAATGCTAAGGAAGAATAGTATTAATTTCCTTCGTTTTCTAATGGCCAATATAATCCTGTTGGCTCATTTAGCTGAGCTAACAAAGGATAAATCATTGCATTTTTTAAGTCTTTTTTGTAAATCCAATTTAGCCGTTAGTGGTTTTTTTATCTTAAGTGGCTTTTTGGTAACTAAAAGTTTAGTGAATACTCCTAATTTAAAAATGTATTTTCTAAAAAGAGCCAAAAGAATTTTACCAGCATACATTACAATAATAATCCTTTCTGTAATAATTCTATCCGCTCTTTCCACTCTTTCCTATCAGGATTATTTTACCAATAGGAGGACCTATCGTTATTTTTTTTGGAATCTGTTTTTTTTGAATTTTGTAGAACCGTGCCTTCCAAGTGTTTTTACTACAAATCCGATTCCTTTTATAAATGGTTCTTTATGGACTATGAAAATAGAAGAAGGTTTTTATATTGTACTACCTATGCTGTTTTATCTAATCAATAAATTCAAAAATAAAAACACAGTATTAGTCTTTATCTACTTGGCTTCTATTTTATATTCTCATGTAATGTTAGAATTTTTGCATTTACCATTACTAGAAAAGCAACTCCCAGGAAAATTAGCTTATTTTGTTATGGGGATCTATATCTATCTGAACTTTGATTTTTTTATTCAGAACAAATGGAAGTTTCTAATAGGAGCATGGTTTTTATTTTTAATTCAAATGTATGGTTTAGACATTGATCTCTTTTTTCCTTTTGTGTTAGGCGTTACGGTATTGTTTCTTGCGTATTCGCTCCCTCTTTTAAACAACTTTAGTCTAAAAGCGGATTATACGTATGGTATTTATCTGTATCATTTTCCCATAATACAACTGTTTGTGTATTTTGAATATTTTCAAAAATACAACCCTTTGTTTGTGGGGATAATAACAATGTTAACAACCTATGTATGTGCTTATCTATCATGGCATTTAATAGAAAAAAAATTTTTAAATCGAAAGTAAAAATTTATGCTAACCAAAACTAAAGCAATTGTTTTAAGTGCTATTCGATATCAAGAAAAATCTTTGATTGTAAAATGTTTTACACAAAGCCAAGGTGTAATTTCATATTTTGTACCTTCCGCTTTCTCTACTAAAAAAAATAGTCAGCGTATTGCTTACTTTCAACCTTTAACAATTCTTGAAATTGAGGCTGATCATAAAAATAAAGGAGGGCTAGAGTATTTTAAAGAAATTAAGATAGCTGTGCCCTATAAAAGTATTCCTTTTGATATTGTTAAAAGTACTATTGTTTTGTTTTTGTCAGAAGTATTGCATCATGTGATTAAGGAAGAAGAAGGCAATGAACCACTTTATTTGTTTTTAGAAACGGCCATGGTGTGGCTGGATACTCACGATCATGCAGTCAATTTCCATCTTAATTTTTTAATAGAATTAACTAAGTTTTTAGGATTTTATCCATACTTAATTAATGATGATTTCCCTTTTTTTGATTTGAATGAAGGGTGTTTTGTTTCAGAGGTTACGTCTTATGTTGTAGATGAGGAAACTTCGCAAAATTTAAAACTTTTTATGTGTTCAAGTTTTGATGATACTACCGATTTTAAATTGGATTATCTAAAACGTCAAAGGCTTTTAGAAGTTCTCTTAGATTTTTACGCCTTGCATATAGAAAATTTCAGAAAGCCTTATTCATTAGAGGTTTTAAAAGAGTTTTATCATACCTGATTAATTTAATTACTGGAGTAAATAAAAACCCTGCCTGTGGTACTACTTATATTGTGTTCAACTCGATAAGCTGCACCACTTGGAGCGTCGGCTTTTATATTTATTCGTAAGGTATAGGTGCCGGGTGTGGTAATTGTGATATTTCCTGATAGGTTGCAGTAATGGGTTTCTTTCAAACGATTTCCTCCACTAAAGAAAACCGTTTCATGTGCAATTGTATTGTCAGTCCCAGTGTTTAAAATACATTCATAGGTTAAGGCTCTAGTAGAAGCATGATATAATGGTGGGTTAGTGGTTATGGTATTATCACAAAGACGATAAGGAATTAAACAGCTAATTTGTAATACCTGATTAGCTACACTTGTAGTTACAGTAGCACTATACAAAGTACTAGTAATTTGCGTATCGCTTGTTATATTTGTATCCAAAGTAAAAGTAGGCTCTAAAGAGGTGAATAATTTAGACGGTCTGTCTGCTTTTGCGAGATTTCCTAGTGCATCTGCTACGACAAAATAAGGATAGGTAGTGCTGTTAGAACCATCATTTAAAGTTCTAATCCTCGTCGTTCCATTAACATCTAAAGTTGCTGTTGGTGTGTCTGTTCCAATTCCAACTTGTGCTATCGAAAAATTAGAAACCAAAATAATAATTGTTTTTATAATATTTTTCATGTCTCTTAATTTACTGAGGTTAGTTTTAAATAATTTGTTTTTCCTACAGTACTAGGATTGTAGTTTATTCTAAATGAAGATCCGTTTATACAATTAGTCTCTACACGAACCGTAATTGTATATGTACCCAGTGTAGGTAATGAAATCTGAGAACTCAAATTAGTACCATAAATTCCAGTTTCTTTGAAACTTCCACTTAGATATTGAGTTTTTGCTGCAATTAATTTATTGATATAAGAGCCCCCATTTAGGTAAATAAAAGTCTTTACAACACGAGTATCCGCGCTAAAAATTAAAGGTGTTCCGTTGTGCCCAGGTGGAGTAGTTGATGCAAACGCAGAAATTCTAAAAGGAAGGTCTAAATTAATGTCAACAACTTGATTGGGTTTTATAGTAGTAAAATTTTGTGTAATCATATCAAAACCTGCCGTACTTGTCGTATTCCAGTAATAGACCGCTAAAGTAGATAAAACATCTAAAAACACATGCCCGTCAGTATAGGCTCCTCCATCCATTAGTATCGTATTGGAGCTATTAGTTACCAATGTTTTTGAATAAGTGTTCGCATTATTTCCATCAGGTAAGTTCTCTATTCTTAGATCACCATTAATATCTAACGTTTCAGTAGGAGTTGTGGTGTTAATCCCAACGTTTGATTGAGCGTAGGAAATGATTGTACACAACCAAAGAAAAAAGAGTATATTTTTTTTCATCATTTAGGAGCTCATTAAGTATGAATGTAAAAATACATTTTTTTTAATTTTTGAGCTAGTAATTATTCTATATATCGTATTAATTATGTCTTTTTTTTTGCTATTGCCTTATAAATCATTACATTCGCCGATTGATTTTTTAATATAGAGAATAGCGATATGAAATTCAACGAATACAAAGGACTTGACTTGCCTACAGTGGCCTCTGAAGTACTTGATTTTTGGAAAAAAAACAATGTCTTTAAACAATCGGTAACTTCACGAGAAGGAGCTACCCCGTATGTGTTTTTTGAAGGCCCCCCTTCAGCAAATGGATTACCAGGTATTCACCACGTAATGGCACGTGCGATTAAGGATATTTTCTGTCGTTATAAAACTCAAAAAGGATACCAAGTAAAGCGTAAAGCCGGTTGGGATACTCATGGACTTCCGGTAGAATTAGGAACCGAAAAAGAATTAGGCATTACCAAAGAAGATATTGGGAAAACAATTACGGTAACCGAATACAACGAAGCTTGTAAACGTACTGTGATGCGTTATACCGATGTTTGGAATGACCTTACCGAAAAAATGGGGTATTGGGTAGATATGGAAGACCCGTATGTGACTTATAAATCCAAATACATGGAATCGGTTTGGTGGTTGCTAAAACAAATCTATACTAAAGATTTATTATACAAAGGCTATACGATCCAGCCGTATTCGCCAAAAGCAGGAACAGGATTATCTTCACACGAAGTAAACCAACCGGGTTCGTACCGCGATGTGACCGATACGACTATTGTAGCACAATTCAAGAGCCCCCTAACCCCCGAAGAGGGGACAAACAGCGTGTTAAATGCGTTCGGTTTGAGCTCTTCTTCTTCGGAAGGAATGGGGGAGGCTTTCTTCCTAGCTTGGACAACTACTCCTTGGACGTTACCAAGTAACACTGCATTGACCGTTGGACCTAAAATTGATTATGTTTTAGTAAAAACCTTCAATCAATACACGTTTGAACCGGTTAATGTGATATTAGCTAAAAACTTGGTTTCAAAACAATTTGATAAAAAATATAAGTCGGTAGAAACTAATGATGAATTTAAAGAGTTAGAAGATAAGTTTCTACATGTTCCCCCTTCGGGAGCTAGGGGGCTAATCCCTTATCAAATTTTAGCAGAATGTAAAGGTGCCGATTTAGTTGGAATCAAATACGAGCAATTATTGCCTTGGGCATTACCATACCAAACGCCCGAAAACGCGTTCCGAGTAATTGCAGGTGATTTCGTTACGACCGAAGACGGTACGGGTATAGTACATACCGCTCCTACTTTTGGTGCTGATGATGCGAAAGTGGCTAAAGAAGCGACTCCTGAAGTGCCACCTATGTTGGTGTTAGACGAGAACGGGAATCCCGTTCCTTTAGTGGATTTACAAGGTAAGTTTGTAGCACAATTAGGAGAATTTGGAGGCAAATACGTTAAAAATGAATATTACAACGAAGGCGAAGCTCCTGAAAGATCCGTAGATGTAGAAATAGCGATTTTATTAAAAGAGCAAAATAAAGCGTTCAAAGTAGAAAAATATGTGCACAGTTACCCACATTGTTGGAGAACCGATAAACCTATTTTGTACTATCCATTAGACTCTTGGTTTATCAAAGTAACGGAGGTAAAAGATAGAATGTTCGAGCTAAACGAAACCATCAATTGGAAGCCTAAAGCCACGGGTGAAGGGCGTTTTGGAAATTGGTTGAAAAATGCTAACGACTGGAATCTTTCACGTTCGCGTTATTGGGGAATTCCATTACCTATCTGGAGAACGGAAGACAAAACAGAAGAAATTTGCATTGGTTCAGTGGAAGAGTTGTTCAATGAAATTGAAAAAGCAATTTCGGCTGGAGTAATGACAGAAAATCCATACAAAGGTTTTCAAATTGGAACTATGGAAGAAACCAATTACGACTTAGTTGACTTGCATAAAAATGTAGTAGATACTATCGTTTTAGTTTCACCTTCAGGAAAACCTATGAATCGTGAAACAGACTTGATTGACGTTTGGTTCGATTCAGGTGCAATGCCTTATGCGCAATGGCATTATCCATTTGAAAACAAAGAATTGATAGACGGAAACCAATCCTTCCCCGCTGATTTTATTGCAGAAGGAGTTGACCAAACACGTGGTTGGTTCTATACATTGCATGCTATCGGAACTTTGGTTTTTGACAAAGTAGCTTATAAAAATGTAGTTTCTAACGGATTGGTATTAGACAAAAACGGGCAGAAAATGTCGAAACGTTTGGGTAATGCTGTAGACCCATTTGAAACATTAAAAGAATATGGTCCAGATGCTACACGTTGGTATATGATTTCTAATGCAAATCCTTGGGATAACCTGAAATTTGATATTGAAGGTGTAGCTGAGGTACGTCGTAAGTTTTTCGGTACGTTGTACAATACGTATTCATTCTTTGCGTTATATGCTAATATTGATGGATTTAAATATTCAGAAGCAGAAGTTCCATTGGAAGAAAGACCAGAAATTGATCGTTGGATTTTATCGGAGTTGCATACCTTAATTCAATTAGTAGATGAAGCCTATGCGGATTATGAGCCAACAAAGGCAGCTCGTGCCATTTCTGATTTCGTTCAAGAAAATTTGAGTAATTGGTATGTGCGCCTATGCCGTCGTAGATTTTGGAAAGGTGATTACGGAACAGATAAAATAGCAGCATACCAAACCTTATATACTTGTTTGGAAACTGTAGCTAAATTAGCGGCACCTATTGCACCGTTCTTTATGGATCGCTTGTATAAAGATTTAAATGCGGCAACACAAAAAGAAACTTTTGATAGTGTACACCTTGCAAATTTCCCAGTTTACGTTGAAAACCGTGTTGATAAATCGTTAGAAAGCAAAATGTTAAAGGCGCAAACCGTTTCTTCTTTAGTATTGTCTTTGCGTAAGAAAGAAATGATTAAAGTTCGTCAGCCGCTTCAAAAAGTAATGATACCTGTATTAGATGAAGTACAACGTGCGGAAATCGAAGCAGTATCTGATTTGATTAAGGCAGAAGTAAATGTAAAAGAAATACAACTTTTAGACGATGCTTCTGGTGTTTTAGTTAAACAGATTAAACCTAATTTTAAAGCTTTAGGTCCCAAGTTTGGGAAAGATATGGGTTTGATTTCTAAAGAAATACAAGGTTTTTCACAAGAACAAATAGTAGAGATAGAAACAAAAGGAGAAATAAGTATTGCTATTTCCGGAAATAATGTTATCTTAACAATTCAAGATGTAGAAATTACCTCTCAGGATATAGAAGGGTGGTTAGTGGCTAACTCAGGAGGAATTACAGTAGCTTTGGATATTACCATTTCCGATGAATTAAGAAAAGAAGGAATCGCACGGGAATTAGTAAATCGTATCCAAAATATTCGTAAAGATTCTGGTTTTGAAGTAACAGACAAAATTAAGGTTACAATGGTAAACCAAGACGAAATAGAAAGTGCTGTAGCAAACAATTTGGATTATATTCAAGCAGAAACATTAACAGAAGAATTAATTTTTGCTGAAAGCATAGAAAATGGCACAGAAATTGAATTTGATAACCTTAAAACAAAAATTCATATAACAAAATAAAAATAGTTTTTCGGAAACAAACTAAACCAGATATTAACCCAAAACACATTAGATTATGGTGGAAGAACAAATTAGATATTCGGATTCAGATTTAGCGGAATTTAAGGAGTTAATCCAGACTAAATTAGAAAAAGCCAAAGCAGATTTAGAACTTATAAAAAGTGCTTATCTAAATGATTTGAATAATGGTACAGATGATACCTCACCTACATTCAAAGCATTTGAAGAAGGAAGCGAAACTATGAGTAAAGAAGCTAACTCTCAATTGGCCATTCGTCAGGAAAAATTCATACGAGATTTAAAGAATGCTTTAATTCGTATCGAAAACAAAACGTATGGTATTTGTAAAGTAACAGGTAAATTAATTGCAAAAGAGCGTTTGAAATTAGTCCCACATGCTACGATGAGTATCGAAGCTAAAAATTTGCAAAAATAACATATCGAAAACAAATGACTAAACGCTCCCTAATGGAGCGTTTTTTATCTTCTTTAAGTTTCCTTATTTTGTATTACAATATTCCTTATTTTTGCCCATCAAAAGTTTAAAAATGAATCTAAAAAAAGCCTATTTAATAGTTTTCCTAGTTTTATTAACAGATCAAATATCAAAAATATATGTAAAGACAAACTTCATGTTACATGAAGAAGTTGTTGTAGCTAAATGGTTTAAATTTCTTTTTGTAGAAAATGAAGGTATGGCATGGGGAGTTGAATTGCCAGGGATTTACGGTAAATTGATTCTTACCACCTTTAGAATTTTTGCAGTTTTTGGAATTGGTTATTGGTTGTGGCAATCAGTAAAAGAAAAAGCTTCTAATTTATTAATTATAGCCATTTCGCTAATCTTAGCGGGTGCTTTTGGTAATATCCTAGATTCTGTTTTTTATGGTGTTATTTTTGATCATAGCGAAGGTCAATTAGCAATTCCTTTTTCAGATAAACCTTACGGCACTTGGTTGTATGGGAAAGTTGTTGATATGTTTTATTTTCCCATTTGGCAAGGCAAGTTACCGTCTTGGCTGCCTGTTTTTGGCGGAAAATACTTTACCTTTTTCAACGCTATTTTTAATGTAGCAGATATTGCCATCTCTACAGGAGTAGGGATATTGATTGTTTTTAATAAAAAAGTATTCGGAAAATAAAGATTATCCAAAACGTTATTAATTATCGGTGTTTAAGAAGTAATAGCTTAACGTTTAGTCCTTTTTGACGACAGGGGAAGTCAGAATCAGTGTTATGTGATTTGCTTCGACTATTCGCTTTGTTCGAACCTTCCTTTGGTTCGAAAAGATTGAAAAATTTTAGGACATACTCTTTCTTTTTTATATAAGAGGGTATTATTTATTATTAAAAGTTTCTAAAAAAGGAAAGCTAAAGACTTGAATACTAGATTTGCAATTTAAGTCTGAAGTAGGTATCCTAGTGTTGTGTTTTAGTTTTTTCTAAAAATTATCTAGAAGAAGATTTTCTTTATACGTTTTAGAGATCATTTATCTATTCTTTCTCTGGGGATGTAGTATGTAATCACTCAAAGAAATAGATTGATTCTAAATGTGTTAGTAAATATCTTTAAAACAGATTATGGGGTGTATTTTGTGATGAAGATGAAAAGAGAAAATAAGATAAAAAGACGCGGAATTATTTTGGCTCACATAAAAAATATGGGGAGTAATTGTAAATTGCGACAAAAAAAGTAAATGGATTTTTCGATACTTTCTGCTTTTCTACCCGAAGAATTATTATGTCATTTTGATATTGTTGATTTTATAGAATTAGGAGATATTCAAACAAAAAAGGATTGCTTTTATATCTATCTTGATGAAAAGAACATTATTCCCGAAGGTTTCATTTCAGAGGAATATGAGTCAAAAGGCTTTTGTGAGCGTACTTTGATACAAGATTTTCCAATACGAGGAAAGGCTGTTTATTTAGGTATCAGAAGACGTAGGTGGCGAAATACAGTAGATAAGTCAGAAATTAAAAGCGATTATTCTTTTATTGCAGAAGGTTCCAAATTAACTGTTGAACTTTCGGATTTTTTAAAAGGTACAGGTAGAGACCCGAGAAGATACGATAAGTAACATTGCCAGTTATTATGGCATTAAAGCTGATTTACTGCGAAGACATTACAAAAAAAGAATCAGTGGTTTTACAAGTTGGAAACAGTTAGAACATGCCGAAAATTATCTGATTTACCCCGAAAATATTGGGGAGAATTTAAGTATTGATGAAGTAAGATTGTCAAAAGGTGAACTGTATACTTTTGTAACCAATAAACAAGGAAGAGGCAAAAAGAAATCCTTAGTGGCGGTTATAAAAGGCACCAAAAGTCAGGACATTATTGATGTGGTTACTAAAATTCCACTTTCGCATAGAAAACAAGTAAAATCGATAACACTTGATATGGCAAACAATATGCAATCAGCATCAAGAATGTGTTTTCCTGAAAGTTACCTTGTCACAGACCGTTTCCATGTGGTAAAGTTGGTAATGGAAGCTCTCCAGCATTTAAGGATAAAATATCGCTGGGAGGAGATTGAAAAAGAGAATCAAGCTATCAAAAAAGCAAAGGAGCAAGCAATAAAATACATTCCAATAACTTTTGAAAACCAAGACACACCCAAACAACTATTGGCTCGATGTCGTTATATCATTGCCAAGAAACCCAACCAATGGACAGAAACCCAAAAAGTGCGAGCCCAAATATTGTTCCAACATTATCCTCTAATACATCAGGCATATAAACACACCCAAGAGTTTAGAAATATTTATGAATACACCTCAAAAGAAGAGGTTAAACAAAAAATATTGAATTGGATATCCAAAACCAAAGAATTAAAAATGACTGTCTTTAATACCGTTGCCAATAGTTTAAATTATCATTTGGAAACAATTGTAAACTTCTTCATAAAAAGACATACAAACGCAAATGCTGAATCCTTTAACTCAAAAATAAAACTCTTCAGAGCTAATCAAAGAGGTGTGATGGATACTAAATTCTTCCTCTTTAGAATGGAGAAACTTTTTGCTTAATCCCCAAAAAATTAATCTGAGCCATTATTTTATGCCAGCGTAGTTTTGACGCATTGAGGGCAAAAAATGAGACTTTTTAGATTCAAAGAACAAAGAAAGTCATTTTATCTGTAGTAAACTTCTAATGTGTAATCTGGATTTAAGGCAAGGTTTAAGATGAAATTTTGTACAACAAGTAACATAATTTCTTTCTATCATTTTACAATTAATTTATCTAATATGAATAGAGTATATTTTGCTCTTTTGATTAGCCAATCGGACTCATTCAAACTAATTTATTACTTTCTCCTTCATAAAAACGATCGATAGAGAGTGTTTTCAGTTGCGATGCCATTACCGCTAGTTGATCACAACGTTCATTTTGTGGGTGATTGTTATGACCTTTTATCCATTTAAAATCTACTTGATGTTGGCGGTATACTTTTAAAAAGCGAACCCATAAATCTGGGTTTTTTTTGCCTTTAAAACCTGTTTTTTCCCAGCCTATTACCCAATTTTTTTCAACAGCATCTACTACATATTTTGAATCAGAAACGACAAGTACACGCTGATTGGGTTGTTTTAGTTTTTCGAGCCCTACAATGACCGCTAAAAGTTCCATTCGGTTGTTGGTAGTCAATCGAAAGCCTTCGTAAAATTCTTTTTTATAAGAACTTCCAACCAGTTCCATTACCAAGCCATAGCCGCCAGGTCCAGGATTTCCTTTTGCTGCTCCATCAGTATAAATATGTACTTGGTATGACATGTTGTATATGTTTTATGAGTTAAGAATTTAAAAGTTTTTCTATTTCAATAGAGAAATAAGTGTGTTCTAATAGATGAACTGCTGTGGCTATTTCTTCTGCTTTTTTACAATTTTCAATATTAGTAGCATATTGTGCAATAATAGCCCCTTCATCATAGTGCTCATTTACATAATGAATTGTAATACCTGTTTCTTTTTCTTTGTTTTCTAAAACGGCCTGATGTACATTCATACCATACATTCCTTTGCCTCCATACTTAGGTAAAAGAGCTGGGTGTATATTAATAACTCGATTGGGATAAGCAGTAATGATGTTTTCTGGGAATTTTAGTAAAAAACCAGCCAAAACAATTAAATCAGGAGTAGATTCGTTTAACTGATTCAAAACAAAACCTGAGTTCAAATCTTCTTTTGTGAAAGTTAGCGTTGGAATACCATGATTTTTAGCTCGTTCTAAAACCTTAGCATTTAAATTGTTAGAATAAACTTGTGTTACGGTTATTTTTGGGTTGCTTTTGAAATGCAATATGATTTTTTCAGCATTAGATCCTGAACCAGAAGCAAATAGTACAATTTTTTTCATGATATTTTTATGTGTTGTTATAGCAGTAAAAATAGGCTTTCAGAAATTAAAAAATATTTAAAGTTGCAAAAAAAAGAATAATTCAGGAGAAATAATAAAAAAACCATCCTCTTTGTAAAATTAATTTTATAATTTCGTAGTTAGATTTATGAAACAAAAAAGGAGTAATTAAATAATTTTTTTATTTTTGCCAACTAATTAAAATTTAAAATTAAAGATTATGTCAGACATTGCATCAAGAGTAAAAGCGATTATCGTGGACAAATTAGGTGTTGACGAGAACGAAGTAGTTTCTGAAGCAAGCTTCACTAACGATTTAGGAGCTGATTCATTAGACACTGTTGAGCTAATCATGGAATTCGAAAAAGAATTTGATATTCAAATTCCAGATGACCAAGCTGAAAACATTGCTACTGTAGGTCAAGCTATCTCTTACATCGAAGAAGCTAAAAAATAATAAATAATGGCATCTGTAAGTAAAAAAGCTTACAGATGTTCTTATTTTTTACTGTCTTTATCAAAATCTTTTTTAGATTTGTACAAACATTGATTGTATTACAATCATATAGCATATTCTGTAATACCCATTGTTTCTTTTAGTTATTATTAAAAGTGCTTTGGGGTTTTTTATATTAAAACAAAACCAGCTAAACTATGCAACTAAAGCGAGTAGTAGTAACCGGATTAGGAGCTTTAACTCCTATTGGAAATAACCTTCAAGAATACTGGGAAGGTCTAATTAATGGAAGAAGCGGTGCGGCTCCCATTACTTATTATAACACAGAAAAACACAAAACAAAATTTGCTTGTGAAGTAAAAAACTTTAAGGTAGAGGAGTTTATTGATAGAAAAGAAGCTAGAAGAATGGATAAATTTGCTCAATATGCCATTGTAGCAAGTGATGAAGCCATTAAAGACTCTGGCTTGGAATTAGATAAAATTAATAAATATCGTGTTGGAGTTATTTGGGGAGCAGGAATTGGAGGACTAGAAACTTTTCAAGAAGAAGTTTTAAGTTATGCTAAAGGTGACGGAACGCCGCGCTTTAATCCTTTCTTTATCCCTAAAATGATTGCTGATATTGCTCCAGGACATATCTCTATGCGAAATGGCTTTATGGGACCTAACTACACCACGGTTTCTGCTTGTGCCTCTTCAGCTAACGCTTTAGTTGATGCGTTCAATTACATTCGTTTAGGTATGTGTGATGTAATCGTTTCAGGAGGATCCGAAGCAGCTGTGACTATCGCAGGTATGGGAGGTTTCAATTCAATGCAGGCATTATCAACAAGAAACGAAAGTCCAGAAACGGCCTCTAGGCCTTTTGATGCCACTCGTGATGGATTCGTTTTAGGAGAAGGAGCAGGAGCATTGGTGTTAGAGGAATATGAACACGCAAAGGCACGTGGCGCTAAAATTTATTGTGAAGTAGGAGGATGCGGAATGTCTTCTGATGCTTATCACCTAACAGCCCCTCATCCAGAAGGAATTGGAGTTATAGCAGTAATGAATAATACACTACAAGACGCAGGTTTAAGGCCCGAAGATGTAGATCACATCAATACACATGGTACATCTACTCCTCTTGGAGATGTAGCGGAACTAAAAGCAATTAGTTCTGTTTTTGGTGAACACGCTAAAAATATTAATATCAATTCAACTAAATCTATGACAGGGCACTTATTAGGTGCTGCTGGAGCTATTGAAGCAATAGCTTCTATTTTAGCTATTAAAAACAGTATTATTCCTCCTACAATCAATCATAATGTAGTGGATGAAAATATTGATCCAAACTTAAACCTTACCTTAAATAAAGCTCAAAAACGGGATATTAAAGTGGCTATGAGTAATACTTTTGGTTTTGGTGGTCATAACGCTTGTGTTTTATTTAAAAAAATAGAATAATTCTATAGTATGAGAATTATTAAGAGAATATTTAAAAAAAACCGTTTTCAGAACCCTGAAGACGGGAATTTTTTTAAAAAAATTACTTTCATCTTAGGTTTTAAACCTGAAAATATTGAGCATTATCGTCGCGCTTTTACTCATAGATCTATGAATAAAACAGATGAAAACGGTTATCCAATAAATTATGAACGACTTGAATTTTTAGGAGATGCAATGTTAGGTTCTGTGATAGCTGCCCATCTATTTAGTAAGGTTCCTAATGGAGACGAGGGGTATTTGACTAAAATGCGCTCTAAAATAGTTTCACGCGAACATTTAAATGAATTAGGAAAAGATTTTAAATTAATTGAGTTCGTAGAAACGAAAGTTTCCGCACAACATTTTGGCGAAAATGTACACGGAAATATTTTTGAAGCTTTTATTGGAGCAATATATTTGGATAAAGGATTTGATTTTTGTGAACAATTTATTCAAAAAAAAATAATAAAACCCTACGTAGATATTGATCGTTTAGAAGGCAAAGTAATAAGTTATAAAAGTCTTTTTATTGAGTGGTGTCAGAAAGAAAAAAAATCTTTCCATTATGAAACCTATGATGATAATGCTGCTGGAAATGTAAAATATTTTGCAGTAAAGTTACATTTAAACGGAGAGGTTATAACGAAAGCTCGTGCCACCTCTAAGAAGAAAGCGGAAGAAATAGCTTCTAAGAGAGCTTATTTTGTTTTTCAATCACAAATAGACAACAAATAAGATAAGCTAATGACTATATTTCATTTTTCGTAATACTCTTAAAGCTTCTTTAAAAGAAATATAAACTTTATGATAGGGTTTTAAAAGAAATTTAGACTCAATAAGTTTCTCTTTTGCGTTTTTAAAACCATTCAAATAGCAGAGCATCAGTGTATGTGGTAGGTTTTCAAGATTCTTAAGGTCCCTATCTGTAAGAGAGGCTTTTTGATTTACTTTATCCAGTAGTAATAGGTTTGTTTTATAGATATGATATAATAACTTTTTATTAAACTGAGGGGGTTCAAAAAGAATCTCATTTTCTATTTTATAATACCCGTTGTCAAAAAATGTAATATAAACCTTTTCAAGTGGATAATAACTGGTTTTATCATTAAGCCCTAATTGTATAAATTCAGTAATCGTAAAATTATTTTCTGAAAACTCTATAATAACTTCGTCTAGTGTAGAATAAAAGAGTTTAATTTGCTCATTAATTAATTCAATGTCTACCCTTGAAAAATAGGTTTTACCTTTCCATTCCTTTTTATTACCAGCCCAACAAACAATAAAAAGCTCTTTAAAAACTTTGTATTGAGTTTCCATGTCTTTATGTTTAACATTCATGAAATCTAAAACGGCTTCTAAAGTGTGTTCAATGCTATTTCTAGAATTGTTTTCAATACTGATAACCGTTTGCGTATTTTGTTTACTATAGCCTATTTTATCAAGGGTAGGGATTGTATTACTTCCAATTCTTTTAAACGTACTTCCTGTTTCTATTGTGTTTATTCCTTTCTTAAAATAAGAGACTTTATGATTGGGCTTAATAGTAACTAATCCTACCACTTTTTCTTTTGGCAAATGAGGGAAAGGAATGTTCTCATATTGTATTTGTGGAGGATTTAGAAGAAAAGCATTTACCAAATTTTGTATTCTACTGTCGTCAAAAAAATCATCACCTACAATTTCGTTACTTTCGTCTTCAACACCTATGACTAGGTACGAATTATTATTCGGATTAGAATTAGATAGCGCACAGATATGTTTCAAAAATTTAGCCTTTCCTTCTTTATTATGAAGATTTAGCTGTCTCTTTTTATCATAAAAGCTATTTTCGTCGTTATGAGCTAATAAGTTTTTTATAAGGAGTCTTTTGTTAATCATATCTCTAATTTTTCAAAAATCACTTAAAAATACTAAAAGCTTTCATAAAATGAGTCTTAATAAGGGGGTAAAAAAAATATTTAACTGATTGTTAACACCCTAAAATCAATTAAATTTTCAATTTGCATCATATTGAATAAGATATTAATTTCACGACTTTAAAAAAACAATCGATGGAAGAGAATACCACTACTTTAGATATTAGGGCAATTAATGAAAAAATAGAAAGAGAAAGTGCTTTTATTGATCTATTAACGATGGAAATAAACAAAGTCATCGTAGGACAAAAACACATGGTAGAACGTTTGTTGATCGGACTTTTAGGGCAAGGACATATTTTGCTAGAAGGAGTACCTGGATTAGCAAAAACATTAGCAATAAATACTTTATCACAAGCAGTTTACGGGAGCTTTAGTCGCATTCAGTTTACTCCTGATTTATTACCAGCGGATGTAGTAGGGACCATGATCTATAATATTAAAGATAATGCCTTTTCAATTAAAAAAGGACCGATCTTCGCCAATTTTGTTTTGGCAGATGAGATCAACCGTGCGCCCGCAAAGGTTCAATCAGCTTTATTAGAAGCAATGCAAGAAAAGCAAGTAACAATTGGTGATACTACGTTTAAATTAGATAAACCCTTTTTAGTATTAGCGACACAAAATCCAGTAGAACAAGAAGGAACATATCCACTACCTGAAGCGCAAGTAGATCGTTTTATGTTAAAAACGATAATTGATTATCCTAAAATTGAAGAAGAACGAATGGTTATTCGTCAGAACCTAAAAGGAGGTTTCGATAAAGTAAAACCAGTAGTGTCTATAGAACAAATTTTGCGTGCTCAAGAAGCCGTTCGTGAAGTATATATGGATGAAAAAATTGAAAAATATATTTTAGACATCATTTTTGCAACACGTTATCCAGAAAAATATAAATTAGAATCATTAAAACCTTTAATTAGTTTTGGAGCTTCACCACGTGGGAGTATTAACTTGGCTGTAGCAGCTAAATGTTATGCCTTTATTAAACGCAGGGGCTATGTTATTCCAGAAGATGTACGTGCGGTAGTACACGATGTGTTACGTCACAGAATTGGTATTACTTATGAAGCTGAAGCAGAAAACGTAACTACAGTAGATATTATCAATAAAATTGTAAACGAAATAGAAGTGCCATAAAAAGGAACTATATAAATAATTACCATTAATCTATGACCGTTGCCTATTGCCTAAAAAATGGAAACAAAAGACTTACTCAAAAAAGTTCGTAAAATAGAAATAAAAACCAGAAGACTGAGTGACCATATCTTCTCGGGAGAGTATCATACCTCTTTTAAAGGACGTGGGATGACTTTTTCGGAAGTACGTCAATATCAGTATGGTGACGATGTACGCGCAATTGATTGGAATGTTACGGCTAAATATAAAGAACCTTACATAAAAGTTTTTGAAGAAGAACGAGAATTAACCATGATGTTAATGGTTGATGTTTCAGGTTCAGAAAATTTTGGTACTAAAAATCAATTAAAAAGCGAAGTAGTAACAGAAATAGCAGCAACTTTAGCTTTTTCAGCAACTCAAAATAATGATAAAATAGGTTTAATCTTATTCTCGAATCAAATAGAATTATACATTCCACCTAAAAAAGGAAAATCACACGTATTACGTATTATTCGTGAATTAATTGAATTCGAACCTAAAAGCAAACAGACTAATATAGGAAATGCTCTGGAGTTTCTTTCCGCAACCCAAAAGAAAAAAGCTATTGTATTCATGATTTCAGATTTTATAACAGATGATAATTATGAGAAAATATTGAAAATTGCCAGTAAAAAACACGATATAACAGGGGTAAGAGTATTTGATATCCGTGAAGAAAAAATACCTGATATCGGTTTAGTAGCCATGCAAGACGCTGAAACAGATGCTATACAATGGATAAATACAAGTTCTAAAAACGTTCGCTTGCAGTATGAAAAATACTATCAAGAAAAAGTGAATTATTTTAAGGACATTTTCTCAAAATGTGGTGCTGGTACAGTACACACAAGAGTAGACGAAAGTTATGTAACAAAACTATTAGGTTATTTCAAATCAAGATAAGTGAAAAATTGTTCTTTCTAAAAGAAACAACAAGAAATTAGCAAAAAGAGTAATACATTTTGTATCCAGTATCATTTTATTTATTAAAAAGTGGAACACAATTATATAGCAAATCATTTCTTAGATCAGATTATTCGTTTCCCCAGCTCACCAGCATTAAATTACGGTGACGTTGAAAGTAAAAAAGATTTTGTAAACAAAAAAAGACTTTGTTTGAAAGAAATAAGAGAAACTAGTCATTGTTTAAGAATTATAGAAAAACCAAAATCATACCTGTTTGATTTAGAAGTGAATCAAACAAAAAATGAATCAAATCAATTGATTTCAATAGTTGTTGTAAGTATTCCTACTGCTAAAGATAATTCAGAAATCAAAAACTGTTAATTAATGAATGCGAAACTATACATATTATTGCTTTTTTCATCATTTGGTTTTACACAAAAGATAGAAACTACTATTGATAGAAAACAAAACAAAATTGGAGAGCAATTCACTTTAAGTTTAAAAGTCAAATCAAATACAAAAAGGCATATTACTTTTCCAAAAGATAAAAATTTTGGTTCCTTCGAGGTAGTAGAGTCCTATCCTATTGATACCATAAAAGCAGAATCAAAAATGGAACTAATAAAAAAATACGGTTTAGTTCAATTCGATTCAGGTAAGTTTGTAATACCTAAAATGCCTATTCTAATTAATAACAAACCCTATTTTTCAGAGAGTATCAAGGTAGAAGTATTTAACGTAAAAGTAGATACTTTAAAACAAAAAATGTATGATATTAAACCCATTATTGAGGCAGAAAGACCACTGGGCAATTGGTGGAAATATTTGCTTGGGTTACTAACCTTAATTGGTTTAGGATTTTTGGGATACAAATTGTATAAAAAATATCAAAAAACAGCAGAAATAGAGCCTGTATATAGTACACCCATAGAAAAATCTATAGACCTATTACAACGACTAGAAAAAAAAGAACTTTTAGCAAAAGGAGAAATTAAAGCCTATTATTCAGAGTTAACAGATATTGTGCGTGAATATATAGAAGAAGCAATTGAAATTCCAGCAAAAGAAAGTACGACTTCAGAGCTTATTCTAGGGTTACAACAAGCCGCTCAAAAAAGAAAATTAAAACTTTCTCAAGAAACGGTTAAAAGTTTAGAAAAAGTGTTAAAACAAGCAGATTTAGTAAAGTTTGCTCAATCGAAACCTTTGGATTTTGAAATAGCAGATGACAGAAAAAAAATAGAATCAAGTATCATCAACATTCATAAATCCATACCGATAGTAGTAGATGAAACAAGTGTAAAATGGAAAAAAGAACAAGAAGAAATTCGAAAAAAGCAAGAACGCAAAAAAAAGACAACAGCCATTGCAGGAATTGTAAGTTTTTTAATCATATCAGCATTCATCTTTATTGGAATTACCAAAGGGATTGATTTTATTAAAAATGGTTTTACAGGTCCATCTACTAAAGAATTAGTTCATGCAGATTGGATAAAATCAGAATACGGAAATCCTGCTATTGTGGTAGAAACTCCAGAGGTATTGAAACGTACAGATGTTTCTAAAGCCATTCCAAATGATACAGCAGGAATCGTAAAAAGTACTCAAATGTTTGATTACGGAAGTTTAATACAAGGTTTTTATATGGCTATTTCATCAACTGAATTCAAACAAAAAAAAGAAGTAGATTTAGGGCAAGCCTTGACAGGAATGATTCAAACGTTACAAAATCAAGAGTGTGAAAATGTAGTAGTGAAACAAGAAGATTTTAAAACTAAAGAAGGATTACAAGGTCTAAAAGGATATGGAAGTTTGATCAAAAACGGAGAGCAAATGATTTATCAAATACTATTGTTTAGCCAAGATGGGGGAGTGCAACAACTAATGGTAGCCTTTAGAGAAGGAGATGAAAATGGGCAAAAAATAGCAAATCGTATGTTGCAATCTGTTGAACTTAAAAAAGCACCATAATGAAGAATGTAACATTTTTAAACCCCGAATTTTTTTGGTTGTTTTTACTATTACCTTTAACAATAATATGGTATTTCTTTATGAATAAAAAAGAAAAACCAATACTAAAAATAAGTTCATTAAAAGGTTTTCAAAATACAACCTCCGTCTTGCCTAAGTTAAAACCTCTGCTTTTTGCTATGCGGTTATTGGCGTTAGGAGCCTTAATAGTAGCCATGGCAAGACCCCGAGTAGTAGATGTCAGTAATAAAACCAATAGTACTTTTGGAATTGATATTGTTATTGCTTCCGATGTTTCAGGAAGTATGTTGGCTAAGGATCTAAAGCCTAACCGAATGGAAGCGTTAAAACAAGTAGCCTCAAACTTTGTCAAAGAACGTTTAAATGATCGTATTGGAGTGGTTGTATATGCAGCAGAAGCTTATACAAAAACACCCGTAACAAGCGATAAAGCAGTTGTATTACAAGCTATTGATGATATTAAATACGATAATGTTTTACAGGACGGTACAGGAATAGGCATGGGATTGGCTACTGCTGTTAATCGTTTAAAAGACAGCAAAACCAAGAGTAAAGTCATCATTTTAATGACAGATGGAGTAAATAATGCAGGCCTTTTAGATCCTCAAACTGCAGCTGAAATTGCAGCTGATTTAGGAATAAAAGTTTATACCATAGGAATAGGAACAAACGGAAATGCATTATTCCCCTATGCGTATGCTCCTAATGGAGGGTTTTTATTTAAAATGATGCCTGTTCAGATTGACGAAAAATTAATGAAAAATATCGCTCAAAAAACAGGGGGAAAATATTTTAGAGCTACAAACAATTCCAGTCTAGAAAACATCTATAGCGAAATCAATAAATTAGAAAAAACGAAAGTTGATGAGTTAAAATTTGTTAATTATGACGAAAAATACCGTCCTTGGGTTTGGTTGGCAGGTTTGTTGTTATTAATTGAATTAATATTAAGAAAAACAATTTTTAAAGGTTTTATATAATAAAAATTGTTGTTTATAATTGCAATCGAAAAGAAATGTACGAATTAGACGAATCAAAGTATCTGTATTTATTTTTCTTGTTGCCCTTCTTGGTAGGCCTTTTCCTGTGGAATCAATTTTGGAAAAGAAAAAAACAACAAGAATTTGGGGATTCAGAACTAGTTAAAAAATTAAGCCCAGAAAAGTCAACGTTTAAGCCAACGTTAAAATTCGGGATATTGCTTTTTGCATTAATACTGTTGATTTTAGGTTTAGTAAATCCTAAAATAGGAACCCAAGTTGAAAAAGTAAAACGGGAAGGAATAGATATTGTTTTTGCTATAGATGTTTCTAAAAGTATGCTTTGTGAGGATATAGCTCCAAGTCGTTTAGAAAAAAGTAAACAATTAGTTTCTCAGATTATTAATGGTTTAGGAAACGATCGCATCGGGATTATTGCTTATTCAGGAAGTGCCTTTCCTGTACTGCCCATTACAACTGACTATAACGCTGCTAAGATGTTTTTACAGAGTATGAATCCAGGAATGATTTCATCGCAGGGAAGTAATTTAGATGAAGCAATTCAATTAACAGAAAAATACTTTGAAGGAAGCGGGAATACTAGTAAACTTTTGGTTATGGTAACTGATGGAGAAGATCATTCAGAAAAAGCCCAAGACGCAGCAGCACAAGCACGTAAAAAAAGAATAAAGATTATTACTATAGGTGTAGGAACTCCAAACGGTGGACCTATTCCTATTAGAAATGGTCATTCGATAGAATATCATAAAGACAAAAAAACTGGAGAGACAGTTACCACTAAATTACGTCCAGAAGCTTTAGAATCAATTGCTAAAACAGCTAACGGAGGTTATATTAATGGAACAAATACTAAACAAGTAGTTGATTTTATGCGAAAATCACTCAACAATATTCAAAAAACACAATTTGAAGCTACTGAAATGGCTAATTTTCAGTCCCAGTTTCAATGGTTTTTAGGTATTGGGTTTTTCTTGTTATTAGTGGATGTATTCCTTCTAGAAACAAAAACAAAATGGATACAAAAACTAGATTTGTTTAACGAAAAAAGTAAAAAATAAATGCCCTTTTTAAGAGGGATTAGAGATGGGTCAATGAAAAGAATTATTTTACATATCGTTTTATTAATTTCTGTTAGTATTTTTGCGCAACAGAAAAAAGATTTTGAATTACCAGAGGGCGTTTCACAATTTGAAAAGAAGCAATATGTTGAAGCAGAAGCTAATTTTAGAGTTTCAAAAAGCAATCATCCTAAAAAAGCAGTATCAGCGTATAATTTAGGAAACGCAATTTACAAACAAAATCAAGTTTCAGAAGCTAAAGCAGCCTATGCTAAAGCAGCCGAAACTGCTAAAACAAAAAATGAAAAACATTACGCTTATCATAATTTAGGAAATACCTATATGAAAGAAAAGACGTATGATAAAGCCGTTGAAGCCTATAAGAATGCTTTGCGCAATAATCCAGCGGATGAAGAATCGCGTTATAATTATGCTTTAGCAAAGAAGTTATTGAAGGAAAATCCACCTTCAAAAAATGATGACAAGAAAAAGGATAAAAAAGGGGACAGTCCTGATAAAAAGCCTAATCAAGATCAGAATCAAGACAAGGATAAAAAACAAAATGATAAAAACAAAGACAAACAGGAAAAGCCTAACAATAAAGATCAAGACAAAGATCAAAACCAGAATAATCCGCAGCCTAAACCCAATAATGTTCCTAAAGATAGGATGCAAAATTTGTTAGATGCGGTAAATAATGAGGAGAAAAAAATCCAAGATCGAGTAAATGCTCGAAAAGTAAAAGGAGCTCCAAAACAGGAAGGAAAAGATTGGTAGAAAAGAAAATTAAAAGAATGAAGAAACTATTTTTTATACTTATTTTATTTTGTGTGAAAATTACTGCTCAAGTTCAGTTTGTAACTAATGTGAGCAAAAACAATTTGGGTATAAACGAGCGTTTACGAATTGATTTTACAATGAATGATGACGGAGATAATTTTGATCCTCCAGCATTTGATGGTTTCCGAATAATAGGGGGACCTAATCAATCAGTTAGTTATTCATGGATTAATGGAAGAAAATCCTATGAAAAAACCTATTCGTATTTTCTTCAACCCACTAAAAAGGGAACCTTTGTTATTAAAGGAGCTTCCGTTGAAATAAACGGACAGACTTATAAATCCAATGCAATCAAGATAACTATTGGTAATGCCGTTCCTGAAGAACGGGATCCTTACGACCCTTACGGAGGAAGTAGTCCTTATTACCAACAACAGCGTCAACAAGTACCACCGTCAGCTGCTATGGGGAAAGAAGGAGTACACCTAGTAGCTGAAATTTCTAATACTAATCCGTATCTTAATGAACCTATTACCGTAGTTTATAAAATCTATGTGAGTCATCGTTCAGGTGTAGGGGGGTGGCAGGAAACACAAAATCCTAAGTACAATAACTTTTGGAGTCAGAATATAGATATCAAACAATTACAAGTAGAAGAAGGAAAGTTTAAAGGCGAAATGTATCGTTATGCCGTATTACGTAAAACGGTTTTATATCCTCAAAAAGCAGGCAAGCTAGTTATAGAGCCTTTGACATTAGATGTAGAAGTAGAGGTTCCTTCTGGAGAGGTTGATTTTTTTGGTCGTCCTATTATGACTATGGGACATAAAAAAGTTTCAGCAGGAGCAAAAACCGTTACAGTCAAACCTCTTCCTGAAGCAGGAAAACCAATTGATTTTACAGGAGCAGTAGGAAATTTTGATTTTAAAGTAATTCCTTCTAAAACCAGTGTAAAAGCAGGCGAGTCAATTGATCTTAAAATAGCCGTTTCAGGAACAGGAAATTTAAAGTTATTTACATTGCCTAAACCTGTAGTACCTTCTTCATTAGAAATCTATGATCCACAACATCAGGAAAGCGTACAAACACCACTTTCAGGGATGACAGGAAGTATTCAAGATACATATACTATTATCCCACAAAGTGAGGGAAAATATTTAATCAAACCAATGACTTTTACATATTTTGATTTGAGTTCAAAGGTCTATAAGTCAATTACATCCAAAGAAATTACTCTATTTGTAGAAAAAGGAAACCTCTTGGCAAATAATACAATGAGTTCTAATAAATCAAAAGTAACAGCAGTATCCGCTTTTGGATTTATTAAAACTAAAACCAATTTACAACCAAAAAATAGTTCGGATTTCTTAGGTTCGGGTTTCTTTTACAGTTTGTTAATGGCACCATTTTTAGCTATTCCACTCATTATAGCTTTCCGTCGTAAGAGAGAAAAAAGCAATGCAGACGTTATAGGAAACAAAATTAAGCTATCAAATAAATTAGCTAAAAAATATTTATCCGAAGCTCAAAAGCAGTTAGGAAATAAAGAGCCTTTTTATATTGCTTTAGAACGTGCGTTGCATAATTTTCTAAAAGCAAAATTACATATCGAAACATCGGATATAAGTAAAGATAAAATTAGAGAGTTATTAGTTCAGAAGAAGGCCTCCGAAGATACCGTAGCGCAATTTATAGCTCTGGTAGAAAGTTGTGAGTTTGCTCGATACGCCCCTTCGACGAATACGAGTATTCAAAATGATTACAATCTGGCGGTAAGTATTATTTCTGATTTGGAAAAACAGATAGCTTAAAAGCAGTAAAGAGAAGTTTTAAATTCTTAATGAACAAAAAGATTAAAATTATTAGAACAGATGATTTTTTTGTTTTCTTAAACAGTTGAAAAATAAATTAAAATAACGAACATAAACAATGTCTTTAGTGTTTGTTTATTGTTCCTAGTGGTTAAATAAAATGAAAAAAATAGCCTACATATTCCTGTTCCTTTCTCAATTTATTTGGGCAAATAATCCGTTTGAAAAAGGAAATGATTTGTATCAAAAAGGGAAATACCAAGATGCCATTCAATCTTATGAAACTATTTTAGCACAAGGACAAGAGTCAGCAGAAGTTTATTTTAACTTAGGAAATTGTTATTATAAATTAAGTAGAGTAGCACCAGCAGTTTTTAACTTTGAAAAGGCTTTATTACTGAGTCCTAATGATACAGAGATAGAAAATAATTTAGCATTTGCACAAAAAATGGCAATTGATGATATTCAACAAGTATCACAAGTAGGCTTTTCAAAAATTATAGCAGATTTCACTTCCATTTTTCATTATGACACATGGGCTTGGATATCCATAATTTTAGCTGTTTTCGCATTGGTGTGTTTTATAGTTTATTATTATTCGTATCAAACTACTGTAAAACGAATTTTCTTTGCTGGAATTTTATTGGGTTTATTTTTTGTATTATTAAGCCTTTTTTCAGGTTTTTATGAGCAAAATCGTTTGCTAAACGAAAAGCCAGCTATTGTTTTTGTTGATGTAGTTAATGTAAAAAGTGAACCTAATGCTACCGCAAGTAATGCTTTTATTTTACATGCTGGAACCAAAGTGAATATTCTTGAAAGCTTAGATAATTACTATAAAATTCAAATAGCAGATTTAAAAGAAGGTTGGTTGGATAGAAGTGTTGTAAAAGAAATCAAGAAATAAAAGATTCAGAGTAAGTATTTTACTTTAATAAATTTCTAATGCGTAATCTGGGGTTAAAATCCCCCCAAAAAGCTAATCCATAAATATAATTGAAAAGACAAATCTATAGGTGTAGAAAAAGAATATACGATAAAATTATTTTAAAAATCCCTTGTTTTCTCTCGATCAAAGAGGAAGACATGTATTTTAATTTCTTTGATCGAGAAAAAATTATTGGACAATCATTATAACAAATATTCTAAATTTTCGAGCAGTTCTATTTATATTGAATTATTTTATACTTCCTAAAACTTCTTTTACCAAAGCATTTAAATCAATATGACCATAACCTAGGCGAACAATTACCATATCGTGGGAAGGTATAATAAATACACGTTGGCCTTGAAAACCATCAGCATAATAAATGTTTTTAGGGCAGTCAGGTAATGCTCCAGAGGCATTTAACCAAAATTGAGCACCATATTTATTATTGGAAGTAGGAGTAGGAGTAGCCACATAACGAGACCAACTAGGATCAAACAACTGTTGGCCATTCCAATTCCCTTTATGTAGATATAATAAACCAAATTTAGCCCAATCACGAGCAGTAGCCCAAGCATAAGAAGATCCTATATAATGACCTGTTAAGTCAGTTTCAATGATCATTGAATGCATTCCAATTTTGTCAATTAAAGCACTATACCAAAAATCTAAATACTCTTGATGTGTCTTAAATTGGTTGCGAATAATTCCAGAAAGTAAGTTGGTAGTACCTGAAGAGTAATTCCAAGAGGCATTGGGTTTACCTACCAAAGGCTTTTTTATTTGGGATTTTGTCATGTCACTTTCTTGAAATAGCATTCTGGTGGCATCTGATATCTTATCATAATTTTCATCCCATTCTAAACCCGAGTTCATTTGCAATAAATTATGAATGGTAATGTTTTTGCGCGCATCATTTTTCCATTCAGTAATAGGAGCAGGTTGATTAATATCTAATTTACCTTGTTTTTGAAGAATTCCAAATAAGGTTCCCGTAATACTCTTAGTCATAGACCAACCCAGTAATCGTGAATTTTTTGTGAAATTTGGAGCGTATTTTTCAGCAATAATTTGATCCTTATATACCACAAGTACCGCGCGAGTACATCTTTTCCCTTTTTTATTAGGTTCAAATGCTTGAGAAACAGCTTTGTTTAATTGATCGTAATCAATGTTTGCAAAAAAGGGTTTCAAAGGTTCTCCATTACCATAAGGGAAAGGAATGTTCTTATTAACCGTAAAAATTCTTTTAGGAACTAAATAAGGTTGGTTTGGATCGTAATCATCATTTACTAATACAGCTCCTAGACCTTCTCTATATATAGCTTTTCGTTTTTTAAATCCATAGACTGATGCCTCTGCAAATTTACCTTGATCATTAATTTCATTTTTAGCGAAATCAATCAGATTAATATCATTGTCGGTTTTTTCAATAATAGATAAAGAACGATTCTCTAGAAAATAACCCGAAGCTACACTCTTTGCCGAAAAGCCAGAAATTAAATCCAGTTTAGGGTAATTTTGAAATAGTAAAGTCCCTATGATACCTATAAGAACTAAAGTAATAATACCTAGTATTTTTTTCATCTGTATATAATAGTTTAAATTAAGGAAGATAGAATACCCTTTTATCTCTTTTCAGTGGGCTTGCCACTTCTATTAACGGGTATTTCATAAAAATGTTTATTTATTGCAAGATAAAGTTTTTTAGGATTATATAAAAATAGATCGATTCTTCTTTATATTTGGAAAAATAGATTTTTATGACTAAAATTTTTGATTTGCTTTTTACGAAAAATTTTATCAAACAAGAACAGTATCAGGCAATAAAAGAATATTACAAGCTAGGTATTTTTTCTGTTAGAAATGAGTTGTTATTTTTGGTTTATCTATCCATTTTATTTTTTACAAGTGGAATAGGAATTATTATATATAAGAATATTAATACTATAGGGCATACTATTTTGCTTCTATTGCTAGCCATTGTTACACTAGTATGTTTCTGTTTTAGTTATAGAAAAGCTAAAGGATTTTCAAAAGAAAAAATTTCCTTTGAAAATCCGCTATATGATTATCTAGTCCTTTTTACAACCATTCTGATATGTACCTTAATAGGGTATGCTCAATATCATTTTCATATAAAGAATACAGATTATAGTTTAACCTCCTTAATATCTGGATTTATAGCTTTAGGAATGGCTTATTACTTTGATAATAAAAACGCGCTTGTAATAAGTATTACTGCTTTAGGAAGTTTTATAGGATTAACTTTAAAGATTCAAACGTTATTTGAAAACGATTTTTTAAATGATAGCCTTTTACTTAGTTCTGGATTAATATTTGGAGGTCTTTTACTTATTTGGGAATATTATTCAGAAAAAAACAACTTAAAGGTTCATTTTAGTACTGTCTTCCTAACTTTTGCATTGCATTTACTTTTTTTAATTGGTTTAATAGGGTTTGCACAAAAAAACTTTTGGTTTTTATATTCATTTATTTTAGTGTTTGTGGCTTGTTTTTTTTACAAGAAAAGTCTGCAATATGCAACAATTTCTTGGTATATATTTACCTTGTTTTATGGTTATATAGGCTTTGATATATTATTTTTTAGAATAATATATTATTTTGATTTAGATCAAATTACGACTTTTTTAACCCTTTTTACGCCATTTTATGTACTGGGATCAATACTGTTTTTTATCAAACAAATTCGTAATTTTAAAAAGAAAGCTTATGCTAGCAAGTAATTTCAATACGATCCAAAATCATTTTCTTTTAGAAGAAACACGAAAATTAGTCCAATTAGAAATTATCAATCAAAATCAGTTTGAAGAACTCGAAAAAAAAACTATTACAACTAAAACCAATTCTAATATTTTACTTAGAATAGGATTTTTTATACTAGGAAACTTTTTACTATCTTCTATTTTTGGTTTGTTTTGTTTGGCTTTTTCGTTTATAGAAAACACAAGAATGCTTGGTGCGTGTGCTTTTATTGCAGGAATTATAACAATTGTCATTTCTGAATTTTTACGCAACCAAAAATATTTTTCCTACGGATTAGATGATTCGTTTATAGTATCTATAACATTATTCTTTGGAATTGCTACAAGTATATTTAGCGAAAATATAAACTGTATCTTTATAACTATTATTCTAACGACCGCTTTTACAACTATACGTTATGTGCATACCCCATCTATTCTTATTTTTTTAGTAAGTTTAGTAAGTTACGTAGGATATTGGGCAATTATACAAAAAAATATTTCTTCCTTTATACTGGCTCTATTGTTTTTTATTGCAGCAGTAGGGATTTACTGCATACAATTAAAAATATCACAATACATAAACTATTATATCTATAAAAATGTGTTTTTTACAGCAAAAATAGTTAGTATACTGTTAGCTTACCTATCACTTAACTATTTTTCAGTTAGAGAATTATCCAAAATTTTATTAGAAGACGATTTTTCTAAGCTCCAAGAGATCCCTTTAGCTTCCTTGTTTTACATTACTACTTTTGTTATCCCAATTTTTTATATCTTTTATGGATTAAAAGAAAAAGAGAGAACATTTTTATGGATAGGACTATTAACTCTTGGATTAAGCTTTGCAACTATTAGATATTATCATGATTATTTACCCATGGAATATGCTCTATTATTGGCAGGAGGAATATTGTTTGCAATAGTCTATTTTTTCATTCAAAAAATTAAAAACAATACGATTGGGATAACTTTTAAAGAGGATAAAAGTATAAATCCAAAGGCTTTTGACTTAATAAAAGTAATTTTAGTGAATGCCCAAGTGAATACAACAGTTGATACGATTCAAAAAGACCCTGTTGAATTTGGAGGAGGAGGATTTAGTGGAAGTGGGAGCGGTGAAACTTTTTGAAAACTTTAATAAAATATCCTAACTAATTAACTAATTTTGCTTTTAGAATTTTTCTGAATAATATGTTTGATATCCAAAAAGTTAGAGAAGATTTTCCTATTTTAAATCAAAAAGTAAACGGAAAACCCTTAATATATTTCGATAATGGAGCGACTGCTCAAAAACCAGAGGTAGTTATAGAAGCTATTTCGAAGTACTATAACGAAATCAATGCTAATATTCATCGTGGAGTGCACACTTTGAGTCAGTTAGCAACAGATGCTTATGAAGAATCTCGTAATAAGATCCAATTGCATATTAATGCAAAACATAATTACGAGGTCATATTTACATCAGGAACCACCCAAGGAATTAATTTGGTAGCCAGTAGTTTTACAACATTATTAAATTCAGAGCATGAAATAATGGTTTCTGCATTAGAACATCATAGTAATATAGTGCCTTGGCAAATGTTATGTGAACGTACAGGGGCTCAATTAGTGGTAATACCAATGAATGAAAAAGGAGAGTTGATCTTGTCTGAATTTGACAGGCTCCTTTCTAATAAAACAAAAATAGTTGCAGTTAATCATATTTCAAACGCTTTAGGAACGATAAATCCTATTGAATATATCATTGAAAAAGCACACCAAGTAGGAGCTGCTGTTTTAATAGATGGAGCACAAGCGACTCCTCATTTGAAACCAGATGTTCAAGCACTAGACTGCGATTTTTATGTGTTTTCTGGCCACAAAATTTGTGGACCAACCGGCGTTGGAATCTTATACGGAAAAGAAGAATGGTTAAACCAATTACCTCCTTATATGGGAGGCGGTGAAATGATTAAAGAAGTAACTTTTGAAAAAACTACTTACGCTGAATTACCCCACAAGTTTGAGGCAGGAACACCCAATATAGCCGATGGAATTGTTTTGGGTACAGCCATTGATTATTTAAACCAAATAGGTTTTGAAAACATTCAAAAACAAGAAAAAGAACTTTTAGAATACGCTACTGAAAAACTTTTAAAAATAGAAGGATTAAAGATATTTGGAACCTCAGTAAACAAAACTTCTGTAATTTCTTTCAATATTCAAGGAATCCATCCATACGACATTGGCACAATTATAGATAAGTTAGGTATAGCCGTTCGCACAGGTCATCATTGCACACAACCGATCATGAATTTTTTTCAAATTCCAGGTACTGTAAGAGCAAGTTTCTCTTTTTATAATACAAAAGAAGAGATAGATATCTTTGTAGAAGCTGTAAAAAAAGCAAAAATAATGTTATCTTAAAAACTTTATACAGATGAAAAAAAATGCACTCACCTTATTTTCAATCTTAGTTTTACTAGTTTCTTGTAAAAGTAAAAATACAGCTCTAACCACATCTGAAACAATTGCTATAACAGATGAAAAAAACAAAGAACTCAATATAACGTCAGAATCCACCGAAAGTGTAATAAAAAAGAATCAACAAGAAGAAATGCTTGTAGAATACACAGCTAATACAAGAGGGTATAGTTTAAGAATCAAACTGACCCAAAAATCTTTAAGTTATACAGAAAATCGCGATGCAGATGACTTTAAAGAGGTCAAATTAACGGCGAAACAAATAGATGAGTTGCAAACCTTATTCGATCAAATTAATTTAAAAGAATTAGAAAAAATAAAAGCGCCTACCGAATTGCGTTACCACGATGGAGCACCCCATGCTGATTTAAAAATAACAAAAAAGGGAGAAGAATATCAATCAACAGGATTTGATCATGGACATCCACCTGTAGAAATTGAAAAATTTGTATCCAAATTAGTTTCTTACATAAACAAAGAATAATTAACAGAAATAAATTCTATTAAGAATGACCATAGAAGAAATTCAAAATGAAATTGTAGATGAGTTTTCAATGTTTGACGATTGGATGCAACGTTATGAATACATAATTGAGCTAGGAAAATCATTGCCTCTAATCGAAGAACAATACAAAACAGAGGAGAATATAATCAAAGGATGCCAATCTAAAGTTTGGGTTCATGCGGAAGAAAAAGAAGGGAATATCGTTTTTACAGCAGATAGCGATGCTATTTTAACCAAAGGAATTATTGGAATATTAATTAGAACATTTTCAAATCAACCAGCACAAGCCATCCTAGATGCTAAAACAGATTTTATAGACGAAATAGGTTTAAAAGAACATTTGTCGCCTACACGAGCAAATGGTTTAGTATCTATGATTAAACAAATAAAAATGTACGCTTTAGCATTTTTAAGTAAAAAATAATTTTAAAGCCACAGCTAGGCTAGGTAGTGCCAATACAAAGTATTTAACTGAAACTCGAAAAAATGAGAGTCAAAACGAAATAAAAATGGAAGAATTTAACGATAACATTAATTTAGGGGAAGAAGTCGTAAAAGTGTTAAAACGAATTTACGATCCTGAAATTCCCGTAGATATTTACGAATTAGGCTTAATTTATGATGTTTTTGTAAATGAAGATATGGATGTAAAGATTCTTATGACATTAACATCTCCAAACTGCCCCGTAGCAGAAACACTTCCTAATGAAGTAAAAGAAAAAATTGAAAAATTAGAAGCCGTTAAGTCTTGTGAAGTAGAAATTACTTTTGACCCACCTTGGAGTAAAGATTTAATGAGTGAAGAAGCAAAGTTAGAATTAGGAATGCTTTAATTAAAAATTTAGTTTTCAGTTGTAGTAGACAGTTTTACGATGACTGAAAACTAAACACAGCAACTAAATATGGAAGAAATTGTAAATAAAGTAACTAATAGCTCCTTAGAAGTGTTTGATCTTGAGGATTTTTATCCCGATGGAGTAAGAACAGGGATTGATTTAAGTCAATGGCTTATAGAAGGGTTTTTGTTAAAAGAAAAAGATTTTAGAGAAACTTTAAAAAATCACGATTGGTCTCAATATAAAGATCATTACTGCGCTATTTATTGTAGTTCGGATGCTATTTTACCTACTTGGGCCCCCATATTAGTTGCTTCTTACTTAGATAAATACGCTAAAAAAATTATCCTTGGTGATATAAATAAAATTGATGTTAATTTATATATAGAAGAAATTCTACGAATGGATTTCAGTAAATACCTTGATAAACCAGTAATTTTGAAGGGTTGCTCAAGAAAGCCTGTTCCGAAAGAAGCATACATTATGGCCATTACACAATTACAAAAAGTAGCAAAAAGTGTAATGTTTGGTGAAGCTTGTTCAGCGGTTCCGATTTTTAAGAGAACTAAATAAAAATTTACATTATGAAAAAATCACTTTTATGTTTGGCTTTTTTAATCTGTCAAACTTTGCTTAATGCACAAACAACTGAGGGAGAATTAATAAAAAGAACTTCTGAAACTGAAAAAAAAGCGCAAGACACTACCAATGTGGGTTGGAAAAGAGGAGGTAATTTTAATTTTTTATTTAACCAATCAGCATTTAATGATAAATGGCGTGGTGGTGGAACCTCAAACGTTGCGGGTAATATAAATATTAATTATGACTTTAATTACAAAGCAAAAGACTTAATTTGGGACAATAAAGTCATAGCCGCTTATGGACTAACAAAACAAAAAGATGCCGATGTCCGTAAGTCAGACGACCGATTACTTTATAATTCCGTACTAGGAAAAAGAGCCAAAGGATATTGGTTCTATTCTGTTTTCTTAGAGTTTAAAACACAAATGGATTCTGGTTTTGATACAAATGGAACTAAAATATCACATTTCTTCTCTCCAGCCTATTTACAGTTAGGTCCTGGTATGATGTGGAAAAAACATGAAAATTTTAAATTAAATATAGCTCCTGCAACTACTCGTTTAGTAATAGTTCATTCACATTTTACCGAAAAAGGAAGCTCTTTTGGAGTTGAACAAGGTAAGTCTACCCGCTTTGAGTTTGGTGCCGGATTACAAGGATATTATAAGTTTAAACTAATGGATAATGTTACTTGGGAAAATATCTTAAATCTATATTCTAATTATTTAGATAAACCACGAAATGTAGATATAGACTATCAAGCAAATTTAGTAATGAAAGTTAATAAATATATCTCTACCAATTTAGCATTTCAGGCTATTTATGACGATAATGCAGTTGGAGCTTTTCAAATCAGAGAAGTATTTGGTTTAGGGTTTAATTATGGTTTTTAATTAAAAGAGTATTCTAGCGTCTAAACACACACACAATACACCTCCAGCTTATAATTCAAGGAGCCACCCAAAAAGAATACAATTTGTCGCTTCAACCAGAAGGAAAAATTACATGCTACAGAAATCGTACTTCAACAACTAGGAGAAGGGATAACTAAATGTAAAATAATTACTTTTCGAATGGCTTCTTGAATTATTTTAAAAGAAATATTCAATAAACAAATTCTATTTACTAAGTAGTTGCTTTTAAAGAAGCTACAATTCTTTGAATCATCTCTAATCTATTTGTTTTTTAATAAACACGCAATTTTTTATTTTCGTTTTCTATTACTATCGTTACGATAATTTTTAAAAAACCATATTATTCCGTACCAGACGTTGTTGTGAAGAAAACCCAAGGGAAGTAGATGGGTCTTGTTAGCTCACTTAATTGAGTTTAACCCAGATTATGCGTTAAACTTTTTCATGAGGATAAAAAAGGCAAAAAAGATACAGAAAATTTTCCCCAGATGTAGTTTTACTACATTGAATTTGAAAAACAATCATCTTTTTAAATTCAAAGGCATTTTTTCTGTAATAAATTTCTTCTAATGCGTAATCTAGGTTTAATGCAGAATTTAGATTTAGAACAGTTGCTGTGCTACATTTTAAAGACATTCTACAAAACACTGTATAAATTTTTCTTAATTTCTTAATCCTATTGAAAACTATAAAGAATAAGAGTAAAAGAAACTAAAAAGAGCTCTTTTCCTTATTTTTGTAGAAAATTTAGAATCGTATACAATGAAAATTTTTGTTACAGGTATAGGAACAGATGTAGGTAAAACAATTGCATCAGCCATTATTACAGAGGCTTTAGAAGCAGATTATTGGAAACCTATTCAAGCAGGAGATTTAGAAAACTCAGATAGCCATAAAATAAAAACAAGAGTAAAAAATACCAAACTAACCATTCATCCTAATGCTTACGCATTAAATACCCCCGCGAGTCCACATCTTGCGGCAACAATCGACAATCTTACGATAGATTTAAAAAAAGTTGTAGAGCCTATAACTAATAATCATTTAGTAATTGAAGGAGCTGGAGGAATTTTAGTTCCCTTAAACGAAACAGACTGTGTCATAGATCTTATCCAACCCGATTATAAAGTAGTAGTCGTTTCTAGACACTATCTAGGAAGTATTAATCATACCCTGCTGACTTTAGAATTGCTTAGAAATAGAAAGATAAAAGTTGCAGGAATTATTTTTTCAGGCGATGAAAATACTTCAACAGAAAGTATCATTCTTAATAAATCAGGGATAAAAAGTATAGGACGTATAGATAACGAACCTTATTTTGACGAAAACGTGATCTCGTATTATGCTGATAAATTTAGAGAAAACCTGTTGGAACTTTAAAACCTTTGAAAAAATTAATAAATACTCAATTCCCTTTAGTTAAAAAAACAGTTTTATGACCTTATCTGAAAAAGACCAATTATACAATTGGCATCCTTATACACAACATCAAACAACGGGTATCCTACCTGCTATCGTTAGAGGGAAAGGAGCTTTATTATGGGATGAAAAAAACAAAGAATATGTAGATGCTATTGCCTCATGGTGGGTAAATCCTTTTGGCCATTCAAATGAATTTATTGCACAAGCTATTTATAATCAGTTAACTACTTTAGAACACGTTTTATTTGGCGGTTTTACACATAATAGAGCAGTAGAACTAGCAGAAAAATTAGTTGAAATATTACCATCTAACCAAAAAAAATTCTTTTATTCAGATAATGGATCAACAGCTGTTGAGGTAGCTATAAAAGCTTCATTTCAATACTTTTTTAATAAAGGAATAAAAAAAGATACAATCATAGCTTTTGAAGAGGCTTTTCATGGAGATACCTTTGGAGCCATGGCAGTAAGTGGAATTGGTTTGTTTACAGAAGCTTTTCAAGATTCATTAATCAACGTTATCCGAATTCCTGTTCCAATAAAAGGAAAAGAAGAAACATCAAAAGAAGCGCTTCAAAAAGCCTTAAAAGAAAATCAAGTAGCCGCATTTATTTTTGAGCCTTTAGTTTTAGGGGCAGCAGGTATGGTAATGTATGAGCCAACTGTTTTAGATGAGTTGATTGCTATTTGTAAATTTCATTCGGTTTTTACCATAGCCGATGAAGTAATGACTGGATTTGGTAAAACGGGACGACTTTTTGCTTGTAACTATCTAAAACAAAATCCAGACATGATGTGCTTATCCAAAGCCTTAACAGGAGGCACGATTCCTATGGCCATTACTTCTTTTACCGATTTTGTTTTTAATGGTTTTAAAAACGAATCGGTTAATCATGCTTTTTTTCACGGACATACTTTTACAGCTAATCCAACAGGTTGTGCGGCAGCTTTAGCTAGTATTGAATTACTACAGAAAGACGAAACACAAAAAAATATTGATAGAATTCATCATCAACATTTAAGTTTTCAAACAAAAATTAATTCGCATCCAAAGGTTAAAACTTCTCGAGTAATAGGAGTGATTTTTGCTTTAGAAATTGGAACAAATGAAGAAATTTCATATTACGGAGGTATTCGTAATAAGTTATATAACTTTTTTATAGACAAAGGAATTATACTCCGTCCTGTCGGAAATGTCGTTTATATTTTGCCTCCTTATATCATAACAGATCAACAGTTAAAAAAAATATACGACACAATTGAAGAAGCACTATCAACCCTTTAGTTACTCTAATAGACGTTTGTTTGATCTGTGGTATTCTCTTTAGTAGATAGAATCTGATAAAAATAAATAAAAAGAAAGTTTTTAGGAAGAACATTGATAATTTTTAAACCCAGATTACGCATTAGAAATTTATTACAGATAAAAACGACTTTGAATCTAAAAAAAACTCAATTTTTAGTTCTCAATGTAAAACTATAGCTGCGATAAAAAATCCGTATATTTTACCTTCTTTGCCCTTTTCTTCTTTATCTACAAAGGGTATAACGCATATTTGGGTTAAAATAGGCTTTAAATATATTTTTAAGAAAGAAAAACGAAAGGTATTCGTTAAAAAAGTTATAAACTTATCATAAAAAGGATTATAAATGAATTTAGTTTTAAAAAAAGTTGTAAATTTAGCATAAGACATAGAGTTAAAGCGAATTTTACTTTCTGTAAAAGGCTTTAAATAAAAACAAAAAAGACTTTTATTGTTTGTTCTTTACAAAAAGAATAAATAGAATTATAGCTGACTTGCAATTTCAGAAAATTTAAAATTAGAAAAACAATCACACAGGAATTTGTTTTTAAATCAAAATTATAATAGGTTAAATAACATAAATATAGTTTTGAACAATCGACGTAAAACTTAGAAAAGAATGAAACGGTTAAAAAACAGATTTATAAATTACTACTAATAAAAAGCAGAATATAAGTAGATAATTAAAACACAAAAAGTGTATTTTGTCTCCTCTAATTTGTCTTTTGTCGATTATTTTTAAAGATAAATATTAATGCTTTTTTAAAAAAGATTTACCTTTGTTTTTAATGTTGAATAGTATGACTAAACTTAAACATCAAATTCATCTTGGGGATTTTGATCAAGTAGATTATGATCTACTTGCTATTCATACTACTTTAGAAGATTATCGATTGGCATATAAGATCAATCAAAATTTAGGGATTTTACTTTCTAAAAATAATAATGAAATTCCAGTTGAAATCAATAAACAACTAGCTACTTTTTCAAGATTCACATACGAAGACGATGAAGCAATGATGACGTGGGATTTAATACAAAATAAACAAGAAATAGAATTTCCTTCTTCAAATATCGGAAATTCATTGTTTCAAGAAAATAGTATTACAACTCAAGTAAATTTGGTAACCGATTTAAAGAAAGTGGACTTTGTATTAAAAATAGAACATGATGAACAAATAGAGTTAAGAGAAATAATTTATAAGTTGAATAAAATTGATTTGATTTCTACAGTTTATGAAGTAAACCCAAATGAAATTAAATCTAAAAATAATTTGATATTTTAAGAATGCGTACACAAAAAAAAACAAAGATAGTAGCAACTCTAGGCCCAGCCTGTAGTTCTAAAGAAATGATTAAAAAGATGATGGATGCTGGTGCTGATGTATTTCGTATCAATTTTTCCCATGCGGACTATGCAGATGTTGCAGAGCGTATTCGTATTATTCGAGAATTAAACGAAGAGTATGGCTATACAACCGCCATATTAGCTGATTTACAAGGGCCTAAATTACGTGTAGGAGTAATGAAGGAAGATGTAGTAGTAAATGAAGGAGATTTAGTTACTTTTCAAACCGTAGAAGATGTACCAGGAACTCCTGATAATATATATATGACCTATAAATCATTTCCTAAAGATGTGAACCCAGGAGAACGTATTTTATTAGATGATGGAAAACTGATTTTTGAAGCGGTGTCAAGCAATGTTGAGACGAGCAGGGTTGTTTGTAAGGTCATTCAAGGAGGACCATTAAAATCTAAAAAAGGAGTTAATTTACCCAATACTAAAGTATCATTGCCCGCTCTTACCGAAAAAGATATTCGCGATGCTTTATTTGCAATTGAAAGTAAAGTAGATTGGATTGCATTATCTTTTGTACGAACGCCAGAAGATCTTAAAGATCTTAAGGAATTAATAGAACAACATTCGGATCATAAGATTCCTGTTATTGCCAAGATAGAAAAACCAGAAGCAATTGAAAACCTAGATAAGTTAGTGGCTCATTGTGATGGTTTTATGGTAGCTCGTGGGGATTTAGGGGTAGAAATGCCAGCACATGAAGTTCCATTAATTCAAAAAAAATTAATTAACCGCGCCAAATTGGCTCGCATTCCTGTCATTGTAGCAACTCAAATGATGGAAACCATGATTACCAGTCTTACACCCACTCGTGCTGAGGTAAATGATGTTGCTAATTCAGTAATGGATGGGGCAGATGCAGTGATGCTATCAGGTGAAACCTCAGTAGGGAATTATCCAATACAAGTAATTGAAAAAATGACACAAATTATTGAGGCTGTCGAAGATTCACCACTAATTCATGTGCCTCAAAAACAACCGCAAGTAAAAACCAATCGCTTTGTAACAAAACATATTTGTTATCACGCGGCTATTTTGGCTGGTGACATAGGGGCTAAAGCTATTACGACACTAACGAATAGTGGTTATACAGCCTTTCAGGTTTCTGCATGGAGACCTAATGCCCATGTTTTAGTGTTTACATCCAATCCTCGTATCTTAACACAGTTAAACTTATTGTGGGGAGTTCGTGCTTTTATGTATGATAAATTTGTAAGTACAGATGATACAATAGATGATATTAATAAAATAGCTGTAGAAAAAGGATTTGTAAGCCCAGGAGATATTTTGGTAAACTTAGCAGCCATGCCTGTTGTAGCAAAAGGAATGGTAAATACATTGAGAATTTCTGAAATAGAATAGGAATAAAAAATATTAAAATTCAAACCGTAGTTGAACCACTACGGTTTTTTTTATTTCTGTATTTAAATTAGAGAGAGAAATACCTAATAAACGAACAGAATCTTTCATACGATCTTGATAAAGAAGTTCTTTAGCTACCTCTAACAATACATTTCTATCGGCAACAAAATAAGGAAGCGTTTTACTTCTTGTTTGCTGGCTAAAATCAGAATATTTTATTTTAAGTGTTACGGTTTTACCCGATAATTTATGTTTTTGGAGTCTTTTAGCTAATTCATCAGCAATACGTTCTAATTTTTCCTCCATAAAAATTTCAGAGGTTAAATTGGTATAAAAAGTGTGTTCTGCTGCAACAGATTTAGAGGCTCGATTGGGTTTTACAGGACTGTTAGAAATTCCTCTAACCAGATGATAATAATGAGTACCACTTTTTCCAAAATGTTCCTCTAGATATTCTATTGTTTTAGATTTTAGATCTTGACCCGTATAAATTCCTAATTGATACATCTTTTCGGTAGTTACCTTTCCAATACCATAAAATTTTTTAATATCTAAACTTTCCAAAAAAAGAGTTACATCATCGGGGTGAATCGTTTTTTGACCATTTGGTTTGTTGTAATCAGATGCTATTTTAGCTACAAATTTATTGATAGAAATCCCTGCTGAAGCGGTCAAACCAACTTCATCTACTATACGTTGTCTGATTTCAGAAGCTATAAGAGTTGCGCTAGGATTGTTTTTTTTGTTTTGAGTTACATCTAAATAAGCCTCATCTAAAGATAGAGGTTCTACTAGATCAGTATACTCATAAAATATTTTTCTAATTTTCAGAGAAATCTCTCTATATCGCTCAAAACGAGGTTTTACAAAAATTAACTCAGGACATAAGCGTTTAGCTTGTATGCCAGTCATAGCACTTCGTACGCCAAATTTTCTAGCTTCATAACTAGCAGCGGATACAACGCCTCTAATTTCACTGCCTCCCACAGCTATAGGGAGGCCTATTAGTTCAGGATGATCCATTTGTTCAACAGACGCATAAAAGGCATCCATGTCTATATGAATTATTTTGCGAATAGGGCTTTCCATATTGCAAAATTACTAATGTTTTATCAAAAGTTAATCGATTTAAAAAACTTAGAGTATCTTCGTTAGGGTATTTAAAAAAATCTTATGATTGAGATAGAACGTAAATTTTTAGTTACAAATAATCAATTTTTGGAAGAAAGCAAGTCTAATAATAGAATTGTACAAGGTTATTTGAGTTCAGTTCCTGAGCGGACAGTTAGGGTACGAATAAAAGACGAAAAAGGATATATTACCATAAAAGGAGCTAGTAATGCCACTGGAACTTCTAGACTAGAATGGGAAAAAGAAATTTCTTTGAACGAAGCTGAACTGCTTTTGCCTCTTTGTGAAAAGGGAATTGTTGAAAAAATACGTTATGAAGTTCCTTTTGGAAAACACCTCTTTGAAGTAGATGTTTTTTTAGGTTTAAATCAAGGCCTTTTTTTAGCAGAAATAGAGCTGCAGACAGAAAATGAGTTTTTTGATAGGCCCTCATGGCTAGGTTTAGAAGTTACCTCAGATATGCGTTTTTACAATGCCTATTTAAGCAGACACCCTTATAACGAATGGGATATAAAAGTTTAATTTTTTTCTTTTCTTAGAGCTATTTCAATTTTTACAGGCATTTCTCCTCCTCCTTTTCCTTTAGCTAAATGATGAAAGGCTTTGTGAGATAGGTCTATTTCACGATTGCGAATATGAGGACCACGGTCATTTATCTTTACGATTATTTTGCGACCATTTTTTAAATTAGTTACCCTAACTCTTGTTCCAAATGGTAGTTTGCGGTGGGCAGCAGTTAATTTGTGATTGTAAAAACGCTCGCCACTAGCGGTTCTCCTCCCGTTAAAACGATTGGCATAATAAGAGGCGTGTCCTTTGCTTTTGTAAAGCTTGTAATTGTAAAGCCCTTCCTCTACGGATAAACTGTCTAAAATAGGGGATAAAGAATCTTTTTTGATCGTGTCAGGAATGATTTTAATAGGTTCAAAACTGTTTGAATCAAATTTTTTAAATGAAAATTTTGATGTTAAAAGTATAGCTAGTAGTGTAGAAACACCCATTAAAATACGGTTGATCATAATTTTTTCTTTTAATCATTTTGTGTAATAGTATAAAAAAATAAGCCCATTAAAAGGGCTTACTGTTTTTTTATGATAACCAAGATGACCATGGTATACGAGATAGAATTAGGATAAGTCCAATACTGTATAAAATAGCTATTTTTTTGAATTTATCATGACTTGTTTCCATTTTTTTATGTTTTGACCATCCAATGGTTACACATGCTATAGCAATTAGATTTATTAAAGGATGCTCCATAGAAGTAAGTCTTAAAGCAGCTTCTTTCATATTAAAACCTGATAACCCCATTGGAGAAACAAAGTATAAAATAATTCCTACTAAAAATTGAATATGGGTACCAATTAAACCAAATAAAGCAATTTTTCTGTCTTTAGCTGTAAATTCTCTATTAGAGGAATTACCTAAAAAACTATTAATAATAGCAAAAACTAATAAAGCTAAGGCTACATAAGCCCATCCTGAGTGAAATTTTTGTATGAAATTGTGCATTTTAAATGTTTTGGTTTAAACAAATATAAATAAAAAATGATAAATAGAAAAATATAGTGAGTGTTTGTGTTTTGTGTGAAAAGAACTACAATCTTATTTAGATTGTAGTTCATCATTCAATTTTCTTTCTAATTCTGCTTGAAATTCTTCCATTACTGGTTTTACAGTACTTTCTGGTAAGTCAGCAATTCGGATGTACATTAGTCCATCAATAGCATTGTTGAACAAAGGATCTACATTAAAGGCAACTACTCGAGCATTTTGTTTGATGTATTTTTTGATTAGAACAGGTAAACGTAAATTACCAGGTTCTACTTCGTCTATGATTTTATCAAATTTATTCAAATCAGATTCTGCTTCGTTAAATACAAAATCCTTATCAGCATCTTTTAATTTTACCTTGTATTCTTTTTTAGGATGAATATATTGAGCAATATAAGGATCGTAAAAATTAGATTTCATGAATTCAATCATTAATGATTTTGAAAATTCTGAAAACTGATTACTAATACTTACTCCACCTATTAAGAACTTATGTTCAGGATGTCTTAGTGTAGTGTGTACAATACCTTTCCATAATAAGAATAAAGGCATTGGTTTTTGCTGATATTCACTACATATAAAGGCACGACCCATTTCGATGGATTTGCTCATCATATCGTACAGTTCGGGTTCAAAACGGAAAAGGTTTTGTAAATAGAAACCGTTTATTCCGTATTTAGCAAAAATCCTAGATCCTAATCCCATACGGTAAGCACCTGCAATTTGTTTGGTATCATCATCCCATAAAAACATGTGGTGGTAGTAGTTGTCAAACTCGTCTAAGTCAATGGATTCGTTAGTGCCTTCACCAACGGCTCTAAAGGTAATTTCTCGTAAACGACCTATTTCATGTAAGATATTAGGGATTTCACTAGCTTCTGTTAAGAATACTTCATAATTTTTACTTTGGAGCAATCGAGCCTCTTTTTTTCTAAGTTTGGCTACTTCTTCAATCATTTTTTCTTGATTAGCTCCTGTTACAATTGCTTTTGCGGGTTTTGAAGTAGGTTTTAGAATAGGTGCTTCAAAAAGCTTTTTTTCTTCGGCAAAAGCATTCGCTAACATATATGTTTTTTTGCGTAAAAAATCCGTATAGTCTTCTAAAGTTGTATATTCATTTTGTTCTGCTACTGAAATTGGTTTTCCTATACGAACTTTTATTACACGATCTTTTTGAGTAAGTAGTTCGGAAGGAAGTTTTGCAGTTCGTAAAGTGCTACTTAGTTTCGATAAGAAATAAAATAATTTACTGTTTTTAGCATGAAAATAAATAGGTACCACAGGAACTTGTGCTTTTCTAATAACTTTAATAGCTCCTTCTTCCCATTCTTTGTCTACTATGAGTTTTCCATCTTTGTAAGTAGAAACTTCACCAGCAGGAAACATACCCAAAGGTTTTCCATCGCTTAAATGACGAAAAGTTTCTTTTAAACCAATTACACTTGATTTAGCATCCTTATGGTTTTCAAAAGGATTCACAGGCATGATATACGGTTTTAATGGCTCTATACGATGTAATAAGAAATTAGCGATGATTTTAAAATTAGGCTCGCGTTCAAGCATTAATTTTAGAAGTAATATACCATCTATACCGCCTAATGGGTGGTTAGAAATGGTGATATAAGAGCCTCCTTTAGGTAGTCTTTTTAGATCCTCTTCAGGAATCTCAAACTTAATTTGGAATTCATCCAAAATTGCATTCAAGAACTCAACATCCGATAGATGTTTATTCCTGTCATAAATTTTATTTAATGTTGATATCTGAAGTGCTTTCATTAACAACCAACCCGAAAAGGTCCCAATAGGACCATAATTATCAGTTTTAATTGCTTTGGCAACTTCTTTGGCAGTGACTAAACCCATTTATATTTACGATTAATGCAAGTTGCAAATATAGCAAAAGTCATATAATATGTAATGGTTTAACAATGAATCATTTATTTTTTTATTAAATATCCTCTGATTTGTTTGATATTCAAATGTTTGTTAATTGTTTAAAAAAAAAGGCGAGACTCCTAAAATATTCTATACTTTTGAAAAAATCAATTATACTATAGCTAATTACATTAATAGTATTTATAATCAGTCGTTTAGGTTTAATTTATTAATTCGTTTTGATGAAAGTTATATCATACAACGTAAATGGTATTCGTGCCGCCATTACAAAAGGTTTTTTAGAGTGGCTACAAGCAGCAAATCCTGATGTTATTTGTTTGCAAGAAATAAAAGCTACTCAAGATCAAATACCCGTGATGGACATTGAATTAGCAGGTTATCCGTATCAATATTATTTTCCTGCAGAAAAAAAAGGATATAGCGGAGTGGCTATTCTTTCTAAAATAGAACCTAAAAAAGTTGTGTACGGAACGGGTATCGAACACATGGATAAGGAAGGACGAAATCTAAGATTGGATTTTGATGATTGTTCTGTTATGAGCCTATATTTACCTTCGGGCACTAATATAGATAGATTAGAACACAAGTTTATGTATATGGATGATTTTTATAACTATATAAATCAGCTAAAAAAAGAAGTACCCAATCTTATAATTTGTGGTGATTATAATATTTGTCATGAAGCCATTGACATACATGATCCGATAAGAAATGCAAAAGTTTCTGGTTTTTTACCTGAAGAACGAGCATGGTTGGATAAATTTATAAAATCAGGATTTATAGATAGTTTCCGTTTTTTTAATACGGATCCGCATCATTACAGCTGGTGGAGTTATCGTGCCAATGCACGTGCTAATAATAAAGGCTGGCGAATTGATTATTGCTTGGTGCATGAACCCTTGCAAAATAAAATGAAAAGAGCCTATATTTTGCCAGAAGCGAAACATTCTGATCATTGCCCCGTGTGTGTAGAATTTTAATAACCCCAAATGTTTTAAATTATGATAAAAAGAACTTCTATAGGATTACTTTTGTTAGCCTTAAGTACTTCCTCTTGTGTTTCCAAGAAAATATATACTGATTTAGAAAATAAGTTTGCTGAACTAAAAAAAGAACGCAATGCTTTAGCCGATGAAAATGAGTTACTTAAATCTGGTAAAAGTCAGGCCAATCTAGATTTAGCAAAAGTAAAGTCTGAACTGGAAAAAATAAAAGCAGAACGTGATAAGTTAGCAGCTGATTATAGTGCTACTTCCAATAATTTGGCTACGCTACAAAATTCGTATAATGCTTTAGAAAAAAATAGCGATGATGCTTTGAAAGCAAATATGGACAAAAACCGAGAATTATTAGCACAATTAGAAGCAAAAGAAAAAGCCCTTGCTGCTGAAAAAGCCCGTTTGGATAAATTAAGTAAAGAATTTAAGGATCGTTCAGATCGTGTAACAGAACTTGAAAATTTAGTAGCAGCTAAAGAAGCTTCTATGAAAAAATTAAGAGAAACATTAGCTAAATCTTTAAAAGCTTTTGAAGGTAAAGGACTCGTGATTCATCAAAAAGACGGAAAAGTCTATGTTTCTATGGAAAATAAATTATTATTTGAATCAGGAAGCTGGACAGTAGGAACAGACGGTAAAAAAGCAGTTGATTTAGTCTCAAAAGTTTTAGCTGATAATCCAGATATTTCAATCTTAATAGAAGGACATACTGATAATGATAAAATAACAGGAACATTAGGAGGAGGAGTTGAAAACAACTGGGATTTATCTACCAAACGCGCTACAGCTATCGTAAATTTATTATCGGCTAATCCAAAGATTAAAAAAGAAAACTTAACAGCTGCTGGACGTAGTGAATACAGTCCATTAGTGTCAAATGAATCGACAGAGGGTAAAGCTAAAAATCGTCGTATTGAAATCATCTTGACTCCTAAGTTAGATGAGTTGACAAAAGCATTAGACGAGTTGTAACTAAAACTTTGAATAAAGGTTATTTTTATTAAAAAGATAACCTTTTAAATTTTATAACACACCTTTTAGGTTAAATAAATTAAAAATTTCATAGATGAAATATATCAAATTGCCTCACACTGAATTAGAAGTGAGTGATATTTGTTTAGGAACAATGACTTTTGGGAATCAAAATTCAGAATCAGAGGCACATATTCAAATGGATTATGCTTTTGAAAGAGGAATTAATTTTTTTGATACTGCCGAAATGTACCCAATAGGAGGAAATGCACAGCTATTTGGCAATACAGAACGTTATATTGGAAGTTGGTTCAAAAAAAAAGGGAAGCGTGATCAAGTTATTTTAGCAACTAAGATTGCAGGGCCTAACAGAGGGTTAGATTATATTCGTCAACCATTAGATTTTTCAAAAAAAAGTTTGCATGAAGCAGTTGATTTAAGCTTAAAAAATTTGCAAACAGATTATATAGACCTTTACCAAATGCACTGGCCAGAAAGAGTTATGAATATGTTTGGTAAAAGAGGTATGACCGAAATTGATGACCAATGGAAAGACTCTATTTTTGAGATATTAACCATTTTTGATGGTTTGATAAAAGAGGGAAAAATTAGAAGCATAGGTGTTTCTAATGAAAACCCTTGGGGAGTTATGCGTTATCTTATAGAAGCAGAAAAACATAATTTGCCTAGAATAGCCAGTATACAAAATCCTTATTCCTTATTAAATAGGCTTTTTGAAGTAGGACTTTCAGAAATTTGTATGCGTGAAAATTTAGCTTTACTAGCTTATTCACCATTAGCCTTTGGATTCCTTACAGGTAAATATTTAGATGGGACTCCTGCCGATTCAAGGATGGGAAAATTTCCTAACTTTATTCGTTATACTAACGAAAACTGTTATAAGGTAACCCCTAAATACCAAGAATTGGCCCATAGCTTAGGACTTACTTTAACAGAGTTATCTATAGCCTTTGTACATCATCAACCTTTTGTAACTTCTACCATAATAGGAGCAACTTCATTAGATCAATTAGAAGAGAATATCAATGCTTTTGAGGTTCGACTTACTGATGAGGTAATAAAAGAGGTTAATAAAATACAAGAATTACATCCTAATCCAGCACCATAAAAAGGGTGTATAAATCATTAAGGCTATCCCAAAAAAGTATTTAAAGTATCAATTAAAAAAGATTTATTCTATTTTTTTGACTCAATAAAAGCGTTATAGTATTTGGGATAGCCTTTTTACAAAATTATAAATTACTTATTATCTTATCTTTAGGATATTTAACAATATAACGTATTCGTATTTTTTGAATTTCGTTAGGTTTTAATTGAAGATCCCATGTTAAAATTCCTGTTTCTGGATTTACTTTTGCTCCATTTTTTTCTGTAAGTTCAATTTCTATTTCTTTGTCAGTTGAAAGAGGGTATTGATCTTTTAGAAGCATGTAAATAGTTTCTTTTTTATTGTTTTTAATGACAATATCATAGGTAAATGTTTGTTCTTTTTTAGAAGATAAAAAGCGTACACCTGATAGATCCATTACTTTTTCTCTTTTAATAGATACCTTTTTGTCTCGTCCCATACTTAGGTTAAGTGTATCTGATGTTTGATTCGGATTAATAAAAGTTTTTCCGACATATAAACCTTCGAAAATAATATTTGCCTCGCCTGCTAACAGGTTGTATTTTGTATAATCTTTTATTTCAGCCATTAAAAAGGCTTCTTTTTCTATTTTTGGTGCAGCATAGTATTTAAACGAAGCAGGTATTTTAAAATCTTTTAGCGAAACACTATGAGCTTTACCATTAGATAAAATGTCATACGGAATGTCTATTTCAAAAGAAGTCTGTAATTGATTTTCTACAATATTTGTGTAATTGCTTATAGAAGAAGGAGCGGCTAGAGCTGATTCCGCTTCTATTGTATTTATTTGCCCCCCAGCTACTCGACTTTGTAATTGATTCATGACTCCTTTTTTTTGTTGGGATCCATAACTAGGATATCCATAGGTAAGAAACCAGCTATTTAGGATCGGAGCCTGATTATTTTGATTGGGATTTCCAGAAGATAATGTGAGTTTTATTTTTTTCCAATCAAGTCCAGTACTTTGATAAACTTGTGCTTTGTAAATCAAGTTAATATTATCTTTTATATTTTCTGTACGAAGATCATAAAAAGGAATCCAACTAGCATTGGGTGTTATATATGAAATTTCTAGAGGAATATTTCCCGCTGAAGTATTCATAAGTTGTAAAACCAATTTACCTGTTGTGGTTTTTTCGTTTTTTAAATTGTTGGTTTCAAGTTTAGTATTCAAATGATTCAATCGTTCGAGTAACTTTTTTTCTCTTTCTTCAAGAATATTAATGGTGTTACTAGTTTCGGTTCGTTTTAATTTGTAATACTCAACCATTTTGGAAAGTTCTAGAACACTCAAACCTGAATTTTGACCAAAAACTTGTTGGTTTTTATCTAAAAGCTCAATTGTTTTTTGTTCTGAAACTCGAATATTTGTTACTTTATTTAGCTCTTTTTTGAGTAATGAGATACTATCTTTTACTCTTTTTATTTCAGGAGAACTTTCGTTTGTATCGTACTCCGAAATATAATCATTAGTAAATTGTATAGATAGAATCGTAACGTGAGATGGGGTGCTTATTTGAATTGAATTTTCATTTAAATAATTCGCTACGTTTTTAACCACGACCTCATGAGTACCATTGGTTAAAGGAATATTAGCTTGTTGTATTATTTCAGCTGAATTGAAATAAACCGTTGCTTCTTTTGTTTTTGCTTGGGTAAAAATAGGATTTTGTGCCCAAGCAAAAACAGAGGTCAATAAAATGAATTTTATAAGAATCTTTTGCATAATATGAAAGTTTATACTTTATAAGAGTACAATTTAGTGCAAAAGCTTGAAAATTAAATAAAAAACTATTGAAAAATCTTTTTTTCAATAATTGTCAAACTATCCAAACGAGTTGTGTCTTTTGGTATTTTAATACGTAATAAATTTCTTGCTTTTCCTGATATATATATAGGAACGGATTGCCCAATGGTATCATCAGGAGTGATTAAACCTCTTTTTAACATTAGATTTTTTATGAATCTTTGATGTTTTTCAGTACCTGATTTTTGTTTTCCCATTTCATTAAATTGATACATAAACTTTTTAGGTTTAGGAACTATAGAAGCTAGAAACAAACACTCGTTTAAGCTTAACTGTTGCGGCTTTTTCTGAAAATAAAATTCGGCTGCCTCACTTACTCCATAAATATTAGGTCCCCATTCTATGATATTAAAATAGACTTCTAGCATTCTTTGTTTAGAAGTAATTTGATTGTTCTCTAAAATATAAACTAATAATATTTCTTCTAATTTTCGAGATAATGTTTTTTCGCGAGTTAAAAAAACATTTTTTACTAATTGCATACTTATCGTACTGGCACCTCTTGCAAAACGTTTAGTACGTATATTCTTAGTAATAGATTGTTTAAAAGCTTCAGTAATAAATCCTCGGTGTCTAAAAAAAGAGGGATCTTCACTTGTTAAGACAGCATTTTTTAGATAAGAAGGAATAGAATCAAAAGGGGTGTAGTGAGGATTCGTATTCCCTATCCAAATGGGGCGTTGAGGGACTCCATTTTCAATCGCTCTGTATTCAAATTCAGAATTTAATTTTTCTAAATTAGCCTGTCCATACTTTAGAATTTGCAGGTTGTTTTTATTTAATTTACTATCAAAAATTAATTGATGTGGTTTATTACTATTTACTTGAAAGTTTAAATGATAATCAAAGTCACCATGGGCTTGCATTCCTTCAAAATGGCTAAATAGACCAGTAGGTAGTGAGGTGATAAAGTCTTGGGCTTTGATTTTTTCTAAATCTAATTTGAGTTTATAAAGTGTATCTTCGGCTGTATTGTACTCTAAATAAGGCTTTACCTTTATTTTATTAAGTCTGGCTAACGAGTTTTGACTGAGTGAAATAAAATTACTTCCTAATACAAATTGATAATCAAACTCAGCTTCTTTAACAACTACATCTTTAGAGGCTATTTTAGGATGATTAATGGTTAGGTTGTTTATAGAGGCTAATCCATTAATGGTTAATTCTCCAAAATTCATATCAATTTGATCCACTTTTAATCGAATTTTATCAAAACCTGTTTTGACTCCCCACTTTTCCTGTAAATAAGGAAGTGTTATTTGAGTTGTATCGGCTGATTGAATTAATAAATCCATTTGTTTTTTGCGAGCATTAGCATATCCTTGTAGATTCCATTTTTGAGAAAAATGATCTGTTGTAATTTGTATTTGAGTGTTTAGTTTTTCACCTTCTAAAGAAAGATCCTGCATTTGAAAAGTTAGCTTTTTATCCATATCTTGTATGCGAAGGGCTAAATTTTGTAAACGCATTTGAGTAGGGATAAGATTTAGTATTTTGGTTAAAATACGATTAGCAAGTTGTGCATAATTTCGCTTTCCAGTATTTGTTTCTTCCGATTTGTCTTTTTTTAGAAAGGCACTAAAATTGGTTCCTTTTTCGTTTTTTACTAACTGAATAAAACCTTTTTCAATTTTTAAATTTTGGAGTTGTAAATCTCCTGTGATAATTTTAAAAAGACTGATTTCCGTTTCAATCTTTTTAACAGATACTAAAGTGTCTTTATTCAAAGGAAGTATTTGAATATCTTCTAAGATAACGCTAGAGGTACCTGTAAAAGAAGCTTTACCTATTTGAAAAGTTGTTTCATAATCCGTTTTGAGTTTGTTTTGAGTTTTTAGAATAGCTTGTTCTAATAAGGTATCACGGAAAAAATACAGGATTCCTATGAACAGGATAAGTAGAACAGGTAATATTTTAATAAATAAAAATAGCCATTGTTTTTTTGTTTTCATAAATCAAGTTATTGGGGTAATGAAGCTATAAAATTTTCTATTTCTTTTTTTTGTGCTGCATATTTTTTTTGAAGAGAGCCTTCTTTTTCCATACGGTTATAATATTCTATTGCTTTGTTGGCAAAAAAAAGTTGTTGGTTGTTTGCTGGACTGGGTATTTGGGGGTAGGTTTTGTGAAAAATCATTTCATAATAGGCTTGCCATTCTCTTTCGTTTTTATCCCAGACTAAGTTATGGGGGGCTTTTTGCCCTACATGTATCATTTCATGTGTTATCAGATTGAGCATAAGTTTGAATTCAAATTCAAAAGTATTTTCAGGAATGCGTATTTTTTGAGGTTTTCCAAATTCACCTTCTGTTGTCATTAATATAAATTTAGGAGCTGCTTTCTCTCTGAGCTCAAATCCTCCAAAATTAGGATGTATAATATCAAATGTTTTAATAACGTATTCGGCAGCAGCTATAGTTTCGCCTAATTCATGATAAGTTTGTACAGTTTGGAGGATTTCACTCAATGATTTCATAGGTTTTTTGTTTATCCAAATAATTCACTGATTACATCTTCAATTTTGGCAACTAGTTTTACTGTTATTTGATGATTTTTCAATGATATTTTGCTATATTTAGATACAAATATGGTTGAAAAACCAAGTTTTTCCGCTTCTTGTATTCGTTGATCAATTCTATTAACGGGGCGTATTTCTCCTGATAATCCTACTTCGCCTGCAAAACACATATCTTTTCCTACGGGAATATCTTCGTTAGAAGAAAGTATGGCGGCCACAACTGCTAGGTCAATGGCTGGATCATCTACTGTAATCCCGCCTGTAATATTTAAAAAAACGTCTTTAGACCCTAATCGGAAGCCTGCTCTTTTTTCTAAAACAGCAAGTATCATATTGAGTCTTTTGGCATTATAACCCGTAGTGCTTCTTTGAGGTGTTCCATATACGGCTGTAGAAACGAGTGCTTGTATTTCAATCATTAGAGGGCGCATACCTTCCATGGTTGTGGCTATAGCGGTGCCTGATAATTCTTCATCCTTATGAGATATTAGTATTTCAGAAGGATTACTAACCTCTCTAAGTCCTGATCCAAGCATTTCATAAATACCCAATTCGGATGTAGAACCAAAACGGTTTTTGAGCGATCGTAAAATGCGATAAATATGATTTCGATCTCCTTCAAACTGCAATACGGTATCTACCATGTGTTCTAAGATCTTTGGTCCTGCAATGGTGCCATCCTTTGTTATATGACCAATTAGAATGACAGGGGTATTGGTTTCTTTAGCAAATTTAATAAGCTCTGCCGTACATTCTTTAATTTGAGAAATACTGCCTGCTGAGGATTCTATATAATCCGTTTGTAAAGTTTGTATGGAATCTATTATAACCACATCGGGTTCAATCGTTTCAATTTGTCTAAAAATGTTTTGAGTTTTGGTTTCTGTTAATATATAACAGTTATCATTTTTGGTAGTAATTCGTTCTGCTCGCATTTTTATTTGTTTCTGGCTTTCTTCACCTGAAACATATAGCGTTTTATAAGGTAACTTAAGAGATATTTGAAGCAATAAAGTACTCTTTCCAATGCCAGGTTCACCTCCTAATAAGGTTAGTGAACCTGGAACTAATCCGCCACCTAAAACGCGGTTTAATTCTCCATCAGTTGTGTTCATTCGGATTTCTTCCGTAGAATCAATTTCATGAACTAAAAGGGGCTTTGGAGCTCTTTTATGAGTAGGAGACTCGGTTTTCCAAGTCACTTTTTCTTCTTTTTGAACTATTTCTTCAACTAGAGTATTCCATTCTTTACAAGAGGTACACTGTCCTTGCCATTTAGCAAACTGACTGCCGCAGCTTTGACAAAAAAAAGAGGTTTTTATTTTGGCCATTGGGTATTAATTCTCTTTTTTATTTTCTTCTTTTAGTGGTTCTGTTGAGGTTTCAGAAGGCGTTTCTAAAATGTTTTCTTCTGTTTTTTGATCTTTTGCTTTACCCCCTTTCATTTTATTCTTTTTAGGAAGTTTAGTTTTAAGTTCTTCCGCTTTATTCATCATGAAGTCCTTGGTAATGTCTCCAATCTCTGTTTTATTAAAAGAATCTTGATAAAATTTTAAGGCTTTTTTTATTTCCCCTCTTTTTTCCCAATACATCCCCATGTGGTACTCATACAACATAGTTTTTTCATATTGTTGACCTGAAATCTGAGCCAAAAGTTCGTATTCATACCAAGCTTCATTTTTCTTAATAGCGGTTTCAATAGCCCTCATATCGTTAAAACGTATGTTCGTTTTTAGTCCTAATGATTTTTCTATTGCCTCATATTTTTTGTTAAGATAATCTACAAAACCTTCTTTTAAAGGACTGATTTTATCTTGATATTCCATAGCGGTAATAGGTTGGTATATTTCAAAAAATTGATAAAGAGCACTTGGGACAGCATTAGGAGCTATTCCGTAATGAGCTAATTTTTTGAAGTCATCAAACTTATAATTTAAGAAGTCATTTTTGATGGTTTGTATGTTTTGATCTAATATTTTAATGTTTTTTTGAAATTTTTTCAAGTCCCCATCAGAAGTAGCTTGATAGTAAAAAAGAGGTTTTTTAGTTTCTGATAGTCTTTGTGCTACGATTCCTTCCATTCCGTTTGCAAGTTCAGGACTTATAGAAATATAACCGTCGAACAAAGGGTTTTCTTTATATAAAAATGCATTTAAAAAACCAGCAGTAACATCCATACCTGCAATTATACGAAAAGGGGCTAATCGGTATTTTTTTTCTAAATGAGGTAAAAGTTCAGTGCCTATAAATTCAAAAAAATCAGCACCCTTCTTTGTTGGTAAACCTTCTGCTGGATCAAATTGTGAATCATCATAACGTTCATTGTTTTTGTTTTGATTAATTCCAACTAATATTACTTCTGGTAGATCATCCCAATAATTACCATATTGTAAAGTACTTTCAAAAGAAGTAAATAAAAACTCAGCATCAAGGACTAATATCATAGGATAAGTGCGTTTTGGATTAGATCCGTAAGAAGCAGGTAGTTTAACTATAATGTCTCTTTTTGTGTTAAGTTTTGTTGAAAAAAAATGGTCTACAGTTGTTTGAGAAAACAAAGATAACGAGCAAAAGAAGGCAAGTGCCCATATAAAATTTTTCATATATGTGTGAGTTTATTTATAATAGAATCATCTATAGGAACCTTGTTTAATTAAATCTTTCTATTTACTTATGTAAATAGATATTGGTGGCTAGATCTTATAGTAAATATCTATTAAGTTGGTGAAGCAAGTTACTAAATTATTTTTTTTTAGTAACGATTGGTAAAACAGAAAATGAAAAGATACCCAAAAGAATTGTAATTAAAAGCTGAGAGGTCCAAACAATCCACCCAAAAGCGTTTCCTGCTTCTATAGGAATTTTATACAATACTAAAATTTTTGCTATTAAAACGGGGAAAAAGCCAAATCCTCCGTTGGTAAATGACATAGTTAATCCTCCTATGACAAAAGCCACAAGTATCGTTCCAAAATTAATAGAGCTAGTCGCTTCTAGTGCAAATACTGTGATATAAAACATTAATACGTACGAAAACCATATTAAGAATGTAAAAAACAAGTAATTCCATTTATTAGGCATATATAATAAACTGAAAATCCCTTCTTTTAAACCTGCTATTTTTGACTTAAAAAGTAGGATATACTTCCAATTAGAAAAGCTATAAATAAGTATAAAACTTATTCCTGCTATTAAACCGATAATTAAAAGTAGGATTAGTTTTTCTATAGGAATATAGGTGAGCAAAAAACTTTTTAGCGTATCTATTTCTAGTACTAAGGCACTAAATACAAATAATAAAAGAAAAATTAGATCAACAATTCGTTCTGCTATGATCGTTCCAAAAGCTTTGTCAAAAGGAACATCTTGGTATTTTTTTAGCAGTAGTGCTCTAGAAAATTCGCCAGATCGTGGTATTGTTAAATTTACAAAATAGCCTATACAAACAGCTAAGAAATTAAGCTTAAAATTGGGTTGTACGCCTATTTCTTGTAGTGCATATTTCCACCGATAAGCTCTGAATAGGCAGCCTAAAATGGCAATAAATAAAGAAATTGTAACAAAGCTATAGTTGGCTGTGGTAAAATACAATTTCATTTGAGCAATTTGCCTTTCTGTAAAAGAATTATACGTATAGTAAGTCAGTCCAGCACCTAATAGTAATGGAATAATCAAACTGGCGTAAGAGCGTAACTTACTACTCACGTTATTGTAATGAATTGTTTTCTTCATTAGGGAATACAATAGAAGGTTTGAAGTTTTTGGCTTCACTGATTTCTATGCTTCCATACGAAATAATAATAATAATATCTCCTTGGTGTACTTTGCGTGCAGCAGGACCATTTAATGTAATTTCACCACTGTTTTTAGGGCCTTTGATGGCATAAGTTTCTAAGCGTTCTCCATTGTTAACATTAACAATAGATACTTTTTCACCTTCAAAAATATTTGCGGCTTCCATTAAGACTTCGTCAATAGTTATACTTCCGATATAATTCAAATCGGCACCCGTTACTTTAACTCGGTGGATTTTTGATTTTACAACTTCAATTCGCATGGTACAAAATTATATTATTTTAATGAAATGTTATCAATTAAACGTATATTGTTTACAAAAACAGCTATAAAAGCGCGATAAATCTTGTTCGGTAATTTTTCTGTGCAGGTTTTTAAAGTTTCTTCTTCTGCTATTTCAAAGTATTCTAAATCAAATAAGGATTGTTTTGAAAATTCCTCTTGAACCCATTTTGTTAAACTTTCAGGGGATTGATTATGGAAATTGTTTTTGACAGTAGTTAGCGTTTTAAAAATAAAGGAGGCTTCTGTTTTTTGTTGTGGAGATAAACGCTGATTTCTTGAACTCATTGCCAGTCCATTCGCTTCTCGATAAATAGCACAACCCACAATGTTGACAGGAATGTTGTAGTTTTTGACTAATTTTTTAACAATTTGTAATTGTTGGAAATCTTTTTCTCCAAAATAAGCATTTGTAGGATTGATGATTTCAAATAATTTTTTGACAATAGTCCCAACACCGTCAAAATGACCAGGCCTGTGCTTGCCTTCCATTTCAAACTCTAAGCCATCATACTCAAAATGAGTTGATACCGTATTGCCTTCATATATATCCTCAATATTTGGGGCATAAACTATAACGTTAGAATGAACAGTGTTAATTTTGCTTAAGTCCTCTTCTAGCGTTCGTGGATATTTGTCAAGATCTTCCTGGTTGTTAAATTGGGTTGGATTTACGAAAATACTCACAACTGCAAGATCGTTATCTGTTAAAGCTTCTTCTATTAACGACAAGTGTCCTTGGTGTAAAGCTCCCATAGTAGGAACAAAACCAATTGTCTTTTTTGGATCTAAAAAAGTATCTAAATGTCTTTTTAATTCGCTTTTTTGGGTAAATAAAGGCATATAAAATTCTTAAAATAAGTGCAAAATTACTATTTTAGTCGTTATCTCCGTAAAAATTTGTAATTTTGCGTGGATTTGTGTCCAATAAACAAAACAGTAAAGTAAAGATGGAGGATAAAAGGATATTGTATGTGTCATCCGAATTAGTGCCCTATTTGCCTGAAAATGAGGTCTCTTTGATGTCATTTGATTTGCCGAAAATGATTAACGACCAGGGTGGGCAGATTAGAATTTTTATGCCACGTTATGGAAATGTAAATGAAAGAAGGCATCAATTACATGAAGTAATTCGACTTTCAGGAATGAATTTAGTGGTAAATGATGTCGATATGCCTCTGATTATAAAAGTTGCTTCTATACCCAAAGAACGTATTCAGGTATACTTTATAGATAATGATGAATATTTTAAACGCAAGTCTACTTTTACGGATGAAGAAGGCGTGTTGTTTGAAGATAATGATGAGCGCGCTATTTTTTTTGCAAAAGGAGTAATTGAAACAGTAAAAAAATTAAATTGGGTTCCAGATATTATCCATGTTCAAGGATGGATGGCCTCTTTATTGCCTATTTATATGAAGCATTATTATAAAGATGATGCGTTATTTTCAGAAACAAAAATAGTTACATCTATTTTTCAGGAGGGCTATGAAGGGATATTAGACGCTCAAATTTCAAAAAAAATTCAATTTGATGGGGTGCCAAAAGAGGCGATTCAAGAATTGGATAATCCAACGTATGAAAACTTAATGATGGTAGCTATCAACCATTCAGACGGTGTAGTAATGGGGTCAGAAGAAATATCCTTAACTTTAACAAAATTTATAGAAGCTTCTAAAAAACCTTTTTTACCTTTCGCACCTAAAGATGTATTTGCTGAGGCTTATACCGAATTTTATAAAACTCAAATATTAAGTTAATACAATGAGATTCAAAACTTTTGAGAAACTTTCAATATTTTTATTTTCAGTTTTTTTCTTATCTTGTGATCAAGATTATAATACGCTAGGCGCTGATTTAGTAGGGGATGAAACATTTGCTTTTTTAGGAGGTGAAGATAAGTCAAGTAGTGTAACTATTAATGATCTAGATCTAGGTCCAGTTCAGTCTAATAATCTTCCTATAAATCATTTAGGATTGTTGAAAAGTGATTATTTTGGAGAAACAACCGCTTCTTTTGTTACGCAATTACAATTAGAAACCGCAGAACCTGTATTTGGAACGGGTATTGAGGTGGATAGTGTGGTACTTTCGGTGCCTTATTTTAGTACTAAATTAAGTACCAATACTAATGGTAGAGGTATTTATAGATTAGATTCTATTTATACTAATACAAAAGATTATTATACAGATTTTAAGTCGGATAAATTACCCACTTTTAATTTAGAAGTCTTTCGAAATAATTTTGCTTTGAATAGTTATGATGTGAATGATATTACTAAAAACGCAAAATATTATTCCGATCAAGAAAGTATATTAAACGTAGTAGTTGGAGAAAAATTAAATAATGCTGTTAATTCAAATGAAAACACTAATTTCAAACCCAACCAAGCGGAGTTTGAAAAACCAAAAGTAGATGAACTAACACAAAAATTATTACCTATAAAATATAATCCAGAGAATATAGCAGAACGTCTTTCTCCCCGTATGCGTTTACATTTAGATAAATCTCATTTTGAAAATAGTATTATAAAGGCTGATTCAAGACATTTAATAAGTAATAGTGCCTTTGTGGATTATTATAGAGGATTGACATTTAGAGCGTCTGGAAACGGAGAGGTGATGATGGGATTAGATTTTAAGAAAGGAGATGTAACGATACATTACAAGCAAGATAAAGCTGATAATAAGGGAAAAGAAATGAAAACCTTAGTATTGAAAATGACGGGTAATACTTTAAATGTGTTAAAACATAGTAAGTCAGCGGCTTACTCAAGTGCTCTTTCGTCAGATGTACCAACAGATAACTTATTCTTAAAAGGAGGTCAAGGATCAATAGCAGAAATTAAAATAGACCAAGCTTTAATTGATGATTTGAAAAATAAAGGAGCATTGGTTAATGATGCTAGTTTGTATTTTACTGTAGATCCAAATTTTGTAAACTCGCTAAGCAGTAGTAATAAGTCATTTTATTACCTTAATCCAATGCGTTTATACTTGTTTAATGCAGAAAAAACAAGATCATTGTTAGATTATACAAATGATATTACTAAATTAACTAATTTTCCTAAAAAGGATAAATATGTTCATGGGGGTATATTACAAAAAGTAAATGGCAAATACATGTACCGTATTCGTTTAACAGATCATATTAACCAGATTATAAATGATAAGACAGGTACGTATACAAATGTAAGGTTGGGGCTTGCTGTTGCCGAAAGTATTTATATTACTCCTGAGGCACAAGGATTATCGGCTATAAGTGCATTAAAAAACACAACAAATATTTTAAAAAGTATTCCTTCAACTACAGTAATAAGTCCTTTAGGAGTCGTTTTAGGAGGAATGCAAGGAGAGAATAGAGTTCAATTTAAAATAAGCTATACTAAACGAAATTAATATGTGTGGAATCGTAGGATATATAGGATATAGAGAAGCTTATCCTATTGTAGTAAAAGGGTTAAAAAGATTAGAATATAGAGGTTATGACAGTGCGGGTTTGGTACTGTATGATGGCGAAGACCTAAAACTATCTAAAACTAAAGGAAAAGTTTCTGATTTAGAAGAAAAATCTAAAACACAAATATCATTAAATGGTACTATCGGGATTGGTCATACACGTTGGGCTACACACGGGGTTCCAAATGATGTAAACTCACATCCTCATACTTCTAACTCTGGAGACTTAGTTATTGTTCATAATGGAATTATTGAAAATTATGAACCTTTAAAAAAAGAATTAATTAATAGAGGCTATGTTTTTCATTCAGATACGGATACGGAAGTATTAGTTAATCTGATAGAAGAAGTACAAAAACAAGAAAACATAAAATTAGGGAAAGCCGTACAAATTGCTTTAAATCAAGTAGTCGGAGCCTATGCGATTTGTGTTTTTGATAAGAAAAAACCCAATGAAATAGTAGTGGCTAGATTGGGTAGCCCTTTAGCTATTGGAGTTGCTGAAAACGAATTTTTTATAGCTTCAGATGCTTCTCCTTTTATTGAGTATACTTCTAACGCAATCTATTTAGAAGACGAAGAAATGGCAATTATCCGTTTGAAAAAAGGATTGAAAGTAAGAAAAATTAAAGATGATTCATTAGTACATCCTTATGTTCAAGAATTAAAAATGAACTTGGAACAGATTGAAAAAGGAGGCTATGATCATTTCATGTTAAAAGAAATTTACGAACAACCTAGCGTAATAAAAGATACTTATAGAGGACGTTTGCACTCTAATGAAGGAATTATTAAAATGGCTGGGGTGGAAGACAACCTAGAAAAGTTTACGAATGCAAATAGAATTCTAATTGTTGCTTGTGGTACTTCTTGGCACGCAGGCTTAGTAGCAGAATATATTTTTGAAGAGTTTGCTCGCATTCCAGTAGAAGTAGAATATGCTTCTGAGTTCCGTTATAGAAATCCTATCATTAGTGATAAAGATGTCGTAATTGCAATCTCTCAATCAGGAGAAACAGCAGATACTTTAGCAGCTATCAAGTTGGCAAAAGAAAAAGGAGCTTTTGTATTTGGTGTTTGTAACGTAGTTGGATCTTCTATTTCTAGAGAATCTCACGCTGGAGCTTATACGCATGCAGGACCAGAAATTGGGGTAGCTTCCACAAAAGCATTTACTACGCAAATTACGGTTTTAACCATGATTGCTTTACGCTTAGCTAAGGCAAAAGGAAGTTTGTCAAAATCAGATTACCATCGTTATTTATCTGAATTAGAGGCAATGCCAGAAAAAGTAGAAGAAGCGTTGTTAACGAATGAGGTTTCAAGAGAAATAGCGGAGGTTTATAAAGAAGCTACCAATTGTTTGTACTTAGGTAGAGGGTACAATTTTCCAGTGGCTTTAGAAGGTGCTTTAAAACTAAAAGAAATTTCTTATATACATGCTGAGGGCTATCCAGCAGCGGAAATGAAACATGGTCCTATCGCATTGATAGATGAACACATGCCTGTAATTGTTATTGCACCTAAACAAGGACACTATGATAAAGTGGTAAGTAATATCCAAGAAATTAAATCCCGTAGTGGTAAAATAATTGCTGTAGTGACTAAAGGAGATGAACAAGTGCGCTCTTTAGCGGATCACGTTATTGAAATTCCAGAATGTTCAGACGCTTTATCACCATTATTAACAACTATTCCTTTACAGTTATTGTCATACCATATAGCAGTACTAAGAGATTGTAATGTAGATCAGCCAAGAAACTTAGCTAAATCAGTTACAGTAGAATAATTATACGTAGTATAATAAAGTTAAAAAGCGGTAGCCTTGTTTGAGGGGCTACCGCTTTTATTTTTATAGTGTTTCTTTGAGCCATTTAAAAAATTCGCGTTGCCATACCAATGCGTTTTGTGGTTTTAAAACCCAGTGGTTTTCTTCTGGAAAATGTAAAAAACGACTTTTTATTCCTTTTAATTGAGCTGCTTGAAAAGCTTCTTGACCTTGTCCTAGTGGAACTCTATAATCTTTCCCTCCTTGTATAATAAGAATAGGAGTGTTCCAGTTATTAATCAAATGGATAGGGTTAAAATCAGTATACGTTTTTTGTGCAACAATGTTATTTTTTTCCCAATAAGGACCTCCTGAATCCCAGTTGGTAAAGAATACTTCTTCTGTAGTTCCATACATACTTTGGGTATTAAAAATCCCACAGTGTGAAATAAATGTTTTAAAACGATTGTTGTGAATTCCCGCTAAATAAAATACAGAATACCCACCATAGCTTGCGCCTACGGCACCTAATCGCGTTTGGTCTACATAGGATTCTTTAGCTATATCGTCAATAGCTGATAAATAATCATCCATTACTTGACCACCCCAATCTTTGCTAATTTGTTCATTCCATTTTACACCATGACCAGGCATTCCTCTACGGTTTGGAGCAACTACTATATAGCCTTGTGATGCAATTGTTTGAAAATTCCAACGGAAAGAATAATATTGAGTTAGGGCACTTTGTGGTCCTCCTTGGCAGTATAATAGAGTAGGGTATTTTTTTGTAGAATCAAAGTTTGGTGGAAGTATAACCCAAACCAACATTTTTTTACCATCTGTAGTGGTTACGTAACGTCTCTCTGTTTTACATAAATTTAAATTATTATAGATTTCTGTATTAACATGAGTTATTTGATTCCAAGATTTGTTTTTTAAATGATAAGAATAAATTTCAGACGCATGATTGATGTCATTTCTCATCAAAAGAATTTGATCAGGTGTAGAATCTATAATTTGTGTTACGTCAAAATCACCATTAGTAATTTGTTTAACTCCAATAGCTATTTTGGTTAATCCAGGGAAGTTTACTTCAAACAATTGTTTTGTGCCATCTATAGGAGCAATAAAATAGACTTTTTTACCATCTTTACTCCATTTAAAACTCTCTACTGTTCCATCCCAGTTAGCAGTTAGGTTTATTTCAATTCCTTTATGTTTTACAATAATATCATTTTTATCAGCCTCGTAACCATCCTGTTTCATTTGTAACCAAGTAAGATCACCGTTTGGCGAAAAATCAGGGTGTGTATCATAACCCAGATTATTAGGCGTAAGATTTACAGTTTGTTTAGTTTCAATATTATATTGATATAAATTAGTGTTCGTACTAGTTGCATAAGCCGTTCCAGTCTTTTTTTTACAGACATAGATGATGTTTTTACTATCAGGAGACCAAATATAATCTTCATCCCCTCCAAATGGTTTTTGTGGAGCATCGTAAGGTTCTCCTTCCATAATGTCTATAGGTGGAGCCAAACGAACATTAGGCGCAGGTACTCCGCCAAAGAAGACATGATTGTATGTGCCGTCTCTCCAGGTATCCCAATGACGATAATCAAGACCGTCGTACACTTGAGCCTCTGATAGAGATAATTCTGGGTAAAAATCTTTTCCTAATACAGGAGTTATTTTAACTTCTTTGTCAGAAAGTAAGTACATTCCATCAGGAGAAATGTTCTTGTTTTTTATCAATTCTGTGTACTCTTTAATTTCATTGGCATTACCACCTGTAATAGGAATGGTATAAAATTTACTAATAGATTTGTTTTCCTCAATAGATGGGGTAGCTACTTTATAAATAATATTTTTTCCGTCTTTTGATACTCCAAGAGGTGTTACACGACCCAATTTCCACAACAAATCGGGAGTCATGGTGTTTTGTGCGATTCCAGAATTAATACTCATAAGCGTTACGCTTAATAGCGCTAGTTTTTTCATTTTTGATCTTTTTTGCTAAAATAATGATTTTATTTACAAAAAAAGCTACCTCTAGGAGATAGCTTTTTGGTTGGGGGTTGGGTTAATTATCAAAGTTATTCTTTGATAAAGCGTTTAGTAACAGTTGAATGTGAGTCAGAAACTTCTAATATGTAGCTTCCAGCTTTACAATTGGTTACATTGATTTGTTCATTGTTTATTTTTCCTTCTAAAACGGTTTGTCCAACTAAGTTGTATACTTTATAAGTTGCCATTTCAGAAACACCTTTAATTGTAAGTGTTTCAGAAGATGGAATAGGGAATACGGTAATTTCAAAATTTGAAATACCATTTTCATTCTTTTCATTTTCTTTTGCAGTAGAAGTAATATTCATTGTATAGTCTTCTACTTGGCCATAAGAAAAAGTTTCACATGAAGTAGGAATTCCATTGTATTTCATAGAAATTCTCATTCTTGTTGCTCCTAAAGTTGCAGTGGTTGGAATTGTAAATGTACCAGAAACAGAGGTTGTAGTAGAAGGAGCTTTAGTCCAAACACTTTCACCTGAATCTGTAAAATCACCATCCTGGTTATAATCAATAAAAAGAGAATAACCTTCAGGATAAGCAGTCGATTTCCATGATGGGGTAATTGTTATCGTTTGAGTTGAACCTCTTACTGCTGAAGTAGATAGCGTTGTAAAGTTTTCATAACCAACAGTGCTAGTAGAAGTATTATTGATTGTTCCAATTACAACTTTTCCTATTTTTTCATCAGCAGTACTATTGCCTTTTGATGTGCAATAATTGAGTGTATTAGATAGTGTAGTTGCATTGACAACATTGCTTGCAATAGAAATATTACCAGCTGCATCTTTAGCTTTAACTGTAAAAGAATAGGTTGTAGAAGGTGCTAAGCCTGTTACATTATAAGTTGTGGATGTGATGGAGCCTAATAAGGTGGTTCCTGAATACACATTATATCCTGTAATTCCTACATTGTCAGAAGCGCCACTCCAAGATAAGTTAGTTGAATTAGATGTTGTACCAGATGCACTTAAGACTGGAGATGTTGGAGCAACTGTATCAACTACAGGAGTTAAAGTTGTTACACTAATAATATTACTTGCAATAGAAATATTACCAGCTGCATCTTTAGCTTTAACTGTAAAAGAATAGGTTGTAGAAGGTGTTAAGCCTGTTACATTATAAGTTGTGGATGTGATGGAACCTAATAAGGTGGTTCCTGAATACACGTCATATCCTGTAATTCCTACATTATCAGAAGCACCACTCCAAGACAAGTTAGTAGAAGAAGTTGTTGTACCAGATGCGCTTAAGGCAGGAGCTGTTGGGGGTATTGTATCAGATGAACCCGCAGTTACAGTAATATTAGCATTATTAATATCAAAAAAGATATGATTAGAACCTTTTACCATAATTCTACCTGTAGGAGTAGGGGTATTAGGAATAGTTATACTTTCTGTTCCATCATTAGGAGTTCCAGCTAATAAAGTTGTCCAAGTTGCACCGTTATTTGTTGACCATAAAATATCCACATTAGAGCAGTTAACGCCATTTGCAGTAGTACCTGCTACATTCCAAGTTATTAATTGAGAAGTGCCTCCTGTGTAAGATGTAGCAATTCCTTGTGATGTAATAGCAAAAGGACCTGCGGTTCCATTTACTGTAACAATCATGTCATCGGAATTATTAGCAGAACCACCAGCTCTATTGTCGCGAACGGTAAAGCGGAAGTTAATGGTTCTTGCAACAGATGGTAAGGCTTCTACTAAAATATCCATACCTTGAGTAGTGGTTGATCCTGTTAGAACTGAAGCCATTTGAGGAAAATACCTCGAAGGAGAATTCGTTGGGTTATATGATCTAAATATAGGACCAGAAGGTTTGGTAGCACTAGCAGCAGAGCTTGTTCCAGTTTGTGTTGAAGTAGCATTATCAAATTGTTCCCAAATATAGGTTAAAGCATCTCCATCAGCATCAGTACCTGTTCCTGTAAGTATAAACGGAGTGCTTTTAGGAATCGTAAAGTCTAAACCTGCATTTGCAGTAGGTATAGCGTTGCCAGTTGCAGTATTTACAGAACAAGCCTTATTTTTTATGTTATTTGTTACTTGTTGAATGCTATAGGCATGAAAATAGGCATCTGAATTTCGTTGTACATCTTGAGGAGTAATACCTGCGTATCCCATAATTGTAGATCCAGAACCAGGCTCCATATTAGCTCCTGTTCTTTCACTGCTATAAGAATGTGTGTGGTTAGCACCAAATTGATGCCCTAACTCATGAGCAACATAGTCAATGTCAAAAGTATCACCAGCAGGGATACCGTTAGAAGGGGAAGTATAACCAGAGCCTTTATTTTTATCAGTTTTGCTAGAAGTATCATCTACACAAATGCAACCAATACAACCGGCATTGCCACCACCGCCTGAAGCTCCAAAAAGATGACCTACGTCGTAAGCAGCATTGCCAATAGTATTAGTTAGGTTGTTTTGTAATTCCGTATTCCAAGCACCGTTTGTGCCTGTGGATGCTGCTGAATAGGGATCTGTAGAGGCATTGGTATAGATAAGGACATCATTGTTAGCAATTAAATTCATTCGAATATTGAAATCTTTTTCAAATACGCCATTTATACGGGTCATTGTTGCATTCATAGCAGCCAATGCTTGTGCTCTAGTTCCTCCAAAATAAGTCGTATATTCTCCTGTTACGGATAGTGCCAATCGAAAAGTTCTTAAGGTAGCATCATCCGCATTAGGACGCAAATTTGTAGCCGTAGTTTTTAGGTTAGGCTCTATCTTGTCAAGTATCTTGCATTCAAAAGAACTTAAATTTTGTTTTTTATCTGCTTTTTTATACACAGAATAAGTTTTTAGATCTTTTGAATAGGGTTCAATAAAAGAGGCTGATTTTCCAGCGTTTAATGTCATAGACTTAAATCCTAAAGGAGATATACTAAAATAGGCAGTTGAAGTTGGATTGTCAATGCCTATTCCTATATAGGATCGGATTTGAGGATATTTAGCTTGCAAAGCAGGATCCATATTAGAATTTTCATAAACTCTAAAATTTTCTAAATTGCCTTCAGAGTTAGGAAGTGATATAATTGTTGCTGAAGTAGAACGACTAAATCGATTAGGTGATTTTGCTAATTGCTCTTTGATTAAATCGACATTTAAATCAAATAAATTTTTTTCAGGAAGTTGAATTTTGCTTTCTAGTAGATTCTTTTGATTGGCGTTTGCACGTTTCCATAAGCCATCTTGAGCCAATAGGACCCCCGTTGCCATTAAGGCAATTGAAAGTAGCTTCTTTTTCATTTTGTTGGTTGGTTGGTGTTAATAATGGCTGCGAATATATTTATATTTTTTCAATAAAATAAAATAATTTGTAACAAAATGAATTAAAAAAACAGTTTAAAATAAGTAAAGTATAATTAATTGCTGAAATGCTTATAAATACTGGTTTTTTTTAAATAAAAAAAACCGCTTGTTTAAAGCGGTTTTTTGTGTTAAATTATATTTTTAGTTAATTTTTATAACAAAATAGTTTTTTTTACCTCTTTGAAGTAATACGAATTCATTGTTGATGAGATCTTTTGTTTGAAGAATAAATTCTTCGTTTACTTTTTCTCTGTTAACAGAGATAGAATTTTCAGTTAATGCTCTACGTGCTTCACCATTTGATTTTAAAAAACTTGTTTTAGCGTTAAGTACATCTACAATATTGATTCCTTCCTCGATAGCTTCTCTTGAAATGGTTGCTTGGGGGACTCCCTCAAATGCTTCTAAAAAAGTTTTTGAGTCTACATTTTTTAAATCCTCAGAAGTAGAATTCCCAAAAAGAATATGAGAAGCGGCAACGGCTTTTTCTAAATCTTTTTTGCTATGAACAAAAGTTGTTACTTCCTCTGCTAATTTGCGTTGTAAAACTCTTAAATGAGGTGCCTGACGGTGTTCTTCAATTAGCGTGTCTATTACCTCTTTATCTAAGAAAGTAAATATTTTGATGTATTTTTCCGCGTCTATGTCTGTAGTGTTTAACCAAAATTGGTAAAATTTATATACAGAGGTTTTATCGGCTGTTAACCATACGTTACCACTTTCTGTTTTACCAAATTTTGATCCATCTGCCTTAGTAATTAAAGGGCAAGTTAAGGCATACGCTTTAGCACCTTCTTCTTCGGTATCTACATTCATTCTACGAACTAACTCAGTACCAGTGGTAATGTTCCCCCATTGGTCGCTACCCCCCATTTGTAGTTTACATCCGTATGTTTTGTGTAAGTGGTAAAAATCGTATCCTTGAATTAATTGGTAGGTAAATTCTGTAAACGACATGCCATCGCCTGCTTCGCCTGAAAGGCGTTTTTTTACAGAATCTTTAGCCATCATATAGTTAACGGTAATTCGTTTTCCTACATTTCGAGCAAAATCTATGAAAGAAAATGTTTTCATCCAATCATAGTTGTTTACTAGTACAGGTGCATTATGATCGGTAGCATCAAAATCAAGAAATTTTGATAAAACAGTCTTAATACCTTCTACATTTTTAGAAAGACTTTCCTCATCTAATAAATTACGTTCATTGCTTTTTCCTGAAGGATCTCCAATCATTCCGGTAGCACCTCCTACTAAAGCAAAAGGTTTGTGTCCAAAGTTTCGAAGGTGAACTAACAAAATAATAGGAACTAAACTTCCTATATGCAGCGAGTCAGATGTTGGATCAAACCCTATATATGTTGCCGTGCTTTCTTTTAACAATTGTTCTTCTGTTCCTGGCATCATATCGTGTACCAGTCCACGCCATTGTAATTCAGCAATTATGTTTTTCATTATTCAAAAAATTTTTGCAAAGATAAGTTTTTAGTTTTTAGATTTTAGAACTCCTATATCAGATTTTTAATAAGCTCAGGGTATTCTAAAAAGAAGTGTTAATGTTTAGGTTGTTTACTCCAACACTATAGGGGAGGCAATGAATTTTTGGTGTTTTTTAGATGTGTGCGAATTTTTTTTCAGAAAGTTGTTCTGCTTGCTTTTTTAATATCGTTAGTGTTTGTTGTCAAAACAAATTAAATTCAGATTATACATTGTAATTTATTATAGATGAAAATAACGTTGACTCTAAAAAAATCCTTCATTTTTTGTCCTTAATGTAGCAAAACTATATCTGCGAAAAAAAAATGTGTATTTTTTCTTCTTTGCTCTTTTTATCTTCATTACAAAGTTTCTAGGTTCAAAAGACTTATGGCTATTTATGAATTAACATAAATGAGTTTTACTATAGTTAAATTAGATGATATAATTTTAATCTTTTTTATATTTGAACCATGATTTTAGTTACAGGAGCAACAGGATTGGTAGGTTCACACTTAATTTTGAACTTAATTGATTCAGGAGAGAAGGTAAAGGCTTTATTTCGTACAGAAAAAAACAAAGAGCGAGTAAAAAAAGTATTTGAGTACCATCATAAAAAAGATCAGTTTGATAAAATAAATTGGATTCTAGGAGATATACTAGATCTATCTTCTTTAGAATTGGCTTTTCAAGGTGTTACCCAAGTTTATCATTGTGCCGCTTTAATATCTTTTGATCCCAAACAAGAAGAAAATTTAAGAAGAGTAAATATTGAAGGAACTGCTAATGTAGTTAATTTGTCTGTTGATTTTGGAGTTCAAAAGTTATGTTATGTAAGTTCTATTGCTGCTTTAGGTGATCTAAAAGAGTATGAAGATAAAATAACAGAAGAAACGGAATGGAATCCAGAGTTACCACATAGTGATTACGCTATTTCTAAATATGGAGCAGAAATGGAGGTATGGCGTGCCTATCAAGAAGGATTACCAGTAGTAATTGTTAATCCAGGGGTTGTTTTAGGGCCTTTGTTTTGGAGAGAAGGAAGTGGGGATATATATAATAAAGTGGCTTCTCAAATTCCTTTTTATACAAATGGAGGTACTGGTTTTGTATCAGTAAATGATGTGGTTTGTATTATGAAAAAATTAATGGAAAGTACTATCTCAGGTCAGCGTTTTATAGTGGTTGCTCAAACAATCTCGTACCAAGAAGTAACAAGTCTTATAGCGGATAAATTACGAGTTAAAAAGCCAACTATTTTGATAAAATCAGGAGTTTTAAAATTAGCGTATGTTCTCGATTGGTTCTTAGGATTATTTGGTAAAACTAGAGTTTTATCTAAAGATATGATACGTACTTTGCAAACTATGGATTATTATGATCATTCAAAAGTTAAGAAGGCAATTAATGTTGAGTTTATAACCGTACAAGATTATTTAAAAATAAATTAATTAAATTTAGTTAAAATACATTTTTCTATGATGGTTGGGGTTAATTTTGCTCAACTATATGCAGATCGTGTGAACTCTATGTTTAGTAGGGACATAAAAAAGTATAATAGGTTTTTTTAATAATTCTACCTAGATGATTCTTCTTTTTTTAGTTTTTCTTTTTTTAATTCGGTTTGTCGTAGTTTTTCTGTTTTGATTTTTTCTGTTTTGATTTTTTCTATGACATGATCATACATTTTTTTGTAGTTTACAATATCAGAAGAATAGTATTTATTGCTATTTACAAGTTGTAAGCTGTCTATATGGTATTTTTTGTAAACATATTTTTGAGGATCAATCTGATTCTTTGGTAGCAATTTGGCATCATGACCTTTAATAGCTTGGATTAATGCCAAATCGTATAGTATTTTTTCCATAGTTGCTTCATCTATAAGATTATTGGGTTCCTTAATAGGAGCATTTTGGCAAGATAAAAAAAAGATAATTAAGAAAAAGCAAGCTATTTTGTTCATATTATAAGTATTATTTATCGGTTAAATTCTAATCGCATCCCTTGTTGAAGATTTTTAATTTGATTGTTTTCGTATACCAAATTACCATTTACAAAAGTATGTGTAATTTTTGATTTAAAAGTGTAATTTTCAAAAGGAGACCAACCGCATTGGTATAGAATATTGTCTTTAGAAACTGTCCAAGGAGAGTTTGTATTGACAATGGCTAAATCAGCATAATATCCTTTTTTGATAAAACCACGACGATCTATCTGAAATAATTTAGCTGGATTATGAGCCATTTTTTCAACAATTCGTTCAATAGAAATTTTACCTTGATGAAAAGCTTCAAATAATGCTACTACAGCATGTTGTACAAGAGGACCACCTGAAGGAGCGCTTGTGTAAGGGTTTTGTTTTTCTTCTTGTGTATGAGGCGCATGATCTGTGGCAATAACGTCAATGCGGTTGTCTAATAAGGCTTCCCACAATGCGTTTTTGTCTGTTTCTGTTTTTACGGCAGGATTCCATTTAATTAGTGTGCCTTTATCTGTGTAATCTTTATTGGTAAACCATAGGTGGTGTACACATACTTCGGCTGTTATTTTTTTATTTTCTAACGGAACGGAATTGTCTAGTAAATCTGTTTCTTTAGCTGTAGAAAGATGAAAAATATGCAAACGGGCACCTGTTTTTTTAGCTAATTCTATAGCTTTAGAAGAAGAAATATAACAAGCTTCTTTGCTTCTTATTAAATGGTGGTACTCCATAGGGATATTATCGCCATATTTTTGTTTATAATCAGCTAAATTATTCTGAATGGTTGTTTCGTCTTCACAATGCACACAAATAACCATATTCGTATGGCTAAATATTTTTTCGAGTACTTCTTCACGATCTACTAACATATTGCCTGTGGAAGAGCCTAAGAAGATTTTAATAGCAGCTACATTGCGCGGATTGGTTTTGAGTACTTCCTCTAAATTATCATTAGTAGCTCCCATCATAAAGGAGTAATTAGCGTAAGAAGTTTTAGAGGCTATTTCGTATTTTTGTTCTAACAATTCTTGTGTTACCGCATTAGGTACAGTATTAGGTTGTTCCATAAAACTGGTTATGCCTCCTGCTACAGCGGCCTTGGATTCAGATGCTATGGTTCCTTTGTGGGTTAGACCAGGTTCACGAAAATGTACTTGATCATCTATAGCTCCAGGAATTAAATAGTTGTTTTGAGCATCAATGACCTGAAATTCTTCTAAGGGAGTAATGTGCTCAGCGATGTCTATGATAAACTCGTTTTCAATTAAAACATCTCCTTTAAAAATATGGCCTTCATTTACTATCTGAGCGTTTTTAATTAAAATAGTTTTCATAATATATTGAGTTTTTATAGTAGATTAAACATTCTGCGAACTCGTAACAGGATCACACCAAAAATAGCTTCTCGTATGATAGCACCACTCATCTTAGATTCGCCCTTTGTGCGATCCGTAAAAATAATAGGGACTTCAATAATTTTAAAATGATTAGCAAAAGTTCTGTATTTCATTTCTATCTGAAAAGCATATCCCGTAAACTTTAATTGGTTCAGATTTATTTTTTCTAATACTTGACGTTGGTAGCATATAAAACCAGCGGTGGCATCTTGAATCTGCATTCCAGTAATCCATCGGACGTAGACAGAAGCAAAATACGATAGTAAAACACGGTTTAAAGGCCAATTCACTACATTTACTCCCGTGATATATCGAGAACCAATAGACATACCCGCATTTTGTGTTTTACAAGCTTCGTAAAGTTTTATGAGGTCATTAGGGTTGTGTGAAAAATCAGCATCCATTTCAAAAATATAGTCATAATGATGTTGTATAGCCCATTTAAAACCATGTACATAAGCCGTTCCTAATCCTGCCTTTCCCTGCCTTTTTTCAAGGTGTAATGCTTCGGGGTATTCTTTTTGTAATTCAATTACCCGATCTGCAGTGCCATCAGGTGAGTTATCATCGACAATTAAAATATCAAATTTTTTAGGTAGAGCAAAAACAGCCCTAATAATGGCATCAATATTTTCTATTTCGTTGTAAGTAGGTATGATAACGATGGAGTCCTGCATAAGTTTATTAAATTGTGCTGCAAAAATAATCTTTTTAAATTATGTGACTCCTAAATTATTTATAATTCGATAAAGGGAATGAAAATTTTGTAATTTTGTATTATGAATAACTATGAGTTAATTCCTCGAATTGTAGAGAGTAAAAATTGGATTACTATAGTTTTTATTGCAACTATAGGGGTGGTAACGATTACTAAGGCCGTTTTTGAAAAACGCTTTACTGATTTTGTTAAGTTAGTATATAATAACAAATACATAAAAATTTATAAGGATCCGAGTAACCTAATGACTTGGTTTACAATATTATTGTTCTTTGTTCAGTTAATATCGTTTTCCTTTTTTATTCAATTAGTTTTATCCTATTATGGATATACCACAAAAACGAATTGGATAAGCTTTATTCAAATTATTACCTTTTTGACTTTTTTTGTTTTGTCAAAATATTTAATAGAAAAAATTATAGCCACTTCATTTGATACAGAGTTATTTGTGGAGCAGTTTAATCTTTTTAAAGTGAGTTATAGGACTTATTTGGGGATTTTATTGCTGCCTGTAGATATGGTATTATATTATACTAATTTAATGAATCACTATGTTATTCTTGGAGTTTTAGTTATAATTTTAATAATAAATGCAGTAACTTATCTTGTGTCATTGCGAAATTATCAAAACTTACTTTTAAGGAAGTTGTTTTATTTTATTTTGTATATTTGCGCCCTGGAAATTGCACCGTATTTTTTTATGTATTATTACATTACAAATAGGTAAAAGCATAATTGTACAAAAACAACATTTTTTGACTATGAAAGTGAAAACGATTTTAGTATCGCAACCCGAGCCAAAAGTTGAGAACTCGCCTTATTTTGATTTACAAAATAAACATAAAATAAAAGTTGATTTTAGACCCTTTATTCATGTAGAAGGAGTGCCCGCTAAAGAGGTTCGCGCTCAAAAAATTGATTTGAATAATTATACAGCGATTATCTTAACTAGTAAGAATTCTGTTGATCATTTTTTTAGAGTGGCAGAGGAAATGCGTTATAAGGTTCCTGAAGATTTACGTTATTTTTGTCAGTCGGAGGCAGTTGCTTATTACTTGCAGAAGTATGTGGTTTACAGAAAAAGAAAGATTTATGTAGGGCAAAAGGATTTTGCAGATATGTCTTCTTTTTTTAAAAAGTATAAAGATGAAAAATTTTTGCTACCTGCGTCTGATAAACTAAATGCAGATGTGCCTCAAACTTTAAATAATTTAAAATTAGATTGGACTCCAGGTACCTTTTACAGAACAGTAATGAGTGATCTATCGGATCTAAAAGATGTATATTACGATGTATTAGCCTTTTTTAGTCCAACAGGTATTCAGTCATTGTTTAAAAATTTTCCTGATTTTAAACAAAACGACACACGTATAGCGGTATTTGGAAGCACAACCCAAAAAGAAGCTATTGATCATGGTTTGCGTATAGATATCATGGCACCAGCACCAGGAGTGCCTTCTATGACGATGGCACTTGAGAAATATGTAGCCGAAGTAAATAAAGGAAAATAATTTTTATATGTATATTCTTAAATCCCGATAAAATCGGGATTTTTTTTTAAAAGAAAATAAGGGTGTCTGAAAAGTCAAAACTCAACGTTTACTGTGTCGCTTTGACGACAGGAGAACTCACATGATTAAGATTGTGCGGTTTTTTCGCCTGTTCACTTCGTTTGAACCTTCCTTAGGTCGAAATCAATAAGATTGTGACCTTTTCGGATAGTTTCCTCTGTAACAAAATTAGAAGTAAATTACTTGTGAAAGTGGAATTTGTTAGTGCCTTGTTAATAATTAAAAAAGACTATTTGAATTGTAATAAATAAAAAATTAAAATATGAAAGGAGCCATTAATACCCTTATAAAAGACAAAATTGCAAGAATTACTTTTTCACATCCTGCTAGTAATTCATTTCCAAGCGAACAATTAAAATCATTAGCAGAAGAAATTTATGCAATTAGCGAAAACAAAGAAGTTGCGGTAGTTGTTTTACAAAGCGAAGGAATAGGGGCTTTTTGTGCAGGAGCTTCTTTTGATGAATTACTAGAAGTAAATGATTTAGAAACAGGGAAAACTTTTTTTAGTGGATTTGCAAATGTTATCAATGCTATGAGAAAATGCGAAAAAATAATTATAGGAAGAGTTCAAGGTAAAACAGTTGGAGGAGGAGTAGGTCTTGTGTCTGCTTGCGATTATACTTTTGCTACCCATAATGCAGCTATAAAATTATCGGAAATAGCTATAGGTATAGGCCCTTTTGTAATAGAACCAGCTGTTTCAAGAAAAATAGGCAAATCAGCTATGGCCGAAATGACGCTTTCACCTACAGAATGGAAAAGTGCAGAGTGGGGATTTCAACATAAATTGTATTCTAAGTTGTTTGAAGATGTAGAAACTATGGATCAGGCATTGGGTGAATTTGTAAAACAATTAGCGGGCTATAATCCAGAAGCTTTGCTGGAATTTAAGAAAGTCTTATGGGAAGGGACAAGTCACTGGGATGAATTATTGTATGATCGTGCAGCTGTTTCTGGAAAATTAGTTTTATCTGATTTTACAAAAAATGCTTTGAACGCTTTTAAGAAATAAAGGAAACGAATCACGTTTGTTATACTATAATACGGTTATTGTAAATATAGATTGTTTAAGCTTGGATTAGGGATTAGAAATGTATTACATAGTATAAATAATGACTTTTTTATCTTCTTTGTCTTTTGATCTTCATTATAAAGTCTAACGCATAATCTGGGACAAAAAGAGGATATTAATTTAGAAACTCTGTTCCTAGAAAAAAAACGAAGATTAGAAGAATGGGAATGTTTTTTTTAAGATTAGAGTTTGTCATACAATTTAAAAGAGGATAGAATTATAAAGCAAAAAGCCCACGGGATGTGGGCTGTAGTAAGTTTTTTAACCATTATAAATTTTCTGGTTGATGTGCAGGTTTTAAAAGGTCATTAATCGTTTTTACAGGAGTAAAAGTATCAAGAGGAACTTCTACAAAAAGGGTAATCCAATTGGCCATACTGCCATTCCATAATCCAGGTAATTCGTATGATTTGTATTGAATTCCGTCTTTGTTTTTTTTGACTACAAACCCCGTGTTAGGATCTGTAAAGTCTAATAGATTGAACTTATTGCCTTGATAGTCTTTTATAGAGCAAACAATATCCACAGGATTAAAATGAGTGGCGGATTTAAAAATAGATTTTTGTTCGTCATTTTCTAAATCAATTTGGGCAGATTCAACGATTTGTAGCGTTGAGTTTCCTTTTTTGTCTTTTATCCAAAAAGGGCCGCCTCCTGGTTCATTTTCATTTTTAACCATTCCACATACGCGTATAGGTCTGTTTAAGAAATGTTTTAAAATTTTGATTTGACTTTCTTCTTTGTATTCATCAAAATCGGGATTAATAATGATAGAAAGTTTCTCTTGAATAAAGTTTTTAATTTCTTGTATTAAAATATTGTTGTATTTATTTTTATTAAGTTCTTTTAAGTAGTTGTGACTTTCACTGCGGATTTCTAGTAGAATGCCAGCTAAAGCTTTTTTGTATTTTGTTATAATTTCTGAATGATTTCGAGATACATTATCAATGTTTTTAATGAAAAGGATATCAGCTTCTCTTTGATTTAAATTGTAGAGTAGAGCACCATGTCCTCCTGGACGAAATATAAAATTTCCTTTTGCATTTTTTAATATTTTATTATTTTTTGTTAGTGCAATAGAATCAGTAGAAGGATCTTGATAAGAAAAACTTATGCGTAAATTTTCTTTTAATTCATTAGGTAACTGTTTAATTAATTCAGAAAATAGTGTTTCATGTTCAATTGAGATGGTGAAGTGGATATTTCCGTTACTACAGGAAGCGTATTGATTCGATTCTTTGAAATGTTCTTCAATAGGTGTGATAATCTTCTCTTCGTATTTATGAAAAGGTAATACTGCTTTTGGTTTGTTCAGAAAATTAAAATCAGGATCCTCCAGTATTGTTTTAATAAATAAATAATTTTTACTAGAAGTAGATAACTTTTTGTATTGATTATTTTGTAGAACTAGTTTGGAAACAACTTGGTGATAAAAAGGAAATTTTTCAATACCTGCAATAAATGTTTCTAAAGCAGTATTGTTCGTTCTATTAATATAACCGTTTATGGTTTCCTCCTCAGGGTTAAAATCGAGTATAAAATCATTTAAAAATTTAAACATTCTAGTTGCGGCACCTGAAGCAGGAATGAATTTTTCTAATGTTTTATCGGTTTTATTGACATCAAAATAATTGATATAATAATTTAGCTCTTGTGTGTCTAGTTTTATAATCCCATTTCCAATTGTAGCGGGAGCTTCTAATGTTGTTTTAACAATTCCTTTTTTTAAGGAATGAATTTGTTTGATGATTAAATCAATGTTTTTGTTTTGGTTGTAGAGTTCTACAAATTCATGGTTTGTAAGTCCTGCATTTAAGGCTTTTTCTAGATCGGTTACAATTTGGGTTGCCTTTTTTAAGCGTTCTTCCTTATTACCACTGATTAAAACAAAGGGTTTGTTGTATTGAATTAAATTTTTTTTAAATATCTCAAAGGAAGAATCTCGGTATTCAGCACTATCTCTCAAATCATCGGGTTCCCATGGTATGTCCTTATCTGTTAAGAAATAGAGGTCGTAGTGGTGTAAATTAGCAGCTTCTTCTAATTCTGGAGAGCATTGATTGTAATAAATGTCTGAGTAGACTTTAGTAACGAGTGCATTTGTATCACAGAATAAAAATCTATGAGCTTTTTTTAGAGCTTCATTTTCAATAGCAATTTGACCAATAGCAATAGGTAATAAATCCTTTTCTTCACAAGTACGCCCTTCTTTACCAAGAATTTCTAAAAGAAAATCTCTTGCATATTCTACTATCCAAGTGGTGTTAAAATATCTAGCTAAATCACGTGCTAATGTGGTTTTTCCAGTGCTCTCGGGTCCGTAAGTGGTTATTCTGAGGATGTTGCTTTTTCTTTGTTTAAGATTTTCTTCCATTCTAAATAGGCGAATATAGCTAAAATTGTGAAAATAATATATTGGAGGGCAAAGATATAAAGTTCTCGGGACCAAAGGATGGGGATGATAAGAAAATCTCCAAGAATCCATAAACTCCAACTTTCAATTTTTTTTAATGCCATAAACCACATAGCTGTAAAAAAAATACAAGTAGTGAAAATATCAATCCAATTATTTGTATATATTTTGACTTTAAAAATAGTATAAATACCAATACAAATAATACCTGTTAATAAGAACATTATAAATCCAATTAGTTTTTCTTTTTTATTAGTTCTTGTGATTTTTGATGTATTGTTTTTATTCAGGTTGGGCTGAACCCATTTGTGCCAACCGTAAATACTGATGAAGGTGTAATAAATATTAATACTCATGTCGGCCATATACTTGGCTTTATACATAATATAAACGGTTATAGTAGTTGCAATAATTCCAGTAGGATAAACCAAGTAATTTTCCTTTTTAGCAAACCATACACTTAAAATTCCGAAAATAAAAGCAATAGTTTCTAGTGCAATTTGCCAGTTTGGAATGTTTTGGTATTGTGCAAGTATTTCATTAATCATATTTTTTATAAGCTTTTTTGTTTTTTTAAAAAACAATTTGAAAAATGTCGATTAGACTTAATTAATCCGTAAAATATAAATTCTTCTCTAGCAAAACTAATGAAAAATGGATTAGAAAAAGGAAAGAATATTGTGTTATATTTTTGAAAAATACTGTTTTTTAAGAAATACAATAATTGAATAAAATCGTTTATCATTTCTTTTTCTGTATTGGTAGAAAACATGGGGTATAATACAGCTGTAAAATTTGAATTCTGGTATAGGAAGCGGTATAGTTTATGGGGTTTATATCCGAAAAGAAGGAATGTATGCCTGATATTCGAAAAGAAAGGAGTATTTTTTGATAAAAAATAGAATTTATGAAAACCAGAAGGTTAAGGAATTTTATTATGAACAAAAACTCAAAATAAAAATTATGACTGAGGGTACTAAAAGTTGAGAAATTGTAAAAATATAGAAGATATTCTAAAAAAGAGACTGTCCAAAAAGTTCGCAATCTTGTCATTTCGACCAAAGGGAGAAATCACATAATGTTAATTTATTACTTTTTGGACAGCCTCTTTATACTTATACAGTTTATCTTATATTTTTTAATAAGCTAATAAAATAGACTTTAATATAAGTCGATAGTATCATCTTATCAATTAATTAGTAACGATAGTATTCAGGTTTAAAAGGACCTTTAACTTCTACACCAATATAAGCAGCTTGTTCTTCAGATAAAGTTTCTAATTCAACACCTAATTTCGTTAAATGTAAAGCAGCCACTTTTTCATCTAAATGTTTTGGTAACATATATACTTCATTTTTGTAAGCTGTACTGTTAGTCCATAACTCAATTTGTGCTAACGTTTGGTTAGAGAACGAGTTACTCATTACAAATGATGGGTGACCTGTAGCACAACCTAAGTTTACTAAACGACCTTCAGCTAAGATGATAATTTCTTTACCGTTTACGTTGTAAATATCTACTTGAGGTTTTACTTCTTGTTTTGTAGCACCGTGGTTAGCGTTTAACCATGCCATGTCTATTTCATTGTCAAAGTGACCAATGTTACAAACGATAGTTTTGTCTTTCATAGCTTCAAAATGACGACTTACTACAATGTCTTTATTGCCAGTTGTAGTAATCACGATATCTGCATTACCTATAACAGTGTCTAACTTTTTAACTTCATAACCATCCATAGCTGCTTGTAAAGCACAAATAGGGTCAATTTCGGTAACGGTAACGATAGAACCAGCACCACGGAAAGAAGCTGCTGTACCTTTACCTACGTCTCCATAACCGCAAACAACTACTCTCTTACCTGCTAACATTACATCTGTTGCACGACGAACAGCGTCTACTGCACTTTCTTTACAACCGTATTTGTTATCAAATTTAGATTTTGTAACAGAGTCATTTACGTTGATAGCAGGCATGTATAACGTACCGTTTTTCATTCTTTCGTATAAACGATGAACACCTGTTGTTGTTTCTTCTGATAAACCTTTGATTCCTTCAACTAATTCAGTATATTTATCAAATACCATGTTTGTCAAGTCACCACCATCATCAAGAATCATATTTAATGGTTGTCTTTCTTCACCAAAGAATAAAGTTTGTTCAATACACCAGTCAAATTCTTCTGCATTCATACCTTTCCAAGCATATACTGGAATACCTGCTGCTGCAATTGCTGCTGCTGCATGATCTTGTGTAGAGAAAATGTTACAAGAAGACCAAGTTACTTCAGCACCTAGAGCTACTAAAGTTTCAATTAATACAGCTGTTTGAATAGTCATGTGTAGACAGCCTGCAATACGAGCACCTTTCAAGGGTTGACTCGGCCCATATTCAGCACGGATAGCCATTAGACCAGGCATTTCAGCTTCTGCTAATTGAATCTCTTTTCTTCCCCATTCTGCTAAAGAAATGTCTTTAACTTTATAAGGTACATACGGAATTGTTGTAGTACTCATCTATTTAGTATATTTGTTTTTAAATATTAAATTTTATAAATCGGATGCAAAATTACGGATTAGTTTTTGATTTGCCAACAGATTTGTATAAATTAATAATTGTTTTTTTACTGTAACTATTTAATTATCAATACATTTTATGTTTTTAAATCCATTTTCTATTGTTTGTGCTACTGTTAAAAGTAAAATTTGAAGTTGTATTATCTATTTTCAAATGAATTAAACAAATTTTAGGAATTAATAAGATTCAAGATGCCTTTTTATAAAGAAATACATTTTTCAAAAGACACTACCATATATCTTTGGAAAACCACAGAAACTTACAATCAATTATTTGAAAACGTATTGCTAAAAGATCAGTCCCTTGCTCGACTTGAAAAAATGAGTTCTGAAAATCACCGAAAAAGTTTTTTAGGCGTTCGAATGCTATTGCAATATTGTGGTTATACAGATCATGATTTATATTATGATGTTAGTGGTAAACCTATACTTAAATCAGAAAAGAATAAGTCAGCAGTAGAAGTAAGTATTTCTCATTCTGGAGAATTTTCAGCACTGGCATTAAGCAATGAACCCGTAGGGATAGATTTAGAGAAGATAAAAGAAAAAGTTCTTCGTATAGCTCCTCGTTATATGAATATGAAGCATATCGAAAATCTTTCAGTAAAGGAACAAATGCAAAAAGCGATTGTTATTTGGGGAATAAAAGAATCTATATTTAAAATAAAAAATGAAGTAGGCATTAGTTTTCCTGATCATATTTTTGAAGAAGTGTTTAACTTACATGACAATCATTGTAAAGCGCAATTGCGTTTTAAAAATTTAATTGAAGATTTTGATATTGATTTTTGTTCTATAGAGGATTATATGTTAGTTTGTGCTTATAGATCCTGAGAATGAAATTAATGAAAGATATTGCTTGTTTTTTGTGACTTCTTCTATAGAATTATAATGGTAATATTCGTAAAATATTAGTTTTAATAAAAAAGATTAAATTTACAGAGTTAAATTAATTAATGATGTCAATTACGGTTTATGAGTCTATTTTTAATGCAAAAAAGAGAAAACACAAGTTATTAGCTATTTTAATCGATCCAGATAAAATAGAACTGTCCAATATTAATAGACTAGTAAAAAAAATTAATGAATCTCCAGCTACTCATATTTTTATAGGAGGAAGTATTGTTAAAAACTGGATTATAGATGAATTAATCATAGAATTAAAAAAAGAATGTAACTTACCTATATTGATTTTTCCAGGACACCCTTCGCAAATTTCACATGAAGCAGACGGTGTATTGTTTTTAAGCTTGCTTTCAGGACGTAACCCCGAGTATTTAATAGAACATCATGTTAATGCCATAGATTTGCTCGAAAACTCGAATTTAGAAATTATTCCTACAGGTTACATTTTAGTAAATGGGGGGAAAGAAACAGCCGTTGAACGAGTAAGTAAAACAAAACCTATAGAGAGAAACGATATTAATTTAGCTTATAAAACAGCTAAAGCAGGCGAGTATTTAGGAAACAAACTTATGTATCTAGAAGCAGGAAGTGGAGCGTTAGAAAAAGTACCATTAGAAATGATTCGTAAAATCTCAAAAAGTCTTAGAATACCAATCATTGTTGGAGGAGGAATTCGATCAAAAGAAGCAATTAAAGAAGTGTATCAAGCGGGTGCAGATATGGTTGTAATAGGTACTGCATTTGAAAATGATTCGAACTTTTTTGATTGATTCAAGTTGTTTTTTAGAATTAAAGATTTATAGTTTTAAAGACATACTATATAATTTCGGGAAAATAGTTTACATATTGAAATCTCTTAATTATACTTCTTTTATGTCTTATAATATAAATGTATCAAACGGTTTCTGGTTTTACTGTTAGCTAAATGTTATAAAGTAAAGAAATTTTAGGGAAAAGATTGGTTTTCTTTATTCTTTATAAATTTAAAATGACTATATACCCATTGTATAGACTTTAGATAAAATAGTGCTACAAATTATAATTTAATCCGTAGTGCATTATTGAATTAGATTAATTTTTAAATTATTGATATTTCTATTGAATACGAATCTGTTTAAATATTGTATAGTTGTTAGTGTTGTTATTTTCGAAAGAATTCTTGTTTTAAATCCTTGGAAAGACTTAGCGTAATTTCTTCTTATCATGAATTGGTCGCATAATTGAGAGAATAAAGTTTCTATTCGTTTTCTGAATTTTTTGTACTGATAAAACTGAGGTTTATATCATTTTAATTTTACTAGAATAATTTATAATTTCAGGTATGCCAAAGAAAATTCAAATAATAATAAATGAAGATCTTGATTTTTTAGAAAAATTACTAGTAAAGACATCAGGCTCTTTGAAGAAAGACCGAGTAAAGACTTTGATTCTAATTAAGAAAGGGAAATATGTTTATTATAGTGATATCGCTAAGAAGCTCGGGAGAACGGAAAAGACAGTAAGAGTTTGGGTTCAAGACTATTTAAAAAAAGGTATTTCTGAAATGTTATGTGTTAGAAGTGGAGGAAACAATACTAAGCAAATATCAGATAAAATGGCTAAGTCTATTGAGCAGAAATTGACTGATCCAAAAACAACAATTACATCTTATATAGAATTATTAAAATTACTTGAAGCAGAACTGAACGAAACGGTTAACTATGGAGCTTTATACGCTCATTGTAGACGAAAACATCAATCAAAGTTAAAAATAGCAAGAAAATCCCATTACAAAAAGGATGAAAACGCGGAAGCGTTTTTTAAAAAACCTTGTAAATAAGCTTGAAGAATGTAGAATTATTCTTAATAAAAATAATTTTAAATCTGTAAACTTATATTTTCAAGATGAAAGTCGCTTGGGGTTGATCACAAAACAAAAAAGAGTTATTACGGCAAAAGGAATAAAAGCCATTGGTACCTATAAGCACAGTTATCTTTATAATTGGCTTTGGGGAAGTTTTTCCCCCATAACAGGTGAGAGTTTTTGTATGACAACACAGAGTGTTTGTAAAGAATTATTTATAAAATATTTGGAAGATTTTAGTAATCACAAACCAACAGAATTAAAGATTATAATAATTGATAATGCAGCATTTCATTCCACAAAAGATGTAATAATTCCTCAGAACATATTTCTGTTACCAATTCCTCCATATTGTCCAGAACTCAACCCTGCTGAAAAAATCTGGCAATGGATGAAAGATAAAATTGCAATGAAAATTTATAATACTCTAGCCGAATTAAATCAAAAAATGGAAGAATTGATCAAAACAGCTGAGAATGAATTAATTAAATCAATAACAGGCTATGAGTTTTATATAAAAGCTTTTTACAGTATTTTTAAAATTTAAATGGTGTAATAAATGTTTTTGAATTTCTACCTCTTTAAATGATTGTTTTTAATTATTCAATAATTTGTTTTTTATATCATGCATGGTTAAATAATGTAATTGCAAGTTGTAATATTGCAATTATATAAACAAAAGGTTTTATTTATAACAAATAGTTTTATTATGTTTTTTGTTTACAAATGGCATTTTATATTTTTTAAACTATTTGTTATTGTTAAAAGAAGACGATTGTTAAAAAAAGCTTAATTATGTTATAAAAACATGTTTTATATTAAAAAATATTATCTTTGTAAAAAAATAAAACGTAACGAAAATAAGGTAGAATAATTACAAATAAATAAATATATGAATTTTTTAAAACTAAATGCCAAGTGGACATTGCTTGCATTAATGCAATTGTCGGTTCTAAGTTGTAATAAAGAAGATGTTGCAGCGAATGAATCAGATAAGGATGGAAAAAATCTAAAACAAGAAAGCATTCATGATGGTCCTAAATCAGAATTACAGATTAGTAGAAGAATTCTTTCGTCACCACCAGATCAAGTAGGATCTGCGAGTTGTAAAACGATTGAAGAAACTTATAATAAAACATTTGATAATTTTTCAAAATTAGGAGCAGCGACTCATTTATTGTGGCCAGGAAATATTGTGCAAGGTGGGACTATTGTTTCAGGAAACTTAGCATCTATTCCTATTGATCCAAAAGGAAGAAATACTATTGAGGTGAAGGTAGATGCTTTTTCATCTAGTGAATCAAAATCATCAAGTAAGGAGGTAGAAAATCCAACAGCAGGTAAAGTACAAGATGCTTTAGAAAAAATATTAAACTCATATTATACATCAGGAACTAAGTTTCCTGCTAATTATGCTGTTGAAATTCAAAGAACGTATGATAGTAAACAATTACAAGTAGCTTTAGGTGTTGGTTATACAGGGCCTGCTGTAGGTTTGTCAGCGAGTTTGGGGCTAAGCTTTAAAAAGAACAAGACTTATTATGCCGTTACGCTTAAACAAAAATTCTTTAACGTATCAGTATCTGCAAAACCAGGACTTCAAGGGGATTTTGGTTGGATAAAAAAAGAGTATCCGAGATCTGAATTTGATAAATATATAGGAGAAAGAAATCCAGCTGCCTATATATCATCTGTAACCTATGGTAGATTATATACTTTAGTTTACGAATCCGATGAAAGTTCTTTTGATATGGAACAAGCTTTAAATTTTGCTTATAAAAATCCAGCTGCAAGTATAACAGTTGATCAAAAATTAAAATATTCTACTACATTACAAAATACAAAAGTATATGCAAAACAGTTAGGAGGTAGTGCTTCTGGTGGATTAGATGCAGCATTTTCAGCATTTGCAGGAAATTTTGAAAAAGTAAGAGATTTTGTGGTGAATGGAGCAGATGTTTCTAAAGATAATCCAGGATACCCAATAGAATACACAGCTGTAAATATTGAATCAAACCTTGATGCGACTATTAACGTTAATGGAATATCAAATTATTCAGAATGTGAAGAAACTGTATATACAGCAAAAACGCTTGATGAAGCTAAAAAAAGAGTTGAAGACTTAAAAACGGAATATGGTTATAATAGTTGTGCTAAGATTATTATATTTAATAACACAGATAGAGAAATTCTATTAAAAAATTATACTCCTTGGTCTGGTAGTACTTTTTCAAACTTACCACCTACTTCTATTCCAGCAGGAAGATATGGATATTTATTAGCTGTTAATCAATATGGTACTTCAAAAGGTACATATAACCAAATTTCATATTTATTTGATAATAAAACAATAAGTTTCGGTACCTATGCGCCCGTTGAATCAGGTAGAACGAATAATGTTTTAGTTAATTTTAGAGAAATAACAGAAACAGAGTTAAATTACAATAGCACGAGACCTTCTATAGAAAAAATACAAGATAATATTCGAATTAGAGGAACTATTGAATCAAAAGCTGCACCGTATGTTAATTTCACGATTACTGGTAAAGGAAATAGTGTTATAAACTAATATAAAGAATTTTAAATAGTTAATTTTTTAAAATCTGCATATAATATTTTTGTGCAGATTTTACTCTAAAATGAGGTATTTATCAATTTAAATTGGGAACACCTTAATAGTAAGATTTTACTTAGGAGAATAATTGATTTATTTAGATTCTAGTTAATTTTTTTTTTTCTTATTCTAAATGAAAATTTAGAGTAATACAACAAGGTTGTCCTTTTTAGGATAACCTTGTTCGTTTTTATTGAATGTATCCAGAAACAAAATGGCTCAGATTAATTTTTTGGGGATTAAGCAAAAAGTTTCTCCATTCTAAAGAGGAAGAATTTAGTATCCACCACACCTCTTTGATTAGCTCTAAAGAGTTTTATTTTTGAGTTAAAGGATTCAGCATTTGCGTTTGTATGTCTTTTTACGAAGAAGTTTGCAATTGTTTCCAAATGATAATTTAAACTATTGGCAACGGTATTAAAGACAGTCATTTTTAATTCTTTGGTTTTGGATATCCAATTCAATATTTTTTGTTTAGCCTCTTCTTTTGAGGTGTATTCATAAATATTTCTAAACTCTTGGGTGTGTTTATATGCCTGATGTATTAGAGGATAATGTTGGAACAATATTTGGGCTCGCACTTTTTGGGTTTCTGTCCATTGGTTGGGTTTCTTGGCAATGATATAACGACATCGAGCCAATAGTTGTTTGGGTGTGTCTTGGTTTTCAAAAGTTATTGGAATGTATTTTATTGCTTGCTCCTTTGCTTTTTTGATAGCTTGATTCTCTTTTTCAATCTCCTCCCAGCGATATTTTATCCTTAAATGCTGGAGAGCTTCCATTACCAACTTTACCACATGGAAACGGTCTGTGACAAGGTAACTTTCAGGAAAACACATTCTTGATGCTGATTGCATATTGTTTGCCATATCAAGTGTTATCGATTTTACTTGTTTTCTATGCGAAAGTGGAATTTTAGTAACCACATCAATAATGTCCTGACTTTTGGTGCCTTTTATAACCGCCACTAAGGATTTCTTTTTGCCTCTTCCTTGTTTATTGGTTACAAAAGTATAAAGTTCACCTTTTGACAAACTTACTTCATCAATACTTAAATTCTCCCCAATATTTTCGGGGTAAATCAGATAATTTTCGGCATGTTCTAACTGTTTCCAACTTGTAAAACCACTGATTCTTTTTTTGTAATGTCTTCGCAGTAAATCAGCTTTAATGCCATAATAACTGGCAATGTTACTTATCGTATCTTCTCGGGTCTCTACCTGTACCTTTTAAAAAATCCGAAAGTTCAACAGTTAATTTGGAACCTTCTGCAATAAAAGAATAATCGCTTTTAATTTCTGACTTATCTACTGTATTTCGCCACCTACGTCTTCTGATACCTAAATAAACAGCCTTTCCTCGTATTGGAAAATCTTGTATCAAAGTACGCTCACAAAAGCCTTTTGACTCATATTCCTCTGAAATGAAACCTTCGGGAATAATGTTCTTTTCATCAAGATAGATATAAAAGCAATCCTTTTTTGTTTGAATATCTCCTAATTCTATAAAATCAACAATATCAAAATGACATAATAATTCTTCGGGTAGAAAAGCAGAAAGTATCGAAAAATCCATTTACTTTTTTTGTCGCAATTTACAATTACTCCCCATATTTTTTATGTGAGCCAACAAAATGTATGAAAATAAAAAAAGGGTACAAATTCTTAAAATTTAGATCATGATAGAATTTGTTTGTTGTTTTAGTTAAATACAACCTAAAAAGAGAGGAATAAGGAATATTTACCTTTTTAATATTTATAAGTTTTCTTGTTGCTGATTATAGCGTTTATAGTTTGCGAGGATGCCTAAAACTTTTGTGTTAGTAAAAACAATCTCTTGTGTTAAGTCTTTCTTGGTTTTTTGTTTTTGGATTATTTAATACTTTTAGAGTTTTTCCTAGTAAGTGGTAAAAAGATTAATTTAAAAATACTTTGTTTTAGGGATTCGCTACAAATGGTAATACAATTTTATTAAACCAATTAAAATGTTAAAAATTAATTAGCAGAGAGGTAAGGAGACCATCCATTCACTAGTTTTTTATTTATTTCGAGTACTATTTTTTTAGCATGACGTAAGCGTTCGGTTTTGTCTTTTAAAATAGGTACTTTACTCTTTGACGTTCAAGTTTCTTATGAGTGGGATTTTTAGAATAATAAACGATAATCCATTCTTTGTTTACTTTTAGTTCGGCAGGTTTGTAGTCTATAAAAGCCGTAACCTTTACTTGATTTATCGAGTTTTCAATTTTTTTCGTTTTTTTACAGCACTAAAAATGATTTTTTAACACCGTAAAATTGTTGACTCAAATTTGACACAAGGCTTTATTGTTTTCTCTTCTAAAGCCTAGTAAAATAAGGGGTTTTTAACTTTCTAGCAGAGAGGAAGGGATTCGAACCCTCGATGCAGTTACCCACATACAAACTTTCCAGGCTTGCTCCTTCAACCACTCGGACACCTCTCTAGTTTTGCTATTCCATTTCACCTCGAATAGGCGACTCAAAGATAGTTTTAAAAATGGAAAATCCAATATTTTGACCTAATAAAAACATTAATTTTGTTATGGCAGCTTCTGTAGTTATATCTTTTCCCGAAATTACGCCTATTTGTTTTAGTTGTGAACTTACTTCATAATGTCCCATACTAACACTACCACCTGAACATTGGGTTACATTAACAATGTGAATTCCTTTTTGTATAGCTTGATCCAATAAATTAATAAACCAATCCAAAGTAGGTGCGTTGCCTGATCCGTAGGTTTCCAATACAATGCCTTTGAGGTGAGGGATTGATAGAATAGCATTAATAACGGATTCTGATATACCAGGAAACATCTTTACGATGGCAACATGGGTGTCAAATTGAGTGTTAACCTGTAGTTTGTTGTTTGGATTTTTTTTTAGAAGGTATTCTTCATTAACTTTTAAGTGAACTCCAGACTCAGCCAAAAAAGGGAAGTTTGGTGAGATAAAGGCATTAAAGTGCTCTGCGCTTATTTTTGTAGTACGATTACCTCTATAGAGTTTGTATTCAAAATACAAGCAGACTTCTGATATAATAGGTTTTTCCTTTTCTTGCAAAGAAGCAATTTGGATGGCGGTTATTAAATTTTCCTTTGCATCGGTTCTTAAATCGCCTATAGGTAATTGTGAGCCTGTAAAAATTACAGGTTTCCCTAAGTTTTCTAACATGAAGCTAAGAGCAGAAGCAGAATAGGACATAGTATCTGAGCCATGCAAAACCACAAAACCCTCATACTGATTATAATGGGTTTCTATAATTTGAGCTATTTTTACCCATCCTTCTACATTCATATTTGAAGAATCTATAGGGTTTTCAAAGGAAATGGTGGCTATATTACAATCTAATAGTTTTAATTCAGGTATGTTTTTTAGTAATTTATTAAAGTTAAAGGCTTTTAATGCGCCTGTTTCGGCATCTTTTACCATGCCAATAGTACCTCCAGTATAAATTAGTAATATGCTGGGTTTAGAGATTCTGCTCATACTTTAATTTATTAACCACTGGATTAGCATACATAGCCAAGAAGTTTTCCATCATTTTTTGATTCTTACTATCAATACGCATTTCTAAACGTCTTTCAAAAAGAGATTTCTCTTGTGGGCTATATTTTGATTCAAATTGTTTGGATTTAAAAAGTAAATCATAAGCAATATAGTTCGTAGGCCACAAATGATACGATTGAAGGATAGAGGCATCTATGGTTTTAACAACTTCTTGAATTTGTTTATTGCTATTTGAATTTTCAGATTGAATACGATCTAGTTCAGAATCGAGTATGTTGCCTATATGAATATGAATGTGTTTTTTTTGACCTATGATACCCCTTAGAATGTTATTAAAGTCCTCATTAGAACTTTTTTGATATATTTCGTTATTAGCCTCTGCCATTAGTTGTGGCATCTTTAGAGCATCGGTTGGGTCGTATTCGTAAGAAATAGAAACGGGAACGATTTTAATTTGTTTAAAATATTCTAAAACGTTTTGTTCGCCAGCAGCCATGGCTAACATTTTTAATACGCCTGTTTGGGTGGCATCATGTCCGTCTTTAGTTCTCCCTTCTCTTTGTGCTATCCAAACGGACCGGTTTTCGCGTAATAACAAATGTCTTATATATTCAGACATTAATTGTGAGCTTTGTAGAAGCTCTCTAGGAGGCAATCCTCTTTGAACAATAAAATTGCGATTTAAACGTGATAATGAGCGTAAAAAATCTTTTTTAACTAAATTGTCGCCTATTGCCGATGCCGTCATGACAAGACCATGGTCAAATAAGGAAAGATTAAGTAAAGAAGTATCAAGTATGATATCACGATGGTTAGATATGAAAAGATAAGAAGTATTAGGTTCTAATTTTTCAAATCCAGAAGTACTCAGCCCATCTGAACTCTTTTCAACTATTTTTTTTATAGCTTGGTATAAAAAATTACATTGGAAATCACGAATTGAATGTGTTCGTAACAACTGCTCTTTCCAAATGTTGTCTTCTACATTTGGAAAAGCAAAATTCATGATTTCTTTTATAATAGGATGATTTGCCGCGTTTCGTAATGCCTGATTTACTTCAGCATCATAATACGGTCTTATAGCATCAAATTTTGGCATTGCAAATTCAATTTTCTAATACAAATGAACAAAAAAATAAACAAATTTGAATAAAGAAATACTAAAAACCGAATAGTTATCCTATTTTATATTTTCTTTTGTATCTTAAAATGTTAAATACCAAATATTTCCTTAGAATTTTGAGTTGTTATAGAGGCTATTTCTTCAAGAGTACAATTATAAATTGCAGCTAATTTTTGTGCAACTAATGTAATATATCCGCTTTCATTTCTTTTTCCTCTATGAGGTGTAGGAGCTAGATAAGGAGCGTCCGTTTCTAATACTATATGTTGAAGATCAATTTGATTTAAAAACTGATCAATTTGTCCGTTTTTAAAAGTAACTACTCCCCCAATACCTAATTTTAAACCATAGTTGATAGCTTTTAATGCTTGTTCATAAGTTCCTGTAAAACAATGAAAAATGCCAAAAAGTTCGCTTCCTTTTTCTAATTCTAATACTTCAAATATTTCATCAAACGCATCACGACAATGAATGTTAATAGGAAGCTTGTGTTTCTTTGCTAATTGTATTTGGTGTCTAAAGACTTTCTTTTGAATTTCTAAAGTTGATTTGTCCCAGTATAAATCAATGCCAATTTCACCAATTGCATAAAATTTTCTTTTGGTTAACTCTTCTTCTACTAGGGCTAATTCTTGTTCATAGCTTTCGGGTTTTACATAACAAGGATGCAGTCCCATCATTAGAAAAACATTTTCAGGATATTCTTTTTCTAGATCATACATTTTTTGTAAATAGCTAGAATCAATGGCAGGAATAAAAAAACGATTAACTCCGAGGGCTATTGCTCTTTGAATGCTTTCAGAACGATCGTCGGCAAATTGAGATGAATATAAATGGGTATGGGTATCAGTAAGAATCATAATTTTTAATTTTTTTAATCAAGCAAAGTTACTTTTTCTATAACAAATTGAAAAATGATCATTTAAGATCCAAAACCTGCTTTTGTATTCAATGAGACTCGAATTCGTTGTGTTTACTTAAGGAAAGACCAACAATCTATTTGAAATGGAAAAGTAAATACTATTTTTACGATCATTTAGATGATAAATAGACTTACTGATCAGATGTTCACTTCGAATCTCACGCGAAATTTAGGTTTTAGGAATAATCAGAACTTAATAGATTGCAATTACTATCAAATTCTTTTACTTTGTATTGGGTGTTAAAAAGCTCCTGTTTTATTTCATTTCCATTGCCTACAATAACAATTAAACAATTATCTGCTAAAAAATATTTTTGAGCTACTCGAAGAATATCTTCAGGTTGTACAGCATTTATTTGTTGAATGTAATTCCGATAAAAATCATGAGGAAGTTTTTGAATTTCACGATTTAGAGCGTAGCGGGCTATAGATTCTGATTTTTGAGATTGCATAATAAAATGACCAATATATTTTGATTTGACTAATGATAATTCCGAGTCATTTACTAATTCATTCCGTAATTTTTGAATTTCTTTTACTATTTCATCAATAGCGTTAGCAACTACTTCGTTACGAACTTGTGTTGAAACTTTAAATTTTGTTGTAGTTTTACTTGCCGATACAGAAGAGTAAGCGCCATAAGTCCAGCCTTTGTCTTCTCTTAAATTTAGAAACAAACGACCATCAGCACCTCCGCCTAAAATTTGATTAGCCATGATAACTGAAAAATAATCGGGACTATTCATGGGGAAATGAATGGTATTTACAACACTAATTTCTGTTTGAACAGCATTGGGAAGATTAACCCAATTGATTTCAGTCGTATCAATTGTTGGGGGAATGGAGAGGATTTGTGTGGGCGAACTATTTTTCGACCAATCAGAAAATTCAGATCTAATTTTTTCTTTGACAACATCCAATTGAATATCACCGATAATTATCAGATAAGCATCTTGGGGCCTAAAAGAGGTATTGTAATTGTTTTGTATATCAGCAAGTGACACATTTTTTAAGGTATCTTCGGTTATAAATTCACCTTTTGGATGAGAAGGACCAAATATTAATGCGTTTTCTATTTTAGTCAGCGTATTTTGAACATTTTTTTCGTTTGATCGTAATGCTTCTATCATTTTTAAACGTTCTTTTTCCAGTTCTTCTTGTGTGAAATTAGGAAATAAAAGAGCTTGTGCGAAGAGTTCTATCATGCGACCTGCATATTTTGATAAACCCACGGCTTTCCCTCCAGTAGAATGTAAATAGAGTTCGAAACCTAATAAATCAGTTTCTTCATAAAAATTTTCTTTAGATATTTTTTTTGAGCCTTTGCCTAGTAAGGAGGAGGTAAGTGCATCCACCCCTTTTTTGTTACCTTCCGTAAAAAGATCTCTGTCGATTTGTAAGTGTAGAGAAACACGAGGGAGTTTATGATTTTCAACAACCAAAACTTTTAAACCATTAGAGAGTTCAAAACGATTGGGTTCTTGGAAATATAACTCAGGAAGTATGCCTGCCAGAGGTTGTATGTTTAAATCTAAATTCATAGTGTGTTTTTAGGCTTATATATTAATTCTAATCGTTGATTGGGGTTTAGGTATTTTTTGCTAATTAATTGAATTTCTTGTTGGTTAATATTGTCTAATAAGTCAAATTCAGTATTGATTAAGTGGATGTTTTTGTATAAGAGATGAAAAGTAGCTAAATCATGAGCAATGGTTTCTAAATTAGCTTTATTGTCAATCAGATGGTTTTGGTATTTGTTTTTTAATTTTAAGAAATCGTGATCAGAAATAGGATTTTTTTGTAATTGTTGTATTTCTTCATCAATTTCTTTCTTTAGATCATTTAAATCAATTCCATTCATAGGTAGGGCGTAAATAATGTATAACCCATAATCTTCCAAAGAAAGGTTGAAAGCACCAACTTGAAGTGCCATCTTTTTTTTATCTACTAATTTTTTATAGAGTTTAGAACTTTGTCCGTCGCTAAAATAACTAGAAATAAAGTCTAATACTCTTGAATCTTTTTCCTTCATAGAAGCAGTACGATAAGCAAGGACTAACATAGGAATTTGTATGTTTTCGTCCTGATATTCGGCAAAAAGGGTGTTTTTGATAGGATCTTCAATTATCTTCTGGCGTTCAATTTTAGAGCCAGAAGCAATAGAGCCAAAATATTTTAGAATCCAGTTTTTTGTTTGTTCAGTTTCAAAATGGCCCGCTACTACTAAAACGGCATTATTAGGAGTGTAATATCTTGTGTAAAAGTTTTGGAACTCCGTTAGGGTAGAAGCTTCAATATCTTTTATTTCTCCAATGGTTGTATTCTGATAAGGATGGGTTGGAAAAAGATGTTTTTTAACTTGTGCTAATAATTGGCCATAAGGACGATTGTCATAACGCATTTTTTTTTCTTCCTTTACTACTTCTTTTTGTGTGTCAACTCCTATTTGATTGATAATAGCATGACGTAAGCGTTCTGACTCCATCCATAGAGCAAGTTCTAATTGGTGTGAAGGAAACATTTCGTAATAATAAGTTCTATCATCATTGGTATTAGCATTGTTTGTGCCTCCATTGGCTGAAACTAATTTAAACCATTCTCCTCTTGCTATATTTTGAGTGCCTTCAAAAAGAAGATGTTCAAAGAAATGAGCAAAGCCTTTTCTGTTTTCTGGGTCATCTTTTGAGCCTACATGGTACATTATAGATGTAACTACTGCTGGAATGGTATGGTCGGGATATAAAATAACGTCTAATCCGTTTTCTAAGGTATAAAGAGTAAAACGTAGTGGGGTGTTTTGAAGTGCGCCTCCTAAAGGCGATGTATCAAGTGTGCGCATAGGCAAGTTTTAAAAAGTACTATAAGTTATGATTATAGAAAAATATTTTTCACATAATAGATACCAAAAATACATTTTTAAATGATTGTGCTAAAAGGGATTAGTGTTTTTTATAGATATTTATATTTTTTCAAATGATAAGTTGTTGATTACGAAAGAAATTGTATATTTGCAAACTTAAAAATTAATAAACCATTATTGTTATGTACGCAATCGTAGAGATAGCAGGGCAACAATTTAAAGTAAGCAAAGACCAAAAAGTATTCGTACACCGTCTAGCTAATGAAGAAGGTTCAAAAGTTACTTTTGACAAAGTTCTTTTATTAGATGATAACGGAAACGTAACTTTAGGCGCCCCAGCTATAGAAGGTGCTTCAGTAGAAGCAAAAGTATTACAACACTTAAAAGGTGACAAAGTAATCGTTTTCAAAAAGAAAAGAAGAAAAGGTTACAAAAAAAGAAACGGTCACAGACAGTATCTTACTCAAATTTTAGTAGAAGGTATATCTGCTAGTGGTGCAAAAAAAGCAGCTCCTAAAAAAGAAGCAGCTCCTAAAGCAGAAGTAGCTACTGAAGAGGCAGCTCCTAAAAAAAGAGCTCCTAAAGCTAAAAAAGAAGATACTAACGAATAATATTAACTTTTAAAACCATTACATCATGGCTCACAAGAAAGGTGTCGGTAGTTCTAAGAATGGTAGAGAATCAGAATCGAAACGTTTAGGTGTTAAGATTTTTGGTGGTCAGGCTGCTCTTGCAGGGAACATCATTGTAAGACAAAGAGGTTCAAAACACAATGCTGGTGAAAACGTTTATATGGGTAAAGATCATACTTTACACGCTAAAGTTGACGGTGTTGTAGCATTTCAGAAAAAGAAAGACAACAAGTCTTATGTTTCTGTAGTTCCTTTTGAAGCATAGTCTTTATAGAACAATAAAAATCCAGAGCGTTCGCATAGCGAGCGCTTTTTTTATACCTTTGCTTTTTATTTTTATTATGAGTAAAATTAGAATTACGAAACAGTTTAATTTTGAAACAGGACATGCTCTTTATGGGTATGATGGTAAGTGTAAAAATGTACACGGTCATAGCTATAAGCTTTCTGTAACCGTTATTGGAAGTCCTATAGCGGATAGGGAAAATGTAAAATATGGAATGGTTATTGATTTTTCGGATTTAAAAAAAATAGTGAAAGATGAAATCGTAGATGTCTTTGATCATGCCACGGTTTTTAATGCAACTACACCACACATAGAATTAGCAAATGAATTAAAACAAAGAGGACATCATGTTATATTAGTAGATTATCAACCTACTAGTGAAAATATGGTAATTGATTTTGCCGCTAAAATTTCAAAACATCTGCCCTCTCAAATTAAGCTGCATTCATTGCGATTACAAGAAACAGAAAGCTCTTTTGCAGAATGGTACGCAAGTGATAATCTATAAAAAGAAGCTCCTTGTTTTTTATAAGACGATAAGAGTTTTAAAAGAAATAGAAAGCATAAGTAGTACAAAATCAAATAGTGCTTCTTATGCGACTTAAAGTTTCTTGTGATATTCCTAAAAAGGAGGCAATCATACCTAAGGGAACTCTTTGAATAATGTTTCTATTTTCTTCTAAGAGTTGTATGTACTTCTCTTTGGCTGTCATATATTGAAGTGAAGAGATCCTTTTAGACATTTGAAGCATGAATTTTCCTAAAATATACCGACTGAAATTAGCGGCTGTTAGAGAGTTCATGCATAATTCTTCTAATTTTTCATAATTGCAAGTTGTAATGATACAATTTTCCAAAGCTTCTATGTTATAACGAGTGGGTTTGTTTTCAAAAAGAGTATCAATATTGGCAGTTATCTTTCCTTCAGCATAAAAGTTTGTGGTAATATCTTTACCATTTTCAAAATAGAACATTCTTAGTAAACCTTCGTTTACAAAAAAAACAGTATGGTTGAATTGATTGTGCTGGCTCAATATATCACCTTTTTTAAAGCTTCTAGTTTTGCATTCTTCTTTTAAAAAACGTTCAATTTCATTATCAAATTTTATATGCTTCTTTAGTTCCTCAATCAAATCCATATTCACAGCGTTTTTACAAAAATATAAAAAAAAGACGTTCCAATACTTTGAAACGTCTTCACTGTTTAGTTTTGATGTAATTTGTGTTACGATGAGAAAAAATTATGAAATGTTGAGGTCTTTAAATATTTTTTTGATTTTTATTCTTAAAACCATCCATCCTAGAAGGAAAAAGACTAAACCTAAAATGAATAAATGCCAGAAAAATTTTAAAGTTAAATAGTTTGGCCCTTTTTCTATCACCATAATTTTCATTGCTTCCAAATAAGGTGTTAGAGGGATTATTTTACTAAAATTTTCTATAAATACAGGCATAGCATTACTTGGCCAAGTAAAACCACTAATGATGAATGCGGGAGATGCTATTACCATCAAAACTTGTGTTGCTTTAAGAGCATCAGGTATTAATATACTAAAAAAGACACCTAAATTAGTTGTGGCAATTATAAATGCACTCGTTAGTAAAAAGAAATTGATAATGTTATCAGGAATAGGTATTCTAAAATACAAAGCACAGAGATAAAACACAAAAATGTTTAGATACGAAAATAACCAAACAGGTAAACATTTAATAAACATTACCAAAATAGGGTATTTATGTTTTCCCGTAAAATCTCTTACAAAGGAATCTCTTTTAAATTCTTCCGAAAAAGTAACTGCCATAGCTAAAAGAATTACCTGTTGTAATACAACGGCCATTATAGCAGGCCACATAAAAAGAAGGTAATTCCCTGTAGTATTAAATAATGAAATATAATTAGTTTTAAAAGACTCTATGTTTTCTTTGGCTTGATTAAAATTCATTCCTTTTCTTTGAAACGATTTTATTTCTGCACCAGCGGAAAATGTACCTAGTGTTAACTGAATGGCTTTTGAAGCAAAATTAGACGTTAGAACATTAGAGTTGTTGAAATACACATTTATTTCAGGATATTTTTTTTGAAGAATATTCGCTTCAAATCTTTTAGGTATAATTATAGTAGCACTTGCTTGGGTTTTTATTATTTCTTCTTTTAAATTATAAGGTTCGTTTACATAATTCAAAACTTTAATTGTTTTGTTATCTTCCAGCATTTCAATTACCTGATAGGACATAGGAGATTGATCTTGATTGATTACCATTACAGGGATGTCTGTAATTTTTCCCTTTTGGTAAGTAAAACCTAGTAATAATGCGTAAATAAGAGGACCAATAAAAAAGACAGAAAGTATTGTTTTATTGGTTATGAATAATTGAAACTCTCTTTTTAATAAATATCTTAACTGTGTCATATTTTTTAGATGCTAAGATTATTTTAAAGTAACTCTTGAATTTACTAAAAGATTGTTTAGTTTTACTCGATCCGTTGGTATAACTTTTATTTCATAAACAGCTTCTCCTGGTTCATAATCGGGGTACGCTGTTGTAATATCAGCATATTTAGCCAGTTGTTTTATAGCCACTATGTTTCCCGTAAATTTTTGATCACTATAAGTAGACGCTATATTGATTTTCATACCCTTTTGGTAGTGAGATATTTTGCTTTCTGGTATCGTAAAACGAAAGAATGTTGAGTTAGGGATATAACCATTAAATAAAGGGTATCCAGCAGTTGCTAACTCGCCTACGTTTAAAGATATTGTTTCAATTTCCATAGCATTTGTTGCTATAATGTAGCGTTCAGAATATGCTACACTGGCTTCCTGTAAGACTCCTTTTGCTTGTGAAGCTTGTCCCTCTGCCATGCTTATTTTTTCAATTCTTGTGCCAATTTCAACATCATGTAATTCGGCATTAACAGCGTCTAATTGTGCTTTAGCACCTTGGTATTTGGCAAATGCTTCGTCGTATTGTTGTTGAGCCATTAAGCTATCATTAAACATATTTCGAGCTCTGTTATATGATTTTTTAGCATATTCAAATTGTTCAGAAAGTCCTTTTTGTTTAGCTCTTAATTGAAGTAATTGATCAGATGTTGCGCCGTTTTTTGCCATTTGAGCCTGTGCAATTGCCGCCGCTGTTGCTCCTTTTGCTTGTGCAATCTTTGCAGATACTTCGGGTACATCTAAAAGAGCCAATGTGTCGCCTGCATGTATCATTTGTCCTTCTTCAACATATATTTTTAAAATTCTGCCAGTAACTTTTGGAGCAAAAGAAATTGTTTCCTTTTTAGTTTTACCTTCTATTTCTTTTACAGGGGTATTGCAGGCTATTAGTGTACATAAGTTAATAATAGCTAATGTTTTTATGATATTTTTTTTCATTATAATAAGTTTGATTTTAAAATTTTTGAATATCTAAGCTTTGAGTTGATTTCATCAGTTCTATTGCGGCTCTTCTCTGATTAAAAATAGATGTTTGATATTCTAGCTCAGCCATTTGTAAATCGTTTTCTGCTTCAATTAATTGATTGGATTTTATCAAGCCATATTTAAATTCTTTTTCCGCTTGATTAAAAGCGCTTTGCGCAATTTCTTTTGCTTTTGCTCTTAGACCTATTTGTGCGTTAGCTATATTGTAGTTTGTTTGATTGTTCGCTAGATTTAATAATAATTTTCTTTCAGTGTCTGACTTTTTGTTTTCCAAAACTTCTTTCTCAATTTTAGATTTTTCTATTTCATGACTACTCTCGTTCCCGTCAAAAATCTCCCATTTAAAACCTAAATCAACTCGGAATATAGGGAAAAGATGTTTGTTGGTTAAATCCTGATTTAGTTTGCTATTATTGATATTTGGAAATAAATTTTTTGACGAAGATAGATGGCCATTATAAAACCCTAAGTAAGATAAAGATGTACCAGCTTGAACTTTTGGAATCCACCAAGTTTTATCAGCTTTTATTTTAGAATCTATGGCTTTCATCCCGTGATTCAGAGCTTTTAATTCTGCTCGATTATCAATATTATTGTTTAAAACAGCGTAATCTATTTTTTGAAGTATAGGTTCTATTAGAGCAATTTTTTCAGTTTCTATACCTGTTAGAATATGTAATTGTGCCGTTAATAGGTCTTTTTTACCTTCGTATTCAACTATTTTTGAGTTGAGTGTTGCTTCGGCTAAATCTATTTTTTGATAATCATATTTTGTTATCAGTCCATAGCCCAATGCTTTCTCTGCTAATTTTTTATTAGCGGCTAATCTTTTTAGCCCCTCATTCAAGACCTTTTTTGATTCAACTAGTAAAGCAAATTGATCGTAAGATTGTATGATTTGAGTGACTACTTCGTCTTCGTTTTTAGTATTAAGTGCTATTATTGCTCTGTTCTTTTCTTCAAGAGCCTGTTTTAAATATTTTATTTTTCCGCCAGAATAAATAAGAGCTTTTGCGTCAATTTTTGCTGCTCCTTCAAATCCTGATAAATTAAAATTATTGTCTAAAGCTCCTTCTGGAACTGTTATTCCAGGAAAGATTGGGTTGATAGGAGCAATATTAATTGCTTTAGAATGCGATATGTTTGTAATGTTAAGATATCCCGCTTTTCCCGATATATCTACCTTGGGTAAAAATATATCCTTAAGTTTTTGTTGATTTAATGCAATCGTTTTGGATTCTAAAACTTGATTTTTTATTGATGCGTCTCTTTTTAGAGCTTCGTTAATTAGCGTCTCAAGGCTCGGTGCTGTTTGAGCATTAAGGATAAGAGGAATTAACAAAAGCAATGTAGAAATGATTTTCTTGTAATGTTCCATTTTTTTCATTTGATTTACACTGCAAAGTTTTAACTAAAAAAAATGAAATCTTTTGATATATATCAAAAAGATAAACAAATGTTTGAAAAAGAATTTTACAAAAAAAAGGATACTATAGCGGTAGAAGTTCGTTTTTAAAAATTAAAAAAGAGAGTCGTTAGTTCTTACTTCCATTTTAAGCTTTCCATTAAAATTTTTAGATCATTTTTGATGTAGTGAGCTGCTGGCAAAACGGAATCAAAATTAGGTTTTGCGTAAAAATAAATAGATCCCATTAAGAAGTGTTTAGTGCTGTCAGTTACATAAAACTGAGATTGGGAGGCGGCGTTGCCTCCAACTTCATAAAACATGCCAAATTTCTTATGCTCAGAGTTAATGTAAGGCTGTTCAGTAATGTTGTCCGCCTTGACAACATGCTCATAAGTTAACTTTTGAGCATCGCGTAAAAGAATTTCGATATTGTTTTGTACAGGGCGGTAATTTAGATAGACAGTAGCTCTTAATTTAGGATAATCAATATGAAAATTACATTCACCTTGATCTTTTATTGTGCTTAATGAATTGTATTGAAAATCATACCCACAAGCTTTTTTGAAGTTGATATAATGAGGGTTCGGGTATTCTAGGCTTAAATAGGCTTTAGGTTTAGGCATAATGTCATTTTTGCAACTCGTTATGCTTAAACAAATTATGAGTGCAGATAAAAGCCTTTTTATGTTTTTATTCATGTTTAAAATGGTAAATCGTTTTCTATTGGGTTGTCAAAATTAGCACTTTTAGGTGTTTCTGACGAATTTTTAAACGATTCAGAGTCTTTTTTTGTAGTTAAAAAGGTAAATTCTGTTACTTGTATTTCAGTTGTGTATTTTGTAGATCCGTCTTCTGCTTGCCATTGTCTGGATTTGATACGTCCTTCAATGTATATTTTGTCTCCTTTTGTTAGGTATTTTTCACAAATTTCGGCAGCTTTATTTCGTACAACAACATTATGCCATTCGGTAGAAGTTATTTTTTCTCCAGTTGTTTTGTTAATATATATATCGTTTGTTGCTAGTGGAAATCGACCTATACAGTTACCCCCGTCAAAATAGTGCATTTTTACTTCATCTCCTAAATGCCCAATTAGCATCACTTTATTTAATGTACCGTTCATAATGGCTTATAGTATTTAATAATACCAAATATAGTTAAAAATTTAATATGGAGTCCTTTCTAAGAAATTATAAATGACAATAGGGGTTGGGAGCTTTTTCAATTCATGGTAAGACAGACCTACTTTATGCTGTACATTAATTTCTATTTTCCAAAAATTAATATCTAAATTTTGGTGAGAGAGTTTGTGAATTATTTGTTCATGTTCTAAAAGAGTTATTCTTTTAATATTGGAATATTGTTTCGAGATATAATTTTTTATCTCATTTGCTTCTTCTTTTTTAGACGTTTCAATAAGAGGTAATTCATACAAATTTTGCCAAATGTCTTTCTTTGTTCTTTGTTGGTATAGTACTTTTTGATTTTGATCAATAATAAGTAAATAGTGAAAATACCGATTGGTTTTTTTTGTTTTTTTTGTTTTAACAGGTAGATTGGCTATGTTATTTGTGCTTAATGCATAACAGCTATTTTGTAGAGGGCAAATAGCACAATTTGGATTTTGAGGAATACATTGTAGAGCTCCAAATTCCATAATGGCTTGATTAAATTGAGCCGGTTGATTAGGGCAAATAACCTCAGAAGCCATTTCAAAAAAAGATTTTTTCGTTTTAGATAAACTAATGTCTAGATCCAAGCCAAAATAACGAGCAATTACTCGATATACGTTGCCATCTATTACAGGGACGCATTCATTGTATGAAAAAGAGGCAATAGCAGCAGCTGTATATTCACCAATTCCTTTTAGTTTTTGAAGATCTTGGTAGTTGTTAGGGAATAAACCATTGTTTTGTTCTGTTAAGTATTTAGCTGTAGTATGAAGGTTTCTCGCTCTGGAATAATAGCCCAAACCCTGCCATAATTTAAGAACTTCTTCTTCATCAGCTTTTGCTAAATCTTGTATTTTAGGGAACTGTTTTGTAAAGGCTAAGTAGTAAGGAAGACCTTGAACCACACGGGTTTGTTGTAAAATTATCTCGGATAGCCAGATCAAGTAAGGATCTGTTGTTCTGCGCCAAGGAAGATCTCTTTTGTTATGCTGGTACCAAGCTATAATTATATTGCTAAAATTCATGCTCTTAAATTGGTACGCAAAAATAATTCTTTATGTGATTAAATTTTAATCAATTATACTTGAATTATTCTTTTTTTTATTTCTATATTTGCAAACTCAAAAAAATGCAATAAACTTAATTATTATATAAAATGACAAAAGCAGATATCGTAGCTAAAATTGCTGATAAATTAGGCTTAGAAAAAGGAGATGTTCAGGCTACAGTAGAGTCTTTTATGGACGAAGTTAAAAATTCGTTAGAAACAGGTGATAATGTTTATTTGAGAGGATTTGGAAGTTTTATTATCAAAACAAGAGCTGAAAAAACAGGTAGAAATATTTCAAAAAATACAACTATCAAAATTCCAGCTCATAACATCCCAGCTTTTAAACCTGCAAAAGTATTTGTTGAAGGTGTAAAAGAAAAAGTTAACGTAGAAGTATTAGAAGAATCGAAATAATTATTAACATAAAACCAACAAAGTTATGCCAAGTGGTAAGAAAAGAAAAAGACATAAGGTAGCGACTCACAAACGTAAAAAAAGAGCGAGAGCTAATCGTCATAAAAAGAAAAAGTAGTTCTTAAACTACTTTTTTCTTTTTAAACGTTCATTGAAAATGAGATTTAGGGTTGTTAGTTTTAGAAAGATTCTAAAATCAGCGTCTAAAATTTAAATCTTAAATCCTACGGGTTTATTCCTGTAAAAGAAATGTTTAATCCATCCTTACAATTAGCTACAGGTTGTAAGCGTTTTTGCTTATTTCCTATTGCCAAAAAGTTGGGATAAAAATTTACGCCGTGAATAAAGAACTAATTATTAGATCAAGTGAAAGTGCTGTAGATTTTGCCTTATTAAAAGATGGAAAACTAATAGAATTACATAAAGACGAAGATAGTTCGGGTGCCTTTCAGGTAGGGGATATCTACATTGCAAAAATTAGAAAACCAGTGGCAGGATTAAATGCCGCATTTGTTAATCTAGGTTTTGATAAAGATGCTTTTCTACATTATCATGATTTAGGGCCTAATTTATCTTCTCAATTGAAATTTATTAAACAAGTATGCACAGGTAAATTCAACGATTTTTTCCTAAAAACGTTTCAGTTTGAACCTGAAATTGATAAAAATGGTGTTATAACAGATGTGTTAAATGCTAATCAATCAATTTTAGTTCAAGTTGTAAAAGAACCAATATCTACCAAAGGACCTCGAATTAGTTCTGAGTTATCCTTAGCGGGTAGATACATCGTTTTAGTCCCTTTTTCAGAAAGAGTGTCTGTTTCACAAAAAATACACTCAAAAGAAGAGAAAGAACGGTTAAAACGTTTGGTATTATCCATCAAGCCAAAAGGCTTTGGGGTTATTGTTCGCACAGTAGCCGAAGGCAAAAAAGTAGCTGAAATTGACAAAGATTTACAAAATTTGTTAGACAAGTGGTCTGCAATGTGTAAACGAATTCCAACGGCTCATCATCCTTCTAGGGTATTAGGTGAATTAAACAGAGCGTCTTCTATTCTAAGAGATGTTTTTAATGATACTTTTACCTCAATATTAACAGACGATGAACAGTTGTTGCAAGAAACTAAGGAATATTTGCAAGAAATAGCTCCTGGGAAAGAATCAATCGTTAAGCTCTATAATTCAAGAGAAATTCCGCTTTTTGAAAAATACGGGATTGAACGTCAAATAAAAACTTCTTTTGGTAAAACTGTTTCGATGAGCAAAGGTGCTTATCTGATCATTGAACATACAGAAGCTATGCATGTCATTGATGTAAATAGCGGAAACCGATCAAATAAAGCAACCTCTCAAGAAGATACCGCTTTAGAAGTTAACCTAATTGCAGCTGCGGAAGTGGCACGACAGTTGAGGCTTCGTGATATGGGAGGGATTATTGTAGTCGATTTTATTGATATGCAAAACCCAGATAACCGTAAAGTTTTATTTGATTTCTTAAAAGAAGAAATGAGTGATGATAAAGCAAAACATAAAATCTTGCCTCCAAGCAAATTTGGTCTAGTGCAGATAACGCGCCAGCGTGTTCGACCAGAGGTAAGTATTAAGACTCGAGAGGAAGATCCAAATAATGAAAAAGGAGAAATTGATGCTCCTATCGTTATAGTAGATAAAATAGCCTCTGAGTTGGAAAGAATTATTAAGAAGTATAAAAAGGTGCGTTTGCACGTGCATCCATTTATTGCTGCTTACCTTACAAAAGGTTTTCCATCTATACGTTCAAAATGGTTTTTTGAACATAAAAAATGGGTTAAAATTATACCGCGTGACGCATACACGTATTTGGAATATAGGTTTTTAGATGAAACTGGAAATCCTGTAGAAGATTAATGAAAAAACCGCTTAGATCCCTAAGCGGTTTTTTTGTGTTTATAAATTTGTTTAGAATGAATAAAAATAACAGTTATTTAGTCGATTTTCTTCTACAAAAATTGATATTTCGCCCTACGCCCTTATCTTTGTAGCTTGGATTAATTATCATAATTATGCAATCAAATCAACTGGATTTTATACCTATTCTAATGCAAGTAGGACTAGCTGTTGGATTTGTAGGAGCTACTATCTTTATTTCAGGATTGTTAGGTCCCAAACGACATTCGGCTAATAAAGATAAAAACTTCGAGTGTGGTATTGAATCAATAGGGAATGCGCGTATTCCTTTCTCAGTAAAGTATTTCTTAGTTGCTATTTTGTTCGTGTTATTTGATGTCGAGGTAATATTTATGTATCCTTGGGCAGTAAATTTCCGCGAAATGGGGGTAGACGGACTGGCTAAAATGGGGATTTTTATGCTGCTTTTAGTAATCGGTTTCTACTATGTAATCAAGAAAAAAGGACTGGAGTGGGAGTAAAAAATTTATTTTAAATGATGAATTTTAAATTATAAATGAATAATTCAAAATTCAAAATTCAAAATTCAAAATAATTTGAAATGAGTGATTCTTCAAAATATACAACTGTAGCGCCACCACAAGGATATGCTGGTGAGGGTTTTTTTGCTACAAAATTAAGCGATGTGGTAGGTTTGGCTCGTGCTAATTCACTATGGCCTTTGCCGTTCGCAACTTCTTGTTGTGGTATCGAATTCATGGCAACAGCTGGTGCGCATTACGATGTGGCACGTTTTGGTATGGAGCGTATGAGTTTCTCGCCTCGTCAGGCGGATATGCTTTTAGTAATGGGGACTATTTCAAAAAAAATGGCACCTATTTTACGTCAAGTATATGAGCAAATGTCAGAACCAAAATGGGTTATTGCGGTAGGGGCTTGTGCTTCTTCTGGTGGGGTTTTTGATACGTATTCTGTTTTACAAGGTATTGATAAAGTAATACCAGTAGATGTGTATGTGCCTGGATGCCCACCAAGACCCGAACAAATTTTAGACGGAATTATGCGTTTGCAAGAAATTGTAAAAAATGAATCGGTTCGCCGTCGTAGTTCTGACGAATACAAAGAATTATTAGGTTCTTATAACATCAAATAATATGGCATTAGAGAACGCTGTTATTCAACAAAAATTAATTGACCAATTTGGATTAAAAGTATCTGAATTTGTTCAACTTCATGATATTTTGACTTTCGAAGTAGCTTCTGATGCTATTGTAGAAGTTATGAAATTCTTAAAAGAAGACGCTACCTTGCGTTTCAACTTCCTAACGGATCTTTGTGGTGTACATTATCCAGAATATGAAGCGAATCGTCAACTAGGCGTTGTGTATCACATGCACAACTGGATTGATGGTGTTCGTATCCGCATCAAATGTTTTCTTCCTATCGACAATCCTGAAATTGACTCAGTTACTTCTTTGTTTTTAGGTGCTAACTGGCAAGAGCGCGAAACGTTCGATTTCTACGGAATTACTTTCAAAGGACATCCTCAATTAAAACGTATTTTAAATATGGATGAAATGACCGTATTCCCAATGCGTAAAGAATTCCCACTTGAAGATGGTGGACGTACGGATAAAGACGACCGTTTCTTTGGAAGAACTACTCATAATTGTTAATAAAACTGAAAATCAATGTCAGAGTTATTATTAAAACCAGAAGAGCGTTACGCTAGCATCATCGAACAAAGAAGAAACGAAGATGGTAGCGAACTAGCCATATTAAACCTAGGACCTACACACCCTGCTACCCACGGTATTTTTCAAAACATCTTATTGATGGATGGAGAAAGAATTATTGATGGGGAAGGTACTGTAGGATACATTCATAGAGCTTTTGAAAAAATTGCAGAAAATCGTCCGTTTTACCAAATCAATGTATTGACAGACCGTATGAACTATTGTTCATCGCCTATCAATAACATGGGATGGTGGATGACGGTTGAAAAAGCTTTAGGGATAGATGTTCCTAAAAGAGTACAATACATGCGTGTGATTGTAATGGAGTTAGCTCGTATTGCAGACCATATTATTTGTAACTCGATTTTAGGAGTTGATACAGGAGCCATGACAGGTTTCTTTTATGTATTTGAATACCGTGAAAGAATCTACGAAATCTATGAAGAAATTTGTGGTGCTCGTTTAACAACCAATATGGGACGTATTGGTGGTTTTGAAAGAGATTGGTCTGCTGAAGTTTGGAAAAAAATTGACGCTTTCTTAGCGGATTTTCCAGCGGTTTGGGCAGAGTTTGAAAGTCTTTTAAACCGTAACCGTATCTTTATGGATAGAACCATCAATGTGGGACCTATCTCTGCTGAAAAAGCCATGAGCTACGGATTTACTGGACCAAATTTACGTGCCGCGGGTATCGATTATGACGTGCGTGTAGCACAACCCTATTCGTCTTACGAAGATTTCGAATTCAATATTCCAGTTGGAAAATCAGGAGATACGTACGACCGTTTTTGTGTGCGTAACGCAGAAGTTTGGGAAAGTATCAGCATCATCAAGCAAGCATTAGCAAAAATGCCTGAAGGACCTTTCCATGCAGATGTTCCTGAATATTACTTACCTCCAAAAGAAGATGTATATACTACAATGGAATCGCTAATTTGGCATTTCAAAATTGTTATGGGCGAAGTACCAGTTCCATTAACAGAAGTATATCAAGCGGTTGAAGGAGGAAATGGTGAGTTAGGTTTTTATTTAGTTACTGATGGAAGCCGTACCCCATATCGTTTACACTTTAGAAGACCTTGTTTTATATATTACCAAGCATATATCGATATGGTAAGAGGGCAAAATCTATCAGATGCTATTGCTACTTTATCAAGTTTGAATGTTATTGCTGGAGAATTAGACGCTTAATGCTATGGAAAAACACGATTATACCCATTATAAACAAGAAATAAATATTACGCCTGAACTAATGACTCGTATTAATGAGTTAATTAGTCATTATCCAGAGGACAAACGTAAATCGGCTTTAATTCCTGTACTACATGAAGTACAAGATGCACACGACCATTGGTTGAGCTATGCGTTGCAAGACAAAGTAGCGGAGATTTTAGGAATCAAACCCGTGGAAGTTTACGAAGTGGTTTCTTTCTATACCATGTTCAACAGAAGACCTATTGGTAAATATATGTTTGAATTTTGTCAAACCTCTTGTTGCGCGACTCGTGGTGTAGAAAATTTAATGGATTACACTTGCGATAAACTAGGTGTGAAATTAGGTGAAACTACTGCAGACGGATTATTTGAAGTTCGTGGTGTAGAGTGTTTAGGTGCTTGTGGTTATGCTCCTATGTTACAGTTAGGAGATTTTTATCACGAACATTTAACGAAAGAAAAAATTGACCAGCTTATCGACGATTGTAAAGCTGGTAAAGTACAAATGTTAGATAAATAATACTATGGGAAGAAAAATATTATTAGAAAAAATAAATATTCCAGGTATTAAAACCTACGAAGTATATCGTCAAAATGGAGGTTATGCTTCGGTGGAAAAAGCGTTAAAACAAATGACCCCTGACGAAGTTACTGAAGAAGTAAAAACTTCAGGAATTCGTGGTCGTGGTGGAGCAGGTTTCCCAGTAGGGATGAAATGGAGCTTCATTGACAAAAAATCAGGAAAACCACGTCATTTAGTTTGTAATGCCGATGAGTCGGAGCCAGGAACGTTCAAAGACCGTTTCTTAATGGAATACATTCCGCACTTATTAATCGAAGGGATGATTACCTCTTCGTATGCTTTGGGCGCTAATTTATCTTATATCTACATCCGTGGAGAATATATGTGGGTTTTCAAAACGCTTGAAAGAGCGATTAAAGAAGCTTACGCTGCGGGTTGGTTAGGAAAAAATATATTAGGAACTGGATACGATTTAGATTTACACGTACACTGTGGTGCAGGAGCTTACATTTGTGGTGAGGAAACTGCTTTAATCGAATCGTTAGAAGGTAAAAGAGGAAACCCTCGTCTTAAACCCCCATTTCCCGCCATTTCAGGGTTATGGGCAAATCCAACAGTAGTAAACAATGTAGAATCTATTGCTGCGGTGCCTTGGATTGTTTTGAATAAAGGGGAAGAATACGCTAAAATAGGTATTGGTCGTTCTACAGGAACTAAATTGATTTCAGCTTCTGGACATATTAAAAATCCTGGGGTTTACGAAATTGAATTAGGTCTTTCGGTAGAAGAATTCATGAATTCTGACGAATATTTAGGCGGAATGATGGATGACCGACCGTTAAAAGCGTTAGTACCTGGTGGTTCTTCGGTGCCAATTTTACCACAGCATTTAATTTACAAAACTGCCAATGGTGACGACCGTTTAATGACATACGAATCCTTATCTGATGGAGGATTTGCTACAGGTTCCATGTTAGGTTCAGGAGGTTTTATAGTGTACAATGATACTACTTGTATTGTTCGTAACACTTGGAATTTCTCTCGATTCTATCACCACGAATCTTGTGGGCAATGTACCCCATGTCGTGAAGGAACAGGATGGTTAGAAAAAATCCTTTGGAGAATTGAAAACGGACAAGGAAGAGAAGAAGATATCGAATTGTTGTGGAGTATCCAATCTAAAATTGAAGGAAACACGATTTGTCCATTAGGTGATGCGGCATCATGGCCGGTGGCTGCGGCGATTCGTCATTTTAGAGAAGAATTTGAGTACCACGTTCGTTTCCCTGAAAAAATTAAAAATAGAGACCACTACGTAAATGAGCCTTTCGAAAAAGTAAGACATTTAGTAGCGAAGCAAACTGTATAAAGAGCCCCTCCCAACCTCCCCAAAGGGGAGGAGAAGGAGAATAGATAATATTAATTTTAATTTCCCGATTCCCCCCTTTGGGGGTTAGGGGGCTGATAATATGAAAGTAACCATAGACGGACAATCGATAGAAGTCGAACCAGGAACAACTATCCTGCAAGCGGCTCGTATGATAGGAGGCGAGAGTGTGCCCCCTGCGATGTGTTATTATTCGAAGTTAGAAAAAACTGGTGGTAAATGTCGCTGTTGTTTGGTGGAAGTGACCAAAGGTAGTGATGCAAACCCAACTCCTATGCCTAAACTTGTTGCCTCTTGTGTAACAGGTGTTATGGACGGTATGGAAGTGAACAGTAAAAATTCGACTCGTGTGGAAGAAGCACGTAAATCGGTAACGGAATTTTTGTTAATCAATCACCCTTTAGACTGTCCTGTTTGTGACCAAGCGGGTGAGTGTGATTTGCAAAATTTAAGTTTCCAACACGGTAAATCGGAAACGCGTTTTATTGAAGAAAAACGTACGTTTGAACCCGAAGATATCGGTCCAAACATTCAATTACACATGAATCGTTGTATCTTATGCCAACGTTGTGTGGCAGTTGCTGACCAATTAACAGATCACCGTGTACATGGGGTAATGGATAGAGGGGATCATGCAAATATCTCAACTTGTATTTCTAAAGCTATCGACAATGAAATGTCAGGAAATATGATTGATGTTTGTCCAGTAGGTGCTTTAACAGATAAAACATTCCGTTTCAAATCACGTGTTTGGTTTAGCAAACCTTATGATGCACACAGAGATTGTGACAAATGTTGCGGAAAAACAACAGTTTGGATGTTTGGTAATGAAATCCAACGTGTAACTGGTCGTAAAGACGAATTCCATGAAGTAGAAGAATTTATCTGTAATACATGTCGTTTTGACAAAAAAGAAGTTAGCGATTGGACAATTGAAGGCCCTCGTAAATTCGAAAAGTTCTCGGTTATCAACCGTAATAAATATGCGCTTAATGCTCCAAAAGTAGAAATCAAAACAGAAAATCAGATTTTGTTTGGACGTGAGCAAGACCGTAAAAAAATTAGTATGACCAATGTTCCTTTAGAGAACAACGATAATTCAAATCAATAAGCAATGGAACAAGCATTAATTATAGAAAAAGGAATTATCATCGTAGCTGTTTTTGCCATCACTATGTTGGCCGCTATGTACACAACGTTAGCAGAACGTAAAATTGCAGCTTGGTTGCAAGACCGTATCGGTCCTAACCGTGCGGGTAAAGGAGGTATTTTACAACCCTTAGCGGATGGTTTAAAACTATTTGCCAAAGAAGAGTTTATGCCTGATACGCCTAATAAATTCTTATTCATATTAGGGCCTGCTATCTCTATGAGTATGGCATTAATTACAAGTGCTGTTTTACCTTGGGGTGATTCTATTCAAATTTTTGGTAGAACGGTAATTCTTCAAGCGGCTGAATTAGATGTGTCCATCTTATACGTATTTGCTGTTTTATCTATCAGCGTTTACGGGATTATGATAGGTGGATGGGCATCAAACAACAAGTATTCTTTAATGTCTGCTTTACGTGCATCATCGCAAATGATTTCGTATGAAGTTGCTATGGGATTATCCATTATTGCAGTAATTATGATGAATGGCAACTTAAGTTTGAGAGAAATTGCCAACCAACAACATGGTATGAACTGGAATGTGTTTTACCAACCTTTAGGGTTCATTATTTTCTTAGTTTGTTCTTTTGCCGAAACGAATAGAACGCCTTTCGACTTAGCGGAATGTGAGGCGGAGCTTATAGGTGGGCACCACACAGAATATTCATCTATGAAAATGGGATTCTATTTATTTGGTGAATATGCGGCTATGTTTGTTTCTTCAGCTATTATTTCTATCTTATATTTTGGAGGATACAATTATCCTTTCATGGATATGGTTGCAGAAGCTTTAGGGCAAAATGCTGCGAACATTATCGGAATCATGGCTTTGTTTGCTAAAATATTATTTTTCATCTTCTTCTATATCTGGGTTCGTTGGACTATTCCTCGTTTCCGTTATGACCAGTTGATGAATTTAGGTTGGAAAATGTTAATTCCTTTAGCGATTGCCAATGTAGCAATAACAGGAATTGTGATTGTATTAGCTGATAAATTGTAAAGAGAGATGTCAATAGAAAATATTTCATTATCAGGCAGAAAAAAGGAGGTCTCTAATAAAAAGATGACTTTCTGGGAAAGCTTGTATCTGGTTGCGATTGTGAAAGGATTGTTTACAACGATTCGTCACTTGTTCAAAAGAAAGGTTACCATTAAGTATCCAGAACAAGTACGCCCGTTCAGTCCTGTTTATCGTGGACAACACATGTTGAAACGCGATGAGCAAGGTCGTGAAAATTGTACGGCATGTGGTATGTGTGCCGTAGCTTGTCCAGCAGAAGCAATTACCATGACAGCAGCCGAACGTAAAAAAGGAGAAGAGCATTTGTATAGAGAAGAAAAATATGCTTCAACGTATGAAATTAATATGTTGCGTTGTATTTTCTGTGGTTTATGCGAAGAAGCTTGTCCTAAAGATGCGATTTATTTGACAGAATCAAAAGTGATTGTAAAATCAGCATCAAACCGTGAAGACTTTATTTACGGAAAAGATAAATTGGTAATGCCATTAGATATGGCAATTAAGAACTCAAAAACAAACTAAAATGTCGATAATTACACTTTTCTATATTTTAGCGGCGATTACTCTTGCTACTGGTTTCATGACTGTAGTGAGCAAAAATCCTATCCATAGTGCCATTTATTTGGTATTGTGTTTTTTTAGCATTGGTGGGCATTACTTGTTATTCAATGCGCAATTCTTAGCCTTAGTACACATCATTGTATATGCTGGTGCTATCATGGTTTTGATATTGTTTACCATCATGTTGATGAACTTGAACAAAGAAAATGAACCTAATAAGGATATGTTATCCAAAATATCCGCTACACTTGCATTTGGATTATTATGCTTTGTGTTGTTAGCTACTTTTGTAAAGGCTATGCCTAAAATTCAGGAGTATAAAAACACAGGAGCTGATTTCCAATCTATCAAAGTTTTGGGTAAAGTATTGTTAAATGAATATATGGTACCGTTTGAATTTGCTTCTGTATTGTTATTAGTAGCTATGATTGGTGCGGTATTATTGTCTAAAAAAGATGAATCAGTTCAATAAGATGGAGAATATTTTATCACAAATAGGAATTGAAAACTATATTTACTTAGCAGTGTTGCTGTTTAGTATAGGAGCTTTCGGGGTATTGTACCGTCGTAATGCGATTATTATGTTTATGTCGGTTGAAATTATGTTGAATGCGGTTAACCTATTGTTAGTTGCTTTTTCAACCTATCATCAAGATGCACAAGGACAAGTTTTTGTATTTTTCTCCATGGCCGTTGCTGCTGCGGAAGTAGCTGTTGGATTGGCTATCTTGGTTTCTATTTTCAGAAACACAGGCTCGATTGATATAGATAATTTAAAGAATTTAAAAGGATAAATACTAATGGAAAAAAATTTAGCTTTAGTATTATTGTTAGCGCCTTTATTTGGATTTTTAGCCAATATATTTTGGGGTAAAAAAGCAGGTAAAGGATTTGTAGGACTGTTAGGAACATTATCTATTTTAATCTCCTTCTTTGCTACCACGTATTTTTTCACGTTAATCCAATCGACTGGAAAAGGAGTGCAAATTGATTTATTCCAATGGATTTCTTTGGAAAAATTCAACATTAACTTTTCGTTCTTGTTAGACCAATTATCCGTATTATGGTTACTATTCGTAACGGGTATTGGTACATTGATTCACATGTATTCCGCAAGCTATATGCATGACGATGAGAATATGCATAAGTTTTTTGCATACTTAAATCTATTCGTATTCTTTATGATTATGTTAGTAATGGGTAGCAACTTATTGATTCTTTTCATTGGCTGGGAAGGTGTAGGATTATGTTCTTATTTACTTATCGGATTTTGGTATAAAAACCAAGAGTATAATGATGCTGCTAAAAAAGCATTCATTATGAACCGTGTTGGAGATTTAGGTTTATTAATTGGTATCTTCATCTTAGCTTTTGTTTTTGGAAGTTTAGAATATTCAGAAATCGCTAATGGTATTTTTGAAAAAGGATTAGCAGTTAAAAATGCTGGATTATTATCGGTTGCCGCTTTATGCTTATTCATTGGAGCAACTGGTAAATCAGCACAGGTGCCTTTATATACTTGGTTACCTGATGCGATGGCGGGACCTACGCCAGTTTCGGCCTTAATCCACGCTGCAACCATGGTTACCGCAGGTATTTTTATGGTAACGCGTTTGAACTTCGTGTTTGATTTAGCACCATCGGTACAACAAATCATTGCTATTATAGGTGCTGCAACAGCAGTTTTAGCAGCAGCTATTGGTTTAGTACAAAACGATATTAAAAAAGTATTGGCTTATTCTACCGTTTCTCAATTGGGATTAATGTTCTTAGCTTTAGGTTTAGGAGCTTATGAAGTAGCCGTTTTTCACGTAATTACACATGCTTTCTTTAAGGCTTGTTTGTTCTTAGGCTCGGGTTCAGTTATTCACGCTTTACATGGTGAGCAAGATATGCGCAACATGGGTGGTTTGAAAAAAGTGATGCCTATTACGTATATGACCATGATGATTTCTACCTTAGCCATTTCAGGTATTTTTCCTTTTGCTGGTTTCTGGTCAAAAGACGAAATCTTGATGACCGCTTTCCATGGTAGTAAAGCTTTATGGGTAGTGGGTTCAGTCTCTTCAATAATGACTGCTTTCTATATGTTCCGATTGATGTATTTGACTTTCTTTGGCGAATTTAGAGGAACAGAAGCACAAAAGAAACATTTACACGAAAGTCCAAAGTTAATCACTATTCCTTTGATGATTTTAGCAGCTTTAGCTGTAGTGGGTGGTGCCATCAACTTACCTGGTAGCACTTGGTTATCGCATTATTTAGCGCCTTTATTCCACAAAGCACATGAGGCACATCATTTAGATGGTACTGCATATATGTTAATGGCAATTGCTACAGTAGGTGCTTTAGTTGGAATTTATTTAGCATATTCAAAATATATTGCCAAAAAAGGAGTACCTGTTCAAGATGAGCAGTTACAAGGTTTTGCCAAAGTTGCTTATCATAAGTTCTATGTAGATGAAATGTATGAAGCGGTTATCGTGAAACCTATTTATCAATTATCTCATTTCTTTAGAAAATATACTGAAGTAATTATTTCAGAAATAATATTAGGTTTTGCTAAAACAGCTCAATTATTAGCAAATCAAGGAAAATTAATTCAAAATGGAAATATTGGGGTTTACTTATTAGCTTTTGTGATAGGACTATCTTCGATTTTGGTTTATATATTTTTACTTTAATACGATAGTACAATGAACGTATCATTTTTACTTGTTTTATTATTATTCGGATCAGTTGCTACTTATTTATCAGGAAATAAGTTGGCAAAAATGGTAGCTCTCACATTTAGTTTAGCTGCCACCGTATTTTCTTTTTATACCTTGAATGTTTTTCAAAGAGGTATAAATCCTAGTTTTATTCAACAATGGATTGAATATCCTAATGTATATGCAGCGTTAAAAGTGGATGGCTTATCGTTAGTTATGATTTTGTTATCAACTACACTTACAACAATAATTGTTTATTCATCTTTTGGAAATTCATTTAAAAATAGCAAAGTGTTCTATTCATTAGTTGTTTTTATGAACTTTGCCATGGTAGGAACTTTCTTAAGTGCGGATGGGCTGGTGTATTATATTTTTTGGGAATTAGCGTTATTGCCCATTTATTTTATTGCCTTATTATGGGGCAATGGAGATGTGGAAGAACGTAAACGCGCTATCATGAAGTTTTTTATATTCACTTTAGCGGGTTCCTTATTTATGTTAGCTGCTTTTGTGTATTTATTCCAAAAAGCAGGTTCCTTATTGTTAATAGATTTATATGCTATTAAATTAACAGAAAAAGAGCAGTTTTGGATATTTTTAGGTTTTTTCTTAGCCTATGCTATTAAGATACCTATTTTTCCATTTCACACTTGGCAAGCTAATACATATCAGAAAGCACCTGCTGTGGGTACTATGTTGTTGTCAGGTATTATGCTTAAAATGGGATTGTATAGTGTAATTCGTTGGCAATTGCCATTAACACCAATAGCAGCTAAAGGAATGATCAATATATTACTAGGATTGAGTATTATTGGTGTGGTTTACGGTTCCATTGTAGCTTTAAAGCAACGTAATTTAAAAAAATTATTAGCTTATTCTTCATTAGCGCACGTTGGATTAATCGCGGCTTCAACTTACACACTATCATTAGATGGTTTGAGGGGTGCTGTATTACAAATGATTGCACACGGTTTTGTAGTAGTAGGTTTGTTTTTTGCTGCGGAAGTTATTGAAAGACGTTTTAATACACAAGAAATTGCTGATATGGGAGGGATTCGTATACAAGATACAAAGTTTGCTTCTCTTTTTATGATTATTATGTTAGCATCAGTAGCATTACCCTCTACATTTAATTTTATAGGGGAGTTTACCGCTTTATATAGTATTTATAATGTAAATATTGGATTTGCAGTGGTGGCTGGTACAACCATTATATTAGGTGCTTTTTATATGCTCAAAATGTTTCAAAATGTAATGTTAGGTGAAGTAAATGCTAAGTCTTTTGCCGCTGTAACGGTACAGGAAATTACTGTTTTTGTTGTATTGATTGTCGTTTTATTATTTTTTGGTTTATATCCTAAACCAATCAATGATTTAATTACACCAACATTAAAAGAAATAGTTTTAAAAATTAATAATATAAATTAAATTGAGATTTTGTTTTTAGATTTGAAAGTCTAAGAACAAATGTCTTAAACATTAGTATAGATGAATACATTAATTGCTATATCAGGATTAGGAGTAGTTGTCATGTTAGCTGAAATGCTAAATGCAAGGAAAGCTATTGTGCCTTTAACCATTGTAGGTTTATTAGCTATTTTAGGTTTTAATATTTCTGAGTACAATCTTTTGGGTACCTACTTAAACAACATGATGTTTGTAGACCGTTTTTCTGTCGCTTTTTCTAGCTTGTTTATTGTAATTACCATTTTTCTTATTGCAATGGGAGGTGAGTTTTATAAAGAAAAAATGTCTAGAATTTCAGATTTTGTTTCTATAAAAGTTTTCCTATTAGCAGGAGGAGTAGCTATGGTATCTTTTGGTAATTTAGCCATGTTTTTTCTAGGGATTGAGGTTCTTTCTATTTCATTATACGTTTTAGCAGCAAGTAACCGTTTGAATCTGCGTAGTAATGAAGCGGGAATGAAATATTTTTTAATGGGAGCATTTGCTTCCGGTGTTATATTGTTTGGTATTGTTTTGATTTATGGAGCTACTGGAAGTTTTGATTTACAAACAATTTATCAAACAGTTCATACAACTAATTATCCACAATGGTATAATATTGGTTTGATATTTCTTCTAATAGGTATGCTGTTTAAAGTGGCTATTGTTCCTTTTCATTTTTGGTCGCCAGATGTATATGAAGGTTCGCCTGCACTTACAACAGCTACTATGGCAACTTTAGCAAAAGTGGTTTCTATGACCGCTTTATTAAAATTAACGACTCTATTAGTTCCTTTTCAAACGTACCACTTCCAGTTATTAATTGTAGTGCTTTCAATTGCATCTATGATAGTTGGAAATATAATGGCATTACGTCAAAATAACGTAAAACGTATGTTAGCTTTTTCAGGAATTTCTCATGCAGGATTTATGTTAATGGCTTTAATTGTTCCTAATTTTTCTGCAAACATATTGTTCTATTATGCAACAGCCTACACTATTTCAGGATTGGCTATTTTTGCTGTGGTTTTATATGTTACAAAAGGAAAAGAGAATGAAACCATTGATCTTTTTAATGGTTTAGGAAAAACGCATCCTATTGCTTCATTAATTGTAACCACTTCATTACTTTCTATGGCAGGTATTCCTGTTTTTTCAGGTTTTTTTGCTAAGTTTTTCTTATTGAATCAAATCATAAATTCAGGTTGGATTGTTCTAATTGTTGCTGCCATAATTGCATCTATAATCAGTGCAGGCTACTATTTTAGAGTAATCATAGTTATGTATACAAAAGCTCCAAGTGACGAGGAAAAACAAAAAATGCCTACGGTATACTTAGTGTTAGGCGTAATAGGGTTGGTAGCCAATTTGATGATCAGTTTTTTCCCAAATCTAATATTGAATTTGATTCGATAAAAAATACTTTAAATAAAAAAGGGAACTATCATAACTTAGATAGTTCCCTTTTTTTATGAGCTAAATATTACTTATTGGGCTTTATTAAAAACGAATTAGGGTATTTTTTTCTTAAATCGGATAACTTCTTTTCTGCTTCTATTCGAGTTCTAAAATTCCCAATCCAAACTTTATAAATAGGCGTATGAAATACAATAGTTCCCTCTAAATTTTTATTGTTTTTTCGGAATTCAATCAACGTTTTTTTCGCCTCTTCATTTTCTCCTGTGAAAATTTGAATTTTAAAATAATCATAAAGAGGAATATTGTTGTTTATTTTTCTTTTTTCATTCAAAAGTTGTTCAAATCTTGGATCTTGTTGAATGTTTTTTTGTGGATTTTGTGCATTTATAGATAGGCAGAAAAAAGAAGGAATACTGATGTAAAGTACAGATTTACAAAATGTTAAAATATTCATAATAAATCATTTTTTGAGCAAATGTAAGATATAATTAAAAAAGAATGTCTTTTAAATTATTTAGAACAATTATAAATTAATATTTAAGATATATTTAAGGTTTTGAGAATACTTCATAAGTCGTATTTTTGTCAGAGTTTTTTAAATGGTATATTGTATTCGTACGATTTGTACTGTAAAGAATATACCAAATTTAGATGATAACCATTTAATTTATGAAAAAGGTGGGAAACCATAAATCGTTTTTAAGAGTAGTAGCGTTAAATCTAGCGTTTCTATTATCTGTTTCTTTAAGTTCTTTTGCTCAAGAACCTGCTGCTTCAGCGTCAGCTGATGCTGCTGCGGCTCCAGCTGCTGCCGGAGATGCTGCTGCAGGGAAGGCTTTGTTTAACGCAAATTGTGCAGCTTGTCACAAGTTAGATGCTAAAATGACAGGTCCAGCGCTTCGTGGTGTTGCAGAACGTCGTGATAGAGCTTGGTTAGGACAGTGGATTAGAAATTCAAAAGGTTTAATTGCATCAGGAGATGCTGATGCTGTGAAAGTTTTTGAGGAGTTTAATAAGGTTCCAATGACAGCCTTTCCTCAGTTATCAGATGCTGATATTGATAACATTATAGCGTATACTTCAGAACCTAAAGAGGAAGTAAAGGCACCAGCAGCTGGCTCAGCTGTAAATGGTGGAAATACCGATTCTTCTGGTGTGTCTAACAATGTAGTGTTAGGGTTGTTAGCGGTTGTGTTAGCAATTTTAGTTGGGATGTTGTATATGGTTTACAGTACCTTGCGCAAGATTTCTGCTGCTAATGGAGTAGAGGTGAAAGATCGTAAGTTCAGCTTGTTGCCTTTATGGAAATCGTTTGCTAGAAATCAATTCTTAGTGTTGGTATCTACTATTTTATTGGTTTTAGTAAGTGCTTATTTTGCGTATGGTTATTTAATGCAAGTAGGGGTAGATCAAAATTATGCACCTATTCAACCTATTCATTATTCACACAAAATTCACGCAGGGGATAATGGTATCGATTGTAAATATTGTCACTCAGCTGCTCGTACTAGTAAAAATGCAGGTATTCCTTCATTGAATGTTTGTATGAACTGTCACAAAAATATTTCTGAATTCCAGGGGGATAAAGATTCTACGTATGTTGAGTATACTAAAGAATTCTATACGGCTGAAATTCAAAAATTATACGATGCAGTAGGATGGGATAAAACAGCTCAAAAATATACAGGAAAGCAAAAACCAGTTAAATGGGTTAGAATTCACAACTTACAAGATTTCGTGTATTTTAACCACTCTCAACACGTTTCAGTTGCTGGAATTGAATGTCAAAAATGTCACGGTCCTGTAGAAACTTTTGAAATCATGAAGCAACACGCTCCATTAACTATGGGATGGTGTGTAAATTGTCACCGTGAAACAGCCGTAAAAGTAGAAGGTAACGCTTACTACGAGAAAATCCATGCCGAACTTTCTAAAAAATATGGTGTAGACAAGTTAACAGCTGCACAAATGGGAGGTCTAGAATGTGGTAAATGTCACTACTAATAATTTATTAAGAAGCTAATTTTTATATATAATATGTCATCAAACAAAAAATACTGGAAAAGTGTTGAAGAGCTAAACGAAAATAGCTCTATTGTTGAGACGCTTAGAAATAACGAGTTTGTTGAAGAAATTCCAACAGATGAGTTTTTAGGGGATGCTGCTACACTTGCATCGTCTAATACAACACGTCGTGATTTTCTTAAGTATGTAGGATTCAGTACAGCGGCTGCAACTTTAGCTGCTTGTGAAGGTCCAGTGCATAAGTCTATCCCTTATGTAGTTCAACCTGAGGAAATCATTCCTGGAATTGCAGATTATTATGCTACTTCATTCTCGGATGGTTTTGATTTTGCTAATATCTTAGTAAAGACTCGAGAAGGTCGTCCTATTAAGATTGAAAATAACAAAATAGAAGGTGCAAACTTCCATGCTAATGCTCGTGTTCATGCGTCTGTGCTATCATTGTACGATAGCTTACGTTTAAAAACTTCGAAAATAGCAGGAAAAGACACCTCTTGGACTGAAGCAAATGCTATGATTAAAGCTAGTATTGCTGAAGCAAAAACTAAAGGAGGTAAAATTGTATTATTAACTAATACTTCTGCTTCTCCATCTACGGATCGTTTAATTGGTCAATTCTTAACCGTTACACCTAATTCAAAGCATGTGGTTTATGATGCAGTATCTTCATCAGAAGCTTTGGATGCTTTCCAAATGGTTTATGGTGAAAGAGCTTTAGCAGATTATGATTTTTCTAAAGCAAGTGTAATTGTATCAGTTGGAGCGGATTTCTTAGGGGATTGGCAAGGTGGCGGTTTTGATGCAGGTTACGCTCAAGGACGCATTCCTCAAAATGGTAAAATGTCTAAACACTATCAGTTTGAAGCTAATATGACATTGTCTGGTGCTGCTGCTGATAAACGTGTTCCAATGACAGTGGCACAGCAAAAACAAGCTCTAGTTCAAATTTATAATATTGTAACAGGTTCGGCTGTTGGTTCAGCTAATAATCCTGAGGTTGCAAAAGCAGCTCAACAATTAAAAGCGGCTGGATCTAAAGGTGTTTTGGTTTGTGGTATTGATGATAAAAATGCTCAATTATTAGTATTAGCAATTAATCGTGCTTTATCAAGCGAGGCTTTTATTACAGGAAATACACGTCAGATTCGTAAAGGGAATAATGCTGATGTTAAACAATTAATTGCTGATATGAATGCAGGTGCTGTTCATACTTTAATTATGAGTGGTGTTAATCCTGTTTATACTTTACCAAATAGTAAAGAGTTTACAGACGCATTAAAAAAAGTAAAATTAGCGATTACTTTCACAATGAAAGAAGATGAGACTGCTTTAGCTTCTACGATCGCTATAGCTACTCCTCACTATTTAGAATCATGGGGTGATGTAAGTGTTGTAAAAGGGAGTTATGCTATTACACAACCTACTATTCGCCCATTATTTGATACCGTTCAATTCCAAGATGCTTTGTTATCATGGACTGAAAATGCTCAATCTTATTATGACTACATTCGTGGTTCTTATGCAGGTTTAAAAACTTGGAACCAATTAGTACACGATGGAGTTGAATTTATATCTTTACCTACGGCTGGTGGTGCTGGAGCTGATTTTAATACAGCAGCAGCTACTTTAGTAAATGCTAAATCAGCAGGTATGGAGTTAGTATTATATACTAAAACAGGTATGGGAGATGGACAACAAGCGAATAACCCTTGGTTACAAGAATTCCCAGATCCAATTACAAGGGCTTCTTGGGACAATTACGTAACAATGTCTAAAACCGATGCTGAAAAATTAGGTATTGAAAATTGGAATGTTGCTAATGGAGGCTTAAATGGCCATACAGCTACTCTTACTATAGGGGGTGTGAAATTAGAAAACGTACCAGTAATGATCCAGCCAGGTCAGGCAAAAGGAACTATTGGTTTAGCTTTAGGCTATGGTCGCAAAGCTTCTTTAAAGGAAGAAATGCAAGTAGGTGTTAATGCTTATCCTGCTTATGTAAACTTTAATACGGTACAAAATGTTGCTGTTGAAAAAGGGAATGATGAGCATGAATTTGCTTGTGTACAGTTACAAAAAACATTAATGGGTCGTAATGACATCATTAAAGAAACTACTTTAGAAATTTTTAATACAAAAGATGCTGCGGAGTGGAATGTAATGCCTCTAGTATCTTTAGATCATAAAGAAGTGCCTTCTACATCAGTAGATTTATGGGAGTCTTTTGATAGAACAATCGGTCACCACTTTAATTTATCTATCGACTTAAACGCTTGTACAGGTTGTGGAGCATGTGTAATTGCATGTCATGCTGAAAACAACGTTCCAGTAGTAGGTAAATCAGAAGTAAGAAGAAGCCGTGATATGCACTGGTTACGTATTGATAGATACTATTCTTCTGAAACTACTTTTGAAGGGGATAATGAGAAAAAACACTCAGCGTCTGGATTACTAGATTCGAGAAATAAATATATCGAATTAGAATCAGCTTCAGAAAACCCACAAGTAGTATTTCAACCGGTAATGTGTCAGCACTGTAACCATGCTCCATGTGAAACGGTATGCCCTGTAGCGGCTACATCACACGGGCGTCAAGGACAAAACCACATGGCATATAACCGTTGTGTAGGTACTCGTTACTGTGCCAATAACTGTCCTTATAAAGTACGTCGTTTCAACTGGTTCTTATACAACCAAAATGATGAGTTTAACTATCACATGAATGATGATTTAGGGCGTATGGCATTAAATCCAGATGTAAACTTACGTTCTCGTGGGGTTATGGAAAAATGTTCAATGTGTATCCAGATGACTCAAGCTACTATCTTAAAAGCGAAAAATGAAGGGCGTGTTATCAAAGATGGTGAATTCCAAACGGCGTGTTCTAATGCGTGTACGTCAGGAGCGATGATATTTGGTGATGTAAATGATAAAGAATCGCAAGTGGCTAAATTAGCTGCTGGAGAACGTTCTTACCATTTATTAGAGCATGTAGGTACTCAACCAAATGTGGTTTACCAAGTTAAAGTTAGAAATTAATATTAATTGAAATAAGATAAAGGATTATGTCGTCTCATTACGAAGCACCTATCAGAAAGCCTTTAGTACTTGGTAGCAAAAGCTACCATGATGTAACGGTAGACGTAGCTCGTCCTGTAGAAGGAAAAGCGAACAAACAATGGTGGACAGTATTTTATATCGCATTAGCTATGTTCCTTTGGGGAGCTAGTTGTATGCTATACACTATAACCGAAGGTATTGGTACCTGGGGGTTAAATAAAACAGTAGGTTGGGCATGGGATATTACCAACTTTGTATGGTGGGTAGGTATCGGCCACGCAGGTACATTAATTTCTGCTGTATTATTATTATTCCGTCAAAAATGGAGAATGGCTATTAACCGTTCTGCTGAGGCAATGACTATTTTCTCAGTAGTTCAGGCTGGTTTATTCCCTATCATTCACATGGGACGTCCATGGTTAGGGTATTGGGTATTACCTATACCAAACCAGTTTGGTTCGTTATGGGTTAACTTCAATTCCCCATTATTATGGGACGTATTCGCAATTTCAACATATTTATCAGTTTCATTGGTTTTCTGGTGGACTGGTTTGTTACCTGACTTTGCTATGTTACGTGACCGTGCAGTGACGCCATTTACAAAACATATTTACTCAGTACTATCTTTTGGATGGTCGGGTAGAGCTAAAGACTGGCAACGTTTTGAAGAGGTTTCTCTTGTATTAGCTGGTTTAGCTACTCCGTTAGTACTTTCGGTACACACGATTGTATCTTTTGACTTCGCTACTTCGGTTATTCCAGGATGGCATACTACCATCTTACCTCCGTACTTCGTTGCAGGTGCAATTTTCTCAGGTTTCGCGATGGTAAATACGTTGTTAATTATCATGAGAAAAGTGTCTAATTTAGAAGACTATATCACGATCCAACATATTGAATTAATGAATATTGTTATCATGATCACAGGATCAATTGTAGGATGTGCTTATATTACTGAGTTATTTGTTGCTTGGTATTCGGGAGTAGAGTATGAGCAATACGCTTTCTTAAACCGTGCTACAGGTCCTTACTGGTGGTCATACTGGGCAATGATGACTTGTAATGTATTCTCTCCACAATTTATGTGGTTTAAGAAGCTAAGAACAAGTATCATGTTCTCATTCATTATCTCAATTGTAGTAAACATTGGTATGTGGTTTGAACGTTTCGTAATTATCGTAACTTCATTACACCGTGATTATTTACCCTCTTCATGGACAATGTTCTCTCCAACATTTGTTGATATAGGTATTTTTGTTGGTACAATAGGTTTCTTCTTTGTATTGTTCTTGTTATATTCTAGAACATTCCCAGTAGTAGCACAAGCAGAGGTTAAAACAATCTTGAAAACATCTGGTGATAATTACAAAGCAGATAGAGAAAAAAATGGTCATAATCACGATAATCACTAATAAGTCATGAGTCATAAAGTTATACATGCACTATATAATGATGATGATGTGTTAATGGATGCCGTAAAAGCTACCCGTAAAGCACACCACCACATCGAAGAAGTCTATACTCCATTCCCGGTTCACGGTTTAGATAAAGCAATGGGGTTAGCACCTACAAGAATTGCTATTGCAGCATTCTTATATGGATGTACTGGTTTATCATTTGCCACTTGGTTATTAAATAATATCATGATTAGTGATTGGCCTCAAGATATTGGAGGTAAACCAAGCTTTGCATTTTATCAGAATATGCCTGCCTTTGTGCCGGTAATGTTTGAAGAAACTGTATTTTTTGCTGCTCACTTAATGGTAATTACTTTTTATATGAGAAGTAAATTATGGCCATTTAAAGAAGCTGAAAATCCAGATGTACGTACAACAGATGACCACTTTTTAATGGAGGTTGCTGTTAATAATAATGAAGACGAATTAACTTCTTTCTTACAAAGCACAGGTGCTGTGGAAGTGAAAGTGGTAGAAAAGCATTAATAAGATTATGAGAAGAGTAGTATATTCCTTAACAGCAATAATGGGGTTATCTTCATTACTGTTTTCATGTAAAAGTGATGATAAGCCAAACTATCAGTTTTTTCCAAATATGTATGAGTCAGTGGCTTATGAGACTTATTCTGAATCAAATGCTTTCAAAAATGGTAAAGAAGGACAGTTACCTGCTCAAGGCTCTATCAAGAGAGGTTTTGTTCCTTATGAATTACCAAATACTCCAGCTGGATATGAAGCATCAAAAGCAATGAAGTCTCCTTTGGATTCTTCTGCTGTTAATATGGAAAAAGGTAAAGAATTATTTGATATTTACTGTATTTCTTGTCATGGCGAAAAAGGAGATGGAAAAGGTAAGTTAGTTCAAAGAGAGAAGTTCTTAGGAGTACCTAGTTATAAAGATCGTGCAATTACTGTAGGTAGTGTTTTTCACGTAGAAACGTATGGTTTAAATGCAATGGGTTCACATGCTAATCAATTGAATAAAAAAGAAAGATGGCAAGTGGCTGAGTACGTAATGAAACTTAAGTCTGAATTAAAATAATAAAATACGCGATTAAGTTATGTATACATTTTCAAGCAAATTAAGAACCTTATCATTTGTCCTGATGGCACTTGGTCTTTTAGGAATAGGGTATGGTTTTTTCAATGCACCTAAGACTACTGAGGACGTAGAAAAAATATTAGCAGCTGATGCACATGGTGAACACCATGTTGCACCAGCACATGCTGACACTAAGCATGAAATGGCTCCTGAACATAAAGAAGAAGCCCATGCAGATAAAATGGTTGCAACTGATTCTGCGGTAGCTAAAACAGAAGGATTAGATACTGTGGCTAAAGGAGTAAAAGAAGTTGTGCATACGGAAGCAGCTTCTCATGAAGAAGTAAAACATCAAGAAAAAGCTGTAGCAGGTACTGAAGCAATTTCACATGATGATCACCAAGAGCATGTTGAGCATGTCTTCCATCAATTACAAAATAAACCATGGGCAGCATTGTACGTGGGTGCATTATTTGTATTCTTGATTTCATTGGGAGTATTAGCGTTTTATGCTATTCAATGGGCAGCTCAAGTAGGTTGGTCTCCAGCTTTATTTAGAGTAATGGAAGCAATCACTTCTTATATTGTACCTGGTGGGATACTCGTATTTGTAATTTTAGTATTAGCAGGGGTTCATATCAATCATTTATTTATATGGATGGATCCAGAAGTAGTGGCTCATGATCATTTAATTCAAGGAAAATCAGGTTATTTAAATGTACCTTTTTTCTTAATTAGAGCTGCTATATTTTTAGGAGGTTGGATGTTTTATCGTCATTATACTCGTAAAAACTCATTAGCTTTAGATGAAACAAAAGATTTATCTTACTATAAAAAGAATTTTAAAGCATCTGCGGCATTCTTAGCATTTTTCTTAGTTTCTGAGTCTATGATGTCTTGGGATTGGATTATGTCAGTAGATCCACATTGGTTCTCTACCTTATTTGGATGGTATGTATTTGCCTCTTTCTTTGTAAGTGGTATCACAGTAATTGCTTTAATTACTTTATACTTAAAAGTGAATGGATATTTAGAGTTTATCAATAATAGCCATTTTCATGATTTAGCTAAATTTATGTTTGGTGTTTCTGTATTTTGGACTTATTTATGGTTTTCACAGTTCATGTTAATGTGGTATTCTAATATTCCAGAAGAGGTGACTTATTTTAAATTTAGAATTGAAAACTACAATTTACCATTCTTTGGTATGGTTGTAATGAATTTCATTTTTCCATTGTTAATTTTAATTAATTCTGATTTCAAACGTGTGCCTTGGATTATTACTATGGCTGGTGTTGTAATCTTATGTGGTCACTATTTAGATTTCCATAATATGATTTTCCCTGCTACGGTAGGAGATCAATGGTTTATTGGTGCAGCAGAAATTGGATCGGTAGCTTTCTTTGCAGGTTTATTTATTTACGTTGTATTTACTGCTTTAACTAAAGCTCCTTTATTAGCAAAAGGTAACCCTTATATAGAAGAAAGTAAACATTTTCATTATTAATAATTAAACAAGAAAACAGATGACAACTTTGTTGGTTCTAACGGTTTTAGTCTTATTATCGATTGCTATATGGCAAATGACTAAAATTTTCGACTTGACTCAAGTGGGTAGAAAGGATGATGATTCACAAATTGCTACCGATAATGATAATAAAGTTCATGGATATTTAATGATTGGTTTTCTTGCATTCCTTTACATTTTCATGATCTATGGATTGTTAAAATGGGGACATTTAGCTTTAGGCACACCAGCATCTGAACATGGACCTGATTATGATCGATTAATGAGTATCTCATTAGGGATTATATTTTTAGTACAGGCAATTACACAAGTATTATTACATTATTTCGCTTTTAAATATCGTGGAGAAAAAGGTAAAAAAGCTTTGTATTATGCAGATAACGATAAATTAGAGTTTATTTGGACTATTATTCCTGTAATAACTTTAGCAGGTTTAATCCTTTACGGATTGTATACTTGGACAAATATTATGTTTGTTGATAAAGATGATGATGTAATAGTTGTTGAGCTATATGCAAAACAATTTAGCTGGGAGGCTCGTTATGCTGGTAAGGATAATGTGTTAGGTAAGGCTAATGTGCGCTTAATAGAAGGAGTTAATACTCTAGGTATTGATTTAAATGATCCAAATGCGCAAGATGATATTGCAGTTCAAGAATTGCATATTCCTAAAGGGAAAAAAGTATTGTTTAAATTACGTTCACAAGATATTATTCACTCTGCTTATATGCCTCACTTTAGAGCCCAAATGAACTGTGTTCCAGGTATGGTAACTGAATTTGCTTTTACGCCTACTATGACAACGGATGAAATGCGTCAAGATCCTGCAATTGTAGAAAAAGTGGCAGCAATTAATAAGATAAGAGCTAAGAAAAGTGCTGAACTAATAGCGCAAGGTAAAACGGCTTTAGATCCTTATACTTTTGATTATTTAGTTTTATGTAACAAGATTTGTGGAGCATCTCACTACAATATGCAAATGAAAATTGTTGTAGATACACCAGATCAGTTCCAAGCATGGTTAAAGGATAAAGGTACTATCTTTAAAGCTGTAAAAGAAGAGCAAGCTGCAAAAGCAGCTGAAGCTGCTGGTGCTAAAAAAGAAGTAGAAGCTCCAAAAAAAGCAGATACTGTAGTAGTAGCTGAAGTGGCTGATTCAACAGCTGTTAAAAAATAATATAACGTAATCAAGAAATTTAAATAGAAAAATATGGCAGCAGCACATGAGCACGATCACGCACACGATCACGATCACGCACACCACCATAAAGATACGTTCATTACTAAATATATTTTTAGTATTGATCATAAAATGATTGCTAAGCAGTACCTTATTACAGGTATTATAATGGGAATCATTGGGGTAGTAATGTCTTTATTATTCCGTATGCAGATTGCATGGCCAGAAGAGTCTTTTGGAATTTTCAAAATGCTTTTAGGTGAAAAAATGGCTCCAGGTGGAGTAATGCGCAATGATATTTATTTAGCATTAGTTACAATACATGGTACGATCATGGTATTTTTTGTATTGACAGCAGGGTTAAGTGGTACTTTTAGTAATTTACTTATTCCATTACAAATTGGAGCTAGAGATATGGCTTCAGGATTTATGAATATGGTTTCTTATTGGTTGTTTTTCCTATCTGCAGTAATAATGATTTGTTCCTTATTTGTTGAGTCGGGACCAGCATCAGCAGGTTGGACTATTTATCCTCCATTATCTGCTTTACCACAAGCAATTCCAGGTTCAGGTACAGGGATGACTTTATGGTTAGCTTCTATGGCTATATTCATTGCTTCGTCCTTAATGGGGTCTTTGAACTATGTGGTTACAGTTATTAACTTAAGAACTAAAGGAATGTCTATGACCCGTTTACCATTAACCGTTTGGGCTTTCTTTATTACAGCAATTATTGGTATTGTTTCTTTCCCTGTATTATTGTCAGCGGCATTAATGTTAATTATGGATAGAAGTTTAGGTACTTCTTTCTTCTTGTCCGATATTTTTATTTCAGGTGAGGTATTGCACTACCAAGGAGGTTCTCCCGTTTTATTCGAACATTTATTCTGGTTCTTAGGTCACCCTGAGGTATATATTGTATTATTACCAGCTTTAGGTATTACATCTGAAATTATAGCTACAAATGCTCGTAAGCCAATTTTTGGTTACCGTGCTATGATTGCTTCAATGTTGGCTATTGCGTTTTTATCAACCATTGTTTGGGGGCATCATATGTTCTTATCAGGAATGAATCCTTTCTTAGGGTCAGTGTTTACTTTTACAACATTATTAATTGCAATTCCTTCTGCAGTAAAAGCATTCAACTATATTACTACTTTATGGAAAGGGAACTTGCAAATGAATCCAGGAATGTTATTTTCTATAGGTTTAGTTTCAACTTTTATTTCGGGAGGTTTAACAGGTATTATTTTAGGGGATTCAACCTTAGATATTAATGTTCATGATACGTATTTCGTAGTGGCTCACTTCCACTTGGTAATGGGTATTTCTGCTTTATATGGTTTCTTTGCTGGCGTTTACCACTGGTTTCCTAGAATGTTTGGTAGAATGATGAATAAAACGTTAGGTTATATTCACTTCTGGATAACTGCAGTTTGTGCTTATGGTGTTTTCTATCCAATGCACTTTATAGGTATGGCTGGTTTACCACGTCGTTATTATACGAATTCAAATTTTCCTTTGTTTGACGATTTAGCTGATGTTAACGTATTAATTACCGTTTTTGCATTGGTAGGAGCTGCCTTTCAGTTAATATTTATGTGGAATTTCTTCTATAGTATTTTCTTTGGTAAAAAAGCTGAACAAAATCCTTGGAAATCTAATACATTAGAATGGACTGCACCAGTAGAACATGTGCATGGTAACTGGCCTGGTGAATTACCAACTGTACATCGTTGGGCTTATGATTATTCTAAACCAGGACATGAGGAAGATTTTGTTCCTCAAACGGTTCCAATGAAAGAAGGAGAACAAGAATTACATCACGCTTAATTATAAAAACTTTCTTTAGATGCCTCTCTTTTGAGAGGCATTTTTTTTATTTTTATCTTTTCTTTTGTTATTGATTTTAAGAATTTTAGTATTTATGAAGAACTTTTATCTATTTGTTTTTTTTATTTCGTTTTTTGGTTTTTCACAAAATTTGCCTGAAATAAAAGTATTGGATTCATTGTATAGAGAAGATCAATTCTATCTAGGGATTACTTATAATATACTTAATAATAAACCACAAGGGGTTTCTCAAAATTCAACTTCAGGAAGTATTTTTTTGGGTTTTTTACGAGATATGCCTATTAATAAATTGCGTACCTTGGCGATTGCTCCAGGTATTGGTTTTTCTTATTCTAATTTTAAACAAAATTTACTTATTAAAGATAATGGGGAAAGTATTGATTATTCAATTATTTCTAAAGATGAAATGTATGATAAAAATCGTTTTTCATTTGTAACACTAGATGCTCCATTAGAGTTTCGTTGGCGTAATTCTACTCCTCAAAGTCATCGTTTTTGGAGAATTTATGGGGGAATAAAGGCAAGTTATGTCTTATACAATCAATCTCAGTTTATTAATTCTAAATATGAATATAAAGTAACAAATAATCCAGATTTTAATCGTTTTCTTTATTCTGTTTTTCTGACAGCGGGATATAATAGTGGGAATTTTTATGTATCTTATGGATTAAACGATTTTTTTAGAAAATCCTTTTTTAACGAAAATTCAGGGAAATTTCGCTCTTTGAATTTAGGATTGATGTTTTATATTTTATAACTGTTTGATCTTAAAAGAAGAAAGGCTTAAATTTTTAAATTGGATGAATATTAAACGGATGATTTCTATTTTAGTTTTTTTGTCTTAAAAAAGTTTATAATTTAAGAGATTCAAGAGGTTTTTATAGATTCAAGTCGTGTTGTTTTTAAATTCAGATTATGTGTTAGCTTTTGTGATGAAGATGTAAAGAGCAAAGAAGATAAAAATGACGGATTTTTTTCTGAAGCTATAGTTTTGCTAGATTGAGGACAAAGAAAGGATTACTTTTTTAGATTCAAGGTCACATTTTATCTGTGATGAGTTTCTAATGTGTAATTAGCAGAAAGATTCTCTAGATAAAAAAAAGATCAATTGAGGAAAGGCTCCAATAATAGAACCGAGTACTAATTCTATTGGAGTATGAGCTTTCATTACCAATCTTGAAATAGCTACACAACTTATGAGTGTTGTAAGTATAATTATTAAGAGGATATGTGAACTTACTTTTGTATAATTAAGCCCTATCCATAAACTTGTACTTACTATGCTGAGCATGTGTAGGCTGATTTTTTTGTTTAGGGTAGCAAAATATAACGCAATAAGGGTACTGATACTACTGGCTAAAAAATAATCTAACAATTCGGGGTTTTTCTCAGGGTTAATTAACGAGAATATAATAATACTATATAAGACCAATTGAAGGGTAAGCGGTATTTTGCGTTCTTTGACATTATTTATCATGCTGTTTTCTATTTTTTTTATTCGTATTAAAAGATAGAAAATGATTAGAGGGATAAATATTGTGATGATAAATGCTTTATATATGTAATTATTAGAATTATTAAATTCAGAGCTAAAGGAGGTATGAAAAAGTATTGTATAAAAGGAAATGAATAAAGGATGAAATATATAAGAAAAAAGAGAAAATATTTGTTTCATTTTATAGAATAAGAAAAAGGATTAATCAACTTTTTAAATCACGTTTCTAAGATACTCTTAATTATTGCTTTTGCGAATTATACTCCATAAAAAAGAGGTTTTATGTATGCTATTTTAATAGATTAAAAGGAAAAGACTTCTATTTTTTTAAAATAATACTTTGCAATGCTATAAGAAAAGTAGTATCTTTTATTTTTTTGATGAGTTGATGGTGTAAAAGGGGTAACATAAAGTTGGACTAGGTTCCTTTTTATTAGTATGCCCGCCCTTAATACTACTTATTTTGAGGCATACTTTTGTATAGTAACACGAAATAAAAATGAAATGCGGAACCTAGTTCACAACTTTTTTATAAATTATAATTACCTAATAATTTATAAACACTAATCAATAAATTATAAAACCTGTTTTCTAAAGTAATATCAGAAAGTTTAGAACTTACTAAGGAGTTTTCTCTTGAATTAATTAAAAACAAAGAGCTTTCACCCATTGTAAATAAACGCTCTTCTGCTGATAGCATTTTTTCAAAATCAGACACTAGTTTTTTATTTATTTGAAGTTGTTTTTCTAGAGAAATTTGTTCTTGATTTAATGCTTCTATTTTATTTTTTAATTGTTGTTTTTCAAATTGCAGACTATATTGTATGTCTTGTAGTTTTAATTTGGCTAATTTTAAACTTCCTCTTTCTTTTCTTAAAAAAAGAGGCATTGTAAGATTTAATCCTAATTTAGAATCTTGAAGGCGATATTTGGTAAAATAATCAGGTTCAGAAAGATAGTTGTAGTTGACATCTAGCTTAGGTAAAAGGGCATTGGCTTTTAGGCGTTGTTCAATAAGTAACATATTTATTTTAGTATCTAATGCTTTAATCTTTGGATGATTTTCAATAGTAAATTCATTCCATTTAGTTTTTAATAAAGTATTTCGAACTGTTTTTTCTAGTGCAATTTCGGGATAAAGAGTATCATCTATTTCTAAAGGAATAGCATTTTCAGTCCATATATAATTAGAAACTTCTAATTTTGCTTTTGTTAGTTTTAATTTAGCTTCTTCTAGATTTAGTTGACGATTTTTTACTATTATAGAAGCTTCTGTGCTATCTATAGCGGGTTTATCGCCTTGTTCTATGAGTTTTTTAACACCTTCAAAGCGGATAAAAGCATTTTTTAAATAGGATTCGTATAATTGGACTTCATGATAAACTCGTTTCCAATTAAAATAACTTATTGATGCTTCATATACTACTTCTAGAGCTTGTAAATCACGTTCAGCAGTGTTGAGTGTAAGGGCTAATTTAGCTTTTCGAATGTCAGCCATTCGTTGATTTATAAATAATCCTTGTCCAATAGGTATGTTAATTCCAAGGGATGTTAATCCTTGATTAGGTGTGGTCATTTCGGGATTAATAAAAATACCTTCGCTATTATTAAAAGCAGCTTTTAACTCAATTCCGTACCAAGTAGGGATTTTAAAGCTACTATTAAAAAGGGTGTAATAATTTTTATCTTTAAAATTTTTTCTATTAAAATCAACTTCTATTTTAGGATCAAAAGCACCTCTTGCTTGCATTAATTGGGCTTGTGATTCAGATATATTTAGATTAGCTTGTTTTACTAGTGGATGGTATTTTTTTACATAACCTAAAAACTCATTATAGGTAAGTTCTTTAGTTTGTGCAATCATTGCTATTGGAATGAAAAAAAGTATTGAAAGTAGTTGTTTCATTATTTTTTCTTTTCTTCTTTAGATTTAGTATTGTTTTTATAAAAATTAGGAGGAAAGCCATTTAGGGTTCTCCAGATTTCAAACCAAATGGGTACATCATTGAGTAAAGCTAAGGTCTTTGCACCTGCACCAATACTTAATAAATTAGGCCATTTTTTATCTTTTGAATCGGGTGCTATCAGGACTCTGTATTTGCCATTATCACTAATAAAATTTTCTTTTGCTACGATAATTCCTCCGAAAGTTCCGTAAGAAATACCAGCCCATCCACTGAATACAATAGTAGGCCATCCGTCAAACCATACACGAACTTTTTCTCCTTTGTTAACTAAAGGAAAGTCAATAGGATCTATATAGGTTTCTACGGCAATTTCAAAATTAGCAGGCATTATACTTACAATAGGAGTTCCTTCCTTTATGGTTTCTCCTACGCCTGATTGTAAAGCTCTATTTACGTAGCCATCTTGTGGTGCTGTAATATAGTATAGTTTGTTACGAATTTTATAATTAGCGTATTGATTTTTTAATTTATTTACTTGTGCTTCTGTGTCATATTGTGAACTTAAAGCTGTTTGTTGATCACTACTTGCTTTAGCTGTTTTTTCAGCGTATTCAGCTTGAATACGATTGAGTTCCATTTGTGCATTCAGCACATCATTTTTAGCTGAAATGCATTTGTTTTCTTGAGTTATTAGTTTGGCTTCTACGTCCTGAAGTTTTACTCTTTTTTCTTCTACATCAGTTAAGGGTTTTAATCCTTCTTTGTTTAGGCTTACAGAACGATTGAATTGCGTATGAACAATTTTTAGTTGGGTTTTTATAGCTTCTAAATCAATACTGTCGCTTTTTACTTTTAGAAACGATTGTTTTAGTTTGTTTTGAGCCTGTTTGTATTTTAAGTTTTTTTCAGTTTCTATAGCGTCTTTTTGTCCTTCTAATGCTTTTACTTTTTGATTATAGGATGTTACAGCATTTTCTTTAGCTTTAACTTGACTGCCTGTGTTTTCAATCAAGTTGGGGTCAAAATAGTCTTCTTTAATTTCAGAAATGTAAACAATTGTATCTCCTTTTTTTACAAAATCGCCTTCTTGTACAAACCATTTTTCTATACGTCCTGCTATGGCTGTTTGAATTTCTTGTGGTCTTTGATTGGGTTTAAGAGTTGTTACATAACCATTTCCTTTTATATTTTGTGTCCAAGGAAGGAAAAGAAATAGGACTAAAAGAATTCCTGTGCTGATAAAAATTCGTTTTATAAGTTTGTATTGCCCATTTTCAGCAAATACTTTTGTTGATTTATATTTATGTAAATCAACTGATTTTTCTATTCTATTGTGAGTTATATTAAGCATGACTTATACTAAATGACCGTTATCTATCTTAAATGTTTTATTGCATTTTTGTTCCCAATAAGGGTTTTTGCTGATCACAACTAGTGTCCAATCATTTTTATTACTGGTTAAATAATCAATTATTTCTTTAGCGGATGTATCATCTGATTTATCTACAGGATCTTCAAGAAATAGAATGTTAGGTTGTTGAATGATGCAACGTGCCAAAACAATTTTTTGAGTTACCGATGAATTAATTTGTTTGCCTTCGGGGAAAAGTTGAGTGTCTAATCCGTTAGGAAGATTTTTAATGACCTCTGTTAATTTTACTTTTTCTAAAATATCTATTACTTGTTTCATGGTAATAGAAGGGTTGTTGCAAGTAATGTTTTCTAGAATGGTTCCTTCAAAAGGGGCTTCATTAAGGGTAATAACGCCTATTTTGGTTCTAAACTCTTCTAATGAATATTTTTTATAATTGGTTTCGTTAAGATAAATTGTTCCTGAAGTAGGTTCAATTAAACGTGCTAATAAACGGATAAGGGTTGTTTTTCCAGCACCATTATCTCCTTTGATTACTACTTTGTCTTTTGGTTCTATTTTAATAGTTATATTAGATAATGTAGGGGTGTCGGATCCTTTATATGTAAAAGTTAAATCTTTTGTTTCTATGCTTAGAGCTGTTATTTCTTTTAATTTATACAATCCTTTATCAGTGGTTAGTGTTTCTACTTCTTTATCTACAACTGCTCCTAGTTTTTCTAAGGAAGTAAGAACATCATAAAACAATTCTAAACCTGAAAATAATTTTTCAACCGCAGCTACAATGCTTAAAATTACAATTTCAGCAGCTACAAACTGTCCTATATTCATTTGTTGGTTGAGTACTAAAATGCCTCCTATTATTAATAAACCAGCGGTTAGTAAGATTTTGAAACCAACTAATTGAATAAACTGTTTACGAAGGATTTTAAAATGGTTTTCTCTTTGTTCTAAATATTCATTTACTAACTTATCATTTTTTTCTAAAGAGAATAGAAATAGATTTTGATTTTTAAAACTAATATGATTACGGGCAATTTCTTGTAACCAATGAGCTACTTTGTATTTGTATTTAGATTCTTTTAAGCTGGTTGCTAATCCAGCTCTAAAGTTCATTCTGTAGATTAGGTACAATAGTGTTATTAATATAATTCCGAAAAAAATAAAAAAAGAATGATATAAAGATAGTAGTACAATTCCAAATAGAATTTGTAATAAAGCTGTTGAAATATCTAATAGTAATTTTGAAACACCTTTTTGAATATTTAAGGTGTCAAAAAAACGATTGGCTAATTCAGGGGGGTATTCGTCACGAAATTCACTTGTTTTTATTCTTGGAAATCGGTATGCAAACTCAAAAGAAGCTCGGACAAATATTTTTTGTTGCAAGTTTTCAGTAATTCGGAATTGCATAATTTTCATAATACCAACTAGGGCAACGCCTATAATTACTACAATAACTAATACGATCCAAGAGGTGCTTACTTGTCCCGCTTGTATAAAGTTAATGATAGATTGTATTCCTAATGGTAATGATAGACTTATTATGCCTGAAAAAATAGCATACAAAAAGATCTGAGAAATGTCTTTTTTATCTAAAGAAATAAGTTTTTTAAATCGTTCAAAAGGGGTCATAATATAGATTTTTTAGCTAAGTCAATAAAGAAGTCAGACACATCATCTTTTTCATTAAAGTTAGTAATAGTTTTAAAATGTTGTTTTATAAATTGTTGATGTAATGATCCTTCTACTATGGTAGAAGCTAAACTCTTAGCGTATTTATACGATGGATTTATTTCATTAATAATATCAAAAATTCGGTTTATGACTCTTTTATATACCAAGAAAAAACCTTCTTTGTTTTCCTCGTCTACTTCTTTGGTTAAGAAGGTTTTTGTAAATTCAGAAACGATAATTTTATTTAAAAGAGCTTCATTAATATGGGGGGTATTTGTATCATCTTTTATATTTTGAGAAACGATTTGAATAGCTCTTTCTAACTTTTCTATTGAATTGGAGATATTGGTTGTACTAAAAACAATATGATACTCCATCCATGCCCAATACCAAGTAGATAAGTACAACATCATCTTATGCTTATTTTCGAAATAGCGATAAATAGAACTCTCATTCGATTGAATACGTTCACCTAGTTTTTTGAATGTAAATAATTCAAATCCTATTTCGTTAATAAGGACGATACTGTGCTCAATGATTTTTCTTCCTAATTCCGAAGTTTCAGGGTCTTTGACATACAATTTGTCATTGATCGCTATTTTTATATTTGAGAGAAGATGTTTCATCTTTATTCTTTTGAACAAAGATATAAAAAATAATAGTATTACTATTGATTTAAAAAGTTAAACTTTTATATAGTTCATTAATGATTATTGTGTACAAGCTATTTTTTGGGTATCGAAATGATAAAACGTAAAAAACTAAAAAATATAAAAAAGCTTTTTGTAAATTTGGGTAAAAAGCCCAATGAACAAATACAATTACTTGATAATCTGTTTTTTTTTGTTTTCTATGTGTTTGCATGGACAGGAAAATGCTGAGTTTTATATAAAGAAAATTGTATTTTGTCAACACAATAGCCAACTTGTTAATTATCAGTTGACAAGTTATAATAATCTTATTATTACAGCTAATCCTAAAAACTCTCAAGGTCATATAGACACTCTTTATAAATTTAAGAAAGGAAATAAAATTATTAAAGAAATTGATTCGTCTGATTATATATTTAAAAAAATAATTTCAAAACAACATTTGTACCAAGCAGAGAAAATTTCAGTAATCACAAAAAACAATAAAAGGATCAAAGAAGAGATAGTTGCTACCCGTATGGCTGGTTTTAAGGAGCCTATAGCGGAATATTTTACATTGCAATTGCATCCTTTTGAATTATACGATCCTAAATTAGAAATAGTAGAAAAAGAATACATAAATCCCATTTCAGAAAAAGGGTTGACTAAATACATCTTTTCTGTGACTAATTATGCTTTTGAACAAAACCGTGAACTGGTTCGGATAACATTCGATCCTAAAAATGCCAAAGCTTTGAATCTAGTAAGAGGAGAATTGCTTGTAGATACTAAAAATTTTAATATCGCTAAAGCTACTTTTTATACATTAGGAAAAATAGAATGCCATTCAGTTCATTCCTATACATATAGTGAAACAGCAAATAATTGGCTTCCTTCACGAACACAATTAATTTTAAAAAAAGGAAATAGTAAATACCCTATAAAAATATTAGGAGAATACATTACTTTTGAAGACTCAGAAAAAAAATACAATCCCAGAGGAAAAAAATATGCTACTGATTTTATAGAAATAATCGTTACTACTCAATATTCACAATTAACATTAGGGGATTTTCCTATAAAAAAAAGATATTTTCCTATATCATTATCTAATAAAGCTACTAAACGAAAAGAGGCTATTTGGTTTGAGTCGTTTAAGGATTCTATAGATAAACGAAGTTTGCCTACCTATATTTCCCTAGACAGTTTAATAACTGCTAGGAAATATGAAAACAAACTAAAAATGGGACGTAAAATCATAAAGGGATATTATCCTATACCTTTTTTTGATATGGATTTGCGATACCTTTTTAAATATAATAATCACGAAGGGGTACGTTTAGGACTAGGTGGTATTACTAATGATTCTTTCTCTAAGTACTTTAGAGCAGAGGCTTATTTTGGATATGGTACTAAAGATTACGATTTCAAAAAAGGGGGATCCGCTACTTTTTTGTTGGATCGTGCTTCTGAAACATGGTTCGGGGTAGGGTATCAAGAGGATGTAACTGAAATAGCTAATGAGAATCTTGAAATAGATAAAAAAACATTTAAAATTTATGATTCAAGACCTTTTAATTTAACTACTTTTTATAACCATCGAACTCTTAAAATTTTTATAGAAAACAAAATAATACCTAAGACAGAATCTATTCTTCAAGTAACTAGGAGTGTTATTGCACCTCTATTTAACTATCATTATGAATTAGAGGGTGATTTATATAAAGAATTTTATTTAAATACATTTACATTCTCTATGCAATGGAATCCTTTTAGTAAATATATGCAAATCCCTAGTGGTAGGATAGAATACAAAAATGAATATCCAAAGTTTACTTTTCAGTTTTCAAAAACAATTCCTAATTCATCGAATGACTTGTTTCAGTATAAACGGTATGACTTTCGATTAGAATATTATAAGAAAGTATTTAATAACCATAAAATTGATTTTCAATTAGAGGTGGGTTCTATAGATGGTATAGTTCCTATTACACATTTGTATAATCATTCGCCAAATAATTTACAAAAAGAAAAGATGATTGAACGGGTTAACTTTGCAGGAAAAGATAGTTTTGAAACAATGTTTTTCAACGAATTTTTTTCCAATAAACAACTCTATACGCATATTCGATATCAGTTCCCGAAATGGGAAATAAATAGGCAAATAAAACCTGTTTTTAATACGGTGCTTAGGTATGGAATAGGAAGTCTTAGTTCGAAAGAAAATCATAAAGAAATTGTTTTCAAAACATTAGAAAAAGGTTACTGGGAATCGGGTATAGAAATAGCCCAAATCTATAATGGCTTGGGAATATCAAGTTTTTATAGATTTGGGTCTAATCAGCTACCTTCTTTTAAAGATAATCTAGCTATAAAGTTAAGTCTACAGATTAATTTAGGGTTTGATAATTAATACAGAGGGTAAATTGCTTAACCATAAATTATTAGAAGCGACTAGTTTTTTCCAGCTTTCAAGACTTATTAACATTAAATCTTGTTTAACTAAAAATGCTTTTTGAACTTGATTTTCTTTAACTACAGAAATATTATCTGGAAATTCTTTATTTAATGATTCAATAGCATTTTTTATTAAATAATTATTTTCTAGTTGATGTTTTACAACTACTAAATTTACTTTAGAATTATTATTGTAGACAAATTTTTGAATATAGTCTACCAGAAAAGCATCTTCCGAACAAAATAAGGGGACAAAAATTTTATCTAAAGATTGCAATTCGTTGTCAGCCAATATTCCCAGAGGCGTTTTATTTTTAGATATTATTTGCTGGGTTCTCTCGTCAAATATAGAATTGGTAAACAAACCTTCTTTTCCTGTTAATTTGTCTAATAAGCGATCAGGATTGATTAATCGAGTTGTAAAGCCAATTACTTTTCCTAAAAGCGAACCTTCGAAAATTGATTTTCCTAAACCAACTAATAATAAATCATAATCTCCTTTTCCAGCTACTTCAGCAATATCAGTTTCTATATCTACAGTTGCTTTGAAAATAGTAGATATTTCTTGATTTAAGCTTTTAGATTCTTCTAAAATAGGAATAAAGGATTCTTTTTCATATTCTTCCGTATTGTAACCGTGCATTTCGTCACTTACAGAGAGGTGCATAGCGGTAATAACAGAGCTTTCTTTTTCTTTTTTGATTAAAGCATTGGCTACTTTTAGTAAGGATTTGCCTTTTTCGTGATTTCCAAAAGAAATTAATATTTTAAATCTATGGAAACCCTCTGTGATTTCAGGAACAATTTGATCTTTAGTTTTAAAAATAAAATTAATTAAATCTAAAGCAGGACCTGTCATAAAGGTTGTAACTAGAGCCATTATAACCATCATGGTAAAGATTTCAGAGGTAAGTACTCCTAGATCATACCCGATATTTAGTACGACCAATTCCATTAGACCACGGGTATTCATCAGAGCTCCAATTATAAAACTATCTTTCCAGGTTTGCCCAACGAACTTAGAGGTTAATGCTCCTCCAATAAATTTGCCTGTTACAGCAACTAAGATAATAAATCCTGTTATTTTCCATAAATACGGCTCATTAATTAATCCAATTTGTGTTCTTAATCCTGTAAAAACAAAAAATAATGGAAGCAATAAGATTAATGAAACATCCTCAACCTTATCAATGAATATGTGTCTAAACTTGGCAATATCAGGCATAATAGCTCCTGTCATAAAAGCACCAAATAAGGCGTGGATTCCTATGATTTCAGTACAGTATGATGAAATAATTAAGGTTAAAAAGAAAATAGCTACTACAGGTTTACTCAAACTTTCACTTTTTGAATATAAATCACCTACTCTTTTTAAGAAGGGTTTTACCAAGAACAGCATTACTAAAACATAAATGGCGGCCAGTGCAATTATATATAATGAACTAGCAAAAGTACCTGCTTTTACAATGGCAATAACTGCTGCTAGTAAACACCAAGCGGTTATATCATCAGCTGCCGCACAAGTAATAACGATTGTTCCTAACTTTGTTTTATGCAATCCTCTTTCTTGTACAATACGTGCTAAAACAGGAAAGGCGGTAATACTCATGGCAATACCTAAAAATAAAGCAAAAGATAAGAATTCTACCCCTTGAGGAGCAAATTTATGATATACAAAATAGGCTAATACCATACCTAAAGCAAAAGGAATGATGATACTGGCGTGGCTTATTACCACGGCATCATTGGCTTTGTTTTTTAATACTTTTAAGTCTAACTCCATTCCTATTACAAACATAAAGAGGATTAAACCAATCTGGCTTAAGAACTGCAGATTGCCTAATGACTCTATTGGAAAGATAAGAGTAGTAAACTCAGGAAAATACATCCCCACAACGGAGGGCCCTAAAAATATACCCGCAATAATCTCTCCTATTACGGATGGCTGTCCAATTTTTCTAAAAATCCAACCAAAAAATCGAGCGACTATGACTATCGTAATAATTTGTGCTAATAAAATAGCTAAAGGATGTTTTACATTATGAATAAGTGATTCTAAAAATTGTCCCCATAATGTATTATGTGAATTAGGAGCTGTAACTTTTCTTCCTATTTCTAGGTTTTTGCCTTGTTGTACAATCCAGTACATCAAAGCTGTAAAAACTCCAGTAACAGTAAAATAGAAAATAGCGTTTTTAAGTTTTTTCATTTTTTCATAAATACATAATGTTTACAAATATGCTAAAATATGTATTCAAATAAAATAATAATCCTAAGATTTAATCAAAAAATAATTCTACAAAGTTTTAATAATAAAAGTTAGACCAATTGACCTAAAAAATAGAATTGGTTTTTCTAAATTTGTAATCGCTGTTATAGAATATGAAAAAATTATTAAGCCTTGGTTTTTGGGAATTAATTGCCCGACTCATTTTACGAAATAAAATCACAGTACTATCAATTGTTATTGTATTAACAATAGGATTAGCTTCTCAATGGAAATACATCCGTTTTACTCAAACAGAAGCGAACCTAATACCAGAAGATGACAAAATCAATGTTGATTATACACATTTTCTAAACACTTTTGGAGAAGAGGGAAACTTAATAGTTATTGCTACCAAAGATGCTAAATTATTTACGCCTAAAGTTTTTAAAACTTGGGGAGGTATGATCCGTAAGATTCAAAAGCATCAAGAAGTAGATTTAGTTATTTCACCAGATAATTTAAAAACACTTGTAAAAGAGGATGCACAACACACCTTTACGTTAAAAAATCTTGTGGATTCTACCCAAATCAGTAAGCCCAATTACTTAACAAACCTTAAAAAAGCGTTATTAGATAGTTTGCCCTTTTATGAGGGACTCCTATATAATAAACAGTCAGGTGCTATTCGTGCCGCCATTTATCTAGATAAAAAAATAATTAATACTAAAAAAAGGAAAGATTACGTATTAAACAAACTTATTCCTGAATTAGAAAAATTTGAAAAAAATACAGGTGTTAGACTTCATAAGTCAGGTATGCCTTATATTCGCACACTGAATGCTAAAACTATTATTGATGAAATAGGCCTTTTTATAGGCGCAGCCTTGTTAGTTACAGGACTTATTTTCTTTTTCTTTTTCCGTTCTTTTCGAGCTACAGCTATTTCGCTTGTAATAGTCATAATAGGTGTTATGTGGTCCTTTGGTTTACTAGGGTTGCTGAATTATGAAATAACGGTATTAACTGCTTTGGTTCCTACATTAGTTATTGTTATAGGAATACCCAATTGTATTTTTTTAATAAACAAGTATCATCAAGAATATTACAAACACAAAAACAAAGCTAAATCCTTACAAAGGGTCATAACTAAAACAGGTACTGCTACCTTAATGACCAATTTAACAACAGCTTTAGGTTTTGCTACTTTTATTGCTACAAATAATACATTATTAGTTGAATTTGGAGTTATTACCTCAGTTAATATCTTGGCTATTTATATACTGTGTGTACTTATTATACCTGTGTTTTTTAGTTATATACCAGCTCCTATTTCAAGGCATTTAGGGCACTTAAAAAGAGAATATTTAACTTCTTTTTTTAAATGGATTGTTGATACAGTAAAACACAACAAGGTAGGTGTATATGCCGTTTCTATTTGTTTACTAATCATTGGAATGATTGGTATTCACAAAATCAAAATATCAGGGTCAATAATAGAGGATATGCCTAAAAAAACAGCTTTTTTTGATGATATTCGTTTTTTTGAAAAAGAGTTTGATGGTGTGATGCCTTTAGAAATTATGATTGACACTAAACGTAAAAAAGGGGTAATGAAACTTTCAATGCTTAAACGTATGGAAGAGTTACAGGAAACAATTCATGACATTCCTGAACTTTCAAAACCTCTCTCTGTTGTTAATTTAGTAAAATACGCTAAACAAGCATATTACAACGGCAATCCTGATTTTTATGAGTTGCCGACTGCTCAAGAGCAAGCCTTTATCCTTTCGTATGCTAAAAATGCAACTAAAAATTCGAAAGAAAATTTAATGAAAAGTTATGTCGATAATACAGGACGCTATGCACGAATAACTACTTTTATTAAAGATGAAAACGGTGAAAAAATGGAGGCAATTGAAGCCCAATTGCGTACCAAAATTGATAAACTATTTCCATCGCCACGCTATGACGTTATTATAACGGGTAAACCGTCTGTATTCCAAAAAGGGACACAGTATTTATTAGATAATTTACTTTCCTCTTTATTAATGGCTTTTGGTTTAACAGCCGCTTTAGTAGCTATTATGTTTCGTTCATTCAAAATGGTACTAGTATCTATCATTCCTAATTTATTACCATTATTGATGACCGCTGGATTAATGGGCTTTTTAGGAATACCTTTAAAACCCTCCACAATTTTAGTTTTTGGGATTGCTTTTGGGATGTCAGTAGATGATACATTACGTTTTTTAGCACAGTATCGTTTAGAACTTTCTCGTAACGATTGGAAGATTAAAAAATCAGTATTTGCTACATTTGATGATGCAGGAATTAGCATGTTTTACACTTCAATAGTACTTTTCTTTGGTTTTTCTGTGTTTATGTTATCAAGCTTCGGAGGAACTGTAGCTCTTGGAGGGTTAGTAGCCTTGACTTTAAGTTTTGGAATGTTGTCTAATCTAGTTTTGTTGCCGTCATTAGTCCTTTCATTGAATAAAAAATTAGCCAACAAACAAGAATTGCCAGAGCCTATCTTTGATATTTTAGAACCTACTGACGAGGAAGTAGAAGCCTTTGAAAAGAAAAAAAGTTAGCCTATTTGATTTTTTTATAATATAGTTAAGTCTAACTATTATTATAAAAAATCCTAGTATTAGCCTCTAATTAGTTTTAAAATTTAGTGATTGAAAATGAAATACAACCAACTTATAGATCAAAACACTCTAATTGTTAATAAACTAAATACAAAATTTACAGTAATAAGTTTAATGCGATTTCTTTTTATTGGCTCTTTTCTATTTTTTAGTTACAACTACTTTAAAAATAAAGATTCTTTTTTTCTTGTGCTTGGTCTTTTTTCTATTCTCCTTTTTTTTGTTTTGGTTAATCAACATCAAAAGATAAAATGGAATAAAAAATTATACCAAAAACTGATTTTAATTAACAACCACGAAATTCAGTACTTAGAAGGAAAAGACATTCCTTTTGAGGAGGGAACAGAATACATAGATTCGAACCATTTTTGCTCTTTTGACTTGGATTTATTTGGAAGAAAATCATTATTTCAAAATCTGAATAGAACCGCTACCTTCGTAGGAAAAGAAAAATTAGCGAACTTACTTCAAGGAAAATTGAGTAATAAAGAGATAAAAGACAATCAAGAGGCAATAAAAGAATTATCTCAAAAAATTGAATGGAGGCAACAGTTACTGGCTTTAGCAAGTTTTGGTGAAGACAATCAAGAAAAATATGAAAAGCTAATTCATTGGGCAGATACGAAAGAAAAACCATTTAGACCATCTATTATTTTTGTTTCTTATTTGTTACCAATAACTGTTCTATTAGTGGCTTTAGCAACTTTTCTTTCCCAAAACATATTTTTTTATAATTTAGTATCTACTTTTTTTATAATCAATTTGTTAATAACAGTAAGTCAGTTAAAAAAAATAAAAAAAGAAATAGCTAATTCGAATGAAATTTTACAATCTATAAAATCATATACTTCCATCCTTAAAGTAATTGAATTTGAAAAATTTGAAAAATTAAAACTCATTGCACTTCAATCCAAATTGCAAAAAGAAAACCAATCAGCCTCTCAAAACAGCCAAAAACTATTTACCATAGTTACTAATATTAATACTGTACAAAACGTTTTAGGAGCTGTTTTTGTAAACGGCTTTTTTCTTTATCATATTCATACACTGAGAAAATTATATTTATGGAAAGATCAATTTTCAAAGGAAATAAAAATTTGGTTGCAAATCATAGGCGAGTTTGAAGCACTTAATAGCTTGGCTAACTTTTCATATAATAATCCAAACTTTGTATTCCCAGAAATTAATACGCATGGAGAAATTAATTTTGAAAAGATTGGACATCCATTGCTACAATCAAATAAGAGAGTGTGTAACACGTTTGTATTAAAAGCTAATGAGTTTGTTATTCTTACCGGTTCAAATATGGCTGGTAAAAGTACCTTTTTAAGAACCTTAGGGATCAACATGGTTTTGGTAGGTATTGGAGCACCTATTTGTTCTACTAAGGCAAATGTACACCCTTACGATGTTATAGTCTCTATGAGACAATCAGATTCATTGTCAGATGGGGAATCGTACTTTTTTGCTGAGGTGAAAAGATTAAAGCAAATTGTTCAAAAATTAGAAAACGAAGTTTGTTTTGTTTTACTTGATGAAATCTTAAAAGGAACCAATTCTGATGATAAACAAAATGGAACTATTGAGGTAATTAAAAAAATAATTTCAAAAAAAGCAATTGGTTGTATTGCTACACATGATTTAGAAGTGTGTAAAATGAGTGAATCTTATGAAAATCAACTTTTTAACAAATGTTTTGAAGTAGAAATAATTGATAATGAATTATCGTTTGATTATAAACTACGAGAAGGGATTTGTAAAAATAAGAGCGCTACTTTCCTAATGAAAAAAATGGGAATAATATAATACCTCTTTAAAACTACTTTGATTTCATTTGCTTGCTTTAGGTTTTGGAAAAGAAAGACTCTCCTGACAAGCCATTTAACCCAGAGTATGTGCTCAGTCTTTGTCATGAAGATAAAAAGGGCAAAGAAGATAAAAGATACAGAAATTGTTATCCCAATTGTAGTTTGTTGCATTGAAGGACAAAAAATGAGTGCTTTTTTAGATTCAAAATCATTTTTATTTGTAATAAATTTCTAATGCGTAATCTAGATTTAATATAATTTGAAAAATAATAGTCTTCATTTTTATAATACCAAACAATATCTTCCTCTTGAATAATTGAAAAAATAACCTATATATCTCGATCTTTTTAAAATCAAAATATTCCTTCAATACCTGTTTTTAAATGACAATAAAATTCAGAATTTGAAGTATCTTTCATAAAAACTATTTTTACTATTTTATGTATTCCTTTTTACACTATTTAATTTTACAAAATCATTAATTGATTTTATAGAAATTTCTACAGGTATTTAAATTTTTAAATTCTGGAAAAAAGGAATTGTATCCTCTTTCTTATCAGTACAAATTTCTGGTAAAGTAGGTCTGAACTGATAGTAATATAAATTAGAAGGAGCATCAATTATAAAGTTTGGATTTCCATATTCCTATTTGTATTTTGGAGGAGGAGGTAAAGTATTTCCTTCTTGGGTCTTTTGGATGAGTGTTTAAGTAGTTTGTGTATTCCTTCCGTTTTTGAGAAATAATAAAAGGAGTGTTTTCTTCTTTTTCTTGTAAGAGTATAAATCCAATAGGAGTACTAAAGCCCAAACAATTCTCATTGTCTTTATTTTTTACTAAAGATAATAACTTTCACTTTTTGAGCAAATCCACTATATTTGCAGATTATAAGATTAAAAAGTTTTTTAGATTCAGTCATTCTGAATTCTAATTTTTAAAACCTATAGATATAAAATGAAACATACAAAAATTAAGGACTTACTAAACAGCACTAAAACGCTACATGAAGTAACCGCTAAAGGATGGGTAAGAACTTTTAGAAATAATCAATTTATCGCTTTGAACGACGGTTCAACGATTCATAATATCCAATGTGTAGTAGATTTTGAAAACACAGCTGAAAGTACTTTAAAAAGAATTACAACAGGAGCCGCTATAGCAGTAACTGGTGAATTAGTAGAAAGTCGTGGTTCGGGTCAAAAATACGAAATACAAGTTACTAAATTGGAAATTTTAGGAGACAGTGATCCTGAAAAATTTCCAATGCAACCTAAGAAACACTCCTTAGAGTTTTTACGTGAAAATGCACATTTACGTATTCGTACGAATACCTTTGGGGCTGTTATGCGTGTGCGTTCAGCCTTGTCTTTTGCTGTGCATCAATATTTTCAACAAAAAGGATTTTACTATGTAAACACCCCTATTATTACAGGTTCTGATGCTGAAGGTGCAGGCGAAATGTTTCGTGTAACCGCTCTACCTTTTGAAAATACTCCTAAAAATGAAGAAGGGAACATCAATTTTAAGGAAGATTTCTTTGGAAGAGAAACCAATCTAACCGTATCAGGCCAGTTAGAAGGAGAGACATACGCAATGGCATTAGGTCAAATCTATACTTTTGGACCTACATTCCGTGCAGAAAACTCAAATACGTCACGCCACTTAGCTGAATTCTGGATGATTGAACCAGAGGTAGCATTTAATGATCTAGCGGACAATATGGATTTAGCAGAGGATTTTATTAAATATGTAATCAAATATGCTGTTGATAATTGTACAGAGGACTTGAAATTCTTAGAAACCCGTTTGTTAGATGAAGAAAAACAAAAACCGCAGGCAGAGCGTAGCGAAATGGCCCTTTTAGAAAAGTTAAGTTTTGTCTTAGACAACAATTTCAAACGTGTGTCTTATACAGAAGCTATTGATATTTTAAAAGATTCAACACCTAATAAAAAGAAAAAATTCCAATATTTAATTGAAGAATGGGGAGCCGACTTACAGAGCGAGCACGAACGTTTCTTAGTAGAAAAACATTTTAAATGTCCTGTAATTCTTTTTGATTATCCTGCAAAAATCAAAGCCTTTTATATGCGTTTGAATGAAAATACAGAGCCAGGAAAAGAAACAGTACGTGCTATGGATATTTTATTCCCAGGTATAGGAGAAATTGTGGGAGGTTCACAAAGAGAAGAACGTTTAGAGGTTTTAATTGAAAAAATGAAAGCATTAGGAATTCATGAAGAAGAGTTGTGGTGGTATTTAGATACCCGTCGTTTTGGCTCTGCTGTTCACTCAGGATTTGGTTTAGGTTTTGAGCGTTTAGTGTTATTCGTAACTGGTATGACGAATATTCGTGACGTAATTCCTTTCCCAAGAACTCCACAAAATGCTGAATTCTAATAAAAAATAGATTCGTTGATTTGGTTATTTATTAATGCTTCTTAAATAATCAAATCAACCAATAATCGAATAATTAAAAATGTTAAAACAAAATTTAAACTTAAGATTATCTCAAAAACTTTCTCCTCAACAAATCCAGTTGATGAAATTAATTCAATTGCCTACTCAGGCTTTTGAACAACGTTTGATGGAGGAAATGAACGAAAATCCTGCTTTAGAAGGGGGAATCGTAGAGGATGAAGAAAAGTTTGAAAAAGATGAATTTGACACCGATGAATATGATGACTTTGATGATTCAGAAAGCATTGATGCCAATGATATAAATATAGATGAATATCTGAGCAACGACGAAACACCTGATTATAAAACACAGAACAATAATTATAGCGATGATGATGAGGATTATGAAGCTCCTTTTGTTGCCTCTGTTAGTTTTCATCAGGATCTGATCAATCAGCTCAATACATTTGTTTTAACAGAAGAGCAAAATGGTATAGCCGAGTTTTTAATTGGAAGTATAGATGACGACGGCTATTTACGAAGAAGTATTGTGGATATTGTAGATGATATGGCGTTTACGCAAGCTATTTATACTGATGAAGCTCGTGTAAACAAAATTCTTTGTTCTATCATTCATGAGTTAGAGCCGTCTGGAGTAGGGGCTCGTGATTTGAAAGAATGCTTACTCCTACAGTTAAAACACAAAACACCAACAGAATCAGTTGAGTTGGCAATAAAGATAATAGAAGAACAGTTTGATGCCTTTACTAAAAAGCATTACGAAAAATTGCTCCAAAAATATGGTATTTCTAAAGAACAATTAAAAAAAGCAATTGACGAGATTGAAAAACTAAATCCTAAACCAGGAGGGGCTTTTGCTGGCAATACTAGAATTACGGAGCACATAGTTCCTGATTTTATGATTCGTATTAATGACGATGAATTAGAATTGACTTTAAATGGAAGAAATGCTCCGGAACTTCATGTTTCTAAAGACTATCAAGAAATGATGAAGACATACAAGGATTCTAAAGATAAATCCAATGCACAACGCGATGCGGTTCAGTTTATTAAACAAAAATTAGATTCTGCCAAATGGTTTATTGATGCTATCAAACAACGTCAAGAAACTTTGTATGTTACCATGAATGCTATTATGCTTTTTCAAAAAGAATATTTTTTAGAGGGAGATGAAACGAAGTTAAAACCAATGATTCTAAAAGATATTGCAGATATGATTGGTTTAGATATATCTACAGTTTCTCGTGTTGCCAATAGTAAATTTGTTGACACGCCTTATGGTACCAAATTGCTTAAAGATTTTTTTAGTGAGGCAATGATGAATGATCAAGGAGAAGAAGTTTCAACGATAGAAATTAAGAAAATCCTTCAGCAAGTTATTAAGGAAGAAGATAAAAATAAGCCTCTTCCGGATGATCAACTAGCGGTTATATTAAAGGAGCGTGGTTATCCTATTGCAAGGAGGACAGTGGCTAAGTATCGTGAACAATTAGATATACCTGTTGCTAGAATGCGTAAAAAAATTTAATTTTATAAAAAAAAGAAACTGTCTGAAAAGTAATAACTTACTATTTAGCTTGTTGCTTTGGTGAGGGGAGGTGTTGTTATTTGTATTATGCAATTCTCCCTTTGAAGTAAATAATAAGAGTGTACTTTGGGACAGTTTTTTTATATAATTTATTTCTTAGTTTCAACGATAATTGAATTTAATCTATTTTATGATCCATAAATGTGTAATAGGTGTTTTTATAGCCTGAAACTTTGGTGCCTGTAAATCGTATACTCTCTCCTACAAATTCAAACTCATACTCATCTGCCTCTTTATATTCATTAATGATTTCATAAAATCTACCATTTTCAATCCACCATATTCCTTTATAAGTTGCTTCATTTACATTATCTTTTTCGTCTATAGAAACAAAAGAAAACACACAGCTACCATTAGAAAAACGACAAGTTTTCCAGTGTTTACTAATCCCTTTTTCTAATTGTTCAACTTCCGAACCTTCCCAACACCCCACAAATCTAGGGTCTATTGTTTTGGACTCAGATTGAGCAGAACTAATATTTATGTTCAGCAACGGCATGAATAAAAACAATATCTTTTTCATCACATACATTTTTTAGTAAGACCCTTTTTAATTCGGATTTTAATGTTTATTATAGATTAAGTAAAAAATAATGTTTTTTAGTTTATGTTTATTTTTTTACAATATATGTATTTTTTTTATTAAAAATATTTTTTTTTATTTTTTTTATAGATTGATATATTTGGTTTTTCTATAATTCATTGAAACACTTAGAATAAGCTTAATTTGACAATTTGTAGTTTTTTTTATTTTTTATTATAAAAAACGTATCTATGAGTTTGTTAGATGATTTTTAAACAACAAAAATACTGTTTTAAACTTGTATTTGTTTTGTTTATTAAGAAGATAAATATTTTTGAATAAAAGGGACTAATGTTATAAACCAGATTACGTATTAGAAATTTATTACAGATAAAAAGGACTTTGAATCTAAACAATATACTCCATTTTTTGTCCTGAATGTAAAAAGAAGACCGTTGCGGTAAAAAATTTCCGAGCATTTTACCTTCTTTGTCCTTTTTATCTTCATGACAAAGGCGAACGCATAATCTGGGATAAAACGAAAAACCCCGTTATAATGAACATGCCCCAAAAAGGGAGACACTATTTTGGGGCATTTTTATAAATGGTTTTTTTAATATTATTCTATAAAAGTATTCTTAAATATTATGATCTCTTAGATGTGTTCCTTGGAAGGATATACGAGTAAATATGATGTAAAAAATACAATGTAGGCACTTTTTGGGTTGGTATTTTCAGACTTATTAGTATGCTGTAAATTTCATTTGTTGAATTCTAATAGCATTTAAAATAGCTAATAAGGCAACACCCACATCGGCAAAAACAGCCTCCCACATAGTAGCTAAGCCACCAGCACCAAGGATTAAAACCAGACCTTTTACCAGAAATGCTAAACTAATATTTTGCCAAACAATTTTTTTTGTCTGTTTTCCTATTTCTATTGCCATTGGAATTTTACTTGGCATATCATCTTGAATAACTATATCTGCGGTTTCTATGGCAGCATCGCTTCCTAAACCTCCCATGGCTATCCCAATGTTGCTTAGCGCAATTACAGGGGCATCATTTACACCATCACCCACAAAAGCAACGGTTTCATTTTGGGCTATAATTTCTTTTACCTTATTTACTTTATCTTCGGGTAATAAATCACCAAATGATTTAGTAATTCCTAATTTAGAGGCTACAAATTTTACCACTGTACTTTTATCGCCACTAAGCATTGTAGTTCTGACACCTAAGGTTTTGAGTTTATTAATGGTGAGTTGTGCATCTTTTTTGATATTATCGGCTATTGTTAGATAACCTATAAAATTATTGTCATAAGCCACTGCAATTAGAGTATAGATAATATATTCGGGATTTATATTATATGTAATGTTAAATTTGTCCATTAATTTAAAATTTCCTACTAACAATTCTTTTCCATCAACAATGGCTCTTAATCCATGTCCCGCTATTTCTTCAACATCTTTCAATGCAATGTTAGAGTCAATTGGACCAACAAATTCATGAATAGCAGTAGCTACAGGATGTGTACTTTGACTTTCGAGAGCATTCACCATTTGTAGGATTTTATCTTTATTAGAATTAGAATTAAAAGAAACTTCTTGTACTTTAAAAACCCCTTCGGTCATAGTTCCTGTTTTATCCATTACTACATTTTGGATGTCCGCTATACTATCTAAAAAATTACTTCCTTTGAATAAAATTCCGTTTTTAGAAGCAGCTCCAATTCCTCCAAAATAGCCTAGAGGAATGCTTATAACCAAAGCACATGGGCATGAAATAACCAAGAAGACTAATGCTCTGTATAACCAATCGCTAAATACATAATTAGAAACAAAACAGATGGGGATACTACAAATTAGAATCGCTAAAAGAACCACAATTGGAGTGTAAATTTTAGCAAATTTTCTAATGAATAATTCGGTTGGAGCCTTTTGGGTAGTAGCGTTTTGTACTAATTCAAGGATTTTTGATAGTTTGCTATCCTTGTAATCCGTTGTAACTCTAATTTGTGCAACGCTATTTAGATTTATCATTCCTGCTAAAACAGTTTCTCCTTTTGTTTTGGTATTGGGTTTGCTTTCACCAGTAAGAGCGGCTGTGTCAAAAGATGTTTTTTCAGAAAGGAGTTCGCCATCTAAACCTAATTTTTCACCTGGTTTTAATAGTATAATGTCTCCAATTTTTGCTTGGGAAGCTTTTATTGTTTTTGAGCTATTATTTTCAATAATAGTTACTTCATCAGGTCTTTGGTCTAATAATGACTTAATATTGGCTTTAGCTCTGGTTACAGCCAAGGTTTGAAACACTTCACCTACTGAATAGAATAGCATGACGGCTACGCCTTCTGGAAATTCATTTATAGCAAATGCGCCTACTGTAGCAATAGACATTAGTAAAAATTCTGAGAAAAAGTTGCCTTTAGCAATGTTTTCAAAAGCTTCTTTTAAAACAGGAAAACCTACAGGCAAATAAGCTAACAGGTACCAACTTATCCTTAACCACTCCGTAAACCATAATTGAGGAATATAATTATCTAAGCCAATAGCAATTAGTAATAAAACGAATGAAACGATAATAGGGAAAAACAAATTAAAAGGCACAATGTTGGTATCATGGTTATGACCATCATTATCCGAATGATTTTTTTCAGGAGTACAACATTCCGATTTGTTATCGGAATGTTGATGTACATCGTCCTTTAGGGTACAGCAAGTTTGTTTTTTGTTGGGATTGTGTTTATTATGATTTTTCATTTGTATAAATTTTAATGTTCGTGTTCTCCTCCACCTTTAGATTGTGATAATAAATAAAAAGCTCCTTTTGTAACAACTTTAGCAGTACTAGGAACGGGGTCAATCAGTTTTATTTCAGTATAGCCTAAATCGGTAGGACCTGGAACGACCTCTATTGCTTTAAAGTGAATTTCATTTTCTTCCTCTTCTTTATTTTGATGTGTTTCTTTTGGATTTTCTTGATGAGAATCTTCTTGGAGATAGATGTAATATTTTTCACCGTTTCTAACTACTGCATCTTTAGGTAAAGCTTGAACGGTTTGATTGGTAACGTTTATATTGGCGTTAACATACATTCCCGTAATTAGTTCTTTACTGTCACTAGAGTTGATTTTAGCATGTACAGCAACGGTTTTACTTTCATTGGAAAATGATTTGTTGATGCCAAATATTTTTCCTTTGATGATTCGGTTGGATTGATTGGTCAAGATGAAATCAACTTCTTGACCTATTGCAATTTTATCTAAATCTTTTTCGTATACATTAAGATCTAGATGCATTTCACTGTTGTTAACAACTTCAAATAAGGCTAATCCTGTGTCAGCAAAAGACCCCTTAGTGATATTTATTTTTCCAACATAACCACTAATGGGAGCCAGAATAGGAATTAGAGAAGTGCTTCCTTTTAAACTTATGTTTAAAGCTTGTAATTTGTTTTTTGCAGCTTGTGCTTTGGCTCTTTCGACAGCTAATTTTGATTTTACTTCTTGAAAAGTTTTTTTAGGATTTACATCTTCATCACTTAAGGTTTTCTGACGATTGTATTCTAATTGTAAGTATTCAATATTAGCTATAGCAGTTTGGTAATCTTCTTGAATTTTAGTTACTTCTAAGTTTTGAATAGTAGCTAGAACTTTTCCTTTTGTTACATAAGTACCTTCTAGAACAAAAATGTCTTTTATGACACCATTGATTAAAGTAGAAACATCTGCTTTGTTTTGTGGAGGAACAGTTGTATAACCACTTGCTTTTATAGCACTATTTAGATTTTTATGTTCTATCTTACCTATTTCAATGCCAATGGTTTTGTATTGAACTAGAGTTAAAGCTACTTCATTTTCTGATTTTTTTTCTTCATTAGATCCATCTGTTTTGTTTTCTTTACAAGAAGTAAGGAGAATTAAAATAAAAGTATTGATAAGTAAGAAAAATTTTAATCGTGATTTTATATTGTTCATTTTAATATCTATTAGTTGTTAGGAATTGATGGGTATTGTAGAGAAATAGCACTTTGGTTGTAAGCGTTTGTTACTTCTATAGCTTGTCTTTTAATATCAATTGCTTGGTTTAAAAAATTAATATAAGACCAGTAACTTAAATCTCCATTTGCATAACTTTTTTGTGCAGCTATAATGATTTGTTCTGCATATTGTAAACCTTCTTTTTGATAATATTGCAAGCTTTTTTTATGCTTTTCATAGGTTTCTATTAGTTCTTGGTTTTGCAACTGAATGATTAATTTGCTCTTATTTAACGATAATTCTGATTGTGCGGCATTTATTTCAGAAGCTTTTGCCTTTGAAATATTAACATTTCCAAATAATGGAATTTGTAGGCCTGCTGTAAAACCTTGAAAAGGAGATTGTAACTGAATAGTTTGAAAAAAATAACCAATTCCTATTTTAGGAATTGTTAGTGCTTTGTATACAGCCGTTTCTTTTTGGTTTACTAGAATTTGTTGCTTATAATAGTCTGTAACTAGATTTTCTATCTTGTTACTTTCGTTTGATACTAATTTGTATTCTAAAGGAGTTAGAACATCAGGGGTGATTGTTTCTTCTGTTTGTAAAAAAAATTGTAACTGTTTTAAGTAAATAGATAAATCATGAATGATCTGTTTTTTTTGAGTTTCAATTTCTTTCATTTTGGCTTGAGCGCTAATAACTTCTATGCTGCCTGTTTCGCCTGTTTTGTGTCTGAGCTCTGCATTTTTTAAAAAATTAGTATAAATATTATTTAGATCGGTATTTAATTTTTGAGTAGCAATGCCATAGAGATATTGATAAAAAGCAAGTGTTACAGCTTTTTCTAATTCATATTCCGTAATTGCTTTTCGTTTTTCAGCTAATTTAGCCAACTCATCTTGTAATTGTTTGTTTGCTTTAGTAATGCCTCCAATAGGGAAATATTGTTGAATAGTAACATTATGGTCAAATTCTTTAGCATTAAATTGCCCTCCTTGATACTGAACTTGTAGAGGATCGGGTTGAAAAGCGGCTTTTTTCAATATTTTTTGTTTTTCAATTTCCTTATCGGCAATTTTTAATTCAGTATTATTTTTTTTAGCTAATTCAATAGCTCCTGATAGCGTGATGTTTTGTGTGTTTTGTCCAAAACTTAGTGTGCTAAAAAGAAATAAGATACTAGGGATAAAAGTGGTAGTTATGTTTTTATTGTGTTTGATTCCCTTTTCAAATACTAAATAAAGAATAGGTAAAACAATTAAGGTTAATAAAGTGGCTGAAATTAAGCCTCCAATAACTACAGTTGCTAGAGGTTTTTGTACCTCCGCTCCACCACTACTAGAAAGAGCCATTGGCATAAAACCTAATGAAGCTACTGCGGCAGTCATAAGTACAGGACGTAATCTTGTTTTAGTACCTAAAAACACACGTTTAACAGGATCGCTAATTCCTTCTGTTTTAAGCTGATTAAAGTACGAAATAAGTACAATTCCGTTTAAAACGGCTATACCAAATAACGCTATAAAGCCAATGCCCGCAGAAATACTAAAAGGCATTCCTCGTAACCAAAGAGCAAAAACGCCTCCAATAGCAGAAAGAGGAATGGCTGTAAAGATTAGCAAAGATTGCTTAATACTGTTAAATGTAAAATATAATAAAACCATAATTAATGCGAGAGCTATAGGTAATGCTACTGACAAACGTTTGTTTGCTTCTACTAGATTTTCAAATTGTCCGCCATAGGTTATAAAGTAACCAGGAGGAAGTTTAAAGTTTTTATTTACTTTTAGTTGGATTTCCTCTACGACACTCTTAATGTCACGACCTCTTACGTTCAGGCCAACGGTAATTCTTCTTTTTCCGTTTTCTCGAGAAACTTGTACTGGACCTTGTTCGTAGGTTATTGATGCAACTTGAGAGAGAGGTACTTGTTGTCCACTGTTTAATGGAATAAATAAGTTATTAACATCCGTTATATCTGTTCTGAAGTTTTTGTCTAGTCTGACAACAACATCAAAACGCTTACTGTTTTCGTAAATTTTGCCAGAACTTTCACCAGCAAAAGAGGCGCGGATGATTTTGTTAATATCTGTTATATTCAAACCGTATAAAGCTATTTTATTGTAGTCATATTTTATAGTTATTTGTGGTAAACCACTTACTTTTTCGGCTTTCAGGTCGCCAATTCCTTCAATAGTATTAATTTTAGAAATCAGCTCTTTTGCTTTTACATCTAATACTTCTAGGTCATCGCCAAAAATTTTAATAGCAATATCGCTACGACTTCCGGTCATTAACTCATTAAAACGCATTTGAATTGGTTGAGATATTTCGATGTTTGCGCCTGGAATAGCTTCCATTTCCTCCTTCATCATGTTCGCTAAATCTTCCCAATTATCAGCGGTTACCCATTCGCTTTTATCTTTTAGAACAATAATCAAATCCCCACTTTCTATAGGCATTGGGTCGGTTGGAATTTCGCCACTTCCTATTTTCGTTACAATGGTTTTAATTTCAGGGAATTTGGCTTTTAATAGTTGTTCATATTTTGTGGTTGTTTCCACCATTTGAGATAAAGAACTTCCGGTCATAATAGTAGCATTTATAGCTAAATCCCCTTCTTCAATGGTAGGTATAAATTCGCCTCCCATGTTTTGAAAAGTTAATAAGGTAAAGGCAAAGAGTCCGATAGCTATCCCTAAAATTATTTTTTTAAAAGTTAACGCTTTTTCAAGGATGGGAATGTATTTGCTTTCTAGCCATGCCATCATTCGATCGCTAAAATTTTCTTTATGTTCTGTGTTTTTTGATAAAAATAAAGCAGACATCATAGGTACGTAAGTAAGGGATAAAGTAAATGCTCCAATAACAGCAAATCCAACGGTCATAGCCATGGGTCTAAACATTTTTCCCTCAGTACCTATTAAGGCAAGAATGGGTAAATACACAATTAAGATAATCATTTCGCCAAAAGCAGCACTACTTCTAATTTTTGAAGCAGATTGATAAACTTCTTCATCCATTTCGGATTGAGTAAGAGGTTTTTTTCGTTTAGTAAGAAGTAAATGATGCATTGTGGCTTCTACAATAATTACCGCTCCATCTACAATAATTCCAAAATCTATAGCTCCTAAACTCATTAGGTTACCACTTATTCCAAAATAATTCATTAGAATTACTGCAAAAAGCATTGATAGAGGGATTACAGAAGCTACAATGAGTCCTGCACGCAGATTACCCAAGAACAGAATTAATACAAAAATAACTATAAGAGCACCTTCTATCAGATTTTTGGTAATTGTTCCAACGGCATTGTCTACGAGTTTTCCTCGGTCAATAAAAGCTTCAGCTACGACACCTTCTGGAAGTGTTTTGTTAATTTGTTCCATTTTTTCTTTCACACGATTAACCACGGCACTTGAATTTTCGCCCTTAAGCATTAGGGCTAATCCGCTAACAATTTCGCCTTTCCCATCTTTAGTTGAAGCTCCGTATCGTAACGCAATACCTTCGCGTACTGTAGCTACATCACGAATTAATACAGGAGCGCCATTACGATTTTTTACTACAACGTTTTGTAGATCTTGAATGCCTGTAGCCATTCCTACACCACGAATGAAGTAGGCGTATTGATCTTTTTCAATATAAGCGCCTCCTGTATTTTGATTGTTTTTTTCAAGAGCTTGAAAAATTTCTGAAATAGTAACGCCTAAGCTATTAAGGGTGTTAGGATTAACAGCTATTTCATACTGTTTTAATTTGCCTCCCCAAGTGCTAACTTCTGCAACGCCTTCTATACCTTGTAGTTGAGGTACAATGATCCAATCTTGAATCGTTCGTAATTGTATGGCGTCGTATTTGTTTTCATACCCTTTTTTAGCATATACATCATATTGATAAATTTCGCCAAGTCCTGTAGAAATAGGAGCTAAACTAGGAGAACCCGCATAATCAGGGATGTTTTCTTGTGCTTCTTTTAAGCGTTGAAAAATCTGTTCACGAGCCCAATAAATATCAACGTCATCTTTAAAAACAACCGTTACAACAGATAGTCCAAATCGTGAAATACTGCGTAATTCTACAATTTTAGGGATCGTTTTTACAGATCGTTCTAAAGGATATGTGATTAATTGTTCTACTTCTTGACTAGCAAGAGTCGGGGCGGTAGTAATAATTTGTACCTGATTATTTGTTACATCTGGTAGGGCATCAAGAGGTAATTGTTTTACCGAATAGCTTCCCCAAGCTAATAATATAATGGTAAAAAGCAGTATAAGAAACTTGTTCTTTATACTGAATTGTATAATTTTATCTAACATCGAAAATATATAATAAGTTAATAATGAGCAAACAAAAGAGTTGCTATTAGAAAAGTATTTGCGTAGTTCTTAACTACGCTACACTATAAAACTTATTATACTATTTTGGGTGGTTGCCAAATACTGTTGTAGAAATTAGTATAAAAAACCGACTTGTAAAGTGATTCTTTATTTTTAGTATTTATAATAGAAAAGGTTTCAAAATCGTAGGAAATAATTGATTGGTAGACTAATATTTGAGTACCGCAACAATTGCATACACAAAAAGGGGAACACAAATCATCATCAGTATGCGAATGATTTTTATCCTGTAGATTAGTTGTGATAGATTGAGCCATAGATCGTTCATCTTCTATCATATCGAGACAAGGCAACCCTGACAATATGAGGAAATAAACGGATAATATGATATATAGCAATCTCATCAGTACAAATTAATAAAAAAAAAAGCTAGAAACAAAGAATAAATCTTAGTTTAGAAAGAGTAAAGATAAAAGAGACTTATAGTATTTGAAATTATGAACCCAGAGAATAGTGGTATTTTGAAAAAAGTTTCTAAGCAAATAAAGCTTCCTTTTACCTGAAATTTTTGGGGAGTAGTTGGTGTAAAATGTTTATTTTTAATAATTATAAGCAAAGTGAAGAATCAAGAGGGTGTCCTAAAAAGTAAAGAATCAAGATTTAGTTTGTTACTCTGAGGGAAAGAGGCATTTCATTATCAAAAGTATGTAATTTTGTTTTGCCTAGGTTTCCTTTGGGTTGGTTAGAGTAAGACGACTGAACAACGTTAGATAACAGATTATCTATTTTTTGGACACCTTCTTTCTTTAATTATTATATAGTTTTTAAATAGTTTGTGTATTCTTTTTCAATGCGTTCTTGATGGGTAGGATGTGCAATTTTTACCATTTCATTTACGCGCTGTTTGAGCGTTTTTCCGTATAGGTCCGCTATGCCATTTTCTGTAATAATATATTGCACATGTGAACGAGTAGTTACTACACCAGCTCCTTGTTTTAAGAACGGAACAATTCTACTCTCCCCTTTCTTAGTAATAGAAGGTAAGGCAATAATTGCTTTTCCTTCTTCACTAAGTGAAGCTCCACGAATAAAGTCCATTTGTCCACCCACTCCTGAATACATTTTCATTCCTATAGAATCAGCACAAACTTGCCCCGTTAAATCCACCTCAATAGCTGAATTAATAGCTACCATTCTTTTGTTTTTTCGTATTCTAGCCGTGTCATTTACAAATGAAGATTCTTTCATTTCAATAAAAGGATTGTCATTTACAAAATCATACAATCGTTGAGAACCTATTAAAAAAGTAGCTAATACCCTTCTTTGTAATATCCCTTTGTAATTACAATTAATAATATCTTTTTCAATTAAGTCAATTACCCCGTCACTAAACATTTCAGTATGTAATCCTAAATCTTTATGATTTGTAAGTTTAGATAATACAGCATTAGGGATAGAACCAATGCCCATTTGTAAGGTGCTTTTGTTTTCTATCAGACTAGCTACATAACTTCCTATTTTTTCTTCTTCAGCCGAAATAGGAGCTATCTTATGACCAAATATAGGATGATTGACCTCTACCATATAATCTATTTCGGTTTCGTGTAGGATTCCATCTCCAAAAGTTCTTGGCATTTGAGGATTTACTTGAGCAACAACAATTTTGGCATTTTCTATAGCTGCTAAAGTAGCTTCCACAGAAGTACCTAATGAACAATAGCCATGTTTGTCTGGTGGCGATACGTGAATAAAAACAACATCTAATAGAACTACCTTTTTTCGGAATAAATTAGGTAATTCACTCAAAAAAACAGGCGTATAAGAGCCATTGCCTTCCTTTAACGTATGACGTACATTAGCGCCTATAAAGAAAGAATTAACATGAAAACTAGCCGATAGAGAAGGGTCCGCATACGGTGCCTCTCCTTCTGTATGCAAATGACATATTTCTACATTTTTTAGTTCTGATGCTCTTTCTGATAAAGCCTTTGTTAACACACTGGGTGTAGCCGCCGCCGCTTGTACATAAACTCGATGACCAGACTTAACTACTTTTACAGCTTCCGCTGCGGATACATATTTACTCATAACCTAAAATTTTACCCCCAAATCTAAGTATTTAGTAAGGATCGTAATATGATAAATCTCATGCCTAAAATTAGATCGTTTATTAAACTATTATTGTATTTTTGCACACTTACTTTGAAGAAATGAGTAAAATAATAGTAAAAACACGAGAGCAGATAGAATTAATGCGAGAAAGTGCTTTAATTGTGTCAAAAACGTTAGGGATGTTAGCTTCAGAAATCAAGCCTGGAGTAAGTACCTTATATTTAGATAAATTAGCAGAAACCTTTATTCGTGACCACGGTGCTACACCTGCATTCTTAGGAATGTATGGTTTTCCAAATTCACTTTGTATGAGTCCGAATTCACAGGTAGTTCACGGAATTCCAACGGATAAGCCTTTAGAAGAGGGCGATATTATTTCAGTAGATTGTGGAGCCTTAAAAAATGGGTTTTATGGAGATCATGCCTATACTTTTGAAGTAGGAGAGGTGGATCTAGCCACTAAAATGCTTTTAAAAACCACAAAAGAATCACTGTATATTGGTATTCGTGAATTAAAAGCAGGAAACAGAACAGAAGATGTTGGTCATGCAATCCAAAAATATTGTGAAAGTCATGGTTACGGTGTGGTTCGTGAACTGGTAGGGCATGGTATAGGGGAAACAATGCACGAAGCACCCGAAATGCCTAATTATGGTAAAAAAGGACGAGGTAAACTATTGCAAGAAGGAATGGTAGTGGCTATAGAACCTATGGTTAATATGGGAACTAAAAATATCAAACAACATAAAGATGGCTGGACTATTACGACTGCTGATGGTAAACCTTCTGCCCATTTTGAACACGATGTAGCCATAATTGATGGAAAACCTGAACTCCTTTCAACCTTTGCATACATTTATCAAGCATTAGGTATACAAACTAATGAAGAGGATGAGTTTAGAGCCAATAAATTAGTGATTTGATGATTCCTTCAAATCTTTCTATATCAAATTTAAAAAATAAATATTGTTTTTAAGTAAAATACAATGAAGTTAAAATTCTAAAATATTGCTATAATAGAAAGGCGGATATAACTATAGACAGAATTACCTTAATAGCTGGACAAAATGATTCTAGTAAAAGTACTGTAAGTAAAGTTGTGTACTCAATAATCAAAGGATTTAATCAAGGTAAAAATTCTTTTGATGAAGGGAATTTATTATTGATAACATATTATTATCATTGATTTTTTCAAGAAATTAACAAATTCGATAGTTCTTCATTGATGTATTCCAAACAAAATCAATAGACAAAAGTTGGATAGAATCTGTTAATTTTTTTTGCTAATTTAGAACTTGATAGTGATGGTATAAAAAAATATTTTTGTTGAAATATCTGTTCTAGAAAACGAGCTTCAATAAAGAAATAAAATTGGTATTAGATGAGACTATTCTTAGTAAAACGATTTTAGAGTTAAGTTTGAACAAACAACATCAAGACCATACTCGTTCTGTAAAAAATCTCGTGGAATAAAAAAATGTTATAAATGGGATAATTAGATCTCTTAATAACAGTACAGTTGACGCTTTAGATGGTTAAGAAGGTAATGTTTTTTTAATTGAATTTAAAGATGAAAGAGTTTGCAATCTGACTCATAATTGGAAAAAAATTACGGAAGTTGTTTCTAAAATTTTTCAAACAATCAAAAAATACTAAAAATATATTTAGAAAACAGTATCCAAACTAATAATTTTTATGAAAACAAAATAACATTCATACATGTTTTTAGTTCAAACAAAACGGTACTACGATTTTAAATTAGCATAAAACAAAAAATGAAAAAAATATTTAAATTCTTTTTAAATGTAATCCCAAGACCAATTCTGATAAGAATTAGTTTTATAGTACGCCCTATATTAGCATTTGTATTAAAAGGAAACCAATTTACAGATCCTATAGACGGAAAAAGTTTCAGAATGTTTCTTCCCTATGGTTATGGTAATCAAAGGAATAATGTTCTTTCACCTAGTACACTTTCATTAGAAAGACACCGTTTGTTGTGGTTATACCTTCAAAATGAAACTGATTTTTTTATAGCTAAGAATAAAAAAAAAGTATTGCATTTTGCTCCAGAACAAGAGTTCTACAAACGGTTTAAAAAACAAACGAATATAGAATATGTTACTACCGATTTGTTTTCGCCATTAGCTGATGTAAAAGCAGATATATGCAATCTTCCGTTTAAAGATAATTCGTATGACATTATTTTTTGTAATCATGTTTTAGAACATATTCCAGATGACACAAAAGCCATGCAAGAATTATATCGTGTACTTAAACCAGGAGGAATGGGGATTTTTCAGATTCCACAGGATTATTCACGACAAACTACCTTTGCTGATGATACAATAACAGATCCAAAAGAACGTGCAAAAATATTCGGACAATATGATCATGTGCGTGTATATGGGCTAGACTATTTTGATAAATTAAGAAGCATAGGTTTTACTGTTAAAGAAATAGATTATACCAAAACATTAGAAGACTCATTGGTTCAAAAATATTGTTTAGCAAAAGGAGAAATTATTCCTGTTTGTTTTAAATAAAAAGAAAAATAAATTATCTAAAAGGAGGAGTCTTGTTGAAAATGATGAGATTCCTCCTTTTTAAATTATAGAATAATAACAATTATAAATTTAAAAAGAATGTCTTTTTCGTTAGCACTCGATTTATCATGGAATGAAGCAGAAGAACGTTGGGTTCCCTTTTTGTATTTAATCAATACAAACCAACTTCCTTTGTATGTTTTTAAAACAGCCAATGAAGAAACTTTAAAAAGCATTTCAAAAGAATTAAGTTCAGAAGAAAAGAAATTATGGCTTCTAGTAATTGATTTGAAAACAGAAAATATTCTTAAAAAATTTACAAAGAATAAAAAAATAACTTCATTAAGTTTACTAAAAGAAGATAAGACTATCAAAAAACTTTTACAAGAGTACTTAAATAGAAAAACAGAAGCTATTTTAAAGGCTATTCAAGATTTAGAACTCCCCTTTAGTGTAAACTTAAATTCAAAAAAAGAGTTTTATATTAATCAGGTGCATTTTACTAATAAAACAATGCCTGCTCAATTACATTTTACTAAAAATGAAGAAGGAATCGTGTATACACTTACTCTAACTGATAAAGGAAAAACAGTACATCCCTATCAAAACGATATAAGTATCTTAACTCAATTTCCTTGCTGGATTGTTTTTAACAAACAGCTAATTTTAATTCCAGAAATAGATGGATTAAAGTTAAAACCATTCCTGAAAAATCAATCGGTACACATTCCTAAACGAATGGAAACGGAGTATTTTAAAAAATTTATTAGTGATATCATAAAAAAAGTAACAATAGAAACCGAAGGTTTTATAATTGACACTTTTGATGAAATAGTCTCTTATGATTTAAAAGGAAATCATGATTTTTTAAATAAACAGTTTTTTATTCAGATTCTCTTTGATTACAAAGGATATGTTTTTTCATCGAATATGGATAAAAAACAAGATTCTTCTATAGCATTTGAAGCAGATGATGCCGTAAAAGTAATTCAATATAAAAGAGATTTCTCAAAAGAGTTAGTAATAGAAAAAAAATTAATTGACTTTGGATTTGAAAAAAACAGAGAAGGAAACTTTTATTTATCTAATTCCTCTGCCGAATTAGATAGTATAGAATTTATCTTGAAACAAAAAGAAAATTTACAAGCACTAGGCTTCCTTTTAGATCCATTTTTAATTGATCATAAAAAAATTCAAACCAATAAAATAACACTTTCTTTACAAAGTACTGAACAAGCCGATTGGTTTGATCTGAAGATGACTATTTCCTGTGGAACTCATAATTTCCCTTTTTCAGATATTGTATCTAATATTAAAAATGGAAATCAATGGTTTTTACTCCCAGATGGAACGTACTTTATTATTCCTAGTGAATGGATGAAACGCTATGGCACACTAGCTCAATTTGGAACAAAGCAAACGGATGGAGGGATTAGTTTGCCTAAAAGTCATTTCCAGAATTTAAATTTAGAAGATGTTATTTTAGAAACAGAAAACACCTCAAAACAAACCTTAATTTATGAGCCTTCGAATTTGTTAAAAGCCACTTTAAGACCGTATCAAATTCAAGGGGTACAATGGCTTTTGAATCATTATACAAACGGAGTAGGAGCTTGTCTAGCAGATGATATGGGGTTGGGTAAAACCTTACAAACATTAGCCTTACTTATTGCAGTACAAGAAAACGAACGATCAGAAGCATCAGTTGCAACCTCTGAAATGGATCTATTTGCGGATTCAAAAACACAAGAAGCAGAACCATTAAAAGCATTAGTTGTAGTGCCCTCCTCATTAGTATTCAACTGGTACAATGAAGCTAAAAAATTTGCACCCCATTTCAAATGTATAAAATACGTAGGAACAGATAGAAAGATATTGGGGAAAAAGTTAAATCGTTACGATCTTATATTTACCAGCTTCTCTATACTAAGTAGAGACAGCGTATCACTACAAAAAATCCCTTTTCATTATTTAATCGTAGATGAAAGCCAACAAATAAAAAACCGAAATTCTAAAATATTCAAAGCCTTAACCACCTTACAAGCAGAACATAGAATTTCGTTAAGTGGTACACCTATTGAAAATTCATTAGCAGATCTGTGGTCACAAATGCAATTTATAAATCCATCTATATTAGGTGAATTTCCTTTTTTTGATCAATATTTTAAAAAACCAATTGAAAAATATAAAGATGAAAGTAAAATAGGTGAGCTAAAAAATATTATCAATCCTTATATCCTAAGAAGAACCAAGACAGAAGTATTAAAAGATCTTCCCGACTTAATAGAACAAGTAGTATACTGCCAAATGGATGAAGAACAAGAAAAACAATACGAAGAAGAAAAATCCAAAGCTCGTAACTACCTCCTTAAATTAGAAGATTCATCTTCTATGATACATATATTAAATGTGCTAATGAAACTACGCCAATGGAGCAATCATCCTAAGTTAGTTGATCCCACTCTAACAATGGCATCGGGTAAGTTTTATGATGTAACTGGATATTTAGATACTTTGGCAAAAGCAAAGAATAAAACCTTAATATTTAGCTCGTTTGTAAGTCATTTAGCTATTTATGAAGATTGGTGTGTTCAAAATAATATTCGTTTTTGTTCATTAACAGGCACTACATCCGTAGAACAAAGAGAAAATAGTGTAAGACAGTTTCAAACAGATGAAGAGATCGTATTCTTCTTTATTTCCCTAAAAGCAGGAGGAGTAGGACTTAATTTAACAAAAGCTTCTTATATCATTTTATTAGATCCTTGGTGGAATCCTTTTGCAGAAAAACAAGCCATAGCAAGAGCTCATAGAATCGGACAAGAAAACAAAGTAAATGTCGTTCGTTTTATCACACAAAATACAATTGAAGAAAAAATATTACAATTGCAACAAAATAAAAAAGAATTATCTGACAGTATTATTGATGAAAGTGTTATCCCCGAATCAATAACCGAAAATTTAGCATATTTCTTGCAATAAATTAAACAATAATAGGTTTAAAATAGTAATTTAGTTTCCAATTATGCAAATTAATGTAGTTTTAATTAAACCATAAACCATGAAATCAATTTCCCTCTTCATAGTATTGCTTTTTAATCATTGTGCTTGGTGTCAACTAGTTGAAAATGTTGCGCCATTTAATATTAAAACCATTGCATTTAAACAAGGGGATCATGTAGTGTTTCCTTTTTTTGAATTAGGAGAAGATTTTGAATTTAGTTTTGATGATTTACACGGGAATGAAGAAGACTATTATTTTACCTTAACTCACTGCAATTACGATTGGGAAATATCCGATCTAACTAGAAATGAATATTTAAATGGGAATGATAATCAACGAATTCAAGACTATCAAAATTCATTCAATACCCTACAAGGTTATTCCCATTATCGTTTGAATTTTCCGAATAATTTTTGTCAAATTATAAAAAGCGGGAATTACATACTTTCTATTTTAAATAAAAATAAAGAAATAATCTTTTCAAGAAAGTTTATAATTTATGAAAAAAGAGTAGAAGTCCCCATTCAAATCAAACGCTCCAGGACTCTAAATGATATAGCAGAAAAACACAATGTTGAATTTGCCATAAAATCTAAAAATATCCTTTTTCAAAATCCATTACAAAATATAAAAATTGCACTCATTCAAAATGGGCGATGGAATACGGCTAAATACAATATAAAACCACAATATACCATTGGTAATGAATTGATCTATCGTTACAACGCTGAAACACAATTTTGGGCAGGAAATGAATATTATTATTACGATAATAAAGACATAAAAACACCTACCAACAATATAGCAAGGGTAGATTCAAATTCAGGTTTGTACAAAACCTTGTTATATTCTAATGAAGTAAGAAAAGATAAAGGATATACCTTTTTTCCTGATATCAACGGAATTTTTCAGAATAGAAACATTTTTGCACGAGACAATAATGATGTAGAAACAGATTATACTTGGGTTTACTTTTCCTTATTTGCACCTAATTATCCAAAAGATGCCACTATTTATGTAACAGGCTTATTTAACAATTATCAAATGACAGATGAAAACAAAATGGACTATAATGCAAGTAAAGAAATGTATGAAAAAGCCATTATGATTAAACAAGGATTTGTAAACTATAATTATACCTTAATAAACCCAAAAAATCAAATAGATTATAAGAACGCCATTGACGGAAATTATTATCAAACAGAAAATAAATACCAGGTTTTTGTATATTATCGAGCTAACGGAGAACGTTTTGATCGAATAATAGGCGTAGGAGAAGCAAGTTCACAAAATATTACTAATTAAATTTAACAAATATTAAAAACAAAGATGTTTTTATTTTTTGCTAAATTTGCGCTTACAACAAAAGGTAAAATGGTTACTCAAGTTACAAAAGGGATCAAAATTTCGGTAGAGACAATTTTTGAAGGAACTTATTTCAAAAACCAGTCTGTGCATTTTGCATTTTCATATCATATTACCATAGAAAATCATAGTAAAGACCAAGTACAACTTCTATCTCGTCATTGGGATATATACGATGCACTCAATTATCACGAAACCGTAGAAGGAGAAGGAGTAGTAGGAGAAAAACCCATACTCAAGTCAGGAGAAAAGTATACCTATAGTTCAGGATGTCTACTTTCTTCCCCACATGGTAGTATGACAGGATATTTTACGATGATTAATTTTGCTACTACAAAAAAATTTAATGTTGTAATACCTGTTTTTTACTTAAATGCACCTTTTGCGCTAAGTTAGTTTGGTGTACATAAAATACAGTTTAATTTTATAAAATTTAAAAAAAAAGAGATACGATGCCTTTTTTAAAAGGCATTTTGTATTTTTGTTAGTATTACATAAAATGAACGTATAATTTAAACAATAAAAATACAATGCTTAAAGGATTTTTTAACGTACCAAAAGCGGTTAATGAACCCGTAAAATCGTACGCTCCAAATTCTCCAGAGAGAGCTGCTGTATTAGCAGCTTATCAAGAAATGTGGAATTCAAAAGTAGATGTTCCTCTATATATCGGTAGCGAAGAAATTCGTACAGGTAATACACGCAATATGACTCCACCACATGATCACCAACATGTAGTAGGAACCTATCATCTAGCAGAGAAAGAACACGTACAAAAAGCTATTACCAATGCTTTAGAAAGCCGTACAAAATGGGCTAACATGGCATGGGAGCAAAGAGCGGCTATCTTTTTAAAAGCGGCTGAATTAATTGCAGGGCCTTACCGTGCAAAAATTAATGCAGCTACTATGATTGCACAATCCAAAACAATTCATCAAGCCGAAATTGATGCGGCTTGCGAATTAATAGATTTCTTGCGTTATAATGTAGAATTTATGGTGCAAATCTATAAAGATCAACCCGCTTCTGATTCGTCCGTATGGAATCGTGTAGAGTACCGTCCGTTAGAGGGGTTCGTATATGCTATTACCCCTTTTAACTTTACAGCTATTGCGGCTAATTTGCCTGCAAGTGCAGCTTTAATGGGGAATGTAGTAGTTTGGAAACCATCCGATAGCCAAGTTTTTTCAGCAAAAATAATCATTGATGTTTTTAAAGAAGCAGGCGTGCCAGACGGTGTAATCAATGTCGTTTTTGGTGATCCTGTAATGGTAACAGACACAATATTAGCCTCTCCTGATTTTGCGGGTATTCACTATACAGGTTCTACGTTTATCTTTAAAGAATTATGGAAGAAAATCGGAGAAAACATCCATACCTATAAAACATATCCGAGAATTGTAGGAGAAACCGGAGGGAAAGATTTCGTTTTAGTACATCCTACAGCTAATGTAAAACAAGTAGTAGCTAATACATTACGTGGTGCCTTTGAATTTCAAGGACAAAAGTGTTCAGCCGCTTCAAGAGCCTATTTTCCAGCTTCTTTATGGTCTGCTATCAAAGAAGAAATGGGCAAAGAATTAGCAACATTCAAGCAAGGTTCGCCAGAAGATTTCTCCAACTTTGTAACGGCAGTTATTCATGAAGGATCATTTGATAAATTAGCCAAATATATTGACCAAGCTAAGGCTGATGCCGATGCAGAAGTTATTTTTGGTGGAGGGTATGATAAATCAAAAGGATATTTCGTAGAACCAACGGTTATCTTAACAACAAACCCAAAATACGCAACTATGGAAACCGAATTATTCGGTCCAGTATTGACTATTTATGTATATGAAGATGCCGCTTGGACAGATACTTTAAAATTAGTAGATGCTACCTCAGAATATGCGTTAACAGGTGCCGTTTTCAGTGGTTGTCGTTATGCCATTGAAGAAGCCACAATAGCGTTGCAAAACTGTGCGGGTAACTTCTATATTAATGATAAACCAACAGGAGCAGTAGTAGGAATGCAACCATTTGGAGGAGCTAGAGCTTCTGGAACCAATGATAAAGCAGGTTCTGCGCAAAACTTATTACGTTGGGTTTCTCCTAGAACAATCAAAGAAACTTTTGTAACACCAGTAGATTATAGATATCCTTTCTTAGGATAATCAAACATAAAAGAGGGTGTCCTAAAAAAAGAGGGCAATCTTGTTATTTCGACACTAAAAGGAGAAATTACATAGTACTAATAATGTGCTTCTCCTGTCGCCGAAGTAACAAGCTAGACGTTAAACGATTACTTTTAGGCACCCACTTTTTAAGATTTCATTTTAAAATTCTACGAGAGCGAGTAAAAAAGACCCAAACGGTAGTTTTTGACCCTGTTTCTAATTCCGAAAAGACAGGATATTATGATGAAATTTTAAAAAATGAGATAATGTTATTTTAACCTCTTAGGTTTTATTTTCAGCCCCATTTGTTACTCCGACGGTAGGAGGAGTCGCATAATCCCAATCAAAAACACTTCATGAAAGGGGAGTATCATAACCAGAATTTTAAAAAAAAACGTTGCGTTGCTCACTTTATCGGATCCCTCCTTATGTCGGGATGACAAGAATCCTAATGAAAAATACTTCATGGGAGAATAGTGTTTATTAGTCTTTTAAATTACAGACCGTTTTAAAAGAGTCTATTAATTCTGAAACTTCATTCCTCATTTTTCCCTAGACAAGCCAAAGGAGAACCGCCAAAATTAATCAGATGATAACTCGGATCGCTTAAGTTCTCCTTAAGATTGAAATCAAAAATTAAACGTTGTAATATTACTCTGTTTGGAGTTATTCTTTATTTTTCTAACGAAAAATTTTTAAAACTAGAGACATCTATGACTTCTTCATTGTCTGCATCATAAGTAATTTCTACTTGATCTCCTACGCGTGTAATGGGTAATTGATTAGACAACTGTGAAGAACCAATAAATATTTTATTTTCTCCTTGTATGGTAAAGTAGTAAAAACTATTGCCATTTTTCACATCGTTTTGTATACGAGTTACTGCGGATTTAACCGTTTTTTTATCTGTTGCGGTTTCTAATTTTATCCCATCACCTGACATATTATAAGCATTTTTATAAGCCATTAGAGTTTCACGCATCGTATTTCCTACGCCAACAATAGTATAATCATGAATAGAAACCATAGCAAACATTTTTACTAAACCGCCTCTATCTTTTAACGTCATAACGTAAGTAGGGATATTGTTAATATTATACGGAATAGGTAATGACGCGTTATATCCTTTCTCCTGTACTTTTCCTTGGGCTGAATTTTGTGCGGCAAATTCCGTTGCTCCACTTTGTTTATAAAATGTAGCTTGTTTAGTACGAGTATCTACTAATACAAACCCTACAGATGATTCATCTTTTCCTACAGAAGTTAAACCCGTGTACCAATAGGACTTATTATCTTTACCATACACTAAGCTCATCCCTTCGGTAATTTTTAGTTTATCTGCATTAGAAAAATTCCAATAGCCATGTACTAACTCGCCCCAGTCATTTAATTGGTCTTCAATAAAGCCAATGGGTTGTATACGATCTACCCATTGAGGGGTATTGGCTATAGTATATTCTTTTATAATGCCTGTCTGTGCATCTACTACCAAGACACCAGTAGCATCATTTCCCGTAAATCCTATTTTTTTATCATATTTAGTTACCACCCAAAATGGTTTTCCTGTATCATCTACTTCAAAAGTAAAATCTGTTAATCCAGTAGACGTATAGCCATTAAAATAAATATGTCTGCGTATTTCATTGCCCAAATAAGCACTTGGTTGATATTTAATTTTAATAGGTTTTCCACTATTATTTTGTACCAATTGTACATCGCGTTCATTTGTTGCTGAAACCATTACATAACCAGCGGTTCCTTCTGTATTATTTAACCATTTAAAAAAACCAGAATGAAGTAAAGGAGCAACCCAGTACAATTTATTGTTTATTTTTTGAATATAAAATTCGCCTAAATGTACTTGACTTCCTAAAGCAGGTTGCGAGCCTAGTATTTTTTCGCCTAATAAATAGGCAAGATCTTCATCTACTACACGAATTTCATTTAATGAAATAGGGGCTATATGTTTTGAAATTTTATCGCCATTAGCTACTTTACCTATTAATTCTTGATGTTTTTTAGTTTGTATCAAACGGGAACTAAAAATAGGGAATATAAATAGATATACTAACAGTATTCCTATAACATACAACCATATACTTGAAGGTAGATTTATCATTTTAACTTGCTTTCCATCGCGAGAAATCTGAAGTTTTGTAGAAAGAATCATCCATACAAAAACTAAAATTAAAAGTAAAAAAGGAAGTTCAACAAAACCGTAATTTAATACTGGTAAATTAAAATAAACAAGTAGGCAACCCAATACAATTAGGATAAATCCTTTTATAAAATGATTCATACACATTTTTTTGATTAGCTGTTAGACGCAATTCATAGAGAATAGTTACAAAAATTGGTTTCAATAATTTTATGTATTTTTGTTTCGAATTATTTTCAATAATTCTACATTTAAACATAAAAAAATATTTTAATGAAAGCATACGTTTTTCCAGGTCAAGGAGCACAATTTACCGGAATGGGTAAAGATTTATACGAATCTTCCGAATTAGCGAAAGAATTATTTGAAAAAGCGAATGAAATTTTAGGCTTCCGTATTACAGACATTATGTTTGAAGGGACTACAGAAGAATTAAAAGAAACGAAAGTAACGCAACCTGCTGTTTTTTTACATTCAGTCATTTTAGCCAAAGTTTTAGATGTAAAACCTGATATGGTAGCAGGGCATTCATTAGGCGAATTTTCTGCTTTAGTAGCTAATGGAACATTGTCATTTGAAGATGGATTAAAATTAGTTTCGCAACGTGCCTTAGCTATGCAAGAAGCGTGTGAAATTACTCCTTCTACAATGGCAGCGGTTTTAAACCTAGAAGATCCCGTTGTTGAGGATATTTGTGCTTCTATAGACGGTGTGGTAGTTGCTGCTAATTACAACTGTCCTGGGCAGTTGGTTATTTCAGGCGAATTAAAAGCTGTAGAAATAGCTTGTGAGAAAATGAAAGAAGCAGGTGCAAAACGAGCCTTAATTTTACCTGTAGGAGGAGCTTTTCACTCTCCTATGATGGAACCTGCAAGAGAAAAATTAGCCGCGGCTATTGAGGCAACTCCTTTTAATACTCCTTCCTGTCCTGTATATCAAAATGTAACGGCTAACGCGGTAAGCGATCCAACTGAAATTAAGAAGAACTTAATTGCTCAGTTAACAGGTGCTGTCAAATGGACTCAGTCTGTAAACCAGATGATTGCAGATGGGGCAACTAGTTTTACGGAAGTAGGGCCAGGCAAAGTATTAGTAGGATTAGTAAACAAAATCAATAAAGAAATAGCCACTTTTTCTGCTTAATCGTATCCTCTTATGGCTGAAAACTATCACGCTAATTTTTATATTTGCGTGATAGTAAAGAATATATTATTTTACAAAAATTTCTTTCAGTTGTCCTATAATATTTCCGCTTCCTGAAATCGTAATTTCACCTATTTTATCTGCTATTTTTTCGACGTATTCCATTTCTTTTAATTTCCATAACATTTCGTTTTCTTCCATTAATTTAGCTGTGTTTAACATACTTCTCATAGAAGCCGTTTCTTCACGTCTCATAATCATGTTTGCTTGGGCTTTTTTTTCGGCAACTAAAACTTGGTTCATGATTTCTTTCATATCTCCTGGTAAAATTACATCTCGAATACCTGCATCCAAAATTTCAACGCCTAATGGTTCTACTTTTGTTTTGGTTTCTACTAAAAGAGTTTGTGTGATTTCCTCTTTTTTAGTCAACAATTCATCTAAGGTAAATCCGCCTACGTACGCTCTTAAGGCTAATTGCATTACAATATACAATTGCTTTTCGTAATCTTTATTAGCTATTAAGGCTTTTTCAATAGTTGTAACTTGGTATTTCACAAAAAAGTTAATTCTTAAATTTGCTTTGTCTTTAGTCAGTATTTCTTGCCCTGAAATTTCCATTTGTTGTTGACGGAGGTCTGCTACTTTTACTTCTAATAGATTTCCGTTGTTCCAAAAATTATAAATTCCAGATTCTAAAACTTCAGTCCATTTTCCATTAATAAATAATAAGCCTTTTTCATAATTTAAAACTTCTATTTTTTGAACAAAGGATCTTATTTTAGGATGCTCTAATAATTTTTTATCTATTTTTTCAATCGTTTCAGTTGCATTCAAATCAAACCATTTAAAATCATATTGGGTACAACTTTTCCAAAAGGCGTATTTACCAGCGGTTAAAACTTCTTTGAAATTATCATTTACGTATTGCAAAACGATTTCGTTATCCTTAACTGTTATTATATTTAGTAAAGTTGCTAAATCTGGATGTTCTAATAACAAATCTAAATTCGTTGGCGGTATAAACTCATTCATCATGTTATAAGTCATAAACTGATAATGGTAAATTCCTTTCCAAAAAGCGTATTTTCCTTTTTTTAAAACACTTTGAAAATTCTTATTAACAAATTGCAATACTACATCATAATCCGCTACCTCAACCACTTCTAACATTTGAGCTAAGGAATCGTTTGTTAATAAAAGATCTAGATCCCATGTGGTTTCAAACGGAGTGCGCATATCAAAATAGAGTACTTGTAATTGTGTTCCAAACAAAAAGTGTTTTCCTTCTGTCAAGACTTTTGTTAGTTTATCATTTTTAAAAACCAAACCTACTTGAAAGGTTTTGATGTTAATTTTTTGTATCATATTTTATTTTTTTATCTGTGTTTGACTTAGATGATGTATTGGATTTTATAATGAAGACAAAAGGGCAAAGAATAAAAAGGCACAGATTTTTTTCCGCAACTGTAGTGTTACTACATTGAAGATAAAAAATGAAGTATTTTTTTAATCCAAAGTCATTTTATCTATAATAAATTTTTAATATGGGTTTAAAAATGTTTGAACGGAAGGGCTTTTATCAAAGCGGAAATAAGTAGTTTTACTGTCCTCATTTAAAAGGTTTCAAATTATTTTAGTACTCTTTTTTTGTATTAAAAAAAGCATACATTTTAATCTAAAAGCTAATCAATCGTTCCGTAAAAACGTGCCTAATTCAAGCTTTTTCTAAAGTGTTTATACCTATTTATTGGATAAATTGTATAAAGAGGTATAAACTTGTTCCGTTCAGAACATTTTTTTGAATTGAGAATCTTTTTAAAGAGAGATTCCTACTCTTTCAATAATGCTACATAAAAAATGTAGTGCTCTAACCAACTGAGCTAACGCAATGAATTGCGTATCGGATTCGAACCGATGCTTTTGATTACAGAATCCGCCATTCTTCAGCTAAAGGAAGAAATAGGATTCGAACCTACAAAATCAGTATTTTTTGGCAAATACTTAAACCATCAAATCAAGTTGCATAGTAAGTTGTAATACGCAGCAAGCGTAACTCTTACCACATTAGTGCTATACAGAAACACCCAACTGGACTTGTTTGATATTTTGATACATATTTTTTATATTTCTAAGAACTTTTTTCGTTGAACAAAGATTCAAAACAAACTACGTAATTATTTTGCGTAGTTTTTAAATAATGTTCTATAGGTTCTTTTTTAGATTAAAAGCAAGGGCTAGAATAATAATATATATATTCTTAAGACAGGAGTAAACTAGGTATTAAAAGAAACTTATTCGTGTTTTGTATGTATCTTTTATAAGTATAGATGAGGTAGACTTTCAGTATAAAAAAAGCGTCCTTTTGGTGAGGACGCTGGGAATATTTTTATTTTAAAAAGGATTGTTTATAATGCCGTAGATTCAAAACATTTGAATATCTGTTTGATGGTATATGAAATAGATCCTTAATATGGTTTTAGGACCAATTTGTTTAAACAGATGGATTGTTTTGAGGTTTTTATAGAGCAGATGTATAATGATTTTTAAAAAAGCGAAGTTTATTTGTCTTTTAAAAATAGTTCTTCTGCCGGTGTAATATCCATAACATTATAAATAGCTGTTTTAGCTATCGTTAATTGATCTAATACGTGCACTAAATTTCCATAATTGGATTGTTTAGATGATTTTACTAAAAGAATAAGTCCTTTTTTAGAATTACCCGATTGTTTTTGTATGAGAGTGTTTTTACGCATTACTTCTTTTGCTAAACCGTTATTTTTATATGAAAACCTTTTTGGTTTTTCAAGAGGTGATTCTAAAAGACCTTGATATAAAATAATAGCATCCTCTTTTAATAATATGGTACATTCTCTATTATAGGCAGTGGTTGGACATCTATCATAAATACATTTTCTTTTGCTAGGCATTCCTAAACTTAATCCGTTCGGACGTGATAAAAAAGAGGTCAACATAAAGAACACAATTAATAAAAAAGAAATACTTACCATAGCAGTAAGGTCTACTCTTGGGTTACGATTTTGGCATTTACGAGTTATAGGATTTCTTCCAAAGGAATTTCTTGTTTCGCTCATAATCTATTGTTTTTAGTTAGTATGTCTACAACAAGAACTGTACCTAATTGTTAAAAAAATCTAAAAAAATTAGGTATATAGTGTATTTCGCATTTTAATAAGTAGGTCTTCTGCTTGGTTATAATTAGGTTTTTCTTTCAAATTTACGTTATCATAAACCTCTTCTATGGCTTGTAAAAGAGTTTCAGCGGATTGCATTAATTGATCATAATTAATTGATCCTGTTTTTATGGCTAATAATTCTTCCCTATTACTAACTCGAATCGTAAGACGAGCGGTTTTACCTATTTGTAATGCGGATTGTAATAACCTAATGGTGTGCATCATGTTCTTACTATCATAATGCTTGCCATGCTGTTCATTTGCATGATAACGTGCCTTATTACGTTTTTCTACCCAGTTCCAGTATGCTTTATATTCTTTACAGTACACTGAATAGGCTTCTTGATTATAATATAAGTAGCCTATTGGTTTTTCTTCTTTTGGAATAGGGGAAAGGAGGAGTTTATTTGTCCTTTCGTTTGCTATGATTCCTTTGTATTGAAAGGTTTGATTTTTGTCATAAAAAACGGCATATATTCCTTTTGAATGGGGGATATTGAGTAAGCCACAATGTTCTTGTAAAAAAGTATTGGTTTTGCACCATTCTTTTAACGGAATTGTAGTAGGACCTTGTAGTATAAAACAAAAATCCAACAATGATTTTCGTTCTTTTTTCATTGGGTTAACGATTTTCTTTTTAAGGGTCTTTGCCTTTTTAATTTGAGTTATGGCATAACCTGTAAATGTGTCTTTGCACAATTTAGATAAAAAGTCTTCTAATCGTAATTGCTCCATGATAGGATGTTTGTATAAAATACAATCTTCTGGAGTGGCTAGAATTTCAAGAATATTCGGATTGTTTTTGAGCAACAGTTCCACAAATCTACCCAATTCATAGTACACAATATCGTTGGTTTCGTTACTAATTTGCGGAATATATTCCAACCCAAAGAATTTGTCTTTAGGTAAATAAAATACGCCTTTGATATCGGTATCTGATGAGGGTGTGTCTAACCCAAACGATTTACTTCCCGAAATGACTTCGAGGAGGATGAGGTTTTGGGAGCGGAGGTCTTGGATGGTCATTGGTAATTTAGATTCTTATTTTTTAATCAAATTTAAACCTATTTATAAAAAAAATGTACTTTTGTTGTAATAATGAGTCAATTTGATTACATAAAGGATATTGCTAAATATGGTCTAGAAAACGATCAGGAAAAGTTATTGACTGTATTAAACGAATTGATTGAACACTCTAAAAACACTAAGAAGTTAAACTTTGCTATTCAATTACAATCTATTTTAAAAGATTCTATTCGTTTACAAAAACATAACAGTATAACTAAAGTAGGTAGTGACCAATATTTTAATCGATTAGAAGACAAAGAAGTTTCAGATTTAATTTTGGAGAAGATAACTTCTGATTATTCTTTGTCTAACATTGTGATTGAAGATAAAGTAAAGCAAGAACTTGAGTTTTTTATTGAGGAACACCATAGGCTTGATTTACTTCAACAATTTAACTTACCTGTATCCAATAAATTGTTGTTACATGGTTCATCTGGTTGTGGAAAAACATTAGCTTCTTATGTTATTGCTGGTGAATTAAAGAAAATGATGATTGTTCTTAATTTAGGAGCCGTCGTATCTTCTAAACTTGGTGAAACAAGTAAAAACTTATCTAAGATATTTAAAAAAGCAGCTTTGGAAGATTGTATAATTTTCCTTGATGAATTTGATAGTATAGGTAAGATTAGAGATTATAGTCAAGACCATGGTGAAATGAAACGTGTTGTAAATACTATTTTACAATTATTTGACTATTTACCACAAAGTAGTATAGTTATAGCTGCTACCAATCAAAAAGACATGTTAGATGATGCCTTGTTGAGACGTTTTGATAACATTATCACTTTTAGCTTGCCAACGGAAAAAGAAATCAAGGAGCTTATCAATCTTACTCTAAAAGATGGAAAGTTTGCCTTTAAGAATAAAAGTGAAGTAACTAAAATTATTAAGGACTGCAAAGGATTATCTTACTATAGTATTCAAAAGACTTTGATTAATGCTATAAAAAAATCATTATTTGCTTCTGTTGGACAATCAAAAAGCTTAGTTACTTATATAGATACTACTATTTGGAAAAATTTAATAGCAATTGAAATAGATTCATTAAACATCTAATGAATCTATTTCAATTGTAGTATCTGCATCTAAATCTCCAATTACTTCAAGATTATTAACAACTTGTATTTCATCATATAGTAATCCTGTTTGATTTCTTGTTGTTTCTTCGATATTAATTACTAATGAAAATGGAAATTCTTTTGGATAACCTGCTGGTAATTCTCCAATAATTTGGTCTGTAACTAAACAATGAACTGCCAATTTGAATGTATTTTCTTCATTTACTAAGTCACTAACGTTTACATTTAATTCTAATTTTTGAGTGTTAGCATATGGAATTGGTTTTGATTTATATCTTCCATTTTGTGACCAAGTCAATCCTGCTTTTAATTTAGAATCTACTTCAACATTTGACTTAATTATATCTTCCGCTTCGTGATTTTTGAAAATTGAAAAAGCAATATGTATAGGATTGTAAGACAGTTGATTATTTTTTAATGGTAAAAAGCTAAAGCATAGCGTTGCAGTAACTTTTACAATACCTCTTTGTTTTCCTAAATCGGTTTGAGTTAAGTATTGCGGAAAATTGATTGGATAGACTTTTAATTTGTCATCACAAATATTGTCCTCCAATATTAATGTTGCAGAATTTTCATTTGAAAAAAGACTTTTGAAATTATCAATGTAGCCATGCCCTGCAACACGATTCTTTAGTTTTGAAACCGAAGCATCAAAAGGAATCTTATTCAACGAAGCTGAATTAATTATTAAAGCTTTTATTGTTTGTGGGTGTAATTCTGGATATTGTTTTTGAATTTTAGCCGCTATGTTGGCTACTAATGGAGTCGAAAAACTGGTTCCCACGTCTTTAAATAATCCGATTTCAGGTCTTGCAGAAATTAAATCAATCATTGCATCATCCATATAATCCAAACTTGTTGCATTATAGTAACCTAAATCACCCCCACTTTCAATTACGTCTGGTTTGAAATAATTTTTGTTGGACTTGTTTCTTGAAAAAATTAAGCTTAAATCTATATTTCCTTTTCTTGAAAATAAGGATGGAAATTCTTTACCATCTGCAATCCCACAAAATGGTCCATTGGCGATATTATCTGCTGCTGCTCCTACAGTTAAATTATTCATACTATCGGCAGGTGTACATATATTAGTTTTTTCAGAATGAAAGTATCCTAAATCGTAAGAACTATTATCATTAATAGCATCATTATTATTCGCTGTACAAATGAATATTAAACTATCCGTTTCATAAGCAAACTTATCTAATAGAAAAGTATAATCTGAAAAAGTTTCGTTTGTTGTTTTATGTCTATCGTAACAAGTTGTTAATGTAAATATTTTGATTTGTGGATATTTGACTTTAACCTCGTAAAGCATATTTACTAATTCAATTTCAGAAATGAAACCAGTTCCGCTATTTGATATTTTTATTGATAATGCTTTAGCATCTGCGATGACATCTTGGTTAAGTTTATTAAGATGATTGATTTTACCTAAAGTAGCTAAACCCGCTACTGGTGTACCATGACCATTTCTTTGAAAATTTGCTGTATCAATAAATGGGTCTCCATTTAATGTAAAAGTTCTGTCATTAATCAATAATGGAGCAATTGCTGAAGTTGAGCTAATTCCAGTATCTATGATTCCAATAATTGGTAAATCTTCATTTGCATTAACTATATTGATACCTTGCTCACGTGTTACAGTATTAAACTCTCCTGGGCGAACAGTAGTGAAAGCTGAATTTGTAGCGCTTTCAATAATATCAAAGTTTTCGATAATTTCTTGAAGAATTTCAGGTGTAGGATTGTTTAATTCCAATCTATCATTAGGTTCGTCAAATTTGAATACTATTGATTTATCATCTAAATAGGTAAATAATCTTTTTAGAATGTCCGTTTTTAACCTATAATTTAATGGTACATTCATTAATGATAAATAGACCAAACCTTGCATTTGATCTAAACGAAATTTTACAATTTCTCTTATTTGTAATAATTTGAATGAAGCAATATACAATACATAATTTTCATATTCCAATTCTGTTTTGTGTTCTAATTCTTTTTGAATGAATTTATGTACTTCATTTAAAAATACTTTAAACTTAACACGGTCAATAATTGCAAATAGCCCTTTTTTCCCAAAATCATAAAATGCTACTGCTTCTAAACCAAAATTATTATAATATATTTTGAAAAAATCACTAATTACAAATTGTCCCTGGAATGTAAATAATACATGGTCTATATAATGCGGAACATTTAATGTTTTACTTCTTCTATCATTTTTCATAGCAAGATTTGCAAAGAATCTTTCTCTATCTATTCTTAGCGTTTGCGCTACATGGTAATAGTTTTTTGACTCTTCCTCTTCTTCTTCATTTTCTTTTACATAAAAAGGGCTAAACTTCATACGAATGACCTTTTCCAATTGTTGTTCTGAAAGAAGTCTTAAATGTTTTTTATTTGGCATAAAAATCTATTTATAAGTTATCATTCCCCTAAAAACCCCATCTAATTCCTCCGCCATCTTCTCACCACTTCCCAAACTATTCGCATGTTCTTGGTTAAAAACCACCGTTTCCTGCAAAAAATCAGTAATCAAAACCTCTTTTGGGTGCAAATACTTTTCGTCTTGGTTGGCTTTTATTTGCATTAATTCTTTTATTTTTTCTTGTAGGTTATGTGGTGCTATAGGCAATAATTCCATAAAATCTACTGGCGGAAAACGGTTCTTTTCTATAATCCATTTTCCTGCTAGAGCCGTACGCAAAGCGTAGAAATAACTTTTGAGTTTTACTTCTTCGGCTTGGCATACTTCCATGAAATTTTTGGTGGTTCCCAAATAATGATGCAAACACGCCACTGGCGAAAAACAATCTTTTGCCAAGGCTCGCATTTGGTTTATAAATGTTTCATTTTCATAATACACCACAGGCGAAGACAACCACTCCAACAAAGGTGCATTGGATTTTGCTAATAACCTTACGGTTTTCCGTAAGTCCCAACCGCTACCGTCTAAATTGTCGGTGGTCATAAACTCGATGGTATCAGGTTGTTCCCAAAGGGATAGGTAATAGTCTAAATCGTGTTTGTAGATAAAACGAATGTCATAATCACTATCGGGTGAGGCAAAGCCCCAAGCACGACTGCCTGATTCGACCGCATAGAGGATTTCTACTCCTTTTTCTAATTCGATTTCTTTTAGTTTGTTTAGTATATTTGTTTGCATGTTTCTCAAATTTAATAAAATTAATACTATAAAACCGTATAGAAATATGCGGTTTGTTTCTAAATATTTATCTAAATGTTTTCCCAATTTAAACTACGAAGTCTTACTGTTGCTAAGGGAGGATTTGAACCTCCATATTTGGTTACACCTGACAGGTTTTGGAAACCTATCAGGTGTAAAAATTAATCCTCACGACTCCCGTCATCGGCCATACGAACCATTTTAGGCGTGAATTTTGCAACCACATCAACTAAATCTTGTTGTGATGCCATCACTTGGTTGATATCTTTATAAGCCATAGGGGCTTCGTCTAAACCTGCACCAATAAGGGTTACGCCGTGATCTTTCAAAATGGTTTGCATATCACTTTGGGTAATACTTTTAATAGCTTGGGTTCTGCTCATTTGTCGGCCTGCACCATGCGATGCCGAATTAATGGCTTTTTCATCTCCTTTTCCTCTAACCAAAAAACCTGGTGCTGTCATGCTTCCAGGAATAATTCCCATGACTCCTTTTCCTGCAGGGGTTGCTCCTTTTCGGTGTACAATTACTTCTTCTCCGTTATAGATTTCTTTCCAAGCAAAATTATGATGGTTTTCTACTTTGGCTAAAACCGTTGCTCCTAAAGCTTTTCCTATTTTATCATGAATAATTTCGTGACATGCTGAGGCATAATTACCTGCCAAATTCATGGCTATCCAATATTCTTGACCTAACTCAGAATTCAAATCTAAATAGGCTAAATTTTTCGCTTCGTGGGGCAGTTTACAAACTTGCTTTGCCATTTTTGTATAATGTCCCGCAATGGTTGCTCCAAATCCTCTTGATCCTGAATGTGTTAAAAGCGCCACATATTTTCCTTTTGGAATATTTAAAACAGCATCGTCTTTTTCAAATTCCATGATTCCAAATTCAACAAAATGATTTCCACCACCAGAAGTTCCTAATTGCGACCAAGCTTTATCCTTTAAATTATTTAAAAAGGCATTTTCATTAAATGCTTTATTTTCTAATACGTGATGATCACTTTTGTATTGTCCGTGATAACCATGACCGGCACCAAATTTAGAATGGGCAACTAATTCTCTTTTAAATTTAGCTTCGTTTTCATAATAAAACAATTCTGGAATATCATAGACTGATAATGTCATTCGACAACCAATATCCACACCAACACCGTAGGGAATTATCGCATTATTTGTGGCTAAAACTCCTCCAATAGGCAAACCGTACCCTTGATGTGCATCAGGCATTAAGGCACCAGCCACAGTAACAGGAAGTTTCATGGCAATTTCCATTTGCTTTTTTGCGCCTTCCTCAATGTGTTTTTCTCCGTAAAGTGCAAAAGATTCTGGAGTTGGATTTAACGAAATGAAATCTTCAGGCTTTTCATTGGCTTGTTCTATCAGTGCCGAAGCCAACGTGCTGAAATTTTTATCTTCTAGGTAGTTTTCTGGTGATTCCAAAACTTTTTTATAATTTTCGATCATTTCTTCGCGAGTAAACCCTAATCGCTTTTTATTTATTTTTAATGCAACTCCTAATGCTGAACCAGATTGAAAACCTAATGCTAGTAAGTCGTTTCCGTTTATTGGTGTATTCATAATTTTTTCTTTTGTGAACCTGATGATTTTTCGATGAAGCTATCAGGCTAATTATTTTCTTTTGCAAAGATTTTAAATTAAGTGCGTAGTTATTTTGCGTAGTGAAATTTAGTTTTTATTTTTGGTAAAACAACAATATGTATTTAGAACATATCTTTTCCGAATTATTACTTAAAATAGGCTTTAATCAGATAGAAACAACCTCACATTGGGATAATTTACAAAAGGGTTACACACAAAAATCAAGACATTATCATAACTTAAATCACCTACAAGAAATGATAGTATGTTTTGAAAAATATAAGGATTGCCTACAATTTCCTCATGAAATTTTATATTCTATTTTTTATCACGATTATATATATAAAGCTACAAGTAAAGAAAATGAATTAAAAAGTGCGGAATTTGCTGTTTCAATTTTACCAACAAACGCAAAAATTAATAAGGACTTGGTTTTTGAAATGATATTGGCGACAAAATTGCATGAACATAGTTTAGTGGAAGACATAAATTGGCTAATTGATTTTGATTTGAAAATCTTGTCAAAAGAGTGGAAAGATTACGAAGTTTACTTTAAACAAATCAGAAAAGAATATCGAATCTACCCCAATTTTATGTACAATCCTGGTCGAAAAAAAGCATTAGAGCATTTCTTGGAAAAAGAAACCATCTATTTAACAAAAACTTTCCGAATGCAATATGAAAAACAAGCAAGAGAAAATATTAAAAGAGAAATTGCATTGCTTTGATAACGGAACACTGAATACTGAAAAAAAATGGCTCAAAACAAAAACGCCCTAATTCGATATAAAACCATCGATAAATGTTTACAAAACAAATATCGTATGTGGACACTTGATGATTTAATAGAAGCCTGTTCTGATGCGTTGTATGAATATGAAGGAAAGGAAAACTCCGTAAGCAAACGCACAATTCAATTGGATATCCAATTGATGCGTAGTGAAAAACTAGGCTACAATGCGCCTATCGAAGTCTATGATAAGAAATACTATCGTTATGCGGATGAAGATTTTAGTATTACTGATATTCCGTTAACAGAAACTGATATTAATGTTTTAACAGAAACGGTTTCGATGTTGAAGCAATTTAAAGATTTTTCATTATTTAATGATGTTTCGGATATACTGCAACGTCTTGAAGACAAAATTTACGCTGAAAAAACGCATACGCAACCCATCATTCATTTGGATAAAAATGAGAATTTGAAAGGGTTGCATTTTTTGGATGCAATTTATCAAGCCATTGTTAAAAAAGTGGTTTTAATTATTACTTATAAATCATTCAAATCTAGAGAGGCGCAAACTTTTAATTTTCATCCATTTATTTTAAAAGAATTTAATAATAGATGGTTTGTTGTGGGGAAGAAAAAAGGAAGCCAACCCATTTCAAACTTGGCTTTAGATAGAATCATCAAAATTGATTACGATTTTAGCATTCCTTATTTAGATTATTCTTTTGATGCTGATGCTTATTATAAAAACGTCGTAGGTGTTACGGTAAATAAGGGCATGCAAGCTTGCGTCATTCAGCTTTGGGTGGATGCTTATAATGCACCCTATGTTATTACTAAACCGATTCATGCTACACAACGCATTATTCAGCAAAATGAAGATGGTAGTATCATTGTTAATTTATTTTTAAAAGAAAATTTTGAATTAGAACGTATCATTCTTGGGTTTGGTGCCAGTATGAAAGTATTAAAACCAGAGCGTTTGCGTAAAAGAATGAAATTTATTCTAGAAAAAGCACTTGAAAATTATCCGTCTATTTTGGCATGATTTTCTTTTATTAGTGCCATATAGTTTGTTTTACATATTGTTCTATTTTTTCATCAAACGACATAGAGATAGCCTTTTTGCACCCAAATAACTACGTTATCTCACTTCGTCTTGTAACCTTATTGCTACCAATTAGAAGAGTGATGAAAGAATGAGTAGAAAAAGAGAATTACTTTATATTGAGGCATTATGCCTCTATCATAGAAGTAAAAAAATAGACGTTAAAGAAGGATTTACATTATAATTCTTCTTGTTTATCTTGTATTCTAGGTGAGCTGAATAAACTAAAAACGGATAGATATTATAGAGGCTGTCTTAAAATATTCCAATTGTTTTATCTTATTGATTTACTTCTACCTGACCAGTGTAGGATCAAACAAGTATAGGATCAAAACCAATCGCATCATATTGATGATGTGACTAATTAATTATTGGATATTTTCAGGACAGCCTATTTTTATTTTATTTAAACTAGAGCTTCTTTTATTCGTTTAATTGCTTCTCTTAAGAGTTCTTCGCTAGTAGCGTAAGATAAACGAATACAGTTTGGGTTCCCAAAAGCATCTCCTGTTACGGTGGCTACGTTAGCTTCTGCTAATAAGTACATAGCAAAATCATTAGCGTCTTTTATTTCTTTTCCTCTTAGGATTTTTCCAAAGTATTCGGAAACATCTGGAAAGAAATAAAAAGCACCTTCTGGCATTGTAAGTTTAAATCCTGGAATTTCTGATAATAGTTGATATACAATTCCTCTTCTTTTTTCGAAAGAGTCTACCATATATTTGATAGCTTCTGGATTAGCTTCTACGGCGGCTTTTGTTGCGCGCTGAGCAATGGTGTTAGCCCCACTAGTAACTTGCCCTTGCATTTTTGTACATGCTTTAGCAATAAATTCGGGTGCTCCAATGTACCCCATTCTCCATCCTGTCATGGCAAATGCTTTAGCCACTCCATTTACCGTAATAACATTGTTTTCCATTCCTGGAATAGAACCTATGCTGTAATAATTGCCTGTATAGTTAATATGTTCGTAGATTTCATCTGAAACTACGTAAATATTAGGATGTTTTTTTAATATTTCTGCTAATGCTTCTAATTCTTCTTTACTGTAAATAGAACCTGAAGGATTACAAGGCGAGCTAAACCACATCATTTTCGTTTTAGGAGTGATGGCGGCTTCTAATTGAGCGGGAGTTATTTTAAAATTAGAGGCTACTGAAGTAGGTACTTCTATAGGTGTACCTCCAGAAAGTTTGATTATTTCAAAATAGGATACCCAGTAAGGAGCTGGCAAAACGACCTCATCTCCATGGTTTAACATTACTTGAGCAATATTGTATAATGATTGCTTAGCTCCTGTAGAAACTACAATTTGAGCAGGTGTATAGTGTAGATTATTGTCTCTTTTAAATTTAGCACATATAGCTTCTTTTAGATCTAAATAACCTTCTACTGGTGGATATGCAGAAAAATTATCATCAATAGCTTGTTTTGCAGCTTCTTTTATAAAATCAGGTGTGTTAAAGTCGGGTTCGCCTAAACTTAAACTGATGATGTCTTTTCCTTGTGCTTTTAATTCTCTTGCTAAAGCAGCCATTGCTAAAGTTTGTGAAACAGCTAGGCTATTAATTCTTTCTGATAAAATGTTGTTCATTGTGTTGAAATATTATTTAGTTATCAATCCTTATTTTTTGACAGGTGAGAAGTTAATTAAATAGTTTATTATTCTTAATTATTTACCAATCACTTTGGACGGATAACTAAAGACTAAGATTTTTTATGCTAATTGAGGTTTTTGTCCTAATTCTTTTAAATGTCTAAAATGAGAAATAATGGCCGCTCTAGTTGTTTTATACTCATAATATGGTAAATTACATTCTTTAGCTGTTTGTTTTACTATTTCTGCAATTTTATTATAGTGAATATGACTAATATGTGGGAATATATGGTGTTCAATCTGATGATTTAAACCGCCTGTATACCAATTTATTAACCAGTTTTTAGGTGCAAAATTAACGGTTGTAAACAACTGATGAATAGCCCAAGTATTTTCCATTTCGCCTTCTACATTGGGTACAGGTGTTTCTGTATCTTCTATTACGTGAGCTAATTGAAAGATAACACTTAAGATTAATCCAGCGGTATAGTGCATAACCACAAAACCTAAAACTACTTTCCACCAAGTAATCCCTAAAACTATAGGAATGACCAACCAAATAGAAAAATAAATAATTTTAGTAATGATTAGGGTTGTCCAACGAATAGCTGGGTTTATAAATTCACCATAAGATAGTTTGCGTTTTAAATAACGTTTCATCTGAAGAAAATCGGTTGTTATAGCCCAATTAAAAGTTAACAAACCATAAAGAAAAATAGAGTAATAATGTTGAAATTTATGAAAACGATGCCATTTTGCCTGCTTGCTAAAACGCAAAATACGTCCTGCTTCTAAATCCTCATCATGGCCTGGAATATTAGTATAGGTATGATGTAATACATTGTGCTGAACTTGCCAATTGTATACATTTCCTGCCAAGATATAAATACTTCCTCCCATTATTTTGTTTAACCATTGTTTAGAGGAATAGGAGCCGTGATTGCCATCGTGCATTACATTCATTCCTACCCCAGCCATTCCTATTCCGATAACTACATTTAGCAATAGGTAGACCCAAAAAGGCATTTCCATACCAATTAAAAAAAAGTAGGGAGTTAAGAAAATAGAAAACATAACAATTGTTTTTAAATAAAGTTTCCAGTTTCCTGTTTTTTGTATATTATTTTCCTTAAAGTAGTTATTAACTCTTGTGTTTAAGGTTCTAAAGAACTTCATCGAATCGGTTCTAGAGAAAATAGGTTCTTTTGTCTGCATAATTATAAAAATGTGTTCAAATTTAATTATTAATAAATTGAATTGATAACGAAAAGAGAGAATTTTTAAACCGTAAATTGTTTAATTTTGTCAAAAAAAATAAAAATGGAGCAAATCCTCACATATTTCCCTGACTTATCTGAAACACAAATTAGTCAATTCCGAGCATTAGAGGCATTATACAAAGATTGGAATTCTAAAATCAATGTGATTTCTAGAAAAGATATTGATGAACTGTATGAAAAACATATTTTGCATTCTATGGCAATTGCTAAAATTCAAGAATTTAAAGCAGGGAGTAAGATTCTGGATGTTGGAACAGGTGGTGGATTTCCAGGAATCCCTTTGGCTATTTTGTTCCCTGAAACTCAATTTTATTTAATTGATGTAATTGCTAAAAAAATAAAAGTGGTGAATGCGGTTGCAGAAGGTATTGGACTAAAAAATGTAAAGGCCGAACAAAAAAGAGCACATACAGTTAACGATAAATTTGATTTTATTGTAAGTCGTGCGGTAACTAATATGCCTGATTTTGTAGAATGGGTGAAAGGGAAAACTAAGAAAAACAACAATCATCCCGAAAGGGCTAATGGAATTTTATACTTAAAAGGAGGTGATTTGAGTGAAGAGTTACAAGATTTTCCAGAGTCAATCCAATATAACATAGTAGATTTCTTTTCGGAAGATTTTTTTGAAACCAAAAAGGTGGTGTATTTGCCGATATAAAATTTTAATATAGATAGGAAATGATTAGAAGCCTCTTTTTTGTAATTTATTTAGGTCTGTTCGGGTTGTTTCTTTCTTGTTCTGAACAAGAAATTGAAAGGAAAAAACTGAAATAGAGTAACATGAATCAATTATCTTATTCTTCTAGAAAAATTGGAACTACATCTTTTAGAGAGGTTAAATCGTCTAGTAAAACGAAAATAAAATTATTTCCTGTCTCAGAATAATGACTTGGATCCTTTAGTGACGTATGATGTATAAGCATACAGAGTAAGTTATGCTGCTAAAAATTGTGATGAAGGGAGAATTACTGCTTCAGGAACGTTGTTGATTCCTCAAAGAACAAGTTATTCAGATGTTTTTTCTGTTTTAAGTTACCAACATAGAACTATGTTTGGTGAAAATGATGTGTATAACAGCTCTCTAGGACATAACCCTTTTTAATTGCTTCTATGCTATGGGCTATAGAACTATTTTTCCTGATTATATCGGATATAATGATTCTGGAGATATACAGCATCCCTTTTTTATGATATAATTTTAGATATAAAAGTAGAGATATGATGACTTCCTGTCTTGAAATTGTTAATAGGGGTAAATCATGACAAGAACTTGTCTTTATATGCTTTTTTTGAAAGAGCTAATGTGACCATTTCTTTTTTTTTAAGTATAGAAGGAAATCCTATTAGTGGGATGAATATTAGAAATACAGGAGCATGTTCAGGGGCTTATGATTTATTCAATCAAATGATGTATTCATTAGCCAATTCAAATTAAACGATTCATTCGACGATTACTTCTTATTATGTTTATGGGTTTGATAAAAACATTTCTAAAATAGGGGCATTCAATACAGATGTGGTTACAGCATGGTTTAATTACGGAAAGGTATACTGAGCGTAGTGTTTTACAGCTTTTTTCTTAAAAACTATTGCTTCAAGAGCCAATAAAGATTTTATAAACTTTATTAAAGTTAATACTTTGACTAATTTAAAAGGCTGCCTAAAATCTAAAATAAAATTAATTCATGGTATAGATGATATAATAAGCATACAACATTCATGTCTATTAAAAAAATTGTTTAATACTTTTAATTTTACAACAGCTAATAATGTAGAGACATATTGAATAGAAGGGGGTAATGATGAAGAAAATGCAATGATTAAAAAAAAATATTATGGTTAAACAAGAATAAGTGGTTACTCCTTGATAATTTAGTAAAAAGCTATTATTTAACTTCCCGATTGACTATAAATATTATAGTCAAAAGCGCAGATAAGATATATTTAAGAATTAAAAACAAGCGATTAATTCTATTCAAAAATTGCTTGTTTTCTAAAAGGATTTATTCAACACATCATTAGCTGATAGTTTATTTCGAGGCTAAAGCGGTGTTTTTTTATAAAATCATCGTTCTAGGGAGAAAGAGATTGTTCAAAATATGGCTTCTAATTGTGCTAATTGTGCTAATTGTGTTGAAGATAAAACCAGTTTATGTATTCAAGAGGGAATGCAAATGAGATAAATCTATACAACATGAAAATCTAATAAAAAAATGAATTTATGAGGTATACCAATGCAAGTGATAAAAATCTTCGTTTCTTGATTCATCCTAGTTTTATTCTCGATGCTGATAGTTTGATACCTTACGGTTTTTTAGATATTAAAGTTGGGGACAGAACACAGGAATTACCTATTAAAAAGAAAATGGAGGCTCACAACATTTTATCCATAGAAGAAAAAGAAGACTACAATGAATAGGTTCTTTTGTAGGGACAAAGAAAACACCAGAAAAAAGCAAATAAAACCAGATTATACTCTATGAAATTAGTATAAATAAGAATGACTTCAAATCTAAAATAGTACTCGATTTTTTAAGGATTAATAAAAGTCTTTTAGTTTTAAATCGTTGCATTTGTATTTTAGATGGAAAAATTTCTAGTTCTTATGGGGTTAAGCTAACATATTTGAGAATATTATCAAGAATAGATTGCATTGTGTTAAAAACAAGTTTATTCTTTCAATAAAAAAACCGATGCTTGTTATAACATCGGTTTTTTATATCAATGAAAATGATCTTCTTCAATTTCAAATTCGGCATCTTTTTCCCAAATTTCCATTTCGCAAGGCTTACAGTTGAATTTTAACTTGTATTCTAATTCGCCTTGTTTTAAGACTAAAGGTTCTTTAAGTTTTTGATCCATGTTTTCACGATGGTATTTAGGACAACGTTCTAATTCGTATTTAATGCAATATTTCGTTGTCATTACGCGTGATTTTCCTGGATCCCATTGCAATTCAAAAGCTTTTTCTATTTCAGTAACGCCATGACGTTCGTAAAATTTACGAGCGGTTTTGTTTGCTACATTATACGTAAAATCTAATTTGGTTTCAGGATAAGGGTGTGATGTTTTTTCTAATTGAAACTCCTTGCGATCGTAATTTTCTAAACGAATTGTAGATAATTGTTCATACACATTTCTACGCATCTCATTGATTTTAGAAATTGGCAGAAACCAGTTTTCTGAAAAATCAATCGTTATTTCATTTGCTGTATAAGGAGTAAATCCTGTTTTGGCTAAATTTATTTTAAAGCTTTCTTCTATTGATTCCCCATTTTTAGTTTTTTCTTTAGGGTGTACTAATTGAACAGTACTTATATTACCGTCTTCATCGGTAGCAACCAACTCGAAACCATTTTCATTTTCTTTTAGTAATAATGAAGTACTTATTTTTCTGATCGCGCTGTCTTCTCTTTCTACCAATTTAATAAAAGCAGCATCATTGTTACGATAAATTTCGGTTCCAGCTGTTATCTCTTTAAGTACATTAGGATAAATGATGCCATTTTCGGCTTTGTTTACATAAATACCTTCCGCTATTTTGTCTTCATTAATATAGCAAAGACCATCTCCGTTATTTAATAATTCTCCATTTTCAATAACATACGAATTGCCAACCGTTTTGATGAGTTTGCCAATGTACTGTCCTTTGGATTTTGGACTATCCCAAGAACCAATGGACTGGTGTCTTTCGTTTACAAAATAATCTGTATAACCACGATTAAAGGTACGCGTTAATTCTGAGTCAAAGGTGTAGGTACAACTTCCAGAAGAGGCTTTGGTGTATTTGTTGTTGTTGTCTGCTAAGAAAGCGTCTAATTTTTTACGTAAAAAAGAGACGTTGTTTTTTACATATACAACATCTTTTAGACGACCTTCAATTTTAAAGGAGCAAATTCCCGCTTCTATTAGATTAGGTATTTGATTTGTTACATCAAAATCTTTAATAGATAATAGATGGCTATTACGAATTAAGGTTTCACCGTTTCCATCAATTAAGTTATAAGGTAAGCGGCAGTTTTGTGCGCAGGATCCTCTGTTGGCAGAGCGTTCTCCGTTAGCGACACTCATGTAGCAATTTCCACTGAATGAAACACATAAAGCACCTGTTACAAAAAATTCTAATTCAACATCAGTAGCTTCACTAATTTCTTTAATTTGATGTAAATTTAATTCGCGTGCTAAAACCACACGCTGAATACCTGCATCAGCTAAAAATTTAATTTTTTTAGGATCCCTGTTGTTGGCTTGTGTACTTGCATGAAGTGGGATAGGAGGGAGATCGAGTTCTAATAGTCCCATATCTTGAATGATAAGCGCATCAACACCTATTTCATACAATTTCCAAATTAATTGACGACAAGTTTCTAATTCACCATCATAAATAATGGTATTGATTACTACAAAAACTTGAACATTATAAAGGTGTGCGTACTGAACTAAAGCAGCTACATCTTCAATAGAGTTGTTTGCGTTAGAACGTGCTCCAAACTGAGGAGCACCTACATACACAGCATCTGCGCCAGCATTTATGGCGGCAATACCTGTAGTTAAATCTTTTGCAGGAGCTAAAATTTCAATCTTCTTTTTCATTGTTAAAAACATATCTTTCGGAAATTACCGAAAAAGGTGTGCAAAGTTCTGAAAAAAAAGTAACATTTAAATATAGATTCTGTTTTTTAGACTTTAAAAAGTAGAATTATTGATTTGTAGTAATTAAAATAAATTTTTTTGCTAGGAATTTTCCTTTGTGTAATGTTCCTGAAACTCTGGCTTTTCTTATTGTATTACAAAATCCATTGTATGAATGTGCGTCTCCATGATCATCTATGTTGGTACCAATAACGGGATATACTTTGTTTTGATAACGAATAGATAAAGTACAATCGTTGTCTTTAGTTCCTAATTGACATAGTCCGCAAGAAGCTTCTACTTTTTGGTCTTTTAATTCTTTTTTCTTCTCTTGTGCAGATAAGTTAAACGTAAAGAATATAGCAAGTAATAATGTTTTTTTCATTCCATTTGTTTTTGATGGTATTAATTTCACAGCGTTTGGGACCGCATTTGAGTCTTTTAGGACCACAAGAAGAGGTAGCAATTGCTAGGAACAAAAAAAAGATAAAGGGTTTCATTAGAGATATGATTAGGTCTGCTGTGAATCAAATATACAAAAATATTTTTATAAAAAAGTCACCTTAAAGAAGGTGACTTAAAAAGTTTTAGGGTCTAATGTTACTTTTTTTAAATATAAATTTTATCTATAGCTATTTAAAAATAGTTTAAAAGTAAGGTAGTTAGCTAAGAAGTTACTTTCTAAAAACCCTTTTTTCTTGTATAATTTTATGGCAGAAAAATTATCTTTAGTTGTATATAATGATAATTCATTTGCTTTGGTTGATGATGCAAATTGTATCGTGTGATCTAATAATGCTTCACCTATTTTTTTTCTTCTCATGCTTTCGTCAACATATAGATAAGCAATGTGCCAATCGTATGCTAATTTTGAAATAATGCTTCTTTTAGTTAGTAATAAAATAAAACCAACAATTTGTGTATCAATTTTGTATATATAAATTTTACATTGATTTCGTTCTAATTTATATTGAAGTAAAGGGAGAGGTCCATTACCTCCTCCTAAAAACTCATCTAAGACAAGACCTGATTTTAAAATAATACTTTCAACTTTGTCAAATTCTTGAATTCCTACTTCATGGATTGCCCCAAGCATAAATAGTTTATTTAAAACTTTGAATATTACTTAAAGAATGAATTTACAATAGCAGCTTTTTTGTCTTTTCTTTCTTTTACCACTAAGTTAATCAAAATATACGAAAGTAAAGCTCCAATTATTCCTAATGAAATATTGAAAATAAAATTAGTGTTATATCCTAATTTATGAATTATAAACAAACTTAATTTGGCACTTAAGAATTGAGCTATTCCATAACACATTTGAAAGTAGGATAAAAATTTAGCCTCCATTTTCTTATAAGAACGTTCAAGCACAAAATCAGCTGCAAATGGGAAAGTAAGCATAACGCCAAAACTAATGAAAAATAATGCAAGGAAAACGCCTATAGTTTGTTGTAAAATAACTAAAACTAAATAACCAAAAACCATTAAAAGTAAACCATAGAGAATTGCATTTAATGTTTTTATCCCCTTGTTTTTGATATAGGATACAACTGCTACTTCTAGTAAAAACAAAATCAATCCATAAAATACCAACGTATAGGTGTTAAAAGTAGTGGCTAGTTTTAATACATCAGTGTAATATAGTGGCAAAATAGAAAATATTTGAAAGAATATAATTCCTGTAATAACGGTTATTAAACAATGTAGTAGCAGTAACCTGTCTTTTAGAAATACGAATTTTTCTTCACTAAGATTGGAGAAAGTCAATTTGTGTAATAACTTCTTTTCTTTTACAAAACTCACAAAAAATAATACGGCAATAATAGAGGATACGCCATCAATATAAAATAATAAACAATAACCAACCGTGGCAATAGAGATACCCGCAATGATAGGAGATATTATAAAACCAAAATTAGAGGCTGTTCTCATTAAAGAAAACGCTTTAATTCGATCTTCTTTTTTAACAAAATCTTTTAGAGTAGCCATCATAGAAGGCCTAAACATATCCGCGACAACATTTAAGAGAAAGACGGTAAAACATAAAGAATAAAAATTCTTAACGAATTGTAAACTAAATAAAATTACACCATTTAAAAACATGCTGTAAATCATTAGTTTATAACTACTGATGTTTTTAGAAATTTTTCCTACAAGAAAAGTGCCAACAATAGAACCAGCACCAAAACACATCATAATGGTTCCTATTTCTGTGTAGCTAAATTTTAAATCTTCATATAGATATTTGGACATAAATGGAACAACCATTGCGCCCATTCTGTTAATTAATATCATGAAGAAAAAAAACCAAACTTCTCTTGGTAAAGTTTTGAAGTCCTTTAAAATTGAATTCATATACAAGTTAAGTTTAAATGTTATGCAAATTTAAAAAGGAAATGATGTAAAATCCTATAAAAAGCATAGAAATATTTCTACTATTATTTTTGCTTTTGTATCTAATTTTTCTTAAAATTGAGGTTGAAATTAAAGAGTATGAAAATTAAAAAGTTAATTACCCATTTTTTTTTGTTTGCAAGTGTTACTTTGTCTGTAGCACAGAGTAAAAATCTTTATGGTGGAATAGAAATTGGAGGCAAAGGGGTTAAAGTATCTGTTATAGATGTTGATAATATCAAAAAAGGGGATTATGAAATAAAATCTTTTTGGACGGACAATATTGGTATAGCAAAAGGGATATCAATAGATGGTAATTTGCTAAATGAAGATATATTAAGAGCTGTTGAAATCGTAACAGCTGATTTTTTAAAGATAAAAAATGAATTTAAAGTACCTGTAGAAAATATCTTTGTAGTGGGATCTTCAGGGGTTGCACAAGCAAAGAATACAAAGGAGTTAACAGAAAAAATAAAAGCTGTTATTAATAAGGATCTGGAATTTATTACGGCTAATAACGAAGGAAAAATGTTAATGAGAGGCTTAATTCCTGCAGAAAACTATGCAACATCTATGGTTTTAGATATAGGAGGAGGGAATACAAAAGGAGGTTATATAGATGTTCTTAATAATGAAAATTTCGTTTTCTTTCCTATTAGTTTAAATTATGGAACCATAACTCTTACGGAAGCAGTTAATAAAAGAACTAAAAATACTACACTTTCCGAATTTAGCGAAAAATCCTTTGGTTTTTTACCTGAATTAAGAGATCAGGTAAAAGCTATGTATAATTCAGGGAAAAATGCTCTAGATAAACCTAATATATATCTATCAGGAGGGTCCGTATGGGCTTTTTATACACTTTATAACGGTATGGCTAAAGAAAATTTTACCGAATTCAAATTAGAAGATGTAATTAATTACGACGCCATCCTAAAAAACAATTTCAAAAAGTTTGAAGATTTAGCTAAAAAAGATCCAGAAGTAGATCGTGTATTAAAAACATATTCGCAAAAACATCTGATATCTGGAAGTAATATATTAATAGTTGCTCTCGAAGCAATACCTAATATTGATGAAAAGAAATTGTATTTTGCAAAACAAGGGCATATTGCTTGGTTGGTTTCTTATGTGGCAGAATATTCGAAAAAAGTAAAAAAAATTTGGTAGTCTTATAGACTGCCAAATTTTTTTTATCCAACTTAATATTATAGATTTACATCATATATGTTTAAAAATCGAGAGCAAGTACTATTTACTGTTTTAGCAGGAATATTTATAACGAATGCTGTAGTAGCAGAATTAATAGGAGGAAAACTAATTGAAATAGGACCATTTGTAATGAGTATTGGTATACTTCCTTGGCCTGTCGTTTTTTTAACTACAGATCTAATCAATGAGTATTTTGGAGAAAAGGGAGTTCGTAAGCTTTCGTATATAACCGCAGGTCTTATTGTTTATGCGTTTTTACTGCTTTTTCTAGCTATTTCTATTCCTGCTGCTAAAGAAATTAGTCCTGTTGATGATGCTCAATTTATTGCAGTATTCGGACAAAGTATGTGGATTATAGTAGGAAGTGTTATAGCTTTTGTTTTTTCGCAATTAATAGATGTGAGCGTTTTTCATTTTGTAAAACAAAAAACAGGAAATTCTAAAATTTGGTTACGAGCAACAGGGTCTACAATGATATCTCAACTTGTAGATTCTTTTGTTGTTTTAGGGATTGCTTTTTGGTTACCAGGAAAAATAGATTTTCAAACTTTTATATCCTCTGCCTTAACAGGATACACATTCAAATTAAGCTTAGCAATTTTATTAACACCTTTAATCTATTTGAGTCATTACCTAATTAGAAAATACATTAAAAAGAAATCATGAAAAATGATTCAAAATTTTAGGCCCCAAAAAAAAAATCATATTCCTTACATTTGCTACCCAAAAAAATAATTTAAAATGGCTGATCTACTTACAGAATTTAGTGATTCTATTGCTAAAAACCTACCTGGCTTTATAGCTGTTAGTATTCTTGATATTTATAAAGGAATCATTTATCATTCAAAATCTGTTTCAGGAGATTATAATATAGATCTTGATTCAAATTATATCTTAGAAATGGTTCGTGCTAAATTAAATGGAATTCATGCGCTAAAGCAAAATCAACAAATACAAGATATAACTATTACCTTGACTTCACAATATCATGTTATTGATGTTTCGAATAATCATGAGTTTCTAATTTATCTTGTAGTGGACGCTTCGGAAGCTAATTTAACGATGACAAAGGCATTGTTAAATAAACACAAGAAAAGTATTAACTTGTAAAAAAGGAGTCCTAAAAGAGAATGTGTTATTGGGATAGAAAGGGCGGTACTATTTTTTATTGACTATCTTTTGTAATTCTTTTTTAGGACACCTATAATCATACGAATAAGAATTTAACTAAACAATTGTTTTGCAATCTTTTCTTTTAAAGAAATTTGTTCCTTTTTTAAAGTTAAATATAGGAAATAAGTTAATCCAACGCCTACCAATGCTATTGTTGAATTTATCAGCCAATTAGCTTCGTAACCCAGATATTGGACAACGGATAAACCTGTTTTTGAACTTAAAACATGGGCAAAGCCATAACTCATTTGAAATGCCGACATGAATATACCTTCATGGTTTTTATGACTTCTTTTTAACACCAAGCCACTTGCATAAGAAAAAGTTAACATATTCCCAAAAGTCATAAGTGCCATAAAAAACCATAAAATCCAACTATTGTGTATATAATATAACGAAAAATAACCTAAGGAAAAGAGCGCTAATCCAATTGCAATTGCTAGGGTTTCATTTACTTTTTTGACTTGCATCTTATTAATCAAACGTACTTCAAAAAGTATGAAAAGAAGACCGCTAAATCCGAAAAGCATTCCTGTTGTAAAATCGTTTAAGTGAAAAGAATTTTTCTGGAACAAAGGTAAAATAGTAAATATTTGAAAAAATAAATAACCTGTAATCATTGCAATGCCCCAGTTTAATATAAAAGGAATATCCTTTACAGGAGCCAATTTATCTAGAGTTGTTTTTGCTAGATTTAGATCAAACGGAACCTTTCGCTCTTTTACTAATAATGAAAAGATGAAAATAGCTAAAAGACAGGTGGTTCCATCTACCCAAAAAAGAATATCATAATTCCAATACGATATAATTAATCCCCCAATTACAGGACCAAATACTAAGCCTAAATTTGAGGCAGATCGAATTAGAGAAAGAGATTGTAGTTTCATTTCCTTACTCACGTAATTGTTAACAGTTAGCATCATGGCTGGACGATACATATCAGCAATCGTGGTTAATAGAAAAACGAAGAAGCAGATGGCTTCAAAGCTCTTCACATATTTAAGAATGAAGAAAATAATCCCACTAGTAAAAAGGCTAAAAATCATTACCCGATAAGATCCTATTTTGTCAGATAAACGACCACTAGTAAAAGTACCAACTAAAGAACCAATACCAAAGCAAACCATTATCCATCCTATTTGAGAATAGGAAAAATGCAGTGTTTCGTTAAGATATTTTGATAAAAAGGGAACCACTACGGCTCCCATTCTATTAATTAATGTGATTAAGGCAATTACCTTTATTTCTAAGTTGAAATGTATTCGATTTCTTTTTATAAATTCCATAAAACATTAGAATAGGTTAAGTTTAGTTGCAAAAAATTTAGAGAAAAATCCGCTGCGAACATGCTCTAAGTCATCATTTGTTTTTGCTACTTCTAATTCTTGTTTTTCTTCAGCTTCATTAGTTTCGTCTATCATTAATTTGGTTATTAGCTGAACATAAGTCATTCCTAATTCTTCTAAGTATCCAGTTAAGAATTTTTCGCTTCCATCAATTCCTCTTACTTGCTCAATTTGTAGTAGCTTTGTGTATAAATCATCTACTTTTTTAATGACCTGACTAGGGACTGCTTTTCTCCTAGCAATGTATTTAGTGATATTAGCATTATCATCTACTACGTAATCAAAATCGGTTATCACCCAATAATAACGCCCTGATTTCGAAAGATTTTTGATGATTCCATGAAATTTGTGGCCTTTTTTGATATTATCCCATAATACTTTAAAAATTATTTGAGGCATATCAGGATGTCTAACAATATTATGAGGTTGACCTACTAACTCATATTCTTGATAACCAGAAACCTCTGCAAAGACCTCATTCACATATTCAATAGTACCATAAATGTCAGTTTTACTCATAATAGTTTTAGTAGTGTCCCAAACGACCTCTTCATTTAGAGGTAAAGGTTTTTTGATTTCTAAATCCATATTAAATCCAAATTTGCTTATTTACAACAGTAAAGTTACGGCTAAAAAAAATACAAAAACTGATTTTTGTCATAAAAATAATAAAAAAAAAACTTCTGTATAGTTTTTGTTAAAATTGCTTTACTCGCGAAAATAAAGAAATAAAGATTTAATTTTTTATATTTGCATAGCAAATTAACGCGTAATGAAATATAAAAGAATACTCTTAAAATTAAGTGGGGAAGCCTTAATGGGTGAACGCCAGTACGGAATAGAACCCAAAAGATTAGCGGAATACGCTGAGGAAATAAAAAAAATACATGACCTAGGTGTGGAAATAGCTATCGTTATCGGTGGAGGTAATATCTTCCGAGGTGTTGCGGGAGCTAGTAATGGTATGGATAGAGTACAAGGAGATTATATGGGGATGCTAGCCACTATTATAAATGGAATGGCGTTACAAAGTGCTCTAGAAGAAAAAGGAATGCTAACACGCTTGCAAACTGCTTTAAAGATAGAAGCCATAGCAGAACCTTATATTAAAAGAAGAGCCGTTAGACATCTTGAAAAAGGCAGAATTGTAATTTTTGGAGCAGGTACAGGTAATCCGTATTTTACAACTGACACCGCTGCTGTTTTAAGAGGAATAGAGGTAGATGCAGACGTAATACTAAAAGGAACTCGAGTAGATGGAGTATACAATGCAGATCCAGAAAAAAATCCAGATGCAGTAAAGTTTGATTGTATTTCTTTTAATGATGTATTAGCAAAAGGATTAAATGTAATGGATACTACAGCATTTACTTTAAGCCAAGAAAATAAATTACCTATAATTGTGTTTGATATGAATAAAGAAGGAAATTTACTAAAAATATGCCAAGGAGAAAATATAGGAACCGTGGTTAATATTTAGTTTTTGTAATTCATTTATTAGGGTAAAATTGAATTAATAAATTTGTAGAAAAATGACAGAAGAAATTAATTTTATATTAGATAGTACAAAAGAATCAATGGAAGGTTCTTTAGCACATTTAGAAAAAGAATTTTTAAACATTAGAGCAGGCAAAGCATCTCCACAGATGTTGGGAGGGATTTTTGTAGATTATTATGGATCTCAAACACCTCTTTCTCAAGTCGCTACTATTAACGCTCCTGATGCTCGTACTATAACGGTAACACCTTGGGAAAAAAATATGCTTCAACCCATAGAAAGGGCCATTATGATTGCAAATATTGGTTTTAATCCTATGAATAATGGAGATACTATTATTATATCCGTTCCGCCTCTAACAGAAGAACGTCGTCGTGAGTTAGCTAAACAAGCAAAAGGAGAAGCTGAAGATGCAAAAATAGGCATTAGGAATGCCCGTAAGGAAGCTAATAATGACATTAAAAAATTAGAAAAAGAAGGTACTTCAGAAGATGTTTGCAAAACAGCAGAAGATAACGTTCAGAAGTTAACAGATGCTTATATTAAAAAAGTGGAAGAACTTTACGCTGTAAAAGAAGCAGAGATAATGAAGGTATAATTCAAAATTTAAAAAAGTAATGATTTTAAAACTATTTATAAAACATTGCTTTTTTATGATTTATGTATAACTTTACCAAGATTGTCTTTTGTAGATTTCTTTCTACATGAATTTATGAATAAAGACGTGTAAATTGCGTACTGTTTTTTACTATAAAATAACAACATAATATTTTTACTATGAGAGTTAAAAAAATATTTTTATTACTATCATTCATCTTTGCTCAATTTGCATTCGCATCTTATGATGATAGTCTTTTCGGAGGAATTGAAATAGGAAGCAAAGGAATTAAGATTTCTGTTCTAGATGTAGACAATATTAAAAAAGGAAATTATGAGATTAAATCCTTCTGGACAGAAAATGTCGGTATTGCGCGTGGAATTGCTATTGATGGTAAATTAGCTCCTGAGGACATAAAAATTGCGACAGAGGTAGTTTATAGAAACTATTTAAGAATAAAGAATGAATTTAAAGTTACTGAACAAAATATCTTTATCGTAGGATCCTCTGGAGTAGCTATGGCATCTAATACAAAAGAGTTGGTTGATGCCGTAAAAAAATTAACAAATAAAGAACTTGATTTTATAGATGCACAAGCAGAAGGTAAAATGCTTCTAAAAGGATGTATTCCTCCTGTTAATTATCTAAATTCAACGGTTCTAGATATCGGAGGAGGAAATACAAAAGGAGGGTATGTAGACACTTTTAATAATGATAATTTCGTTTTCTTCCCTCTTTCATTTGATTATGGAAGTATAACCTTGACGGAAACAGTTAAAAAGAAAACAAAAACCGAAAGTATAGGGGAATACAACGAAAAATTATTCGGAGTAACGCCTATGCTAAGAGAACAAATAAAAGCCATGTATAATTCTAAACCACAAGCATTAGAAAAACAAAATGTTTATATGTCAGGTGGTGCAGTATGGGCTTTTTATACACTCTATAATGGGGGAGAAGCGAAGGATAATTTTAACAGCTTTACCTTAGAAGATGTAATAAATTATGATGCCGTTGTAAAGAATAATTTTCAAAAATTTGAAGAATTAGCTAAAAAAAATAAAGAAGTAGAGCGCGTTTTGAAGACTTATTCTCAGAAACATCTAATATCTGGTTCAGCTCTTCTTTTAGTTTGTTTAGAAGATATTCCAGGGATTAATGATAAAAAATTATTTTTCGCAAAACAAGGACAAACAGCTTGGTTGGTTTCTTATATAGTAGATAGATCCAACAAGATAAAGAAAATATGGTAACTAACTAATTAAAGAGGGTATCTAGTAAGTTAACTTGTTTTAAGTTTATGCTTAAATAATTGTTATACTTAAAAAAATAAAAAATGTTTACTACGCAGTAGTAAGCTAATGTTAGCTGTTTTTAGATCGTCTTTTAATCTTTATTATGATCAAAAAAAAATTTTTTTTACTTATTATATTTTTAGTAACATCCTTAGGATTTGCTCAAAAAAAAATAGCAGGTATTGAGTTTAATAACAAGGAAATAAAAGTACTTGTTATTGAATCTAAACCAGATGCTACGGCTGAGTTTAAACTTAAAAGTTTTTGGTCAGATCCCATTGTTGTAGATCCTAAGGAGGATCGTTCGAGTCTAATAAAAAAAATAATAGCAGGAATAACTACGAATGTTCAAAAAATCAAATTGGAACAAAATGTAGAATCAGATAAATTATTTTTGATTAGTGATGTAAATTTGTTTTCTGAAGTGGAAATGGTTAATATTCAAAAAGAACTTTCATTAAAAAATATCTCAAAAATTGATTTTTTAAATAATAAAAAAAGTTGTCAGTATATTTTCGAAGGATTACTTAAAAACGAAGATAAAGATGAGGCGACATTAATTCATATTAATGCCAATGAAACAGTTTTTTGTAGTTATACAAAAAAAGAAGGTTTTAAGGTAACTGTTATACCAAATAGCGATTTTCAAAAATTAGCTTTTTTAAATGATGACTCAAAAAAAACAGAAATTTTAAAGTTAAATGAAAATATCAAACAACTATATTATTATAATGATGAAATGAGAGATAAGAAAAATATTTATCTCAGCGGAGAATTAGCTTGGGCTTCCTATGCTTTGTTTAATGGAGGAACCATAGAACAAGAATTTAATCCACTAAAAATCGAAGATTTAGAAAATCATCAGATTAGTTTAGATAAAAAATTTGACCGTTACCAAGTACTAGCTTCAGCAAATATAGAGGCAGATAAAGTCCTTACATATTATTCTAAATACGAATTATCAATCGGAAATAAATTTTTGACCTTTATCCTAAAAAACTTAGAAGAAAACTCAAAGAAAAAGATTTTATATTGTAAGAATACTAACAAAGTAAAATTGGTTAATTATTTAACTAAAAAACTTACAAATTAAACCCTAATCTCTTATTAAAAAAATAAACCTATGAATAAAAAATTACAACTCCTGCTCTTTTTGAGTTTACTATTTCATCAAGCCAATTTCGCTCAATTTAAGGTTTTTGGTACTATTAGAAATAGTAATGATGACAACCTTTTTTCTGTAAAAGCAATTTTAGCAAGTGCAGACGAAAAAAAATACATTCATCAAGTTCATACAGATAAATCGGGTAATTTTGTATTGAATACAAAAGAAAAAACAGGCAAATTAATCTTTAAACTGCCAGGGTATAAGACTACTTATAAGTTTATAGAGTTTACACAGAATAAGTTAGACGTAGGGATTATTTATCTCGAAGAAGACTTATTAAAAAATTTAGAATCAGAATCTGCTTTAGTCGACTTAGCTTTTTTAAGAAAATCGCCAACAGCAACCAATACAATCTATGAAAGTACTGAATTCAATCATAATAGTAATAAAGATTTTATAGAAAGAGCGGCTTTATTACCTGGAGTATATACAACCTCTTTAGGAGGAAGTTATTCTAAAAGTAGGCTTCGTCTTAGAGGATACAATCAGAATAATATAACTCCTTTATTAGATGGTATTTCTTTAAGAGATTTTGAAAGTGGTGAAGTAAGTTGGTTGTTTATCGCTCCTGCAAGCGATGCTTTAGATGCAATTCAGATTCAAAGAGGTTTAGGATCCTCTAAACTAGTAAATGCGTCCGTTGCAGGTACCGTTAACTTCGTATTACGAGATCCTTTTAAAAAATACGATAACTATATCTTAGCAGAATCAGGAAATAATGATTATAGAAAATATAGTTTGAATCTAAATACAGGGAACCTAGATAAGGGATTTGGTCTTAATTTATCATTATCTAATACCTCTAGTGGAGGTTATTTTCCTGGAACAGCTTTTAATGCTACAGGATATTACCTAGGTATGGGATATAAGACAGATAAACACAGGTTTACTTTTAAATTAATAGGTGCTCCAAGTTGGATTGATTTTAGAACCAGAATATCTACTATAGATAATAGTACCAATGCTCTAGGTTTAAATACAAACTATAATACTACTTATAATAAGTACAATGGTAAAGACCTTGCTTTAAATACTAATACAAATCACACACCATCTTTGGTTCTAGAATGGCAGTATAAAATAAATGATAAAAACATATTTGCTGTAAAGGGCTATGGTGTTTACGGAAATACCTCTTTTAAAGATTACACAGGAACCGAAATTTTTAATGAATATAGTCAGTTGTTAAACTCTAATAGCACAATTGATTATAATTATATTGCAGCCTATAATAGAGGTTTAGTACCTAATGTACGTATCAATGAAAATGATTTACCGGAAGGATATACTCGTATTCCTTACAATTTAAATGGTAAAAAATTATACTTGAATTCTAGTGAATGGAACACTAAGACCTCTGGGGTATCTCTGACAGAAAACTTTGTTAGAAACCAAATATATGGTGGGTTAGCGAACTATTCACTCAACCTGACTTCTAAATTTAAGTTAGATGCTGGTGTTGATATTAGAAAATCTGTCTCTAAAAACACAAAATATTTAAATGACCTATTTGGTGCTGATGGTTATTTAATTAATCAATTACAAAGCAAATCAATTTTTACTACAGAAACTTTTTCTTTAAAAGACAATTTATGGAATCCTTTCCAATCCATTAACGCAACAAAAATTGATTATTATAAAGAAAACATAGTTTTGTATTATGGAGCGTATTCACAGTTGCAGTTAAATCTGAAAAATTTCAATTTCTTACTTCAAGGAGGATATAGCGGTAATGATTTCAGTAAAGTAACATACGATATCTTTAATACAAATCGTTCAGAAGCTTCTGAGCATGTAAATTTAGAAGCGTATAATGTAAAATTCGGTGCAAACTGGAATATAAACACTAAAAACAATATTTGGTTTAATTGTGGTTTAGTATCCAGAGTTCCAATCTTAAATTATGTTTTTGATTTTGAAACGAATAAAATTAAAGAAGGTTTTAAAAACGAAAACTTTAAATCAATTGAGGCAGGGTATACTTTTTTAAGCAAATCTTTTAATTTAAACTTTGTTGCTTATACTAATTCTCTAGATAATTCAACGGAACAATTATTTGAAACAGGTTACGGTGTAACGGGTTTTACTCATGATTTAAGTAAAAGAAATTCAGGAATTGAATTAGATTTAACTTACAAACCTTTTGATAGACTTACAATTTACAGTAGTCATTCCTTTGGAGAAGGTTTGTATACTAAAGATGCACAGTATACAGAGTATGAAAATAGCCAAACAACAAATTTGTATATAAAAGATACACGAATTGGAAGTGTTCCTGAGTGGATGAGTAGTGTTTCGGTACTAGTAGAGCCTGTTAGAAGATTGTCTTTTACACTTACAGGAAAATACCATGATAATTTTTACAGTAATACTCCGGCGGAACAATATGATCCTATTTGGTATCCAAAAAGTTATGCAGTACATGATTTAAAACTACCTTCTTTCTTGTTGTTTGATACGAGTTTAAAGTATAAAATAAGACTTAATAATGATGATCTAGTTAATGTAGGTTTATCTATGAATAATATTTTTGATACAGTTTATATAACTGAATCCACAAGAAGTTATCTAAATAACCAAAATGTTCCAGGGTCTAATTCAACTTATGGTACTCTTTTTCCTTCAAATTTTAAAGGAATTAATGGAGCTAATACAGCCTTTTTTGGTCTTGGAAGAACTTGGAATTTTGCTGTTCAGTATAGATTCTAAAAAATATTGATCAAAAAATATTTAATTTAAAAAGCAAAGAGCTCGATAAAATATCGAGCTCTTTGCTTTTTAAATAGGTTTTATAAATTAATAAATCGTTTTATACTTTATACCAAATTGTGTTTCATAAAAATATTATATGTGAAAATAGATGCAGCAATTTTTATCTTCTTTGTTTTTTTAATTTATCCTATATTATCCGGCTCAGATTAATTTTTTGGGGATTAAGCAAAAAGTTTCTCCATTCTAAAGAGGAAGAATTTAGTATCCACCACACCTCTTTGATTAGCTCTAAAGAGTTTTATTTTTGAGTTAAAGGATTCAGCATTTGCGTTTGTATGTCTTTTTACGAAGAAGTTTGCAATTGTTTCCAAATGATAATTTAAACTATTGGCAACGGTATTAAAGACAGTCATTTTTAATTCTTTGGTTTTGGATATCCAATTCAATATTTTTTGTTTAGCCTCTTCTTTTGAGGTGTATTCATAAATATTTCTAAACTCTTGGGTGTGTTTATATGCCTGATGTATTAGAGGATAATGTTGGAACAATATTTGGGCTCGCACTTTTTGGGTTTCTGTCCATTGGTTGGGTTTCTTGGCAATGATATAACGACATCGAGCCAATAGTTGTTTGGGTGTGTCTTGGTTTTCAAAAGTTATTGGAATGTATTTTATTGCTTGCTCCTTTGCTTTTTTGATAGCTTGATTCTCTTTTTCAATCTCCTCCCAGCGATATTTTATCCTTAAATGCTGGAGAGCTTCCATTACCAACTTTACCACATGGAAACGGTCTGTGATAAGGTAACTTTCAGGAAAACACATTCTTGATGCTGATTGCATATTGTTTGCCATATCAAGTGTTATCGATTTTACTTGTTTTCTATGCGAAAGTGGAATTTTAGTAACCACATCAATAATGTCCTGACTTTTGGTGCCTTTTATAACCGCCACTAAGGATTTCTTTTTGCCTCTTCCTTGTTTATTGGTTACAAAAGTATAAAGTTCACCTTTTGACAAACTTACTTCATCAATACTTAAATTCTCCCCAATATTTTCGGGGTAAATCAGATAATTTTCGGCATGTTCTAACTGTTTCCAACTTGTAAAACCACTGATTCTTTTTTTGTAATGTCTTCGCAGTAAATCAGCTTTAATGCCATAATAACTGGCAATGTTACTTATCGTATCTTCTCGGGTCTCTACCTGTACCTTTTAAAAAATCCGAAAGTTCAACAGTTAATTTGGAACCTTCTGCAATAAAAGAATAATCGCTTTTAATTTCTGACTTATCTACTGTATTTCGCCACCTACGTCTTCTGATACCTAAATAAACAGCCTTTCCTCGTATTGGAAAATCTTGTATCAAAGTACGCTCACAAAAGCCTTTTGACTCATATTCCTCTGAAATGAAACCTTCGGGAATAATGTTCTTTTCATCAAGATAGATATAAAAGCAATCCTTTTTTGTTTGAATATCTCCTAATTCTATAAAATCAACAATATCAAAATGACATAATAATTCTTCGGGTAGAAAAGCAGAAAGTATCGAAAAATCCATTTACTTTTTTTGTCGCAATTTACAATTACTCCCCATATTTTTTATGTGAGCCTATTATCCGTTAGACTTTATGATGAAGATCAAAAAGGTGAAAAATTTCCATCAGATGTGGATTGGAGATATTAAGAGCAAAAAAAAGAAACTTTTTTGCATTGAAAGTTATTTTAATTTGCAATAAAATCCTAATGTCTAATCTGGGGTTATAGTAAATACGATTGCGTAATCTGGGTTAAATTAGTTTTTATAATTAATTTTTTCCTAATAGAAAAGGGTTTTTTAAAACAGAAGAAAGGGTTTGTAGTCTTTCTTTGAAGAGTTGTTTTTTCTAATAGACAGTGTTGTTTAATTGATTTAAAAGGCCAATAATCTATTAAAAACATCAAAAGAGGGGGTAGTTTAGTTTACAACTAAAAGATTAAATTTACAGACACGGTGATTAGCTGTTATTCTAATTAATAGATAAACCAATTGGTTTATCTAGAAAAGTGGAATATTAAACCCAGATTATGCGTTAGCCTTTCTTATGAAGGTGTAAATCAAAAAAGAAAAGTACGGAAATTTTCTCCCGAAGCTATAGTTTTGCTAAATTGAAGACAAAAATGGATTGTTTTTTTAGATTCAAGGCATTTTTATCTGTAATAAATTTATAAAGCGTAATCTGGGTTAAATGATGTAATTCGAAACATTTTAATTTAGGACTCTGTAAATAGCGTAATGAATAACTTCGTATCAGGAATTAACAAAAAGAATTCAAATTTTTGACGATGCTATTTTTTAAAATATCCTTATAAGTTTTTTTAAAGAATATTATCTTGTTGCCACAATTTTTCCATTCATTCCAATTATTAAATTTTTCATGACGGGTTTGTCTTTATCAACCATTGTGGTGATTTCTATTTTTCCTGTTTTATGCATGACTAAAGTAACTAGCTTACTTCCTCCTATACCTGCATAAGAATAATAATCACCAACTTTTTTTGAATCTATAATTTTGCTAGAATTTTCTTTTGTTACATTAGCAAAAATGGTTATAAATTTTCGATTTCCATGATAACGAGACGAAAAAAAAGTAACTTTAAAATCTTTAATTTTTCGTTCCCCAATTTTTGTAAAACTATATTTTTTTAACAAATTAGAGTTTTTGCTTAAAGAAATAAGTTCTTTTTTATGTTTTGGTGTTAACAATTTATTAATAACATTAGAGTCTTTGATAGCAATATATGGGCTATCAAGATCAATTAATTCATTGTAAACTTTTTGATCAATAATAAAAGGGAATTTCTTTTTCTCCGAAGGAATCAAATAAGGCGTATTGTCTTCCTCATTAGATTCATCAGTAGTACTAAATTGTTCTGTAGATTGAGAAAAATTTGGAGTTTTCATTTTCTCAATAGAATAATTATCCGTTTTACATCCAATAGCTAGTAATGATGAAAAGAGTAAAATTGATTTTTTCATGCGTTTATCTGTCTTATTAAGTTTATTCCTGAAAATAGCGTATGCTAAATATTCAGGCATTACTCAAAGCAGTATTTTGGAAGTAGATTTTTGGGGAGTATTTATACTTCAAAGGTACTAAAAAAATACCAAACAGTGCGTGTACAAGCTTAAGAATAGAAACTTTTGTGTTAAGCTTATAAGATGACTATGTAAGTTTTAAAAATCTGATATTTTTCAAAAAGTAAACTTTAATTTATTATAAAAAGAGTCATTTATATTTTCAATATCTAAAAAAGAGAAAGACACAGCGATTATTGAAGTTGAATTTATAAGTTTGTATGTTTTGTGATCTCTTATTATTTTAAAACATGAGGTTCTATGAAAAGATAAAAATAAGTTCATTTTCCCGAAGATAGGAGTATCAATTCAAAAGATATAATATTCATCTCTTTACTAGAAATAAACTATTAGTGCTAGCTCTTTTAGAGAACCTCATGTTTAGATAAACCAATTACATTTTTTTAGTAATATCTTTTTTGTATTTATTTAAAAGGGCTTTAGTCATTCCTAAATTTGCCTTTGTAGAGTCTACGGCTAGATAAATAAAATATTCATTATTTTCTGAAATATCAATAATGTGAATCTGTGATTTCAAATTAATCATAATATCTTCTATTGTTTCACCTAATCCTAATGCTTCAATGGCATTTAATTTAGCTTTTACTACTTCTAGGTTGTAAGCTGAGGCTAATTCTGGGTCAAAATTAGGTTCTGCAGATAAAGTATAGTAAGATATTCCACTTTTTACTTCTGCAACGGCAACAGCTAAGAATCCAGGTACATTATCTTTAAGATCTTCTCCAAATTGTTTCAAAAAATCTGACATTTTAAATAAATATAAGGGGTTAAATTTCTAACACAAAGTTATATAATATATGTTGTTTTTTATCTGTTGGTTTTGTTAAAAAATAACATTAGGTGTTAATTTTTATTATTTCTAAATAAAGATTCTGCCTTGTACATACTTTGTGTTTTAGGAGAAGAAGGTTTTATAAGAATAAAAAAATGTATTTTACTTGTAAGATTCCCTAGTGTTTGTTTTATAAAATCATTCATTTCAATGTTAAATAGTTGAAAAAAGTAGGGTAGGATATTTTTTATAGGTAGTACAAATAGGAACTGGTGATTTTAAACTTAAAATAAGTTAAGAGTTATAAAAAATGAAATACATATCGTTTTTAATAATACTATATAAATAGGAATCTATATGAAGTAGGATGTTATAAAAAGTATTTTAAAACGATTGATTACATAAAGCTATTTTGTAAGAGCTAATAGGATAGATTATAGTTTGCAACTATCAGATATTAATATTGTGTTTAAAATTATGACTGTTAAAAATAGAGTGTATTTTAAACCTTAGTAAAACTTTGATTGGATAAAAGCTTAAAGAAAGATTTTGTAATGGCTATAAGGGATGAATTCGATTTCAGATTTTATATAAAAACTTTTTCGGCTATTTAAAAATAGAAATATAGAGTAAGTGTGCTGAACGAAAAATAAGTTTTCTTTAGGGATTTAACATACGAATATGATTTTCGATCGTTTTTTTAATTTTATTTCAATTTTAAAGCTGTCTAAAATAGACAGCTTTAAAATTGGGAGAATGTTACATTTTCTTTGTAATATCTTTTTTGTATTTGTTTAATAAAGCCTTAGTCATCCCTAAATTTGCTCTATTGGAGTCAACTGCTAGATAAATGAAATACTCGTTATTTTCAGAAATATCAATAATATGAATCTGAGACTTAAGGTTAATCATTATGTCTTCAATAGTTTCTTTTAACCCCAATGCGTTAATTGCATTTAATTGAGCTTTTACTACTTCTAGATTAAAAGCAGAAGCTAATTCAGGGTCAAAATTTGGATTAGCAGATAAGGTATAGTACGATATTCCACTTTTAATTTCTGAAATTGCAACGGCTATAAATCCAGGAACATTGCTTTTTAGGTCTTCTCCAAATTGTTTTAAAAAATCGGACATAAATGAGGGTTTTAGAGTGTGAGTTTTATATTACAAATATACCTAAATATAAGTTTGTTTAAATTTTTTAGTTGTAGAAAGCTTTCTATAGATGTTTTTTAATTTTAATAAAAAAGAAAAACCATCTGTATGAGATGGTTTATGGGAGAGGCTTTGATTTAAAGGATATTACATTTTCTTTGTAATGTCTTTTTTGTATTTGTTTAATAAAGCTTTAGTCATTCCTAAATTTGCTCTATTAGAGTCAACCGCCAAATAAATGAAGTATTCATTATTTTCAGAAATATCAATAATATGTATTTGAGATTTCAGGTTGATCATGATATCCTCAATAGTTTCGTTTAATCCTAATGCGCTAATGGCATTTAATTTAGCTTTTACCACTTCTAGGTTAAAAGCAGAAGCTAGTTCTGGGTCAAAATTTGGGTCTGCAGACAATGTGTAATATGAAATTCCACTTTTAATTTCTGCAACCGCAACTGCTAAAAAGCCTGGGATATTGCTTTTTAAATCATCTCCAAATTGTTTTAAAAAATCTGACATTTCAAATAAGTATTAAGGGTTAAATTTCAATACAAATGTAAATTAGAGAAGTGATTTTTTAGCGATTTTTATTGTAGAAAAAATTCTATAATTACTAATTTTTATTTAGAAATAATAAAAATTACTTATCAGGTAATTAGACTGTTAATATAAATTTTGGAGATCTATTGTTTGATTTTTTGCAATACCTTATGTCTTGATAGGAGCAATTTAAATAGTTGTTTTAATCCCAAATTTTGTGATGAATCTGAAAAGGGTAAAAAAGTTAAAATGACACAGGAATTTTTTACCCCAACTGTAGTTTTACCATATTGAGGATAAAAAAATGAAGTACTTTTTTTAGATTCGATGGCCTTTTTATCTATACTAAATTTCTGAAATGTAATCTGAGTTTAATAAGATGTACTAAGAAGACATAAAGACTGTTTTGGATTCATTGTTTTTATATCTTTTTTATAAATAGATCAAGGACATTAAGTTTTTTAGTTTAATTTTCACGCTTAGGATGCTTAAATTAGATGTTGTATTTTGTTGTGAAATTTGAAAAAGAAGAATTAATAAAAAGAGGTTGTCTGAAAAGTTATAAAACACATCATTTGGACCCAATAAGAGTTCGTTATACAGTCAATTATGGGTAAAGTGATAAATTAAACGATTTGTTTTGCTTTTTAGACAACCTTCTTAAAAAGGAAAAGTCTTACATCTTTTTTGTAATATCTTTTTTGTATTTGTTTAATAATGCTTTCGTCATACCTAAGTTCGCTTTTCTCGAATCAACGGCCAAGTATATGAAGTATTCATTGTTTTCAGAAATATCAATGATGTGTATTTGGCTGTTAAGATTGATCATAATATCTTCTATATGCTCATCAAGACCAAGTGCATTGATAGCATTTAACTTAGCTTTTACTACTTCTAAATTAAAAGCAGAGGCTAACTCTGGATCAAAATCTGGATTTGTTGATAAAGTGTAATACGATATTCCACTTTTAATTTCTGCTATTGCTACTGCAATTAAACCTGGGACGTTTTTTTTTAGGTCCTCACCGAATTGTTGTAAAAAATCTGACATAAGCGTGTGTTTTTGGTTAATATGATACTAAAGTTAGTGAAAAAAAAGCAGATTTAGAAATGAAATTTAAACAAAATTTATTTTTTATTTAATATTGATTGTTTTCTTATTTGAGTTGAAGGTTTTCAGGCGTTTGTTATATCGTATTAATACTGAATTTGTAGGTGAAATATTTTACAAATCGCTTTATTTGTAGAGAATGAGCGATAAAGAGGGAGGGAATGGTATAGAGGAGAAGAGGATTCGCCTTGACCGTTGACTTGGTTTGCGTCTTATGTGGTATTTAGGTTTAATTTAGATTATGCGTTAGTGTATGATGGAGATGAAAAGGGTGAAAAAGATAAAGAGGTGTGGATTTTTTTCTATATATGTGGTTTTGTTGAGGATAAAAAATAGAGTGCTTTTTAGATTCAAAGTTGTTTCCATCTGTAATAAGTTTCTAATGGGTAATCTGCGTTTAAAACTATAATATCAATTACAAGATTGTTTTACTAAAAATTTATTTTATAAAAATAAAAAGCCCCAAAAAAGGGGCTTATATATATTGAGGTAATTGAATTAGCCTAAAGCAACTCTCTTGAAACCTGTAACAGTTAAGCCAGCATCAGCTGTTTTAACGTACTGAGCAACGCTCATAGAGCTATCTTTGATAAAATCCTGATTTACTAAAGTATTGTCTTTGAAGAAACGGTTTAATTTACCTTTGGCAATATTGTCTAACATTGCTTCTGGTTTACCTTCGGCTCTTAATTGATCTTTAGCAATTTCAATTTCTTTTTCGATTATAGCTGCATCAACACCTTCTTCATTTAAAGCAATAGGGTTCATAGCAGCAGCTTGCATAGAAACACTTTTAGCAACTTCTTCAGCACCTTCTACGTTTGCAGATAAAGCAGTTAAAGTAGCAATCTTATTCCCAGCGTGGATGTAAGAACCTATGAAAGCGCCTTCTAATCTTTCAAAAGAACCGATTTCTATTTTCTCACCAATTACACCTGTTTGTTCAATTAATTTGTCAGCTACAGTAATACCACCAAAGTCAGAAGCTAGTAATTCTTCTTTTGTAGCATACGCTAAAGCTTGACTAGCTAAATCAGTAGCTAATTTTACGAAACCTTCGTTTTTACCTACGAAGTCAGTTTCGCAGTTTAATGTAATAACTACACCAACGGTTTTGTCTGCATTTACAGCAGCAATAGCAGCTCCTTCAGTAGACTCTCTATCAGAACGGTTAGCAGCTACTTTTTGACCTTTTTTACGTAAGTTTTCAATTGCTAAATCGAAATCTCCGTTAGCTTCAGTCAATGCTTTTTTACAGTCCATCATTCCGGCACCTGTAATTTGTCTTAATTTATTTACGTCTGCAGCAGTGATTGTTGACATACTATTTTATTTTGATTATTTTAATAATTTTAAAAAGTAAAAAATTCCAATCGACTAATTCCAAATTCCAACGTTAATAAATTATCAATTTTGATGATTTTATGGAATTTGGAACTGCGATTGGAATTTAAAAATATTATTTTTCAGAAGTTGTAGCTGCAGGAGCTGCTTTTGCTTCTTCAGTTGCTTCTACTTCTTTTTCTGAAGTTCTGTTTGATAAGCCTTCAGTGATAGCAGCAGTTACTAATGATAATACTTTATCAATAGATTTTGAAGCGTCATCATTTGCAGGGATAACATAATCAACTTGACGAGGGTCAGAGTTGGTATCTACCATTGCAAATACTGGAATGTTTAATTTTTGAGCTTCTTTTACTGCGATGTGTTCAGCTTTGATATCAACTACAAATAATGCAGCTGGTAATCTTGACATATCAGCGATAGAGCCTAAGTTTTTTTCTAACTTAGCACGTAAACGCTCGATTTGTAACTTTTCTTTTTTAGATAAAGTGTCAAATGTACCGTCTTTCTTCATTCTGTCGATAGAAGCCATTTTTTTAACAGCTTTACGAATTGTAACGAAGTTTGTTAACATACCACCTGGCCATCTTTCAGTGATGTAAGGCATGTTAGCCGCTTTAGCTTTTTCAGCTACGATATCTTTTGCTTGTTTTTTGGTAGCAACGAATAAAACTTTTCTACCAGATGCAGCAATTTTTTTTAAAGCTTCATTAGCTTCTTCAATTTTAGCTGCAGTTTTGTATAGGTTGATAATGTGGATACCATTACGCTCCATGTAGATGTAAGGAGCCATGTTTGGATCCCACTTTCTAGTCATGTGTCCGAAATGAACACCTGCTTCTAGTAATTCTTTAACTTCTACTTTATTTGCCATTTTTAGAAATAGTTTACGTTCTGTTGAATTAGCAATGTGTCTTTAAATTTAGATTAGAAAAAATAATTTTTATAACCTCAACCCATTTAGATGCTAAACTAATCTCCGGCCTCAGCACGGAAAAGCAACATAACTTAGTTTTTTTTAATAAATAATAATAAATATTAACGTTTAGAGAATTGGAATCTCTTACGAGCTTTCTTCTGACCGAATTTTTTACGCTCAACCATACGAGGATCACGAGTTAATAATCCTTCAGGTTTTAAGATAGCTCTGTTTCCTTCTCCTACTTCACACATAGCACGAGCAATAGCCATACGTACAGCTTCTGCCTGACCTGTTGTACCGCCACCATATACATTGATTTTTACGTCAAAGTTTGAAGCGTTTTCAGTCATTGCTAATGGTTGCATAACTTTGTACTGTAAAGTTGCAGTAGGGAAGTAAGTTTCAAATGCTTTTTTGTTTACAGTAATGTTTCCTGTACCTTCTGATACATAAATACGTGCCACAGCACATTTTCTTCTACCGATTTTGTGAATAACTCCCATTACTTAAGATCGTTTAGATTAACGGTTTTAGGTGTTTGAGCCGCATGTTTGTGCTCTGAACCTACATTTACACTCAAATTACGGAATAATTGAGCACCTAATTTGTTTTTAGGCAACATTCCTTTTACAGCTTTTTCTACTAATAATGCAGGGTTTTTTTGTTGCATTACTTTAGCTGTTAATGTTCTTTGACCTCCTGGGTAACCTGTGTGACGAACATAAGTTTTGTCCTCTAACTTGTTACCTGTAAGGTTGATTTTTTCCGCGTTGATAATAATTACATTATCTCCACAGTCCACGTGTGGCGTATAACTTGGTTTGTACTTACCTCTTAAAAGCATAGCAACTTTTGAAGCAAGACGACCTAAGTTATGGCCTTCAGCGTCTACAACAATCCACTGTTTGTCTACAGTAGCTTTGTTTGCTGATACTGTCTTGTAGCTTAATGTGTTCACAATAATTACTTTTTAATTAAACATTCCATTCCCAATTAAGGGAGTGCAAAAGTACAATTATTTATTTATAAAGCAAATAGGTTTAATGTTTTTCTTTTTTATTGCTTTTCAGGAGGTTAACTTTTTTGTTTTATTTAGAAGTGTTTGTAAGTAATTAGAGGCTTGTGTAGGTTTGTAGTTGTTATGCGTTTGTTTATTTGTTGATTATCAAGGGCTTTTCTTTGTTAGAATTAAGGGTGGATATTAATTTAAAAAAATGTTTTATAAGACGTTTGATTTGGAAGTATTTTAAAAAACAACAACAACTTTCATTTGTATTAAAGAAGATTGTTTTTATTTTCAAAAAAATGAAAGTTGTTGTTGTTAGTATACGATCTAATGCGCTTCTAGCCAATCCTTACCTAAACCTATTTCTACTTCTAGAGGAACTGCCAGTCGAAAGGCGTTTTCCATTTCTTTTTTTATCATGGGTTTGATTTTTTCTAGTTCGGAATTGTGTACATCAAATACTAATTCGTCATGAACCTGAAGCAACATTTTTGATTGGTAGTTTTCTTCTTTTAAGCGTTCATGGATATTAATCATGGCTATTTTAATAATATCGGCTGCACTTCCTTGGATAGGGGCGTTTACCGCATTTCGTTCTGCTGCTCCTCGAACTACAGCGTTAGCTGAATTAATATCTTTTAAATAACGACGACGGCCTGATATGGTTTCTACATAACCGTTTTCACGAGCAAAATCAATTTGACTTGTAATGTATGATTTTAATTTAGGGTAGGTTTTGTAATAAGCGTCAATGAGCTCGGCACTTTCTTTTCTTGATAATGAAGTTTGATTGCTTAAACCAAAAGCTGAAACGCCATAAATGATACCGAAGTTAACTGTTTTTGCATTACTGCGTTGTTCTTTTGTTACTTCATCTAGTGGAACGTTGAAAACTTTTGCAGCAGTACTTTTGTGTATATCTTCGTTGTTTTGAAAAGCAGAAATCATAGTATCCTCTCCAGAAAGTGCTGCTATAATACGTAATTCAATTTGTGAATAATCGGCAGAAAGAAGGGTGTGGTTTTCATCACGGGCAATAAATGCTTTGCGGATTTGACGACCTCTTTCTGTTCTAATGGGGATATTTTGTAAGTTAGGATTGTTAGAACTTAATCTTCCTGTAGCAGCTACAGTTTGCATATAGTCAGTATGAACACGAGCTGTTTTGTTGTTAATTTGTTGGGGAAGCGCGTCTACATAAGTACTTTTTAGTTTTACAAGTTGGCGCCATTCTAAAATATCTTGTACTATTTTATGATCGTTAGCAAGGTAGCTTAGGACTTCTTCACCTGTAGCGTATTGTCCTGTTTTGGTTTTTTTTTGTTTTGTTCCTCCAATTTGAAGTTTCTCAAATAAAATATCTCCTAGTTGCTTGGGTGAGGCTAAATTAAATTTTTCACCTGCTTGTTCGTATATTTGATTCTCTATGGTTTCGATTTCTTTTTGCATATCTGTAGACATAGATTTTAAAAATTCTTGGTCTAGGTTGATGCCTTCTCGTTCCATGTCTGCTAAAACTTGTACTAATGGAATTTCTATTTCGTCGAATAATTTTTTAGTTCCTACTCGTTCTAAAATAGGTTGGAAGTGTTCTTTTAGTTGATATGTGATATCAGCATCTTCTACGGCGTATTCCTTAATGTCTTCTAATGCTACTTGGCGCATTGATAGTTGATTTTTCCCTTTTTTTCCAATTAAAGTTTCAATGGATTTAGGACTGTACTGTAAATAGGTTTCGGATAAGACATCCATATTATGACGCATATCAGGATTAATCAAATAATGAGCGATCATAGTATCAAACAAAGGACCTTTTATTTCAATTTTGTAATTGGCTAAAATCTTTAAGTCGTATTTGATGTTTTGTCCTATTTTGGTAATAGAATTATTTTCAAAAAAAGGTTTGAATTTATGGATTAATTCCTTAGTTTCTTCTTGATTTTCAGGAAATGGCACGTAAAATCCTTTGCCTTTTTCCCATGAAAAGGCAAGGCCTACTAATTCAGCATTAGTGGTGTCTATACCTGTAGTTTCGGTATCAAAACAGACGGCTGTTTGCTGTAGTAAGTTTTGTAGTAATAAATTAATGGGTAGGTTGCCATTTACTATTTGATAAAAATGAGATGTGTTATCCAGATTTGCGTATTGAAAACCGGATATAGATTCGTTTTCTTCCTGATCGGAAAAACCAAATAAATCCATTTGATTTTCAGGCGTTTTTTTTGCGTTTTTTTTGCTAACAGAGTCAGCGGTGTCTATTTCGTCATATTCTTTTCCGCCTCCAAATAGTTTGTCGAATTGGGCTTTCATTTGGCGAAACTCTAATTCTTGAAATAAAGTATCTGTTTTTTCTATGTCAGGTTTAGAAAGTTCAAAACTTTGTTCGTCAAATTCTACAGGACAATCAAGTAGTATAGTGGCTAGTTTTTTAGAAAGGATTCCTTTTTCTTTGTTGTTTTCAATGTTCTCTTTCATTTTTCCTTTTAGCTTGCTTGTGTTGGCTAAAAGATTTTCCATAGAACCGTATTCAGCGAGTAGTTTTTTTGCTGTTTTTTCACCTACGCCAGGTAGGCCAGGAATGTTGTCTACTGCATCTCCCATCATACCTAAAAAGTCGATTACTTGCAAAGGGTCTTGTACTTCAAATTTTGCTTTTATTTCTTCTACTCCCCATATTTCAATATCGTTCCCAGCACGTGCTGGACGATACATGAAGATGTTTTCGGAAACTAATTGGCCAAAATCTTTATCTGGTGTAACCATATAAACTAGATATCCTTGCTTTTCGGCTTTTTTAGCTAATGTGCCTATTAAATCGTCGGCTTCATAACCTGCAATTTCTATAATAGGAATATGCATAGCGTTTAGGATTTCTTGTATATAAGGGATAGCGATTTTAATCGCCTCAGGAGTTTCGTCACGATTAGCTTTGTATTCGGTAAACATCTCTAAACGATAATTACTACCTCCTTTGTCAAATGCTACGGCTAAATGATCGGGTTTCTCGCGTTTGATAACATCCATTAGGGAATTCATAAAGCCAATAATGGCTGAAGTGTCTAGTCCTTTAGAGTTAATTCTAGGGTTTTTAATAAAAGCATAATAACCTCTAAAAATAAGAGCATAAGCGTCGAGTAGAAATAAACGTTTTTGTGTTGACATGATTATTATTTTGTAAGCATTCAAAAATACAAAACTTGTTACATAAAGAACTTGTTAAGAAATAAGATTTCTAGAATCTTGTGGTTTAATTTAAAAACAGTTTAAATGTTTGTATGTTAAGTTTAATGCTTTGGTGAATTATTATTTTATTATCTTAAAAAAAAGAGTTAATTTTATAAGTGTAGTGTAATTATTAATATCAATTTATGTTATAATGAAAAAAAGCAAAACCCCAAAGAAAACATTGCTTTCCTACTTGTTATTTCTTTTGTTAACAACAAGTTTTTTTGCGCAAGTAGGAATAGGTACCGTAACGCCTGATGCGAGCTCTATTTTAGATGTAGTTTCTAATGATAGAGGGGTGTTGACACCTCGAATGACAACCGCTCAAAAAATGGCAATTGTTAATCCTTCAAATGGTTTAATTGTGTATGATACGGATTTAAAATCATTTTATTTTTATGATACAACATCTGTTAACTGGGTTAGAGTGAATACAAATTCAGATGGTCGGTTAAAATATAAGTTGATAAAATCAACAGATGTGTTGGCTACTGTATTAGCGGATGAACTAGCTGCTGGTGGAGGGGCTAAGTATCTTCTAGATTCAGGAACTTTGTATGAAATAAATGGTACAATTAATTTGAATTATCCTATTGAAATGAATAATGCTTATATAAGTGGGCAAGATTCAGGGGAAGATAAATTAATAAGGACTTCTGGAGATCTTTTTACAGGAACTACGGGAGGAAGTATTCGGATTTTAACGTTGTCAGCCCCTTCAGGAAATGTTTTCAATATAGATGGTGCTGGAACGGCAAGTCTTATTTTTAGAGATTCTATAGTAGCAAGTTCCTTATCTGTTGGTTCATTCAAAAATTTTGCGATAGTTTTTCTTAGTATCGTGCAGTATTATGGAAATGCAAATGGAGTTGTTTACGAAAATGTGGCAAGATTGTTATTGAGTAATACGGGGTGGTTTAGTAATAATACAGGAGTGTACGAAAAGTTGAACGGAACTTTCTCCTTAGCCGCTAAACAAGGTGGTTTCAGTGAAGTTACTGGGAGTAGTATAGGGTTTGATGTTTCTTCAAATCCTGTCATTACAGGTGATGCAACACTAGAATCTACGGTTTTTACAGGTACCCCTACGACAGGGAAATATGTTAATCCTTATACCGTGGGAGGGTATACGGGGTATAATTTTAATAATAATTGGAATGTTCGTTGTCCTGGTATTCCAACCGAAACAGATGCTTCAGCCGTAGGCGACTTTGCAGTCGATTACCCAGTAGGGAGTGGTGCTTCTACGTCCTTTAATACTTCTAATCCAAGTAACATAGTAAAAGTTCAGGGAGTGTCTACTTCTACTAATTTATTTCGGTTTTCTACAGATGGAGGAGTAAATAACCGGTTAAAATATGTGGGAAAAAAGAAAAGAATATTTCAAGTTACGGGTTCAATTTCTTTTCAGGTGCCAGCTGCTGGAACTTATATAATTTACATTGCAAAGAATGCTACTGTTATATCACAATACAAAATATATGGTAGAGGTTTAACAACCAATGATATAGTGGTTTTGCCTTTAAATGCTTCTGTTGAGCTATCTAGTAATGATTACGTAGAGGTTTATGCACAACGTTATACAGGAGGTACAACAGATGCAATAATAACACCTAATATGACACTAATCGTTAAATAAAAGATGTTTTTATGACTAAAATTATTTTATGATAATTTGTATTGTTTTTTGAAAGGAAGAGATTTGATTTTCAAATGAGCGGTTTTTTGTTTTATCCTTCAGAGGTACGGTATATTCAGAAGTAAGTAGATGTGAAATGAACTTACTTCTGAATGTATATTATAACTTTATATTTCCTTTCATAAATCGAAGATTACCCAAATGGGATGTGTGTAAAATTTTAATCTTCTATGTACAGATATATAACTTAAAACAGTGGTTAATGACTGTTTTTTTTAATCAAGGAATTATTTTAAGTTTGAAATACAAAAGTTCTGTTAAAAGGTGATATGAACTTGAACATGATTTTGTTACTTTGCTTGAAAATAATTTAAGATGTTGTTCCGATTTATAGTAATTGCCATTTTATTATTCCTGATAGAAATTTACTCACTACAAGCTTTTAAAACCTTAGTTCGTTCAAAATGGATATTTTGGATAGGAGTAGCAATAAGCATGCTAATTTATATATTTATATTTTACACTATTTTTAATTTTGATCGTAAAGTTGGGCAAACGAAACAAAGTTTGTTTGCACTTGGGTTGTTGCTTACGGTTTATTTACCAAAAATTGTTTTAGCCCTTTTTATGTTTGGAGAAGACGTTTTTCGTTTTTTGTCAGGGGTAACGAACTATTTTATTGAGTATGATAATCGAAGTACTTTTTTACCAGAAAGAAGAAAATTCATTAGTCAAGTAGCTCTTGGTTTGGCTGCAATTCCTTTTTTGTCCTTAATTTATGGAGTAACTAGAGGGAAGTATAATTTTAAAGTTTTTAAACAAGATTTGTTTTTTGATGATTTGCCAGAGACTTTCGATGGATTTACAATTACTCATATTTCAGATATCCATTCGGGAAGTTTTGATGATCCTGAAAAGATACAATATGCAATCGACTTGATTAATGAGCAAAATTCTGATATTTTGTTGTTTACAGGAGATATTGTTAATGCAAAGGCGGAAGAAATGACTCCGTGGATTTCAGTTTTTAAAAGTATTAAAGAACATCGTTTTGGTAAATTTTCTGTTTTGGGAAATCATGATTATGGAGCCTATATAGAATGGGAATCAGAACAAGCCAAAATTCAAAATTTTGAAGCTATAAAGAACTTACACCAACAGATAGATTTTAAGTTGTTGCTAAATGAACATACCAAGATTCGTAAGGATGGAGCTGAATTGGCTTTAGTTGGGGTTGAGAACTGGGGGAAACATTTTGGTATGATGGGAGATATAGACAAAGCATCAGAAGGATTAACAAATAAGGATTTCAAAATACTAATGAGTCACGACCCTAGTCATTGGGAAGAAGTGGTTAAACAGCATGATAAAAAATTTCATTTAACTTTAAGCGGGCATACACATGGGATGCAGTTTGGGATAGAAATACCAGGTTATTTTAAATGGAGTTTAGCACAATATATGTATAAACAGTGGGCGGGTTGTTATGAATACTTAGGGCGTTATATTTATGTGAATAGAGGATTCGGATTTCATGCGTATCCTGGAAGAGTTGGTATTATGCCTGAAATAACGGTTATTCGGTTAAAAAAGGCTTAAAAATTAGGATAAATCACTAAAAATAGTATATTTGTAATGCAAATTGTATTTAAAAAGTACGTATATGTCAAAATTTGGTGAGTTAATAGGCGCTCATGTTCCTGTTTTAATTGATTTTTATACTGATTGGAACGAAGCTTCTCAATCAATGCATCCTGTTATAAAAGACGTAGCAGCTGCATTAGGGGATAAGGCCAAAGTGATAAAAATAGACGTTGATAAAAACCAAGAATTAGCAGAAGCACTCCGTATAAAAGGATTGCCTACCTTAATGATCTATAAAGAAGGGCAAATGAAATGGCGTCAGTCTGGTGAATTAGATGCTAATACGATTATTAATCTTGTTCAAGGACAATTTTAATTTCTTATAATATCAAAAATAAAGCCTTTTTCTTTGTAAAAAGTTAAAGTCTTTGGAAGACAATTTTTTAAATGAGGATAAGCTTTTTGGCTATCGTGAAAAACAATAATGCTACCTGATTCTACTTTTTGGGTAGCATTTTTTATACACTGATCATTACTTATTGATAAGTCAAAATCAGCAGTCAATACATCCCACATAATAATTTTATAGCCTTTTTTTCTTAACCTGATGGACTGAAGAGGGGTTATTTTACCATAAGGAGGTCTGAAAAGGTTAGATTTCTGATTGTTAATTCCTGATTTCTCAAGATTATGATCTAAGAGTTCAATGTTTTCTTGAATTATTTTTTCGCAAGCTATTATATCATTTATATATTCTTTTGTAGATTTTTCCCAACCATTTATGTGGTTGTAGGTGTGATTTCCTATGATATGCCCTTCTGATAAAATCCTTTTAAAAATTTCAGGATGCTTTACAATGTTTTTTCCAACACAAAAAAAGGTGGCTTTTATGTGGTTTTCTTTTAATATGTCTAAAACCCATTCCGTAACTTCAGGAATAGGCCCGTCGTCAAAAGTTAGGTAAATTGTTTTGGATGTATTAGGAATAGACCAAACATGATTATAAAATAACCATTTGATGAACTTATTTGTTTTGATCCAATAAAACATACTTGAAATTTTTAGAGGGAATGGATTAATCAGTCATTATTGTTGGTTAAAAATAAAAAAGGCATTTTTTATTTATTTTAATATAAGAAGGAGGACTCTAGATGTTTTCGTAATCAAAAAGGCTGTCCTAAAAAAATGGACAGCCTCTAGGTTTTGTTTTAAGAGACTTAGACCCTAAGATCTTATTCTATTTCTACTTCAAAAAAAGGGAAACGCTTGTTTAAATTATTGAAAGCATCTTTTTCTTGATCGTGAAATTCTTTGTCTTTATACGTTTTTGCTATTTCTAATAATCCTTTGTAGCGCATTAAATCAGTGTAAATGTCACTAGCAAAAAATTGACGTTGATCACTTTGAGGCAATTCACTATAATAGCGTAATTCATCTTGATATTTTAATGCTATTTTTTTTATTATTTCGCGTGCTTTTTCTTTTTTGCCCAATTTGTAATACCCCTCAGCGAAAGGATCTATAAGGCTATAAAATCCGTAATATTCAATAGGTGTTTTGGATAAAGCAAGGTCTATTATTTTTTCTGCTTTAGCTGTTTTTCCTTCGTTTATCAGGTTCGTCATAAGACGTGACATGTGGGTACGATAAGATATACAATTTTTGCGTGTTTGAGGATCGTGATAAATAGAGGAACTATCTCCATTGCCCCATTGTAACTTAGTAAAGATAGCGTACATTTTATCGGTATCTACTTGTCCCATATCAAAATTATAAGCTTCTTTTGGTAGAGGTGTTTTAATTGGGACTAATTTGTAAATCATACCATCTAATTGGAGGTATTCTTTCATCCAGATATAATCATCATCACCAAATGCTCCTGTAGAAAAATAAATGGGACGTTTCCAGTTGTTTTTTCTAACAATATCTAACATCATTAGACGATTCTTATATAAAGCACTTCCTTTTATGTCTATATCAATATAAGGAACAATCGAGTCGTTTTGTTTTGGATTGATGATCTTATTAGAGATGACTGATTTTTTATCAACAGGTATTCTGATTTTATTAGTTGGATAGAACTGGACTTTTTGACCATTTCGTAATTCTATTAATGTTCTAGGGTCATCACTGTGTGCGAATTCCATAAATTCATCTATACTAATTCTTTCTTTTGTTCTTTCTTCATAGATTAGGTAATCACGTTTGCCATCTACATAATCTTTGTGTTCAAAAGATAAAGGAATAGGATCTGATTCATACGCTTTTTTACGCATTGAATCAATGTACCAGTCAGTCATTAATAAACTGGTATTTACAATACGTACGTCTGTTCTATAACCTTCTATTTCTTGTACATACCATAAAGGAAATGTATCGTTGTCGCCAATAGTAAATAAGATGGCATTTTTGTCACAAGAATCTAAGTACGCTTTAGCGTCTGTAACAGCAGTATATTTACCCGAACGATCATGATCATCCCAGTTTTCAGATGCCATTAAAACGGGCGCAGCTAATAAAGAAACTGATAGAGTAAGAGGTAATGCTATTTTAGGTTGAACGTATTTTTGAACCGATTCATAAAGAGCGTAAACTCCTAAGGCAATCCAAAGGGCAAATACATAAAAAGAACCAACTAAAGCATAATCACGTTCGCGTACTTCAAAAGGGCGCTCGTTTAAGTATATTTTAAGGGCTAAACCTGTGAATAAAAAAAGAGAAAGCAGAACATAAAAGGATTTTAGATCTTTTTTGGAATGAAAAAAGAACCCCATTAATCCTAAAATGAACGGAATAAAATAGTATACATTTCGTCCCTTGTTGTTTTTCCAATCTGCAGGAAGATTTTCTTGTTTGGTAAGACGCGCACTATCAAGGAATGATATCCCGCTTAGCCAGTTCCCGTCTTTAAGGTCATAGTTTCCTTGTTCGTCGTTTTGACGACCTACAAAGTTCCACATTAAATACCTCCAATACATATAGCCAAACTGGTATTCCACCATAAATCGAAGGTTGTCTAAAGTACTTGGTTTTTCTATATTTAGGTATTCTCCATAGGATTTTAAGAACTTATCATAATCTTCTAAATCTAATTTTCCAGCTTTAAACGCATTCCTGAATTCAGATACAATTTGTAATAATTCTTGTTCTTGATTGTATTCTTCTTTTACAGAAAATTCAAGAGGGGATGTAAATTTCATGTAATTTACATTGTGTTCACTACTCCATAAACGAGGTAATATGGCTTTATGATTGTTGTCTGTGTTTTGGATAGCATTTTTATAATCGTTTACAATGATATATTTACCCGTTTTATAATCACGTTCATAGTTTGGTTTTTCATCTAAATACGGATTGTTTTCATCTAATCCAGCATAGGCTTCCGAAAATTGAGGACCGTAAAATAATTTTTGCTCTCCGTACTGCTCCCGGTTGTAATATGCTAAAAGTTCACGAGCATCAGAAGGTTTGTTTTCGTTAATAGGTGTATCAGCATTAGCACGGATAGGAAGCATTAACCAAGTAGAAAAGCCTATGAAAATAAATAGAACAACTAATAGAATGGTATTTAGAAATATTTTTCCTTTTTGCTGGGTGTATTTTAATCCAAAATAGAAAAAAGCAATCAGAAGTATAGTTGCTAATACAGTACCGGAGTTAAAAGGCAATCCTATGCTATTTACAATGAAAACTTCAGTTGCTCCAAAAAAAGTCATTGTCCAGGGTAAAAGGAGTTTAAAGATAAATAGTAATACTGAAATAACAACAATGTTAGCTATTATAAAACTTTTTAATGTTACCTTTTTATAATGTTTAAAATAATATAAAAATCCAATAGAAGGGATTGTCAATAGAGCCATAAAGTGAACTCCAAACGATAGTCCTACAACTAGAGCTATTAGAAGTAGCCAGCGATTCCCTTTGGGGTTGTCCATATCAGCCTCCCAGCGAAGTCCCAGCCAAAATAAAATAGCAATAAAAAAAGTGGCCATAGCATATACCTCTGCTTCTACCGCATTAAACCAAAAACTGTCTGAAAAAGTAAAGGCTAATGCCCCTATAAAGGCACTTCCTAGAATGGCTATGCTATTGTTCTTGTTTAATTCTTTTGAAGATCCAATGAACTTTCTTAAAAGAATAGTGGCTGACCAAAAGAGAAACAAAATGGTAAAGGCACTTGATACCACAGACATCATATTTACCATCAAGGCAATGTTTTCTTTGTTAATCGCAAACATAGAAAAGAAAGCTCCGATCATTTGATACAAAGGAGCGCCTGGTGGGTGACCTACTTCTAGTTTAGCAGATGTGGAAATATATTCACCACAGTCCCAAAAACTCATGGTAGGTTCAACTGTTAGTGAATAAACAACCAGTGCGATAAAAAAAGTAACCCAACCTAGTAGGGTATTCCATTTTTTGAAGTTGAATGACATATTAATCGTTAAGTGTTTTAAATTTTAACACAAAGAAACTGTTTTTTGTGTAAAGAAAAGGTTAAAAATAAAATTTTTAATTTTTTTAATTATTTTTTTGTAAAACTGAAAAAAGCTTATATCTTTGCACTCGCAAAACGAAACTATTGCAGGTTTAATGGTCTATGGTGTAACGGTAACACTACTGATTTTGGTTCAGTCATTCAAGGTTCGAATCCTTGTAGACCAACAAGAAAAAGCTCTGAGAAATCAGGGCTTTTTTGTTATTTATAGATTTTTTGAGTTTAGAGAGGTCAAGAATCAAGTCAAAAACGGGATCAAGTCAAAAATCTGTGAGATTGCTGAATTAAGCAAGTAAATTGGTTGGTCTGAAAAGGAGGAATTGGATCGAGATTAAAAGAGGATGGTCTGATAGAGAAGAAATTTTTTTGATACTTCGAATTCCAATCTAAATTCTTTTGTTTTAGTGTGGAATGACTTTGTAGGAGTGTTTGTGTTTTTATTGTAAGGAAGTTTGGTCTTGATTGGTAATGAATTGTTATTTTATTAAGTAATAATGTTGAATTTTTTAAGTTTGAAATCTTTTGTTTTATATATCCATGCGCTAATTTTAGTGTGGTGATGTTTTGTTGTTATTATGGTTGTTGGGTTAAAGTAAAGCTTTTTTTAAAAGGAAGACGTTTTCTGGAGGTATAGGTGTGTATTTTGTTTCTTTAAGTATTTGATTTTGAATTGTTTTTCTGTTTTCTCTGTTTTTTTTAATTAAAAAGTTGGAAATGATAGAAAAAAACCAGTATATTTGCACTCGCAAAACGGAAGTATTGTAAGTTTAATGGTCTATGGTGTAACGGTAACACTACTGATTTTGGTTCAGTCATTCAAGGTTCGAATCCTTGTAGACCAACAAAAAAAAGCTCTGAGGAATCAGGGCTTTTTTGTTTTATGGCTTTTTGAAATAAGTAGGATTGGGGTGAATGATTTCTTTTGAGTCTTGTTTTTAATTAAGAGTTAGTGATTTTTTCTTGAGGAGAGGTCGAGGGATTTGTATTGGTTTCTTTCTTAGTGGTTCTAAGGAGGGCTGGTGGGGGGTGGTTTTAATTTTATTTGTTTAAAATTATTATAGATAAAATTTCTTTTAAAAAATGTGTCAATCTTGGGTTGAGGTTTTGAGGTTGTTTTTGGGTGGGTGTAAATAATAGAAAAAGATATTGGTATTGTATGGCGACTTTTGTGATTAGTAAACGTTTGGATGGTTGTTATAAGTTTGAATTTGTTTCTAGGAAAGGTAAGACGATTATGACTAGTGATAGTTATGAATTGCGTTTTGAGTGCGAGGAGGATATAGATAAGTTGAAGTTGGCTTTGGAGGGGGCTACAATAATGCGTTTTAAGACATCGAGTGGGAAGTTTTATTTTCGTGTAATTGTGGATAAGAGGGAGGTGGCTACTAGTCGAAAATATACTACTCAGTTATTGATGCAGCGAGGAATAGATGAAATGATGCGTTCTGCTATTGTGGCGGAGGTGTTGGATTTTGCGGCTAATGAGTTTGTTTTTCCAGAGTTGGAGGTTTTTTAGAGTTGAAAGTTTTTTAGAGTTGAAAGTTTTTTGGCTGTGTGGTGCTCTGTTTTTGGTAGGAATTGCTAAAAATGGAGTTTTTTTGGCTCAAGTCAAAAAGTTGTGGAGAAATTTTAAAATAGTTTACTTTGTATTGATTAAATTATAGAAAAGGACTGTTCTTTTAATACGTTAATAACACTTTTATTACCTGAATATCTAACCCATTATTTTGAACTAACTTCAATTGATAAAGAAGAAGAAGTTTTACATTTATATTTAGAAGAATTAAATGAAATTCCTATAGAATATTCAAAAGATAAATTACAATCAAAAGGTTTTTTTGAATCTATTACCGTTCAAGATTTTCCAATAAGAGGTCACGTAGTTTATTTACATATAAAAAGAAGAAGATGGCTTAATTTGTCTACCGATAAAGTTGTTTTTAGAGATTGGAATATAGTAGCAAAAGGCACTCGCTTAACACAAGAGTTCGCCTCTTTTTTAAAAGAAGTCAATAGATACTAATGCTCATGATACTAAAAGTATTGCCAAATTTTATGGTGTTAAAGGCAAAATACTTCAAAATCAGTATAAAGATTTTTTAAGCGATTATTCTAACTGGAATCAAAAAGCTCATGCTAAAGAATGGTTATTATATCCTCAAAACATAGGGCAGAATTTATCTATTGATGAAACAGCTCTTTCTTATGATGAACTTTACACCATAATCACTAACAAGAAAGCTAAAGGCAAAGCTGGAAGCATTGTAGCTATCATCAAAGGGACTAAAGCAGATAATGTTATTGAAGTATTAAATAAAATACCCTTAAAAATAAGAAATAAAGTTAAAGAGATGACTTTGGATATGGCTCCCAATATGGAACTAATTGTGAAAAAATCTTTCCCTAACGCTACTCTGGTAACTGATAGATTCCACGTGCAAAAATTAGCCATTGAAGCCTTACAGGAAATTAGAATTAAACATCGATGGCAAGCAATAGATGATGAAAACGAAGCCATTGAAAAAGCCAAACGAAATAAGAAAAAATTCAACCCCATAATTCTTGAAAATGGTGAAACTAAAAAACAACTTCTAGCCAGAAGTAGATACTTGTTGTATAAAAGGGAAAATAAATGGACAGAAAATCAAAAAGAAAGAGCTAAAGTTTTATTTAAAAACTATCCGGATTTAAAAACAGCTTACCAACTATCAATGGAATTATCAGATATCTTTAAAGAAACAAAAGATAAAATTTATGGTTATACCAAATTGGCTAAATGGCATGAAAAAGTAAATCAATCTGGATTCAAAACATTTAATACAATATCAAGAACAATAACAAATCATTATAAAACAATACTAAATTACTTTGACAACAGAAGTACCAATGCTTCAGCCGAATCTTTTAATGCAAAAATAAAGGGCTCAGATTAATTTTTTGGGGATTAAGCAAAAAGTTTCTCCATTCTAAAGAGGAAGAATTTAGTATCCACCACACCTCTTTGATTAGCTCTAAAGAGTTTTATTTTTGAGTTAAAGGATTCAGCATTTGCGTTTGTATGTCTTTTTACGAAGAAGTTTGCAATTGTTTCCAAATGATAATTTAAACTATTGGCAACGGTATTAAAGACAGTCATTTTAAATTCTTTGGTTTTGGATATCCAATTCAATATTTTTTGTTTAGCCTCTTCTTTTGAGGTGTATTCATAAATATTTCTAAACTCTTGGGTGTGTTTATAAGCTTGATGTATTAGAGGATAATGTTGGAACAATATTTGGGCTCGTACTTTTTGGGTTTCTGTCCATTGGTTGGGTTTCTTGGCAATGATATAACGACATCGAGCCAATAGTTGTTTGGGAGTGTCTTCATTTTCAAAAGTTATTGGAATGTATTTTATTGCTTGCTCTTTTGCTTTTTTGATAGCCTGATTCTCTTTTTCAATCTCCTCCCAGCGATATTTTATCCTTAAATGCTGGAGAGCTTCCATTACCAACTTTACCACATGGAAACGGTCTGTGACAAGGTAACTTTCAGGAAAACACATTCTTGATGCTGATTGCATATTGTTTGCCATATCAAGTGTTATCGATTTTACTTGTTTTCTATGCGAAAGTGGAATTTTAGTAACCACATCAATAATGTCCTGACTTTTGGTGCCTTTTATAACCGCCACTAAGGATTTCTTTTTGCCTCTTCCTTGTTTATTGGTTACAAAAGTATAAAGTTCACCTTTTGACAAACTTACTTCATCAATACTTAAATTCTCCCCAATATTTTCGGGGTAAATCAGATAATTTTCGGCATGTTCTAACTGTTTCCAACTTGTAAAACCACTGATTCTTTTTTTGTAATGTCTTCGCAGTAAATCAGCTTTAATGCCATAATAACTGGCAATGTTACTTATCGTATCTTCTCGGGTCTCTACCTGTACCTTTTAAAAAATCCGAAAGTTCAACAGTTAATTTGGAACCTTCTGCAATAAAAGAATAATCGCTTTTAATTTCTGACTTATCTACTGTATTTCGCCACCTACGTCTTCTGATACCTAAATAAACAGCCTTTCCTCGTATTGGAAAATCTTGTATCAAAGTACGCTCACAAAAGCCTTTTGACTCATATTCCTCTGAAATGAAACCTTCGGGAATAATGTTCTTTTCATCAAGATAGATATAAAAGCAATCCTTTTTTGTTTGAATATCTCCTAATTCTATAAAATCAACAATATCAAAATGACATAATAATTCTTCGGGTAGAAAAGCAGAAAGTATCGAAAAATCCATTTACTTTTTTTGTCGCAATTTACAATTACTCCCCATATTTTTTATGTGAGCCATTAAACATCGATGGCAAGCAATAGATGATGAAAACGAAGCCATTGAAAAAGCCAAACGAAATAAGAAAAAATTCAACCCCATAATTCTTGAAAATGGTGAAACTAAAAAACAACTTCTAGCCAGAAGTAGATACTTGTTGTATAAAAGGGAAAATAAATGGACAGAAAATCAAAAAGAAAGAGCTAAAGTTTTATTTAAAAACTATCCGGATTTAAAAACAGCTTACCAACTATCAATGGAATTATCAGATATCTTTAAAGAAACAAAAGATAAAATTTATGGTTATACCAAATTGGCTAAATGGCATGAAAAAGTAAATCAATCTGGATTCAAAACATTTAATACAATATCAAGAACAATAACAAATCATTATAAAACAATACTAAATTACTTTGACAACAGAAGTACCAATGCTTCAGCCGAATCTTTTAATGCAAAAATAAAGGCTTTTAGAAGTAAATTTAGAGGCGTAAGAAACATAGAATTCTTTCTTTTTAGACTTACAAATTTATATGCCTAATTTATCAAATCCACAGGTTTTAGACTTGATCCGTTTTTTTAGTAAAAAAAAGTGATAAGAAGTGGGAAGGTGTTTTAAAAGTCAAAAGCTCCGAAAAACGGAGCTTTTTGAAAAATATTAGATTTTATCTAATTATTTTTTTACTTCTTCTTTAACAGCAGCAGCAGCAGTATCAACAGCAGCAGCAGCAGTATCAACAGCAGCAGCAGCAGAGTCAACAGCCTCAACAGCAGCAGTATCAACAGCTTCTACAGCAGTTTCGTCAGTAGTAGCAGCTTGATCTTTACAAGAAACACTCATCATAGCAACTAAAGCCATAGTTAAAACAACTTTTTTCATCTTACTTAATTATAAAAGGTTAATTATTAATTCGTGTCGCAAAGATATAAAATTTTTATTATGTAAAACTTTTTTCTAAACTTTTTTTTTAAAAAAATAATCTTTGTCGACAAGAGGATTTATTACAATATATATGCCAAATTTTAAAGAGCTTTTTCATACAAATAAAAAGCCCTTATAATACTGTATTATTATTTGTTTTTAGTAGTTCCTATTGGTTGGACGATTTTTATTTCTTCAATTAAATTTTGAGCTCCTGCAAATTTGTCTATTATAAATAAGATGTAGCGAGCATCTACCATGATGTTTCTACAGATTTCAGGGCTGTAGTAGATGTCGCTCATAGTGCCTTCCCAAACACGATCAAAATTACACCCAATTAAATTGCCATTAGCATCTAATGCTGGAGAGCCTGAATTGCCACCTGTAGTGTGATTAGTAGCAATAAAAGCAACAGGCATTTTGCCTTTTTTATCAGCATATTGCCCGAAATTTTTAGAATGGTATAAATCAATCAGTTTTTTGGGTACATCAAATTCATAATCACCAGGAATGTATTTTTCTATGACACCATCTAAAGTAGTGAAAGGAGAGTAGATTACAGCATCAGATGGTTTATAGCCTTTTACTTGTCCATAAGTAACACGAAGAGTACTATTAGCATCTGGGAATATACGGGCAGATTTAGGACTTAATTCTAAGATGGCTTTCATGTAAGTACGTTGTAATGCAATATTTTTTAGATTGATTTCATTATACTTAGGAGCTACATTTTTATCATAGGCATCTATGATTGATTTTGCTAAGACATATCCTTTGTCTTGATTTATTTTTTCAATAATAGATTTAGTATCGCCGCTTAATAGTTCTTTCAAACCAGAATAGGAGGTTAGTTTTGAATTTTGAAAAACATCAGTAGTTAATTGAGAAGCATTGATATTGTTTAAAGAATTAGGTAAAAATTGTTTAGGAGATTTTGTAGCGTAAAGATGAATTAACTGTTCGAAGACTTTTTCATCTACAGATACATTGAAGTTTTTGTAAGTACCCTCAAAATTAGTGATTAAATTGTTTTTTCTTTCGGTAAAAATTTGTTCTCCTTTTGTGTTTAAAATTTGCTCTAATTGATATAAACGATAACCAAAATTTAATATTTCACAATTACGCATTACTACTTCAGAAAAGTAGTCGCGAGCAATAGCGTATTCGCGGATGTTTTTATAATTTGTTTTAAATTCATTTAAAAGGGTGCCATATTCTGCTTGTTTACCTGCCTTGTTGATTTTTTGAGTTAACTCGGTTTCAAATTTTTGTTTAGCTTGAACAGCATTTGCTTTTTTTAATCCTTTGATTTCTCCCATCCATTTTTTCCAAGCATTGGCAATTGAAGCATTTTTTGCTGCATATTGTATTTTAATTGCAGGATCTTTACGCATAAAAGAATTTTGAGTTTTTAGGGTGGCATCACGAAGTTCAATGCGTGCGGGGTTTAAATCATTTATGATTTGCTCTACAGCATAGCTAGGTAAATATTCTTGTGTGCGACCAGGGTACCCCATAACCATAGTAAAATCATTTTCGTGTACTCCTTTTATAGAAATAGGAAAGAAATGTTTTGGTTTATAAGGAACGTTGTCTTTTGAGTATTCCGCAGGATGATTGTTTTTGTCTGCGTAAATGCGGAATAGTGAAAAATCTCCTGTATGACGAGGCCATACCCAGTTGTCAGTATCTGAACCAAACTTCCCGATAGAACTTGGTGGTGCTCCTACTAGGCGTACATCACGGAAAGTTTCGGTTACAAATAAAAGATATTGATTGCCGTCATAAAAAGTTTTGATTTGATTTTCTTGCCAAGATTCTTTAGGTAGTGTTTTTGATAAAAAGGAAATGTTTTCCTGAATTTTTTTTTGTTTTTCTAATTCAGAGGAAATAGATGCAATACCTTCTAAAACTTTAGAGGTTACATCTTCAATACGAATAATAAAGGTTACAAATAAATTTTTATTCGGAAGCTCTTCTTCCATCTTATAAGCCCAAAAACCATTAGTTAAATAATCATGTTCTACTGTAGAGTGACTTTGGATGTTGTCATATCCGCAGTGATGATTGGTTAGGATTAATCCTTTGGGAGAAATTACTTCGGCAGTACAGCCTCCGTCAAAGTGGGGGACAGCGTCTTTTAGGCTGGATTTGTTTGTTGAATAAATATCTTCTGCTGATATTTTAATTCCAAGATTTTTCATTTCGGTTTCATTCATTCCTTTTAGCAAAGAGGGAATCCACATTCCGCCCTGTTGAGCAAAAAAGGGAGAAACCACTAAAATAAGAAGTAGTCGTAAAAATTTCATAATATGTATTTATAGCACGTGCAAGTTACAATTTTTAGAGAATTATAAGGTTTTTTTAAGTTTTGATTAAGAAAAACCATTTATCATTTTGTTTTACCGTTTATCATTTTTTGATAATCATTATGATAGTATTGTACTACTTTTAGATTGTTAAATACTAAAATAATGGTCGAAAATTCATAATTATAATTGCATACGGTATTCCTTTGTAGGCTTATCTGTTAATTTTTTAAATGAAATAATTAGGTCTGTCGTCATAGGTACTGTAATTGCAATAAATCTTAAAATCAATCAAAAAACGAACAGAGACCATTATAAATAGAGATATGAATGAAAAGTGAACCTGACGGAATCTTTGAATATTATTTTTGAAGAAAGTTTTAGAAGGTTAATACTGCTTAGGAGCTTCTAAAGTATTCAAATTAGGATACTTAAACAGGTTTTTTTAACAGTTTTATGAGTACTGATAAATTTTTGTTCTAATGGGTATGTTTGCAAAAAATAAAATAGACTTTTTAAAAAGGAGAACATTTTTTGGCTGGATTATAGCCGTTTTAATGATTTAGAGTAGTTTGCCTAAGACGTTTGGAATTTGTAGGAAAATATTTTATAATTAATAAACTTTTAATCCAGTAAGTTTTGTATTATCGCGGGAAGATAGATTATAAAAGACAAATATTGGTAAAACTGTTTTTGGTTTTGGTAGATTTTTGCTAAAGATTAATGATAATAGTATGATACAGTTTATATTACATCTAATAACCAAATTAGTAGATTTAATTATCGAAATTTTATTTTAAATGAAATTAATAACAAATTGGAAATATCACATTTTAAACTTTATAGGATGGCAAATTTATTTGTTATCCATTTTAACTTTTGAAAAGCTATCGTATGGACTTTTTCAGGTTGAAAAATGGAGTGATTTGGAATGGAATAAGCTGTATTATTTTATAGCAGAAGGGGTTTTGTGTGGATTCTTGGGGTTTTTACTGTCCAATGTTATTCTTGTTTATGTAGATTATAAAGTTCAAATTGGTAAAATTTCTAAAAGAGCTCTTTGGGGAATTGTCCTTGTTTTTGTTTTATCTCAAATACTCTATCATCTCTTATTATGGCCCTTTTTAAGTGTGCCATTAAAGTATTTTTTAGATAGAGAAAATCCCTTGACTTTTCTTATGAAATTGGCAAATATACCCGTGTTTGGAGTATCCTTCTTAGTGTGGTTTTTTGTTGTGATGACGTATAAAATTTTTAAATATTTAAAAGAAATTAAAATTAAGCAATTAGAACTAGAAACTAACTTAAGAGAAATAACTTTAAACACACTTAAAGGGCAGATAAATCCACATTTTATGTTTAATAGCTTAAATAATATTCGTGGATTAATCCTTGAAAATCCTTCAAAATCTAGAGAAATGTTAACTAGATTGTCTGAAATGTTGCGTTACTCTTTGACGAAAAGCGATACGAATAAAATTGTATTAGAAGAAGAACTAGAAATGGTTAGTAATTATATAGCTCTTTCTAAAATACAATTAGAAGATAGGTTAGAATATATTACAGAAATAAATTCTGATACATTGTATTTTTCTATTCCACCTATGATAGTACAAATGTTAGTTGAGAATGCAGTAAAACACGGTGTGTCAAATATAAAAGAAGGAGGTGTTGTGAAATTGATTTCAAAAATTAAAAAAAACGAACTACATTTAATTGTTGAGAATACAGGGTTTTTAAAAAAGAGGAGTACTTCTACTCAAATAGGATTGAAAAATATAAGAGAACGACTTTTTCTTTTGTACGCTAACAGAGCTACTTTTGAAATTGTAGAGGAAAATAAAATGGTAAAAGCTAAAGTTGTAATTCCTTTTAATGTATAACAATGATAAAAATTAAAGCTGTTATAGTTGAAGATTCTCGATTGGCTCGAAATGAATTAAAAGAGTTGATTAAAAGTTTTCCTGAAATAGAAGTTCTAGGAGAGGCAGAAAATGTAGATGCAGCCTATGAATTAATTAATTCTTTAAATCCTGATTTGCTTTTTCTGGATATAAATATGCCAGAAAAAGATGGTTTTGAATTGTTAGAAATGTTAGATGATGTTCCGATTACTGTTTTTACAACAGCATTTGACGAATACGCTTTAAAATCATTTGAATATAATGCTTTAGATTATTTAATGAAGCCTGTAAGTCCTAATAGGTTTTCAAAAGCAATTGATAAGGTTAAACAAAAGTTAGAAAACAAAATTGTAAAAAACAAACAAAAGGTAGAGATTTCCAATCAAATTTTTATCAAAGAAGGTGAAAAATGTTGGCTCTTAAAAGTTGCAGATATCTATCTTTTTGAAGTAGAGGGTAACTATACTAAAGTTTTTTTTAATGATCAAAAAGCAGTATTAAATAAATCACTGAATCAGATTGAAAAAAAACTTCCAGAAGATTTTTTTAGAGCTAACCGCAATCAAATAATTAATATAAACTACATAAAAAATATTGATTTATGGTTTAGTGGTAATTTGTTAGTACACCTAAAGGACGATCAAAAGATAGAAATATCAAGAAGGCAATCTAGTTTGTTTAAAGAAAAAATGAGCTTATAAGATTTTTATTTAATAGGATCTTTCTATCTTGTTTTGTATTTCATTATTTTTCTTTTATGAATGACAAAATCGTTAGAAGTATATAATTTTTGAGCATTACTATTGTGTTCTTCAACTTCTAAATAAATCATTTTTATATTAAATATTAATGCTTGTTCTTTAATAAAATCCAAAGCTTTTTTTCCAATACCTTTTCCTCTTGAAGATTCTGTGAGGTATAATTCATCTATAAAGGCCAAAGTACCTTGGTATTCAAAACTAAAAATAAAAGTAAGAATAATATATCCTACTATTTTATTTTCATGGTATACAAACCAGCATCGACCTAAGTTGCTATTAGAAATAAACTCATGAAACAAAGCAGAAGAAGTTTTTGGATTAATAGGATAATTATCAATTGCGTAAAAATCCTGCATCATCTGAACCGCTAAGTCAATTTGATCTTGTTCTATAAGTTTGAAATGTATCATTTAAAAATAGTATTTGTAATAGTTTGAGTTGCTCCAGCATTCATTTGAACAAAAGTTTGACAAATATGTCCTTTTTCACGCCTTTCATCTTCATTTTGAATTAATAAGTTAAAAGCTTGAATTAATTCTGTTTGATCCGAAATAGAAATGCACCCTTTTTGATGTACCAAAGCAGTAGCTTCTGCAAAATGCGAATAATTAGGTCCAATTATCACAGGAACACCAAAAGTAGCCGGTTCTAAAATATTATGTACGCCAGGATTACCAAAGCCACCTCCCACGTAGGCCATGTCAGCATAAGAGTATATTTTTGTTAAAATGCCAATAGTATCTATAATAAACACATTAAATTGAGCTAGATTTTTATTGCTCATTTCAGAATGTAATACCACGGATTTATTAATTTGAGACATGATATTTGATATTTGCCCTCCTTTAATATTATGGGGCGCGATAATAAATTTTACATCATCCGAGGATTGATTAATATATGGGATTAACAAATCTTCATCCTTTGGCCAAGAACTACCTATAACAATAGTTGTTTTGTCGTCTTTGAATTGTTTTATGAAGTCTAACGTATTATTTTTTCCTAAAATAGTAATTACCCGATCGAAACGAGTGTCTCCAGAAACAATAGTGTTTTGAAACCCTATAGTTTTCAATAATTCTTTAGAAGAATCATTCTGAACAAAAAAATAATTAAAGTTTTTTAAAGCATTCCGGTAAAATCCTCCGTACCATTTAAAGAATAACTGTTTTTTTCTAAAAATACCAGAAATTAAGTAGGTGTCAATTTTTCTTTTCCCTAATTCATTTAGATAATTGGGCCAAAACTCGTATTTAATAAAAAATACCTTTTCAGGATGCACTAACTCTAAAAAAAGATTAGCATTGGCTTTAGTATCTAAAGGTAAATAGATTGTAATATCTGCAATTGTATTGTTTTTCTTAACCTCATATCCCGAAGGAGAAAAGAACGTTAATATGATTTTATACGAAGAAAAGTTTTCTTTAATCTTTTCCATGACAGGTAACCCTTGTTCGTATTCTCCTAAAGATGCCGCGTGAAACCAGATTGTTTTATCCGTTGGATTAATTTTTGACGCTAAAGTGTTAAATACATCTTTCCGCCCTTTAACAAATAACTTAATTTTAGGGTTAAGTAAAGCTATGATATTTAGGAAAAATTGTACAAAATGTATAATTGTGTTGTATAGAAAAAGCATAATTAAAATTTGATGATGCTAAAATACATTAGTTTTCTAAAATTTAGTAGAAAAGCTATTAAATTAGTAGATTTGTAACCTAAATTTTACTCGATGAGAAAGATACAAATGGTTGACTTAAAAAGCCAATATGATAAAATAAAAGAGGAAGTTAATACTTCTATTCAAGAAGTTTTAGATACGACAACTTATATCAACGGACCTTTAGTTCATCAATTTCAAGCTGATTTAGAAAAATATTTAGGTGTTAAACATGTAATTCCATGCGCAAATGGTACAGACGCTTTGCAAATTGCCATGATGGGATTAGGATTACAACCAGGCGATGAGGTAATTACGGCTGATTTTACTTTTGCGGCTACTGTGGAAGTAATTGCATTATTACAATTAACACCTGTATTAGTAGATGTAGATATAGATACAATGAACATTTCTATTGAGGCAATTAAAAAGGCAATTACAGCTAAAACAAAAGCCATTGTTCCAGTACATTTATTTGGTCGAGCGGCAAATATGGAGGCTATAATGGAAATAGCTCGTGAAAATAACCTATACGTTATAGAAGATAATGCACAAGCTATTGGAGCTAATTACACTTTTAAAGATGGGGCAAAAGCAAAAGTAGGAGCAATTGGTCATGTGGCAGCTACTTCATTTTTTCCTTCTAAAAACTTAGGTTGTTATGGCGATGGTGGAGCAATTTTTACAAATGATGATCAATTGGCTCATAGTATGAGAGGAATTGTAAATCATGGGATGTATGTTCGTTACCATCATGATGTAGTGGGGGTAAATTCTCGTTTAGACAGCATTCAAGCAGGTGTGTTAAAAACAAAATTACCGCGTTTAGATGCGTATAATAAAGCGCGTAGAGAAGCAGCTTATAAATACAATCAAGCTCTGGGATCAAATCCTAATATTGTGATACCTGAATTTAATAATAATACTGATGATCACGTATTTCATCAATATGTATTTAGGGTTATTAACGGTAAACGTGATGCTTTATTAGAACATTTACAATCAAAAGAAATACCATGTGCTATCTACTATCCAATTCCTTTACATAGTCAGAAAGCTTATTTGGATGAACGTTATAATGAAGCGGATTTTATGGTGACGAATCAGTTAGTTAAGGAAGTAATTGCATTACCAATGCATACAGAATTGGATGATGAACAAATAAAATTTATTACAGATGTAGTTCTAGACTTTATAGGATAGATACTTCTCTGTTAACAATAATCAATAACAATAATCAATAAACAAACAAATTAATTTTTATGAGAATATTAGTAACTGGAGGCTTGGGGTTTATAGGGTCTCATACTGTAGTAGAATTACAAAACAAAGGTTTTGAGGTAATTATAATAGATAATTTGTCAAATTCGTCGATAGAAGTTTTACAACGAATTGAAAATATTACAAGTAAGAAACCTATTTTTGAAAAAATTGATTTACGTGATAAAAAATCAGTTCAAGATTTTTTTCAAAAATATCAAGATGTAAATGGGGTTATTCATTTTGCTGCTAGTAAAGCTGTTGGGGAAAGTGTAGAAAATCCATTGTTATACTATGAAAATAATATAAATACTTTAGTATATCTTTTACAAGAATTACAACAAAAATCAGAAGCCCATTTTATTTTTAGTTCTTCATGTACAGTTTATGGACAAGCAGAAAAAATGCCCATAACAGAAGATGCTCCTGTACAGTCAGCTATATCTCCTTATGGGAATACAAAACAAATAGGAGAAGAAATAATTGCAGATGTAACTAAAGTAACTAATATAAATGCTGTTTTACTACGTTATTTCAACCCAATTGGAGCACACCCTTCTACAGAAATAGGAGAATTACCATTAGGAGTTCCCCAAAATCTAATACCTTTTATTACACAAACAGCTATAGGATTACGAAAAGAATTATCGGTTTTTGGAAATGATTATCCTACAGAAGATGGAACGGCTATTCGTGATTATATTCATGTAGTAGATTTAGCTAAAGCCCATGTGGTAGCCTTAGAACGCCTTTTAGCTAAAAAAAATGTAGAAAAAGTAGAGGTGTTTAATGTAGGAACAGGAACAGGAAGTTCCGTGTTAGAAGTTATTTCTACTTTTGAGAAAGTATCAGGTCAAAAATTACCTTATAAAATTGTAGGAAGACGAGAAGGTGACATAACAGAAGCTTACGCCCATACAGCAAAAGCTAATGAGGTTTTGGGCTGGAAATCTCAATCTACCCTAGAAGAAGCATTAACAAGCGCTTGGGAATGGGAACAAAAAATTAGAAGATAATTAAAAAAAGGTTGTCCTAAAAGTAATAATTTAGATTCTTTTGGGCAACCTCTTTTTTGTAAGTATTTATAATAGAGATCTTCCAGTCATTACCTCGGGTTTAGAAATGCCCATTAATTCTAAAATAGTAGGGGCAATATCAGCTAAAACACCATCGTTTATATTTTTTAATTCTGGATCTATTAAAATAATAGGAACGGGATTTGTTGTATGAGCAGTATTGGGACTTCCGTCAGGATTTATCATAGTGTCACAGTTGCCATGGTCAGCAATGAGTATTGTTGTGTAATTATTTTCTAAAGCAGTTGTTATAACCTCTTTAACACATTGATCCACTGCTTCACATGCTTTGATAGCTGCTTGCATATTTCCCGTGTGCCCCACCATATCACCATTTGCAAAGTTAAGACACACAAAATCTACTGTTTCTTTTTTTAATTCTGGAATTAATGCGTTTTTTAGGTCAAATGCACTCATTTCAGGCTGTAAATCATAAGTGGCTACTTTAGGAGATGAACATAAAATTCGATTTTCACCTTCAAAAGGCTCCTCTCGCCCTCCAGAAAAGAAGAAAGTAACATGTGGATATTTTTCAGTTTCGGCTATTCTAATTTGTTTTTTATCGGTTTTAGATATTACTTCACCTAAGGTTTCTGTAATATTGTCCTTGTCATAAATAACGTATACATTTTTATAGGTTTCATCATAGTTGGTCATTGTTACATAATACAAGTCTAGATGATTCATCTTTTGTTCCTGAAGATCTTTTTGAGAAAGAACTTCCGTTAGTTCACGACCTCTATCTGTTCTAAAGTTAAAGAAAATAACAACATCGCCATTTTGTATTGTTGTTAAGGGTTCTTGATGAGCATCAACTAATACAATTGGTTCAATAAATTCATCTGTTATGTTCTTAAAATAACTCTCTCTAATAGCGGTTACAGGGTCAGTAGCTTTTTTTCCTATACCTTCTACCATAACGGAATACGCTTTTTTTACCCGTTCCCAACGCTTGTCACGATCCATAGCAAAATAACGTCCTGTTATAGTGGCAATTTTAGCTGCTGAACGTGTACAATACTGCGCTAAATCATCTATATGTTTTTCACCAGATTTTGGATCTACATCGCGACCGTCCGTAAAAGCATGAACGAAAACTTTTTTTAAACCATAATCATTTGCAGCATCCAATAGTCCTTTTAAATGATCTGTATGTGAGTGAACCCCCCCATCTGATACTAATCCTAAAAAATGTACAGGTTTATTGTTTTTTTTAGCGTACTCGTAGGCATTTAGCAAGACTTTTTCGTTATTAAGAGTCTTGTTTTGAACAGCTAGATTAATTTTAGCCAAATCCTGATATACTATCCTTCCAGCACCTAAGTTCATGTGACCTACTTCACTATTTCCCATTTGTCCATCAGGTAGGCCTACATTAAGTCCATCAGTTCGTAATGTAGCATTTGGAAATTGTGTATAAAGGGTATCTATAAAAGGAGTATTGGCTTGGTCAATAGCAGATACTTTAGGATCAGGTGATTTTCCCCAACCATCAAGAATCATTAGAATTACTTTTTTATTCATTTTTAGAAGTGTTATGTGAAACCTCAAAATTAGGAATTTGAAATCAAATATGATCTTTTAATTCGAACAGATTATAAAGCGGGGTTATCAAACGTTATTTTTTGTGAATTAGAGATCAAATTATGGATACAAATAAAATAGCTATAATTATTGTAATTTTATTGATATAGAGTAAACCAAAAGAATGAAATAGTTTTTAATAAAAAGTAGTTAGACTATGAAATTAGGCTTTCATTATCAATTATTTTTGTTTTGTAAAAAATGGTTAAAAAACAGGATGATTATCACCTAGATTTTATGATTTTTTTAAAAACATTTTTAAAAGGGAATAAAAAACCTTACACAAATGTGTATTTCATCTGATAAATAAGTATTTCATCAAATTGTAAAAATAATACTTTCTGTAAATCAAATCGTTATTCTTAGAGAATTAAAGGGGGTTTGGAATAAGATGTGTTTTTGTTATACTTTTGTAGTAGTTTTTAAAGAAATAGGGTTTTATGAGAAGTTATTTTGGTATTTTTTTATTTTTTATAAGAATCTGTTATGCTCAAGATTCAAGGAAGCTACTTTTTGAATAGGATGAGACAGGTAACCAGATTAAACGTTCTATTTGTATAAATTGCCCTAGTTTAAATAAAACAGATATAAAGTCAGTTAAGGAATTGGTATTGGCTGATTTATAAGAAGTTTCAGGGATAGAGTAATTGTCTTATTATCCCAATCCAGTTCGCGAGCAGTTGTATTTACAGTGGCAATCTATTCAAGGTAAATCAATTCGGTCATTCCGTTTGATTTTACTTTAAGGACAAGTATTACGTGCAGTGATAGGAGTAGAACAAATGAATACCATGGTGTTTGAGTTTGGGAACCCGCCTAAAGAAATGTATATAATAGTCATGGAATATACCACAGGAGATGAAAAAAATATAAAAATAGTCAAGGAATGAGTTTTTGTAATTGAAATTAGGTTATGAATTAAAAATGAGATGATTACTAGAAATCAATTTTTTACTTTTCGTTCATAACCATTAAACAAAATAAAAATTAAGATTTAAAAAGAACATAATGAAAATAAAAATTAAGGAATTAAGAACTGTATGTTTTGGATTAGTAGCTTCTTTAGGATACGGACAGCAAGTTATTGATAATGTAGGTATTGGGTTAGGAGGTCCCAATTATGGTGCTAGAATAGATGTTAGTTCATTAAAAGGATGGAATGGAGGATGGAGTAGAGGTTTTCAAATAGGAGAAAACTCGGATCCAAACAATTTTAATTTAATTATGTTTGGAGGTAAGGGAACTACTTCAATAAATGGTGCTCCAACTTTAGATTATGGATTTATTGGTAAAGACTGGAACAAGGCATATATGACTTTTTTACCTAATGGTAATGTAGGGGTAGGAACAGTATTACCTATAACAAAGCTAGATGTTTATGGGGATATATCTTTGAACTTTCAACATGGAGCTTCGCCTATTTTCAGAGCAGCTTTTCAGAGTCCAAATGCGGGAGCTATTGATTTTGGAGATGGGTCAGGATGGAAGTTTTATATTAGGAGAAGGAATGATAATATGAAATTGGTTACTTTTTTAGATAATGGAAACGTAGGAGTCGGTACAGATAATCCTTCGGAAAAAATGGAAGTCAATGGAGGATATATTAGAATTACAAATTCAGGAAAAGAAGGACCTGCTTTATCTTTATATAATCCAGAAAAAACAGAAGCAGGAGCAGTATGGAGAATGTACAATATGACAGGTCCCTATGGTAATAGCTTACAGTTTTGGAATTATCCTAATAATTTTTCAAATTCAAATCAGCGTTTAGTTTTACATGATAATGGAGATATGAGTCTAAATGGGAATATTACTTTAGGTAAAAATTTATATGCGAGCGATCTTGTATCAGGAGGAACTAATTCATGGATTTTTCATACGCCTGATGACGGTAGAAATACATTGCATATAGCACCCTATTCTGAAAACAATTGGAAATGGGATAAAGGGATGGTTATTAAAGCAGATGGTAATGCAGCACTACAAGGAAAATTAGAAGCCAAAGAAATAAAAGTAACCACTACCCCTACAGCGGATTTTGTTTTTGCCGACGATTACAACCTACCCAAATTAGAAGAAGTAGAAAAACATGTAAAAGAAAAAAGACATTTACCCGAAATAGCATCAGCAAAAGAAATGGAAAAAGAAGGTGTGAACGTCGGAGCATTTCAGATAAAATTATTACAAAAAATTGAAGAATTAACATTATATGTAATTCAACAAAAAAAACAATTGGAAATACAAAATAAGCGCATAGAGGAATTGGAGAAAAAAAACAGGAAGTAACAAGTTTTTTAAAAAATAATATAAAAGTTTTCGCTTAATCCAGCACAAGGACTATCTAGGGACCATATTAGCAATAATTGATGAAAAAGGGAAACGATTAGAAGAATGTCATTTTGATGCTTGGGGAAATTTAACACGTGGTATCATGCAATTATTGGATAGAGGGTATACCGGTCATGAATATTTCGAAGACGAAGGATTGATTCACGTGAACGGGAGGTTGTATGATCCTACTTTGCGTTGATTTTTGAATGCAGACAAAAATAGACAAGATCCGACCAATACACAGTGTTATAACAAGTATGGATACGTAATGAATAACCCATTGATAGTCAATGATCCGAGTGGAGAGGTTATACCATTGCTTATTGCAGCGGGAATAGCAGCTACAATAGCTTTGTTTAGTTATACCGCAATAACGTATTTAAAAGATGGAGTTAAGTATTACATAGGTAGTGCTTTAAAAGCAGCTTCTTGAAGAGCAGTTAGTGGAGCTATTACTTTTGGAGTAAGAAGTATTTTTTCTAGTGCAACAGGATGTACTGCACGCAAATAATATCTAACTTTTTGGGTGCAGTCTATTTTAGGACAGCCTCTTATTTTATATTTTGTAGTAACTCCGAAAGGGTATCTTTATGATTTTTCTTGGGATTGAAAATTAGGATATTAAACAAGGTTCGTTTATTTTCCTTCAACCAAAAAGAATGGAATCATAAAAAAGAATGATAAATCGACAAAATGCAAAAAAAATCGACAAAACGCAAAAATAATTTGCTATGTCAAATTTTTTTATGATATTTGTATTATAGTAATAACAATATAAATAAAAGATTGTCAATGGTTTACAGATTTTTACCCCTTGTTTTGTTATTCTTAATGTCTTTTTCCCCAAAGACTACTAATAACGAGAGTTCTGACTTGGTAACGAGTAAAAGTAATTTTGCTATGTTAGCCAAAATTGAGATGATCTATTTTTCTTTAGACGCAAACCATTTGGCATTGCCGCCTATGGAATGCTTTAAGAAAGCAATGTTTGGATATTATTCATTAAAAGAAAAAGGATTAATAGAAAAAGACGTATTAACGGTAATTGATTTTAGTTTATCATCAACTAAAAAAAGAATGTGGGTTATTGATTTGATTTCGAACAGAATTTTATTTAATAATTTAGTTACACACGGAATGAAATCGGGAGGTGAATTTGCTAGTAGTTTTTCAAACGAATTAAATTCTAGTAAAAGTAGCTTAGGTTTTTATATAACAGGAGAAACGTATATAGGTAAGCATGGTCTGTCTCTGAAGTTAGACGGTCAAGAAAGAGGAATTAATGATAACGCAAGAAACCGTTCCGTTGTAATGCACGGAGCCGAATATGCTAACCCAACTGCAATAAAACTCCAAGGCTATTTAGGGAGAAGTCAAGGGTGTCCAGCCATACCAGAAGCCATTAAATGCGATGTTATAAATACAGTAAAAGATAAAACATGCTTATTTATCTATCATCCTACCAGGGCTTATGATATTGCTAGTAAACTGACCGCTTAGTCGTAAATATAATTCAGAATCATATTCGTAAATATCGTTTCTAAACTGTAAGGTTTCTTTAGCATACCAAGCTGTAAAGTATAGGAAATGAATTCCAAAATTCTGACTTACTCTTACAGCTTTTGTTTCTTTCTTCTGAAGAATTGTATCAATTTCTGCTAGTGAATAAACAGGCACTTCTATTAGTTTTTTCTTGTATATAGGGACTGTGTTTTTTGTTTTATTTTTTTGGATGATTTCTTCTTTTACATATTCTTTTTTTAGTTTATCTCTTAATAAATATTCTGCTAATGGCAGTGGCTTTTCTATTCGAATACAGCCAGAACTCAAAGCGCGGTATTGATTGATAAAAAGTTCTCTGTGATTCGTATCATGCATATAAACGAGGTGTTTGTTGCTGAAATTTATTTTTACCAATCCCAAAGAATTGTTGTAACCAGGATCTTGAACGTATTTATAACTTAATGCGTCTTCAGGCTTCCATGAATATGGCGATATTTCCTTATTTTTAGAATTAAAAATTTTGATTTTACTCTTATAAAAATAATTTCTACTTTTTGTAGCAGCAGGAATTAAATCCTCTTTTATAATTGTAGGAGGAACTGTCCATGTGGGATTAAAAACGATATTGTCAACTTTTGAAGATAGAATAGGTGTTTTGCGCTTGGGTTGACCAATTACTACCTTATATGTTTTTATAGTATCGTTGTTCTCTACAAGCTGTAGTTGAAAATCCGTAAGATTAACGGCTAAAAAATTATTGCCCAGATCTACAGGAAACCATCGCCATCTTTCAAGATTTACAAGTATTTGTTGTCTGCGATACTCCTTGCTGTAATTCAATGCTTTCAGGGTTCCTAAGCCTATTCTACCATCTGTTTGCAATCCGTGACGATTTTGAAATAAGATGATTGCTTTTTGTAAATTTTCATCAAATGTTTTATTAAAAAGAGTATCATTGGGTTTTAAATCACCCCATAATCGTAGTCTCTTTTTAATTTTAGCAATCGTACTGCTATTCTTTAATCCAAAGTATAGTTTTTCATTTGGTTTAGGTTTTATAGTGTCAAAAACTTCATTCGGCATAGTATTAATTTGTAATAAAGCCTTTTTAAGTTGTTTGTAAATATAATGTTTCGGTTTGCTTTCGTTAATTAAGCTGTCTACTTGCTTTTTTGCTAAAATATTGGTTAATATTGAATCCGTTACTATGGATTTTGGAGTTATTTCCCAATCAGAATAGATTTCGTTTGCATTAAGTTTTCCGTTTTTTAAATGGGAGCTATATTTAATGAGAGCGATGGTGAGTAATTTGTGATAATTTTCTTTTTGATCAAGTGTTAGTATTATAGAATCTTCATATCTTAATAATTCAGAATAATGATAATCTTCAGGATTTAATCCTTCCTCTGTGGATTTTCTAATGGCTTCTAATAAGGCTATTCTATTTTCATCTAAATCCCAGTTTTCTAATAAAGTTTCATTTTTTAAAGCATTTTTTATGCTTTCTTCTGTTGAAAAAAGCTTAGAATTAGTATTGTTAGCACAACCTAAGTAGATTAGAAAACAAATGAATATAGGGTAAATTTTTTTCATATTTTAATTTCTTTATACACAATATAGTCTAAACCTATATTGTTTCTATCAAATACTTCGACTATATATCTTGTAATTAGTTTTTGTATAAACATTCGCTGTGCTTATGCTCGTATTAAACCAAATTAAGTCTATAGAATTTTCTTTCAAAAACTGTTCCAAATGGTTTAATAAAATTCTTCATAAGTTGTTGTTTGATTATTTTTTAAGATAGTCCTCTCTTTTGCTTAATGCGAATTCGTAAAAGTGAATAAATTACTTTAAAAAGAAAGGTGAAAAAAATGTTTTAAAAATATTTTATCAAACAGTCTAAGATAAGGAAAAATAGCCAAAGGAGTACTATTTGAAAATAACTTTTTAATGGTTTTTTGTGTGTAAGTTCTTCATTTATAGTGAAGTGGTTTTGTGGTTTTGGAATGGTTTCTATACGGATCATGATACACAAAAATACGGTTTTATAAGAAAGAGATTTACTTTATAAGAAAGTTTTTATCGGAAAAATGAGTTATTAATCGAATTTTTTTTAAAAAAATACTTTAAAAGTTTGTACAAACAAAAAACATGCTTATATTTGCACTCGCAATGCGGAAGTAGCTCAGTTGGTAGAGCTCCAGCCTTCCAAGCTGGTTGTCGCGAGTTCGAGCCTCGTCTTCCGCTCAAAGCCTTGAAGAAATTCAAGGCTTTTTTATTTCTACTTTTTTGGAATCAAAGGGGATCAAACGCAAAATTTATATTTTAACGAATCGGATTCTGTATTTAAGAACCCGATCCATTCTGTTTTTAAAAGTTTAAAAGATTATTTTAAAAAATTTAGATTCTCCCCAGGGGCCATTTCTACTGCAAACTCACCTGATCGGAAAAGTCTTGCCGTAAGTTCACCTCTTAGAAAAATATCAGAATCATAAACTTCTAACCAACTTCCTTCTCGTAATCCCAAAACAGGAATTGTACTTAGTTTGTGAAATTCGTTAATACGAGTTTCTCTAGTTTCTCCCATGTGTGTAGAGCCTTCGATAGGATCTAGATAATGAGGGTTTAGATTAAAAGAAATTAGACCTAATGTGTCAAAACTAGGCGGCAAAATGATAGGCATATCATTCGTAGTGTTTATTGTTCTTCCTCCAATATTACTTCCTGCGCTAGTTCCTAAATAAGGAGTTCCCTTTTTAATAACTTCTTTTAAAACAGGAATTAGACCTTTTTCATAAAGTTTAGTGACTAATAAAAAAGTATTGCCACCGCCTGTAAAAATAGCTTCAGCATTTTTTACTGCTTCTATTGTGTTTTCAAATTCGTGAATCCCCTTTACTGTAATTCCAATTTTAGAAAAAGCTTCTTTTACTTTTGCTGTGTACTCTTCATAACTTATTCCGCTTGGTTGTGCATACGGTATAAAAAGTATAGATCTTACTTCATTAAAATGTTTGCTTAAGGTTGGAAGTAAATATTCTAAATAACCACCGTTATATAAGGTGGATGTGCTTGCTAAAATAACTTTTTTCATCTCTTTTAATTTGATTCAAATATACAGAATTAACAAAATTTTACTATTTTATTGACTAAAATGTCCGCTATTTTTACAAAAAAAAGATGTCTAGAATTCGTGTGTTTTTATTTTTTAGTATACAGGTTGTATTTGCTCAAGAAAAACTTAGAGGAAGGTTAGAAGTAGATTTGGTAAAAAAGGACAGCTTGATTGTTGTTAATAGAACTACAGGGCAATGGGTTTATACAAGTATTATGGGAGAGTTTGAGTTGTCTGCTTGTCCGAAAGATATATTAGTAGTGACTTCCCCAAAAAATAGAGCCACTTCAGATACAGTTAAATGCAAATTCTTTTAAATAGAGTGTGTTTTTACTACATATTTCTTCTAAAATAAAAGAATTAGAAGGGGTGTATATCAAGCAATTTTCAGTCAAATCATTAGGAATTATAGGTAAAAATGAACAAGAATATACCTTTATAGAAAGAAAGTTACACACGGCAAAGGGAAGGGGTAAAAATTGTTATGGTTTAAATTCAAAGGTGTCTTTAGATGGAACTCTAAATGTGTTTTCAGGGAAAAATCAAATGTTGCAAAAAGCACTAGAAAATGAAAAATATGAATCGAATGCTTTGCAATTATTAAATAAACTAACGGAAGATTTTTTCCTTTTTACATTAAAAATTAAGAAGGAATATTTAAGGGGGTCATAGTTTTTGCATCTGAGGATTTTTTAATAGATAAAAATTTTTTAAAAAAAATCTTGTAAACTTGAGACTTCGATTGATAGAACTCGTTTTTAAATTTAATGAACGGAACATGAGTGAAAAATAAACAATAATATTTCTTTTATTTGCTGTTTTTTAATGACATTCTGATAGGGTAAAATACTCTTAGAAGAAATTGTTCAATCGGATATAGGTGTTTTAGAATCAATCTTAGTGGTAAATCAAACGACTAAAAAAGCAATCATACGATAGATGAAAGATAAATTTGTATAGAAGCAGCTCTGGCAAATACATTAGTTTTTACTTCTGTAATTCATATTTTTAAGAAGACTTTTATAAAAAAAACAGATGATTTTTTGATTTATTCTTCTGAAAATCCCAAAGTCATCAACACTCAGAAATCAAAAGGAGATGGAGTTTTGTGTTTCCTTTTACTAGATTTAGCCTGTAGATATAAAGAAATAATAGCCGTTCAAAAACAATGTTTTATAAAATGATTAAAAAAACACCATTTATTTTAATAGCCTTTTTGTTATTAAGCTCTTTTGTAGTTCACAAATTTTACGTTTCTATATACCAGATTAATTATGTGTCTGAAAAGAAAAGACTTCAGATAACAACTCGAATTTTTATAGATGATTTAAACCAAGTGTTGTCCTCTAAATACCATGTGAAAACAGCTCTAGGTGAAAAAGAAGAAAGCGAAAGAGATGTTGAATTAATGAGGAAATATTTACAGGAAACGTTTAAGATAAAAATAAATGGAAAGTTAAAACCTTTAGAACTTGTGCAAAAAGAAATAGAAGCAAATGTATTGGTTGGGTATTATAAAATAGAAAACATCACTCAATTAAAAATTCTTGAAATACAAAACAATACGTTACTAGAACTTAATGACGAGCAACAAAATATTATTCATATAAACAATAAAGGAGTGAAAAATAGCTTTTTATTTTCAGGTAATAATATAAGTGGAATGTTAAAGTATTGATAAATATTTAAAGAAATTAAAAAAAGAATTTATTTTAGCCCTCTAAGTTTTTATAATTAAAGTACGAACCAATTTGTAATAGTATAGATGAAAAAACTAACGTTTCTAGTAGTTGCATTATTCTCTATTTTTTTAGGAGTCGCTCAAGAATCAAAAAGTAGGTCTAAATCCGAAACACACACCGATCAAAGTAAGTTTCGTCAAATGTATGATTTGATGGCTACCCCCAATATGTATCGTACAGCATCAGGAGCTCCAGGTCCTGAGTACTATCAGCAGCGTGCAGACTATAAAATGGATGTTGAATTAGATGATAAAAAAGCACGTTTGTACGGAACAGAAACCATTACTTATACTAATAATGCAAAAGAATCATTAGATTATTTATGGTTGCAATTAGATCAAAACTTATTTGCAAAAACCTCTAAAACACCTTTAGTAAGGAGCGAAAAGGTAGATCCCGCTATAAGTGCCAGAGCATTTTCCCGTACTTATATGGAGGAAAAATTTGATGGAGGTTTTAAAATAGAATATGTAAAAGATGCTGTAGGACAGCCCATTTCTTATACCGTAAACGAAACCATGATGCGTATTAACCTAAAAACACCTTTGACAAAAGGGCAAAAATTTGTTTTTACAATAAAATGGTGGTATAACATAGGGAATTATATGGTAGATGGAGGACGTAGTGGTTATGAACAATTTCCAGACGGGAATAGGCTATATGTCTTGGCGCAATTCTTTCCTCGTATGGCTGTATACAATGATGTAGAAGGTTGGCAAAATATGCAATTCTGGGGACAAGGGGAGTTTGCTCTCCCTTTTGGAGACTATGAAGTAAACATAACTGTGCCAGCCGATCATATCATGGAGGCTACAGGTACTTTACAAAACAGAACAGAGGTTTTAACACCCATTCAGTTGCAACGTTATTTACAAGCAGAAAAAACTTTTGATAACCCTGTAATTATAGCCACACAAGAAGAAGCAATAGAAAGAGAAAAATCTTGGTCTGACAAAAAGAAAGTATGGCGTTTTAAAGCGGAAAATGTACGTGATTTTGGGGTATCTACTTCACGAAAATTTATTCTTGATGCTATGGCGGTTCAGCTAGGAGACAAAAAAGTAATGGCAACTTCTATCTATCCTAAGGAAGGAAATCCGTTATGGGAACAATATTCTACTAAAATCGTAGCACATACTCTAAAAAGTTATTCAGCTAAAACATTTGATTATCCTTATCCTAAAGCCGTTTCAGTTAACGCGCAAGATCAAGGGATGGAATATCCTATGATTTGTTGGAATTTTGGAAGACCAGATGAAAAAGGCAACTACTCAGATCATCTAAAATACGGTATGATGGGCGTTATAATTCATGAAGTAGGACACAATTTCTTTCCTATGATTGTCAATTCAGATGAACGTCAATGGACATGGATGGATGAAGGGTTGAATACATTTTTAGAATATTTAGCAGAAATTGAATGGGATCCTAATTTTCCAACAGATCGTGGTCCAGCTAAAATGATTGTTCCGTATATGAGTGGCGATCAAAATGGTATAGAGCCTATTATGTCTAATTCAGAAGTAATAAAACAATTCGGGAATAACGCCTATGGGAAACCAGCAACAGGGTTGAATATTTTAAGAGAAACCATTATGGGACACGAACTTTTTGATTATGCGTTTAAGACTTATGCAAATCGTTGGAAGTTTAAACACCCTACACCAGAAGATTTTTTTAGAACCATGGAAGATGCCTCAGGAGTTGATTTAGATTGGTTTTGGCGCGGTTGGTTTTATACGACAGATTATAACGATATAGGAATAAAAGAGGTCAAACAGTTTTTTGTAACGAATGATGAACCAGTAGGATTTAAAGCACAAGAAGTAACACGAAGAAATCGTTTTAGAGCTTCAGGTCCTAAGGTGTACATGGTTGAAAAAGCAAGCGGAGATTTTAAATCAGAAATGAATAAACCTTTTGAAACCAAAGAAATTAAAGCCCTAGAAGATTTTGTTAATGCAAATTTTACAACTGAAGAAAAAACTAAATTAGTAACACCTAAATATTTTTATCAAGTAACTTTTGATAAACCAGGAGGTTTAGTAATGCCATTGTTAGTTGAAATTACCTATGAAGATGGAACAATGGAAAATCATAAATTTCCCGCTCAAATTTGGTTAAAAAACGACAAGGAAGTTTCGCGTATTTTTGCGACTCAAAAAATTATTAAAAAAATAAAAGTAGATCCTAAAGAAGAAACAGCAGATATAGATGTTTCTAATAATAGTTGGCCTAAAGAAGAAATTAAATCTAAATTTGATTAAAAAAGGTGTATTCGTTTTTCTAAACTTGTCATTTTTACGTATAGTGTAGAATGACAAGTTTTTTATTTCTTTTAACGTATATTGTTTGAATTTCTATTTACCTTTGTGAAAAGTAAAAAATAATCTTATGTTCGGAATTGGCGGAGGCGAATTGATATTTATCATCTTTATTGCTTTAATGCTCTTTGGAGCAGATAAAATACCAGATGTAGCACGTACTCTAGGTAAGGGAATGGCACAGTTGAAGAATGCAACAAATGACCTCAAATCAGAAATTCAAAACAGTACTACTGGAAAAGAAATTACGCAAATGACTACTGATTTTTCGAAAGAAGTAGAAAATATAAAACAAAACGTTCAAGAACGTATAATGAAAGATGCTCCTACTCAAAATCCTCTGGATATTACAAAAGAAATAAATGAAGTAAAAGAAAATTTTGAAGATTTAACAGGTCCCATAAAACGTCAAATGTAATGTTAGAGCGCGTAATAGAATTAGATAAACAACTTTTTATTTTTTTAAACAGTCTAGGGTCTCAGCCATTTGATGGTTATTGGCTGTTTGTTACTAAACAATTTCATTGGACTCCTTTTTTTATGGCTGTCTTATATTTAGTGTATAAAAAAGTAGGCGGATGGAAACCTTTTTTATTTATTATAATAACCATTGCCTTGTTAGTTGCTGTAACAGATCAATTCACTAATTTAGTAAAAGAAACAGTTCAACGATTACGTCCTTGTAGTACGCCTGAACTAAAAGGAATCATACGAATAGTAAAAAGCAGTGAGACTTTTAGTTTCTTTTCGGGTCATGCTGCTAATTCTATGGCAAGTACCGTTTTTGTGTATTTAATACTTAAGGAAAATTATAAATATGCGTATGTACTTTTCTTATTCCCATTAATTTTTGCGTACAGTCGTATTTATTTAGGATTGCATTATCCAGGAGATATATTAACCGGTTATATAGTAGGAATTATTTTAGGAATATCTTTTAACAGGCTATACCGTACAATAAAAATAAAAATGAGCAGTAGTTTATAAAACTCTGCTCATAGTTAGTCCATCTCTTATTGGAAGTAAAACAGTTTCTACTCTAGGATCCTCTTTTAAGAGTTGGTTGTATTCTAGGAGAACTCGCGTACTTTTATCATTGGCTTTTACTTCTTCAAGTACTTTACCACTCCATAAGACATTATCGGATAAGATAACGCCTCCAGGATTCATCATAGGAATGATGAGATGAAAATAGTTGATGTAATTTTCCTTGTCAGCATCTATAAAAACCAAATCAAATGTTTTGTTTAAAGTAGGAATGATTTCCAAGGCATTGCCTAAGTGCTGTTGTATTTGGTTAGCCCATACAGATTGATCAAAGTATTTCTTTTGAAAATCATATAATTCTTCGTTGTTGTCTATGGTGTCAAGAGTGCCGTTTTTGTTAAGCCCTTCTGCCAAGCATAAAGCAGCATAGCCAGTATAAGTGCCTATTTCAAGAATAGTAGTAGGCCTAATTAATTTAGATAACATACTTAAGACACGTCCTTGAAAATGACCACTTAGCATACGTGGTTGTAATATCTTTTGATGAGTTTCTTTGTTTAAACGAGCGAGTAATTCAGGTTCGTTTTCGCTGTGATTAGCTACATAATTTTCTAAATCTTCTGAAATGAAATGCATAATTTTTTAATTGTCAAAACAGTAAACAAAATACAAAGTATTGTATAAAATCAGGTGTCCTAAAAGTTTACTGTTAAGTAATTACTTTTTAGACACCCATCAGATCTTATTTAATTAAGCCGTCTATGATTTTTTGTACAGGTTGAATAGATTTAGCATATTCTATAGTGGGACCTGCAACCCATACGGTTTTATAGGTAGCTTGAGTAGCTGCTTTTGTTACGGCATTATTTCCAATCATAAAACGAATTAATTTAGCCCATTTTTTTAAACGCTTATTGGTGTTTAGAAATCGTTCTAACCAATTTAGTTTAGTACCTATTTTTTGTACATAAGGAGTGTTGATAACGGTACAAGGTGTTCCTGAAATTTTTTCAGTCATTACAATATCTTTTGCTCCATAATCTACACAAGCTTGTTTGTATTCTTGCGATACTCCCGCTTCGGTAGAAGGAATAAAAAGACTTCCTATTGAAACACCAATAGCGCCATAACCAAGCATTTTATCTAAATCGTTTTTACATCCTACTCCACCAGCAGAAATTACAGGTAAAGAAGTATTTTCATCTAATAATTTAATTAGTTTTTCAGGGTCTACGTCACCTCTGTGTCCGCCAGCCTGATTGTTCACAGCTATAATGGCATCTGCTTTTAAACTTTCTACTTTTTTAGCAAATTTAAGATCTGTAACATCACAAAAAACCTTAACACCTGCTTTATGAGCTTCCTGTATAGTTTCTTCAGGGCTGCCTAATGAAGTAATGATAAAATCTACCTTTTCTTCGCAAAGAACTCTCAGTTGTTCTTTGTATTTTATGTTTGATTTGTTTACGATTAGGTTAAAACCAAAACTTCCCCCTTTTACTTTAGCCGCTTTTAGTTCTTGTATGGCTGCTCTAAGTTCTTCAAGTGTACGATAGTTTAAGGCAGGTATACAGCCTGCAACTCCCGCTTTCATACCTTCTATTACCATAGATGTATTAGAAACTAAAAACATAGGAGCCATTATAATAGGGTACTTTATATCCAATAATTCTGTTAATATAGTCTTTGCCATAATTGTAAATTTGACCAAATATAAGAAAAATATATATTATGCTTGCATATAAAAAAACAGCTAAAAACTTTAGAAAAGAAACTTTGTTAATACTCTATACGATTTAATATTTGAAAAATTAAGAATTATTATCTTTGCCCCATGCAAACAGAAAAAAGAGATATACGAGCGTTAAGTAAAGAAGAACTAAGAACCTTTTTTGTTTCTAATGGCGATAAAGCGTTTAGAGGGAATCAAGTTTATGAATGGTTGTGGCAAAAAAAGGCACACAAATTTGAAGATATGACAAGCCTTTCGAAAGCTACTCGAGAAATGTTAGAACAAAACTTTGTGATTCAGCATATAGAGGTAGATCAAATGCAGAGGAGTGAGGATGGAACCGTAAAAAATGCAGTTCGTTTGCATGATGGATTAGTGGTTGAATCTGTATTAATTCCTACAGAAACCCGAACAACAGCTTGTGTTTCTAGTCAAGTAGGATGCAGCTTAGATTGTAATTTTTGTGCAACGGCTCGCCTAAAGAGAATGCGCAATTTAGAACCTGGTGAAATTTATGATCAAGTAGCCGCTATAGACTCGGAAAGTCGTTTGTATTATAATCGTCCGTTATCAAATATTGTTTTTATGGGGATGGGAGAGCCTTTAATGAACTACCCTAATGTAATGAAAGCAATTGATAAAATAACGTCTCCAGAAGGATTAGGGATGTCCCCTAAACGAATTACGGTTTCTACATCAGGGATTTCTAAAATGATAAAAAAGATGGCTGATGATGATGTAAAATTTAAACTAGCCGTTTCTTTACATTCCGCTGTTGAAGAAATCAGAAATAAAATCATGCCTTTTACTAAAAATTTTCCTCTAACTGATTTGCGAGAAGCTTTAGAATATTGGTACAAAAAAACAAAGAGTAAAGTAACTTACGAATATGTTGTTTGGAAAGGTATTAATGACGACAAACGATCAATAGAGGCTTTGGTTAAATTTTGTAAATACGTTCCTTGTAAAGTTAATTTAATAGAATACAACCCAATAGATGATGGAGCTTTTCAACAAGCATCTGAACAATCTATTAATCAATATATCAAAGCTCTAGAATCAGTTGATGTAGTGGTTAAAGTGCGTAGGAGTAGAGGAAAAGATATAGATGCAGCATGCGGCCAACTAGCGAATAAAGAAATTTAAAAAAGAGGTATGCTAAAATAATAGAACAGTACCTCTTTTTAAGTTATTTCGTTTTTTCTCTGAAAATACTTTCTAAATTTTTGTTTTTTTGCGAAAGTTGCAATGTCTTTAATCCATTAATTTGAGCAAAATCAAAAAGAACCGGTCGCATATCTTGTTCAGAATGAAAAGTTAATACCCAATAATTATCATTTTTAGTGTAGGAACTAATATTGGGTATTTGAATGAGCAGTGTTTCATTGATTTCTTTGTCAAACTCAACTTCTATTACTTGTTCATTGGTTTCGGTTATCAAATGGTCAATTTGGTTGTCCGCTACAATTTTTCCGTGATTGATAATAATAACGCGGTCACAAATAGCCTCCACTTCTTGCATGATATGAGTAGATAGAAAAACCGTTTTGTCTTTTCCAATATTTCTAATTAAATCGCGGATTTCAATGATTTGATTAGGATCCAATCCCGTTGTTGGCTCATCTAAAATAAGGACCTCTGGATTGTGTAACAAGGCGGTTGCTAGGCCTACACGTTGTCGATATCCTTTAGAAAGTTGACTGATTTTTTTATGACTTTCGGGGATTAAACCTGTAAGAGAAATTACTTCCTCTATACGAGAAGTACTTACTTTATATATATTAGCATTAAAATTCAGGTACTCGCGAACATAAAGATCTAAATATAATGGATTGTGTTCCGGTAAATAGCCTACGGATTTTTGAACATCAAGTGACTGAGTATTTACATCAAACCCGTTTACTTTAGCAGAACCTTCATCAGCGCATATATAAGTGGTTAAGATCTTCATTAAAGTAGATTTTCCAGCGCCATTAGGACCTAAAAAACCAACAATTTCGCCCTTGTTTACTTTAAATGAAACAGTATCTAATGCTTTTTGAGCACCATAACTTTTAGAAACATTTTGAATTTCTATAGACATAAATCTAAGTATTTACAGCAAAAATAAGAAAAACCCTTAAAAATAATTAAATAGTTTTCTGTTTTAAAAAAAAATAGTAGTTTTGTAAGACGAAGAAAAACGTATGAACCATTTAGTAACATTATATAACAACTTTTTTTATTACTTCTTTTGGAAAGGAGAGGGGTTGTTATGGTGTTAACTGAATAAGTTTAGATTTACAATACTATACAATCCCGAGGTACAAAACTTCGGGATTTTTTTTATTAATTTTTATCAAAAGTATATGCGAGTTACAGTTGCTATTCAAGGTATAAAAGGATCATTTCATCAACAAGTTGCTCAGAATTATTTTGGGGAAAATATTGAAATAGTTGAGTGTAAAACTTTTAAAGAAGTAACAAAACAACTAAAAAAGGGAATGGTAGATTATGGTGTGATGGCTATAGAAAATTCGATAGCAGGGAGTTTGATTCCTAATTATGCTTTGATAGACGAAAATCAACTAAACGTATTAGGCGAATACTTTTTGAAAATAAGCCTTAATCTAATGACACTTTCTGGTCAAAAAATAGAGAATATAAAAGAGGTGCATTCACATCCTATTGCTTTATTACAATGTGCCAAATTCTTAGAAAAGAATAAACATATTAAGGTTATTGAAAGTTCAGACACGGCCATCACAGCAAAAAGAATAAGTGAAAAAAAACTAAAAGGAATAGCTGCTTTGGCGGGACCAATAGCCTCCGAAGTATATGGATTAGAAATTTTAGCTAAAGAAATACAATCAGTAGAAAGTAGTATTACCCGTTTTATGATCGTAGAAAAAATAAAAACAGATATAAAAACAGATAAGGTAAATAAAGCTTCTATTAAATTTGAACTAGATAATACCCCAGGAGGATTAGCAACCGTTTTGAATGTCATGAATAATTGTAAATTAAATTTAACAAAAATTCAATCAATGCCAATTATAGAAAAACCCTTTCAGTATTCTTTTTTTGTAGATGTTGTTTTTGAAGAATACAGTTATTTTGAAAAAGCTAAAAGTATTTTAGAATTAATGACAACACATTTTAAACTTTTGGGGGAGTATGAATCAGGAGATATGCCTTTAAATCAAAACATAGATAATCATGATTTAATTTTAATGAATGTATAATGGAAATAAAAAAAGAAAATAGAAAATGGTTGGATGATCTAAAATTAAATCATCCCCTTGTAATTGCAGGGCCTTGCAGTGCAGAAACAGAAGAACAAGTTTTAGCTGTGGCTCATGAATTAAAAAATAGTGATGTAAGTATTTTTAGAGCAGGTATATGGAAACCTCGCACCAGACCTGGAGGGTTTGAAGGAGTAGGAGAAATAGGGTTAAAGTGGTTGAAAAGAGCTAAAGAAGAAACCGGAATGCTGATTGCAACTGAAGTGGCAACTGCTCAACATGTAAAATTAGCATTAGAATATGATGTAGACCTTCTTTGGATAGGAGCTCGTACGACTGTTAATCCGTTTGCGGTTCAAGAAATAGCAGATGCACTACAAAATACAGATAAAATGGTGTTGCTTAAAAATCCAGTTAATCCTGATTTATCGCTCTGGATAGGTGGTTTAGAAAGATTATATCAAGCAGGTATAAAAAAAATAGGGGTTATTCATAGAGGTTTTTCTACTTATGAAAAAACAAAATACCGCAATAATCCAGAGTGGCAAATAGCAATTGATTTACAAAACAAATTTCCAGAACTAGTTATTATTTGTGATCCATCTCATATTACAGGAAAACGGGACATGATTCAAGATGTTTCACAGCAAGCTCTTGATATGAATTTCGACGGGCTAATGATTGAAACGCATTGTAATCCTGATCAGGCATGGAGTGATGCACCACAACAAGTAACACCTCTAACTTTAAAACAAATGTTTATTGATTTAAGAGTTCGTAAAATAGAAGAAAATTCAGATGATTATCATAAACGCATTTCTAAATTTAGAACTCAAATTGATGATTTTGACGAAAAGTTATTAGAAATTTTAAGTAAACGTATGAAAATAGTAGATCAAATAGGGTTGCTTAAAAAAGAAAAAAATGTAGCCATATTACAAAACAATCGTTGGAATGAAATTCTTGAAAAGATTATTTTGGAAGGAGCAGAAAAAGGGCTAAGTGAAGAATTTGTGCTAAAGATATTCAAAACCATACATCAAGAAAGTATTGCTCATCAAGAAAAAGTGTATAAATTATAGGATATTAGAGTGAGGATTCGTGAATTTTGATTGTTGATTTGCCTACATTTGCATGAATTTTTAATCTACATTTACTAATCCTCAATCGTTAATCTAAATGACAGGAATTGTTTATAAATCTACTGGAAGTTGGTACACGGTAAAAACCAAAGAAAATCAATTTTTAGAATGCCGTATAAAAGGGAAATTTCGTATAAAAGGAATTAAGAGTACCAATCCTCTAGCAGTAGGAGATATCGTAGATTATGAATTAGATACTTCTGCTGATCAAACGGTTGGTGTTATAACAAATATTCACGAAAGAAAAAACTATATTGTTCGTAAGTCTGTGAACCTTTCTAAGCAAACCCATATTATTGCGTCCAATATAGATGTCGTATTTTTGTTAGTTACCATTAATAATCCCATAACAACAACCAGTTTTATTGATCGTTTTCTAGTAACGGCAGAAGCCTATGGAATTGAAGCCGTTTTAGTATTCAATAAAATAGATACCTATGATGATAAAACCCTTGATGATCAATTGTATCTTCAATATATATATGCTAATATTGGCTATCAATGCTTGCGAGTTTCTGCTAAACAAAATAAAGGAATAGAAGATTTAAAAGTATTAATGAAAGATAGAGTTTCTATGTTTTCAGGACATTCAGGAGTAGGTAAATCAACGTTAGTAAATGCTTTAGAACCTACATTAAATCTAAAAACAAAAGAAATTTCAGAACAACATCAGCAGGGACAACATACCACTACTTTTGCTGAAATGTTTGATTTAGAGTTTGGAGCTAAAATTATAGATACACCTGGTATTCGAGGCTTTGGAGTAGTAGACATGGAAAAACAAGAAATAGGAGATTATTTCCCAGAATTTTTTGCTTTAAAAGAGCAGTGTAAATTTAATAATTGTTTGCATAAAGAAGAACCTCATTGTGCTGTAAAAGAAGCTTTAGATGCTGATGCAATAGCTTGGTCAAGATATAATTCATATTTGCAAATATTAGAGGGAGATGATGAAACGTATAGAAATGATATTTATAAAAATAATGAGGAATTATACTAGATAATAAATAGTCCCTTTTTTGGGAATGTCTTACAAATAATAAAATCTATCAATTTGCAAGTAAATAAAATCTTTTTGACCAAAAGAATTATTAATAAACTCTCTAGTTAAAAGTGTTTGATTAGGAAATAAAGAGCCCGTAAACGATATTTTATTTTAAACGTATATGAAAGTTGTAATTCAGCGTGTTTCAGAAGCCTCTGTAACCATAGAAAACGAAATTGTTGCAAAAATTAAGCAAGGACTTTTAATATTGGTTGGGATTCAAGATTTAGATAATCAAGAAGATTCCACCTGGTTAAGTTCAAAAATTGTAAACCTCCGGATTTTTGATGATGAGGAAGGTGTTATGAATCGTTCTATTAAAGACATTAATGGAGAAATAATTGTAGTAAGTCAATTTACATTATATGCTCAAACCAAAAAAGGAAATAGACCTAGTTATATAAAAGCGTCAAAACCTGATGTAGCCATTCCTCTCTACGAATCATTCGTTAAACAAATAGAAACCGATTTAGAAAAGCCAATTCAGACAGGAAGATTTGGAGCAGATATGAAAGTCCGCTTAGTAAATGACGGTCCTGTAACCATACTAATGGATACAAAAAACAAAGAATAATTAATAAAAAAAATATTTATAAACGATATCCTATTTATAAAATATTTAGAAGAAATAATTCAAGGCTTCATGAATTTCTACAATTGAAATAAATACTTATTTCAATTGTGTCTTAAAACCATTTATGTTTTTCTTTAATACTTAAAAAATGTAATTATGAATATAAAAAACGCCCAGCAAGAAGTAGATAATTGGATTAAAAATCACGGGGTACGTTATTTTAACGAATTAACGAATATGGCTCAGCTTACAGAAGAGGTAGGAGAAGTAGCCAGAATTATAGCGCGCAGATATGGAGAACAGTCAGAAAAAGAAAGCGATAAAAATAAAGACTTAGGCGAAGAATTAGCAGATGTTGTATTTGTTGTTTTATGTTTAGCCAATCAAACAGGGGTTGACTTGCAAACGGCTTTTGATAAAAAAATGGATCTAAAAACAAAACGAGATCACGATCGTCACCATAACAACGAAAAATTGAAATAGTATAGGGTTTTAAGTTACCTATACTTCATAGCTTGTATATATATCAATAAGAAAGGCCGTTGAAAAAGCAATACAAGAAAAACGATAGATCTACATTTTACCATCTGAATACTAAGAATAAAGATTTGAACAGTGGAAATAAAACTTCAAAAATCAGTTGTAAATAATGAACAACAGCCCATTAAAATAACAGGTAGCAAATCAGAAACCAATAGGTTATTACTATTACAAGCGCTGTATCCAAATATTGTGGTAGAAAATATATCCAATTCGGACGATTCAGAGGTAATGCAAAAAGCTTTAAACGGTTCTTTTGAAGGGGTGGTAGACGTGCATCATGCTGGAACAGCTATGCGTTTTTTAACTGCCTTTTTTGCCATTCAAGAAGGAAAAGAAATAATACTAACGGGGTCTTCTCGTATGAAAGAGCGACCTATTAAAATTTTAGTAGAAGCTTTACAACAACTAGGTGTTGAAATTTTATATTTAGAAAACGAAGGTTTTCCGCCTATTAAAATTAAAGGAAAAAAAATAACCCAAAATAAAGTAATATTGCCCGCCCATGTAAGCAGTCAGTATATATCTGCTTTGCTCTTAATTGCTCCAACATTAGAGAAAGGATTAGAGCTAACGTTAGAAGGACAGATTACTTCTATTCCGTATATCCAAATGACTTTATCATTGTTAAACGAAATGGGAGTCCAAACATCTTTTGAAGAAAATAACATTACAGTCAATCCGAAATCCGAAATCCAAAATCCAAAATTTACAGTTGAGTCTGATTGGAGTTCTGCATCTTATTGGTATTCTATTGTAGCACTTTCGGAATTAGGTACACAAATAACGCTTTGTAGTTACAAAAAAAATAGCTTACAAGGAGATGCCGTTCTGGCAGAAATTTATCAGTATTTTGGTGTCGAAACTATTTTTAATAACAATACAATAATATTAAAAAAAAGAACACCTCATTCAGAATTTATAACTTATAACCTGAATACTTGCCCAGATATAGCCCAAACAATTGCGGTAACCTGTTTGGGCCTTGGAATAGGATGTGATTTGTATGGTTTGCATACCCTAAAGATTAAAGAAACAGACCGTTTAGAAGCCTTGAAATTAGAGTTCACTAAATTAGGTGCTGAAGTAATGGTTACTGCCGAATCATTACATTTAAAACCTTCCACGTTTATTAATCAAAATATCAGCATAAAAACCTATCAAGATCACAGAATGGCAATGGCTTTTGCCCCGCTTGCACTTCAAGTACCTATTACAATAGAAAATGCTGAGGTAGTAAGTAAATCATATCCTTATTTTTGGAAAGATCTACAAACGGTAGGTTTTGTTTATACGAAAGTACTATGAGATAAGCGATGTAAGTAGAAAAAATAAAAACACCCTCAAGGTACGCTACGCCTTTATGTAGAAAAGTTACAGGGTTTTTGGTTCCCAATATTTTAGAGCAAGATAAGGAAGCTTAAGGATTTTAGCGGTATATAAAGCCTACGATAAATAGAATTAAGAAAGATTCCTTTTTAAAAGAGTATGGGGACTTTATGAGTGTAAAGAATGCAAATCTTTTCTGTTGATAAAATTTTTATTTATAATAGAGTTCTAAAAGAAAAGGAAATAAATTTAATTAAAGATCAGCATCAAAACGCATTAAATTATACGGACTTATCTCGTCCGAATTTAATAAAAAAGATCTAAAAAAGACACTTTATTCGAATCCCGTTAATCCAAATTTAAATACAGATATTGAAAATGAAAAAATTATACTTTTAATCGTAGCTGTTTTTGGGGAAGCTTACAATACCAAGCAAATAGACATGGCGGATCTTAAAGAAGGAATATAAAAGCTAAGAATAGAAGATATAAAGCGAAAGAGTCACGATAATACCAATCATTAAAAAACAAACATTTCTTATACAAATCCTTTGAGAGAAGGGGAAAAAAAGGAATAAAAAAATAAATCCTAATTTACTTGACAACCCCTCTTTTGCAATTGTATATTTGTACCCTTGATTTTCAGAAGACTTCTGGAATTTAATTTCTAAAATCTAACATAAAGTATGAAGTTATCCAATTTCAATTTTAATTTACCAGCTGAATTATTAGCTGAATACCCTGCGGAAAATCGTGATGAATCTCGTTTAATGGTAGTACACCGTAAAACAGGTGAAATTGAACACAAATTATTCAAAGATATCATTGAATATTTTGATGAAGGGGATGTAATGGTTGTAAACAATACTAAGGTATTCCCTGCACGTCTTTATGGAAATAAAGAAAAAACAGGAGCTCGTATTGAGGTATTCTTATTAAGAGAGTTAAATGCAGAACAACGTTTATGGGATGTATTGGTAGATCCAGCTCGTAAAATTCGTATTGGTAACAAACTATACTTTGGTGATGACGATTCATTAGTAGCTGAGGTAATTGATAATACAACTTCTCGTGGGAGAACATTGCGTTTCTTGTACGACGGTTCTTATGAAGAATTCCGCCAAAAATTAGTAGATTTAGGAGAAACACCAATTCCTAAATATATTAATCGTGAAGTAACCGAAGAAGACGCGGAACGTTATCAAACTATTTATGCTAAAGAAGAAGGAGCCGTTGCAGCACCCACTGCTGGTTTGCATTTTTCAAAGCACTTAATGAAGCGTTTGGAAATAAAAGGTATTAATTTTGCTGAGGTAACTCTACACGTAGGTTTAGGGACTTTTAATCCTGTTGAAGTAGAAGATTTATCAAAACATAAAATGGATTCAGAGGAAGTCTTAATTTCAGACGAAGCTTGTGAAACCGTTAATAAAGCTAAATTAAATAAAAAAAGGGTATGTGCTATAGGAACTACTACCATGCGCGCTATGGAAAGTTCTGTTTCCTCTAATAAAACATTAAACTCGTACCAAGGATGGACTAATAAATTTATTTTTCCTCCTTATGATTTTTCCGTTGCAGATTGCATGGTTACCAATTTTCATACACCTAAATCAACTTTGTTAATGATGATCTCAGCTTTTTGTGGTCATGATCTTATGATGAAGGCTTATAAAGAAGCAGTAGAGCAAAAATACCGATTCTATTCATACGGTGATGCGATGTTAATTTTATAATACATCCTTATAATTATAAAGGGTTATCTAAAAAACAAAAAATCTGATTAAAACATATTATTTAAGTAAATAATTTGAAAACAGATGCAATTAGGTTTAAAAAAATGTAATTTTTAGATAACTCTGGCTCAGATTAATTTTTTGGGGATTAAGCAAAAAGTTTCTCCATTCTAAAGAGGAAGAATTTAGTATCCACCACACCTCTTTGATTAGCTCTAAAGAGTTTTATTTTTGAGTTAAAGGATTCAGCATTTGCGTTTGTATGTCTTTTTACGAAGAAGTTTGCAATTGTTTCCAAATGATAATTTAAACTATTGGCAACGGTATTAAAGACAGTCATTTTTAATTCTTTGGTTTTGGATATCCAATTCAATATTTTTTGTTTAGCCTCTTCTTTTGAGGTGTATTCATAAATATTTCTAAACTCTTGGGTGTGTTTATATGCCTGATGTATTAGAGGATAATGTTGGAACAATATTTGGGCTCGCACTTTTTGGGTTTCTGTCCATTGGTTGGGTTTCTTGGCAATGATATAACGACATCGAGCCAATAGTTGTTTGGGAGTGTCTTGGTTTTCAAAAATTATTGGAATGTATTTTATTGCTTGCTCCTTTGCTTTTTTGATAGCCTGATTCTCTTTTTCAATCTCCTCCCAGCGATATTTTATCCTTAAATGCTGGAGAACTTCCATTACCAACTTTACCACATGAAAACGGTCTGTGACAAGGTAACTTTCAGGAAAACACATTCTTGATGCTGATTGCATATTGTTTGCCATGTCAAGTGTTATCGATTTTACTTGTTTTCTATGCGAAAGTGGAATTTTAGTAACCACATCAATAATGTCCTGACTTTTGCTGCCTTTTATAACCGCAACTAAGGATTTCTTTTTGCCTCTTCCTTGTTTATTGGTTACAAAAGTATACAGTTCACCTTTTGACAAACTTACTTCATCAATACTTAAATTCTCCCCTATATTTTCGGCATGGTCAAACTGTTTCCAACTTGTAAAACCACTGATTCTTTTTTTGTAATGTCTTGGCAGTAAATCAGCTTTAATGCCGTAATAACTGGCAATATTACTTATCGTATCTTCTCGGGCCTCGACCTGTACCTTTTAAAAAATTCAAAAGTTCAACAGTTAATTTTGGAACCTTCTGCAATAAAAGAATAATCGCTTTTAATTTCTGACTTATCTACTTTATTTCGTCACCTACGTCTTCTGATACCTAAATAAACAGCCTTTCCTCGTATTGGAAAATCTTGTATCAAAGTACGCTCACAAAAGCCTTTTGACTCATATTCCTCTGAAATGAAACCTTCGGGAATAATGTTCTTTTCATCAAGATAGATATAAAAGCAATCCTTTTTTGTTTGAATATCTCCTAATTCTATAAAATCAACAATATCAAAATGACATAATAATTCTTCGGGTAGAAAAGCAGAAAGTATCGAAAAATCCATTTACTTTTTTTGTCGCAATTTACAATTACTCCCCATATTTTTTATGTGAGCCATAACTCTTTTTTATTTAATTACATAATTACTTCAAAAAAACGGAGCCAATTACAGTTCTAAAAAACAATACCATTTAAACTTTGAATTTTCTTTTTAAAAATAGTACATCTATAAAAGCAACAAAAATTAGTGTTGGTTCTCGATGCGCTTCGCGCTCGAACTAACGATGATTTGGATTATATACTCAACCGTCTGTTCGAGTTGTTTTTAAAATGAAAAAAACGTATCGAGAACTTTACTTTTAAATCCAGTATATTTTAAGTTTAAAAGGTATTAAATAAAAGTAACTTCATTTTAAGAATAAGTAAATAATAATTTTAAGCTTGTTTAAAAAACAAAGCCTCTTTTAAAGGATTTATAAAATATAGAACTTTTATAGATAATAAACTACCATAATAACATTGAATATACCACCCTTTTAGATGTAAAATTATATTTGTAAAGAATATTAATTTATAGATCAAAAGGCAGTATAATGACAGAATATAAATTCAAGAATACCTTTTGGTAAAGCTTTGAAAATTTTAAGAATATCTTGTGATTTTTTATTTATGATTATTTTGTTTCATAACATTAACTTAACATTGGATCAGTTTATAAGAAATACCTTTGCGCGAATTTTAAAAAAACAATAAAAAATGAAAAACCTTAAAAGACTAACCTGTCTTATTTTAGCGTGTCAAACATTAGTGTTTTGTTCTCGCGAAGAGGAGCTTAGCTCAAACACAGAAATTTTAAAAGCAGAAAATTTACGTAAAATTCAAAAAGCATCTAGCACAGATAATGGAGATCTATTATTAGGAAACCCATCCAATGCAAATCAAGAGGATGTAAACAACTATTTAGCATCAAAAAACAATTATGTTATTTCGTATAATAATAAAAAAGGGACAGCTAATTGGGTAAGCTGGCATTTAGATTATAGAAATTTTGGAACAGCGGATCGTGCAAATGATTTTAGATCAGATAACACATTGTCTTCCTCTAATTTCTTTTTAGTATCTCCTAATCATTATAAAGATAGTGGTTTCGATCGTGGTCACATGTGTCCTTCAGCAGATAGAACAAATACCTTTCAAGCAAATTCAGAAACGTTCTTAATGACAAATATGGTGCCTCAATCGCCTAAAAATAACCAACAAACTTGGGGTGGTTTTGAAGAGCGTTTAAGACAGTTTGTACGTAATGATAAGAAAGAAGTATATATAGTAGCTGGGGTATATGGTCAAGGAGGGACAGGTAAAAAAGGAGGAATAACCACTTTTTTAGCTAATGGAAAAATATGCGTTCCTGCAAGTACTTGGAAAGTAGCTCTATTACTAGATGAAGGTACAGATGATTTAAAAAGAATTAGTGCTACTACAGAAGTAATAGCTATTGAGGTTCCTAATAATCAAAATATAGATAAAGATTGGAAAAAATATATTGTTAAAGTTTCTGATTTAGAGACAAAAACAGGGTATAAATTTTTCTCAGAATTAAATGAAGGTATCGCTAAATCATTAAAGTCTAAGTTGTATTCAGGAAAGTAATAGTATCATAAAAAATATTAAAAAGCCACTTGTTTAAACAAGTGGCTTTTTTTGTTCTACTTACTTTTCCTATATTTACAGGCTGAAACTGAAAGAAATGACTTTTCAAAACACACTTGCCTTCGCACAACAATTAGATATACAGGATGAATTAAAAAACTATCGTTCTGAATTTATATTTCCACAACACAACGAAAAAGATGTGATTTACTTTACAGGAAATTCACTAGGCTTACAACCTAAAAGAGCAAAAAAATACGTAGATGATATAATGAACGACTGGGCTAGTTTAGCAGTTGAAGGGCACTTTTATGCAGAAAAACCTTGGTGGGATTATCAAGAACGTTTTGCAGAACCCTTAAGCAAAATAGTGGGAGCAAAACCTAGTGAAGTAACCGTTATGAATACCTTAACAGTAAACTTGCATCTGTTAATGGTGTCTTTTTATCAACCTACTCAAAAACGGTACAAAATTATTTGCGAAGAAAAAGCATTCCCTTCAGACCAATATATGCTGCAAAGCCAAATAAAATTTCATGGTTTTGATCCTAAAGAGGCCCTAGTAGAAATCAAACGTCGAGAAGGAGAACATACAATTCGATTAGAGGATATCATAGAAAAAATAAATGAACTAGAAAACGAGTTAGCATTAGTTTTATGGGGAGGGGTTAATTACTACACAGGACAAGTTTTTGATATGCAAGCCATCACAAAAGCTGGGCATAAGGTAGGGGCTAAAGTAGGTTTTGATTTAGCCCATGCCGCTGGAAATGTAGAATTAAAACTTAACGAATGGAATGTAGATTTTGCAGCTTGGTGTTCTTATAAATATATGAATTCAGGACCAGGAAATGCTTCTGGATGTTTTGTACATGAAAAACACCATCATACCAATCTGCCTCGTTTTGGAGGTTGGTGGGGACACAATAAAGAAAGAAGATTTAAAATGGAACCCGATTTTGATCCCATTCTTGGAGCAGATGGTTGGCAAGTAAGTAATTTGCCTGTATTGTCGTTAGCACCCTATTTAGCTTCAGTTCAAATGTTTGCCGAAGTGGGGATGGAAAAATTAATAAAAAAACGCAACCAGTTAACAGCCTATTTAGAATTTATCCTTCGTGAAATTGATCAAGAAATATCAGGAACCCAATTTGAAATAATTACACCAAGGAATCAAGAGGAAAGAGCGTGTCAACTGTCTGTATATTTACATGGGCAAGGGAGAACTCTTTTTGATTATTTAATGGCTAATGGAGTAATTACCGATTGGCGCGAACCGAATGTAATCCGTTTAGCACCAGTGCCTTTTTATTGCTCTTACGAAGATATGTACAGATTCGGTGAAATTTTAATCCAATTTTTAAAACAATAGGTCGTCATAAACGATCCTTAAGGATTGTTATTTTCGATAAAAAATGATTATATATGAGGAAAGAATTGTATTCCATAATGTTATTGATGTTCAGTAGTGTATTTTTAAACGCACAAACTACAAACAAAGAAAGAATAGCATTAGACTTTATTCATGGTAAAGCCAATAGTAATGAGCGGAAAACGCGAGAAGAATTTAAATTAAAAAATGTAAGAAAAGGAAAATCAGGAGAAACCCTACGTTTTCAGCAAGAATTAAAAGGAATCCCTGTATTTGGAGCGGAATATGTAGTAAACTTTGATAACGACGAAAAAATAGCCTTTTCAACAAATAGTTATGACGCTACAGTAGAAAAAATTAATGTAACCCCAACTCTAGATACAGAAACAGCTTTAAAAAAAGCAAAGAAAACCCTAGAAGCTAAAGGAATTTTACATTTTGAAGAATCTAAACTTTTTGTTTATAATCTTACGAAGCCCACTAGATTAGCTTATAAAATTAACCTCCAATACGATGATAAACCAGGAGATTGGGAAATATTTGTTGATGCTCATACAGGGGAAATCATAAGTTTAAAAGATGTAGCGGTTTATCACCATAAAAAAGAGACCCCAAACACTAAAAAAATAAATGAATCTAAAATACCATACGCTTTTAGAAGCGGAAGAGCCATGGTGTTTAATCCTGATCCCCTTTCAGTTGGTAGAAATACCTATGGAGTAGGAGATTATATAGATAATGGAGATAATACAAATGAAAGTTTAAATAATGCAAGAGTTAACGTTGAATTACCAGAAATAAGTTTTGCTTCTGGTAATTATAGACTAAAAAGTTCTTATTGTGATATTGGAGATTTTGAACAACCCAAAAATGGATTTTTCGAACAAAAATCTAATTTTTTTAATTTCACACGTGATCAAGAAGGGTTTGAAGCTGTTAATGCCTTCTATCATATAGATAAAAACTTAAGATATATACGAAATACTTTAGGAATTGTCTGTGTGCCAAGAAAAAATAATGGATTAGTTATTTTTGATCCTCATGGAGATACTTCCCATTATTTAGAATCTTCTGAGAAGATAGCTCTAGGAATAAACGAAATAGATGGAGGAGAAGATGCAGACATTGTTTTACATGAGTTAGGACACGGGATACATCATTGGATTACAGGAGGACGTAGTTCATTCGTTGAAGGTCTTGGAGAAGGATGTGGCGATTATTGGGCACAATCATATAGTAGAAGCTTAAATCAATGGTTACCAACAGATCAAGAATATCATTTTTTATTTAATTGGGACGGACATAACGAATATTGGGAAGGAAGAACAACAAATTATCCTGAAAAATATCCTCAAGGATTAAAAGGAGCTATTCATACAGATGGTCAAATTTGGGCTACAGCATTGATGAAAATTTATGATATAATGGGAAGAAAAAAAACAGATACTGCTTTTTTGGAAGGACTAGCTTTAACAAATTCTGCATCAGGTCAAGTACAAGCTGCTAACGCATTTCGTCAAGCCGCAATAAATATGAATTACCCATGTTCTGATATTGATACTATAACAAGAATCTTCAATAATACAGGTTATGGACTAAGAAATGTACCATTTACATTAAATGTACCAGCCAATAAAAAAGAGCAGACAGGAGGAGGAAATGTTTTTGTGTTACCTGATTATAGATTACAATGCAATGCAATAGTTGCTGGTTGCGATGCTGTTTTAACACAAAATCCTTTACCCAACACAAACGTAGCTCCAGGAAATCATATAATTACTATTACGGCAGTTTCCCCTTCAAATGGAATGGCAGCAATAAATAAGACATTTAATTTAACAGTTGAAAGTAGTTTATCTAATGATCAATTTGTTAAACTTGAATTTAGTATTTCTCCTAATCCAGCAAATAACACCATTACACTTAGTGGAGAAGAATTAATAAACAAAAAAATGGAAATATTTAACATTTTAGGACAAAAAATCATAAGCAAAGAAATGTTATCTAATGAAAACTCAGTAGACATATCATCATTAAATAAAGGCGTTTATTTTGTAAAGTTTCAAGGAACAAATGGAACTAAAAAATTTATAAAAAAATAATTTAATCCAACAAAATAAACTGTATAAACAAAAAACGGTTAAAAGAAAAAAATAATAAATCCGCATACCTATTGAACATTTCTCTTTGTTTATCACATCAAGATGATATTTAAAAGAAGAATTATTACCTTTGTTAACAGATTAAGAAAAATAACAAAAGGACTTTTAAAACGTATGAAATAATTAAAACGAAAAGCTTTATTTTTTCTATTCTTTAATCTTTCGTATTTCAATCTAAAAAATATGACAAAACAACAAATTATAGCCAATTTTGATCCATCGCAACCAGGATTAGCAGATGCTACCATTTTTGGTTTACCTTTTTCATCAGAAGATTCCGAGATTATAGTAATTCCTGTGCCTTGGGAAGTAACCGTAAGTTATGGAGCAGGTGCCTCCGAAGGACCTGATGCCGTTATGGATGCCTCTTTTCAAGTAGATTTAAATCACCAAGACTTTCCTGAACTTTGGAAATTAGGTATTTATATGGATGATGCACCTAAGCATTGGAAATCTAATTCTGATAAATATAAATCATTAGCACAACCCATAATTGAGGCTTTAGAAGCAGGTGAAGATATAGAAACCTTTCCTGCCTTACAATCGGATTTGGATAAGATAAATAAAGCCTGTCGAGAATTGCATACAGAAGTAAAAGAAAAAGTACTTTTCTGGATGGCTAAAGGAAAAAAAGTAGTACTTTTAGGAGGCGATCATTCTACTCCACTTGGCTACTATGAAGCACTTGCCTCTAAATATGAAGAATACGGTATTTTACATTTAGATGCACACATGGATTTACGAATCGCTTACGAAGGTTTTACTTATTCGCATGCCTCTATCATGTATAACGCTTTACAAATCCCGCAAATTTCTAAAATTGTACAAGTTGGTATCCGTGATTTTTGTGAACAAGAAGTAGAAATTGTTCATAAATCAAACGGTCGTGTTTTAGTGCATACAGATGCCGATTTAAAAGAAGAAACATTTGAAGGGGTAACTTGGGCACAACAATGTAGTGCTATTATAGCTTCATTACCGCAAAAAGTTTGTATTTCATTTGATGTAGACGGAATGTATCCGTGGTATTGTCCTAACACAGGAACACCCGTTCCTGGTGGATTTTCTTTTGAGCAAGCAACGTATCTGTTCAACAAACTAGCAGAAAGCGGAAAAGAAATTATAGGTTTTGATCTAGTAGAAGTAGCCCCTGGAGAAGATGACTGGGATGGTAACGTAGGAGCACGTATGTTATTTCATTTGTGTGGTGTATTAGCTAAAAACAACGGAATGAAAACAGAAAACCGTATTGTTTTTCCTAGAAAATAATAAAAATCAATTTTTCACTAAGACGAGCAAGTTTGCTCGTCTTTTTTTATCTTTGATAATATCATTATAACCACAAAAGGATCTATAATCTCTTGGTATAAAAAAAGACAAGAATTAACTCCAGATTATGCGTTAGATTTTGTGATGAAGATGAAAAGGATAAAGAAGGTAAAAAGGCACCGAAATTTTCACCGTAGCTGTAGTTTTACCACATTGAATTGAGAACAAAAAGAATGAACACTTTTTTAGATTCAAAAAACGTTTTTATCTGTAATAAATTTATAATGCATAATCTGGGGTGAAAAAAGGGGTAGGGAATAATCCCTAATAAATAAAAATTTACACGGATGAAATTAGTAAAAAAAATACTGATAGCCTTATTAGGAGTAATTTTAGTGTTGGGAGTGTCAATTTATGCTTATTTATATAGCACAAAACCCAAATATGAAGGGGAATTGACTATTGAAAATATTAGTAAAGAAACAGACGTTTTTTTTGATGAATATGGAATACCTCATATTTATGCAGCTAACGAAAAAGACGCCCTAACCGTTTTAGGTTATGTACACGCACAAGAACGTTTGTGGCAAATGGAGTTGTTAAGAAGGATTGCACCTGGTAAATTATCCGAACTATTTGGTGCAAAAGCTCTAGATAATGATAAACTATTTTTAGCTTTAGGAATTGATCAAAATTCGCAACAAGCCATTGCTAAATTAGATACAAAAAGCAAACCCTATAAAATGGCGATGGCTTATCTAGATGGAGTCAATCAATATTTAAAAAAAGGAAGTACTCCTGTAGAATTTACTTTATTAGGTATAGAAAAAAAACCTTTCACACTTCGTGACGTGTATAATACAATAGGGTATATGGCTTTTAGTTTTGCCTGTGCACAACGGACAGACCCTTTAATGACCGATTTAAAAAATAAATTAGGTACTGAGTATATGAAAGAATTAGGTTTGGATCTGTCATATAATTCAACCAAGATTAAAAGTACGAATAATCAAGTAGACACTTATCTAAAAGCATCTAAAGCAGTAGCTGATTTAATAGATAATTCTCCTTTTCCCCCTTTTATAGGGAGTAATTCCTGGGTCGTAGGACCTGAAAAATCAGTATCAGGAAAAGTACTTTTTGCTAATGATCCGCATATTAGTTATTCGCAACCAGGGACATGGTACGAAGCTCATATCCATTCTCCAGAATATGAAATGTATGGTTACTTTTTAGCAGGGGTACCTTTTCCCTTGCTAGGGCATAATCGTCAATACGCTTATGGATTGACCATGTTTGAAAATGATGATGCAGATTTCTATCAAGAAACCATCAATCCATTAAATCCCAAACAATATAAAACAACTAATGGATATAAAGAATTTTCAACCCGTAAAGAAAAAATAAATATAAAAGATAGTGCAACGGTTGTTTTAAATTTAAAAGAGACACATCACGGAGTCGTACTAAATGAGGTGTTAAAAGATTTCAATCCATCACAGCCCGTTTCTTTCTATTGGATATACACACAAAAAGAGAATAAAATTTTAGATGCACTGCATTCCTTGAGTCATGCTAAAAATTTAGAAGACTTTCGCAAAGGGGTGTCCTATATAACAGCTCCAGGGTTGAATATTATGTATGGGGATGCACAAAATAATTTTGCATGGCAAACATCAGGTAAATTATATAAGCTGAAAAAAGGAGTAAATCCTAACTACATTTTAGAGGGGAGTAATGGTATTGATGATCAATTAGAATTTTTAGATTTTAATAAAAATCCAAGGGCAATTAATCCCTCTTGGAATTATATCTATTCAGCTAATAATATGGCACATGAAATTGATGGTTACCCTTATCCAGGGTATTATTTACCCGAAGATAGAGCTAAAAGAATTGTTCATCTCTTAGAATCAAAAAGCAAATGGTCTAAAGAAGACTTTTCTAAAATGCTCAATGATCACACTTCAGATGTAAGTGCTACAGTTGCACATAATTTCATCCAATGGATTGATAAAGGCCAACTTACAATAAAAGAAAAAGAAGCACTGTCTATTTTACAAAAATGGAAAGGAGCAAATACTATCTCAGATGTGGCCCCTACCATCTATAACAAATGGATTTATTTTTATTTAAAAGCCACCTATCAAGATGAAATGGGGGAATTAGGATTTAAACAATTTTTAAAAACACATATAGTTAAACAATGTATAGATAATCAAAGTCGTGTAGAAGAATCTATTTGGTGGGATGATATTACAACGACCCATAAAAAAGAATCTCGAAAAGATATTTTGACAAAGTCATTTAAAAAGGCCTTAGATAATTTAATAAATCAATTAGGTCCTACAATTTCTGATTGGCAATGGGGGAAAGTACACCAAGTAGAATACAAACACCCTATAGGAAGTCTAGCCTTATTTCGTCCATTCTTTAATGTAGGTCTTTTTCAAGCATCAGGTAGCAATGAAGTTATTAATAATGTAATGTTCTATTACACAGATGAAGATCATTATGATATTTCAGCAGGACCATCCACCAGAAGAATTATTGATTTTGCAGATATAGAAAATTCATTAAGTATTCTACCCACAGGACAATCAGGAAATCCCATGAGTAAGCATTACAAGGATCAAGCTCAAATGTATATCAATGGGCAGTTTAGAAAAATGTTACTTAATAAAAAAGAAATAAAATCTAAATCAACGAAGTTAGTGTTCAAAAAATAATATAAAAAAACGTTCGTGATTTCTGTCCGAATACTATAAATTTGTAAACCCTTTTATAAAAAAATAAATGCAGACTCCTCAAAAAATTGCTATAATTGGTTCGGGTTTAGTAGGAACCTTATTAGCAATCTACTTAAAACGAAACGGACATACGGTACATGTTTTTGACCGAAGTCCAGATATGCGTACCGTTGAATTTTCAGGACGATCTATCAATCTGGTAATGTCTGATAGAGGATGGAAAGCTCTAGAAGAAGTAGGTTTAGATCATGCTATAAAAAAGATAGGGATCCCAGTAGATAAAAGAGCAATTCACATGCAAGATGGAAAACTCAATTATCAATACTATGGTAAAGATGGAGAAGCTATTTTTTCATTATCTCGATCCGTATTGAATCGAAAAATGATTGACCTAGCAGAAGAAGCAGGAGTAGAATTTAAGTTTGAACACAAGATTTGGGATGTTAATTTAACAGATGCCACTTTATACATAGGAGAAGACGAAAGAAGTACATGGCAAGAATTAAAATATGACAAAGTCTTTGGAGCGGATGGTGCTTTTTCTCGAATTCGTCATCGTATGCAACGTCAGAGTATGTTTGACTATTCTCAGGAATTTATGAAAATAGGATACAAAGAACTACACATACCCGCAAATCCTGATGGAACTCACAAAATAGATAAAAATTCATTGCATATATGGCCTAGAGGACAATTTATGCTAATGGCCTTAGCGAATCTAGATGGAAGTTTTACATGTACCTTATTTATGCCCTTTGAAGGAGCTAATTCTTTTGACTCTTTAAAAGAAGAAAAACAATTAGTTGATTTTTTTGCAAAGTATTTTCCTGATACAAAAGATGTTATTCCTGATTTAATTCATGATTTCTTTAAAAATCCTACAAGTTATTTAGTAATTATGAAATGTTTTCCATGGACTCATACTGATAAAGTAGCCTTAGTAGGGGATTCGGCTCATGCTATAGTTCCTTTTTATGGACACGGTATGAATGCTGGTTTTGAAGATATTACAGTCTTGGCAGAAAAGATGGCGTTGTATGGGGACGATTGGGAAAAGATTTTTAAAGAGTATGAAAAATCACGAAAACCTAATGCAGATGCTATAGCTGAACTTTCTAGAAGAAATTTCGTAGAAATGAGTAGTAAAACAGCGGATGAAAAATTTTTACTTCAAAAAAAAATAGAAAAATGGTTCTCTGATAAACATCCTGAAAAATGGTTGCCATTATACAGTCGTGTAACCTTTAGTACACAACCTTACTCAGAAGCACTAGCTATAGGAGATTATCAAAACGCTATTATGGATGAAGTAATGAGCATACCAAATATTGATACCCGATGGAACTCCCCCGAAGTAGAAAAAAAGATCATAACACTACTGAATTCAAAATCATATTAATATAAAAAAGCATAAAGAAAGATCTCTTTTAATTAGGAAGAAATCCCATGATCAATACTATGGATTTCTTCCCTAGCCGATCCAAAGAAACACAGTTTAATACACAATTAGTTTGGTGAAATTGAACAAACGTAAAATGCAAAAGTTTATTTTTTAGACAATTTTTTCCTATGTGCGTTATTTATTGAAAATCAGTTTTTTAAATAGCAATCTATTCACAAGGTTCTTCAAAAGGATTAGCGTATTGTACTCGTGTGTGTGTTAGTTTTAGTCGATTCTTCTGCTTCCAATACAAAGGTTTCATCCTCAATGATAAATTGCTTTTTACCAGAAATAATATAAGTATATTCTTCGAATTCAGGTTTTTGAAAAGGTTCACTCCACCCTGGAGGAGCTACCATATTTGCTATAGAAATTCCGGAGTTATTACTAGCTAAAAAGCTATGATGTCCCTCATGCATTTTCTTTAATAAAACCCAGATTATGTGTTAGCCTTTGTGATGAAGATGAAAAAGGAAAAGGGACGGAAATTTTTCCCTACAGTTTTAGTTTTGCCACGTTGAGGGGAAAAAAGAGTACTTTTTTAGATTCAAAGTCATTTTATCTGTAATAAAAATCTAATGCTTAATCTGGGTTTAAAGTTGTAATGTAGTTTTAATTTAGAAAGATCATTTTTTTAAAACTTTCATTAAAACATTAAAAGCACCACGAATAAAAGTGGCGCTTGTTACTACTTTTAAAACGGATTTAGCAATTGTTTCCCCCATAGTTGAATCCTGACCTTTTTTTGAATCACCGTCAGTTTCTGCTACTTCTTCGGAAATACTTTCTAGTTTTTTTGATAAAATTTCATAAGCACTTTCTCGGTCAATTTCTTCCGAATACTTTTTAACTAATTTTGATTTTGAGTTAATTTCTTCAATTTCTTCATTACTCAATACATCCATTCGGCTTTCAGGGGCACGCAACATACAAGCAACTAAAGGAGTCGGAATACCCTTTTCATTTAAAGCCGTTACAAGTGCTTCACCTATTCCTAACGAAGTAATGATTTCATCTGTTCGATAATATTTAGATTCAGGATAATTTTCAGCGGTTTGTTTGATGGCTTGCCGATCATTAGCAGTAAAAGCCCTTAACGCATGTTGAATTTTTAGTCCTAATTGTGCCAATACACCTTTAGGAATATCAGTAGGATTTTGCGTAATGAAATACACACCAATGCCTTTTGATCTAATTAGTTTGATGATGGTTTCTATCTGATCCAATAAAGTTTTGCTCGCTTCATTAAATATGAGATGTGCTTCATCTATAAAAACCACTAATTCAGGTTGCTCAACATCACCTTTCTCAGGCATACTATTGTAAATTTCAGCTAAAAGATTCATCATAAATGTAGAGAAAAGTTTAGGTTTATCCTGAATGTCGTTTAAACGAACAATATTAATATACCCAAAGCCTTCTTCATTAACACGCATTAAATCATCAACTTCAAAAGACTTTTCACCAAAGAAAATATCAGCACCTTGTTGTTCTAACGCTATAATTTTACGAAGAATAGTGCCTGTTGTAGCAGTAGAGATCTTTCCATATTCTTTTGAAATTTCGTCTTTACCTTCTTCTGTAATGAAATTCATAACTTTTTTAATGTCCTTTAGGTCTAATAAAGGCATTTTCGTATCATCACAATATTTAAAAATAACAGAAATAACTCCCGCCTGAGTTTCATTCAAATCCAAAATTCTAGAAAACAAAACAGGACCAAATTCAGAAACGGTAGCTCGTAATCGTACCCCTTCTTGTCTAGATAAAGTTAACAATTCTACAGGAAAAGCCTTGGCTTCAAAAGGAATATTTACTTTTTCATGACGATCTTTAATAAAATCCTTTAGCTCACCCTTTTTTGCAATTCCAGAAAAATCTCCCTTTATATCCATCATCAAAACAGGAATCCCTTTTTGTGATAATTGTTCAGATAATAATTGTATCGTTTTTGTTTTCCCAGTGCCCGTCGCGCCAGCAATTAAACCATGTCTATTGAGTGTTTTTAGAGGAATAGTAACAGGGATAGGGTAGGCCTCTTTATCTAAAATAGATCCTCCAAGAGTAATATGATTTCCTTTACATTGGTAACCATTTATAATATCTTCTTTAAAATGTTCTAAAATATTCATAATTCAGCGATTAATAGGGTGCAATATATTCTTTTTTTTATATGAAATAGACTTATTTAAATCGTTTTTTGTCTTCGTTTAGTAAGAAATAAGTGTTTTTTTTGATTTTTTAGTATAAAGTTTAATTTTTAAAAAATATTCAAAAAATAGATGATTTTGCTGATTATTGTTTAAAAAATAGTTTTTTAATGCTTGTTTGGTGAATAATTATTATTATTTAACGGTTTTGCTTGAGGGGATCAGAGATGGTGTTACTTCATAAAAGTAAAAAAAGTTTTTTTATATCAGCTAAAAAATTAAATTTGCCTCCATTATTACTCAAAAATAATACGAGATTTAATTAATCAATTAGAAAAATTTAAATTTTAAAGAAATGGCAAACAACGTTAATGTAAAAAAAGAAGAGAAATCTAAAGGTGGTGCTTCATATTCAGGAATCATTATTCTTGCATGTATCGCAGTAGGTGTTTTTGTGTGGAAATTTATAATGGGAGCTTCTGGAAACTTTGAAGGAGGTAATTCAGAAACAGGTCACCCTCACAACTTTTTAGGAACAGTTTATAAAGGAGGATTTATAGTACCAGTATTATTAGGAATGCTATTAATGGTAGTTGTTTTTTCTTTTGAGCGCTTAATGGTTATCTCTAAAGCTGCGGGTAAAGGAAATTTAGATATTTTCATGAAAAACATACAAGCTAGTGTAAACCAAGGGGATATTAACGGTGCTATTGAAACTTGTGACAAACAACAAGGTTCTGTTGCTAATGCAATCAAAGCAGGTTTGGTAAAATATAATCAAGTGAAAGCAGAAGGATTTACTTCTGAAGAAGCTACAGAAACTATTCATAAAGAAATTGAAGAAGTTACTGCTTTAGAAATGCCAATGTTAGAAAAAAATATGACAATTATCTCTACTATGGTTGCTTTAGGTACTTTAGGAGGATTATTAGGAACTGTATCAGGTATGATCAAAGCGTTCAGTGCATTAGCTACTTCAGGTACTCCTGACCAAGCCGCTTTAGCAGTAGGTATCTCTGAAGCTCTTATCAATACAGCTACGGGTATCTCTACTTCTGCTTTAGCAATCGTAACTTACAACTATTTTACTTCTAAAATTGATACATTAACATATTCAATTGATGAAGCTGCTAACACTATCGTTAACACTTACAGAAGATTTAAAGGTTCTTTAAAATAATTTAAGGACATATTAAAGATAAAATATAATTATGGCAAAAGGAAAATCACGTAAATCAGCAGGAGCAATCGACATGACAGCAATGTGTGACGTAGCCTTCCTATTGCTTACGTTCTTTATACTTACTGCTACAGCTAAACAACCAGAACCCTTACAGGTAGATACACCTAATTCAACGGTGCAAACTAAATTACCTGAAACTGGCTTAGTAACGTTAACGGTAGGTAAAGGTAAAGTATTCATCGGTATGAAAGACCGTGAAATCCGTTTAAGATCATTAGAATTAATGGGACAAGAATACGGAATGAACTTTACTGATGCAGAAAAACAACGTTTTTCTTTAATAGATGGTTTCGGAGTACCAATGGGTAATTTAAAACAAATCATTGCTATGTCAAGCTCTGACAGAAACAAAGAAGGTTTGCAACCTGGTATTCCAATGGACTCTATAGATGAAAAGAAAGATGAGTTGGCTAGATGGATATTTAATGCTCGTTCAGCTAGTGCTGAGTTGAGAAATGAGGACCTCAAATTTGCAATCAAAGGAGATGCTAAATTAGAGTACCCAGCTATCAAAAGAGTAATGGATGTATTACAGAAACAAGATGTAAATAGTTTTAATCTTGTGACTGGTTTACGTAGTAGTGATTTCTAATATAATATAAGAAAAAGAAATGGCAGAATTAAACGACTCCGGTGGAGGTGGCAAAAAAGAAGGTGGTAAGGTAAGAAGTAAAAAATCCAATGCAAAGGTGGATTTAACAGCCATGGTGGACTTAGCTTTCTTATTGATTACGTTCTTCATGTTGACTACGTCATTGTCTAAACCTCAGTCTATGAACTTGGGAATGCCGGATAAAAATGATAAGCCTGAAGAAAAAAAGGACAATATTGAAGTAGCCGATGATCGTACAATGACAGTTTTATTAGGTGAAAACAATAAAATTAAATGGTACTATGGCAGAGTAGATGCCCCTTTTGAAGGCCCTAAAGAAGCTACTTACGGAAAAGCAGGTATTCGTCAAGAAATTGCTAAAAAAGTACAGTCAGTTCCAGCAAAATACAATGACCCAGAAAAAGGGTTGATTGTAATCATCAAAATGGATAAAAAAGCAAACTATAGAAATATGGTAGATATCCTAGATGAAATGGCAATATGTAAAGTACCAACTTATGCTGTAGTGGATATTACACCGCAAGAGAAGGCTATATTAAAAAAGTAATTAACTAAATTCTAATAATTGAAGTATGAAATTAGATTTGTATAAATCGCAATGGTTAGAGTTAGTTTTTGAAGGGCGTAACAAAAAGTATGGTGCTTATGAGTTACGTAAAGAAAATCCTAAAACATCATTGAGAGCATTAATCATCGGAGGCTCATTCTTTGCGTTAGCAGTAGCTTCTCCGTTGCTTATAAGCATGATCCCAAAAGGTGAGGATGATACTACTTTAGATGAAAAAGTAGTGTTGGTGGATATGACTAAACCAAAAGAAAATACACCACCACCACCACCACCTGAAAAAAAGCCAGAACCCCCTAAACCAAAGGTAGACGAAGTAAAATTCGTAGAACCTAAGGTTGTAGAAGCTAAAAAGGTAACAGAAGAAATTAAAACCATTGAGGAGTTAAAAGACAAAAACATTGCTGAAAAAGACCAAAAAGGGGATAAAGATGCACAAGTTCAGATTGACGCTCCAACTGGTAATAATGATGAAGTTGTAAAAGTAGTAGAAGAAGATAATCAAGTATATAGTTCTGCAGGTATTGAAGCACAACCCGAATTTCCAGGAGGTAATGAAGGTTTTATGAAGTATGTACAACGTAATTATCGTACTCCAGAGGTCGATACTGACTTAAAAGGAAGAGTTTTTGTCGAATTCGTAGTAGAAAAAGATGGAAGCTTAACAGATATAAAAGTAGTAAGAGACTTAGGATATGGAACAGGTGCTGAGGCTATTCGTATGCTAAAGAGCGCTCCTAAATGGAGACCTGGTGAGCAAAACGGTAAAAAAATCCGTGTAAGATATAGTTTGCCAATCTTACTAGATATTAGAGCTGAATAGATGAATATGAAATATTCAAATAAGCAAGAGAAGAAATCGCTCCAAGAGCGATTTCTTCTTGTTTTAGGCATGCTGTTTTTTTGTATTTATTTAGGTATGGGATTAATGGTGTTGTTTTGGGATCACTTAATAGAACGCCTTCCTTTATCGACAGGGTATCGTATAACTCTAGGAATAGCTATTATTATTTATGCTTTTTTTCGTTTTATACGCTATTTTAAAAAGTAATTTTATCTAAAATTTTATTTCGTTAAAATTAGCTCAAAAGAAATAATACATTGTTACAATAATAAAAAAGGAGGGTAAGAAAAATAACTTTATTTTTTTATCTATATTGCCTAATGTTAATTCTAAAATACAAAGGGTTAAAATAGCTGTATTTAGAAATACAAAATGATTTAAAAAGATATCGTCCGTAAATTGTAATAAATAAAATTTATTCCTATGAAATTAAAATATTTAGTTGTTGGCTTACTGCTTACCGCTGTTTTTTTTGTTAGTTGCTATTTTGGGAATACCAATGAAAAGGAAACTATATTAACGGGTACGGCTACTATATTGGTGGATCAAACAGTTTACCCTTTAGTAGAAGATCATCAAATGATTTTTGAAAACCAATACCAAGCTAAAATTCAATTAATACCCAAACCAGAACGAGAGATAATAAAACTCTTGTCAGAAGGGAAAAATAATTTGGCAATTTTAACACGTGAATTAAATTCCAGCGAAATAAAAATTTTTTCTAAGAAAAAAATTAAAGGAAAAATAACCGATTTTGCTATAGATGGTATTGCTTTTATCGGACATTCTTCGAATGTTAACTTTAAAATAGAAGAAATTGAATTAGTTAATCTTTTAAAAGGGAAACCATCTAATATAAAAAGGTTAGTTTTTGACAACGCCAATTCAAGTACACTTAGGTATCTAATGGATCTTGCTAAAGTGAAAAATTTTCCTAAAAATAATGTCTTTTCGTTTTCAACTAATAATGAAGTAATTGCCTTCGTGGCTAAAAACCCAGATGCTATAGGTGTTGTGGGGATAAACTGGATTACACAACCAATGCCCGATTTTCAAAAAATAGTAGAAAGGGTTAAGGTCTTGGAATTAAAAACTAAGAATGGTACATTTGTTATTCCAAGTCAAGATTTATTAGCTTCTGGTAGCTATCCTTACAGTAGAAAAATAAAAATGATAAATTATCAAGGAACTACTGGTTTAGGCATGGGATTTGCTTCATTTATAGCAGGAGAGTTGGGACAACGAATAGTATTAAAGTCTGGGTTGGCTCCTGTTAGAATGCCTAGTAGAAATATAATAATCCGTAAGGAAGTAGAAGAAAAAGTAGAAAATAATTAATTGTAAAGAAATGAATAAAATAAAGTTTTTCAGTACTGCTTTTTTTGCAATGAGTGCAGGAGTTTTTGCTCAAGATATAGAAACTGCTAAAAAAGCAATTGATGCTGAACAATATGAAAAAGCAAAATCAATATTAAAAGCGGTCGTTAAGTCAAACCCAGAAAATGGAAAGGCAGCTTTCCTATTAGGAAATGTCTATTTACGTCAAACATACCAAGATTCAGCTAAAACTCTTTTTCAATCAGCTTTAACAAAAAAAGAAGGAGGCGTGTTAAATTATATAGGTTTAGGTCAAATAGACCTAGATAATGCTAATACTCAAGCAGCTCAATTTAACTTTGATCAAGCTACGGCCAACATGAAGAAAAAAGAATTAGAACAGTTTGTTTATATAGGCAAAGCCTATACTAATTCAATAAACCCCAATTATGCAAAAGCTATCGAAGTGCTAAACAAAGCGAAAGCCATTAATATGAATGATGCGCAAACCTTACTAGCTTTAGGAGACGCATATTATGGGTTAAGAAGTCAAAATGAAGCCTATGCAGCATACCGTGGAGCATACGAGGCAGATAATAGCTTGTTGAGAGCTAAAATGCAATTAGGTGTTCTGCTAAAAGGAGCTAAAGCTTTTAATGAAGCAAAAGCAGCTATAGATGAAGTACTAGGTATTAATACATCGTATGGTCCAGCTTATAGAGAACTAGCAGAAATCTATTTTGGATGGGCACTACAACAAAACGATAAAGCTAAATTTAAAGAATATACAGATAAATCGTTAGAATACTATGAGAAATATATGAGTTTAACAGACTATTCATTAGCTTCTCGTATGCGTCACGCAGATTTTCTTGTAATAGCTAAAGATTATAAAGCCTTAGAAAAAGAAGCCAACGAAATGGCCAAAATGGATAAGGTCAATCCTAGAATATTTCGCTATCTTGGATATTCAGCCTACGAAAATGGGAATATTGATTCAGCGGTTGATGCTTTGACAAAATTCACAGAAAACCCATCAAGTAGATTAATAGCAATTGATTATTTATACCTAGGAATGGCTCAGCTAAAAAAAGCAATTCCCGTTACTACAGAAGGAACGAAACCAGTTGTTGATGATGTTTTATACACACAAGCATTACAAAATTTAAGTAAAGCAGTAGAGCTTGATAAAGCAATGTCCGAAAGATTAAATGAAATTGGAAAGATTTATTTTGATAGAAAATTATATAAATATGCTTCAGGTATATACGAAGTAGCTATTAATAATACAGCTTCTAAAAATTATTTATATGATAACTTCTTTTTAGGATATTCATTATATTTCCATAATGTTGCAGAAGGAGCAAAAGCGTATGATATGATTCAATTGCAAAAAGCAGATAAAGCATTTGCCGCTGTAATTGCTAAATCGCCAACTACTCAAGATGCCCACATATACAGAGCACGTGTAAATGCTTTATTAGCAGATCCAAACGCTAAAAATCAAATGATTAGTAGTTATGATGAGTTTGCCAAAGTAGTATTAAACAAAGGCGGAGATACGGTAGAAAAAAACAAAGCTAAATTAATTGAATCCTACAATGAAATAGCTCGTTTTTATGCTAAAACAGATAAAGTAAAGGCTAATGAATATATTGCTAAATCATTGGCATTAGATCCAGCAGATGCAGATGCTATTAATGTTAAAAACAGCATTGCTAAATAATTGTTATTTAATAAATTATAAAAACCGACAATTTATAGAGTTGTCGGTTTTTTATTTATTACGGATAAGGTGTTAATTTTATGTATATTTGCAACCCCCTTTTAGGAAATAATTATGTTGAGTAAAGAAATACAGTTGGCTGTAAATAAAGGAGATATGCTTCCTCTAATGGAAGAATTTTATACAATACAAGGTGAAGGAGCTTATACAGGTACCGCTGCCTATTTTGTTAGAATTGGCGGTTGCGATGTAGGCTGCCATTGGTGTGATGTGAAAGAAAGCTGGAATGCAGAATTACATCCTCCAACACAAACTTCAATAATAGTTGAAAACGCAAAAAAACAGGCCAATACAGTTGTTGTTACTGGAGGGGAACCTCTAACCTGGAATATGGAGCCCTTAACGACAAAACTAAAAAAAGCAGGACTCCGCGTACATATTGAAACCTCAGGAGCCTATCCCGTTACAGGCGAATGGGATTGGTTTTGTTTATCACCTAAAAAAACAAAACTACCTGTTCAAGAAGCTTACAATAAAGCTCATGAACTTAAAATAATAATCTACAACAAACATGATTTTTTATTTGCGGAAGAACAAGCATTAAAGACCAATCCTAATGCTAAATTATATTTACAACCAGAATGGAGTAAAAAAGACGAAGTTTTACCCCTTATAATAGATTATGTAATGAAAAATCCAAAATGGAAAATTTCATTACAAACACATAAATATTTAAATATTCCTTAAATATTTTTATATAAAATTAATTAGTATTTGGGATTTTAATAAAACAATTATACTTTTGTTTACGGAAAGGTTTTCTTGCTTTTTTGTTATTACAGGAAAATTTCAAAAGACTTTTTGATATAAATAAAAAGTTTGGAATAGGTGTAACGAAATATTAATCCCAAAAACTGTTACTATGAAGAAATTATTCTTATTTGTTGTTTTATGGTTTAGCCAAATAACACTGGCTCAATCTTCTTCAAATGCTGTGGCCAAATCCACTGCTATACCATTTGATACTGTTGAAAATCAACCCGTTTTTCCAGGAGGAAATAATGAATTGATGAAGTTTGTAGGCAAAAACTTTTCACCACCAAGTGATGAAAATTTTACTGGAGGTGTTCTTCAAGTAACCTTTGTAATTGAAACAAATGGAAGTATTTCAGATATTAAAGTAATTAATGATTTAGGATACGGAACAGCACAGGAAATAACAAGAGTCCTTCAAACATCACCTAAATGGACTCCAGGGGATCAGGATGGAAAGCCTGTACGAGTCTTATTTACTTTATCTGTAACTATTAAGGTATAAAAAAACTGCGAAAGCAGTTTTTTTTATACCTTATAATAGGTGGAAACTGTCTGTTTCCTAAGATTATACACTGGACTTTCCAATAAACCCAGATTACGCATTAGATTTCATAACGAAGTCTAATGCGTAATCTGGGATAAAAATGAAAGAGCAAAGAAAATAAAATGAACGGAAATTTTTTCCAGTAGATGTAGTTTTGCTACATTGAGGATAAATGAATTTTTTTGACATTCAAAGTCATTTTATCCGTGATAAAATTCTAATGCGTAATCTTTCCTAAAACCATTATGTTCTCTTAATTGTTTTAGGAAAGAACTATTAAATAATAAGGTTTAGGATTATAAAAAAATTATTTTGTAATCCTTGCCAAATAATCAAAATGAGCCCCTTCTTCAATTAATTCGCATATTAGTCCATTCGCATGGCAAGCATTTTGCAATGTGTTGTAATCCATATAAAGCCAAGGAAAAGACTCTTCCGTTTCTCCCTTATAATGTATAGTAAAAATTAATTCCCCATAATATCCATTAGCAGGAATTTCATAAGCTCCATCTTCATCCTGATCAAACATATAGATGATATCTGAAGAATCAATAATAATTTGTCCGTTCTCACTTAACAAGTTTTTTAATTTCTGAAGGTATTTACTAGTTTCTTTTAGCGTACCAAAAATACCAGTACCATTCATTAAAAGTAAAATCGTATCAAACTTATCTTCTGTATGAAAATCAATCAGACTTTCATTAATGGTATCTTCAAGACCTCTTAGTCTACAAGTTTCTATTGCATTTTTAGAAATATCTAGAGATTTTACCTCTAAACCCTTTTCTTGCAAATATAAACTATGACTGCCTGCCCCGCAACCTACATCTAATACTTTTCCTTTGCTTAATTTAAGCGCTTTCTGTTCTAATTTCGGCATTTCTTCAAATGGTCTAAATAGATAAGAAACCTCCATTTCATCCTCTTCAGATATATTGGTTTCAGTAATAATAGATTCAGGGGTATTGTTTGTTTGGTAGTCTAATAGAGCTTTGCCAAATAAATCAAGCATTTTATATAAAGTTTCAGGTTTAACGTTTTAAGTTCTTTAACTTTGCGGTTTAACTTGAAATTCGAAACTTGAAACCACAATTAAACCAACTCAGTAAGCTTGCCAAAGATAAGAATAATGAAAACAAAAAGTATTTCGATAAACTAAAAAAGAAACCCCCAAAGAATCTAGATTATGTAATGCAAGAACTACACGATATTGAATTTAGAAAAACGGACTGTTTAAAATGTGCTAATTGTTGTAAAACTACAGGTCCTTTATTTACTACAGCAGATATCGAGAGAATCGCAAAACACTTTCGATTAAAGCCGCAGCAATTTATTGAGCAATATCTCCGAATCGATGAAGATAATGATTACGTATTACAAAGTTTACCTTGCACTTTCTTAGATACCGAAAATTATTGTATGATATACGAAGCGCGACCTAAAGCCTGTCGCGAATTTCCTCATACTGATCGAAAAAAATTCCAACAGATAGCCAATCTAACTCTAAAAAACGTTGCAATATGTCCTGCGGCTTACAATATAGTAGAAGAAATGAAAAAAAAATTACCATTCTAAATATTCTATAAATTATTTATAAAATTCGTTTTAATAGAAAATACAAAACAAGAAGCGTTTAAATAAATTATATTCTGTTATTTATTGAAAAAATAGATAAATTAAAATGTAAGAGATTATTTGCGAAATTGTTTTTTATTTATCATTTTTTTATCAATATGATATTTATCATGTTTTTTGTTTCTTATTTTTTTAAAATTTGACTGTTTTTTTAAAAAAATGTTAATGTTGAATAATGCAAAGCCTGTTCCTGTTGATAGAGAAGTTAATTGGAATAAATCAAGAACAATTGTTAGTAGAACAGATCAATACGGAAGCATAGTTTCTGTAAATGATGTTTTTTTAGACGTTTCGGGATATACCGAAAAAGAATTATTAAAACAACCTCATAACGTAATTAGGCATCCTGATATGCCTAAGGCTATTTTCAAGGTGTTATGGGACAACCTTAAAAGAGGGGAAAACTTTTATGGAATTGTAAAAAATATGGCGAAATCAGGCGAATATTATTGGGTTTTAACAGATTTCGATATCGTAGACGGAAATAAAGGATATCAAGCAAGAAGAGTTGCAGTTCCTGAAGATTTGATAAAAAAAGAAATAGAACCCTTATATAACAGAATCAAAAAGTTAGAAGAATTTTATGGAGCAGATGGAGGAGAAAATTATTTAAACGGATTTTTAGAAAAAGAAGGGAAAACGTATGTAGAGTATATTAGGCATATAATAGATAAGTACACTAACTCTAACTTTGAAGAAAAGACAATGACAGAGGAAGAAAGTAGAGGTTTTTTAAGAAGATTATTTGGGTAGAACTTTACATATATCCAAAAAATGAAAAGCCCTTTTTGAAATTTTAAAAAGGGCTTTTTAAAAAATATATTAATACTCCATATTTAAATATTTCAACCTAATGTGTTTGAACTTTAATAAATCTTTTTTCCAAGATTTTCGGATTTCTTTCTCAGAAACACCCCTTTCTATCTGTTGTTGGAGTTTTTTAGTTCCAGCTAATTTTGTGAAAAAACTATTAAAAAAAGGATTCATAGTTTGAGAATTTTCTTTATACGCCTTTATGACCCATTTAAGTTCAAGTTGTTTTACCTTTTCTATCCTGCTTAAATCTTCACCATAACAAACTTTCCCGTTCCAAAGAGGGTCTTTTGCTCCTAAATTGGGTAAAGGAGTAAACGTAAAATCGTTTTCTGTTAAATAAGGAGACCCATAAATTTGAAATTGTTTCTCAGTGCCACGTCCTACACTCACATTCGTCCCTTCAAAAAAACATAAAGAAGCATATAGATTAATGGCCTGATGATTAGGTAAATTAGGAGATGGATTTACAGGCAAATCATAAAACATCCCCCGTTTATAGTTTTTACACGAAATGATTTTAAGTTTACATTCAATTCCGTTTTTAAGCCATTTTTCCCCATTAATCATATTAGCATATTCTCCTATAGTCATTCCATACAAAACAGGCACAGGGTGCATTCCAACAAAATTCTTAAATTCAGTTTCTAATACAGGACCATCTATTATATTACCATTAGGGTTAGGTCTGTCTAAAACCAATAAAGGAATATTGTTTTCAGCACAAGCTTCCATAACATAATGTAGCGAAGAAATATAGGTATAAAAACGAACACCTACATCTTGTAGATCAAAAACCATAACTTCAATTCCATCTAATTGCTCGGATTTAGGCTTTTTATTATTTCCATAAAGAGAAATAATTGGTAATCCCGTTTTATAATCCTTACCATCTTTAATGAGTTCTCCTGCATCAGCAGTACCTCGAAAGCCATGTTCAGGAGCATATATTTTTTGTATACTAATCTTGTGATCTATTAAAAAGTCAACGAGATGAGTTCCGTCATGTAAAATACCCGTTTGATTCGTTACAATACCAACTCTTTTGTCTTTTAGTAAAGGTAAATAGATAGAGCTATTGTCAGCACCAGTTAAAACTCCTCCTTCTTTCAAAAGAAAGGATTCTTTCTTTTGGTACTTACTATTTGCCATCCATATACTGTCATCTGAAAGCTGAATACTTTTCTTGTAATTTCCATAAGTAATTATTGTAAAAAGCAATAATAAAAATGTATTTTTGAAAACCAAATTATAAATCATCATCAATTGAATTTAGAGTTTTTTATCGCTGATCGATTAATACGTACTAAAGAACGTAAAAGTAATATTTCTGCCCCAATAATAAAAATTGCAATAGCAGCTATTGCAATTGGCTTGATAATGATGATTGTTTCCGTGGCAACAGGAGTTGGTTTGCAAAATAAAATACGCCAAAAAGTATCCGCTTTTAATGGGCATATAGTAATTTCTAATTTTGATGACAATCAATCACAAGTAAGTGTTGACCCCGTATCAACCAACCAAGATTTTTATCCTAAGTTTAATTCTGTCGAAGGGATTAAACATATACAAGCAGTAGCTAGTAAGGCAGGCATTGTTCGAACAGAACAATCTTTTGAAGGAATCGTTTTCAAAGGAGTAGGAAAAGAATATGATTGGGAAAATATTAAAGAGTACTTAGTAGAAGGAAAATTACCCAACGTGAAATCTAAGCTAAACAATGAAATTATTATTTCTGAATATTTAGCAAACCGTCTTTTGTTAAAAGTAGGAGATAAATGCAATACCTTTTTTATGAAAGAAAAAGAAGGGAAGTTGCCCAACCTTCGAGCATTTAAAATAGTTGGAATTTACAACTCAGGATTTCAAGAATTTGATGCAGTGTATGTTTTAGGAGATATTCGTCATATACAACGAATCAATAAATGGAAAAACACACAAGTAGGAGCATTTGAAGTTTTCTTGAATAATTTTGATCAAATTCAGGAAAAAGGGGTCGAAGTCTACAATAATACCATAAATAAAGAAGATCCTACCAAAGCATTAGATACGCAAACTATTGCACAAAAATATTATTACATCTTTGAATGGCTTAAATTATTCGATTTCAATATAGTGGTTATACTAATTATAATGATCATTGTCGCCACAATTAACATGATCGTTGCTTTGTTAGTTTTAATTCTAGAAAGAACACAAATGATAGGAATCTTAAAATCAGTTGGAGCCGATAATTGGACTATTAGAAAAATATTCCTATATAACGCAGTCCACCTAATTATTCAAGGGCTATTGTGGGGTAATATTATAGGAGTGGGGCTACTATTCATTCAACAAAAATTTGGAATAGTAAAACTCAATCCAGAAAATTATTATGTTACTACCGCACCTGTAGATATTAATTGGGTTGATATTATTTCCCTAAATATAGGAACCATTTTAATTTGTCTTATAGTAATGCTTATTCCTTCCTATGTAGTCACTAAAATTTCGCCCGTAAAAGCAATCAAGTTTACCTAGTCATCACAAAGAATATTAACAGTAGATATAAAAAGACTATTGTCTTTCTGAAAAAAAATAGTTTCTCAATAACCCTATGGGCGTGCCCCTTCGGGTCGGGCTGTCCGTTCTATCTTTTGCTAAAGAAACCCTCACAAAAAAAAGCTATAGCATTCAGCAAAAGGATGCCACTGCCATCCCTCACGCAAACCACCCTTTAAAAACAAAACAATCCAAAACAGACCATAGAATGATAAAGGTACAAATACTCTAAGAAAAAACGGTCAAAAATCCATCAAAGCAAAAACAAAACACGTACATACCTATTATTAAAACCAACAACAACAACAATAATAAAGACCATTTAAAAGGAAAAACACAAATAAAAAACGATAACTAATTGATTTATAAAAGATAACAAAAAAAAGAAAAAAAAGAAAGCAAGAAACTTGTAAAAAACAAAAAAAAGAGTGTACCTTTGCCGTCCGCAAGGGAAATGTTCATTGAAAAAACCAGTCAAAATAATGAAGCTTACTTCAAAAAAAGTTTTCAAAAAAAGATTTGGTAAATTAAAAAGAAACACTACCTTTGCACCCGCTAAGACGTTAAGTTGAAAGCGAAAAGAGTAAATAAATAAGTTCATAGACATATTGGATTGACAGCACGTTTTAACAGCAATGTTAAAACAGATAAAAAWTTAAGAGAGTAAGAAAAACCTAGCATTCTTTGTCAAAAACAAATAGCTGAAAAGCTGTAAAAACATACGATGAAGAGTTTGATCCTGGCTCAGGATGAACGCTAGCGGCAGGCTTAACACATGCAAGTCGAGGGGTAGAAGGAGCTTGCTCCTTTGAGACCGGCGCACGGGTGCGTAACGCGTATGCAATCTACCTTGTACAGGGGGATAGCCCAGAGAAATTTGGATTAATACCCCATAGTATTTTCAGATGGCCTCATTTGATTATTAAAGTTCCAACGGTACAAGATGAGCATGCGTCCCATTAGCTAGTTGGTGTGGTAACGGCATACCAAGGCAACGATGGGTAGGGGTCCTGAGAGGGAGATCCCCCACACTGGTACTGAGACACGGACCAGACTCCTACGGGAGGCAGCAGTGAGGAATATTGGTCAATGGGCGCAAGCCTGAACCAGCCATGCCGCGTGCAGGATGACGGTCCTATGGATTGTAAACTGCTTTTGTACAGGAAGAAACCCTCCCTTGTAAGGGAGCTTGACGGTACTGTAAGAATAAGGATCGGCTAACTCCGTGCCAGCAGCCGCGGTAATACGGAGGATCCAAGCGTTATCCGGAATCATTGGGTTTAAAGGGTCCGTAGGCGGTTTTATAAGTCAGTGGTGAAATCTGGTCGCTCAACGATCAAACGGCCATTGATACTGTAAGACTTGAATTACTTGGAAGTAACTAGAATATGTAGTGTAGCGGTGAAATGCTTAGAGATTACATGGAATACCGATTGCGAAGGCAGGTTACTACGAGTATATTGACGCTGATGGACGAAAGCGTGGGGAGCGAACAGGATTAGATACCCTGGTAGTCCACGCCGTAAACGATGGATACTAGCTGTTTGGAGCAATCTGAGTGGCTAAGCGAAAGTGATAAGTATCCCACCTGGGGAGTACGCTCGCAAGAGTGAAACTCAAAGGAATTGACGGGGGCCCGCACAAGCGGAGGAGCATGTGGTTTAATTCGATGATACGCGAGGAACCTTACCAAGGCTTAAATGGGAAACGACAGATTTGGAAACAGATCTTTCTTCGGACGTTTTTCAAGGTGCTGCATGGTTGTCGTCAGCTCGTGCCGTGAGGTGTCAGGTTAAGTCCTATAACGAGCGCAACCCCTGTTGCTAGTTGCCAGCGAGTCATGTCGGGAACTCTAGCAAGACTGCCGGTGCAAACCGCGAGGAAGGTGGGGATGACGTCAAATCATCACGGCCCTTACGCCTTGGGCTACACACGTGCTACAATGGACGGTACAGAGAGCAGCCACTACGCAAGTAGGAGCGAATCTACAAAACCGTTCTCAGTTCGGATCGGAGTCTGCAACTCGACTCCGTGAAGCTGGATTCGCTAGTAATCGCAGATCAGCCATGCTGCGGTGAATACGTTCCCGGGCCTTGTACACACCGCCCGTCAAGCCATGGAAGCTGGGGGTACCTGAAGTCGGTGACCGCAAGGAGCTGCCTAGGGTAAAACTGGTAACTAGGGCTAAGTCGTAACAAGGTAGCCGTACCGGAAGGTGCGGCTGGAACACCTCCTTTCTAGAGACAAAAAAGAAGCTATTTTTTAATTTAGATACTAAATTAAAAAAACTTACTCTCGCTGTTAATTCAAAAAAAAGAAAAGGCTTAAAATACAGAGTCTCGTAGCTCAGCTGGTTAGAGTACTACACTGATAATGTAGGGGTCGGCAGTTCGAGTCTGCCCGGGACTACTTTTTAAAGCACAAGGAAATTCTAGAAGCGAATTTTGAATTATAAATTTTAAATGATGAATTTGAAAAATAATTCAAAAAAATAATTCAACATCCAAAATAGAAAAAAGATTGGGGGATTAGCTCAGCTGGCTAGAGCGCCTGCCTTGCACGCAGGAGGTCATCGGTTCGACTCCGATATTCTCCACCAAATTGATTTGAAAATGAATTGATTTGAAAATTTGAAAATGATCATCATTTTCAAATTAACGAATCTTAAAATCTTCAAATTGAGTAAAGTTCATTGACATATTGAGATAAACATACAAACAAGTAGAAAGAACACTTTAGTAATTAGTAAAGAGTGAATAGTAATTAGTCTTAGGACTAGTCACTAATTACTTAGAGCTAATCACTAAAAAAAAGAAAACAATAAGCAAAATAAGGGCGTATGGGGGATGCCTAGGCTCTCAGAGGCGAAGAAGGACGTGATAAGCTGCGAAAAGCTGCGGGGATTGGCACATACGAATTGATCCGCAGATATCCCAATGGGGCAACCCACTATGTTGAAGACATAGTATCCAATAGGAGGCGAACCCGCTGAACTGAAACATCTAAGTAGGCGGAGGAGAAGAAAACAAAAGTGATTGCGTAAGTAGTGGCGAGCGAAAGCGCATTAGCCCAAACCAGTGTTGTTACGGCAATACTGGGGTTGTAGGACCACAATATTTCTTGTAAACCGAATTAGAATAACCTGGAAAGGTTAACCACAGAGGGTGATAGTCCCGTATAAGTAAGGAATATAAAGGATAGTGGTATCCTGAGTAGGGCGGGGCACGTGAAACCCTGTCTGAATCTGGCGGGACCATCCGCTAAGGCTAAATACTCCTGAGAGACCGATAGTGAACCAGTACTGTGAAGGAAAGGTGAAAAGAACCGTGAATAACGGAGTGAAATAGAACCTGAAACCATACGCCTACAAGCGGTCGGAGCAGCAAAAGCTGTGACGGCGTGCCTTTTGCATAATGAGCCTACGAGTTAACGTTGCTGGCAAGGTTAAGCACTTCAGGTGCGGATCCGTAGCGAAAGCGAGTCTGAATAGGGCGCTTGAGTCAGTAATGTTAGACGCGAAACCGTGTGATCTACCCATGGGCAGGATGAAGCTGTGGTAACACATAGTGGAGGTCCGAACCGGTTGACGTTGAAAAGTCTTCGGATGACCTGTGGGTAGGGGTGAAAGGCCAATCAAACTCGGAAATAGCTCGTACTCCCCGAAATGCATTTAGGTGCAGCGCAGTGGTAGAGTTATATAGAGGTAGAGCTACTGATTGGATGCGGGGGCTTCACCGCCTACCAATTCCTGACAAACTCCGAATGCTATATAATATACACAGCAGTGAGGGCTGGGGTGCTAAGGTCCCAGTCCGAGAGGGAAAGAACCCAGACCATCAGCTAAGGTCCCCAAATGTATACTAAGTTGATCAAACGCGGTTTGATTGCATCGACAGCTAGGATGTTGGCTTGGAAGCAGCCATTCATTTAAAGAGTGCGTAACAGCTCACTAGTCGAGCGATCGAGCATGGATAATAATCGGGCATAAGTATACTACCGAAGCTATGGATTTGACAAAAGTCAAGTGGTAGGGGAGCATTCTAACATCGTAGAAGGGATTCCGTGAGGATTTCTGGAGAGGTTAGAAAAGAAAATGTAGGCATAAGTAACGATAAGGGGTGCGAGAAACACCCCCGCCGCAAAACTAAGGTTTCCGCAGCTATGCTAATCAGCTGCGGGTTAGTCGGGACCTAAGGCGAATCCGAAAGGAACAGTCGATGGCCAACGGGTTAATATTCCCGTACTACTTATAATTGTGATGGAGTGACGCAGTGGTGAAAGTACCGCGAACTGACGGAATAGTTCGTTAAAGCACCTAGCTATAGGCCCGGTAGGCAAATCCGCTGGGACTGGTGAAATGCGATAGTACTCGGATTCTTCGGATGATGGGATAGTGTACCTAAAGGCTGCCAAGAAAACCTTCTAAACATAGATTATAAGTACCCGTACCGTAAACCGACACAGGTAGTTGAGGAGAGTATCCTAAGGCGCTCGAGAGATTCATGGCTAAGGAATTAGGCAAAATAGACCTGTAACTTCGGGAGAAAGGTCGCCAGCGCAAGCTGGCCGCAGTGAAAAGGTCCAGGCGACTGTTTATCAAAAACACAGGGCTCTGCCAAATCGTAAGATGAAGTATAGGGCCTGACACCTGCCCGGTGCTGGAAGGTTAAGAGGAGATGTTATGAGCAATCAGAAGCATTGAATTGAAGCCCCAGTAAACGGCGGCCGTAACTATAACGGTCCTAAGGTAGCGAAATTCCTTGTCGGGTAAGTTCCGACCTGCACGAATGGTGTAACGATCTGGACACTGTCTCAGCCATGAGCTCGGTGAAATTGTAGTATCGGTGAAGATGCCGATTACCCGCAGTGGGACGAAAAGACCCTGTGCACCTTTACTATAGCTTAGTATTGACCTTGGATAAGTGATGTGTAGGATAGGTGGGAGACTGTGAAATGGCGTCGCTAGGCGTTGTGGAGTCATTGTTGAAATACCACCCTTTGCTTATCTGAGGCCTAACTCCATATTGTGGAGGACATTGCTTGGTGGGTAGTTTGACTGGGGTGGTCGCCTCCAAAAGAGTAACGGAGGCTTCTAAAGGTTCCCTCAGCACGCTTGGTAACCGTGCGTAGAGTGCAATGGCATAAGGGAGCTTGACTGAGAGACATACAGGTCGATCAGGTACGAAAGTAGAGCATAGTGATCCGGTGGTTCCGCATGGAAGGGCCATCGCTCAAAGGATAAAAGGTACGCCGGGGATAACAGGCTGATCTCCCCCAAGAGCTCATATCGACGGGGGGGTTTGGCACCTCGATGTCGGCTCGTCACATCCTGGGGCTGGAGAAGGTCCCAAGGGTTGGGCTGTTCGCCCATTAAAGTGGCACGCGAGCTGGGTTCAGAACGTCGTGAGACAGTTCGGTCTCTATCTACTGTGGGCGTTAGAAATTTGAGTGGATCTGACTCTAGTACGAGAGGACCGAGTTGGACCAACCGCTGGTGTATCTGTTGTTCCGCCAGGAGCACCGCAGAGTAGCTACGTTGGGAAGGGATAAGCGCTGAAAGCATATAAGCGCGAAACCCACCACAAGATGAGATTTCTTTTAAGGGTCGTGGAAGATGACCACGTTGATAGGCTATAGATGTAAAGGCAGTAATGTCACAGTCAAGTAGTACTAATAACCCGTAAGCTTATTGTAAGAGCCCCCTAACCCCCAAAGGGGGAACCTCAGGGGGCTCGTAAAATTCTTTCCAAATTAAATATTTATCTCAATATGTTAAAATATTTGTTTCGTTTAAAAACGAGACAGTCTTAAATAAGAAAGTCCAAAGGAAACTTTACGACATTCGACTTTAGACTTAAAACCTTAAGGTGGTTATTGCGGCGGGGCTCACCTCTTCCCATTTCGAACAGAGAAGTTAAGCCCGCCAGCGTCGATGGTACTGTTGTGGGAGAGTAGATCGCCGCCTTTCTTTATTCTGATACAAGTCAGAATTCGACATAGAACATCCCCTGACTACCAGGGGATTTTTTATCTCAACAAAGCAAAAAAAAGTTCTTTAGAATAAGAAAACCAGTTTTAAATAAATTTTCAAAAAAAGTAAAAAAAAGCTTGGAAATACTAAAAGAAACACTACCTTTGCACCCGCTAAGACGTTAAGTTGAAAGCGAAAAAAGTAAATAAATAAGTTCATAGACATATTGGATTGACAGCACGTTTTAACAGCAATGTTAAAACAGATAAAAATTTAAGAGAGTAAGAAAAACCTAGCATTCTTTGTCAAAAACAGATGAAGAGTTTGATCCTGGCTCAGGATGAACGCTAGCGGCAGGCTTAACACATGCAAGTCGAGGGGTAGAAGGAGCTTGCTCCTTTGAGACCGGCGCACGGGTGCGTAACGCGTATGCAATCTACCTTGTACAGGGGGATAGCCCAGAGAAATTTGGATTAATACCCCATAGTATTTTCAGATGGCCTCATTTGATTATTAAAGTTCCAACGGTACAAGATGAGCATGCGTCCCATTAGCTAGTTGGTGTGGTAACGGCATACCAAGGCAACGATGGGTAGGGGTCCTGAGAGGGAGATCCCCCACACTGGTACTGAGACACGGACCAGACTCCTACGGGAGGCAGCAGTGAGGAATATTGGTCAATGGGCGCAAGCCTGAACCAGCCATGCCGCGTGCAGGATGACGGTCCTATGGATTGTAAACTGCTTTTGTACAGGAAGAAACCCTCCCTTGTAAGGGAGCTTGACGGTACTGTAAGAATAAGGATCGGCTAACTCCGTGCCAGCAGCCGCGGTAATACGGAGGATCCAAGCGTTATCCGGAATCATTGGGTTTAAAGGGTCCGTAGGCGGTTTATAAGTCAGTGGTGAAATCTGGTCGCTCAACGATCAAACGGCCATTGATACTGTAAGACTTGAATTACTTGGAAGTAACTAGAATATGTAGTGTAGCGGTGAAATGCTTAGAGATTACATGGAATACCGATTGCGAAGGCAGGTTACTACGAGTATATTGACGCTGATGGACGAAAGCGTGGGGAGCGAACAGGATTAGATACCCTGGTAGTCCACGCCGTAAACGATGGATACTAGCTGTTTGGAGCAATCTGAGTGGCTAAGCGAAAGTGATAAGTATCCCACCTGGGGAGTACGCTCGCAAGAGTGAAACTCAAAGGAATTGACGGGGGCCCGCACAAGCGGAGGAGCATGTGGTTTAATTCGATGATACGCGAGGAACCTTACCAAGGCTTAAATGGGAAACGACAGATTTGGAAACAGATCTTTCTTCGGACGTTTTTCAAGGTGCTGCATGGTTGTCGTCAGCTCGTGCCGTGAGGTGTCAGGTTAAGTCCTATAACGAGCGCAACCCCTGTTGCTAGTTGCCAGCGAGTCATGTCGGGAACTCTAGCAAGACTGCCGGTGCAAACCGCGAGGAAGGTGGGGATGACGTCAAATCATCACGGCCCTTACGCCTTGGGCTACACACGTGCTACAATGGACGGTACAGAGAGCAGCCACTACGCAAGTAGGAGCGAATCTACAAAACCGTTCTCAGTTCGGATCGGAGTCTGCAACTCGACTCCGTGAAGCTGGATTCGCTAGTAATCGCAGATCAGCCATGCTGCGGTGAATACGTTCCCGGGCCTTGTACACACCGCCCGTCAAGCCATGGAAGCTGGGGGTACCTGAAGTCGGTGACCGCAAGGAGCTGCCTAGGGTAAAACTGGTAACTAGGGCTAAGTCGTAACAAGGTAGCCGTACCGGAAGGTGCGGCTGGAACACCTCCTTTCTAGAGACAAAAAAGAAGCTATTTTTTAATTTAGATACTAAATTAAAAAAACTTACTCTCGCTGTTAATTCAAAAAAAAGAAAAGGCTTAAAATACAGAGTCTCGTAGCTCAGCTGGTTAGAGTACTACACTGATAATGTAGGGGTCGGCAGTTCGAGTCTGCCCGGGACTACTTTTTAAAGCACAAGGAAATTCTAGAAGCGAATTTTGAATTATAAATTTTAAATGATGAATTTGAAAAATAATTCAAAAAAATAATTCAACATCCAAAATAGAAAAAAGATTGGGGGATTAGCTCAGCTGGCTAGAGCGCCTGCCTTGCACGCAGGAGGTCATCGGTTCGACTCCGATATTCTCCACCAAATTGATTTGAAAATGAATTGATTTGAAAATTTGAAAATGATCATCATTTTCAAATTAACGAATCTTAAAATCTTCAAATTGAGTAAAGTTCATTGACATATTGAGATAAACATACAAACAAGTAGAAAGAACACTTTAGTAATTAGTAAAGAGTGAATAGTAATTAGTCTTAGGACTAGTCACTAATTACTTAGAGCTAATCACTAAAAAAAAGAAAACAATAAGCAAAATAAGGGCGTATGGGGGATGCCTAGGCTCTCAGAGGCGAAGAAGGACGTGATAAGCTGCGAAAAGCTGCGGGGATTGGCACATACGAATTGATCCGCAGATATCCCAATGGGGCAACCCACTATGTTGAAGACATAGTATCCAATAGGAGGCGAACCCGCTGAACTGAAACATCTAAGTAGGCGGAGGAGAAGAAAACAAAAGTGATTGCGTAAGTAGTGGCGAGCGAAAGCGCATTAGCCCAAACCAGTGTTGTTACGGCAATACTGGGGTTGTAGGACCACAATATTTCTTGTAAACCGAATTAGAATAACCTGGAAAGGTTAACCACAGAGGGTGATAGTCCCGTATAAGTAAGGAATATAAAGGATAGTGGTATCCTGAGTAGGGCGGGGCACGTGAAACCCTGTCTGAATCTGGCGGGACCATCCGCTAAGGCTAAATACTCCTGAGAGACCGATAGTGAACCAGTACTGTGAAGGAAAGGTGAAAAGAACCGTGAATAACGGAGTGAAATAGAACCTGAAACCATACGCCTACAAGCGGTCGGAGCAGCAAAAGCTGTGACGGCGTGCCTTTTGCATAATGAGCCTACGAGTTAACGTTGCTGGCAAGGTTAAGCACTTCAGGTGCGGATCCGTAGCGAAAGCGAGTCTGAATAGGGCGCTTGAGTCAGTAATGTTAGACGCGAAACCGTGTGATCTACCCATGGGCAGGATGAAGCTGTGGTAACACATAGTGGAGGTCCGAACCGGTTGACGTTGAAAAGTCTTCGGATGACCTGTGGGTAGGGGTGAAAGGCCAATCAAACTCGGAAATAGCTCGTACTCCCCGAAATGCATTTAGGTGCAGCGCAGTGGTAGAGTTATATAGAGGTAGAGCTACTGATTGGATGCGGGGGCTTCACCGCCTACCAATTCCTGACAAACTCCGAATGCTATATAATATACACAGCAGTGAGGGCTGGGGTGCTAAGGTCCCAGTCCGAGAGGGAAAGAACCCAGACCATCAGCTAAGGTCCCCAAATGTATACTAAGTTGATCAAACGCGGTTTGATTGCATCGACAGCTAGGATGTTGGCTTGGAAGCAGCCATTCATTTAAAGAGTGCGTA
>NZ_CP054494.1:2290000-3212500 GCF_014844295.1 Flavobacterium columnare
AACCTGAAACCATACGCCTACAAGCGGTCGGAGCAGCAAAAGCTGTGACGGCGTGCCTTTTGCATAATGAGCCTACGAGTTAACGTTGCTGGCAAGGTTAAGCACTTCAGGTGCGGATCCGTAGCGAAAGCGAGTCTGAATAGGGCGCTTGAGTCAGTAATGTTAGACGCGAAACCGTGTGATCTACCCATGGGCAGGATGAAGCTGTGGTAACACATAGTGGAGGTCCGAACCGGTTGACGTTGAAAAGTCTTCGGATGACCTGTGGGTAGGGGTGAAAGGCCAATCAAACTCGGAAATAGCTCGTACTCCCCGAAATGCATTTAGGTGCAGCGCAGTGGTAGAGTTATATAGAGGTAGAGCTACTGATTGGATGCGGGGGCTTCACCGCCTACCAATTCCTGACAAACTCCGAATGCTATATAATATACACAGCAGTGAGGGCTGGGGTGCTAAGGTCCCAGTCCGAGAGGGAAAGAACCCAGACCATCAGCTAAGGTCCCCAAATGTATACTAAGTTGATCAAACGCGGTTTGATTGCATCGACAGCTAGGATGTTGGCTTGGAAGCAGCCATTCATTTAAAGAGTGCGTAACAGCTCACTAGTCGAGCGATCGAGCATGGATAATAATCGGGCATAAGTATACTACCGAAGCTATGGATTTGACAAAAGTCAAGTGGTAGGGGAGCATTCTAACATCGTAGAAGGGATTCCGTGAGGATTTCTGGAGAGGTTAGAAAAGAAAATGTAGGCATAAGTAACGATAAGGGGTGCGAGAAACACCCCCGCCGCAAAACTAAGGTTTCCGCAGCTATGCTAATCAGCTGCGGGTTAGTCGGGACCTAAGGCGAATCCGAAAGGAACAGTCGATGGCCAACGGGTTAATATTCCCGTACTACTTATAATTGTGATGGAGTGACGCAGTGGTGAAAGTACCGCGAACTGACGGAATAGTTCGTTAAAGCACCTAGCTATAGGCCCGGTAGGCAAATCCGCTGGGACTGGTGAAATGCGATAGTACTCGGATTCTTCGGATGATGGGATAGTGTACCTAAAGGCTGCCAAGAAAACCTTCTAAACATAGATTATAAGTACCCGTACCGTAAACCGACACAGGTAGTTGAGGAGAGTATCCTAAGGCGCTCGAGAGATTCATGGCTAAGGAATTAGGCAAAATAGACCTGTAACTTCGGGAGAAAGGTCGCCAGCGCAAGCTGGCCGCAGTGAAAAGGTCCAGGCGACTGTTTATCAAAAACACAGGGCTCTGCCAAATCGTAAGATGAAGTATAGGGCCTGACACCTGCCCGGTGCTGGAAGGTTAAGAGGAGATGTTATGAGCAATCAGAAGCATTGAATTGAAGCCCCAGTAAACGGCGGCCGTAACTATAACGGTCCTAAGGTAGCGAAATTCCTTGTCGGGTAAGTTCCGACCTGCACGAATGGTGTAACGATCTGGACACTGTCTCAGCCATGAGCTCGGTGAAATTGTAGTATCGGTGAAGATGCCGATTACCCGCAGTGGGACGAAAAGACCCTGTGCACCTTTACTATAGCTTAGTATTGACCTTGGATAAGTGATGTGTAGGATAGGTGGGAGACTGTGAAATGGCGTCGCTAGGCGTTGTGGAGTCATTGTTGAAATACCACCCTTTGCTTATCTGAGGCCTAACTCCATATTGTGGAGGACATTGCTTGGTGGGTAGTTTGACTGGGGTGGTCGCCTCCAAAAGAGTAACGGAGGCTTCTAAAGGTTCCCTCAGCACGCTTGGTAACCGTGCGTAGAGTGCAATGGCATAAGGGAGCTTGACTGAGAGACATACAGGTCGATCAGGTACGAAAGTAGAGCATAGTGATCCGGTGGTTCCGCATGGAAGGGCCATCGCTCAAAGGATAAAAGGTACGCCGGGGATAACAGGCTGATCTCCCCCAAGAGCTCATATCGACGGGGGGGTTTGGCACCTCGATGTCGGCTCGTCACATCCTGGGGCTGGAGAAGGTCCCAAGGGTTGGGCTGTTCGCCCATTAAAGTGGCACGCGAGCTGGGTTCAGAACGTCGTGAGACAGTTCGGTCTCTATCTACTGTGGGCGTTAGAAATTTGAGTGGATCTGACTCTAGTACGAGAGGACCGAGTTGGACCAACCGCTGGTGTATCTGTTGTTCCGCCAGGAGCACCGCAGAGTAGCTACGTTGGGAAGGGATAAGCGCTGAAAGCATATAAGCGCGAAACCCACCACAAGATGAGATTTCTTTTAAGGGTCGTGGAAGATGACCACGTTGATAGGCTATAGATGTAAAGGCAGTAATGTCACAGTCAAGTAGTACTAATAACCCGTAAGCTTATTGTAAGAGCCCCCTAACCCCCAAAGGGGGAACCTCAGGGGGCTCGTAAAATTCTTTCCAAATTAAATATTTATCTCAATATGTTAAAATATTTGTTTCGTTTAAAAACGAGACAGTCTTAAATAAGAAAGTCCAAAGGAAACTTTACGACATTCGACTTTAGACTTAAAACCTTAAGGTGGTTATTGCGGCGGGGCTCACCTCTTCCCATTTCGAACAGAGAAGTTAAGCCCGCCAGCGTCGATGGTACTGCATTTTGTGGGAGAGTAGATCGCCGCCTTTCTTTAGAAACCCTTCATCCGAAACGATGAAGGTTTTTTGTTTTATATGAATTTATTGTATCATACCGAAATCACGGATCAAGTCAAAAACGGGAGTGTATTAAAAAGTGTGTAAATCATTTTTATAATCAATATTTCAATGTTCAAAACAAGATAAAGGAAAGAAAATTAAGTGTAGCGTAGCGGAACGTATTTTCTTTCCTTTATCTTGTTTCTTTCTTTCTTTTTAATTCCTCTATATCTCTAAAAGCACTTACTGGATACTTGTATGTTTTATATTCTTTTTCCAATGCTACCGAACCCATTAAAGCAATAACTGAAGACACGTTCGGCATGGCTCCTCTCATTTTCAAAACACGCTTGTAATCTCTGTTCAACCGTTCAATCCAGTTGGTCGAATAAACCATTCTTTGAATTTGTGGCGGATAATCTAAATAATTCAAGTTGCTAGTTTAAAAATGAAAAACAAAGCAAAAGGTTAAGTAAATTTGTTTTGCTAACCAATAAACGAAACCCATGCTTTGTAAAGACAAAATTATATCAATTTTTTGTTTAATTGATGATATTTTAAAAGGAATTAATCATCAAGATGATATAAGAAGAAAAGTAAGTGATAGTGAAATCATTCTGACAGCCTTAGTTTCATCGACTAGTTTTTATGGAAATCATGATTCAGCTATTCGATTTATGAAACAATATGGATTTATTCCAGATATGTTAGATAAAAGTAGATTTAACAGAAGATTACACAAAATTGGATCAATCCTATATGAGTTATTTGAGATTATAAGTTCTTATTTTAAAGATATTTGTTGTGAGATGCAATATATAATAGATTCATTTCCAGTAGCATTTTGTCATAATATGCGAATTGCGAATTGTAAAATTGTTAGTGGTAAGAAATGGAGAGGTTATACAGCAAGTATGCGAAGCTATTTCTATGGAATAAAAGTTCAATTACTTACAACAAAAGCAGGAATACCAATTGCTTTTCATTTTACACCAGGGAAAACTGGAGATGCAAAGGCTATTGGGAAAATGATTGATAAATTGCCAGCTGAAGCATCAATATACGCTGATAGTGCTTATACAAATTATAAATTAGAAGATTTTGCTAAAGAAGAAAAATGTATTTTATTGAAAGTACAACGAAAATCAAATTCAAAAAGATTTGATACTGAACAACAAAAAAATGAAAAATTAAAAATGAGAAAAAAAGTAGAAACCACAATAAGTGACATTAAAAAATTATTCCCTAGAACAATACATGCAGTCACATTAAATGGATTCCTTATAAAACTAACATTATTCGTTTTTGGACTCCAATTAAATAAGTTGTAATAGCCACTACTTTACCTGACAGTTGTAAGTTAAATTAAGTTTGTCAGATTGTTTGTTTTTTCAATTCCCTTGGGGGCTTTTTCAGATGAAAGAAAAAAATGATTCTGATGCAATTTATTCAAGTTTTTTTCATCTGCCAAATATTTGGTATCTAAAAAAGTTTTTAAAGGAGTTTGTCCATAACAAAACTTACCAGAATGGGGTCTGTTTTGATTGTATTCTATCAGCCAAAGGTCAAGGTCTATTTGAAGTTGTTCAATTGAGTTATAAACTTTTTTTCTAAAAGCTATGGCATAAAATTCATTTTGTATAGTTCTATGAAAACGTTCGCAAATACCATTAGTCTGAGGACTTCTAGCTTTGGTTTTAGTATGATCTATGTCTTCAATAGCTAGATAAAGTTGAAAATCGTGATCTTGTGAACCACAATACTCTGTTCCTCTATCGGTAAGTATTCTAAGTAAAGAAACATCTTGTTCTTGATAAAATGGGAGCACTTTATCATTAAGCATATCTGCTGCTACGAGTGAATTTTTTTGGTCGTATAGTTTTGCAAAAGCAACTTTAGAATAAGTGTCTATGAAAGTTTGTTGGTAAATTCTTCCTACTCCTTTAATTGTGCCAACATAATAGGTGTCTTGTGCTCCCAAATAACCTGGATGAGCGGTTTCTATTTCTCCGTGAGCTTCTTTTTCTTCTTTAGCTTTTTCAATGGCTACGACTTGTGATTCAGTAAGAATCAAACCTTCTTTTGCTACTTTTGTCTCTAAGGCTTTTAATCGCTTTTTAAAGGTCTCTAAATCATTACGAAGCCAAATCGAACGAACTCCTCCAGGAGAAAGTACAATGCCTTCTTTACGCAATTCATTACTCACTCTTTGCTGACCTAGAGATGGATTATCTGTAGCAATGCTTACTACTTTTTGCTCAATGTAGGGTTCAACACGATTTTTAATAATGGGTTTGCTTCGACTTATTTCTTGAAGTGCTAATTCGCCTCCTGTTTCATATAATTCTTGAAAACGATAAAAACTATCACGACTGTAGCCCATAATCCTACAAGCTTCTGATACATTTTTTAATTTGTTTGCTAAGTTTAATAGTCCAATTTTATTACCTATTATTTTTTGATTTGTTGTCATATTTAATCTTTGTTTAAAATTAATACTTTAATTGGTAACTGTCAGATTAAATATTAACTATTACAAATAAGTCGATTAACTAGCAACTTGAATTAAATAAGTAAAATAAGCTATATTTCGCTCATTTTTGAAACTTTTTATGCTTGGATATTTACTTTCCCTCTTTTGAACAAAATTAATTAATTTTTCAAATGAAGCAATTGGTGTTGTGCTTTTTGTTTCTACTTGGTATATTTCCTTTAATTCTATTGCTATTTCTACTCGTTTTGTTCGTGGAAAAATAGCTAATATATTTCGTTTAAAATGAACCACACAGAGTTGATGTTTGGCATTAGGGAAGACTTTTGCACTAGCGTTTTCAATAGATGTTAAGCCGTCAGAGACCACTAATCCAATACTTTTTACACCTCTTGTTTTTAAGCTCTCCAACTCTTGTTGCCACAATAAAGCTCCTTCTGTGGGATGATTTACAATTGTTAAAACCTCCCTTGTTTCTTCTTCTTTAATACCTAAAATTGTGAAATAGCCTTCTTTCTTAACCGAATCATCTCGCCTTGTATGAACAAAAGTAGCATCAATATAAAGTACTAAATAATGTTCTTCTAAGTCTCTTTTAAGCCATAATTCAATTTCTTTTTTACTCTCCTTCATCAAGTAACTTATCTGCTGCTTGCTGTAATCTTTACCGTAAAGTTCTTCATAAACGTCGCTTACTTGCTCTGTTGTTTAACCTTTTCTATAAAGACTAAAAATGAGTTTTCGATGCTCTTCATCCTCATTTCTTAGAACTCCAAGCAATGCTGGATAAAAGGTACCTCTTCGTGTTCTTGGTTCCTTTAAAACCATTTCTTTGCCAAAACCATTAGTCGTTCTAGTTCTAAATCCATTTGCATAATCCGTGGGATTTTCTAGCGGATGCAATACCCGTTCTGACTTCATAAAGGTCTCTAAGGTCATTTGCATTAATAAATTCGTTCCATTTTCTGAATTTGCAACTTCCAATAATAATTCCGAAATTTGAGCGTGTGTAAAGTCCATAATTGTAAATTTTAATGGTTCATAATTTTAAAATTACAAAAAATTCTTTACACACTTTTTTTGTACAGTATCCCGCCGAAAGGGAGAGCTTCCGCCAAAGGCTGACGAAAGTTTTGTTTGAGGAGGGGCACGCCCAAAAAATTAGTATTTGAAGTCTAAAAAAGTTATATTTGCAGACTTTTTAAAAATAATTAACCATGAAAGCAGGTATTGTAGGCTTACCGAATGTAGGAAAATCAACTTTATTCAATTGTTTGTCGAATGCGAAGGCGCAGAGTGCTAATTTTCCGTTTTGTACAATTGAACCGAATATTGGAGTGGTGAATGTACCAGACCCGCGTTTGGAAAAATTAGAAGAATTGGTTAATCCAGAGCGTGTGTTGCCTGCGACTGTTGAGATTGTGGATATTGCAGGGTTGGTAAAAGGTGCGAGTAAAGGTGAAGGATTAGGAAATCAGTTTTTGGGTAATATTCGCGAATGTAACGCAATCATTCATGTGTTGCGTTGTTTTGATAATGATAATATTGTGCACGTGGATGGGAATGTGAACCCGATTCGTGACAAAGAAACGATTGATATCGAATTGCAGTTAAAAGATCTAGAAACCGTTGAAAAACGTTTGGATAAAGCTAAAAAAATGGCGAAATCGGGCAATAAAGAAGCGATTGTTGAAGCGGATTTATTAGAGCGTATTAAAGCAGTTTTATTAGAAGGGAAGTCGGCTCGTGTGATTGAACCTAAAAATCAGGACGAGGCGGACTGTTTAGATATGATTCAGTTGATTACTTCAAAGCCTGTGTTGTATGTGTGTAATGTAGATGAAGCATCGGCAGCTAATGGGAATGCGTATGTTGAACAGGTGAAAGAGTTGGTGAAGGATGAGAATGCGCAGGTGATTGTATTAGCAGTTGCCACTGAAGCGGATATTACAGAGCTAGAAACTTATGAAGAGCGTCAGATGTTTTTAGGGGACATGGGGTTAGAGGAACCTGGTGTATCGAAGTTAATCCGTTCGGCGTATAAATTATTGAACTTGCAGACGTATTTTACGGCTGGAGTAAAAGAGGTTCGTGCTTGGACTATTAAAGTGGGTGATACAGCTCCGAAAGCAGCAGGTGTGATTCACTCGGATTTTGAGAAAGGGTTTATCCGTGCAGAGGTGATTGCTTATGACGATTATGTGACTTTTGGTTCTGAAAGTAAGGTGAAGGAAGCGGGTAAGTTGCGTGTGGAAGGTAAGGAGTATATAGTAAAGGATGGTGATGTGATGCACTTTAGATTTAATGTATAGCTTGGTTATTGGTATTTTTAATATTTTATAAGAGGTGTACTAAAAGTGTAGAACTCACTTTCTAAGAATCGGATATGTGAAAATTATTTCCGAGGTATCCGAATAATTTAGTAACAAAAGAGGCTGTCATTTTGACAGCCTCTTTTTGTTTTAAAATTTATAGTTTAAAGATAGACTGAACATAGTTCCTAATTGGCTGAAATGGTACCCATCATAGGTCATCTGTGAATAACGTTGGTTGAAAGTAATTAAATTTGATTGTGTTTTTACAAAATTAGGGTCTGTTAAACTAGCTTCTCCCGTACTATTTTCAGCTTTAAATTCCCATTTAGGTAAAATATTAAATAAGTTGTTGATATTTAAGGCAAAAGTTAATTTGTTTGTGGCGTTAAAATTTATTCCTAAATCAGTTACAACTTTTGGTTTGAATTCAGTTCTTAAATTAGAATCTAATCCAACTTGTTTGAATACTGTTTTTCCAAATAAGGTGTTGTTTAGTGAAAAACCAAATTTTCCGATGTCATAATTAGTCCCTAAGATCCATTTGGTTTTAGGACGAGAAGTAAATAATAAATGTTGTTGTGTGGCATCTATAAGATCTTTTCCAAATTTTACTGGGATTTTGTTAGTATTCCAATTTTCAAATGTGTAATTTCCTGATAGATTAAATCCTAAATCTCCGCTTCCTAGTTTAATGTTTCGTATGCTAGCAACTACATCAATACCTCTTGTTCTAGTATCTAAAGCGTTGGTAAAGAAAGATAATGTCCCTAGATTTTTCCCGTTAATAGTCACGTCTTTAATTTCATCACTTAAAACAATTCTGTCGTAAACATTGATGTGGTAGTAGTCAAGTGTTAATGTAATGTTTTTCATTGGTTTGAAGCCTAAACCAATTGTGTAATTTTCAGATTTTTCAGCTTTTAATTTTTCAATTCCCATTTGACGAGCTTGAGGAGACACATTGTTTACTAATCCGCTTGCTAAAACACCTTGCCCTGGGAAAAAGCTATATTGTGATTTTTGGGTATAAATTTGATGTAAGGATGGAGCTCTAAATCCAGATGATACGGATGCTCTTAATGTTATTTTATCATCTAAAAATTTATATCTTCCGCTCAATTTACCTATGTAAGTTGTACCAAAGTCGCTATAATTTTCACCACGTAAGGTTGCATCTATTAAGAAGTTTTTTGTAAAATCTATAGTAGTTGCAATATACCCTCCAATATTATAACGATTGAATTTGCCTGAATTTTCGGGTCTGTTACCAGCAAATGAATCAGCACCCATTCCATCCCAAGAAGCTTTGTCTCCCTCTATAATGGTAAAGTTTTCAGTTCTAAATTCTGTGCCTATAGCAAAACTGATTTTATCGGTTAAATTTTTATTTATATCTATGTTTCCTACGATATGATCAAATTTTGTTCCTCCAGGTTTAAATGAAATAGGGCTATTTTGAAGATATAGATTAGCTCCGTTACTATCTAAAAGGGAAGAACGGTTAAATGAATTATTTACTGTGTATTCTTGTGTATTGCCTCCAAAGGTGATGCTTAAATCAGTGTTCCATCCGTTTTTAGTTGATTTTAAGCCTAAAGTAGCATTATAATCATTAAGATCTCCTTCAAAAGTAGGTGCGTATCCATCATAGCCATTTTTGCCATTTCCAGGGAACAATTGATTTAAAAAGGGATAGTCTGTTAAGGTTCTCCAATAGGGGGTTCTGTAGTTTGCAAATGAATTTACTTTTTTGTAAACATAAGCACCATTGAAATATAATTTTGAATTTTCAGATGTATCCAAGCCTCCATTGATTTCAAATTTAGCGGCTGCCGTTGCAGGTGATCCATTTGTATTACCAGCATCTGGGTGTCTGTTTAGAAAATCTTGGACATCTACTATGTTTGCATTAAAATCTTTAGCTTCTCCTTGTGCATCAACAGTACCAGGTCTATTGGCTAAAGTTGCTTTAGAAAAATCTAAGGTGTAATTAATAAACCCTTTTTCGTTAAAAGCCGTTGTGCCGTTATTAAGGCTTGCTCCAATCATTTTTCCGTCTCCTTTTCCAGTAATTCCCGTTCGTAGAGTGGTAGATCCTGAATTAGGGTTGTTTTTTAATATGATATTCATAACCCCTGCAATAGCATCAGATCCGTATTGAGCTGAGGCGCCATCACGTAATATTTCAACTCTTTCAATAGCATCTTGAGGGATCGCTGAAATGTCTGCTCCTGTTTCGCCACGTCCAGGAGAGGTTTGTGTATATACTAATGCACTCATGTTTTTACGCTTGCCGTTGATTAAGATTAATGTACGGCTAGGTCCCATATTTCGTATTTCATAAGGGTCTAATAAGGATGTAGCATCATTTACAGGAGTTTGAACCGTATTAAATGAAGGAATTCTGTATTGCAATGCTTTGTCAAATGAAGCTTGTCCTGTTGAAGCCAATTCTTTAGAAGATAATAGGTCGATAGGTAAAGATGTGGTGGTATTACTTCGAGGGGCTGTTCTAGTCCCCACCACTACTACTTCATCTAAACTTTTATTTTCTTCTTGTAGCACTATGTTTAATTCAATGTTTTGGTCTTTTAACTCAATTTCTCTAGTTTCTGTTTTATAGCCCATATAATTGAATTTTAAGGTGTGTTTTCCTGGATTTAGTTTAATGGAAAAGCTACCGTCGAAATCAGAGGTTGTAGCACCTGCATTGTTAGCAGTAATATTAACTCCTGGAATTCCTAGTCCTCCAGTGTCTTTAATAGATCCTTTTATGAGGTTTTGGGAAAAACCTGTCCAAGTCATTATTAGCAATAATAAGCAATGAATTTTTTTCATATTTATTTTTTTTAGGTTATTGTTTTATCAAATATCTAAAAAAAATGTTAATAATGAAAAAATGTTTTTATTTTTTTCTTTTATTTATTCGTTTTTGTTAATAGATTGTTTTATTTTCTTTTTACATACTTTTCAAGTATCTTAGCACCCAATCGTTTTTATATATGTTCGAACAAAATCAATACACCGAAGATAATATACGTTCTCTCGACTGGAGAGAGCATATCCGTATGCGTCCTGGGATGTACATCGGTAAGTTGGGAGATGGATCATCACCTGATGATGGTATTTATATTTTGGTTAAAGAGGTCCTAGATAACTGTATAGATGAGTTTGTAATGGGAGCTGGGAAAACCATAGAAGTTACCTTAAAAGATAAGATGATTACTGTTAGGGATTATGGTCGAGGTATTCCCTTAGGAAAAGTAGTGGATGTAGTATCCAAAATGAATACAGGAGGGAAATATGATTCCAAAGCATTTAAAAAATCAGTTGGTTTAAATGGAGTGGGTACTAAAGCAGTAAACGCTCTTTCTACTTTTTTTAGAGTTGAATCAGTACGTGATAATCAACAAAAAGCGGCTGAATTTTCAGCTGGAACCCTTACTGTAGAGGAAGATGTTGTAGAAACTACTAAACGTAAAGGAACGAAGGTTAGTTTTATAGCAGATGATACGATTTTTAAACATTATAAGTATCGTAACGAATACATTGTTAGAATGTTAAAAAACTATTGTTATTTAAATAAAGGATTAACAATAGTATATAATGGTGAAAAATTTTTTTCAGAAAATGGATTAAAAGATTTATTAGAAGAAACCATTACAGAAGAAGATATGCAATATCCTATCATACATCTAATGGGTGATGATATAGAAGTTGCTATGACACATAGTAGAACACAATATTCTGAAGAATATTACTCGTTTGTTAACGGACAAAATACAACACAAGGGGGAACTCATTTAGCGGCATTTCGAGAAGCTATTGTACGTACAATTAAAGAGTTTTATAATAAAAATTTTGAAGCATCTGATATTCGTAAATCAATTGTTTCCGCAATTTCTATTAAAGTAGAAGAACCTGTTTTTGAGTCACAAACTAAAACTAAATTAGGATCTACCGATATGGGACCTAATTCGCCTACGGTTCGTACTTATATAAACGATTTTATTAAAACAAATTTAGATAATTTCTTACATAAAAATCCAGAGGTAGCAGATTTGTTACTTCGTAAAATTTTACAAGCAGAACGCGAACGTAAAGAATTGTCGGGCATTCGTAAGTTAGCTAAAGAACGAGCTAAGAAAGCCAGTTTACATAACAAAAAATTGCGCGACTGTCGTGTGCATCTTACTGATGCAAAAAATGCACGTAGTTTAGAGAGCACTTTGTTTATTACCGAGGGAGATTCAGCTTCGGGGTCTATTACAAAATCTCGCGATGTGAATACTCAAGCGGTATTTAGTTTGCGTGGAAAGCCTTTGAATACCTATGGAATGACCAAAAAAATAGTGTATGAAAACGAGGAATTCAATTTGCTTCAAGCCGCATTGAATATCGAAGAAAGTATGGAAGATTTGCGTTACAACAACATTGTAATCGCAACCGATGCCGATGTGGATGGGATGCACATTCGTTTGTTGTTAATTACTTTTTTCTTGCAGTTTTTCCCAGAAATCATCAAAGAAGGACATTTGTATATATTGCAAACGCCTTTGTTCCGTGTTCGTAACAAGAAAGAAACGATTTATTGTTATAGTGATGAGGAACGACGTAATGCTATTGAGAAGTTAAAACCAAAACCAGAAATCACCCGATTCAAGGGATTAGGAGAGATTTCACCAGATGAATTCAAATATTTTATTGGAGAAGATATTCGTTTAGACCCTGTAATGTTGGACAAAGCGACTTCTATCGAAAAATTATTAGAGTTCTATATGGGTAAGAATACCCCTGACCGTCAGGAATTTATTATCAAGAATTTGAAAGTGGAGTTGGATACGGTGGAGGAGTTGAATAGTTAGTGTTCTATTGACGATAATTTTATAAAAGAAAAACAGAAAAAATGAACTTCATAAAAAAATTTAGCATAATAGGCTTATTTGGTACAAATAATATAGATATTATTTTCAAAGAAAACAAAATGATTTTGATCGGTGAAAATGGATTAGGAAAAACACAAATACTTAATTTGCTTTATTATACTTTAACTAGAAATTTTCTTCGACTTAGTGATTTTAATTTTGAAAAATTAACTATTTCCTTTGAAAACCGAGAAGTTGAAATTACAAAAGATCTTATTGCTAAATCAATAGATAGATTGTTTAAAGACTCTGAAATAAAGGATTTCGTTAAAGAATTTGGATATGCTCAATTTGAATTTTTAAGTAAAAAATGGACACATAATAAGAGGAGTACATATGAGCTAGAAAAATTGCTAGAAAGAAATTATAAGTTCAGAAAGTATCCTCTTCATAGAATATTTAGATATTTTGAAGATTCTGAATTTAAACAAGGGTTTGATAATAATTTAAAAGAAATTGATTTAAAAATTAAAAACGAACTTGATAATTCAGAGATTATGTATTTCCCAACCTATAGAAGAGTAGAAGAAGATTTACATAATTTGGGTTATGATGATGATGAATTTTTGGATGAAGAAGTAACATTAATCCAGTTTGGGATGGATGATGTTCAAAAGCAATTCGTCCAATTAGAAAAAAAAATTGATAATTTGTTAAAAGATGGTCTAACTCAGTTTACTAAAGATATATTAAATATTATAGTAATTGATAATGAAGAGCCAATTGAAGATGTGTTGGAAAAGGTGAATGAGGAAGATATTAATTTGATTTTATCTAGATTGGGAACGTTACTTACAGATTTGCAAAAACAGTCAATTAAAAGCTTTGTAATTGATAAAAAGGTAAATAATCCTACATCAAAGCATTTGTTAAATAAATTAGTTAAAAGTTATGAGGAACAAAAACCTTATGATAAAAGAATTATTGTATTTAGAGATGTATGTAATAAGTATTTAATTAACAAAGAAGTTTTTTACGATGAGAGAAAGATTAAGATCTATATAAGATCAAAAATCACCCAAGAAAAAATAGATTTAAAAAATTTATCATCGGGAGAAAAACAAATTATCTCAATTTTTTCAAAAATTTACCTGTCAGCAGAAGATAAAAGGTTTATAGTTTTATTTGATGAGCCTGAACTTTCTTTGAGTATGTTATGGCAAAAAGAATTATTGCCTGATATAATAAATTCAAATAAATGTGATTTTTTATTGGCAGTTACACACTCCCCATTTATTTTTGATAATGAATTAGATAGGTATGCTGTAGGTTTAAATGAATATTTTTCAATCTCAAAAGAAAATTTATAATGAATTTAAGTGTTGACGATTTGAGAAATAGCAGAGGAGAATCTGTTGTAGCATTTACAGAGTTTGCTAATTCAACTAGAGCATTGCCAAATCATTTATTTTGTTTTTTTGAGGGTAAGGATAATCCTTATTATGTGCCAAGAATAAAAAAATATACAAATCATTATCACCCTATAAAATGTGGAGGACGATCTAAAGTTTTTGAGGTTTATGAACTTATTAAAAATAAAGAAGTTTATACTAGATATAAAAAAGCATTTTTTATAGATAGAGATTTTAATGAACCACTTCAGGAACTGAATCCTCCTGTTTTTGAGACACCTTGTTATTCTATTGAAAATTTATATGTTTCAAGTTCTGTATTTAAAGAAATATTAATTAATGAATTTAGTTTGTCAGCAACCACAAACCCATTGCATAATACATATCTAAATTTATATGAGCAAAGACAAGAAGAATTTCATAATTCGGTTTTATTGTTTAATGCTTGGTACTCTTGTTTAATTGATATAAGAAATAGTCAACGAATACAGACTGGTGTAAATCTAGATGATAAATTTCCTAAAAACTTTATAAACTTTACCATTGATCAAGTTTCAATAAATTATGATCTTTCAAGATTAAATGCAGAATTTCCTTCTGCGATTGATATTGATGAAAATATATTGACAGCGAAAATTAATGAGTTCCAAGATTGTGATAAGTTAAAGGTATTTAGAGGGAAATATGAAATGGAATTTCTAATAAAATTTATTGATATGATGATATTAGAAGAAAAAACAAATAATAAAAAATTAAAATTTTCATTTGCTGGTGCTCTAAATAATGAGAGAGCTATCGCGATTTTTAGTAATTATGCAGAAACCCCAGAAAGTTTGAATCTTTACATTCAGAAGGTGATTAATTAACTAGATTTTAATGGAACAAAACAACAACAATAGAACACCCCTCAATCCTGAAAATAATTTCTTTCAGGAGGTGATTACTATTGTTAAAAGTTCACATCAGCAGTTAGTAAGTACTGTAAATCAAACACTGGTTACTACTTACTATGAAATTGGTCGGAAAATAGTTGAAGAAGAACAAAAGGGCAATGAACGCGCAGAATATGGCAAATATTTAATCCAATTACTATCTAACAGACTCACACAAGAATTTGGCAAAGGATTTAGTATTCGTAATCTTGAGCAAATGCGCAGATTTTATCAAGTATTTACAATTCCGCAGACACTGTCTGCGGAATTAGAAAACTCAAAATCCGAATCACTGTCTCGGATTTTTGATATAAAACAAAAAACGCAGACACTGACTGCGCAATTCAAACTTTCTTGGTCACATTATATATTTCTTAGTTCGATGGATGATAAACTAGAACGCAATTTCTATGAAATAGAATCTATCAAACACAATTGGAGTGTTCGAGAATTAAAGCGTCAATACAATTCGGCATTATTTGCAAGATTATCATTAAGCAGAGATAAAGAAGAAGTTTTTAAACTTGCCCAAGAAGGTCAAATTATTGAAAAACCAAAAGATTTAATAAAAGACCCGTATATATTAGAGTTTTTAGGATTAGCTGAAAAAGTACAATATTCGGAAGAAGAACTTGAAACTGAAATCATAGATAAATTAGAAGCCTTTTTGATGGAATTAGGGCACGGTTTTACCTTTGTGGCGCGTCAAAAAAGAATTTCATTTGATGAAAAACATTTTTATATTGACTTAGTATTTTATAACCGAATTTTAAAATGTTTTGTACTTATTGATTTGAAAATAGGCGAACTCAAACATCAAGATTTAGGACAAATGCAGATGTATCTCAATTATTATGATAGGGAAATGCGTTTGGAAGACGAAAACAAAACCATTGGAATAATATTGTGTCAAAATAAAAGCAATTTACTGGTTGAATATTCTTTACCAGAAGAAAATGACCAAATATTCGCTAGTAAATACAAAACGGTTTTACCAACAGTAGAAGAATTTAAAAAGATAATTTCGTAAGAAAGCTACACAAAGTCACCCTAAGTTTAGCACAAAGTCAAAGAAGTTAAAAAAACTTTGTGAAACATTGTGAAGTACTTTGTGTAACAAAAATATGATTATGCAAGAAGAAAACGATATCAGTAAAATAATCTTAGACTGTGCCTATAAAGTGCATACAAAATTGGGCTCAGGATTATTGGAAAAGTATATCGCGAGTGTTTGGTTTTTGAATTAGAAAAATGTGGATTGAATGTTAAACAAGAAAAAGGATTTCCAGTCGTTTATGAAGATATCAAATTTGATTGCGGATATAGAGTAGATATAATAGTAAATGATAAAGTTATTATTGAGTTAAAAGTACTTGAAGAATTTAGAATCGAACATATTGCACAATGTTTAACATATATGCGGTTAACAGATTGTAGATTGGGTTTACTTTTAAGTTTTTATAAAAAATCATTAAAAGACGGAATAAAAAGATTAGTAATTTAAAAGCCTTGTGAAACTTAGTGTTTGACTTAGTGGAACATTGTGACCCTAAATTATGAGTGAAGAAAACGAAAATATAGAAGACGATTTAACCCTAGAAAGCAAAAACCAATCTGAAGAAAACACTTCTGAGGAAGGATATTTTTTGGGAGAACATTTTTATGAAAATAATGAAGAAAATCCTGATGCTACGATTACCAAGGTAACGGGTATGTATAAGGATTGGTTCTTGGATTATGCTTCTTATGTAATCCTTGAGCGTGCTGTACCAGCTATTGAGGACGGTTTTAAACCCGTACAACGTCGTATTATGCACTCCATGAAAGAGTTGGACGATGGACGTTATAACAAGGTAGCAAATGTAGTAGGGCATACCATGCAGTACCATCCACACGGTGATGCCAGTATTGGTGATGCCATGGTGCAAATTGGACAAAAAGATTTATTAATTGATACCCAAGGAAACTGGGGAAATATACTAACGGGAGACGGTGCTGCGGCATCCCGTTACATCGAGGCACGTTTAAGTAAGTTTGCCTTAGAGGTGTTATATTCTCCTAAAATTACAGAATGGGGATTGTCTTATGATGGTCGTCGTGCGGAGCCTATTAACTTACCTGTAAAATTTCCACTACTCTTAGCTCAAGGAGGAGAAGGTATTGCGGTAGGTTTATCAACTAAAATTTTACCCCATAATTTTAATGAGTTAATTGATGCTTCTATTAAAATTTTAAAAGGAAAATCATTTACACTTTATCCTGATTTTCCAACAGCTGGTATTGCAGATGTTTCTAACTATAATGATGGTTTGCGAGGCGGACGTGTGCGAGTACGTGCAAAAGTATCGCAATTAGATAAACAGACCCTTGTTATTACTCAAATTCCATTTTCTACTAATACGACTTCTTTAATTGATAGTATTTTAAAGGCAAACGATAAAGGGAAAATAAAAATCAAGAAAATTGAAGACAATACGGCAGCGGAAGTTGAAATATTGATTCATTTGCCACCTGGTGTTTCTCCTGATAAGACAATTGATGCTCTTTATGCCTTCACAGCTTGCGAAACGTCTATTTCTCCTTTAGGCTGCGTGATTGAAGATAATAAACCATTGTTCATAGGGGTATCGGAAATGTTACGTATTTCTACACACCGTACACTTGATTTATTACGTCAAGAACTAGAAGTACAATTGGCAGAACTAGAAAATAAATGGCATTTCTCAACTTTAGAGAAAATATTTATACGAGAGGAAATGTACATCGATTTTAAATTGTATGCCAATAGAGAATCGTTGTATGAATATATGTACAAACGTTTTGAACCCTTTAGAAAGTTATTAGTACGTGATATTATAGATGAAGATTTGCAAAAATTAACGCAGATTCCTATGATTCGTATAACCCGATTTGACTCTGATAAGGCAGATGAATTGATAGCTAAATTAGAGGATGAAATAGCAGAAATTAAACATCATTTGGATAATTTAATTGATTTTGCAATTGCTTATTTCGCTAGGTTAAAAGAAAAATATGGTAAAGGTCGTGAGCGTCAAACTGAAATACGAAATTTTGAAAATATAGAAGCTACTAAAGTGGTTCTAAGAAACACAAAATTGTATGTAAATCGTGAAGAAGGTTTTGTAGGAACATCCCTCAAAAAAGACGAATATGTGGCCGATTGTAGTGATATTGATGATGTTATTTGTTTTTTACGTAATGGTAAGATGATTGTTACAAAAGTAGATGAAAAGAAATTTGTAGGTAAGGAGATCATTCATATAGCTGTATTTGATAAAAACGACAAGCGTACCATTTATAATATGATTTATCGCGATGGTAAATCAGGTCCCTCATTTATCAAACGTTTTAGTGTTTCAGGTGTAACTAGAGATAAAGAATATGATTTAACTCAGGAAAAAACAGGTTCGCAAGTCTTGTATTTTTCGGCTAATCCAAATGGTGAAGCAGAAACAGTAACTATTTTACTGCGTCAAGTTGGAAGTGTCAAAAAATTAAAATGGGACATAGATTTTGCTGATATTATGATCAAAGGAAGAGCTTCTAAAGGGAATACAGTGGCTAAATATCCGATTAAAAAAATTGAGTTAAAAGAAAGAGGCATTTCTACCTTGCGCCCAAGAAAAGTATGGTTTGACGATACCGTACAACGTTTGAATGTTGATGGAAGAGGGGAATTATTAGGGGAATTTAAACCGAATGACCGTTTGCTAATCATTCATCAATCAGGTAAAATTAAAACAGTAATTCCTGAGCTAACCACGCACTTTGAAGACGATATGATTGTATTGGAAAAATGGCATCCTCAAAAACCTATTTCGGCTATTTATTATGATGGTGAAAAAGAGCGTTATTTTATAAAACGTTTTTTAGTTGAACATGAAAATAAAGAAGAGCTTTTTATCTCTGAACATGAAAAATCCCAATTAGAAATTGTTTCTACGGATTGGCGACCTATGGCAGAGGTTATTTTTGCTAAAAAAGGTGGGGTTCAAAAAGAAAATTTAATAGTTAATTTAGAGGAGTTTATTGCTGTAAAGGGAATAAAAGCATTAGGAAACCAATTAACAGCAGATAAAATTAAACAAATTAATATGTTGGAATCGCTTTTATATGAGGAACCAAAAGAACTTTCTGAAGAAAATTTTAAAAAGGATACAGAATTAGAAGAAGGAACTGATATCAAAGATTATGATATTACCCTAGAAGATGATGGGCAAATAACCTTGAGTTTGGATTAATACCACCATAAAAAGAGACTTTTTAAGGAGGATAATCTCATTTATAAGCTTCTGTTCTAGTTGACCTAAAAGAGAAATCACATAACGTTGATAATGTGGTTTCTCTTATTGAAGGTTTTGGACTAGACGTTGAAAGGAGGCTTTCTCCTAAACAGTCCTTGTTTTATTTATACTTTTAAATGGAGTGCTAAAGCATAGCAAGTTTTATTGTTTTTTGTTATCGTGAACGTAGTAGTTTCTTTGTCTTCTTTACAATTTACTTCAATTTTATCGCGAAGATTTATTTCCTTTAAAAAATTAATTGTAAAGGATTTTATTTTTTGTTCCAGAATAATTTTCGGATCCATTTCATCTAATGACCATTCTAAATATTTTACATTATTGGCATGATTCACTATATCAATATCTGAAAGTTTTACAATTTTATCGGTTAATTTTATCGGATCTTCAGGAATATTAATTTTATGAGTTCTAGTCTTAGTAGCATCATTAGGAAAAAAAGTAAAAGGATCATAAGAAAGAGCAAAGTTTTCTGGTCTTCGAGTATGGGTATTAATTACTACCCAAAAAGTTTCGCAACCAATAATCTTTTCCCCTTTTAGATACATTTCTAGACATCGAACAGATTGATACCCATTTAAGGATTTAATCCAAGTTTTGATTGTTATTTCGTCTTGCCATTTAGGTAAATCTATGATTTCAACCACCATTCTACTTAAAACCCAAGCTTGGTTAAAGATTTGCATATCAGCATGGCTAAACCCTCCTTGTTCCGCATGAGAACTGGCTGTTAATTGAAAAAGATTGCATAAATCCGTATATTTAAGGATACCATTAGGAGTACAATGTAAAAAATTAATTTTATGATTTTCTTCAAAGATTGATGAAAAATCGGGTGAAATAGGCATTTTTATATGAATTTTGAATTAATAAAAGTAATGATTGTATTATAATTTGTTTGATAATCAAACCATTGTGTGTTATCTGTACGCTTGAACCAGGTCATTTGACGTTTGGCAAAGCGACGGGTATTCATTTTAATTTGTTCAATGGCTTCATCTAAAGAGGTTTCTCCTTTAAAATAATCAAATAGTTCGCGATAGCCTACAGTTTGTAAGGCGTTGAGTTCTTTGTGCGGTAAAAGTGTTTTAACTTCTTTTAATAATCCTTGTTGCATCATCAAGTCAACTCTAAGGTTGATACGTTCATACATCAGCGTACGGTCAGCTTCTAAACCTATAATTATAGGCGTGAAGTTGCGCTGGTTTTTGCGTTTGCCTAAAAAACTAGAGTAGGGCTGTCCTGAACCGATACAGACTTCTACAAAACGTTTCATGCGTTGTGGGTTCTGAAGGGTTTGTGGATTTTCGTTCGTAATTTTTTGATAATAATCAGGGTCTAAATTTTTTAAATTATCTTGAAGATAGGAGATACCTAATTCATCATATTTGCTGTTAACGGTTTCACGTACGGAAGCATCAATATCAGGAAATTCATCAAATCCTTTTAAAACAGCATCTACATACAAACCACTACCGCCCACAAGTACTTGGATGTTATTTTTCTGAAATAATTCGTCTAATTTCTGTAAGGCTTCAATTTCATAATCGCCTACCGAATAACTCTCAAAAATGGATTTGTTTTGGATAAAATGATGCGGTGCTTGTGCTAATTCTTCCTGTGAAGGTACAGCTGTTCCGATATACATTTCTTTAAAAAACTGTCGACTATCACAGGAAATGATTTCGCATCCAAAATGATTAGCTAATTGGATAGCTAAAGCGGTTTTACCAATAGCTGTGGGACCTATAATGGTAATTAAATAATTTGGTTTATTCAAAATCAAAATTTTATTATTTTTAAAACTTTTCTTTTATTGATGAAATTCTGAATAATGTTTCGACTATCCCTATTGTTTTCCATGGGGATAATAATTTTTTTTAGAATTTCTATAGTATGTATTTGATGATTTAAATTATAAAAACAATAGCCTTTATACTCCCCATTTTCAATAAGAACTGCACTTCTTTCTTCCAACGTTCTACCTTTGTCTACAATAACCATGGTTTGGTTTTGGAATTGGTGATTACGTATAAATTCTAATACTCTTGTATTGTAATCTTTTGGTTTTTCTTGATTGATACAAGCTCCCAAACATTGTTTAATTTCGTATTGAAAACAACTGTTTTTAGAATCGTATAAACCATTGATTTTTTGACACAATTGGTATTTTTCTGTAATTAGGAACAAGGCATTTTTCCCTTCTTCTTGGCTACTAAAAGAGATGATTTCTTTTTTTCGACCATCGGCTTTTAGAACTTTTAGGATCAAATAACCATGAATGTCTTTTTCTGTATAAAGTGCCCATGGAAAAAGGGTTTTACGTAGAGACTTGTTATAAATAGGTTTGTTTATTTTTATTTCTTCGCTTTCTTTTAAGAGAGCAATCAACTCACTACCTGTTTCTTCAAAAGTAACTGTAAAGACTTCTTTTTGTATTTTTTTACTTTTTTTAGAAAGTCCAGTAAAATGCTGATTGATTCGTTTTTTTATATTTTTACTTTTTCCAATATAAATGATTTCACCTTGTTCATTATGAATGTAGTAAATACCTGTTTTACTGGGTACATGGTCTAAAATGTCTAACAATTTAGGGGTTACACCCGATTTTATCTCTGTTTTTATAAAACTTTTAACAATCGTTTTTTCTATATCTTTTGAAAGAAGTAACTTAAAAAGTTTAACGGTTGCCATGGCATCACCATTTGCACGATGTCTATCGGTTACAGGAATTCCTAAACTTCGTACTAGTTTTCCTAAACTATAAGAGGTCTGATCGGGAATTAATTTTTTAGATAATTCAACGGTACAAAGTGTTTGTTTTTTATAATCATATCCCAAACGCTTAAATTCGGTTTTGATGACTCTATAGTCAAAAGAAGCATTGTGAGCTACAATTATACAATTTTCTGTAATTTCTATAATTCGTTTGGCTATTTCATAAAATTTAGGAGCACTACGAAGCATGGCATTATTAATACCTGTTAGTTTTACTACAAATGGTTGAATGGGAATTTCAGGATTAACCAAACTGATAAATTGGTCTAGGATCTCATGACCATCAAATTTATAGATGGCTATTTCGGTAATACCTTCTTCGTTGTATTGACCGCCTGTGGTTTCTATGTCGAGTATTGCGTACATATTCAATGTCAATGTCAAAAAAAAAACAACTTCAAAAATCAACTTCAAGTTTTAGTTTTAAAATTGATTTTGATATTGTATTGAATTACTTTTTATTGTTAATCATTCTTGAAGCTATAGCTATTAATTCTTTCTCCTTCATTTAATAACCATTTCCTTTTTCAAGGTTGCCAGCAGGAATATAATCTAATGTTTTTCAGGATTTTCTTGACTCTTTTAATTCTTTTAGAGATAAAGAAACTTTAAAAATAAAATCTTTATTGGTTATAGTTCCTTGTGTTTCACCATAATTGAAACAAACACTTCCTAATTAACTGATTTGTGTAATAATCTAATTCATATAATTTTTCAAATTGACGAACAAAGAGAATTATTTCTCGAGCAAATCCTATAAGTCTATCCTTGAAATTATAGATTTTGTTAAAATTTGGTTTGTTAATTTCCATTATAATGGTTTTGTCGGAGCTAAGATAATTTAAATTTAAAAGTTAAACTAATTCGCAATTTTTTTATTAATGAGAACATACGTTTTGCAGAAATGACCTGATTTTAAATATGAAGTTTTTATTAAAAATTGAATGGATTATTGTCATTGAAATTACTACTGTTTAATTTATCTCGAGCCAAAAATACTACTTCCAATACGAACCATCGTACTTCCACAGTCAACAGCAAGTTGATAATCACTACTCATTCCCATAGAGAGCATTTGAAATTTCAGGTTTGAAGTTTCAATAGGTTTGTATTTATCAAATATAGATTTTAAATGTAAAAACTCCTTTTTGATTTGATTTTTATTTTCAGTAAAAGTAGCCATCCCCATCAAACCAACGATTTTGATATTTTGTAAAGAATTATCTTTTTGGATAAATTGAAGAATTTCTTCTAATTCGTTTTCGTCTAAACCAAATTTGCTTTCTTCCTCGGCGATATAGATTTGTAACAAACAATCAATTACACGGTTGTTTTTTTGCGCTTGTTTATTGATTTCTTGCAATAATTTTAAGCTATCTACACCATGAATCAAACTCACGAAAGGCGCCATATACTTCACCTTGTTAGTTTGTACGTGACCTATCATGTGCCACTGGATATCTTTTGGCATTTGTTCCCATTTTTCCGTCATTTCTTGGATTTTGTTTTCTCCAAAAATGCGTTGCCCTGTTTGGTAAGCTTCCATTAAGTCACTCACGGGTTTGGTTTTTGAAACCGCTACTAGAGTAACATGCGGAGGAAGAGATGATTTTATATTATTGAGGTTTTGAGCTATTGACATGTTAATATTTTTTGAGAGTTAAAAATTTTTTTTCAAAAAAATGATATGAAAAGTACGATATACATATAGTAAGAAAAAATACAGATAGATTAAACAATATAATTGAAAAAAAATTATCAAGTAGCAAATACAACTTCATTTTAAGAAATAAATAACCAATGAATTGAAAGGTTATGGCATGGTACATATAGATACCGTATGATATTTCGCCCAATGTAACAAAAAATTTGTTTTCTAAAAAACCTATTGGTTTTTGTGATAAAAAATAAATAGTTAGCGAAAAGCTAAACATACAGAGTAAATGATATGTTTCGTTATTCAGAGAATTTTTGAATATATTGGTAAAAAAAATAAAAAAACTAATTAAGCTAGACACAAAAGTTAGGGGAATAGGTGTTTTAAAAAGATTGTTTGAAAGGTTAAAAGTGTAAGCAACTATTCCGCTAAAAGAAAAGTAAAAAAAAGCCATCCCATACTCATTTAATAACTCGTTTAGATAACTAAAATTAAATATATAGAAATACAGTATTGTAAAAAATATCAAAAAAAGAAAGGCTTTTAAAGGTTTTAAAAAGTAAATTACAGGTGCAATAAATACATAAAATTGTTCTTCTATGCCTATAGACCATAATATTTCAATAATACCTCCAGGGCCATATTTTGCTAAAATGTTAGGAAAAAAAGTAAGGCCTAATGCTAAAGCTAAGAAGATATTGTATTCAGAGGTATGTGTAAAACCAAAAAGAGGAGCTATTAAATGATAAAATGTTAATCCTATAAAAAAAACAAGATAGTATAACGGTAAAATTCTTAAAGCTCTTCTTACAAAGAAATTTTTTAAATGAATTGTACCTTTGCTTTTTTCAATAAATAAATTTCTAATGATTAAAAAACCACTTAGTGAAAAGAAAAAATAGACAGCTTCTGTACCTTTATTTAAAATAGGTAAGGCATCATAATAAGGCAAACCTCTATTTTTACAATAGGAAGGAATATGAAAAACAACCACAATTGAAGCTAAAAAGAAACGAATAGAGGTTAAATTAGGTAATTTTTTCATTTGATAATAATAAGAGTTACTTAGGTAAGTAGAAGTATCAATTGTTGTGGTTTTGTGCTGTTAATAGTCTATTTTTTTAGAATTTACAATACTTTATGGATTGTATAAATTCAATTTTGCATTCCATTTAATATCTTCAAAAATTTCTTTATCGGCTAAAGTAAATAATAGCAATTCTAACTCAAATGGTTTTGAATTTACCCCACAAATTGTTAAATGATTTTGTTTGATAAAGTTACAATATTTATGATGCCTCTTGATGATTATAAAATATTTTTTTATTGCTTATATATTCAGATAAGTGAGAAAGATTTAAAATTGTATTCATGTCAAAATCAGAAATTATTTTATTTCTTCCAGTAGGAATGGGGAAATACGGTACTTTAAAATTTTTTTGATTTTCAGAAGTTAATATAAGCCAATTCAAACTATAAATTACCTTAGAGTCATAAATTACAAACTCATTTGGATTTATAAATGAAGCAACTTTAGAAAGAGATGAAATTGTGCTAAAAGTATCTAAAGTGAGTTTTGTAGTTAAAATTTGGTTTTTAAATTTACTAAGTTTAGCTATATTTTGTCCCGTTTTTTTAAAACCTCTTATACCTCCCCAATTGTTGATTATCCAAAAATCTAAGTCATTATTTTTTTTGTTTTCATTATACTTTTTATATAGAATTTCTTTTAGAAGAATGTTTTTTTTTTAAAGAATTTTCACCTTTTGATAGTCGCTCTTTTTCTGAAAAATTAAAAATCTCATCAGTAATATCAAATCTACTTGACTCAAACCTTTCTGAAAGGTTTATTTTAGAATTATATTGTTTTAATTTTTTGATGACATTTTTCATCTTTAGCTTATTCTCTTACTTCTTTTCTTTACTTATAATTCATACACCAACAGTCCGCTCCTAAACTTCGGTTCGATATAGGTGGATTTTGGAGGCATAATCAGATTATTGTCGGCTAATAATTTTATTTCACTAATATCAGATGGATACAACATAAAACCTACTTCAAACTCGCCCTCATCAATTAATTCTTTCATGTGTAAAATGGCTTGTTTTCCAGGAATGTAATCAATACGTTCATCATTGCGAAGGTCGCCAATACCTAAAATAGGTTGAAGGACATAATCGTATAAAATTTGCGCATCTAGGTTTTTTAAAATTTGATTAGTTCCATTTTCATTACTATTTCCATTTCTCATATATTCTAAAGCATAAAAACGACCATCCAAATACATCCCAAATTCATATTTGCGTTGGGGTTGGTATAACTCACTTTTTTTATCTTTAATGATGAAATTTTCTGCCAAAAGCTTAATAAATCCTTCCTTAGTATGTCCGTTGAGGTCGTGAATTACACGATTAAATTCATAAATTTTCACATTACTTTCCGCAATTAAAAAACTCATAAAATAATTCAAATTTGGATTGCCTGTTGCTTTGTCTTGCTCATACAACATTTCTGCCGATGCTGAACGATGGTGCCCGTCGGCTATGTATAGATTAGGGATCGACTCGAAATGTTCTATTAATAGGTTAATTTCCATTTCGGTATCAATTTTCCAAAGGATGTGTTTTTCTTTATTAGTGGTTGAAAATTCGTAAATAGGTTTGTTTTTTTTATGGATAGCAATAAAATTGTTGATTTCAGTACTATCAGGATAGGTAATCAATACGGGTTCAGTATTAAATCCTGTTTGATGTAAATATTCTTTAAATAATTCTACACGATATTGCAGGGTGTCTTCATGTTTTTTGATACGATTGTTTTGATAATCCTCTATAGAAGTACCCGCAACAATACCTGTAAAAGAATTTGATTTTGTTTGGATTTCATAAAGGTAAAAAACAGGTTTATCTTCCTGAATGAAAATATTTTCCTTTTTAAAATCGTTGTATTTATGAGTTACCCCTCTAAAACGTTTATCGGCTGTAATTTTTTGCGAATGTGTATAGGCAGGATTAATAATATGCAAGAAAGAATAAGGATTAAAATCCAACCAAGCGGCTAATTCAGCTGCGGAATATTCATCATAGGTTCTACACGTCACTAGCGCTACTTTATCATGTGTGGGGCGAACTGCTTTAAAAGGGATTATTTTTGCCATTTTTTCTTGAATGAAAAGTGATAAGTAAAAAGTAATTAGTTCTTTAACGACTTTTTACTTATCACTAAACACTTTTTACTAAATTGAGATGAAACTTTCTCTGCTTTTTTACTTTCTGAGTAATCATAGAAACCTTCCCCAGATTTCACTCCTAATTTACCTGCCATAACCATATTGACCAATAAAGGACATGGAGCATATTTCGGGTTTTTGAAACCATCGTACATGACGTTTAAGATAGACAAACATACATCAAGACCAATAAAATCGGCTAATTGTAAAGGTCCCATTGGGTGCGCCATACCTAATTTCATAACCGTGTCAATTTCATACACACCACCTACACCGTTGTATAAAGTTTCGATAGCTTCGTTAATCATAGGCATTAAGATACGATTCGCTACAAATCCAGGATAATCGTTTACTTCGGTAGGTATTTTACCTAATTTAACCGATAAATCCATGATGATTTTAGTTACTTCGTCAGATGTGTTGTAACCACGAATAATTTCAACTAATTTCATGATAGGCACTGGATTCATAAAGTGCATACCTATCACACGTTCAGGATGTACTACGTTGGCCGCAATTTGTGTAATAGAAATAGAAGAAGTGTTTGTTGCTAAAATGGTGTTATGGTCGCAAACTTCGCTTAGTTGCTTGAAAATATTGAATTTTAACTGAACATTTTCAGTGGCTGCTTCTACAACTAAATCGCATCCTACTACACCGTCTTTAATATCAGTATAAGTGATGATATTACCAATGGTTTTGTGCTTGTCTTCTTCTGTAATAGAACCTTTAGAAACCATACGGTCTAGGTTGTTAGCAATAGTAGCCATCCCTTTTTCTAAAGATTTTTCAGAAATATCAATTAATTTTACGGTAAATCCACTTTGTGCAAACGTATGAGCAATTCCGTTGCCCATAGTACCCGCGCCTATAACTGCAATTGTTTTCATTGTATGATGCCCCTATTTCTTAAATAATTTTTCCTACTAGGGGTGCGTAGGGATTAATGGTTTGGTTTATTATTGAATTCTTTTTTTATTTCATTTAACAACTGCTCTTCCGAAGGTAAAATCAACTCATATTGACTAGCAAGTATTGTTTTGTTTTCTTCGGGTAAAGAAAATTTTACGACGGCATTGTTTTTATCGGCACACAAAAGTACACCAATTGTTGGTTTTTCATGAGGTAATTTTTCTACTCGGTCAAAATAGTTGACATACATTTGCAGTTGCCCTAGGTCTTCGTGGGTAAGTTTGTGTGTCTTGATTTCGAAGATGACAAAACTCTGTAACATCCGATTGTAGAAGACTAAATCCACAAAAAAATCATCGCCTTCTAAATGAATTCTTTTTTGTCGCGCCACAAATGAAAAACCGTTGCCTAATTCCAATAAGAAATCTTGAAGATGTGTAATAATGGCTTGTTCTAAATCTTTCTCATAATAAGCACTTTCTCTTTTTAATCCTAAAAACTCTAGTACCATGGGGTCTTTGATAATTTCATTAGGATGGGTAGGAAGCACTTCATTGCGAGCTACGGCCAATACACTTTCTTTGTCATTACTTAGAAGTAGTCGTTCGTACAATTGACTATTGATTTGACGTTCCATTTGTCGTACAGACCAATTGTTTTTAGTAGTTTCGGCTATGTAATATTCTCTTTTGTCTTCATTATCAATGCGAATTAGCGTTCGATAATGCGTCCAACTCAATTGTGTACGCAGTGAGTTCACAATTGGAAAAGTTCTATAAAATTGTCTATACCAATAGAGGTTTCGATACGAAAACCCGCTTCCAAATTCAGGTTGTAATTGTTCTGAAAGATATTTTATCAAATATTCTCCGTAATCAGCTCTATCTTTTCCTTGTTGTTCTTCGTTGAAAATCCGCTCGCCAATGTGCCAATATAATAAGGTACGCTGATAATCTACAGCCTTTATGGCTGAGGTTCGCGCATTTGATATTAAAGATTTAATATCGGTTATTATTGTTGGATTGGAGAGCATTTTTATTTTTTAAAAAAGTATTAGATAATTACTTTTCAATACACTCAATAATCTGATACGCCACACGTAAGGCTTCCGTGCCATCTTCAAGTGTAACCACAGGTGTTGCATCTTGATTAATAGCATCGGCAAAAGACTCTAATTCATCTAAAATGGCATTATTTGGATGAATACCTGGGTTGTCAAAATAAATTTGTTTTTTTACCCCTTCAGCATTTTGAAGTATCATGTCAAAATCACCTGGTGTTTCTGGAGCATCTTTCATGCGAACTACTTCACATACTTTGTCTAAATAATCCACCGAGATATAAGCATCTTTTTGGAAAAATCGTGATTTGCGCATGTTTTTCATAGAGATGCGACTGGATGTGATGTTAGCCACGCAACCGTTTTCAAATTCAATACGAGCGTTGGTAATATCGGGCGAATCAGAAATAACCGCTACGCTACTGGCGTTAATCGACTTTACTTTTGATTTTACAACGCTTAAAATCGCATCTATATCGTGAATCATCAAGTCTAAAACCACAGGGACATCTGTACCTCGAGGGTTAAATTCAGCCAAACGATGAGTTTCTATAAACATCGGGTTGCTGATTTTGTCCTTAACCGCCATAAAAGCTGGATTAAAACGCTCCACGTGTCCTACTTGCCCTTTTACGTTGTGTTTTTTTGCTAGAGCCATAATGGCTTCAGCTTCCGCGACGGTTTTAGCTATTGGTTTTTCAATAAAAATATGTTTACCCGCTTCGATAGCTTGTTGGGCACATTCAAAATGTTGTAGGGTAGGAGTAACAATGTCTACTACATCTACTGCCTTGATTAATTCAGTAATGGTGTCAAATTTTTTATAACCAAACTCGGTCGCTACTTTGTTAGCATTGTCTTCATAAGGGTCGAAGAAGCCTATTAGTTCGTATTTTTTAGATTGATTAAGTAATCGTAAATGTATTTTTCCAAGGTGACCTGCACCTAAAACGCCTACTTTTAGCATAATTAAGAATTTGAACAAATGTAAATCTTTTATTCGATTTATTCAAAAATCAATGCAAATCTAAGTTGTAAAAAGCACCTTTGTTTTTACGACTTTCCAGCGAATGTTTTACAATTAAATAAGCGGTAGTATTAATGTTTCGTAATTCACAAATTTGAGGCGAAAGGGTTACTTTTTTAAACAAATTCTCAGTGTCTTCGTATAAGTAATTCAAGTGATCCAAAGCCCGCTCTAAACGTTGGTTTGAACGTACAATGCCTACTAGATCGTTCATAATATTCTGAACCGACTTTTTGTTATGTGAAATAAGAATTAGTTCTTTGGGTTCTACAGTTCCTTTGGAGTTCCATTGCGGTATTTTAGGAAAAAACGCTTTTAAACTGTTGCTATTTTTTATAATATCTTTTGCAATGATATGTCCGAAAACCAAAGCTTCTAAAAGCGAGTTAGAGGCGAGTCTATTAGCTCCGTGAAGACCTGTTTTTGCTACTTCTCCATTAGCATATAAATTAGGAATAGACGTTTGTCCTAGCTTATTTACCTTTACACCACCACACATATAGTGCATAGCCGGTAGTACAGGTATGTAGTTTTTAGAAATATCTATACCTATGCTTTGACATTTTTCAACAATATTAGGGAAATGATTATAGAAATCCTCTTGATTTAAATGAGTACAATCTAGATACACACATTCGTTTCCTGAGGTGTTAATTTCCATGTTGATAGCGCGGGATACAATGTCACGAGAGGCTAGTTCGGCTCTTTGATCATAACGAAGCATAAAGCGTTCGCCAGATTGATTGCGTAAATAAGCCCCAAAGCCTCGTACGGCTTCAGATATTAAGAAGGCAGGGCTCTTACCTGGTTCATACAACGCTGTAGGATGAAATTGTATGTATTGCATGTCTTCAATAACGGCTTTGGCTCTAAATGCCATACCTATTCCATCACCTGTTGCAATGATAGGATTTGTAGTTGTGGCATAAGTTTGTCCTGATCCTCCTGTGGCTAAAATGGTTTTATGGGCTAAATAAGTGTGAATGGCGTTTGTTTTTTCGTTTAAAATGTAGGCACCATAGCAGTGAATGTCTTTTTGTCCTATTTCTATTTTTATATTTGTAAAATGATGTTCGGTAATTAATTCGATAGCAAAATGGTGGGGGATAAATTCAATATTTGACAAGTTTTCAATTTGCCTTAATAATGTTATTTGAATTTCATATCCTGTTATGTCTTTATGGTGTAAAATTCTATTGGCAGAATGACCTCCTTCTTTACCTAAATCATATTGATTGTTTCTGTTTAAATCAAATTCGGCTCCCCATTGTATTAGTTCTTGTAAGCGAGTAGGGGCATTTTCTATTACAAGTTTTACGGCATTTAAATCGTTTTCGTAATCGCCTGCTTTTAAAGTATCTTCTATATGACTCTCAAAAGTGTCTTTTTCGTCCCAAACAGCTGCTATACCGCCTTGTGCATACTTAGTATTCGACTCTTCTTTATTATCTTTAGTAACTACAGTTATTTTTTTATTGGGTAACGCTTTTGCTAACTTAATAGCTGTGGAGAGACCTGCTACTCCTGAACCTAAAATTAAAAAATCGGTTTTAAAAATACTCATTATTTAGAAATTTCTAACATGGCATTAATTGATTTTACGGCTTTTTTTCGTAAAATTTCATCTATTTCTATGTTTGGTAATTCATACTTCATACATAAATAGAGTTTTTCTAGGGTGTTTAGTTTCATAAAAGCACATTCGCTACAATTACAATTCGCTTCATTAGCAGGAGCGGCAATAAACGTTTTGTTGGGAACTTCTTGTTTCATTTTATGAAGAATGCCTACTTCGGTAGCCACAATAAATGTATGGGCATTAGATGTTTTAACGTAATTTAATAAACCAGCAGTAGAGCCAATGTATTTTGCTACTTTTAATACATGAGCTTGTGATTCAGGATGAGCAATAATTTCTGCCTCTGGATTTTCTTTATATAATTCTAAAATTTTGCCAATAGAAAAAGCTTCGTGTACTAAACAAGCGCCATCCCAAAGGAGCATATCGCGTCCTGTTTTTTTTATTAAATAAGCTCCTAAATTTTTATCGGGGGCAAAAATTATAGGCTTATCAAGAGGGATGGCGTTAATTATTTTTTCAGCATTTGATGAGGTACATACAATATCTGTTAAAGCTTTAATGCTTGCCGAAGTGTTTACATAGGAAATCACAATGTGATTAGGGTGTTGTTTTACAAACGGCTCAAAATCAGCAGTAGGACAAGAATCAGCTAAAGAACAGCCTGCTTTTAAATCGGGTAAAACTACTTTTTTGGTAGGATTTAAAATTTTAGCTGTTTCAGCCATGAAATGAACTCCAGCAAAAACAATTAAATCAGCTGTTGTTTGCGCTGCTTGTTGCGCTAATGCAAGACTATCTCCTACAAAATCAGCTATATCTTGAATTTCTGGGAGTTGATAATAATGGGCTAAAATGACAGCATTTTTTTCTTTGCGTAATGTGTTGATTTCTTCGATATAATTAATATCTTGTTTTCCTAGTTTTAAATAACCATTATCAATTAAATTTTTTTTGGCAATTTCTAAATCGTTCATACCTAAAAAGTTTGGACAAAGCTAGGGAGTAGATTAAAATAAAAATATGATAATTGTTAGTTTTATCAGAAAAAGAGGTTTTGTTAAGTGTGATTTTTGTCTTAATTTTACCCAAGAATTATGAGAGATTTACCCAAACATCAAGGACTTAGAAATCAGTTAGTAAGCCTTTTGGAACAAAAAGGAATTACTGATAAAAATGTATTAGAGGCTATTAGGAAAATTCCAAGACATTTGTTTTTGAATTCTAGTTTTGAAGATTTTGCTTATCAAGATAAGGCCTTTCCTATTGGGGCAGGTCAAACTATTTCGCAACCTTATACTGTAGCTTTTCAATCAGAACTTTTACGGGTAAAAAAACATGATAAAATATTAGAAATAGGTACAGGGAGTGGTTATCAAACTGCTGTGTTGTGTGCTATGGGGGCTAAAGTATATTCCGTAGAAAGGCAAAATGAATTGTATAGAACAACTTCTTTGTTGTTGCCTAAATTAGGAATATTGCCTAAGCATTTAACATTTGGCGATGGTTATAAGGGATTGCCTAATTTTGCTCCTTTTGATGGAATTATAGTTACAGCAGGGGCTCCATATATCCCTCAGCCTCTGATGGCGCAATTAAAAATTGGAGGGAGATTAATCATACCTGTAGGAGAAAATGTTCAAATTATGACTATGCTAATTCGTAAAAATGAAACCCAGTTTGAAAAGCATGAATTTGGAGATTTTAGATTTGTACCACTTTTAGAGGATAAAAATTAAGCCTATAAATTATTTATAGGCTTTTTTAATTCTGTCTAAATCACGCTTGTTATCACGGTCTTTTATGGTTTCTCGTTTGTCATAATTCTTCTTACCTCTACATAAGGCAATATCTAATTTTGCGAGGCCTTTTTCACTCGTAAATAAGCGCAAAGGAATAATGGTTAAGCCTTTGTTTTGAACATCCTTTAAAAGTCCTCTTAATTCTTTTTTGTTTAAAAGAAGTTTTCGTTCGCTTTTAGCTCTATGGTTATAATGCGTTCCAAAAGCATATTCTTCTATCGTAGAATTAATAACAAATAACTCACTTCCATTAAACTCACAAAAGCTTTCAGCAATTGAAGCTTTTCCTAATCGGATGGATTTAATTTCAGTACCGGTTAATACTATTCCAGCCGTGTACTTGTCAATTATTTCGTAATCAAACCTGGCTCTTTTGTTTAGTATGTTGACTGTTTTTTGCATAGGATTGCAAATTTATAAAAATTATTATGGATTAAAATTAATTTATAAGAATGAGTAATTAGTTTTTTTAATTTTTTAATTATTATATTCGTAATTCAAACCAAAAAAAAATACTAAAAATGAAAAAAAAGTTAATTAAAATTTGTTTTTTATCTGTTATAGCTTTTACTTCTTGTGTTAATGATGATTCTTCCTCTCAAGAAGAGAATGTTGTAATTACTGAAAATCAAAAAGAACCTTTGTCAAATAAAGAAATAAATGATAAGCTTCTTTTCCGTGTAAAAACGGGCGAACAGTTTAACTGGAATATGGCTACGGCACATGAAGTTTGGAGTGCAATTCAAAATGGAAACAAAATTTGTACTATAGGTTTTGGAAATAATAAAAATGAATTTGATAGAAAAAAAACAACAAATCAAGCAGAACTACAAAATCAATTGCTTAAAATTATAGCTAAGTATGAAGAAAAAGAAATAGGAAAAATATTACTAAAAGAAGATCCTTACCTTAATCTTGTAGATGTTTATATTGAAAAACAAGAAACCATCATAGCCCTAAAAAGATTGGGGTACATACGTTATGTTGAACCAGGAGATTTTAGAATAGAACCAGGATCAGATCCTACAAGTAAAGATTCTTCATCTTCGTCTGGATGTGGGCTAGAAAGCGAAACAATTAGTTCAGGAGATTTTACAACAATTACACCTAATGCCAAAGTTCCTTGGGCATTTTATAATCACAATATACCTTCTGCATGGGGACACTCTACAGGTAGAGGAATTACGTTAGCTATTGTAGATACAGGAGCTTCTACTGTTAATTCATTACTAAATGCAAATTTTAACAATGGCGATTCTTCAGGAAGAACAATTCAAAAATATGGCGTTTATGTAGATTCTATTTGGCCTTGGTCCACAGGATATGACGGAGCAAACGATAAATGTGGGCATGGTACAAGTATGTCCTCCGTGGCGGCCTCTCCTAGAAATGATAAAGGACAGCCCGTAGGAGTAGCATATAACTGTAACTTAATTACCTATAGAGCTGCTTCAAATGTTGTACTAGACGGTTACCAAGAGTTAGAAGCTGTTAAAAAAGCGTTTACAGATTTAGGAAACAACTCTTCTGTTCGTGTTATATCTATGTCAATGGGAAATATTATTTCTTCCAGTAAAATTGAAGACGGTATAAAATATGCTTATAGTAAAGGAAAATTAATTTTTTGTGCAGCTGGAACCTCTACCAATTTTACCTCATCAGTTGGGGTTATCTTTCCAGCATGGATGCCTGAAACCGTTGCTGTTACTGGTTTAAGAGAGGCAAATGGTTATGAAGCATGTGATATTTGTCATACAGGAAATAAAGTTGAATTTGCTATTATGATGCAAAGAAGCAATACAGGAAATAAAATACCTGTAAATAGTTATTATGAAGGGCAAAGTGATTATGTAGGAGGTTCTTCTGTAGCTACGGCAACAACAGCTGGTATAGCAACCTTAATATGGGCTAAAAATCCTACTTGGACGAGGGATCAGGTTTTAAATAAGTTACGCCAATCTTCTGAATTTTATGGTAAGAAACATCCTGAATTTGGTTATGGTATGCCAGATGCTTTGAAAGCAGTTCAATAATAAATAGTACTTATCAAAGAGGTTGTCCGAAAAGGGAGCAATCTTTCGTTTAGACCAAAGGGAGGCTCGAATGAAGTGAGCAGGTGGAGCAAATCACATAACGCTGATAACGTCACTTCGACGATAGGAAAAGTGACAGGCTAGACGTTGTGTTTTGACTTTTCAGACACCCTCTTTGTTTGTATAAGTATTAATAAAATTGGTTCTCCTAAAAGTAAAAACAGTAACTTCGCAAGTTCTATTTTTATTGTAAGAAAATGGCAAAAATTATTATACTCACTCCAATGGAGATTGAAAAGAAGAAAGTAGAAACGGCATTATCGCAATTATCTAACTTAACACATTCTTATCAAATAGTTGTTTCTGGAATAGGGAGAGAGAGTACCGCAAAGACTCTGATAAATTTACCAGCCCATGATGTTTGTGTATTAATGGGCTTTGCAGCGATAGTAGGAAAAGAAAGCGAACTGCCTCCTTATCTAGCTCTGGGGAAACCTATCGAAATTACCAATGCCTCCTTGTATGGATACGAAGGAGGAATGTTTGAAAATGGAAAACCCATAACGGTCAATCCTCAAACAAATTTACCGTGTTTGCATTCACTAACTTCAGATAAATTTGTTAGAACGACTAATCTAGCCGTTCAAACAGTGGTAAATATGGAGGATTACACTTTTATGTATTTAAAAAAGCCGCAGGATTTTATCATTCGAATTATCTCAGATTTTTTACCTCACGAAACCGAAATCGATTTTTTTGAAGAAGTAAAAGGAATACAATTTCTAGAAGCTGTAATAGAATTAGAAAAAATATGATAGTTACCTAAGGTCAAAATCATCAGGTAAAATCAAATATATATTTTCTCATTAAAATTGAAAAGTCTCGTTTTTTATCCTACTAAAGGAGTATAAAAAACGAACCTTTTGTTATGTTTTAGAAAGCAGAAAATTAATTGCTTGATGTTTTATCGTTTCGTAGCTTACTGTTTTTCTTGCCGTAAAAGAAATAAATTAATATGCCTATTGCCAGCCATGCAAAGAGCCTAATCCAAGTACCTAGAGGTAAAGAAAACATCATTAATAAACAAGTAGCTATACCTAAAATAGGCACAAGAGGAACTAACGGCGTCTTAAATGGTCTAGGTAAATTAGGTTCTTTTTTTCGTAAGATTAAAATACCGATACATACCATTACAAAAGCTAATAAAGTACCTATACTAGTCATTTCACCCACCACATGAATAGGAACTAATCCAGCAAACAAACTAATGAATACACATAACAAGATGTTTGATTTATAAGGAGTATGAAACTTAGGGTGCAATTGCGAAAACACCTTGGGTAACAAACCATCATTACTCATAGCATAAAAAACGCGTGATTGTCCTAATAAGTCGACTAAAATAACAGAAGTATACCCAATTAGAATAGCCATAATTACGGCAGTAGCTAGCCATATATAAGGCGTTTTAGCAATGGCAATAGCCACAGGCGCGGCACTGTTTTTAAATTCTGTATAGTGGGCTAATCCAGTCATTACATAACCAAAAGCAATGAATAAAAGCGTACATACAATTAATGACCCTAAAATCCCAATTGGCATATTTTTTTGTGGGTTTTTAGTTTCTTGTGCCATCGTAGCCACGATATCAAAGCCTATAAAAACAAAGAAAATGACCCCAGCACCACGAAGTATTCCAGAAACACCAAATTCTCCAAAAGTCCCCGTATTAGCAGGGATAAACGGACTGTAGTTTGCTGGATTTATATATTGCCAACCTAAGCCTATAAATAACAATACGACACCTACTTTAAGGGTTACAACAATAGCGTTAAATACCGCAGATCCTTTGGTTCCTCTGATAATAACAGCTGTAATCAATGCAATGATTAATACGGCCGGAAGGTTAATAAAACCGCGAACAATTTCCCCATTTTGTCCTGTAGCAGTTTCAAATGGCGACATAACTAATTGGGGTGGGAGGTATATCCCAAATTTCTCTAAAAATTTGACCAAATATTGAGACCAACTGATACCTACTGTAGCTGCGCCTACAGAATATTCTAAGATCAAATCCCAACCAATTATCCAAGCAAATAACTCTCCTATGGTAGCATAAGCGTAAGTATAAGCACTACCAGAAACAGGCACCATCGAAGCAAATTCAGCATAACATAAGGCACTAAAAGCGCAACCTACCGCGGCAACAATAAAGGATAGGATAACTGCGGGGCCTGTATTGTTAGCTGCGGCAATTCCAGTTAAAGAAAATAGACCAGCACCAATAATAACACCTATTCCAATCATGATTAAATTGAAACCACCTAAGCTTCTTTTCAAACTATGGGTTCCCGTTGTGGCAGCCTCTTTTTGTAAGGCTTCTATAGATTTTTTTAGCATAAAAGTATATTTATAACAGCCCTTTGGACTGGATTTTTTTAAAACGAGGCAAAGGTAAGCCAACTAATTTTGAGTGCTTTAGAAACCAACTGATGAATATTCTGGGGTAAAGTGCTATAGGTTAGTGTTTTTCTTATGACTCGCTCATTAGTTGATAATAAGTTTGTAAATACCCCGCAACGTAATTTTTTTTACTAAAATGATGGTATGAACAAGATCAAAAAAATCAATACAATTGTATAGACTTCTTTAGACTGAATAAAAATTTTAAAAATCATTTGGAAATTAAAAAAAATAATTACAAAATTTGCGTCAGAAAATTAGTAACAATTAAAAACGAAGAAAAAATGTTTGTATTCAATGTAACACTTTTAGGTTATCAATCAGCGGGAGCTGGTGTAACTGCGCTTCGTGGTTTTACTTTAAGTTAGATTCAAAAAACTTCACTATATGTTAAAACCCGAAGACCTTTAGTTTCGGGTTTTTTTATGCCTTAAAATTTCCCGATAACTTCAAAGTTTGATTTCAACCAAGTGCTCTAGCATTTGGAAGAGCAGTCTATTATTCAAAATTTAAATTTATGGGAAATAAATTATCAGGGAGAGACCTAATCAAGATAGGGTTCCCTAAAAATAATGCCATCAATATAACCTTAGGGCAAATCAACAGATATCGCAAAAGAGAAAAAAAAGAAAGTATACTCACCGAAGCCAAAGAGGTTTTACTACACCCTGAAAAGTTCAAAAATCACGGAACTTGGGGCAAAGTAGCCGAAGGATTAGTGAATCCAGTACAAGTAAAGTTCAACGAATTACGGAACACACGAGCGCCATTTTCGATTTTTGGTGAAAACGAAATCGAAGAGCAAGCCAAGTTTCAATTGTATGATGCTTTGAAATTACCTGTTGCTGTGCAAGGAGCCTTGATGCCAGATGCACATTCTGGTTACGGATTGCCTATAGGCGGTGTGTTAGCCACAGATAATGCAGTGATACCGTATGGGGTAGGAGTAGATATAGGTTGCCGAATGAGCTTGTCTATTTTCGATTTACCCGCTTCGTATCTCAAAGGAAAAGAACATCAATGGCGAAAAATGCTGTTGGATAACACCAAGTTTGGAATGTACGAAACACACAAAATCAAATCCGATCACGAAGTGTTTTCTCATCCTGCTTTTTCAAATATTCCTTTGGTAAAACAATTGTTAGATAAAGCATACAAGCAATTGGGGACTTCGGGCGGCGGAAACCATTTTGTCGAAATAGGAATCGTCAAAATCAACACCCCTATGAACGAATGGAAATTGGACGCAGGCGAGTATGTAGCGGTTTTATCGCATAGTGGTTCCAGAGGTTTGGGGGCCAATATCGCAAAACATTACACCTATTTGGCTACTAAACAATGTCCGTTACCTAAAAATGTACAGCATTTGGCTTGGTTAGATATGAACACACACGACGGACAAGAATACTGGATGGCAATGAATTTAGCGGGCGAATATGCTAAGGCGTGTCACGAAGATATTCACAAACGTATTGCGAAAGCCATCGGGAAACGAGTGTTAGTAACCATCGAAAACCATCACAATTTTGCTTGGAAAGAAATGGTAAACGGACAAGAATGTATTGTACATCGCAAAGGCGCAACACCTGCAGCCAAGGGCGAACTAGGAATTATTCCGGGTTCGATGACAGCACCTGGTTTTATTGTACGAGGTAAAGGAAATGAAAGTAGCCTGAATTCAGCATCTCACGGTGCTGGAAGATTGCATTCTAGAGCCAAGTGTAAAGTCAAGTTCACCCAAAGCGATATCAAAAAAGTTTTAAAAGACAAGGAAGTCGATTTGATTGGTGGTAGTATCGATGAAGCACCTATGGCGTATAAAGACATCCATAAAGTAATGGCGCTTCAAGAAGAATTAGTAGAAGTATTGGGAACATTCACCCCAAAATTTGTGAGAATGGATAAATAAGCTTTGTTATGGAAAGGTTTGAGGATAAAAATATAAGATTAGGTAAATTCAATGATTTCATTGATGTCGTTTGTCCAAATTGCAATCAGAAAGCAGCTGTAAAAATCAAGAATAAATTAGAATCTTGTCCTAATTGTGGAAAACACAATTGCGAAAGCAAAAGGGTTTTTGAATGTAAACATTGTTATTACAGTTTCTCTAAAAAGAAAACAATTTTTGAGCCCTACGCTAAGGTATATTGTTCAAATTGTTCTGAAAAGTACGAAGCAAAAGGAGTTCAAACGACTAAACAGGTAAGCGAAATAAAAGTTAAATGTCCACATTGTAATCATAGCGAAACTGTGAAAGCAAAACTTAAAGAAGTAGAGTTTGAATTTAAATTCGATATTGAAGGAGTAAGAGACCCTTTTTATAATTGCAGCTTATGGTACCAACAAGAATTTAAACAGAATGTTTTTTGGGCTTTAAATAATGATCACATTAATTACTTAGAAAGATATATTGAGGCTGATTTAAGAGAGCGCAACTCAAAATACAATGGAGGTCAAACGTTAGTAGCGCGATTACCAAAGTTTGTCAAAGAAGCAAAGAATAGAGACAAACTTTTAAAAATTATAGAAAAATGGAAACAAAAATAAAATCAAATCAAGTCTCTAATAGCCCCTCCTTTGGAGGGGTTGGAGAGGCTATCATACAAATCACCTCAGGAAGAGGACCAGCCGAATGCGATTGGGTAGTGGCGCAAGTGCTCAAAAGAGTATTAGTCGAAGCCGAAGAAATGAAGCTGAAAGTGGAAGTAATTAATAGAGAGCCTGGACCCGAAAACGGTACCGTAGTTTCGGCATTAGTAGCGATAAAAGGTGTCAATACCAACGAATTTGTGCGTAGTTGGGTGGGTACCATTCAATGGATTGGGAAAAGTACGTTTCGAAAGTTTCACAAACGTAAAAATTGGTTTATCGGAATTTTTGAAGTGCCTCCAATCCTCTTGCCTACGTTTTCAGAAAAAGATTTTCAATATCAAGCGATGCGTAGTTCAGGAGCAGGCGGACAACACGTAAACAAAGTGAGTTCTGCCATTCGTGCCACACATCTTCCTACTGGAATAAGTGTAGTGAGTATGGATTCTCGTTCGCAGCACCAAAATAAAAAATTGGCAACCGAACGATTACTAGCCAAACTAAAAGAGACGCAGTACGACCAACTCCAACAGCAAGTGCAAAACCAGTGGACCAATCAAATGGCAGTGCAAAGAGGAAACCCAATTCGCACTTTTGAAGGTTCCGATTTTAAAAAAGAAAAGAAAAGTAAAAACAACAAAAAAGAACGACAAGAAGGAAAGAAGATGATAAACGATAGTTTATATGATTAGTAGTATCACCTATCATCGAACATCCATCAGCCAACAAATTCAAAAAAATGAAAACAATAGATAAATATGTAGTACAAGCCTTGGATAATTATCCCTATTGGCTTGAAGGAACCTTAGAGTCATTAGGATATGCCTTGGCGTATGATAACAAAAACGCTATGGCATTAGGATTGTACGGACGCTTGTATGCCGAACAAATGCAAGATTATGAATCGGCAAAACAATATTATGCAGAAGCTTTGGCTGCTGATATTCACGCTTTGGAGATATATCCACATTATGCTGAGGTTTTATTATTGAATGAAGATTACGAAGAAGCGGCAAAGCTAATCGATTTCTCATTGACAATAAAAGGAATTAACAAAGTTTAAATGTGGATAAAGAAAATCCAATTGCTAGAAAGGCAATAGAAAATTAAAGCCGCTTTGAAAATGATTAAAGAAGTAAAATTAATTTCCTTTACCAACGATTCTTATGAAATTGACCAAATAGAAAAACGTTTGAAAAATAAAAAAGAATTGCTCAAACCTAAAAAGTCGAAGAAAAAGAAAGCAGAGAAGAAGAAAAGTAAGAAGTGATTAGTTATAATAGTTAATATTTAATCTGACAGTTACCAATTAAAGCATTAATTTTAATGGAAGTTTTAATAATGGGCTTTCCTCGGGTAGAGTGGTGCAAAAATATGGCGTCTATGTAGATTCTATTTGGCCTTGGTCTTCGGGCTATGATGGCGCTAACGATAAATGTGGGCACGGTACCAGTATGGCATCTGTGGCTGCTGCACCTCGTAACGACAAAGGGCAACCTGTGGGAGTGGCCTATAATTGTAATTTGGTAACCTATCGCGCGGCTTCAAATGTGGTGCTAGACGGCTACCATGAATTAGAAGGTGTAAAAACAGCCTATATTAATTTGGCTAATAATGTTAATGTTCGCGTGATTTCCATGTCGATGGGGAATATTATCTCCTCAGGAAAAATTGAAGATGCGATTAAATATGCTTATAGCAAAGGGAAACTAATGTTTTGTGCTGCGGGAACCTCTACGAGTTTTACCACTTTTGCGGGGGTTATATTTCCTGCTTGGATGCCCGAAGTGGTTGCTGTAACAGGAATTAAAGATGCCAGTACCTACCAAGCCTGCGATGTATGTCATACAGGAAGTAAAGTAGAATTTACCATTATGATGCAACGAGTAACCAGCGGAAATAAAATTCCGGTGAACAGTTATTATGATGGACAAGGCGATTATTCTGGAGGATCCTCAGTGGCTACGGCTACGACTTCAGGGATTGCTACTTTAGTTTGGGCTAAAAATCCTAGTTGGACCCGCGACCAAGTTTTACAAAAACTGCGTCAGTCCGCTCAGTTTTATACCAACCGTCATCCTGAATTTGGCTATGGAATGCCCGATGCTTTGAAAGCGATGCAATAAAATAGGAACTGCCCGTGAGGGCAGTTTTTTTGTGGGTTTATTTTTGGAAAATAGTTTTGCATTATATTCATCGAGAATGGTTATGTTAATACTTCGACAAAAATACCGACGACTTTAAAATCAATTAGCTCATCATCAGTTAATATTAAATCTTCAAACTCTGAATTGAATGACATAGGTTTAAGAATTATTAAATCATGGTGCCATCCGTCTTTATTAATATTTTTTTTGCTTTCATAAGATTTAACGGTGAATCCTTTGCCAAAATCTGCATCTTGAATATTTTGTTGATGTACCAATACAATTTTTCCATTTCTAGAACCACCCGAATCCTTTCTAAATAGACACCATGAATTATTAGGTATGATTTTGTTCATAGATTCACCTAATACTTTGCATACAAAATAATCCTCTGAATATTTGAAATTTTTGTTAAGCTCAATCCATTTTGTTTCATCATTTATTTGTAAGTCACTAAAATCTCCAGCTGCTACTTTAATGTCATAAAGAGGAATAGAATTTTGAAAAGGTTTTGCATCTTCAAAAGATAAAATTCTGAATGGACTTAGTTCTACTTCTTTTTTCTTATCTAAAATTGAAGTATTTATATTAACATTACTCTCAACCTTATTTGTTAAATATTCATAAATGTCATTTTCAACGGGATGATTCATTTTATAAATAACTTTTACACCTGAAACTTCACCTCCTTTTTCGTCTCGAATAGATTTCTGAACAAAACTATCCTCGACGGGAGTAACATCACCCATAAAATAAAATTCAGTACCCTCATCATTACTTTTTTTAATAAAGAGAGGTAATCTAAGTCCATCTTTATAATTTTTTATGGCTTTAACATCAGGACTGTTTAGATTTCTTTTAGATTTAAACATCCATTCAAATTCTGAATTATTTATAAAATGATCTTCATATTTAGTAGTACTAGATATTGTTTCTTCTTTATGGTAATTTACAAAAATCGGACAATTTGTTTTATCTGGATTTATCATATATCCTCCAACATTTTGAGCCAAAGGATTGCTTTCCCAGTTTAAGATTCTAAAAACATCTTTCCTTGAATATTTGCGATATAAAACAAAACCATCGATATATTTATTCTTTACAAATAGTTTATTGAAAGTTTTAATTGAGTAATCAATGTTGTCCTCTAGAAATTTAAAAAAAGTCTGGTTTTTTAATGTTTTTAAAAACGAATCATCAATAACTATTTGATTTCTATCTTTATTTACAATATTTATCCCATAAATATCATGTACAGTAACTAGTTTTTTATCTTTATTTTCAGTAATGAATTTAAAATTTAAATTATTTAAGCAAGACTGAATTGTTTTGTCTGATACTACATAACCATATTCAGATTGAATTTGATTTTTAAATTCTGCAATATTTATTCTATGTGAATTAATTATTTGTTTTAAAATTAAACATTCCTCAACACGCTTTGAATTATTTATTTCATTAGCGAAAAGTTCAAGAATTTTCTTTTCTTCTTTATTTAACTTATCTGTTAATTCATCTTCAAATTCGATTATAAAATTGAAATATGATTTAGAATAATTTACAAACAATTGAGGATCTCTTGAGCCATGTTCAATGAAGTCAACCATCATTGGTGTTTTACCTAATTTGAATTTTAGTAACTTGTAATCGTTGACTAAATCTCTTTTTAGTTGCATATTTGCTTTATCAATAGCTTCAAATATTATATCACTTGCAATTTTATCAAAGTTAATTGTTGAAGTTCCAGGTATATGATTACTCCCGCTTGTCATCAACTTTCTTAATGAATCTTTATTATATGAAGTATCACCATAAAGAGCAATTGGAACTAAGAAATTGTTTTTATAATTTCCAATAAAATCAATCACTGTTAAGTATTCTTTTCCCTCCGTTTTTCTGAGACCTCGACCAAGTTGTTGCACAAAGACAATTGCTGATTGTGTTGGCCTAAGCATAATAATCTGATTCACACTTGGTATATCTATTCCTTCATTGAAAATATCTACAGTAAATATATAATCTAATTCATTTGATTCTGATTCAAGTTTAATAATAGCGGATGCTCTTTCCTCCTCGCTGTTTTTTCCAGATAAACAAATTGTTTTATAGCCTTTAACATTGAAACCTTTGGATAAGACCTCACTTTCCTCATTTGAAGAACAAAAAACTAAACCACGAACTTTCCCATTATCGCTTCCATATAGGTTTGCTTTTTCAATTATTCTATTAATTCGCTCTTCTGAAGCCAATAATTTAAAATCAGAATTATCTTCAAGAATTTTCCCTTCTATACTAATATCAGTAACACCATAGTAATGAAATGGGCTAAGAATATTTTCGTCTAAGGCTCTATGTAGTCTAATTTCATAAGCTATATTGTAGTCAAATAGTTTAAAAACATCTTCACCATCAGTCCTCTCAGGTGTGGCTGTCATTCCTAATAAAAATTTTGGGTTAAAGTACTTAAGAATTTTTTGGTAAGAAACAGCAGCAGCTCTGTGAGTTTCATCTATTACAATGTAATCAAATTGATTAGGATTAAATTGAAGTAAGTGTTCATCTTTAGCTATTGTTTGAATTGTGCAGAATATAAAATCTTTATCTAAATCTTTAATTTTCCCTGAGTACATTCCCATGGTTTTAGATTTTCCAAATATCATTTGATAAGATTTCATTGAAGCCTTGGCAATATTAAGGCTGTGAACAATAAATAATAATCTTTTTGGATTAAAATTTTTTGCGTCAAATGCGGATAAAAAAGTCTTGCCAGTTCCAGTTGCAGAAATTAAAAATGCTTTTGTTTTATTTTGATTTCTAAGCTGTTCTATGTTTTTTAATGCTTCAATTTGCATAGAATTGGGAAATATTTCCCTCTGGCTAAAATCGACTAACTTTTTTTTAAGTAATTTAGAATAATCGATTTGTTTTTTATATAGTATTTCATAATTGGCTATGAAATTGTTGTCTACAACTAAGGCTTTTTGATATTCAGATGTAAATTCTTTTATTGCATTAAAAATAATATGACTAATTGGTGTAGCAGTTATTTTTAAATTCCATTCAATATTTGAACATAATGCTGTTGCTGTTAAATTACTACTTCCAATGATCAAATCATAGACATCATTTTTCTTAAATAAATATCCCTTGGAATGGAAAGAATTATCGACAGCAATTTTAATCTCTATATTTTTAAATTGTAAAAGTCTTTTTAATGCCTCGGGTTGAGTGAAATTTAAATATTGTGAAACTAAAATTTTGCCATTTATTCCTTTTTTTTCTAAAGTTATTAATGTTTCTATAAGTGTCGCTACACCACTTGTTGTAACAAAAGCAACTGAAAACCAAAACTCATCACAATCATTTAATTCTTTGATAATTGTAGATAAAACTTTTTTTCCTTCAGTTTTATCATTGACTAATAATTGAGGTAAATACTCATTATATGAGGGCAAATTATTGTCAATAAAACCTGATTTTAAACTTTGTTCTAATCTAATATTCATAAATTTAAAATTGGCAAGACTTTAGTTTTTGCATAATTGGGATATCTGCATCTGCCCAGTCTAAAGTTTCCAATTCGTTTGTTTTTAGCCATTTATAATCAATGTGTTCTGTTAATTTTAATTTTTGGTTCTTACATTTACAGATAAAACTATGCATTGTTATAATAAAGTCAGGATATTGATGTATAACTGTTATAAATTCTTTCTCAACATTAATATGCATATTTAATTCTTCATATATTTCTCTTATAATAGTTTGTTCTTTTGTTTCTCCTAATTCCATTTTACCGCCAGGAAATTCGTATTTTTTTGAAATATAATTATATTTATTTTCGCCACGTTGTACACATAAAATTTTGTTTTCAAATACTATAATTGCTGCAACTACTTCAATTTTTTTCATTTTTTGTCTCTGTTAAAAATGATATTTTTTTGATAAATGTAAAAATAGAAAATGTTGAGTTATTTAGTGTTATTAACCTCATAAGTTTTAAAAAAAAACACCAACATTTCTGTTAGTGTTTTTATAAAAGCTAAAAAGTGACTGAAAATTAATCCTCCAATAACACCTCCAATATCGTAATCGCAGCATCGCTAATTTTAGTCCCAGGGCCAAAAACAGCTACAGCACCTGCCTCAAATAAGAATTCATAATCCTGTGCAGGAATTACTCCACCCACAATGACCATAATATCTTCGCGACCGTATTTTTTCAATTCTTCAATTACTTGAGGGACTAAGGTTTTGTGTCCTGCCGCTAAAGAAGAAACGCCTAAAATGTGTACGTCGTTTTCTACCGCTTGTTTGGCTGCTTCTTGCGGGGTTTGGAATAATGGTCCAATATCCACGTCAAAACCTACATCGGCGTACCCTGTGGCGACTACTTTAGCGCCACGGTCGTGTCCGTCCTGACCCATTTTGGCAATCATAATACGCGGTCGACGTCCTTCTTGTTTGGCAAAGGCATCTGCGAGTTGACGGGCTTTTTCAAAGCTTTCGTCATTTTTTATTTCTTTACTATACACCCCACTAAAACTTCTAATTTGTGCTTTGTATCTTCCAAAAACGCTTTCTAAAGCGTCGCTAATTTCTCCTAAAGTCGCTCGGTTACGTGCGGCAGCTACAGCTAAATCTAATAAGTTGCCGTTTCCTGTTTGTGCACACTCCGTCAGTTTGGCTAAACAGTCAGCTACTTTTGCCGTATCGCGAGTCGCTTTTATTTGTTCCAAACGTTCAATTTGTTGTTTACGAACGGTTTGGTTGTCTACTTCAAGGATATGTAACGGGTCTTCTTTTTCCAGTCGGTATTTGTTAACCCCCACAATAATGTCTTGCCCGCTGTCAATACGCGCTTGTTTACGCGCTGCAGCTTCTTCAATACGAAGTTTCGGGATACCTGCTTCAATAGCTTTGGTCATGCCACCTAGTGCTTCCACTTCCTCAATCAAAGTCCACGCTTTTTCAGCGATTTCAGCCGTTAGACTTTCTACATAATAACTTCCCGCCCAAGGGTCTACCGTTTTGCAAATTTTGGTTTCTTCTTGCAAGTAAATTTGGGTATTACGGGCAATACGTGCCGAGAAATCGGTAGGTAACGCAATGGCTTCGTCTAAGGCATTGGTATGTAACGATTGGGTGCCTCCAAAGGCAGCCGCAGCCGCTTCAATAGCCGTTCGAGCCACATTGTTAAAAGGGTCTTGTTCGGTTAAACTCCAGCCTGAGGTTTGACAGTGCGTACGTAAAGCAAGTGATTTTTCGTCTTTAGGTTCAAATTGTTTTAAGAGTTTTGCCCATAGCATACGACCAGCACGCATTTTGGCAATTTCCATAAAATGGTTCATCCCAATAGCCCAGAAAAACGAAAGGCGTGGAGCGAACTCATCAATATTCATTCCTGCGGCTAAGCCCGTGCGTATGTATTCTAGACCATCGGCTAAAGTATAAGCTAATTCAATATCTGCAGTAGCTCCCGCTTCTTGCATGTGGTAGCCTGAAATAGAAATCGAATTGAACTTTGGCATATTTTTACTGGTATAGTCAAAAATATCGGCAATGATTTTCATCGATGGGGTAGGTGGGTAAATGTAAGTATTACGAACCATAAATTCTTTTAGGATATCATTTTGAATGGTTCCTGAAAGTAGGTTAGTGGCTACGCCTTGTTCTTCGGCAGCCACTATATAAAACGCCATAATAGGTAAAACAGCACCATTCATGGTCATAGAAACCGACATTTCGCCCAATGGAATTTGGTCGAAAAGGACTTTCATATCCTCCACCGAGTCGATGGCTACACCAGCTTTTCCAACGTCTCCCACTACGCGCTCATGGTCTGAATCGTAGCCTCGATGCGTAGCCAAGTCAAATGCTACAGATAAACCTTTTTGCCCAGCGGCTAAGTTTCTTCTGTAAAAAGCATTACTTTCTTCGGCAGTAGAAAATCCTGCATACTGACGTATGGTCCACGGACGACGTACGTACATGGTAGCATACGGTCCGCGCAAGTTGGGAGCAAAACCTGCTCCAAATTCTAAATGTTCTAGTCCTTTTATATCTGATTCGGAATAGGTAGATTTTACCTCAATGCCTTCAGCAGTTGTAAATGAGCTATCAGCAGTAGGTTTTTCTTTTTCGGCTAATGGCTTTAACGTAATATTTTGTATGTTTTTTCTCATAATTATTATTCTTGAGATAAACGTTCTTGTTCTAGTTTTTCAGCCAAACGTTTTTCGATAATGGGTGTAATTAGTGTTTTTCTAACGTTTTGTTTTATAAATGGGTACAATTCTAAATCGTTTTTCATACGGTCATTTTTATTAGGGTATTTATTAGTTCCTAATAAAATTTCTTTCCCCTTGTTAAAAAAATCCTGTTCTTTTTCAGCGCTTTCTTTTATTTTTCGTTGGATTGTTCCCTCTATTAGTTGAGTGATGAATCCGCCACCATTTTCGATATCTTTGAATAAAGTTAAAGCTTTTTCCGCTAATTGTTGGGTTAATTCTTCTATGTAATAAGAACCGTCAGAAGGATTTTTTACTTTGTCAAAATAACTTTCATGTTTTAAGACCAATAATTGATTGCGTGAAATTCGATCTCCAAATTCATTGTCTTTATGATAAATAGCGTCATACGCTAAATTAGCAACTGCGTCAGCACCCCCTAAAATTGCACTCATACACTCAGTTGTGGTACGAAGCATATTGACATTGTAGTCATATAAAGTTTTGTTACGTTTGGTTGGTGTAGCCATAATATGGCAATCGGAAGTATAATTGTATTCTTTCGCTAGAGTATTGAATAATAGACGTAAGGCGCGGATTTTTGCAATTTCAAAGAAGTAATTGCTTCCAACTGCTACGTTGATTATGATGTTGGAAGTTAAGTTTTTAACTCTATTAAAATATTCATTGCAATGTGCTAAAGTGTAAGCTAATTGTTGAATAATGTTGGCTCCAGCATTTTGATATATTTCAGTATTAATACTTAAAGAGGTTTTAGACTGATTTAAAATTAAAAAATCGCTTTCTAAATTACTAAACCAATTGCCATCTTTTGTTAGTTGGCCAATCGGATCAATTTCTAAAAAGGTTGAAGGTCTAAGTGTTTGTACTTTTTTTATGAAATCGGGACTAAGAAAAAGAGGTTTTACATATACTTGAATTTCTTGTGGAATTGTATGTAGTAGTTTTTCTAAATCTAAGGATTCGTTTTCTAATGTAAAACGAATGCTTTCGGCTCCTCTTGACAAGGTTTCTTTGGCTCTATTGATAGATTTTTCTAAATCGTATACAAAAATATTTTGAACGATCTTAAAACTATTTTTGTTAGAAGTTATTTCTAAAGGCGTATTGGTTTCATCTATATGATAAAACGGCTTAACTTTTATTCCTTCAGGACTTTCCCAAACAAGTGTTTCGTTATAATCAGCGCCTTTTAGTTCATATTGAATTTGTTGCTTCCATTGTTTGGAAGTAACTGAGTTGAATTCATTGAATAGTTTTTCTTTCATGTTGTGTGTAAACAAACTATTTTTAGATGAAATAGTTGATTGATTTTTCACAAATTTAAAAAAATAACGTTTAAGAATAGAATCTTGCTTTAAAATGATTATAATTTGTTGTAAAAAAAGAAAAGGAGATAGTTTTAAAGCCATCCCCTTGTTGTTTTATCGAATTAAATTCAATTACCAAATGATTTTTTTGGTTTCGTAATCTCCGTTTGAATAAGTTACTCTGGTAATAATTACGTTATTTGTTTTAGGTACGTTTTTAGTAAAACTTTGAACATTAGGTACTGTTTGTTGTAAAAGGATTTTACCTTGTGCATCAGTTATTAAAATAGCACTAAATTCTTTGTTGGATTTTAGGTTAATTTGATCTTCTTCTGTTGCTATTATTAATTGATTTTCTATCTCCATTGATTTACGTAATACTTCTGTGTTTAAAGAAACAGTAGGCGTTACTAATTCTAAAGTATATTGATCTGTATTAAGTTTAGAGTAATCAATTGTTATATTCTCATTTTTACTAAAATTATGAGTTTGAATTAAATTGTTTTTTTGATCAAAAAGGTAGATTGTTATGTCTTCGTTTTCAAATCCTTTTCTATTGATAGTCCAAAGTCCTTCTTTGTTTTCGGTTACTAATTCTTTAGTAGCTACTTTTATAGAATTTTCTTTTGCATAAGCAACTTTGTACGTTTGATTGTTATGTTTCATTTCTACAATGTATGCGCCTTCTTTTAAATCCTCTAGTTTTTTGCTGATCATTTTATTACTAGCTGAATTTGCGTCAAAACCATAAATATTTGTGATTTCGAAGTTACCATTCTTGTTTTGAGTTGGGATAAGTGGGTGTAACTGGGATTTGTTAAATTCTATGATAGGTTCTTTAGAAGTTCTGTCTGAATACATAGCGTTCCAATTGAGTAAGCCTCCTGTTCTATGCCAGTTGAATTTAGCAATAGAAGCTATTAGCCAAGGGAAAACACCTCCTGCATGTCCTAAAGGGCCTAAGTTGGTAGCGTTAATTTTGTATTTAGATAAATCAAAAAGTGAATAATAGTTTCTTTGTACTTTTTCTGTTTTTAAAGCATTTTGAAAAGGTATTTCAGCATCTGCAGTAGTGTATGACATCGTTGTAGGTGTTGTGTTATGAAAATCATATACATCACTTTTTTTTAAGAAATCTCTTAAAGGATTACTAGGACCAGATGCGGTTTTAATATATTCTTTAGTGAATAGAGTTTTCCATTTTAGAGGCCCCCAATCAAGTCCTCCTTCTTCCTTAAGAACGTGTTTTTTGTAAGTTTCTTGAAACTCTGGAGAAATCATTTCTGTAAAGCTTTTCTGATATTGTTTGTATCCTAAACTGTGTGCACCGTTTACGATATAAGCAATAAAAGCAGATGAAGGGTAATCTTCATTAGCTAGTACGCGATCTTCATAAGTCGTTTTAGATAAATCGTATGGACCTGCTCCAGCATATACTTGTTTGAAGTTAAAACGTTTGTATTTTTCTGTATTGTATTTTAATACAGCCATAGTCGAGTGACCTCCTTGGGAGTAACCAGATAGGAAATATTCGTTATATCTTTTTACTCCTTTTTGGTTCAAGAATGTATCTGCTGCTGTAAGCATATCTATACTAGCAGAAGCTTCTGTTTTTGCATCAGCATATGGGTGTACGCCTTCTGAATCACCTAGTCCTAGGTAATCAGGTGATACAACATAGTAGCCATTAAGTGCATATAGCATATCAAGAATAAATCCGCCTTCACGGGTGCTTTTAAGATTAGAAGGAACATTTGCTCTTTTGTCTGCTGTAGGGTGTTCTAATAAAACGGTTGAAAGAGGATAATCAACTTTAGGGAACATTACTAGACCATGTGCCTTTACAAGTTTGTCGTGGTGGTCTGTAGTCCAGTAAGTTAGTTTGTATCCTTCTAAGCCTTTAACAAGAAATTGAAAAAGTTTAGCTACACCTGTGGGTAATTTAATGTTTCCAAAACCAGCCATTCTTTGAAGTACTTGGTGGGCAGAATCGTCCATTTTTTTTTCAACACTAATCAAATCACCTGGTTGCTGGGCAAAGGTTGATAGTGAAATAAATAATGATAATACGAGTAAAGTTTTTCTCATAAAAAAAAAGATTAAATTATTGTTAATAAAAACGCAAATTTAATCTTTTTTCAAAATACTGTGATGGTATTTTTTGTTTTGATGTTTTTTACTCTAATGTATCGTTTTCAAATTCTATAATATATATATCTTCGTTTTCACGTTTCATATAGTATTTTTCACGAGCATATTTTTCAATTTCATTGGAACTTTTTAACTTTTTGATTTGTTCAAGGTCTTTTGAAATTTCCTCTTTGTAATATTTTTTATTATCTTCTAGTTCTTCAATTTCTTTGTTTAAGACTTGATGATCTAAATAAGAATAGTTGTCTAGAAAAAGCATCCAGATTAAAAAGAAAGCACTGACTAAAAAGTATTTGTTACTGATTATTTTAAACCAATATTTTCTTTTTAAGAAGTTTTTTAAAGATTGAAACATATTCTAATACAAATTCTTTTGATAATAAATAAAAAAGCAAATTTAAGAAATCCGTTGATTAATAACAGCTCTTACTACATCAATGGCAACCGTGTTGTATTTGTCATTTGGTATAATGATGTCAGCAAAAGCTTTAGTAGGTTCTATAAATTGTTCGTGCATTGGTTTTAGTGTGGTTTGATAACGATTTAGAACTTCTTCCATATCTCGACCTCTTTCAGCAATGTCGCGTTTTAATCGTCTGATTAATCGTTCGTCTGAATCTGCATGAACAAAAATTTTAATATCAAACATATCTCGGAGTTCAGGGTTGGTTAGGATTAAAATACCTTCAACAATCATTACTTTTCGGGGTAAGGTATGAATGGTGTCTCCAGTGCGATTATGTTTAACAAACGAATATACCGGTTGATCGATTGCTTTTCCTTCTTTAAGATCTTTTAGGTGTTCGACTAACAAAGTAAAGTCAATTGAACGAGGGTGGTCAAAATTAATTTTTGTTCTTTCTTCTAAGCTTAAATCGCTTGTTTCTTTGTAATAATGATCTTGTGAAATAATACCTACCTCTGTTTCAGGTAGTTCATTCATGATTTGATGAACTACAGTTGTTTTTCCTGAGCCTGTGCCGCCTGCAATACCTATAATTAACATACTTTTTTGGAATTTTAAAATGCAAAAGTAGTTTTTTTTGAAGTTCTATCAAATTTAGTTAGTAGAGATAATAAAAAAAACCTTTCGATAAAGAAAGGTTTTTGTCGGGGTGGCAGGATTCGAACCTGCGACCTCCTGGTCCCAAACCAGGCGCGATGACCGGGCTACGCTACACCCCGAAAGCGGGTGCAAATATAAAGATATTTGTTTGTAATATGCAAGTGTTTTTTAGAATATTTATTGTTTAGGATTGATTTTTTTAGTAAAATGGTTGAATATTGGTTTTTTGTGTTTAGATGAATCGTTTTAAGGTTGAAATTGTTGTTTTGAATTATATTTATGATTTGTATATGAAAGAGTTTTATACAACAAAATAAAAGAGGTTTGGAAAAAGTAAAAAAAAGAACTTCTTTTTTACTTTTTTAGAAGGGTTAAAGAAAAATAGAGGGATTGGGTTTTATTGAGTTTCTCTTTTTTAAGTTTGTTGTAGAAAAAGAATGGGTTTGATCGTTTATAACCACTTCAAAAAACTCCGTTCTTTGAAGTGGTATTGTTAACTTATATTCCTTTTATAATATTTATAAAATCATTTGTGGTTAAAGAGGCTCCTCCTATTAAACCTCCATCAACGTCAGGTTGAGAAAAAATTTCTTTGGCATTTTCTGGTTTAACGCTTCCTCCGTATAAAATGGAAACATTTTCTGCAATCTCATTTCCGTAACGTTCTAGAATTGTTTGTCGGATGAATTTATGCATTTCTTGTGCTTGTTCAGGAGAAGCTGTTTCTCCTGTGCCAATGGCCCAAACGGGTTCGTAAGCTAAAATTATATTTTTCCAATCAGAAGCATTTAAATGGAATAGAGCGTCTTTTAATTGGTATTCTACTATATTAAAATGTTGTGTGTTTTGACGGTGTTTTAATTCTTCCCCAAAGCAGAAAATAATTTTCATTTCGTGCTTTAGTGCTGTGTTTACTTTATTGGCTAATAAAGCATCGGTTTCATGAAAATAAGCACGACGTTCAGAATGTCCTAAAATAACGGTTTGAATCCCAATATTTGTTAGCATATCAGCGGATATTTCTCCCGTAAAAGCACCGCCTTCTGCTTGGTGCATATTTTGAGCAACAACTTCTATAGAAGTCCCTTTAGTTTGTTCTACAGCTTGAGTTAAGTTAATAAAAGTAGGGGCTATGATGATTTTAGCGTCTGTTTTTGGAAGATTTATAATTAAGTCCGCTATCAATTCTTGTGTTTGTTTAGCATTTTTATTCATTTTCCAATTACCAGCTACTATTTTTTGTCTCATATTATAAATAATTAGGATTTAAGAGTGCAAAGATATGTCTTTTAACAAGTTAAAATATCTTTTAATTCGATATGATTTTGTTTGTTTACAAAGTTTTTAAAAGGGTGTTTATTTTTTCAGTATCTTTTTCGATGGCTCTGAATAGAACCACTTTCCCTTTTTTATCTAAAATAATGTATCTGGGTATCCAGTCTAAATTTACTGATTTTCCGAAATTGCCTTTCATGGTTTCTCCTACATACAAATGGTCTCCTATTAGTTCGTGTTTTTCAATTCCTATTTTCCACGTTTCTGGAGTTTTGTCAAAAGAAATGAAAACAAATTTAGTATCTGGATTTTCTATTTGTAATTTTTTTAGGTTGGGCATATTTTTAATGCAATCGCCACACCACGAAGCCCAAAATTCTAGAACAATACTTTTTTCTGTATTTTGAGATATTATTTCTTTTAATGTAATTTTTTGACCGTTAATGTCAGTCAAAGAATAATTTAAGGTTTCATTATTGAGTTGTGTATCCTGTGCTTTTGAGCATGAGATGTTAAGTATTATTGTGAGTATTAATGTTATTATTTTTTTCATTTTATTTTAATTGAGTAAAGGGTTTATTAATTAATTCTTGATAATTCTTAGGATTGAATTGATTTTCATTAATGCCAAAATAATATTTGTATTCATGTCCATTCCATAAGTATTTTACACCAGGAGTATCTTTTCCCGTTCCCAATAATTTCCAGAAGGGAATGATTTCAATTATTTTGTAAGGGTATTCAGCACCTGTTTCTTGAAAGAAATCGGGTATTTTTTCGGGTTCTTCGTTCATAAAAAGAACTAGTATTTCAGGAAAATTTTTATTTGTACGTTTTAACTCTGTTAGTTCTTTTGCTGCTTGACGGCAATGATCACAACCAGGAACAAAGAAGCATAAGGTTTTACGGCCATTATCAATGTTAGAAAAGAACTGGGCGTAACCTGATTTCTTTTTGGAAGGTTCATTAATTGTTTTTTCTTCTTTTATTTTTTCTAATGGTTGTTTTATGGAGTCTTTAATGACTGTTTTTTGTATAACAGAATCTTTTTGAATCATTGAAGAATCAATGTTAGTTGTGTTTGTCGAATCTATCGTGATCTCGGTTGGTAAGTCTAATTCACTTGCTGATTTGATAGGAGCTAATATGAAAATTATAAGGATAGAGATTAATGTAATTAGATTTATTGGCCAAATTTTATGGATTTCTGTATTGTCTTTTGGTAACATAAAAAGAATTAAGCCAAGAAGGATAATAGCAACTACGTTTTTGATGATGGCTTCTATGGGAGTCATAGGTATTAATTCTCCAAAACAACCGCAGTTGCCTGAATTACCACCATTAATGAACGTTTCGTAAGATAAATGAATTACAAAAACAATAAGTAGCGTAATGGTTGCAGGGATGATTATTTTTTTTAGATAGTTATTTTGTAGAATGAGTATCCCTAACGCCATTTCGATACCTATTAAAATTCTTGAAAACCAAGGGGCTATATTTTCAGAAAATCCTAAAGGATACAATTGTTTTACTTCAAAAGTTGAGATTGCAAAATAGGGGGACGGGTACATTTTTGCAATAGCTGATATGATGAACAGCAATGCTATTATGATTCGGAATAGGATCGTTAGGTTTTTTTTCATTTTTTTTCATTTTTAAAACATATAAACTCTATAGATTTAGGTCTTATGTGATTGAAATTATTTTATGTTTTCTAATAAAATTAGGGCAAAAACGGAATAATTAATCATGTCTTGGTAATTCGCGTCAATGCCTTCACTTACTAAAGTTTTTCCTTTGTTATCTTCGATTTGTTTTACTCGTAAAATTTTTTGTAAAATAAGATCGGTTAATGAACTTACTCGCATATCGCGCCAAGCTTCGCCATAATCATGGTTTTTAGCTTCCATAAGCTGTTTGGTAATTAGTATTTTTTCGTCATATAATTTTATGGCTTCCTCTACATTTAGATCGGGTTGTGTTGCAACCCCTTTATCTAACTGGATCAGAGCCATGATGGAGTAGTTTATGATACCTATAAATTCAGAAGTTTCGTCCTCGTTTATTTTTCTTACTTCGTTTTCTTGTAAGGAACGGATGCGTTGAGCTTTTATGAAAATTTGATCTGTCAGAGAAGGTAAGCGTAAAATGCGCCAAGCACTGCCATAATCTTTCATTTTTTTAGTGTATAAATCGCGACAGTTGTTTATTATTGTATCGTATTGTTGAGATGTATTACTCATTTGTATATTATATTTGCATCAAATTTTTTCAAAAATAGGGATTTTTAAATAAAATGCTGTTAATAAAATGCAAATGGCTACGATAAACTGTAAAGGAAAACTGGTTGATTTAAGGAAGCCCAAAGTAATGGGAATTTTAAATATAACGCCTGATTCTTTTTATGATGGAGGAAAGTTAAAAACGGATCTTTTCGTTTTAGAACAAGCTGAAAAAATGGTACTTGATGGTGCTTTTTTTTTAGATGTAGGAGGGCAATCAACAAGACCTAATGCTCCGTTTTTGTCCGCAGATGAAGAATTGGGTAGGATAGAGGAAATCGTTTTGCTTTTGATAGCTAAGTTTCCAGATGTATTAGTGTCTATTGATACCTTTCATAGTAAAGTAGCTGATGAGTGTTTGCAAATAGGGGCTTCTTTGATTAATGATATTTCAGCCGGTGGATTAGATGCGAATATGTTTCGTGTTATTGCTAAACATAATGTGCCATTTGTTATGATGCATTTGAAAGGGACTCCTAAGACAATGCAGCAAATGGTGGATTATGATGATTTGCTTAAGGAAATTTTGTTTTATTTTTCGGAAAAAATAGCAAAGGCAAGGAGTTATGGTATTAACGATTTGATTCTTGATCCTGGTTTTGGGTTTTCTAAAACCTTGGAGCAAAATTTTGAATTATTATCTAAAATGGAACTTCTATCTATAGCTGAATTACCTATTCTTGTAGGGATGTCTAGAAAATCAATGATTTATAAAACATTAGATCTTACAGCACAAGAAGCATTAAATGGGACTACTGTTTTAAATACGATTGCAATAACTAAAGGGGCTTCTATTTTGCGGGTACATGATGTGAAGGAAGCATTGGAGGCTATTAGACTTTGTGAAATGATATGAGGCAATGGAAATAAAAAAAGGATGTTCAAGAATGAATATAGAATATGAACATCCTTTTTTCGTGTAGGTATTTTGAATCTTTTTGGATAAAATTTCTTATATCCGATTTTTTTTCTAAAGGGAATATTGTTAAGAAAGGCTTTTCTTAGTTACAATATTTTAATAATTCTTTTTCTTGAGTGCCTGATTTTTTTAAATCGTTGCATACTGAATCGGTTTTCCCTAATTCAATATTAGCCTTAGCTCTATAATAATTTAATAAATTTTCTTTTGGACCAATAGCTAAACCTTTAGTGCAAATTTCAACACATTCTGAATATTGTTTGTTTTCAAAATAGGCTTGTGTTAAGTAAAAATAAGGTGATTTATGCTCTTTATTAGATGAAATTAATTTGTTTAGCATCTCTATAGCATCAGGGTATTTTTTAGAATTTAATTTTTCTAGTGCTTTAGAAAAAAGCGTATTTTCTTCAGGTGTAAAAGGATTATCAACTATTTCTTCATTTTGAGCAAATGTGATAAGACTTGATAATAAAGTAATAAAGAAGATTATTTTTTTCATATTAGTAGGTTTTAAAAATCAAATTTAATCAAATTTAATCACTTGGTTATTTGTTTTAGAAAAAAGTTTTATGATTCAATAACTGCTGTTGTAAATAATTGTGCTATTTGTGGGATGGTGTCTGGAGCGACAGGGCGACCATCTTTTATAGCTACACCTGTTACTTTAGCAGACACCATTAGTTTGTTGTCGGATAGGCGAATGATGTTTTGATGGAAGATTACTTTTAGATTTCCTTCTTTTTCAGCACGTACTTCTACTTTAAAATGGTCTCGGCTAATAAGTGAATTTTTAAAATTGATTTCAATGCTTTTTACGACTAATAAGATATTTTTTTGAGCAAATTCAACAAAGTCTACTCCATGGTGGTGTAAAAACTGATGTCGAGCGTGCTCGAGGTAATTTTGATAAACGGAATTGTTCACGATTCCTTGTACGTCTAATTCGTAATTGCGAACAGACATTTCAATAAAAAAATTTTCCATTGTAGATTTATTTGATATGATTAATAAATTGTGCTTCGTATAATTTTCGATAGGCTCCTTTTTCCTTTTTTAATAAAGAGGTATGGGTGCCTTCTTCTATGACTATTCCTTTGTCTAGCACTATGATTCTATCTGCATTTATAATTGTTGCTAAACGATGCGCAATAATAATAGAAGTTCTATTTTTTGTTAAAGTTTCTGTGGCTTTTTGGATCTTTTCTTCTAAATAAGTATCTATAGAAGAAGTGGCTTCATCTAAGATTAGGATGCTAGGATTACTTAAGTAGGCTCTTAAAAAAGCAATTAACTGTCTTTGACCTGATGAAAGTGATGCTCCACGTTCTTTTACATCATATTCATAGTTATTGGGTAGAGCCATGATAAAATCATGTGCCCCAATGGCTTTGGCCGCTTTTATTACCTGATCCTTAGTTATAAAAGGATTTTTTAAAGTTATATTATGGTAGATGCTGTCTGCAAATAAGAACACATCTTGGAGAACAATAGCTATTTGAGTTCTTAAACTTTCTATGGTGAAATCTTTTATGTTTTGATTGTCTATAGAAATAGATCCTGATTGAATATCGTAAAATCTATTGAGTAAATTAATAATGGTTGTTTTGCCAGCTCCAGTGGCTCCTACTATGGCAACGGTTTGACCAGGGTTTAAACTTAAATTAAGATTCTTGAGTATATATTCATCAGATTTATAACCAAAAGATACGTTTTTGAACTCTATTTTGCCTATAAATTTAGGAGCTTTAATACTTCCATTGTTTTCTATTTCTTCTTTAAAATCAAGAACTTCAAATACTCGTTGAGCAGCAATCATCCCCATTTGCATTTCATTAAATTTATCGGCTATTTGTCTTAAAGGGGTAAAGAAGATAGTGATGTACATAGTATAGGCAAAAAGATGGCCTACATTGGTAAACGGATCGTGTTGTAATAACAAAATACAGCCAAACCAAATGATTAGACTTAAGGTTAAATAGGTTATAATGTCAGCAATTGGAAAGAAAATAGAGTTGTACCAAACGTTTTTTACCCAAGCTTTACGATGTAAATGGTTTATTTTTTTAAAATTTTTATATTCAATTTCTTCTCGTGTGAAAAGTTGAACGATTTTCATTCCTGTTAGTCGTTCCTGAATAAAAGTGTTCATGTTAGCAATTTGAGTTCGAACATCTTCAAACGCGCTTTTCATTTTTATCTGAAATATCCGAATAGCATATAGGAGTATTGGCATGGTAGCTACGACAATCAGAGTTAGTTTCCAATTCATGTATAGCATGAAAAAGAAGATAGTAGTCATTTTCATTAAATCACTCATAATCATGAATAATCCTTGACTAAAAATACGGGCTATGGATTCTATGTCTGAGACGGAACGGGTGATTAGTTTTCCTACAGGCTCTTTGTCAAAATATTGTATTTTAAAACAGCTTAAGTGGTTAAATAATTTTATACGAATATCCTTGACTATATCTTGTCCGAGTACGTTTGCCCAATAGACAAAGTAAAATTGGGCTAATACTTCAAGTACTAATGTCAAGGCCATGATGCCTAGCATAACTAAAAAACCTGTTAGTTTTTTAGGAATTACGTAAAGATCTATAATGTTTTGTAACAAGTAGGGGCGGAGTGCAGCAAAAATAGATAACAGAACAGCCCATAAAATAACGCTGTAATATCGCCATTTGTAGGGTTTTGTATAAGTGAGTATTCTTTTGAATAATGTACTATCAAATGCTTTCATTTATGTAAGGGTAGGTTACTTTGCTTAAAAATAATCCTTGTGCAGGAACCGAAAAACCTGCTTTTTTTCGGTCTTTACTTTCAATAATAGATACTAGATCTTCTTTTGTGATTTTATGGGTACCAATGTTTACCATAGTTCCCACAATAGCTCTTACCATATTCCGTAAGAAACGATCGGCAGTGATGGTGAAAACTAAATTTTGGTTTTCTTTACGCCAGTAGGCTTCTGTTATTTTGCAGTTAAAAGTGTGTACGTCTGTATGTGTTTTTGAAAAGCACTCGAAGTCTATGTATTCAAAAAGAATTTTACAGGCTTCATTCATCGTGTTTATATCTAAAATATGATGATTATACCAAGCAAGTTCTGTATTGAAGGCATTTTTTTGAGTACTGATGTAATAATGGTAGGTTCTAGAAGTAGCGTCAAAACGAGCATGCGCTTCATCATGTACTGGAATAATACGAAATAGAGCAATATCTTTTGGTAAAAAGGAATTAGCTCTTTGTTTTAGTTTTGCTAGATCTAGTTCTTTTTGAGTATCAAAATGCCCATACATTTGTGAAGCATGTACTCCTGTATCAGTTCTACCAGCACCTACAATTTCTATACTTTCTTGTAAAAGTGTAGAAAATACTTTATTTAAAGTTTCTTGTACTGAAATGGCATTGGGTTGGTATTGCCAACCATGATAATGGGTGCCTTTATATGCAAATTCAATAAAATATCTCAAGGTGTAAAAATTTGTGAGCAAAGATAAAAGAAATGAAACAGATTTTGAATAATATGATAGGACTATAAGATCTAAAAAAAGCAGTGTATTACCTCACTGCTTTTTTAGATCTTATTAGGCTGTTTTAAAATCGTCTACCATGAGCGCGATTTTCTCCTTGTTCGTAACTTCTTTCGTTATTTTTATATTCTTGTTGATCTCTATAATAATCACGGTTTTCTACTCTGTTTTCGTAACGATCTTCATTTTTTCTGTAGTATTGGTTATCTCTATTTACGTAAGCGATGTGATTTCCTCTTCGTGAATAAGCAGGGCCATAATATTCGCTATGATAGTTTCGGTAATTATTTTTCCAATGGCTTTTTCTGTGATCATTAAAAGAAGTCCAAGGGCAGTTTCCTCTATAATCTATGATGACTCTAGGTGCCCTTTGAATATCATATCCTCTACAATAGTCTGGTAGATGACTTGATCGACACCAGCCTCTTGGTCCTGAATAAATGTACACTTGGTTAAAGTTATCATAGTAACATTCTAGTTCAGGTAAGTATACATATTGTACTCTTTCTTCTGAATAATTTGCACACCTGTTGGGATGTTGTTCGCCTATATTTAAACTTACTGAAACTTGTGCCAAAGTTTGAAAGTTTAGTATCATTAAAAAGGCTCCGATTATAAATGATAGTTTTTTCATATTCTATGGTTTTGTTGCTATTGTTAATTTCTTAGTAAAGTATCCAATTACTATGCCAAAAAAATATGAAGAATGAATCATTTAAAAATTCACTAAATATTGATAGACTTTTTCTGTTGGTAACCCCACTACGTTGGTATAAGAACCTTCGATTTTTGAAATACCAATTAAACCTATCCAGTCTTGAATGCCGTAACTTCCCGCTTTGTCAAAAGGTTTGTAGTTTTTTAAGTAATAATGTATTGTTTGGTCTGTTAGTACTCCAAATGTTACTTTTGTGATTTCATTAATAAGGTCTTCTTTTTCTGTGGTTTTAAAACAAACAGAGGTAATGACTTCATGAGTGCTATCAGATAAACTTTTAAGCATTGCAAATGCGTTGTCATAGTCTGCAGGTTTTCCTAAAGCTTTGTTGTTATGCCACACTAAGGTGTCGCTTGTAATAAGCAATTCGTGGGTTTGTAATTCACCATCAAAAGCAGAAGCTTTTAGCTTTGCTAAGTAATCGGTAATCTCTAAAAATTTTAATGTTTCGGGATAATTTTCTTCAATTTCTTTTAGTTTAATACTGAAATCAATATCAAAATCTTTGAAAAATTGTTGACGACGAGGCGAGCCAGAGGCTAGTATTATCTGATGTTTTTTAAATTTAGTGCGTAGCATAATAATTCATGTTTAAACCAATAACTCCTATGGAAAGACTGCCTAATACTATGATTAGTTTTAAAACACTACTCAGATGTCTATAGTCCTTTTGAGATTGAGCATTCCATACTTTTATAGCAAAATACAAAAGGGGACCAACAATAAAGAAGAGAATATATAAAGTAGCGTATAGTAATTCAAAAAGGTTACTATATACATAAGATAAAATCAAAGTAATAGGTATGAAAGTCACACCAAAAACAAGTTTTAAAGTTCTGTTAGTTCCTAAAATAATGGGTAAAGTACGGATATCTTCGCTATAATCGCCTTTTATATCTTCAATGTCTTTTATAATTTCTCGTAAGAAATTAATCATAAACGCCATTATTGAAAAATCAATTAATACGGAAAACAAAAAGAGTAAATGTCCTTTATCCCCCAAGGGAAGTACAGGGAAGAGTGTAAATAAGCCAATAATAATAACGCTAAAGGCTAATAATAGAGAGACAATGATGTTTTTAACGAGTACTATTTTTTTTAGATTGGTAGCATATAAATATAATAGAGAGGCACATAGAATGAAGACAATTACAAAGTTAGGGTGCTTAATTACGTGTGATAAATAATAGCCTATAAGAACCCCTACGGAAGTGAAAGCTGTATAGAGGTTGTAGGCAACCGATTCGTCAATGGTATTGCCTATAAGGTTTTTGTTGGGTTTGTTAATAGCATCAGTACCTTGATCAAATAGATCATTTATAATATAACCACCTGCTGTAATAAAAAGAGTAGCGAGAACTAGAAGTATATATTGCCAATTGGGAATAGCTAAAAGAGTAGGTTGAAGTTTTAAAAAACCAAAATAACAGACTAATTGCATTAATGCAATTAGTAGTAAGTTTTTGTATCGGATTAGATGTAGGAATTTCATGTTTTTTAAAATTTATATTGAATGTTTAAAAAAACTTTCCATCAAAATAGGTATTCCATTTTTCTTGGACTTTCATAACTTGTTCAATGACATCTCTAACGGCTCCTTTACCTCCATTTATATGTGAAATATACTTAGAAATTGTTTTTATTTCGGGACTTGCATCTTGTGGACAAGTAGGAAGGCCTACTAATTGCATAACCTGATAATCAGGAATATCATCGCCCATATATAATACGTTTTGGGGATGGATGTTATAAATGTCGCAATATTCTTTAAATGTTTCGACTTTGTTAGATGATCCAAGATAGATGTCTGTTATACCCAAGTTTCGTAATCGGATTCGAACCCCTTCATTGCTTCCTCCGGAAATAACACATACATTGTAGCCGCTTTCTATGGCTGCTTTTATAGCAAATCCGTCACGTATGTTCATTTCGCGTAGCATTTCACCTGTAGGCGTTACGTGTACAGTTCCATCGGTTAGAACGCCATCTACATCCAATACAAATGTATTGATTAGGTTCATTATTTCTTTATAACTTTTAGACATTGTCAATAATAGATTTTGTTAGCAATTTATAGATTTCTTTATGGGTATCGTTTTGTAAAAAATAAAGGTGCTCATTAATTGTAATGGAGTCTTTTCTTTTTGCAGGGCCAGTTTGTGCATCTTTGGGATTAAGTTGTTTTATTTTATTAGCAGTTTCTTCTATAAGGGGATGAAGGATTTCAAAAGGAACTTCGTGCTCTGTACAAATTTCATGTCCGATTTGATATAGGTGATTTACAAAATTGCAAACAAAAACGGCTGATACGTGTAATGATTTTCGTTGATCTGAATTTATTTTAAGTGCTTGATTACTAATTGATTGCGCTATTTTTTCTAGTAATAAATAATCTTGATCGGATTCTGCTTCAATACAAATAGGAATTTTATTGAAGTTAATGGCTTTGTTTTTAGAAAAGGTTTGCAATGGATAAAAAACACCTTTTCTTGAGGTTGCAGGTAGCGCTTGTATGTTGACGGTTCCTGATGTGTGAATAATTAATTTATTTTGAAAAGGAATTTTTTCTGCTAATGAGGGTATTGCTGCGTCAGTTACAGATAGTATATAAACATCGGCTTCTTTTAATTCCTCTAAAGTATGAACTATATTTTCTTTTTTAAAATTAGGTATTTCAATGGTAGTGTTTCTTGTATACACTTGAGATATTTTTACCTCTTCTGTTCGTTGAAAAGCATTTATAAGATGAGAGGCTACATTTCCTGAGCCTAAAATTACTACTGTTGTCATAAGGCGAAGTTACTAAAAAAGAATTTTTACCCAAAATTTTCAGGCACAATGCGTAGGTAAGCACTTTTTAATAAAAAAAAGTTAATATATTTTTAATAGAATCGATAAACGAAAAGAAAAAAGTTTTATTTTGCAAATATTCAATTTGTAAATTAATATTTTATGAGAAAGTTATTAAGCTTATCCCTATTTTTTATTTGTTCTTACTCTGGTTTTAGCCAGATAAAAGTAATTCCTACGACTCCTATAGAGCGTTTAGGAAGGGTAGGGAACAATAGTATATATGTGCATAAAGAAGGAAATATTTATACCTTTTTTTATAAAGATATAGAAAATCCAGAAGAATCGCCTATACGTAATTTTTCTTTTAAAAATTTAGAGAATGATTATGAGAATCTTTTTAAAATTATAGTAGATGGTTTTAGTGCTTCACCTATATATGATATTAAATTAGAATTACCAAATGATTTTATTTGGTTGCATTATGCTAAGTCTACCGCTAAGACAACCGTACAGTTTATGACTACTAATAAAGCCACAGCTACTACAGGTATTTCAGAAGCAATGACGTTAGATGACGTTAAAAAATTATTTGAGAAATCTTAATTTTTTTGAAAAATTATTTGTATGACGAGATCTTTTATCATAAGGTCTCGTTTTTTATTTATAAAAAAATCTTAAAAAAAACAAAGATAAAAGTATTAACGGAACAAAATAAGTATTTTTGTACAGCTTAAAAATTTGAATTTCCCAATCATGGATAAAAAGATCTTTTCCTTTCTATTTTCAACTCGATTGATGGCTATTTTATTTCTAGTTTTTGCAGCGGCTATGGCGGCAGGAACTTTTATAGAAGATGCGTATAATACAGATACTGCACGTATTATTATTTATAATGCTTGGTGGTTTGAGGTGATAATGGTATTTTTTGTTATCAATTTCTTAGGAAATATAAAACGGTATGAATTATATAAAAAAGAAAAATGGGCAACCCTTATGCTTCACCTTTCCTTTTTGTTTATTATACTAGGAGCTTTTATTACCCGTTATATTAGTTATGAAGGGATAATGCCTATTCGAGAAGGAGCTACTGAAAATCAATTTTATTCAGATCGTACCTATTTGACTTATTTTGTGGATGGTATGCACCAAAATGAGTTTAAAAGAAGAGTTTTTGAAAAACCTCTATTAGTATCAGCCGCTGTTAATAATCATTTTGTTGATGAAGAACAATTTGATAAAATTCCATTCAAAGTAGAGTTGGTAGATTTTATAATGGGGGCAAAGGAAACTGTAAAAGAAGATCCAAAAGGTAAATTGTATCTTAAAATGGTAGAAGCAGGAGGAGGACAGCGTCATGAGCATTATCTAAAAGAAGGAGAAGTTGTCAGCATACACAATATTTTGTTTTCACTCAATCAACATACTAAAGGAGCTGTTAATATTACAATTAATGATAAGGAATCCACAATCGAATCGCCTTTTGATGGTAATTTTATGAGAATGGCAGATCAGTTAAAAGGAGTTGTTGTAAAAAACAATAAATCAGCTTTGATGTATCGTTCCTTATATAACGTGGGGGGTGCGCAATTTGTGTTTCCTGAAACGGCAATAAAAGGAGTAAAAGAGTATCAGTCTAATGGAAACTATAAAGACAAAGAAAGCAATGATGCTTTGATCCTTAAAATAACAAATGAAGGAAAGGAAAAAAGGATAACGTTATTAGGACAAAAAGGAAGTCCTGGCGAGCCAGTGGCCTTTAAACAAGGAGGTTTAGAGTATACTTTTCAGTACGGTAGTAAAATTTATGAATTACCATTTAAAGTGCGTTTAAATAAATTTATTGCTTCTAAATATCCAGGTACCGAAAAAAGTTATTCCGCTTTTGAAAGCCAAGTAAGCATATTAGACGAAAAACCATTTGATGCACGTATTTATATGAATCATATTTTAGATCATAAAGGATACCGTTTTTTTCAATCAGGATTTGACCCTGATGAAAAAGGAACAAAATTATCCGTAAATCATGATTTTTGGGGAACTTGGATGACTTATCTAGGCTATACCTTATTATATATAGGATTAATAGCGATATTGTTTTTTGGAGATACTCGTTTTAATGATCTTAAAAAGAAATTAGAAAAAGTGCGTAATAAGAAGGCTAATATGATAACTATTGTTATTTTATTTTTTGCACTCTCTTTAAATGCTCAAAAAAAACAGGCACACGCAATTCCTACAGAACAGCAGATTGATTCTATACTAAATCGTTATAAAGTACCTGAAGAGCAAGCAGCCAAATTTGGTCGATTAGTAATTCAGGATCAAGGAGGACGTATGAAGCCAATTAATACTTTTTCATCCGAATTATTACGGAAAGTCAGTAAAAAAGATACCTATAAAGAAATGAACTCTGACCAGGTTTTCTTGTCTATGACACAATTTCCACAAGTTTGGTATGAGATTCCTATTATTTTTATGCAAAAAGACAACGATAGTATTCATAAGCTATTAGGTATTGAAAACAAAGCTAAATATGCCAAACTAATTGATTTTTTTGACGAAAGAGGGAATTATAAATTATCTGAACAATTAGATAAAGCGTATAAAGCAACAGTTCCTAATCAATTTGAAAAAGATTTTATAGAAGCAGATAAAAAAGTAAACTTATTATATTCGGCTATTTCAGGACAAATTTTAAAGATATTTCCAGTACCCGCTGATAAAAATAATAAATGGGTTAGCTTTTTAGAAATTAGTCATTCTACAGGAACTTCATTAGATACAATTAAAAACGTTTTGCCTTTTTATTTGAACTCTTTGGATAAAGCAACGGCTTCTAAAGACTATACATTAGCTAATAGTTTGATAACAGGATTAGAAAAATATCAAAAAAAATACGGATCAACCGTAAGACCTTCGGATAAAAAAATTGATGCAGAAATATTATATAATAAATATGATGTTTTCAAAAAATTGTACTCATGGTATATGTTAGCGGGACTATTAATGTTTGCTTTTGTAATTATGCAAATATTTAATAAGACAAAATGGGTTCATTTTTCAGTTAAAACTTTTCATGTTCTTTTGGGAGTGTTTTTTTTAATCCATACATTAGGGCTTGTTGCCAGATGGTATATTTCAGGACATGCTCCTTGGAGTAACGCGTATGAATCTATGATTTATGTAGGATGGTCTATTATGTTATTTGGGTTATTCTTTGGAAGAAAGTCTGATTTAACAGTAGCTTCGACAGCTTTTGTGGCTTCTATGATCTTATGGGTGGCACATCAGAGTTGGTTAGACCCTCAGATAGCTAATCTTCAACCCGTATTAAACTCGTATTGGTTAATGATTCACGTAGCAGTCATTGTGGGAAGCTATGGCCCCTTTGCTTTGGGTGCCATTTTAGGATTAGTAGCTATGTTCTTGATGTTATTTACCAACAAAAAGAATCAAAAAGTAATGGACTTAAATATAAAAGAAATTACTTATATTAATGAAATGGCATTGACAGTAGGTTTAGTTATGTTAACGATAGGTAACTTTTTAGGAGGGCAATGGGCAAATGAAAGTTGGGGACGCTATTGGGGCTGGGATCCAAAAGAAACATGGGCCTTAATTAGTATCATGGTTTATGGCTTTGTTATTCACATGCGTTTTGTACCTGCTTTAAGAGGAAAATTTATTTATAATTTCTTTAGCGTTTTAGCTTTTGCATCTGTATTAATGACCTATTTTGGAGTTAATTTTCATTTAAGTGGACTTCATTCGTATGCTACAGGAGAACGACAAAATGTGGAAATCTATATAAAAGTTCTTGTAGGCTTTTTATTGTTTTCAATCGTAGTATATTATAAAATTTTAAAATCTAAAAAAAATGAGTAGAATTATTGCAACTGTATGTATGCTTTTTTGCGCCATAACATGGGCCCAGAAAAGCCAGCCGAGTGATGAATATGTAAATACAATTTACCAATTTAAAGTAAAAGATATAAACGGGAAAGAGTTTGATCTAGCGCAATTAAAAGGTAAAAAGATAATGATTGTAAATACAGCTTCAGAATGTGGATTAACGCCACAGTACGCTCAATTAGAAGAGTTATATAAAACTTTTAAAGAAAAAAACTTTGTCGTTGTAGGGTTTCCTGCCAATAATTTTGGAGAACAAGAACCAGGAAATAATGAACAAATTGCTACTTTCTGTAAGAAGAACTATGGTGTTTCTTTTCCTGTAATGGAAAAGATATCAGTAAAAGGGGCTGATATACACCCTCTTTATTTGTTCTTAACTCAAAAAAAGCTAAATGGAGTATTAGATAGCGACGTGAAATGGAATTTTCAAAAATATCTGATTGATGAAAAAGGAAAATTAGTTCAGATGATAATGCCTAAAACATTACCTAACTCAGATGAAGTTATTAATTGGATAAAATCATAAAGAAAGTATTTTAACAACTGAAGAATCAATAGTATGTGATTTGTTTCATCTGTTTCCTTTATTTTTTCCCTTTGGTCAGCCAAGGTAAGGAAACTAAACAAAGTTAATGGCAAGATTGTCGACTTTTTTGATAACTTTATTCTTGAATTGTTATTTTTACATAAAAAATAGAGGTGTAGTTTTAACTTTTTTTTAAATTAGCTACATCCAAAAACAGCCAAATTAAAATAAGACTAAAAAATGAAAAAAGAAGTTTTATTATTAATGTCAATACTTGTATTTTCGTGTAAAAACCAAGAGGAGACTTTAAAAAATGATGATTCAGCAAAAGAAGCTTTTAAAGGGTTAGAAGAAGTTGTTATTGAAAAAAATTTAGAAGGGCAGACTATTTATCAATACCAAGTTGTAGATATAAATGGAAAGACTTTTGATTTCTCAAAATTAAGAGGAAAAAAAATCCTGATTGTTAATACAGCTACTGATTGCGGATTTACGGATCAGTTAGAGGCCTTACAACAAATGTATGCTAAGTACAAAAGAAAAGGCTTAGAAATTGTTGCATTTCCTTCTAATGATTTTGGAAATTCTGAGCCTTTAGAAAATTCTGAGATTAATGCTTTTTGTAAAACCAAATACGGTGTAACTTTTCCAATAATGGGAAAAGTGAATTTAAAAGGAAATAATAGACACCCTGTCTACCAATTTTTGATGAGTAAAAACAAGAATGGTTTAAAGGATAATGTTTTGCATTGGAATTTTCAAAAGTATTTAATTAATGAAAGTGGTCACGTTGATCAAGTTTTAGGACCTCATATAACACCCGACAATCCAGTTGTTTTAGAGTGGATTAAATCATAAAAATAAATGCGCTATATTAATTTAATTGATTAGCGCATTTATTTTTTTCCATAATTCATTGTCAAAACCAGATAAAGAAAAATTAGGACTATTAGGAGTACTAGATTCCCCCATTCTTATAACGACCATTTTTTTACTAGGAACGATATATATTCTTTGATCAGCAGCTCCCATAGCAGTATACATATCAGAGGGTGCGTTTGGAATTAATGAGCCTGCAAATACATTTTGTGAATTAGGCAGCATAAAAGAATCTTTTCCATTTAACCACCAAAAATACCCATAGGCTTGATTTATATTTTGAGAAGTTGAAATACTTTCATTAAAAAAAGCTTCATTTAGTATTTGTTCATTATTCCATTTTCCTTTATTGAGTGCTAGCAGGCCAAATCGTGCCATACTTCGGGTAGTGCTATAATAAATCCTATAAATAGGTCCCAAATACCACGAGCCATCCATTCCAATCTTATTCTTTAGTTTCAAATTATAATAATCTTCAAAAGGAGAGTTACTAGCATTTGCTATCACATCCATTTGTTTTTGAAAAATGTTATGATAAGCCCATCTATTACCAGCATCTGATTTATAGATAAGATCAGAAGGACTTGTTTTTTCTCCTTGTTCGTCATCAATACCTGAAGTCATCGTTAGGAGGTGTTTACACGTAATTAAATTTTCTTTTTCAATAGGAGTAGTAGTCCATCCTATTCCTAGGTACTTAGATACTTTATCGTTTATATTTAGTATTCCTTCTTGTTGTGCAATTCCTGTAAGAGTAGAGATAAGGGTTTTTCCTGCGCTATTCCATTGCCATACTTGAGATATTGAATGACCACTAAAATATTCTTCTACCACAATACGACCGTTAACTAAAATCATAAATGATTTAGTATTGGTTTCCTTTAAATACATTTTTAATGGTTCAAAAGCAGTAGAATTCCAGTTAATACTATTCCTGTTTTTTGTTTCCCAAGTACCTAAAGAGTTAGGAGGGAAATACATTTCTTCCGTTGTGGTGCTATTTTGAATGTTTTTTTCGGATTCGCAACTGATTATTCCTAAAAATATTAATAGGAATAAGTTAGCTATTAGAATATTTTTTTTCATAAACTCCTTTAAATTTTTATAAGTAATGAAATAAAAATAAGATTTTAGATCAATTCATTAATTTGATCAATACTAGAATCTTTATGGTTGTGATATACATTAAAATGAAATTCATTTAGTTTTTTAAGTAGTGAAAGTAAATTCTTTTTTTCTTCCTCGTCTAATTTCGCTGAAAGTATTCTTGCTATTTGAGTTACATCTTCTACCGATTCGTTGAAAAAAGATTTTCCTTTTTGAGTGACTCGTAATCGCGTAATGCGTTTGTCTTTTTTGTCAGGAAATTCTTCTAATAAAAGATTTTTTACGAGGCGTTTTATTATTTCAATACCAGTTTGTTTTTCGTGGGCATTTCGTTCAATTAACTGCATTTTTGTCAAGGATTCTTCATCTATGATGCGATACAAATAAGTAAATTCCTCGTTTGCTAATTGAGGGAAATCTTTTAATCCTCTACGAATCATTTGTTTGGAAAAACGACCTAATAAAATGACTTGTTTAGCAATTTCGTTTTCAATATCAAATACCGTCTTTTTTTTCTTTTTGAACAAAGCTGTAGGATTAGTGTTTTGATAAGCTTTTTCGTTCATCCATAACCTAAAGTCTTCAACACTTGCATTTGCTTTAATAGGTACTTCTTGTTCGAACTCTTTGACCTGTAGTAATAGTTGTATGAAAAAATCAGTATTCATGTTAATTACAGTTTTATATTACTCATTCCGCCGTCTATGCTAATAATTTGTCCTGTTATCCAAGAGGAGAAATCGGAGAGCAAAAATACGATCATTTTTGCAATATCATTAGGATCGCCAATGTTCTGTAATGGATGTCTTTTTGCAGCGGCTTCTATTTTTTCAGGAGTAGATAGTAATGAAGCGGATAGTTTTGTTGTAGTTAGCGATGGAGCTATTGCATTAATGCGGATATTATGTTGAGCAAATTCAGCGGCTAAACTCCGAACCAATCCTTCAATTGCACTTTTACTAGTTGCAATAGAAGCATGAAAAGGCATGCCTATTTTTGCTGCTACACTACTAAAAAGGACTATACTGGCAGAATTGGATTTTTTTAAACGAGGTAATAATTGTTGAATTATTTTAACAGCACCTAATACATTTATTTCAAAATCTGCTCTAAAATCTTCTTCTGTAAAACGATGAAAAGGTTTTAAGTTAATGCTTCCTGGAGCATAAACAATTCCATCAATAATTTCCGGAAATACAATATCATCTAATTGATCAGTTATGATGTTTTTTTTATAAAACGGAATGTCTAAAGAATCAAACTCTGTAGAATACGTTTTTGAAATTCCTATGATATGATCAGTATTATGTAATGCTTTTAGGGTAGCAAGTCCTATACCACTTCCACAACCTATGACAACTATATTTTTCATTTTTTTCATGTTTATAAAATTCCTTGGTTAATCCTAAAATATTCTAGAGAATGACGCTATCTAACTCTTTTTGTAATCAAAAAGTTTCACCAAACAAGGGCATTAAACCCAGATTGTGCATTAGTAGTTTATGACAGATAAAAAAGACTTTGAATTTAAAAAAGAAATCCTTTTTTTGCTTTCAATGCAGTTAAACCACATCTGCGGGAAAAAGCCTTGTATTTTTATCTTCGTTACTCTTTTCTTTTTTATCACAACGGCTAGATTCAAAAAATACGGTACTATTGATCCTAGTCTTTTTTTATTAAATGGTCAATCATCCCATTAAATACAAAAACATGAAACGGAGAGACAGCATACCAATAAATTCGACCAAGAACTCCTTTAGGTCTAAAAACAGCTCGTTGATACAATTTGTTTTTCTTGATAGAAAATTCCAACCAAGCTTCGCCAGGCAACTTCATTTCTGCGAATAATAATAAACGTTTTTGTTGTTTATCAGCTAAAATAACTCGCCAAAAATCCAAAGAATCACCTGATTGAATTTCATTTTGATGTGTTCTGCCACGACGCAATCCTACTCCTCCAAAAAATTTATCTACAATCCCTCTTAGTTCCCACATCCAGTTAAAAGCGTACCACCCGTTTTTTCCTCCTATAGACCAGATTTTTTCCAATGTTAATTTTTCATCAATTATATTTCTTACTCGTAAATCTTTAAAACAACCATAGGAAGGAACTTGTATATAATCATGTAATTGATTCTGAAAAAAACCACTACTCATAGCATCTTTCCAACTAGAAATAACAGCATTTTGCTCTATTTTTTGAAAGGCTAAAGCAACGGATTCTTCATAAGGAATAGGAGTAATGTTTAGCAACTCATTTATAGTACTTGGTTTTCCTATGACTTCAACCTTTAAGCTATCAACTAAAGCTTTAGCTAAATTGAATGAAATAGAAGTAACAAAATACAACCAATAAGAAGATAATTTTGGAGTCAAGATGGGTAGGGTAAAAATAGATCGTTTTAAGTTTCTAACAGCTCCAAATTTTAACAACATCTGTTTGTAAGTAAGTATTTCTGGACCAAAAATATCAAATGACTTATTATATGTTGCTTTTACTAAAATAGTTTTGGTAAGATAATTTAAAACATCTCTTATTGCTATAGATTGAGTTTTTGTATTGAGCCATTTAGGAGTTATCATAAGAGGCAATTTTTCCACAATATCACGTATAATTTCAAAAGAAGCACTACCACTTCCAACGATGATGCCTGCTCTAAAAGTTGTTAGAGCATATTTTTGTGATTGTAAGGTTTTTTCAACACATAGCCTAGATTGTAAATGTTTTGATAAAGTATTATTGTTTACAATGCCACTTAAATATATAACTTGTATGCAATTTGTTTTTTCAATCAATGTTTTAAAGTTTTCAGCACAAATTTTTTCCATCTTTTCAAAATCTCCTCCAGAGGCAGACATAGAATGGATTAAATAGTAAGCAACATCAATATCCTGTGGTAACTGAATTGTTTCAATATTTAAAAAATCTATTTTTATAAAAGTAATGTTAGGATGGTTTTCATAGATATAAGGGGTTCGGTTAAAATCGCGAACGCAGCATACCAATTTATGATTTGCTTCTAACAACAAGGGGATTAAACGTTGTGCTATATATCCTGTAGTTCCTGTAATTAATATCTTCATCTGTAAACATTTTAAAAGTTATTGGTTTTCTTTGAGATAAATCAATGGTGAATGTCTTTTTATGAATTAATAAAATGTTTTTTTAAGCCGTTTAAAAACAAAAGAACAACTGCGTGTTAATTATGTAAAAAAATGTTCTTAAGTAGGAAAATTACCTTATCTTTATGTAAATAACTGTATTTTAGTTTAATAACTTATTAGGTTGATTCAAATTTAGTAAAATATTTTTCTATTTACAATAAAATAGTATAAATTTGTACTAATTAAATTTTTCGAAATGAAAAAAGCAGTTATCATAGGTTCAGGATTTTCATCATTAACAGCAGCCTGTTATATGGCAAAGGCGGGCTATAGTGTACAAGTTGTTGAAAAAAATGAACAGCTAGGAGGGAGAGCTTCCATGATGGAAATTGACGGTTTTAAATTTGATATGGGGCCCAGTTGGTACTGGATGCCCGATGTGTTTGAACGATTTTTTGCTGATTTTGGAAAAAAAGTAGAAGATTATTACTCGCTAGAAAAATTAACCCCTGCTTATCGAGTGTTTTTTGGCGAAAAGGATTCTATAGATATTGATGACAGCCTTGAAAAAATTGTAGACACATTTGAACATATAGAACAAGGAAGCGGAAAAATATTAAAACAATTTATAAAAGAAGCACACGATAATTATCAAATAGCTATTCACGACCTAGTATACAATCCAGGAAGGTCAATAACGGAATTAATTTCAATACAAACAGCTAAAAGATTACATTTATTTACTACAACCATAGCAAAGCAAGTACGCAGTAGAATAAAAGATACTAAACTGCGCAGTATTTTAGAATTTCCTGTTTTATTTTTAGGAGCTAAGCCTAGCAAGACTCCTGCTTTTTATAACTTTATGAACTATGCCGATTTTGGTTTAGGAACCTGGTACCCTAAAGGAGGTTTTAATGCTGTAGCATTAGGTATCGTACAGTTAGCTAAAGAACTGGGTGTTGTTTTTCATATAAATGAAGAAGTTCTATCTATTGAAAATATAAAACATAAAGTAACTAAAATACGTACCACAAATAAAGAGTTTGAAGCGGATGTATTTATTTCAGGTGCAGATTATGCGCATACCGAAAGTTTATTAAACAAAAATAGAAATTACACTCCTAATTATTGGTCAAATAAAACATTTGCCCCAAGTTCTTTTTTGTACTATGTGGCATTTAATAAAAAAGTAAAACATTTGTTACACCATAATTTATTTTTTGATACCGATTTTGAACAACACGCAACAGAAATTTACGATACTTTTGAATACCCTAAAAAACCTTTATTTTATGCTAATTTTTCAAGTATAACAGATGATACCTTGGCTCCAGAAGGAAAAGAAATTGGGTTTTTCTTAATACCCGTAGCAGTGGACCTAAATGATAACCCAGCCATACATGAAAAATATTTTGATATCATTTTAGAAAGAATCAAAAAATGCACCGGCGAAGATTTAAAGGAAGCTATAATCTTTAAAAAATCTTTTGGAGTAAATGATTTTAAACAACGCTATCATTCTTGTAAAGGCAATGCCTATGGACTGGCTAATACGCTATTACAAACCTCTGTTTTACGCCCTCGTATAAATAATAAAAAACTCAAAAATTTTTTCTATACAGGGCAACTTACCGTTCCAGGACCAGGAGTACCTCCTGCCTTAATTTCGGGTAAAGTAGTAACTGATTATATTCTAAAAAAACAATTATAAATTTCTAAACTTTAGACTATGAATAACGAGCAACTTTTTGATCATATTTCAGGGCTTACTTCAAAAATGGTAACCCAAAAATATAGCACTTCTTTTTCATGGGCATCTAAATTGTTTAAACCTGAAATAAGACAGCATATTTATAACATTTACGGATTTGTTCGTTTTGCTGATGAAATTGTAGATACCTTTCATCAATACGATAAAGCTAAATTAATGATGCTTTTTGAAAACGAGTACCGTGCCTCTATTGAAAATGGTATTTCGCTTAATCCTATTATTAATTCGTTTTGTAAAACCCAGCGCGAAAAGAATATTCCACAACATTTAGTAGATTCTTTTTTGCATTCTATGAAAATGGATTTAGAAGAAATACAAAATCTAAACGATCAAAAATACAACGAATATATTTACGGAAGTGCAGAAGTAGTAGGATTAATGTGTTTAAAAGTATTTTTAAATGGAAATGTTCTTGAATATGAACAATTAAAACCTTATGCACAAAGTTTAGGAGCTGCTTTTCAAAAAATTAATTTTTTAAGAGATATTAGTGCTGATTTTAACGATTTAGGGCGAACTTATTTTCCTCAGGTTAATTTTAAATGTTTTTCTACGCATGAAAAACTAAATATTGAAAATGACATTGAAAATGATTTTCAAAACGCTTTAATAGGCATAAAACTATTGCCTATTTCTTCTAAAATAGCCGTTTATATGGCTTATAAGTATTACTTAAGCCTATTTAAAAAAATTAAGAAGTGTAAACCCGAAGTTTTAATTACTCAAAGAATTAGGGTTTCTAATATAAGAAAAGTTTGCCTTTTTGGCGAAATGATGGTATTTAAAAATCTAAATTTAATTAAATAAAATATCTTATAATAACAGTTATAAAAAAAACATGCAAATCATTTATTATATACTTATTACGCTACTTGTTTTTGTAGCAATGGAAGGTGTTACTTGGCTTACACATAAATACGTTATGCACGGTTTAGGCTGGTATTTTCATGAAGACCACCATCAACCCGGATATCCTCATGTTTTCGAAAAAAATGATTTCTTTTTTATAGTATTTGCCACCCCAAGCATTTTATTGTTCTTTTTTGGAGCAAACAACGGGATAAATACACTTTTTTTTATAGGATTAGGCATCTTTTTTTACGGATTAGCCTATTTTTTAATCCATGATATTCTTATTCATAGACGATTCAAATGGTTTGAAAACACAAATAATTGGTATTTACGAGGGCTAAGAAAAGCCCATAAAGTACACCACAAACACCTAGGTAAAGCAGATGGCGAATGTTTTGGAATGTTGTTTGTACCCATTAAATATTTTAAAGAAGCTAGAAAATTGAATACAAAACATTAAAATCGTGGAAAAATACTACTACTTCATATTAGATATAACCAGTTTTGCCCTTCCTTTTCTATTTAGTTTTGAGAAGAAATGGATGCACTTTATTCGTTTTTGGAAACCTTATTTTCTATCCATTATTGTCGTAGGGTTGTTTTTTATTGCTTGGGATATTTATTTTGCCTATCAAGAAATTTGGGGTTTTAATAACACCTACTTAATGGGTATTCGCTTTTTGAAATTACCCATAGAAGAATGGTTGTTTTTCTTGCTAATACCCTATGCTAGTAACTTTATACATTATGCCATGTGTTATTTTTTTCCTTATATTAAATTGACTAAAAAAGCAACCCAAAGCATAAGTGTTTGTTTATTCATTATTAGCGTATTATTACTTTTTTTTAATTTAGAAAAAAGATACACCGCTTCAAGCTTAGGTCTTTTTGCATTAATTATGTTCTTACAAAGCGTATATCAATGGCGTTATGCTCGTCAGTTTTATATAAGTTTTGTTATTATTTACATTCCTTTTTTTTTAGTTAATTCAGCACTTACAGGAATGTTTACCCCGCAAGCTGTTGTTTATTACAACAATACCGAAAACTTAAATATTCAAATAGGGACCATGCCTTTAGAAGACAGTTTTTATTGTTTTACAATGCTTTATAGTAGCGTACTCCTGTTTGAATATCTTAGAGAAAAATGGAACTATACTACTCAATTATCCTATAAAAATTAAAAAAGATGAATATTAGCATAAAAAAACAATCAGGTATTTATACCCTAACTTCTAAGCAAATACTACCTATTAGTTTAGATGAAGCATGGCATTTTTTTACCTTGCCCAAAAATCTTGATAAAATTACGCCTAAGGATATGGATTTTCGTATTACTAATAACCCCAGTAATACTACCTATGCGGGGCAAATTATTACCTACAAAATAGGTGTTTTCCCTTTTTTAAAAAATAATTGGATAACCGAAATTACACATTTAGAGCACCAAAAATTTTTTGTAGATGAACAACGTTTTGGTCCCTATACTATGTGGCATCATGAACATCATTTTGAAAAAACACCACAAGGAAACGTATTAATGACCGATATTGTTAATTTTAAACTACCCTTAGGGCTGCTAGGTAATTTAATTGCAGGATGGTGGGTGTCTAATAAAGTGCGTTTTATTTTCGAGAGTCGATACCGTATTTTAGCTAACATGTTTCAATAATTAATTAAAAATGACAATTTTTTGGTACAGAAGAGATTTACGAGTAGAGGACAACGCAGCCTTATACTTTGCTTTGCAAGAAAACCAGAGCGTATTACCTATTTTTATTTTTGATACTACTATTTTAAATCAATTAGAAAAAACGGATGCTCGGGTTTCGTTTATTCATGAACAGTTACAATATATTAACAGGCAGCTTAAAGCAGTAAACAAATCTTTAGCTATCTTTTATGGCAATCCGGTAGAAATTTTTTCAGAACTTATAACAAAGCATAAAATTGAAAATGTTTATACAAATCATGATTATGAACCAGCCGCCCGAAAACGAGATAAAGCCATTAATGAACTACTAAAATCACACCAAGTAGCCTTTAAAACGTGTAAGGATCAAGTTATTTTTGAAAAAACAGAAATATTAAAAAACAATCAAACACCTTATGTGGTTTATACACCCTATTCTAAAAAATGGAAAGAAAACTTAAATACAATACAATTACCATATTACCCCTCTGAAAAATTAATACATAAAATAATACCACATAATTACCCTTTTTTAAGTTTAAAGGACATTAGTTTTAAGCCTACTACTATTGTGTTCCCTAAATATAATATTTCAGATGCGTTGATAACCCATTACGAAGCCACTCGTAATTATCCCAGTTTACCAGGAACCTCATTATTAAGCATTCATTTGCGTTTTGGAACTTTAAGCATACGAAAATTAGTAGAATATGTGCGCACCTTTGAAAACCCAACGTTTCTAAACGAACTGATTTGGAGAGAATTTTTTATGCAAATTTTGTGGCATTTTCCTCATACAGTTCACAAGAGTTTCAAGGATAAATATGATCATATACCATGGGAAAATAATGAGCTTTTTTTTCAAAAATGGTGTCAAGGACAAACAGGTTATCCTTTTGTAGATGCAGGTATGCGAGAGCTTAATGCAACAGGGCACATGCACAACCGTGTACGAATGATTGTGGCTAGTTTTTTATGCAAACATTTATTAATAGACTGGCGTTGGGGTGAGGCTTATTTTGCTACAAAATTATTAGATTATGAGCAATCAAGTAATGTAGGCAACTGGCAATGGGCTGCTGGGAGTGGGGTAGATGCAGCACCTTACTTTAGGATTTTTAACCCAACCGAGCAGATTAAAAAGTTTGACCCCAATTTACAATACATCAAAAAATGGATTCCAGAGTTAGAAACCCCTCAGTATCCTAAACCTATGGTAGATCATAAAATAGCTCGTGAAAGATGCTTAACTACCTATAAAACGATAGTAGGTTAAACCTGTTTCTTATGCTTATTGTTGATAAAAAAACAGAAAAAAAAGACTCTTTTTTTTAAAAAAATCCTGTAAAATAGTTTTATTATAGTTTAATACTCCTTACTTTAGACCACATATTAATAGGGACAAATATGAGGTTAGCGTGTAATATTCTGTTTGTTTTTTTAGTTATTTCATGTACTAAAAAAATAGAATTAAAAGAATTGAATAAGTTAAATGGTTATTGGCAAATAGAAAAAGTAGAAGTCGTTGAAGGTGAGGATAAAAAATATGTAATAAATGAAAATTATGATTATTTTGAATTCACAGAAAAGCAAGGATTTCATAAAAAAGTACGTTGGCAACCTACAGGTAAATTTTTAATTAACGATTTACAAGAAACAATAAAAGGAATAGAAAAAGAAGGTGAGATTTATTTAGAATTTAGTTCCAAATTTGGAAAACACAAGGATAAATTGCTAAAAATTACAGACCAAGAAATGATTTTAGAAGCAGAAAATGGAAATGAAAATTATTACGCAAAAGTAATGGAAGATGGCAAAACGATTAAATAATGACAGCCCAATAGGGGACATACTAAAACAGATTATTCAAACAAACAAATTAGAGAAAGGGCTAAATCAAATTTCGGTAGTTGATGCTTGGAAAAATTTAATGGGAAATGGCGTGAATTATTACACACAAGGAGTTATATTAAAAGGTTCTGTTTTATATGTTGAATTAACATCTGCCGTTTTAAGAGAAGAATTAAGTTATGGAAAAGATAAAATTATAAAAATGATAAACGAAGAGTTAGGAGGAGAAATTGTAAAAGACGTTGTTTTACGGTAATTTCTTGAAGTTATCCAAAAATAACTAGAGTTATATATAATGTTTAAAATAAAAAATAAGCTTATTGATTAGATAATTACAAATAGATGTGTATGAATTTTTTAAAACCAAATGCTAGATTGGCATTACTACTAGTAATGCAAATGTCCGTTTTAAGTTGTAACAACGAAGACGTTGTGACCAATGAATCCCCAAAAGAGAGTCAAGCTCTTAATGACAAAGGGATTTATGCTGGTCCTAAAACAGAATTAAAAATTAGTAGAAGAATCCTTTCTCCATCATCAAATGAAAGAGGCTATTCAAGCTGTAAAACGATTGAAGAACGCTATGATAAGACATTTGAAAATTTTTCAAAATTAGGAGGAGGAGCTCATTTGCTGTGGCCAGGAAACATTGTGCAAGGAGGAACTATTGTATCAGGAAATCTAGCGTCTATTCCTATTGATGGAACAGGAAGAAATTCAATTGAAGTAAAAGTAGATGCTTTTTCAGCAAGTTCATCAAAACCTTCAAGCATGAATGTAGAAAATCCAACGGCAGGAAAAGTACAAGGAGCCTTAGAAAAAATACTAGATGGATACTATGAATCAGGAACAAAGTTTCCTGCTAATTATGCTGTTGAAATTCAGAGAACCTACGATAGCAAGCAATTACAAGTAGCCGTAGGGGTTGGTTATACAGGACCGGCAGCAGGTTTGTCAGCGAGTTTGGGAATAAACTTTAAGAAAAACAAGACTTATTACGCTGTTACGCTTAAACAAAAATTCTTTAATGTATCAGTATTAGCAAAACCAGGACTTCAAGGCGATTTTGGTTGGATAAAAAAAGAGTATCCAAGATCTGAATTTGATAAATATATAGGAGAAAAAAATCCAGCTGCCTATATATCATCTGTAACCTATGGTAGATTATATACTTTAGTTTACGAATCCGATGAAAGTTCTTTTGAAATGGAACAAGCTTTAAACTTTGCTTATAAAAATCCAGCTGCAAACATAACAGCCGAGCAAAAGTTAAGATATGCCAGTACATTTCAAAATACAAAAGTATATGCAAAACAGTTAGGAGGTAGCGCAACTGGTGGATTAGATTCAGCATTTGGGGCTTTTGCAGGAAATTTTGAAAAAGTAAGAGACTTTGTGGTGAATGGAGCAGAGGTTTCTAAACAAAACCCAGGATACCCAATAGAATATACTGCTGTAAATATTGAATCAAACCTTGATGTTACTATTAATGTTAATGGAGTATCAAACTACTCAGAATGTGAAGAAACTTTATACACAGCGAAGACTTATGATGAAGCTAAAAAAGCAGTGGATAAACTAAAATCAGATTACGGTATAGCTAATTGTGCCAAAATTATCATATTCAATAATACAGATAGAGAAATTGTATTAAAAAATTATACTCCTTGGTATGGTAGTTATTTTTACAATACACCACCAACCTCTATTCCAGTAAAAAAATACGGATATGTTTTAGCAGTTCATAAAACAGGAGCGTCAACAGGTACATTTAACCAAATAGCATATACTATAGATGATAAAACAGTAAGTTTTGGAACCTATGCACCTTGGGATCAGTTTAGAACCAATAATGTTTTAGTTGATTTTAAAGAAATAACAGAATCAGAGTTATACAATAATAGTGTACGTCCTTCTATTGAAAAACTACAAGGCCCTTTTAGAGTAAGAGGTACTATTGCAACAGGAGATGCTCCTTATGTGAATTTTGAAGTTAATGGAAAAGGAAATAGTTATATAAATTAATAAGTATTTAATTTAGAGAGGCTGTCTGAAAAGTCAAAACTTAACGTTTAATCGGTTGTTTTAATGACAGGAGAAATTACATTATCATTTTTATGTAATTCTCTCTTTTGATGGAAATGATAAGATTATGACCTCTTCAGACAGCCTTTTTTTATTTCCGAAAACTAAGAGGAAAATAAGGTTTAATAGTCAAAAATAATATCATTTAAACTTAAAATATACTAGATTAAAAAGTAAAATTCTCGATACGTTTTTTTTCATTTTAAAAACAACTTGAACAGACGGTTGAGTATATAATTGAAATCATCGTTCGTTCGAGCACGAAGCGCATCGATAACCAACACTAATTTTTGTTGTTTTTGTAGATATCCTATTTTTAAAAAGAAAATTCAAAGTTTAAATGGTGTAATTTGTGAAATAGCTGTTAAGTATTGTAAAATATGGTTTAATAGTCAAAAAGGGTTGGTAAAAATACTGTAAAGCATTCTAAAATATGATATTCCGAAGGGTTTATTGAAATTTGTTTCAATAAACTTTTTTTATTTATGAAAACTTCAAAAAAAGAGATATCCAACTTGGAAAAGCCTCAATACGATAAAGTGGGGAATAAGAGAAAATAAGCAACGATTTAAGTGTAATGATTGTGGTCAATTATTTACTTCAAATAATAAATCAGTTTCAGATTCTAATAAAGAGATTTGGTTTAAAAACTGGATAATCGGTAAAGATATTTTTGATAAAATTTCACTTGAATCTGGTTACAGTAAAAGTACTTTACAACGTTATTTTTCTAAAATGTTATCTAAAGCTCCTGTTTTAGAGTTTAGTTCCACTGATGATTTTTATTTTATGATTGATGGGACTTATCTTCCTAATGATATTTGCTTAGTAGTTTATAGAAATTTTCATTTAAAATCTACTCAACTTTATAGAATAACTGATAACGAAAATTATGAAGAAGTTGCAGAAGATTTACAAAATTTATTAAATCTAGGGATTACTATAAAATATATTACTTCTGATGGTGATAAATCTGTATTAAAAGCGATACAAAGAATTTGCCCTGACATAGCTTTTCAAAGGTGTTTAGTACATATTTAAGAATGTGTAAAATTTGGCTCACCGCTAATCCAAAACACAAATCAGGCTTTGAATTAAAGCAAATTGTAATTAAAATCCATCAGATTTAATTCTCAACACAAAAGACAATTATGGTTAATAGAGCTTATAGATTGGGAAGAAAAATATAGAGACTATCTTAATGAAAGATCATATAAAATCGAAAGTAAAAAATATTGGTATACTCATAAAATGGTTAGAAGATCATTTACTGTAATTAAAAAAGCATTACCACATATCTTTACCTATCTTAAAGATGATAAAATACCAAATTCAACTAATGCTCTTGAATCATTTTTTGGACATTTGAAAGGGAATCTAAATATTCATAGAGGATTAAGTATAAAAAACAAAAAGAACTTTTTAAGGTGGTATTTATACTATAAAAATCAAATGCAAAAATAGGTTTTTTTAGCCATATTTGATTACCGATAATTAAAAAAGGATAGATTAAAACCTATCCTTTAATTATCGTATAATCATCAAACTTATTGCTGGTTGGTTGCTCCTCAGCAGAGCCAACTTCCTCTTGAATTTGATGTTGTAATATAAGCAATTTAAAATCAAAAATTACCAACCATTTTTGACCACATTACCATAAAAAAGCTGTATAAAAAAGAATATTTAACATTCAGATGCTCTTCTTCTATTGTTGAAGGCATTATGACCTCTCTGTTTTTTAGAGAGTCCAAACAACGCAATTACTTCCTTTTTGTATACCGCTTTTTTATCAATAACCTGCTATTTTTTAGACAGGCTCTCCATATAAATCAAACTCGCTTGCATCAATAATAGTAATAGTTGCAAACTCTCCTGTTTTTAAGTAGAACTTAGAAGCATCTATCAATACCTCATTATCTACATCTGGGCTATCAAATTCTGTTCTTCCTACAAAATAAGCCCCTTCTTTACGATCTATAATACATTTAAAAGTTTGTCCTATTTTTTCTTGATTTAATTCCCATGAAATTTGAGCCTGAATTTCCATAATTTCATTAGCACGTGCTTGTTTTACTTCATCTGGCACATCATCTTCCAATTCAAACGCCGTTGTATTTTCTTCATGTGAATAGGCAAAACAACCCAAACGCTCAAATCGCATTTCTTCAACCCAATTTTTAAGTATCTGGAAATCTTCTTCTGTTTCGCCTGGATATCCCACAATAAGTGTTGTACGGATGGTCATGTTAGGAACTAATTTTCTAAAATCATGTATCAACTGGGTTGTCTTTTCATACGTAGTACCTCGACGCATTGATTTTAAAATTTTATCTGAAATATGCTGTAAAGGGATATCTAAATAGTTACAAATTTTAGGCTCTCTCTTCATTAAATCCAATACATCCATAGGAAACCCTGTAGGAAAAGCATAATGCAAACGAATCCATTCTATACCTTCTACTTTTGCTAAGTTTTCTAGTAATTCTGCTAAATTTCTTTTTTTATATAAATCCAATCCATAGTAAGTCAGATCTTGAGCAATTAAAATTAATTCTTTTACACCGTCCTTGGCTAAATTTTCAGCTTCTTTGACTAATTTTTCTATAGGTTGCGATATATGTTTTCCTCTCATAATAGGAATAGCACAAAAACTACAAGGACGATCACATCCTTCTGCTATTTTTAAAAACGCATAATTTTTAGGTGTAGTCGTTAAACGTTCACCTAATAATTCATGTTTATAATCAGCCCCTAAAGCTTTTAAAAGCAAAGGCAAATCTGTCGTTCCAAAATACTGATCTACGTCTGGAATTTCATTTTCTAAATCGGGACGGTATCTTTCCGATAAACATCCTGTAACGAAAATTTTATCAATCAAACCTTGTTCTTTCTTATCTACATATTCTAATATTGTATTAACCGATTCTTCTTTAGCATTATTAATAAAACCACAAGTATTAATTACTACAATATTCCCTTCTTGTTCATGTGCTACGTCTTTGCCACTGGCTTTTAGTTGCCCCATTAAGACTTCACTATCATATACATTCTTAGAACAACCTAAGGTAATTACATTGATTTTATTTTTTTTTAACGACTTGGTTCTCATGACTGTAAAAAATTGGAGTGCAAAATTACGATAAAATTTTGAAAGATAAGACACTCTAATTCAAAAACACCTATTACTTTAAAGCAAAACCTCTTGTTAGTCTTTATAAACAAGAGGTTTTATATTTTTTATTTAATTTACTTATAACTCAAATGAAAGTGTTAGGGTTGCATTATTATTTCTTCTAGAATAACTAACAAAATCAGGAATTCCTTCAAAAATCAACTCTTTATAATTTCTTTTTGAAGTAGAAAAAGCAAAATCTAATTTTGTCCCTCCCCAATTATAGCCAAAACCTCCTGAAAAACCAACTAAGTCGCCCATTAAACTTTTATCTTTATAAGGGGACTCTTCATATCTATACCCTCCACGTAAACTCCATTGTTTTATTTTTTTCTCAACACCTACTCTAAACTCATTAGATGTTCTAAACAAATTTGAAAATATATTATTAGAATTATTTTCATTTGGATTATTAAATTGGTTAATAGGCTTAAAAATAATCGAAGAATAATCTTTTACACTGTAATCAAAACTAATAAACCCTTGTTTACCAAAAACATACCCCCCACTAAAACTCCATTTACTAGGCGTAACGACTGTATAGGGCGCAAAAATAATGGTTGTTCTCGGATCTACTTTGTTAACAACAGGACTATAAGTCGTACTTCCTCCTACCGGCTTGACAACTACTCCCGAAGTAGAAATTCTTTGTATTAGTTGATCTTCTAAAACCATCCAAGTAGGCGATTCATACGTAAGTCCTAGTCTCAACCCTGCAACGGGTTTGTAAATAGCCCCTACTTGAAATGAAAACCCCGAACCTTTTGTTGTTAATTCATTATAAAATAACACCTCATTGATCGTAGCACCTTTTGAATAATATGCTTTGTCATTTTTTTCTGTAAATGTTTTTTGTTGTGTATAATCAGAAAAATGTGCGTTTAAATTAAGACCTAACATCCATTTTTTATCATATTCGGTAGAAAAATTAAAAGCTAATTTACCGTTATATCCTGTATTACTTATGTAACTTTGTTGCGTATATTTCTTACCATCAGAAGCATGTGAAACATTAGCATAAAACACATTATTCACCGTATCATAATCTAATAATTGAGACCTATAACCTAGAGCTACTTGGTTTTGAGTAAAGCCCATTTGATCATAATTTAAACCTGCAATATCAGAAAAGCGCATCCCTCTTGCATGGTTTAAAAAATATTTATCAATAGAATTTATTGGATTTTCACCCAATACAGCTACAGTATTTTTAAAATTTGCTTGATCATCATAATTCAACGCTAAAGCAAATTTGTTCCAATCGGAATACTTATTGTTATTTTCAAAAACAAAAACCCCTCCAATTTGATTAAAAGTCAAATTACCCGTATTGGTATTTGTATTTGTTTCAAAATATTGAGTTCTAATACCATTGTATCTATTATTCAGGGTAAAAGCAAATTGATTATTTGCAAATACGACAGAACTAGCTGGATTTATACTTATCGCTGACAAATCTCCTCCCAAAGCACCGAAAGCACCGCTTAGGGCTCTAAATCGAGCGGTTCCATTCATATCTATTATGGAATATTGCAGAGCTTCTTTTACTCCTTGTGCATTACTATTCAAAAAACTTATAAGAATAATAAATACTAAATAAAACTTTTTCATTTTTTTACTTATAAAACCTTAAATATAAAGTAGCATTTAACAAATTTTGAATCTTAAACTATGGTTATCTACGCCCTCCATTATTATAAAATCTAGGTGAAGACTCATAGTTTCTAGGCGCTTCATAACTCCTTGGTGAAGATTCATAGTTTCTAGGTGCTTCATAACTCCTTGGTGAAGATTCATAGTTTCTAGGTGCTTCATAACTCCTTGGTGAAGATTCATAGTTTCTAGGTGCCTCATAACTCCTTGGTGAAGATTCATAGTTTCTAGGTGCTTCATAACTCCTTGGTGAAGATTCATAGTTTTTAGGTGCTTCATAACTCCTTGGTGAAGATTCATAGTTTCTAGGTGCTTCATAACTCCTTGGTGAAGATTCATAGTTTCTAGGTGTTTCATAGCTCCTTGGCGAAGATTCATAGTTTCTAGGTCTAGTATTAGTTATATAATCTTGTGTATCTCCTCCATTTCTTCTTGAACCAATATAATTTGGATTGGTATTATAATTTAAAAACGAATTTGAATAGTTTAAATAACTTCCTCCATCATATCCTCCAAACCTTCTTTCTCCACTATAACTGTAATTTCTTCCATAATAATAAGAATTATTCCAACCATAATACGTATTAGTATAGTAAGGGTCATACCAACCAGATCCCCAATAAGGACCATAATACGTATATCCCCAATGAGGGCTATAATACCAATCATTCCAATAACTAAATCCAGAATAATAAGGTCTATATCCCCAATGGTTCCACCATGTTCCATAACTCCATCCCCAATGATTCCAAGAATTATTGTATACATTTACCGTTACCTCTTTATTATTGCCTCCCCAACCTTCATAATTCTTTCTAGATACTATTTTAGTAGTATCTAAAGTTGAAGTATAACTAGCAATATCTGTAAACACTTCTTTATTAGAGATTTTAAAATCATTTGCTTTAGCACCAAAATACTCTTTATAACGTCCACCATCATTATTTTGATCTTTAATCTCTTGAACTATCCTCGTTTCCTTAGGAGTAGAACCATAAATGCCATCATTATCATAATAGGAAATATTTTGATAAGAAGCACAAGCTTGTGCAAGCAAGCCTATGCTTACTAATACTGTTTTAACAACAGCATTTCTTAAATATTGGAAGTTTGTTTTCATTTCTCAATTTTTTATTGTTGGACAATACAAAAATAACTAGTTTTGCACAAATTATTTCAACTTTAACAAATCACAATTTTTGTGCCAAAATACTGATAATGAGCAAGAACTTAACAAAACGCGCAGACGATTATTCCAAATGGTATAATGAACTAGTAGTAAAAGCCGATTTAGCTGAAAATTCAGCGGTTAGAGGATGTATGGTGATCAAACCTTACGGCTATGCTATTTGGGAAAAAATGCAAGCACAATTAGACAAAATGTTTAAAGAAACAGGGCACAGTAACGCCTATTTCCCTCTTTTTGTACCTAAAAGTATGTTTGAAGCCGAAGAAAAAAATGCAGAAGGTTTTGCCAAAGAATGTGCTGTGGTTACACACTATCGTTTAAAAAATGATGAAGAACGACCAGGTAAATTAATGGTTGATCCTAATGCTAAATTAGAAGAAGAACTAATTGTACGTCCTACTTCTGAGGCTATTATTTGGAGTACTTATAAAAACTGGATTCAATCATACAGAGACCTTCCATTACTAATTAACCAATGGGCCAATGTAGTACGTTGGGAAATGCGTACACGCTTATTTTTACGTACAGCTGAGTTTTTATGGCAAGAAGGTCACACAGCACATGCTACAAAACAAGAAGCATTAGACGAAACAGTACAAATGATGAATGTATATGCCAATTTCGTTGAGAACTTTATGGCTATACCAGTAGTAAAAGGAGTAAAAACCGCTAATGAGCGTTTTGCAGGAGCTGAAGAAACTTTTTGTATAGAAGCCTTAATGCAAGATGGTAAGGCATTACAAGCAGGAACATCTCATTTTTTAGGCCAAAACTTTGCCAATGCCTTTGATGTAAAATTCACCAGTTCCGAAGGCAAACAAGAATATGTATGGGGAACTTCATGGGGCGTATCTACCCGTTTAATGGGAGCTTTAATTATGACTCACTCTGACGATAACGGATTAGTACTACCTCCTAACTTAGCCCCTATTCAAGTCGTTATTGTACCTATTTTTAAATCAGATGAAGAATTAGAAAAAATCACGGCAGCAGCTGATGATTTAAGTAATTCCTTAAGAAAGCTAGGTCTTTCTGTTAAGTTTGACAACAGAACCACACAAAAACCAGGGTTTAAATTTGCTGAATGGGAACTAAAAGGAGTCCCTGTTCGCGTGGCTATAGGACCTAAAGATTTAGAAAACGGAACTTTTGAAATTGCTCGTCGTGATACTTTATCTAAACAAGTAGTAACCAAAGAGGACGTAGTATCCTTTATTCAAAGCTTAATGGAAGAAATCCAAACCGAAATGTTCACTAAAGCTTTAAGTTTTAGAAATGCTCATATTACAGAAGTAAACACATTTGATGAGTTTAAAGATATCTTAGAAAACAAAGGAGGATTTGTATCCGCTCATTGGGACGGAACCCCAGAAACCGAAGAAAAAATAAAAGAATTAACCAAAGCAACGATCCGTTGTATCCCTTTAGAACGAAAAGAAGAAAATGGAATTTGTATTTTTTCAGGAAATCCTTCAAACGGAAGAGTCTTATTTGCAAAGGCTTACTAAAAAAAGATAAAAAAAAACAAAAAAAAATTACGAGTGCTATTGCAAAAACAAAAAATGTGTGTATCTTTGCACTCGAAATACGGAAATGATCGCTCAATAAAAGCAATCAAAGTACAAAAAGGCCCGTTCGTCTATCGGTTAGGACTCAAGATTTTCATTCTTGCAAGAGGGGTTCGATTCCCCTACGGGCTACAAAAATTGAAATACTGAAAAAACAAATGCCTTATGGCCCGTTCGTCTATCGGTTAGGACTCAAGATTTTCATTCTTGCAAGAGGGGTTCGATTCCCCTACGGGCTACAACTTTAAAATACTATAAGGCTTCTTGGCCCGTTCGTCTATCGGTTAGGACTCAAGATTTTCATTCTTGCAAGAGGGGTTCGATTCCCCTACGGGCTACAAATTAGTTGTAAATAAGTTTTATAAAATAATTACTTAGTGTCTCGAGTATTATTTTATTAGTTAAAACCAAAGTGATTACCAAGGTAGTTGTGGGAGGTTTTTCTTTTTTAACTAATAGTTTATAAATTATTATTACAATTAAAATTAAAGAACAATGGCAAATCATAAGTCAGCATTAAAAAGAATTAGAAGTAACGAAAAAAGAAGAGTATTAAACAGATACCAACACAAAACTACTCGTAACGCTATCAAAACTATCCGTTTAGCTACAGATAAAGCTGAAGCAGTTGCTAAGTTACCAATCGTTATTTCAATGATTGACAAATTAGCTAAGAAAAATATCATACACGATAATAAAGCTTCTAACTTAAAGTCAAAATTAACAAGACACGTAGCTGCTTTATAATCTATAATTAAGTGTTCAAAAAATAAATCCCGAATCATTCGGGATTTTTTATTTTATTACACCATCAGACCTATCAAAAAAAAGGGGATCCTACTCAAATAACTTACATATTATTTGTTTTTTTTATAAAGAGAAGAAATCTTTTTAAACTAATCAATACTTAACGATTGAATTAGAAAAAAATAATTGTAATTTTGCACCTTCAAAAATCACACACATGGAATCAATTAGAAATATTGCCATTATCGCGCACGTTGACCACGGCAAAACGACTTTGGTTGACAAAATTATGTACCACTGTCAATTATTCAGAGAAAATGAAAATACAGGAGATTTAATCCTTGACAACAATGATTTAGAACGCGAACGCGGTATCACAATTACTTCTAAAAACGTATCTGTTACTTACAAAGGAACTAAGATCAACATTATAGACACTCCTGGTCACGCGGATTTTGGTGGAGAAGTAGAACGTGTATTAAATATGGCTGATGGAGTATGCTTATTAGTAGATGCTTTTGAAGGACCTATGCCACAAACTCGTTTCGTATTACAAAAAGCAATTGATTTAGGTTTAAAACCATGTGTGGTTATAAACAAGGTAGATAAAGAAAACTGTACTCCTGAAGAGGTACATGAAAAAGTTTTCGATTTAATGTTTGAATTAGGTGCTACTGAAGAACAATTAGATTTTCCTTGTGTATATGGTTCTGCAAAGAACAACTGGATGAGCGAGGATTGGAAAGTTCAAACTTCATCTATAGAACCTCTTTTAGACATGGTTCTAAACAATGTACCTGCTCCTAAAGTTTCTGAAGGTACTCCACAAATGTTAATTACTTCATTAGATTTCTCTTCATTTACAGGCCGTATAGCGATTGGTCGTTTACAAAGAGGTGTTTTAAGTGAAGGAATGAATATTTCACTCGTAAAACGTGATGGCTCTACCACAAAGTCTAGAATTAAGGAATTACATACTTTTGAAGGTCTTGGCCGTAAAAAAGTACAAGAAGTCGTTGCAGGTGATATTTGTGCAATTGTAGGTTTAGAAGGGTTTGATATTGGTGATACTGTGGCTGATTTCGAAAATCCAGAAGCATTAGCTACTATTGCTATTGATGAGCCTACAATGAGTATGTTATTTACAATTAATGACTCACCTTTCTTTGGTAAAGAGGGTAAATTTGTAACTTCTCGTCATATTAAAGATCGTTTAACAAAAGAATTAGAAAAAAACTTAGCATTACGCGTTAATGAAACTGATTCTGCTGATAAATTTATGGTTTTTGGTCGTGGTGTATTACACTTATCTGTTTTAATTGAAACAATGCGCCGTGAGGGTTATGAATTGCAAATTGGCCAACCTCAAGTTATCATTAAAGAAATTGATGGCGTAAAATGCGAACCTGTTGAAGAATTAACCATTGATTTACCTGAAAATGTATCAGGTAAAGCAGTAGAATTTGTAACAGTTCGTAAAGGTGAAATGTTAAGTATGGAGCCAAGAGGCGAACGTATGATTATTAAATTTATCATTCCTTCTCGTGGTATCATTGGATTACGTAACCAATTATTAACAGCTACAGCAGGTGAAGCTATTATGGCACACCGTTTCTTAGAATATCAACCTTATAAGGGTGAAATTTCAGGACGTATTAGTGGCTCTTTAATTTGTATGGAAAACGGAAAAGCAATTCCTTATTCAATCAATAAATTACAAGACAGAGGTAAGTTCTTTGTAGATCCAAATGAAGATGTGTACGAAGGTCAGGTAATTGGCGAGAACTCTCGTGGTGATGATATGGTTGTAAATATTACTAAAACAAAACAGTTAACAAACTTCCGTAGTGCGGGAGCTGATGATAAAACTAGAATTGTTCCTGCTATAAAATTCACATTAGAAGAAGCATTAGAATATATTCAAAAAGATGAGTATGTAGAAGTAACTCCTAAATCGCTTCGCTTACGTAAAATCTTTTTAAATGAAAATGACAGAAAACGTAATAAAATAGCGTAATAAAACACCTAAAACCAGTCTTTAAAGGCTGGTTTTTTTATTTTATATTGATTTTATTTCTTTATTAGAATCTGAAACATTTATTATTAATAGCAGTAAATAATTGCCCACAATACCTATACTTAAATCGTTGTTTTTTGTTGAATTCCTCATTTTATAGTTTCTAGACTTTTACAAGTTGGATATCTCTTTTTTTGAAGTTTTCATAAATAAAAAAAGTTTATTGAAATTTGTTTCAATAAACCCTTCGAAATATCATATTTTATAATGCTTTACAGTATTTTCACCAACCCTTTTTGACTATTAACCCTTTTTTATGAAAATAAAGCCAAATGAAATTAGTATTTTTTTAATTTTAATAAGTCGAAAAATGGATTTATAAATTGATAGACATAATTTAAAATAATACTATAAACAGATTAAACCATTTTCTTTTACTAGATTTAATGATTTTGAAAACCAAAATATTTCAAAATCTTCAAATTTTTCTTCAAAGCTATTTTTTATCTGTCCTAAATTTTGAGGAATATGGTTTCTTATATCTAAGTTGGTTAATTTTTGAAGTAACCAGAGGGCGTGTCCTTTTTCTAGATGAATTGAAAAGCGATTTGTTTTTGTTTCAAAAAGCATTTCTGCCATTTCCCAAGATCTTCCTTTTTTACTTTTTGTGAAAAATTTAATTTGAGGAAGAGGAGCTATGTAATAAACTTTTTGATTAGGTTTAAAATTAAACGGATCTTCAGTTATTAGGCAGTTTTCAATAAAATTGGGCGCAATTTTAGTTCGAGGAATTTTAAAATCAAACCAATCTTGCAAAGGGAAATCAAAGCATAAACCATGCATATAATTAAAAAGTGATTTTTTTAAACCAAAACTAAACTGATCGTGGTTAATCCCTGTTTTATCCCTAAACTGAATATCATTGTTAGCAAAAGTAATCTCGTTTATTTTTGGAATTACACCAAAATCTTCAGGATTCATTCCTACGGGGCTATGCGCGGTCATGGCAAACTGATGCCAAAAACCACTTTGTAATACACCCATCTCAAAAAGTTGACGTACCATTTCTAAACTGTCAATTGTTTCTTGAATTGTTTGGGTTGGATATCCGTACATAAGATAGGCATGTACCATAATACCTGCCTCTGTAAAATTACGTGTTACCCGGGCTACTTGTTCTACTGTTACTCCTTTTTTTATTAAAGCTAATAAGCGATCAGAGGCTACTTCTAATCCGCCTGATACGGCTATACATCCTGAAAGTTTTAGAAGCAAACACAGATCTCTCGAAAAACTTTTTTCAAAACGAATGTTAGTCCACCAAGTGACCACTAGATCTCTTCTTAAAATTTCTAAAGCCACTTCTCGCATAAGGGCAGGAGGGGCTGCTTCATCTACAAAATGAAAACCACTTTCTCCTGTTTGCTGAATGATTTTTTCCATACGATCTACTATAATTCGGGCGTGAATAGGTTCGTAAATTTTGATATAATCTAATGAAATATCGCAAAATGTACATTTTCCCCAATAACAACCATGTGCCATAGTAAGTTTGTTCCATCGACCATCACTCCATAAACTGTGCATAGGATTGGCTATTTCTATTACTGATATATATTGATCAAGCAATAAGTCAGAATAATCAGGAGTACCTACCTCGCTTTGTTTATAATCAGGTTGTGTACAATTATTTTTAAAAATAACTTCATCATTTTCAAGAATAAAAGTTCGTTTTAGTTGTATTTCTTTAGAGCTCGTATTATAGATATGGGTGCATAGTAATTCTAATGGTAATTCACCATCATCAAGAGTAATGAAATCAAAGAATTCAAAAACCCTTTTATCTTTTAAATCGCGGAGTTCCGTATTAGGGAAACCTCCTCCCATAGCGGTTTTTATTTCAGGATAATGTTTTTTAATGAATTGTGCACAACGAAAAGCACTGTATAAATTCCCTGGAAAAGGAACGGAAAGACAAATGAGTTTTGGTGCTGTGTTTTTAATTTTTTCTTCTAGGATTTCTAGCGTAATAGAGTCAATATGAGTGAGTTCTTCTTTTAAACAATGATGTAGTTCATCAAAAGAATTAGCGCTTCTTCCTAATCGTTCAGCGTAGCGGCTAAAACCAAAATTTTCATCAACACATTCTATAATAAAATCAGATAAATCTTCAAGATATAAAGTGGCTAAATGTTTTGCTTTATCTTGCATTCCCATATTACCAAAAGCCCAATCCATGTCGTCTAATTGTTGGAAACGAGAGGCTTCGGGTAAGAAATTTCCTGAACAGATTTGGCGTGCTAGTGACGGTTTTTTTCCTTGTAAAAAGGCAATAACACTTTCAATTGTTTTTATATAATCATTTCTAAGAGAATAGATTCGTTGAGCGTTCTCGGTTAAATGATTGATTTCTGTTTTTTTTATTTCAAATATTTTTTCAACCCCTTTTTTAGAAAATAATTTTAAAATAACTTCAATGCCTAAATCTATTTGAAATGATGAAATAGATTTAGTATTCAAAAAACCTTTTATATAGGCAGTAGCTGGGTACGGTGTATTCAGTTGGGTAAAAGGAGGAGTTATAAGTAAAATGGTTTTCAAGGGATTGTTTTTTTTGCAAAGGTAAATCTAAAAAAGCATTTTGTTAAGGTTTTGAATCTATGAGATTGTATTTTTTTTCTAAAATATTGGGATAATTTCTAAAAGATGAAGAAAAGAAGAGAAAAAAAGACGGAAATTTTTTCTCGATATATAGGTTTTATCTGTAATAAATAATGCTAATCTGGGGTAAAAATACACGAAGAGGTATAATTAGAGTGAATAAGAAAACCATTTGTGAAGTTGTTTTTATGTTTAATGATTAGAATAACCTATTATTAGTGCTCTCATTATTATGTTGTAGAAAGATAGAAGATTTGGATTTTTTAGATAGAAAAAACGGAGTGAAACGGTATTGAATTATAAGAAATATTTAAAAGAAGAGTCATCAAAAACACACACTAAAGATCACAGGGAAATATAAATAAAAAAGGATAACTAGAGCCTAAACAAAGAAAAAACATCGAATGTTACCCTCTCTTTAGCCTTAAAAAACGGTATACTATTAGTAGAAAGAACAAAAGTTATACTTAAATTTGCAAAAAAATATTATGATGAAGATTGAAAAAATTTTAAAAAGATTGAATATAATAGTAGCTCTATTATTTACAGTTAGTATTTTTCCGCAGGAGTTTGCAGTAGGAAATTTAACCTACGAGGTGACATCGGGTATGAATGTAAGTGTAAGAACACCTAATACCTCTATTAGCGGCGCTATTACTATTCCTTCTACTGTAGATAATGCAGGTGTTACTTATACAGTTACCTCTATTCGATATGGTGCTTTTCAGAATTGTACAGGTTTAACTTCTGTTAGCATTCCTAACTCGGTTACCTCTATCGGAGATGAGGCTTTTGAAAATTGCAAAGGTTTAACTTCTGTTACCATTCCTAATTCCGTTACCTCTATTGGTTTTTCTACTTTTATTAATTGCGAACTCTTAACCGCTGTTAATCTTCCTAATTCCATTACCTCTATTGGAAATTTGGCTTTTTCAGGATGTTTAGGATTATCCGCTGTTACCATTCCTAATTCTGTTACCTCTATTAATAGTGCTCTTTTTTCGGGGTGTTCTAATTTGTCGACTGTTACCATTCCTGATTCTGTTACTTCTATAGAAAGTAGAGCTTTTTATTTATGTTCTAAATTAAGCTCTATTACCATTCCTGATTCGGTTACTTCCATAGGAAGCAATGCCTTTTATAAAACAGGTTTAACTTCTGTTATTATTCCGAATTCCGTTACTTCTATCGGAAGTAGTGCTTTTGAGCGTTGCCGTAGTTTAGCTAGTGTTACCCTTTCTAATTCCGTTACTTCTATCGGAAATAATGCTTTTGATAATTGTCGTAGTTTAACTACTATTACGATTCCTAGTTCTATTACTTCTATTGGGGAATCTGTTTTTTCGGGTTGTGCTGGTTTAACTACCGTTACTATTCCCAATTCGGTTACTTCTATAGGAAATAAAGCTTTTTATTATTGCACTAATTTAAGATCTGTTATCATTCCTAATTCCGTTATTTCTATTGGCGATAAAGCTTTTCTAAATTGCGAAGGGTTAAATACCCTTACCCTTTCCAATTCAGTTACTTCTATTGGTGAAAGTGCTTTTGAAAATTGTACTGCTTTAACCACTGTTACCATACCTAATTCGCTTACTTCTATTGGAACGTATTCTTTTAAGGATTGTAGAGGTTTAAGGACTGTTAACATTCCTGATTCAGTTACTACTATTAGATATGGAGCTTTTCAGGATTGTAGAGCTTTAACCACCCTTACCATTCCTAATTCTGTTACTTCTATTAGAAATAGAGCTTTCGAAAATTGCAGAGGTTTAACTGCTGTTACTGTAAATTGGATAGATCCACTTGCAGTATCTGGGGATGTTTTTAATGGGCTTGTTTTAAATAATATAGAACTAAAAATTCCTGAAGGTAGAGTTGCTGCATATCAAGCAGCTGTAATTTGGAAAAATTTTAAGATTATAGAACAGACTCTTTCTACATCAGAAAATATAAAAAATAGCTTTGTTCTATATCCTAATCCAGCAAAAGAGGTATTGTATTTTTCAGAAGATTTAGAAAATATTGCAATTTATAACGCAGAGGGTAAATTAGTTTCTAGAAATGAGCAAAACACAGATACTATGAACCTCTCTGAACTACCAAAAGGAATCTATCTATTTTCTGGACAAAACAAAACAGGCTACAAAGTTTTAAAAAAAATAGTGAAAGAGTAGTTGCAAAGGATTTTTTATAAATCCTTTAAGATATAAAAAGAATGTATACTCCTTTGGTTTTTACTATTCCATAAGACATTACAAAATCGCAAATTCAGCGTAAACCAATAAAAAGAGGTTGTCCTAAAAAAATGTTTGGACAACCTCTTTTTTATTCTTTTTTAAAAGGAACAAGGAATTAAAAAAGAAATGACACTTTCTTTGGAGGAGTTTATAAGATGTTTTACCTTGCATATACTCCCTAAAATCTTATCAAAATGAGGGATTATGGCTTTTTGAGTAGTATGTGGAAGCGCCGCAAGTTTCCTGCATTGCAGATAAAAATAGAAGTAATACCAACCTAAAATCAGCTTAAATAAAAAGGATTGCCGAAATGACCTTGTTGCAAAAACGGCAATTTACATTCTAGCAGTTTTTTACAAAAGAGAGCCACTCGCTTGGTATCTTGGTGGTAGCCAAAACTCAAAGGTCTAAGGGAATGAAATGCCAATGGTTCCGTTCAATAGGAGGGCATTTTTTGTGTTCTGAAGGTAGCGAAATCTTAGCTGTTTCGCGAAGATGGCATTAAAAACAGATTTTTTTAAAAAAAGTGTTATACTTTGTTAGTAGTTATGGGAAAAGTAATCAAAATCTTTTTGGAAAAAATATAGCAGCATCCAACCTATCATAAATTATTGTCATCCCGTCTTTGAACGTATTTCAAACGAAATTAAAGACAATGAACTCAAACAGATTAAAGCTTAATCCATTTTGTAAGTAAGAAATATATTATTAATTATCCACTTATAGTAATAGCTTAGATGTTCTGGTTTCAAAACTCCATTGTCAAATGATTATAGATACTAAATATAAATTACGGTACAAGGAAGTATATTTCCATCAGGATATTAGGCAAGTGGTAGGTTATGCTCGATTGAATAGAGTGAGAGAAAAATTAAAAATTCAAAATGACACCAATATTGATTGTTTAATCATTTCTCTTGATATACAGGAGGGTATAGAAGATTTTAGTTTAGAAACGATCTTTAAAAAAGAACAAAGATACAGGCTTATCAAAAAGTTTACAAATTACAAGTGAAATTGCCTATAACAGATACTTTTTGAAAAAATCCTGAATAATACCATCATAATTTACTTTTTTACTTTTATGAGAGACTAAATAAGAGGTATTAAAGAGATGTTTGCAAAGGGTATTGTGGATAAACTACTAATTTGTATATCTAAAAGGCAATTATAAAAAGAAATATTAACTACCGTTGAATAATAACTTTATATCAGATTACGCATTAGAAATTTATTACAGATTCAGCCCCCTCTTTTAAGAAGATGTTAAAACCTAAAAAAGGAATCAATCTATTTGCTATTTTTACCTAAAAAAAAGAGATGCTAACAGATTGTATAACTTATCAGGACTCAGGGTATTTTACGCCATTAATTGTTGATTATTTAAATGAAGAAAAAGAATTACAGTCATACTATAACCGATTTCCTAAAGTTGAGCATTTTTTGAATCAAATAGAAGAAAAAACAAATAACTATCCTGTAAAAAATCGAGAAATACTAGCTGATTCACTTCTAAAACAAAACCAAGGATTTGATATCAGTCAAGCTACTTTGGATAACATTCATAGGATAAAAGAATCCAAAACATTTACGATTACTACAGGGCATCAGCTAAACTTATTTACAGGGCCTTTATACTTTATATACAAAATAGTTTCAGCTATAAATTTGTGTAAAGAATTAAAAATAAAATATCCAACATACCATTTTGTACCTGTTTATTGGATGGCTACGGAAGATCACGATTTTGAGGAAATCAATCACTTTAAATTCAATCAAAAAAAAATCAGTTGGCATAGAAATTCTAAAGGTCCCGTAGGAAGATTGACCACAGAAGGATTGGATCAAGTATTTCAAGAAATGAAAGAAAGTTTAGGAATTAGTGACTATGCCAAGAGACTTATTTTGCTTTTTGAAAAAGCCTATTTAGGACATGATAATTTAGCAGATGCAACACGCTATTTAGTTAATGAATTATTTAAAGAATACGGGTTAGTAATTTTAGATGGAGATGATAATGCCCTAAAACAACTTTTTGTTCCTGTTATTAAAGAAGAACTCATACAACAAACTTCATACAAAAAAGTAAAAGAAAGACTTTCTTCTTTTTCTTACGATGTTCAGGTAAATCCTAGAGAAATCAACCTTTTTTATATGGAAGATAATTCGCGCGAACGTATTCTTTTTGAAAATGGAGTTTATAAAATAAATAATACAAAACTTGTTTTTTCTGAAACTGAAATTTTAGAGTTAGTTCAAAAAACACCTGAAAAATTCAGTCCTAATGTTATTTTAAGACCTTTGTATCAAGAGGCCATATTGCCAAATTTGTCTTATATTGGAGGAGGAGGAGAAATAGCCTATTGGTTAGAATTAAAAACAATGTTTGAAACTTTTAAGGTAACGTTTCCCATTTTGTTGCTTCGAAATTCTGTAGTTATTGCTTCTGAAAAACAATTTAAAAAAGCAGATAAATTACAATTAACCTGGTCGGATTTGTTTCTTAAACAAACTGAATTAGTAAATCAGAAAACAAGACAGTTTTCGGAATTTAGAATAGATTTTTCAAGACAAAAAGAACATTTAAAAAAACAATTCGAGAGCCTTTTGGATCTTGCAAACCAAACGGATAAAACATTTGTAAAAGCAGTAAAAGCCCAAGAAACAAAACAAATAAAAGGGTTAGAAAATCTTGAAAAACGCCTCTTAAAAGCTGAAAAAAGAAATCATGACGATAAATTAAAACGAATTATTGATTTGCAAAATGAGATATTTCCAAATGAAAGTTTGCAGGAACGCCAGTTGAATTTCAGTGTGTTTTATATTGAATACGGTGAAAATTTTATTGCTAGTTTATTAGAAAAATTAAATCCGCTTAGTAATGAATTTAACACAATAGTTTTTTAAAAAGGTTTCGGATGAAAATAAATCTTAAAAAAATAAACTTTTAAACTAAAGTTTGTACTTTTGCACCAAATTTAAAAAAATAAAAAATGGCAGGAAATAGAACTTTTACAATGATTAAACCAGATGCTGTTGAAAAAGGACACATTGGGGGAATTTTAAACATGATTACTGAAGGTGGTTTTAGAATTGTATCTATGAAATTAACTCAGTTAACAGTTGCAGATGCGCAAAAATTTTACGCTGTACACGCTGAAAGACCATTCTATGGTGAATTAGTAGAGTTTATGTCTCGTGGGCCAATTGTTGCAGCTATCTTAGAAAAAGAGAACGCAGTAGAAGATTTTCGTACTTTAATTGGTGCTACGAACCCAGTGGAAGCAGCAGAAGGAACTATTCGTAAAAAATATGCTACTTCTATTGGTGAAAATGCGGTTCATGGTTCAGATTCTGATGAAAATGCTGCTATTGAAGGTGATTTTCACTTTGCAGGAAGAGAAATGTTCTAATCAAACATAATTTTTAAAAACATTGTGGGTGTCTAAAAAGTAGTACCTTAAAATAAAATCTAGTTTATTACTTCAAAGACAAGACAAAAAAGTTATAAGTACTATGTGATTTTATTTTCTACCTTTGGTTGAAATGATAATAAGACAACTTTTTAAGACCCCCTCATTGTTGAAACTATCTATCTTGATGTTGGAGGCCTTCTCCTTTAATTTTCTGAATCCATATCAAGTCTCTCTTTAAAAAAATCATTTTATACTTTATTGCCTTTCAGGACCTATTTTTTCTGTATATTTAAACGCATCCTTATGTAAGATTTAACCTGTTTTCAAGGAGCTTGTTTAGAGGCTTGCATTACATAATATACAGATTTTTATTTGGATGACAGTTTAGGTTCAGATTATGGATTGAAAATTTATTACAGATAAAAAATAACATTAAATCTAAAAAACAACCATTTTCTATCTTCAATGAAAAAACTACATCTACGAAAAAAACGGGGATTTTTATCATCTCAGCTTTTTACCTTCATCATAAATTTTAATACATAGTTTTGAGTTGATTTTTGTATCTGTTTATTTGATGAAATTTAAACCCAAATTTCACAACGAAGTCTAATGCGTAATTTGGGTTAAATAGAAAAAAAGAATGCTATTTATTTTTGTTTAGACCTAAAATTCCTTTAGTTATAAGGAATTGAGCAACGATATATGTTAGCATGATCAAAAAACCAGATTTGGGTAGTTCTGAATGAAATTTGTTGATTGCTAATATACTATCAGAGCTTACAAAAAATAAAGCACCTATCAGTATGGTTAGGTTGTTTGGTTTAGACCACTTAAAATAACCTTTAATAGCCATTAACAACATAATAGAAATGGTTGTGGCATATAATGCAACAGGTATTTTTAAATTTCCTAAACTAGGGAAAAGTAGATTTAGCATACCTAATAAATACATTGTTACAAATATAAATCCTATCCAAAACAAGTTAGAATTGGGTTTGGTTTGGTCTTGTTTTATAAATAAAAAGATAAAGAAAATATGGCTTATTAGAAAAGAGGTTAAGCCTAAAATAAAATATAGCTCAGCTTTGTCTGCAAACATTAAGACGACATCGCCAATCCAAGAAAAAAACAAAGCAAAAAGAAGGTGTTTTTTTGTTCGGAAATTACTAGAACTATAAGTTTCTAAAATTAGTAAAGGAAGTAATAGCGGTTTGAAATACCAAGCAATAGCTTCTTGTTTAGCGAGTAATAGGAGTAGGTAAAACACGCTAATGCCTATAAAAAATTTCAAATACTGGCTCATAAAATTAGTTTAAAGCGAATTAATATTTTTTTGTTTAAATTCTATTTTTACAAAATAAAAGCTCATAAAAAGAGCAATTAAAAAATAACTGAAGACTATATGTGTGCCATAAGGGATAATTTGGTCTATTTGAAACCAGCCATTTAAATGGTAAATGATAACAATAGCAAATACGAAACGGGTAGTTTCGTAAATGTGTGCAAACTTATTTTTATCCATTAATTCGGTGTAGCTATACACTGTTGCAAAAATGAAGGATCCATAATAAAAGATATACGGTAAGCCTATTCTAGCTATATTGTCAAATAAGTAAGATATTAATAACAAGGTTGAAAATAATTGAATAAATGACCAACGTATTAATAATGTAGAATGGTTGGTACCAAATTTTTTAAAATTATATACATCTTCAATTTTAGGAATTGGGTATTTTTTGTCAAACCCTTCTGGTCTCCAGCCAGTAGGCATAAACCAAATTTTTAATTTATCTATGAATTTTTCAGCATACCAAGCATCTTTAATTAATAGCCAAAGGTGCTGAAAGTTAATCTTAAAAGGATTCCAAGTTTCGGCAGGACGTGTAATACCAAAAACGGGTGGAACATCTGCTAATTCTTCTTGAAAAGTACCAAAAAGTTTGTCCCAAAAGATAAATATTTGCGCATGGTTTTTATCCATATATTCTGGATTAATAGCATGATGAACTCTATGATGAGAGGGGGTTACAATTATTTTTTCTAAAAAACCTAGTTTGTTAATGTATCGTGTGTGGTACCAAAATTGTAAGAAGAATTGGATGGGTAGGGTAATAGCAATAACCTTAGAAGGAACACCTAACAGAGCGGCAGGTAATAATAAAAAAGTAAATAATTTAAAAAAATCAGAAACGGATTGCCTTAATGCACACGATAGGTTAAATTCTTCGCTACTGTGATGAATAGCATGCTTGTTCCAAAAAATATTGATCTGATGTGCCAAACGGTGTGTCCAGTATCCCTGAAAATCAATAGCAATAAATGCAATGATGTAGGCAAAAATAGATTCTTTAATTTGAAAAAAAGCTATTTTAGAAACCATGAATTCGTATGTAATGATGGACATACTTAAGCCTAAGACATCTCGAGTAGCGTTAGTCATTCCAGAGCTTAAACTAGAAATACTATCCATCATAGGAGCGTAATCTACTTTTTTGTAATAGCCATATATTTTCTCAATAATAATTAAGAATAAGAAAACAGGCATTGCTATAATCAGTATTTTGCCGTAAGTTTCCATTGTAATATTAGATTTTAAAAATTCAGAAATTTTTTTTAAAAAGGATTCTATCTGCTTTTAGTAAATCTAATTATTTTTTTTTAAATAAATTTTTTTTTAGTGATTTATTTAAGAATTATATAATTTCTGCGCTTAATCCAGCATCAAGAAGAGCAAAGCATAATGGTTGTAATTCGTTAAAAGAACCTGTTTTTACAGCGCATTTACCTGTATAATGTACTAAAATAGCGCATTGTTCTGCTTGTAATTCCTCATGATTACAAACGCGTATTAGTGTTTCTATTACATGATCAAACGTGTTTACATCATCGTTATACAAAATTATTTCATGGTTGATAGAAACTTCTTCTAAAACGGCAACGTCTTCTTGTGTTTTTTCAATAATACTCATGGATATTAATTTTTATTAAAGGAAAATTAGTTTATGAATTTATATATTTTAATGATACCCAGTTATTACGGCTAATTTTTTTAACAAAAGTTAAGCCTTTTTCTGTACATGAAGCATCAATAGAAGGAATGTCTTGTTCGTAAAAACCGCTGAATAAAATAATGCCATTAGGATTTAAACAATTCACATAAGTTTGCATATCATTAAGGAGTATATTTCTATTAATGTTTGCAATAATTAAATCGTATTTTTTATTGTTTAATAAGGAAGCATCTCCTTCATAAACCGTTATATGTTTGCAATTGTTGCGTGTTGCATTTTCAATAGAATTTAAATAACACCAATTGTCGATGTCTATAGCGTCTATAGGTTGTGCTCCTTTCATTTCAGCAAGTATTGCTAAAATAGCAGTTCCACATCCCATATCAAGTGTTTTTAAGTCTTTAAGGTCTAATTCTAATAAATGTTGGATCATCATGTGGGTGGTTTCGTGATGTCCTGTTCCAAAACTCATTTTAGGTTCTATTATAATGTCAAATTGCGCATCTGTTTTAGGATGAAAAGGCGCGCGTACATGACATAAACCATCAACATCAATTGGATCAAAGTTTTTTTCCCATTCTGCATTCCAATTTTGTTGTTCAATTTCTTCAAAAGTGTATGAAATTTTAAACTCGGGATTTTGTAATATATAAATATCTTCTAAAATACCCTCATTCCAATTTTCTTTAGGAATATAAGCAGAAAAACCTTTGTCCGTTTCAATAAAACTGTCAAATGGAAGTTCTCCCAATTCTGCTATTAAAATTTCAGAGCCTAGCTCCTTAGGTTCTACCTCAAAATGGTATCCTATATATGTATTTTGCATTGCTTTGTTTTTTTGCAAAGGTAGTTATTTCGTAGATTATAGTTTTGGGTTAAGAGCTCTTTCTTGAATGAAAATTGTAAATTTGTTTGTTAAAAAAGTAAACATGAAAAAAGGGCAAATATTTTATGGAGTATTAGGCTCTTTTTATTTAGAAAGAGAATTTGTTATAAAACGGATATACAAATATTGCTTTGATGAGAATAATCTTGATTGTTTGGGTCACGGATAAAGTTTTTTTTCAATATAGGATAGTAAATAAACAAGTGGCCAATTGTTGCTAACTCATAACAAAATTTGAACAAAGATAGAGTCCAGCCATTTGTTAAATTTAAACCCAGTTTCTTTAATATGTCCTACTTCTTGAAATCCCAATTTTTTATGAAAGGCAAGACTTCCTAAATTTTCAGAATCAATAACACCAATTAAAGTATGAATTTTTTCTTTTTTTGCAATTTTAATGAGTTCTTTTAAAAGAAGTGAGCCAATTCCATTTCCGTGAAAATCTTTATGTACATATACTGAGTGCTCTGCGGTAAATTGGTACCCTATTTTAAAACGAAATGAACCATACGTCCCAAATCCTACTATTTTATTTTCTTTTATCGCAATTAAAAAAGGTTGATTATTTATTTTTTTTTCTTCAAAAATCTTTTGTTGCTGTTCTAAAGTTCTGATATCATATTCCCAAATAGAAGTACTATTTAAAATTTCGTAATTTATGATTTCAAGAATTTCAAGAAGATCTTCAAATTTAGCTTCTTTTATTTGGATGGACATATTACTCTTTAATTAAAAAAAAATTAATAAATTTAAATCATGAAAATACAAAAAATTGCTCAACTTTTTGAATTTCTATTTGTTTTTGACCTTATTTTGTATGGGGTTATGGCTTTTTTGCAAGTAGATATATTAGAAGAATACCTACGTTGTATGAGCATTCCCTTGCTTTTCATACTGTATATAATTTCTTCTTTAAGAATCAATATGAAATTTTTAGTATGTTTAATAATATATCAGGTTACTTCTTCTTTATTTGCAATAGAAGGAGATGCGGTTTTTAAAATGGCAACCCTGTTTTCTTTGGTTTCCAAAATGGGACTGATTTATTTAATACTAGAGTTTATTGAAAAAAAAGATAGAACCGCCATAGGAGTTGCTTTAGTGCCATTATTCGTTTTATACCTCTATATGATTAATTTTGTTTTTGAACAAGTAGAAGAGCATTATATTTACTGGGTTTTTAATTCTTTGCTTACGGCTTTTTTAGGTGCTGTTGGGGTTATTACTTATGTGAATCAAATGAAAAAAGAAAATCTATTTTTTCTTATAGCTACAGTTTTTTTAGTAATTCAAATGTCGCTCTTTTTCTTTAATATGTTTTACTATGAATCAATTTTTTTACACAAATGGATTGTCGTTTTTTCTGCTTTAGCCTATTACATGATTTATAAATTTTTAATTTTAAAAGAAAATGCTCAAAATATGACGATAAGTTAATACTTTTGCGTTAAAACATGAGTTTATTACAAATTGAAACCTACCGCTATTTACCCAAGAATTCCTTTAGCACAAAGCATAATTGAAATATGTAAGAATAAAGGATTAAAACACATAGTCATTTCCCCAGGTTCGCGAAATGCACCCTTGACTATAGGCTTTTCTAATCAAACTGAATTTAATTGTTATAGTATAGTAGATGAACGTTGTGCGGGTTTTTTTGCATTAGGCTTAGCTCAACAATTACAGGAGCCAGTAGTGCTAATTTGTACTTCAGGATCAGCGTTGTTAAACTATTACCCCGCTATTTCAGAGGCATTTTATAGTCAGATACCTTTAGTTGTTATTTCGGCTGATCGGCCAATTGATAAAATAGATATAGGAGACGGACAAACCATTAGACAAGCGAATGTTTTTGCTAATCACATCCTATATAACGCAAATCTACAAGAAGATGCTTCTTCAGAAAATGATAGATTGATACAAGAAGCCCTTTTTTTTAGTATTTCCCAAAAAGGACCTGTTCATATAAATGCGCCTTTTGAAGAACCTTTATATGAAACAATTCCTGAACCAACTATCAAGCCTATATGGTTTAATTTTCAAAAAAAGGATGAACAATTAGATGCTCTAGAAATTTTTGCGGAAGAATGGAATCTAGCTCAAAAAAAAATAATATTAATAGGCGAAAATCACTCGGATTCTATTGATACAAAATATTTAGACATAATAGCTCGCGATCCTTCAGTTATTGTTATGACTGAGGTTACGTCTAATGTGCATCATGAAAATTTTATTACCAATATAGATACGATTATAACACCTTTTTCAGAAGAAGAGTTTGAACGTTATAAACCCGAAATATTGTTGACATTAGGAGGGATGATCGTCTCAAAACGCATAAAAACTTTCTTTAGGAAATACAAACCCAATACGCATTGGCATATAGATGAGTTAAGAGCTTACGATACGTATGGATGTCTTAAGAAGCACTTTAAGGTAAAACCTAATGTTTTTTTTGAACATTTCCTAAAATTAACATCTTATAAAGAAAGTTCTTTTCAAAAAGAAGTATTAGCCATTCGTTCACAAAGGGCAATATTGCATACTCTTTATTTGAAAGAATTGAGTTTTTCAGATCTAAAAGTTTTTCAAATTATAACGGAGTTATTACCTAAAAATATTCAATTACAAATTAGTAATAGTTCAGCTATACGATACGCACAATTATTTTCTATAGATCCCAGTATTTCAGTGTATTGTAATAGAGGGACGAGTGGGATAGAAGGAAGTACTACAACAGCTATTGGTGCTGCTGTGGCAAGTAAAAAAACAACTTATTTTATAACGGGAGACATTAGCTTCTTTTATGATAGCAATGCGTTATGGAATCATTATATACCCAACGATTTTAAAATTATTATTATAAATAATGGAGGAGGAGGGATCTTTAGAATTTTACCAGGGCATCAAGAAAACGAAACATTCAATACTTTTTTTGAAACTTCACATAGTCTAACAGCAGAATATTTAGCTAAAATGTATGGATTTGATTATTTTAAGGCTACAGAAGAAAATCAATTGCGAACCGATTGGAAAACGTTTTCATTATTGAATAAACCAGCTATATATGAAATTTTTACCCCCGAAAAACGCAATAATGAGATTCTTATACAGTATTTTAAGGAATTAAAATGATTGTTTTTTTTGTTTTAGAGCTTGTTTGTTTTGATATAATTTTATATATTTGATAGATATACAATAACATAACTAGAAAAAATATGAGTAAAAGAGATGAACTGATTGAAAAATACGCTGCGGATTTACAAGAAAAATGTGGAGTAACACCTGATATGGAATTATTGACAAAAGTAGTAATAGGGTGTGGACCGTCTATTTATAATCAAGATTCAGCAACCGTTTCGGGGTCACAACAGTCCGAATTAGATACAGTTAAAAATAACTTTTTAATAAAAAAATTAGGACTGTCTGATAGTCCAGAATTAGATGCTGCAATTGATAGTGTAATCGAACAATACGGACGTTCTAACCGTAATAAATACCGCGCAGTTGTATACTATTTATTAACACTTCATTTCCAAAAAGAGAGTGCTTATAATTAATTAGAATTTATAAAGTTTATAAAATCCCGATTTTTATCGGGATTTTTTATTTGTATCTTTGCCACTTTAAATTTTGACTGATGATTGAAATAGGAAAATATAATACTCTAAAAATAGCTCGAAATACCAATATAGGATTGTATCTAACAGACGGTGATAAAGACGTGTTATTGCCTAACAAATACGTGCCTATAGAATATGAGATAGATGAAGAAATAGATGTGTTTGTTTACTTAGACCATGAAGAACGCCCTGTAGCAACTACCTTAGAACCCTATATCGTTTTAAATGAATTTTCATTATTGAGAGTTAATTATGTGAATAAATTTGGTGCTTTCATGGATTGGGGACTAGAAAAAGATTTGTTTGTACCCTTCAAAGAACAGGCAAGACCCATGGAAGAAGGAAAAAGGTATCTTGTATATATGTATTTAGACAAACAAACGAATCGTTTGGTGGGTTCTAGTAGGTTAAATCAATTTTTGAGTAATCAAAATCTAAGTGTTGAAAATGGAGAAGAAGTCGACCTGATTGTTTCTCATATTTCAGATACAGGTATTAATGTAATTATTAATGAAAAGCACAAAGGATTAATTTATAAAGATCAAATTTTTGAAGATCTAAGAACAGGAGATCGCATCATTGGGTATATCAAAAATATTCGCCCAGATGGTAAGATAGATGTATCAAGACAGCCATTGGGTTTTGAACGAATAGATGTCTCTGCTCAAAAAATATTAGATGAATTAAAAGCTGGAAGAGGAATGCTAAAATTACATGACAATAGTAGCCCAGAAGATATTAAAACAATTTTACAAATGAGTAAAAAAACTTTTAAGAAAGCCATAGGGACTCTTTACAGACAAAAAATGATAGAATTAAGACCAGATGGTATTTATTTGGTAAAAGAATAGATCAAGAATGAAGAGGTTGTCCAAAAAACACGCCTAAATGTTTCGTTTGTTACCTAACGATAGGAAATCGGAACTAAAGATAATCTGCTTATGTGATTTGCTTTTCCTGTTTAACTTCGTTTTTTTCATTGGGTAAAAAAAACATCATTAGAATATCTTTTTAGACAACCTCTTTTTATAATAGTTTAAAGACTATTATAAAAAGAAAAAATAGTTATAACTATTTTTTCTTTTTATATAAAGGAATAAAATACGTAATACTATAATTCCATCCCGCTCCAAATTTTCCATCAAATGTTTTGTTAAACCCAGGAATGTACAAATTATTGAAGTTTTCTGGTTTTTTTTCGGATAGTAAATAATTAATTCGTAAACTGAAACCCGCATAAAAATTATTAAAAATTTTAGCTTTTACTCCTGCCACCACTTCAGTCCAATGTGCTGTTAAACCTTTATAGTTCATATTAACAACTACAGCATCTGCTTGCGGAAAATATCCCGTAGTATTATATATTTTGTAACTCGTAAGTTCTTGATTAAAAGAAGAAAAACCATAACGAAGTCCTAAATGAACCATGTCTTCCATGTCAAGCCAATTTTGATAAAAATTATAGTCAAATCCGACTTTTAAATAACTACCCTTCGTTGTGAAATTAAGACGCTTATCTTCCGTGGTCTTTTTTTCATTACCTATTTCGGTAGCTATATACATTCTTTTGCCTACTCTATAATCACCAACTAATTCTAACCCTTTGTAATTTTTATCAAAAACAGAACGAGTAATTTTAGATAAATCAGCGCCTATTCGTACCCCGTAGCGTTCTGTTTTTTTGATAGTATCTTTTGTTTTTTCCTGTGCTTTACTAATAGTTAGTGCAAAGACAGTTAATAACAGACTAAAAGAAAATTTTGATATGTGTTTCATTTTCGTTTACTATAGATGTTTTTTGAATGGTTACTTCTTGTATCCAATTTTTAGGGGTTGTAAGGGTAGCTCCATTAGGAGTGTTTAGTGTAAATTCAGTTTTATATCCACAAGCCCTTGAAATATAAACATCGTTACGTGAGTAATTAAGGGTAATTTGATCGTCCTTAGCTAAAGTACTATTTTTTGAATTAATTTGAAAAGTATAATGTACCTGATTTCCATTTACTTTTAGAGGCAATTCTATCTTGTTACTACCCGTAAAATCTAAAGAAGTAGACATTCCTTCCGCAGTAACTTTCAGATCTGTTACGGTTTTAAGATTAGTTGGATTGTTGTTGTCAAAGAATTGTACAATCATTCTAGGGGTTGTGGGAGTTCCCTGTGGACAGACATCATCGGGTTCGCAATTCAAAAAAGGCAAAGTGAATATAATGGTGAATAATCCAAAAAGTATTTTTTTCATATTTATTTGAGTAATTAATGATAAGTAAAAAGTGATTAGCTACTAATCACCTTTTACTATTTACTTTTTTTCCAAAAGTACAACATTTTCTACGTGATGGGTTTGTGGAAACATATCCACAGGTCGTACACGAGTTACTTTATACATCTTGTCCATTAACGCTAAATCACGTGCTTGTGTAGCAGAGTTACAACTTACATACACTACTTTTTTAGGGGCAATTCTTAAGATTTGTTCGACCACATCTGCGTGCATACCATCACGAGGGGGGTCTGTAATAATGATATCTGGATGTCCATGTGTGGCAATAAACTCGTCGTTAAATACGTTTTTCATATCACCTACAAAAAACTCACAATTGTTAATATTATTGCGTTTAGCGTTTACTTTTGCATCGGAAATAGCTTCCGGAACTGCTTCGACACCAACTACCTTTTTTGCTTTTTTAGAAACAAATTGAGCAATTGTTCCTGTTCCAGTGTATAAATCATATACTAATTCATTGCCTGTTAATCCTGCAAAATCCCTCGTAATAGAATATAATTCATACGCTTGTTCTGAATTGGTTTGATAGAAAGACTTCGCATTAATACTAAACTGTAAGCCTTCCATTTCTTCTAAGATATAATCTCGACCTTTAAATAAAATAATGTCTTGGTCGTACAAAGTATCATTTGCTTTTTGGTTGATTACATACTGCAGCGAAGTAATTTCAGGAAAACGTTCGGCTAAAAAATTCATAATCAATTCTATTTGCTTTTGGTTATGATCAAAAAATTGAATCACTACCATGATTTCTCCCGTAGAAGCTGTACGAATCATAAGGGTGCGTAACAAACCACTATGCTCCCTTGGATTAAAGAAGGATAAATTATTTTCGTTGGCAAAATGCCTTATTTCATTACGAATATCATTAGAAGGATCTTGTTGTAAATGACATTTGTTGATATCAAGAATTTTATCCCACATTTTTGGAATATGGAATCCTACCGCATTTTTATTATCTAGTTCTTCGCCACTGTTAATTTCTTCAGGGGTCATCCAGCGACTAGAGGAAAAGCCAAACTCCATTTTATTACGATAGAAAAACTGTTTTTCAGAGCCCAAAATAGGTTCGAATATTGGTAATTCTATTTTTCCAATGCGTTTTAAGTTATTTTCTACCTCTTGGTGTTTGTAAAATAACTGCTGGTTGTAATTCATGTTTTGCCATTTGCAACCACCACATACACCAGAATGTTCGCATACGGGATCTACACGATGCTCTGAATACGAATGAAATTTGAAAGCTTTACCTTCATAATACGATTTTCGCTTTTTGAAGGTTTGAATATCTACTACATCACCAGGTACTACATTACTTAAAAAAATGACCTGACCTTCTGGGGCTTTTGCCACACATACGCCTTTTGCTCCTGCATCAAGGACTTTTACGTTTTCGAATACGACTTGTTTGTCTTTTTTTCTTCCCATAGTGCAAAGATAATAATTGCTATCATATTTATGATTTTTGCTCTTGGATTTTAGAAAAAACCAGTTTAGTTTGATTAATGAATAATAACTAATCTATTATTCTTGGACCTGATAAAACGTTAATTTGAAATTCCTATTTACTTTTAGATTCTTCCAATTCTATTTTTTTGATGATGTGAATACCTCCAATACTATATGCCACATCTATAGGGATTGGAATGCCATTTAGAAGAAAATTACCGTTTTGAAATGGAGTAATCCTTTCATCAATTAAAAAAAAGTAATTGTCTTTGTCGGATAATATATCTAGATTGTCATCTTTTAGTTCAACGGGTTCTATGTATTCAACCAAACCAATTTTGTTTAATTCAGGAATTGTTATTTTTTGTCCATTCATCTCACAGGAATGTTTCTGACCAAGGCCAGGCATTCCAAACCAAGGGATGGCTTGCCCTATTTGTAATGAAATTTTAGACGTATCTCCAACAAAGAGAAAATGTTTGGTTTTAAAAGTTTCAAAAATAGGGGGTAAAGATTTTTTAGGAAAAGGCTCTTCTGCTTTCCAAAAGAACATAACTTTATTTTGCCATTCGGGATCATTCGGGTTTTTACAAACTAAATGGTCTGTCCAATAGTGCATATAAAGTTGTCCCGCTTGAAGCAAAATAGTCGATTTATGAATGCGTTCTCTTTGTTCGTTTGTTAAAGATCGAATGATCTTATGTTTTAAATGATCAACTGTAGAAACGAACGTATTTTCTTTGTTTAGTTGAACGTCTTGAGTTTGTTTTGAGTTTTTTAAATTAGTTACAGCTTGTTTTTTCTTAAAGAAAATATCAAAAAATCCCATAAATAATAATTGAAATAGATGTTTTATTAATTTGCTTTTGTATTCTGTTTGCCGACGGTTTACAACTTTAGAAACTTAGGAACTGATTATTTTTTGTTAAAGGTAAAAATTCTTGCAAAACGCAAACATCAATTTACTGTAAAAATGAAATATTTTCAAAAACTTGTTGTACTCAAACCTTTGATGGTTTCGTAAAACGGTATTCCTTGTAAACGCGAAATCCTAAAAAATTCTAATGGCTTCTTCCCCAAATATTTTTTTAAATCCAAAGTCGGTAAACGGATTGATGTATTTAGCCTTCATGTTTCCAAATGGTTTGATGGATCAAATTTACAAAAAAGGCAGGAGCACTGTTTTTTATAATTTGTTTATTTCTTCTTGGGTTAATCCTGTTGATTGCATGATTATTTCTATTGAAATGCCTAGTTTTTTTAAAGATTTAGCAGTTTCAATTTTACCTTCAATTTTACCGTCGTCAAAAGCCGTGTCAATAATACTTTTTAGGTCTCTGTACACTTTTAAACTACTTTCGTATTTGTCTAATTCCCATTGTCCAAAATTAGCCAATTCGGCTTTTTCAAAGGCTTGAGTAAAAACCTCATCTTTGAAAATGGTAGGTATATTTTGGAAGTCTTCTAGGTTTTTAATAAAATACAACCACTTGTCTAAACGGGAGTTTAAGTCGGTTTCCTGTTTTTTAAAGTTGGGCATTTCTAAATAAATATAGGTGAGTTTATCGTAAAAAACCTTTCCATTTTGGTTTTTTAGTTTAATGGTGTGTACGACTTCGCTTTTTTCGGGTTCAGATTCGTAATCGTCAAAAGTAAAATCTAAAATACCTATGCAGTAAACGGATTTGAGGTGATAGTTCCATTCTCCTTTTTCGGCTTGTTCTCTAATAGGAAAAGTGGCGTAATAAATGGTTCGTTCTTTAAAGAAATTTTGTTTTGCTTTTTGTAGTTCTACGATAAATTTTTCTCCTTTTTCATTTTGGCAATAGATGTCGTATATGGCTTTTCTATCGAGGTCGGTAATTCCGAGTTGCTCGGTGTTTTTAAAAGAAAGTTCTTTAATTTGGTCGTGTTGAGGCAATAATGTATTAAGGAAGTCTATGAGCAAATTTTTGCAGGCTTCTTCCCCAAATATTTTTTTAAATCCAAAGTCGGTAAACGGATTAATATATTTAGCCTTCATGTTTCCAAATGGTTTGATGGATCAAATTTACAAAAAAGGCAGGAGCACTGCTTTTTATAATTTGTTTATTTCTTCTTGGGTTAATCCTGTTGATTGCATGATTATTTCTATTGAAATGCCTAGTTTTTTTAAAGATTTAGCAGTTTCAATTTTACCTTCAATTTTACCGTCGTCAAAAGCCGTATCAATAATACTTTTTAGGTCTCTGTACACTTTTAAACTACTTTCGTATTTGTCTAATTCCCATTGTCCAAAATTAGCCAATTCGGCTTTTTCAAAGGCTTGAGTAAAAACCTCATCTTTGAAAATGGTAGGTATATTTTGGAAGTCTTCTAGGTTTTTAATAAAATACAACCACTTGTCTAAACGGGAGTTTAAGTCGGTTTCCTGTTTTTTAAAGTTGGGCATTTCTAAATAAATATAGGTGAGTTTATCGTAAAAAACCTTTCCATTTTGGTTTTTTAGTTTAATGGTGTGTACGACTTCGCTTTTTTCGGGTTCAGATTCGTAATCGTCAAAAGTAAAATCTAAAATGCCTATGCAGTAAACGGATTTGAGGTGATAGTTCCATTCTCCTTTTTCGGCTTGTTCTCTAATAGGAAAAGTGGCGTAATAAATGGTTCGTTCTTTAAAGAAATTTTGTTTTGCTTTTTGTAGTTCTACGATAAATTTTTCTCCTTTTTCATTTTGGCAATAGATGTCGTATATGGCTTTTCTATCGAGGTCGGTAATTCCGAGTTGCTCGGTGTTTTTAAAAGAAAGTTCTTTAATTTGGTCGTGTTGAGGCAATAGTGTATTAAGGAAGTCTATGAGCAAATTTTTGCTGGCTTCTTCCCCAAATATTTTTTTAAATCCAAAGTCGGTAAACGGATTAATATATTTAGCCTTCATGTTTCCAAATGGTTTGATGGATCAAATTTACAAAAATATCTTAGGTGTTGAGGTTAAATTATAAGGAAGTTTAGGAGGTAGTATACAGATCATATTTACTTGATTGTGTTATAGGTTTGTTTTTGTTATTTTAAAAAAACAGGTATTTCTATGAATAAGAATTATGGTTTATCTATTTTTTAAATAATTGAATTTGGTTTCAAACGCCTGCTCGCTATTTTGCTAGAGACTGTCCAAAAAGTTCGCAATCTTGTGATTTTGACCAAAGGAAGAAATTACATACTATTGATTATGAGACTCCTCCTTACGTAGGAGTGACAAACTGGATGTTGAATTAGTACTTTTTGGACAGCTTCCTTAACGCTCGTCCCTCCTTCAAAAAAATTGAATTCGGTTTTAAACGCCCACGCGCCTCCTGGCTACTTCGCTAAAATAGTCCATTGGACTATTTTTTAACGCTCGTCCCTCCTTCAAAATAAGGGCTTTCCCAACTTTTTACCATAAACGTGAAATAGAGGCGTGTTGTAGATACCCTTCAAAATAAGGGCTTTCCCAACATGATAAGGCTAATCCACCAATCTCAAATGTTGTAGATACCCTTCAAAATAAGGGCTTTCTCAACTTACGATTATGAACTATTTATTCAAAAAACGTTGTAGATACCCTTCAAAATAAGGGCTTTCCCAACACTGTTTATCAAGTTAATAAAAACAGTAGAGTTGTAGATACCCTTCAAAATAAGGGCTTTCCCAACAAATCGGAACAATTATAAAATATCAAATGCGTTGTAGATACCCTTCAAAATAAGGGCTTTCCCAACTTTAAATTATTTTGAAAAAATGGATTTTATGTTGTAGATACCCTTCAAAATAAGGGCTTTCCCAACAATACCTGAAGAATATTACACTGTAATAGAGTTGTAGATACCCTTCAAAATAAGGGCTTTCCCAACCAGGCTAAAATACTTGATATAAATCTAACTGTTGTAGATACCCTTCAAAATAAGGGCTTTCCCAACTATTCAGCAATTACAGCAATTACAGCAGGGTTGTAGATACCCTTCAAAATAAGGGCTTTCCCAACTTCAAGAAAAGAATAAGACTAAAAGAAATGTTGTAGATACCCTTCAAAATAAGGGCTTTCCCAACTACATCATCATACAAAACTTATTTATCATGTTGTAGATACCCTTCAAAATAAGGGCTTTCCCAACCAAAGTTCTTGGTTTATCTAAAATTAATCGGTTGTAGATACCCTTCAAAATAAGGGCTTTCCCAACTATCTTTTGATTACGGTCAAAAACATAAAAGTTGTAGATACCCTTCAAAATAAGGGCTTTCCCAACTTACAATGGCTATAATTTTCAGTACTCAGAGTTGTAGATACCCTTCAAAATAAGGGCTTTCCCAACTTCAAAAGATGAGGTGACTAAAGCTAGAAAGTTGTAGATACCCTTCAAAATAAGGGCTTTCCCAACCTAAACGCTGGTAAGCCTCTCATAGTAAGGGATTACTACAATTTTTTATACTAAAAAATGAACTTTTTTTGTTTTAATCACTGCAAATGTAGTCATTTTTTTAATCCTAATTTAAAATGTCAAAGAGCAATTGTATTTAGACCTGTGTTTTATCTTTTTTCTCTTTGTTTTCCCATAATTCTTTTGTTATGGTTTCAAAAACTCGGTTGAAATAGGTCGCAAAGTATTCGCTTTCTTTTTGGTGTACAAATTTTTCCCAATCTTTATTCCCTTTATCATTTTGAAAACTAGTAGCTAAATCGTAAATAAATTTAGGAGGATATTGATTGTGCGCCATTTTGTTGCGAATGATAATTAAAACAAGTGCTTTTTTAATTAAAACATTGGTTATTTTGTTATAATTCTCTTTAGTATTAACTATTTTGGCTTTTTCATCCTCATCCATATTTTTTATTTTTTCCTTCAACTCTTCAGTATTATAATCATAATATTTAAGTAAAATTTCAATATCTATGTTTTCTAAATTTATGATTTCAGATTCATTTTTTAATAAGGCTTTTGTAATGTAAAGTTTAAAATTAGGGTGTCTTTTTCCTTTTTTATCCTCAATTTCTAAATCTTCAGGATGACTAGCATTATTAGAAAAATCATAAAATTTATCTAAAATTTTTTTCTCTAATTCTTGTACTTGTTTTAGTAGTTCTTTACTACGCACTTTTTCATACTCTTGCAATTCCATATTAAGTGCGGTATAGTGCAATTCTTTATAATCGTTTTCATTTTCCTTCTCAGGTTTTTGTAAGGCATACGTCCACGTTCTATCATCATAAGTAAGCAGCGTGGCTATTTTTTCATCTTGCAGGGCTCTCTTGTATTTTCCTATGTCTTTTAGTTTCGGATTAGCGGTAATCCTATTATTTTGTAAAGATAAATGGATGACTTTATTCCATAAGGAGCTATCGTTGCGCTTTTGGTAAGCTTTGGCATCGGCTTTTATTTTTTCTCTTTCTGCTTTAGAAACATAAAAATCTGATAAAGATTTGTCTAATGGCTGATTGAACAAGTCTTGATACAAAGTATCTACCATTAATTTTAAATAATAGTCTTGAATTTTTACTTTGTTAATAGCTCGTAGGTTTTTGTATTTCTCTTTTTTCTCCTCTTTACCAATAGCTTCATTAGTATAAATATTGATTAGGTTATAAAACGATTGGTATTCAGTTGCAGGGTCTTTAGGAATTGAAGACCATTCATTTTTAATTGTAGCTTTTTTGTCTTCAAAAATACCACGACTAAAGCTAACAGGTTGTTCTAAAATTGCATTTTTATAGCTTTCTAAACTTTGGGTAATGTATTTGCGTTTGTCAAAAACACGAAATAAATTTTCATTGTGTAGCGATAAATTATTTTTTAGATTTCCAAAAATTTCTTTTCGTTTGTCTAGATACCCTTTATAAAAGGATTCAAACGTTTTTCTATTGTCCAAAAAAGTTCTCAAACTTTTCCCCATAAAATTGTCCTCGTAAAGAGGCCATTTTTGGTTTAATAACTGAAAAACTTCCGTTTTTCGAACATCATAAAACGCTAATAAATATTGCAAATGCGAGTGTTCGTACCCTTTCCAATTTTTCTTAGAGGAAGAAGGCATAAAACGTAATATATCGTTTGCTAGCCAAGTAGCTTCTTCACCTATTTCTTTTTTGGAGAATACTGCTTTACGTTCGTTGTTTTGGAATTCATTCTCATTCTGTTTAAGAATGTCTAATTTATCCTGACTTTTTTGTATTTCTTTATTAATGTCTTGTAGTATCTTTTGTACAGGATTACCGTTTTCATCTTGTACTTCTAAAAATGAAGTTTCGTTTGACGTTTTAGATAATTTTTTTGGGTAGGATTCGAGAATACTCTTTCCTTCGGAATAATTCTCAAAACTTTTTGTAAAACTATTTATTGCACTTAAAATTTTATTTTCAATTTGAATAGGTATTGCATTTAATTCCTTTTCATTCAATTTTTTCTCTCTAGAATTTTTTACTTTTTGAAAATAATCGAAAATTAATGGTATCAGCTCATAACAACTTAAAAGCGCGTGCGGTTTTCCATATTTGATTGTATCACTTTCGGTTTCCGTTAGCATTTCAATGATGGAAGCTTTTTTCTTTTTCCCGTTGCTGCGTTCTTCTAAATTGGTTTGTATGTCGTCTTTGTTAATAAAATAGATACCAATATTATTGTCTTTAATGGCGTAATGAGGGTTAGGGAATTCTTCCCAATGGCAACCTTTATTATCTTCGCTAAAATTTTCTTTTAGAAAAAAATTATTTTTAAAATCAATTGCTTCATGTAAGCGGGCGTAAATGCGAATATCTTCCTTTATAACTCTATTGCTAGTACTGCTGGTTTTACCTTTACCTACAATTTTTTCTTCTTTATTATGTACATAAGTGCCTAGATTTATTGCAAATCTTAAGTTGGGTAATTGTATATATTGGTCAATAAAACTTAATGCTAGGTAATTAAATTCATTTGAATAACGTTTTCTTATAACTGGATGTACAACTTTAGATGCTTCAGAAGAATCATTGTTTTCTTCATTATCGCGCATATATTCGTTCATATCCTCTAAAAACATTTCTTGCTGTTCTATACTTAATAATTGGTAAACTTCATCAGGAACTTTGCTCAAATAGTCTACCATTTTAGAAAGTAGCGTTTCTTTAGGGAAAGTGGTGTTTATTGTATTTTTTAGCCCTCTATAACAATTATAGGTATATACCCATCGAGTAGCTAGTTTTTGCAAATCAAAACTTGCTTTAAAATTGGTAGAATTGTCTAAAATAAATTCGGCGTTTTTTCTATCTACAAATAAGGATAGTAAGAATAAGAAACCTGAACGACTAATTTTTTGGTGGAAAAAATCCTTTTTAGGTTTTTGTTCCATTGAACCTTCTTCAACTTTTTCTACAAAATGGCTTTTATGAAAATCCTTCAAAACCATTCTCCCTTTATAATCGTTAAACGTCCAAAATTGATTAAAGACTTTTTTAAATTTTTTAGAGATTTCTTCTTCTGTTAAATCTGTAAAATCATTTTGGTAATTTTTCTTTAAAAAACTATATTTTTCATTAGGCTTAATGCGTTGATTATTTACTTGACTTACCGTTTCTAGTTTTAATTCATCTAAAAGTTCAAAAATAGAATGGGCAATAAAATTAACTCCGTCAGATTGTGCTGAATGTTGAATAGCTTCATTTTTTACATAATCATATATGGAAATATTATCCGTAGTAGTTCTTCTAAAATCTGGAAATGAAATAGTGATGAAATTTCTATGATAAAAATGCGTATAAAAGTCGCGTAATTGTAAAGGGCAATTAAAAAGTATTATGCAATTATATAGGAACAGATTCTTAAAATTTTGCCTAGGATTTCTTTCTTTAAAAAAAAGTTTGTTTTGATTTTCTTCATATTGCTTTTGGGTAATAGTCTCTAATGATTTTACAAAAGGAAAATATTCAGCAATTACTTTTATATTTTTATCCCATTCAGTATCAATTATAGTTTCAGATAAAATTTCTTGAAGGATTTCAATGGGTTTATTTTTTTCTTTACTATTTAGCCTTTTTGCAATTTCTTTAAAGGAAGTGATTATGTTTTCCTCAGCATTATTCAAAAAGCCACCAAAAAAGTATTTGTCTTCTTGTTTGTAGTGGTTAAAAGTTTTTTGTTTGTTATAAGATTCATTTTTTGAACTCATTGTAGATGTGTTGGTTTTATAGTTGTGTTTGACTGTTCTAAAATAAGGAATTATTTAAGGCTTTTTAAATTTTATCTTGTGAACTTTTTAAATTAATCTAAATTTGTTATTCTATCTCTTTTGATAATTTTTTAAAAAAAGTAATAATGAAAAAACACCTTGCACTCCTTCGCGGTATAAATGTATCAGGACACAATATGATAAAGATGGATGATTTGAAAGTTTTATTGGAGCGAATGGGGTTTCAAAATGTGGTGACTTATATCCAGTCAGGAAATGTGTTTTTTGAATGTGAGGAAGCAAATGGCCCTTCGGTAGGGTTCAAAATCAAACAAGAAATTTTTAAGGAATGGGGCTATGAAGTACCTGTAATGGTTTTAGGGAAAGAAGATTTAGAAGGAGCTCTTTCTAATAATCCATATTTAAAAGAAAAGGAAGCTGATCCTTCAAAAATATACTTTGCTTTTTTGAATAAAGAACTAAATGAAAGTGCTATTCATGATTTAAAAATAAGTCAGGTTAAACCAGATGAGGCAACAGTAGATAAGAATCGGATATATTTGAAATATATTAATGGGGCTGGTAAAACCCGAATGGATAATAAGTATATAGAAAAAAAATTAAATGTACTTTCTACAATTCGTAATTTTAATACTGTAACTAAGTTGTTAGAAATGTTTTAAAAATACCTGAACAATCCATAGTGGTTTTAGAACTATGGATTGTTTAAGGTTTGTATAAAACGAATTATGTTTTGCATTTCTTCTTTAGATAAAAGGAGCGGATTTTGAGCTAAAGTTTGGTGTTCTACTATGATTCCGTTTCCTTTGCCACCTCCTTTATTGTAAAAATTAATGACTTCTTCTAGCGTGTTAAAAACACCGTTGTGCATATAAGGAAAGGTAATCGAGGCATTACGAACGGTTGGTGTTTTAAAAGCATATTTTTTGAGTGGTGCTTTTGTAATATGATATTCTCCTAAATCGGGATCTATTTGTTTTGAATGTATACGGGAGGGAACACCTAATATTTCGCTTTCTGTTTTTTGGTATAAAGGAGGAATGCTGCCATTAAATAAAGGAAAGAAATGACAAGTTGCGCATTTTGCTTTTCCCATAAAAAGATTAAAACCTTTTTTTTCTTGTATGGTTAAAGAAGCTTTTCCTCTTAGATATTCATCAAATTTAGAATTTAGTTTGGATAGACTTCTGACAAAACTAGCAATGGATTGTAATAAATTTTCTTCGGTTATATTTTTTGAACTAGGAAAAACTTTATGAAAAAGATTTCGATACATTTGGTTTTTATTAAGTTTTTTAAGGGCTAATGTAAAGCTACCGTGCATTTCATCGGGGTTATTTATAACGGCTTTGGCTTGATCTTCTAAATAACGAATGCGATTGTCTGCAAATTGGGTGTTTTGCAATCCTGCGTTTAATAAGGTTGGCGTATTACGTGATGTTTTATTTGCAACGGCTTTCGTTTTGTGGTCTGCATAAGCCTGGTTAGGAATGTGACAACTGGCGCAGCTTATTTGATTATTGCCACTCAAAATTTTGTCAAAAAAAAGTTGTTTACCCAAGTGAATTTGTAATTTGCTAGGGTTTTTGTTGTAAAAAGGAGCAAAGTAGTTTGGGTCGTACGCTTCTGTTTCAAAAGGCGTTTTTTTATTAAAATTAATAGCAGTTAAAAAGGGATTGTTTTTAATATGCAATTCTTGTTGAATTCGAAAGATATTTTGAAATATCGGATTGGCGTATTGTGTGATAAATACCGCACGATCAAAGGTGTTGAACGAATTGTTTTTTTTGAGGTAAGATATTGCTTTACTAATGGCTGTATTGAATGATTTATCAAATTGAAAACTGTTAACAACTTCCTGAATACCTCTTAAGGAACTTTGTGCTTCGGGTAATGAATGCAGGGCTAGAGCGGAGTCAAAACCTGTAATTCCTAAACTTAGAACGCGAAGTAATTGTAATTTTTGAATTTCAAATATGTTGCTGTCATTTAATTGTAAGTTGTTGATTTGTTGGGTTAATACTACGAGATGGCCTTTTAGTATTTCAATGTTTTTTGATAAAAAAAATTTGTTAATTGAAGGTTGGAATATTAGTTCTTCAATTTTTTGAAATCCTGTAGCGTATTCTATTTTTCTATTGGTTTCGTTGAGATCATTTTCGTCAATGGGAGCACCGTTTATTTTTATAAAACTACTAGGAAAATAGTAAGCAATAAATTCTTCTGTTTTCTTAAAAGCTAACCGAGTTTTTTTGAATTGATCTCGTAATTGATCTGCTGTTGCATTGTTTTTTGTTATTTTTTCAAATGTATTTATTTCATTGGCAAAGTACTTGAAATTAAGTTTGAGTAGGTTTTGTGTGTTATGCACGCTTTGTATGGATCGGTATTCATTTTTTTTGCAGGAGATAGTACAAATGAATAGGATTAAAAAGACTATATTTTTCATGAAAATTGAGTTAGTAAAAAAAAGAGACTGCTTTTACTTTTTTCATCTTTATTATAAAGACTAATGTATAATTAGAATTTAATTCGTTTAATAGTTTGGTTCTTGTTGAACAACAGATGATAGATGAATAATCTTTAGACAGTCTCTAGGTTTCGTTTATAGAGTGTATTTAGAAAGGATTATCTTGGTAAACCATTAATAAGAATAACCTGACTTCCTTGTTTTTCGTCTGGGCGTAAACCGCCACCATCTTTACCTTTAAAATCCTCTTTTTCCCAAGAATGAGGTTGTATAGATAACATAAAGGTATTGTCTTTTTCAATAATATCAGAAACGTCTAATAAAGCACCATATTCCCAAGAACCTTTGGGCGATTTAGCACCTAAATATTTATCAGAAGTATCATTTCGTCTGTGATCTAATTCAAAAACTACTTTTAGTGTTTTTTTAGCGATATCGTATTGATAAATATATGCGTCATGTGACTCGTCACCATAACCATTAGCATCTTCTTGTAGATACACATAGTTTTTTGTAACACAAATATTATCTATGTTTTGAAATGTTTTTGCTAAACCTGATTTGTTATCACCGTCTAACATAACAGTTAATTTTCCTTTTAAAGGATTGCTAGGATCTAATTCTAAACGATACAATCTTCCGTATTTAGTTCGGGTATTATTTGCGTTTACTCCCGTATTGTTTTGACCTGTAACATTAAAATAAATTTCTCGTTCTTTTCCTGTGGTTTTATTCCAGTCAATATCTTCTACACGTCCAAAAATAATGGCATTTGCGGCTTGGGCTGCTTGATTGTTTTGTAAGCCTGTATTGGTTTTAGCGTTTGTAATTTCAACGAACTCTATGTCATAGGTGTTATTTTCAGTCATTTTAGTTTCAATAGATTCGTTATCTATACGTTTGATTACATATACTTTTCCATTGTTTAAATCGCCTGTTGTTGATTTATACATTACCAGTTGACCTCCATAATCTTTGTTGTCATCATCTCCAATCATGATAATTGTTTGACCAGCGTAAGCATTTTTAGATAAAGGAACTGCATTTTCAGCACTCCATCTACCAAAAGCAGGAATGGTTTTAGGAATACTGGCATTTATGTGAGTATCCGTAGGTGCTATTTTATGTACAAGAGATTCACTATCGCTTTCACCACAAGTTAAAAAGAAAGGTCCAAAACCGTGAATTTCAGGCATTGCTAAAGTGGCAGAACAAAGTCTGGTTCCTGCACCTTTAGAATTTAAAACATATTCACCAGCAATAGGTTTAAAGGTTTTATCAAAAGTTATTTTAGAAACAGAAAAATTATCTTCATTGTTTACTAAAAAAGTAAAGGTGCCGTCTGGGTTTTTTATAAGTCCCGATCCGTCTGCGGAACCCCCAAAAACAAAGTCAGGAGAATTAATAAAAGGGTCTTCACTTGAAAATAAAGAATAGGTTTGAATACTTGAAAACTCAGGCATTGTTTTTATAAGAGCAGGAGTTTTAGAATGGTTTTTAAATTCAATACGAGTATTTTCAACTGCTGAATCCGTGTTTGTGTTTTCCTCTCTATTACAAGCTATTACTGATATAATAATAGAGGTAAAGAGCATGTTTTTTAAGTTCATAAATTTATTTTTTGTTTTGGCAAACCTACAGGCTTTATGTTAGCTAAATGTTTATGACTTTTTTTTAGATTGTTATATTACGATTTACTTATAGTTAAAAAACAGAAATGTTTGTTAATAAAATGTTTCTTGAAAAAGATCAGATGTTTGAAATTGAATTGTTTGGAGAATGATCGTAGAAATTTGTACTTTTGACGTTCATAGGGTTGATTTCTCGCCCGTAAGAAGGAATTGCGATTTTACCAATCAATAAGAATTATTATGTCAGTTTTAGAAAAATTAAGTTCAGCTGAAGCCATTGCATTAGAAGACAAACACGGAGCACACAATTATCATCCACTACCAGTAGTCTTAAGTAGAGGAGAAGGAGTGTACGTTTGGGATGTAGAAGGTAAGAAATATTACGATTTTTTATCAGCGTATTCTGCCGTAAACCAAGGGCATTGTCATCCAAGAATTGTCGATGCTATGGTAAAACAAGCTCAAACATTAACTTTAACTTCAAGAGCATTTTATAATGATAAGTTAGGTGTTTATGAACAATATGTAACCAACTATTTTGGTTTTGATAAGGTATTGCCAATGAACACAGGAGCTGAAGCAGTTGAAACAGCTTTGAAATTGTGTCGTAAATGGGCTTATGAAAAAAAAGGAATTAATGAAAATGAGGCTCAAATTATAGTTTGTGAAAATAACTTCCACGGAAGAACAACCACAATCATTTCATTCTCTAATGATGAAAATGCTCGTAAGAACTTTGGCCCTTATACAGCAGGATTTATAAAAATTGCATACGATGATTTAGAAGCTTTAGAACAAGCAATTACGTCATCTCCTAATGTTGCAGGTTTTTTAGTAGAACCTATTCAAGGAGAAGCAGGAGTTTATGTTCCTAGTGAAGGATATTTAGCAAAAGCAAAAGCATTATGTGAAAAACATAATGTATTGTTTATAGCCGATGAGGTTCAAACAGGTATTGCTCGTACCGGTAAATTACTAGCAGTACATCATGAAAATGTTCAACCTGATATTTTAATTTTAGGAAAAGCATTATCAGGAGGTGCGTATCCTGTATCAGCTGTATTGGCTAATGATGGCATTATGAATGTAATAAAACCAGGTCAACACGGATCTACTTTTGGAGGAAATCCAGTAGCTGCTGCTGTGGCTATAGAAGCTTTAGAAGTGGTAAAAGAGGAGCAATTAGCCGAAAATGCAGAACGTTTAGGGAAAATATTCAGAGAAGAATTAGCTAAATTTATAAAAACATCGAATGTAGCTACTTTAGTCCGTGGTAAAGGGTTGTTGAATGCGGTTGTAATTAATGATACAGAAGAAAGTGATACAGCTTGGAATATTTGTGTGAAATTGGCAGAGAAAGGCTTATTAGCTAAACCAACACATGGCAATATTATTCGTTTTGCACCACCTTTGGTGATGAATGAAGAACAATTAAGAGATTGTGTTGCTATAATCATAGATACTCTTAAAGCGTTTGAAAAATAAAAACTAATAGGCTGTCTACAAAATAAGCATAGAAAATCTTATTTTGTTTATTTAATAACACGAAAAGCTTCATTTTTGATGCTATTTCTTACTGTTAGGGAACAAGATAAAATGATACAATTATTATCTTGTAGACAGCCTCCTTCTTTATGTTAAATGTTTAATAAAATAAGAAATAAACATAATAATTAAGTTTATATAGCCTAATGATCGGATGTATTTATTAGAAAAATTAAAAACTTTAAAATATTGTCCAATTATTAGCAATACATAAGGAAGTACGCTAAAAAGAGGAGGATACATAAAAAAAGCATTTTTTAACTCTCCTTTTAGTAATAAAATAAAAGCCCTTTGTGCCCCACACCCCAGACAATCTACCCTGAAAACCATTTTAAATAAACAAGGAATCATAAAATCGTTCATGATTATTTCTTTTCTACCCGTGTAAAAACGTAGTTCATTGTAAAATTAAATATTTACTTCCTATTTTTGTCAAAAAAAAGTTATGTTTTCCAAAGGAGATAAAGTGTCCGTTTTAGATGATAATATTAATGGAGTAGTAATTAAGATAGCTACAGATCAAGTTTGGATAGAAACAGAAGAAGGTTTTGAGTTACCTTTTAAAAGCAACGAATTGATTTTGATAGGAGAATCAGGAATGGATTTTTCTACAACAAATTTTTATGCAATAAAGAAAGAAAAAGAAATTTCTAAACCTAAAAATTCTATAAAAGAAAAAAAATCTAAGAAGGATGAAACCATTTTAGAGGTGGATCTTCATATAGAAAAATTAGTACAAAGTACTAAAGGAATGAATAATTACGATATTTTAAATATTCAAATAGAAACAGCACAAAGACAGCTAGATTTTGCAATAAAAAACAAAATTCAGAAAGTGGTACTTATTCACGGTGTTGGAGAAGGGATCTTGAAAGCTGAACTAGATTTCCTATTAAATAGATATAGCTACATCAGCTTTCAAGAAGCTAGTTTTCAAAAATATGGTTTTGGTGCAACAGAAGTATATATTAACCAAAAAAACTTTTTGTAAACTAGTTTATAATTTCGCCAAATTCATAATCACCATTAGGATTTGGACTGTATGTTTTAATTCCATTCTTAAAAGTAACTTTTCTGAGTTTGATAACATGACGATAAGTGGTAGAGGTTTGTTGAGTGGTTTCTATCACAATAACACCATCGTTATCCGTTGTCCCGTTTTGAGCAATCCATTCTTCGGTTAAACTAGGACTTGTAGGAGGGATAGATTGACAGAAAAAATTACTATTTAAATTACCATTGTAAACTCTATAGCTTATTTTATTAACGTTATTTATTAACGCCGTCTTTGTACCAACCGTTTGGTGTTTATATAAATTAGAATCTATATCTAACAATAAGGCATTATTATTATTGTATTTAAATATAAGGTTGTTTCCTGAACAATTTTGCATAACAGCATTTTTATAATCAAATTTTAAATCGATTAAATCGGTTGTGTAATTGCCAAAATCATATTGGTCATATACCAGTTGTTTGTTAGGGGTGTTGAATGTTATATTTTTGAATAAGATCTTATGGTTATAACCTACTATTTTGGAAGGATCATTGGTAGAGGTTATTTTGTTAGAAGTTATTTCAATAGTCCCGCCTGATACGGTCCATTGTTCTGCAATAGGAACACTGCCCGTAGAACAGATTTCATTACTACTAATTGTAGAATAAAACTTTTTATAAACTAAACTATGAGTTGTTCCAATAGTGTACGTTTTAGTTCCTTCTTCATTAGGAAAGCTTGTTTCAGGAGTAACAAAGACAAGAGCTTCTCTATCATTAATTTTATATAATGTATTGGTGGTGTTGCATTTTTGAACAGTAATGTTTCCAAAATTAAATGTTTCCTCTATTATATTCCCGTCATCACAAGCCGTCAGAAGCATTAGTGAAGTTAGTAAAAACCAAAAATTTTTCATATTCTTTAAATTTAAAACAAAAATACAATTTTAAAATTTTAATCAAAGTTATTGTTATATTTGGATCGCTAACTAAAAATATTTATGAATTCACAAGTAACAAAAACAAATTATCCAGCTTTATATACCCTGGTAACGGTTTTCTTTTTTTGGGGTTTTATTGCGGCAGGAAATAGTATATTTATTCCATTTTGTAAAAATTATTTTTCCTTAGATCAATTCCAATCCCAGTTAATAGATTTTGCATTTTATACGGCTTATTATTTAGGAGCATTATTATTATTTGCTTTTGGAAATGCCAGAGGGAAAGATATTGTAGGAAGTTGGGGACATAAAAAAAGTATAATTTATGGTTTGTTATTTTCTGCTTTAGGAGCAGGAGCCATGATTTTAGCCGTAAAAGGGAGTATCTATGAAGGTATGTTGGTAGGTTTGTTTATAGTAGCATTAGGTTTTTCATTGCAACAAACGGCAGCTAACCCTTTTGCTATCTTATTAGGAGATCCTAAAACAGGAGCAAGTAGAGTAAATTTAGGAGGAGGAATTAATTCATTAGGGACAACAATAGGGCCAATAATTGTAGCCTTAGCCTTGTTTGGAACAACCGCTTCAGTTTCAGATGATCAAATTAAACATTTAGAATTAGATAAAGTTATTTTTCTTTATGTGTGTGTAGGCTTACTATTTGTAGGTTCAGCAGCATTGTTTTATTTATCTAAAAAAGTACCCTCAGGAATCTCTAATGAACCTATGGAAAAAGCCAATAAGGCTTTAATGACATTGGTCGTTATGACCATACTTTTAGCCGCTTGTTTTACCTTTATTTTTAAAACATATCAGAATGTAAATGATTTAAATTCGTCTGATTTATTAGATTTAAATGAGTATAGAATGAACTGGTTAATTGGAGCTTTAGTAGTAGTTTTAGGGGGAATTTTTTATGCTTATACATCCGCTAAGAAAAACCCTGAAGGTTGGGGGGCTATGCAGTATCCTCAACTAGTATTAGGAATGTTGGCCATTTTTGTTTACGTAGGTGTTGAGGTTGCTATAGGAAGTAACCTAGGAGAATTGTTAAAATTACCTGAATTTGGTAGTTTACAATCTTCTGATATTGCGCCTTATATATCTATGTATTGGGGAGGTTTAATGATAGGACGTTGGGCTGGTGCTATTAGTGTTTTTGATTTGAAAGGAATGAAAAAGATAATAGCATTAATAGTAGTCCCTCTGATAGCATTTGGAATAGTATTAGGTGCTAATATCCTTTCTGGTAAAGATATGAAACCTTTATATTTTTATGTTTTATGTGTTCTATTACAAATTGTAGCCATGTTTTTATCTAAAGATAAACCAGCAAGAACATTAATGATTTTTGCCTTATTTGGTCTGATGGCTATGCTGATAGGTTTGTTTTCAACAGGTATTATTGCAGTTTATGCGTTTTTAGCGGGAGGATTAGCGTGTAGTATCATGTGGCCAGCAATTTTTAGTTTATCTATTTTTGGTTTAGGAAAATATACTTCACAAGGTTCCGCTTTTTTAATCATGATGATATTAGGTGGTGGAATAATACCTCCTATTCAAGGTAAAATTTCAGATTTAATAGGTATACATAATTCATATATTGTAGCTGTTCTTTGTTTTGCTTATTTAACATTTTTTGCAATTCTAGTTAAGAATATATTAAAAAAACAAAATATTGATGTAGACTTAATAGAAATTAAAGAAGGGCATTAGAACTTTGAAAAATATTAATTTTAGAAAAGGGTAAAAGGAATTGAGTACTTTTATCCTTTTTTTATAATTATAAATCTGATTTTATGAACCTTAACAAATATTTTGTAGCTGCCTTTTCATCCTTCTTTATATGGGGCTTTTTTAGTTTGGCGATAAAAAAACTTCATGCTTATCCTTCTTTAGATATATTATTCTACCGCGTTTTTTATGCCACCTTTTTGTTGTTACTCATTAATTTGTTATTCAGAAAACACGTCGTTTTTAATAATTTTAAAACGTTTAATGAATTAAGTATAAAGATCAAGAAAAAAACAATTTTTTTAACCGTTTTAGGAGGTTTGTTACTTGTGTTAAATTGGTTTTTATTCATGTATTGCGTAAATCATGTTAGTATACAATCTGCTTCATTTGCCTATCTAATTTGTCCAATAATTACAACAATATTAGCTTATTTTATACTCAAAGAAAATTTGAATAAAGGACAATGGATAGCAGTAGGATTATTTATTATTAGCTGTGGTATTTTATCTTATGGGCATATTGAAGATTTGATCTATTCCTTAATAATTGCATCAACCTTTGCAATGTATCTTATAAGTCAAAGAAAAAATAATCAATTTGATCGTTTTGTGGTATTAACAATTCAATTGATGATTTCATCATTACTGTTATTACCTTTTTATTTTTTTTATAAATCAGAAACGCCCATAGTATTATTATTTTGGGAGGTAATGACTTTTATAGTTGTATTGTTTACTATCCTTCCTTTGTTTTTAAATTTGTACGCCCTTAAAGGTATTGATTCAAAAACAGTAGGAGTTTTAATGTATACTAATCCGTTGATTAATTTCTTTTTGGCATTATTTTATTTTAAAGAAGAAATAAATCTAATTCAATTAAGTGCTTACTTGTTAATAATAGTTGCTATAATTTTATTTAACATCAACTATTTTGTGAAAAAGGGGGATTAATTTTTTACACAAAATTTCACTTTTTTGTTAAAAAAGAGGGAATATGCTATTAATATTAATCCTTTTTATTGTTTTGTTTAATATTTTATGAGAACAAATGTTTGTTTTATTTTTGTTTTAAAAAAAAAAATTATAGGTTTGCAGAAATAATTTAAAAACCAACCAATTTATGAAAAAAGCGATCAAAGTAAGCACTCTGTTGCTGAGTGTGGCTACATCAGTAGCATTATTTTCTTGTTCTAAGGAAAAAGAGGAATTGACTAATCAAGAAGAGGCAGCAATTGTAGAACAACCAACAGGAGTTGAACACGAATGTAGTTATGTAGATTCTTCTTGGCCAGCTTCAGCTAGTTTATCTACAACCTTATCTTCTGGCGCAGGAACATCAACAGATGCTACTTTTATGACAAATCAAAATACTACTATTAAAACTTTTTGGAGAGGGACTTCTGTAGCAGCTCCGGTGTTTAGATTTGTAAAAAACGGTACGGACTGGAATTCCACCTATAATGCAATTTCTTATAGTAATGGAAAAATTTATTATGGAGAAGGAATTTTTAGAGATGCAAAATCTAAAGATGCTTCAAACTTAATCAATGTAATGATTCTTGCTCATGAGTACGGACATCAATTACAATATGCGTTCCGTTTGCCTTCTAAAAAAGAATCAACAGCTAGAGCAGGTGAATTAGAAGCAGATGGAATGGCAGGTTATTATTTAAGAAGGGGGTATGGTAAATCTACTTACTCTGAAATAGCTAAGGCTTATGAATTTGCTTATGAAATTGGAGATAATCAAACAACAAGTCCTGGTCATCACGGTACGCCTGTACAAAGACGCTCAGCAGTTCGTTTAGGATTTTTGTTAGCAGATCCTACAAATGCTAAATTAACTGCAACTCAGTTTGATTCAAACTTCTTTTATTACTATGATGGGGTGCTGGCAGGTACTTATAGATTGGCTAAGCCAGAAGGAATGAGTGATGAAGGGCATCGATTAATTATGAGTAAAATGCAGGAATTACAAAAAATTCAATCAGGAAAAATGTCTGATGCGGAATATTTTAACTTATAATAAATTTAGTTAATTTTATTTTTAGAGCCAGCTATAAGTTTGTAGCTGGCTTTTTTGTAATCTTATTTTTCTGATAAAATAATCAAATTTTAAACCCGGATTATGTATTAAAAAATATTAGAGAGAAGAACCTTTGTGGCTTATTATTGTTCAAATTAGAAATAGCATCTACAGTATTGTTTTTTAGAGAGGTAATGATTTTTATAATTATATTGTTTACTATTCTATTTTTTTGTTTTTAAATTTGCATGAACTTAAAGATACTAATTTAAAAAGTAGGCGTTTTAATGTGTATCAATCCACTGATCATTTATTCTTGATATTTTTTTATTTTAAAGAAGAAATAAATTTAATTAAATCAAGTGTTTACTCTTTTATGATATACTATAATTTTATTTATGTTTTAAATTTAACAAAAAATTAATTAATTTATAATTATATGTTTTTTTAAAAATATTGTTGTGTTTTATGATTTATTTGTGATTTTTAAAATTTAAATTTGCAGAAATTATTTAAAAACAAACTAAGTTTATGAAAAAAAAAATCAAAGTAAGCACTCTGTTGTTGGGTGTAGTTTCTTTAATATTATGTTCTTGTTCTAAAGAAAAAGAAGAAGTAAAAAAACAAGAAGAAGCAGTAATTATAGAAAAACCAATAGAGGTAGAAAAAGAATGTGATTTTGTTGATGATAATTGGCCAGCTTCGGCTACTCTATCAAAAACCTTATCTGATGGAGCAGGAACAGTAGCAGATGCTATTTTAATGAATGATCAAAATACAGCTATTAAAACTTTTTGGAGAGGAATTTCTGAAGCAGCTCCAGTTTTTAGATTTGTAAAAAATGGCACGGACTGGAAATCTACTTATAATGCTATTTCTTATGATACTGGGAAAATTTATTATGGAGAAGGTATTTTCAGAGATGCAAAATCTAAAGATGCCTCAAATTTAGTTAACATAATGATTCTTGCTCATGAGTATGGACATCAATTACAATATACGTTTCGTTTACCTTCTGTAAAAGAATCAACCGCCAGAGCAAGTGAGTTAGAAGCAGATGGAATGGCGGGATATTATTTGAGAAAAGGGTATGGTAAAACTACTTATTATCAAATAGCCGCAGCTTATGAATTTGCATATTCAATTGGAGATAATCAAATAACAAAATCAGATCATCATGGTAAACCTGCACAAAGACGCTCAGCAGTTCGTTTAGGATTTTTGTTAGCAGATCCTGCAAATACTAAATTAACAGCAACTCAGTTTGATACTGAATTCTTTTATTACTATAATGGAGTATTAAATGCTTCTTATAGAATGGCTAAACCAGAAGGAATGAGTGATAAAGGCCACCGATTAATTATGAGTAAAATGCAGGAATTACAAAAAATTCAATCAGGAAAAATGTCTGATGCGGAATATTTTAACTTATAATAAATTTAGTTAATCTTATTTTTAGGGCCAGCTATCATTGTATAGTTGGCTTTTTTATTAATAGAAAGTCCTACTTTTGTTTTTTTTACTTATAAAGAAGAGAGGGGGCAAATCAAAATTTTAAAAAGCTGCTTTAGATTTGTGAAAAAAGGAATTGTTAACGAGGTAAACGAATGGAAAATCTGTTTTTTTGTCAATTTAAAAAATAATGAAGAATGTTTTTTTTGTCATTTTGTCATAAAGTAATAAAGGTGTGCTGACAAACGACACCGTTTTTAGTATTGGCATAATCCTTGTCATTTTCGAAAATGTATTGAAAGCACGACTACTTGTTTAAAAGTAGTTCATTAAAAAGAATTAAAATTTAAGGAGAATTATATTATGAGTAAAATTATTGGAATCGACTTAGGTACTACTAACTCATGTGTGGCAGTAATGGAAGGTGGAGAACCAGTTGTAATTGCAAACGCAGAAGGTAGAAGAACTACTCCATCAGTAATTGCATTTGTTGAAGGAGGAGAAATTAAAGTAGGAGATGCTGCAAAACGTCAAGCAGTAACAAACCCTACTAAAACGATTGCTTCTGTTAAGCGTTTTATGGGGAATAAATACTCTGAAAGCGCGAAAGAAGCTTCAACTGTGGCTTATAAAGTAGTGAAAGGAGATAACGATACACCACGTGTGGATATTGATGGTCGCTTATATACACCACAAGAATTATCAGCTATGACACTTCAAAAAATGAAGAAAACAGCTGAAGATTATTTAGGACATACAGTAACTGAAGCGGTTATTACAGTTCCAGCTTATTTTAATGATGCACAACGTCAGGCTACTAAAGAAGCAGGTGAAATTGCAGGTTTAAAAGTAATGCGTATTATTAACGAGCCTACAGCAGCAGCTTTAGCTTATGGTTTAGATAAAGCAGCTCACGATAAAAAAATTGCTGTTTATGATTTAGGTGGAGGTACTTTTGATATTTCTATTTTAGAATTAGGTGATGGAGTGTTTGAAGTATTATCAACTAATGGTGATACTCATTTAGGAGGAGATGATTTTGATCAAGTAATTATTGATTGGTTAGCTAATGAATTTCAATCAGCAGAAGGACTAGACTTACGTCAAGATCCAATGGCTTTACAACGTTTAAAAGAAGCTGCTGAAAAAGCAAAAATTGAATTGTCAGCATCAGCACAAACTGAAATCAATCTTCCTTATATTACGGCTACAGCTTCTGGACCAAAACACTTAGTGCAAACTCTAACACGTGCTAAATTTGAACAATTAGCGGATAGTTTAGTAAAACGTTCAATGGAGCCTGTTGTTAAAGCATTAAAAGACGCAGGTTTGTCTACTTCTGATATTGATGAAGTAATCTTGGTAGGAGGTTCTACACGTATTCCTGTTATTCAAGAACAAGTAGAGAAGTTTTTTGGTAAAAAACCATCTAAAGGTGTAAATCCAGATGAAGTAGTAGCAATTGGAGCTGCTATTCAAGGAGGTGTACTAACAGGTGATGTGAAAGATGTATTGTTATTAGATGTAACGCCACTTTCTTTAGGTATTGAAACAATGGGAAGTGTAATGACTAAATTAATTGAATCTAATACAACAATTCCTACTAGAAAATCACAGGTTTTCTCGACAGCAGTAGATAATCAACCATCAGTAGAAATTCACGTATTACAAGGTGAGAGACCAATGGCTAACGATAACAAAACAATAGGTCGTTTTCATTTAGATGGTATTCCGCCAGCACCAAGAGGAGTGCCGCAAATTGAAGTTACTTTTGATATCGACGCAAATGGTATTATCAAAGTATCAGCTACAGATAAAGGAACAGGCAAATCACATGACATTCGTATCGAAGCTTCTTCTGGATTAACACAAGAAGAAATAGAGAGAATGCGTAAGGAAGCTGAAATGAATGCGGAAGCAGATAAAGCCGCTAAAGAAAAAGCAGATAAGTTAAATGAAGCAGATAGCATGATTTTTCAAACGGAAAAGCAGTTAAGTGAATTTGGTGATAAATTATCAGAAGGTAATAAATCAAATATAGAAAATTCTTTAAGTGAGTTAAAAGCTGCTTACGAAACAAAAGAAATTTCTGCTATTACTCCAGCTTTAGAAAAAATCAATGAAGCTTGGAAAAACGCTTCTGAAGAAATGTATAAAGCTCAAGCAGAAGGGCAGCAAGCCGCTCAAGGACAGCCACAAGCTGATGCAAGTGGTGACGCTACTCAAGATGTAGAGTTTGAAGAAGTAAAATAAAATATTATAAATTTTATAAATAAGAAAGCTGTCCGAAAAATGTACTGCACCCAAAAGTTTAGACAAATTTATAATTAACTTTGATAATAATGAGCCCGATAGAATATCGGGCTCATTTTGTTTAAATTTGACTTGATTCTATCATTATTGTAATAAATTATATATTCATTTATCTCTTTTTTTAATTGGTTTATTGATCTGTATTATTTTATGAAATGTTCCTAATTATGATTCCTTTTTTTGATATTGATTATGTGACTCCTCCTTACGTCGGAGTGACAAACAAGAGACTATAAATAGAATCTAAAAGAGTATTCTTTGAATCTAAAAGGGTGGCATTGTAGGGAATTTTATTTTGTGATGTGTTTTTATCAAATAAGAGCAAAAAATTATTTATCAGCATATAAAATTAAAGATTTATTCACTGTTATACTCTATAAAAAATCACGAGGTTTGAGTAAACAGTAAAACTCATAAACAACCAAAAAACTAATCTATGGAATTTCTATACTTGTGGGTAATAAAATATAATAATATAAAACATCAAGGATTTAATACCATTTAAACGTTGAATTTTCTTTTTAAAAATAGTACATCTACAAAAGTAACAAAAATTAGTGTTGGTTCTCGATGCGCTTCGCGCTCGAACTAACGATGATTTCAATTATATACTCAACTGTCTGTTCGAGTTGTTTTTAAAATGAAAAAAAAACGTATTGAGAACTTTACTTTTTAATCCAGTATATTTTAAGGTTAAATGGTATAATAAAAAAATATTACTTAAAAATAGACTAGAATAAAAAACTAAGGTTTCTCTTTTTATATTTTAAAATTCATATAAACTTTTAGTTTAGCTATTGATTAAAATAAAAATGAGACGATCTTTCTAAATCGTCTCATTTTTATTTTTATATCGATTCGTATGATTATTTAACAGCAATCATAGAAATTTCAATGTTTACGTTTTTAGGAAGCGTAGCAACCTGTACTGTTTCGCGAGCAGGAGCAGTAGCTTCTTCGAAATATTTTCCATAAATAGAGTTGATCTTTGTGAAATCACCCATATTCATAATAAAAATAGTTGTTTTAATAACGTTTTCAAAAGTCATATCAGCAGCTTCAAGTACTGCTTTTAAGTTTTGCATAACCTGTTCTGTTTCTTCCTCAATTGAAGTTAAAACTAATTCGCTATTTTCAGGATTAATAGCTATTTGTCCTGAGGTGTATAAAGTATCCTTAATTTGTACTGCTTGGCTATAAGGGCCAATAGGGGCAGGTGCTTTTTCTGTAAAAATTATTTTTTTCATATTTTGTATAAATTATTATAATCTTCTATCAGGTAAACTTCTTTTATCCCATTTAATATCACTTAGCATAGAAGAACTGATGCCTATGAAGAAATACCAAGAGGCTCTATCTCCAAACGGATTCCATTGAAAATCCATACGCCAGCTTAATAAATCTCTTTGAAAACGCAATTGGGTATACGTAACTCCCTTTTGTACAAAATCATATCCAGTTGATATTCCTGTTTTCCAACGAGGAGTAAGATCTATATTTCCCGAGACCATTAATGAATTTTGTGTGATCGTATTTTCTCTTCTATTATTAGAGTAAGTTAAGGAATAAGCAAGGTTCAAATCCCAAGGAATTACTGATTGGTAAAATCCTTTGAAATTAGAATCATCATTGTCTTTTTTGTCAAAAGGATTTTGATTTCGATTGCTGAAATCGTTAGATGTCCCAAAAAGGTCGTCTGCTCTACCACCATTTCTTAGTCCTGAATTATTTAAATTACTCTGTTCAGGGTTCCTTTTACTACTCAAATCATTACTATTAATAGAATAGTTTAAAGTAATATTAGCACTAGTCATTCGAAATAAACTACCTCCATTGTTAATATTGAGTTTGTCTATCGTATTGCCCTTGCTGTTGATAGCATAGGGGTTTAAAGTCATGCCAAAATTAATAGTTAATTTATCTTTAAGTAAGTTAGTACCCCCACTTACTCGTAAAGGAGACCACTTTAATGAATCCGCGTCAATATTATAGTTAGAAGAGAAGTTCAGATTGTTGATTAAGATTATTTTTTTAGGAGCTGTTTTAGTAGAGTCTTTATCTCGTACTTTAGCTTCAAAAACGTTATTTAAAGAAAGAGATAAATTATTGTTTCTTCTATTGGAAGGGCCTCCAAAAATTCCTTTTTCAAAACGTGTGTAATTTGCCATTTTTCCACTGCCATCAATAGCGTATGTGTCATAATATTTTTCAAAACTAGGCGCGTAAGAATAACCAACATTTGGTCGCATAGTATGTCTTATGGATTGGATTTTTCCATTTTTTTTAAAATTAAAAGTACCATATATAGTAGTACCCATACTACTTGAAAAATCATAGGTTCTAAAAGAATCAAAACCTGATTTGTCAGTTTCTTCTACTTTTTTTAGCGCAGTGTTGTATTGTTTTCTTGTAGTTTTAAAATACCATGTTTCATTGAAATTAGACGAAGCAGTAATACTAAAGTACTTAAGAATTTTAAAATTCGTACTAAAAGGAATATTATGTTGAATCCCGTTTTGCATATTTTTAAACATAGCAGGTTTAAAGAATAAAGAATCAGTTGTTTGTACACGGTTTTCACCTCGTAAGCTATAAGTGAAATTTAGGTTTTTAATAATTCCTTTTTTAGTACCACTTTTAGCGGCAAACGGAAAAACACGATCTAAGCCAATTTGTAAGGTTGGAAGTGTCATGTTAATTTGTTTGGTATTTGTATTTTGAGAGTGCGAAGCCGTTAAAGAAAGGTTTGCTTGCGGAGTCCAATTAAACGTTTTTCCGTATGAAATAGAGGAGCTTAAAGTGTTATTTAAGAAATTAGAGGTGTTTAGTTGATTAAACGATTGTTGGTAGTATTTGCTACTACCTAAGTTTACTGAGGCAGAAAATCTTGAATTGGGTGTTGCTTTAGCATCTGGAGAATGGCTCCATTGTAAATTATATAGAGTAGACTTTCCATAACCTGGTAAGCCTCTTTCTCCATTTATTTGATTTTCATAGCGAAAATTGAAATTACCTCTGTACTTATATCGTTTTGCATAATTTGTCTCTGCTCTTAGTCCGTAACTACCGTTTGTAAAGTAATCTCCTAGTAAGGCTAGGTCTAAATTATTACTAATAGCAAAGTAATATCCGCCATTTTGTAATGAGTATCCTTGGGCATTATTTTGTCCAAAAGTAGGCATTATAATTCCAGAACTAGCTTGTTCAGTCATTGGAAAAAAAGCATAAGGAAGCCCTATAGGAGTAGGTACGTCAGCAATTACCATATTCGTTAGACCTGCTACTATTTTCTTTTTTGGAACAAATTTTATTTTTCGAGCCAAGAAATAATACTCAGGATCATCTAAGTTTTTAGAAGTTGTAAATCTTGCATTTTTAATAAAAAAAACAGAGTCGTTTTCTTTTTTAGTTATTTCGCCTTTTATTTTAAACTCTCCTTGATCCGTTCTAGAGTTCCAGATTAATGCCTTTTTTGTTTTAAAATTAAAACGGATTGAATCGGGTTCAACAATATTATTCCCTTGTTTAAAAACAGGATACTGTATATATTTACCAGTTGAGTCCTTCAATCTACCTGCATATACTTCGTCCTTATTATAATTTATAACGATAATGCCAGATTTAAGCTCGATATCCTTGTATTTTACTTCTGCTTCATCTTTTAAAATAGCAAGTTTTTTTTGGTTGTCTAGCCTAACAGAATGTTTTGATTTATAGAATATTTTACCTTCTAAAAAAGATTTTTTCTTTTTTATACTGTCTTTATTTTTAGCAATCTCTTCTTTTTTATTTGAAATATTAGAATTAAGTTTTATGCTATCTTTCTGTTTTACAGATAGTAGACTAGTGTTTTTTTTAGGAAGTTCCTGCGATTGTAGGCTCAGGCTACAAACGGTTATAAAAAAAGGAACTAAAACGATGTAAAATAAGTTTGTACGCAAAGCTATAAATACTATTTTTGTAAAAATATGGCTTAATTTTTGAAGCCACAAACTTACAGCTATTTTTAGAAATTAAGTAAGTATTTAATAAAATTATAACCATTTAATTCATTAGTGAAATGAAGGTGAAAAATAGAAATAAAATGAAACGTGTTTTTTTTGCTGCTTTATTTGTTTTGTCTGGTGTTCTTCAAGCACAAAATACAAGTAAGTTTCGAGTTTGTTTAGATGCAGGACATGGTAATCAAGACTTTGGAGCTACGTATCATGGTTATGTAGAAAAACAAATTAATTTAGCTATCGTTTTAAAACTAGGAGCTATTTTAGAAAAAGATCCTACTATTGATGTTATTTATACTCGTAAAACAGATACTTTTATAGAACTTGTTGAACGAGCTAATATTGCTAATAAAAATAAAGCAAATATTTTTGTTTCTATTCATTGCAATGCTAATAAAAATTTAGAAGCTTATGGTTCAGAAACCTACGTAATGGGACTTTCAAAAAGTGCTTCTAGTTTAGCTGTGGCACGAAAGGAAAATGAAGTTATAAAGTTAGAGGATAATTATAAAACGAAATATGCAGGATATAACCCTAATGCTCCTGAATCATTAATTAGTGCTACAATTGCACAAGAAGAATATTTAGATCAAAGTATTGAATTAGCCAGTAGAATTCAAGACAATTTTGACCAAAAAGTAAATCGTAAAAATAGAGGAGTACATCAGGCACCTTTTATGGTTCTGCACAAAGCCTTTATGCCTAGAGTTTTAGTAGAAACAGGATTTATTTCTAATCAATTAGAAGGAGCTTATCTAAATTCAGAAGAGGGACAAGAAAATGTAGCAAGATCCATAGCAGATGCCATTTTTAGGATGAAAGCAGAACATTTTGGTGGCTCTGTACCCTTTCTAGATATTAAAAAATCAGAAAAACCTACCCCGAAAGATACCACGCCTAAAGGGAAAGAGGTCGTAGCACCCGTGAAAGACGTTGTAAAACAAGAGCCTGTAAAATCAGAAATAAAAACAAAAACAATTGATAATCAAAAAGTTGTTTTTAAAGTGCAATTAAAAGCAAGTAATATGCAAATTGATATTAAACCAGAGAATTTTAATGGGTTGTCTAGTATTTCCTCTGTTTTTGAAGGAGGATATTATAAATATATGTATGGAGAAACAAATGATTATCAGGAATCTAGAAAAATGTTGACAGAAGTTAAAAACAAAGGATATGAATCAGCTTTTATTGTTCCCTATAAAAATGGAGTTAAAATTAGCCTGAATGAAGCAGTGAAATCTGCTAAGTAATTAGTATTTTTGTAAAAAAAAAGTTTATATTTTGAAAATAACACGAGAAATTAAAACAGCAATTTTGGTAATTGCTTCTATTTTATTATTTATCTGGGGATATAGTTTTTTAAAAGGAAGTAACTTGTTAAATAACCATAAAAGACTATTTGTAGAATTTGATAATGTAGAAGGTCTACTTTCTTCCGCATCTGTCACTATCAGTGGAAAAGTAGTTGGTAAAGTCAAATCACTAAATTTGACAGATACAGGAAAAATTCTAGCTGAATTACAAATTAATCAAGATGATTTTCCAATCTCTAAAACAAGTGTAGCTCAAATATATGAGCCTGGTTTTATAGGGGGAAAACAAATAGCTATTATTCCTAATTTTAATGATAAAAATATAACAGTTGACGGAGATCGTTTAAAGGCAGATGTTAAATTAGGATTAACAGATAATTTAGGTAAAAAATTAGCTCCAACTCAGCAAAAAATAGAGTCATTAGTTCAAGATGCAGATCAATTAATGATTAATGTTAATCAGATTTTAAATGATCAAGCAAAGAACGATCTTCAACAAGCTATAGCTCGGCTTAGTCAAACAATGGCAGAGTTTAATAAATTAGGTAAAGGAGCTAACCAATTATTAGCAACCAATCAAAAAAGCTTAAATCATTCATTAGGAAATATAGAAAAAATTACCACAGATTTTTCGAAAGTATCTAGTGAGTTAGAAAAAGCAGAATTAGGAAAGACCTTGAAAAACTTAGAAGGAACCTTAGCTAATGTTAATAAACTAATGGCAGATATGCAAGCGGGACAAGGAACTTTAGGAAAAGCAATGAAAGACGAGGCAATGTATAATAACTTGACCAAAGCCGCTAAAGAAATTGAATTGTTATTACAAGATTTGCGTTTGCATCCTACCCGTTATGTGAATGTTTCCCTTTTTGGTAAAAAAGATAAACCATATAAAGGACCTGAATCACAATCAAAATAATTTTAAACCAATCAATCTTTTATAGATATATGAATTATTTAAGCAGTTTATTTTTTCTAATTATTCTTGGTGTTGGAATAGGATTTTTTGCAAAAAATGTAAAAAAAATCATTCGTAATATAAAGTTAGGAAAAGATATTAATCGATCAGATCGTTCATCAGATCGTTGGAAAAATATGCTCTTAGTAGCATTTGGTCAGAAAAAGATGTTTACACGTCCAATACCTGCAGTTTTGCATTTTGTATTGTATTCAGCTTTTATAATTACTCAAATAGAATTACTCGAAATTTTTATTGATGGTATTTTTGGAACTCATCGTTTTTTTAAACCAGCTTTAGGTGGTTTTTATACTTTTTTAATCAGTTTTATCGAAATTTTATCAGTTACCGCATTAGTGGCTACTGTTGCTTTTTTAATGAGAAGAAATTTACTTAAATTACCTCGTTTAAATAAGACCGAATTGTTAGGATGGCCTAAAAAAGATGCAAACTTAATCCTGATAATGGAAATTGTATTAGTATCTTGTATTTTCACTATGAATGGAACGGATCAAGTGTTATATACAATGGGTAAATCACACTTTGAAGGACAAGGATCGTTTGGGTTTACTGTATCTCAGTATTTAGGGCCTGCTTTTTTTGGAAGTTTGAGTGAAGGAACCTTACATATTTTGGAAAGAATAGGCTGGTGGGGACATTTTATGATGGTAATGGTTTTCTTAAATTACCTATACTATTCTAAACATTTACATATTATTCTAGCTTTTCCAAATACATTTTTTGCAGATTTGAACCCTTTAGGAAAGTTTGATAATTTAGAAAGTGTTACCAATGAAGTGAAATTAATGATGGATCCAAATGCTGATCCTTATGCGGCAGCACCAGCAGATGCAGTACCAAGTAAGTTTGGAGCTTCGGATGTTACAGATTTAAATTGGGTTCAATTGTTAAACGCTTATACATGTACTGAATGTGGACGTTGTACATCTTCTTGCCCAGCCAATCAGACAGGTAAAAAATTATCTCCTCGTAAAATTATGATGGATACACGCGATCGTTTAACAGAAGTGGGAGATAATATAAATAAAAATAAAGGGGTATTTGTAGAAGATGGAAAAACGTTATTAAATGACTATATTACACAAGAAGAACTTTGGGCGTGTACTTCATGTAATGCTTGTGTAGAAGAATGTCCCGTTAATATAAGTCCTCTTTCGATAATCATGGATATGCGTCGCTATTTAGTAATGGAGCAAAGCGCAGCACCTCAGTCTTTAAATGCCATGATGACCAATATTGAAAACAATAGTGCACCTTGGCAATATAGTCAGATGGATCGTTTGAATTGGAAAGACGAAAATTAATAGTTGAAATTGCAGACAAATCAATATAGAGAGTTATGTCAGAAAATTTAATAGTGCCTACAATGGCAGAAATGTTAGCTCAAGGGAAACAGCCAGAAGTTTTATTCTGGGTAGGATGTGCAGGAAGTTTTGATGATAGAGCTAAAAAGATAACAAAAGCATTTGTTAAAATTTTAAATAAAGCAAGCGTTGAATTTGCGGTTTTAGGAACCGAAGAAGCTTGTACAGGAGATCCTGCAAAGCGTGCAGGAAACGAATTTTTGTTTCAAATGCAAGCTTTTATGAATATTGAAGTTCTAAAGGCTTATGAAACAAAAAAAATTGTAACGGCTTGTCCTCATTGTTTTAATACTCTAAAAAACGAATATCCAGAATTAGGAGGGGAGTTTGAAGTAGTGCATCATACCGAATTTTTAAAAGAACTATTAGACGGAGGGCGCTTGACGATTGAAGGAGGTCAGTTTAAAGGGAAAAAAATAACATTCCACGACCCGTGCTATTTAGGACGTGCTAATAAAATATATGAAGCACCTCGTGACCTAATTCAAAAGTTAGATGCAGAACTCGTTGAAATGAAACGTTCTAAGACTAACGGATTATGTTGTGGAGCAGGAGGAGCACAAATGTTTAAAGAACCTGAAAACGGAGATAAAGACATTAACGTTGAGCGTACAGAAGACGCATTAGCAACTAAGGTAGATATCATAGCTGCTGGATGTCCTTTTTGTAATACAATGCTAACAGATGGTACTAAAGCAAAACATCGTGAACATGATGTAAAAGTACTGGATGTAGCAGAATTAATTGCTAACGCCCAAGATTTATAATATTAAGATGTATATACCTTTTGAAAATATGCCACTTGATTCACGTGTTTGGATTTACCAATCCAACCGAAAATTAAGTGATGTCGAAGTGGAAGAAATAGCCGCTCATGTACAAAACTTTATTGATGATTGGTCAGCTCATGGTGCTTCTTTAGAAGCATCATTTGATATTAGATATAATCGTTTCGTTATTTTAGCAGTGAATGCTGATGTACAAGCACCTACAGGGTGTTCAATTGATAGTTCAGTACAATTTATTCAGCAATTAGAAAAAAAATATGACATTGATTTGTTGGATAAAATGAACGTTACTTTTAAAAATGGGGATTTTATAGCGCATAAATCATTAATAGATTTCAAGAAAATGGCTAAAGAAAAAGCAGTTTCAGCGTCTACCATTGTTTTTAATAATTTAGTTAATACTATAGAGGAACTGAATGATTCTTGGGAAGTTCCTGCAAATGAAAGCTGGCATAGCCGCTTTTTTTAATCAATAAACATGAAGTTTTCTATTTTTAAATACTTATTTTTTTCTGTAATAGCCTTATTAATGATGCAATGCGCGGTTATAAAAAATCGTAAAAGGCAAGAGACTATTATGGCAGAAACAAAAAATATACCTGTAATTCAAAAATTTATAGATCCTACTAAAGAAGGATTCAATCTATTTAACGAATTGGCAGGAGAACGTCAATGGGTTGATAGTATCTATAATTCGTTAAGTTTTGAAGAAAAATTAGGACAACTTTTTATGGTTGCAGCGTATTCTAATAAAGATACAGTTCATTTTAACGCATTAGATAAACTTATAAAGAATTATAAAATAGGAGGACTAATTTTCTTTCAAGGAGGGCCATTGCGTCAAGCAAAACTAACAAATCGTTTTCAAGCGAATTCTAAAATACCCCTTTTTGTAGGTAATGATGCAGAGTGGGGACTTAGTATGCGATTAGATTCTACTTATGCTTATCCTTGGAATATGACTTTAGGTGCTGTTCAAGATATGAAACTAATAGAACAATTAGGAGAAAGAATGGCTAAGGAAACCAAAAGAATGGGATTGCAGTTTAATTTTGCTCCTGTAATTGATATTAATACAAATCCTAACAACCCCATTATAGGAAATCGCTCTTTTGGTGAAAATAAAGAAGAGGTAACCAAGCGAGCAGTAGCCTTAATGAAAGGGATCCAAAATCAAGGCGTATTTGCTACAGGGAAACATTTTCCAGGGCATGGTGATACAGAAACAGATTCTCATCACACCTTGCCCGTCGTAAACTTTACAAAAGAACGCATAGACTCAGTTGAATTATACCCTTATAAAAAAATGTTCAACTTGGGATTATCTTCTGTTATGGTAGCTCATTTAAATGTGCCAAGTTTAGAAGAACGTCAAAATTATCCTTCTTCTACTTCTTATAATATAGTAACAAATATTTTAAAGAAAGAATTAGACTTTAAAGGGTTGATTTTTACAGATGCTCTTAATATGAAAGGAGCAAGTAGTTTTAAAAAACCAGGCGATATAGATTTAGAAGCCTTTTTAGCTGGTAATGATATTATGTTATTTGCAGAAGATGTTCCAGCAGCCATTACTAAATTTACACAAGCTTATAACGATAAAATAATTACAGACGATCGTATTGAACATTCCGTAAAAAAGATTTTAAGTTATAAATATAAAGCAGGATTACATCAGTATAAGCCTGTAGATCTAACAGGTTTGTCTAATGATTTAAATGCTCCAGAAGGTAATAAATTGCAATATGAATTATATGAAAATGCAATTACGGTTTTAAAAAATGAACAGTCTCTATTGCCTATAAAAGATTTGACTAAAGCTAAAATAGCCTACGTAAAACTTGGCGATGATTCAGGTGCCGTTTTTTTGAACTCATTAAAAAAATATGCCGAAGTACAAGAAATGGAAGAAAAAAATCTAGATACCCTTTTGGTTAATTTAAAGGAATTTAATACGGTAATTATAGGATATCATAAGTCGGATAAAGCATGGCGTAAGCATGATTTTTCTGAAAAGGATCTACTTTGGTTAGAAAAAATAGCAGCTCAAAACCATGTAATTCTAGATGTTTTCGTAAAACCATACACGTTACTTAAAATTAAATCCTTTGACAATATAAAAGGACTAATAGTTAGCTACCAAAATGGGGATATACCACAAACTATTTCAGCTGAATTAATTTTTGGAGCAATAGAATCAAAAGGTAAATTACCTGTTTCTATTAAAGAACATTTTAAGGTAGGAGAAGGACTATCTACCGAAAAAATTAATAGATTAGGCTTTTCTTCCCCAGAAGGAGTAGGGATGAGTTTTAATAAATTAAAAGAAATTGATGATATAGTTAAAAAAGCAATTGATGATAAAATAACACCTGGAGCACAAGTTTTAGTTGCAAGAAAAGGAAAAATAATTTATCATAAATCATTCGGTTATCACACCTATGAACAAGATTCAAAGGTTAAAAATACAGATGTTTACGATATTGCATCTTTATCTAAAATTATAGGTACTTTACCCAATGTAATGATTGATTATGATAAAGGAAAGATAAATTTAGAAACCCGTTTAGGCGAAATGCTTCCTAAAGCAAGAGGAACAAACAAAGATTCTATTTTTTTTAAAGATTTGCTGTCACACTATGCACGATTAAAACCTTGGGAACCTTTCTATAAACAAACAATTGATTCGATTACTAAAAAACCATCAGAAAAATTATATCGTAAAACGGCAACAGAAGGTTTTACAACGCAAGTATCTGAAAATTTATTTTTAGTAGATAATTACAAAGATTCAATTATATCTAAGATATTAAAAAGTCCGTTATTACCTAAAAAAGAATATAAATACAGCGATTTTACCTTTATTTTATTAAAAGAATATTTAGAAACGCATCATAATACTACCTTAGATAAATTGGCTAATGAAAATTTCTTTTCAAAAATGGGAATGAATTATACAATGTATAATCCTTTGAAAAAAATAGAAATAGATCAAATCCCACCCACAGAAAGAGATAGTTATTTTCGTCAGGATATAATTCAAGGATATGTACATGATATGGCTGCGGCTATGCAAGGAGGAGTAGCAGGCCATGCGGGGTTGTTTTCAAATGCAAGTGACATTGCAAAAATGATGCAGCTTTACTTGAATAAAGGTAATTATGGAGGAATTCAATTTTTTTCTTCTAAAACAATGGACGATTTTAATACTTGTTATTTTTGTACTGAAGGAAATAGAAGAGGAATAGGGTTTGATAAACCTCAGTTAAAAGGGGAAAGCCCTACTTGTGGGTGTGCATCAATAACTAGTTTTGGACATACAGGCTTTACAGGAACAATGACTTGGGCTGATCCAGAAAAAGAACTTATTTATATATTCTTATCCAATAGAACCTTTCCAGATAGTAATGCACCAAATAGACTTGCAAAAGAAAACACAAGAGAAAAAATTCAGCAAATTATTTATGATTCAATTCTTGATTAATCGGTACTATTTAGTGAAACTAGTTTTTAAATTTTTAGAATATAGTAAATTCGTAAAGTAATAAATTTACTTTGCGAATTTTTTTTAATAATTTTTTTTAAAAAAAATCTACTCTTATTTGTTTTTTAAAAATATAAAGATTAGCTAAAAGAGTAGAGTGATTTTTAAAATAATAATATTTTTCATTATTTATGAAAATAGCAATAGTTTGTTATCCAACATTTGGAGGTAGTGGTGTAGTAGCAACAGAATTAGGTTTAGAGCTGGCTCGTCGAGGTCATGAAATTCATTTTATTACCTATCGTCAACCCGTGCGTTTAGCTCTTTTGAGTCACAATGTACATTATCATGAAGTAAACGTTCCTGAATATCCATTATTTCATTACCAACCCTATGAATTAGCTCTTTCGAGTAAATTAGTAGATATGGTAAAACTCTATAAAATAGATGTATTGCATGTGCATTATGCCATACCTCATGCTTATGCAGGTTATATGGCTAAACAAATTTTAAAAGAAGAGGGAATTAATCTACCAATGGTTACTACATTGCATGGTACAGATATAACGTTAGTTGGAAATCATCCTTATTATAAACCAGCAGTTACTTTTAGTATCAATAAGTCAGATGTAGTAACATCTGTTTCAAAAAGCTTAAAAGAAGATACACTAAAATATTTTGATGTAACTAAGGAAATAAAAGTAGTTCCTAATTTTATAGAAATAGAAGAAACAGAGGCTCACAATCTAATTTGTAAAAGGTCTGTAATGGCTACGCCAGAAGAGAAAATAATTACCCATATTAGTAATTTTAGAAAGGTTAAAAAGATACCAGATGTAGTTAAAGTCTTTTTTAAGATACAAGAAAAAATACCTGCTAAACTAATGATGGTGGGTGATGGACCTGAAAAAGAAAAAGCAGAATGGCTTTGTAGAGAATTAGGTATTGAAGAAAAAGTTATTTTCTTTGGAAACAGTCATGAAATTAGTCAGATCTTATGTTATTCAGATCTGTTTTTATTGCCTTCTGATACAGAAAGCTTTGGATTGGCAGCACTAGAAGCCATGGCTAATAAAGTACCTGTTATATCAAGTAATTCGGGTGGTTTGCCTGAAGTTAATATAAATGGTGTTTCAGGCTTTTTAAGCTCGGTAGGCGATGTAGATGATATGGCTCAAAATGCCCTTAAAATTCTTTCAAACGATGATATACTAAACGAATTCAAAAGGAAAGCTTTTGAAACAGCCAAATTGTTTTCTGTAGAAAATATAGTGCCTATTTATGAAAATATTTATAAAGAAATCATTAATTCAAAAGAAAATATTTTGTAATTGTTTTATCTTTTGTTATAGGAAATTTTCTTAAAGATACAACCCCATTTTTGATTATTTATGTTCAAAAACGGGGTTTATTTAAGAATAAGTTTGTTATTTTTTTAAAAAAAACAAAAGTGTCTTTTTGTAGTTATTTATATAACAATTTTTCTTCCTGTTCCAGGAGCTATGTTTTTTTGATCGTCTATATAAAAATCAATACGCCCCAAATTAATACCATAGGCCCCTACTTGATTAATTAGAACTTCTTTGTCATCTAAATTTCTTTCAATTACAGGTTTATCTAAGAAAGTATGCGTATGACCTCCAATAATTAGATCAATATTCTTGGTTTTTTTTGCTAAGTTGATATCTGAAATTCTTTCTGGTTCATTTTTATACTCAAAACCTAAATGGGATAAACAAATGATTAAATCACATTTTTCAACCTCTTTTAGTTTTTTTGTTATATCATTTGCAATTTCTACTGGATCTAGATATTTAGTTTCTTTATAATATCTAGGATCTACCAAGCCATATAGTTCTACTCCTAAACCAAATATTCCTATTTTAATTCCTGCTTTTTCAAAAATTTTATAAGGTTTGATATGGGTATCTAAGATAGTATTTTTAAAATCATAATTAGCACAAACAAACTCAAAAGAAGCGTTAGGTAATTGCCCATACAATCCTGTAATACCATTGTCGAAGTCATGATTACCTATTGTAGCAAGGTCATATTTCATCATGCTCATAACTTTAAATTCAATCTCCCCGCCGTAGTAGTTAAAATAGGGGGTGCCTTGAAAGATATCGCCCGCATCTAGTAGCAGTACGTTGTCTTCTTCTTTTCGAATTTGACTAATAAGTGCTGCTCTTCTAGCAACACCTCCTAAGTTAGGGTTTTTAGGATGTCCTTCTGGGAAAGGATCTATTTGACTATGTGTGTCATTAGTATGTAAAATGGTAAGTTTTCGTAAAGAACCAGCTGTATTAAAGCTACTTAAAGATAAACCTCCTAGTCCTAATAAAGCAGAACTAGCAACCGTATTTTTTAAAAAATCTCTTCTTTTCATAATCTCTTTTCTTTAAGTGTTATTCTTGAGTAACTTTAGTAATTTGTGGAACTTTTACAATATCTACTGAATCAAAATAGTCAATTAGCATATCTCTTAATTTATAATCAATAGATATTTTACGAGTAGCTTTTAAGAAAAACTCCATTCGATCACCTCCACTAGCTAAATAGTCATTAGCTGCTACGTAATAAGTTTTTTCTAAGTCTAGATCATTTTTACCTATTTTAATATCTTTAGGTTTATTGTCAGAGCTTATAGTGAAACTCATCCCAGCAAAAGGATGTGGTTTCTTTTCCTTAATAAAGAAGTTGATAAAGTCTAAAATGACATCTCCTTTTACTTCTAAAATCATAGCTGCATTTTCAAAAGGCATTACTTCAAATGCGTTTCTAGCAGTAACATTACCTAATGGAATGACAGTTCGTATTCCTCCACTATTTAATACCGAAATATCAGCTACTTTATTTTCTCTTTCTTTTAGTACTTGACTACTTCTTTCTAAAATAATTTCAGCAAATAAATCACCAATATTACTTTGGAATTTTGTTCCTTTTGTTTTGTCAAGTAACTGAGGATTGTAAGCTAAAACTTTGTCTAGATCTTTGTTTATTTGTTGTCTGTAAGGAGCTATTAAGGTTTCATATTCCTGAATGCTACCTACGCTAGCTTCTACCTTAATTTGTTTGCCATGAATTTCTTTTACTACATTTTGTGCATTTGTAGTAAAGCTAAACGTTATTAACGTTAAAATTAAACCAAAATGTTTCATTTATTCCTACTCTTTTTTATACTTTTACCTAGCATTTAAGATGCTGAGTAAAGCTTGTTAACATTAATTCGTTTCAAAAGAAACAAGGCGACAAAAATAATATGTTTATAAACTATATAAAAGGATTATCGTTAAAAAAAAAATTAAATTCTACTTTACAACCTGTAAAAGAGGCTCCGTTAGTTACTTCCATTAAAAGAGTAGGGATTTTATTAGATGAGTCATATTCTTTTAAAGAACAAGAATTGATAAATGAATTAATAAATAAGGGTTTTAAACGTGATAATATTAAGGTTTTAGTTTATAGAGACAAACTAGAGAAGAGTCTACATTTAACTTTTCCAACTTTTTCTTTTAAAGATATTAATTGGAAGGGAGAGTTTTCGGTTCCGTTTGTTAATGAGTTTATGTATACCCCTTTTGATCTATTAATAAGTTATTATGATGTCGAAAAGGCACCTTTGTTATTAGTTACACATAACTCGAAAGCATTATTTAAGGTAGGGTTTTCCTCAGTAGATAAAAGACTAAATCATTTGATAATAAATACAAATGCTCAAAATTTTAAAATTTTTGTGCAAGAATTGGTTAAATATTTGAAAATTTTAAATAGGATATAATAAAATGAAATCATTCATAGGTACGGGTGTAGCTTTAGTGACGCCTTTTAAAAAAGATTTTTCAGTAGATGTTGAAGCGTTAGCAAAAATTGTCAATTATGTTATTGATGGAGGAGTAGAATATTTAGTAATATTAGGTACTACAGCAGAATCAGCTACTTTGTCATCAGAAGAAAAAGAACTTGTAATAAATACAATCGTTACAACTAACGCGGGTAGATTGCCATTGGTTTTAGGAGTAGGGGGGAATGATACATTAAAAGTGGTAGAAGAATTAAAAACTCGTGATTTATCACCTTTTAAAGCTATTTTGTCGGTTTCCCCTTATTATAATAAACCTACACAAGAAGGAATTTTTCAACATTTTAAAATGATAGCAGATGCTTCACCTCTTCCTGTTATTTTATATAATGTACCAGGTAGGACTTCAAGTAATATGTTGCCAACTACAGTTTTACGTATTGCTAACGAATGTAAAAATGTAATAGGAATAAAAGAAGCAGCAGGAGATATCGTACAAGCTATGAAATTAATTCAGTTGTTACCTAAGCATTTTTTAGTTATATCGGGAGATGATATGATAACATTGCCTATGGTACTAGCAGGAGGGGCAGGGGTTATTTCTGTAATAGGTGAAGGTTTTCCAAAAGAATTCTCAGAAATGGTGCGTCTAGGATTAAAACGCAACGTAGATGAAGCTTACGCATTGCATTATACATTAATGGATAGCATAGATATGATTTTTGAACAAGGAAATCCGGCAGGAATTAAAGAAGTATTTAAAACGCTAGGATTATCCAAAAATACATTACGTTTGCCTTTAGTGAATGTAAATGAAGATTTGGCTAATCGTTTAGAATCATTTACAAAACAAATGACTAAATAGCAGAAAAATAAAGTTTTGAAGTAAAAAATTAATAATTAACTTTGCACTCTGACTTTTAGGGAGTGTTTGTAGTATTCTAATAAGTCTTTGAAAAAAGTTGGTAAATTTTTATGAATAAATATATAGGAGGTATTTTATCTACAATGTTGTTAGCTTCTTGTAGTGAGTATCAAAAAGCATTGAAATCAGAGGATCCGGCTGTTAAGTTAACAGCCGCGACACATAAATACGAACAAGAAAAATATACAAAAGCTATTCGTCTTTTTGAACAAATAGCTCCTGTGTATAGAGGTAAAGCAGACGCTGAAAATTTGTATTACATGTTTGCTAAATCATATTTTGTAACAGAACAATATTATTTAGCGGGGTATCAGTTTGAAAGTTTTAACGCTTTATACCCTAAAAGTAAGAATGCAGAAGAAGCAGCCTTTTTAGGAGCTAAGTCTTACTCAGAGTTATCGCCTGTTTATTCGTTAGATCAAACAGATACAGAAAAAGCCATTTCAAAAATGCAAGAATTTATTAACAAGTATCCTAATTCAACAAGTCTTTCAGAAGCTAATAAAATTGTTTTAGGACTACAACAAAAGTTAGAAAAAAAAGCATTTGAAATAGCCAAACAATACAATACCATTTCAGATTATAAAGCAGCTTTAAAAGCATTGGATAATTTTTTAATTGATTATCCAGGAACAGTTTATAAGGAAAAAGCTTTGTTTTACAAACTAGATTCAGCCTATAAATTGGCTATAAATAGTGTTACTACTAAAATGGAAGAACGTTTAAAAGAGGCTCGTTTGGCGTATAATGGATTAATGAAGTTTAAAGCTGATTCAAGTTTTAAAAAAGAGGCGGATCAAATGTTGGTTCGTATAGAAAAAGATTTACAACAATTTCAAAAATAGGATATTAGAATGGATTTAAAAAAGACAACAGCTCCAGTTAACACGGTTACTTATAATAAAAACAAAATTGAAGAACCAACCGGAAATATCTATGAAGCTATTACAATTATGGCAAGAAGAGCTAATCAAATTAATTCTGAGATCAAAAAAGAATTAATAGAAAAATTAGACGAGTTTGCTACCTATAATGATAGTCTTGAAGAAATTTTTGAAAACAAAGAGCAAATTGAAGTTTCTAAATTTTACGAAAGATTACCAAAACCTCATGCTTTAGCAGTACAAGAGTGGTTAGAAGGAAAAATCTATCATAAGAATACTAAATAATATAGGCTTAATAACATGTCGGTTTTAAGTGGTAAAAAAATAATACTAGGTGTAACTGGTGGAATTGCCGCTTATAAGTCGGCTTCATTAGTAAGGCTTTTAATAAAAGCAGGTGCTCAGGTTCAAGTAATCATGACACCTGCTTCTCTTGATTTTGTTACTCCGTTAACGCTTTCAACATTATCCAAAAATCCAGTTTATACTCATTTTTTTAACGAAGAGGATGCTGCTGCCTTATGGAATAACCATGTTGAATTAGGGCTTTGGGCTGATTTTATGATCATTGCACCTGCTACTGCTAATACAATGTCTAAAATGGTAAATGGAAATTGCGACAATCTTTTGTTAGCAACCTATTTATCCGCCAAATGTCCCGTTTATTTCGCACCAGCAATGGATTTAGATATGTACAAACACCCTTCAACCTTAGCTAGTTTTGCTGCTTTAAAACGCTTTGGTAATATTATGATACCAGCTGAAAACGGTGAATTAGCAAGCGGTCTGTCTGGTGAAGGACGTATGGCTGAACCTGAAAATATTGTTTTTTTTATTGAAAAAGACTTAGAAAGCAAACTGCCCCTAAAAGGAAAAAAAATATTAATTACTGCTGGTCCCACTTATGAAGCTATAGATCCTGTTCGATTTATAAGCAATCATTCTACAGGTAAAATGGGATTTGATATAGCTGATGCAGCTGCTGGTTTAGGAGCTGAAGTAATTTTGATCACAGGGCCAACTCATCTTCAAACTAAAAACAAAACAATTCAAATAAAACGAGTACGTTCAGCAGAAGATATGTATAATGCTTGCCATGAGGTTTATAATAGTGTAGATGTAGCTATTGCAGCAGCAGCAGTAGCAGACTATAAACCTAAAAAAATAGCCTCCCAAAAAATAAAAAAGAACGATCCAACGTTTGTAATTGAATTAGAAAAAACAAAAGATGTTCTAGCTTCTTTAGGAGCAATTAAAAATAATCAGTTTTTGATTGGTTTTGCTTTAGAAACAGAAAATGAAATTGAATACGCAAAACAAAAAATTCAGAAAAAGAACCTAGATTTAATTGTTTTGAACTCATTAAACGATACAGGAGCCGGTTTTGGACAACCTACCAATAAAGTTACTTTTATTGATAAAAAATTTAATATAGAACCTCAGGAACTAAAATCAAAAGAAGCAGTAGCTATGGATATAGTAAATAAAATTGTGAATCATTATGCGTAAATTTTTAATCTTATTTATCTGTCTCCTCTCCGGTAGTAGCTATTATGCACAAGAGTTGAATTGTACGGTAGAAATTAATACCAACCAAGTTTCAGGAACAAATCAACAAATATTTAAAACGTTAAAAAAAACACTTACAGAGTTCATAAATAATACAAAATGGACAGATAAATCATATAAGGCAAATGAAAAAATAAACAGTTCATTTTTCTTTAATATCACTTCTTTTGATAATATAAATCAATTTACGGCCAGTTTGCAAGTTACAGCCACGCGCCCTGTATACAATGCAACCTATACAACGCCTATTTTAAATATCAACGATAAAGAATTAAAATTTACTTATAACGAATTTCAAAACTTAGTATTCAATCCCAATACTTATGAATCTAATTTAATTTCTATAGTTGCTTTTTATGCAAACATGATTATTGGAATAGATGCTGATACCTTTGCTTTAGAAGGAGGAACAAAAGCTTTTGAAGTAGCTTCTAGTATTGTAGCACAAGCACAAGTAACACAAGAAAAAGGATGGGCAGCTACTTCACCACAAAATCGTTATTTTTTAGTAAATGATATATTATCTCCTACTTTTGCGTCTTATCGTAAAACAAATTATGAGTACCATTTGAAAGCATTAGACAAGATGGCTGAAAATCCGAAAGAAGGAAAAGAAGCCATGCAAAAAGCCATTTTTAATTTAAAAGAAATTGCCGTATCTCGTCCAAATGCTTATTTGACTCGAATCTTTTTTGATACCAAGTCCGATGAAATTCTAAATGTGTTTTCTGAAGGCCCTAAAATGGAGGTAAATCAATTAGTTGAAACATTAAGTAAATTATCTCCAACGAATATTAGTAAATGGAGTCAGATTAGTTTTTAATTTTGTATCATGCTTATACAATTATCAATTAAAAATTTTGCGTTAATAGAACAATTAGAAATGAATTTTTCTGATCAGTTCTCTATAATCACGGGTGAAACAGGGGCTGGTAAATCCATCCTATTAGGAGCACTCGGATTAGTTTTAGGAAATCGAGCGGATTTAGGATCTCTTAAAGATAAAGAACAAAAATGTGTGATAGAAGCTCATTTTAACTTATCTGCCTATAATCTACAAGATTTTTTTAAACAAAATGATATGGATTTTGAAGAAGTAACCATAATTCGTCGTGAAATTCTTCCTTCTGGTAAGTCAAGAGCATTTGTAAATGATAGTCCTATAAATTTAACCGAATTACAAGAGTTGGGTACTTTTTTGATTGATATTCATTCACAACAGCAAACACGTGAATTAACAGAAGAATCATATCAAATAGAAATTTTAGATGCTATAGCTTCTAATGGAACCGTATTAAACACCTATCAAAAAAATCTAAAACAGTACAAATCACTTCAAGGATCATTAAAGAAAATTTTATCAGAAAAAGAATCTTTAGCTAAAGAAGCAGATTATAATAGTTTTTTGCTACAAGAATTAGTTAATGCTAATCTCAAAGAAGGAGAACAGCAAGAATTAGAAGATATTTTTGAAAAATTAAACAATATTGAAATAATAAAAGAAAATCTTGATAAATCTATTGCATTAAATAATGAAGAGCAAATAGGGATTTTACAAAATGTAAAAGAAGTAAAAAACGCACTTCAAAAAATAGGAAATTTTTCTCAAGAATACCAAGCTTTGTTTGAAAGAATAACAAGTGTCTTGATAGAAATGGATGATTTAGTAAGCGATTTAGAAAATCAAAGAGAAAAACTTTTTAGTGATCCTGAAAAGTTAGAATGGGTAAGTCAAAAACTACAACTTATTTATAATCTCCAAAAAAAGCACCAAGTAACTACTGTAGAAGAATTAATTCAAATTCAAAAAGATTTAGATGCAAAAGTTGTATTTGCAGGAGATCTTGATGAACAAATAGAAAAACTACAATCCGAAATAAATACAATACAAGAAAAGTTAGTAGAATTAACCACAACTATTTCTAAAAAGCGTAAAGAGGCAGTGCCTACCTTAGTTTCTCAAATAGGAATTATTTTAAATGAATTAGGAATGTCAAATGCCCGTTTTGAATTTGATATAAAAGAGTCAGAAACATTCTTAGCCAACGGAAAAGATGAAATCCAATTATTGTTTTCTGCAAACAAAGGAACTGATTTTGGATTGCTAAAAAAAGTAGCTTCAGGAGGTGAAATGTCACGTATCATGTTAGCTGTAAAAGCGGTTTTAGCAAACTATTCGAAATTGCCAACAATAATTTTTGATGAAATAGATACAGGAGTGTCAGGTGAAGTAGCTCAAAAAATGGCAAACATAATGAAGTTAATGAGTGAAAAAATGCAAGTGTTTGCTATCACACATCTACCCCAAATTGCATCTAAAGGACAGCAACATTATAAAGTTTTTAAATCAGATCGAGCAGATGTTACTGTTTCAGAATTAAAATTACTGTCTCTAGAAGAACGAATAATAGAAATAGCAGAAATGCTATCAGGTAAAAATATTTCAGACTCTGCTATTGCACATGCAAAAGCATTGCTTAACTAATTATTTAAATTAAATTTGCTAATCAAACTAATTGAAAAGAAATGATTATTGAACCGAGAATGAGAGGTTTTATCTGCTTGACAGCACATCCAGAAGGTTGTGCTCAAAGTGTTAAAAACCAAATTAATTACGTAGTATCTAAAGGAAAAATTAATGGACCAAAGAGAGTATTAGTCATTGGAGCTTCTACAGGTTTTGGTTTAGCTTCTAGAATTACAGCTGCTTTTGGTAGTGATGCTTCTACAATTGGGGTTTTCTTTGAAAAAGAACCAGCAGAAGGAAAAACAGCTACTCCAGGATGGTATAATTCCGCTGCTTTTGAACAAGAAGCAAAAAAAGCAAGTTTGTATGCTAAAAGTATTAATGGTGATGCTTTTTCAAAAGAAATTAAGCAAAAAACGATTGAAATGATAAAAACGGACCTGGGTCAGGTCGATCTTGTTGTATATAGTTTAGCTTCACCAGTACGTATGCACCCAGATACAGGAGTGTTACATCGTTCCGTATTAAAACCTATAGGTCAGGTTTTTAGCGATAAAACAGTTGATTTTCATACAGGAGTAGTATCAGAAGTTTCTATCCAACCTGCTGTACAAGAAGATATAGACAATACAGTAGTCGTAATGGGAGGTGAAGATTGGACAATGTGGATGGATGCTATGATGGATGCAGGGGTGTTAGCTGAAGGTGCTACTACTGTTGCTTATTCGTATATTGGCCCAGAAGTCACAGAAGCTGTATATAGAAAAGGAACTATTGGTCGTGCCAAGGACCACCTTGAAGCAACAGCCTTTGAAATAGATGAAAAATTAAAGAATATTAACGGACGCGCCTTTGTATCTGTAAATAAAGCTTTGGTTACACAAGCCAGTTCCGCAATTCCTGTGATTCCATTGTATATATCATTATTATATAAAACAATGAAAACAAAAGGAATACACGAAGGCTGTATTGAACAAATGCAACGTTTGTTTTCAGAATGTTTATATACTGGAGCAGCAGTACCAGTAGATGAAAAAGGGCGTATTCGTGTAGATGATTGGGAAATGCGCGCAGATGTTCAAGAAGCTGTTAAAACTTTATGGGAACAAGCAAGTACAGAAACTTTAAAAGAAATAGGAGATTTAGCAGGTTACAAGAGTGACTTTTTGAATTTATTTGGTTTTGGTTTTGAAGGTGTTGATTATTTAGCTGATACAAACGAAAGGGTTGTTATTGAAAGTATTGGGTAATAAAAGACCAAAGGGTATAGATGTAAGATAAGGCTGTTCTAAAAACAGCCTTATCTTTTAGATTAGATAGGCATCTGTTAATAAAACACCTCTCAGAAAAATAATATTTTTGAGAGGTGTTATTTATATAATATCCTGGACCCCTAATTTAAATTACCTAGTAATAATAGAAACTAACTCAGAATATCTATCAAAAAAGATTTCATATTCGCTAAAGAAAGCAAACCAATCCATTAAGATTTAATGATTTTTGTTGTTTTAGTTTGTTTTCCTGAATTTATTTTTAAAAAATAAACTCCCGCTTTTAGATTAGATAAATCTAAATTATGTTCAATGCTAGTAATGTTTCTACTGTAAATTTCTTCTCCAAAAAGATTAAATAAAGAAATGCTTTTCATTTGTGATTGAGAAGATATTTTTAAATGATCAATAACAGGATTTGGGTATAATTGAAACAAATCGGTACTAAAAATGTCGGTACTCAGAGTTCCGTAAGTGTTATTTATAACATCATCTACTTTTATACCTCCTTTTAGATCAGTTACTTTAAACGCTAAATAAATATCTTGCCCTATATAGGGTCTTAAATCTATCGTTTTAAACTTCCATTGATACTCAATGTTTTCATTGTTAACTAATACATTGGATTGATTATTTAAATCCTCTTCAGTAGGATTATTTGTGGATAGCTTAAGTAGACTGTATTTTTCGCTATCAGGAATGAATACCGTACTTATCCAATAACTCAATTGATCATTTACAGCTTGTGTTACAGAAATTTTAGGAGTAATTAAATAATCATCGTTAAGACCAGAGCTTTTTCCTTTTACTATCATAGCGCAATTTTTGCCAGTTCTAGGAAAGTAATTATCATTAGCATAAAGCCCCCAACTCGATTCATTATCTTTATTGTTTAAAACTTTCCACCCGTTAACTTCTAACTGTATAGTATTTGGCAAATTTTCAAAATTTTGATTGAACTGAGCATTGATACTTAAGCATCCTAAAAAAAACATAATAATCTTCTTCATTTTTTAAACTATTTTAATTATCGTGTAAAGGTAAAAGATGGTTTTATTAAAATAAAATAGAAGTTTGATTTTTTTAAAAGTGTTTTATATATAAAACTACGGCTATCGATCTCTATAATAAAATCTATAAATAAAGTACTTTTGGAGTTATTAGTTTGCTTGTTTAATGTTAAAAATAAAAAATATTCAATAGAACTAAATTGTTAGATGTCTTTCATTAGAGTAGTAAAAAACTTCTTAGAGCAATCAAAAGAAGGAGGATTTATGATAAATTGTAATTTTGGAATATTCTAGCGAAAAAAAGCGTGAAAATAAGGTAAAAAAGCATTTATTTTTCATGACTTTTTTTGTTAAAAATGTAACTTTGTCAAAAAAATAAGAAGAATGAATTTTTCTTTTGTTATCCCTGTTTATAATAGACCTGATGAAATAGATGAATTATTAGAAAGTTTAACCAAACAAACTTATAATAAGCCTTTTGAAATTATTATTGTTGAAGATGGTTCAACAGTACCTTGTGAGCATATAATAGATAAATATAGAACCAAGTTAAACTTAACATATTATCTAAAATATAATTCAGGCCCAGGCGATTCTCGTAATTTTGGAATGCAATATGCAAAAGGGGATTATTATATTATTTTAGATTCCGATTGCATACTTCCATCGCAATATCTGTTGGAAGTTGAAAAATCCTTGTCAGAAAAATATGTAGACTGTTTTGGAGGCCCCGATGATATGTTAGCCAGTTTTACACCTATCCAAAAGGCTATTAATTTTGCAATGACTTCTGTACTTACTACAGGAGGTATAAGAGGAGCTAGCGAAAAAATAGGAAAATTTCAACCTAGAAGTTTTAATATGGGAATTTCCAGAAAAGCATTTGAAGCATCAAAAGGATTTTCTAATATTCACCCAGGTGAAGACCCTGATTTGTCTATTCGTTTGTGGGAAATGGGATTTGAAACAAAATTAATTTCTAATGCTTTTGTATATCATAAACGAAGAATTGATTGGGAAAAATTTTATATTCAAGTTAATAAATTTGGAAAGGTCAGACCTATTTTAAATAAATGGTATCCTGAGTATGCTAAGCCAACATTCTTTTTACCGTCTTTATTTGTCGTAGGATTTTTTCTTGGGATATTCTTAAGTTTCTTATTTTTGTTTGACTGGTTGTTAAAACTATATTTCTTATACACTGTTTTGGTAATGACAGTTTCAACATATAAGAATAAGAATTTTAAAGTAGGTTTGTATTCTATCGTTGCTGTTTGGAGACAGTTTTTTGGGTACGGTATGGGGTTTATAGAATCATATTATAAAATAAATATCTTAAAAAAATCACCAGAAGAAGCTTTTCCAGAATTATTTTTCAAAGTTTGATGACTAAAATTATTGGTTTAACAGGAGGAATAGGCAGTGGAAAAACGACAATAGCTCGTTTATTTCAAGAGAATCGAGTGCCTGTTTATATAGCTGATGAGGAAGCTCGAAAAATAATGGAGTTGCCCGAAACGATTCATCAAGTAGTGCAGCTATTCGGTAATAAAGTATTAATAGAAGGAAAAATAGATCGAAAACAATTAGCCCAAATTGTTTTTAATGATCCTTCAAAACTAAAAAAACTGAATGAATTAATACATCCGTTAGTAGCTAAAGATTTTAAAACATGGTTGCAATTTCATCATTCATATCCTTTTATCATAAAAGAGTCAGCTATACTTTTTGAAAGTGGAAGCTATAAGGATTGTGATAAAATAATTGTAGTTACTGCTTCAGAAGAAATGCGTGTTAAAAGAGTCATGAAACGCGATCAGTTGACTAAAGAAGCAGTTTTAGAACGTATGAAAAATCAATCATCGGATAAAGAAAAAATCCTTAAAAGTGATTTTGTTATAAAAAATGAAAATTTAGAAGAAACCCGAAAACAATTGGAGGATATTCTTAAAATTTTATCAAATTTTTATTAAAATTCTTTGTTGTTAATGTTTGGTTAATTTTTTTAACAGTTAAATGTTAAAATATTATATTTGTTTCAATGAATAAGAATTGGTTTCGTTTTGTCGTAGTCTTAATGTCTATCGCTCTACTAGGAATTGTGGCTGTGCAAGGATATTTGATAAATGTTTCCTTTAAAAATAAGGAAGAACAGTTTAAATACCAAGTTAAACAAGTAATTGATAATGTAGCTAGAGAAGTAGAAGAGCAGGAAGCCTATTCTTTTTTAAGTCGATTTAGTAAGATAAAAGATAGTATAGGTAAAGATCCAGAACGAAGTGAATTAATGAAGTTTTTTTATGTAGAAAAAAACGAATTAACAAATCAAACGATTATTTATTCAAACAGTATAATTCCTGAGGATTATTCCGTATCTTCCTCGTTCTTTGATAAAAATAATGACTCTACCCGCATCAAAAATTATGTAGCAAAACGAGTAACAGAAGTATATAACGAAACTACCCTAAACGATCAGAATATGACTTCCACAGTTCAACCTTCTGAACGAATAGAAAAAGCGGGAGTCGTAGAGATCTTAGATAAAGCAACTTTTGAACTAAATTTTAAAGACATAGCGTCAACTAGACAAGTTTCACAAAGAGTTAGTGTAGAACAATTACAGATTTTATTTGCAAATGAACTAAAAGCATTAGGAATAAATACTCCTTTTGAATTTGGAGTTTATAATAATGGTTTAGCTACTAAAGTAAAATCAGAGCACTTTAAATATGATAAAAAAAACACCTACGATACGCCTCTTTTTACAGATAACGACGGAATTAGTAGATATCAATTGTTATTAAGTTTCCCTAAAAAGAAAGTGTTTTTAGCTTCTGATTTTGTTGGAATCGCATTTTTAGCTTTCTTGTTTACATCTATTATCATCGTAGCTTATTATAGTGCTTTAAAACAATTAAATACCCAACGTCATATTTCTGAAATCAAGACGGATTTTATTAATAATATGACTCACGAATTTAAAACGCCTATTGCAACAATTAATTTAGCTTTAGATGCTATTCGAAACCCTAAAGTGATTGATGATAAAGAAAAAGTGCAACGTTATTTACAAATGATCAAAGACGAAAATAAGAGAATGCATGCACAAGTAGAAAATGTCTTAAGGATTTCAAAATTAGAAAGAAAAGAATTAGATATAACAAAAGAATGTCACGATGTACACGATATGTTAGAAGAGGCAATTGAACACGTTAGTTTAATAGTGGAAGATCGTCAAGGTGAAATGAAAACAAATTTCAAAGCCTTAAAATCAAAAGCTCTACTGAATGACATTCATTTTACTAATGTTTTGGTAAATGTTCTAGAAAATGCGGTCAAGTATACACCGGAAAGACCCATGATAGAAATAAGTACAGAAAATATCAAAAATTTTATTGTCGTAAAAATAAAAGATAATGGAATTGGAATAGGTAAAGTGGCACAAAAAAAGATTTTTGATAAGTTTTATAGAGAACACACAGGTGATATTCATAATGTTAAAGGACATGGATTGGGATTAGCCTATGTAAAAAGAATTATGGATGATCATCACGGAGAAGTGATGGTAGAAAGTGAAAAAGGTAAAGGAAGTACATTTATAATAAAATTACCCTTAATAGTTTGATTATGGAAATGGTAAAAAAAATATTATTAGTAGAAGATGATCCTAATTTTGGCTCAATTCTTCGAGACTATTTAAGCATGAATGATTTTGAAGTAACATTAGCTAAAAACGGAATGGAAGGCTTCGAGAAATTTAAAAAAGACGAATATGATTTATGTATTTTAGACGTCATGATGCCTTATAAAGATGGCTTTACATTAGCAAAAGAAATAAGAGAAAAAAATAAAGAAGTCCCTCTTATTTTCCTTACTGCAAAAACCATGAAAGAGGATGTCTTAAAAGGATACAAAGTAGGAGCAGACGATTATTTAAACAAACCTTTTGATTCAGAAGTGTTGTTGATGAAAATACGAGCCATTATTCAGCGAAAAACTTCTGAAATAAAAGGAGATACTAGCAAATATGAATTTGAAATAGGTAAGTTTCATTTAAATGCTAAGTTACGCTTCTTAACTTATCCAGGAGAAGAGCCCGTAAAACTTTCTCCAAAAGAAAATGAACTACTAAAAATGTTAGCATTGCACGAAAATGATTTAATGCCACGTGAGTTAGCTTTAACTAAAATCTGGAGAGATGATAATTACTTCACTTCTCGTAGCATGGATGTTTATATTGCCAAGTTGCGTAAATATCTTAAACACGACGAAAACGTCGAAATACTTAATATTCATGGAGAAGGGTTTCGATTAGTTGTAAAGAATAACTAAAAAGACAATGTAGTAAAAATAGCACCTAAAAAATGTTATTAAGCCCAATGAAATAAGTAGATAAAGAGAAGTATATTGAAACTACTTTCAATATACTTCTTTATTTGTGAAAAAAATAAAAAAGTGTCCTAAGTGTGGCTCAAGTTACACTATAAACATTACAAGTCGTAAGGGAATTAAAAAACAAATGACACTTTCTTAGAGGAGCTCACAAGACGTTTTGTCTTGCATATACTCCCCAAAAACTTTTTCAAAATAAAGTAATACGGGGATTTTACCCATAAGTGAAGGAAATCACGCTAAAAACCACCTAAAGTAGACTTCAAAAAAAGAGGCGTTAAATGCCTCTTGTATATTCTTAAATTTTTACTTCGATATTCCCATAATGGATGGAATCTCAACGGTTCCGTTCAACAGAGGTTTCATTGTTGGCTCTTCGAGCCCAACGAAACCTTAGCTGTTATATGCCGCCTTTCTTGTCATTCTATGTGTTTTGTATAAAATAGCAAGCAACTTTTGATGTCGGTTCAAAGAATACAAATAAGTCACCGTCACCCCAAAAGTTCAGTTCTTCGTAATAGTGTCTATACCACTCATCTTTAGGATCAACGTTTGTTCGTTTTACAGTTACCCCACCATTTAATTGGCAAAGGAATTTCATTCTCTTTCCTGATTTTGGACACATTGGAATGCCGGGATATTGTATCCAATTTGGTAATCCTGAATGTCCAGTTCCTGAAAACTCTTCTTCCTCGACAAAGGAAAATTTCATTTCATTAAACACTATTTCAGAGTTTTGATTAAGGTCGTCATCGTATGATGTGTCAGCTTTCTCAACTTCATCTCTATTGATTATAGTAGGTTTGTTTGGATTTGAATAATCTAAGAATACGTTTCCAATGTTTAAATAAATTGGACAAGTCAAATGAACTTTAAATGGCAACCAACTAAGATTTTTGTCCCTATTGTCAATGAACCCCATATATTGAAAGGGAACAACACAATTATTGTCTGGTAATTGAAAGTCGTTTGGGATTTCTCCCCCAAGTTGGTGTAGTCCATTTTTGTCTTCAACTAACTGCAATATTCTATTTTCTTCAAACTCTTTATATTCCAGTCCTATTTCGTCTGCTTTGAGCTCTCTGTCCTTTCTGTTTCCTTCTTCATAGTCATAAGCTCTTATTAGTTTGTCATTTTCAAAAACTAACTCAATTCCACTATAAAGTGTATCGACTGTTCTCTTGTTTGTAATTTGAGTCGCAATGAAATTGTCACATTGTTGGTCTCCGTTCAAATGAACTTCCCAACCCGCAAGAAAAACACTTTTTGTCTTTCCGTTTTGTCTATTGAATAGGTTTTTAAACATAATTCTTTGTTTTACCGTCTGTCGTCATAAGGTGGCATATAACGTCCCGCTGGCTTCAAGAAGTGGCGAACTTCGGGACGATAAATTTTCCACTAAGATATAATTTAATAGCGAAAAACAAATATGAATTTACTAATATTCTCGCCATTTTGTGAAACCGCTGTTAGCTGTTCGTTGCTTCTTTTAGGTTAGTTCTTTTAACAACTTTCTTGCTTTGTTTATGTCGGTTTCGGTTCTAATTTCTACAAAATATTTTGTTTGCCAATTTTGAGTTTTCTGTGCTTGTTTACTTTCTGTTACGCTCCAAGTAGGATAAACTCTTATTCCACGTTTTCCTTGTCCACTTTTCCTTGTCAGAATTTTGTTTTCACTTAAAATTGTTTTGTCAAAGATGAAAACTCCAAATTTTTCTTCTTGTCGAGTTGCTATTATATAAAATTCAAATTCGTCGTCGATATTATACGGTTCAGTTATTTTGTTTTCGTTTCGTTTCCAGATTGTTACAAATTGCCCCGTTTTAGTCGGTGTAATTTTCGCCATTCTGAATTTTGCTTTTTGTTTATTCAGCTCAAAATTATGTGCGAAATATTCTTGGCTTTCTATTTCGGTTTCTACATTTTCAAGTACTATTCCGCAAACCTGAAAAATACGATTATTTATAAGTTCAATTTCGGAAAATATTTTGCTGGAATTTGTCAATTTTTGGCTTAATTAATTTTCTGTGAGTTCAGTTTTTCTGCGTTGCACCGCAATGACAGCTAACGTCAGTCTGTGAAAAAACTCAGAAACCTCACCAAATATAGCTAAAATAGTTTGTTAAAAAAGAGGAATTTTCGTATTTTTAAAAATGCAGCACATCCAAGGGATTTCCCGTAATCAGTTACCTGTATCGAGTTTAGAAGACAAAATTACTTCTGATAATCCTGTTCGATTCATAGATGCTTTTATTGAACACATAGACCTTCAAAAAGTAGGATTTACAGCAGTGATTTTAAAAAAGAAGGTCGTCCAAGTTTCAATATCCAAGTGTTTCTTAAAATCTATTTATACGGTTATTTGAATGGTATTCGCAGCTCCAAAAAACTAGAAAAAGAATGCATTCGTAACATAGAAATGCAGTGGTTACTGGAAGATATTCGTCCTAATTATCACAGTATTTCTGATTTTAGAAAAGACAATCCCAAAGCATTGAAGCAACTCTTTAAACTGTTTGTTTCTTTTTTGAAAGATGCCGATGGGGATACAATCATACCAATTTAATAGGACTTGAAAAAGTAAACGGAGAACATAGCTTGATTATGCTAGTGTACAACATCAAGCGTACCATAAATATCCTTGGAGTCCCTGATTTAATAGCAAAAATTAAAGCTTGGAACTCACCTTACAAGACAAAGGACTTGTTTTTGATAAAAACGACTTATTTAAACCTGTTTATAGGCTTTATATTTTTTGAAACACCTCAAAATAAGTTCAAAAATAGCATTGTTTAAAATAAAGTTATGTCAGTTTGGTGGGATGAATTGTATTCAAAAAAGAGTTTTTTTCACAGCCTGACGTCCCGGCGCTTGGCGAGGTTGCGAAGTTCGGAACCGATTATTTTCTGTTAAAGATAAAATTTCTTGCGAGAAATAAACGTGAATTTACCACAAAATTCGCAATCTTGCCAAACGCTTGTTGGCAGTAGTACTTTTATTCTATACGTTTTTTTATTTCTTCGTTACCATAATAATCATGAAGGAATACGGGAAATGCACTTAAAATCCCTACAGTTTTATCTAAATTAATATATTTGGTTAATTGATTGTCAAAAATGATTATTTGTTCAATAACATCATTTGGAAAGATATATGAATTGTGTACAATTTTGTTCATTTTTTTAAGATGAGCATTGATTAATTCTGACCAATTATCTATTTCATAATTGATAATATGTTTTAAGCTTTCTAAACCTTTCTGTCTTACAATTCTTTTATAATCAATATTTTCTCTACAAGGAACTTTTAATTCTTCAAATGTATCAAAATCTTCAATATGTTTAAATGCTTCTACCATTGGGTAACTTATATAAAGTTTACCTTTTTCAGTTTCTTCATTAAAGAATCCTAACAATTTTTTTATTTTTTCATCACTGGCATTTGTTGCGTGACCATCATAATCGAAAAACATATAAATTTGTGCAAAATCAGACCTTTTAAAATCCTTTAGTTTTTCTTTATTGATTTCTATTTCCTTAAGTAAGTTAAAAGTGTCTAAATCTTCATCTTCTGAGATTTCTGAATACATTTTATAAATAGTTGTACAATATGCACAAGTAATTACAGTGTTTTCATTTACAAAGAATTTAGTTAAATTGTCTGTAATTAATTTCTCTAGTTTAGGGCCTTCAAAAATAAATAATACTTTACTCGACATCGAATGAACCAGCTTTATACATTTTTTCGATATTGTGCGCTTCTCTCAACTCTTTTTGTGTACTTTTAGATAAAGAACGTATTTGCTTTTTAGTCATTTCAAAGTAACAATCTGGTCTTAATAAATCATTAGTCATTATTGAAGTGTTATGAGTTGTAAGAATGAATTGTACATCTGTTTCTTTTAATTTTTTAACTATCAAAGCAGACAAAGAATGATGATAAAAGGCATCAAATTCGTCAATAAAGACAAATGAAACTGTTCCATTTTCTTTTATACTTTGGTACCAAAAATAGAAGTGAGCAAGTGCAAAAGTTCCTGTTGATGCAACTTCACCGAATGGAAGTTGTTTTCCATTAAAATCAAAAACAATTGAATTTTTACCTAGTTCTTCAACAATAGATAATTTACATTCTATTCCTGCTGAATTTAAAAAAGATTCAAAATTTTCAACATTTTTCTTCTTAATAATGTCCTCTAAAATATGCTTTCCTCCAATATCAAAACCAAGAAAAATTCTGTCATTTAATGAGCGGAAATATAACATTTGCTCAATAAAGTAAAAAAACGTAGTAAACGTATTATTTACGTCATTATGCTCGAGATTAGTATTGTTTTTTATGTATTTAAGAATAGATAATTCAGAATTTTCTATTTCCGTTTTTAATGTTTCTGCTCCCTTTAGTTTTATTATAGCACTTGATTTATTAACTCTATCAAATAAGACAAGTTCTTCATCATCTATTGTAAAACGTTCAAAAGATATAGTTTTGTAGTCAGTTTTCTTATATTCGTATTTTACAATTTTTGAATTTATTAAAAATTCATAATAGAAAGTTGCTACATCAGATTTACAATAAGCGTTTAAATAATTTTTATAAACAGACTCATTTCTTTGTTTGTCAGTTAAATGCTCAATGATATCAAAAATTGCAAGAGCTAAATTTGATTTACCAACACCGTTATGACCGTAAATAATGGCATTGTTGACTATTCCATTTTTGATAGAACTTTTATTAAATTCATAACCATTAACATTAGTCAAATCTATTTCAAAATCTTTTTCAAAACTTTTAAAGTTTGAAACTTTAAATTTTCTAAGCATTTCTATTACATTTTTGCCAAAGATAATGAAAAAAATAATGCCGTAAAAAAATTACGGCAGTTTTTTAGTGTTACTGCCAACGTTTCACGGCTTTAAGAAGTGGCGATGAATCAAGACCAAGCCTTTACAAATATAGGCAAAACTTTTAATTAAAAACCTTTCCAATTTCTGATAAATCCCGTGCCTCGCCATTTCTTGAAACCGCTGTTGTGCACTGTGTTATTTATTATTTTTATTTATTTCTTTACTTTTTACACAAACAAAAATCTGTTTTTCTGATTTGTCATTAAATTTTGCTTCTTCAAAATTTCCAAATTTATGTTGAATTGTAAATCCCGACCATTTCAAATATGTATCCAATTCTTGAGGAAAATACATTCTCATATCCAAATTTTGTACTGAATGAAACGCTTCATTTATGAAATAATGCCACTTAATTCTATTAATTTGAGTTTTACTTTCATATTTCATTGTCTGCTCAATCATTACTTTTCGTTCATCTGTTGTTGTATATTCAGCAATTTTATTTTTCCCTTTTTCAGCTTCTGTTATGTATTGAATGTTTGGATTATAACAATCAAAAATAAATAAACCATCGTCTTTCAAATGTTTTTCGACAACTTTAAATGTGTTAAATAAGTCTTGATTTTCATACAAATGATGAATGGAATTAAAAGGAATAAAAATTAAGTCGTATTTATTGGTTAAATCCAAATTTCTTATGTCCGCTTCAATAAAAGTGATTCCTAATTTTTCATTCTTTGCTTTTACTTTAGCTTGTTCCAACATTGTTTTTGAGTTGTCAATTCCAGTGATTTTTAGTCCTTCTTTGGCTAAAGGTATTGTAAGTCGTCCAGAACCACAACAAAGTTCAAGTATTCCAGCATTTACTTCTTTTGGCATCCAATTTTTATAGAACCTAAAATCAGAAAGAAAAGTATTTAGTCCGTCATAAATGTTAGCATCGTAAATCAAATCGCCAACCTTGTATTCTGTATTTGTTGTATTTTCCAAAATTTAGTTTGTTTTAAACGGTTTTTTTAAACATAGTGCACAACGTCCCGCCAGCTTGACGCCGTTGCGTAAATATAGCACAAAAGTTTGCAGGTACAAAACCAAGATTGGAAAAAAAAGAAATTTTCCAAGTATGCCCAAGCCTAGCAATGGCGCCAAACTGCTGTTGTGTGATGTTTTTTATTTATCAATTGTTTCTAATATCCAATTCAGACAAATTTCGGAATTCATAATTGACCAAGAATGTGGATTTTTTGAGCCATCTAATCTTATTCCTTTTCCTTGACTAACTATTACTTTTGCGTTTTCATTTCCCATTATTTTTAATTGGTTTATCATTGAGATTATATCAATTCCATTCCAATCATTTAAATCACGATGTCTTTGATTAATTAACCAATCTGTATCCAAATCAGTAAACATTAAAAGAGGCATTTTTTTTAGATACTTTGCGTTTCCGCCATCTTTTGCGCCATAAGAATAAATAGAATTTTCTACATATTTTTCAGAGAATTTTTCTGGAGAACCTCCATAAATATTGTCGTAATTATTCTTTATCCATTTTGCTTCATTTACTGCTGGCTCATAAATATTTCTTTCGATTTCTCTTTCACAATATTTATAAAATCTCGCTTGGTCTAAAGGTGCGTCTAATGCAAAAACACCTTTTGGAATTAGAAAAAACTTTTCAGGATTTTTAGTAGCCTTTTCAGCGTAAGTTAAAGAAATCATTGCTCCACTTGAAAGTCCACCAATTATGAATTTATCTTTTGATACTTTATCCTTAACAACAATTTCATTGAAAATTTTATCTAGTAATTTAAATTCTGCTTCTCGATTATCTGTTCCCCAATTTATCGAAGGAACAACTACTAAAAGCCCTTTTTCTGTGGCGATTTTATGCAGTTTTATTTGTTTTAAAGTATTTTCAACGAGTTCTCCACCAGACGGAATAATAACTAAAACACCTTTAATTTTGTTTTTAGGTACAAATTTATAGTAGAATAATTCTGTAGAATTTTCGTCATTTATATATAATCCTGAATCATCAGTTTTAGAAACTGAAATTTTTACAACTTCTTTGCCTCCTTTGAAAAGTGAAGCTATTTCCTTATCATTTTTTTTCTGCAATTTTTTAATCAAATTTAACCATTCCGATTCTGAATGTAAATTTTCTAGGTCACTATCTGTTTTTAATTGTTCAAGATTTGTCCAGCCATTTTTAATTGATAATTTTAAATAAAAAAAGGCGTTTTCTTTTTCATTTGCTAAAGCAGATGTACAAGCACTATTATATAAATCATTTGGATTTTTAGCTTCAATTTTAAATGCTTTTTTAAAGTAATCATTTGATAATTTATATGATTTTTCATTGTAACACGAATCCGCTTTTTTAATTAAATCTTTGTAATTTTGACTGTAAGAAGTGAAAATTGTAGCAAATAATGCTAATAATGTTATTTTTTTCATTTTTAGTTTTTCAGCGGTAAAATATCACACAACGTTTTGTGGCTTTGCTAGGTTTGGGGAAAGCCTTCCCAATTTTTTGTTTTTTAACGGCGTTTGCAAGTACAAACTGAACTTTAAATTTAAGACTGAAACCCAAATCTTGCAAAACCGCTGTTGTAGGTAGTTGTTAATTAAACGCTTCGTAAATCTCCAAGTCAAAAACATTTGCAGAAAGTATTTCCGACTTATTTAGGATAATTTCCATACTGAAATTATTAGATTTCGATGGAGAACTTTTGTACAAGTCAAATGCATCAAAATAATCTGTTGTTAACTTTAACTTTTTATTTTCAGATTTCCTATATCCACTCATAAGAGGAACAATTTTTACAAATTTCTCTTCATTTGGAGGTTTTACAGATTCGACTAAACCAATGTAGACTTTGTTGTTCTTTAAGGTTGTTTGAACAAGTAATCCTTTAAGCATACAATCTTTTAAAAGTATTTCTAAATCATCTCCATAATTTTCAATAGCTCTGAATGTCGGATAAGGCAAACAATAATAGTTACCTTTTTCTAATATAAAATTAATAAGTTTAGTGAGTAATACAGTAATTACAAACCCAAATATACATGTCCATAAATAATCAACTTTTAAAACATGCAGTTTATATAAATTTTTATATAGAAATGGTATAAAATCAGGATGATAAAACTCTAAAAGTATTCTGAATAAATATAGATATGTGTAAATAAAGATTCCATAAATAATAGAGTGAAAGATTAACCTATCTTTATCTAATCTTTCATATTTGTGTTTTGAGTAAACAAAGTTACTTAAAAAGTAGTAGCCACTAATCAACGGAAATAACCAAATTGTATAAGTCATTAATCTTTCTCTTTCTTCTTTTTTGAAGATTTTTTAACTACAATTTTTGCTCTTCTCAATGCATCTACTGCTGATGTAATTCTGTCGTGTTTTAAGTAAATTGCTTTATTAATAAAGATTTCTCCGTGATAGTTTTCACGAACTCCAACATCTTCTCCGTTTACTTTTACTATAACTTCTGTTGACATAATACTTTTGTTTAATATATCAAATATACTGCAAATTTTATTCCAAAGCATAATTTTTTCTGTTTTTTACGCTTAGGTTTCTTTTTAACACGTTTCTCGTACAATTACCTACAACGTATCGCGGCTACACGAGGTTTGGGACTAAATTAAGACTAATTTTTTGGTTAAACACTAATTTTCAAGTACAAAACCAAGTTTAAATTAAGCCCAAAACCCAAATCTCGTGTAACCGCTGTTATGGCACGGTGTTATGAATAGGACTTAATTTTTTTTAGGGTTATTTCTGTGTTAAGCTCAATAAATCAGAATCGATTTCGATAAATTTCATCAATATTTTCGGTATTTCATCATTTTGAATAAATTTAAACGGTATTTTCTTCATACGCTATTGAGTTTAGTTGGTTGGGTACATATTGCAAATTTCGGCTCTAGTTAGTTCGGAAGTGATTTTTAAGTGCAAAAATCTCAAAAGTTGAAGTTAAATATATAGATTGTATTAACCAGAGTCGATTCTACACAGCTGTTAATCAATATTTATTTTTATATTTTTTTTATTTTAGTTCAAAACGTAGTAATTCAAATTCAAAAGTTTCATAATTTAATATTAACTATCAGTATTAATAACAATAGGATAAGGTATTTTATTTGTAAATTATCAACTTCTTTTATAGTTGTTTCAGTGAGTGCGTTTCAATCTGTTTCTATTTTTTAAAGTGATTCTTAATTTCATTAATAAAAGTGTTTTCAATTTTAGAAATTTCATTTAGACTTGCAACGTACCAATCTCTATTTCCCAAATTTTCATGAAATGAGATCATCTCTAAATTTTTATTTTTTAAAAATGGAATGACTGCCCATTTTGCCATTATTGAAATTCCTAAATTTGCACTTACCAATTCGATAATTGCTTCAGTTAATTGCACTTTTTGGATAGAGTTTACAAGTCGAATATTGTTATGTAAGATATTGTTAAGAACGAAGTTTTTTTCTGAAGGAATATCGTATAATATTAGATTTTGATTGATTAAATCAGTTAAATTTATTTTTTCTAATCCTATCAATTCATTATCTTTAGACAAAATAACGACCATTTCATCCGTTATCAAATGCTCGAAATTAATTGAGGAATTCTTAGTTATGCTACTTACAATTGCTAAATCAATTTTCCCTTCTGTGAGATATTGAAATGGCTCCTTGGTAGCTTCAATATCAATTTGAACATTTATTGCAACATTATTTTTTGTAAATTGTTGAACCACTCTTGGTAGCCAATGATAGCAGGTATAACACTCAATTGTCAATCGAATGTTCTTTTTATTTCCTTTTTTTATTTCGTCTAATTCGAAATTGAGTTGATTAATGGACGCCAACATTTTTTCTGAATTAGAAAACAAAATTTGGCCTACTTCTGTGAGTATCAATTTCTTATTCAGACGACTAAATATTTTTAAACCAATTTCTTCTTCTAATTTTTTAAGCTGATGGCTCAATGCTGGTTGAGAAAGAAACAATTTTTCAGAAGCTTTTGTTACTGATCCTTCTTTTACAATAACATTAACTAGTTTTAAATTCCTTAACGAAACATCCATGTATTCAGTAATTTTATAATTTTTATAAAATTAATTCATTTTTTTTATATACACAAGATTTTTACCTTTGACCCATAAATTAAAATAAAAAAATCATGAAGCACACTCTTATATTTTTAATCAATAGATTTCAAATTTTATTATCTATTTTTTTTTTAACAATAATCTTTAAAACAGAAATTATGGCACAGAATAGACAAGAAAAAGTCTCAAGTTATTATGAAATTTATGGAAGTAAAATGCACGTATTGGAATACGGCAAGGCAGAAAAAGGGAATCCAATCCTATTTTTACATGGAAATCCATCCAATAGTTTTTTATGGAGAAATATTACGCCATATGTTCAAGGAACAGGACATCATATAGTAGTTCCTGATTTAATTGGAATGGGGAAATCAGACAAACCTGCAATCGATTATACTTATATGGAGCAATATGCCTATCTGGAAAAGTTAATTGAGCAAATGGAACTTAAAAACATTACTTTGGTTTTACACGATTGGGGTTCTGGTTTAGGGTTTAATTATTTTGCAAATCATCAAGACAATGTAAAAGCAATCGTTTTTATGGAAGGAATAATTCAAGATATTGAAACATTTTTCCCTCAAGAGAACATTGATTTTTTTAATAAATTACGAGGTCCTGAAGGTTATAAAATGATAGCTGAAGACAATATTTTTTTAAACGATGTTTTACCAACGTGGATTTCAAGAGATATGACGAAAGAAGAACTTCAAGGATATAGAGCTCCATTTCAAACAGTAGAAAGCAGAAAACCAATTTGGAAATTTGTATCTCAAGTTCCTTTAAATGGTAAACCAGAATTAACTGCTTCAATTGTAAAAAATTATAGGGAAGTTTTGCAAAAATCCAAACTCCCTAAATTATTTTTTTATGCAGAACCTGGTGCGTTTATGCCGGAAGTTGTTCGTAATTGGATTATAGAAAATGTGCCTAATTTGCAATCGGTAAATATCGGTAAAGGGGTTCATTTTATCCAAGAAGATAATCCAGATTTAATTGGTGAAAAAATTAAAGATTTTATATTAAAATTAGATAACATTAAAAATTAACAATTATGAATAAAATTAACAATTTAAAAATTTTATTATTATTAAGCATATTATCTAGCTGTGCTACTCATACTAAAAAAGTTAATACTCATGGTGAAATTGCAGTTATACTTCCTGCCCAAGAGTTAAAATGGAAAACAGCTTTTGATGGTTTTCCTATTGAGTTTGCCCCTACAAATGGAGTTATTTTTGAAACTGAACATGGTAATTTTGGTAAATTTCCAGGAGGTCAAAATTTTATTACACCAGAACATACACATAGTCATAGTTATCAAGCTGTTGTAATCTCTGGAACAATGATAAATCCTATTGGTGATGAAGATCCTAAAAATGCAAAAAGAATGGGGCCTGGTTCTTATTGGTATGTTCCTGCAAATCAAGCGCATACAACTGGTTGTGTTTCTGAAGAACCTTGTGTTTTTTATTCATATCAATCTGCTGGATTCGATTTTACTCCAACAAAAAAATAAGATAAAAGTGTCATTTGTAATTATATTGGATCAAAATCGTCCTTAAACAATTAATATCATTTCATAAATGGGAATTTTTAAAACACGATACAAATATATTTTGTGTTGTGTTTTTTTATTTTTAGAATACTTGTTTTAGGGACATTAAAGCTATCATCAGTTTGTATAATAATCTCAAAACATTACTTTTTTACGGGTTTCGTATTTTTGTAAATATAAGAGGGTTTAAACCACAAAAATACCTTTTTATAAAAAAAAACTTGAATTGTAGTGATAGAAAGAAAGTCTAAAAGAGGGCTTTTTTAGCTAAAAAAAGTAATACCCGTTAATAGATTTTTTATTTTAGACATCTGATAGTTTGTCAGTTTTTAGAATTTAATTATTAGAAACTCAATAAAAAAGATAATTTTAAAGACTTTTTTTAAGTCTTATTACATTCAGTTTGGTAAAAAATCAGACTTTAATAAACTTTGTTTGTAAGTGATTTCAAATATTAAATATCAAAATTTAGAAGATGAATTTTCATGATTTAAGTTGTTAGGTTCGATTCGGTAACACACTGAGCCATAACGTGTCGCCGCTTCACGAAGTTGCGGATTTTCAACACTTTTGTTTACAAATATAGACAAAATTTAGTTTCAAAAATTACCAATTCTGATAAATCCCAAACCCCGCTATTTCGTGAAACGGCTGTTAGCAGTAGTACTTATGGTAATCTTAAAATATCATTTGTTATTGATTCGTAAATTATTTTCATTATATCAACACTTATAACTTGTGATAAACCTAAATCAATTATTTTTCCTTTAACGAGTTGAGCCCAATTTTGTTTATTTAGAGTTAAATATAAATCTTTTAATTCTTCTAATTCCTCGAAAATTATTTCTTGACCATATCCTAGTTTTTCTAATTTAATAAATAATTCATCAATTTTTTTATCAATGTTTTCTTTATCATTGCTTATTGTTTCATAGTTTGGAATTACAATTTTTCTTTTTTCTTCAACATAAATTTTCCCACTAACAGTAAGTTGAGCATCAGCTTGATTACCAATATTATTACTTATTACATAACCATTATTTTCCAGTATTTTCAAATATTCAAATTCTTCCCGTCTCTTTTTTAGAATTATTCCATTTCCTTCTAAAATTGGTAAAATAGGATATATATTATCATCATAAATCTCGTATAATTTTTCCAACAATAAGTTTAATATTTCTTCGGAAGTATAATTCTCTCTAATGGTTAAGTCTATTTTGTTCGGAGAAATTATTTTTTCAGAAACACTTAATATTTTTAAAGTATATTCTAATATTCTTAAATCGCTTCTTAAAAACTGTTTGTTCTCTCTTATTAATTGCTCATCACTTTTTTGAGTTCCTTGAAAATGAAAGTTATTTGAATTCGCAATTCTAAAACCTTGTGCAAAAGAATTATTTGGCTCAAAAGAATTAGTTAAGAATTCAAGTACGTCTTTTCTCCACGATTTATATTCTTCAAAAAAAATTTCTATATCTTCTTTTGTTCTTGGATTATTTTCTAGAATAATTTTTCCCTTCTCACTTAACTCATTTAAGCTATTCTTAAACAGATTCCATTCTATTTTAAGTTCTGTCATAATTTCCTTTGGATTATAGTTATTTCTCCCGTTTTTTCGTAGTATTACTGCTAACACACAAATATACGCAACTCAGCGATGATTACAAGGAAAAACAAAGAAAACTAGGTTCTCCTAGCTAACATCTTTAAAATCAATGCTTTTAAAAGACATGTCAAATGCGTATTTTATGTATCTTTATATAGTTTTATTGCGAAAAATAATATTTAAATATTTAAAATGCGCAGTTATGGATGTATCACAATATCAATTTTCATTCGGCACGCATCAAGGTCGAAACATCATTTGGATTCAGTTTAAATATCAGCTTAGTTTGAAAGACGCACTCCGCGAACGCTTTCCGTCAGCCCGTTATAGTAGTACACATAAAGCATGGTATTTACCTGACTTAGCTACCGTTCGTAAGGAGCTAAAACTACCTCTTAAAACTTTGGAAGAGCAAACTTTTAGTCATATTTCAGAAAATAATCGCCTGGCTGTAACTCAATATTGCAACCATTTAGATTTGCTGGCCTACAGTCCCCACACTAAGCGTACCTATCTGCAAGAGTTTATGCAATTATTGTCACTACTGGGGAACGTTTCTGTAAATTCTCTAACACCAGATAGATTGAAAGATTACTTTTTGTACTGTTTGCAAAAAAATGAACTTAAGGAGCAAAGTATGAACTCTAAAATTAATGCAATCAAATTTTATTTTGAAAAAGTCTTGCATCGCGAGCAAATGTTTTCTGATATTCCCAGACCCAAAAGCCCTTTAACATTACCCAAAATGTTATCCAAAAATGAAATTGTGAAATTATTCTCAGTTTTGGAAAATAAAAAGCATCGGCTTATTTTAAAATTATGTTACGGGATGGGACTACGCGTGGGTGAAATTGTTAATCTAAAAATAGAACATATTGATAGTCAGTCTATGCGGGTTTTGATTACAAATGCAAAAGGAAAAAAAGATCGTTATACGAATCTTCCTGAATCGGTTTTAGAAGACCTCCGAGCCTATTATTTAGAATATCGTCCTAAGACATGGTTGTTTGAAGGGGCTTACGGTGGCGCTTATTCGATTCGTAGTATTCAGGTTGTTTTTAAAAGTGCTATGAAAAAGGCTAAGATTACCAAAACTATTGGAATACATGGATTGCGACATAGTTATGCTACGCATTTAATTGAAGGAGGGGCAGATATTCGTTTTTTGCAAAAGCTTTTAGGACATAGTAATCTTAAAACAACTCAAATTTACACGCATGTCACCGATGTGACACTTTCTAAAATAAAAAGTCCTCTAGATGGATTATCTTTGTGATACCATTTGAAAATCTTGAATTTTCTGGATTTTTTTAATATATATTGCTACTTTGTGGTTTAGAATTGGTCGGATATAACTTTTGCTAATACTGACAATTCTATCTGGAACGTTTTTGCTCGTTTTGATTCCTTTTTTCTCTTTTTTGAATATTTATTGTATTGCTTACACTAATCTAAATATTTAGTTCTTGGTAGTTTTGTACCATTTAAACTTAAAATATACTGGATTAAAAAGTGAAGTTCTCGATACGTTTTTTTTCATTTTAAAAACAACTCGAACAAACGGTTGAGTATATAATTGAAATCATCGTTCGTTCGAGCGCGAAGCGCATCGAGAACCAACACTAATTTTTATTGCTTTTGTAGGATAGTATCTAAATCAACATACAGTTTGTCACTCCTACGTAAAGAGGAGTCTCATAATCAATAGTATGTGATTTCTCCCTTTGGTCGAAATACAAGATTGCGAACTTTTTGGACAGTCTCAAGGTTAAAAAAATAGTATTATGAGGAAATTTCAAAGTTTGAATAGTATAAAAACCAAAATAAAATAACTTCAAAAAAAAGAGGCGTTAAATGCCTCTTGTATATCCTTAAATTTTTAGTTTGAAATTCCCATAGTGGGCGGAAGTGTAAGCGGTTCCGTTCAACACGAGTTTACTTCACTTTGTTTTTATTTGTTTTTTTGTGTTCAGTGATTACAATTCATTGTTCGTGCTCCGCACGCAACGAAACCTTAGCTGTTGGCAGTAGCACCTTATTATAGTTTGTTGATTTCTTCTTTGGTTAAGCCTGTTGCCTGCGTAATTATTTCTACTGAAACACCTAATTTTTTTAAGGATTTAGCCGTTTCAATCTTTCCTTCAATCTTTCCTTCAATCTTTCCTTCAATCTTCCCTTTTATTTCTCCTTCAATTAATCCTTCCATCTTTCCTTCATCGAAAGCAGTGTCGATAACGCCTTTTAGATCTCGGTAAACTTTAAGACTGCTCTCGTATTTGTCTAAATCCAATTGCCCAAAATTTGCCAACTCTGCTTTTTCAAAGGCTTGGGTAAATACTTCGTCCTTGAAAATTGTGGGAATACTTTGAAAGTCTTCCAAGTTTTTGATAAAATACAACCATTTATCCAAACGGGAGCTTAATTCGTTTTCCTGTTTGTTAAAATTGGGCATTTCCAAGTAGATATAGGTCAGTTTATCGTAAAATATTTTTCCGTTTTGGTTTTTCAGCTTGATGGTATGCACTACCTCGCTTCTTTCGGGTTCGTTTTCGTAATCGTCGAAAGTAAAATCTAAAACACCTACGCAATAAACCGCTTTCAAATTATAGTTCCATTCTCCTTTTTCGGCTTGTTCTCTAATGGGAAATGTGGAGTAATAGATGGTTCTTTCTTTGAAGTAGTTTTGCTTGGCTTTTTGGAGCTCTACGATGAATTTTTCGCCTTTTTCGTTTTCGCAATAGATGTCGTAGATGGCTTTTCTGTCGAGGTCGGTCTGCCCGAGTTGTTCGGTGTTTTTAAAAGAAAGTTCTTTGATCTGGTCATATTCTGGCAACAAGGCATTGAGGAAGTCGATAAGCAGGTTTTTACTGGCTTCTTCCCCAAATATCTTCTTAAACCCAAAATCGGTAAAGGGATTGATGTATTTTGCCTTCATATTCTCAACTTGTTTTCTTGGTCAAATTTACAAAAAATAATCTTTGATGTTGATCTTAAATTTCGGAGGATTCTCGGTGGCGGTATTACAGGTAACGTTTTTTTGGAGGAGTGCAGAAAGCGTTTTGCTTTGCATATACTCCCCAGAAACTTTTTTTAAAATAGCATTACGGATTTTTGAGTAGTACGGGGATTTGTACCCATAAGTTAAGGAAATCACTATAAAAAACACCTAAAGTAGACTTCAAAAAAAAGAGGCGTTAAATGCCTCTTGTATATCCTTAAATTTTTAGTTTGAAATCCCCATAGTGGGCGGAAGTGTAAGCGGTTCCGTTCAACACGGGTTTACTTCACTTTTTTTTATTTGTTTTTTTGTGTTCAGTGATTACAATTCATTGTTGGCTCTTCGAGCCCAACGAAACCTTAGCTGTTAGCCGACGTTAATTTACTCAAATTTTCCATTTATTATGGCAGATTTTAAATCTTGTATTGTTAATTCTGATTTATTATTCTTTCTGAATTTTTCTTTAAAAAATAGACTAATTCTGTCTATTTCAGGATTAAAATATTTTTCAAAATTAAAATTATCAAGATTAACGTTAAATCTATTAGCAAATTTCTCTATAAACTCAAATGCATCTTCACCATACATATTTAGGTCTTTCTCTAATCTGAAATTTGGAGAATTTTCATTAATGTTAATGTTAATTTCTTCTTTCAAAAAAGCATAAAATTCTTTATTTAAATTATTTTTCATATCTTTATTTTAAAATCCTCCTCCTGCTCCACCTCCGCTAAACGAACCTCCTCCAAATCCTCCATAAAACCCTTTAGAATCGTCCTTATGTTCTGTACATTCAATTATTATTTCTACTATATCAATTGCCAATAATGTCCATCCAACATATGGAACAATTCTTCCAATTGCACGACCTACGACTGTAGTTCCAAGAACTCTAAATGGCAACTTTTGTGGCAAAGCTTTGGATAAATATTTTGAAGCTATTGATGTTCCAATGGATGAACCTGACATTACAAACCGTTTTTTTATGATTGGCTGACCTGCTATTATGAGACCTGAACCAATTATAGATTTGTAACGTGAATTACTTTTCTCTTCTAATACTACTCTTGTAAGTTTAACTTTATCTACAAATAATATTGAGGGTTTTGGATTATGACTTTGAAAAAAATTTAAAGTATCAAAATTTTCACTTATTTTTTTCTTTAAAATTTCTTCGGGTACTTCTTTTAGGTTTACGTGCCTAGATTCTAAATCAATTTTTGCTTTTTGAATTGATCTTTTAATTTTATCTTCTAGAAAAGAGTCTATAAACATAATATTTACGCCAAGTTTTTTTTAATGTTGGCTAACGTCAGTCTGTGAAAAAACACAGAAACCTCACCAAATATAGCTAAAATAGTTTGTTAAAAAAGGGGAATTTTCTTATTTTTAAAAATGCAGCATATCCAAGGGATTTCCCGTAATCAGTTACCTGTATCGAGTTTAGAAGACAAAATTACTTCTGATAATCCTGTTCGATTCATAGATGCTTTTGTTGAACACATAGACCTTCAAAAAGTAGGATTTACAGCAGTGAATTTAAAAAAAGAAGGTCGTCCAAGTTTCAATATCCAAGTGTTTCTTAAAATCTATTTATACGGTTATTTGAATGGTATTCGCAGCTCCAGAAAACTAGAAAAAGAGTGTATTCGTAATATTGAAATGCAATGGTTGTTAGAAGATATTCGTCCTAATTATCACAGTATTTCTGATTTTAGAAAAGACAATTCCAATGCATTGAAGCAACTCTTTAAACTGTTTGTTTCTTTTTTGAAAGATGCCGATGGGGATACAATCATACCAATTTAATAGGACTTGAAAAAGTAAACGGAGAACATAGCTTAATTATGTTAGTTTACAACATCAAGCGTACCATAAATATCCTTGGAGTTCTTGATTTAATAGCAAAAATCAAAGCTTGGAACTCACCTTACAAGACAAAGGACTTGTTTTTGATAAAAACGACTTATTTAAACCTGTTTATAGGCTTTATATTTTTTGAAACACCTCAAAATAAGTTCAAAAATAGCATTGTTTAAAATAAAGTTATGTCAGTTTGGTGGGATGAATTGTATTCAAAAAAGAGGTTTTTTCACAGCCTGACGGTTTAGGGCTTTGCGAAGGTGGGGAAATCGAAGCACAAATGTTCAAATTAACACAAATGTTTAATAGAATTCCCAATGTTCAAATTTAGTACAAATGCCCCACTTTTGCAAAACCCCTGTTAGGCGTATGTGCCTTTTCTATCGCAAGTGTTTCGGTTTTTGATTTTGCTCTGCACTTTCTATAATTTCTGTTATTCGTTTTTGTCTTGTTTCCGTTGTATTTGCAAAAACAAGCCAAGATAAAATTATCTTTCTTACTGATTTACTTAAACTCAAAAAATATTCTTTTACATTAGGTTTTTCAATAAATGCTTCTTCCAAGTCTGCTGGAATAATCAATTCTTCAACCTCGTCTAAAATTGTCCAAGAACCATTTTGTTTCGCTGTTTCAATAATAGCTAAACCTGATTCAGTCATTAAGCCTTGTTCAATTAGTCGTTCAATTTTTTCTTTGTTGATTTTCGACCAAGTGCTTTGGGTTTTCTTTTGCTAAAAAATTGGTGTGAAGTTTCTTTGTCAATTGAAATTTTCTTGCTGTCTATCCAACCAAAACAAAGGGCTTCATCAACTGCATCGCTCCAGGTAATAGATTTTATTTCTGATTTTTTGTTGTAAAAGACAAGCCAAACAGCTTGCTTTGAAAGATGGTTTTCTTGTAACCATTTTCTCCACATTGTTTGGCTTGTCGGATAAAATATTTCTATTTCTTTTTTCTGCATTTTCTATTTTACGGCAGTTGCTTCAAGTTCTACTGTTAATGTTGCAAAAAGTCCTTTCACTTCAAGCAATGTAGTAGCTTGTTGAATGCCGTGTTTCATAATGAAGGGCACATAAACATCCATACAAGTTGTGAAAAATTCATTAGTGTTTGTCGTGTAAACATTTAACCTTACAATGTTTTTGCATTCATATCCCGATTCACTTATAAGTTGCTCTAAATTTGTGATTGTCTGAATTAACTGACTTCGCATATCAGCACTACTTGGAACTCCGTTAGCATCAATTGCTACTTGTCCTGAACAATAAAGCGTTCCTTCTGGTTGCTTCACTTCTACGGCTTGTACTGAATTTGTGTTTTTGCCCCAAGCCCAAGGGTCGAATGTTGTTTTTTGCATTTTACTATTTTTTAATTGTTTGTCATTATTGACATTGCAAAAGTAAAATGGTCGTATGACAGCCTTATGTCAGGGGTCAAAATGTATTAGTAAAATTTATCAAAATATTCTTGTAAGGTCATTTTATGTTGTTCAAATTTTTCTGTTAGCACTTGTAATTTTGTAATTCTGTCCAAACGGAAATACCTAAATTCTTTGCGTAAACGACACCAAGCAATTAGTAACCAATTTTCTGTTGTACTGATTAAAGCAAATGGCTCAACTGTCCTGCTTGTAGTTTCGTCCTGTTCGTTTTTATAGTCAATTTTAATTAGTTGAAAGTTTGTAAGTGCTTGTTGTAATTGAGAAATATTGTCGCTGTTTCTTTCTCTGTTTATGTTTTGTTCAAATCGAGTTCTGTCGGCAAGCAAATTGGCTTTGTCTTTTTCTGATTGTCGTAATACTGCTTTAATTTTGTCAATAGCTTCGGTGTAATCTTTAATAAATGAAGTGTCTTTGTTCTTTAATACCAATTGTTCTGCAAGTATTAAAGCGTTGGCTTGACTTTCAGAAAACATCACTGGTGGAATTTTGTAGCCCTCCATTAACGTGTAACCCTTTCCGTCCTCAGTTAAAATTGGAACTCCTGCTTGTTCTAATGCTCTTATGTCACGGTAAATTGTCCTAATACTTACATTGAATTTGTCGGCAAGACTTGTCGCAGTTAAAAGCCGTTTTGTTTGCAGTTGTGTTAAAATTGCAGTCAGTCGTGAAAGTCGTTTTGTATCGTTGTCGCTCATTTTTTTGTCTGACTGTCAATGTTTACAGAGTCTCGTGGCATTACGCCAAACGTGTGTTACCACCAGTTATTCTTCTTTCGTCCTTGTCAGCCACGGTGTTATTGTTAATGAAATTAGTCCTGCGGAAATAGCTGTCACAATTACGTTACCGTATTGTTTAAAGTCAAGTCCGCTTAAAAGTCTTATCGAAATAATTGTCAAAGTTAGACTTGCTAAAATTGTCCAATATTTCAATTTTATGTTTTCCTTTTCAGTCTTGTTTGTCGGCAGTTTATAAATAGCAAAAGCAATTACAAGTCCACCGAGAATAGTCGAAGAATGTTGCAATATCTTTAAGATTGGAATTTGTCCACCTAAAAAGTCAACCGAGTTTTGCAATGCTGGAATTGTCTGAACGAAATAGCCGTGGTCGTGAGTAAAACTGTCCCAAAAAATGTGAGAAGCAGCACCGATTAGAATTGAAATAGTCACTACGAACCAGTTTCTTTTGAAGTATTCGTTCCAGTCAAACTGTCTAAATGCCGAAAATCTTGATTTTAAAATTGTCGGCAAGTTGTCGAATAAACTGTCTCGAACAATGTTGTGAAAAATGAAAGCAAGCAACAGTCCTAATGGTAAGTCGAACCAAAAAAGTCCGTCAATTGTGTGGCTGTAATTGCTCTTAATTCTCATTCTTAAAAAGTATTCAAAGTCTGGAGTCAAACTGCCGATTACAAGTCCACTCAACGAAAACCATTGTCGAGGCAAAAATGTCAACGGTAAAACTATGGCTGGGTGTGAAAATGTAAATGGCATTTCTTTTTATCTGTTAGTTATTTGTTTCGCTGTCGTCTTTTATAATTGGTGGTAACGTCCCGCCGGCTTTAAGAAGTTGGGGATTTTTGTTCCCAAACCATTCCGTTAAGACTTAAGTCAAATATATAAAAAAGCCTTTAAATTTTGCCTAAAACCCCAATTTCTTAAAACCGCTGTTAGCTGTAGTTTTTTATTTGCAGTCTTCAAAATCAAATGCTTTTTTCTGAGCGAGATAAATATTTCGTAAAGCTAAATCAAACAAAACTTCTGCTATATTTGGTGGTATATCTGCACCGATTTCATTTTTTACCTGTTCAATAGATTCACTAAGCATTTCATTTCTCAAACCATTTTTCAATTGTTGCATTGAACTATTGAAAGCTTCTTCAAAAACTCTTTCAGAATCTTTATAATAAAAATTAGATTCTGTTTTTTCCATCTCGAGGTAACCTTCAACAATATTTCCACGATTAATTAATTCTTCGAAAAGTTTTCCAAATTTTATATAAACTTCTTCAGGATTGACTTCTATACTTGCAGATATATAACCTGAATATGGAGATTTTTTATAAGGATTAACACCTTTATAGAGAAATCTGCCAAAGCAAGTTCCAAGAGTGATAAACAATTTGTTGCAAGTGTTGATATTTATTTCTCGAAATAAGTCAGCGAGCTCTTCCCATCCAACTAATTCTCCGCTTGATAGAATCAATCCTCCTAAATTTTCATCGCCATGCATTTCAAGATGAATTAAAATTCCACCTTCAAGTTCTTTTGATTTTGGAATATATGATGTGATGATTTCAATGAATTCTTGCTTTGATGTTGCTTTATAAAAAATATGTGTAAAATCTCGTTCATACAAATCAATTTGTCTTCTAATGACATCATTATAAAGCGCTTCACCAGTAAAGTTTGCGCCATCACGATTTGTGAGACTTTCAATTACGATTATATGTTTAATGTTTCCCGTCATTTAAAATTACAGCTAACGTTTTGTGGCTTTGCGAAGAGCAAGACTTCGTGAGCACAGGGTTTATATTTATTTTATTTTTGTTAGCGGAAAATAAACGTCTTGCTTATTTATTTTCTTGCTTTTTGCAAAACCGCTGTTGTGTGTTCGTTGTTATCTGTAAATTTCTGTATGTATTTTTTCAATTACTTCGTATTCTTCTTTACTCTTTTCAAAGTATGTTTCGCTATCTTCGTTCAACATTCCCCATTCATCAAGTTCAGTAATTTTCCATAGGTAATTATCTGTTGTATCATTTACATAAGATTTGCAGATAACATAACCATTTTCTTTTTCCTTTGTTGGTGCTAATAGGTTACAATCATCGCTTGAAGTACCTTCAACTACCAAAGTTTTATTTTTAACTTTTTCTAATATATCTTGTATCATTTGTAAGTCCATATTAAATATTTAAATATGTTGTTTTATTGTCTTTTAGGAAATCATTAATTTGTTTAACAATCTCAACTAAAGATTTGGTGTCGTACTTGTATTTAGAGCTTTTATGATGTTCTGTAAAACTGCTTATTTCAGTAGATATTTTACGTATAAGAGATTTTAAATTACTTTCTAATTCATTACTATTTTCAACTTTACTATTCTTGCAGATTTTAGCACAATCCTTTAAACTCTCTTGTATTTCTGTTAGAATAAATGCACATCCCTTTTCAATTTTATTTACCTCGTTCAAAGTGTCAATCTTTTCGCAATGCCTTATTACTTTCTCAAATTGCCAGTTGAACAAGTTTCTAATTACTTGTTTTTGGTAATCTTCTAAATTCGTTTTTATCTGCTTTGAAACCGATTGAATTTTAAACTGTTGGTATATTGTAAAAAAGAAACCAAATATTGTTACAGCACTTCCAATAATTGAAATATAATTAAGAGTAGATTTGTTATCTCCTTCAAGAGTGCTTAAAGCAAAATAAGTACCTACACCAAGTAATGCGAAAGTGGCTATTAGAATTATCCAATCTTTTTTCTCCATCTATTAACTTTTTATTTTCACGTCTTTTTCAACGGTTAGTTCCTCTACAATGACACACAACACACAAATATACGCAACTCAGCGATGATTACAAGGAAAAACAAAGAAAGCTAGGTTATTCTAGCTAAAATCTTTAAAATCAATGCTTTTAAAAGACATGTCAAATGCGTATTTTATGTATCTTTATATAGTTTTATTGCGAAAAATAATATTTAAATATTTAAAATGCGCAGTTATGGATGTATCACAATATCAATTTTCATTCGGCACGCATCAAGGTCGAAACATCATTTGGATTCAGTTTAAATATCAGCTTATACCATTTAAACTTTGAATTTTCTTTTTAAAAATAGTACATCTACAAAAGCAACAAATATTAGTATTGGTTCTCGATGCGCTTCGCACTCGAACGAACGATGATTTCAATTATATACTCAACCGTCTGTTCGAGTTGTTTTTAAAATGAAAAAAAAACGTATCGAGAACTTTACTTTTTAATCCAGTATATTTTAAGTTTAAATGGTATTAATTATTTATTATGTCTAAAAAAAGCATCCTGATGATTTAAGAGAAAACAAAATCCTTAATCAAGCCAAACGAGAGGTAGAAGGCTTTAGCGAATTTATTTACCGTTTTGAGCGTAGCATTTCTATACTCGGTAGAAGTCAAAGTACTTTTAGCAATTATGCTCGGCACGTAGCCGTGCTTTATTTTGGAAAAAATCCAATAGAGTTGAAAACTACCCACCATTAGCTACCACCGACCTCAAGAGGTAAATCCAAAAGGGGTAACGTTTAGTTACAAGGATTTGTAGATAATCTAGGAAAAAACATAGAGTTTGTGTTTATAAAGGTGTGAAAAAGGGAAGTGGGTGTTTAAAAAGCAGTAACTTAATGTTTAACTTGTTGCTTCAACGGGAAGAAAAGTTATCTTATCAAGGACTATGAGATTTCGTTTATTGATTTTGTTTCAGTTTCTTTTTGATTCAATGAAAGATTGCGAACTTTTAGAACACCCTTTTTGTTATTCTATTGTTTTAACTCCTTTAATAAAAATCCATTTCATAAAAATTTTTTCTCCATCACGTGTTGTAATTGCTTGAAATTTAGGTGCTAATATGGTGCTAATAACAAAAGCAGTCATAGGAATCCACCAGCCATTTAAATGGGTATATTGATTAACCAAGTAACGTGCTGAAAAAAAGAAAAGAGCGAAGGATAAAAAATTATAAATAAAGGTTTTTGTTTTTTTGTTCATTATATGTTTTTTAGAATTTTTGTACGTAAAAAGTGATTAAGTTTTTATTTAGATTTTAGTGTAGGTGTAATCTTTTTTGAATAAAATTGCATCCTTCTTTATTATTAAAACCAATATTAAGAAAACTAATAATGTAAAGGGGTGTATTGTTCCTATAACTAAGGGTTGAGTTAAATAAAGAAAAAAATAATTCTATTAATGCAAAATAAAACAGTGTTTGTATACTACTTAATAAACATTCTAGAATTATATTTTTCAATATTTATATTTTTAAAATAATAACGGCTGAATTAATGATAAGGTAATTTTAACTATTGGTGTTTAAAAATTTTCCTTTTTTACTACCTTCATACATTTCAAATTTAGCTAAACGGGTTTCTAGCTTTCCATTGAATAGTTTGATCTTTCTTGAAGGTTTTAATCCTACGAATTTCAACGCGTCCATATTACCCGTTATGAACCAAGCATGGGTGTTTGGATATCCTTGTTTTAGGGTATCGCCTATTTCGCGATAAAAACGTTCTAAATGAATGTCAAGACGCTCTCCATAGGGTGGATTAAAAACCATGTGTAATGGGCCTTCCAATGTTTTTTTAGTTTCAAAAAAGTTTTGTTCGCGAATAATGATGTATTCATCTAGATTGGCTTGTGTAATATTGGTTCGGGCTTTCATTACAGCACTTGGGGCTTTATCGTAACCGATAATTTTATAATGAAATTCTTTTGTTTTGTTTAACAATGAATCCATTATTTTATCAAATAAATCATTATCCCAATCATTCCATTTTTCAAAAGCAAATTCCTTGCGATTGATATTGGCAGGAATGTTGCAAGCAATCATGGCAGCCTCGGCTAAAATAGTGCCTGAACCACACATGGGGTCCATAAAATGACCACTACCATCCCATCCTGACAATAATAATATTCCAGCTGCTAATACTTCATTTATAGGCGCAATATTGGTTGCTGTTTTATATCCTCTATGGTGTAAAGAATCTCCTGAAGAATCTAAGGAAACAGAACAGTTTTCTTTATCAATATGTACATTGATACGTATATCTGGACGTTCTTTATCAATACTCGGACGATGGCCTAATTTTTCTTTGAATTGATCTACAATGGCATCTTTGCATTTTAATGCCACAAATTGCGAATGATTAAAATATTCTGAATTTACCGTTGTGTCAATTACAAAAGTTTGATTGGCTCCAAAATATTGAGCCCAATCTATTTGTTGAATCCCTTTATATAAACTAGATTCGTTATAAACTCTAAATTGATGAATGGGTTTTAGTATTTTTAAGGCTGTACGCAATGCTAAATTAGCTTTGTACATAAATCCTTTATCGCCTAGAAAACTCACCATACGAGTTCCTATTTCTACTTTTTGAGCACCTAAAACTTGCAGTTCTTTTGCCAACACTTCTTCCAAACCAAAAAGTGTCTTAGCAACCATTTTAAAATTATTATCCATAAATTATTTTAAATTCCAATAGTCAAAATTTTAATTTCCCAATTTCAAATCCTAAATATTTTCAAACATCAAATTTTAAATCTGAAATTGGAATGCAAAAATACTTTAAATTTGTATGCAAATAAGTATAAATGTCAGAATTATCAAATCATAAAGCACAGACCCCAGAAGCCAAATCAGAAAATTGGTTTGAAACTTGGTTTAATTCCCCTTATTATCATATTCTTTATAAAGAACGAAATGATCAAGAAGCACAGTTATTCATGGATAACTTGACGCATTATTTGAACTTACCTGAAGAAGCTAAAATTCTAGATTTAGCGTGTGGAAAAGGACGACATTCTATTTATCTGAATCAATTAGGATATGATGTTACAGGAGTAGATTTAGCAGAAAACAGCATTGCAGAAGCAGCTCAGTTTAGTAATGAAAAGTTACAATTTAAGGTACATGATATGCGCGAACGTACAGAAGAAAAATACGATGCGGTATTTAATCTTTTTACTAGTTTTGGTTATTTTGAGAATGAAAGTGATAATTTAAAAACCTTAATAGCTATCAAGGAAAGCCTAACGGAATATGGTTTTGCAGTTATTGATTTTTTAAATGTTAATTATGTGATCAATAATTTAGTGCCTGAAGAGATTAAAACAGTTGATGGAATTGATTTTTATATTAAAAGGGATCTAAGAGAAGGACATATTTTTAAACAAATTAATTTTGAATATAAAGGGAAAAAATACCATTTTACAGAAAAAGTTCGTGCCTTGACATTACAAGATTTTGAAACTATGATGGAAGAAGCAGGAATCTACCTTTTAGAAATTTTTGGAGATTATAAACTGCGTAAGTTTTATAAAAACGAATCGGAACGATTAATAATGATTTTTAAATAAAAGTTGATGGATTCATTTGAATATTGGTTTATTTCAAAATCCGCTTTTCAAATGAATTTATCAGAAATAAACATAAATGATATATTTAATTCCTTTTTTATCTGTTGTATTAGGTTATATAGTAGCTATTTTTTTACAACCTAAAAACAAGAAGAATCTAAAATTATTATTAGCTTTTAGTGGCTCTTTTTTATTAGCGTTGACTGTTTCTCATTTGCTTCCTCAAATTTTTACAAGTGTAAATAAGGCGATAGGGGAGCATTTGCATAACAACATAGGAATGTTTATTATGGCTGGAATTTTATTTCAGATTATCTTAGAATATTTTTCACAAGGAGCAGAGCACGGTCATGTACACGGACACAATGATTTAGCACATATTCCTTGGGCTTTATTTGTAAGTCTGTGTTTGCATGCTCTACTAGAAGGAATGCCAATCAGTCAACACCCTCATGTGGCATGGGGAATATCAATACATCACTTTCCTATTGCAATTATTTTGACAATTTTTTTAATTCAATCCCATCTAAATAAAATTCAAATAGCTATATTTATGTTAAGCTTTGCTTTAATGACTCCTGTGGGAACCTACATTTCAGCTAGTACGGATTTTCTGATTCCTTTTCATAAAGAAATTACAGCATTTGTTATAGGTATTTTATTTCATATTTCTTCTACTATTATTTTTGAAAGTAGTGAAGGACATAAATTTAATCTAGCTAAATTAATTGCTATTATATTGGGAATTGTTTTAGCTTATTTTATGTAAAATGTAAATAAAAGATGCTTTCACTTTAAATGTATAAAAATGACCTTCATAAAAACCACAGAACAATCATCAAAATACCAAGATTTAGAAAAAATGTCGGTTCATGACTTATTGATTAATATTAACAATGAGGATAAAACCGTTCCTTTAGCAATAGAAAAAGCATTGCCACAAATAGAAGCATTAGTTCATCAAATTGTAGAAAAGATGAAAATAGGCGGAAGATTGTTTTATATAGGAGCTGGAACTTCTGGAAGATTAGGAATTGTAGATGCTTCAGAATGCCCTCCTACGTTTGGAGTTCCGTTTGATAGAGTCATAGGAATAATAGCAGGAGGAGACACCGCTATCCGAAAAGCAGTAGAATTTGCAGAAGATGATCGAGAACAAGCATGGAATGATTTAGAAGCATGGGATATCAATAAAGATGATGTCGTTATAGGTATAGCCGCTTCGGGAACTACACCTTATGTTTTAGGAGGGTTAGAAAAATGCAATGATAAAGGAATTATAACAGGCGGAATTACCTGCAACGCTGGAAGTCCCTTAGCATTAACCTCTACATTTCCCATAGAAGTAGTTGTAGGACCAGAATTTGTAACAGGAAGTAGTCGTATGAAAGCAGGGACAGCTCAAAAGTTAGTTTTAAATATGATTTCAACCTCTACTATGATTCAATTAGGACATATAAAAGGGAATAAAATGGTTGATATGCAATTAAGTAACATAAAACTAATTGATCGCGGGGTGCGAATGATAATGAATGAAATTCCTGTGAGTTATCAAGAAGCTGAAAGACTTTTAAAAGAACATGGAAGTGTTAGAAAAGCAATTGTAAATTATCTTTAAAATATAAACAACATTAATCAATATGTCAACTAATAAAGATGTTTTATTAAAAGGAATAAAAACGTTAGCAATGGCTCTGCCCCTTATGTTTATAGGACCGTCTGTTATTTTTAGCGCATTCAAAAATCAAGGGCATCCATTTTATATTCCTGTTCTAGGTCTAGGAGTTATTTTATGTTTCTTTTCAATATATCTTATATTCAAAGGAATTCAAACTATCATGAAAAGTTTGTTTGATGGAAAGCACTAATCTTTATTTAGAAAGTGTAAAAAAACAGATGTTTTATTACAAAACTATTGCTGAGAAGGCTATAGATCAGTTGAATTCAGAACAATTATTTGTAATGTCTAACGAAGACACCAATTCAATTGCTGTAATACTACAACATATAGCGGGTAATATGTTATCTCGTTGGACCGATTTTCTTACTTCTGATGGAGAGAAAGAATGGCGCGATCGAGACGCTGAATTTGAAAATAAAATAACGACTAAGGAAGAACTTTTGGGGTTATGGGAAAAGGGATGGAAATGTTTTTTTGATGCAATTAATGACTTAAAACCTCAAAATTTAAGTCAAATTATATACATTCGAAATGAAGAACAAACCGTTATAGATGCTATTAATCGTCAGTTAGCACATTATCCATACCATATCGGACAAATTGTTTTTTATGCTAAAATGCTAAAAAAACAAACCTGGAACAGCTTATCTATTCCTAAAAATCAGTCAAAAGAATATAATAGTATCAAATTTTCAAAAGAAAATAATTTATAAAATCCTTAAACAACTATTAAAATGTTTAAAAATTTATTTTTCCTTCTAACACTTGTTTTTGTTTCTTGTTATAATGTAGAACGTAATTGCAATGATTTTAAAACAGGTACTTTTAAATTTAATGAAGAAATAGAAGGGGTTAAACACACTTCTACTTTTGTACGTAATGATTCTTTACAAATAGAAACATTTGGAGGAAAAATAGATACAGCTAAAGTACGATGGGTTAATGATTGCGAATACATACTGCAAAAAATAAACCCTAAAAATTTAGAAGAAAAAAAAGCAATTCAGATAAAGATACTGAGTACCAATCAAAAAGGTTATTATTTTGAATATTGTTTTGTAGGAGAATCAAAAAAACAAAAAGGTTTTGTAACAAAAATAAAATAGTCGCGTATAATGATTGTAAATTCAAAAAAACAAAATGGAAATCTTATTTAACCCAGATGCTTGGATAGCATTATTAACTTTAACATTTTTAGAAATTATTTTAGGAATTGATAACATTGTTTTTTTATCAATCGTTTCCGGAAAATTAAAAGAGGAAGAGCAACCCAAAGCGCGTCGAATAGGGTTGTTATTAGCCATGGCTTTTCGTATTGTATTACTATTTGGTATTACATGGGTTTTAAGCTTACAAGAGGTTTTATTTCACATTGATTGGGGATGGCTTCAAGCAGGAATAACAGGGCAAAGTCTTATCATATTTGGAGGAGGTTTGTTTTTATTATACAAATCAGTATCTGAAATACATCACAAATTAGAAGGCGAAGAAGAAGGTGAAAAAGGAAGTGCAAGTAGTAGTTTGTCAGCAGCTGTTTTTCAAATTGCAGCACTAAATTTAGTTTTTTCTTTTGATAGTATTTTAACCGCTGTTGGATTGGTAAGTATGAAACCTGCTCCTGAGGGTTTTGGATATGAAGGAGCTTTAGTGATTATGATTCTTTCAATTGTTATTTCAATTGTTATTATGATGATATTTGCGGGACCAGTGAGTAAATTTGTAAATAATCACCCAACGATTCAAATTTTAGGGTTATCATTCTTAATACTAATAGGAGTAATGTTATTAGCAGAAGGAGGACATCTTGCTCATATTGCTTTCTTTGGAGGTACAGAAGTACATAGTATTCCTAAAGGATATTTATATTTCTCAATCTTCTTCTCTCTATTTGTAGAATTCTTAAACTTAAGAATGAAAAAATCTAAAAACCCTGTTAAATTGCATAACAACAAAATAGCAGATGCTAAATTAGAAGATCAAGATTTTACTAATTAACGAATAGTTTTAAAAGAGAAAAAAACTATTTAAGCTTTTGATACAAAGGGTGTCCTAAAAAGTAGTAACTTAAAATCTAGTTTGTCACTTCGACGAAATAGGAAGCACATTTTCAATATTACATGTGTTTCACTTGTTTAATTCGTTCGAACTTTTCTTTTCAAACAGAGGATAAAGGTTACAACCTTTTAGGACATTCTTATTCTATATAAAAAAATAGAGGTTGTACTACTATAAAACTAAATTGTATATTAGGAATTTATGACAGATAAAAAAACTTCGATTTTAAAAAAGTACGTTATTTCTTGCCTTCAATGAAGTACAACGGTGGCTGCGATAAAAAAAATAGGCGTATTTTTCTATCCTTATTCTTTTCATTATCATCACAAAGTCTAACGCGTAATCTGGGTTTTATTTTAAAAACATTGTTACATCTATCCGTATATTGTTATTTCAGTTCTATTTAGAGAAGTGTGTTTGTTTTCTGAATGAATGTTCTTTGGGGTAAAGCAAGATTAATAAGAACTAAGAGCAAGGATGAAAAAGCCCTAATGATTGTATAGTAGTCATTAGGGCTTTTTATAAAAAATGTATGCGAAACAAAATGAAACTTTAAAAATAAAAAGAAAGTTGTATTTTAAAGTTTATCTACTATAGGTTTTTCATTTCTATTAGCTAAATTCCATATAATGGCAAAGGCAAGTTTGGCACGTTTTGCTAATGCATCATATTCAATTTTATCAGGGTCATCCGTTGGCTTGTGATAGTCCTCGTGAGTACCATTGAATAAAAAAACAGATGGGATGTTGTGTTTTGCAAAGTTATAATGATCGGAACGATAATAGAAACGATTTGGATCATTCTTGTCATTGTATTTGTAATCTAATTTTAGATTTACAAAATCAGAATTGGCATTTTCAACAATTGTATATAAATCAGATGATAAATAATCGGATCCTATTATATAAACATAATTGTTAGAATCCTTATGTAAATTATCTCTACGACCTATCATATCAATATTAACATTGGCAATTGTATTTTTTAGAGGGAAAAGAGGATTTTCGGAATAAAAACGAGACCCGTGTAATCCATGTTCTTCACCTGTTACATGCAAAAATAATATAGAACGTTTAGGACCATGTCCTTCATTTTTTGCTTTTTGAAAAGCTTCTGCAATTTCTAGTAAAGATACGGTGCCAGAGCCATCATCATCCGCCCCGTTATAGATTTCACCGTTTTTCATTCCTACGTGATCATAATGAGCAGAAACAACTACTATTTCTTTAGGTTTTTCGGTTCCTTTTATAAACGTCCAAATATTTTCAGAATCCCCCAAACGAGGGCTAAATGCTTTTTGAAAATAAGAAGAAGGGATAGGTTGGTAGTAAGATGTAGCTTCATCTGGAAAGCGAATATTGTTTTTTATATATTCTGAAATGATATATTTTCCTGCTTTTTTTTGTCCTTCTTCTCCCGTATTTCTTCCTTGCATTTCGTCAGAAGCAATTGTATAGAGGTGGTCTTTAAGTTCTTTTTCTGTTATGGTATTGAGATAGGTTGTAACTAAATTTTTATTATTATGGTCTGATTTAGTCGTTTTTTTCTGACTAGAACAGCTTAGTGATAGGGTGGAAAGAAATCCTAATAAGATCGTCTTTTTATTCATGATTTAACATTTGATAGACGAATATAGGTAAATGTTGGTTTACAAGCAAGAATTATATCTTTTAAATAGTGCAAGTAAAATCGTTGAGAAAATAGAATAGGTGTCCAAAAAGTAATCAAATTTGTTTTATGAATCTCTAGTTTTCTTGTTTTGATTGAAAAGGATCTAAGAATTAAGTACAATGTTTCTTTTGTTCTTAGAGAACTCAATTAACTATTTATTTTTTACTTTTTGGACACTTTATATATTGGGTATGGTTATTCTAAATGATTAGATTTGCCATAAAGTCTCCATTTTTCTATACATAAAACCATATCTTCTGGTAATTCAGTATTAAAACGCATGTATTCTTTTGTAACAGGATGTTCAAACCCCAGTGTTTTTGCATGAAGAGCTTGGCGAGGCAAAATTTTAAAACAATTTTCTACAAATTGTTTGTATTTAGAGAAAGTAGTTCCTTTTAGAATGAAATGACCGCCATAGCGTTCGTCATTGAATAAGGTATGTCCTATATGTTTCATGTGAACACGTATTTGGTGTGTACGTCCTGTTTCTAATTTACAGGATACAACGGTAACGTAGCTTAACCGTTCTATGACTTTATAGTGTGTTACAGCGTGTTTTCCTATAGATGAATCAGTATATACGGCCATTTGCATACGATCAGTGGAGTGACGGGCTATATTGCCTTTTATGGTTCCATAATCTTCTTCTACATTTCCCCAAACAATAGCTATATATTCTCTTTCTGTAGTTTTTTCTTCAAACTGTTTGGCTAAATGAGCCATAGCTTGTTCGGTTTTTGCAACAACTAAGAGTCCAGAAGTGTCTTTGTCAATTCTATGTACTAGTCCTGGTCGGTTACTTGAATTCATAGGTAGGTTTTCAAAATGAAAAGCCAATGCGTTAGCTAAAGTACCGGTATAGTTTCCGTGACCAGGATGAACAACTAATCCTACAGGTTTGTTAATGACTATAAGAGCATCATCTTCATATATAATGTCTAAAGGAATGTTCTCAGGAATAATCTTATTCTCAAAAGGAGGGTGTGATAGTACAACCTTTATTTCATCAAATGGTTTTATTTTATAACTGGATTTTACAGCTATGTCATTTGCTAATATAAATCCTTTTTCAGCAGCTTGCTGTATTTTGTTACGTGTAGTGTTTTCTATACTAGTCATTAAGTATTTGTCTACACGCATTGAGCTTTGCCCTTTTGGAATATCAAATTTATAGTGTTCATATAAATCGTTTTCCCATTCCTCTTCCTTTTCTATAAATGTAATAGCCATTTTTATTCTGTAACAGTAGAGTCTATAGATTCATTTTCAGGATCAGTATTTTCTTCTTCAAAACCTATTTTGCCATCGCCTAAAACAAGATTAATACGAGTCGTTTTTAAAACCTGTTGTCCAGGTCTTATAGGTTTACCATTGATATTCATTTCTAATACCATGTCTTTAGCAAGGTTAGGAATATAGGTTGTATCCCCTACAGACAATCCTAACGCGTTAAGAGTAGGAACGGCTTGACGATACGTTTTTTGGATTAGGTCAGGAAGTCTTACCTTAGCGTATTCTTCTGCGTTAATTTTAACATAAATTACGCGGTTATGTTTTACTTTACTTCCAGGTTTAGGGTCTTGCTGAACAATAGAAAGTTTTGGGAATGCAGGGTTATAGTCTGTAGTATCTAATAATTCATAATCTAAATCTAGTTCGTCCAGTCTTTCTTCTGCTTCTTCTAACGTTAATTTGTTTAGGTTAGGAACTGTAATCTCCTCTCCATGATTAGTCGTAAAACGAATCCATTGCATAAAAATAAATAAAGAAGCAGATACTATTAAAAATGCGAAAAATAGTTGCTTAAAAAAAGTAAAACTAAGTATAAAACGTTTCCAGTTCATATAAAAATGCTAATTTTCAAAGGGTTATTTTTTGTATGCTATTTTTTTTAGAAAAAAAGCAATATATGCAAAGATATAAAAATAGTAAAGCGAATTCATTTGAAAAAAAATGATATTTTTGTTTGAAGAGATTTTAGATAAAAAATAAGTTTTTAAATCTTTCTTAAACGATTTTATAAAAAATAAATATACAAATATGAAAGTTGCTGTGGTAATGGGAGGCTATTCAGGCGAAAGTGTAATTTCGTTGCGTAGTGGTCAGTTGATATTAAATAATTTAGATCAGAGTAAATACCAAACTTTTGAAGTGCATATTCTTAAAGAAGGGTGGTATGTTTTGATAAATGATCAAAAGTATACGTTGGATAAATCAGATTTTTCATTTACATTGAATCAAGAAAAAATAACATTTGATGTAATCGTAAACACGATTCATGGTACTCCAGGTGAAGACGGTCATCTTCAAGCTTATTGGGAGTTGCTAGAAATTCCTTATACAGGATGTAACTTTTATCAATCAGCATTAACATTTAATAAACGGGACACACTTTCTGTATTAGCTAAATTTAATATTCCTAAAGCGAAATCTATTTATCTAACAAAAGGAACGACAATAAATAAACAAGTAATTGCAGATGAGTTAGCACTGCCTTTTTTTGTTAAACCCAATCAATCAGGAAGTAGTTTAGGTGTTTCAAAAGTAACCGATTTAAGTCAGTTTGATAAGGCATTAGAATTTGCATTTGCAGAAGATAGTGATATATTAATAGAATCCTTTTTGCAAGGAATAGAAGTTTCAGTAGGAGTATTTCACTATAAAGGAGAAACCAAAGTTTTAGGAATAACAGAAATTGTTTCGCAAACGGATTTTTTTGATTACGAAGCGAAATACCTTGGTAAATCAGAAGAAATTACACCTGCAAGATTAACTGATGAGGTACGTATAAGAGTAGAACAAACGGCAAAAAAAGTATATGAAGCTTTAGGAATGAGTGGTTTTTCTAGAACGGACTTTATTATCATGAACGGGATACCTCATTTTATAGAAATGAATACAAATCCAGGTTTGTCTCCACAAAGTATTTTTCCACAACAAGCTCAGTACGCAAAGCTAGATTTTGGAGAAATGTTAGATAACGAAATTCAATTAGCATTTCAAAGAAAATTAATCTGGAAAAAATAATGAGAAAAGCGATTTTTCCTGGGTCTTTTGACCCAATAACATTAGGGCATATTGATATCATAGAAAGAAGCCTTCCTCTGTTTGATGAAATTGTAATAGCTATAGGTGTCAACGCTGATAAAAAGTATATGTTTTCATTACAAGAACGGATTCATTTTATTGAAGAAACATTTAAGTATGAAGACAAAATTACAGTTGTATCTTATGAAGGACTAACAATTGATTTATGCAAACGTTTAGAAGCCGATTTTATTCTAAGAGGACTCCGAAATCCAGCTGATTTTGAATTTGAAAAAGCCATTGCGCATACTAACAGATTATTATCAAAAATAGACACTGTATTTCTTTTAACAGCACCTGATACTTCATTTATTTCTTCCAGTATAGTACGTGATGTGGTACGTAATGGAGGCGATTATACAGGTCTGGTACCAGAAGCAGTAAGGGTCAATAAATCAAAATAAAAATGCTGAAATCTAGGGAAACGAATTTCTTTTTATTTTTCTAGATTTCAGTTTATCTACGGGCTCTGAAGAATAGTAGTTTTAAGCTTAGAACATAGAATTAGAATAAAAAACAATTATAGATCTATATTAAATGAATAGTATTTCTTTTTCGATTGTCCATAGATATTCATAAATGAAAAGGAAATTTTAAATTTCCTAAAAAAGTTAATATAAACACATTCCATTTCATAGCAAATTTTAGAGATCAAGAATCGTACAGACTGCCTTTCAAAAGATATTTTTGAATACAAAACAAATGAAGGTATGAATACAGAGGAAAAATTTTACTCAAAAGTACTATAATTAGATAAAGTTTAACCCAAATTACGCATTAGATTTCATAACGAAGTCTAATGCGTAATTTGGGTTTAAAATTATTATTTTTGACATGGTATAAAATCCTGTTTTTAATAAATCCTGTCCCAAAAGGTTTTGTATGTAAAAAAATCAAAAGCAATTTCAATAAAAAAGACAACCTCCTTAGAGGGTCTTTTACTAGACAGGCTTTATATGCTGGAGTACGGTATTTTGGAACTGCTACTTGCGTTGTTTAAAGCCAATATAAAGTAGTCTTCTTTTTTATAATGAGGTTTTCCGTAAAACAATTATAAGTTTTTTATTGTAATTTGTCTATCATTTTAAATTTACAAACTATATGGAAACAATTAAAGCAATTAAACCAGGTCCTAAACCGAACAAGGAAGACGGAACACCTGATGAAAGAAGACGTGTAACTCGAGAAAATCAACCAAAACACCCAAAATTAAAACCTCACGAACATAAGCCTAAGGATTAATTATTAATAATATTAAGTTTTTTTAAAAACACCTGAAAACCTAGTATTTGGCTAGTTTTTTTTATGTGTTGCCATCTGAAATTTAACTAGTTTTTTAGTACTTAGTGCATTGTCTTTGTAAAAAAGTTTTAAAAAACAGGTGTGCTTTTAGTATTAAGTTACTCGACTATAATAATTTGGGTTGCTTTTTTACACAGAATTTATAAAAGTAAAAAGAACCATTTATTCCTCTAAAGTAAAACGGATCTCTTTAATGTCACTCATAGGAATTACCCTGACATTTTTAAGGGAGTTACTATTATACACAAAAGCATAATCGTGATTTTGCCTATAAAGGAATCCTTATGGTTTTTATGATCTTGTTTTAATACAAATGAATTATCATTAAGAATAATGGTAAAATTAGACTTATTGGTCTTTGTTGCTATGGTATTAACTTGAGCCAGTTTTATGGTATAGAAAAGAAAGAAAAATACTATTGAATAATGCGCTATAGGTTGTTAAGAGTAAATAAAAAATACTAGTTTGAATGAATCAAAAACAGTAATAAAATTTGTAAATTTATTCATTCTAAATTAATTACCTCAAATGAAAAAAATATTACTGATTTCATTACTTTCTATTGTTTCTTGTTCCAAAAAAGCAGCTAAAGAAACACAACCTAAAAAAGGAACCGTTACGGAAAGTGTTTATGCTTCTGGAGTGGTAAAAGCAGACAAACAATATATAGTTTTTAGTACAGTAACAGGTGTTTTACAAAACATTAATGTAAAACCAGGGCAGCCTATAATAAAAGGACAATCATTGTTTCAAATAGAAAGTGAAAAAGCTAATTTGGCTACTGAAAATGCTCGTTTGTCGTATGAAATCACACAAGAAAACGGTAGATATATTCGAGATAAAATAGCAGAAGCAGAATTACGTATCCAGAGTGCTAAAGATAAATTAATTTTGGATGAATCACTTTATAAACGTAGTAAAAATGTTAAGGAATACAACGCTATTTCTGAAGTCGATTTCGAAAAAGTAGAATTAGCCTACAAGAACTCCAAATTAGTTCACGAAATGGCTATAAAACAATTGTCTCAATTAAAAACTCAGTTGCGTAATGAACAAGATCGTAGTAATGTAAATTTAAGAATAAACCAAAAAACACAAAGTGATTTTATTGTTAAAAGTGCTTTTTCAGGCGAACTTTATGATATCCTAGTAAAAGAAGGAACCGTTATAAATCAACAAACACCCTTAGCCATCATAGGTAAAAAAGATAATTATATATTAGAATTAGATATAGATGAAAATGATATGGTACGCGTGCAAGTTGGTCAAAAAATAGGCGTTACAATGGATAGTTATAAGGGGGAATTTTTTCAAGCTACCGTTGCTAAAATTTATCCTATTATGGATGTACGTTCACGTACATTTAAAATAGAAGCCCATTTTGTAAAACCACCACAAAAACTATATCCTAATCTGACTGCCGAGGCTAATATTATTATTCAAACCCGTAAAAATATACTCACTATACCAAGGAATTATTTAATAGAAGAACAATACGTTTTGGTAAATGAAAATGAAAAAAGAAAAATAAAAACAGGGCTAAAAGATTACCAAAAAGTAGAAGTAATTAGTGGATTAAAAGTAGATGAAACCATTTATACGCCTAAGTAATGAATTGCAAGCTGATTTTTTCTATAGCACTGCATTTAATGCGTTCTAGACTCAAGCAAACCATCATTGCAGGAGCAGGAGTCATGTTTGGAATAGCCATGTTTATTACTTTGGTCAGTTTTATGTATGGTATGAACGATTTGTTAGACGGTCTAATTATTAATCGTACACCACATGTTCGTTTGTATAACGAAATAAAACCTTCCCAAAATCAGCCTGTGACTATCTCGCAAGAATATAAAGAACATAGTAATTTCATTCATTCAATAAAACCTAAAGATAGAGGGAAATCTATTTACAATGCTAAATCAATTATTCAGAGTTTAAAGCAAGATACCCGCGTATATGATGTGGCAGCCAAGATCAATACACCTGTTTTTTTTAATTCTGGAACAATAGAAATTTCAGGAGTTGTAAACGGTATTGATGTTCTAGTAGAACAAAAGTTATTTGCTCTTAATGATTATATGATAGAAGGTAAAATAGAAGATTTGCAACAAAACAATAGCATTGTGATCGGCAAAGGATTGTCTGATAAAATGTTGTTAAAAAAAGGAGATATGATTAAAATTACTACACCCAAAGGGAATTTAACCTCTATGAAAATTGTAGGAATTATTCAAATAGGTATCGCAGAAATAGATGATATAACTAGTTATACCTCTTTGTCTATGGCTCAAAAAATTTTAGGCGTTCCCAAAAACTATATTACCGATATTCAAGTAAAAATTCATGACATTTTACAAGCCCCCATTTTAGCTAAGGAATATAAAATAAAATATGAAACAGATGCAATGGATTATCAAACTGCCAATTCGCAATTTGAAACAGGTACGACTATTAGGAGTATTATATCCTACGCAGTAGGTGTTGTCCTTTTAATTGTAGCTGGGTTTGGGATCTATAACATATTAAATATGATGATTTTTGAAAAAATGGATAGTATTGCAATTCTAAAAGCAACAGGTTTTTCAGGAAATGATGTAAAATGGATTTTTCTGTTATTGTCCATGGTTATTGGAATTACAGGAGGTATTTTAGGGTTGTTTTTAGGTTTTGTTTTTTCAAATATTATAGATCTAATTCCATTTAATACAGCCGCTCTACCTACAGTTAAAACGTTTCCAATGAATTACAATCCCCTTTTTTATGTCATAGGAATTACATTTGCCCTACTAACCACTTGTATAGCAGGTTTGTTTCCAGCACTGAAAGCCAGTAAAATTGACCCAGTAGAAATTATTAGAGGAAAATAATGAATAATATTGTTTTAGAAACTAAAAAACTAACAAAATACTTTAATGATCCAGTACGTATGCAGGTTCTTAAAGAAATTGATTTACAAATAGAATACGGTCAATTCGTTTCTATTGTGGGAAAGTCAGGTTGTGGAAAATCCACATTATTGTATTTACTATCAACTATGGATACTGAATATGAAGGGCAAATTTTAATGGATAATCAGTTAATTACAGGCAAGACAGATAAAGAATTAGCGCAAATTAGAAATGAAAAAATAGGATTTGTATTTCAGTTTCATTATCTGCTTAACGAATTTAGTGTGTTGCGAAATGTAATGCTTCCAGGACTAAAATTAGCTAAACTCTCAGAAGAGGAAATCGAATATAATGCAATGGAATACTTGCGCACATTAGAAATGCACGAACAAGCATTGAAGATGCCCAATCAATTAAGTGGTGGACAAAAACAACGAGTCGCAATTGCTAGAGCACTTATCAATAAACCTGTTATAATCATGGGTGATGAACCAACCGGTAACCTAGATAAAAAAAATAGCGATATCGTTTTTGATATTTTTAATCAATTAGCTAAAGAATTTAATCAAACCTTATTAATAGTAACACACGATCCTGATTTTGCTAATCGTACGCACCGTATTATAACTATGGAGGATGGTAGAGTTATGATTTAAGATCTGTTATACAAGACTCTATTTTTACATGTAAGTGCTCTTCAGCAATAAATTTGCCCCAATTTGAAATTTCATTCAATAAGGGAATTAAGGTTTTACCTAATTCTGTAAGTTCATATTCTACTTTTAACGGAGGTTTTTTAGTAAAAACAGTCCTAGATATCAAACCATCTTCTTCTAATTCTTTTAGTTGTAAACTAAGAGTTCTCTCTGTTACCATAGGTATTTGTTTTCTTAGTTCGTTATACCTTTTTTTATTAAAAAGATGAATTAAGATAACCGCTTTCCATTTACCTCCTATGAATTTCATAGTCAAACTCGTGCTACAAGGAAATTTTTTATGATCTATTTTATACATTTCACTATCCTTTTTGACCGTTATTGCAAATATAAAAAACTATAAATATGTTTGCAACTATAAAAAGTATAGTTTAATTTAAAATAAACAAACATGAGTTTTCTACAATTAGCAAAAGAGCGCTACACTACAAAAAAATACAATCCTAATGAAAAAATTTCATTAGAAATGATTGAAAAATTAAAATCAATATTAAACTTGTCACCATCTTCTATTAATAGTCAACCTTGGCATTTTACTTTTGTATCCAATACTGAGATAAAAAAACTTTTAGCAGAAGCATCCTATTTTAATGCCTCAAGAGTTTTAGAGTCAAGCCATACAATAGTGTTTAGCGTAATTGATGATATTCAAAAATTTGAAGAAAAATTTGAAAAAAAAATAGAAAATAAATTACCAGAAGGCGCGACAGGGTACTACAAACAATATTTAAAACCTCTTCCAGAAGAAGAAATAAAATCTTGGATGAAAAATCAAGTATACCTATCATTAGGGTATTTTTTATCAGCTTGTGCCAGTTTAGGAATTGATTCAACTCCTATGGAAGGAATAGAAACAGATGTTTATAGAAAAGTATTAGGATTAAAAGATTATCAGCCTTTATTTGCAGTTGCAATAGGAAAAAGAGATCAAAAAGATGGAAACCAACCTCATGTACGATCTAAATCACGCTTGCAGTTAGATGAAATTATAAGCGAGTTTAAATAAGTTTCATTTATTCGATACAAGATGAACTCCATTTTACCTCTTACTCTTTTTAGTTTATATTTTCTACAAACATCCGTTGGAGTAGGAGGTAATTGTTTTATTTGTGTTTTTTATTTCTCGTTCGGATTTTATTTCTCGTTCGGTAAAAAAAAGTTACTTAATTATAATCTCATAAGTATCTAATAATCCTTTGATGTTTTCTTGAGAGAAAATGGCTTTTTTTAATTTATTTTTCTCAGGGTTTATGGAGAAATTATAACTTGAATAAAAATCTGATTTTATAAGAATACTATCTGAGAAAACAGCCAAGCGTAAGTTGCAATTATCAAACAAAGCTTCTGTTAAATCACTTTCCATAAAATCTACGGAAACCATACTGCAATTAGTAAATTGAATTTTTTTTAGTTTTAGTTTATAAAATTGGGCATAATCTAAAAGACAATTGGTAAAATGAAACTCATAAATAACTTGATCCGTCATAGCGAAATTTACATTTGTAAAATCGCTGTCTATAAATAATACATTTCTTAAACCTACATGGCCAATTTTAGCCTCTTTAAAATTACAGTTTTTAAAAGTACAGTCAACAAACATAGTTCCAGTAAAAAAGGCTTGTGTGAAATTACAACCCGTGAAAGTACAGTTTTCAAATTCTTTGTTAGTTAATTCGTATTGGTTGTAAACAACTTGATTGAAGTTTTGATCGTATATAAAGTCGTGCATATTTTTTGTACAAAGTAAAGAAATCTGGTTTTATTTGAATAAAAAAGGTTGTTCAATTTTGAACAACCTTTTAGATAGTATAGCTTTAACCAGAATCACGCATTAGAAATTTATTATAGATAAAAAGGTTTCTAAAAAAGTACTTAACTATTGTTCCTCAATGTGGTAAAACTACATCTGTAGAAAAAAAACCGTGTATTTTTTTCTTTCCTTTTTATCTTTATAGCAAAGGCTAACGCATAATCTGAGTTTAATAAAATGATTAGCTTCTACGGTTTCTGCTGCCTGATGAAGAAGAATCGGAACGACGAGGACGTCTTTCATTTTTAGGGCTTCTATCGTCAGAAGAAGAGCTTCTTCTATCGGATGATTTTTTAGCGCCATCACGTCTTTCCCCTCTAGGAGCACCACCTTCACCGCGTCTTTCTCTACGTTCACCACCACCTCTAGAGTTATGGTCGCGACGTTTGTTGTTGGAAGAACCATCGTTTTTAGATATTTCTACGTTTATACGTCTACCTTCTAAGGTAATACCGTTTAAAGTATTCATAACTAAATCTACGTGCTCTGCATCAGTGTTGAAGAAAGAAAAACCTTCTTTTACATCTACTTTAAAAACATCATCACGGCCTAGTTCTAATTTTTCTTTTAAGAAATCTTTTAATTCCATCCATTCAAAACCATCACGAGCTCCAATGTTAATGAAATAACGAACAGCACCTTCTGTTGGAATAGTTGTTGTTTTACTACTAGAAGATTCTTGGTGTAAATCACGTGATTTTTTGTAGTAAGATAAGAAGCGATTGAATTCAACCGATACCATTTTCTTGATTAATTCTTCTTTTGTTAAATCTTGAAGAACATCATAAATAGCAGGTAGGTAATTATCAATTTCATGATCTATTTCTACGTCTTTTATTTTGTTTGCTAAGTGGTATAACTGAATTTCGCAGATTTCAATTCCACTAGGGATAGGTCTTTCCTCAAATTTAGTTTTAATGATTCGCTCAATCTGACTGATTTTGCGTAATTCACTTTTTGTAATAATAACCATAGATGTACCTGATTTTCCAGCACGACCCGTACGACCCGAACGGTGTGTGTAAGTTTCAATTTCATCAGGTAACTGATAGTTTATTACGTGTGTTACATCATCTACATCTATACCACGTGCTGCAACGTCAGTAGCCACTAACATTTGAATTTGGCGACCACGAAATGCTTTCATAACAGCATCACGTTGTGCTTGTGATAAATCACCATGTAAAGCTGCTGCGTTATAACCATCTTCGATTAATTTTTCGGCAATTGCCTGCGTATCTCTTTTGGTTCTACAAAAAATAACAGAGAAAATGTCAGGGTTAGTGTCTGCTAAACGTTTTAGAGCAGCGTAACGATCGCGTGCATTAACTAAATAAAACTCATGCGAAACGTTTGTTGAACCTTGATTTTTATGACCTACTGTAATTTCTTGAGGAGTATGCATGAATTGTTTAGCAATTCTTGCTACTTCAGTAGGCATAGTTGCCGAAAATAACCAAGTATTTTTATCCTTTGGAGTATCTGCTAAAATAGAACAGATATCATCATAGAACCCCATGTTAAGCATTTCATCTGCTTCGTCCAATACACAAATCGAAATGTTTTTTATGTTAACCATTCCGCGGTTAATCATATCTTGCATACGTCCTGGAGTGGCCACAATAACTTGCGCTCCTCTTTTTACGTCCCTTGCCTGCTCGTTAATACTTGCTCCACCATATACGGCTACCGTATTCAAACCTTTGATGTATTTAGAATAAAGTTTGATTTCATTCGTGATTTGCAAACATAATTCACGCGTAGGAGATAAGATTAATGCTTGAGTTATTTTATCTTCTACGTTAATTTTTTGAATAAGAGGGAAACCAAATGCAGCTGTTTTTCCAGTACCAGTTTGCGCCAATGCAACAATGTCGGTATCTTGCTCTAATAATAGAGGAATCGCTTTTTCTTGTACTTCGGAGGGATTTTCAAATCCTAGATCTTTAATCGCCAGCACTAGCGATTCATTAAGACCTAATTGTTCAAATTTATTCATTACTTACTTTTAAATTGGGCGCAAAGGTAGTGAAAAGTTATAAGTTAATGGTGTTAAATAGATTTTTTTTTGAAGATATTTAAAAAAACAAGAGTTTGGTTATTAAAATTTTAAATAAAATTCAAAAAAAAGACAACTGCTTAACAGTTGTCTTTGTATCATTCTTACTTCTGTAAAGAATTATAATTTACTCATATTTTGTGCTAATGTTTCAATGAATTTAGTAATAGGGGCTTTAATCATCATTGCCATCATAGCATTAAATTCGCCTTCAAATACTAATTGAATATCAGTAGATTCAGCAGCCGTTTCGTTTATATTAGCAGTTAATGTAAATGGTAATTTACTAGAAGCAGCTCCTAAAACAATTTTCGAAGTGGGTACAGCTTCTTTTTTTACTAATTTGATTTCAGGCATACCTTTTAAACCAAATTCAAAACAATTTTCATCAATTACTTCAAATTTAGCCGTGTTTTCAGGCATTAATTTTTCAAAATTTTTAACGATAGATAATTCGTTAAATATGTATTCCGCAGATTTTGCTACCGTTACTTTTGGGCTCTCTAAATTCATATCAATTTTTTAAATATATTATATTCCAATATTCCACTCTGCTGGATTTTTTCTCCAGTCTGTAAGTAATTCATGTTCTCTTTCTGTAATGTATTCTTTTGTTACGGCTAGTTCTAAAAGATTTTCATAATTACTCAAGGTAAATAAATCTACATTGGCATTTTTAAAATTTTCTTCAGCAATAGGAAAACCATAAGTAAAAATAGCAGCCATTCCTTTAATATTAGCCCCTTCATTTCGTAAGGCTTCAACAGCTAACAAGCTACTGGTTCCTGTACTAATCAAATCCTCAACTACCACCACATTTTGACCTTTTTGTAAAAACCCTTCTACTTGGTTTTTACGACCGTGTTTTTTAGGTTCAGGACGTACATATACAAAAGGGAGTCCTAATTCTTGTGCCACTAATATACCTATACCAATAGCTCCTGTAGCTACTCCCGCAATCACATCAGGTTTACCAAATTGTTTTTCGATGTTTTTTGCAAATTCATCTTTTGCATAATTTCGTATTGCCGGAAACGAAAGTAATATCCTATTATCGCAGTAGATTGGCGATTTCCAACCAGAGGCCCATGTAAAAGGATTTTTAGAATTCAATTTAATTGCATTTATTTGTAAAAGCAATTCGGCAGTTTTACTCGCTGTATCTTTATTAAAAATCATACTGCAAATGTATAAAGTTTTTGTGAACGACAAACCACTTTTCCTGACAAATGAATTTGTTAAGGAAACCGATTTCAAGTTTTTTTTACTTGAAAGTATTGATATAGAACAGCTTATTGTAAGCTATTTTCAAAACAAAATTCAAAAGGCTTATTTGTATCATCCAGATGAAAAAGAAATCTTGAATACTCTAAAATCTAAAATAAAAGTAAACTTTGCCGGAGGCGGTTTAGTGTACAATAATAAAGGAGAGGTTCTTTTTATTTATCGTGGAGGAAAATGGGATTTACCTAAAGGAGGCATTGATAAAGGGGAAGAAATAGAAGAAACGGCTATTCGTGAAGTAGAGGAAGAAACAGGGGTTTCGAATCTTAAAATTACCAAAAAACTCCAAAAAACATACCATATCTTTAGAAGAAATGGCAAATACCGTTTGAAAATTACGCAATGGTATGAAATGAAAACAGATTATAATGGTTTGTTAGTAGGTCAATTAGAGGAAGGTATTGAAAAAGTAGCGTGGCTTAATCCTGCTCAAATAGAGGAAGTATTAACTAATTCATACGAAAACATTAAACTTCTTTTTGAAAGAGAAAAAAAAATGCAAGAATAAAATAGACGATCACTTTTAAAAAGGTTTGCTAATTTTTTAGTAAACCTTTTTTTATTTAAAATTAATATAAAAATAACCCCAGCGGATCAGTTTTAACATCTCTTATAACGTGTGTTAATAGAAGTTGTAAACTACTATTTTTAATATTCAACTAGTTTTTAGTTTAATGAACAAGTTGAATACTCAGTCTTATTTAGATCGTTTGTATTAGTCTTTTTTCTGTCGTTTATTAGGGCAAAGAAGCTGAGTCAATTTATAAATGATATAGAGTTTGATTTTTAAAACATTCCTTAAAAATATTAAATAAGTTACAGATTTTAATTTTTAATTATCTGTCAATGTGTTTTAGTTTGTTTTAGTTTGTTTTTTTTTGTTTTTTGTTTTAAATTTAAATCAAAATATTGTTTATAGTTTAAAATTAGAATTAAATATATCAATTTTGTTTCAGAAATAAATTATTAATAAAATCTGGATTCAGGTAATTAAAAACTAAAAATATTATGTGTGGAATTGTATGTGCCTTTGATTTAAAACAAAAAGCAGAAACCTTAAGGCCTCAAGTGTTAGAGATGGCAAAAATCATCCGTCATCGTGGCCCAGACTGGAGTGGGATTTTCTCGAATGATAAAGCTATTTTAGCACATGAGCGTTTAGCTATTGTAGATCCAGCTTCGGGAAAGCAACCTTTGTTTAGTTCTAATGGAAATTTTGTTTTAGCCGCAAATGGAGAAATATACAATCACCGCGAATTACGTAAACAATTTGAAGGCAAATACGATTTTCAAACTCAAAGCGACTGTGAAGTTATTTTGGCATTGTACCAAGAAAAAGGACCAACGTTTGTCGATGAAATGAACGGAATCTTCGGTTTTGCTTTATATGATGTAGAAAAAGATGAGTATTTTATTGCTCGCGATCATATTGGTATTATCCCATTGTACATAGGTTGGGATAAACACGGAACATTTTACGTGGCATCTGAATTAAAAGCCTTGGAAGGGTATTGCTCTAAAATTGAGTTGTTCCCTCCGGGACATTATTTCTATAGTAAAGATGGTCAATTGGTAAAATGGTATGATAGAGAATGGACTGAATACGATGCCGTGAAGGAGAGCGAAACTAGTATTCAAGCGATACGTGAAGCCTTAGAAGCTGCTGTGCATCGTCAGTTAATGAGTGATGTGCCTTATGGAGTGTTGCTGTCAGGAGGTTTAGATTCATCTATTACTTCTGCCATTGCTAAAAAGTATGCAAGTCGTCGTATTGAAACAGATGATAAATCAGAAGCTTGGTATCCGCAATTGCACTCGTTTGCTGTAGGTTTAGAAGGGTCACCAGATTTGGCTGCGGCTCAAAAAGTAGCGGATCATTTAGGAACAATTCACCACGAAATTAAGTTTACTATTCAGGAAGGTTTGGATGCTATTCGTGATGTGATTTATAACTTAGAAACCTATGATGTTACTACGGTTCGTGCCAGTACGCCTATGTATTTAATGGCTCGTGTAATTAAATCTATGGGGATTAAGATGGTGCTTTCGGGTGAGGGTTCTGATGAGTTGTTTGGGGGCTATTTATATTTCCATAAAGCACCTAATGCCAAAGAATTTCACGAAGAAACGGTTCGTAAATTAAGTAAACTCCACATGTACGATTGTTTAAGAGCTAATAAAAGTTTAGCGGCTTGGGGGATCGAAGGACGTGTACCGTTCTTAGATAAGGAATTTATGGATGTAGCCATGCGAATCAACCCGCAAGATAAAATGATTAACGGAGAGCGCATGGAAAAATGGGTTTTACGTAAAGCTTTTGAAGATATGTTGCCAGAAAGTGTAGCATGGCGCCAAAAAGAACAATTTAGCGATGGAGTGGGGTACAGTTGGATTGATACCTTGAAAGTGATTGTTAATAAAGAGGTGACAGATGAGCAATTGGCAAATGCTAAATTCAGATTCCCAATTCAAACGCCAATGAATAAAGAAGAATATTATTATCGTACTATTTTTAGCGAGCATTATCCAAGCGATACGGCTGCATTGTGTGTGCCGCAAGAAGCAAGTGTGGCTTGTAGTACAAAAATAGCTTTAGAATGGGATGAAGCTTTTAAAAAACTAAATGATCCTTCGGGTAGAGCTGTAGCTAACGTACATGATGATGCGTATGAAAAAGAATTAAAATAGTTTTGTGTTCTGATTTACTTTCTCATCAATTTAATGGGAAAGTTTAAACCTCAATAGCTTTTCTTTTGAGGTTTTTTAATTTGAACCCAGATTATACGTTAAACTTTGTGATAAAGATGAAAAGGGGAAAGAAGGTAAAGGGGACGAGAAATTTTTATCGCTGCTGTAGTTTTACTATATGGAGTACAAAAAACAACTACTTTGTTTAGATTAAAAAGCATTTTTATCTGTAATAAATTTCTAATGAATCTGGGATTAATGTAAAAATAAAGTTATAAGAGGGCTTTAAATGGATTTTTGTAAAAACTTAATTTTAACATTTCTTAAAAAAGAAAGAAAATGTAAATTAAGACTATTTTTGTTTGATTTAAGCAATGATCTTTTTATTAACTCTCTAATGTTAACAAACTAAAAGGGTTTTAAAGTATTTTATAATTTTAAAAAGTGGTATTTCACTATATTTGCATATTAGACAAAATAATGCAATTTCGAAAAAGATATTATGAGCGAAGAAGTTAAAAAGAATAATTATTCTGCTGACAGTATTCAGGCACTAGAAGGGATGGAGCATGTACGTATGCGTCCGTCCATGTATATCGGTGATACAGGTGTAAGAGGATTACATCATTTAGTATACGAGGTAGTAGATAACTCAATTGATGAGGCGTTAGGAGGACACTGTGATACTATTTTTGTTACTATAAATGAAGATAATTCCATAACTGTAGAAGATAATGGTCGTGGGATTCCTGTAGATATTCACAAAAAAGAAGGCGTTTCAGCACTGGAAGTTGTAATGACTAAAATTGGTGCTGGGGGTAAATTTGATAAAGATTCATATAAGGTTTCTGGTGGTCTTCACGGGGTAGGGGTTTCGTGTGTTAATGCTCTTTCGGATCATTTAAAAGCCACGGTTTATCGCGAAGGGAAGATTTATGAGCAGGAATATGAAAGAGGTAAAGCCCAATATCCTGTAAAACAAATAGGAACTACAGATAAAAGAGGAACTACTGTTTGGTTTAAGCCAGATGGTACGATTTTTCAACAAACCTTAGAATATTCTTATGACACACTTGCCGCTCGTATGCGTGAGTTGGCTTTCTTAAATAAAGGAATTACAATTACTCTTACAGATAAAAGAGGGCAAGATAAAGAAGGGAAATATTTAGGAGAAACATTTCATTCCAAAGAAGGTTTGAAGGAGTTTGTTAAATTTCTTGATGGGAATCGTGTGCCTATTATTGGTCACGTAATTTCAATGGAAAATGACAAAGGAGAAATTCCTGTTGAAGTAGCTTTAATTTATAATGATAGCTATTCAGAAAATATATTCTCTTACGTAAATAATATCAATACGCACGAAGGAGGAACACACTTGCAAGGTTTTCGTATGGGGTTAACTCGTACATTGAAAAAATATGCAGATGCTTCTGGATTATTAGATAAATTAAAGTTTGAAATTTCAGGAGATGACTTCCGTGAAGGGTTAACGGCTATTATTTCAGTAAAAGTAGCCGAACCACAATTTGAAGGACAAACAAAAACAAAATTAGGGAATAGAGAAGTAGTTTCTCCTGTATCGCAAGCGGTAGCTGAAATGCTAGAAAATTACTTAGAAGAAAATCCTAATGATGCTAAAATTATCGTTCAAAAAGTAATTCTTGCCGCTCAAGCACGTCATGCAGCTAAAAAAGCACGTGAAATGGTACAGCGCAAAACCGTTATGGGCGGTGGTGGTTTGCCAGGAAAATTGTCAGATTGTTCAGAACAAGATCCTACAAAATGTGAAATATTCCTTGTCGAGGGGGATTCCGCAGGTGGAACAGCCAAACAAGGACGAGATCGTAATTTTCAAGCAATTCTGCCTTTAAGAGGAAAAATTTTGAATGTAGAAAAAGCAATGCATCATAAGGTGTTTGAAAATGAAGAAATACGTAATATCTTTACAGCCCTAGGAGTAACAGTAGGTACAGCAGATGATAGTAAAGCTTTAAATCTTGAAAAACTTCGTTATCATAAAGTGGTAATCATGTGTGATGCCGATATTGATGGGAGCCATATTTCTACTCTTATCTTAACATTCTTCTTCCGTTTTATGAAAGAATTAATAGAAGAAGGACACGTATATATAGCAACTCCACCTTTGTACCTAGTTAAAAAGGGAAATAAAAAAGAGTATGCTTGGGATGAAAAACAGCGTGATGCAATCAATGAAAAAATGGGAGGAGGAGCTAATATTCAACGTTATAAAGGTCTTGGAGAGATGAACGCAGAACAATTATGGGAAACCACTTTAAATCCAGGCTATAGAACACTACGTCAAGTAACTATTGATAGTTTAACAGAAGCAGATAGGGTATTCTCAATGTTAATGGGCGATGAGGTTCCTCCTCGTAGAGAATTTATCGAGAAAAATGCTATTTATGCTAATATTGATGCGTAGTATGTATAACATAAACAAAAAAGACTGGTCTAATGAACCAGTCTTTTTTGTTTATATAAATTTTTTTATTAGTAGATTGCTATTGTATTTTTTCGTATATTCGAAAGAAGATTCTTATTAAAGAGGTTTTAGAAATAAAAAGATTAAAAAAAATAAATTATTATGAAAGTATCAATTGTAGGAGCGGGTAATGTTGGAGCCACTTGCGCAGATGTTATGGCTTATAGAGGTATTGCTAGTGAAATAGTTCTATTGGATATTCGTGAAGGTTTTGCAGAAGGAAAAGCATTAGATATCTCGCAATGCGCCACGAATACAGGTTTTAATACTAAATTGATAGGGGTAACCAATGATTATTCTAAAACATCTAATAGTGATGTAGTGGTTATTACTTCGGGAATTCCTAGAAAACCAGGTATGACACGTGAAGAACTTATAGGTATTAATGCAGGGATTGTAAAGTCAGTAGCTGAAAATCTTTTAGCACATTCACCTAATGCAGTATTTATTATAGTGTCAAATCCTATGGATACAATGACTTATTTAACCTATAAGGCTTTAGGTATACCTAAAAACAGAGTGATAGGCATGGGAGGAGCTTTAGATAGTGCACGTTTTAAAACATATTTAGCCTTAGCTTTAGATAAGCCAACTAATGATATTGCCGCTATGGTTATTGGAGGACATGGTGATACAACTATGATTCCGCTGACGCGTTTGGCTTCTTATAATGGAATCCCAGTATCGCAGTTTTTGTCAGAAGAACAATTGAGTAAAATAGCTTCGGATACAATGGTAGGTGGAGCCACGTTAACGGCTTTGCTAGGTACTTCAGCTTGGTATGCACCTGGTGCTTCGGTGGCTTATTTGGTAGATTCTATTTTAAATGATCAAAAGAAGATGATTGCTTGTTCTGTGTATTTGGATGGAGAGTACGGTCAAAAGGATTTATGTATAGGGGTTCCTTGTATTGTTGGTAGGAATGGAGTGGAAGAGATAATAGATGTGAAGTTAAATGATCTAGAGAGGGAGTTATTTATCAAATCCTCAGCGGCAGTTCGTAATATGAATGATACCCTTTCAGAACTATTATGATAAAAACTTTAATTTATTAAAAAGACTGTAAAACGACAGTCTTTTTTTTTATATAATTTTTGGAAATTAATTGGTTTATCGTATTCAGAATTATATATTTGCAAGTTTTAGTAAATACTCCTATTGTATTTAGGAGTCTTTTATTAACCAAAAACTAACGTAGAACAAATTAATTAATTTTTTACAAAGAATGCAGAATAGAGGACTCATTAAGTTTTTTGCAATCATCTTTGCTTTAGTAAGTATTTACCAGCTTACTTTCACTTTTATAGCGAATAAAGTTAAAAGTGATGCAAAAGCATTTGCAAATGGAAATCAAGAAAAGGAGATTAAGTATCTTGATTCAATTGGTAAACAAAAAGTTTTTAGTTTAGGGTTTACTGATTTTACTTACAATGAAGTAGCTGATAAGCAAATTAACAAAGGTTTAGACTTAGAAGGAGGGATTAACGTTACCTTGCAAATCTCTGTGAAAGATGTATTAAAAGGTTTAGCTAATAATACATCAAATGCTTTATTCAATAAAGCTTTAGCAGATGCTAAGAAAAATCAACAAGGGAATCAATCTTTTCTAGATGCTTTTTTTGAAGCATTTGAAAAAGCTTCGGCTGGTTCAGGAATTAAATTAGCTTCTCCTGATGTTTTTGGAAATAGAAACTTAGCCGATGAGATTAACTTCAATATGTCAGATTCACAAGTAAAAGCTGTAATTGCTAAAAAAGTAGATGAGTCTGTGCAAAGCGCATTTGGAGTATTACGTGAACGTATTGATAAATTTGGTGTTACACAACCTAATATTGTTAAATTAGGAAATACAGGACGTATTTTAGTGGAATTGCCAGGAGCAAAGGATGTAGACCGTGCTAAAAAATTGTTATCTTCTACGGCTCAATTAGAGTTTTGGGAAACTTACAAAGTAGAGGAAGTAGCCTCTTACTTAATGACTGTAAATGAGGCTTTGAAGAAAACTGAAAAAGTTGAACCAGCTGTTAAAGAAACTAAATCATCTTCGAAACTAAATGATTTATTAGTTGATAAGTCAAAAGATTCAGCAAGTAATGCAAAAGGAAATAATCCATTGTTTGACAAATTAATGCCATTACAGCAAGGAGGTTCTATAATAGGCATGATTGCAACTAAAGATACAGCAACAGTTAATGCTTATTTAAAAAGAACGGATATAAAATCTTTATTACCTGCCAATTTAGCAGATGTTAAGTTTTTATACGGTAAAGTAAAAGACGAAGAAGCAGAAGCAGTTGAGGTATATGCTATTAAAGGAAATAGAACAAATGTGCCTCCTATGAGTGGAAGCGTTTTAATAGATGCTGCTGACACTTTTGATCAAATGGGAAAACCAGCCGTATCTATGCAAATGAACGGTAAAGGGGCTAAAATTTGGGAAGAATTAACAGGTAGAGTATTTTCTCAAAAGAATGCAATTGCTATCGTTTTAGATGATGTTGTATATTCTGCACCTGGTGTAACTTCAGGGCCCATTGCAGGAGGACGTTCTGAAATTTCAGGAACTTTTAAAATTGATGAAACAAAAGATTTAGCTAATGTTTTACGTGCTGGTAAATTACCTGCCGCTGCAGAAATTGTTCAGTCAGAAGTAGTAGGACCATCATTAGGACAAAAAGCTATTGATAATGGTACTATGTCTGCTATTGTGGGATTATTGGCTGTTATGTTGTGGATGTGGGTATATTATGGTAAATCAGGAACTTATGCAAATATAGCACTAGTAGTTAACTTATTGTTCTTGTTTGGTATTTTAGCCAGTTTAGGTGCTGTATTAACATTGCCAGGTATTGCAGGTATTGTACTAACATTGGGTACAGCTGTAGATGCCAATATCATTATTTATGAAAGAGCAAAAGAAGAATTACGACATGGTTTAAATTTAGGTGATGCAGTACAAAAATCATTCTCTTGGACGGGTGCTATGCGTTCTATCATTGATGCAAACGTAACACACGTTTTAACGGGTGCTATCTTATATACTTTTGGAACAGGACCTATTAAAGGTTTTGCTACCACGTTATTAATCGGTATCGTAACTTCATTATTTACGTCTATTTTTATTACAAGAATTTTCTTGGATAGAGCAGTGGCTAAAAATATTACTTTATCATTTACTACAGATTGGTCTAAAAATTGGTTTACAGGATATCATTTCGATTTCTTAAAAATTAAAAAATTTACCTATGGTTTCTCATTAGTGGTGACTATAATCAGTTTGGTTTCAATTTTCTTTGTAAATGGTTTAGATCAAGGGGTAGACTTTGTTGGAGGTAGAACTTTTCAAGTGAAATTTGAAAAACCAGTTGATGCAGCCGTAGTGTCGGAAGAATTAGGAAAAGTATTTGGTGTACCTGCCGAAGCTAAAGTATTTGGTGATTCAGATCAATTAAGGATTACAACTAAATATAAAATAGAAGAAGAAGGCGTAGCTGTAGACGAGGAAGTCAATAAATTATTATACCAAGGATTGTCTAAATATTTCCCTGGTATGGATTATAAAACATTTATTACCTTAACAGATGGTAAAAAACTAGCTGTATTATCAGGATCAAAAGTAGGTGCTGCTATTTCTAATGATATTAAAACAAACTCTTTTTGGGCTGTTATTGGAGCAATGTTAGTAGTAGGTTTATACTTAGTAATTTCATTCCGTAAATTAGGATATTCACTAGGAGCAGTAGCAGCAGTAGCACACGACGTAATTTTTGTATTAGGTATTTATTCTATATGTTATAAGTTTATGCCTTTCCACATGGAAATGGATCAACACTTTATTGCAGCTATCTTAACAGTTATTGGGTACTCAATGAATGATACAGTTATTGTATTTGACCGTATTCGCGAGTTCTTAGCAGGGAACTTAAAAGGAAACTTTAATCATATTGTAAATGAATCTATTAATACTACTTTATCAAGAACAATCAATACATCATTGACTATGATTTTAGTATTAGCTATTATGTTCGTATTTGGTGGTGAGTCTATCAGAGGATTTATCTTTGCTATGTTGATAGGTATTATTGTAGGTACTTATTCTTCATTATTCATTGCAACACCTGTGCTAGTAGATACTTTGTCTAAAAAAGATAAAGAAGAAATAGAAAAAAGACACGCAGAAATGAATGCTTAATTTAAGTGTTTTTTAATAAATTAGAAGCCCCGATATTTTGGGGCTTTTTTTATACATCAAATACTAATTAAAATATTTAATATGGAAATTTCTTGGTCTGATTTTGAAAAGGTAGAAATGCGGATAGGAACGATAATTGCTGTGGATGATTTTCCTGAAGCACATAAGCCAGCGTATCAATTATTAATTGATTTTGGAAGTGAATTGGGGATTAAAAAATCTTCTGCTCAAATAACAAAGCGTTATTCAAAAAATGAATTAATTGATAAGCAGGTTATAGCCGTTGTAAATTTTCCCAAAAAACAAATAGGCAAATTTATGAGCGAGTGTTTGGTGTTAGGTTCTGTGGGGGAAAATAATGATATTGTATTGTTATCTTCTGATCAAAAGGTAAGCAATGGTTTGCGTATTGGTTGAAACGGTTAAAGGATTAGAAGGGGTGAAATAACCTGATTTTTATAAATACAAGATTAAGGATTGTTTATCCATTTATTTTTTGTTCGATACCTTTTAATATAGTATATTCTGTAATGGCATTTGTAAGGGTGCTTCTATTATTAAGAGATTAGTAACCAGAGGTTTGCTAATTCTCCCAGTTTTTTAATCAAATTTCTTTGTTAGAATCTGAAACTGATTTATTCCTAATGGTAAATAATTCTCCACAATTCTTACACTTAAATTGTTGTTTGTTTTGTTGAATCCCCATTTTATAGTTTCTAGACTTTTACAAGTTGGACATTGCTTTTTTTGAGTTTTTCATAAATAAAAAGAGTTTATTGAAAGAAATTTCAATAAACTCTTCGAAACTTCATGTTTTACAATGTCTAATAGTTCTTTTACTAACTTTTTTGACTATTAAACATCGTTTGTGAAATTAACTAATCTCAGACATAATCTATATTTTTTCCTAAATCAAATCGTAGATTTACATATTTATCTCCTGAATAAAAAACACTAGATAAAAAAGAGGGCTAAAAAATAGATGTTTAACCTCTAATTCGTTACTTGAACCAAAAGGAGAAAGGCGTATTATAGTACTATGTTTTCTCCTGTAGTCGAAATAATAAGATTGCAATCTATTAGGATACTTTCTTTAGTGGTGTAATAAAATTATACCTTCTTTGTTTTATTTTGTTTACTTTTTACTTTTAGCATTTCTTCTTTGGCCTTGATCATTTCTTCACGAGCTTTAATCATTTCTTCACGAGCTTTGATGATTTCTTCTTTAGCTTTTTTCATTTCAGATTCGCCTTCTTTTTCGTTCCAAAGAAAATCAAAATTAAAATCTTCTGGTTTTATTTTTTCCATTTCAATTTTCATTTGATTTGTTTCGGGTTGTATAGTGTTCATTTTTTCACGTAACTTTTTAATATGTTTTTGTGAGTTAGATAACGCCTCTTTTGTTATTTTTTCTATTTCATTGGAATCGAATTTAAAAAGATCTTTGTTGTTAAATTTTAAAACCATAGGACCTTCTTCTTGTATATTGAATTCAAAATTCCCATTGAAATCTTTCAACATTTTTTTATACTCCTCGGAATCAGTTTCTATTTGTTCACCATCTATAATGACTTGAGGTTTTCCATCGTTTTTCTTTTTAATCACTATGCTTTTGCTATAATTTTTTACTACCGGTTTCTCCTCTTTTTTTTCTAAATTGTTTTGATTTTCTGGTGTAGGTAGTTCTATTTGATTTGAATCAGGTACTCCATCGTTTTCTTTCTCTAAGAAAGAGAACCCAAAATCAGTATCTTCGTTATTAGACTTGTAAAAATTTTTATTCAGATTTATTTCGCTTGCTTTTCCAAAGCCTATTCTGTCTTTAATTTTGTGAAAATAAATAGGTTTAATAGGGTCATCTCCTTGAATGTGTGTCATTCCTTTTTTGCCATTAGTATCTTTATATTCTATTTTAATAGCTGTTATTTCTCCTTTTGAATTACGTTTAATTTTAGAATATTTTAGAATAACACCAAACTTGTCTTTAGCAATTTTAGTGTCTTCTTTTATTTCTTGATCCGTCGAACTTTTATCAGTAGTAATATATAAACCACTTGAGTTAGGCTGAACAATGTTTTTTTCTTGAGCTATTGTTTTTACTTGAAAAAAGAATATAAAAGCCATTACGACAGGAATAATTAATGCGTATTTCCAAGAGTTCTTTTTTTCTGATTGTGATTGGTTTAACATAATGATTCGATTTTTAATTAATGATGAGTTAAAATAGTTTGAAATTGAAAAATAATTTCGTTGTGTAATTACTTTTAATAATGCTTTTTGATATTGGGTTTTATCTTTTAAAAAAGAACTGGCTTTTTGATCGGCTATATACTCTAAGTTTTGAACAATTGCTTTTTTGTAGAACCAAATAAATGGGTTAAACCAAAAAAGAATACAAAATATAGAAGTAAATAGTATATCTATTGTGTGTTTTTCTTTACTATGAACCCTCTCATGTACTAACACATATTGTAATTCCTCTACAGTATAAAAATCAGAATTATAGACTATATAATTAAAAAATGAAAAGGGAGCAATATCTTTATCTGAATCCACCAATTTGAAAGAGCCTTTTTTAATAACTTCTTCTTGGTTAAGAAGTTTATACAACGAAAAGAAACTAATAATGAATTTAATAAAGAATACTAAAGAGATACTCAAATAAATAGTTGTTATTATAATATTCCAGTTGATAAATGGCATGGATTCAGTGTGACTAATTGGAGTGTGATGTATACTTTGTAGGAAAGTAGATTTTGGTGTTGTTTGAGGTTTGATTGCGATGTATTTATGAACGAAAAATAGGGGTAAAATAACAGAAGTTATCAATCCAGATAGTAAAAACCAGCGATTACTGCGAAAAAAAGTTTCTTTGCTTACAAGAAAATAATAAGCAATATAAAAAATTGCTATTACTATGTTGACTTTAGCTACATATAGAATTAGCATTCCCATATCATTTTTTATTTTCTATTAATTCTAAAATTTCTCTAAGTTCAGCAGCTGAAATTTTTTTTTCTTCCGCAAAAAAAGAAACTAAATTTTTGTATGAATTGTTAAAATAGGTTTCAATAGTTGTGTTAAAAAACTTTTTTCTATATTCTTTTATGGGGACAATGGGGTAGTATTGATGTGTGTTGCCAAAAATAGTATGTCCAACATAACCTTTATCTTCTAAATTTCTAATAATTGTAGAAAGGGTATTGTAATGTGGCGTTTCGTTTTTTATTTCAGCCATTACGTCTTTTACAAAAGCATTTTCAAGCTTCCATAAAATTTGCATAATTTCCTCTTCTTTGTTTGTTAACTTTTGCATAGTTAAATACTTTCTTCTTTTTTAGTAAGTAGAACAAAACTAAAACGATGTTTTTAGTTGAACAACTATTTTTGTAGTTGTTTAACTAAAAATTAAGTTATTTTTAAGAAAAGAGGCAAATGCTTTAATTCTCTTTTTGAGTAAGATTATAAGTAATTATGCCTAATAAAACAGCAATAATTCCTAAAAAAGCCATGATTAACCAATTTGTCGTATATCCAAAATAATCCACGATAGACAGGCCAATTTTTGCGCTTATTATATTAGCAGCACTAAAACTCATACTAAAAATAGCCATATATCTTCCTTCATGACCTTTAGGAGCTCTGCTCATGGCAAAAGAATTTGAAAAAGGAAAAGTAAGCATTTCGCCTAAAGACATTAGAATCATCATAATTACGAGTATACTACTCCAAGAAGAAAAAATCAGTATAAACATACTTAAAGACATCATAAGAGCACCTGTAGTGATAATCTTTATTTTATTAATTTGTTTTCTTTCAACATAACTTACAATGGGCATTTCTAAAAAAAAGATAAATAAACCATTGAGCATCAGAAGTAATCCCGATTGGAGTTCTGTTAAATTAAATTGAATTTTGTGATAAAGGGGTAAAGTAGTGAAAAGTTGAAAAAACAAAATGGCTATCAGCATACAACAAGATAAGAAAATCCAAAAAAGGGTATCACTAAATACAGTAATCTTGTTATTAAATAGACTTACATTTTTTTTAGAGTTATGTTTGTTGGTTTTTATCTTTATAAAATATCTAAAAAGGCTAATGGCTAATATACAAGTTATACCATCCACCCAAAAAAGGCCTTTATAACCTATTCCGATAATGATCAATCCAGCCATGGCGGGACCTAATGCAAACCCTAAATTAATCGCTAGACGAACTAATGTTAAAGCCCTTGTTCTATTTTCTTTAGTAGCAAAAGTATTTAAGGATACAAACATGGCAGGTCTATACATATCAGCTATCACCATAATAAGAAAGATTCCTACACATAAACCTATAAATGAAGTGATAAATTGTAAAATAATAAATCCAATACCACTGGTTAGAAGACTAAAAAGCATGACTCTATAAAAACCTATTTTGTCCGAAAGTTTGCCGCCCAACCACGAACCGATCATAGAACCAATACCAAAACTTACTAAGACCCAACTCACTTCTTTGTAACTAAAATGCAGATCTTCCTTTAAATATTTAGATAAAAAAGGAAGTACCATAGTACCCGCGCGATTAATAAAAGTGGTTAGGGTTAGTATCCAAATTTCTCTTGAAAATCCTTTGAAGTTGTTAATATAACGAATAATTCCAGCTTTGAGCATAATGATGTAATAGCTCTCAAAAATACTAAATATCAAAAGAAAATATGTGTAATTTATAGATATTTACTTAATTTTAGCAAATGAAAAAATAGAATCTATTTATAGTCTTTTATTTTTTTTAAAATATTTTGAACAAAAGGAGGCTCTTCAAGAAACAGTTTATCAATTTCAAAATCGTTTAAATAAAGAGTTTTTAGATAGATTAAACACCTTTAGAAAAAACAGATCTTGCTAAATTTAAAAGTTTGGATTTTTTTTCTATAAATAATGATTATTTAGTAAAGGCAAAGTTTTTGAAATTGACTACAACAACGGAACGTAAAGTAATCTATAAAGTGTATGGACTTTTGGGCTTTGAAATAAAAGGCGTAAAAGAAGAATTGGTTGTCTATCAAATCAAGAATTAAAACATAAAAAAGGATTCGGAAATTATTTGTTTCTCCCATTTAGAGATGAAACAAACGAAGTGACAACCTACGGAGACGGAATATATTTGGAAATACGTACTCCTAAAACAGGGTATTGCTTGATTTTAACCAAGTGTACAATCCGTATTGGGTTTATAATCAAAAGTATTCATGTTCTATAGTTTCTTATAAAAATACTTTGTCTAGACCTATTTCTGTAGGAGTTAAAAAAATCAGGACTGATGAAATATAATTTGCATACACATTCGTTTAAAAACCAAAAAGAGGTATTAGAAGTTGTCAATCAATACCCTATGTCGTTTAATGAAAAAACACCTTATTTTTCTATAGGTATACATCCGTGGTATATAAAAGAAGAATATATTAATAAAGAATTAAAGATAATAGAGAATAAATTACCATTACAAAATTGTTTAGCGTTAGGGGAATGTGGTTTAGATAAACGGATAGATATAAAATTAGATTTTCAAATACAAGTGTTTGAAAAGCAATTAGAACTTGCAAAAAAATATAAAAAACCCTTAATTTTGCACTGCGTTTCGGCTTTTCAGGAAATAATTAGTATAAAAAAAGCAATGAAAATAGAGGAGCCTATTGTTATACATGGCTTTTCTAAGAATATTCAAGTTGCTAAAAGTTTATTAGATAACGAATTTTATCTTTCTTTTGGGAAATATTTAATAAGAAATCCTGAATTAGCATCAGTATTTAAGTATGTACCAGAGGATCGTTTTTTTTTAGAAACAGATACAATAGAAGAAACGATTGAAGAGGTATACAATAAAGCTTCAATAATTAAAGGGAAGAATGTAGAAGGATTAATAGAAGCTAATTTTATGAAAGTGTTTCAACTTTAATGAATTAATAAAAAATAAAATTGAATGGCAGTTTGGCAGGAAAGAGCGGAATTATTATTTAAAACAGAAGGCTTAGAGAAATTAAGAAATTCCAACGTTTTAGTCGTAGGAATGGGAGGAGTAGGTTCGTTTGCGGCAGAATTTGTAGTGCGTGCAGGTATAGGTAAAATGACTATTGTAGATGGTGATGTGGTAGATATTACAAATATTAATAGACAATTACCCGCTTTGCATTCTACTGTAGGAGTGCCTAAAGTACAGTTAATGGCGGCGCGAATTAAGGATATAAATCCTGAAATAGATTTGACCGTTATCGAAGAATTTCTTTCACCAGAAAGAGCTTATGAGCTTGTTACAGAGGATTTTGATTATGTTATGGATTGTATAGATAGTATTACACCTAAACTAAATCTTATTATTGCAGCTAAAAAGAAAAAAGTAAAAATAATCAGCAATATGGGGGCTGGAGGCAAGTTTGAAGCAGGAAAAGTATGTGTGAAAGATATTAGTAAAACAGACTATTGCCCACTAGCTAAACAAGTGCGTAAAAGACTTAAAGCAGAAGGAATTTCAGGAGGAGTAAAAGTGGTTTATTCACACGAAAGACCTGATTATTCAAGTGTAAAAATGACGGATGGATCTAATTTTAAGAAGTCATTTTATGGTACGAATAGTTGGATGCCTGCTTTGTTTGGTTTACACGCAGCAGAAAAGGTAATTAGAGATCTACTTAAAAAATAAAAATCCGCTTTTATTTTTGCAGATTTTCAGGGCTATCAATGTGAGTTTTTGTCGTATCTTTTTTTACGGAACTCACTTTGGTAGCTATTTTTATAGGTTTGACAGGAATGTAAATTTCAGTTACCCAAGAAGAAGCGGATTGAGATGTGGTGTTATTTTTAACTAAAACTTCTATTTCTCGGAACTTATCACTTTGTTCCAATTTGTTTTTCTCCATAAAAGTATGTAGCTGCGGTATAGCTTTTGCTAAATGAATATAATTCCCTTTTACAGTTGCTTTTATAGTACTTGAAGGATTGATTTGACCGCTTAATATATCACTATCATTACTAATGTATATTTTTTTCTTTATAGGTATAGCAATAGAGTATTTAAATTGATTTTGTATACTATCCTTAGCATGGTAAACAAGAAAGGGGGCTCCGTTTATAGGGGTGTTTGTACTGGTTAGTATTTTTTGTAGTTTAGGAACAAAACGTTTGATCATTAATGGGATTTGTTCTTTTTTAGAAATTACAGGGCGTTGTATATAATAAAGGGTATCTCTTTTTACAAAACCATCTAGTTTTATTTCAAAATTGTTAATCTCTCTTGTTAATGTAGTATTTACGAAGCTTAAAGCAGACTCAAAACGATCTTCAAAATCGTTTTTAACACCTCTGCCTATAATACTAAGAAATTTATCTTTAAATGTTAATTCTCCTTCAGTAGACCAAATAGCTTTGGTCTTGTTTTGTAAAGTGTCTTTAAATTTTAATACTAATTTATTTACTACTTCATTCATGATAATTTGTTGGGAAATAGATTCATTAGAGACCTTTTGGAGTTGGATTACTTTAAAATTTTCATCTTTCCAAGGGTTGATAGAATCCCAATTGGCACGATCACTCATGTATTTAAAAGCGATTTCTTTAGAAACCTCTATTAACTTTTCATGTTGTATCTTATATTTTCCATCTTTTGTGGCTACAAATACAGTTATAGTTCCTGTAAGTAATAGCATTAGTAAGAATAAGTATTTAGCTACCTTCATGCTTCTAAGTGTAAACTCATGTAAAGCTATAAAAAAATGTTAAAAACGCAAATTTCTTATTGATTTTTGAGTGTTGTTTTTATGAGAAATAAAATTCCAATGAAAATTAAAAAAGAGATAAGTATCCAAAAACTACCTTTGTAATGTAATTTATGTAGTTTTATATCTTTTCTGTAAGAAAAAATCATTAATATAACAAAGCAAATAAAAAAAGAAATTGCAAATATAATTTGACCTTGACTAAACATAGTTTTTTATTGCAAAATTAAGTATTAGTATTGGTATATTTTTATTTTAAACATCTTAATTGTCATATAAAATTTATAATCAAATAAAAATGGAAAAACAACTCGAATCAGTACGTGTATTTCACCAATCTTTTGGTTTAGGAGTAAAAGAAGTCCCAGTGGCAGATTTAGGCAATGATTTAAATCAACTTCGTTTTAATTTGATGAAAGAAGAAAACGAAGAATATTTAGAAGCAGTTAAAAACAATGATTTAGTAGAAGTTGCAGATGCTTTAGGAGATATGCTTTATATATTATGTGGTACCATTTTAGAGCATGGATTACAACATAAAATAGAAGAAGTATTTGAAGAAATTCAAAAAAGCAACATGAGCAAGCTTGGTATGGATGGAAAACCTATCTATCGAGAAGATGGAAAAGTTTTAAAAGGACCTCATTATTTTAAACCTAATATTAAAAAAATATTATTTTAAAAACGAAAGTCTGTCCTTAAAGAATGAAAGATAAACTCTAATTCAAGTTTTAAGGACAGACTTTTTTTGATATAAAAGTAAGAAATTACATAATTTTACCCTCTATAATCACTTGGTCAATAAGATGACTTCCAAAAGCGTATGGCAACTGATAATAGGTTGGAATTTCTTTCGTAATAATTAAATTAGCAACTTTTCCTTTTGTAATACTACCATGTGTATCACTGATGCCCATAGCATACGCTCCATTTAGCGTAGCTGCATTAATGGCTTCTTCAGGTGTCATTTTCATTTTAATGCAAGCAGTAGCTACTACAAAATTCATGTTTCCTGACGGAGTAGTACCAGGATTAAAATCAGTAGCAAGAGCTAACGGAAGACCTGCTTCTATCATTTTTCTGGCAGGTGTATATGGTATACTAATAAAGTATGAACAACTAGGTAATGCTACAGGCATGGTATTTGAATTTTTTAATACTTCAATATCATGATCCGTTACAATTTCTAAATGATCAACACTAAGAGCTTGGTGTTTTACACAGGCTTCAATTCCGTTAATGGCAGTAAATTGATTAACGTGTATTTTGGCTCGTAAGCCATATTCCTGACCTGCTTTCATAATACGTTCTGTTTCTTCAACAGAAAAATAACCTGTTTCTAAAAAAGCATCTATATAATCAGCTAAGTTTTCTTTAGCAATTATAGGCAGCATTTCATTTATAATTAGATCTATATAAGCACTATGATTTTCTTTGTAGGAAGCAGGAAAGGCATGAGCTCCTAAAAAAGTAGATTTGATTTTAATAGGATATTGCTTTGCTAATTTCTTAATAACCCGTAACATTTTAAGTTCTCCTTCAACTGTTAATCCATAACCAGACTTTATTTCAATAGCTCCTGTGCCTTGTTGGATAACTTCTTCTAATCTAATTTTTGATTGTTCAAAAATTTCTTCTTCAGAGGTTTCATTTAATTTTTTTGCAGAGTTTAAAATCCCACCTCCTTTTTGAGCAATTTCTTCGTATGAAAGGCCCTTGATTCGGTCTACAAATTCTTGTACCCTGTTGCCCGCATACACAAGATGTGTATGACTATCACACCAAGTAGGTAAAACTACTTTTCCTTTAGCATCTATAATATGAGCATCTACTTTTTCCGGACAGTTTTCCATAGGTCCAAAATCAGAAATAAGATTATCCTCAATTAATAAATACGCATTGTTGATTTTGGGAAGTTCAGCCATATCTTTTCCTGAAACTTTCAGAATAGATTGTTCTCTTATTTGTAATAATTCTTGTATGTTTATAATTAATTTTTTCATCTTTATAAAAAAAAGTCTTGCTAAAGTACTTTGTTTTTATAGTATTCAGTAAAAAAAGTTGACTTTTTTAAAAGAGATCAGATATTTTTTTAATAATAAATTTATTGAACTGTTATTTTTGCTCTAAAGATAGACCTAAAAGATTGATTCTAATGTGTTTTGTAAAAATAAGCTGAGGGATTGTCAAGAAATAAAAAAGATGATACTATTACAGATTAGTCGTGTAAGAGAGCGTTAAATGGTATTATCGAAAAAAACGTATATAAAAAAGAAAGCTACGTTTTTTAGGAAGACATCATTAAACACACCAAAACTGCTTGTTTTTTTAACAGTTTTTTGTCTTTTAAAATATATTTTTGTGTTGTACTAAAAAGAAATGAATCTTGCGAAAAATAAAATATAAAAAAGGAAAAAAAATAATTCCTACTTTTTTAGAGTATACAGGAAGTTATAAAAGTATACCCACCACCATGCAGTTATTTGTTTATGATACACATACTCTAGTAGAAAGTGCTGATGGCTTTTTTGAAGAAATGATTGTAGACGTAGATCTAAAAAAACAAAATTGGATTAATATTCATGGATTAACAGATTTAGAAAAAATTCAAAAAATAGGTGCTTTTTTAAATGTTGATAAATTTATCTTAGGAGATATTCTTAATACAACAAAACGCACAAAAATAGATGAGTATCATAATGTCCTCTTTTTTAGCATCAAGTCTATTTTACCCATTGAGCATTCCGATAATATAAAGGTAGAGCAAATATCGTTTTTATTAAAAGAAGGAATTTTAACTTCTTTTCAAGAAAAGAAGAGTGATTTTTTTGCACATATAAGAGAGCGCATCCGAACGCATTCAGGTATAGTACGTGATAAAGAAGTTGATTATTTATTATATTTATTATTAGATGCTATCATAGAAAATTTTTTTATAACAATAGAGGCAGAAGAAGATAAAGTAGAGGCATTAATTAATATTTCTAAAACGAATTCAAAACCCGAAATATTAGAGCAAATAGAAAAACATCGAGACAATTTTAATTTTTTAAAACGTTCAATAATTCCTTTACGAGATTCATTATACTCTATAAGAACGACAAAAGACGACAATGTATTTAATGTAATAAAAAAGGAAAATTATAGTTTTTTTGATCGATTGCATCAAAAATGTTTAGAGTTATTAGAGCAAATAGAATATGATTTAACAACTTTAGAGAGTGCTTCAAATTTTTATTTTGCCTCACAAAGCCACAAGATGAATGAGGTAATGAAGACTTTAACTATAGTTTCAGTATTTTTTATGCCTTTGACTTTTATAGTAGGTGTTTATGGAATGAATTTTGATAATATGCCTGAATTACACTGGAAATATGGTTATTTTATGGTATTGGTTTCTATGGTGATATTATTAATAGCTATGGCAATTTATTTTAAATGGAGAAAATGGTTCTAGGATAAAAATAACATTTAATTGTTTTAAAAAAGAAAACTTTAGTAAATAAAAAAAGAGTCATAATTATTGGCTATAATAAATAGTATTTTTACTTTTGTAGAGTATACAAAAAAATCCGGAAAATGTTTGAATTTCAACAGTATTTAGGTTTCTTACTTTTCTTAACCATTTTAACTATGGGATTTTGGTTAATGATTTTCTTAATTAATTTCGTATTCTATTGGGTAGGAGGTTATTTGTGGAATGAATACAAAGAAAAGAGAGCTAATAGAGAAAGCTTAAAACAGTAATTTTATTATTGTTTTAAACAAAAAGCCCCATTTATGGGGCTTTTTAATTGTATTATCCTCCCATATAATCGTTATCATTACCATCATGATTTAGTTTCTGCTTAGAATCTTTTTCTTTTTCGGTTTTTGATTTGTTAAAACGATAAGTAAAAGATAAAGTAGCTACGCGCATCCGATTTTGCATTTCAGAATAAGAATTTACACTTGGCAAGTTTAAATCACGTATCATCTTACGTGAATTAAATACATCATTGATATTAAAGGCTAAAGTAGCTTTGTCTTTTAGGATGTCTTTACTAAATCCTAAATTAAGCACTGCAATTCCTTTTTGAATTCCCTGTGCCATTTTTTGTGATGCGTTGTAAGTAAAATTAGATTGAAAATCAATTTTATAAGGTAAATTAATTCTTGAGTTTAAACGTGCCGTCCAAGTAGAGGATTTAAAATTAAAATCTTGAATAACTAATTCATTTTTGGTATTGGTGTATTGATAATCACCTTTTGTAATATTATAGAAAAAATTAGCATTAGCATTTAGTTTCCACCATTTTTTTACGGTATAATTAGCTGTAATTTCTAGACCATATTTATCGTCTGTTGAAAGATTAAAAGGTGTATTAATGATTACAGGAGTACCATCAATAAAATCACCTCTTTCTTTACGGATAATTTGAAAAGCATCTGTTGTATGATTTAGATAAACAGAGGTGTTTAATGTTAATTGATTCCACTTCTTTAAAAAACCAATATCAAAAGCATCACTATAAGCAGGATTAATATCAGGATTCCCTTGAAATAAGTTGATATTACTTGTATAAGAAGCAAAAGGATTAATAAAACGATCTCTCGGTCTAGTAATACGTTTGCTATAATTGGTGGATATACTTGTGTTTTTTCCTAATTCGTAGGTTAAGAAAACGCTTGGAAAAAAATTATTGTAATTTTTTGATTTAAAAATTTGTGAGGTTAATTGATTGATCTCAATATGTGAATTTTCAAAACGCAACCCTAAGAGATAGGATATTTTATTCATTTTAGACCCAAATTGTGTGTAAAAGGCATTTACATTTTCTACATAATTCATTGTATTAGAAAAACCTGTAATATTTTCAAAAACACCCGTGTTTGTGTTAAGATTCTGTACAGAAAAATCAGCTAATAACTTTACAAAATTACCACGATAGCCTGCTTCAAATTGGGAATCTTTTTTTAAAGGTAGTACATAGTCTAATTGCAATAAATTTCGTAGTTGTGTATCGTGTTTTTTGCTACGTTCGTTCCTAACAAATTGATTGTTATTTAGGATTATTTGTAAAATATCAGAATCATCTTTATCCGTGTTTTTTGAAAAAGCACCATCAAAAGTAATTTTATGTCCTTCTTTTTTAAAATTTTTAGTAAAATTAGTGGTATATTCTACATTATCACCTGTAGATACTAGTTGATTATCACGTTTGGATGTATTGTGATAAATTTTGTTAGCATCAAAGTTGTAGTATAAAACGGCTTCGTTATTTCCTCCTTTATTGCTTCTATAATTAAAAGCATTGGTCCAAGAGGTGTTCTTGCTGATAGCAATTTCAAGACCAAAATTTAAGTTGATTCCCTTAGTATACTTTTCGCTATCTCTTCTTTCTTCTAAATAAGAATCTAAAAGACCCGTTTTTTTATTAAAAGTTTCTTGATCAATTTTTGTTCTTCCTGGGTTAGTACGATCATTATAACCTACGGTTGAAAAAAAATTTATCATTTCGTTTTTATAATTTACATTAGTAGAAAGACTATTGTTTTTAGGTGTTCCAACTGCGGCTATAATACTGCCGTTAATTCCTTGGTTTTTACCTTTTTTAAGAATTATATTAATGATTCCTCCTCCTCCTTCAGCATCATAACGAGCAGAAGGTGTAGTAACCGTTTCTACTTTGTCTATTGCATCGGCAGGAATCATTTTTAGAGCATCGGTTACGCTTACCGCATTAGTGGGTTTGCCATCTATTAAGATTCTAACATTTTCATTCCCTCTTAGGGCTACAGTTCCTTCACTACTAATAGAAATAGAAGGGATATTGTCAAGGACATCACTTACGGTTCCTCCTCTAACCAATATATCTTTACCTACAGTAAACACTTTTTTATCAAGTTTTAGATCTACTGTTGTTCGTTCAGATCGTACCACTACTTCGCTTAGTGTTTTAGCATCAGGTTCTAAAGAAATAATCCCAATATCTAAACTCTCATTGTATAATTTAGGAGTGGTTAATAAAGTTTTAAATGATAAATATTCGTATTTTAATATAAAATTACCGGATGTGTTTTGAAGAGTAAATTCTCCTTTTAAATTGGTAATTGTACCATTAATGGGTTTATTGTTACTAGGATTAATAACAGTTATAGTGGCATATTCAAGTGGTTGCTGAGTTGTTTTGTCAACAAGTCTACCTGTAATTGTAATTTTTTTAGTAAATTGTTTTTCTTGTGCATTGAAAACAATTGTTGAAAAAACAAAAAATAGAAATAATAATTTTTTCATTTAGAGGGAGTTAATAGGTAAAATTAGCGGATATACTTGATTTATAAAATTAATAAAATGTTAATTTTATAAAATTTCCTTGATCCGTTCAGTAGGTCTTGCAATGACAGCCTTATCTCCTTTAACTACAATGGGTCTTTCTATAAGTTTGGGAAACTCGACCATTGCCTGAATAATTTCTTCTTCATTTAATTCTTTTGATTTAAAATTTTCAATCCAGATAGTTTCTTTTTTCCGAACTAAATCAATAGCTGGGATGTTTAATTTTTTTAATAAATCTTTTAAATCTTCTACAGTAGGAGTGTTTTCTAAATAATTAATAACTTCAAAATTTTGATTTTGATTTTCTAAAAAACAAACTCCCTCTCTTGATTTAGAACAACGAGCATTATGGTAAATTGTAATCATGATTTAATTTTTTTTTGTAACAAAAATAGGCTAAATTGCTCTTATACTTAAAAAATAAAAATATGTTTTTAGAACAAGCTTTTTTTAATGGGAATAAATTTTGGAAATATCTTTTGGGAACCTTTATTGTTTTTATTTTTACTTTAATAGGACAGGTACCCTTTATGATTGCTGTTTTTTCTAAATTAGAAGAAAAAAAGGATACTATTTATGGAAAGGATGAGGCAGCTCTTTTGCAGGTTTTAGATAGTAATTTTCAACTTTTTCTGATGTTATTGAGTTTTGTTTTTGCTTTTTTTGGTTTTATTCTTGTCGTTAAAACGTTGCACAAACAACCTCTTGTTAAAATTATTACGAGTAGAGTATCTATAGACTGGAATCGTGTCCTTTTTTCGTTTACCGTTTGGGCTTTTCTTCAGGTTTTAATATTATTAGTTTCTTATTTTATATCACCTACTGATTACCAATGGAATTTTGAATTAAAACCTTTTTTAGCACTGTTTTTTATAGCTTTATTCATGATTCCTATACAAACTTCTATAGAAGAATTAATATTTAGAGGTTATTTAATGCAAGGTCTTGCATTAGTGTTTAAAAACAAATTAATACCTTTAGTTTTTACTTCTGTACTGTTTGGAGTGTTACATATCAGTAATCCTGAAGTCGCTAAATTAGGAAACGTTTTAGTACTCTATTATATAGGTACAGGTGTATTTCTAGGTATTATAACCTTGATGGATGAAGGAATGGAACTTTCATTAGGATTTCATGCCGCAAATAATTTAATTACCGCTTTATTGGTAACTTCCAAATGGACTGTGTTACAAACGGCATCAGTTCTAAAGGATGTTTCTAATCCAAAATTAAGTTTCGAACTTTTTTTACCAATAGTTATAATTTTTCCTATTTTATTAATGATTTTCTCTAATAAATATCATTGGAAAAATTGGGAAGAAAAATTAAAAGGTACGATTTTAATACAAAATAAAAGATGACAATTCATTCGGAATTTAAATTAAATGGGATTTCTTATGATGTAAACACTTTGTCTTTTTGGGCAAAAGAAAAAAGCAAAGCAGGAAAAGAATATGAGAAAATTACAGCAGCATTTATATTAGAATGGTTAGACACAAGTCCTTATGTAAATGTGCAAACTTCAGGAACCACAGGAATTGCTAAACAAATAACATTAAAAAAAAGAGCTATGATATATTCAGCTCAAAGCACAGGTGCTTTTTTTGGATTAAATCCAGGATCTAAAGCCTTATGTTGTTTGCCTGTTAATTATATTGCAGGAAAAATGATGTTAGTAAGAGCAATGGTACTGGGCTGGGACTTAACCATTGTGGAACCTACTTCATCTCCATTAAGAAATCTTCATGGAATGTACGATTTTATAGCTATGGTTCCCTTACAAATAGAGCAATCGTTAGATAAATTACCAAAAGTAAGGATTGTATTGATAGGAGGAGCTAAGGTGAATTCCGTTTTGACCGAAAAGTTAGTTCAAAATTCTATAAATGCTTATGAATCTTATAGTATGACCGAAACAATTACGCATATTGCGCTAAAAAAAATAGGAACAAAAAGTTTTAAATTATTGCCAGGTGTAGTAATTAATCAAGACGACAGGGGATGTCTAGTTATAAATGCACCTAATATTGATGCTGAGAGACTAGTAACTAATGATCTGATAGATTTCGTTTCAGAATCAGAATTTATTTGGAAAGGAAGAGTTGATCATGTTGTAAATAGTGGAGGAATAAAGTTATTTCCTGAACAAATTGAAGCTAAGTTAACGCATAAAATTCAACAACGTTTTTTTGTATATGGCTTGCCAGACGAAAGGTTGGGGGAGAAATTAGTATTAGTCATTGAAGGGCAAAATTATAAAATAGATCCTTCTAGCTTTAAAGAACTAGGTTTGTATGAAACACCTAAGCAAGTAATTTTTATACCTAAATTTGAGGAAACAGAAACAGGTAAAATAAAAAGAAAAGAAACAATGAAAAAAAATACCATTCCTTAATTCTTCTATAATAAGGAATGGTATTTGTGCTTTAGGAACGGGGTTTATCTTAAAGAGAAACTCGTTTTAGCAACTAATTCAGTTTTATCAAAAACATTTACAAAAAAGGTTCCTTCCGAAATATCCTCTACAGGAAGGTCTTTTTCTACTTTTACGGTTTTGTTTTCATAACGTACAGAAGATACAAAGCTATAAGTAAGCATTTTATCGCCAAAGCTTTCGATCTTTTTATCACCTAATACGTTGTTTTTACTATCTATAATTTGAATATAATAGGATTTATCTCCTGATTTAGCAATTTGATTTTCTGCTATTGTAAAACTAATTTTTAAAACATTTGCACGACTTGCTTTGTCTGTAACAATTTGTCTTCCGCTACTTTTTTGTTTAACAGCTGTTGTTTGTAAGTTAACAATAGACAGTTTAGATCCTTTTTCAATTGCTTTAGCCAACATATTGTTTTTTGAAACTAAGGTATCATTTATGAAGCGTGATTTTTTTAGTACTGTATTAGTACTGTCTATTTTAGTGGTAAGTGTTGCATTTTCTTTTTTTAATCCTTCAATTTGCTTGATTAAATTAGCTATTTTAGATTTTAGTTTTTCAATTTCACCTTTGTATCGCGCAAGGGCTTTAGTATCAGTGCTTTTTGTTTTTTCTAATTCCACCATTAATTGCTGAATTTTTTCTTTTTCTGCCATTAATTCCTCGGTCATTGAGGTGTTTGATTCCATAGTTGTTTCTAAAGATTGCTTAGTTATTTCTAAGTCTTTAATTAAAGCCTCTTTTTCATTTGTTACTACGGATAAGGTATTTTTAGATTCTTCGTTTAGTTTATAAATATAAACTAAGCTAGAAGCTAACATAGTTAATAAAATACCTATAACAACTTTAAAGCCTATGTTATTAGATCTTTTTGGAGCATTTCTTTGCATATTAAATTTATTTATTTAGGGTTATTATAGTATGCTAAAATAATTTTTTAATGTGATTGTACCAAGAGTTAACGTAACTTTACATAAAAATAGTATTTTTGACTTAATATAATTTTGTTCCCCAATGGAAAATTTAATTCGTTTTAGACAATCTGATCTTTCAAAAATTACAGCTTATCGTAATGGTGAAATAAAATTTGGAGAAAAAATTCAAATTGTTCCTAAAGATGAGGATGTGTTTAGTTTTTTAAAAAGAAGTGAAGCAAAGTATGTCCTTCTAGGAATTCCAGAAGATGTTGGTATACGTGCTAATTTAGGTAGAAGAGGAGCTAAAACAGCGTGGGAAAGTACCCTTCAGAGTGTAGCCAATATACAACATAATAAATTTTGTAAAGGCAGTCAAATTATTATTTTAGGGCGTGTAGATGTTTCGCAAGAAATGAACGAAGCAGAAGATTTAGATCCTAATAATCCTGATGATCGAAAACAATTATTTAAAATAGTTGAAAATATAGATAAAGAGGTTTCTCATATTATTTACCATATTATCAAGGCTGGAAAAATTCCTATTATTATAGGAGGAGGGCATAATAATGCTTATGGAAATATTAAAGGAACAGCACTGGGATTAGGAAAATCTATTAATGCAGTAAATTTTGATGCACATTCTGATTTTAGAATCTTAGAAGGAAGACATAGTGGCAATGGTTTTTCTTATGCCTTTGAAGAAGGCTTTTTAAAGAATTACTTTATCTTTGGTTTACATGAAAGTTATACGTCTAAAAATGTATTAGATATTATAAAAAGTAAAAATGATCGAGTAAAGTACAATACGTATGACGAAATTAAAATTCGTCAAGAAAAACATTATCAGTCAGAACTAAAAATAGCTTACGAACACATAAAAGGAGATCCCTACGGAATTGAAATTGATTTAGATTCTATTCCTAATGTCCCCTCTAGTGCTATGACTTTAAGCGGTTTTTCAGTAGAGGAAGTAAGACAATTTTGCCACTTTTTTGGTAAACATAAAAATGCCTCTTATTTGCATATTTGTGAAGGAGCACCTTCTTTAGGTGAGGATAAAAACCCTCAGTTAGTTGGTAAACTGATAGGCTACTTGATAACAGATTTTATAAAAGCACATTCTTCAGTCATAAAATAGTACCTTTGCTTAAATTTTTTATATATGACTTTTGAACCGTTCCGTTTTCATCGAAATATTGTAGAATCAATAAAAGAAGCAAATTATACAAAACCAACAGAAATACAAGAAAAAACAATACCTATTGTTCTTGAAGGAGAAGATTTAGTAGGATGTGCGCAGACTGGAACAGGAAAAACAGCTGCTTTTGCTATTCCCATTTTAAATTATCTAATTCCAATAGTAGGTTCTGTTAAAAAGAAAAAATACATTCGAACAGTCGTTTTAGCTCCTACTCGTGAGTTAGCGTTGCAGATTGAAGAGAGCTTTAATAAATACGGGAAATATACTAATTGTACGACACTTACTATTTATGGAGGTGTTCCTCAAGCAACTCAAGTAGAAAAATTAAAAGAAGGAATTGATATATTAATAGCTACCCCAGGACGATTTTTAGACTTGAATAAACAAGGGGTAATAGATATTAATCACTTACATCATTTAGTTATAGATGAAGCGGATTTAATGCTTGATATGGGGTTTATAAATGATGTGCGAAAAATAACAAAAATAGCTCCACAAAATAGGCAAACACTTTTATTCTCCGCTACTATGCCTATAGAAATTAGAGAAATTGCAGAAGAATTTCTTAAAAAGCCAAAGTATGTAGAAGTTAAATCCACTTTTAACAATAGTCAGAACATAATACAATCTGTTTATTTTGTTGAAAAATCTGAAAAAAAACAACTCTTGTTGCGAGTTATTAAGCAAGAAAAACTAGGAAACACTATTATATTTGTAAGAACCAAACAAGGTGCCGAAAATCTTGCTGAATTTTTACGAAAAAATCAATTAAATTGTGATGCTCTTCATGGTGATAAATCTCAAAATGCACGTCAAAAAGTACTAGAAGATTTTAAAAACAAAACAATTGATTTTTTAATAGCTACAGATGTTGCTTCAAGAGGAATAGACATAGATCAGCTTCCAGTAGTTATTAATTATGATTTACCTAATATTCCTGAAACATATATTCACAGAATAGGTAGAACGGGTAGGGCTGGTCATTCAGGTATTGCTATTTCTTTTTGCGGTAAAGACGAAGAATTATATTGGAAAGATATTGTTAGATTATTAAAGAACAAAGTAACAATTGTAGAAGATCACCCTTTTCCTTGGAAATCAAATAGTACTGTAAAAAAAAGGACCCAATCCAGTCAAACTATAAATGGCACTTCGCCAAAACAAAAAAATCTTAAAAAGTCCCGAAAGTCTGATAATTCTAAGAAAAACAAGAAACGTTGGTATTAATACAATACGATCCATCTTGTATCTGGATTATGCGTTAGACTTTGTGATGAAGATGAAAAGGGCAAAGAAGATAAAAAAGGAACAGAAATTTTTTTCGTAGATGTACTTTTACGGCTTTAAATCTAAAAAATCATTTTTTAAATTTAAAGCCGTTTTTATCTGTACTACATTTCTAATGCATAAATCTAGGTTTAAAGAAGCTCTTCGGAGTTATTCTATTAAATAAAAAGGCAAAGCCAGTCCACCTTTGTACTTTTCTTAAAACAGTATCTAGCCTATTTTTGGACAGTACATTTATAACATGGTTAAAAACTAGTATCGCCATCTAATAACCTACCCAACCCTCCTAATAAACTACCTTCTTCTTTGTTGTTTTGACCTCCTATGGTAGATGCAGCAATAATTCGTCCAGCTAAACGACTAAAAGGCAAAGATTGAATATAAACTACTCCTGGACCTTTTAAAGTAGCATAAAACATACCTTCTCCGCCAAATAAAGTGTTTTTTATACCACCTATAAATTCTATATCATAATCTATATCTTTCGTAAATCCTACAATACAGCCTGTATCAATTTTTAAAATTTCTCCAACTTGTAATTCTTTACAAGCAAGTGTTCCTCCTGAGTGTACAAATGCCATACCATCTCCTTCTATTTTTTGCATAATAAACCCCTCTCCACCAAACAAACCTCTCCCTAGTTTTTGAGAAAATTCAATACCTACAGAAACTCCTTTTGCAGCACAAAGAAAAGAATCTTTTTGACAGATAAATTTGCCCCCGTATTTCATTAGATCTATAGCAATAATTTTTCCAGGATACGGAGAGGCAAAGGAAATTTTTCTTTTTGAAAAATCTTGATTTTGGTAAGCAGTCATAAATAAACTTTCACCTGTTAATACGCGTTTACCAGCACTTAAGAGCTTGCCTAATATTCCAGAATCCTGATAGTTTGAACCATCGCCAAAAATAGTTTCCATTTTAATTCCGTTTTCCATCATCATAAAGCTTCCTGCTTCTGCAACAACTATTTCTTGTGGATCTAATTCTATTTCTACATATTGCATTTCTTCACCATAAATATGATAATCTATTTCATGTGCTTGCATTTTCTTAGTTTTTAATGTTGATAATAAGTTTTATATTGTAAGAAAATATTACAAAAAAAGGGCTTAAAGATCTCAATTTTAGACCCAACGGAGTTCAATCGAACAATATGAACAGGAAAAATAAATTACATGGTGTTGATAATGAAGTTTTTCCTGTTGTTGAAGGGGGCGAGCTAAGACGTTAAGTAATTATTTTTTGGTCGCCCATCTTAACCATGTATGGTTTCTTTTTTACCATAATTTATAATAATACTTTCTTCATAAGCAATCCATTCTTTCCAACGGTTGTCTACATAGTCCCTTTCGCCATATTTTCTAGCAAAATTTAAAAAAGTAGTGTAATGATTGGCTTCAGAAATCATAAGCTCTCTATAAAATTTAGATAATTCTTGATCTTGAATATTTTCAGAAAGAACTTTAAAACGTTCACAACTTCTGGCTTCAATCATAGCAGCAAATAATAAACGGTCAATCATAGATTGTTCGCGACTTCCGTCTTTTTTTAAAAATTTAGTTAATTGTCCTACGTAATCATCTTTGCGCTCACGAGTAAACTCATAATTACGTTCCTTAATAATGTCATGTACCATTCTAAAATGATCCATTTCTTCAATGGCTATTTTAGTCATTTCAGTTACTAGATCTTCTTTTTCTGAGTTATTAATGATGAGGTTAATTGCGTTAGTTGCGGCTTTTTGCTCGCACCACGCATGATCTGAAAGAATTTCAGCAAGATTTCCTTCTGCTATATTAGCCCATCTAGGGTCTGTTTTAAGTTTTAATCCTAACATATAAAAAATTATTGAAATACAAAATTACATTTTTTACTCCTAATTTATAGTTGTTATTTTGTGCAAAAAAAAGACTTGGAGACAGTTTTATTTATAGGTTTAGTTTTTCCAGAGCCCACTTCTTCTGCTGCTGGGACTAGGATTTTGCAACTCATTAGTTTGTATAAAGATTTGGGATATAAAGTAATTTTTGCTTCAACTGCACAAAAAACAGAAAATTCATTTGACCTATCATCTATTGATGTAGTAGAATATGCCATTGAGCTAAATCATGCTAGTTTTGATGATTTTGTTTTAAAGATTGATCCAGTTATGGTGGTTTTTGATCGGTTTATATCAGAAGAACAATTTGGATGGCGTGTAGCTACTACTTGTCCTAAAGCAATACGTATATTGGATTCAGAAGATTTGCATTGCTTACGTTATGCTAGACACACAGCAGTAAAAAAAAATATGGTTTTTGAAATCAAAAATTTAGTAGAAGAACCATTGGCTCTAAGAGAAATAGCTAGTATATATAGATCAGATTTAACTTTGATAATTTCCGAATTTGAAATAGAGGTATTACAAAATGTTTTTAAGATAGATAAAACACTACTTTATTATTTGCCAATTTTTTATTCAAACAAAGTTCAGACACGTGCTTATGAGGATAGGAAAAATTTTGTTTTTATCGGGAATTTTTTACACGAGCCGAATTACGATGCCGTTCTTCAGCTAAAAATGATTTGGAAAGACATACGTAAAGAATTACCTAATATAAATCTTAATGTTTATGGGGCTTATGTTTCTCCTAAAATAAATCAGTTAAATAATGAAAAAGAAGGTTTTTGTATCAGAGGGAGAGCCTCCTGTGTATATGATGTACTAGAAGAAAGTAAAGTTTTGTTAGCTCCTTTACGATTTGGTGCGGGAATAAAAGGGAAGTTGTTGGAAGCAATGGTAGTAAATACGCCATCAATAACCACGTCTATTGGAGTAGAAGGCATAAGTTCTATCGGATATTGGAACGGTTATGTGGCAGATAATATGAAAGACTTTATTGAAAAGTCCATAACTTTGTACCGAGAAAAAGAAATTTGGGAAGAATCCTGTAAAAAAGGAGAAAAAATTATTCTTGAAAAGTTTAAAAAAGAATTATATAAAAGTTTGTTTAAAGAATTTATATTGAAATTGAAAAAAGGAATAAATAGTCATAGGAATCAAAATTTTATTGGTAAGTTATTATCGCAAAACCAATTTGCAAGTACAAAATATATGTCGAAATGGATAGAGGAAAAAAGTAAGAAATAATTATTATGTAGTTGTTTTTTTTGTATTTTTATTAGGTATTTAGGATAAAAGTTAAATTGTATATTTTTGATTAGGATTTTGGTTTTTCAAATGATTCATTGGTTAGGATTAAATATTTACCAGTTATCTTGGTATATACTTTTTTTCTTATTTATTGCTTTTTTTGTTGGGTATTACGGATTTTTTAAAAAATCGGTTGTTAATCCTGAAATTATATATGATTTTTCAGAGGTTGAAGGAGCTAATGAGCAATATCGATTATACTTTTTGTTTGTAGGAATTGCATTGCCTTTAATAGAGTTTATAATTGATTTTTTTCATCTACGACAAGAAGAATTTTTTCCTATTAACCTTACTGTTGCTACCATTTTACTTTTTTTATATGTAGCTAGTTATAAAATTTCATTTGTAGAAAAACATTTAGGAGTCTTTTTTACTCTTATTTTTTTTAGTTGTTTTTTTATTACCTTATTACGTATAGTGATCCATCCAGAACATGTGTTTACTTATTTTGACTGGATTGTTTTATTCTTTTTTTCTTATAGTCTTTTTACTCGTATACATTTTTACTGGGTCTTTGTAATCTGTAATTATTTGCTCATAATATTTTTGTTTTATTACAAAGTACTTAGCCCAATAATGTTTGTTACTTTGAGTTGTAGTTGTTTAATGATTTCTTTAATAAATCATGTACGCTATATTATAAAGTATAAAGCAAAAGACAATTTTTTATTTACCAACAATGCTATTAATAGAAAAGCAACTTTAATTATAGGGATTAATACAAACGGAATAATCGTTTACTGTTCTGAAAATGTAAAAAATATTTTAGGATATAGTTCTGATGATCTAAAAGGAATTAGTTTTTTAACTTTAATAGAAGATCCAGAATATTCAATTGAAAACTATCAAACTAATCATGAGTTTTATACTCGTAAGGTATTAACAAAACAGGGGGCCTACCGCTACATACAATGGAAGAATGTTAAATATTCTGGAAATATCTACCTGAATATTGGTCAGGATATTACAGGACTGATTAATTTAGACCATCAATATAAAAATCTAATAGAAACCGCAACCGATATTATTTATGAAATAGATAAAGAAGGAAGGTTTACTTTTGTAAATACATTTGCTAAATCATTATTTAATTTAAGAGATGAAGATGTAATTGGTGAAAATTTCTCCCTTTTTATTAGAGAAGATTATAAAAAAGAAGTATTCCAGTTTTATCGTTCCAATTTATTAGGAAGGAAAAGTATTCCCTCTATAGAATTTCCAATTATTGTTAATGAAGGTACGGAATTATGGTTGTCTCAAAAAGTAAATGTTAAAAAAAATCAAGAGGGAGAAATTTTAGGTTTTTCTGCAATAGCAAGGGATATTACTTTGCTAAAGAATATAGAAATAGAACAAAATAACAGGCAAAGGAAAAATGAAAATTTCAATAAAACAATAAATAAATTAGCTACTCTATCTTATAAAGAAGAAGAAAGTTTTAATGACAGAATTAATCTTATACTAAAATCTGCTGCGGAAGGAACACTAATAGATAGAGTGAGTTATTGGACTTATGATCGATTAAGCCTTAATTGTTTTTCTTTATATGATTTAGAGTTAGATATATTTAAAGAGGGATTGGTGTTTTTTAAATCAGACCATCCTAATTATTTCGAATATCTAGAAAAAGAACAATTAATTGTAGCGAATAATGTATACGAATATTTTTATACTAATGAGTTTGTAAATGATTATTTTTTAAAAGAAAAAATTAAATCTATGCTCAATCTTCCTGTTTTTATTAATGGAGAGTTGCATTCTTTATTAAGTTTTGAAGCAACCAAACAAAAAAGAGAATGGGATAATGATGATATTAACTTTGCAAGATCAATAGCAGATGTAGTTTCATTGGCAATTGAAACGTATAAAAGAAGGGAGACAGAAGAAAAATTAGAAGAAAAAACAAAAATACTAACAGCAATTGCTGTTTCAACAGAAAAATTACTCAAGAATGATGATTTAGATCAGTTATTTGAAGAGATTTTTTCTATTGTAGGCCAAGCCACTAATATTGATCGAATTTATTATTTTGAAAATAATGAAGTGGAACATTATTTCAGCCAAAAGAACGAATGGGTAAATAAGAATAAAAATATACAACCAGAAATAAATAACAAATCGTTGCAAAAAATGCATCATAAAGATAATTTAATTTATTATGAAGTGTTATCAAAAAAACAGGTATTTAGAGCTAAAAGTTCTCAAATAGAAAATCCTTTTATTTATCAAAGATTGCGTTCACAAGGAATACTATCTATTTTACTATTCCCTATATTTATAAATGATGCTTTTCGAGGTTTTCTAGGATTTGATGACTGTTCTAGAGAACGTGAATGGACAGAAGAAGAGGTAAGTATCTTACAAATTTTAGCTAATAATGTTTCTATTACGATCGAAAGAATTGAAAATTTGAATTTGATCGAAGAATCACAAAAACAATTTAAATTACTAGCTGATAATATACCAGGAGTCGTATTCTTGTCAGAATATGATCAAAAATTTTCTAAAATATACATCAGTGACAAAATAGAAAACCTAACAGGGTATACTCGTGAAGAATTTTTAGAAGGTAAAGTATATTTAATTGATTTGACCCATAAAGAGGATAAAGCAAAAGTAGTATACGAAAATAAAAGAGCTTTTGAAGGCAATATCCCCTTCCAATTAATCTATAGAATTAAGAAAAAATCCGGAGAATATATTTGGATTGAAGAATTTAGTGATACTGTTATCAAAGACGGTAAAGTTTCTTATATAGGAGGAATTTTAGTTGATGTAACAGAAAAAAAATTAATAGAAAAAGAAATTAAAGCTCGAGAGTATGCCGAAACTTCCAATAAAGCTAAATCCGAATTTTTGGCTAATATGAGCCATGAAATCAGAACACCTTTAAATGCTATTATAGGATTTTCGGGATTAATGAAACAAACAGAACTAGACGCTACTCAAAACGAATATTTATCAACAGTAAATGAATCTGCTAAAATCTTGTTAGAGGTGGTAAATGATATTCTGGATTTTTCAAAAATTGAAATGGGAAAATTAGAATTAGAGTTTAAAAAATCAAACCTATATGATTTAATACTGCAAATTGTTAAAATTATACGTTTTGACTCTGAAAAAAAAGGAATTGCGCTAAACTTTAAATTTGATGAAAAAATACCTAAATATGTTTCCATAGACCCTTTAAGAATAAAACAAGTTTTATTAAATTTATTATCAAATGCCGTTAAATTTACAAATGAAGGAGAAGTAGTTTTAGAACTAAAACTAAAAGAAATTCAAGAAAATAAAGCTAAAGTTCAATTCCTTGTTCATGATAGTGGTATAGGTATAAGAAAAAGTAATCATCAGAAAATCTTTGAACCTTTTTCTCAAGAAGATAACTCAACAACCAGAAAATATGGAGGCACGGGGTTAGGTTTGACTATTTCTAATAATATTTTGAGTTTAATGGGAACTCAACTTCAGTTAGAAAGCAATTATAAATTAGGGAGTACTTTCTTTTTTGAACTAGATTTAGTTTTTTGTACACAAAACGTAGAATGCGAAGATTACAGTATTCAAAAAAAGAAAGAAACTCTTGAAGATCTAAAAACAATAGCATTTGAGAAATTCAAAAATAATGAATTTAAAATATTAATAGTAGAAGATAATAAAATCAACATGATGTTAGCTAAAACACTTTTAAGAAAAATAGTGCCTCATGTGATTATTTTTGAAGCCGAAAATGGAATTGTAGGGGTTGAACAATATGCTCAAAATGCTCCTGATCTAATACTATTAGATATTCAGATGCCTTTGATGAATGGATATGAAGTATCCTTAGAAATTAGAAAAATTGATAAAAAAATTCCAATCATAGCACTTACAGCAGGAACTATAAAAGGAGAAAGAGAAAAATGTCTAGAAGTAGGTATGAATGACTATATTTCTAAACCTATAGATAAAGAGTTTTTTGAAACAACAATATTTAAATGGTTAAACATAAATAAAAAATAACAAGATGAAGTGGCAAGGAAGACGTCAAAGTGATAATGTTGAAGATAGAAGAGGTGTACCAGTAGGTGGAAAAATGATAGCAGGAGGAGGAGTATTAGGAATTATTATCCTTTTATTAAATCTTTTTGGAGGAGAAACTGGTAAAATGATAGCCCCTGTTTTAGAACAAATGAATCAATCCAGTGCTCAAGAAGTAGCCTCACAACGTTCTCTTACACCAGAAGAAAAAGAAATGGGGAAATTTGTAGCCACTGTTTTTGCTGATACAGAAGATATTTTTGGTAAATTATCTAAAGAAAACAATATTAATTACAGAAATCCTAAAATGGTTTTATTTACAGATGCAGTTGAAACAGCTTGTGGCAGTGCTTCCGCAGCTTCAGGCCCTTTTTATTGTCCTGGAGATGAAAAGGTATATATGGACTTAGCTTTTTTTGAAGAATTAAGAACTCGTTTTGGTGCTAAAGGAGGAGATTTTGCAACAGCTTATGTTATTGCACATGAGGTTGGACACCATTTACAAACAGTTATAGGGACTTCCAATAAAGTACGACAGTTGCAACAAAAAACGACTCAAGAAGAAGGCAATCGTTTATCGGTAGCTTTAGAGTTGCAAGCAGATTTTTACGCGGGGGTTTGGGCTAAACATAATCAGAAATATTTAGATCCAGACGATATTGATGAAGCTTTAAGTGCTGCACAAGCAGTAGGAGATGATGCAATCCAAAAAAGATTGCAAGGGTATGTTGTGCCTGAATCATTTACCCACGGTACTTCTGAGCAACGTAAAAAATGGTTTTTAAAAGGCTATCAAACAGGTGATTTACGAGCAGGTGATACTTTTTTGGAAATAAAGTAGGAAAAAGATAAGATTTTTAAGAATTTCTTTACAATATATAAAAACAAAAATACTTTATAATATCATTTATGCTTTAAATTAAGGGTTTACTTAAGAAACTAAGAAGAATAGGAAAAGTTATAAAGTTTAGATAGAAATTATTTGAAAAAGGATTTCTGAAAGAGGTTTTAGAAGAGGAGATAATAATGTTAAGAAAATTTCTGAAAAAATAGCTAGCTTATAGAATAGAAATTGACCGATTCAAAAATAATGATTGCATCGTATGTTAAGTTATTTAAAGAGAAAGTATTAAGATACTTTTGGGAAAATGAAGTAAAAATAATAACATAAAAACAAAAGCCTGACCAAAAGATCAGGCTAAGGTTAAAAAAATATTATATGAGGAAAATATGATTCTATTATGGTTGAGCAAATGATGCTCTAGCTCCACCAGCAGCAAAGATAGCTAATGATCTTTCTTTTTGTCCTTGAGAGAACATATACATACCTCTGTCGTCAGTGTAATCCATATAGTTCATATACATTTCTAGTGGGGTACCAGTACAAGTAGATTTGTGTCCTGCGGTAGGAACTCCATAGTTAGCTGAATCATGTAGAGGAGTATCTGCTACAAAATCATTTCCGCAATTTGCATCACCCCAAATATGACGTAAGTTCATCCAGTGGCCTACTTCGTGAGTAGCTGTTCTACCTAAATTAAATGGGGCAGTAGCTGTACCTGTTGTGCCTGTATATTTATAATGTAGTACTACACCGTCGGTTGCAGCGGCACCTCCAGGAAATTGAGCATATCCTAATAAACTTGAACCTAAATTACAAACCCAAATATTTAATTTTGTAGTTGGAGAAGTAGGGCTTATACCACCTTGTGTTGATTTTTTCATAGAGTCATCAGTTCCCCAACTTCTCTTTTTAGTGCTTTTACGAATTACTTGGTCTAAAACAAATCGAACGTTAAAATTACCACTTCTTACAGAAGAATAAGGATTGTTAGCTGTGTTATAATCAGCATTTGTAGCTGCATAATCGGCATTTAATACATCAATTTGTGATTGTAATTGAGCTAATGAAATGTTTTCTGTGCTACCATTGTATAATACGTTGAAAATAACAGGAATTTCAATAACACCGTTTACTAAACGATTGTTTTTAATTGCTTCAGATGCTTGTTTTTCGAAAGATGCCATTCTAGAAGCTAAAGAGGGGTCTTCTTGCATTTGTCTTTCCAGTACTTCATGCGATGCACATCCTCTATGAGCAGCAGTTTCTACTTGATCTGTTGGAGAATTGTCTTCTTTTTGACAAGAAAACATCATTAACGCTACTGATGCGGATAATAAAACTTTTTTCATATTTTTTTGGTTTTTGGTTGATAAAATTTGTTTTATTCTGCTGCAATGATATGAAATATATTTTAATTACAAAACGTTTATTATAAAAAATTATGATTTTTTTAGAAAAGTATTTATTTATTTTTTATTTAAAATATGTATTTTGCATTTATTCATGTATTTTGTTGTGTAATTTATATAGTTTTTAAGAGTAATAGATACGCATTAGGGATTTATTATAAATAAAAAGAATTTTGAATTTTAAAAAAGTATTCAGTTTTTGGTTCTGAACATACGAAAACTATATTTACGAAAAAAAAATCTATATATTTTCATCTTCTTTGCCTTTTTATCTTCATTATAAAGGCTAAAGAACAATCTGGGTTAAAGCAAAAAGGAGGCAACCGTTTTAGGTATTTGCTATGAAATTGTATTAAGTTAATTGAAGAGTTAGTTCGTAAAGTGCTATAGATAATGCTTGTGCAACATTCATGCTGCTGTTATATCCAAACATAGGAATATGTGTGTGGATTGTAGATAATTTTAGGATCTCAGTTGAAATTCCGTTTATTTCGTTGCCTATTATTAGAGTAATAGGTTGGTTTAGGTTTATTTTTATTTTGTTCAGAGGGATGCTGGTTTGGGTGATTTCTAGTGCAATACAGATAGAAGAAGTTGAATGTAGATGATTAATAAGTAATTCTTGTTCTTTAATGATTTCAAAAGGAACCCTTTTATGAGTACTTCTAGATGTTTTATTGATTTTGCGTTCAGAAAAGATAAATTTTGAACCTGAAAAAATAATTTTAGAAACGCCCATTGCATCACAAATTCTAAAAATACTTCCTATATTTTCTTGAAAATAGACACCATCACACACTAATGTGATTGGGAATTTTTTAGAATTGAAAGCAGTATTGTAATGATTAAGTTGTTCCAAATGACTAATGGTTAAAAACGTAATTTAGGATATTAGCTCCCATTTTTAAAGCTTTTTCACGTACTTCCTTGGGGTTGTTATGAACTTCATAATCTTCCCATCCATCGCCTAAGTCGCATTCATAAGTGTATAATAATACTAGGCGATTGTTTAAAAATAGACCAAAAGCCTGTGGTCTTTTGCCATCATGTTCGTGAATTTTAGGTAATCCGGATGGAAAAGGGTATGGTTTTTGAAAAATAGTATGTGAAGTAGGAATTTCTATTAAAGATTGATTAGGGAAAAGTTTTTTAATTTCATTTCGTACATATTGATCCATTCCATAATTGTCATCTATATGTAAAAAGCCTCCTGCATTTAGATAGTTTCTTAAATTTTCGGCTTCTTGAGGACTAAAAACCACATTTCCGTGTCCTGTCATGTGTATAAAGGGATATGAAAAAATATCGCTACTACCAGGAGTTACAGTAGAGGGTTTTTGTTTGATACGCGTGTTGATTGTTTGATTTGTAAATTTTATTAAATTAGGTAATGATGTGGGATTAGCATACCAATCGCCACCTCCATTGTATTTTAGTAAAGCTATTTCTTGAGAGAAAAGAGGAGAGCTAAAAAAAGCTAAAAAACTAAAAATTATAAGATCTGTTCTAAACATTTTTTACCGCGTGAGTCTTATTTTATTTTGTAAAAATAATATTGTAATTGATATAAATCTAAATTTTAAAAAGTATTTTAATTATTCATTACTAAAAACCACACTATGACAGGCAACAACTGCTGCGGTTTCCGTTCGTAATCTTGTGTTTCCTAAAGTTACAGGTATGAAACCTTTATTTACAGCTAATCGGATTTCTTTTTCCGAAAAATCACCCTCAGGGCCAATTAAGATCGTGTATTTAGAATTGGGCGTAATTTCTTTTTTTAAATTTTTTTTATCAGAATCTTCACAATGAGCAATGAACAGTTGTCCTTCAAAATCTTTATTAATAAAATCTTTAAAAGAGATAGCTTTGTTTAATTTGGGTAAATGAAACTGATTGGATTGTTTCATGGCGGATTGGATGATTTTATCAAAGCGGTCTGTCTTTATAGAAGTTCTTTCAGAATGCTCGCAAATAATAGGTGTTATTTCATGTATGCCTATTTCGGTTGCTTTTTCTAAAAACCATTCATAACGTTCATTCATTTTAGTAGGAGCAACGGCTAGGTGCAAGTAAAACCCAGTTTGGTTAAAGGTTTTATGATTGTTAATTTTTATAGAGCATTTTTTTTCTGAAGCTAAAGTGATTTCTGTTTCAAATAAAAAACCAAAGCCATTAGTAACAAATAAAATATCGCCTTCTTTTTTGCGTAATACCTTTACTATGTGTTTGCTTTCTTCTTTGTCAAAATAAAAATCTGTCGAAGCAATGGTTATATATGGATTATAGAATAATTGCATTATCTCTTTATTTGTAGTTAATGGTTTGTTAAAACTCAATTCTTGCTTTAGAAGTTACGGAATTATCGCTAAAATGATTTTCTAAAAATTTATAGTACCCAACTATACCTATCATGCCTGCATTATCTGTGGTGTATTCAAATTTTGGGATAAAGGTTTTCCAACCATATTTTTTTTCAGTATCTTTTAGTGTTTGGCGGATACCGCTATTCGCTGAAACGCCACCCCCTATTGCAATTTGTTTAATTCCTGTTTGGATAGAAGCCTCTTTGATCTTATCCATTAATATTCTAATTATGGTATATTGTATAGACGCGCAGATATCATTTAAATTTTCAGAAATGAAGTTAGGGTTTTCCTTTACATTTTTTTGAATAAAATATAAAATTTGTGTTTTAAGTCCGCTAAAGCTAAAATTAAGACCATCAACTTTTGGTTTGGTAAACTGAAAGCGTTTAGGATTTCCTAGTTGAGCATATTGATCAATAAGCGGTCCGCCAGGATAAGGTAATCCTAGTATTTTGGCAGATTTGTCAAAAGCTTCGCCAACAGCATCATCAGTTGTTTCCCCAATAATTTTCATATCAAAAAAACTATTTACTTTTACAATTTGAGTGTGTCCGCCTGATATAGTCAGTGCTAAAAACGGAAAATCTGGTTTAGAAAAACCTTCTTCGTGTATAAAATGAGCTAATATATGAGCGTGCATGTGGTTAACGGCTATTAAGGGGATGTTTAACGCCATTGCCATGCTTTTGGCAAAAGAAGTTCCTACTAATAAGGAGCCCATTAGACCAGGGCCTTGTGTAAATGCTATGGCTGATAACTGTTCTTTTGTAATTCCTGCTTTTTTTAGTGCTACATCTACTACAGGGACAATGTTTTGTTGATGCGCTCTAGAAGCTAATTCAGGGACAACACCTCCATATTCTTCATGTATACTCTGACGAGCAACAACATTTGATAACATTTTATTGTTGTGTAGAACAGCGCAAGCCGTGTCATCACAAGAACTTTCGATTGCTAGTATATAAATGTTTTTCATTCTTTTTTAAGGCATAGAATTTGTTTCTAAAGTTGTGTAAAATCAAGGAATAGATTATTTTTACAACCTGTGCAAAGTTACTAAATTTTAACTCAAAAAAATATTTCCTTTGGAAGAGCAAGAAGATGGAGTAAAAAAAAATAAAAAAAGTCTGTGGATGACTGTTTTAAAAATCAAGATGTATTTTTTTCTTGGAATTGCATTCTTGTTACTCCTATTGGCTATAGTTCTTTCTATGCCCTCTGTTCAAACACGATTAGGACAGTATGCAACGGAGTATTTAAATAAAGAATTTGGTACTGATATTACTGTTCAAGAAGCTAACTTTACTGTTTTTGGAGGAGTTAAACTCAAAAAAGTTTTTATTAAGGATTATAAAAAAGATACATTGTTTCATATCAATGTGTTAAAAACGAATATTCTGGATTTAAAAAAGTTAATAGACGGTGATTTGCATTTTGGCGAAGTCAGAATGGATGGTCTTAAGTTTAAAATTAGGAATTATAAAGGTGAACGCGATACGAATTTAGATAAATTTATTGAGCTTTTTGATGATGGAAAGCCTTCTACCTCTAAGAAAAAGTTTTTAATGACCATAAATACTATTCACCTGATGAATAGTGAATTTTATTTTTGGGATGATAATATGTCCAATCCTTTGGTTTTTAGTGCTAAAAAATTAAATGCAGAAACACATAGCTTTAAAATTTTAGGACCTGATGTTACAACTCAAATTGATGAAATGTCATTTGTAGATAACCGAGGAATAGAAATAGAAGAATCATCATCTGATTTTACATATACAAAAAAAAATATACACCTCGCACATCTCAAATTAAAAACACCAGAATCGAATTTAATAGGAGATGTAGAATTACGTTACGATCGTAAAGACTTTTCTGATTTTAATAACAAAGTTTTATTTGATGTGAAAATCCAAGAAGGAATACTTTCTTCTAATGATCTGAATAAATTTTATGACGAATTTGGGAAAAATTTAAAATACCGAGTAAAAGGTAAATTATTAGGGACATTAAATAATTTTTTTACAAAAAGATTGATTGTATTAGATGATTTTGGATCACAAATAAAAGGTGATTTTCAATTTAAAAATCTTTTTTCAAAACATGAAAATACTTATTACGTAAAAGGACGCTTTTCTAAAATAACTTCTACTTATCAAGATTTAATTAAAATACTACCTAATATTTTAGGAAAAAAAATACCCACTAATTTTAAAAAATTAGGCACTTTTTCTTTAAATGGCCAGGCAGAAATAGATTTTAATAAATTAAAAGCAAATATTTTACTTTCTTCCGTTTTAGGAGCCGTAAAAACCAATTTAACAATGACCCATATTAATGCTATTGATAATGCTACGTATGTTGGTAATGTTAAACTAACAGAGTTTGATTTAGGGACATTTTTAAACCGAAAAGATTTAGGAATCGTAAATTTAGATACAGAAGTAGACGGAAGAGGTTTTGTTGAAAAGTACTTGAATACAAAAATAAAAGGAACTGTAACGAGTCTCTACTATAACAAATATAATTATAGAAATATAATTGTTGATGGTCAGATGAACAAAGCCATTTTTGAAGGTTCTATAAAAGCTAATGATCCTAATTTAATTATGGATTTTGATGGGTTCCTAGATTTAACTAGAAAAGAAAGTAAATATAATTTTCACGCAAAAGTAGAATATGCTAACCTAAAAAAACTAAATGTATACACTCCTGATGCAGTTTCTGTTTTTAGAGGAGATGTAAGGATGGATTTACAAGGGAATTCAATTGATAATATTTATGGTAATGTGTACATAAATAAAACCTCGTATGAAAACCCCAAAGAAACTTATTTTTTTGATGATTTCATGGTTAAATCTACTTTTGAGAAAGATGGTTTTAGGACGATTACTATCAATTCTCCCGATATAGTAGAAGGAAAAGTAGAAGGAATCTTCAAGTTTAAAGAATTACCCAATTTAATAGAAAATTCACTGGGAAGTCTTTATGCCAATTATTCACCTAATAAAGTGAGTAAAGGACAGTTTATGAAGTTTGATTTTAATGTATACAGTAAACTAATAGAAATATTTTATCCTGAAATTTCATTAGGAGAAAACACCTTTATGAAAGGAGAAATAGATTCTAATGAAGGTTTATTCAAATTTAATTTTAAATCCCCAAAAATAAAAGCATACGATAATGAATTTGATAATATAAGTGTAGATATAGATAATAAAAACCCTCTTTACAATGCTTATGTAGAAATGGATAGTATTAAAACAAAATACTATAAAGTTTCAAAAATGAGTTTGATAAATGTAACCTCAAACGATACGTTATTTGTTAGAACTGAATTTAAAGGAGGAAACAAAGCAGAGGATTTTTATAATTTAAACTTATACCATACCATTGGTAAAGATAATAAGAGTGTAGTAGGAATTAAAAAGTCAGAAATTAATTTTAAAAATTACTTATGGTTTTTAAACGAAAAAGAAGAACGTAATAACAAAATTGTATTCAATAAAAAACTAACAGATTTTTCTATTGAAAAAATTTCACTATCCCATAATGATCAGACAATGGAATTAATGGGCGTTTTACAAGATTCTACCTATAAAGACCTTCGATTGTCATTTAAGGATGTAGAATTAGATAAGATTACACCTGCTGTCGATAATTTGCAATTTAAAGGAAAACTAAATGGGAATATAGACTTTAAACAAGAAAAAAGTATTTATGAACCCGCTTCAGAATTAACAGTGGATGATTTTAGTATTAATAATTTGCCTTTAGGAAGATTTGATATAGCAGTAACAGGAGATGATAACCTTAGGAATTTTAAAATTAATTCTGTTTTAAACAACAAAGGAAATGATATCTTAAAAACAGAAGGAAGTCTTTATTTTCAGGGTAAGAAAACGTTGATGGATCTTGATGTGAGGCTCAAAGATTTTGACCTTTCCTTTTTTACTCCTATGGGAGCTGATATAATAACGAATATAAGAGGGCTTGCATCAGGTTCAGCCAAATTTGAAGGAGATATTTACAATCCCGAAATAAATGGTCGCCTCTATCTAAATCAATCGGGTATAAAAGTGCCTTATTTGAATACGGATTATAATTTTGGTACTAATTCTATAGTAGAAGTTACAGAAAATCAATTTTCGTTTCGAGAGGTGAAGGTAACGGATTCTAAATTTAGAACAACAGGTACTCTGGATGGTTGGGTAAAGCACAATAAACTAAGTGATTGGTATCTAAATTTTAATATTAATTCGGATCGGATTGTCGTGCTTGATACAAAAGATCATGAAGGCGCATTGTATTACGGAACAGCTTATATGGATGGGAAAGCAACAATTAAAGGGCCTACAAACGCGTTAGCTATTAATGTTAATGCTACTTCAGCAGAAGGGTCTTCTTTAAAAATACCGATTAATGATGATCAAGCTAGTTCAGAAAAAAACTATATTAAATTTGTAAACTCTAAAAATACTTCTCAAAAAGTAAAAAGTAAAGAAAAAGATTACAATGGTTTAGAATTAAATTTTGAACTAAATATTACTCCTGTTGCAGAAATAGAAGTAATTGTAAACAAAAATAATGGCCATGGGCTAAAAGGACGTGGCCGTGGTTCTTTGTTAATGGAGATAAACACCTTGGGGAAGTTTAATATGTGGGGAGATTTTCAAGTGTATGATGGAGTCTATAATTTTAAATACGGTGGTTTTATAGATAAAAAAATAAAAGTTAAAAATGGAGGATATATTTCTTGGGATGGAGATCCATTAAATGCAACCCTAAATATGGAAGCCGTTTATAAAACAGAAGCAAACCCCTCTATATTATTAGATAATCCTAGTTTTAATAAAAAAGTTCCAACAGAAGTAGTCATTAAACTAACAGACAAATTAACGAATCCAACACCTGAAATTTTTATAAATTTTCCAACTGTTAGCTCTGTTCTTCGTTCAGAAATAGATTATAAACTGAACGATTTTGATACACGTCAAAAACAAGCCTTATCGTTAATTTCCTCAGGAAGTTTTTTATCAGATAAAGGGGTCGTAGAAAATGTTATTAGTGGTAATATTTTAGAACGTGCAAATAGTTTATTTGACGACTTATTTGCTAACGATGATCGTTTTAAATTAGGATTAAATTATGTGCAAAACGACCGTTTAAATCAAGAAACAAGCACAGGAGGACGAGTAGGTTTTACAGTATCTACGCAAATAAGTGATAAAATTACGATTAATGGTAAATTTGGTGTACCTGTAGGGGGAGTAAACGAATCAGTTGTGGTAGGCGATGTAGAGATCCAATTACGTTTAAATGAAGATGGTTCGCTAAAGGCTCGTGTATTCAATCGTGAAAACGATATAAGTTATTTGGGTCAAGGAGGTATTGGTTATACGCAAGGAGTAGGGGTAAGTTATGAAGTAGATTTCAACACCTTTAAAGAATTGATGTACAAAGTTTTTAATTCTAAAAAAAATAAAACCAAAAGAAAATCAGACCAACCAAAAGAACAGGTACCCGATTCTGATTTATTACCAGAAATTATTCAATTTACAGAAAAAAGACAGAAAAAATCATCTGAAAAACCAAAAGAAGAGGAAGATAGAATTCCTGAATTAAATTAGTTGTTTATTTCTATAAAAAATAGTATCTTAGATCCTCTTTGAGAGTTTTATAAATCTTCATTACTTTTTGATTGTAAAAAACGCTTAAAAAAAATAATATTTATCATTTTTAAGTAAAGAGAGTGTTCGTAACTTTACTTATTCTGAAAATCCTTTTTTAATGTCAAATAAAAGTATAAAGAAAATAGGAGTCTTAACCTCAGGTGGAGATTCCCCAGGAATGAATGCGGCAATTCGATCTGTTGTAAGAACGTGTGCCTTTTATAATATAGAATGTATAGGTATTTATAGAGGTTATCAAGGAATGATAGAAGGAGATTTTAAAGAAATGGGTGCTCGTTCCGTAAACCATATAATAGATAAAGGGGGGACAATACTTAAATCTGCTCGTTCCAAAGATTTTAGAACCATAGAAGGCAGAACATTAGCCTTTAAAAAAATAAAAGAAGCGCAAATAGATGCCCTAGTTGTAATAGGAGGTGATGGAACCTTTACCGGTGCAGAAATCTTTAATAAAGAATTTAATTTTCCCGTAATGGGAATTCCCGGTACCATTGACAATGATATTTATGGTACAAGTCATACATTAGGATATGATACCGCCCTAAACACCGTAGTAGAAGCTATTGATAAAATTAGAGATACAGCTAGTTCACATAACAGGCTTTTTTTTGTGGAAGTAATGGGGCGTGATGCTGGCCATATTGCCCTAAATGCGGGTATAGGAGCGGGCGCAGAAGAAATTCTTATTCCCGAGGAAGATTTAGGATTAGACCGATTATTAGAATCCTTAAAAAGAAGTAAAGCTTCAGGCAAATCATCAAGCATAGTAGTCGTATCAGAAGGAGATAAAATAGGTAAAAATGTGTTCGAACTAAAAGAATATGTCGAAGAAAATTTACCAGAATATGACGTTCGAGTGTCTGTGTTAGGTCACATGCAAAGAGGAGGTTCCCCTTCTTGTTTTGATAGAGTATTAGCAGCTCGTCTAGGAGTAAAAGCAGTTGAATCTCTTTTAGAAGGAAAATCCAATTATATGGTAGGATTGTTAGAAGATAAAGTAGCTTTAACGCCTTTAGAACAAGCTATAAAAGGTCATTCTAAAATTGATCAAGAATTGCTTAAAGTTTCAGACATCATGTCTACTTAATAAAGTATTAAGATCAACACAAGATAAAAATTAGATATAAAAATATAAAATCGGATTACTACAGATTGATGAGAGTAAATATATTGAGTTGCTAAAGAATTTTAAAATAATTATTAAAAATATTGAAAATCAATCCAGATAAACGATTGTAAATGAATTTTAAAAAAAATAGGATATGAAAGTAAAAATAGGAATTAATGGTTTTGGACGTATAGGACGGATTGTATTTAGAGAAATCTTAAAAAGAGATAATGTAGAAGTAGTAGCAATTAATGATCTTTTAGAAATAAACCATCTAGCTTATTTGTTAAAATATGATTCAGTTCATGGTCCTTTTGATGGAAAAGTAGAAGTAGTAGATGGAAAATTACTCGTAAATGATCAACCTATAAGAGTAACAGCTGAAAAAGATCCACGATTGATAAAATGGGATGAGGTAAATACAGAAATAGTTGCAGAATGTACAGGAATTTTTACAAAACTAGAAACTGCTCAAGCACATATTGATGGTGGAGCTAAAAAAGTCGTAATTTCAGCTCCTTCAGTAGATGCTCCAATGTATGTAATGGGAGTAAATCATACCGAAGCATCAGCTAAAGATACTATTGTGTCTAATGCTTCTTGTACTACTAATTGTTTAGCTCCTTTGGCCAAAGTTATTCATGATAATTTTGAAATAGTAGAAGGATTAATGACTACTATACATGCAACAACAGCTACTCAACTAACAGTAGATGGTCCGTCTAAAAAAGATTTTAGAGGAGGACGCTCAGCCTTATTAAATATTATACCATCCCAAACAGGAGCCGCTAAAGCAGTAGCTAAAGTAATTCCAAGTTTAAAAGGCAAACTTACAGGAATGTCTATGCGCGTACCTACAGCAGACGTATCCGTGGTAGATTTAACAGTAAAATTAGCTAAAGAAGCATCTTATGAAGAAGTTATGGCAGTGCTTAAAAACGCATCAGAAACCACAATGAAAGGAATTCTTGGATTTACAGAGGATGACGTAGTTTCACAAGATTTTGTAGGAGATACAAGAATATCAATTGTTGACTCAAAAGCAGGGATTGGTCTTAACTCAACATTCTTTAAAATAGTATCATGGTATGATAATGAGTATGGTTATTCAAGTAAATTAATAGATTTAGCAGTACATATAGCTAATTTATAACTAAAATGATTATTTTTATCTCCCGTTTCTTCTCTTAAATGAAACGGGATTTTTTTTATTATCAATAAAACGATATTTCTTGATTGATAATGTTATTTACTAAAAAAAAGACTAGTAAAAAAATATTAAGTATTTATATAAAATATTAAAAAAAGAAAGGTTTATTAAGATGGTTTTTATTTATTCTTATTAATAAATCATAAAGAGATAAAATTATAAAAATGAAATTAATAATTGACAGCGGCTCGACTAAGGCAGATTGGACTGCAATAGATGAATTAGGAAACATTTTATTTTCTACACATACACAAGGTTTAAACCCTGAAATTTTAACAGAAGCAGAAGTTTTAAAACGTTTAACGGATAATTTAGAGTTAACGAAAAACAAGGATACTGTTTCTTATTTATACTTTTATGGAGCAGGATGTGGAACGGATCGTATGAAAAGTTTTCTTAGCTCTATTTTTGAAAAATATTTTTTAAATGCAAAAATCAATGTCTACGAAGATACTTACGCAGCTGTATATGCTACAACTTTACAAGGAGAAAAAGCTATTGTTAGTATTCTTGGAACAGGATCTAATTGTAGTTATTTTGATGGCCATCTATTGCATCAAAAAGTGCAATCATTAGGCTATATTATAATGGATGATTGTTCAGGTAATCGTTTTGGACGTCATTTATTAAGAGCATATTATTATAATAAAATGCCTAAAAAATTAGTCGAAATCTTTGAAAGTTCATACGACCTAGATGCAGATGTTATTAAGCAAAACTTATATAAAGAACCTAATCCAAATGCTTACTTAGCATCGTTTACAGAATTTTTAATAAAATACAAAAATGAACCATTTTGTAAACAAATTATACAAGAAGAAATAGAATGTTTTATAGAAAACAGTATCAAACAGTTTGATGATTATAAAGAACTATCTAATCACTTTATAGGATCTGTTGCTTATTTTTTACAAGATGAAATTAAGTCTGCTCTAGAAAAACACACTATGAAAGTAGGTAAAATTCTACAAAGACCAATAGATGGATTAATAGCATACCATTTACAAACGAATTAAAAAATATGGAAATAGCACTAATTGCCCATGACGGAAAAAAAGCAGATATGGTTCAATTTGTAAATCGAAATTTAAATCTACTTTTAAAAGAAAATATAAAAGTTATAGCAACAGGTACAACAGGTGGTAAAGTAGAGGCAACAGGAATTAAGGTAGAAAAACTTTTAAGTGGTCCACTAGGAGGAGATGCACAAATAGCAGCTAGAATTGCAATTGGAAAATGTAAAATGGTTTTGTTTTTTAAAGATCCAATGAGTAGTCATCCGCATGAACCTGATATTAATATGCTTATAAGAATTTGCGATGTACATAATGTGCCTTTAGCAACTAATGAAGCAACCGCACAGTTATTATTAGATGCAATAGCCAAGTAGGAGAATTGTACTCATAAAAGTATAATTATATTCCTATTTCATGTTTTTTCTAAAAAAAAGTTTTATATTGTTATGGTTCCTTACCAGTAGGATGTGTTACTGTTTAAAGTTAGGTTTGCAAAATAAATCGACTTTTTAGTGACTTAATACGTAATCTATAACCAATAAAATTTGTGTTTATGAATAAAATGATTCTTTTGTTTAGTTTTCTTGTGCTGAATTCAATGTCTGCTCAAAAAAAGAAACCTACTGACAATACAGGTGCTAATCTTTTACTAGCTAAAAATGGAGAAGCTAGTGTTGTTTTTAATAAGAAAAAAGATTTGTATTTAATTGTATTAAAAGATAGTATGCTTTTATCTAAAAGTAAGCCAGAACTTATACCAAATACAATCAAAGTTAATCCATTAAAAGTTAAAAACAACACGTTTTATCATGTAAATTGGAAAGCTATAGAAAAAAAAGAAACAACGATACGTAAAGAATTAGCAACTCTAAATGAAAATCAAATTTGGAATCCTATAAATAAAACACTTTTACTAGCCAATACCGAAAAGACGGTAGATATAAAAGAAATAGAATATTTAGATAGATTAAAGACTACTTCGCAGACTATTTCTAAGAAAAGAAATGAAGGATATTTATTTAGTTTATTATCTAATGGCGATTTTAGTTTAAGTAATAAGTCAATAATGACTAAATATAGTTATAATGACAAGACAAATAAATACGAACCTATTAAAAGATAAATTGTATTTAGGGGTAGAAGGTATTATTTGCCTTACGAATTTTAGAGTATATACCTAATATAAAGTGATTTTTAGAAATAACATCCATTCTACACAAATTAAAAAAGAGGGTACATATAATTACACTCCCCTCAAAATGCACTGCCCCAAAAAGTTAGATACTGTTTTGGGGTACTTTTAAAAATGAGTGTTAGAAAAGAGACATTGTATTAAAAACCTTCGAAAACACCTAATCCAAATAAAGCAAAGTCATATTTTACAGGATCTTTAGGGTCTAACAAACGTAAATTAGTGTCTAATTCATGCAAAGCTTTAGCGTTATTTTGTTTACGATTTAAGAGCCCTAATTTTCTAGCTACATTCCCTGAGTGTACATCTAAAGGACATGATAAGGCAGATGGAGAAATTTTTTTCCAAAGACCAAAATCAACACCAGTAGAATCTTGTCTACACATCCAACGCAAAAACATATTAATTCGTTTGGCGGCTGAGTTATTTAAAGGGTCTGAAAGATGCTTTTGAGATCTTATGGTATGTGGAATTTCAAAAAAAACTTTTTTAACTTCACTGATTGCTTTTTGCGTAGAGTTGTTTTCAGTATGTTTAGAAAAGAGATTTTCTAATCCTTTATGGTGTAAATAAATATGTTGGAGACTTTTAATAAATTGTATAAAATCCTGCCCATTAAAAGTCCTGTGTACAAATGATTCAAGTTTGTTAAGTTGTGCAGAATTGTGATTGAGAATAAAATCATAGGGAGAATCACCTAATAAACTCATCATTTTTTGTGCATTTTTTATAATCATTTTTCGATTTCCCCAAGCTATAGTAGCAGTTAAAAAAGCAGCTATTTCAATGTCTTCTTTGATACTAAATAAATGAGGTATTTGTATAGGATCACTTTCTATAAAATCGAGACGATTATATAAATCTACTTTTTCATCTAAAAAGCTTTTTAATTCTGTAAATTCCATTTTAATCAAGAACGACTTCTATATCATGAATATCCTTAATATTACCATCTACAATTGTTATTTTTCGATCAGCCATATCAGCTAGGTCTTCATTGTGAGTAACAATTACAAAAGTTTGATTTAGTTCATCACGAAGTTTAAAAAATAATTGATGCAGATTCTCTGCTGTTGTGGTATCTAAATTACCAGAGGGTTCATCTGCAAAAATTATTTTAGGTTTATTTATCATGGCTCTAGCAACCGCAACACGCTGTTGTTCCCCTCCAGATAGTTCCATAGGTTTATGATTTATTCTGTGTTCTAAACCTAAGTAAGTTAATAATTTTTTAGCTTCATTTTCTACTTCTGTTTTTTTTCTTTTAGCAATATAACCAGGAATACAAACATTTTCTAATGCAGTAAATTCAGGCAACAGTTGATGAAATTGAAAAATAAAACCAAGGTTTAAATTTCTAAACTTTGACAGCTCTTTATCACTCATTTTTAATACATCTTGACCATTAATTTCTAAAGAAGAACTAAGATTAACGCCTTTTCTGTTTTTAAAACTAGGTTGATCTAAAGTACCTAAAATTTGTAGCAAAGTAGTTTTTCCTGCTCCAGATGCACCAACTATTGATACAATTTCTCCTTTTTTAATCTCAAGATTTACTCTTTTTAAAACTTTTAGCTGTCCAAAGTATTTATGAATATTAGTGGCTTTAATCATTACTAAGTATTTCCACAAATAAACAAAGAATTTTATTGAACTTCAAATAAAGTTTTGTTAAGCTTCATATACGGTATTGACATTGTATATTAACATAACATATTAACATTCTATATAGATATTGTGTTTCTTGGTGTTAGTTAAATTAAAGTGTGTTTTGTTTTTTTTGGTTAAATAAAATAATATCAATGGTTTTTAATTCGGTATTGTAAAAAAATGTTTTAATTTTGTATGCTTACATACTAAATTAAACAAATGAAAAAAATCGTAATTTTTGGTTCTGGCGTTACAGGACTTAAATTGGCTCATGAGCTAATTAAAACAGGAAATGAGATTACTGTTTACGAAACAAAAGATCAGCCTGGAGGAAAATGTATTGGTACTTTTGAAAATGGTTTACCAACAGAACTCACACACAGGCAAATGTTTGCCTCTAATATGAACTTCATTACTACGTTAAATGAAATAGAATATGAGGGGAACAACTTATTAAAAAATATTGAACCTATAAATAATGTTCAGTTTTACTGGGCAAAAGAAAGAAAGTTTATGGATTTTAATAGAAATTTTTTTAATTTTTTAGAGCAATTAATAGACAACTTAAAATCTGCAAATTCCTTGTTTTTCTCAGGTGTCCCTCTAAAAGATATTTATTGGTTTAGATCTAAATTATTAGTAAATAAAATAGATAAAGAGACTCTAAATATGCCTTTACGTGAATATTTAGAATTTGATAAAAGACCCAAACTTGCAGTTTTTATTCTTAAAATTATATCTACCTGGATAGGAGGTAATGGCAATACCAAGACTGGAGATTTCCTATTATTATTTAATTATAAAAATTTATCAAAAAAGAAAGTATATACTCAAACCAATACAACAAGTATTACTCTCAACGGACCTATATCGGATTCATTGATACAACCATGGTATGACTTTTTAAGAAAAAAAGGAGTAACCTTTCATTTTAATGAAGGAATTAAAAAATTAAATATTAGTAATGGAAAAGCTTTGAATGCCGTTTCTGAAAAAAATAATATCATTGAAGCGGATGCTTTTGTCCTAGCAATCCCACCTAAGCAAGTTATAGAAATGCTGCCTAAAATTGCAGAAAGATTATCTGTTAGTTATATAAAAAGTCACGGTTTTCAATTTCATTTCAAAGAAGTTCCCGATTTGTTTTTAAATAAAACCATTGGAATTATTGCTGATTCTGCATGGGGACTAAGTTATAAATTGTACCATACTAAAAAATACGCACATAAGGAGTTTTCAAACGGGGTTAAAGTTACCATTTCAATTACAGCTACAAAAACCGAAAAAGAAAGGGGACCATTGTATAAAAAACCTTTAATAGAATGTACCATAAAAGAAGTAGAAGAAGAACTATTATTTCAAATGGGACTACTAAAAAAAGATATGTGTAAAGATATGATGTATGGAAATTTAAATATAGGTGTAGGAGCAAAGTATCTTGAATACACAGAAATAAATCTTGAAGAATATAAAGACTGGCATCATGGTCCAATAATTAAAGAAGATAATGGCAATAAATATTTTTGGGCATTTGAAAACGAATTAATAAATCCAGATTATAACAACAAGGTAGGAATTAATTCTTTTAATTGTAATAATGTTTTTATATCAGGAGAATGGATTAATGACGAAAATCAAGTATGGACAGTTCCTTCAACAATTGAAAGGTGTATGGAAAATGCAGCAATCTGTTCTAAAATTGTAAATAATTATTTAGTAGAAGCATAATAAATATTTAACATATTTATGTACAAACTAATATGATTTATTAGGTGTAATTATTGTTTTTTACGTACTTTAAGTAGTTCGAAAATAAAAAGAGGTGTTGTCTAAAAATACTTCATCTTCAATAAAAATTATTTTAAAAAACAACATGCTTTTTTAAAAAATCTATAAAATATTTTATGAATTGAGGAGATTCGTATAATTAATTACACCTAATAAATTATAAGCCTTCTAGTATTTTGTTGTTTCATTTTGCAAACACATTTAACGAAATATGATAAAAGAAAGATTAATTTAAAAGAAACAAAATGACCTCATTATCAAATAAAAAATACCAACTCTGTACTACCTCATTATTTTTCCTTTTAAGCTTATTATATTGTTTTTTTATTCAATATATAATTCAAAAAAGCGTTTATTATGAGGTTTTTATCAGTTTACTTTTTCCATTACTAGCTATTCCTTTTTTTAATAAAGAAAATTTAACATCAGAAATTAAAAGATTACTTATACTAGAAACCTTTTTTAACCTAATATGTATCACTTTAAAATTCAACACATTTTTTAAAATAGAAATGCTTGTTTTTGATCTATTATTTGCCGTATTCTTTGTTTTTCAATCAGGAGGTTTTTTAGTTTCCTTACTCATTAAAAAAACTTATTACAACTTAATACCTACCATTGCACTAACAATAGGACTTTTTATATACTATTTTAGATGTACAGGTACAATACTTTCTCCAGATAATAAAATTCTTATTTATGGATATGATGCACCCCTTGAATTACAATTTATTTATTGCTCTTGGTTAATAGGAGTGCTGTTAATAGATAGTAATTCATTATTGCCTAAAGCTACCGTATTAATAGTGCATTTAGCCTCATTTATTGTAGCTTTTCAATCCAATGAATTCTTTCATTCAAGAATGGCAACAGCGTGTCACCTTTTTGTTTTAAATTCTATATTCGTATATAAATCACAAAATTGGATAAATAAAGATTTTGTATCTATAGATTTCCTAAAAACAACTCTCGATAAACCTAAAAATTACAAAGTTTTATCCATAATAATAAGCATTTCGTCAGTGTTTTTCTTAATGCGTTTAATTTTAATATGAGTTAAAAAAAACTCCATTATAAACTTAAATTAATAAAAATAGATAATAGATAAAGATTTTTTCAACTGATAGTACAAACTTTTACAGTCTATGCAAAAGAATAACCTTCATGCAACTTTGAAAGAATCACTTTAGAATAAAAGGGGGATAAAAGCTAAAACCAATTCTTTTGAGCTAACAAGGAAAATACAGAAAATAAATGATAAATTCATTTTAATAAAAGACCATCGTATTAAAAACGGAATAATTTCGTAGTTTTATCATTTTGTAATTTAGATAAAACACAAACAAATTAACCTGTTTTAGAAAGCCCCAAGGCTAAAACTAAAAGACGGTACTCATTATTTATAAAGAGCATAAAAAATTAATATTTTTATATTTGATGATACTATTTTTTGTTTAGCATTCTGAGTGAAAAATGTAAATACAAAAATAAAATCTGTAAAAAGTAAAAAACGAAAGATTGTATCCGTATTTTAAAAAAAGAACTTAAGAGTAAAACAAAAGGATCAAAAAGAAAAGTTAATATTAATTATTTATGTTTTATCCTAATATATAATTAAAAAACAAGTGATACAAAAAAACAAACAAGCAACCACAGGAAAATTAATTATAAGTATCATAATGGATCTTATAGGGTATTTTAGTTACTTATTTCCTGGAGCAGGTGAGTTTATAGATTTTTTTTGGGCTCCTTTTGCTGGATTTGTAATGAGCTTATTGTATAAAGGAACAGTGGGCAAAATTGCGGGGATTTTAACTTTTATAGAAGAAATAACCCCTGGTTTAGATTTTATTCCATCCTTTATAATTACATGGTTTTATGAATACTATCAAGATCAAAAAGAAGGAAAATAATTTAGAATAGACAAGCTTTTAATCAATAGATATGCAATTGTAAAATCTTAAGTTTTAAATGTTTTATATTCATGAAATCGCCATAAATTAGTAACCTGAGTACGTAATATCTATTACTGAAATTTGACGCTATAGTTGCCACTGAAAAACAAAATTCAAACGGATGAAAAACAAAATTCTTCTATTAACAATTTTCTTTACAATAAACCATTTTTCTCAGAATAATAAGAAATTGATTGTACAGGATACCTCTTTTGTTAATATAAATGAGTATTCAGAGGATTTAGTTTTGGATATGAAGTATGCTACAAAAGACAACTTTTTAAAAAATAAAGTATATGATTGTGATGCTTGTTATCTACGATATAAAACAGTAATGCAATTAATAAAAGCAAATAAAGAATTTAGAAAAAAAGGATACCATATAAAACTATTTGACTGCTATCGTCCTTTGAGTATACAAAAAAAAATGTGGCAAATAGTTTCCAATCCTAATTATGTAGCAAATCCAGAAAGAGGATCTATCCATAATAGAGGAGGAGCAGTAGATTTAACCCTAGTAGATAAAACGGGAAAAGAAGTAGATATGGGAACTGTATTTGATTATTTTGGAAAGGAATCATCACATACTTATACCAATCTATCTAAAGAAGTGCTAAAAAATAGAAAGTGGTTAAAAGAAGTAATGAAAAAGTACCACTTTGAATCTTTAGAATCAGAATGGTGGCATTATAGTTTAGAAGGCGCGAGACACTATCCATTATCTAATTTTAGTTGGAAATGCAATTAAAGGCAGAGGATACATTAGAAATTTATTACAGATAAAAATAACTTTGAATCTAAAAAAATATTCCTTTTTTGTCCTTGATATAGTAACGCGATAGCTTCGATAAAAAATCGTGCATTTTAACTTTCTTTGCCCTTTTTCTTTTCATCACAAAGTCCAACGCATAATCTGGATTTAATTTTCGTTTCTAAATTTTTTCACAAAGTAAAATAATTTTATTGTTATCTAAATCAGTTGTAAAAAAAGTATACAAATTACCTCCTTCCTTTATCTTCCATTTTTTTCGAATTGTTTCAACCGTTTCTGGAAAATTACGAGTTGTAATATTAGCTTTTTTGCCTTCTAAATATTTTTTAATTTCTATTTTAGTGTACGGGATGTTTTTAATTACTTTAAACCGTCTACCAGGAAACTTAATTCGCTCATTATTTGTATACAAATGCGAAAAAGAATGTAATTTGTTAACAGGAAATAAATGACAAATATGATCAAATGCTCCTGATTTCATGATAGCGCTATTAGGTTCATATAAAAAACTTTGGACCTTAGAGTACTCACAATTAAAAGGCTCTTTTCCCCATATAAACTCTACAATTTCATTTTCTTCCTTAGTAATATTAATGGTCTTTATTAAAACAGGATCGCTATATCCTTTTTCAACGATCCAAAGAAGTTCCTTTACCTCATTTTGTAAGGCTACAATATGAATTTCTTTTACATTTCGTAATTCAGATAAACCTGCTGATAGGTCTAGAATTGGAGCCGTTTTTATGAGTATGTGTTTTGTGAATTTAAAATAAAAATCTAAATAAAAAGGAACATTCGGTAGGCAGTCTTTTAGCAAAAAAACTTTTCCTTTTGCATCATTTCTTCTAGAGGGGTCTATGTAAATCCAGTCAAAATGTTGATTCAGTTTTTCTAAAGTGTCATGACTATTGCCAAGATAACAATCAATATTACTAGCTTGAAGATTGTTGAAATTATGTTTAGTGATTTCGTGTAAATCAGTTTTAATTTCGCAATGAATTAAGTGATTAAAATTTTTAGAAAAGTAATAATCATCCACACCAAACCCTCCTGTAAGATCAATAAGCGTCTTGCCGCTAATAAGTGAAGACTTGTATTGAGCTGTAATTTCTGATGAAGTTTGTTCTATAGATAATTTATTCGGAAATACAATATTTTTTTGATAATACCACGTAGGGAGTTTTTCTTTTGCTTTAGCTTTAGAGGCTATTTGATTTAGAATTTCGTTCCAAGGTATTTCAGGAAAAGGGTTTTTCATTAACGCTACTTTTGTGAAATTTAGCATTAGCGAATTTTCTATAAATTCTTGTACTTTAGGAGCTAATAAATCAAAATTCATTATAATTTTTTTGTAAGAGAATGGATGAATTTATTATTAGGAAAAAATTCTTTTCCAATTACTTTCAGTATGGTATATGATGGGACAGCAATGATCATTCCTGTAATTCCAAATAGAAAACCAAAAATTAAGATTGCTAAAAATATTTCCAAAGGATGTGAGTTTGTACTATTTGAAAAAATAATAGGTTGACTAAAATTATTGTCAATAAACTGAACAATGAAAAAACCTATTAAAATGTATAAGGCGTGATATAGCATTTCGGCATTAATGCTGCCATTAAAACTGCCCAGTAAAGCTAGGGTAACAGCTAAAATACTAGCTATGAGAGGCCCTATATAAGGGATGATGTTTAAAACAGCGCAAATGAATGCTATAATAAAAGAATTTTCTACATGAAAAAAGAATAAGACCAAAAAATAAAGGATAAATACAATTAAAAGTTGTAGCAATATGCCACTAAAGTATTTTAATAATAAAAAATCTATTTTTTCAATAGATGCTATTATTTTTTCTTCATGCTCATCAGGTAAGATGTTTCTGAATAAACGTAGGAAAATGGCTCTTTCTTTTAAAAAGAAAAAAGTAATAAAAAAACAAGAAGCAACCCCCATTCCGAAATTACTGATTGCATTGATGAAAGTATTAAGAAATTCACTCAAAAAATGAAAGTTAAGATACTTTGTTAGGTTACTTTTATTAAGTATTTGATCTGCTTTAAAACCTTTGGTATTTAAGAACGATTCTAATTGAATGATTAAGTGTTCTACTTGTATAGATAGTGTTTTGCTGTCTAGTAATGAAATATGGGTGGCTTGACTGTTTATTAATGGGATAAACATTAGGAAAAAACCTGATATGATAATTCCAAAAAGGAAAAGAGTTGCTAGTACAGCTAAGGTATTTTTAAATTTTAATCTTTTTCTAAAAAAATTAACGATAGGGGACCCGATCATGGATAGTAATAATGAAATTACTAGGTAAATAATAACTGTTTTTATTTTGTAAAGAAAATAGAGTGAAATAGTTATAGCAACTAAAGTAATGACGGCTCTTATAATTCCATTGGCAATAGTTTTGCTTTCCATGTTTTCTATCTTTTTGAAACGAATATATAAAAAAAATCCTGAGAAACAACCTCAGGATTTTAATCGTATTAAAATTTGAATTTCTTATGGTTGAGCAAAAGAGTTTCTTGCTCCTCCAGAAGCAAATACAGCTAAAGCTCTTGATTTTTGTCCTTGAGAGAACATATACATTCCTCTGTCATCTGTGTAGTCCATGTAGTTCATGTACATTTCAAGTGGAGTACCTGTACAAGTAGATCTATGACCTACAGCAGGAACACCTGAATTTGGAGCGTTGTGAACTGGAGTATCAGCTACTAAGTCAGATCCACAAGTAGCATCTCCCCAGATATGACGTAAATTAATCCAGTGACCTACCTCATGAGTAGCTGTGCGTCCTAAGTTGAATGGGTAAGTTGCTGTTCCTGTATTTCCTGTATATTTAGAATCTAAAACTACACCATCGGTAGCTGAAGAACCTCCAGGGAACTGAGCATATCCTAAGATTCCTCCTCCAATTGTACAAACCCAAATATTTAATTTAGTTGTAGGAGAAGTAGGGTTGATCCCACCTTGAGTTGATTTTTTCATAGCATCAGCTGTTCCCCAAGATGTTTTTGTAGTTGATTTTCTTATTACTTGATCTAATACAAAACGGATTCCCAAGCTTCCGCTTCTTACGCTTGCATAAGGATTGTTTGTTGTGTTGTAATCTGTATTAGTTGCCGAAAAGTCTTGGTTTAAAACATCAATTTGAGATTGTAATTGAGTTAATGAAATATTTTCTGTTGTAGTTCTGTATAACACGTTAAAAACAACTGGTATTTCAATGATCCCATTTACTAATCTTCCTGATTTAATGATTTCAGAAGTTTGTTTTTCAATAGCACTCATTCTAGATGCTAGTCCTGGGTCTTCTTGCATTTGTCTTTCTAAGACTGTGTGAGAAGCACATCCTCTGTGAGCAGAAGCGTCAACTGGATTGTTAGTGGTACTGTCTTCTTTTTGGCAAGAAAACATCATTAAAGCAGCAGAAGCTGATAATAATAATTTTTTCATAATTTGTTTTTTGTTTGGTTTGATTAATAATAAATTTTTTAATTCGTTGCTAAATTAATGGTATTTTTTTAAAAAGCAAATTAATTTTGATAAAAATGTATTTATTTTGAAAAAAAAATAAGTTTAATGTAATTTGTGTTTTTGTATATTTTTGACTATTAAATTTTATTTATTTCTTTTTTTGTTTCATTGTTGTGATTAAATTTTATTTTAAAAGAATGAACAAAGCAAAGGTTTCTTGTTAACCATTGTTAAGAATGTATTTATTGAATAATAAACGCATAACATAGGCGTTTTTAAATTATATTTAGTAGAAAGTACTAAATTTGAATTACAAAAGATATTCTATGCGTCAATTACCTTTTTTTATATTTCTCGTTCTTTTTTTAGAAAGTTCGTATGTGTTTTGTCAACAATCTGAAATTTATACCAACCCGCTTAGTTCCTATCAAAAAGGAATTAATCTTTTTAAAAATAAGAACTATCTGGCTGCTCAGTATATTTTTGATAGAGCACAAAAAAATCTTGAATTTGAAATAGCATCAGATTGTGCTTTTTATAGCGCAGTTGCTTCCTTGCGGTTAAAACAAGAAAGTGCAGATGAACGGATGTTGCAATTTATAAGAGAATACCCTACAAGTGCTAAAATGAATTCAGCCTATACGGAACTAGCAACTTATTTTTTTGAAAACGGTAGGTATGCCTACGCTTTAGAATATTTTGAAAAAGTAGATGAATCTGCTTTAACACAGGATGAACTAGAAAAATATTATTTCTATCGCGGTTACACATTTTTTACAACCCATGATAAAAAATCAGCAAAACACTATTTTAATCGAGTGATCCATTCTAGAGAATACAGTTCAAAAGCTAAATATTACCTAGGATTTTTAGCCTATGAAGGAGATCAGTATGAAGAAGCAAACAGATATTTTGACCAAGTGGGTAAAGAGGATAAATACAACGAAAAACTTTCGTATTTTCAGGCTGATATGGCCTTTAAATCAGGTGTTTTTGAAAAAGCGGTTGATTTAGGAATTAAAGCAATGGCTCAGTCAACTCCAGAAGAAAAATCGGAACTCAATAAAATTATAGGTGAAAGTTATTTTAATTTAAAAGAATATGATAAAAGTATTCCCTATTTAAAAGAATATCAAGGAAAAGAAGGAAAATGGAGTAATACTGATTTTTATCAGTTAGGATATGCATTTTACCAAAAGAAAAGTTATGATGCAGCTATAAATTATTTTAATAAAATTATTGAAGGAAATGACTTAGTTGCTCAGAATGCGTATTATCATTTAGGCGAAAGTTATTTGAAAACAGATAGAAAGCAACAAGCGTTGAATGCTTTTAAAAATGCTTCTGAAATGATTTTTGATAAAAAAATTCAAGAAGACGCGTATTTAAATTATGCACGTTTGAGTTACGATATAGGAAATTCTTATCAAACAACTCCAGAAATTTTAACCAATTTTTTACTAAAATATCCTAATACACTCCATAAAATTGAAATTGAAAATCTATTGGTTACTTCCTTTGTAACTTCTCATAATTATAAAGAAGCATTAGTATTACTTGAAAAAAATAAAACCTTAGGAAATCGTTCAGTTTACCAAAAAGTAGCTTTTTATAGAGGTCTAGAACTAGCTGTTGAAGGAAACTATACGGCTGCTTTAGATCTGTTTAAAAAAGCGATAAACGAACAAGAGAATCCTATTATTACCATCCGTGCAATTTTTTGGAAAGCAGAGAGCGAGTTTGCTCAAAATGATTTTTCGAACGCTTTATTGAGTTATAAACAATTTGTTGGTTTTTCAGCATCAAAAGAAACAACCGAAAATAAAAATATAGATTATAATATAGCCTATACTTATTTTAAACTAAAAGAATACGAACAAGCATCAAAATTTTTTCAAAAATATACAGAAAATCCCAAAGATGATAAAGCACGACTAATAGATGCGTATTTACGACTAGCAGATTGTTATTTCGTAACCTCTAAATACAATCTAGCTATTGAAGCCTACGATAAAGCCATAAACTTAAAAGGATTCGATACAGATTATGCAAGTTATCAAAAAGCCATTTCGTATGGTTTTTCGGGTAAAAATGATCGAAAAATAATAGAACTGAATACTTTTGTTAAAAAATTTCCTAGCTCACAATACCGCGATGACGCACTTTATGAATTAGCAAATACATATACAACAACAGGGCAATCTGCTAATGCTATAAAAATGTATGACCAGTTAGTTGCCGAGTACAAAAACGGGCGTTATGCAGCAAAAGCTATTTTGCGTCAAGGGCTTATATTTTATAATGAGGATAAAGACGATTTAGCCTTGTTGAAATTTAAAAAAGTGGCACAAGATTATCCTAAAACAGAGGAAGCTAACGAATCGGTTCGTACGGCTAGACTAATCTATATAGACAGAGGACAGGTACAAGAATATGCGAGTTGGGTAAAAACTTTAGATTTTGTAGAAATAAATAATGCTGAATTAGATCATGATGCTTGGGAAGCCATAGAAAAACAATATGCACAAGAAAACAAAGAACAACTACTACTTAGTTTAAAAAGTTATATTAATACTTTTCCTAATGGAACTCAAATAGTAAAAGCACATTTCTATTTAGCAGAATTATATTATCAAAAAGGATTAGCAGATCTTTCTACTTCTAATTACGAATATTTAGTGTCAAAATCAAGAAACGAATATACAGAACAAGCACTTACTCGTTTGTCAGAATTGTTTTTAAAAAAACAAAATGAAGAACAAGCTATTTTGTATTTAACTCGTTTGGAAAACGAATCTGATTTTCCGCAGAATAAGATTTATGCACAAGCTAATTTAATGAAGATTTATTACCAAAAGAAAGACTACAATAAAGCGGTAACTTATGCAGAAAAAATACGAGCAAATCTAAAAATAGAAGCAAAACTTAAAACGGATGCTCAGATTATTATAGCACGTTCTGCTAGAGAAACAGGAGATGAAAACAAAGCAAAAGAAGCTTATGAAAACGTTCAAAAAACAGCTAAGGGCGAATTAATGGCAGAGGCTTTATATTATGATTCATTTTTCAAAAACAAAGAAGGTAAATTTGAACTATCCAATGCAGTCGTACAAAAAATAGCAAAAGAATATTCGGGATATAAATATTATGGTGCTAAAAGTTTAGTAATTATGGCAAAGAATTTCTATGGGCTAAAAGATAGTTACCAAGCAAGCTATATTTTAGAAAGCGTTATTAAAAATTTTAGCAATTTTGAAGACGTACTCAATGAGGCTCAAGAGGAATTAAATAAAATAAAAACAGAAGAAGCTAAAACCAATTCATCTATAAAGCGATAGTTGTTACAAATTCTATAATTCTGAATTAAAGATGAGCAAAAGAAAAAGTAAAGTATTGTTTTTACCATGAATTTAAAATGAGTAAACCATACTATACTGGTATTTACCTTTAAAAAAACAAACAGATGAATAAAATCAATATATACAGAATAATTATTTTTGGAATTTTTTTTCAAAATGGATTCGCTCAAAAAAAAGAAGATACAATAGGTACGGAAGTAATAAATGTAATAAAGCCATACACACCCACTATTTCAGATGCTTTTAAACTAAAAGAAGTGCCTCCTGTAAATGAAACAAAATCCTTTCCAAAAGAAACCATTAAATATCAGATTTTTTCATTTCCTGTAGCATCTACTTTTGTCCCTTCTAAAGGCAAAGCAGTATTGATAGAAAAAAGTAAACAAGAGAAATTATGGGCTAATTATATATCAGCAGCTTATGGCAATTATAATACCCTCTACTCAGAGCTTTTCATTACCCATGATATAGATGATAATCAATATTTAGGAGGAACTGTTCGATACCAAGGCTCAGGAGGAGGAATTTCTGATCTACCACTTAATAATGGATATGCAGATCTTATATTAGGTGGTTTTTATAGTTATACATTTGATAAAAATCTATTAAAAGTTGATGCCTCTTATAATAAAGAAGGATACAATTGGTATGGTTTGCCTTTAAAGAATCCTAACTTCAATTGGACCCATTTTAATCTCATAAAACCTCAACATATTTATAATACATTCAAAGCAGATGCTGAATTAATAGTTGCTAAAAGTTTTTTAAATAAAATAAATATGCGCTATATCGGATTTTCAGATGATTATAATTCAAAAGAAAATAGGTTTATAGCAACACCGCGTTTTAATTTTGATATAAATCAAACAGATTTTAAACTTAACTTTAACTTAGATTATGTTAATACCTTTTTTGATAAAAGCTTTCAAATAAATCAAAACAACCAAGGCAAAGATTTATCTATACAACAATCCTCACTCATTTTTAGCGCACATCCTAGTGTTACTTTTAAAAAAGATGATTTATCTATAGATTTTGGTGCTGAATTAACCTATTTAGCTCGATTAAAAAATAATTACTCAGGAATAGATCAAGGAACTCAATCAGGTTTTTATTTCTACCCAAAAATTTACGCCTCTTATAAAGTTGTGGGTGATCTAATGGTAGCAACTGCTGGAGCAGAAGGAGGATTGGAACAACAAACCTATCAAAAATTTGTGAGTCAAAATAAATTCTTTTCTCCTACTTTAGACTGTCAACCCAGTGATCGTCAATACGCGTTATTTGTGGGGCTAAATGGAAAATTAGCTAATACAGTTTCTTATCATTTAAAAGCAACTTATGAATCGGTAAAGAATAAAGCTCTTATTGTTAGTAATCCTTATTTGTCCAATCCTACAGAAAATTATAGCTATGGTAATTCATTTAATATAGTATATGACGATCTTAAAAATAGTACTTTTTTTGGAGAACTAAAAGCCGATGTAAATAAAGATATAGCATTAGGGATTAATACAACATTTAATTTCTATCAAACAGCCCATCAATTAGAAGCGTGGAATTTGCCAATTATAAAAGTTGGTTTTTTAACAGATTTTACGATCACAGAAAAATGGTATGCAGGAACCCAATTATTTTATGTAGGTGAACGCAAAGACCAGTTTAAAAACCTTACCCGTTTTACTTATCCCGATTCCGTACAAAATGTAGAAGCTTATTTTGATATCAATGCAGATTTAGGTTATAAACACAATGATCGTTTGACATTTTTTATAAAAGGCAATAACCTAGCCAATCAAAATTATCAAAGATGGTTAAATTATCCCGTACAAGGCATACAAATAATGGGAGGAGCAAATTATAAGTTTGATTTATAAAAGAAATTTTAAAGGTATAAACCAAGTTCTTCGATAACAAATATATTTTATTGTAATTATCGTTATTTTGTCCCCTAAAAAATATAAGTTAAAATGACACTAAAACAACAAATTCATACCCAATACCTTCAAATACTTCAAGATAGAATAGATGTTTTTCAAGACATGATTACAGATCTAGCCGAAGATGCTTCAAATGATGCCAAAGGATCTGCAGGAGATAAACATGAAACCGCTTTATCTATGATGCACCTCGAACAAGAAAAATTATCTACTAAATTACGCGAAGCAATTCAATATAAAGCTATTTTAGAAAAAATAGACACATCACAAAAACATAAAAATATTGGTTTAGGAAGCCTTGTAAAAACAAATCAGCTAACTGTCTTTGTCAGTTGTGCCTTACCCAAACTAACACTAAACGATCAGGTTGTTTTTGGAATCTCCCCCAATTCCCCTTTAGCAGAAAAGTTAATAGGACAATCAGTAGCCCATCAATTTGATTTAAATGGTACCTTATATCAAATTTTAGAAGTTCATTAGTATTATATGTACAAAGAAAAAAAGATCACAATGAAATCCATTTTATCTTTAACATTATTAAGTCTTTTCCTTTTGACTAGTTTTAGCTCTTTAGCTCAAAAACAAAAAGCAGATATGATCCTTACTAACGCCACAGTTTATACTGTTGATAAAAAATTTTCAAAAGCGGAGGCATTTGCCGTAAAAAGAGGTAAAATTATAGCTATAGGAAAGTCAGTAGATATTCTAAAAAAATATCAATCAACAAAAATACTTAATGCACAAGGAAAATATATTTTCCCAGGACTGTATGATGCACACGCTCATTTTTATAGTTTTGGATTAAATCTTCAAAAAGTAGACTTGCGAGGAACTAAAAGTTACCAAGAAGTTTTAGATCGAATAATTGCATTTCAAAAAGAAAAAAATCTTACTTTCATAACAGGACGTGGTTGGGACCAAAATGATTGGGAACTCAAAGAATTTCCAACAAAAGAAGAATTGGATAGATTATTTCCTACCATACCTATAGTTTTAACTAGAATTGATGGTCATGCTCTTCTGGCCAATAGTAAAGCCCTAGAATTAGCAAAAATTACAACAGAAACAAAAGTGTCAGGTGGAGAAATTCAAATAAAAAAGGGAGAACTAACAGGTATTTTGATTGATAATCCAATGGAATTGGTTTATAATATTATTCCAAAAACAACAACAAAAAATCAAGTACAAGCACTCAAAGATGCTCAAAAAGTAATGTTTCAATACGGTTTAACAACCATTAATGAAGCAGGTTTAGAAAAAGAAACCATTCACTTGATAGACTCATTACAGCAAAACAAAGAATTAAAAATTAATATTTATGCCATGGTGAGTGCCAGCCAAGAGAATGTAGATTTATATACACAATTAGGCCCCTATAAAACAGATTGGTTGAATGTACGATCCTTTAAATTTATGGGAGATGGCGCTCTAGGTTCTCGCGGTGCTTGCTTGCACCAGCCTTATAACGACCGTTCTAATCATTATGGTGCGTTATTGTCATCTGTAGCTGATGTTCGAAAAATAGCAAAACAAATAGCAAACTCTGAATTTCAAATGAATTCTCATGCTATAGGGGATTCTACCAATACCGTTTTGTTAACTATTTATAAAGAGGTTTTAAAAGACAAACCCAATAGAAGATGGAAGATAGAACATGCACAAGTAATGAGAGAGCAAGATTTTGATGCTTTTTCCTCTAATATTATACCCTCCGTTCAACCCACACATGCTACATCGGATATGTATTGGGCAGAACAACGAGTAGGTAAAGAACGAATTAAACAATCTTATGCTTATAAAAAAATGCTAAACAAGGCAGGAATAATAGCTTTAGGAACTGATTTTCCTATAGAAGAAGTAAATCCTATGCTGACCTTTTACGCTTCGGTGGCTCGTAAAGATTTAAAAAACTATCCAGAAGGAGGGTTTCAACCAGAAAACGCTTTATCTAGAGAAGAAACAATAAAAGGAATGACTATATGGTCCGCCTATTCTAATTTTGAAGAAAACGAAAAAGGAAGTTTAGAGGTAGGGAAGTGGGCCGATTTTGTTATTTATGATAATGATTTGATGACAGAGGATATAGATGCGATTCCTTATGTAAAACCCATTAATACATTTATAAAAGGAGAACAAGTAAAATAATATAAACTCCGAAAAAGGTAATTTTAATCAATCAAAGTAAAACTTTTTGATTTGAATATCTGCTTGAATTTACATAAGATAGATTGAAGTAGATTGGTGTGCCGGTTTACTTCAATTCCAATCAATGATTTAGGGTTAACCTAAAAAAGTATTATGTCACATTCTCTTTTTAAACGTTCTTTATTTATATAAACCATAGATCAATTGGTTTTCATATTTGTTATTTTATAAATTTAATATTAAAAAGCAAAGGAAATATAATAAATAAAAGTCATTCTAATTGAAATATTTTTTTGAATAAAAATAAATAAATCTACTCAAACTTAATAGATATAAGATTCTTTGTTTTGTAAAGATGGTATGATTATTGATGTATTTATTTCTTGAAAAGGGTGTTTTGTAGTAAAATACTGATATTTAGTAGTATAACTTAAATATTGTTGTTGTAAAATATATTAAAACAGTCTTAATTTATTAACTTTGTAAATGATTTTAAATGTAAGCGGGATGAAAAAAAGAGTATTGTTAATTTTTGTTATTTTAAGCTCCATAATAATCAATGGACAAGTAGGGATTGGAACGGTAACGCCTCAAGGAATATTAGATATTAGTTCTAATACAAGTGGTTTGGTACCTCCAAGAGTGCAACTAACAGCATCAAATAGTGAAGCACCCGTATTAAATCCGCAAGGAGGCTCAATTGCAGAAGGGACAATTGTTTATAATACTGTAACTGCTGGTATAGCTCCTAATGATGTGGTGTCTGGTTTTTATTATTGGAATGGAACGAAATGGTTACTTTTAACGAATCAAAGCACAACTACTCCAACGAATTGGAGTATTTTGGGGAATGGTAATACTAATCCAAACACGAATTTTATAGGTACAACAAATGCAAATGACTTTGTAACAAGGACCAATAATATTGAAAGATTAAGAGTCACAAGTACAGGTAATTTAGGAATAGGAACTTCTTCGCCTACTTCTACGTTAGATGTAAATGGGAGTTTACGAATTCGTAACATTCCTGTTACTACAAGTTCAACTCAAATACTTACGAGTGATGCTAACGGAAATATAGGAACATTTAATACGCATCTTCTTTCAGATGTAGATGGGATTGTGGCTTTAAATCCTGTTAGTTATTCAATAGCATCTCCCGGTATCGTTAATAATTTGAATTTAGGGTTGTCTACCAGTGTTAGCCTTCCAGCAAATAAAAACTGTATAATTATTATAAACTATTCCGTTCCTGTAGGTATTTCTAATTTTCCTAAAGAAGAAGTGATAGGGTATTATGGTATTCGATTTTTAAAGAATGGGACTGAAGCAGAAGCAGGGTCTAGGAAATCAACTATTGTAAATAATTATGAAGCACCACCATCGACTGGTTCTACTGCAAATATGTCAACGATTACAAATACATATATCGAAAAATTCACTACAGGAGCATCTCCAGTAAATATTACTTATTCTCTTAATGGTTATATAGAATATTATTCGTACTTTAATTCAAATTTTCTTTTTAATATGTGGTCTTCATCTCCTCCCAATTATAACTGGGGAAGAGCAACCATTACAAAGCAAGTCTATATATTATGATGATTTTTGAAATTTAACCCAGATTATGCGTTATACTTTGTGATCAAGATGAAAAGGGCAAAGAAGATAAAATACGACATGGAAATTTTTTACCGAAGTTGTAGTTTTACTACATTTAGGACAAAAAAAATGCTTTTTTATATTAAAAAAGCATTTTATCTCTAATGAATTTTTAATGCGTAATCTGGGTTTAAAATAGATTAAGAATTTTTTTCTAATAAATAAGATGTCTAAAAAGTAGTAACTTAATATATAGTTTGTCTCTTCTACGACAAGGGAAATCACATGTTAGTATTATGTGATTTCATTTTGTTTATTCATTTCCTTAAACTTCTTTTAGACGAAAGGATAGTATTTCCGACCTTTAATAACAGCCAGTTTCGGCCTAATTAGGATCGTTTAATTTGAATTATACCATTTAAGCTTAAAATATACTGGATTAAAAAGTAAAGTTCTCAATACGTTTTTTTTAAACAACTCGAACAAACGGTTGAGTGTATAATTGAAATAATCGTTCGTTCGAGCGCGAAGCGCATCGAGAACCAACACTAATTTTTATTGCTTTTGTAAGATAGTGTCTAAATCAATATACAGTTTGTCACCCCGACATAAGGAGGAGTCTCATAATCAATAGTATGTGATTTCTCCCTTTGATCGAAAAGATTGTGAACTTTTTAGACAGTTTCAAGGTTAAAAAAATAGTATTATGAGGAAATTTCAAAGTTTAAATGGTATAAATAAACTACAGATGCCCTTTTTGTACCTTCTTTCAATAATATAATCAGGGATATATGACCTCCTTCTTTTACCCTTGTTTTTACTTTCTCTTTTGCTAATTCTGTTGTTTTTAACCAAAAGAACAACAAAGTTCTCATTCGGTGAAGCATAATTCTACCCGCCTCAAAAGCTACTTTTTCAGGTTGAAAAGGGGAGAGCCCTTTCGCAATTTCATCTGTATTTACAAATTCTTTACAATCTAAAATTTCAGGTAAAATGGTAAAAGAGGCTGTGGTTTTTCCAGCACCATTACAACCCGAAATGATATATAGATTTTTTTTCGTCATCTACAAAAATCTAATGAAATTTTTATGAAGTAATGTTATACCCTTAATATCTTCTCCATCACTTTGCCCTTTGCTAACTCATAAATAAGTTTATCGAGATAACGAATTTGTCGCATCAATTTATCCTCGATTTCCTCCAATTGTATTGGATGATAACCCGTTGACCAACAAATAATCGTATCGACTTCGGCTTGGGTACGACCTTTTTTCTCAGCTTTAGCGATGTAATGCGGATAAACGGAAGCGAAAGACATTTTGAAGATGCGGTGGGGTTGCATTTTGATCTATTTTAGTAGATATTTTGATTACTATAGCTAAACAAATTTTAAAAATGAAAAATTAATTATCATATCAAAATTTTCTAAACAGACAAATTTCTTTTAATGTTTCAATTTGTTTATTGTGTAAATTCTCTAAGTCTTTTTTATCAATTTTAATTCTTATTTGACCATATCGATCATACGGATGTGCTTCTGATTTTTGATTTCTTTTTGAATTAATTTCAATCCAATATCTATTAGATTTTGGAAAATCTTCATTTATGATTTGAGAGTCTAGATTTACTCCAAATTCTTTAGAAGGTTTTTTTATGTTTAATCGTTCACATATTTTGTCAAAGCATAAATTATTAAAATTGTTTAAGTTTAAAATGGCAATTGAAGGTTCATTAAACCTGAATTTTTCATATCCAAAAAGTGATTCGTTTAGTTCGTTATAAATTATATCATCATTCCAAATATTTTTATTAAAAAAAGTTTCTGGATTAGTTATATTATAAATGTTTTTTAAAGTTTGTGAGATATAATCTTCAATGTTACCTCCTTTAATTTTTTTGACATACGTATTGTAGTCACAATTGAGATCAATGCTTAAAAATACACTTAAATTACGAATAGATAAATACAATCCTTGTAAAGCCAATAAATCGTTTTTGTTTTTTAATAATCTAATAGTAAAGAGTTTTTTGTAAGTAGGGTCTGAAGAAGAAATAAACTTATAATCATTTATCTTTCTTTCGATGAAATAATTGCCGCCATTTTCAACTAAAAGTAATTCAAATAATTCATTTTTTTTATTGTGATATAGCCAATCAATCATATAATATCTCACAAGCCAATTTCTATTTCCTTTAGAAATATATTTTTCAAATATACTTTCATTAAATTCAATCTTTGGAAACCATTTAAATATCAATGCAGTTAAATGATGAAATAATATATCTTCATCTAATAAAACAGAATTTAGGAAAGATTTGACTTCTTGCGAATCATTATAATGCTTTTGTAAATAATATAAAATTCCTTCGAATTGCGTAAACAAAAGTTCATAATTTGAGATAATCTTTTCTTTAATTTCATCATCTTTATTAAGTTTGAAAAGAGAAAATCCTATTATTGTTTTGTCTAAATATTCTTCAGACCTTTTTAAATCATCTTCCTCGAAGCATTCTAAAAACCTTTTTTTTAATTGGCGATGGGTTTTAGATTTAAGACTTTTTATTGGTTTTCCATCTGTTTCTTTTAAATATTCTTTATTTATTTCTGAAAACTTATTATTTTGAACTTTAAGTTCTTTTTTGATGTCATCAATTTTCTTAATAGATATTTTATTTCCTTGAGGAATTAATCCTAAATCTCTAGATATTAAGTCTAAGGCAGCAATTGCTTTTCTTGAAATTTTTTTGTCTCGACTAAAAATTCTTATATCATCTACATATCTCAAATATTTTATTTCCAGTTTTCCTTTAGTTGTTATTTCATCATCTAGATAGATTAAATATAAATCTGCAAAAAAGGCAGAAGCTAATGGACCTTGAGGTATTCCGTGTTTTGAAATAAATGTTCGATGATTAAAATCACCTGTCCAAGTTTCTAAGCAATTTTCTAATAGATTAATTATTGATTCGTCAATCCCGTAATTTTTTTTTAAAATTTGAAATAGTATATTATGGTCAATTGTATCGAAAAAAGAAGCAATGTCAAATTCAGATAAATAAACATAGCCATCATTGAAATACTTTATTGAACGATCACTAAAATTCTTCCAACTTTTTTTCCAAGGTTGAAAAAAAAACATTTTATCTGTTTCATTGGAATTTGTAGGATTTACTATATTTCCAAAAATTGTCTTCCCATATAGAGGTGCAATCTTATCAAAAGAAAAATCTACAATAATGTTTGCTATTGCTTGATAAATTAGAAGATCAGTAAATTTAAGCATTGAAAGAGGTCTTACTAATTCATTTTTTTTAGGAATAAATATTTTATGAGCCTGTTCAGCTTTGTAAGTCTTATTTCTTAATTGATCAGTTAAATTTTGAATATTCGAATTCAAAAAAGTTTCAAAAATCTTTAAATCTGGATAATATATACTCTTATATAAGTTTCTTTGTGCATTTTTTAATCTATAAAAAGCTAATTCAAAGTTTTCTGTCGTTAAGAGTTTTTCATATTGATTCATTTATCTTTTAATTTTAAAAAATATACTATTTTTTATTCGCATTTACCAAATATAAAAAATCTCCCACAAAAAAAGCGGTCTTACAACCGCTTTCCTTTTATTTATTTTGATTCTCAATCCATTTTCTGGCATTAACAAAAGCTTCTAACCAAGGCGAAACTTCATCTTTTTGCTCGCGGTCTGGGTAATGTGCCCAGTTCCAAGGGAAGATCGAACGCTCAATATGTGGCATCATTACTAAATGGCGTCCTGTAGTGTCGCACATCATGGCAGTGTTATAGTCGGAACCATTTGGGTTAGCTGGATAACCTTCGTAAGCATATTTACCTACAATGTTGTATTTATCCTCACTGTATGGTAATTTGAATTTACCTTCACCGTGCGAAATCCAAACTCCTAAAGTCAATCCTTCTAAAGAAGATAACATCACGGAGTTATTCTTTTGAATTTTAACTGAAGTAAAGCCACTCTCGTGTTTGTTAGAAGTGTTATGGTGCATTTTGCCGTGTACTTCGTGTTCTGGATTGATCAATTCTAATTCCATTAACAACTGACAACCGTTGCAAATTCCAACCGACAAAGTATCTTCTCTCTTAAAGAAGTTTTGTAAAGCGGTATTTGCTTTTTCATTGTATAAGAAAGCACCAGCCCAACCTTTTGCTGAACCTAATACATCTGAGTTAGAGAAACCACCCACAGCTCCAATAAATTGGATATCTTCAAGAGTTTCACGACCCGAAATTAAGTCGGTCATGTGCACGTCTTTTACATCAAAACCAGCTAAGTACATCGCATTGGCCATTTCACGCTCGGAATTACTTCCTTTTTCACGGATGATGGCCGCCTTCGGTCTGTCATTGCGAGGATATGAAGCAATCTTACCGCTGAAATTTTCAGGGAATACAAACTGTAAAGGTTGATTTTTATAGTTATTGTATCTTTCTTGAGCCATTCCGTTTTTAGATTGTTTCGAATCTAAAAGGAAGGAAGTTTTGTACCAGGTGTCTCTTAATTGCGCTACATCAAAATGGAATTGGTCATTGAAGTTTTTGATTGAAACGGTGTTTCCTTCAGTAACGGTTCCAATTTTGAATACCTTTACATTGCGTTTTGCAAAAGCTAAATCTATGGCATCATCTCCTAAATTAGACTGGAATACCAACCCAATGTTTTCGTTGAATAACGCTTTTACCGTATCGACTTCGTTTAATATCGTCAAATCAATGGTTGCACCCACATTTACATCAGCAAAACACATTTCAAGTAAGGTCGTAATCAAACCACCGCTACCTACATCGTGTCCCGCACTGATGTTTCTTTCTTTGATTTGATTTTGGATTTCGTTAAATGCATTACGCACATAAACGGCATCTTTCATCGTTGGTACTTCATTACCAATTTTATTTAAAATTTGGTAGAAAGAAGAACCGCCTAATTTGAAATTATCTTGTGAAAGGTTGATATAGTAAATGTTACCGCCGTTTTTCTTAAGTACAGGTTCAACTACTTTAGTAATGTTTGAACAGCTTCCCATAGCCGAAATAATTACCGTTCCGGGTGCAATTACTTCATCATTAGGGTATTTTTGCTTCATTGAAAGCGAGTCTTTACCCGTTGGGATATTGATGCCTAATTCGATAGCAAAATCCGAACAACCTTTTACTGCTTCATATAAACGAGCATCTTCACCTTCATTTTTACAAGGCCACATCCAGTTCGCTGATAAAGAAACCGATTGTAATCCGTCTTTTAAAGGAGCCCAAACTAAGTTGGATAATGCTTCACCAATGGCATTTTTTGAACCTGCCACTGGATCTACAATTGCGGCTACTGGAGCGTGTCCTATTGAAGTCGCAATACCTTCTTTTCCTTTATAGTCTAATGCCATTACCCCAACATTATTCAATGGTAATTGTAACGGACCTGCACATTGTTGTTTCGCAACTCGACCACCTACACAACGGTCAACTTTGTTGGTTAACCAGTCTTTACAAGCTACCGCTTCTAGTTGCAACATCTTGTTTAAGTAGTTTGGAACATCAGCAACAGTATAATCAGGATTTGAATAGTTACGATTAATCTTTTTATCCGTCATAATCGTTTTAGGCGAACTACCAAAGAAATCTTCTAAAGCATAATCCATTGGTTTTGCACCCGTTGTTTTTGATTCGAAAGTAAAACGATGGTCATTCGTTACATCACCCACAGTGTACATAGGCGAACGTTCTCTTTCTGCAATACGGCTTAGTGTTTCGATGTCTTTTTCACCAATAACTAATCCCATACGTTCTTGCGATTCGTTCCCAATGATTTCCTTAGCCGAAAGGGTAGGGTCACCTACTGGTAATTTATCTAAATCGATATGTCCACCAGTAGCTTCAACTAATTCTGATAAACAGTTTAAGTGTCCACCAGCGCCGTGGTCGTGAATGGAAACAATAGGGTTATTGTCACTTTCTACTAAACCACGAATGGCATTAGCGGCACGTTTTTGCATTTCTGGATTCGAACGTTGAATGGCATTTAATTCGATACCCGAACCAAAAGCACCTGTATCGGCAGAAGATACCGCAGCACCTCCCATACCAATTCTATAATTCTCACCCCCTAAAATAACGATTTTGTCGCCTGCTTTAGGTTCGTGTTTTTTAGCTTGTTCTAATTTTCCGTAACCAATACCACCCGCTTGCATGATTACTTTGTCGAAACCTAATTTGCGAGCCTCTTCTTCGTGTTCAAAAGTTAAAATTGAACCCGTAATAAGCGGTTGACCAAATTTATTACCAAAATCAGAAGCCCCGTTAGACGCTTTGATTAAAATATCCATAGGAGTTTGGTACAACCATTTTCTCTCTTGCATTCCCTTCTCCCAAGGACGTTCATCGTTTAAACGAGAATAAGAAGTCATATACACTGCAGTACCTGCTAATGGTAACGAACCTTGTCCACCGGCTAAACGGTCACGGATTTCACCTCCTGAACCTGTAGCGGCTCCGTTGAATGGTTCAACCGTAGTAGGGAAGTTGTGGGTTTCTGCTTTTAAGGATAAAACCGATTCAAATTCTTTTTCTTGGTAGAAATCAGGTTTGTCAGCACTTTTTGGGGCAAATTGAACGGCTGTGGGTCCTTTTACAAAAGCTACGTTGTCTTTATAGGCTGAAACAATCTCGTTAGGATGTGTTTCAGAAGTTTTTTTAATTAATTTGAATAGGGAAGTAGGTTGTTCTTCACCATCAATGACAAAAGTTCCGTTGAATATTTTGTGACGGCAGTGTTCTGAATTGGCTTGAGAGAAAGCAAAGATTTCAGAATCAGTTAGTTTTCTTCCAATTTTAGTTGAAAGATTATGTAAATATTCCACCTCTTCTGGGCTTAAAGCCAAACCTTCTTGTTGGTTATAAGCTTCAATATCTTCAATTTCCAGAATGGGCTCCGGTTGAATATTAATGGTATAAATTTCTTGATTTAACTCCGAATATTTTTGAGACAGCATAGGGTCGAAATCCGAAAAATCTGGAGTAACTTTTTGGAACTCTTCAATGCGAATAATTCCAGAAATACCCATGTTTTGAGTGATTTCAACGGCGTTTGTGCTCCACGGAGTTACCATAGCCGCGCGGGGACCAACAAAAAAATCCGCTAATACGGATTTTTCTATTTTATGTGCGTCGCCAAAAAGCCAGTTTAATTTTGTAATGTCTTCAGTCGATAATTCGTTTTGCGTTTGTACAGCAAATACAGTGTTGGTTGCGTTACCAAAAAAATGAATCATTGTTGTGTGTTGTTGTGTTTGTCATGGCAAATGTAATACTTACTTTTTGAAAAATGAAATAAGATTTTTAAAACACTTAAAAGTGTTTTTACTGCATTTCATCGGTTTTTCTGGTTAATTGTTATTATTTAAAGTTAATTTGTAGAAAAATAACAAGTAAGATTATGAAGACCTATTTAATAACAGTTTTGCTGTTTTTTAATTTTAATTTTTATTCGCAGTCTTTTATTTTTAATCAAAAGCTATATAAGTCAATAGAAGATAAGGCTATTAGATTTGATGAAATTAATAGAAGAGTTGAAGAATCTTTTAAAAATCGTGATATTAATGCGAAAGGGAGTGGATGGAAAGTATACCAAAGATGGAAGTATATTTCGAGTTTTGAAGTAGATGAAAATGGTTATCTACCTAACTCGAAAGGTGTTAGGGAAATGAAAAAGGCATTTAGGGAGAGTCCAGTTCTTAATGATCAAGTTTATGAAAAATCATTAAATAATTTATGGACACCCGCAGGGCCTTTTACATATACGAGTAAAGGGTCTCGTAGTTCAGGTCTAGGTAGACTAAACTGTTCTGTTACGGATCCTACTAATGAAAATATAATTTATGTAGGAGCAGCTACAGGAGGTGTTTGGAAATCTATAGATGGAGGGTTAAGTTGGTCTCCTAAAACTGATTTTATAGATTCAATAGGTATTTCAGGATTAGCAATAGATCCTAATAATACGAATGTAATCTATGCAATGACAGGAGATGCTGATGGAACGGATGTAGAATTTGATGGTCTTTACAAATCAAATGATGCAGGTGAAACTTGGGTAAAAATGGGGTTAACAGATATAAATTATGGAAGAACAATATTGATAGATCCTAATAATAGTAATGTTGTAATTGTAGGGACAAATTCTGGGGTGTATCGTTCGCAGGATGGAGGGCTTACTTTTGAGCAAACTTCGGATCAAGAAGTTGTTTATCAACTCCTTTTTAATACCAATGATTCTAATATTGTGTATGCTTCTACTTCAAATGGGAATGATACTTTTATTTATAAAAGTATTGATAATGGTTTGACTTGGGAATTAAAGAAAAGTTTTGTGCGAGTAAAAAAAATGCTTATGGCAACTACTCAAGCGGACTCTAATTATTTGTATTTGTTAGGAGCCAATACATCTGGAAGTTTAAACGGATTTAAAGGGGTTTATTTATCAGTTGATTCAGGAGAAACGTTTACGCTTAAAAATGATAAAACGAACATATTAGAGGTTTATCAAAGTTATTATGATTTAGCATTGGCAGTATCGCAAACTAATAAAGATTTAATCTATACAGGATGCCTAAATTTATGGGGTTCAAATGATGGAGGAACAACTTTTACCAGGTTGAATTATTGGACAGATGATACTAGTCCTAGATATACACATGGGGATATTCATAATATAAGGACGGTAGGATCTAATGTGTATGTGTGTTCGGATGGTGGAATTTATATTTCTAAAGACAATGGTAATACTTTTGTGAATAGATCCTTTGGTTTACAAATAAGTCAGTTTTATAAAATAGATACTGCTCCATCTACAAATTCTAAATTAGTAGGAGGCTTACAAGATAATGGAGGTTTTATATCAGATAATGATGCTTGGGTAAATTTTCATGGAGGAGATGGTTTAGATACGGCAATAAATCCTGCAATGCCTAATTTAGCATACGGTTTTACACAAAATGGTGGATTTTTGTATGAATATAATTTTAATTCAGATGATTATGGCTCTTTTATCACAAGTCATTCACCAGGAGAGTGGCTTACTCCACTTGAAATTTCTAGTGCAGGGAACATTTATGGAGGATGGAAAGAAGTAGAGGAATTAGTGAATAAAAAAGTTTGGCAACCAAGGACTAATAATTCTAATGGATATAACATAAGAAACATGAAAGTTAATCCATTATACCCTAATAGGTTGTTATATTATAGAAAAAGTACTGCTAATCCTAATTTTGATGAATTAATTTATACAGATGAAAACAGAGATAATTCAGGTAATTTGGTTCCCAGGGTTATTGATCTTCCTCCTGCTCCAGGAATGTTTACTAAAACTTTGGTGGCGATTTGTTTTAATCCTGTAAATCCTAATATTTTCTATATAATATATGGTACAAAAGTGTATAAAACAGCCGACTCAGGAAAGACTTGGATAAATATAACTTATAATTTACCTTATTCGGTTAGTTATTGTATAGCTGCACAAGGAAATCAAAAGAATTCTGTTTATGTAGGGACAAATTTAGGAGTGTATTATTTTGATGAAGAGTCGAATTCTTGGAGTCTTTTTAGCAATGGTTTGCCTAGAGTTAAGGTAACAGAGTTAAAAATTAATACTTCTGAGAACAATTTAACGGCTTCTACTTATGGAAGAGGAATATGGAGAGTAGCTTTACCAAGTGGAACGCTTGCCGTAGAAGATCATCAATTGGATGTAAATAAAGGAGGTGTTTTTCCTAATCCTTCTAATGGTATTTTTAGACTAAATGTTAATATTCAGGAACCTTTAAAAATGGCTGTATATAATATTTCAGGTAAATTAGTTTTTGAAAAAGCATTCCAATCATTAACATCTAATGATGAAATTAATATTTCAGATAATCCTAAAGGAGTTTATTTGTTAGATATAAAATCAGATCAGTACACTACTAGAAAAAAGATTTTAATAAAATAACTTAATTTTAAAGTGTTTTTTAATGAGTTGCTAGATTGGTTTTTGTATGGTAAATACTCTTTTATTTATATTATAAAAGTAAGTTTAGAAGAATAGTAAAAATGCAAAAAGTTTCCTAGTATTAAGTTTTTATTTTTTTTGAATTTAAAACCCTGTTTTGAGTGAAATAGCACAAAATAGGGTTTGTTCTTTTATTTTGTAATTGGATTATTTCTAGGATGAGGGTAGCTACTTTTAAAAAGACAGGAGAATTTTATCATATATTCTTTTTCTGGTTGTAGTGATGACGAAGGAAACAAATTTATTTATAATAAAATAGTAAGAAACTAATCCATTGTTTGATTGTTATCCCAAACGAGGAAATTACATAAAGGAGTCACATAATGTAATTAGGGATTATTGAACTAAATTATTTGAGACTTTTTGTTTGTTCTTATACTATAAAAGGGATGCTATAATAGGAGTGTTTGAAAAACATATTGTTAGAATTTCTATTAGTAGATACAGAATAAGTACTTATTAATGAGTATCTAAATTTTTACTAGATCGTATTTGAATCAAGAGGTTGGCTTCTACAATAGACTGAAATAACTATAAATCCTGAATTATATGAAAAGATGATTTAAAATTTAGATTTTAAAGAAAAAGAATGTATAAATGATTAATAATTTTAAAAATTACTCGGCCATTTTTCGTAATTGGTTTTTATTTTTAATGGCAATTTTTTTTCCTGATATGCTGATTAATTCTTGTTTGTTTAATTCAGAAAGGAGCCTGATACAACTTTCGGTGGCAGTACCTATTATACCAGCTAATTCTTCACGAGAGAGTTGGATACGGAGTGAACCGTCCTCATTGTTGCCAAAGGTTTCCTCCAAATAAATGAGCGTTTCGGCTAAACGTTCTTTTACGCTTTTTTGAGCCATTGATACCATGTGATCATCAGCCTCTTTTAAATCGCCACAAATAGTCTTCATTACATTCATAGAAAACTGATTGTTTTGATTAAAAAATTTTAAAATTTCACTTTTAGGTACAAAACACACTTCCATATCTTCTAAGGCAACAGCACTCAAATTAGCGGGTTCTTCGCTTATCATTGATCGTTGTCCTAAAAGTTCACCTGCTTTTACCAGTTTTACAATTTGATCTTTACCATTAGTACTCAGTTTGGTCATTTTGCAAATACCATCTTTTATACAAAAGACTCCGTTAGTCATTTCACCTTCTTCAAAGATAGGTTCCCCTTTTTTAATGGTGTATGACGTTTTGCATTCGGCCATTCGTAATAATTCGTCCTTTGTTAGGGCCTTCAAAGAACTGAATTGCCTAACGATACATTGTTCACATTTGCTCATAAACACAAAATTCAGCATTCAAAGATATTCAAAGTATGATAAATATCATAGTAAAATTATCAATAACAAAGGAATTTTGTTTAAGGTTTAAAAGAGCAAATTAATTTATGGATAAAATGAATTGTTTTCATTGTGGAAACGATATTGTAGAAAAGGAAAAAATTGTTTTTGAAGATAAGTCTTTTTGCTGTGTGGGCTGTAAAACAGTATATGAGATTTTTAGTCAAAATGATTTGATTTGTTATTATGATTTCGAACAGTCACCAGGTGCCGCACCGCAAGATATTAAGGGGAAATATGATTTTTTAAATGACGAAAAAATTGTTTCTAAATTATTAGAATTTGAAGAGAAAGGAACCCATATAGTTACATTATATATACCACATATACACTGTAGTTCTTGTATCTGGATTTTAGAAAATCTTCAAAAATTAATTCAAGGAATAGCTAGTTCCCAAGTTAATTTTCATCAAAAGAAAGTTAGAATTACGTATAGTCCAGATATGACCAATTTAAAAGGTATAGTTGAAATACTTAGCAAAATTGGGTATGAACCCTATATCAGTCTAGAAAATTACGAAAATAAAAAACAACAAGTAGATAGAACTTTAATTTACAAAATAGGGATTGCATTTTTTTCTTTTGGTAACATCATGTTACTTTCTTTTCCAGAATATTTTGAAGTAGGAGAGTTTTGGATTGAGCAATATAAGGGATTTTTTAGATGGTTGATTTTTGCGTTATCATTACCTCCTTTTTTTTATTCTGCCTCAGGGTATTATGTATCTGCCTGGAAAAGCATCCAATCAAAAATGCTAAATATAGACATTCCTATTGCTTTAGGAATTATAGTAATGTTTGTACGAAGCACAATAGATATAATTTTTGATTATGGACAAGGCTTTTTTGATAGTATGTGTGGGTTGATCTTTTTCATGTTGTTAGGTCGACTATTTCAACAAAAAACATATAATTTTTTGTCTTTTGAGCGTGATTATAAATCCTATTTCCCTATAGCCGTTACTAAAATTACAACAGATGGATTAGAAGAACCCATTCAAGTATATGATATTATAAAAGGGGATAGACTATTAATTAGAAACCAAGAATTAATACCCGTAGATGGTATTCTAATTTCGTCAGAGGCATCTATTGATTATAGTTTTGTTACGGGAGAGGCGGTACCAATGAAGAAAAAATCAGGGGACAAGGTATATGCAGGAGGAAAACAAATAGGAAAAGTTATAGAAATAGAAGTCTTGCATTCGGTTTCACAAAGTTACTTAACGCAATTATGGAGTAATGATGTTTTTCAAAAACGAGTAGAACAAAAATACAAAACAATTACAGATACAATTAGTAAGTATTTTACACCTGCTTTATTGTTGTTGGCTTTTGTGTCTTTTGTTTTTTGGATATTTCAAGATGTTTCTACAGCATGTAATGTTTTTACAGCAATTCTAATTGTGGCTTGTCCGTGTGCATTAGCATTAACCGCTCCTTTTACATTAGGAAATGTCCTTCGCATAATGGGATATAGAAAATTCTATTTGAAAAATGCTACGGTTATAGAACAATTAGCAAAAGTAGATACAATCGTTTTTGATAAGACAGGAACCATTACAACGAACAAAAAAACATCTATAACCTATGAAGGAAGTGAATTAAATGCAGATGAATTAAGACTTTTAAAAAATGTACTTCGCACTTCTAATCATCCTTTAAGCCGAAGGTTGTATGATTTTATTCCAACTCAAGAAAAAATAGAAATTACTCATTTTGAAGAAATAACAGGAAAAGGAATTTTTGCAGAATTGAACGACCATTCAGTTAAATTAGGTTCTTCACAATTTTTACAACACATGAGTGAAAATACTCATAAGAAAACGAAGGTTCACGTTGCAATTAATGAGGTATATAAAGGAAGTTATGTGTTTAATAATCAGTATCGTGAAGGATTAGAACAATTGTTTGAAAATTTATCAAAAAAATACCAATTGGTTGTTTTATCAGGTGATAATGATGGAGAAAGGAAGATTTTAGAAAAAATGTTACCCTCTTCTACAAATTTAGTATTCAATCAAAAACCAGAAGAAAAATTACAATATATAGAAAATCTTCAAACAAACGGCAAGAATGTAATGATGGTAGGAGACGGGTTAAACGATGCAGGAGCATTGGCTCAAAGTAATATAGGAATTGCTATTTCAGAAAATGTAAATGTGTTTTCTCCTGCCTGTGATGGGATTTTGGATGCTACCCAATTTTCAAAGATTGATTTTTTTATGAAGTATTCAAAAAATGCGATGAAAACTATTTATATGAGTTTCGGATTATCGCTCCTATATAATGTTGTCGGCTTAAGTTATGCTGTAACAGGTAATTTGTTACCTATCATAGCGGCTATTATAATGCCTTTGAGTACTGTTACTATTGTGAGTTTTGTAACATTGATGAGTAATTTTTATGCGTCTAAAAAAGCATTTTAAATCTTTTATTTTAAGATACTTAAAATAAAAGATAGTATAAATGTTAAACAAAAAGGAGAGTATGATAAAAGTCATATTTTATCCCATATAGTCAAGGTAACTTTGAAGTGTAAAAATAAAGGTATGAGTATTATTTATTTGTTAATCTGTATCAGCATCGTATTGGCTGTTACCTTTCTCTATATTTTTATTAGGGCGGTAAGGAGTGGTCAGTTTGACGATGATTATACTCCTTCGGTACGTATGCTATTCGAAGATGAGTTAAAAAATAGTAAACCCAAAACAAATATAAATTCAGAAAATCAAATTTAATTATGGAAATGCAACAATTTTATTATGACAACAAAATTGTAAACAAGTTCATATACGCAACCATAGTTTTTGGGGTAGTAGGTATGTTAGTAGGGCTATTGTTAGCAACAATGTATTTATTCCCTAATATTACAGATGGTATTTCGTGGTTGAGCTACGGACGTTTACGCCCTTTGCATACAAATGCAGTAATTTTTGCCTTTGTGGGTAACGCAATGTTTGCTGGTTATTATTACTCTATTCAACGATTATTAAAAACCAGAATGTATAGCGATTTTTTAACGAACTTAAATTTCTGGGGATGGCAGTTAATTATTGTTGCTGCAGCCATTTCTTTGCCTTTAGGTTATACTACCTCTAAAGAATATGCTGAGTTAGAGTGGCCAATAGATATTGCTATAGCATTAATTTGGGTAGTATTTGGTGTTAACATGATCATGACTATTTTACGTCGTAGAGAAAGACACCTGTATGTAGCCATTTGGTTTTATATAGCCACTTTTGTAACAGTAGCAGTACTACATATCTTTAATAGTTTAGAATTACCTGTTAATGGGTTAAAATCATACTCTGTTTATGCAGGGGTTCAAGACGCATTAGTTCAATGGTGGTATGGGCATAACGCAGTTGCGTTTTTCTTGACAACACCTTTCTTAGGATTAATGTATTACTTTATGCCAAAAGCAGCTAACAGACCTGTATACTCTTATAGGTTATCAATTATTCACTTTTGGTCTTTAATTTTCTTATATATCTGGGCGGGGCCTCACCATTTGTTATATACCGCTTTGCCCGATTGGGCGCAAAACTTAGGGGTAGTATTTTCAGTAATGCTAATTGCGCCCTCTTGGGGAGGTATGATTAACGGGCTTTTAACTTTAAGAGGTGTTTGGGACAAAGTACGTACGGATGTAGTATTGAAATTCTTTGTAGTGGCACTTACAGGCTATGGTATGGCAACTTTTGAAGGTCCTATGTTATCATTAAAAAATGTAAATGCTATCGCACATTTTACAGATTGGATTGTAGCACACGTACACGTTGGAGCTTTAGCTTGGAATGGTTTTATGACTTTTGGTATTATTTATTGGTTATTACCTAGATTAACTAAAACACAATTATATTCTCAAAAACTAGCTAATTTCCATTTTTGGATAGGAACATTAGGGATCATCATGTATACTCTACCAATGTATGTAGCTGGTTTTACACAAGCTTCTATGTGGAAACAGTTTAATCCCGACGGCTCATTAGTCTATGGTAATTTCTTAGAAACAGTTACTCAAATTATGCCTATGTATGCTATCCGAGCTATAGGTGGAACCATGTATTTATTAGGTATGTTAGTAATGGTTTATAATGCGTACAAAACGGTTGCTAACGGACAATCAGTTGAAGATGAATTAGCAGAAGCACCAGCATTAAGTACTATTGCTCCATATCGTTTGAAAAACGAAAAATTTCATGCTTGGTTAGAAAGAAAACCGGTTCAATTAACCGTTTTAGCTACAATTGCAATTCTGATAGGAGGGATTATACAAATTATTCCAACGATTGTTGTAAAATCTAATATTCCAACCATTTCAAGTGTTAAACCCTATACACCTTTAGAATTAGAAGGACGTGACCTATATATTCGTGAAGGATGTGTAGGATGTCACTCTCAAATGATTCGTCCTTTCCGTTCAGAAGTTGCACGTTATGGGGACTATTCTAAATCAGGTGAATATGTGTACGATCATCCTTTCTTATGGGGATCTAAACGTACAGGACCCGATTTGTTTAGAGTAGGAGGAAAATATAATGATAACTGGCATTTTAATCACATGTGGGATCCTCAAAGTACATCAGCTGGTTCCATTATGCCTGCCTATAAATGGTTGTTTGATAACAAACCAGCCGATTATTCTCAAATTGAGAAAAAAATGGAGGTAATGAAAACATTAGGTGTTCCTTATACTGAAGAAGATATTAAAAAAGCAAAAGCATCTATTGCTGAGCAGTCTACTAAAATTGAAGCCAATCTGAAAAACGATCCAGACTTTGTAAAAAGTTACACAGAAAGTGAGAAAAACGCGAAGATGCGTAAAGAAGAATTTGTTCCTATGAGAGATCGTGAAATTGTAGCTCTAATAGCTTATTTACAACGTTTAGGAACAGATATTAAGGTTAAAAATTCACAAAATTAAAAGACTATGTTGAAGTTTGTCAAACACACTATGGAAAATATCGTAGGTATCGAGATATATCCCATCATTTCATTATTAATCTTTTTCTTCTTTTTTGTAGGATTATATTTTTGGGTTTTTACTTATAAAAAAGATAAGATTAATCAACTGAGTAATTTGCCTTTTGCGGAAGGTACTACAGACGAATTTTTAAACTTATAAAACATAAAAGGGCCTTTTATAATAGATAGAAAGATGATAAGATTATTAAAAGGCAATAGATATGTACTGCTAAAAAATAAAATTTAAGCATTATGAAAAAAATATTTCCTATATATGTAAGAATTCCTGTATTTTTTGCAATGTTTTTCATTGCCATGGAATTCTTTATTGACTCGGGTGACCGTCCAGCTTTTATTAAGTATCCCATATTAAATGTTATCCTATTAATATTTCTATTAATATTAGTAGCTGTGGAACTAGTTCTTAATGCAACTGACAAAGTCTTAGACACTTTATTAACGGATGAACAAAGAAAAGCAAAAGAACTAGAAGATAATCTACCTTTTACAGAAACTCAGTTCTTCAAAGGAATTTTACAAAAGTTGACTCGTTCTCGTAAAGTTGAAGAAGAAAATGAGTTAATTATGAACCATAATTATGATGGTATTCAAGAATTAGATAATGTTTTACCTCCTTGGTGGGTCTATTTATTTTACGGAACCATTGCGTTTGCATTCATTTATTTAGTACGTTTCCACATGCTAGGACATGATGATCAAACCGCTGAATTTGAAAAAGAAATGGCTATAGCAAAAGTACAAGTAGAAGAATACAAAAAAACAGCACCAGATCTAATGGATAAAGAAACAGTTACTTTATTAACAGACGCGGAAAGTATTAATGCAGGTAAAGCTATTTTTCAAACCAATTGTATTGCTTGTCATAAAGCCGATGGAGGAGGTGCTATAGGACCAAACTTAACGGATAAACATTGGATTTTAGGAGGAGGAATTAAAAACGTATTTAATACCATTATGGAAGGAGGACGTGCAGGAAAAGGTATGATTTCATGGAAAGATCAAATAAAACCTTCGGATATACAAAAAATAGCTAGTTATGTACTTAGCTTACAAGGAACTAATCCTGCTGGAGCTAAGGCTCCTGAAGGAGATGTATGGGAAGAAGGGGGAGCTACTAAACAACCGGCTACAGAAACAAGCTCAGCAGTTGTTGATTCAACAAAAGCTAAATAATTAAAGTGAAATTAGGTCTTATTTAGACAAAAGAGAGAAATCTCATAAAAAAAAGAGATGTTTTATGAGATTTCTCATTTCACTTTGTTTAATCCAAAAAGATAGAAAAACAATAAATTATGGCAGGCCATTCACCATCAGATAGTTTTAGAGATACTATTGCAACTATTGATAAAGAAGGAAAGCGCGCTTGGATTTTTCCTAAAAAACCAAGTGGGAAATTTTATGATAGAAGAAAAATAGTCAGTTACTTCTTATTAGTTTTTCTTTTTTCAGCACCTTTTATAAAAGTAAATGGAAGCCAGTTTTTATTATTTAATGTAATAGAAAGAAAATTTTCCATTTTAGGATTTCCTTTTTGGCCTCAAGATTTTCACCTAGTAGTGATCTCTATGATTATTGGGGTCGTTGGGTTAGCATTATTTACAGTTGCTTTTGGACGTATTTTTTGTGGTTGGATTTGTCCTCAAACTATTTTTATGGAAATGGTTTTTCGACGAATAGAATATTGGATAGAAGGCGATAGAGGAGCTCAAATAAAGTTAGCTAAGCAAGAATGGAATGCTGAAAAAATTAGAAAAAGAATAACAAAAGGGATTGTCTTTTTTGTAGCTTCTTTCTTTATCGCTAATGTTTTTTTAGCTTATCTAATGGGGGGAGATCATGTATTAGATATGGTACGTCAAGGACCACTACACAATACAGGTACTCTAATTGCTCTTTTAATTTTTACAGCAGTTTTTTATTTTGTATTTGCATGGTTTAGAGAACAAGTTTGTATTATAGCTTGTCCTTATGGTCGTATGCAGGGCGTACTATTAGATAATAAAACCATTAACGTAGCCTATGATCATGTAAGAGGAGAGGGCGAAAAAGGAAGAGCAAAATTCAAAAAAGGAGAAGATAGAGCTTTAGCTGGTAAAGGAGATTGTATTGATTGTCATCAATGTGTAAATGTTTGTCCTACAGGGATTGATATTAGAAACGGAGTTCAGTTAGAATGTGTTAACTGTACCGCTTGTATTGATGAGTGTAATACCATCATGAAAAGCGTAAATCTACCTATTAACTTAATACGCTATGCAAGTGAAGATGAAATTGTAAAAAAAGAAAAATTTGTTTTTACAACTCGAATGAAAGGATATGTAGCTGTTTTAAGTATTCTTATAGGTATTTTTATAGGGATGTTATTTTTAAGAAATGATGTAGAAGCTACAGTATTACGTTTGCCAGGGCAATTATTTCAGCACAAGGGAGAAAATATCACAAATGTTTTTACTTACAAAGTTGTTAATAAAACCATGAATGATTTTAAAAACGTAACATTTAAATTAGTAAGCCCAGAAGGTAAAATAGAAATTGTGGGCAAACAAAGTATTCAGGTAAGAAAAGACAATTTAGCTCAAGGTACTTTGTTTGTAGAAATTCACCCAGCATTTTTAGAAGGTGATAAAACAAAAATAAAAATAGAAGTTTACAATAATAATAACTTGATAGAAACCACTACTAGTAATTTTTTAGGGCCAAGAAAATTTAATTAGCAACTAGCAAGGTAATCTTTTCAAACCTTAAGAAAAAGAATTTTAGGAAAATAGAACTTAACTTCTTAATTCTTAGGGTTAGAATATAAAACAGGTATGTAATAATAGAATTATGAGAGCAAATTGGGGAACAGGAATTGTGATAGCATTTGGGTTATTTATCACATTTATATTATACTTTGTATTTAAAGTACAAGGAACAAAAGAATATGATCATGAAATGGTTACAGAGGAATATTATAAAAAAGAAATAGGATATCAAGATCAATTAGATAAAGAACAAAATGCCAGTAACTTAAAAGAAAAAGTCCTTTTAGAAATTACAAGCGAAGGACTTCTAATAAAATTTCCAAAATCATTTGAATATAAAAATATAATAGGTAAGGTGTCCTTTTATAGACCGTCTAATCAGCAATTAGATTTCGATGTGCCCATATCGTTATCTTCTTCCAATTTGCTCATACCTAAAACCAAGCTGATTGGCGGTCGTTGGGACATTACTATTGATTGGAAATACCAAGAAAAAGGATATTTAAATAAAGAGAAAGTTAATTTATAAAAAGAAACAAAAAAAATATCTATTTCTTTAAATCAAAAATGATATACTCAGCATTCATATTAGGTTTGGTTAGCAGTTTGCATTGTGTGGGTATGTGCGGGCCTATTGCAATGATGTTACCCGTTGACAGAACAAATCAAGCTAAAAAAATTATACAAATTACAATTTATCACACAGGAAGAATCATGTCCTATATTTTATTAGGATTGTTTTTTGGTTTGTTGGGCAGAGGGCTTTTTCTTGCTGGTTTTCAGCAAAAAATGTCAATTATTATTGGCGTTTTAATGATAGTAATAGTTTTAGTTCCAGAAAAAGTCTTCGCCCAATACAACTTTTCCAAACCAGTATTTAGACTGTTGAGTAGAGTAAAAAAACTACTAGGTCAGCAATTTAAAAAGAGAACCTATAAATCTATCTTTATGATCGGGATACTCAACGGATTTTTACCTTGCGGATTAGTATACGTAGCACTTTTTGGCGCTATAGCCATGCAAGAGGTTTTCTTAAGTATGAGCTATATGGCTCTATACGGAATAGGTACCATTCCTATGATGACTGCAGTGGTATATGTTTCTAATTTATTAACAATACCTGTACGAAACAAAATTCAAAAAACAATACCCATAGCAATAGCTGGAGTAGGAGTCCTATTTATTTTCAGAGGACTAGGATTGGATATTCCTTTTTTTTCCCCTAGTACCATGAGTTTATTTATTCAAAATACACCGCATTGCAAATAATAATAAAAATAAGTACAAGTAAAAATATAGAATTATACTAATAATTTAAATATAAGCAAAAATGGAAAGACACAACCTACTGAACGAATTCCCAGAATTCACCGAAAAAATCCACGATTTAAAAACAACAGATAATCATTTTAGAAAATTATTTGATGAATACCATGAAATAGAACATGAAATTCATAGATACAATTCTGGTGCAGAAGCTACTACAGATTCACACATGCACGAATTGAAAGCTAAATTATTGTTTTTAAAAGATGAAATTTTTTTAATGTTAAAAAATTAGCTTGATAAAAAGTGAAAACCTTTTTAGGTTTTCACTTTTTTCTTTTACCAAAGAAGCGTGTTATACCATTTAAACTTTGAATTTTCTTTTTAAAAATAGTACATCTATAAAAGCAACAAAAATTAGTGTTGGTTCTCGATGCGCTTCGCGCTCGAACTAACGATGATTTGGATTATATACTCAACCGTCTGTTCGAGTTGTTTTTAAAATGAAAAAAACGTATCGAGAACTTTACTTTTAAATCCAGTATATTTTAAGTTTAAAAGGTATTAAACAAAATTAAGACTAACCCAGATTACAATATTAGACCCGAATGAAGTGTACAGGCGAAGCAGTAAATTTATTACAGATAAAAAGGACTCCATTTTTGTCCTCAATCTAAAACTACAACTGTGGTAAAAAATCCCCGAGTATTTTACCTTCTTAGCCCTTTTTATCTTCGTTATAAAGTCTACACATAATCTGGGATTATACATTGTTTATGACAAAAAAATAATACATTAAATACTCATAGAAAATTTGAGTAAAAGTTTGAAATTGAAGAAAAATAAAGCAAAATAGATTCGTTTTTTCGGCTTACTTCAAGTCTAGTGAAAATGAGGTTAAACGGTAAGGACAGAAAATACAAAGAATTAGGAATCAAAACCGAAAAGCTAAGATTTGTAGATACAAAAAGGATAGAGGGTGTCCAAAGGTAGTAATCTTGTCATTTCGCCCCAAGAGAGGATCGAACGAAGCAAATCAGATAGTACTGATAATGTAACTTCTCCTGTCGTCCCATTGACAAACTAGATGTTAAGTTACTACTTTTTAGACACCCACTTTATTTACGTAGTTTTATAGATTTTATTTTACTAAACCTCTAGAAATAACGATTCTCTGAATTTCTGAAGTTCCTTCATAGATCTGAGTAATTTTAGCATCACGCATCATTCTTTCTACATGATACTCACTAACATATCCATTACCGCCATGTATTTGAACAGCTTCTATTGTTACGTTCATGGCTGTTTCTGAAGCAAATAATTTAGCCATTGCGCCAGAATGAGATATATCTTGTCCAGCATCTTTTTCGCAAGCTGCTTTTAAGCAAAGCATTCTAGCAGCCGTAATTTGAGTAGCCATATCGGCTAATTTAAAAGCGATAGCCTGATGTTGGAAAATTGGTTTTTTGAATGCTACTCGTTCTTGTGAATATTTTAAAGCTAATTCATACGCACCAGAAGCAATACCTAATGCTTGAGAGGCAATACCAATACGACCCCCATTTAAAACAGCCATAGCAAAATTAAAACCGAAACCATCTTCACCAATGCGGTTTTCTTTAGGTACTTTTACATCAGAAAACATAAGTGAATGTGTGTCAGAACCTCTGATTCCCATTTTTTTCTCTTTTGGACCTATAGAAAATCCTTCCCAACCTTTTTCAACAATAAAAGCATTAATTCCTTTATGTCCTTTTTCAGTATCTGTTTGAGCAATAACGATGTAGGTAGAAGCTGAACCACCATTTGTAATCCAGTTTTTAGTACCATTTAATAAATAGTAATCTCCTTTATCAATTGCTGTTGTTTTTTGAGAAGTAGCATCAGAGCCAGCTTCTGGTTCAGATAAACAAAATGCACCAATAACGTCTCCTTTAGCAAGAGGAACTAAATATTTCATCTTTTGCTCTTCACTAGCAAATTTTTCTAAACCTGCACACACTAAAGAGTTATTTACGGACATGATTACAGCGGCAGACGCATCTATTTTAGCTATTTCTTCCATAGCTAATACATAAGAAACACTATCTAAACCTGCTCCTCCGTATTTGGGATCAACCATCATACCTAAAAAGCCTAGTTCTGCCATTTTTTTTACTTGCTCCGCTGGAAATATAGAATGTTCATCTCTTTCTATAACACCTGGTAATAATTCAGTTTGCGCAAAATCTTTTGCTGCTTGCTGAATCATTAAATGTTCTTCGCTTAAATTAAAGTTCATTGTATTTTTGTGTTTTTGTTTTTATAAAAGTTTTCAAATATAGTTATTTATGCGAATTTACCAATAAGTTTGTCTATTTTTGCAAGTTATGAAAAATAAGTTTTTTAACGTTATAGGTGTTATGTCTGGTACCTCTTTAGATGGGATAGATTTAGCTCATGTATTCCTTAAAAAAAAGAACCAAACTTGGGAATTTGAAATGTTAGAAGTGGAAACCATACCTTATCATCATGAATGGGTATTTAGATTACAATCTGCTGTTAGCTTCAATCCACAAGATTTGAAAATGTTAGATAAAGAATACACAATATATCTGAGTTCTATAATTAGTGAATTTATAGAAAAGCACCAATTAAAAGACTTAGATGCCATTTGTTCACATGGACATACTATTCTACATCAACCACAAAATGGCTTTACTTTACAAATAGGAAATTTACCAGAAATAGCCCAATTAATCAAACAAACGGTAGTATGCGATTTTAGAGTTCAGGATGTTAAAAAAGGCGGACAAGGAGCTCCTTTGGTTCCTATAGGAGACCAAATTTTGTTTTCTGATTTCGAATATTGTTTAAACTTAGGTGGTTTTTCTAATATTTCATTTCAAATGCAAGGAAAAAGAATTGCTTTTGATATTTCTCCAGTCAATACAGTTTTAAACTATTTATCAGAAAAAGCAGGAAAAAAATTTGATGATAAAGGAAAAATGGCCGCTTCGGGGTCTATCAATGATCTTTTATTAGCAGAACTAAACGAACTGAACTTTTATAAATTACCCTTCCCTAAATCTTTAGGGATTGAATATGTAAAAAGCCACATAATCCCTATAATTAATAAATTTAGTAGTTTAAGTATCCCAGATACTTTATGTACGTTTTCAGAACATATTGCTATCCAAATTAGAAATATATTGCTAACAAAATCAGGAAAAATGTTAGTCACTGGAGGGGGTGCCTATAATGATGATCTAGTGGAAAGAATTAGAAAATATAACCCAAATATAGAAATTATAGTACCTGATAAAAAAATAGTTGAGTTCAAAGAAGCACTAATTTTTGCCTTTTTAGGAGTTCTAAAATTAGAAAATAAAATAAATGTATTGTCAAGTGTTACTGGAGCTTTTGAAGATCATTCGGCAGGTTTTATTTATAGAATAAAATAACAATAAAAAGTTCATTTTTGGAATCATATTTAAATATAATACATTTGTATTACCCTAAAATATTCAAATATATGAAACTAAAAAAAATATTTTTTACGACTCTTATGCTTACGACGTTCTTGTCTAATGCACAAACGCAATTTGAGACAGATGGTGTAATTGTTCCTAGAACTATAGAAGTGAATGGAGGAAAGAAAATTCAATTAAATGGATTTGGAACGCGATCAAAAGCTTGGGTTGATGTATATGTACAAGCGTTATATTTAACCGCTTTATCCCAAGATTCGCAAATAATTATGGACAGTGAGACCGATATGGCTATCCGTATTGAAATTATTTCAAAAATGGTTACGTCTCGTAAGTTAACCAATGCAATGGAAAAAGGGTTTGAAAAATCATGTGGAGAAAGATTGAACGTCATGATGCCTAAAATCAACCAATTTAAAGCATTACTTTCAGATGAAATAGTAAAAGGAGATGTTTATATTTTATCATACAATCCCAAAGATGAAACTATTTCAGTTACTAAAAATGATAAATTAAAAGGAAAAGTAGAAGGGAAAGATTTTAAAAAGGCTCTTTTCGGCATTTGGTTATCACAAGAACCAGCGGATGAAGATTTAAAGAACGAGCTTTTAGGAAGACATTAAAAAAACATAAGTCATTAAAAAAGTTGTGCAAAATATTTACATTTGCACGACTTTTTTTGTAAAATACACATCTAAATTTAAATAAAACAGCATGAAAGAACTTTTAAAGAAATTTGAAAATAAAGAACCAGAAGTAGTATTTCATTGGAAAGATCCAGAAACAGAGGCAGAAGGATGGACCGTAATTAATTCATTGCGTAGAGGTGCTGCTGGAGGAGGAACTCGTATGCGTAAAGGATTAGATATGAACGAAGTTTTATCCTTAGCTAAAACAATGGAGGTTAAGTTTTCAGTTTCAGGACCAGCTATAGGTGGAGCAAAGTCAGGAATTAATTTTGATCCAAATGATCCTAGAAAAAAAGAAGTTCTACAACGTTGGTACAAAGCGGTATCGCCCTTGTTGAAAAGTTATTATGGAACAGGTGGCGATTTAAATGTAGATGAAATTCATGAAGTAATACCAATGACTGAAGAATGTGGTGTTTGGCATCCACAAGAAGGAGTGTTTAATGGGCATTTTAAACCTACTGAAGCCGATAAAATAAACCGTATAGGACAATTACGCCAAGGAGTTGTAAAAGTGATAGAAAATACTACTTTTTCACCCGATATTCATAAAAAATACACTGTAGCAGATATGATTACAGGGTATGGAGTGGCACAAGCGGTTAGACATTATTATGATATTTATGGAGGTAGTGTTGTAGGTAAAAAAGCCATTGTTCAAGGTTTTGGTAATGTAGGGTCAGCTGCTGCTTTTTATTTAGCAGAAATGGGGGCTAAAATCGTAGGTATTATAGATAGAGAAGGGGGGCTTATTAATGAAAATGGTTTTAATTTTGAAGAAATCAGAACATTATTCCTTAATAAAGAAGGGAATAAACTGGTAACGGATAATATGATTCCTTTTACTGAAATTAATGAAAAAATTTGGTCTATAGGAGCAAATATTTTTGCACCATGTGCTGCATCACGTTTAGTTACAAAAGAACAGGTTGAAAGCATGATTATTTCAGGATTAGAAGTAATTTCTTGTGGAGCCAATGTTCCTTTTGCAGACAAAGAAATTTTCTTTGGTCCTATTATGGAAGAAACAGATAGCAAAGTAAGTTTAATTCCTGATTTTATTTCAAATTGTGGTATGGCTCGTGTTTTTGCATACTTTATGGAACGAAAAGTACAAATGACAGACGAAGCTATTTTTAATGATACTTCAGATGTTATTAAAAAAGCTATCCAAAAAACATTTGATTTAAGTTCTGATAAAAAGAATATAAGCGCAAGAGCTTTTGAAATAGCATTAAAACAATTAGTTTAATTTTTATTGTTTAAAAAATTAAATTTCCAAAAAGAAAAACTTTAGTCACATAAATAATATTGTAAAAATTAGATACTTTATTTCTGTCTTTTATTTTGTTCAACGATGTCTTTAATCATTCAAATAAAGATAGTTGATTAAGTTAAATGGATAAGGTTTTGAACTTTTGGATAATCTTAGTTGTTATAGATTTATATAAAAAGAGAATATCACATTTTTTGAATATTCTCTTTTTAAATTTATAGGATCTAGCCAAGCCAACCTTCTCGATCTAGACTCCTATATTGAATAGCTTCCGCTATATGATGAGCATGTACATCATCTGAATTTTCAAGATCAGCAATAGTACGAGATACTTTTAATATCCTATCATAAGCTCTGGCGGATAAACTTAATCGTTCCATTGCTGTTTTTAATAAATGAAGAGAATCATCATCTAAAGAACAATATTCTCTTATTTGTTTCGTAGTCATTTGAGCATTGTAATGTAAATAATCATATTTTTCAAACCTTAAACTCTGAATATCACGTGCTTTACAGACTCTTTTTCTAATTTCTAAACTACTTTCGGAGGGACGATTGTCTGAAAGTTTTTCAAAAGGAACAGGTGTTACCTCTATATGCAGATCTATTCGATCTAATAAAGGACCTGATATTTTGTTCATATACCGCTGCATTTCATTAGAACTTGAACTTAATTTAGAAGAGGAATCATGAAAATAGCCACTCGGACTAGGATTCATACTGGCAACAAGCATAAAGGAAGAAGGGTAGGTAATTGTAAATTTAGCTCTAGCGATAGTTACTTCTCGATCTTCCAATGGTTGCCGCATTACTTCTAAAACCTCTCTTTTAAATTCAGGGAGCTCATCTAAAAAAAGAACACCATTATGTGCTAAGGAAATTTCTCCAGGCTGCGGATAACTACCTCCACCTACAAGAGAAACACTTGAGGCAGAATGATGAGGAGCCCTAAAAGGACGCTGATTGATTAAGCCTGAATCTTTTGATTTTCCTGCAACGCTATGTATTTTCGTTGTTTCTAATGCCTCTTTTAACGTCATAGGAGGTAGAATGCTGGGCAATCGTTTCGCTAGCATGGTTTTGCCTGCTCCAGGTGGACCAATTAATATAATATTATGTCCCCCAGCTGCTGCTATTTCCATACACCTTTTAATTGATTCTTGACCTCTTACTTCTGCAAAATCAAATTCAGGAAAATCAATAGTTTTAAAAAAATCTTCGCGAGTGTTTATTTTTATAGGTTCTAGTTGTATTTTATTTTCAAAAAAATCAATAATTTCACTCACATTTTCAATGCCATATACTTCTAAATCAGATACAATAGCGGCTTCGTTAGCATTTTGTTTAGGTAAGAAAAACCCCTTAAAACCTTCTTCTCTAGCTTTTATAGCAATAGGTAAAGCCCCTTTTATAGGTTGCAAACTTCCATCTAAGGAAAGTTCGCCCATTATAACATATTGCTCTATTTTATCTTTGTTGATTTGTCCAGAAGCCGCTAGAATGCCAATGGCAATCGTTAAGTCATAAGCAGATCCTTCCTTACGTAAATCAGCAGGAGCCATATTGACGATTATTTTTTTTCCTGGAAATTGATAATGATTATTTTTAAGAGCAGCTGCTATCCTAAAGCAACTTTCCTTGATGGTACTATCGGGTAATCCTACTAGATGATAACCTATCCCTTTTTCTGTGTTTACTTCTACTGTAATAGTAGTAGCATCTACGCCAAAAACAGCGCTTCCAAATACTTTTACTAACATGGCTTAAATTATTTTAAAGGCTTATATTTAATAAAATTAATGAAAAAAGAGTAAAAATGTTTGTTTTTAACTTAATTTTTTGTTAAAAATTAATTAAAATAAAATATATTGAGTGATTATTTTTAATTTTCAAGAATAAAACAAAGCTTCAATGATGAAAAAAATAAAGGCGTTTTTACTCTTAAATTTAGTGTTTTTGCATACAATAAATGCGCAAGAGTATTTTCCTAATAATGAAAGCGTAAAAAATAAAGTCTCTAATTTGACTGCTTTTATTAATGCAAAAATTTATATTACTCCTTCAGAAGTGATAGAAAATGGAATATTATTAATTAAAGACGGGAAAGTAGCAGAAGTTGGTAAAAACTGCCTAATTCCTAATTCAACTATTACTATTGATTTAAAAGGAAAAACTATTTATCCCTCATTTATTGATTTGTATACTAATTTTGGAATCGAAACAACGACAAAATCTAATACCAATAGAAATGATAATCCCTTGTATGATACCCAAAGAAAAGGATATTATTGGAATGAACACATTAAAACAGAAAATAATGCTTTTGAAGTTTATAAGTATGACAACCAAAGAGCAGAAGAATTTTTAAAAGCAGGATTTGGTCTTTTATGTACCCATATTCCAGATGGAATTGCTAGGGGTACAGGCGCTTTAGTGTTTTTGAATAATGAAAAAGAAACCCATCATTTTTTAGAAAAAACAATAACTCATCATTTCTCTTTAAAGAGAAGTACATCTTCTAATCAAGCGTATCCATCTTCATTAATGGGAACATTAGCGCTGTTGAAGCAGATGTATCACGATGCTAATTGGTATAAAAAAGGAAATTCAGAGTATAAAGATACTTCTTTAGAATCTTTGATAAAAAATGAAAAATTAGTTCAAATTTTTGCCACAGAAGATAAATTAAACAGTTTACGAATAGCTAAAATAGGAAAACAATTTGGTGTTAATTATATCTTTAAAGGGTCAGGTAATGAATTTGAACGTATTGACGAAATAAAAAAATATAATTCTAAATTTATTATTCCAATTAATTTTCCTGAAGCTTATGACGTATCAGATCCTTATATAGCCAATCAAATGGAATTGGCTGATTTACGATTTTGGAATCAAGCCCCCTTAAATCCTAAAATATTAGCTGATAATGACGTAGTTTTTGCTTTAACAACAGACAAATTAAAGAAAATAGATGACTTTAAAACCAATTTATTAAAAGCTATAAAATATGGCTTAAATAAAACAATAGCATTAGAAGCACTAACTACCATTCCTGCTAAATTATTAGGAAAAACCAATCAAGTAGGTTGTTTAAAAATAGGAGCGTATGCCAATTTTTTAATTACTTCAGGAGATATTTTTGATGTAAAAACTACCTTATTTGAAAATTGGGTTAATGGTAAAAAGTATGTAATAAACAATTTAGAAACTAAAGATGTTAGAGGAAATTATGATCTAACTTTTAGAGACGAAAATTACAAAATGAAAATCGAAGGAGAAATAAATGCTCCTAAAGTAGAAATTAAAACAAAAGAAAACAAAAAAGTAAATTCTAAATTAACAATATCCGATAATTGGATGAATATCCTATTGCAAACAGCAGATACCACTAAAACAGAATTTCATAGACTAACAGGTTTTATTTCAGATACCAAAAAAATTACAGGAAAAGTAGTAACAGCTCAAGGATTAGAATCTATTTGGGAAGCTAAACAAACAGATGTTTTTGTACCAAATCAAGAAGAATTACCCCAAAAAGAGGCAAATAAAATTTTTCCTGTAACCTATCCTAATTTGCCCTACGGCAATCTTCAAAAACCAAAAAATAAAATCCTATTGTTTAAAAAAGCCACCGTTTGGACCAATGAAAAAGATGGAATTCTACCAGAAACCGATGTTTTGATAAAAAATGGAAAAATAGTAGCAATTGGAAAGTCTATTAATGAGACGACAGCTGAAGTAATAGATGCAAAAGGCAAACATTTAACAACTGGGATTGTAGACGAGCATTCGCATATAGCAATATCCAATGGGGTAAATGAGGGAGGACATAATTCATCAGCAGAAGTAACAATAGAAGATGTAGTTAATTCTGAAGATGTTAATATTTATAGAAATTTAGCAGGCGGAGTAACTACCTCTCAATTGCTACACGGTTCAGCTAATCCTATTGGTGGGCGTTCAGCTATAGTACGTTGGAAATGGGGATTACCACCCGATGAAATGATTTTTCAAAACGCACCTCAATTTATCAAATTCGCTTTAGGAGAAAATGTAAAACAATCTAATTGGGGAATTTCAAATCCAACCCGTTTTCCACAAACCCGTATGGGAGTAGAACAAGTATTTATAGATTATTTTACCCGAGCATTAGAATATGATAAAATGTGGAAACTCTACCACACACAAGGAAAATCAGGTAAATTAAAAGAACCACGTATTGATCTTGAATTACAAACAATAGCTGAAATCTTAAATAAAAAACGATTCATCTCATGTCATTCTTACGTTCAGTCTGAAATTTTATCTTTAATGCGAGTAGCTGAAAAATTTAATTTTAAGATAAATACCTTTACTCATATCTTGGAAGGATATAAAGTAGCTAATGAAATAAAAAAACATGGGGCAGGAGCTTCCACGTTTTCCGATTGGTGGGCCTATAAATATGAAGTAAATGATGCCATTCCCTATAACGCATCCATTCTTCATAAACAAGGAGTGCTTGTAGCAATAAACTCTGATGATGCCGAAATGTCAAGACGATTAAATCAAGAAGCAGCAAAAATAGTTAAATATGGCGGTATATCAGAAGAAGAAGCTTGGAAGATGGTAACATTAAATCCAGCTAAATTACTCCATTTAGATGATAGAATAGGAAGTATAAAAATAGGTAAAGACGCAGATCTAGTTTTATGGGATGATAACCCATTATCAGTATATGCAAAAGTAGACAAGACCATAATCGAAGGAACCTTATATTATGATAGAATACTAGACCAGCAACACAGACAGTCGATTCAGCTAGAAAAAATAGAGTTGATAAATCAAATGTTGCAGCAAAAAAATCAAGGAGCCTCTACACGACCAGTAGCTAAAACAGAAAAAAGACACTACCATTGCGATACAATGGAAGAGTAAAAAACGTCATGATAAACAGTAAATATTTCAATGAATGAAAAGATATATAAAATTTCTATGTTCCCTATTGTTTATAACAGGAATGTATGCTCAACAAACACCAGCTCCTCAACAAACCAAATCAATACTTATTATAAATGCTGTAGCTCATTTAGGGAATGGAGAGCTAATAAAAAATAGTGCTATAGGATTTAAAGAAGGTAAACTAAATTTAGTAGCTGACGCCTCTCTTACACGTATTGATTTAACCTCTTATGATGAGGTAATACACGCGGAAGGCAAACACTTATACCCTGGTTTTATAGCGCCTAATTCCACTATAGGGTTAGTTGAAATTGATGCCGTAAAGGCTACCGATGATGAAAGAGAAATAGGAGGTTTTACCCCTAATATAAGGAGTCTTATAGCTTACAATACAGAATCAAAAATAACAGAAACTGCACGGATTAATGGAGTTTTAACAGCTCAAATCACCCCTAGAGGAAGGTATATAGCAGGAACTTCTTCTATAGTACAAATGGATGCGTGGACTTGGGAAGATGCGGTAATTAAACAAAACGATGGAATTCATTGCCATTTTCCAGTTACATTTAAAAAATCAGGATGGTGGGCCGAACCTGGAATTATAGAAGTAAACAAAGAGTATTCAAAACAAGTAACTGAATTTTCTGATTTTTTAAAACAAGCTAAAGCCTACTTGAAGAGCGAACCAATAGAAAAAAATACTGTTTTTGAATCCTTAAGAGGCATTTTTAACGGAACCCAAACACTATACATAAATGCCTACGAAGAAAAACAAATCATAGACGCTATTCGAATAGCAAAAGAAAATCAAATACAAAAAAGCGTAATAATAGGAGGGTATCAAGCAGATAAAGTAGCACCTCTTTTAGTTCAAAATAATATAGGAGTTTTACTAGGAAGAGTACACAGTTTGCCCAATTTAGATCATGATGATATAGATCAGCCTTTTAAACTAGCAAAACTTTTAATAGATAAAGGCGTTTTAGTAGGATTAGAAAATAGTGGTGATATGGAGCGAATGAATACAAGAAACTTGCCATTTTTAGCAGGCACAACAGTAGCATACGGATTAACAAAAGAACAAGCTTTACAGTTAATTACTCTAAATACAGCTAAAATCCTAGGAATAGATTCCTTTTGTGGTTCTCTAGAAACAGGTAAGGATGCTACTCTATTTGTATCAGAAGGTGACGCACTTGATATGCGCACCAATAATTTATCGTACGCCTACATACAAGGAAGAAAAATTTCTTTACAATCTCATCAAACTCAGTTAAACGATAAATATAAAAGTAAATATGGCATTCAATAAAGAAGCAACAAAAATCATGGAATCATTTTTATAATCTTAATTTTAATAACAATGCCTATTTTATAATATTCAGGTAGACTACAAGTCTATCTTTTTTAATAAAGAAAAGATATATTTAACCCAGATCCTAAAACTTGAATCTCTAATTCTTGGTTCTTGAAACAAAAATTGTAATTTTGCAATCCAAAATAGAAGAATTACAATATGTTAGAAAGACTTCAATATGTAAAGCAACGTTTTGACGAAGTATCAGACCTAATCATCCAACCCGATGTTATTGCTGATCAGAAACGTTATGTGCAATTAAATAAAGAATATAAAGATTTAAAAGCTTTAGTTGAAAAACGCGAAGAGTATGTAAATCTTGTTGGAAATATTAATGAAGCCAAAGAAATTTTAGCAGATGGTTCTGATGCCGAGATGGTGGAAATGGCTAAAATGCAATTAGAAGAAGCGCAACAAAGACTTCCTCAATTAGAAGAAGAGATCAAGTTTATGCTTATTCCTAAAGATCCAGAAGATGCTAAAAATGTAATGGTAGAAATTAGAGCAGGTACAGGTGGAGATGAAGCTTCTTTATTTGCAGGAGATTTATACAAAATGTACACCAGATACTGTGAAACAAAAGGATGGAGAACCTCTGTTGTAGATCTAAACGAAGGAACAGCAGGTGGATTTAAAGAAATTATTTTTGAAGTAACAGGGGAAGACGTTTATGGAACTCTAAAATATGAAGCAGGTGTACATCGAGTACAACGTGTACCACAAACAGAAACGCAAGGACGAGTACATACCTCAGCAGCTACTGTTATGGTATTACCAGAAGCAGAAGAATTTGATGTACATATAGATATGAATGATGTACGTATAGACTTATTCTGTTCTTCAGGACCAGGCGGACAGTCCGTAAATACAACTAAATCAGCTGTTCGGATGACACATATTCCAACAGGATTAGTGGCACAATGTCAAGACGAAAAATCCCAACATAAAAATAAAGATAAAGCCTTATCAGTACTACGTTCCCGCTTATATGAAATGGAACTAGCTAAAAAACAAGAAGAAGACGCTAAAAAACGTAATTCGCAAGTTAGTTCAGGTGACCGTTCTGCAAAAATTAGAACTTATAACTTTCCACAAGGACGTGTAACAGATCACCGAATAGGAATGGATATCTTTGATATGGATGGGGTGATGAGTGGGAAAATTCAAAAATTTATAGACGAATTACAATTAGTAGCTAATACAGAAAAACTAAAAGAATCAGAAGTATATTAATAAGACTGTCCCGAAAGGAACAGTCTTTTCATTTTGACCGAATAGAAACTCCAACGAAGTGAATAGTAAAAGTAAATTATATAATACTAATAATGTGTTTATCCTATAATAGATACTGATCTTTAACTTTTCAGACCCCACGAAAAAAAAAACTTTTTAACCATCAAATAAATTTAAATGAAAAAAATTTTAGCATTATTTTCCCTATTTCTTTGTACAGAACAAATAGAAGCACAATCCTATATAGGATTTGTACCCGATAATTACAGCGGTGTGCATGGGATGATTTATAACCCTGCTACTATAGTAGCATCTCCTTATCGTTTGGATTTAAATCTAGTTTCAGGGAGTGCCTTGCTAGGCAATGATTATTTTGGTGTAAAAATTACAGATCTTTTAAAAAAAGATTTTGACATAGATTTACAATCTAAAAAATTTGCTTCATCAAATAATAATATAATGGTAAATGCAGACATACTAGGTCCTTCATTTATGTTTAATATAACACCAAAACATTCTATTGGATTCTTCTCCAGAGCTAGAGGAAATGCAAACATACACGAACTAAATGGTACTCTATTTGATAAATTTAGAAAAGACTTTAAAGACATTAAGGACTACAACATAGATGAAGGAGACTTTAATATGGTAGCAAATAGCTGGGCAGAATTAGGGCTATCTTATGGAGCTATTATATTAAATAATGAGCAATATTCATTAAAAGGAGGTATATCACTAAAATACTTACAAGGATTTGCTAACTCCTACGCTTATGGAAAAAACATAAACCTATTTTTCAACGCAAACAATTTTCCTAATAATCAAAAAATTACAGCTACAGGAGATTTTGTTTATGGAGGTACAAAAGATTTTAATAACCTAGATAAAGAACTAAAATACAACCCAAACTCAAATGGTTTTGGAGGTGATCTAGGATTAATTTTTGAAATAAAAAACCAAAATGTTCAAAAAAAATATGGACCTAATTATAAATGGAAATTTGGAGTATCTGTAACAGATATAGGTACTATTAATTATAAAACAAATACTGAAAACCATTACGAATTTAATAGCATCACCGTAAATCAAGTATTAGTAGAATCAGCAGGTAATTTAGAAAAGATATTAGCCCTATTTGATACAAGACCAGAAATCTATTCTTCACAAAAAGTAACGCTGCCAACAGCCTTGCATACTAATATAGATTGGAATTTTTTTAGAAAATTCTATTTAAATGTTAACGGGGATTTTAATCTAAATGATAGAAAAGCTTTAAATACTTTATCTATTGCTAACAGTTATATGCTAACGCCACGTTACGAAACTAAATGGTTTAGTATTGCATTGCCAGTTAATTATTTGGAATACAGGGGGCTAAATGTAGGAACTAGTTTGCGCTTAGGACCTCTATTCCTAGGGTCAGGATCTATTTTAAGTAATTTAGTATCATCAGAATCTAAAGGAATTGATGCGTATGTAGGTCTAAAGGTACCTATTTATAAAGGAGAAAAACGCATAAAAGAACCAAAAGAAATCAAAAAATCTGAGCCAGCACCTGTAGTTCAAGAAACAATAATACCCGATACAGATAATGATGGGTTATTAGATAACGTAGATCAATGTATCAACGAAAAAGGACCTAAAGAAAATGGTGGATGTCCTTATAAAGATACGGATAATGATGGTGTTATAGATCCTGAAGATAAATGTGTAACAGTAGTAGGTCCTGCTGAAAACAACGGTTGCCCTTGGCCTGATACTGATGGAGACATGGTTTTAGATAAAGACGATAAATGTGTAAACGTTCCAGGAACAATAAAAAATAATGGATGTCCAGAAGTTACACAAGCAGTTGTTAAAAAATTAAACGATTATGCAAAAACAATTTTGTTTGATGCAGGAAGAAACACTTTTCAATCTTCTACTTATCCAGTTTTAGAAGCTATGTCAGCCTTGTTAAATGAATACCCTACGGCTAAATTTTCATTAGAAGGACATACTGACAGTGTTGGGAAAGCAGAAGTTAATAAAAAACTCTCAGAGTCTCGTGCATCTGCTATTATGAATTATCTAGTGAGTAAAGGTATTGATAAATCACGACTAAAAGCTATAGGCTATGGAGAATCAAAACCAATTGCTTCTAATAAAACAAAAGCAGGAAAAGCTTTAAATAGAAGAGTAGAAGTAAAATTAATTATTGAATAATTTACCTATTTTTCGTATATTGTTCATTGTTAAATCATACGAAAGAACAATATGAAAAAAATAAATTTTAAAAAAATGAGCTTAATAGTACTATTAAGCTCATTTTTTTCTACCACAGCTCAAGAAAAAGGAACGAGTGAATTAAGAGCTACGGAATAGTTTCTACAAATGGCATTATTAATACCGTTACTAATATTCTAACCGCACCAGCAAGTTTAGGAACAATAGAAATTGACAATAAAGTCAGTACAGGGGTATTTACCCTAGAATATAATTATGCGATACTTAATAAATTAAATTTAGGATTGGATCTAGCTTATGAAACTTTTGAATCAGACATACTATCTAATGGAAAAGTTATTAATAAGCAAAATGAAGAAGACATTACTTTAGCCCTAAAATCTAATTATAACTATTTGTCAAACGATAACTTTAGATTATATTCAGGACTAGGAGTAGGATATACCCTGATACGTAATAAAACAAATGAATTATCATCAGAAGGATTATCCTTTGACAATTCAAACCGATTTAATTTTCAAATCACAGGGATAGGATTTAGGTATGGAAAAAAATTAGGAATCAGCGCAGAAGTAGGATTAGGTTATAAAGGAATTTTAAACGGAGGAATTTCCTATCAATTCTAAGATTAATATATTTCTTAAAAGGATGTTCAAATTGAACATCCTTTTTTTATTTTTGCACCACAAAACAAAAAGATGACAACACAACAATTAATCCAACAAATTCAACAAAAAAAATCATTCCTTTGCGTAGGTTTAGATGTAGATTTAGAAAAAATTCCACAGCACCTATTAACAAAAGAAGACCCTATTTTTGAATTTAATAAAGCCATTATAGACGCTACACACGATTTATGCATAGCCTACAAACCTAATATAGCTTTCTTTGAAGCCTACGGAATTAAAGGGTGGGTTGCACTCGAAAAAACAATTCAATATATCAATGAAAAATACCCTGAAATTTTTACCATTGCAGATGCTAAAAGAGGCGATATAGGTAATACTTCTTATATGTATGCTAAAGCATTTTTTCAAGACTTACAATTTGATTCAGTTACAGTAGCGCCTTATATGGGAAAGGATTCAGTAGAACCCTTTTTATCATTTGATGGCAAACATACAATTATGTTAGCTCTAACATCTAATGAAGGAGCCTTTGATTTTCAAACATTAAGTGTCAACGGAAAAGAATTATACAAACAAGTAATAGAAACTTCTAAAACTTGGAAAAATTCTCAAAACTTAATGTACGTAGTGGGAGCAACTAAAGCAGAATATTTTAAAGAAATTAGAAAAATAATACCCAACAACTTCTTATTAGTCCCAGGGGTAGGGGCACAAGGAGGAAGCCTACAAGAAGTTTGTAAATACGGAATGAACGACAAAGTAGGACTCCTAGTAAACTCTTCTCGAGGAATCATATACGCTTCTACTAATGAAGACTTTTATCTAAAAGCAAGACAAGAAGCCCTGAAATTACAAAAAGAAATGGAAGATATTTTAAATTCAAATGCTGCATTATAAGATCTAGAGTGATAAAATAAAGCATTGAATAATAAACAGAAACAAATGATTTATACAGATCAAATAGGAAATCAACACAAATTAGAAACAACTCCTAAAAGAATAGTTTCTTTAGTACCTTCGCAAACAGAATTATTATACGATTTAGGATTAGAAGAAAAAATTGTAGGTATTACAAAATTTTGTGTACACCCTTTTCATTTTAAAACCACTAAGACTAGTGTAGGGGGAACTAAAAATATAAAAATAGAAAAGATAGAAGCACTACAGCCCGATCTGATTATTTGTAATAAAGAAGAAAATACACTAGAAATAGTACAACAGCTAGAATCTATTTGCCCAGTTTGGGTAACAGATATCTATACTATTGAGGATAATAACAAAATGATAGAAGACTTCGGGAAGCTATTTAATGTTCGTACAGAAGCGCAAAAATGGATTAACAAAATCAATTTTGCAAAAGAAGACTTTCTTAATTTCATTAAGGAGTACGAAGCGCAAACAGTAGCCTATTTTATCTGGGGTAAACCCTATATGGTAGCAGGAAGAAATACCTTTATCAATCATTTATTAGAATTAAATAAGTTAGAAAACATATACGCAGCTAATGAAAAATATCCTGAGCGTTACCCAGAAGTTGTTGTGCAAAAAATGCGAATTCAAGGCGATCCTGATCTCATTTTTCTATCATCAGAACCTTATCCATTTAAAGATGAACACGCATTCGAATTAGGGAGGTATTCGCATCATGCAAAAACCGTTTTTGTTGATGGAGAAATGTTTTCTTGGTACGGCTCAAGACTAGTTAAAGCCTTTGATTATTTTAAAAAATTGCGATTGCGTATTGGTGAACAGCATTTACATCATACACATTCACACTAAAACTCTATATTTACATTAAAAACATGATACACTATACCATTTATGAAAACACCTCCACTAGCCAATGGGTTACTTTTGTACATGGAGCAGGAGGAAGTTCTTCAATATGGTTTAAACAGATTAGGGAGTTTCAAAAACACTTTAATGTTCTACTGTTAGATTTAAGAGGACATGGAGATTCTAAAAAAACAGGATTCGCTAAAAAATACACCTTCAAATCCATAGCTCATGATGTCTTAGAAGTTATAGATTTTCTAAAGATACAATCATCCCATTTCATCGGAATTTCCTTAGGAACTATAGTCATTAGACAATTAGCAGAAATGTATCCAGAAAGAGTTAAAAGTATGATTATGGGAGGCGCAATTCTAAAAATGAATTTTCGTTCACAGATATTAATGCAATTAGGAAATATTTTTAAATACATACTGCCTTATTTAGTTCTTTATAGACTATTTGCATTTATTATAATGCCTAAAGAAAATCATAAACAATCTCGCTTAATGTTTATAAATGAAGCAAAAAAATTATACCAAAAAGAATTTCTAAAATGGTTTAGACTAACAACAGAAATAAATCCCGTTTTGAGATGGTTCAGACAAGTAGAACTAAATATACCAACCCTGTATATTATGGGAGAAGAAGATTATATGTTTTTACCAACCGTAAAAAAAGTAGCAGACTTGCATTATAAATCAGCAAAATTAACCATTATTCAAAAATGTGGACACGTTGTAAATGTAGAACAGGCCCATCTATTTAATAAAAGAGCAATTGAGTTTTTAAGAAAATTACAATAACCCTAACGCATCTAAAAAATATTTTAGGAACAGACACAGTAAAAAGTCTACAGATAAGGATTAAAAACAATTTATTCAGATCGAGTAAAAAAATAACTCATTACTCCCCATGGAACCATAATTCTAAAAAGAATACCCACCAAAGTTCCAAAGATAGATTATACAAACCCATCCATTACTAATCTGCATCACTTTTAACCCAGATTACGCATTAGAAATTTACTACAGATAAAAAGTAATTTAAGACTAAGAAAGTAATTTCATCCCCCAATCTTGCAAAACTATAAATAGCTTACAGAAAAAAATCACATATTTTTATCTTCTTTACCCTTTTATCTTATAGTATAATACCATTTAAACTTTGAATTTTTTTTTTTTAAATAGTACATCTACAAAAGCAACAAATAGTAGTGTTGGTTCTCGATGCGCTTCGCGCTCGAACGAACGATGATTTTCAATTATATACTCAACCGTCTGTTCGAGCTGTTTTTAAAATGAAAAAAAAACGTATCGAGAACTTTACTTTTAATCCAGTATATTTTAAGTTTAAATAGTATAAAACCTAATGAATACTCTGGTTTTAAACTACTTAGTAAAACATTCCTAAAGAAATAGGAGGGAGGAGTTAACTATAAGGCAAAAAATTACTTCCTACCCTCCTGTTTTGCCACATTAATATATTTAATCCTATCCTTGTACATCTGAATCATTTCTAAATTATGGTAGTAATCAAGAGAATTTGGATTTAGAATTTTTAAAATTTCCTCACGTTGAACAATCAACTCATTCAAATGTTTAATAGTTTTATCATGACCATTTTCTGTAAAATAGATTGCAGAAGGTTCATTCACCTGATTGAAAGAATATAAGACATTCTCTAAAATTTGATATTTTGTCGTTGGAATTTTCTTTCCATTTTCATATCCGTTGTACGTCTGAAAGGATACACCTATTAGATCAGCTACTTCCTTTTGAGTCAAACCTTTCCTTTTTCGAGCAATCTTTAATTCTTCTGGCGTCATAGATTTCCTTATGCTTTTGTCTAATTTTAACATTGTTTATTATTTTATAAATTATTTGATTTTTTATTTGTTTAGTATCAAATATTTTATATATTTGTATATCTAATTTTCACATCTAGTTTATGCGTGTAAATTGTATTGCTGATTTTCACACATAGTTTACACAAACTACTTATGTAAATAGTTTGTGTATACATTAAAAACAAATATACAAAAGTTATGTCAGTTGATTCTAAAAATACGATGAAGAAGAGAGAACTAACTACATTAAAACGTATTGAGATAATTCAGCGTTCAAGTAGTCTTTTGATGTGCTTTTTTAACAAAGGATTTAGAAGTTTTGATGCGTTCAAGGCGGTTATTCAAAACTATTACCCCGAAATACCAGAATCAAAAATATTTGATTTTTGGCATTTTAGGAATGTAAGTGAAGAAATCTGTGATAAAATAGAACTAGTTTTCGAGTTATTATTTAATCGATCATAATTAGTAACGAGATAAACTAATTCAGCCTGTAATCTGTAAAAGAAGTTTTAAAAGCAAGCATCTTGCTAAGTAAAAAACGAAAGAATAAAGGCGTTTCAATTAAGAATAAGAAATAAATAAAAATCTTCTTCTTTGAAAATAAAACCGTAATAAATAAAAGAATATACTAAAATAACGAATGGAATATGAAGGTATTAAAGAAAATAAAGTAGAGCTAAAAGGTAAAACACTTGTTGGGACTATGAAGTGTATTCTGTATTAATATTTAAATTCTATATGAAATTTATAAAAAAAATAACTATGTGCAATAACTGTGTATTCTGGTTATTAATTGGAGTAGTACTAAACTTACTAGTTCAAGTTATTCTATATTTGATATTATGATTGTATTTAAATAATATATTTTGAAATAAGCATAGATTTTGCTTTTGAATCGCTAATTAATAACGCCTAAAATAAAAAAATACGAATAGCTTTTCTGGCCTTTATGTATTGTTGTTCGTTAAGCTTAAGTTTAGTTTTTTTTAGTTTTTTAGTTTTTTAGTTTTTAATTTTAGGTTTGCTAATGCGAGTTTGGAATGTATTATTTTAGGAATGTCTAGAGTTGATTGTTTTGTAGAAAGGAGAGTCTTAAATACTAAACTTGGTGGTTGGGAGTATTTTTTTTCTTCTATTTTCTTAATGAAAAGACAAACTATTAAACAAAACTCAGGCATTCCTTTTTTTGTTGTCAATCTTTTTTAATACTTTACTCGGCTCAAGTCAAAAAGTTGTGGAGAAATTTTAAAATAGTTTACTTTGTATTGATTAAATTATAGAAAAGGACTGTTCTTTTAATACGTTAATAACACTTTTATTACCTGAATATCTAACCCATTATTTTGAACTAACTTCAATTGATAAAGAAGAAGAAGTTTTACATTTATATTTAGAAGAATTAAATGAAATTCCTATAGAATATTCAAAAGATAAATTACAATCAAAAGGTTTTTTTGAATCTATTACCGTTCAAGATTTTCCAATAAGAGGTCACGTAGTTTATTTACATATAAAAAGAAGAAGATGGCTTAATTTGTCTACCGATAAAGTTGTTTTTAGAGATTGGAATATAGTAGCAAAAGGCACTCGCTTAACACAAGAGTTCGCCTCTTTTTTAAAAGAAGTCAATAGATACTAATGCTCATGATACTAAAAGTATTGCCAAATTTTATGGTGTTAAAGGCAAAATACTTCAAAATCAGTATAAAGATTTTTTAAGCGATTATTCTAACTGGAATCAAAAAGCTCATGCTAAAGAATGGTTATTATATCCTCAAAACATAGGGCAGAATTTATCTATTGATGAAACAGCTCTTTCTTATGATGAACTTTACACCATAATCACTAACAAGAAAGCTAAAGGCAAAGCTGGAAGCATTGTAGCTATCATCAAAGGGACTAAAGCAGATAATGTTATTGAAGTATTAAATAAAATACCCTTAAAAATAAGAAATAAAGTTAAAGAGATGACTTTAGATATGGCTCCCAATATGGAACTAATTGTGAAAAAATCTTTCCCTAACGCTACTCTGGTAACTGATAGATTCCACGTGCAAAAATTAGCCATTGAAGCCTTACAGGAAATTAGAATTAAACATCGATGGCAAGCAATAGATGATGAAAACGAAGCCATTGAAAAAGCCAAACGAAATAAGAAAAAATTCAACCCCATAATTCTTGAAAATGGTGAAACTAAAAAACAACTTCTAGCCAGAAGTAGATACTTGTTGTATAAAAGGGAAAATAAATGGACAGAAAATCAAAAAGAAAGAGCTAAAGTTTTATTTAAAAACTATCCGGATTTAAAAACAGCTTACCAACTATCAATGGAATTATCAGATATCTTTAAAGAAACAAAAGATAAAATTTATGGTTATACCAAATTGGCTAAATGGCATGAAAAAGTAAATCAATCTGGATTCAAAACATTTAATACAATATCAAGAACAATAACAAATCATTATAAAACAATACTAAATTACTTTGACAACAGAAGTACCAATGCTTCAGCCGAATCTTTTAATGCAAAAATAAAGGCTTTTAGAAGTAAATTTAGAGGCGTAAGAAACATAGAATTCTTTCTTTTTAGACTTACAAATTTATATGCCTAATTTATCAAATCCACAGGTTTTAGACTTGATCCCTTTACTCCTAAAAAAAATATATTAAAAGATTTAGTAAGGATAACTCCAGGTTTAACTTAAATAATAAACCTTATAAAGAGTTTTTTTTCCTTCAATAACCAGTCATGAGTATTATCTAATCAAACTTTTAGGCTTGATTCTGGAATGTTAGTAGAGATAAGGGGGTAAAAAAAAGACCCACAGCTCTAAAATAGAATGATTTGTGAGTCTTGATAAAATAAAACATTTGCTTTGTGATCCAATCAGGATTCGAACCTGAGACCTACTGCTTAGAAGGCAGTTGCTCTATCCAGCTGAGCTATTGGACCCTTTAGATAAAATCTAACTTTTCTTTGTCGGGGTGGCAGGATTCGAACCTGCGACCTCCTGGTCCCAAACCAGGCGCGATGACCGGGCTACGCTACACCCCGAAAAGCTTTCTAAAAGCGGAGAGACAGGGATTCGAACCCTGGCATCGGTTACCCGATGACAGATTAGCAATCTGCTCCGTTACCACTCCGGCACCTCTCCTTAGTTTTTAAATATTTTAATGAACTTTCGACCTATTTAAGTCAATTTTGTGATCCAATCAGGATTCGAACCTGAGACCTACTGCTTAGAAGGCAGTTGCTCTATCCAGCTGAGCTATTGGACCCTTTAGATAAAATCTAACTTTTCTTTGTCGGGGTGGCAGGATTCGAACCTGCGACCTCCTGGTCCCAAACCAGGCGCGATGACCGGGCTACGCTACACCCCGAAAAGCTTTCTAAAAGCGGAGAGACAGGGATTCGAACCCTGGCATCGGTTACCCGATGACAGATTAGCAATCTGCTCCGTTACCACTCCGGCACCTCTCCAACGATTTTTATAAGAACTTTTATTTCGTTTTGCGGTTGCAAAGATATAATAAGATTGTGTTTTTACAAGTATTTATTCGTTTTTTTTTAAAAAAAAACGAAGACTATTGGATTTAGAAACATAACGTCTTAAACATGAAATGTTTAGTTCTAGTAAAAAATGTTAGCAATCTTTTAGTTTTATACTCCCAACAGAAAGTAAGGTTAAAAATAAACGAAATCAAAAAATAAGAACACTCATCATAAAAGAAATTAAAATCCAAGAAGATAAAACAAAAATTACTCCTAAGTTTCTTATGTGAATAATCATTAAAAGAGTTTATTATTTCTATTTTAAATTAGTATTTTCGCACAAACTAATTTAGAAAATTATTCGTAATGAAAAAAGTGGTTATAGTATCAGCTGCCCGTACACCAATAGGAAGTTTCATGGGGGCTTTATCAACGGTTACAGCTCCACAACTAGGTGCTGTTGCTATTAAAGGTGCTTTAAATAAGATAAATTTAGATCCAGCCTTAGTAAATGAGGTATATATGGGAAATGTTATTCAAGCAGGAGTAGGACAAGCCCCAGCTAGACAAGCAGCATTATTTGCAGGACTTACAAATGAGGTTCCTTGTACTACTGTAAACAAAGTATGTGCATCAGGTATGAAAGCGGTTATGATGGGAGCACAAGCCATTATGTGTGGTGATGCAGATATTATTGTGGCAGGAGGAATGGAAAATATGTCGTTAATTCCTCATTATGTACACATGCGCAATGGTGTAAAATTTGGTCCTACCACATTTATAGATGGAATGCAAAAAGATGGATTAACAGACGCTTACGATAATAATGCTATGGGAGTATGTGCAGACTTATGCGCAACAGAACACAATATTACCCGTGAAGAACAAGACCATTTTGCGATCCAATCCTACCAAAGATCAGCTTCTGCTTGGGAGGCAGGAAAATTTGATAACGAAATTATTCCCGTTACAATTCCTCAAAGAAAAGGAGAACCCATTGTAGTCTCTAAAGATGAAGAATATACAAATGTAAAACTAGATAAAATCCCAGCATTAAACCCTGTATTCACAAAAGAAGGAACTGTTACAGCAGCAAACGCTTCAACAATTAACGATGGAGCGGCCGCATTAGTTTTAATGAGCGAAGAAAAAGCAAATGAATTAGGATTAAAACCATTAGCCTATATCAAAGGATATGCGGATGCCGCACAAGAACCTAAATGGTTTACAACAGCCCCAGCTAAAGCATTACCATTAGCCTTAGCCAAAGCAGGTCTAACCTTAGATCAAGTAGACTTTTTTGAATTTAACGAAGCTTTTTCAGTAGTAGGATTAGCAAATGCTAAAATACTAGGATTAGATAATCAAAAAGTAAACATAAATGGAGGAGCCGTTTCATTAGGTCATCCATTAGGATGTTCTGGCGCTAGAATCATCGTTACTTTATTGAACGTATTAGAGCAAAACAATGCAAAAATAGGAGCAGCAGCCATTTGTAACGGTGGAGGAGGAGCCTCTGCTATTGTAATAGAAAAAATCTAATAATAAAATCCCTATGAGTTATGAGCAAAGTCCTTAAAAAAGGATTTTTTCATAACTCATAATTTAAAAAATAGAATACATAAAATGTTTGGCATTTGTAATTTAGCTAATATTCCTTTACGTTTTGAACCCAGTGATCGCAGTGAACTCGTTTCACAAGTTTTATTTGGTGAGCATTTTCAGATACTAGAAGAAACCCCAAAATGGTCTAAAATAAAATTAGCCTTTGATGCGTATGAAGGATGGGTAGACAATAAACAATTTAAACCTATAACAGCTCAAACCTATCAAATACTTGAAAACTCGGATTTACTACTAAATGGCGATTTTATAGAATATGTTACATCTTCTGAAAAGGGACTAATGTCTATTCCGCTTGGAGCCTCTCTACGTTTTTTAGATCTGCCGACCATAAATACAGAAAACTATCATTTTGAAGGATTAAAAGTAACAGGACAAAAATCAAAAGCCGAAATTATTAATACAGCCTTTATGTACTTACACAGTCCCTACTTATGGGGAGGGAAAACACCCTTTGGAATAGATTGTTCCGGTTTCACTCAAATGGTATATAAATTAAACGGCTATAAACTACTCAGAGATGCTTCCCAACAAGCCGCACAAGGTGATGCTCTAAGTTTTATAGAAGAAAGCGAACCAGGTGATTTAGCCTTTTTTGACAACGAAGATGGCAATATTATTCATGTAGGAATCATAATGGAAAACAATTATATCATACATGCCAGTGGAAAAGTTAGGATAGATCGCTTAGACCATTTAGGAATATACAATGCCGAACAAAATAAACATACACACAAATTAAGAGTGATAAAAAAAATTATCTAATTCATCTTTTTTAATAGATCATTAGCATTCATTTATTCTTAAAAAATATAGTTAACTTTGCCACTAAATTTTTTAAGACATCCATGAATCAAGACACTATTGTAGCGCTTGCTACTCCATCAGGAGCGGGAGCCATAGCTGTAATCCGTATTTCAGGTAAAGAGGCAATTGTTAAAGCACAACAAGTTTTTAAATCCATTAAAAAGAAAGACTTAGCCAAACAAAAATCCCATACGCTACATTTAGGACATATTGTAGATGGAGATAAAATTCTAGATCAAGTCCTTCTTTCCTTATTCAAAGGCCCCAACTCCTACACGGGCGAAGACACCGTAGAAATTTCCTGCCACGGCTCTACATTCATACAACAGCAAATCATCCAGCTCCTACTTCGCAAAGGCGCTCGAATGGCACAAGCAGGCGAATTTACCCTACGCGCTTTCCTAAACGGTAAAATGGACCTTTCACAGGCCGAAGCCGTAGCCGACTTGATTGCCTCGGACAACGAAGCCAGTCATCAAATTGCCATGCAACAAATGCGCGGCGGCTTTAGCAACGAATTAGCAAAACTACGCGAGGAATTATTAAACTTCGCTTCCTTAATTGAATTGGAATTGGATTTTGCCGAAGAAGACGTCGAATTTGCCGATAGAAGTCAATTTATAGATTTATTAAACCGCATCGAATTTGTTTTAAAACGCTTAATCGACTCCTTTGCTGTAGGTAACGTGATTAAAAACGGAATCCCCGTAGCCATTGTAGGCGAACCTAATGTGGGCAAATCGACCCTATTAAATGCCCTGTTAAACGAAGAACGCGCCATAGTATCAGACATTGCCGGTACCACACGCGATACCATCGAAGACGAACTAGTCATCAACGGCATAGGCTTTCGTTTTATAGACACCGCAGGCATACGCGAAACAAAAGATGTCGTAGAAAGCATAGGAATCCAAAAAACCTTTGAAAAAATCGAACAAGCACAAGTCGTAATTTATTTGTTTGATGGTTCAAAGTTTAAAGTTTCAAGTTCACAACTCATCCTTGAAATAGAACAAATTAAAAACAAATACCCTCAAAAACCATTAATCGTATTAATCAATAAAAAAGATGTTTTAACGTTAGAAGAAATTTCAACCTTAAACCTTAAACTGGAAACTTTAAACTTGAAACAAATTCTAATCTCTGCAAAACAGAATATTGGTATAGACGAATTAAAAAACACCTTACTGTCATTTGTAAATACTGGTGCCCTGCGCAACAACGAAACGATTATAACCAATACCCGTCATTACGATTCGTTACTCAAAGCCCTAGAAGAAATTCAAAAAGTACAATGGGGCATGCAACAAGGTTTGCCTTCAGATTTGATGGCCATAGATATTCGCCAAGCCCTATACTATTTTGGAGAAATTACAGGTGAAGTCACTAACGATGAGTTGTTAGGCAATATCTTTGCAAACTTTTGTATTGGGAAGTAATATAGATTTTATTACTCAAGCAATTGAGTAAAAGCATAACAAAATTTTAAAATGGCAATAAAAAAATCGGAATTATACAGCTCGCTTTGGAAGAGTTGTGACGAACTACGTGGAGGTATGGATGCCTCACAATACAAAGATTATGTTTTAACATTGTTATTTGTAAAATACATTTCAGATAAATACAAAGGGAAAAAATTCTCCGCTATTAAAGTTCCAGAGGGCGCTTCATTTGATGATATGGTAGCTTTAGTGGGAACACCAAATATTGGTGATGATATCAATAAAAAAATATTAAACCCTATAAAGGAAGCCAACAAATTAAATGATTTTCCTGATTTTAATGATGAGACTAAACTAGGAAAAGGAAAAAACCTTGTAGATACTGTTGGCAAATTAATTTTAATTTTCAATTCGCCTGATTTAGATTTTTCTAGTAACAATGCAAACGACGATGATTTATTAGGTGATGCCTATGAATATTTAATGCGTCATTTTGCTACAGATTCTGGGAAATCAAAAGGGCAGTTTTATACACCTTCAGAAGTAAGTAAGGTATTAGCAAAGGTAATTGGAATTACACCGCAAAACTCAAATGCACAAACTACCGCTTACGATCCTACGTGTGGTTCGGGTTCCCTACTATTAAAAGTAGCGGAAGCAGCCGAAAAAACAATTGACTTATACGGTCAAGAAAAGGAATTTGCTACTGCCAATTTAGCCAAAATGAATATGATTCTGCACGGTAATCCTTCGGCAGAAATTATAGCAGATGATACCCTTTCGCACCCTTATTTTAAAAGTGATAACGACGACGACAATTTAAAGTCTTTCGACTACATTGTATCAAATCCCCCGTTCTCTCTTAAAAGCTGGAGTAATGGTGTATCTATTAAAAACGACCCATACAAACGTTTTGAACTAGGAGTTCCACCAGAAAAAAATGGTGATTACGCTTTTTTACTTCATATTATAAAATCAATGAAATCGACAGGTAAGGCAGCCATTGTTTTACCTCACGGTGTTTTGTTTAGAGGAAATGCAGAAGCCGAGATTCGCAAAGAGATCATTAAAAAAGGATTCATAAAAGGAATCATTGGTTTACCTGCTAACTTATTTTATGGTACAGGGATTCCTGCTTGTATTATCGTTTTAGATAAAGAAAATGCGCACAACAGAAGTCATATTTTTATGATGGATGCAAGCAAAGGATTTACAAAAGACGGTAATAAAAACAGATTACAAGAAAAAAACATTCATAAAATTGTAGATGTATTTAACAACGAATTGGAAGTTCCAAAATACAGCCGTAAAGTTGAAATAAAAGAAATTTCTGACGATAAAAACGATTACAATCTTAATATTCCAAGATATATAGATGCACAAGAAGAAGAGGACATTCAAGACATAGATGCCCACATTTTTGGAGGCATACCAGAAAGAGATATTGAGGCTCTAGGGAAATACTGGAACATTTTTCCTAACCTAAAAAATGATTTGTTTGTCCTTCAAAGAAAAGGCTATTACGATTTAAAAATAGACCGTAGCCAAATAAAAAATACGATTTTCAATTTTCAAGAATTTGTAGCCTACAAGAAAAAGTTACAAGACACTCTTGATATTTGGAAGACAACTACCCAAAAACAACTTTCTGCTTTTGAAAAAGGCATTCATCCTAAACAAGAAATTGCGCTACTGGGCGAGTCTATTTTAGCTACTTTTTACAACGACCCATTATTGGAAGGTTATGATATGTATCAGCATTTAATGCAGTACTGGGAAGAAACTTTACAGGATGATTTTTATGCCATTGCTTTAGAAGGTTGGAAAGCTGGAAATGACTGGGAACGACTGATAATAAAAGGCAAGACGAACAAAGATGGAAAAACAGCCAAAGATAAAACTGTAGAAGGCTTAGAAGGGATTATTGGAAAATTGATACCTCCTTCACTATTGATACAGGAATACTTTGCGACACAATGGGAAGCCGTTACTAGCTTTGAAGAAAAAGTAGAAAGTATCAAAGCGGAGTTAGAAGAAATGCAACAAGAAAATGAAGTAGAAGATGGAATTTTTAGTGATTTAGAGAAAGTGAATCTTACTAGCGTAAAAGCGTTGTTGAAAAAAAGAAAAAGTGAAAAAGCGCCAAAAGAAGAAATAGCCGTTATTGAAAACTATATTGAGCTCAATGAAGCTTTGACTAGTGTAAGTAAATTAATTAAAATCGAAAAAGCATTAATTGAAAAATTAGTGATAGAAAAATATCCAAAACTAACCGAAAATGAAATCAAAAATTTGGTTATCAATAAAAAGTGGATGCACTACCTTACCGAAGCTTTACACAACGAACAAGAGCGTTTAAGCCAAACGGTAGCCAACCGTATTACAGAATTAGTAGATCGTTATGAAGAAACACTACCCGCTATGGAAACCAGCTTAAACGACTACGAGAGCAAAGTAAAACAATATTTACAAAAAATGGGCTGGCAATGGTAGAAACTCAATTTAAAAATACGGATATCGGGTTGATTCCTGAGGATTGGGAAGTGAAACAATTAGGAGAAGTTATAACATTAATTAATGGTCGAGCATATTCTCAGAATGAATTATTATTTAATGGAAAATACAGGGTTTTGAGAGTTGGAAATTTCTTTTCAAGTGACAAATGGTATTGGAGTAATTTAGAATTAGCAAGTAAATTCTATGTAAATAAAGGGGATTTAATGTATGCTTGGTCTGCATCCTTTGGTCCAAAATTTTGGAAAAACGAAAAGACAATTTACCATTATCATATTTGGAAAATCGAATTATCTGAATATTTAGATAAGTTTTATCTTTTTTATGTACTTGAAAAGGATAAAGAGAATATTTTAAATCAATCACAAGGTGGAACAATGTTTCATATAACTAAGGAATCAATGGAAAAAAGAAAAATTCCAATTCCTTCTTTAAAAGAACAACAAGCCATCGCCGAAGTATTATCTGATACCGATGCTTGGATAGAAAGCCTTGAAAAACTTATTACTAAAAAACGCTTGGTAAAACAAGGAGCAATGCAACAACTTTTAACACCCAAAGAGGATTGGGAGGTAAAGAAGTTGGGAGAAATAGCTGAAGTTAGAGATGGTACTCACCAAACTCCAACTTACGTAGAAAGTGGAATACCATTTTATAGTGTAGAAAGTGTCACTAAAAACGATTTCAAGAATACAAAATACATTTCAGAACAAGAACATAAAATTCTTACAAAGTCCTTTAGAATTGAAAAAGGCGATATATTAATGACACGAATTGGGTCAATTGGAGATTGTAAATTAATTGATTGGGATGTCAATGCAAGTTTTTATGTAAGCTTAGCATTATTAAAAGTAAAACCCATATTTTCAGCTAATTATTTATGTCACTATTCAAAAACAGAAAATTTCAAAAAAGAGATAGATATAAATTCATTACAATCTGCAATTCCTAAAAAAATAAATCTAGGTCCTATTTCTAACGTAAAAATAGAATTTCCGTCACTTGATGAACAACAACGTATCGCAACCATTCTGTCCGATATGGATGCCGAAATAGAACATTTAGAAAAGAAACTCAACAAAGCCAAGCAACTCAAACAAGGGATAATGCAACAGTTACTTACGGGTAAAATACGCTTAATTGCTGGGGATTAATTATATTTGAGTATGGAAAATGGGCAAATACTACTCTATCAAAACCAAGAGGGAACCATAAAAATAGAAGTTCGCTTAGAAGAAGAAACCGTTTGGCTTACACAGGATCAAATGGCTAAACTATTTGGCAAAGCAAAATCGACTATTAATGAGCATATCTTAAACATCTATGCAGAAAATGAATTGCTGGAAGAAAACAGTATTAGAAAAATCGGAATTTCCGATTTTTCTACAAAACCAACCAATCATTATAATTTAGATGTAGTAATCTCTGTAGGCTATCGTGTAAAATCGGTTCAAGGTACGCACTTTCGTATTTGGGCAACCCAACGCCTCAAAGAATATCTTATAAAAGGTTTTGTATTAAACGACGAGCGTTTTAAAACCGGAAATGCAATGAATTATTTTGATGAGTTGCAAAACCGCATTCGTGAAATTCGTTTGTCGGAACGTTTTTTTTATCAAAAAATAAAAGATATTTATACCACCAGTATAGACTATGACCCTAAAGACGAAAAAACCATACAATTTTTTAAAACGGTACAAAACAAATTACTTTGGGCAATTTCAAAAAACACAGCTGCCGAATTAGTGTATAGAAGAGTCGATGCTAGTTTACCGCTATTAGGAATGTTGGCTTATGATAAAAAAGATACAAAAAGTATTAAAAAACAGGAAGTCAGTATTGCTAAAAATTATCTAAATGAAGAAGAAATGAAGCTTTTAGGTTTACTGGTAGAACAATATTTAGCCTTTGCCGAAACAATGGCACAACAACAAACGCCTATGTATATGAAAGATTGGATTACAAGATTAGACGGTTTGTTGCAACTCAATGGTAAAGAAATACTAACGCACGCGGGTCAAATAAGTCACGAAATGGCTCTAGAAAAATCGAATATAGAATTTGAAAAATATAAAAAAGTTCAAATTGAAATACAAAAAGAACAAAACTTAAAAGAATTAGAAGCAGATATAAAAAAACTAAAAAACTAAAATTGTGACTATTAACCCTCTAGAACGTACTACACAAAATAGAATTATCCAGCTTTTTAAAAGTTTAGGATATACCTATTATGGCAATTGGGAAGAGCGAGAAAACAACAGCAATGTTGAAGAATTATATTTGCGTACTTACTTGCAAAAACAAAACTATGCTACTCCTCTAATTGAAAAAGCAATTACAGAAACCACCCAATTAGCACATACCAACGCTAGTACTATTTACGAACGCAATAAGAATTTTTATTCGTTGCTTCGCTATGGGGTAAAAGCAAAAGAAACAGTTGGCAAACAAAATGAAACTGTTCATTTAATTGATTGGGAAAATTGGGAAAATAACGATTTTGGTATTGCAGAAGAAGTAACGCTAAAAGGGAACAAAACACGTCGCCCAGATATTGTGTTATATGTAAATGGAATTGCACTTGGTGTTTTAGAATTAAAAAGAGGCACAGTCGATATAGCCGAAAGTATTCGTCAAAACATTTCTAATCAAAAGGAGAAATTCAACGAAAACTTTTTTACCACCATTCAATTTATTCTGGCAGGAAATAATACACAAGGGTTACGTTATGGAACCATAGAAACCACTGAAAAACATTATTTGGCTTGGAAAGAAGACGAAACCGATAATACAGGCTATAAATTAGACAAATACCTTACCAAGCTTTGTAACAAAGAACGTTTCCTGGATATTATATACAACGGAGTGGTTTTTGATGCTGGGAGAAAAAAACTACCTAGACCACATCAATATTTTGCCTTGAAAGAAGCACAAAAATTCATCCAACAAAAGGAAGGAGGTATTATTTGGCATACACAAGGATCAGGCAAAAGTATCTTGATGATTATTTTAGCTAAATGGATTCTGGAAAATGTAACCAATTCAAGAGTCGTTATTTTAACAGACCGCACAGAGTTAGATAAACAAATTGCAGATACTTTTGAAGGAATTGGAGAAAAAGATATAGCAAGAACACGCTCAGGTAATGAATTGATGTATTTTCTAACACAGCCAAAACCTAGATTAATAGCATCGCTTATTCATAAATTCGGAAACAAAGGCGAAACAGATTATAAAACATTTATTGAAGAAATAAAAAGCAATCCAATACCAATACAAGGTAATGTTTTTGTATTTGTAGATGAATGTCACCGTACCCAAGGAGGAAAACTAAACGAAACAATGAAAGCGGTGTTACAAAACGCTATATTCATTGGTTTTACAGGAACTCCGTTACTCCAAAAAGACAAACAAACCACTATGGATATTTTCGGTAGATATATTCATACCTATAAATTTAACGAAGCAGTTACAGATGGTGTGGTAAAAGATTTAGTATATGAAGGCAGAGATATAGAGCAAAAACTATCCTCTCAAGACAAAGTAGATGCTTGGTTTGAAGCTAAAACAAAAGGTTTAAACGATTTCCAAAAATCAGAACTTAAAAAAAGATGGGGAACGATGCAAAATGTCTTAAGTTCTCGTTCTCGAATGGATAAAATTGTAGCCGATATTTTGTTTGATTTTAGTGTTAAACCACGTCTAGCCTCTGAAAAAGGAAATGCTATTTTGGTGGCATCTAGTATTTACGAGGCTTGTAAATATTACGAATTGTTTTTAAACACACCATTTAAAAATAAATGTGCCATTATTACCTCGTACAATCCTCAAAGCAAAGATATAACCACTGAGGATGGCGGAGAGGATAGTGAAACTGATAAAGAGTTCATCTATAAAACATACGAAAACATTTTAGAAAATGTTGTTGTAGTAGCTGGTAAAACAAAAACCGAAACTTATGAAGACAACTGCAAAGAGCTTTTTATAAAGCAACCTGCAAGGATGAAATTGTTAATCGTAGTTTCAAAGCTTTTAACTGGATTTGATTCGCCTCCTTGCTCCTACATTTATATTGATAAAAAGATGCAAGACCATACTTTGTTTCAAGCTATTTGTAGAACCAATAGGTTAGATACTGATGATAAAGATTTTGGTTACATAGTCGATTATATGGAACTATTTGGTAAAGTTACCGATGCTATTGATGTTTACACCAGCGAACTAGACACCGAAGATTTCACTAAAGAAGAAGTAGAAATTCAACTAAAAGACCGTTTAAAATTGGCGAGTGAACGCATTGAAAACGCTTTAGAAGAACTTGAAATTTTATGTGAACCTGTTGAAGCACCAAGAACCGACTTAGAATATATCCACTATTTTTGTGGAAATACTGAAATTCCAACAGATTTAAAAGAAAATGAATTTAAACGTGTAGCACTCTATAAAGCAATTGTTGCCTATATAAGAGCCTATGCCAATATAAAAGCAGAGTTAGATTTAGCAGGATTTACAACAGCACAAATAAATCATTTTGAAGAGCGTTTAGACTTCTATTTAAAACTTAGAGAAACCATAAGAATTGCAAGTGGTGAAACTTTAGATTTGAAAGCGTATGAAGCAGATATGCGACATTTAATTGATAACTACATTCAAGCAGAAGAATCTAAAACAATTACACCTTTTGAAGATATTTCGCTTTTAGACTTAATGGAATCGGATATATTCAGTGCAATTGAAACCTTACCAGAAGGAATCAAAAGCAATCCAGAAGCAGTTGCAGAAGTAATTGAAAACAGTATTAGTTCAAAAATAGTTGAGAAACATCTTTTAGACCCTAAGTATTTTGAAAAAATGTCTCAATTACTTTATGAATTGATAGAGCAAAGAAAAAAAAGAAGTTTTGAATATCGAGAGTATCTTAAAAAAGCTGCTTCGTTAATCAAAAAAGTAAATGCTGGAAAAAGTGATGATATACCAACCTCAATGAATACGATTGGTAAAAGAGCTATTTATAATTATTTAGAGAGAGACGAAGAATTAACAATAGCTTGTGAAGAAGCTATTCAGTATTCTAGAAAAGATGGTTTTAGAGAAAATATTCAAAAGCAAAATGAAATTCAAGCCGCAATTTATTCTGTAGTGAAAGATGAAGAAAAAACCATTGAAATTTATAGAATTGTAGAAAATAATAAATCAGATTATTAATGCCTGAGATTTTAAAATTCAATGATATTGAAGTAGAATTATCTCAAAAGGAGATAAAAAATGTACACCTGAGAGTTCATCCACCTCTAGGGAGAGTTACTTTGTCTGCTCCAGAAAGTATGAATAAAGAACATCTTAGAATTTATGTAAGCTCAAAATTAGGTTGGATTCGTCGTCAAAAAAATAAAATTATATCTCAAAAAAGAGAGCCAGAATACTTATTTGTAACCAATGAAAGTCACTATTTTTTTGGTAAACGATATTTGTTAAGTGTTACAGAATCTGAAGATAAACCCCAAGTAATTTTACATCACAGCAAAATTGAATTAATTGTTCCTGCAGGTAGTACAATCCAATACAAAAAAGAAAAATTATACAAATGGTATAGAAAAGAACTTCAAAGTTATTTGCTTTCAACGATCGAGAAGTATGAAAAAATGATGAATGTTTCACCAAAGAGTTTCGGTATTAGAAAAGTAAAAACTAAATGGGGAAGTTGTAATGATGAGACAAAAACTATTTGGTTTAATATTGAACTAGCTAAAAAACCTAAAGAATGTATTGATTATATTATTGTACATGAACTAGTACATCTTATAGAACGAAAGCACAATAAAAATTTTATAATTCTTATGAATAAATATATGCCTAACTGGCAGTTAAGAAAAAAAGCGCTTAGTGAGTTGCCAATTTAATTCTCAATTAATTTTATATAAATACATTTATCAGTTTAACAGCATAAAAATCTAAAGATATTGATTACAATATTTGCAACTATTCAGTTATAGTTTTTATTCCCTTGATAATGAATTCAAAATAATAAATCCTAATATCGAAACTTCAAGACAAAAAGTGGAAAATAGTCAAAATGTTTGACTTGTATTGTACTGAAATTGGTTTACACAAAAGCGTAAAACCAATGCCCCTACACCCCAAATTAAGATAGCGATTACCTTTTTTAGAAAACCAACCCTACGATAAGGACATGAACAAAACGGACAAAACGAACGGACACCTGTGTCCGTACTTGTGTCCGTACCCTAACGTCTGGTGGCACCCGCTAAAAATACCCCAATAATAAAAAAAGCGGGTATGTTACAGTTCCTACACTACCCCATTAATTAAACAATACCGCTAAGAATCCACCGCCACTCTTTTTGGCTGGACGACGAGCCTTTTTTACTGGACGACGAGCCTTTTTGGCTGGATGACGAGTCTTTTTTACTGGACGACGAGTCTTTTTTACTGGACGGCGAGTCTTTTTTACTGGACGACGAGTCTTTTTTACTGGACGACGAGTCTTTTTTACTCGATTAAAATGCAAAAAGATTCATATTGGCAAGTTTTTGCTGATAAAAATGATTCCCAAATGCTGCACGTCTTGAAAAAATGGGGCGTAAAAAAAGAGACTGTCCAAAAAATGCACCATCCTGTCATGGCTACTAAAGCGAGAATTTACCAGCTATTAATAGCAGGTCTCCTTCTTAGCTCAGAGTGACAAACGACAGATGGATTACTTTTCAGACAGCCCCTTCTTAAACCACTTGGGACTTAGAACCTTTACTGATCTGTTTTTTTACGGTACGGACGAATAAAACGTTGGCTCAAATCCTCATAAATAGGCTTAGCCGTAGCAATCCCCTTACTTTGCGCCTCCTTAATTTGGCCATAATACAACAACGCCGATTGCAAAGCTTCACTACCCGCTAACATAATCGTATCGTTTACATCAGTAGATAACTGAGAAGCTAAATTGCCTATAGGACTTAAAGAACTCACCACCGCCTCATCCTTTAAAAACTCCGCTTTGTCCATATACACAGGCACAAACTCGGGATTGGTTTCTACATACGACTTGATTTTTTGCACCGTAGCCACAGTTTTATTACCCATTTTAAACAGCGTCGAACGATCTTCGGCAGTTAAGCCCTGCAAATAAGGCGCTAAAGCTGTTTTGCATTCTTGTAATTTTAGTGTTACCGTATCAATTACTTCTTGAGGAATTGTGATACTCATTTGATTTTTAGTTGCCATTGATTGTAGTTTTGCAATTAAACAAAAGTTATTAAAAGATATAAAAAGATATTTTTAGTTTAATAAATTAATAAAAAAACAAAGTAAAAACGAAATATTTTAAGAAATATTGTATTGCATTTTTATTGTATATAAACCGCGAAAACACCTCAAATACCTATAAAAAAACCAAAAACTTCATATAAATTACACTTCACCCAGAACTTCGTTTTCCTACAAAAGGATAAAAAAAACAGTTATGATTCACACAATAGGAGGGAGGAATCCTTTTTTAACCTACAAAGCTCGTGGTATATTACCCCTTTATTGAATTGATAAAGACTATTATTTTCAACTTTTTAGATTCTATTTTTAGCCTCTTGATTATTCCTCCGAATGTCACGCCCTTTATGAGAACCCTCCTTGTGTCGGGATGACAAGAACCCGATTAAAAGTATAAAAACAAAAAATCAAATATTATATATTTTTTTTATATTTGAATAATGAAAAAATAACATAAATAGTACAAAAAAAAACAAATCAAATAAATTGTAACAAATAACTAAACGATATGGATACTTTCAACAGCGATTATGGAAGACTCAACCATCCTGACGACATAGCAAAATACGCCTCATTACGTTCCTTTAAAGACTTTTTAGCCGACAAATCCAGTCCATTAGTCTACTGCACCCTTACCATAGAAGGCAAATCCTTCCTAGAAAAATCCCATTTTAACCTACAGTTCCATCAAAAAACCAACGAACACGACACCTTTACCCTAGATACCCGTGCCGATTCCCTAGACAACGAAGAAGCCTACATCATGGAACATTCTAAAAGCTACCTAGGAAAAACCATACACATCCACCTGCACCGATTTGGAGAAATAAAACAAACCTTTACAGGCATTATAACCCATTTAAACCTTTTAAAAAAAGACGGTTACGGCAGACTATATATTACAGGACACGCTCCTACCATTATGTTAGAACAAGGACTTGAATCCCAAAGTTTTGAAAACAAAACCCTAGAAGAAATCTTTCAAGACATAACCGCCCAATACCCCAAAGACACCCTTCATACCATTGTCCGAAACAACAACACCCAAAATGTGTTGCCTTACACCGTACAATACAACCAAACGGATTACCAATTTTTACAACAACTTGCCATACGCTATGGCGAATACCTGTATTACAACGGACAGAGCCTAGTGTTAGGCAACAAAGTAGGCCCTAAAATCATAAACCTAGACGAAAGTGTAGACCTAGTACACGTATCCTTTGAAATATCAGTAAAACCACAACAATTTACCTACACCACCTACGATGTAGAATCAGGCACCAGCCTACAACGAGATAGCGCCTCAGCTCAATTACAAAACAAAGTCAACCCCTACCAACTAGTAGCCCTAAAAGCCTCAAAAAACGTATTCCATAAAAAACCCAACAAGCTCCACAACCCCACGGGTATCAACAACCGAACCGATAAAGAGCTACAAGATGCCGTACGAAAACAAAAAGAACTCAGAGAAAACCTGATGATCGTAAAAGGCAAAAGCAAAGACCCCCAACTCAAACAAGGCGATCTAACCAAACTGGTTGATATAAACGACCGCCCTATGGAAACCTATCGCATCATAGAAATTCAACATTTTCATGATGGCAATAGCTATTACAACGAGTTCGTAGCCATTCCCGATTTATGGACCCCTCCTTATTTTGACGACAACACCTATCCTAATTGCGAAGAACAAACCGCACGGGTAGTAGACAACAACGATCCTATGAGCATGGGGCGTGTACGCGTACAATTTCCATGGCAAGAAAGAAAAAACCAAAAAACCCCATGGATTCGCCTAATACAACCCCACTCAGGAGCAGGCAAAGGATTTCATTTTATCCCCGAAATAGGCGAAGAAGTTCTTGTAGGTTTTGAAAGCGGCAATGCAGAAAAACCTTTTGTACTAGGCACTCATTATAACGGAAGCGAAACCAGTGGGTACCATACTAGCGGCAATGATGTAAAAGCCATTCATACCCGATCTGGAACTAAAATTATTCTAAACGATGCCCAAGGTTCTGTTTTTATAGAGGATCCTAGCGGCAACACTTGGACGATGGACGGTCATGGGAATATTAATGTGAATGCGCCTAATGATATTACTATGAATGCTGGTGGAAATATTAGCATGACAGCAGGAATGAATATTACAACCTCCGCTGGTATGAATATAACTGAAAGTGCTGGAGCTAATAAATCAGCAACAGTGGGTATGATCAATAGTTTATTCGTAGCAGGCAATAGTTTAATAGATGTCAAAGGTAACTTAATAGAGAATATTATTGGAAATCTAGAATCGCACACTGAAAAGGAAAGGATTACAAATAGCCAAAAAGGAATTACCTCTAGTAGTGAAGGCGAAATAGCTAAACATTCCAAAAAAGAAGCAAAAATAAACAGTGCTGAACAATCTAAATCTTTTTAAAAAATGACTAGGATAAGAAATGTTGGCGGAAAAATTATAGAGACAACAAAAGGAAATGATATTTGGTATGCCAAAGAAGATATAGTATTAAATTCACTTAAATCTATAAGTTTTAAAGGTGATGAAAAAGGTGTGAGCTATGGGAAGCCTGAAGATCCTCCAGAATTTAAAATTGAGTCACAAGAACAAGTAGTATTTATAGAATCTGATTTATATTTTAAAAACACAGGAATATTAAAGCCCCCTTATTTAAACAGTAAAGATGTTTTTGATTATATAACCTCAAAACCATTTGTTGCTGGAATAAAAGGGATCTTTGGGAAAGATATTAAACATTCTTCAATTAAGAAATTGATGGAAAATTTAAAAAATGGATCTGTCCCAAAGTTAAATTGGAAAGCTAAAAAAGGACTTTCAGAATCAGAGTTAGGTTTTTATGATCAAAAAACAGTTTACTTAAATGAAAATTTAATATTTGAAGCGGAAAAAGATTCAAAAAAGAGTTGGTTATTATTTAGAGTAATGATTGAAGAGACAGGTCATTACATTGAGGATCTTTTAAGAAATTATTATGATGATATTGGTGGAGAAACGTCTGGTGATGAAGGAACAATTTTTGCGGCTGATTTTATAAAATATAATAATTTATTAAATAAGGATTTTAATTATGCTTCTTTCAAGATTAAAAATTCAAAAGGAGAAATTCGTGATTTTGAAGGAAAAGTGGATAGTAATAATCCATCAAGAGAAGAAAAATCAAAAGATCTAATCTTCATTGAAGATGATTTAGACGACCATGGCTTGGTAACCCTTAAAAATGGTGAAAAAATAAATGTAGAGTTTTTTAAAATTAGAGGTGGTGGTGCTATCCATGAAGAGATTACAAAAACAGCGGCTAAGAAGGTAGGATTTGTTTATGACTATCGTTTAGATGAAGGATGTGCATGGCCAGATGTTCCTTGTAATAGTAACAATATTGAAACTTGTTACTATCGAACTTGGCGAGATTTAGATAAGAAGGGCACACTTGCCTACGAAAGTCACAATGGAAGTAAACAATTTTGGCATTCAATGGCACCAAAAGGGAAAAACACCAATGAACAAGTTAGAAGTTTAATTGTTAACCAGGCTAAAATTTGGTTTACTGAAGCCATTAAGAGGAAAGGTGATGATGGTTTATTTGAAATAGGAAAGATATTGCATATGGTACAAGATTCATATTCATTATCGCATGTGCAGAGAAATAGTAAAGATGAAATAATTAAATTTCAGGGCTATGATGCACAAGATTCTCACAAGCATGGGGAGCCTGACAAACAAGGAAAATCAAAGGAGGCTATGAAGGCAACTGTGGCTTCTGAAATTGTATTGTTAGTTTTTAAACGACACCGAGAAGAATGGAAAGACTTGAAAGTTTCAATAAAAGTCCTTGAAAATGTGTTGCTTGAAAAAATTTATCCTATAGAAAAAGGACAAGAAAACAAAATTGCGGGAGGATCTCTCGAGGCTTATAAAAAATAAAAAATCATGAATAAAGTTATTCCGTTTATAATATTTATATTTCAATTATTATCAATTGTAAGACTTTGGTATGTGCATAAATATCAAAGTTCAAAAATTCCATCAGATTTTATTGAATTTATTATTTTTTCAGGGGTTAATATAATTATATTGATTTTAGCATATTTTTATGTTTCAAATCTAAGAAATTCTGTTTGGCTATTTCCAGTAAGCATTTCAATAATTACAATAATAATAATGATAATCATACTCTTTATTATGTTAATAAATAAGTATTGATTTCCGTTTTTTTTAATTAAATGAGCTACAGGAAAGATAGAAAAAGCACCTTACACTGGCAATGGAAAATCGTTAAAAAAATGTGCAATGAAACAATTGATAATTAATGCAATTTTATCACTATTAATGATGAATTGTAAAGGACAAATAACCTACGCTAAAAACACTAACAATCCAAAAAAAGATACAATGGAATACTTTAATAAAGATAAATATAAAGATTTGCCTGTCAATAAAAATAGACTATCATCAACAACCGAACCGATAAAGAGCTACAAGATGCCGTACGAAAACAAAAAGAACTCAGAGAAAACCTGATGATCGTAAAAGGCAAAAGCAAAGACCCCAACTCAAACAAGGCGATCTAACCAAACTAGTTGATATAAACGACCGCCCTATGGAAACCTATCGCATCATAGAAATTCAACATTTTCATGATGGCAATAGCTATTACAACGAGTTCGTAGCCATTCCCGATTTATGGACCCCTCCTTATTTTGACGACAACACCTATCCTAATTGCGAAGAACAAACCGCACGGGTAGTAGACAACAGCGATCCTATGAGCATGGGGCGTGTACGCGTACAATTTCCATGGCAAGAAAGAAAAAACCAAAAAACCCCATGGATTCGCCTAATACAACCCCACTCAGGAGCAGGCAAAGGATTTCATTTTATCCCCGAAATAGGCGAAGAAGTCCTTGTAGGTTTTGAAAGCGGCAATGCGGAAAAACCTTTCGTACTAGGCACTCATTATAACGGAAGCGAAACCAGTGGGTACCATACTAGCGGCAATGATGTAAAAGCCATTCATACCCGATCTGGAACTAAAATTATTCTAAACGATGCCCAAGGTTCTGTTTTTATAGAGGATCCTAGCGGCAACACTTGGACGATGGACGGTCATGGGAATATTAATGTGAATGCGCCAAAAAACATGATCTTTACCGCAGGCGAAGATATGATTATTAATGTAGGCAAAAACATGAGCACAACTGTTGGTATGAATATCTCCGAAAGCGCAGGAATCAACAAAAACGAAACCATTGGAGCCATGAAAAATACTACAGTTGCAATGGATATGATGACGATAGTAACAGGTAAGTTAACGGAAGTTATTCAAGGAGATGTGCATAGTGAGACTAAAAAAGGCAAGACCTCCGTCAGCTCAGATAAAGGAATGGATATAACAAGTACAAAAAATTTAAATAAACATTCAGGCGAAGAAGTTCAAATAAATTCAGCTAATAAATCTAAGCAATATTAATTATGAGTAGAACTAGAATTGTTGGAGGGAAAATTACAGAAATTGTTGGAGGTGAATATAACATTTATTCTGAAGGACCTATTACTTTAACTTCTTTAGAAGGAAGTGTTAATATAACCGCCAAAAAAGATATAAAATATGGTGAGCCTGAAAGCCCTCCTATAGGCCCAAACCCCGAGATTAAGCCTAAATGTTTAGTATATTTTAGACCGCACGATAATTATGACAGTGAGTTTGGTTTTGACTGGCTTCGAACTGGTGACACCAAAAAAAAAGGAGATTCTTGGTTTGGTAATATTATGAAAGCGACAATGTAACCGTTTTTAAAGACACTAATCATTGGAATGTCAATTTTAAAAAAGACCTTCGAATGTATGATCGTTTACTACGTGATTATACCCTTTTTAACATTCCTTGGAAACAAAAAAAAGGAAAAAATGCTTTTATATACCCCACACCAATTATCACATTATTAGAAGGAAAAACAGCCACTTTCAATTTAAAAATAGAAATAGAAGAATTACCTAAAAAACTAACACTTGAATTTAAAGAAAAGGAAGCAACAAAACATTTGTCACTAAATGTACAGCAAATAAGCGGTTTGAGTAAAGGCAAACAAACCAAATCGAATTTTTTAAAAATAACGTGCAATAAAGCTTTTGATACGACACAAACCTTGTATGTAAAAGCAGATGGTGAAATTTGTGGTGCTTTAAAAATACACCCCAATACTCCTAAATTCCAAAAGAAAATTAATGTAGTGTTTGTAAAAGTAAAGACTGATATAAATGGAAAAGTTGTTAAAGGATTACCTATTACAGGAGGAGATGCTTTTTTCAAAAAATGCTTAAACCAAGCCTTAGTAATTCCGAATTTAGTGATAGAATCAACTTTTTTAGACTGTACAGGAAACTTACTATGGAATACTTTTAAAAATAAATTTTGTCCTCAAACGATAACCGATAAGAAAGGGGTAACAAAAAATGTACTTTCGTCCGATGCTGGACTTAGGAATTATTTAGAAGATCAATTAAAAGATCAATTTGGCGATAAATACAAAGGGTATTACACCGTATTTTTTATTGGAGAAAAGTTTTATAGTTTTAAAAACGGGGTGCATACAGGTTATTTAAACGGGTTTTCTTATTTTAACACTACCTTTGGCGTTTATTTCAACGGGCATAACGAGGGAACATTAGCACACGAATTAATGCACGCTATGCAATTACCACACACCTTTGATGGACTTTCTGCAGCTGCAAAATTTACTTATATGGCAGGTCAAACAGATAATATTATGGATTATTCCCATCAGCCACAATTTGGTAATATCAGAAGGAAAATCATTTACTATTGGCAATGGAAACTTTTAAATTTCAAAATTTTATAGCAATGAAGACATTTTTAAAAACTTTACTTTTAACTTTCTTTATAAGTTTAGTGGCTTGTAAAGGACAAAATAAAAATACTATGATAGAAAAATTTGATTTTGAGATATATAAAAAGACGGAATATGGTTTGAAAAGATATTCGAAGGAAAATGGAAATTGTATAATTGGTATGGAATTTACTGAAAATAAAGGAGGTTCACAAGATGAAATGTTACCCTTGCCTTCATTTCTTAAAATGTACAAAGAATTTTATGCGAATGGTAATCTCAAACGTAAAGAAACTTACATAGGAGAAAATGTCAAAATAGGCATTTCTGAATACTATGATGAAAACGGTACTTTAGATAAAAAAGTAAATGAAGATGAAAAATTCGGCAAAATTAAATATAGTGATTGTTTAACTTTTTTAGACAAAAAGGGCTATATCGATTTAAAAACAGGTAAAGGAAGAGAAAATGAAAATCAAAGTCCTGTTTTTGAATTAGATTATAGTGAGTCTGACAATATGTGGTACATCACAGTTGTTGAAGGAAAAGTTATAAAAACACCACCTGACAATAGTATTGGCGAACCAAGTGGCTGGTTACCTATAGTTTTTAAAATGGATGGCGAAACTGGAAAAGTAACAGAAGAAAAATAATTTTTTAGGCTTCCAAAAATAACTGGAAGCCTTTTTAATGATATTTCACAGCATACATTTGATGGACTTTTCTGCTACTGCAAAATTTATCTATATAACAGGTCAACAGATAACATTATGGATTTTCGCATCAACCACAATTTGGCTATGTTAGAAGGAAAATCATTTATCATTGGCAATGGAAGATATTAAATACTAAAATAAAATTAAAATGAATAGATTTTAAAAAACACAATTCAACTTATGAAGAGAATTAAAGTTATTATACTAGGTATTATGCTTCTTTTTAGTTTGTTATCTTGTGATAACAGAAAGATAAAATCAAGTTTAGGATTATCAAAATATTGTAATTGTGAAAACGAAATTAAACCTGATACGGTTTTTTATGCAACAAAAATTCAATTGAATAAAAGAGAAAATAAAAATATATTAAAATTTAATTGTGCTAATTTATCAATAGGAATTGCTTCAGTTGAAGATGAAAATAGAGAGGGTGAATATTGCGCAAATCTATATGATATTGAGTGTGTAACCGATTATTCTAAAGAATATATATTAGCTGAAAAATTTACTTATTATTCTTCAGCGTCAAAACATTTAGATGCAACAAGCAAAGATGCTCAAAATTTATTTTTTAGTGAAATAAAAAATATTCAAAACTTATATTTTGAATTTAAAATGAACAATAATAAAGAAATAATTTCTATTAATAAATTAGATATAGAATAAAATTTATTAATAACCTAATTAAGGGTTAAAAAAAGTTTATTTTTTGTTAAAATAAGTGTTGTAATATTTGCATAAAAGTAGTTTATAATTGGCAATGGAAAGTTTTAAATTCCAAAATATTATAACGATGAGGACATTTTTAAAAATTTTACTTTTAACTTTCTTTATGAGTTTAGTGGCTTGTAAGGGACAGGCTAAAAATACTATGATTGAAAAATTTAATTTTGAAGTGTATAAAAAAACAGAATATGGTGAAAATAGATATTTAAAAAAGGATGGGTTTGAAATTATTGAAATGGCTTTTATAAAAGATAAAAAAGGTTTTCAAAGAGAATTTGAGCCTAAACCATCTTTTAAAAAAATCTATAAAAGGTTTTATGGTAATGGTAATCTAAATAGTAAAGAAACTTACATAGGAGAAAATGTCAAAATAGGTATTTCTGAATATTATAATGAAGACGGTACTTTAGATAAAAAGGTAAATGAAGACGAAAAATTTGGCAAAATTAAATATACAGATTGTCTAGCATTTTTAGAGAAAAAGGGTTATATCGATTTAAAAACAGGAAAAGGAAGAGAAAACGGAAATCAAAGTCCAGTTTTTGAATTAGATTATAGTGAGTCTAACAATATGTGGTACATCACAGTTGTTGAAGGAAAAGTTATAAAAACACCACCAGAAAACAGTATTGGCGAACCAAGTGGCTGGTTACCTATACTTTTTTAAATGGATGGCGAAACTGGAAAAGTAACAGAGGAAAAATAAATAAAAAGACTTCCAAAAATAACTGGAAGTCTTTTTAATAATATTTATCAGAATACCTTTATAGGGTGACTGTTGTTGTAAAATTATTTTCATTGGTCTGTACGCGCAGATGCATTTGGGCTTAATGAGCGTACAAATGCCTTAGGGATAGAACCTGGTCCACAAACTTTTGACAAACGCAAACGAGAAATACAAAATGGATAAATTAATACAACAAGCAATGGTACTATTACTTTTGTTTACTATAAGTTGCAATACGATGAAGAAAGAAGCACCACCGCAATGGACACCCGAGATGTGTCAGCCTAATATTAACGGCAATGAAAGTATTTATAATATAGAACTAGTAGAAGACGAAATATACACCCTTGAAGGAAAAATAGCCCACATGCCCTTTGGCGGTTCCTCTGGTGAATGGGGGGCTTCTGGTAAAAGTTATACAGATCAATACGGCACTCCTATAGGCGCTACTATTGTATATTATGCAGGCTATGAAGACAAGTTTTATAGGCTAGAGGCGAAATTTGACGTAGAAAAAATGAAAAGACTCGTAAAAGAAATTCATTATCCTGATGAATCTTTTTTGTACCAAGAAGATTTAAATCCTGATGAGCCTTATAAACCAGGAATGTTTAATTCGCTTATCTTTGGTTTTGCCCCACAAGGTATGGTGGTGGTATGGGCAGGGTATCTTGGAGCAAAAATAGAAGTAGGACGTTTTCAGGCAAAAGAAATTACAAACAAAGAAGAGGATAAAGCTTTTGAAAAACGATTGTTTGCCAGCTGGTCTATGAATAGAGCACAGGTAAAAGCCCGCGATTTTATGCCCAATGCCTCTTGTGCCCTATGGGACACTTACCGTAAGCGTTACCATATTGCCCTTGATGCTACCTCTGAAAACAAAAAATTTAAATTATTTTATAAAGAATGGTGGTCTTTTAATGGTGAAAATAAGTCTTACTTTAGACCCGAAATACTCACACCTACTCCCGTGAGTAGAGCCTTGCCCAATAGAATTATTATAGATTGGGAAACGGGGTATAAAGATACGTATAGAGGATTGGTATTTTTAAACGAAGAGGCTATTTTTAATCATTTTAAAAACATCCCTGAGGGAAGTACCCATCGTTTTCATGTAAAAATAGCGGCTGATAATTCTGATATGGAGCTTTTTGTTGACAACACAAAAATAGAAGTAGATAGCATGCGTATATGGCCTAGTTATGAACCTGGCGAATACAAAGATTCCTATAAAGAAAATGAAAAATAAACAGCGTATAACACTACGAGCGGGTGGTTATATAACTATTACCAGCAAAAAAGGAATAGTCTATCCTTTTGAAAAATATGCACTGCTAGATCAATACCCAAACCGTACTATTGATATTATAGCGTATCCTAAAGCTCCTACTATTATTTCATTAAACTGATAGAAGCGGATAATTATGGTATATCGCAAATAGTTTTTGGTAACGCAAACGAGAAATACAAAATGGATAAATTAATACAACAAGCAATGGTACTATTACTTTTGCTTACTATAAGTTGCAATACGATAAAAGAAGCACTAGGAGTAACTGGATTAGGATTCTGACTCCGCACGCAGAGTCGGGCAAAGGATTTCATTTTATCCCCGAAATAGGCGAAGAAGTTCTTGTAGGTTTTGAAAGCGGCAATGCGGAAAAACCTTTTGTACTAGGCACTCATTATAACGGAAGCGAAACCAGTGGGTACCATACTAGCGGCAATGATGTAAAAGCCATTCATACCCGTAGCGGTATAGAAACCCTTGCAAACGATGCTGAGGGAAGCTGGAAACAAAGCACCCCAGATGGTAACTACTTACAATTTGATGGACAAGGCAATGCTACACTTAATATCCCTAAAAACTTCAATATAATGGTAGGTAATGATGTTACGATAACCATAGGAGGGAATTTGTATAAATTGGTAGCATTGAACGAAAATGATACCATAAGTGGTACATCTACAGAAAGTATAGGAGGTGTAAAAAACACGTATATAGGAATGGATATGATGACTCATATAACGGGTAAATTAGTAGAGGTCATTCAAGGGGATGTGCATAGTGAAACAAAAAACGAACGTAAAGAAACATCTGAAAAGCCAATAATTATATTAAGCAACGAATCTATTTTTAAAAATTCTGATAAAAAAATATTCATAACTAGTTCTGAAAACACAAACATTTTTTAAATATGAGTAGAACAAGAATTATTGGAGGAAAATACACTAAAATGATAGGTGGAAATTATTATATCAACTCAAATGAAAATATAAGTCTAATTTCAGGAAATAAAGTTTTTTTAAATGCAAAAGGGGGTGTTCATCGTAAAGATTTAGAAATTGAGGAAGACTCAAATATGAAACAAATATTAAGTGCTGAATGGATACCAAATACTTCAAATGAAAAATTAATTGAAATTGGTGACAAAGTATCCATTTTAGTTAAAACAAGAAACTATAAAAAAGATGAAATTATTAAAATTTCAATAAAGAATACTTTTAATAATGATGATATTTTTATAAATGGTAAAGTTGATGAAAAAGGAGAAGTTTTAGTTCAAAATATCTATTTAAATTTGATATAAATATGGGTAAAATCAAATTTTATTTTTCACAAATTGAAGACAGTAAGAAATTTCAAAATAAAGAATTAAATGTAAAACTTAAAACAAACATTTTAATTTGTTTTGAAAATCTATCATATACTCAATTTTCAGACACAATACAATTTAATTGGGAAATTAGACGCTTGAATCATATTAGTGATTTAAAAAATATATTAAATGAATTTGAAGAAATTAATAATATTGCTTTGATTCATCATGGTGGTTTGTATTCATCAATAATTACTAATGATATAGAAAAAATCAAACTAAACGAGAAGATGATTTGCGAATATATTCCTAATGTATTTGATGCATTATCAAATGATGAAAAATCTTTAGATATTGAAATAGTCGCAGATATTATGCATGAACGTTCTAAATTTCTTTATAAAAATGGTATTGAAAGGAAATATTTTATAGGATATTTATATTTAAAAAAAATGATTTCATCTATTTCAGATAATGGGAATTATTTCTCAATCGCCTGTGATGAGGCCGATACTGATGAAACTCTGAAAGCATTAGGCAATTTAACAGAAAAAAAAATAAAAATTTTTGGAAATACTAATTTAACTACTATTGGGTATTCAATTACATACAAATATCAAGGTATCGATGTTTCAGGTGTTGGTTCAATATTAAATATACCGTTAACAGACTCATGGGATAACAAACTGGGTTGGAAATATTTTGATACAGCAGAAAAAAAAGTTGTTATTACAAATAAAGATTTGGTTTTAAAAGGCACTGGTAAAACTCCTTATAAACTAATAGAGAGAAATTTTTATACAAAAGGTCAAGATTATATATATGTAATACTGTATTATTCAAAAAAAGTTAAAAATTGGTTTTTAAAAAACAGTAATGAAATTGAATATAAAAATTGGAAAAATGAAATTAAAAAAAATTATCATAATAAGCTTATTAACGATTAATATAAGCTATGTTTTTAGTCAAAACTTAAATTCAATTCAATCAAAATATTGTAAAAAGGAATATAAAAAATTGCATAATAAAATACTATTTAAAAAGAATGATAAATTTAAATTTCCTACAAACTTTAAAAGCACAAAAACTTTTAAAATGTTTAATATTCCAGCAAACATTAGGTTGAATCTATTTCCTTTTAAACAATATGATTCTATTTTTATTGCAATACCAAAACATCAAGAGGACGTAACGGATGACTATTTTTCGGATGAAAAAAATTATTTAAAAAAACAGTTGCTAACTCAAGAACAAAAGAACTATGTTTCCGATATATTATTTAATTATTACAGAGATAAAAGTCAAGGTATATTCACAATAGAATCAGTAACATGTAAAAACAACTTACATGATGTATATTTAATTTTACTTTTTAAAAAAAATAACAATCTAATATATATAGCACTTAACGAAAAAGGTTATTCTAAAGATAATTTTTTAAGAGAAGAGAGTTTTGAATTGGATATAAATGAGTTTAAAACTAATAACCTTTTCAAATATTTTAATTTTTATTTGCAGTAAGTAAACATTAATCCTTGTTTGATACACTACTATCCGCTAGACTCGTTAAGAATCCAAAGACTAGGAAGAGTAAATCTTGGGAACGTTTGGAAAACAACCTCATATTTATGTGTGACTAATTCGCACGCAGGCTCGGGCAAAGGATTTCATTTTATCCCCGAAATAGGCGAAGAAGTCCTTGTAGGTTTTGAAAGCGGCAATGCAGAAAAACCTTTTGTACTAGGCACTCATTATAACGGAAGCGAAACCAGTGGGTACCATACTAGCGGCAATGATGTAAAAGCCATTCATACCCGATCTGGAACTAAAATTATTCTAAACGATGCCCAAGGTTCTGTTTTTATAGAGGATCCTAGCGGCAACACTTGGACGATGGACGGACAGGGGAATATTAGTGTGAATGCACCAAAAAACATGATCATTACCGCAGGCGAAGATATGATTATTAATGTAGGCAAAAACATGAGCACAACTGTTGGTATGAATATCTCCGAAAGTGCAGGAATCAACAAAAACGAAACCATTGGAGCCATGAAAAATACTACAGTTGCAATGGATATGATGACGATAGTAACAGGTAAGTTGACGGAAGTTATTCAAGGAGATGTGCATAGTGAGACTAAAAAAGGCAAGACCTCCGTCAGCTCAGGTAAAGGAATGGATATAACAAGTACAAAAAATTTAAATAAACATTCAGGCGAAGAAGTTCAAATAAATTCAGCTAATAAATCTAAGCAATATTAATTATGAGTAGAACTAGAATTGTTGGAGGGAAAATTACAGAAATTGTTGGAGGTGAATATAACATTTATTCTAAAGGACCTATTACTTTAACTTCTTTAGAAGGAAGTGTTAATATAACCGCAAGACAAGGAATTACGCACGGAAATCCAGAAACTGCTCCTACAGTTAGCAAAATAACCACCGAATGTATTGTTGAGTTTAGAACAAAACAAGACGGCAGTTATACCGGACAATTTGGTTTTGACTGGTTGCGTGAAGATGATAATGGTTTAACAACAGAAGCTAAGTACTACGATTGTTTAGAAAATGGTTATGAAGCCCCTAATGGCAGAGCTCCACATAGAGACGTAAACACTGAATACGAATCTAAAGACGAAGGCTTTAAGGCACTACAAAAAGAATACAATAAAATACCTATTGATATAATTCCTAGACCAGCAACTGCACCGTTTACAAAAGATTATTTTGTTCCTTACCTAAACCTATTCCCCAAACCGTATAGTGACGCAGCAACAGTCCCTACGGGTATGCCAAAACCTCCTTTTGAAGCAGAACTCCGCACACTAGTAGAAGTAGGCGGAACAGACGAGCCTGACCAAATAAGAATAGTTTTTGACAAACGCTATTTTGAAATAAATGGTAAAGATGGAAGCGATGCAAATCCTGTATTAATCAGCGACAAAGCACTTGGAGCAAAACGTGAAGCTACTGCCGATACCATAAAAATAAAATGTATTGAGGGATTTACAACAAAACAAGAAATAAAAGTTTTTGTTTACCCTAAAGGTACACTTGCAAAACCCGCAGCCGAACAAATTTTTGCCCGTAAATTGGCTGGCGAGATTATTGTATTACCTAATAAGAATACAACAGGACAAAATGCAGTGAAAAATATTAAAGAACAAAAGTTTGTGTTTGTGCAAGTAAGAACTAATTTATTAGGAGGTTTAACAAATATTAAGTTAGGAATTTTTACAGATTCGGAGAAAAAAAGTTTTCGAAATTCATTATACCAATCTTTAATTTTTCCAAAAATAGAAGATAAAGATACATCTGGAAATATATTGACATTTGATTTAACAACTGATATTGATTATAGTAGAGGTGGTAAATTTGACTTAGGAGGTAAATATAATGAGGATTATAGAAGTGGTGCCACTGATAAAGTTCCTCATTTTTTTAAAGATATGCGTACCAAATTTTTAGCATTACCGGGGAATAGCAAATACAAGGATTATTTTACAGTATTTGTGATTGCTGATGATGTTTATGATAATGCAGCTGGACAAATTCAAGAAATTGGGATTAAAAATTTAGTTTTATTTAAAGGTAGAAATGATTTAACATTAAGTCACGAAGGTTTACACGGATTAGGTCTATTCCATGCGCATAAAGATGGTGTAATTACCAATCCAAATCAAAAATTTGCATACAAACATGCACATACAGATTCTCTTCATGGTACAGATAACATTATGAGCTATAATGGAGTATTAAGAAAAACAACATGGAAATGGCAATGGGAAATTATTAAAAAAAATGCAAAATGAGAAGTATAATATTAATTACAAGTATTTTTATCTTTATATCTTGTAGGAGCCAAATAAAATCAAACACAGAAATTAATAATATGAAAAAATTTGATGTAAATCAATATATAGATTTGCCAACTGATGACATAACTGGGATGCAAATTCAAAAGAATGGAGATATGATCCAATATTTTCCGAATAATAATGGTTATATATTGAAAATAAAAAAGCAGAATAAACCATCTACCCAAACATTTGTGTATAATGATAAATTAAATCTTGTTGCTGAAGGAAATGACTTTTATAATTTCCCTATTAATTCTATTAAAGAATATGATGAAACAGGAAAACTAATTAAAGAAACTAATTTAGATTTACCTTATAAATTTTCGATAGAAGATTTAGAAAAAAAAATGAAAACTCAGTACGATGTTGATATTTATAACGTGAAACAAATTCATTCTATGAACAGGTATGAAGAAAAAAAGCATTTAAATACACCTTTATACGAAATTTGGACTAATCATAAAACTAACACGTTAAAATTCACTTGTTATATTATAAACGGTACAACAGGAGAAACTATTTACGTTGGAGAAAGATTTATAGAAGGCAAGCAAGGAAGCTTACTTGATCAATACTTAAATTCTAAAAAAAATTAAACTACTTGCCCTAACAGTTAATAGTAGATACGCAAATTATTTTATTTTTTTGCTTTGCAGAATTGCCTTATGATATGGTCGTATTTCCAGGTGGCTATTCAGGAACATTAGGTCAGGTGCAAGATATAGGCAAAAAAAATGTATGTTTATTTAAAATCAGAAATGATTATACACTAAATCACGAAGGCCTTCACGGATTAGGATTATTTCATACTCATAAAGATGGAACCATAACCAATAAAAATCAGAAATTTGTTTATAATAAATACAAAACGACAAATATTATGTCGTATGCAAGTGCTTCGGCAGGATTTCCAGCCAATACAAAAGTAACTACTTGGCATTGGCAATGGAAAATTGTAAAATCTAATGTACAGTAAGATGAGAAAAAGTATATTGTTTGTAATACTGATATTTAATACAATTGGTTGTAAAAGTCAAAAAAGAGAAGAAATAAACAAAAATATTAAAAAAGATTCTATGGAATATTTTAGCGAAGAAAAATATAAAAATTGGGAACTTGACAAGGAAAATAGTTTTACAACTGATAAAAGATATATAAAAGAAAATATATGGGTAAGGATTATTATAAGTAACGAAGGATATAGAGAAGAAATAGAGCAACTAAATTCACCCTATGAAACAATAAAAATTTATCATAAAAATTTATCGTTACGTATTAACGGAAGTAATTTTTATGGTTTTTCTGTAGGAATTGATAAAGAATACGACGAAAACGGTAAGCTTATAAAAGAAACAGATAATGATAAAAATTACCCTTTTAAAGCAGAAGATTTATGCAAATTAATTAAAGAAGAATATGATGTAGATTTAATGGTAAAGCCTAATCCTAATAAAGAAGAGCTACAATATAGAGTAAGTAGAAGTTACGATCCTTCAACATTGAAACATCTGTATCTTGTATCTTTTACTTATGGTAATCCAGATATAGAACCAAGAGATAAGATATTACCACCAATAAAAGTGGTATATATAGATGGGAGTAGCGGAAAAATTTTGTATGAAGAATCAAGGAGTTTAAATTTACCCAACGGAGATAAAATTCCCCACTCAAAAACAAAATTTCTTCAAAAAGGAGAAAAAGAAAAAAAGGGATCAGAGGTTTATAAAATTCACCAAGGCAAATCCTATACACAATCCGAATGGGAAGAATTTGAAGAAAAGCAATACGAAGAATATTGTAGAAAAACAGGTAGAGCCTATACCCCCAAAGACTAAGTTACGAAAAGGGAAGACACCATTAAGAAAAATTCTTTTATTGCAGACGATTTAGAAAAAGGAGATAAGCATGCCCCCAAAAGAAAAAAGGTTTTTGGAATAACCTGTTCAAATAAAAACGGTAGATCATGCCACAAAAACTCACGGAAAATGGACTTCTAGTTTGCAACAAAGGAACAAAACCAAGTTCATTAAAAGTAACTAGTCAGACTTTTAGTAGAGTAGACGGAAAACTCATTGCCACAGAAGAAGACAAACAGCCTGAAACTAATATTCCCAGTTTTGGGGTTTGTGCTATTACTAAAAGTAGATGTACTTCTGCCATCAAAAAATGGGAGAATACCACAGAAAAAGACAGTATTAATAATTATAAAATTCTTACAGAAGAAAGTACTTGTCAATGTTCTATTGGAGGAAAAATTTCTGTAGAAAATAAAGGACATGGAGAGCAACATGAAATAACATGAAGACAGAAAGATAAGAAAAATTTTCACGACAGCTGTAGTTTTGTTCCAATGAAGACAAAAAACGAATTGCTTTTTAGATTCAAAGTCATTTTACCTGTAATAAATTTCTAATGCCTAATATGGGGCGGACCATTATTTTAATGAGCTGTTTTACGTTTTTCAAACATATAAGAAATTAGTTTAAAACAAAAGGGAAGTATTTGCAAATTTTAAGGAAAAATGAACAACTCTTCTAAAGTTACTTAATTGTAACTTTGTATAACAAAATAAAAAGAAAGAGTTATGAAAAACAAAAAATTAAATTGGGCAGACGTAATTAGATTTGCTACTAAAGGAAACGTAACTCCAGACAGAAGAATTGAAAAAACAGATGATGAATGGAAGGAGGTATTAACCCAAGAACAATTTTATATTACGAGAAAAAAAGGTACTGAGGCTCGTTTTTCGGGCGAACATTGTACCCAATACAAACCAGGAGTATACAATTGTGTTTGTTGCAATACACCTCTTTTTGATTCCAGAGAAAAATTTGATTCTGGAACAGGATGGCCCAGTTTTACACAACCAATTAAAGAAAACACTACTCAATACATAAAAGATAGTTCTTATGGAATGATTAGGGTAGAGGTAATGTGCAATATATGCGATAGTCATTTAGGGCATGTTTTTCCTGATGGACCAGAACCCAATGGATTACGTTATTGCGTAAACTCGACATCATTATATAAAGATCAAAAATAAAGGAATAAAAAGTATGGAAAAAACAGAAATAGCCACTTTTGGTGGAGGGTGTTTTTGGTGTATTGAAGCAATAGTTCAAAGACTAAAAGGAGTTGAAAGAGTCGTATCAGGTTATACAGGAGGTAAAACAAAAAATCCTACATATAAAGAAGTTTGCAACGGGGATACAGATCATGCTGAGGTAATACAGGTAACCTTTAATACTCTTTTTTTATCTTACGCAGAATTATTGGGTGTTTTTATGACCAATCACAATCCTACAACACTCAATTATCAAGGAGCAGATTATGGTACTCAATATAGATCCGTTATATTTTATCATAATGAAGAACAAAAATTATTAGCACAAGAAGTGATTGAACAGTTAAACCCTGTCTTTGAAAACAAGATTGTTACAAAATTGGCACCATTGGATATCTTTTATCCAGCAGAGGATTATCATCAAGATTATTATAATAAAAATACCAATCAAGGGTACTGTGAGGTAGTGATTTCGCCCAAAATAGCTAAACTAAAAGAAAAGTATGCTGACAAACTCAAAGAAAACACCTAAAATTTAACAACTTAAAAAATATTGAATAAAAGTATATTATATGGAAACAACAAAATGGAATGCGATTAAAACAGAAAACGAAGTGCTTGATATTATTGAAAAATCTAATAACAAACCACAAGTTATATTTAAAGATAGTGTAACTTGTGGTATTAGTGCCTTTGCAAAAGAACGATTGACAAACGACTTTAAGTTAATAGAAAATAGATGTGATTTTAATTATTTAGATTTACTAGCTTACAGATCCGTGTCAAACTTTATAGCTGAAAGATTAGACGTAATTCATCAATCGCCACAAATCATAGTTCTTATAAACGGTAAAGTAATTTATAGAGATTCTCATCATACTATTGAAGCACGAAAAATAGCAGATAAAATAGATGCCTTCATAAAAGCATAACAGTATCAACAAACCATTATATTGAAAAAGGAAAGATTCGATTCATATCTTCAGTTCGAAAATCGAAAACAAGAAATATGAATAAAATTATAAAAAGAGACTGTCTAAAGATGCAGTTTAGAGTTTAAACAAGCATAAAAACAAAAGAAGAAATAAATAAATTGATTTTACTTATTACAGTTACCCAATCTTCTTTAGAATTAAAATGACAAATCCAACTGCTTTTAGACAGCCTCTTGATCAAATATTTTATTGTTTTTTAGTATGAATAATTATTTATTCTACAAAGTATAGTAAATACCTACGTTAAATCTATTTCCTAGAGAATTAATATCAAAATTAAACGTATTCTTTTCTTCCTTTACATCCGTTTCCTTATTCTTTGATGTATGCGATGAAAAACCTAAAACACCTAAAGAACCTACTACTGTAATTTTAGGAGAAAGAGCATAACCAAATCCTGCATTTAGATTTGTATTAAGTTCAAAAGTGGTATTTTTAGATTCTAGATTCCCTAAAATAGTTTTTCTAGTAGTAGTAGAGTTTCCAGGTAACAATCCAATGTTAAGTCCTACAAAAGGTCTAAAAGCCTTGCTCCCTTCTCCAAAAAAATAACGACCATAAAGAGTACCTCCATATTGATTTTCTTTTATTTCTGTATTTCCAGATTCTTTTGTTGAACCTTGAGTTGTAAAGCCCACACCTAATTGTACATTATTTGTTAAAAAAGTACCTACTTCTGGTGAAAAGTTCCACGTTGAACCCTCTGATGTAGTTGTACTCTCTATTTTTGTTTTACTACTTGAATAGCCTACTTGACCACCTACATAAAAACTCCCTTTTTGAGCAAATACCCCTGAGGTAATTAATATTGCGCTTGCAATTAAAAAATTTTTCATAAAAACTATGTTTTAAAGATTAACGAAGTGACTTTTTCAAATTTTATTCCAAAAAAAAAGTTAAAATTTTTAGCAAGGTATTTTCTTAATGTTATTTTTAAATCATTTTTTAAATAAATACAACAAAAATGATTTAAATTGAAATTTAGTTCTAAAATAAAACATTTAATATTTGTATGTTAATATTATGTTATTAAAATAATAAAAAATAACTTTAGGTAAAAAAATATAACAATATGACACTAAGTGTTTTTTTGTGAAAATATGACAGGAAAAAATGGCAGTTTAACCGTCTATTTGTTCTATGTAGTACTTTCTTTAAAATGCTGTTGTAGAAAGTGGACTTATAAGATACTTGTCTAATAAAACATAGTTGCTTTATATTCTATAAAAAGAAATAAGATGTTTGCCTTTTATTGATTGTCTGATTTATGAAAAAGAATAATAAAGCATAAAAATCCAAAGAAAATATAACATAGATAAATAAAGTATTTATAACGGACAAAATAATAGAAATGAATATACAACACTTTCAAAATCAATTTTTTGTACCAATAAATATATTCATTCTTCATCAAAACAACTATTCATGCTTTCGTCGTATTTTTTTAAAAAACAATTGAATGGCAGTCAAAGCAAAAAAACGAGCTAATAAAAAAGCAATTAATTATTATAGACTACAAAGAGAGAATAAAAATTTATCTTAAAACTCCTAAGTAATTTTTTATCTTTGCAATATTTTAAAAATTTGATAAATATTCAAAATGAAAATTTCATATAACTGGTTAAAACAATTTATTAAGACAGATTGGAGTTCGGAAAAGACCGCTGAATTATTAACTGATTTAGGTCTTGAAGTAGAAGGGGTTGAAAAGTTTTTTTCAATTAAGGGAGGATTAGAAGGTTTAATAGTAGGACATGTATTGACTTGTGAAAAGCATCCCAATGCTGACAAACTTAAAATTACTACAGTAGATCTAGGGAATGGTGAGCCAGTTCAAATAGTTTGTGGAGCCAGTAATGTAGCAGTGGGTCAAAAAGTAATAGTAGCAACTATAGGCACAAAGCTATATGATAAAGAAGGAAATTCTTTTGAAATAAAAAAAGGTAAAATTAGAGGAGAAGAAAGCCACGGAATGATCTGTGCTGAAGACGAAATAGGTATAGGAGACAGCCATGAAGGCATTATGGTCCTAGACGAAAGTATAGAGGTTGGAACATTAGCTTCAAAAGTTTTTAATGTAGAAATTGATGAAGTTTTTGAAATAGGACTTACTCCTAATAGGGCAGATGCTATGAGTCATTGGGGGGTTGCTAGAGACTTACGAGCAGGTATGCTTCAACAGGATATTAGCACGGAACTAATTACACCATCTGTAAGTTCTTATAAAGTAGAAAAAAGAACTTTAAAAATTGATGTTAATGTAGAAAATACAACATTAGTCCCTAGATATTGTGGCGTTACAATTTCAGATATAAAAGTAGGTACCTCACCAGCATGGTTACAAAATAGGTTAAAAGCGATAGGACTTACACCTAAAAACAATATTGTAGACATAACAAATTATGTTTTGCATGAATTAGGACAGCCTTTGCATGCCTTTGATGCCTCTAAAATACATGGTAAGATCATTGTAAAAAATGCAACAGAAGGAGAAAAATTTATTACTCTAGATGATGTAGAAAGAAGTTTACATAAAGAGGATATCATGATTTGTGATGAAAAAGGACCTTTATGTATTGCAGGAGTAATGGGAGGTAAAAAATCAGGAGTATCAGAAAGAACTACTTCTATCTTTTTAGAAAGTGCTTACTTTAATCCCGTATCTGTACGTAAAACAGCTAAACGTCATGGAATTAATTCTGATGCGTCTTTTCGCTTTGAAAGAGGAATTGATCCAACCATCACAGAATATGCTTTAAAACGTGCAGCAATCCTTATATGTCAAATTGCGGGTGGAGAAATGACTTCCGATATCATGGAAGTGTATCCTAAAAAAATTGAAGACTTTCCTGTTTTCTTAAATTTAGAAAAAGTTAAAAAAATTATAGGGCAAGAAATTCCCGATGAAGAAATTAAAAATATTTTAGTTTCATTAGATATAAAAGTAAATAGTATATCTAAAGTAGGATTAGGACTGACAGTTCCAGCTTACCGCGTAGATGTAACTCGTGAAATAGATGTAATTGAAGAAATTCTAAGAGTTTATGGTTATAATAACATACAATTTTCACAAAAATTAAATGCTACAACCGCACATTCATCAAAAACAGAAGATTATAAAGTACAAAATATTGTTGCCAACTTATTAGTAGGGAATGGTTTTAATGAAATGATGGCTAACTCATTAACCTCTCCAAATTATGTGAATTTAAGTAATAGTTTACATGAAAAAAACAATGTTTTGATGCTTAATCCTTTAAGCAACGATTTGTCCGCTATGCGTCAATCTATGTTGTTTTCTGCGTTAGAAGCCGTTTCTTTCAATATAAACCGTAAAAATGCAGATTTACGTTTATTTGAATTTGGTAAGACTTATCACAAACAATTGGCAGGGCATGAAGAAAAAATGCACCTAACTTTAACTATGAGCGGAAATCGTTCAAAAGAATCTTGGACAAACGCCCAAAGACCAAGTGATTTTTTCCAGTTTAAAGGTTATATTTTAAATATTTTTGAAAGATTAGGAATCAAAAATATTGTTACTATGCCAATGAAAAGTGATATTTTTAGCGAAGGGATGATTTATGAATTAGGAGCCTCTTCTTTAGTAGAATTTGGAACTATTAAAAAATCAATTCTAAAACATTTTGATATCAAACAAGAAGTGTTTTTTGCAGATTTTAATTGGAATGCTATATTAAAACATTTATCAACTAATGTGAAATTTATAGAAATTTCAAAATATCCAGAAGTACGTCGTGATTTAGCCTTACTTGTAGATGAACATATTGAATTTGAAAAAATCCTTGATTTAGCAAATAAAACGGAAAAAAATCTATTAAAAAGAGTAGATTTATTTGATGTATACCAAGGAAATAATTTACCAGAAGGTAAAAAATCATACGCAATAAGTTTCTTATTACAAGATAGTACTAAAACGCTTACGGATTCGCAAATTGATAAAGTAATGAGTAAATTGACTCAAAATTTTGAAACGGAATTAGGAGCTACTCTAAGATAAAACAGAGATAGAAAGTACAAAATAAGGCTCGGATTTTGTTTGTAAATCCGAGCCTTATTTTATGATTGTACTTGTTAATTGGTTTCTTTTTAACGACCTAAAATATAGGTTTAAAAAGGAATACAGCTAAGCCTATAAAAATTTAAAAACAAATCGACCAAAAAAGAACGATAAAATGTAAAATAGAAAATAAAAATAGTTATCGCCTAAATTTGTTTCTTGTAATAGTACTTTTTAACTTATTTTTTAAATCCTCTCCTGAATCATATATCATTTGCTCATTTGTTGGAAAAGAAGTAGCTCTACGATTAAAATACGGCAAATAGTTTTCATCACAAGCTCTAGGATCGCCATTGTAATTAGCATAAATGTTTTCAAATACGAAATTGCTGGTTATAGGAAAGGTATTTATTAACTGATTAGTATTTAAATTTAAATAATCAATTTTGGCAGTAATACTACACGATTTGTTTTGTCTAAACTCATATACAGTACTTCTAACAGTAATCATGTTATCTATCATAATGGTATTTCCTTTTTCATCTTTTACGGGTTGACCATTTGAATTTAATTGAGGTTTAGTACCATTTTTAATTAATTTTTCTTTTGAAAACTCTCTTTCAAAAACCTTTTCAGGAGAAATGTTAATGCCTCTAAAACTAACAACCATCGCAAAATCATAATTTGTATTTTTTTGTTTATTACTATGATATATGGTCCACTTATCATTTAATCCAAGAGTGCTAAAATCTAAAAGATCATTTTGTAAACGCGATGGAATGACCATATTGGTTTCATTTTTAGTATAAACATGTACGAAATCAGTTCCCTTAAGATGACATTCATCCATTAATTTATTACAATCTTTATATCCTGGATTTATAGTATTTAAATATTCAAAGTCATCAAAAGCACGACGAAAACTAATCTTATCTTTTGTTTTCATTAATTTTAATGCGTTTTCATATAAAAAATCAGAAAGTTTACTTTTAGTAGTAACCAAGGGTGTTGAATAATCTTCAAAAGAAAATTGTGCATTTCTACCTTCTTTTATTAAAGTTAGAGGTAATAAAGGTTGTATTTTTTCTTGACGGTTTTGTAGCTTGATATATGTATTGTATATTTTTTCTAAGTGATTAGGATTGCCTTCTTTTTCCCAAAGAGAAATAGCTTCTAAATCCCTTTGTTTGGCTTTAGAAAAAGCTTCTTCTAGTAAATAAACATAGTCTTGTTTGCCTTTGGAATTTTTATTGTTTTTTAAATTTTCAATTGATTTACCAATAGCTCCATCATAATTGCCATCACTCAGCATTGATTGAGTTTGTTTAACACCACTACAGCTAAACAAAAATCCAATAAGTACTACCAGAGAAGTAATTTTTTTCATACAATTTAATTTTAAATCTGATTACGCAAAATTCAAGCCAAAAAATACTCCGAGTCTCTCGGAGTATTAAAAAAGTGTTTTATTTAGTAGCAATAGGAGGTAATAATTTGCTTGAAACCTCTCCAAAACCAATTCTTATTTGTTCATTTTGGCAATACCCTCTCATGATTACAGTATCTCCATCATTAATAAATTTTCTTTCAGAACCATCTTTTAAAAGAATAGGGTTTTTTCCACCCCATGTTAATTCTAACATAGATCCAAGAGAGTCTTGGGTAGGCCCTGATATTGTACCGGATCCCATCATATCACCAGAATTGATACGACAACCGTTAATAGTATGATGTGCTAACTGTTGATTCATAGTCCAATACATATACTTGAAATTAGTATTACTGATGATTGTTTCTTCCGAATCCTCAGGAGTTATACTTACTTGTAATTTGATATCAAAAGCGTGCTCCCCAGTTTGTTGTAAATAAGGAAGAGGTGTTGGTTCCTGAACAGGTGATGCACAACGGAAAGGCTCTAAAGCATCCATAGTAACGATCCAAGGAGAGATAGAGCTTGCAAAATTTTTAGCTAAAAAAGGACCCAGAGGAACATATTCCCATTTTTGAATGTCACGAGCACTCCAGTCATTTAGTAATACCATACCAAAAATATAATCCTCAGCTTCTGCTACTGGAATATTTTCGCCCATTAGGTTGGCATCTGTAGTTATAAAGGCTGTTTCTAATTCAAAATCTACCAAACGAGAAGGACCAAATACTGGAGCTGTTGCATCAGGAGGCATAGTTTGTCCCATAGGGCGATGCACTGGAATTCCTGATGGTACAATCGTAGAACTTCTTCCATGGTACCCTACAGGGATGTGTAACCAGTTTGGTAATAAAGCATTAGCGGGATCACGAAACATTTTTCCTGTATTTGTAGCATGTTCTCTACTCGAAAAGAAATCGGTATAATCCCCTACAAAAACAGGAAGTTGCATTTCTACATCTTCTATTTTAAAAATGACTACTTCACGATGTTTAGCATTATCTCTTAAATCTGCATTTTCAGCATCAAAAATATCCGCAATGCGGTTACGAACTAATCGCCATGTTTTTTTTCCACAAGAAATAAATTCATTTAAAACATCTTGAAGAAAAACATCATCTGTTAAATCAATTCCTTCAAAATATCCTAATTGATGTAATGCTCCCAAGTCAATAGCATAATCTCCAATGCGAGTACCAACGGTTACAATATCGTCCTTTGTTAAAAAAACACCAAATGGAATATTTTGAATAGGAAAATCGCTGGTAGATGATACTTCTAGCCATGATCTTCTTTCAGGATTGTTAGCTGTAATAGGCATATTATATTTTTTTGTGATTTTAATTAATTTTTACACCTCAAATATAGTTTCTATTGGGATTATACCAAACACTTTTTGTATTTTTGACAACCATTTATAAAAAAATATTCAAAAATGTTACGCGACGAACAAATATTCGATTTAATTCTTGATGAACAAGATAGACAAATTCACGGTATTGAATTAATTGCTTCTGAGAATTTTGTAAGCGACCAAGTAATGGAAGCGGCAGGTTCTTGTTTAACTAATAAATATGCAGAAGGTTACCCAGGTAAAAGGTATTATGGAGGTTGTGAAGTAGTAGATGTGGTAGAACAAATTGCTATTGATAGAGCAAAAGCTTTGTTTGGAGCAGCGTATGTAAATGTACAACCTCATTCAGGATCTCAAGCTAATACAGCCGTTTTTGCAGCTTGTTTACAACCAGGAGACACAATTTTAGGTTTTGATTTATCACATGGGGGACATTTAACGCACGGATCTCCGGTGAATTTTTCAGGAAAATTATACAACCCTGTTTTTTATGGAGTAGATCAAGAAACAGGAATGTTAAATTATGATACAATTCAGGAAATAGCTACGAAAGAACAACCTAAAATAATTATCGCAGGTGCTTCCGCTTATTCTCGTGATATGGACTTTAAACGTTTTCGTGAAATTGCGGATTCTGTAGGTGCTATTTTAATGGCAGACATTTCTCACCCAGCAGGGTTAATAGCAAAAGGATTAATGAATGACCCAATTCCTCATTGCCATATTGTAACAACCACTACTCATAAAACATTACGTGGTCCTCGTGGAGGCATGATCATGATGGGACAAGATTTTCCAAACCCTTGGGGCTATACAACCCCTAAAGGAGAAGTAAAGATGATGTCTAACTTATTAGATATGGCTGTTTTTCCAGGTAATCAAGGAGGCCCTCTAATGCACATTATAGCTGCTAAAGCAGTTGCTTTTGGTGAATGTTTATCAGATGAGTTCTTTACTTATGCAATGCAAGTACAAAAAAATGCAAAAGCAATGGCAGAAGCATTTATAAAAAGAGACTATAACATTATATCAGGTGGAACAGACAATCACATGATGTTAATAGATTTGCGTAATAAGGGAATAACAGGAAAAGAAGCTGAAAATGTATTAGTAAAAGCAGAGATTACAGTAAATAAAAATATGGTTCCTTTTGATGATAAATCACCTTTTATAACCTCAGGTATTCGTGTTGGAACACCCGCTATTACGACTCGTGGTCTAGTAGAAGCGGATATGGATAAGATCGTAGAACTGATAGATCGTGTATTGATGAATCATACAAACGAAGAAGTTCTTGAAGAAGTTGCTAATGAAGTAAACGAAATGATGAGCGAGCGAGCTATGTTCGTTTTTTAATTGATAGTACAAAAATTAAATAAGGCTGTTTTAGATAGACAGCCTTAATTTTTTTGAATGTTCTGCAAAAATTTCAAAATAAACTTATCTAAAAAACATTCTTTTACTATTCGTTAATAATACTAATCTAATGGCAGGAAATTCTTTTGGAAATATATTAAAAGTAACTACTTTTGGAGAATCACATGGACAAGCTTTGGGAGGTGTAATTGAAGGATGTCCGTCAGGAATTGAGTTAGATATGTCCTTCATTCATCAACAGATGCAAAGACGTAAGCCTGGTCAATCCTCTATTGTTACACAACGTAAAGAAGAAGATGAAGTACAATTTTTATCTGGAATTTTTGAAGGAAAAACAACAGGTACTTCTATAGGTTTTATAATCCCTAATACCAATCAAAAATCAGAGGATTATAGTCATATAAAAAATACATACAGACCTAGTCATGCCGATTATGTCTATGATCAAAAATACGGTTTTCGTGACTACAGAGGAGGAGGACGCAGTTCTGCAAGAGAAACGAGTTGTAGAGTATTAGCGGGCGCCGTAGCAAAACAAATAATTCCTCAAATCAAAATAAACGCTTTCGTATCTTCCGTAGGAGAAATAAGTATAAACAAACCGTATCAAGAATTGGATTTTTCTAAAATAGAATCTAATCCCGTTAGATGCCCTGATTCAGAGGTTGCAGAATTAATGGAAAACCACATTAAAGAAATCAAAAAACAAGGCGATACAATAGGAGGAACCATAACTTGTGTAATTCAAAATGTACCAGTAGGTTTAGGTGAGCCTGTTTTTGATAAATTACACGCTGAATTAGGAAAAGCTATGCTATCTATAAATGCAGTTCATGGTTTTGAGTATGGAAGTGGTTTCTGTGGAGCTAAAATGAAAGGGAGTGAACATAATGATCGTTTTAATCCCGATGGAACCACCCAAACCAATTTATCAGGAGGAATACAAGGAGGAATAAGTAACGGTATGGATATTTATTTTAGGGTGGCTTTTAAACCTGTGGCAACTCTAATTCAAAAACAAGAAGTCCTAACGGTTGATGGACATATTGTAGAACAACAAGGAAAAGGCAGGCATGACCCTTGTGTAGTGCCAAGAGCCGTACCAATTGTAGAAGCCATGGCTGCTTTAGTAATGGCAGATTATTATTTATTAAATAAAATTTATCAATTTAAATAATGGAAATAACTAAAAACGAGGTTTCTAAGAAATCTATTTTTTCAAATCTTACTGTACAAATCTTATTAGCAATGCTTTTAGGTGCAGCATTAGGGATTTTTATACACAATACTTGTGATGACACTACCGCTAAAGATTTTAGTGGATACATAAAGATGTTCGCTACTGTTTTCATTCGTTTAGTTCAAATGATTATTTCACCTCTAGTTTTTACAACATTGGTAGTAGGTATTGCTAAATTAGGAGATATCAAAGCGGTTGGACGAATAGGAGGAAAGGCTTTAGGGTGGTTTTTTACCGCTTCTTTTATATCGTTATTAATAGGCATGTTTTGGGTAAATATTTTGCAACCAGGAGCTGGACTAAACTTAAGCGGAGTGGATGTAACCACAGCAGCGGAAGTTACCGAAAAAACACAAAATTTTTCTGCACAAAATTTTGTTGAGCACATAATTCCTAAAAGTGTTGTAGAAGCAATGGCAACCAATGAAATTTTACAAATTGTAATCTTTTCAATCTTTTTTGGTTTAGCAGCTGCTTCTTTAGGAGATCATACAAAATCGGTTATAAACGCATTAGATAAAACGTCTCATATCATTTTAAAAATGGTAAACTATGTAATGAAGTTTGCCCCACTAGGTGTTTTTGGAGCTATAGCAGGTGTATTTGCCATTCGTGATTTAGGAGAACTTTTATTAACTTATGCTAAGTATTTTGGTTCCTTTTTAGTAGGAATTACTTCATTATGGATTGTATTACTAATCATAGGTTATTTGTTTTTAGGAAAAAGAATAAAAACACTTTTAAATCATATTGTTTCACCCTTAGTAATTGCGTTTGGTACAACAAGTAGCGAGGCTGTTTTTCCTAAATTAACAGAAGAATTAGAAAAATTTGGTATAAAAGACAAAATTGTATCATTTATGCTGCCATTAGGTTATTCTTTTAATTTAGATGGGAGTATGATGTATATGACTTTTGCCAGTATTTTTATAGCACAAGCCTACGGTGTTTCATTAGACTTAGGAACCCAATTAACTATGTTATTAGTTTTAATGCTAACAAGCAAAGGAATAGCTGGAGTTCCAAGAGCTAGTTTAGTAGTTGTAGCAGCCACTTGCGGAATGTTTGATATTCCCGTAGAAGGCATTGCTTTGATATTGCCAATAGATCATTTTTGTGATATGTTCAGAAGTGCAACGAATGTTTTGGGTAATGCCTTAGCAACTTCTGTAGTTGGAAATTGGGAAAAAGAATAGTAAAAAAATAAATTCATAGAGGTTTCTGAACCTAAGTTCAGACGGATCTCATATTTTTTTAAAACTCCATTTTTTAGAGCTTTTGTCTAAAAAATGGAGTTTCATATTTTGATCAAATTTTTATGCTTAATATGAATGCTACTTCTTTGTATCTTTTAAGTTAAATTCCGATTTTAAGATTGAATAAATGACAGAATCCCAAAATTTACCCTCAAAATATTCATTCTCTCGTAAATGACCTTCTTTTATAAAGCCCAATTTCTCTAATACTCGTGCAGAAGCTTGATTTCTAGGGTCTATTACAGCTTCTATAGAATGCAACCCCATTTGATTAAAACCATAGTCTAATATAAGTTCAGTAGCCTCTGTAATGATACCTTTGCCACTATATTCGGGTAATATCATATAACCTATTTCAGAACGATAATTTTCTTTTTGTATACGATAATGACCTAAAAAACCTATTAATTTATCGTTTGGTTTTTCAGTAATCGCCCAATTAATTCCTTCATTTTGCTCAATTTTATTATTGATTGTATCAATCAGTTCTAAGGCTTCTACTTTGTTTTTTAGTAACGAACGCGGTATAAATTGCATATTATCAGCATTACTTCGTAAGGCAAATACCTCATCTACATCCTTATGAGTCATTTTTCTTAAGATTAATCGTTCTGATTCTAAATTTTGAAACGGTAAAAAAGTAAAGGAATTCATAAAAAAATGTAATTTAGTGTAAAAAATCATTAAATTTATAATATCTCAGACCCATAAAAATAAGTGTAAATATATGGAAACAAAATTTGAATTAATAGAAAAAGAATTGATTGAAAATCTGTATTTTCCTACAGAACAAGTATTGGAAGAATTAAAGGATAGAACACAACTAAAAGCAGAGTTAGAAAGAGCACAGGTATTAGGAAATGTAGAGCATGCTAAAATTAAAATTTATTTTGAAGATGCCGTTTCAAAAAAAGTAGTGGATACAACAGTTTGGGGAGTAACAGATCAAGAAATAATTCTAAAAAAAGGAGTTACTATTCCAATACATCGTATTTATAAAATTGTGTAAGAACTTAATGAAATAAAGGATGATTGTAACTTCTGTTAGGCTTTTTTAGATTAACAGAAGTTTTTTATTTGTTAATTTAAGAAAATGCCTGAAAAACTATCGATTTTGGATTTTCAGATCACGGATGGCAATTTGGTTTTAATACAAAAGATTTCTATTTGCCTGTTTTTTTTAAGGGTTAATATAGCTTATCAATTAATAGTATTCCATCAGTTTTATCTTTTGATTAGGATATGAAAGAGAGCGTTTTAAAAATAGTCGATCTGGCAATAAGAATTTATTAGTCTATTACTTTGTTTACTCAATCTCAAAAAATTTTCACGTTCAATTTGAAAATAATAGGTATTTTTATTTAAGTAAAAAAATGATTGAGTTAACTGGTCAAGATTTGACTTTTTATTTTTTATTGTACGATTGTTTTTGTATCTTTTGTTTGTTTTGATTTTGAGTATTTCGAAAAAGATTATCACTGTTATTATTTCATTTATATTTGTATACAATTTTATTTATAAAATAATAACAAGTCATAACAAAGAAAATATTCACCATTTACAAAATAAAATTTAAATGATATACAGAGGATTAAATGACGAATACATAGAGTTAATAAACTTACAAAAAGGAAGTTCATTAACCTTTGATGATACATCATCTTATCCTCTTTTATTTGTATGGATAAAAGGAAATGAATCCGAAGTATCTTATGAAGGCATAAAATTATCTCTTGATAATAATACTATTTTTTGTCTGACAGCATTCCATAAAATAGAATTTGTAAACTTAGAAACAGCAAGAATCATAAAATTCAATCGAGAGTTTTATTGTGTTAAAGACCATGATAGTGAGGTAAGTTGTAAAGGACTTTTATTTTATGGAGCCAATCAATTACCCTATTTTCAAATACCCAAAGAAGAAATTGATAAATTTGAAATATTTTGGCAAATGTTTCAAGTAGAAATGCAATCAAAAGATGATTTACAATTAGAAATGTTGCAAATGATGTTAAAAAGATTTATCATACTTTGTACACGTGTCTATAAATCTCAAATGAACTTTTCTAAATTAGAGATAAAAGAAGTAGATTTAGTTAGAGAATATCATTATTTAGTAGAACAACATTTTAGAAACAAACATACCGTAAAAGAATATGCCGAATTATTAAATAAATCTGCCAAAACCCTTGCTAATCTTTTTTCAAAAGTTTCGGACAAAAGTCCATTACAAATTATTCATGAAAGAAAACTTTTAGAAGCTAAAAGAATGCTTAGATATACAGATAAACCTATAAAAGAAATAGCATACGAAATAGGGTTTGAAGATATACAAACTTTCAGTCGTTTCTTTAAAAAATCTGAAAATCTAAGTCCGTCAGAATTTAAAAAACATCTTTTGGGAAATATGGACAACTCATCGGGAACGATAACCTAACACATTCCTTTGTTCTTACCTCATCTTTGCATTGTAATTAATTTATTAATATTTAAAATTAAAAACAATGACAAAGTTTACAGTTCCTACACGAGTAGAAGTATCCGAAAACAATCAAGTAATTTTTGATAATTTACAAAAAGACTTAGGCTTCGTACCTAATTTATATGCCTATTATGCAAAAAATGAAACAGCATTAGGGGATTATTTAACTTTACAAAACAGAAAAAGTACTTTAAAAGCAAAAGAAAGAGAAGTTATTAACCTTGTTACAAGTCAAATTAATGGTTGTCGTTATTGCCAATCAGCCCATACTGTTTTGGGAAAAATGAATGGTTTTACTAATGATCAAATCATAGAATTAAGAAAAGGAACAGCTTCTTTTGATTCTAAGTTAGATGCCCTAGTTAAGTTTACCGCATCAGTAGTAGAAAATAAAGGAAGAGCTACGGAAGAAAGTAAAAAGGCTTTTTTTGAAGTGGGTTATACAGAAGCCAATTTAATAGACTTAGTTATTACTGTAGGGGATAAAATCATCAGTAATTATATTCATAATTTAGCTGGTTTTGAAATTGATTTTCCAATAGCAACTGAAATTTAATTTATTAACTTTAAAAAAAAACAAAATGAATTTAGGAAATTTAATTATAAGAATAGCCTTTGGCTTATTATTCATTTGGGGAGGACTTGAAAAATTCTTTGAAGGCTTCTTAGGAGGAGCAGGTTTACAAAATATGGCAGGTTTTCTAAAGTCCACAGGTTGGAGTTTTTTAGGAGATACAGGCGTTTTTATTTTAGCAATTGTTTTAGCATCATTAGAACTGCTTGCAGGAATTTTACTCATTAGTAATAAAAAACTATTTTATTCCTATAGCTTTTTATCATTTGTTATGTTTGTTGCTCTAACCACAGTTCATATACCTTCCGCAAATTGGATGAATATTATGATTCATATAGCATTATTTGGTTCATTATTAGGTTTAGCATTAGATCAATTTAAAAAAGAAAAACCATTATGGGAGCAGTAATCAAGATAAAAAATTTACCAGAAGGATACCAATGTATTATTACTAACGGAACACATACCATAACCAAATTAATAAAAAAATAAGAATTGACTTGCAAATTACAAGGACGTATAAAAATGCACTGCACTTAAATAGATTTAACTTTTTTAGAGCAGTGCATATTACGTATTATAGATTGCACAATAAATGAATTAATAAATGAGATAAAGGAACTATATTTATTGATTTATAAATATTTATAATTTTTTTATTAAACCTTTTATTTAATTTTTTAAAAATAATTCTTTTTAAATACCACCAAAAAATAATTCAATTAACTAAAATAAGATATAGAGTTTTTATACCATTTGATAGTCTCTTTAAAGCTTAATTTATAGTTAATAAAAGCTTAATAAAAAAGTTATTCCACGAAAATAGTGTTCAAGGAAAAAATGAAGAAAGAAGAATTATCACAAAAAAAGAATTTAATAGGATGTGCCATAGTATTCTTTATCCCTTTTATTTTAATAGGGTTATGGACCTTAGTATTTAGTGTAATAAATATTTGTAAATCAGAAAAAAAAAGTATTGGATTGAAGTAATTGCTGAGGTTGAAAATGTAACGCCTGCTTATAATAACAAAGGCAAGTTATCTGAAGTTAAGATTAGGTACGTATATATTGTTAAAAACAAAAAATATAAAAATAATAAAATTGCTTTTGGTTATAGATCTAATGGCGTGGAAGATCATGAAACGTTATTTAATAAATTAAAAATAGCTAAAAAAATAAGAATTTATATAAATCCGTATAATTATTCAGATTCCATATTAGTTAGAGGACTCAATGACTCAATAATTAAGATGCTAATTTTTTCTATAATGTGGAACTCCTTGCTTTCACTATTTTTAATTCCCTTATTCACAAAAGAGAACTCTGTAAATAGACATAAAAAAAAATTGAAAATTGTATTCATAATATGGAGTATTGGTTTTTACTTAATATTTACAAAACCAATCTGTATTTCCATAGCAGAAAAAATAAAAATAATTGAAAATGAGTCTGCTAAAGCTGAATAATATAGAAAAGAAAACATACAAAACGTTATCAGTCCTAGAGGACAAATATTTCTAAAAAATCATACTTATTTATATCAATATTAACAGAAAACCATCTAACTTAACTTTGTATTTTTTATCTTTTACACTATATTTACCTAATGGCAAGTCAAGCCACTAAAAGGAATATCCGATTTTAAAAAATACAGTTTACAAAAAGATGAGTGAGATACTAAGACATCAAATAGAAAAAATTACGCCATTAACAGATAAAGAGTTTGCATATATTTTGTCTCACTTTACAACCAAAAAGTTAAAAAAACACCAATATTTGATTCAAGAAGGAGACTTTGTACAAAATGATCATTTTGTCACAAAAGGTCTTTTAAAAGCTTATTATGTCAATCAAGACGGGAAAGAACACATCATGCAGTTTGCAATGGAAGATTGGTGGATTACGGATTATCAAGCCTATTTTAATGAAACAAAGTCAATACTAAATATAGACTGCATTGAAGCAACAGAAGTACTTTGTCTATCCTTGTGTAATAGAGAAAAATTATGTGCAGATATGCACAAAATAGAACACTTTTTTAGAAAAAAATCCAATTCAGGTTATATGGCCTTACAAAGAAGAATACTTTCTTTATTAAATAGCAATGCCAAAGAAAGATACGAGCAACTTCGTGAAAATTATCCAATATTATTTCAAAGAGTGCCTAAAACCCTAATTGCTTCTTATTTAGGTGTTTCAAGAGAAACCCTTAGCCGTCTTAGTTCTTAAGTGTGATATACATCACATAAAACTTGTGATTTATCTCCTGTGATAAGAGTAAGAATGTGTTGAAATTTGTAACCAACTAAAAATAGTAGGGTAATGAATAAATTATTTCAAAACAATTTGACAGGAATTATAGTAATTCTGAGTTATGTTATTTTTAGTGGTTTATGCCAAGTAAATGCGCAAACTTTAAATAGAAAAAAAATGAATAAAAAAATTTTATTTGTGGTTACAAGCCACGACAAATTAGGAGAAACAGGTCAATCTACTGGGTATTATTTAGGAGAAGTAACTCACCCTTGGGCTGTTTTGAGCGATGCAGGGTATGAAATAGAGTTTGTTAGTCCTAAAGGAGGTAATCCATCATATTATGGCGAAAATAATGAGGATCCTATTGATCAAAGATTTTTAGCAGACGAAAAATATCAAGCTAAAATCCAAAACACAATGAAACCATCGGATGTTAATCCATCGGACTATGTAGCTATCTTATATGCAGGAGGACATGGCACTATGTGGGATTTTGCAGACAATGAAGAACTGGCTCTAATTGCACAAAAAATTTATGAAAACAATGGAGTAGTAAGTGCCGTTTGTCATGGACCAGCAGGTTTGGTAAATATTAAACTTAGTAATGGTAAATATTTGGTTGATGGTAAAAAAATCAACGCTTTTACTAATGAAGAAGAAATTGCTGTAAAATTAGAAAATGTTGTACCATTTAGTCTAGAAACTAAACTTATTGAACGCGGTGCAAAATTTGAAAAATCAGGATTATGGCAATCTCATGTAGCAGTTGACCAAAGAGTCGTAACAGGACAAAATCCACAATCCGCTCATGGAGTTGGAGAAGCTGTTTTAAAAGAACTTCAAAAACTCTAATTAATTCTCAAAAATCATTTAATTCAATCATTTTTGTCTTAAATCTATTTAAACCCAGATTATGCGTTAGACTTTGTGATGAAAAAAGAAAGGGCAAAGAAAGTAAAAATACACGGAAATTTTTTACCACAGCTGTAGTTTTACTATATTGAGGACAAAAAAAGTACTTTTTTAGTTTCAAAAGCATTGTATCTGTAATAAAATTCTAATGCCTAATCTGGGTAAAACAAAATATGTTAAAGACTATTCATCATATAGCTATTATTTGTTCAGACTACGAAAAGTCAAAACATTTTTATACAAAAATTTTAGAATTAGAAATTATTAGAGAAGTATATAGAGAAGAAAGACAGTCTTACAAACTAGATTTAGCATTAAATGGTAATTATGTTATAGAGTTATTTTCTTTTCCTAATCCCCCAATGAGGGTTTCAAGACCCGAAACGTGTGGGTTAAGGCATTTAGCTTTTGAAGTATCAGACTTAGACGATATGATAAGAAAATTAAAGAAGCATAACATTGTAACCGAAAGTATACGAGTTGATGAGTTTACTCAAAAAAGATTTACTTTTTTTCAAGACCCCGATCAATTACCTATTGAATTATATGAAACTTAAAAACAGATACAATTAAGTTATTTACTAACTAATTACCATTTTAAAAAAATAATTAAAACTAAAAGCCTCATTTGATAATTTCAAATGAGGCTTTTTTGTAAAAACTATAAATAAATTGAATTGAACTATTTTAGGTTAATAATAACGAATAATTTAACTATTCTTCCCTGATTAATACATCGTTTTTTAATATATTTGAGTAAAAGTATTCCATAATATGATAAGTGTGTTTTATACTTGTAAGTAATCAATTCAGTACCCAAATCTAGTTTTACACTTTTTAAAAAGTTATTACTCGATTCATAAACAACCCTTTAGGGAAATCTAAAAAGAAGGGTATTAATACAAATAATAATGATAAGAGAAATAATAACTAAAATTTAAACTAAAAAAATGAACAATTCAAAAGAAGGAAAATGCCCCTTTCATCATGGAGCTAACACAGAATCTCAAAATTCAGTTGTAGATAAGTGGCCTAATGCACTTAATCTTGATATTCTACATCAACACGATACTAAGACAAATCCCTTAGGTGAAAAATTTAATTATGCAGAAGAATTTAAAAAACTTGATCTTGAAGCATTAAAAAATGATTTAAAAAAACTAATGACAGAAAGCCAAGACTGGTGGCCTGCAGATTGGGGACATTATGGAGGTTTAATGATTAGAATGGCATGGCATGCAGCAGGTACGTATCGTTTAGCAGATGGACGAGGTGGAGCCAATACAGGAAATCAACGTTTTGCTCCACTTAATAGTTGGCCTGATAATGGTAATTTAGATAAAGCACGTAGATTGTTATGGCCCATTAAGAAAAAATATGGGAATAAAATTTCTTGGGCAGATTTAATGATCCTAGCAGGCAATATGGCTTATGAATCAATGGGGTTTAAAACATTTGGTTTTGCAGGCGGACGTGAAGATATTTGGCATCCTGAAAAAGATATTTATTGGGGAGCAGAAAAAGAATGGTTAGCAAAAGAAAGATATTCTGATGATGCGGATAGTGAATCTCTTGAAAATCCTTTAGCAGCGGTACAAATGGGATTAATTTATGTAAATCCTGAAGGAGTTAACGGAGAGCCAGATCCGTTAAAAACAGCTCAAGATGTTCGAACTACGTTTAAACGTATGGCTATGGATGATGAAGAAACCGTAGCATTAACAGCAGGAGGACATACAGTAGGTAAAGCACACGGAAATGGTGATGCTTCTATCTTGGGACCAAATCCTGAATCTTCAGATGTTGAAACACAAGGTTTTGGTTGGATCAATCCAGAAGGGAAAGGAAATGCCGAAAATACTGTGACCAGTGGGTTAGAAGGAGCATGGACAACCACTCCAGATAAATGGAATCATACGTATTTTCATCTTTTATTAAATTATGAATGGGAACTAAGAAAAAGTCCAGCAGATGCTTGGCAATGGGAACCAATCAACATAAAAGAAGAAGACAAACCGTTGGATGCTCATATACAAGGAGTTCGTAGAAATCCTATTATGACAGATGCTGATATGGCTATGAAACTAGATCCTGAATATAGAAAAATATCAGAAAAATTCTATAAAGATCCAGCTTATTTTGAAGATGTATTTGCAAGAGCATGGTTTAAATTAACACATCGTGATTTAGGTCCTAAAAGTAAATATCTTGGAGCTGATGCACCAAAAGAAGATTTAATCTGGCAAGATCCTATCCCCGTTGTTGATTACAAATTAAATGATACTGAAATAGAAGAGTTAAAAATAAAACTTTTGAACTCAGGACTAACTAAAACAGAACTAATTAATACAGCATGGGATAGTGCAAGAACTTTCCGTAGTTCTGATTTTAGAGGGGGAGCTAATGGTTCGAGAATTCGTTTAGCACCTCAAAAAAATTGGGAAGGAAATGAGCCTCAAAGATTAGAAAAAGTATTAAATAAACTTCAAGAAATTAAAACCGAATTGGCTCACAATATTAGTATAGCAGACTTGATTGTTTTAGGAGGTTGTGCAGCTATTGAAAAAGCAGCAGAAGAAGGAGGGATAAATATTAAAGTACCTTTTAATGCAGGAAGAGGGGATGCAACAGAAGATATGACAGATGTAGACTCTTTTTCTGTTCTAGAACCAATTCATGATGGGTACAGGAACTGGCTAAAAAAAGACTATGCTGTTGCCCCAGAAGAGTTGCTTCTAGATAGAACACAACTTATGGGACTTACGGCTCCTGAAATGACCGTTTTACTTGGTGGTATGCGAGTTTTAGGTACTAATTATGGAGGTGTAAAACAAGGTGTTTTTACAGAAAGAGAAGGTATTTTAAGTAATGACTTTTTTGTAAATATTACAGATATGAATTATACTTGGATCCCTGTTTCAGAAAATCTTTATAACATTGTTGATAGAAAAAGTGGAATCACAAAATGGACTGCTACACGAGTTGATTTAGTATTTGGATCAAATTCTATTTTAAGAGCTTATGCAGAAGTTTATGCACAAGATGATAATAAAGAAAAATTTGTACATGATTTTGTTAAAGCTTGGGTAAAAGTTATGAACTCTGATCGCTATGATTTAGTAAAATAGTCCTTACTATAAGATAATAAAAATAAAACTAACCTCGTTTAAAATAATTAATGAGGTTAGTTTTCTTAACATAAGATTTACATATATTTTTATTTCCCTTGTCTTTTTTATTCTCTAAATAAAAAAGAGAGTGTCTAAAAGTAGTAATGCAGCTTCTAGCTTGGTTACTTAGAGGGAAGGAAAAGCTTCATTATCAGTACTATTTAATTCGCATTGTTTGTTTACATTCTTTGATCAGAATGATAAAATTGTAACTTTTTAGGATACCTTCCTTTTCTATTTATAATAAAAAAAAATCGAACTTTAGTATAAGCTTGGAAATTTACTAGGATTAGATTCGTGCATAATTTCATACACTTTTTCAAAAATATCTTCTACGGAAGGTTTTGAAAAATAATCGCCATCAGTACCGTAAGCTGGACGGTGTGCCCTTGCAGTAAGAGTTTCTGGTTGGCTATCTAGATATTTATACGCTTTTTGTTCTTCTACAATTTGTTGTAAAATATAGGCAGCAGCACCACCTGGTACATCTTCATCAACAATTAACAAACGATTTGTTTTGGCTACTGATTTTACAATGTCATGATTAATATCAAAAGGGAGTAATGATTGAATATCAATGATTTCAATATCAATTCCTATTTCTAGTAATTCTTTGGCTGCTTGTTCTACTAAACGTAAAGTAGAACCATAAGATACTATAGTTATGTCTTTCCCTTCTTTGAGTGTTTCTGTTATACCTATAGGTGTTTTGAATTCGCCTAGATTTGTAGGCATTTTTTCCTTTAAACGGTAACCATTTAAACATTCTACTACTAATGCGGGTTCATCTGTTTGTAATAGAGTGTTGTAAAATCCAGCCGCTTTTGTCATATTACGAGGAACTAATACATGAATGCCTCGAATTGCATTTATAATCATTCCCATAGGTGATCCGGAATGCCAAATACCTTCTAAACGATGACCGCGAGTTCTTATGATTAAAGGTGATTTTTGACGACCTGCTGTACGATACTGTAGTGTTGCAAGATCATCACTCATGATTTGAATGGCGTATAATAAGTAGTCTAAATATTGAATCTCTGCTATAGGTCTTAATCCTCTCATAGCCATACCAATTCCTTGACCTAGAATAGTGGCTTCACGAATACCAGCATCACTTACACGCATTTCGCCATATTTTTCTTGCATTCCTTCTAAACCTTGGTTTACGTCTCCAATATTTCCAGAATCTTCACCAAAGATTAAAGTTTGTGGGTATTTTGCAAAAATAGCATCAAAATTGTCTCTTATAACTAAACGAGCGTCTACTTCTTCTGAATTTTCATCATAAGTAGGTTTTATTTCATTGATAGCAAGTACATTGTTTTCTGATTGGGAGAACAAATGAGAGCTAAATTTAGGTTGAATTTTAGCAATATATTGACTGATCCAATTTGCTAGAGTTATTTTGCTGTTTTCTTGTATTAGCATTCTTAATACTTTGCGTGCAGTTGTAAGAATGTCTTTACGAATAGGTTCTTTTATGCTATTTAAATCATGAGCATATTTTTCTATAAAAACTTTATTTGTAGCTTGATAGGCAATGTTTTGTAAGATTGCTACTAATTCGTCTCTTTCGGTTTTTATAGGATTTGTGAAATTATTCCAAGCTGTTTTTTTGCCTTCTAATACATCCTTTTTAGCTTGAGTATCAATTTCGTCTAATTCTTCGGTTGTGGCTAAACTATTTTCTAGTAACCATTTACGCATTTGAGATAGGCAGTCAAATTCTGTTTCCCAAGCGAGACGTTCAGCGGATTTGTAGCGTTCATGCGATCCTGAGGTTGAATGGCCTTGGGGTTGGGTTAATTCATTGACGTGAATTAGTACTGGTACGTGTTCTTCTCTTGCTATTTTGGAAGCTTGTTGGTAGGTTTCTACTAATCCGGGGTAATCCCAACCTTTTACATTTAGTATTTCAAAACCATTGTTTGCTTGGTCTCTTTGAAAACCTTTTAAGATTTCCGATATATTTTCTTTTGTAGTTTGATAACGTGCGTGTACTGAAATACCGTATTCATCATCCCATACGCTCATTACCATAGGAACTTGTAATACACCTGCTGCATTGATTGTTTCAAAGAATAATCCTTCTGAAGTTGAGGCGTTTCCAATAGTTCCCCAAGCTACTTCATTTCCTTTTACTGAAAAATTAGTAGTGTCTATTCCTTCTACATTTCTAAATATTTTAGATGCTTGTGCTAAACCTAATAAGCGAGGCATTTGTCCTGCTGTAGGAGAGATGTCAGCACTTGAATTTTTTTGCTTGGTTAAGTCATTCCAATTTCCATTTTCATCTAATGAATGTGTTGAAAAATGACCTCCCATTTGACGACCAGCACTCATAGGGTCGAATGCTAAATCTGTATGTCCGTAAAGACCTGCAAAAAATTGCTCAATAGTTAAAGCACCTATGGCCATCATAAAAGTTTGGTCACGATAATAACCTGAACGAAAATCGCCATTTTGGAATGCTTTTGCTAAAGCAAGTTGAGGAACTTCTTTTCCATCGCCAAAAATCCCGAATTTTGCTTTTCCTGTTAAAACTTCTTTACGACCTAGTAAACTACATTCGCGACTGATGCGTGCAATTTTATAATCATTTAAAACTTCTGTTTTAAAATCTTCAAAAGTTAATTCTTTTTTTTCTTCTACTTGTGCCATTTTTTTAAATGTAAGTACGCAAATTTAATTAAAAAGCGGTTATGTTGTGCTTTATTTTGAAAAAATAAAATTTAATTATTCGTATTTTTAATTCAATATAATCTTTTTTAATTGTTTATTTCTTATGAAAATATTGTTATTAATTAGATATATTTAATATAAATAGGTTTTTTATTATTCTAAAACCATTTTCTATTGAAAATACCTAAAAGTATTTTGGGATTAAGAGTAAATTGGAAACGTATTTTTTCGGCATAATTTTTTTGTCCTATTTCCCATCCATTTTTTGAATAAATAGGGCAAAATATTTCAAAATAATCAGGGACTATATTAAAATGAATTCCAGTGTCATAAACCCAATTAGGATTGCCATATTTATTTTTGTAGAGACCTACATCTCCATATAGTTGAATCCATTTCCATAAAGAGGAGGTTATGTTAAGAGCTGTTAACCATTGATTAGCGTAAGGATTGTTGAATTTTGATTTAAATCCTCCTTCTGCTATAATAATTTGTTGGCTAAAGAAACCTGATTTTTCACTTCTTCCGTAAAAAGAGTAGTCAAAAAGGTAATCTTTTGGGCGATCTAAACCAAAATCGTAATAAGAAGAATTGGTGTTTTTATAAAGAAATAAACCTCCGTAAAAACGTAATCCAATTTGGTAATTATTTTCAAAAAGTTTTCTATAGCTAATTTCATTAATGTATTTACCAAATTCATTACTTATTTGTATTTGATTTGATATATGGTATCCTTTTGCGGTTTCATTATTTCCAAATGAATAACGAGCATTGAAGACGGAATATTTTAATGGCGATAGGGTGTCTTTGGATAAAGGACTAAATTCTTTGTTTACAAAAACTTGTCTAAAAGAAAGGGTTTTGTATTCGTTTTTTGTGATATCTAAATTTCGAAATCGAAAGATAAGAGCGGGTATAACCCTAAAATAGGAAGCATTTTGTATGTAATGGTAATAAGAACTAGATAGGGTAAAACGAGTTTGAAAATTAGTATTAGAAGGTTTGTTTAATGAATAACCTATAAATCCACTACCTGTTAAGGATTGGGTGTTAAACGAATAACTAGGATTTATTTCGTAGTTAAAAGGGCGGGCTATAAAGCTTTCATTGTTTAAAATCAAGGAAAGTAAAGCACCATCATATACATTATAATCAATGTTAGGGTAATAAAAAATTTGGTTGTGTTTAGAGTTTTCTAGATCCCTAAAAAAAGTAAAATGTATTGGGCGGTTAGGTTTTAAAAAAGAGGTTGTTTTGTAATTGTTTTTTTTGTTTAATTCTGGAAAATAACTATTCTCGTTGATAATGAATTGATCTAATTCTTTTGTATTAAAACTTAAAATAGTATCTTTTTCAAAATGAGGAACAATCCATTTTTGAAATATCTTTTCTTTGTTTTTATAACCGCTCAGTGTAAAAGGTATATTAGAATTGTGGCTTTTTTTAATTTCTAGTTGAATTTGATTATCCTGATTTTGAATGGGTCCAAAATGATAGTCAACTAATTCCTTAGAAGGGACTAATTCCTGAAAAAACCAATCTATATTTTTTTGTGTATTTTTTTTTAAAATAGTTTCAAAATCAATCGTGTTGCAAAATTTTTTTTGATTAGTATTAAAGAATTCTTGAATACTTTTTTCTAACGATTGATCTTCTAAGTAATTTTCAAGATATTTAAATGCCAATCCAGCTTTGTATTTGAGTGCAATTTGTTCGTTGAATTTACTGAGTTTGTTCTTAGGGGTGTTTAACGCTTGATCTAGTGTTTTTCTGGCCATTATAAGGTACGCATGGTAATATTGTTCGTTAAACGCAGCATTTGTGAACTCATATCCTTTTAGTATTTTAAATCGGTTAAGTGTTCCTGCTAAATTTATATTGGGGTAATATTCTTCAATGTAATTGATCAGGTAATAGTGTTGAATAGCATCTAATAAATAATGATCTTTTCGCCAATCAATGTTTAAATTAGATTTCAAAAAACTTTGTGAATACACTTTTAAAAATTTTAATTCATATAAAAAACTATCAGGAAAAGGACTCAAAAGGCTTGGTAGTTGATTTAACCCATAGAAAGGATTTCGATCATAGTCAACTTGCGAAATGAGCAAACGTTTTGTTTTAGACTTTCCTATGTGTTTTTCAAAATACTTAATGATCCTATCAATGATAAGGAATTTTTGAATTTCATTAACATTTTTACTTTCTAAATTGGTTATAATAGATGTATTATCGTTAGAAAGGGTTTCAAACGTTTTATTTTTTTCTATTATGAATTGATATTCTTTTGAATGGATGCTTTTAAACGTTTTGGAGTCTATTGAGTTTAAGTTAGAAATAATATTGTATTGATCGGGAATCTCAAAGGAAAACAGCATTTCCTTAACTTCTTCATAAGTAGCATCTTCTGTATTTTCATTGCTATAGGTAACTCCCGTATTACTGTTTATTTGTTTGTTGATTAACAAAAAACAGTCTTTTAAATAAAAATCTTCTTTATTTGTTCCCCATCGAGTAAATTTATTATGGGGTATTTGGAGTTCGTAGTTTAATTGTATTTCTATTGAATCACCTGATTTTAGATTGAGAATAGGAATAGAAAATAGGTCTATTTGATTCGGAATTCTTTGTGGTGTCACTACGGTGTTATTGACCGTAATTGTGTTTAAAAAAGTTTCTCCTCTTTCACTTTTATTGGATAAGTGAAAATTTCGAACAAATTGATCCGATAACTTTTTACCAAGGGGGGTTTGTCTGTTAGAAAAACTATGATTCCAATCATTAAATGTTAATTGATTAATAGGATAGGGGTACTGATTTTTATAAATTATTTTTTGTTGAACAACTAGTTTTTTAGAATGAGATTCTAGAAAAACTTTACAATTTAATGATTGCTGGCTGTATGTATAATTTACATGACCAAGTGTGAAAAATAGAATGATTATTAGGAACTGTTTTTTCAAAATTTAGTTTTATTGCAATATAAATAAAGAATTTTGAATTATGTATTATTCTAAATAAATGAAAATCAATTTTTTCATTGCATATTGTTATCAGAAAAATCTTAGTATTAATAAATTGTTAATTTGTGCTTAATAATATAGGATAGTAATGCTTTTTAATGGTTTTTATGCTAGTTTTAGTGGGTTTTTATTAATTCAAGGCAAAGGATATAAAATTGTGTTAAATTTTGCAACCAAATGGTTGTTTGTAATTTTTTTTTAAAAAAATAAGAGGCTATTTATAAGAAACTATAACAAAAAAGAACTATGAAAAAACTTTCATTGATATTTACTTTCACTTTTGTACACTCTTTTGTAGGTCAAACTTTTGTAGGTCAAACTTTTGTACAGCGATATGCCGAAATAGTTAATCAGGTATCACAAGATAATATAACCAATCATTTGACTGAGTTTGAAAATTTAGGAGTAAAATATCGTGGTACAGAAGCGTTAGAAAATACGTATCAATGGCTTGTTAATAGCTATAAAACGTACGGATATACAGATGAGCAAATAACCACAGATACTTATAGTTATTCTGGTTCTATGTGTAAGAATTTAATTATAACTAAGACAGGTACCACTTATCCTAATACTTATATTATTGTTTGTGGGCATTATGATAGTATTAATGGCAAGGGAACGAATGACAATGGGAGTGGAATAGTTTCTATTTTAGAGATGGCTCGGCTAATAAGAGATATAAATACGGAATATTCAATTAAATTTATCAATTTTAGTGGAGAAGAAGACAATCTAAAGGGAAGTGAACATTATGTGAATACGTTTGTTAATGCTACTTCACCCAAGATGGATATTCGTTTAGTATTTAATTTAGATGAAGTGGGAGGGGTAACCAATCTAGTAAATGATAAAATTACCTGTGAAAGAGATGAAAATAACTCGCCTTCTACCAATAACATACTTTCAGATACATATACTCGTGAATTGATGAAATGTGTAGAATTGTACTCGCCTTTAAAAGCTGTATTGTCGTATGCTTACGCATCTGATTATATGCCATTTCAGTCTAATAATGAAGTGATAACTGGTTTTTTTGAGACTAACGAAACCTTACATAAGCATACGATTACGGATTTGTTAGTAAATATGGATCCAGTTTATAATTATAAAGTAGCGCAGGCAGCTTTAGGAGGATTATTACATTTTGCAAAGGCTGAAACTGTTCTTACTTTGAATAAATTAGAGGATTCCAATAGGATTTTGTTTTATTTAAATATGCCTGAAAATATTTTACAAATTCACACAGAAGGTGTTTCCTTAAACAATTATAAAGTAGAATTGTATGATATAAATGGTAAAAAAGTGATAGATAAGAGTTTTTATCAGCCTCAATTAATAGAAAAATTGGAGGTTGCTTCTTTGTTAAAAGGTGTATATTTGGTTGTATTTCAGAGTGATAATTTTAAAGTTAAAAGAAAGATCTTAGTACGTTAATCGTTTTTATTTGTAAAAAATAGGCGATCCGAAAAGGGAACACTAAATTGTTACTTTTCGGACCGCCTCATAAAAACAAACCAACCTAACTAAAACTTATTATATTAGTATCAAACTAAATATGAATTCAATTCTTAAGTTGTTATTATTCAAATAGTATGCCAATTATAGTTTGCTTTTTAAATAATTTCCAGTAATTGATTTTTTTTCTTTTACTATTTGTTCAGGTGTACCAAAGGCTAGTAATTGTCCTCCGTTTTCACCACCTTCAGGACCTAAATCTATGATATAGTCAGCGCATTTGATCATATCAAGGTTGTGCTCGATGACTAAAATAGAATGTCCCTTTTCTATTAGGGCATCAAATGATTTTAATAATTTTTTGATATCGTGAAAATGAAGACCTGTTGTAGGTTCGTCAAAAATAAAAAGGGCTTTGTCTTTTGTAGCTCCTTTAACTAAAAAAGAAGCAAGTTTAATCCGTTGTGCTTCGCCTCCAGATAAAGTAGAAGAGGATTGTCCTAATTGTACATAGCCTAGACCAACATCTTGTAGAGGTTGTAATTTTTGAACAATTTTATTTTGATTGTTTGTTTTAAAGAAATCTAAGGCATCGTCTATAGTTAGTTTAAGTAGATCATCTATGTTTTTACCTTCAAATTGTATTTCTAAAATTTCCTTTTTAAAACGTTTTCCATTACAAGTTTCACAAGGTAATGAAACATCAGCCATGAAAACCATTTCTACATTGATTGTTCCTTCTCCTTTGCAACTTTCACATCTGCCACCATCTACATTAAAAGAAAAATGTTTGGGTTGGTATCCTCTTAGTTTAGAAACTTTTTCTTTAGCAAATAAATCACGAATGTCATCGTATGCTTTTATATACGTAACGGGGTTAGAGCGAGAACTACGACCTATAGGGTTTTGATCTACATATTCTACATGCTTGATATGAGAATAGTTGCCAGATATTTCAGTAAATTGACCTGGTTTTTCACTTATGCCTTCCAATTGTTTTTGTAGGGCAGGGTATAGTATTTTTTTTACTAATGTACTTTTACCAGATCCTGATACACCTGTAATGATTGTTAATACATCTAGAGGGATAGTAATATCTAGATTTTGTAAATTGTTTTCTCTAGCTCCAATAATATCTATATGATTCTTAAATTTTCTTCTTTTTTTAGGAACATCTATGGTGCGTTTTCCATTTAAATATTGAGAAGTAAGTGAGCTAGATTTTAGTATTTCTTCATACGTGCCTTGTGCTACTAAGTTGCCTCCGTAGGTACCTGCTTCAGGACCAATATCTATGATCATATCAGCTGATTTCATGATATCCTCATCATGTTCTACCACTATTACGGTATTGCCTAAATCGCGTAACGACTCTAGTACTTTAGTTAGTTTTTCAGTGTCTTTAGGGTGTAATCCGATACTAGGTTCGTCTAATATATACATTGATCCGACTAAGCTACTTCCTAATGACGTAGCTAGGTTGATTCGTTGTGATTCGCCCCCCGAAAGAGTAGCAGAATTTCTGTTTAAAGTCAGATAATCTAAACCTACATTTTCTAAAAAAGCTAATCTATTATTGATTTCTATAAGTAATCGTTTGGCTACTTTTGCATCGTATTCAGATAGAGGTAACTCTTTGAAGAAGGGTATTAATTTACGGATAGGCAAATCTACAAGTTCGGGCAATGTCTTTTGATGGACTTTTATATAACTAGCTTCAGGTCTTAATCGTTTTCCCTTGCACGTTGAACATCTTGTTTTGCCTCTATAGCGTGATAATAAAACGCGATTTTGAATTTTATAGTTTTTTTCTTCTAATTCTTTAAAAAAATGGGTAAGTCCTTCAAAGTATTGATTTCCTTCCCAAATTAATTGTTTTTGTGATTCTTCTAGTTGGAAATAAGGTTTATGAATAGGAAAATCAAATTTATGTGAATTATTTACTAATTGGTCGCGGTACCAACTCATGCTTTCTCCTTTCCACGGTGCTATGCAATTTTCATACACAGATAATGCGGTGTTGGGTATTACTAAATCTTGATCTATGCCTATTATATTACCATATCCTTCGCATGTAGGACAGGCTCCATAAGGATTATTGAAACTGAATAGATGGATGTTAGGTTCTAAAAAAGAAAGACCATCTAATTCAAAATTAGTGCTGAATGTAATTTTTTCAGTACTATTAAATTCTTGTAAATAACAAAATCCTTTGCCTTCATAAAAAGCGGTTTGAACAGCATCAGCTAACCGGTTATAAAAATCTTCTTCATGCTTGATAACTAAACGGTCTATAATTAACAAGATGTTTTTATCATGATGGAAGTTTTTTTTATTTATTTCCTCAGAGTCAGTAAACTCATCTAAACGAATGGTTTCATTATTGATTAATATTCTACTAAAACCTTGTTGTAAAAGAACTTTTAATTTGTTTTCTAATGTTCTTCCTTCTTCTAAATGTATTGGTGCTAAAAGTAAATAACGATTTCCTTCTTCTAACTTTTGGATGTGTTCTATTACATCAGTTACTGTGTGTTTTTTGACTTCTAAACCAGAAATAGGAGAATAGGTTTTGCCAATTCGTGCAAATAACAGTTTTAGATAATCATAAATTTCAGTGGAAGTGCCTACAGTAGATCTTGCGTTTGTAGTATTTACTTTTTGTTCTATTGCTACAGCTGGTGCAATTCCTTTGATATAATCAACTTTTGGTTTATCAAGTCTCCCTAAAAATTGTCGTGCATAACTAGATAGGCTTTCTACATATCTGCGCTGTCCTTCAGCATATAATGTGTCAAATGCTAAGCTTGATTTTCCAGAGCCTGATAATCCTGTGATAACAACGAGTTTGTTTCTAGGGATTGCAACATCTAAATTTTTTAGGTTGTGAATTTGTGCTCCTTTTATGAGTATATTTTTTTTGGGGTCTAGAGTGTGAATATCTTGTATCATTTTAAGCAAAACGAATTTCTACAAAGGTAAAGAAATATAATTTCAAAAGGAGAGATATAAAATTTCATTTTACAGACTTTTTCAATAAAAGGTTAAGGTTTATAGACTTCAATATTTTAAAAAAATAATTAAAATTTTAATTTATATAAGGACTTTTATATACTTTAAAAATAAATATTTAACTGCAAGTACAAAAGAATGAATTGAATCAACCCATTTAAAATTTTTAGTTTTAAATAAGAAATGAGATATAATAAAATATTGTACGGAGTGTACTGATTGATGAATACAATTTGTTAAACGAATTATAATGTAATTTATTGATTGAACTAATCTATTATAAAATCAATAATATCAAGTCTATAACTGTTTTTATATTTATAGTAGCGTTTTATGCTTTTATAAATTACTGGTCTGATATAAGTAAATGCTTGATTGGATAAAAGAATGTTTAGTTTTTATAAATAAGCCTGTTTTTTATTAGAATGATACTTTGCCAAATGGCTAAAGAGATAAAAATGCTAGAGATGTATTTTTGAAGAGGTAGTTGGATATAGTTTGTCGTTTTATCTAAAAAAAGGATCAAACTTAGCATACCAGTATAAGTTCCTATTAATGCCCCCAAAGTATACAAAAGGAGTCCGTTTTTAGAAGGGATTATATATTTTTCGTTTAGCATATATACATTCCAACTCAACCAAAAAGGAATTTGAGAAAAGTTGAGAGCACTGAATAGTATTCCTGTACTAAAAGGGGAGTTTTGTATTTGTTTTAAAATAAATGTTTGATTGTTTGTCTTTTCTAAATCAATGGGTTGTTTAGCTAAATAGGAGAGAAGCAATAAGAAAAGGATGCTAAATAAAGAAATTTTGGATTTTAATTTTGGATTTAAACTAATTTTAGAAATACCCTTAGCTGTAAAATAAATGACGAAACTTTCTACAAGTACTACGCCTAGTAGGTAAACTAATGTAGGAACTATATTGCTTTTTTTATAATAATGTAAGCCTATTATATTTAAATAACCGAGGGGGATAGAGCCTATAAAGCTAATGGCAAAACCTACTGCTATATTTTTTATTTTTAGATTCAATTGTATAATTTTATTTTTAGATGATATTATTCGACCCTAAATTGCTGTTGGTAATAGTCATAAAATAATGACTAAATTTGAGTAAGCTTATAAAAATGTTCTTGATGTTTACGATATTCATTCATGCCTTCCGTATGGTTTAAGTAAGGAATTCCTTTTGTATGATTTTGTTGTCCAATCTGGAACATATAGGTAATATGCCTGGCAATTTCTTTCCAAGCAAAAAAAATAGAATGATTAGGATCGTAAATATGGGTAGGTTCACTTGCTGAGCCATTTAATTCTACAATCATAAAATTTTTTCCATTTTCTAATTCTTCCCAAGTATTATACATTAAGTCCATACGACCATAATAAAATCCATTTATTTGTTGACACATAGCATCAATTACTTGTGTTAGTTTTTCGGAAATTTGATGGCTTATATCTACAAATTTTGTTCCTCTAGAATGATTGCCAAAAGGAACAAGATTATAGATTTCTCCCTTGGGCAGAATATCATAAATTTTAGAGCCTAATTCTTTTCGTAAGACATTTAATTGTAATTCATAACGAGGATTTAGTTTGATGAGGTTTTCAATAGTGTTTTTTCCATCACCTGTAATAATCATAAACTCTTTAGAAACAATTCCTGTGATACGTCCTTGTTTTTCGTTAGGGAAACGAACGTAAAATATGCCAATTTCGTTAGAAAAGGGAATTAATTCTTGAAGAAGGTAATTAAAACCAGCATTTGTATGGTATTTTTTTAAATCTTCTAAGGAGTGAATTCGTCTAACAGCACTTCCCCGTAAACCAATGTCAGGTTTTGCAATAAAAGGAAAAGTTAGGGAATGTGTTGAAACTTGTTCAATAGAATCTCTGTAATTTATTAAATATGTTTTAGGATAGTATTGCTGTGGGATCAATTGGTATATATCATTTTTACTTTCATTAAAAAAACCTCCATTTTTAATGGTTGGATTTACGGTATTAAAGAAAAATAAGGTACGAGAACGGATAGCATAATAGATCCATAAAAAATAAATAGGGATGTAAACAACCTGAAACGGCCAATACTCCCAATGAGTTAGTTTGTGTATAAAAAGTTTCATTATAACATTAAAAAAGTGTTTTCATAAGTTTGCTCAGCAATTAAGTCTTTATAAGTAAAAACTATTTTGTTTTGGTTAATGATTGTTTGGGTAATGCTTTGTGTAATTAAAGCGTTATTTCGGTTAATGACCAATCCGTTTTCTGTATCATCTTTTTTTGTATATTGATGAAAATGAATTATATCATTAGCATAAATTATATCTTTACTTTTAGTAAACTTATTGAATAAAAACTCTCTTTCCAATCGAATATGGTTAGGATATAGAGTAGAAGAGGACCAAATATATCTTCCTTGATGATCTAATGTTTTTGTGTCTTTTATTGCGCCGTCCCAACGCAACTGGTAGAGTTGTTTGTTAACATAAACTACCAGTGTAAAGGGTTCTATATTACTAAGATTAAAAGTTAGCCATTTGTCAATGCAATTATAGCTGTCAAATATTTCAAGTAAGATTAAACCCCGACTTTTTCTGTAATTTTCTTCAGGGGTATGTTTTTCTGAGGCTCCATTTAATAAAACGATTATATTTCCTTTATCATCTAATACATACCAAGTACCACCTGCTTTTGAATCTTTAGGGAAAAACATTTTTTTATACGTACCCATATATGATTTGGGAACTAAAGCCTTAGGGCGAGCTACTCTTTCATCTCTATTAGAGGTGATTATAATTGTATTATTACTAAAAATATAACTTACTGTACACATATTTTACGATATTCAATAGTAGATGGTGCTACACCAAATGTTTCAGAAATTTGAACATAACTAAAATTTAATAAACCTACTTTTATTAAGGCTTGATGATGAATACAATGTTCTAAATTATAAAGTACTTCTCTAAAATAATTAGTTTCTATAAAAGTTGGAATTCCAGAAATACAATGCTCTATTATTAGTTTTTTATTTTCTTTTTCTACTTCATTAATAATTAGATCAATAGCCGATATAGCTTGTGTTCTTACGGTTTGTATTGCTGCATTTCGCTTTCTAGTATCGTAATTAATCATACCTTTATTATATCCTTTTAAGAGGGTTTGAAATAATTCTATGATATGTCGAGAATGTTGACCTACTGAGGCGTTGCTTAGAGAAGAAATAGGAGCTATAAAATCAGGATCATCTAACTGCATAATGATTGTTTTTAGCTCTAAAAGAGTATTTATGATTGAGGTAAAATTCATAAGTATTTTTTTTCAATTGATTAAAATATTTTTATACATAAAGGAAAAATAAGCACTTAATGTAAAAAAACACAGGCTAATAGGTATAAAGCTCCTCTCTATAATGAATAATTTCAATACCTAAAATTAATACGTGTGATAACAAAACAATAGTCATGATTCCTAAAATTGTTAAGGAAGTATAAAACTTTGTTCTCTTGAAAAATAATAAAAAAGAACTAATTAATTCTATAATTCCTGAAAAAATCTACCCAAAGGTTTTATATCAAGTTTTCTAAAGATATAAACATATTCAGGGCTGGTCATGAATTTATAAGAGACTGTTTGAAGTAATATAATTACTAAATTTAGTGTTAATACAAAGTGCATTTTAAAAGAGTTCATGAGTAAAAAAAATCAACTTACTACTAGTTTTTGTTTTTAAGTTTTTATTTTAAGACTTTAATAACATTATAAAATATATATCTAAAAAAAATAATATTAAGTACTTACGTTGGTCTTAATATTTTTCTGTAGGTATTTTTTCAGATGTTGTCTTTAAAAAATTATGGAAAAGAGATGTTCAAAAGTCAAAAATTAGTATCTAATATCTATATTAGGGTAAAAGATATTCCCTTTTATAGTTTAAAGCTTTCGTTATTCTAATCAAACAATAAAATAAAGCCTAATGACAAGTTTAAAAAATTAGAAACGCCTCTTTTCCATTAAAAAAGTATTGAAATTCTTATTTAAAAGAAAAATTTACAATCATTATCATTTAAGTGATAAAAACAAACTTTATTGGTTTCTTTTATAATAAGTCAGACCAAATGGATTTCTATCAACAGTAATATCTTGTTCGTGTACTAATTTATTTTGAATTACTTTGTACACAGATACTGTAGTATTGTTTGCTCCAGAATGAGTTGTAAAAATTTTATTCCCATCTTTATTTAAAACTAAATTATGAGGCACAGGTTTGCTGGTTGAAAGAGGAGTATGATTTTGAGTTAAATCATTAGTTTTAATAGAATATATTTCTCCACCTGTAATATTAGTAACAAAAATATTTTCTAAGTTAGGACTAGGATATAGACCATGAGCACCAGAATATAACTTTTGAGAAATAATTTGTAATTTTTCTCCATCTATATTATATACTTCACCAGATTGACATGGTACAATTAACCTATTATCATTTGATAAGTGAAATAAATGAGGATCCTTTCCTACGTTTACTTCTTTTAGCTTTTCATAGTTATTAGTAGAATACATATATACTTTGTCAGGCAATCCTTGATCAGAATTTAAAACAGATACATAAGCCTTCGTTCCGTCTTTTGTTAGAAAAACATCATGAGGTTTCATGTCTACATTTATAGTTTTAATAACGGAATTAGTATTTAGGTCAATAACAGAAATGGTATTATCTATATCATTATTAACCCAAAGTTGTTTGTCTAGTCCATCAGCCCACATATGAAACACCCCATTTCCTACGTTTATTGAACTTTCTAATTTTTGTGTACTAGGATTGATAATATGAACCTGTTTGTTTTTTCGATCCCCAACATATAGTTTATCTTTTGAAGGAACAAAAACAAGATACATAGGTTCTGAGTTTGTAATTTTTAATGTACTGTTAATGGCATTTGTATTAGCATCAAAAAAGCTTACTGAAGAAGATCCTCTATTTGCAACGGCAACAGTTTCTTCGTACAAAAGGTGAGTAGTATCATCATTATTTTTATCGCATGATAAAATAAAAAAGCTAGTAAAAAAAGCTTTGAGTGCTAGAATTAAAAAATTGTTTTTCATAGGTAGATTAATTTAATTTTTTAAGAAGCTCTTCTTCGGTTATAAAACCTAAATTTTCCCAAAGTAATTTTCCTTTTTTATAGTAATGTAAGGTAGGAAGACCTTCAACGTTTAATTTTTGAGCTAATTCAGGATTTTTGTCAGTATCTATTTTAATAAGCTTTATTTTTTTCTCTTTAGAAACTTTTTCTAAAATAGGAGCTAATTTTTTGCAAGGACCGCACCATTTAGCATTAAAATCAACTATGATGATAGAATCTTGAGAAACCAATTGATTGTATTTTTCAATCGTTAATTTTTCTAATTTTATTTTTTCTTGCTTATTTGTTTTTAAATTTTTGGAAGTTTGTCCAAAAAAAGAAATACTAATTAATAGTATAGCAATTGTGATAGGGAGTCTCATGTTGTTATAAATTTTTTAATACGGTTAATAATAATTTATCAGAAATACGATGTTTATAGTCGGGAGCTATATATTCAAAAACAACTTTATTATCTTCATTAATTACGAACAAAGAAGATACAGGTAAGAAATTTTTGTTAACATTATTAGAACCTTTACTAATGATAGGTTTATAAGTTAAAGGAGCTTCGTATGTAATTCCCATGGCAGTTAGTAACTCCCCTTTGCTATCAGAATACAGAGTGTATTTTAATTTATCCTTTTCAGAAGTTTTTACTAGGGAACTAGGAGAATCAGGGCTGACAGCAATTATTTGATAGCCTAATTTGATGATATCATTTTCTACAGATGCTATATTGCTTAAATGAACATTGCAATAAGGACACCACCCACCGCGGTATACAATTAATACCGTTTTCTTTTTGTTAGTAATAGAATGAGTAGAAACAAAACTGCTATCTATTTTTTGAATTTGCGTATTAGGTAGCGTTTCTCCTATCAGTATAGGGCTAATTTCAGAAGAAGAAGGTGCTAGATGTTTTTGCCCCAAAATTGTTAAAGGCAAAAAAAGTAAATAAAAAAATACATTTTTCATAATTCTCTTTTATTTTATTGTTATAGTGTAAAATTAAGAGGACTAGAAAATGTATTTTGTAAGGTAGTTTACAAAAGCCTTAAAATTATTCCAAAAGATGGATATTTGGAATAATTATTTCTTTTCGAGTATATTGAATAATTCCCTGCTCTTCTAGTTCTATTAGTAATTTGGTAGCCGTGGGTCTGGAAGTACAAATAATTTGCGCAATATCTGTTTGAGTTAAATAATTTTCTAAAGTCACACTATTTCTTTCATTTTTACCTTCTCTTTCACACCAATCTAATAAAAATGCTTTAAGACGTGTTTTAGCATCTTTTGACATAAGATTTGAATAGTTGTTTTTAATTCGTTTTAGCTTAAGACCTACAAATTTCATATAGTTCAATGCTAAATCAGGATGTTTAAGCATTAAGTTTTCAAAATCAGATAATAAAAAACTACATATTGAAACTTCTTCTGTAAGTGCTATAGCCAGTTCATTAGAGGTTTTGTCGGGTTCTAAAGTTAACTCACCAAAAAGATCTCCTTTCTGAATTATATCTTTTAAGGTTTCATTGCCTTCTTGATCTATAGCTACAATTTTTATTCTCCCTTTTTTTAATAAAAAAACACGAGGCATTTCAGAATCAGAAAAATAAATGATTTCACCTTTTTTTGCTTTTTTAAAACCAACAATAATGCACAACTGTTTGAGTTGCGACATACTTAAGGTTTTAAAAAGTTTATGATCCCTTAGATACCAATATTTTAATTCTTCATACATAAATGTTAGATTGAATGCTAAAAGTAATAAATTGGATTAATAAAGGGAAGGACTTAACAAAATTTTGTGTTTATACTTATCTGAATTAAACCCAGATTATGTGTTAACTTTTGTGATGAATATTAAAAGGACAAAGAGTATAAAATATACGGAAATTATTTCTAGCAGATATAGTTTTGCTACATTGAGGGTAAAAAAGGAATTACTTTTTTTGATTCAAAGGCCTTTTGTCTGTAATAAATTTCTAATGCGTCATCTAAGGGTAAATAAGGTTGTAGTGTTTCAAATGAAGAGGAAATTCATTTCTTAAAAAGTTTATTTCCCAAAGGTATGTAGATAGTAGTTTTATATTCAAAATACTTGATATTAATAATTTTTATTGGTAGTAAGAAAAGTAAATTCAGTAAGCTACAATTTATAACGTATTATGAAATATAGAAAAGTTTAAGAAAAAAGAAGAGTATTGAAGTTCTTTTACTAAATAATTACAGAGAGGGGTTAAAAAAATCCCCAACAGATTTAAAGTCTGTCAGGAATTAGAATTATTTTAAGAGACCTGCACAAGCAATCCTGCCTCCAGCATTACCTGTTGGTTGAGTCGTAAAATCATCTACACCTTTATGTACGATTAAACCTTTTCCTATTATATCTCTTGTTGGATCATCACAACCAATGCACCATTCATTAGTTGAAAATGTAACTACAGCATTGCCTTTCTCATCCGCGATAAAGTTTCCAATATCACCTCTGTGATATTCAGTTTGTCCCCATTTACCGTGTTTTTTAAAAGTAGGATTCCAGTGACCTCCTGTTGAAGTTCCGTCAGGAGCAGAACAATCTGCTTTCTCATGTAAATGAATAGCGTGTTCTCCAGGAGCTAATCCGCTTATATTAGCTACCATTGTTATGATGCCATTTTTCTCTGAAAAGGTAGCCGTTCCGCTTACTTGGCTATCACTTTTTGAACTAAGTGCGACTTTAATTTCATTTTTGATGACATGTGAGCTTTGACAGTTAGCATATAATGCCAAAATAAAAAAGCTAGATACGATTTTTTTCTTCATTATTTTAAAAATGTTTTAGATTAAAATTTAAAAGTATTTTTTAATCCTTTTTTTGATAGATATTCTATTTAGATATATAGAAGTAGACTATATTGCAAATTTAAAATATAGAATCAATGATTTGATCATTTGCAATAGTTAAAATTTATATAAATATAAGTTAAAGAAAAAATGAATGTGATTTTTCGCCTTCAAATGAATCTTTTTTTATTGAATAAGAGCTTAAATCTAGTTGAGATTGTATAGCATTTACTCCTCCTCTGATCTATTTAGGATGATTGTTTTTATGTTTAGTAATTTTATTTGTATTTCTTCTTTAAAAAATTATATTCTAAAAAGAGAAGAAACTCCTTTTTTAATTGTGCTTTTTTTTCAGATTTTGTAAATCAATAAAAAGCGGGGATCTTTCTTGTTTTTCAAAACCTATTTATAAATAGGAGTCTAGTCTAGAATTTAGATTTAATCCAGATTATGCGTTAGCCTTTGTGATGAAAATAAAAAGGAGAAAGAAGATAAAAATGTACGGGAATTTTTTCTCGTAGATGTAGTTTTGCTACATTGAGGAAAAAAGGATTATTTTTTTAGATTCAAAGTCTTTTTGATCTGTGAACAATTTCTAATGCTTAATACGGGGTAATAAAAAGAATATTTTTAATTTTTTTGCCTATTTTATTTATAAAAAAGGCCACTATATTTATTAAATAGTGACCTTTTTAACCAAACTAATTAAAATTTAAAGGCTTAATAACAATATCCATTTTCTGCAATCATTTTAGCAGTAATTGTCTCGCGTAAAGCTACTACATTTGGCATATTGGTATATTTTGTAAAACGACGTAATCCCATTAACATCATGCGTTGTTCATCGCCATCAGCAAAAGAAACAATGCCCTCTTTTCCTTTTTGAGAAACGATATCTACCGCTTGGTATAAGTACAATTGCGCCATAGCAATTTGTTCTTTTACATTTTCAGCTCCTTTAGCTTTCGCTAATTTTTCTGTACGTAAAATTCCTGATTCTGCCATGTAAATCTCGATTAACATATCAGAAGCACACATTAATAATTGTTGGTGTTTTTCTAAATCTGGACCAAATTTTTGTACAGCAGATCCTGCCACCATTAAGAACGCTTTTTTCAATTTACCGATTAATTCTTTTTCTTCTGCAAATAATTCCGTGTAATCAGGAGTATTGAAATCAGGAATACCCATTAATTCTTCAGCCACTTTCATAGCAGGACCTAATAAATCCACTTGACCTTTCATGGCTTTTTTCACTAACATACCTACTGATAACATACGGTTAATTTCGTTCGTTCCTTCATAGATACGAGCAATACGAGCATCTCTCCAAGCCGATTCCATTGGGGTTTCTTCAGAGAATCCCATACCTCCAAAAATTTGAATACCTTCGTCCGTACAGCTTTGAACGTCTTCTGAAACCGCTACTTTAAGGATAGAACATTCGATAGCAAATTCTTCCACTCCTTTTAATTCCGCTTCTTGGTGGGTGTTACCCGCTGCTTCACGTAATTCAATTCTTGTTTCGATATCTTTAGCGGCACGGTACGATGCTGCTTCATCCACATAAGCGTTAGTTGCCATGTTAGCTAATTTAGCTTGAATAGCGCCAAAGTTTGCAATTGGGGTTTTAAATTGGATACGTTCATTAGCATATTTTACGGCTTCTGTAATCGTACGACGTTGAGCATCTAAACAAGCAGCTGCCAATTTGATACGACCTACGTTCAACGCATTCATTGCAATTTTAAAACCTTCACCGCGTCCTGCTAACATATTTTCTACAGGAACAATTGTATCGTTGAAGAATACTTGACGTGTAGAAGACGAACGAATACCTAATTTGTGTTCTTCTTCTCCTAAAGTAATTCCATTAGGATTTGCTGGGTCATACTCTACGATGAAACCCGTGATGTTTTTGTCATCTTCAATACGAGCAAAAACAATCATTACGTTACAGAAACCAGCGTTAGAAATCCACATTTTCTGACCGTTGATTTTGTATGATTTACCATCTGCCGATAATTCTGCTTTTGTTTTACCAGAATTAGCGTCAGAACCTGCTCCAGGTTCTGTTAAACAGTAAGCACCAAACCATTCACCCGATGCTAATTTTGGAACATATTTTAATCTTTGTTCTTCTGTACCGTATAAAGTGATTGGCATAGTACCAATACCTGTGTGCGCTCCGAAAGCTGTAGAGAAAGAACCAGTAGCGCCAGAAATATAGTCACAAGTTAACATGGTAGATACGAAGCCCATACCTAAACCACCGTAAGCTTCAGGAACCGCTACGCCTAAGAAACCAAGTTCACCCGCTTTACGCATACATTCTTCTGTGTAAGCGTAGTCTTTTTTCTCAAAACGCGGTTTTTGAGCCCATAATTCTTTGTCTACGAATTCTTTGATAGAATCACGCATCATGATTTGTTCTTCTGAGAAATCCTCAGGAGTAAATATATTTTCGCATTTCGTTTCTTTTACTAAAAACTGTCCGCCTCTTGTAATATCTTCCATTTGTTATTATTTTAAATGTTGAATTATAAATTTTAAATTAGTTTATACTTTCCTGAGAAGTTTTTACAATTTTGGTTATTATGTTTATGATATGCTCAATTTCAGTTAAATAATTTTCAATATTAATTTTGGTTATTTCTGATTTATCTAAAAGTCTCAACCAGTATTTAGTCTCTCTGGCTTCTTTTGAAGCGATTGACATTTTACTTATAAAGTCTTTTTTAGATTGAGCAGCTATAGCTTCTTCAACATTTGCACCTATACTTGTAGCACTTCGCATTAACTGTTTTGAAATAATGAACTCGTTTTCTTTTTTAAGTTGAATTGTTAGATTGATAATAGATAGTGCAAATTCAAATGTTTTGATAGCAATTATATTATCGTTCTTCATAATTCATTTAAAATTTAAAATTTAAAATCCATCATTTATAATAGCTCAAAAATCCCCGCCGTACCTTGTCCAGTACCCACACACATGGTTACCATACCGTATTTGTTACCACGACGCTTCATTTCGTCAAATAATTGAACTGAAAGTTTAGCTCCTGTACAACCTAGTGGGTGACCTAAAGCGATGGCACCTCCATTTACGTTGATGATTTCTGGATTTAAGTCTAACTCGCGGATAACAGCTAAGGATTGTGCAGCAAAAGCTTCATTTAACTCGAATAATTCGATATCAGAAATTTTTAAACCGGCTTGTTGTACCGCTTTTGGAATTGCTTTTACAGGACCGATACCCATAATTCTTGGTTCAACACCCGAAGAAGCGAAGTTTATCAAACGTGCAATAGGTTCTAAATTTAATTCTTTCACCATTTCTTCGCTCATAATCAGTACGAAAGCGGCACCGTCACTCATTTGTGATGAGTTACCCGCAGTTACTGAACCATCTGCAGCAAATACAGGCTTTAATCCTGAAAGTGCTTCAACAGAAGTACCCGCACGTGGTCCTTCGTCTTTAGTAACTACATACGATTTTGTTTCTTTTTTACCAGCTTCGTTGATGAATGTTTGTTCTACGGTGATAGGCGCGATTTGAGCATCAAATTTACCTTCTGCTTGTGCTTTCAATGCTTTTATATGCGACTGATAAGCAAATTCATCTTGGTCTGCACGTGAAATATTAAATTGTTTTGCTACAGCTTCAGCAGTTAATCCCATACCCCAGTAGTAATCTTCGTTACCGGCTGCTGCTACTTTATAATCAGGAGTTGGTTTATAACCTCCCATTGGAATATAACTCATGCTCTCGGCACCACCAGCAATGATACAATGTGCCATACCTGCTTGGATTTTTGCAGTAGCCATACCAATGGTTTCTAAACCAGAAGCACAGTAACGGTTTACAGTTACTCCAGGAACGTCAGTTACTTTTAATCCCATTAAAGAGATTAAACGCCCCATGTTTAGTCCTTGTTCCGCCTCAGGCATCGCATTACCCACCATTACATCGTCAATTCTTGACTTGTCGAAGTTGGGTAATTCAGCCATCATGTGTTCGATGGTTTCAGCGGCCAATTCATCTGGACGTTTAAAACGGAACAGTCCTTTCGGTGCTTTACCTACTGCTGTTCTATATCCTTTTACTATATATGCTGTTTTACTCATTATTTTGAATTTTGAATTATAAATTTTAAATTATTTGTTGTTTTTCAAATTATTTATGTTTCATTTAAAATTCAACATTTATAATTTAAAATATTAATTACGAAGCGGTTTCCCTTTAGTTAACATAAACTGGATACGCTCCAATGTTTTTCTTTCGGTACAAAGCGATAAGAAAGCTTCTCTTTCTAAATCTAACAAGTATTGCTCCGTTACTAAAGTTGGTTCTGATAAATCACCCCCCGCCATTACGTAAGCTAATTTGTTTGCTATTTTTTGGTCGTGTTCCGAAATGTATTGTCCCGCAACCATTTGGTCTGTACCCACAAGGAACATACCTAAAGCTTGTTTTCCTAATACTTTAATGTCTTTACGACGTACCGGTTGTGTGTATCCTGCTTCAGCCATTAACAAGGCATGTTTTTTGGCTTCGGCAATTTGACGGTCTTTGTTTACCACCACAACATCTTTACCTTTTTGTAAAATACCTAAGTCGTAAGCTTCATAAGCAGAAGTTGCCACTTTTGCCATACCTACAGTTAAGAAATATTCTTGTAAAACGTTTAATTCCACATCATTTTTACGGAAGGTATCCGCTGCGCGTAATGCCATTTCTTTAGAACCACCGCCGCCAGGGATTACACCTACACCAAATTCAACTAAACCGATGTATGTTTCAGCAGCAGCAACAATTTTATCCGCATGCATAGAAAGTTCACAACCACCACCTAAAGTCATTCCGTGTGGTGCAGCAATCACTGGAATAGAAGAGTAACGCGCGCGCATCATCGTGTCTTGGAACATTTTGATGGCCATATTTAACTCGTCGTATTCTTGCTCTACCGCCATCATGAAAATCATTCCGATATTGGCTCCAACAGAAAAATTAGCGCCTTGATTTCCAATTACTAATCCGTTGTATTCTTTTTCAGCTAAATCAATAGCTTTGTTGATTCCTTGTAAAACACCACCACCAATAGAGTTCATTTTAGAGTGGAACTCTAAGTTTAGGATACCATCACCAATATTATGAACGGTACAATCAGCATTACCCCAAACTTTTTTAGATTCTCTAATGTTGTTTAAGATGATAAAGGCGTCTTGACCAGGAACTTTAACTTGCGATTTTGATGCCGTATTGTAATATTGAGTAGCTCCTTCTTTTACACTATAAAAAGAAGTGTTTCCAGACGCAACCATGTCAGTTACCCAAGAAGCAGGCGTATAGCCTTCTGCTTGCATCATTTCGATACCTTTTTGAACGCCTATTGCGTCCCAAATTTCGAATGGTCCATTTTCCCAACCGAAACCTGCTTTCATAGCATCGTCAATTTTATAGAAGTCGTCTGTAATTTCAGGAACACGGTTAGAAACATAAGCAAACATCGCTGAGAAGTTTTTACGGTAAAAATCACCTGCTTTGTCTTTTCCTTTAACTAATACTTTGAATCTATCGATAGGTTTTTCGATCGTTTTGGTCATTTCTAAAGTGGCAAATGACGCTTTTTTGTTGGCACGGTATTCTAATGTATCTAAATCTAAAGAAAGGATATCTTTACCTTCTTTTTTGTAGAACCCTTGTTTTGTTTTGCTACCTAACCATTTGTTTTCCATCATTTTGTTGATGAATTCAGGTAGTTTGAACAATTCGTGAGCTTCGTCGTTAGGACAGTTTTCGTAAATACCATTAGCTACGTGTACTAATGTATCTAAACCTACTACGTCTACCGTGCGGAAAGTAGCCGATTTTGGACGACCAATTACAGGACCTGTTAATTTATCTACTTCTTCAATAGTAAGCCCTAATTCTTTCACTTGGTGGAATAAACTCATGATTCCGAAAATACCAATACGGTTTCCAATGAAAGCAGGGGTGTCTTTAGCAACTACCGAAGTTTTTCCTAAGAATTGTTCGCCATAATTATTCAAGAAATCCAAAACATCCGAAGAAGTTTGTGGACCAGGAATAATTTCGAATAATTTCAAATAACGAGCTGGATTAAAGAAGTGTGTACCGCAGAAATGTTTTTGGAAATCTTCGCTACGACCCTCGCTCATAAAATGAATAGGAATACCTGAAGTATTTGAAGTTATTAATGTTCCAGGTTTTCTGTGTGTGTCAATTTGTTCGAAAACAGATTTTTTAATATCTAATCTTTCAACGACTACTTCTATAATCCAATCTGCTTCTTTTATTTTTGCAATATCATCGGTTAAATTTCCTGTTGAAATACGATCAGCAAATTTTGTGTGATAAATTGGTGAAGGTTTAGATTTTAACGCGTTTGTTAAACTATCATTTACAATTCGGTTTCTAACTACTTTGTTTTCTAGCGTTAAACCTTTTTTTTGTTCTGCTTCTGTAAGTTCACGGGGTACAATGTCAAGGAGTAAAACTTCGACTCCAATATTTGCAAAATGGCAGGCAATCCCTGAACCCATAATCCCTGAACCAACTACAGCAACTTTTTTAATTGTTCTCTTCATTTTGTAATTACTCTGGTTGATTGAATATTTTTTTATCTTGTATTAATTCATTTATTTTTTCTGTGACCTCTATGAAGTGCATTAATTTTTCTTCATTGATATGTTGTTTGATGACTTCATTAAATCTAAGAACAGTTTGTTTAGATAGTTCTCGTTTTAATTTTCCTTCTTTAGTAAGATAAATCAAAACGCCTCTTCCATCTTTAGGATTTGGTTTTCTTTCAATTAATCCTTTTTCTTCCAATGATTTCAAGGTTCTAGTTAAACTAGTGGCTTCCATTCCCATACGGGTACTTACACTGGTAGAAGGAGTACCTTCTTCTTTGTCTATGCTCAAAAGGGCAAAACCAATTGCCATAGAACCCTCATATTTAGATCCTTCTTCATTATACATTCTAGAAACGGCTTGCCAAGTTGTTCTAAGTAAATAATCTATTGTTTTATCTTTCATTTAGATTCTAAAATCCAAATATACGAAAAAAATAATATGCACGCATATTATTTTTTCTTTTTCCTATCGTTTTTTGTGATTTTTAATGATAAAAAGGAATAAATTTGTTTGAAGAAATAAGTTTCAATTTATAGTAGTTTAAAATAGAATTGTAGATTATGAATAAAAATTTAACTGTTAAGATAAAAGTAGAAAATCAATACGTATCGCTTTTTTTAGAAATGGCTAAAATAATGATAGAAAACACCAGAAGAGAAAAAGGCAACGTTTCATATACTTTATATAACGAGTACAATGATCAATCTAGCTTTATTTTTATTGAAGAGTTTGTAGATTCTGAAGCTTTTGAAATTCATGTAAATACAGATTATTACAAAGAATTTATAAGAAAGTTAACTCCTATTTTAAAAGAAGATCCTATTGTGAAGTGGTATTCTTGATATGGGTACTTTATGGTTAATAAAATAATCATTGTAAAGCCTTTTACTTGTTTGTTTATCCAGATTATATAATTGTTATATCAGAGGGCAGGTTTTAATTTTTTATTAAAACGTTTTCATAAGAGTTGACCAGAACAGAGTTACACATTTTATATTATTAATATGAGTTTTATTTTTTGTTTACGAAATAAAACCAATACTTTTGAGTTTTGTTTTTAAAGTAGAAAGATGAAAATACATAGGTTATTTGTTGTTTTGTGTTTAAGCTCATTTAGTGTTTTTTCCCAGATTAAGAAGGAATTGGAAAATCAGAGTAATACTAAGGGAGAGCGTATGGGTTTTTGGAAAGGATATTATGAGCAATCGAATAGGATTCGTTACGAAGGCAATTTTAAAAATGGAGTAGAGGTTGGAGTGTTTAAATATTATGCTGATACTGATAAAAAAATTTTAAAAGCTACGCGGGAATTTGATGGTAAAGGGGGGGCTCATACTATTTTTTTTGATGAAAATGGATTAAAAGTAAGTGAAGGTAAGGTTGTAAATAAATTGCGTCAAGGGGTATGGAAATATTATCATAAAGGATTAAAAGCAATTATGTGTACCGAGAACTATGTAGATGATAGGGTGGAAGGAATTAAAAAAGTCTTTTTTACAGACGGTATGTTGGCTGAGGAAGTAATGTATAAAAATGGAGTTAAAGATGGAGTTTCTAAAATATATTCTAAAGCAGGGACTCTAAAGGAAGAAGCCGTTTTTGTACAAGGTTTTATGCATGGTGATTATAAGGTTTTTGAAGATAATGGCGTGATTTTAATTCAAGGGCAATACAAAGAAGGAAAGAAAAAAGGACTTTGGAAATATTTTGATGCCAATAAAAATTTAATAAAAGAAATAAATACGGATACTATTAACGGTTATAAGAAGCCTTCACTGGTTAAAAAGAAATAATTATCTTTGTGGGCTAAAATAGGAATAAATGAAAAGAGTTGTTGTAGGTTTATCAGGAGGAGTAGATTCAAGTGTAGCCGCTTATTTATTAAAAGAGCAAGGGTATGATGTGATAGGCTTATTTATGAAAAACTGGCATGATGACTCAGTAACTATTTCAAACGAATGCCCTTGGTTAGAAGATAGTAATGATGCCTTGTTGGTTGCACAAAAATTAGGAATTCCTTTTCAAACAGTAGATTTAAGTGAGCAATACAAAGAAAAAATTGTAGATTATATGTTTGCTGAATATGAAAAAGGGCGTACCCCTAATCCTGATGTTTTGTGTAATCGAGAAATTAAATTTGATGTTTTTCTTAAAATAGCAATGTCTTTAGGTGCTGATTATGTGGCAACAGGACATTACTGCCGTAAATCAGAAATTCAAGTAGAAGGACAAACCATTTACCAATTATTGGCGGGTGTAGATAATAACAAAGATCAGTCCTATTTTCTATGTCAATTATCCCAAGAACAATTATCAAAAGCATTATTTCCTATTGGGGAATTAACAAAGCCTCAAGTACGTGAAATAGCAGCTAAAATGGAACTAATTACAGCTGAGAAAAAAGATTCACAAGGATTATGTTTCATAGGAAAAGTTCGTTTACCTGAATTTTTACAACAACAATTACAGCCTAAAGAAGGTCTTATATACGAAATAGATGCTACAAATAAGATATATAGTACGCCTAAACCTGAATTTAGTACAGAAGAAGAAAAATTAAAGTTTGAAGCGTCCAATATCCAATATACACCACAAATGGGTAAGCTTGTAGGCAAACACCAAGGAGCTCATTATTATACTATTGGTCAGCGAAAAGGACTTAATATTGGAGGAACTAAAGAACCTTTATTTATAATAGCAACAGATATACATAGCAACTCCATCTATACAGGTCAAGGGAATACACATCCAGGTTTATTCAAAAAAGCATTATTTGTTGCTAAAGAAGAAATTCATTGGATTCGAACCGATTTAACTCTAAAAACAGGTCAGAAGATGCAAATAAAAGCGCGTATTCGTTATCGACAAGAATTAAAAAATGCCACGTTGCACCAGTTTGATTCAGGAATGTATGTAGAATTTGAAGAGCCTATGTCAGCTATAACGCAAGGACAATTTGTATCTTGGCACATAGGGGAAGAACTTATAGGTTCTGGGGTAATAGCTTAAGTTCTTTAAGCCTTTTTTGTGTATATTTGAAAAGAAAAGTACACAAATATATGAAAGCAAAATTATTTGGAATAATTCTCTTAATTTCTAATTTTCTTTTAGCTCAAGAAGAGGCGTGGGTGTTTTTTAAAGACAAACCTAATGCAGCTGTTTTTTTTTCAAATCCATTATTAGAGTTAAGACAACGATCGTTGGATAGGAGAAATTTCCAAGGGATAGCTTTGGATATTACAGATGTACCGATTCATCAACCTTATGTAGATGAAATAATGACAGCTACAGGAATTACTGTTTTAGCAAAATCAAAATGGTTAAATTATGTACATGTAAAAGGAGCACAAGCCAATATAGAGGCTCTTGCTGATCGTTCTTTTGTAGATCATATTCAGTATGCCAATCATTCGTTAAATGCCAAAATGAGGGATCAAGGTAATATGCCTTTTGTTGATAAATGGTCTGAACGAAGTGCTGTAAGAGTTAATTATGCTTATGGTAATTCAGCTACTCAAATTCAAATGTTGAACGCGCATTTTTTGCATGAACAAAATTATACAGGAACAGGAAAAATCATAGCTATTTTAGATGCTGGTTTTCCAGGTGTAAATACAGCCACTCCGTTTGCAAGTTTACGTAATAAAAATTTAATCTTAGGAGGTTATGACTTTGTAAAAGATTCGAATGATTTTTACAAGGGCGATTCGCATGGAACAAACGTATTATCTACAATGGGAGCTAATACAACAAACTTAGTGGGAACGGCACCCGATGCAAGTTATTATTTGTTTATAACAGAAGATGTTGCTACTGAAGAGGTAATAGAATTGTCTAATTGGGTAGAGGCAGCAGAAGAAGCAGATCGTTTGGGAGTAGATGTTATTAATTCTTCTTTAGGGTATTTTAGTTTTGATAATAGAGCTCATAGTTTCTCATATCAGAATATGAATGGGCAAACATCCGTTGCGTCAAGAGCTGTTGATATAGCATTTTCTAAAGGTATGATTTGTGTAATTTCAGCAGGAAATGAAGGAGGAAAAGAAGAACCTCATATAGGAACTCCTGCTGATGCTAGAGCTGCGCTTACCGTGGGAGCTGTTACTTCTACACGAATAAGATCAAGTTTTAGCTCAATAGGTCCCACAGCAGACAATCGTATTAAACCGGATTTAATGGCTATGGGAACAGCTTCAGTTATTGCTACTCCAACAGGTGCCATTATAACAGAAAATGGGACTTCTTTTTCAGGACCCATTTTAGCTGGTGCCATTACATCTTTTTGGTCTGCTTTTCCAACCAAAAAAAATACAGAAATTGTACAATTAGTTAGAACATCAGCAGATCGATTTACGTTACCAGATACTGATTATGGTTACGGAATACCAAATTTTCAGACTGCTTTAAATAATGTATTAAGTATAAAAGAATTTGAATTGAATCCAATAAAAGTATATCCTAATCCAACCACTGATGCAATTACTTGTGAGATTCCTTTAGATAGTATTAATTCAGAATTAAGGATTTATAATAATCTGAGACAATTGGTAACTCAAAAGATATTGACTAATACAGTTGAGGAAATTAATGTAAGTCATTTGAATGCAGGAGTTTATTATTATATAATAGCTGATTCTGTTAAAAAAATACAAGGTAAATTAATTAAAAATTAAATATTTTGAATGCAATAACATCACTTTTCGATATTAAATATCCAATTATTCAAGGAGGAATGATTTGGAATTCAGGATATAAACTAGCTAGTGCTGTAAGTAATGCTGGCGGTTTAGGATTAATAGGTGCAGGATCTATGTATCCTGATGTTTTACGAGAACATATCCAAAAATGTAAAAAAGCTACTGATAAACCTTTTGGCGTAAATGTACCAATGCTTTATCCAAATATTGAAGAGATAATGCAAATAATTGTAGAAGAAGGAGTAAAAATAGTTTTTACTTCCGCTGGAAATCCTAAAACTTGGACTTCTTTTTTAAAAGAAAAAGGAATTGTAGTTGTACACGTTGTAAGTAGTACGAAATTTGCATTAAAAGCACAAGAAGCAGGAGTAGATGCTATTGTGGCAGAAGGATTTGAAGCTGGAGGACATAACGGGCGTGAAGAATCAACCACCTTTACTCTAATCCCCATGGTTAGAAAACAAATAAATATTCCGATAATAGCAGCAGGAGGAATAGCTACAGGCAGAGGTATGTTAGCGGCTATGGTTTTAGGTGCAGATGCGGTACAAATGGGGTCACGATTTGCAGCTTCTATAGAAAGTTCAGCGCACCAAAATTTTAAGGAAACTATAGTTGCTACAGAAGAAGGAGGAACACAACTTACTTTAAAAGAATTAGCACCTGTACGCTTAATTAAAAATAAATTTTATAACGATTTACAAGAGTTATATACCAAGTGCCCGTCAGTTGACGAGTTACAAACGTTATTAGGACGTGCCAGAGCAAAACGTGGTATGTTTGAAGGAGAGTTAGAAGAAGGAGAGTTAGAAATTGGTCAAATAGCAGGATTAATAGATACGATAAAGCCTGTTCAAGAAATTATAGATGAATTACTTAAAGAATTTGAATTGGCTAAGAACGAAATCTATGCTTTATAAAAAGTTAGAAAGAGGGTTAAATCCCTCTTTCTACTAAATTTTTCATCCCTTCACTAGCACTCAAAGGAATTATTTCAATAGGATTTGGCAAATTGTTTACACTTGCAGGTTTAGGATCTATATAATAAATAGGCGTATCAGTTCTTGTGTAGTGCATAAGCCCTGCCGCAGGATACACTTGTAGAGAAGTCCCTATGATAATTAAAATATCTGCTTTTTCTAGCATAGGAATTGCTTGGTTTATACCAGGAACAGCTTCACCAAACCAAACAATATGAGGTCTTAATTGTGATCCGTCTGGAGCCATATCACCTATATGTAAATCCTCTGACCAATTAATTATGTAATCACTATTTTCAGTGCTTCTCACTTTTGTTAATTCGCCATGTAAATGTAGTACTTTTGAACTGCCAGCTCGCTCATGCAAATTGTCTACATTTTGTGTTATGATTTGTACATCAAATTTTTGTTCTAATTCTGCTATTATCTCATGGCCTCTATTGGGGGTAACTTCCTTAAGTTGAGCTCTCCGTTTATTATAAAAATCTAAAACCAGAGCAGGATTTTTTCGCCATCCTTCAGGGGAAGCAACTTCTTTAATATCATGGTTTTCCCATAATCCATTAGAATCTCTAAAGGTGCTAATGCCACTTTCAGCACTCATGCCAGCACCTGTTAAAATAACTAGTTTTTTTTTCATTTATGTGGGTAATTTTAAGATTATTAAAAAATGGGTATTGTTATATAAAGGGAGTTCATAAAAACATCCATAACTTTAATTATTTTTGCCAAGATAATTAAAAACATTTACAATGCAATCTTTATTTCATGATGAAAAATATTTAGAATATCTAGAAACATTTATAACAAAAAACAGGAAAGAAGGGTTTAAAAAAGTTTTGGCTAACAGAACCAAACACTTTACAGTAGTTTGTGAAGATGTTTATCAGTTGCATAATACCAGTGCTGTTATGAGAAGTTGTGAGGTTTTTGGGATTCAAGAGTTAAATGTAGTAGAACAGCGTTTTGGAAAAAAAATTGATAAGGAAATTGCTCTTGGGGCAGAAAAATGGGTAGATATTAAACGTTTTTCTAATAATCAAGATTGTATTAATAATCTACGAACCAGAGGCTATCAGATTATAGCAACCACTCCGCATGAAAAAGACAGTATGTTAGAAGATTTTGATATTTCTAAACCATCGGCAATTTATTTTGGTACTGAAAGATTAGGAATATCTGATGAAGTTATAAAAAACGCAGATGGATTTTTAAAAATTCCTATGGTTGGGTTTACCGAAAGTTTGAATATTTCAGTATCAGCAGCTATTATTATACAAAGTCTAACTAACAGGCTACGTCATTCTAATGTAAATTGGGGTTTAACAGATCTAGAATTTTTAGAAAAAAGAATTGATTGGACCCGTAAATCTATTAAAGATATTGATTTTATTACTGAAAGATACTTTGAACAGATTAAAGTGAAATAATTCTAGCTTTATTGTTTTTAGATGTATGAAATTTTAAAATAAAATAACTGTGTGACGGTTTGTAATTAAGCAATGTTAACCCTGCATTTGAATTGTTATATCAACTAAAATAAAAACAGATTTAAAGAGCTTAAAAAAGTCTTTTTTAGACTTTTAAAAACAACTTTTTTGGTATAAGATAAAAATTTTGAATTACTTTTGTATACAATACATACGAAGCCTCAAAGAAATGAAAAAAAGAGTATACCGATTTATATTTTTTAAGTTAATGGGATGGAAAATAGTAGGAGACTACCAATCCTATATGATTGATATAAAAAAAAGTGTAATGCCTGTAGTTCCTCATACCAGTTGGCATGATTTTTATATAGGATTATTAACAAGAGGTTCGTTAGGTATCAATATTAATTTTGTTGCTAAAAAAGAACTTTTTAAATTTCCTTTTGGTTATTATTTTAAATGGGTAGGAGGAGAACCTCTTAATCGTTTTAAAAATGAAAATAAAGTAGATGCAATTGCAAAAATCTTCTCACGAAAAGAAGAATTTAGATTGTCTATTTCACCTGAAGGTACTCGAAAAAAAGTATCTGAATGGAAAACAGGATTTTATTACATTGCCCTAAAAGCCAATGTTCCTATTGTTGCCATTGGTTTTGATTGGAAAAATAAACAAGTTATTGCTTTTCCTAAAATAATCCCTTCGGGAGATAAAGAAAAAGATTTTGCCATTTTAGAAAGCTATTTCAATGGAATTGTAGGTAAAGTTCCCGAATACAGCTTTACTAAATAATTCTCTTAGGTGATTATAATAAAGCTATATCTCCATTTTTGTTAATTTGATTCTCACATTACGGTTGTTTTAATTAGGAAAAGATTTAAAATATTTTTTTCAAGGAAGAGCTATGTGATTACTATAATTAATTTTAAAAAAAGATCAAACGGATGAATTTTTATACAGACTATAAAGAAAAAACTATTTCAGGGCGCTATATTACCAATACTGACTTAGAAGTAATATTAGATCAATTGAACCCAAACTTTGAAATTAAAATATTGGGACAATCCGTTCAAGAACGACCTATTTATTCTATTAAGTTTGGAACCGGATCTACAAGAATATTTATGTGGTCACAAATGCACGGAAATGAATCGACAACTACTAAAGCATTGTTTGATTTTTTAAACTTTTTAGGTTCAAAAGAACCATTAGCTCAAAGGTTGGCAACATCGTGTACTTTTTTTATGATTCCTATAGTCAATCCAGATGGAGCAGTTGCTTACACAAGAGTAAATGCTAATCAAATAGATTTAAATCGCGATTCAGTAGCATTAACACAACCTGAATCAAAAATTTTACGTAAAATTTTTGAAGAGTTTAAACCTGATTTTTGCTTTAATTTACATGACCAACGCACAATATTTGGAACAGGAGATTCAGGTAAGCCAGCAACCGTTTCTTTTTTGGCACCCTCTTTTAATGAAGCCTGTGAATATAATGAATGTAGATTGCGTGCAGTAGATGTTATTTTAGCAATGACGAATGAATTACAAAAACATATACCCAATCAAATTGGAAGATTTGATGATACTTTTAATTTAAATTGTATAGGAGATTATTTTCAGTATTCAGGAGTGCCTACTATTTTGTTTGAAGCAGGGCATTTTCAAAATGATTATGAAAGAGAAGAAACCAGAAAATATATTTTTATTGCATATATAGCCGGATTAGAACATATTATTTCTTCAAAAAAAACAGAAGTAAATTTGAAGGGATATTTGAATATTCCGCAAAATAAAATCAATTTTTATGATTTTATTTACAAAAATATTAGGTTAAAAAGAGATTCTTTAGATATTATTACTAAATTTGCATCCCACTATAAAGAAGTCCTGTTTCAAGGAAAAGTCCATTTTGAAGCCGAGATCGTAGCCATTGGAGATCTAGAAAGAAATTTCGCACATCAAGTTTATGATTTAAAAGGAGGTCTATATCAAGACGAATTTGGGAACTATCCCGAATTGGAAAAAGATGCTAATTTTTCTGTAAATATTAACAATATTTTTGTAAATGGAGTGCTTAAAAAGTAATATTTTAGATGTATTTAAACAAAAACTAAAAAATAAAAACACAAACAAAGAAATAATTATATGAGTAAGTTTAAATTAGATGAGGTTGATCATCAGATTCTTGATATGTTAATTGATAATACGAGAATACCATTTACAGACATTGCAAAAAAACTTTTAATTTCAGCAGGAACTGTCCATGTGCGTGTTAAAAAATTAGAAGATGCTGGTATTATCCAAGGATCCTCACTAACATTGGACTATGAAAAATTAGGATATTCATTTATTGCCTATGTTGGAGTATTTTTAAATAATACATCACAAACGAAGTTTGTTTTAGAAAGAATTAATGAAATTCCTTTTGTAACAGTTGCTCACGTGACGACAGGAAAGTTTAATATTTTTTGTAAGATTAGAGCAAAAGATACAAAACACGCTAAAGATGTAATCTATATGATTGATGATATTGATGGAGTATATAGAACAGAAACAATGATTTCTTTAGAAGAAAGTATTAATGATAAAAAAAGATTAATGCACACAATCTTTAGAGAAATGTAAATTATCAGTACTGATAATTTTAGAAAAAGAGTATTGATTTTTTTCAATACTCTTTTTCTATTTATATCGATTGGTTATTACACGAAATCAACAGCCATTTCCCATTTATTTTCTCAAAAATATAATCTACATAAATGCCGTTATCAACCCCTCTAATTTCAACAACTGCTTTATTATCTTTGAACTTAAGCGTTTGGGTATAACGATCATATTCTCTTGTTAAAGCATCTTTAGGGTAGCGAAAATCAAGGATTTCATAAGCTTTTTTGTCCATTAATTTCTTTACCGTACCTGTTTCAGGATCTATCCATTCTTCAAGTACTAATGGAAATGTAACACGGCTTACTTGAAATACAGAATCTTTACTAAAAGCCTCAAGGAAAGATTTAAAATCATCATCTATAGATTTTGTATTAGCGTTTATTGTTGTTGGCGGTTTCTTTTTTACCTCTTTTGGTGCTTCGATAGTAGTGGTTTCTTTTTTACAACTGATGGAAAGTATAGCTAGTAATACTACAAAATAAGTTTTAAGCATATTTATTGGTTTTAAGTGACTTTGCAAATATAATTTTTAACGAATAAAAGGAAGTACAATTTATTATTCCCTTTTCTTCTCTTTACAGCATTTTTTAAAATTTGTCCTCCAACTAAAATTTGTCATATTTTTTATTTTACTAGATTGTAAGATTTTATTTTATTATCCTTTTCGTTATATTTGAAAGAAGCAATAGAAAATGTTGTAAAAACATATTTAATAATAAACAAGACGGATATTAGTTTATCCTTTTCAAATTGTGTTTCATAGTGAAAAAACTGAATCCCTAAAGTAGATTGTATTTTTTCGATGCGAAACTTAAAAAACTTAATCTATCCAATACTAAAAAACGACAAAATGAAAATAAGAAATGACTTTGTATCAAATAGTAGTTCTGTTAGTTATATTATAACAATGAAAAAAGATATTGTTGAAACTTTTGCAAGATTCCATGGAGATAGCAAAGATAATGAAATTCAAAAAGTAACCGAGTTTTTGAAAAATGACATTTCTGAAAATGGAACCAGAATTTATATGGAAGGAGAGGAAATGATAATCAAAAAAATAAAATTTAACACGGATGGAGGCACAAATTGTAGAGAATGGATTGAAGAAAACGGAAAAAAGGTAGAAATTGATAAAATGACGGATGAAGAATTGTGGAGTTACATATATGGAGAATATATCCTAAAAGGTGAAATTGCTAAAATAGCTGGCTTTGGTTCAACGCAAGTAGAAACTTATTAAATATGGCATTAATCAGAAGACATAGCGAAGGGTATAATTTTATTGCTGACAATGAGACTGGAGTTACTATGAGATGGGGTAAAACATTTAAAGATGATCCTTATCGAGCTCCTTTACCAGAATTAGTTGATATTTCAATTTCTAATCATTGTACAAAAGGATGTACCTTTTGCTATCGAGATAGTGTTCCGAATAATGTTTTTATGAGTTTAGATGATTATGAATTTGCTATAAAATCATTATACAGCGAAAAATGGGGTAATGTTTTTCAAGTTGCTCTTGGTGGTGGTGAACCATTAGAACATCCAAATTTTATAGAAATATTAAAAATATCTCGCAAATACAATGTAGTACCAAATTTTACTACTAATGCAATGCATATTACCGAAGCGATTGCAAAAGAAATTAAACCTTTGGTTGGAGCAGTTGCAATCTCTTTTCCAAACATTAGAACAATTCCTAAATCAAAAGCTCAAATTTTCATAAATGAAGGAATTAGAACAAATATTCATTTTATTCTTGACAAAAAGAGTATCAAACAAGGAATTGAAATTTTGGAAGGAAACCACAACGATATATTAAAAGGGTTTAACTCTCTCATTTTTTTAACATTTAAACCAATGGGACGAGGAGATGACAGCTTATGTCTTGAGTTAAATGACGATTTAAAGAAGTTTTGTTTACTTATTGATAAGCATAAATGCTCCTTAAATATTGGTTTTGATTCTTGTTTTATGCCAATGCTAATGCACTTTACAAATACTACAATTGATTTTATTGAGCCTTGTGAGTGTGCATTTTTTTCAGCATACATTGATGAAAATCTTGTAGTTAAACCTTGCTCATTTACTAGTCACAATAGAGATAACCATAGTTTAAAAGATAATTCATTTGAAGAAATTTGGAATAATCATTGGGAATCATACAGAAATGCTCAAGTAAACACCTGTCAAAGAGAGTGCAAAAACTCAAGCAATTGTCGAGGCGGTTGTCCTTATTACGACCAAATTAATCTTTGCAAAACGAGTGAACCTGAAAAAGCTTTAGTATGATAAGTATTCAATGGAGCCAATTCGAGCAAAATCAACAAGCAAAGGATATCAGTTTTGAGTCATTTTGCTTTCAAGTTGCATATTTAAAATATAAGGATTACGGTTATTTTGAAAACTTCTATAATACACCTGGTTCAGAATATTATCTTACGCTTCATTCAGACTGTCCTGAATTGAACCTTAAAGCAGGTGATGAGATAGGCTGGCAGGTAAAATGGTGGTTTAATAATGAAGAAAATACATCTCTAACAGCAAGTAGGCGTGATGAGTTAGAAAAAGGTTTTACTACAACACTTAAAAGACATCCTAATATAAAATTATGGATTATTTGTACTCCAGGAAGTTTTATTGAAGATAAATTTATTGAGCTAAAAACAGCGTTAGCTAATCTAAAATCAGATACAATCATTTCTCATTGGAACAAAGACACTTTTTCTAATTTCCTAACTCAAGAATTTAACAAATTTAGTGATGTCTTTAACCATTACTTCAACACAAGTTTTATTGATTTTGAATTTATTAAGAAGTATTCTCAAAGGAGAATAGAAGATTTACAAAAGAAATTTGATACAGACTTGTACACTCCATCACATTATGATGATGAAGTTTTTTTTGTAATGAGCTATAAGGCAATATTTGAAGCAATTGACATTAAAATCAAGTACTTACAAGATGATTTGGATAAAATAGAAAAAGACGACTCATTCAATGCTGAATTCAAAACTTTTGATGAAGAATATATTGAAACGGCTCAAGCATTACTAAAGAAATGTGTTCACATATCTAAAGAAACTATAAGAATTATTACATCTGGACTATCAATAGAAAAAGTCAAAACTCTTAAATCCATATTGCTCTCTTTTGATAAAGAATACGAATGTTCAGCAATTATTCTTGATAGAAAAATTAAATCAAAAGAATACATAATTGATAAGAAAAACTGGAAGGAAAAACATACAAATGATACTTATATAGTTCCTTCAATAACAAAACTTAGAGATTATCTTATCTCATCAAAAGAAGATGGAGAAAGTTGCCTTTTAGATTTCATTAATGATGTTAATACCAAAGATATTCATATTCTAAGTAGTGCTGGTTACGGAAAAACCAATATAGCTTGTAATATATGTGCAGAATCACTAAAAAAGAATATTCCAGCAATATTAATACTTGGGTCATCTTTTAGAAAAAATGAAAATCCAAAAACTCAAATTTTAGAACAATTAGAAATTAGCACTCAATATACTTTCAAACAGTTTATACAAGCATTAAATACATTAGGTCTTATAAAAGGTATTAAAATACCAATTATAATAGATGGTTTAAATGAAAGTAAACCTTTTGATGATATTTGGAAATCTAATATTAAAGATATTATAAGAGATATAAAGGAGCTAGACTATGTGTTATTAATAACAACTTGTAGAAATCGTTATGTAGAAGCTATTTTCGAAGAGTCAGACATAACTAAAATTCCAAATACGAAAACACTTAGTGGTCTTACAGAAAAACAAAGACTTAAAGCAATACCTAAATATTTTAACAAGTACAATATCACACCAACATCTTGGAATTTCAATCAAGAATTGTTTGTCGACCCATTATTATTGAAAATATTTTCGGTTGTAAATAAAAATTCGGAAAACCTACATATTTCGTTAGAAAATGTATTCGTGAGTATTGATAGATATATTGAAGAAATAGCAGAAAACTCTAGTAAAATTGAATCCAAAATCGATAAAATCGCTAAAAAGCACGTAGAAAATCAAATAAGACATTTTTGTAAGCATTTATGGTTAAATAGTACTAGGGAGATTTCTGATTTTGAATTTAACCAGATCATTTCACCTGAATCACCAAACCAAATGGGAGATTTGACGAAAAAGCTTTTAGATGAGGGCTTATGTTTTCAAAAAAATCTAAGAACGAATGACGAAACTGTTCAATTTACATATGACAGAGTCGCAGGATATGCCATAGCATCAAAAGTTCTTCTTAACAATTTAACAAAGTCCGAAGAATTAAAAGATGCGTTGATTAAACTTGGTGTTGAAAAAATGCTTTTTAACAAAGAAACTTACCATCCCCTTCGTCAAGATATCTTAATGTCACTATTACACTTATTACCTAGTAAATTTGACGTTCAATTATTTGAATTATTTGATAACGATTCTGTTTTGGAAGAAGCTTATAACAACATTGATTATTTTATTGATAATCCTAAAGGGCAAGAAAAAATCCTCAAAAACATTCTTAATGAAAATCGGCAAAGTCGTAATTTGAAAATATTGTTTGAGAAGTTATTAGAAAACAATTTCAAGAAAGAAGTTCACGGCTTAGGTGATTTTACAATTAAAGTTCTTGCGTCTTTATCACAAGTTGAAATAGATATACATTGGAGTGAATTAATCAGAAAAAATAAATATTCAGTTTTTCCTTTACTTAGAGATATAAACAAGTTTTATTTCAAAAGTAATATTCAAGTAAGAAATATTGAACAAGATTTGTATTTATCGTTTTTATCAACTACTTCAAGTGACAAATCAATTAGAAGTTTAGCCACAGAAAATTTATTTTTAATTGGAAAAAAGTATCCTGATGAATTATTAAGATTAGCTAGTATCACAATTCCATTTCCTGACATCAACAGTGTTGAATCAATTATTGTAGCAATTTGCGGTACTACCCTATCGATAAAAGATAAAGATTTCACTCAAAAATGTCTCTCATTTTTTGAGACTCAGTTCATACCTAATTTCAACAACACTCATATTTGTATTATAGAATACATCTTTACCATTCAAGAATTTGCTAAAACAATCTTTGATCTTGATTTTGCAGAAGAAGTATTATTCTCGAAAGAGAATTACAATATCTCGATTGATGAAAAAATCAAAGAAGAAATAGGAAAAAATATTTATCACGATTGGCATTTTGATCTAGACTTATATGATTTTAATAAATATCAAATAAAAGGTATTGCTTCTGACCATTACGATAAAAGAGATACATTACCATCATCCGATTGTCTTGCCATTATATTAAGTAATATTCAAGCAAAAGGGTATGATGAAGCTATTTTTGAAGTGATTAATAAGGATTTTCAAGAAGATAGAACTTATAAATATGGTGGACGTAGAGGAAATGACAACTTGATTAAATATTCAGAGAAATATTTATGGCAATCTTATTTTGAGTTTGTAGGTTATCTCGTTTTAGATGGTCGTTTAAAATCAGAAAATGGTGAAAGATTCAGAAGTAGTGACAATTTTTTTGATCCAACTTTTCCTAGATTACCAAGAAAATTTCAATTAATTACGAATTGTTTATTTCCTTCAAAAGATGAAAACATACAAGATTGGATTAATTCAGAAGACGATAATCTTGTAGATAAATTCCTAATACATAATTTATATACAGATGATGAATGGGTATTGACTTCTTTGAGTGTTACCCAAGAAGGTAATAATGACACAAGAATAAATGTATATCTTACTAGTTTTTTTATCCTTTATGATAAAATTAAAAAACTAGAAAATATTATTCATTCTGGAAATTTTCATCATAATCCAATTTCTTTTCATCAAATATACTCAGGAGAAATAAATTGGAGTAATTCAGTCGTTCCAAGCAAAGAGGACTATTATGATGATGGAATAAATTTAAAAGATGTAATGAGAGATTATTCTTGGAGCAGTTGGTCATCCAATCGTTTTGAAAACCCTCATTTTGAATTTTTAAACGAAGAACTTTCTAATTTGTTAAATTTGGATTTTAACCCTAATGACTTATGTTTCTACAATAAGAAAAATGAGCAAGTAACTAAAATTATTTGGACAGAAAATTCAAAACTCTATTATGCTAAAAAAGAAATAATTGAAGAACTTTCTAATCAATTAAAAATGGAATTTGTTTGGAATCAATTTATATCTAAATATGGAGAGTTTGGAAAGTATAAGGATAATCTATTGAATCCCTCATATAAAGATTTAAGTAAAATAATACGATACAATGATATTATTTAAAAACAAAAAACATACACATTTTACAGTTAGTTTTAGACAAAGAAAAACATAAAAAAATAATGTTTTCTTTATTAAGACTATAATCAATACGAAAACAACATATAAAAAAACACTAAAATTAAAAAATTAACACTTAAATCTGATACTTTCGGATAAATAGGACTTTCAAATTATAAAAAATGCCCCAATCGGGGCATTTCAATTTCTATAAATTAATTACTCTTACATATTACGGCGGTATTGCCCACCCACTTCAAACAATGCACTAGTAATTTGTCCTAACGAACACACCTTAGCGGCATCCATTAGTTTTTCAAAGATGTTGTGGTTTTGGATCGCGGCTTCTTGAATGATTGCGATTTGTCCTTCTACTTCTTTGGCTTTGGCATTGTGTAGGTTTTCTAGGGTTTTGATCTGGAATTGTTTTTCTTCTTCCGTCGCACGAATGACTTCCGCAGGCACTACCGTTGGTGATCCTTTAGAACTTAAGAAGGTATTTACCCCAATGATAGGGAATTCACCTGTATGCTTCAAGGTTTCGTAATACAAGGATTCTTCTTGAATTTTAGAACGTTGGTACATTGTTTCCATTGCCCCTAGTACGCCACCTCTTTCGGTGATACGGTCGAACTCGGCTAGTACGGCTTCTTCCACTAAATCGGTTAACTCTTCAATGATAAACGAACCTTGGATAGGGTTTTCGTTTTTCGCTAATCCTAATTCTTTATTAATAATCAACTGGATTGCCATGGCACGACGAACGGATTCTTCTGTTGGTGTGGTAATCGCTTCGTCATACGCATTAGTATGCAACGAGTTACAGTTATCATAAATCGCATACAAGGCTTGTAAAGTCGTACGGATATCGTTAAAATCAATTTCTTGTGCGTGTAACGAACGTCCAGATGTTTGGATATGGTACTTCAACATTTGTGCTCTTTCGTTGGCACCGTATTTATTCTTTAAGGCTTTTGCCCAAATTTTACGCGCTACACGTCCTATTACCGCATATTCTGGGTCAATACCATTAGAGAAGAAGAACGATAAGTTAGGACCAAAGTCGTTGATGTTCATTCCTCGGCTTAGGTAATATTCTACATACGTAAATCCGTTGGCAAGTGTAAATGCCAACTGCGTAATAGGATTGGCACCAGCCTCGGCAATATGATACCCTGAAATAGAAACCGAGTAGAAATTACGAACGTTTTGTTGGATAAAATACTCTTGTACGTCACCCATTAAGCGTAAGGCAAACTCGGTTGAGAATATACAGGTATTTTGCGCTTGGTCTTCTTTTAAAATATCGGCTTGAACGGTACCACGCACTTGCGCTAAGGTTTTTACTTTAATCTCTTGGTACACATCAGCAGGTAACACTTGGTCGCCTGTTAGTCCTAAAAGCATCAACCCTAATCCGTCGTTACCTTCTGGTAATTCGCCGTTGTATCTCGGTCTTTCTAAACCTTTACTATCGTATAGTTCCTTCTTCTTTTTCTCTACTTCTGCTTCTAGACCATTTTCTTTGATGTATTTTTCACAGTTTTGGTCAATGGCTGCATTCATAAAGAACCCTAACAACATAGGCGCTGGTCCGTTTATCGTCATCGACACCGAAGTGGCAGGATGACTTAAATCGAAACCGGAGTATAATTTTTTTGCATCGTCTAAACAACAAATAGACACCCCTGCATTACCAATTTTACCGTAAATATCAGGTCGGTGGTCTGGATCATTCCCATATAAAGTAACCGAGTCAAACGCTGTAGATAAACGCTTAGCTGGCATTCCTAAGGATACATAATGGAAACGGCGGTTGGTTCTTTCTGGACCTCCTTCACCCGCGAACATACGTGTAGGATCTTCACCCTCACGCTTAAATGGATATAATCCAGACGCAAATGGGAATTCTCCTGGTACGTTTTCTTGTAAGTTCCATTTTAAGATATCGCCCCAAGCTTGGTATTTGGGAAGGGCTACTTTTGGAATTTGAGTATGTGATAAGGATTCTGTGTGTGTTTGAATCTTAATTTCTTTATCACGTACTTTAAAAGAATATATTGGATTTTTATATTTATTTACTTTTTCATCCCACGTTTGAATAATTTCCCAGTTGTACGGGTCTAAATTCATTTTTACGCGGTCGAATTCTTTGATTAATAAGCCTAAGAAATCTTTGTTGCTTTCATTTATTTTTAAAGAAGATTCAATGATTCCTGCTTTATCAATTTGTGGCAGATTGCCATTCACCGACTCAATAGTTTTGAAAATACCGTATAACTTTTGTGCTACTTCCACTTGCGATAAAGCCGTTTCGTCATATTTACGATTATTCTCAGCAATTTCAGATAAATAACGTGTTCTATGTGGCGGAATTACGAAGATTTTCTCGCTCATTTCACGAGTAATTTCAAAAGTCGATTTTAGGTCGGCTCCTGTTTTTTCCATAATTTTATCCATAATCGACTTATACAAGGTATTCATCCCTGGATCATTAAATTGCGAAGCAATCGTACCAAAAACGGGCATTTTATCAGGATCTACCTCCCATAAATTATGATTGCGTTGGTATTGCTTTTTCACATCGCGAATCGCATCAAGCGCCCCACGTTTGTCAAATTTATTCAGCGCCACTAAATCGGCGAAATCTAACATATCGATTTTCTCCAACTGGGTAGCCGCACCAAACTCAGGCGTCATAACATATAACGATACATCAGAGTGTTCTAAAATTTCGGTATCCGACTGACCAATTCCTGAAGTTTCCAGAATAATCAAATCGTATTTAGCCGCTTTCAATACTTGAATGGCTTCGGCTACATATTTAGACAAAGCCAAATTCGATTGACGCGTCGCTAACGAACGCATATACACACGCGGGTTATTGATCGCATTCATACGAATTCTATCTCCAAGTAAAGCACCACCTGTTTTACGTTTGGACGGATCGACAGAAATTAAACCAATGGTTTTTTCTGGAAAATCGATTAAAAAACGACGCACTAATTCATCTACTAACGAAGACTTACCTGCCCCACCTGTACCTGTAATACCTAATACAGGAATGTTTGTGGTTTCGTTTTGCGTATGGATTTTATCTAGAGTTTCTTTTGCTATTTCAGGGAAATTCTCCGCCGAAGAAATCACACGAGCAATTGCCGTTGGATTTTTTTCTTCAAGATGATTGATTTCTCCATTAAGTTTATCGCCCACAGGGAAATCCGCTTTTTGCACCAAGTCGTTGATCATTCCTTGTAATCCTAAAGCTCTTCCGTCATCTGGAGAATAAATTTTCGTGATTCCGTAAGCGTGTAATTCTTCAATTTCAGAAGGAAGGATTACTCCACCACCGCCACCAAAAATTTTGATATGACCTGCTCCTTTTTCGTTTAGCAAATCATACATATATTTAAAATATTCGTTATGACCCCCTTGGTACGAAGTCATCGCAATAGCATTGGCATCTTCTTGAATAGCTGTATTTACTACTTCTTCTACACTACGATCGTGGCCTAAGTGAATCACTTCAACACCTGTTGCTTGGATAATTCGACGCATGATATTGATGGCTGCATCATGACCATCAAATAGCGATGCTGCTGTTACAATTCTAACTTTATTTTTAGGTTGATAAGGTTGTACTTGTTCCATTTTGATTTTTAGTTATCGGGTGCAATTTACTGATTTTAGGGTAAAAAAGAGATGAAAAAAGGGAAAGCAAATAAAAAAATATTTTAGGCACATAATTTGCGTATTTTTGAAAAACATAATTAGAAAAATGAAAAGAATATTTATCCTAGCTTTTTTGATTCCTAGTATGAGTCAAGCTCAATTAAAAGACTTTATAAAAAAAACAACGGAATCCGTAATGACTAATACCACTAAGAAAAATGTTTTGGACATTTCAGGAGGTTTAAAAGAAGCGTTAAACAAAGGGGTTACCAATCAAGTTTCTAAACTTACTGCAATGGATGGTTTTTATGGTAATGAATTGGTTAAAATTGTACTTCCTGATGAACTTCAAAAAGTAGATAGCATGTTACGAAAGATGGGCATGGGAAATTTGGCTGACGATGGAATAAAAGCATTGAATAGAGCAGCCGAAGATGCTGTTAAGGAATCTACACCCATTTTTGTGAATGCTATTAAAAATATTACGATAACGGATGCTAAAAATATCTTATTAGGGCAAGAAGATGCTGCTACTCAGTTTCTACAAACAGGAACTCGCAAGCCTCTTTATCTAAAATTTAATCCTGTTGTACAAAAATCAATCGGAAAGGTAGGAGCGGATGCTGTATGGAAAACAATTATAGATAGATATAATATGATTCCTTTTGTTTCTAAAGTTAATCCTGATATAACAGATTATGTAACGAATAAAGCACTTGATGGTGTTTTTAAAATGATAGCAGTAGAGGAGAAGGATATTCGAACTAATTTTGATTCTCGTACGAGTGATTTATTGAAAAAGGTTTTTGCTTTACAGGATAAAAAATAAGAAAAAGATGAAAAAACAGGTTTAAATATAGTTATTTAAATTTATAAAAAAGAGGATGTCCTAAAAGATCTCAATCTTGTTTGTTTTAATCAAAGGAAGACTCAAATGAACTAAAAAAATGAAAAAATAGAGTACTGATAATGTGATTTCTCTTGTTTTTAGAAGTAAGAAGCTAAACATTAAGTTACTGCTTTTTAGACACCCACTTTTTGAATTAATGATTTTACAAGCTTGTTGATTAGATATAGAATTTGTTTTTAGGAAACATTAAAAATCTTCTTATAATTAAAATTTTCATTTTTTAAGATTTTTTTTAATTTTGTACATGCAACACAATGTACTTATTTTAGATTTCGGGTCGCAATACACACAGCTTATTGCACGCCGCGTTCGCGAGTTAAATATTTTCTGCGAAATTTTTCCTTTTAATCATGTTCCTTCAGACTTAAGCAGTTACAAGGCTGTTATTTTATCAGGGAGTCCTTTTTCAGTTCGTGCTGAAGATGCGCCTCATCCCGATTTATCTCAAATTAGAGGTAAAATGCCTTTATTAGCAGTTTGTTATGGAGCGCAATATCTAGCTCATTTTCATGGAGGCGAAGTAGCTCCTTCTAATATTAGAGAGTATGGTAGAGCCAATTTGTCATTTATCAAAGACGATGAGACTTTTTTTGAAGACGTAAATATCAATAGTCAGGTATGGATGAGTCATAGTGATACCATCAAACAGTTACCAACAAATGGGGTTCGTTTAGCTTCTACTAAAGATGTTGAAAATGCTGCTTATCGTATTGAAGGAGAAACTACTTATGCTATTCAATTTCATCCAGAAGTTTACCATAGTGAAGATGGGAAACAAATGCTTGAAAATTTTTTAGTAAAAATAGCGCAAGTTCCTCAAAGTTTTACACCTAATTCATTTGTTGAAGATATAGTAGCTGAAATGAAAGCTAAAATCAATAATGATAAGGTAGTATTAGGGTTATCAGGAGGTGTAGATTCTACTGTAGCAGCTGTTTTGTTAAACCAAGCTATAGGAGAAAATTTGTATTGTATTTTTGTCAACAACGGTTTATTACGCAAAGATGAGTTTCAAAATGTATTAAATCAATACAAAGGAATGGGATTAAACGTAAAAGGAGTTGATGCTTCAGAACGTTTTTTATCCGAGTTAGCGGGTGTTGAAGATCCTGAAACAAAACGAAAAATTATAGGTCGTGTATTTATTGAAGTATTTGATGATGAAGCACATCAGATAGAAGAGGTAAAGTGGTTAGCACAAGGTACAATTTATCCAGATGTTATAGAATCCGTATCTGTAAAAGGTCCCTCAGCAACTATAAAATCACATCATAACGTAGGAGGATTACCTGATTTTATGAAATTGCAAGTGGTAGAGCCTTTACGTATGCTATTTAAAGATGAAGTGCGTAGAGTAGGTAGAAGTTTAGGTATAGATGAAGAACTTTTAGGACGCCATCCTTTTCCAGGACCAGGGTTATCCATTCGTATTTTAGGCGATATTACACCAGAAAAAGTAAGAATCCTACAGGAAGTAGATTCTATCTTTATACAAGGTTTAAAAGAGCATGGTTTATATGATAAAGTATGGCAAGCAGGTGCTATTTTATTACCTGTAAATAGTGTAGGTGTTATGGGAGATGAACGTACTTACGAAAAAGTAGTGGCACTTCGAGCAGTAGAATCTACAGATGGTATGACGGCTGATTGGGTTCATTTACCTTATGAATTCCTAATGAAAGTATCTAACGAAATTATAAACAAAGTAAAAGGTGTTAATAGAGTAGTTTATGATATTAGTTCTAAACCTCCTGCAACGATAGAGTGGGAGTAATTGTAGATGATATTGATATTTAAATAAAAATGCCGTGTAAAATAAAAAATACACGGCATTTTTATTTAAATTGGTGTTCTCAAATAAATTACTAAACTTATGCTTAAATACCTACTTTTTATTTTCTTTTTTTTATCTCAATACTATTACGCCCAACAAGAAAAGACATTTAAACACCTGATTCAAAAAAACGAAACCTTAGAATCTATTGCTTTAAAATACAAGGTTTCAAAAACAGAAATTCTAAAACTAAACACAGGAGCTGAAAAAGGAATTCAGGAAAATACGATTTTAATGATACCCAATGTACATTCTATTTCGTATATGTTAAAAAAAAATGATGTAAACGCGGTACGTTATGATAAACACGAAGTTTTAAATAAAGAAACTTTATATAGTATAGCAAAACAGTATCAACTTTCCGTAGAAGAATTAAAAGAAGCCAATCCGTTACTTGCTCAAACGACAATTAAAGAAGGGCTCATTTTAAATATTCCACAACAAGGAATTCCTTATCAGAAAAAAGTAGTTTTTGACGGTAAATTTCATGAAGTACAATCACAAGAAACCTTATTTAGTATCGCTCGTTTGTACAATGTATCAGTAAAAGATTTAGATGAAAAAAATGAAATCATATTAAAAGAAGGCCTTCAAATAGGACAAAAAATAGAAATTCCTAATAAAAAGAAAACACTAGACGGAAAAGCAAGAATTATAAATGATGAAACTATTTTTCATATAGTTCAGGCTAAAGAAACTAAATATTCAATTACAAAAAAATATGGTATAACAATTGATCAGTTAGAAAAACAAAATCCCGAAATCATTAATGGTCTGATTATTGGTAATAAGTTAGCTATTAATAAAAATACAATTAAAGCAAAAAATGAAAACGAAGAATTAATGATTGCATTGGCAGAAAAACAAGCTGTTATTGAAAAATCAAAATCACAAACCGTAAAAATTGAAGATTTAGAAGATCGTTTAAAAGTTCAAAAAGAACTTAATAAAAAAATGATTACACTCAATAAATTAAATATTAATTTAAATGCTATTGATGAAACGAAAAATGGTTCTGTAGAACGATTGCGGTTAATTTTAGATGCTAATAAAAAAATTCAAGAAGTTTTGATTGCTAAATTAGATTCTTTGGTGATTACCATGGAATACGATTTGAAACAATTAAAAATTAAAAATATAGAATCTTTAGAAGAATCAAAACGTTTGCAAAAAGAATCAGATCAAAAAAGAAAAGAAACAACGGATTTGGTACAACAATTAAAACATGATTTATCTGAAAATCGTCGCATAATTGTTGGAGTTATGCAAAAAGTCCAAAAGATAAATCTACAAGAAAATCAAGAATATAAGAAAAAAATACGAGAGCAACTTTCTGATAAAGATCAAGTAAGGCTTAATGAAATAAAAAAAATAGATCAAGATTTGACAATAAAAGAAGAAAGAAAAGAAAATTTACTGTCTAAAATAAATGATTTAGAATTAGAAGAAAAAACAGTTTTAAAACGCAAAATAGCGAAGGCTACTTTTTATAGTACTGAAGCAAGAGATTTTGATGATCGGTTAGCCTTAGTGAAATTAGAACGGGCTCAAAAAGAAATACCCATAACAGAAACTTCTAATACAGAAGCAACACTTGAGGAAAAAAGAAAAATTTTAAAAGAAAACACAAACGAAGAGTCTACAAAAATTGAAATTATTAATAACCTTCCAGAATTAGAAACAGGTTATTATTTAGTTGCAAACACTTTTACTGAATCAGTAGAGCGCGATGCTTTTGCGCTTCGATTGAGTTATTCAGGTGAGCGTCAAACCAAGTTTTTTTATAATATAAATAATTTTGGATATTACGTTTATACCAATAAATACCAAACATTAGAAGAAGCTTTGTTTGAATATAAGGTAAAACCAAGATCTGATTTATTTAAAAAACTGTTCATTGTTCAAATCAAAAAAGAACTCTAAATTTGGCCTTGCAAATAGTGCTAAAAAACTTTTGAATAAAAAAACGAAAATGATTTTGTTATCAGCTATTTATAGCGATGTAATCAAGATTTTAAAATTAAAAAGCGTATAATTTTGCTTTAAAGGACTAGTTGTAATACTAATTTAAGAGACTTGTAATAAATATAATTTACACACATGAAAAAATTTTTTGGGATTTTATTGATTTTAGGAGGGCAATTTGTGTCAGCTCAAGTAGCAATGATCAAGCACAAAGTGGTAAAAGGGGAGAGTATTTCTCAAATTGCACAAAAATATGGAGTTCCAGCCTCTGAAGTATATGATTTAAACCCTGATGCGCGCGCCAAAATAACAGAAAATACAATATTAATCATACCTGTTAAAAAGAAAAAAGAAACCGTTAAAAAAGAAGATTTAAAAATTATAAATCACACAGTAGCTGAAGGTGAAACACTATTTAGTATTGCAAAAAAATATCAAGTAACACTGGGTGAAATTGAAAAACTCAATCCTTCTGTAGTAAAAGGATTAAAGATGGATGAAGTATTAAAAATACCTGTAAAATCAGAATTTAAAACGATTCCTAAAAAAACAACACCCCAACAAAAAATACCCATAGAACACACGGTTGAAGCCAAAGAAACTAAATTTGGAATAGCTAAACAATACGGTATTACAGTAGAAGAATTAGAAACTAAAAATCCTGATATTGTTGGAAAAGAGTTGATTATAGGTCAAAGCCTACTCATTAGAGGTAATAAATCAAAAGAAACGATTAAACCCAAAGCAGAAGAAGGGAGTCAAACAAAAAAAACAGAAATCCTTAAAGGAGGAGGAATGACACATATAGTGAAATCCCAAGAGACTTTATATGCTTTAGCTAATCAATTTAGTTGTTCACAAGAAGAACTAATAGCACTTAATCCAGAATTAAAAGAAGGTTTAAAAGAAGGAATGATCTTAAAAATACCTGCTATTTTTAAAAGAAAAGAACTAAAAAAAGAAATCATTGATTTATCAAAATACATTTCAATGGGGACTTCTAAAAAAATGGCTCTTTTATTACCTTTTAATATAGCCAAACTAGATCAAGATACGATCAATTCAACTAAATCAAGATTGAAGAAAGATAAATTTTTAAATATGACTTTAGATTTTTACTCAGGAGCTTTGATGGCTATTGATTCAATTAATAAGCTAGGCGCAAAAGTAGATGTAACCATTTTAGACTCTGATGAAACTCGCTCTTCTTCAAATGTATCAGCTTTAGTGAATGAATATGAATTAAAATCATACGATGCAATCATAGGTCCTTTTTATCAAAACAACGTTGAAAAATTAGCAGCCATGTTAGAAAAAGTACCTGTTATTTCACCTTTGTCTAAAGATTATGATAAAAAATACCCTAATCTTTATCAAGCTACCCCATTGCCAGATGATATAAAGAAAGCCATGTTTGAATTTATGCGATCTAAAAATGGAAATATTATAGCAATAGTAGATCCTAAAAAACAATCAGCAAAACAATACATACAAGAAAATTGTAGAGAAGCTAGGTTTGTAAATGTTTCTGATTCAGGTGTTTTAGATGTGTCTAGTCTAAAAGCATTATTAGTTACAGGTAAAACAAATTACGTGGTAATGGAAACAGAAAAGACAAATTTAATTTTATCTATTACAACTAATCTTTTAGCATTACAAAAACAGTTTGATGTAAAATTAGTTATTCTAGGAGAAAATGAAGCACTTGATTTTGAAGAAATTCAAATGAAAAGATTAACAAAATTAAAAATGCACTATCCTTCCCAGCATAGAGTAAATACTTCTAAAGAATACCAAAATTTTGAAAATCAATACAGAAGAAAAAATAAAACCAATCCAAATACATTTGCAATTAGAGGATTTGATGTAACATTTGATACGCTTTTAAGACTTATACAAGAAAAACCTTTTGCGGATACGGCTAATGATAACAGTACGGAACAAGCAGAGAGTCGATTTGATTACCAGCCTAATCAAGAAGGAGGGTTTTATAACAAAGGAATTTATATTTTATACTACGATACTGATTTAACAATTAAACAAGCAAATTAATGGCAACTTCTAAAGTAACTTATTTAGGAAAACTAAGAACCTCTTCTGTTCATTTAAATTCAGGTTCTGAAATTATTTCAGATGCCCCAATAGATAATCAGGGTAAAGGAGAGGCATTTTCGCCAACAGATACAGTTGCTAACGCCTTAGCTTCTTGTATGTTTACCGTTATGGGGATCAAGGCACAAGAATTGGAAGTAGACTTTTTAGACTCAACGGCAGAAGTAACTAAAATCATGGGAACAGAACCAAGACGTATTACCGAAATCCATATCGTTTTTTCAATGTCTATTCATCCAGATCAAAAAACAAAAACTATTTTAGAACGTACCGCTATGACCTGCCCCGTTTTTTATAGCTTACATCCTGATATAAAAAAAGAAATAATTTTTAAATGGAAATAATTCTATAAAGATAGTTGCAGTAAGTAAATTTTTAAAATAAAAAGGAATCTCATCATTATTCGGAAGTTATTTAATAGGGTAGAAGAGATTCCTTTTATAAAGAAATAAAAAATCTTTATACAAACTTTTTGTATTGTAAAGTTGTTGATTATTATGATCTTAAGGTTTAATAGTTGAAGTTTTTTTTAAAATATAAATAATGCTTTTTTAGTAAAAAAATAAGTGAATAAAGACCACCTTATAAAATTAGCCCATACTAAAATGCCTTTCGGAAAATACGAAGGACGTTATTTAATTGATTTACCAGAACATTATATAGTTTGGTACAAACAAAAGGGATTTCCTAATGGTATGTTAGGTCAACAACTAGAATTAGTGTATGAGCTTAAACTCAATGGACTTGAAGAGTTGGTGCGTAATATTCGGCAAAATTTTCCCAAAAAATAAATTGGAGTTTCAAAGATCTAAAGAATTTTATTTACTGAAATTCAAAATTGAAATTACTATTCAAATTTATTTGCTTTTTGTGATTTCTAAATTGGAATTTCATTCTAAATAATTGTATTTTTGCGCGGTTTTAAACAACAATACAACAACACAACACAATGAATCAAACAAAGTATATTTTTGTTACAGGAGGGGTAACTTCTTCTTTAGGTAAAGGAATTATAGCAGCTTCATTAGCAAAATTATTGCAGGCAAGAGGGTATAGAACCACTATTCAAAAATTTGATCCTTATATTAATGTAGATCCAGGTACATTAAATCCGTATGAACACGGGGAATGTTATGTAACAGACGATGGTGCTGAAACGGATTTAGATTTAGGTCATTATGAACGTTTTTTAAACGTACCTACATCACAAGCTAATAACGTTACTACAGGTAGAGTTTATCTATCAGTTATTGAAAAAGAAAGGCGTGGCGAATTTTTAGGAAAAACGGTACAGGTTGTACCTCATATCACTAACGAGATCAAAGAACGTATGCAACTACTAGGTAAAAGTGATGAATATGATATTGTTATTACAGAAATTGGTGGAACTGTAGGAGATATAGAATCGTTACCCTATATAGAATCAGTCCGTCAATTGTTGTGGGAATTGGGTGATAATAATGGCATCGTTATACACCTTACGTTAGTCCCCTTTTTATCGGCAGCAGGAGAACTGAAGACTAAACCAACACAGCATTCAGTAAAAACATTAATGGAAAGCGGTATAAAAGCTGATATTTTAGTTTGTAGAACAGAACACGAGTTAACTTCTGATATGCGACAAAAGTTGGCTTTATTTTGTAATGTAAAAAAAGAAGCCGTTATTCAGTCTATAGATGCGTCTACTATTTATGACGTGCCAAACTTAATGTTAGAAGAAGGGTTAGATCGTGTAGCGTTAAAAAGGTTAAATTTACCTGAAAAAAATACGCCCGATTTAAAACAATGGAATGAATTTTTACACCGTTTAAAAAATCCAAAGCATCAAGTAAATATTGGTCTAGTAGGAAAATATGTAGAATTACAAGATTCCTATAAGTCAATCTTAGAAGCTTTTATTCATGCGGGAGCAAAAAATGAAACCAAAGTAAATGTTATTTCTATTCATTCAGAATATTTAGATGCTAAATCAGCGGAAACTCAATTAAAGGGGTTAGACGGAATATTAGTAGCACCTGGGTTTGGCGAACGAGGAATAGAAGGAAAAATAGAAACCGTTCGATACGCTCGCGAAAATAAAATACCTTTCTTCGGAATTTGTTTAGGAATGCAGATGGCCGTTATAGAATATGGTCGTAATGTATTAGGTTTGAAAGATGCTAATTCTACAGAAATGAACAAAGGAACTTCAGCTCCTGTTATTAATTTAATGGAAGAACAAAAGAGCATAACAGATAAAGGTGGAACAATGCGTTTAGGAGCGTGGAAATGCCAGTTGAAAGAAGGATCCTTAGCTAAAAATATTTATGGCGTAACTGACATTTTAGAGCGCCATCGACATAGATATGAATTTAATAGTGATTACCTAGAAGCAATGGAAAACGCAGGTTTAAAAGCTTCTGGTGTAAATCCAGATACAGGTTTGGTAGAAGTAGTTGAATTAGAAAATCACCCATTTTTTATAGGAGTACAATACCACCCAGAATATAAAAGTACAGTAGCTAATCCGCATCCTATTTTTGTTAAGTTTGTGGAGGCTGCCGTGAAAAATAAAATTAATTAGTTTAAAATAAAATGTTTGATGTTTAAGTGGTTTTCAAACATTAAACTTTCCGAATTTTAAACGCTGAACTAAAAAGGAAATGGAAGAAAAAAAGTTAGACCTTAATTCGATTATCGGATTTACGTTAATTTTCGGGATTATGATGTGGATAATGTATAAAAATCAACCCACACAAGCCGAAATTGATGCTGAAAAAGCTAAAAAAGAAAAAATAGTAAAAGCTAAGAAAACACTAGTTAAAACAACAGATTTAGCCTCTGTAGTAGGTGATTCTACAAAAGTAACAGCGGCTCTAAAAGCTACATTGGGAAGTTTTGCTTATTCAGCAACCTTGCCTTCAGCAAAAGAGGAATTTACAACTTTAGAAAACGAACTAATACGTTTAAAAATTGCTAACAAAGGAGGGTATATTGTAGATGCAACCTTGAAAAACTTTAAATCAATAGATGAAAAAGGACCGTTAGTACAGTTAATAAAAAATAATAATGCACAGTTTAATCTAGCTTTTCAAACAAAAGAAGGAAAGAATTTAAATACGAAGGATTTGTTTTTCGAACCTACTTTATCAAAAGTAGGGGGCAATCAAGTACTTTCAATGCGTTTGAAAACAGCTCAAAATGCGTATTTAGAGTATAAATATGTATTAAAACCTAATGATTATATGTTAGATTTTGATGTGCGATCGCAAGGTTTAGCTACGGTGTTTAACACTTCAGTTCCTGCTAACCTAATTTGGGATCTAAAAACCTACCGAAATGAAAAAAGTGTAAGTTATGAAAACCGTTACACAGAAGTAGTTTATGAGTATGAAGAAGGAAAAGACAATTATTTAAACCAATCAGATGAAGAAGAACAAGTTTCAAATTTAACTTATGTAGCTTTTAAGCAACACTTTTTTTCATCTATTTTATTAACCAAAACACCTGTTAAAGTAGCCAAACTATCAACTCAAAATCTAGTAAAAGATGCTGCTGTAGATACTACTTTTACTAAAAAGTTTGGAGCTATTTTACCCCTAGCTTATACAAATGGTGAATTAGATTATAAAATGAACTGGTATTATGGTCCTTCAGATTATAAGATTTTAAATGCTTATGACCGTAATTTAGATGAAATCATTCCATTAGGATGGGGGATTTTTGGTTGGATCAATAAATTTATTTTTGTTCCATTATTTGGGTTAATGAGTACTTTTTTACCTTATGGAATTGCTATTATTCTATTTACAGTATTAATTAAGTTGACTATGTCTCCATTTACTTATAAATCATTCTTGTCACAAGCTAAAATGAAAGTATTGCGTCCAGAAATGAATGAAATAAATGAGAAGTTTTCTAAAGATCCAATGAAAAAGCAACAGGAAACGATGAAACTTTATAACAAAGCAGGCGTTAATCCTATGGCAGGATGTATCCCAGCTTTAATCCAGTTGCCTTTTATGTATGCTTCTTTCCAGTTTTTCCCGTCAGCTATTCAATTAAGACAACAAGGATTTTTATGGGCAAAAGACCTATCATCGTATGACTTAATAGCCAAGTTACCATTTAATGTTCCTTTATATGGAGATCATATCAGTTTGTTCCCTATTTTAGCTGCTATTGCTATTTTCTTTTATATGAAATACACAACAGGAGATCAAGCTATGTCAGCACCACCACAAGAAGGTATGCCTGATATGGCAGGAATCATGAAAATGATGATTTGGATTTCACCTATTATGATGTTGATTTTCTTTAATAATTATGGTTCAGGTTTGAGTTTGTACAACTTATTTTCAAACTTAATGACTTTAGGATTGATGTTTTATATTAAAAGTTTTTTAGTGGATGACGCAAAAATTCATGCACAGATACAAGAAAACAAACAAAAAGAGCCTAAAAAACCTGGCAAGTTCCAACAAAAATTACAACAAGCCATGGAGCAAGCTCAAAAGCAACAAGAAGAAAAGAAAAGAAAGTAAAAAGATATTACTATAATAAGCTTTCAAAGAAGCCGTCTCAATACTAAATTTGAGACGGTTTTTTATTAGGTTCATTTTTCTCTAAAAAACTTAATGAATAACTATTAATTTTTTATTTATTGAGGATCTTTTTACTGTAACAAAAAAAATATAATACGACTAATGGTCGTACTTCAACGGAATAAGAGGCTCACATAAAAAATATGGGGAGTAATTGTAAATTGCGACAAAAAAAGTAAATGGATTTTTCGATACTTTCTGCTTTTCTACCCGAAGAATTATTATGTCATTTTGATATTGTTGATTTTATAGAATTAGGAGATATTCAAACAAAAAAGGATTGCTTTTATATCTATCTTGATGAAAAGAACATTATTCCCGAAGGTTTCATTTCAGAGGAATATGAGTCAAAAGGCTTTTGTGAGCGTACTTTGATACAAGATTTTCCAATACGAGGAAAGGCTGTTTATTTAGGTATCAGAAGACGTAGGTGACGAAATAAAGTAGATAAGTCAGAAATTAAAAGCGATTATTCTTTTATTGCAGAAGGTTCCAAAATTAACTGTTGAACTTTTGAATTTTTTAAAAGGTACAGGTCGAGGCCCGAGAAGATACGATAAGTAATATTGCCAGTTATTACGGCATTAAAGCTGATTTACTGCCAAGACATTACAAAAAAAGAATCAGTGGTTTTACAAGTTGGAAACAGTTTGACCATGCCGAAAATATAGGGGAGAATTTAAGTATTGATGAAGTAAGTTTGTCAAAAGGTGAACTGTATACTTTTGTAACCAATAAACAAGGAAGAGGCAAAAAGAAATCCTTAGTTGCGGTTATAAAAGGCAGCAAAAGTCAGGACATTATTGATGTGGTTACTAAAATTCCACTTTCGCATAGAAAACAAGTAAAATCGATAACACTTGACATGGCAAACAATATGCAATCAGCATCAAGAATGTGTTTTCCTGAAAGTTACCTTGTCACAGACCGTTTTCATGTGGTAAAGTTGGTAATGGAAGTTCTCCAGCATTTAAGGATAAAATATCGCTGGGAGGAGATTGAAAAAGAGAATCAGGCTATCAAAAAAGCAAAGGAGCAAGCAATAAAATACATTCCAATAATTTTTGAAAACCAAGACACTCCCAAACAACTATTGGCTCGATGTCGTTATATCATTGCCAAGAAACCCAACCAATGGACAGAAACCCAAAAAGTGCGAGCCCAAATATTGTTCCAACATTATCCTCTAATACATCAGGCATATAAACACACCCAAGAGTTTAGAAATATTTATGAATACACCTCAAAAGAAGAGGCTAAACAAAAAATATTGAATTGGATATCCAAAACCAAAGAATTAAAAATGACTGTCTTTAATACCGTTGCCAATAGTTTAAATTATCATTTGGAAACAATTGCAAACTTCTTCGTAAAAAGACATACAAACGCAAATGCTGAATCCTTTAACTCAAAAATAAAACTCTTTAGAGCTAATCAAAGAGGTGTGGTGGATACTAAATTCTTCCTCTTTAGAATGGAGAAACTTTTTGCTTAATCCCCAAAAAATTAATCTGAGCCGAATAAGAATAGAATCAAATTAATTTTAAAAATGTATATAAAAGGAATTACTTTATCAGTATTAGGCTTTCTTATGGCTAATTGTTATGATGCAAGAGAAGAGGTGATAACGGAGGTAGATAAAGAAGGATCCATTGAAACAGAAATGACTATTGAACCTATTGATAAAGAAAAAGATCTTGTCATTACGAAGCATAAAGTTTGGACAAATGGTGCTTTAAATAAAGAAGTTATTTATAAAGATACAGTACCAGCATTAGGAGAATATGAGGAAGAAAATGAAAATGGAGAAAAGATAAAGGGGAAAAAAGAATATGAAATATATTTTACAGCAAAATAAATGAAAAAGACGAGTATTATTAATCTAGTATTAGTGGCAACGATCACAGCTGCTTGTGGAAAAGAAGAAGAATGGGAAGGAGGAGGAGGATCTGACAGAAAAGTTTATTTGCGTTCAGATACTACAGCAGCTTATACCAAAAGCAAACATTATAATTATGTATCTTATTATGCTTTTAGACCTTATAGCTCTTCTTCAGGAGGTTTAAATACCTATTCCAAAAGAACGGGATATTATTCAGAGGGAATACATTCTAGTTCAAATGTAGGACATAATAGTAGTAAAGGAAGTATAAGTCGTGGAGGTTTTGGGCACTCAGGTTTTCATGTGTCGTCGTAAAAAAAATATATAGTCAAATTTTAAAAGTATATTACTTATAGAATGACTGTTGTTTAAATATAGCTAAACTAGAATGAATAGAATAGTAATTACTCCAAGAACTGATTGGAAAATAAAGGTAGAAGAACTGGGTTTTAATTTTCATTCTATAGAAGGAAAATATTGGGATGAATCCGTATTTTATGAGTTTTCTATAGATGAAATTACTAGAATTGAAAATGCTACTGCTCAATTATGGGAAATGTGTTTACATGCTGTAGAGTACGTAATTGAAAATGATTTATTTCATAGATTTCATATTCCTAGTTGGTTTATACCACATATAAAAAGAACTTGGGAAAATGAAGAGCCTTCTATTTACGGACGTTTTGATTTTTGTTATAAAAAGGAGAAATTAAAAATGTTAGAGTTTAATGCAGATACTCCTACGTCTTTATTTGAAGCGAGTATTGTACAGTGGTTTTGGTTGCAAGAATGTTATCCGTATTGCGATCAGTTTAATTCTATTCATGAGAAACTAATTGCTTATTGGAAATATGTTAAACCTTATTTAAAAGGCTCAAAATTACACTTTACTAGCGTACCAGACTCATTAGAAGATATTACTACAGTACGTTATTTACAAGATTGTGCAATGCAAGCAGGGCTAGACACGCATTATACATTTATAGATCAGTTGGGATGGGATAGTAATAATCAAATTTTTGTTGATGATAAAGACAGGAGTATTGCTTCTATTTTTAAATTATACCCCTATGAATGGATGGTTAATGAAGCGTTTGGGAAAAATATTATTTTAGATAAAAACGAAACCTTTTGGATTGAACCTAGTTGGAAAATGTTATTGTCTAACAAAGCTTTACTTCCTATTTTATGGGAACTATATCCAAATCATGAATTTTTATTAGCTTGTTATTTTGATTCACCTAAAAAATTAACCTCTTGGTGTGAAAAACCCATTTTATCAAGAGAAGGGGCTAATGTAAAATTAGTAAAAGAAGGAACTTTGTTAGTTAGCACAGCAGGAGAGTACGGAGAGGAAGGTTTTATATACCAAGAATTAGCTGAATTACCTGACTTTCAAGGGAATTATCCTTTGATAGGAAGTTGGATTATAGGACAAGAACCAGCCGGTATTGGCATAAGAGAATCAAAATCTTTAATAACAGATAATACTTCTCGTTTTGTACCTCATTTAATAAGATAAAATTTTTAAAATTATTTTATAGTATTTAAACAGATTTTATAAAATCTTACATAATTTCTTTTTAAAAAATTTTAAAATGGATTCTTATTTTTAGAATAAGTAGTTGAATGCAAAGGATATAATTAGCATTTTTGAAATTTAAAACTATTTCATAATGAACTCTTTTAAGCATGGCTGAGTATTCCTCTTTTATGGTATTTTGTTTAAAAACCTTAATCAGAATTTTATAGGTAGAATGATTTAAGTAGTTCGTAAAAGAATTGTTTTTTTTAAAGAAAAAATGATACATAGAGCTTTTTAATTCCCTTTTTTGTATTAAAACTTCGTCAATAAATTCAAAAGAAAATCTTTTGGATGCTCTTATCCATAGATCAAAATCCTCATAGGCTAATGATTCATCATACCCTCCTAATGATCTTAAGACATCTGATTTGATCATAGAAGAAACGGAGCACATTTTTTCTTTTCCAGCTAAAAGAGAAATATATATAAATCCTGAAGGAGGTAATTGGATTGTTTTTTTATTTGAATTAACAGGATAATAATACCCTAAATGTTTATCTTCCTCGTCAATGAGTTCTGAATTGCCATAAACTAAAGCTAAATCATTATATTTTGTATTCAAAAAAGTTTTGACTTGTTTTTTTACGCAATCTATTGTTAAAATATCATCAGCAGCTAAATCAATGATATATTTTCCTTTTGCACGTTTGAAAAGATTGTTGAAAGTTTTTGTATTTCCCAAATTATTTTCATTGGCTATAAAAAATACCTGAGGATGTTTTTCTATCCATTTTTTAATTACGTTCACTGATTCGTCTTGGCTTGCGTCATCAGCGATTAAGAGTTCAATATTTTTATAGGATTGATTCATGATAGAATCTAACGCTTTTGTTACAAAAGGGGCATGATTATAACATAAACAAATAATAGTAACAAGAGGTGTATTTTCCATTTGTTAAGTAGGATTTAATTTGATATTTCTAAATATTTTTGGTTGCCTTTTAGTCCCATTGAAAAGGCTTTTTTAAAATCAACCAGTTTTAAAAAACCTTGTTTTAAATCAAAAAAAAGTTTCAAGAAAAGCCAAAAAATAAATCTGTTTTTAAACATGTGGGTATACACGGCTCCGTATGCAAAATATTTTTCATTGCAATGAATTTTATCTGTAGTTGTAGGGTTAGGATGGGTTACAATGGTTTCAGGAATAAAATCAATTGGATACCCTTTTTTCTTTAAATCCCATAAAAATACAGCTTCTTCCCCGAGTCCAAATAAAGCATTTAATCCAAATAAAGCATTATATGTTAGATCTAAAGAATTAATGTTTTTTCTATTAATGGTTATCTCTATATTGGCTACATTTAGTATGTCTATGGCTTTGATATTTTTTTTCTTTTGAGACGGATATTTTTTTAATAAAGTTTTTTTATCTCTCTTTGCTTGAAAACAAATTACATGTGCATAGGGTTGGTTGTTGTAATTTTTAAAGATAATTTTTTGAAAATCTTTTTCAAAAACAACGTCATCATCAGATATTACAAGGATGGTTCCTTCAGCATTTTTTAATGCAATATTTCTACTTATAGATGAGCCAAGGGTATATGTGTTAATTATTCGTATGTTTTTATGATTACTATGTAGGATGTTTTCTGGAGTTGTTTGATTTATAATTAAGATGCGAAAGCAGATATTATTAAAATCAGGAAACATTTGATATAAAAATTCTAAAGAATTTCTATTCATTGTAGAAACCAATATTTCAATATCTTCTTCTTTTACCTTCATTTATAATTTTTTTGAACAAACTTATAAAATATTATTATTTAAATTCAATATGAATTAAAGTTATATTTTATAAATTAAATGTATTTTTGTTTTACAAACAAGCAATAATGAGTCCAAGAATTATTTCTATACCCAAAATAGAGGACACCCGTGGAAATCTTGGTATAATTGAAGGAAATACCTTACCTTTTTCGATCAAGCGGGTTTACTATTTATTTGATGTGCCTAGTAGTGCTTCAAGAGGAGGTCATGCTCATAAAGAACAATTAGAATTTTTGATTTCCATTTCAGGCAGTTTTGATGTATTAATAGATAATGGTGTAAATAAGGAAATCATAACATTAAATAAACCAGATAGAGGATTACTTATTCCTACTAGAATATGGAGAGAACTAGATAATTTTTCGTCAGGAGCGGTATGTTTAGTAATTTCTTCTGATGAATTTGATGAAGATGATTATATTAGAGACTATACAGATTTTGTAGAATATATTTCTAATTATAAATAGTAAAATCAAAACCTTTGCTTTTTAAAAAACGTTTAGAAACCAATAAACTGAGTAATACAATTCTAGGTAGGTGAAATAATATTCTGAATTTCCAACTAATGTTATTGGAAGAAATTTTATTGTAATAATCCTTAGCTTGTTTAAAATCCTTTGCCATTTTAAAATGCAAAGAATATTCCTTTCTGTAAACATCTAAGAATTGTTTTAAAGAATTATTATTATTTTCGGCTGCATTAAATTGCTCTAAATTGCATAATTTTTTTTGAGTTATAGGCGTTTTTGATAGTTGATTATTAACTATGAAATTATATTCTATTGTATAGCAACTGGTAATGGCTACAGGATAAGAAAGAGCTATTTGTGTAAAAAGTTCAAGGTCTTGACCGCTACTTACATTATTATTAAAAGAAAAACCTAATTCAAACAAAATTTTAGGAATTACTACTGCAGAAGGTAGTCCAACTCTATATATCAGGCTAGTTTTAAAATAATCAGTTAAAATACCTTTATAATCATTTGGAATTTCATAGGAATAACGAATAGGAATGCTCTTTTTTTTTGAAATCTTCATCAGATATCGACTGCAATACATTCCGCAATTAGGATATAATGAATAAAGTTGTTGTATTTCTTCTAAATGATTTTTTTCCCAAATATCATCAGCGTCTAGAAATGCTATTAATGAACCTTTTGCGTTTTTTATACCTAAATTTCTTGCACTAGAAACGCCTTTATTGGTTTGTTCAAAAATTTTTATTCTAGAATCGTTAATGGTTTTTACAATTTCTAAACTCTTATCTGTACTTCCATCATTGACAATGATTATTTCAAAATGAGTATACGTTTGATTGATTACACTAACCAAACTATTATAGATATAATCTTCTTTGTTATAAAGCGGTATAATTACAGAAAACATTAACATATTTTTTTGCATAAATAGCCTAATTTATATAAGTCTAATAAGAATAAAAAAGGCCTTCTTGATACTAAATTTTTTTTTATAAAAGGTTCTGAAAATTCAAAAAAGAAAGCAAAATAATTTTGGAGTTTATACTTTTTTACAATATAAAATATTTTTGTTAAACGAATATCTTTTTTATCAATAAACGAATTTTGAGTGGCAAAATAAGCATTTATACTTGCTTTTTTACATTTTTCTAAAAAAGTTGAAGAATTTTCTTCGTTTAGATGAATCAAAGGATTGTCTATGTGATGAATAAAAATTTGTTGTCTTTTTAATCTATTTATAAAAATCAAATCTTCATAACCATATTCTGTTATTTGATTATGAAAATAAAGGGTGTTAAAAATCTCTTTTTTTATAACTAAATTCCAACTAAAAGTAAAATCATAAGAATTTTTTAGTCTATGTGATAAGGATTTAATTTCTCTTTCATTGCCATATTTCCATCGTAAAATTTTGTCATTAGTTAGAGGTTTTAAAGGATATATGACACCTCCAAAAAGAAGAGAAACCGTATGGTTTAAATGATTTAAAATAGTTTTAATATAAACACTAGTAGCGGGAAAAGAATCAGCTTCAAGAATTAAAAGATATTTATATTGTGCCAAAGAAGCAAGAGTATTTAAATTCTTACCTCTTCCTAATTGTTCTTTAGAAATGCTAAATAAAGCATTTGGAAGTTGATTTATTCTTTGGTTTTCTAAATTTAATTCTGAGTTAGAAAAATCGTCTTGACAGAGTATTTCAAATACAATATTTTCTTCAACACATTGCTTATGAATTTCTAGTGTTAAAGGATAAATGTTATAATTGTAAGTAGGAATTAGTATAGAAAGCATTATTGATGATGATAAGGTTCATTTCGTAAAATAGTAAATCCTCTATAAATTTGTTCTATAAAAAATAAACGTACCATTTGATGGGAAAATGTCATGGCAGAAAGCGATATTTTTCCATTGGCTTTTTTGTATACAGAATCACTAAAGCCATAAGGACCACCAATTACAAAGACCAAGGTTTTAATTCCTGAGTTCATTTTTTTTTGTAGTTCTTCTGAGAAACCTACACTAGAAAGCGATTTGCCATTTTCATCTAAAAGGACTAAATAATCTGTGGTGGTAAGCTTAGCTAAAATTAATTCACCTTCTTTTTCTTTTTGTTGTGTCTCCGATAGATTTTTAGCATTTTTTATATCCGCTATAATTTCTAAATCAAATTTTACATAAAAAGACAAACGCTTGATATAATCATCAATGAGTGTTTGTAAATTTTTATTATCTGTTTTGCCAATAGCTATTAATCGGATGTTCATATAAATTTAAGAAATTATTACGAGCAAAAATACAAAGCAATTTTAAATTTTGCTGTTGAATTGTTATTTTTGCACAACAACACAACAAATTATATGTACAAACAACTTATCCGTCCGTTACTTTTTAGATTTGATCCAGAAGAAATACACTATTTTACTTTTAGTACCATTCGTTTATTAAACAAAATACCAGGAGTTTCTTTTTTTATTAAAAGTAGATTTCAAATACAAGATAAACGTTTAGAAAGGGAAGTTTTTGGATTAAAATTTAAGAATCCAGTAGGACTTGCAGCAGGTTTTGATAAAGATGCTAAATTGTTTAATGAATTATCAGACTTTGGTTTTGGTTTTATAGAAATAGGGACACTAACACCTAAAGCACAAGAAGGGAATCCAAAAAAACGTTTGTTTCGATTGTTAGAAGATTCCGCTATTATTAATCGGATGGGATTTAATAATGGAGGAGTACAAGATGCCGTTCATCGTTTAAAAAAAAATAAAGGTGTACTTATAGGAGGTAATATAGGTAAAAATAAAGCAACTTTTAATGAAAACGCAGTAGATGATTATAAAATATGTTTTGAAGCATTGTATGATTATGTAGATTATTTTGTGGTTAATGTAAGTTCTCCTAATACCCCTGGTTTACGAGAATTACAAGATAAAGAACCCTTAACGAATCTCTTACGATCACTTCAAGAACTTAATTTTAAAAAATATGTAGGAGTTGAAGCCATGCAAGGTCAAGTAAAACCTATTTTGTTAAAAATTGCCCCTGATTTAACAAATGAGCAACTGTTGGATATTATAGATATAGTTAAAGATTCAAAGATTGCAGGAGTTATAGCCACAAACACCACTATTTCTAGAGAAGGATTGCAATCTGCCAATAAAAATGAAATAGGAGGACTTTCAGGTAAACCTCTAACCGACCGATCTACAGAAGTAATTCGCTTTTTGTCGGAAAATAGCAATCAAGCATTTCCCATTATTGGAGTAGGAGGTATTCATTCAGCACAAGATGCTATTGATAAATTAAGTGCTGGGGCTAGTTTGGTGCAATTATATACAGGTTTTATATACGAAGGACCAGCCTTAATAAAATCTATTAATAAAAAAATTTTAGAACAAGCCTAACTTTAGATAAAGATTCTTATGAATGCTGAAAATATTAAGTTAATAGAATGCCCCCGTGATGCCATGCAAGGCATAAAAGATTTTATACCAACAGATAAAAAAGTACAATACATACAGTCATTGTTACGTGTTGGTTTTGATACGATTGATGTTGGGAGTTTTGTTTCTGCAAAAGCAATTCCTCAAATGCAAGACACAGCTGAAGTCTTAGCTAAATTAGATTTGTCTAATACGCAAAGTAAGTTATTAGCTATAGTAGCTAATACACAAGGCGCTCAAAATGCAGTACAATATAAAGAAATTAACTATCTAGGTTTTCCTTTTTCTATTTCTGAAAATTTTCAAATGCGTAATACGCATAAAACGATAGCAGAGGCATTGGTAACATTACAAGAAATAATGAATATTACAGAACAGTCTAATAAAGAACTGGTTACCTATATATCTATGGGCTTTGGAAACCCTTATGGGGATCCTTGGAATGTAGAAATAGTAGGAGAGTGGACTGAAAAATTAGCTTCTATGGGGATTAAAATCCTATCTCTATCAGATACGATAGGTTCTTCTACACCTGATGTTATTGAATATTTATTTTCAAATCTGATTCCTAAATATCCAAAGATTGAATTTGGGGCTCATTTACATACCACTCCTGATAAATGGTTTGAAAAAATAGATAGCGCTTACAAAGCAGGTTGTAGACGTTTTGACGGTGCTATAAAAGGACACGGAGGGTGTCCTATGGCTACCGATAAACTTACAGGAAATATGCCTACAGAAAAAATGTTGTCTTATTTTACCTCTCAAAAAGCAAGTCATAATTTAAGTGCTATGAGTTTTGAAAGTGCTTATAATGAAGCCTTAAAAATCTTTAATTATTATCATTAATTGGATGAGTGTATTTTATTTTAAAATAATCTAAATAAATTTTTTTTATTTAGAATCAGTCTTTATATTTGCATTGTCTTATTTTTAAATGATCTAAATAAAATGTTTAAAATGAATTTCAATAAATTTTTATTAGCTTCTTTACCCGTATTTTCTTTGATAATTACCTCATGTTCTAAAGATGAACAAGTAATAAAAGACTATGCGCCTTATGCTACGCCAGCTACTTATACTTTTAATCGTAATGGTGTTACAACAGTTGATTTTAATGGTCAGAAGTCTAGAATTTTAATGCTCCAAGAAATAGCAGATTATGTTAAGACTCAAGGAGCTAGTGGTGCAAATGTAAGCGATGTCAAGTTATTAAATATGTACGCTAATGCAAATACCCCTTTTACAAATGGAGAATTAAATAGTTCTAAAACAAAACAATTAAGGGACAAAACGGCAGCATCATTAGATTATTTTTCATCTAATAGTGTAGAACAGGCAGAAGAAAGAGTTTTTTTTGAAAACAAATTACGAGAAGTAGGAAGTGCAGGGGCTGGCACCGCAACTGAAGGAGTTGCGGGTATTTTTGAAAAAAGATACTATTCGGCTAATGGTTTAGAACCCATTCAAGTGGTTTTAAAAGGACTAATGGGAGCTTGTTTCATAGATCAAATTTGTAATAACTATTTGAGCACAAAAAAATTAGATGCAGGTACTAATAGAGAAGATAATACAAATAAAAAGTTAGTTGTAGGTACTAATTATACAGAAATGGAGCATGCTTGGGATGAAGCGTATGGTTATGTTTATGGCGCTGGTCGTGATGCAGATGGAAAAAATGCTAAATTTTGGGATAGCTATATAGATCAAGTAAATGCAGATAAAGATTTTAATACTCTAAAAGGAGATATTAATTTAGCGTTTAGACTAGGGAGAGCAGCCATTGTAAATAATGATTATGTTACTCGTGATCTTCAAATAGCGATTATTAAAGAAAAATTAGCGAAGGTGGCGGCTGTGCGTGCAGTATATTATTTGATGGAAGGAAAGAAAAATTTAGTTGGTGGAGCTGCAAAAACTTTTCACGCATTATCTGAAGGATACGGTTTTATTAAATGTTTAAGATATACGAATAAACAAGGAACTAATAGTCCGTATCTATCTAAAAATGAAGTAGATGTTATCTTGAATAAATTAATGGCAGGTAGAAATGGCTTTTGGGATGTTGATTATTCTAAAAATAATCTAGAACTACTAGCAAAAGAGATTGCCGATAAATTTGGTTTTACAGTAGAACAAGCAGAAACTGTTAATTAAAAAATTATAATAAAAAGATATGACTAGCCAAGTACTAACACATATTAGTACTTGGTTATATTTGCATTAATAAAGAAGGTGTCTGAAAAGTCAAAACGGAGGAACGTCTAGTCTGTCACTTCGACAATAAAAGAAGTCACTTGATTAGTGTTATGTGGTTTGTTTCGCCTGTTTACTTCGTTCGAGCCTCTCTTTGGTAGGAATGATAAGATTGCAACCTTTTCGGATAGCATATATTTGTATTAATAAAGAAATTATGAGAAAAATATTTTTTGTACTTTTCTTGTCCTTATTGACAAGTTGTTCAGATGATAAAAAAATTGATGAACCTCAAATAACTATAGGAGATAATTATGATAAAAAAGCCATGCTTACCAACTGGGCAGAAAATATAATTATTCCTGCTTATAAAAATTATCAAATAGGGGTAGATAAACTTTATGAAGAGGTAACTGTTTTTAAACAAAATCCTACGATTGATAATTTAAATAAATTAAGGGCTTCATGGCTTAATTCATACAAAGCTTATCAGCATATAGCTTTTTTTAAAATAGGAAAAGCAGAAGATTTATATTTTATAGGTCACACGAATACATATCCTGTAAATGTCATAGAAATTAATAAGAATATAAATACCCAAACCTACAATCTTACGTCTTTATCACAATTTGATAAACAAGGCTATCCAGCTCTAGACTATATGCTTTACGGGTTAGCAGATACAGATAATGCCCTTTTAATGTTTTATACAGGAGTAGATGCTCAAAAATACAGAACCTATTTGACTGATTTAGTAACGGATTTAAAAAATAATGCTGAATTATTGGTAAATGATTGGAATAGTTTTAAAAATACATTTATTTCTAATACAAATAATACTAATTCTGGGGCTGTAAATTTAATAGTGAATGCCTACATTGAATACTTCGAAAAACACATTCGATTAGGTAAAGTAGGTTATCCCGCAGGAAAATTTTCTAGTGGTGTTCAACCCAATAAAGTGGAAGCTTATTTTAACAAAGAAGTGTCTAAAATTTTATTAAATGAAGCTATAAAAGCAAGTGCTGATTTTTTTAATGGAAAATACTTTTCGAGCAATCAAACAGGACCTTCCTTAAAAAGCTATCTGGATCATTTAAATGTACAAAGAAATAATAAATTATTAAGTATTATTATTAATGATCAGTTTTCATTGATACAAATAAAAAACAATCTTCTGGATAATAACTTTGTAAATCAGATAAACACGGATAATAACAAGATGTTAGAAGCCTATGATGCTATGCAAATTAATGTGTCTTATTTTAAAGTAGATATGTTAACAGCACTTAATATTGCAGTAGGATATGTTGATTCAGATGGGGATTAATATTCGTACATATTTAAAAAAAACATCATTTTCCGAAACGTTAGCTTTTTATAGGATAGCGTTTGGTTTGATGATGTTTTTTAGCATTGTTCGTTTTTGGAGTTATGGATGGATAGAAAGCCTGTATATAACTCCCAAATATCATTTCACTTACTTCGGATTCGAATGGGTTAAACCAATAGGAGTTTATACTTATTTTATTTTTCTTATCTGTGGGCTCTCGGCCTTATTTGTTGCTTTAGGGTATCGTTATAAGCTTGCTATTATGTCCTTTTTTCTTAGTTTTACTTATGTAGAACTAATGGATAAAACTACCTATTTAAATCACTATTATTTTATCTCTATAATTAGCTTTATTCTCATTTTTCTTCCTGCAAGTTGTAATTATTCTTTAGACGTATATTTAGATAGGTCCAAGTTACGTTCACACATTCCACAATGGACTATTGATATTTTAAAATTCATGTTGGGAATAGTGTATTTTTATGCAGGACTAATAAAACTAAATTCAGACTGGTTGCTAGAAGCTCAACCTTTAAAAACTTGGCTTCCTATGAATTCAGGCTTGCCAATCATAGGTACATTTTTGCTTAAGAATTGGGTTCATTATGCTATGAGTTGGGCAGGTGCTATTTATGACTTATCCATCCCTTTTTTATTATTAAATAAAAGAACCAGGATAGTTGGATTTATATTTGTAGTTCTATTTCATATTTTTACAAAAATATTATTTCCTATTGGCGTTTTCCCTTATGTAATGATCGTAAGTACCTTGATCTATTTTTCTTCTAATTTTCACAAAAAAGTATTAGAAAAAATAATTAAAATCCTACATATTTCTAGTTCTCGATTTAAAGGAATCTATGATACTAAAGTTAAGACTTCCAAAAGTTTAGTGATTTTTTTAGGCTTATTTATGCTGTTTCAATTAGTTTTTCCTTTTAGATATTTATTGTACCCTGAAGAATTATTTTGGACAGAAGAAGGTTTTCGTTTTTCTTGGCGTGTAATGCTAATGGAAAAAGCAGGATATACAGAATTTAGAGTTGTAGATCAAACAGGTAAAGTAGCATTAGTGGATAACCGCGACTTTTTAACCCCTTTTCAGGAAAAACAAATGTCTTTTCAGCCCGATTTTATATTAGAATATGCTCATATTCTTAAAAAACACTACACACAAAATGGCTTTATAAACCCTAAAATATACGTAGAAAGCTTTGTGGCTCTTAATGGTCGATTGAGTCAGCCTTATATAAATCCTAATATAGATTTAGGATCAGAGAAAGAATCGTTCAAACATAAAACATGGATTTTACCATTTAAAGATGAAATTAAAGGATTTTAAATGTATGCTACTGCTATTAGTAGTTACAAAAATGTTTTCGCAAAATACCATAATTGGTAAAGTTGTTTCTAATGGAATAGGAGTTTCACAAGTTGAAATATTAGATAAAAATTTAAATCTAAATTACTTTACTGATTCAAATGGAAATTTCACACTAAAAAAGGGAAGTCCAACAAACTTAGTTTTTTATAAAGAAGGTTACGAAATTATAGAGAAAAAAATTATTCCATCAGCTCAATTACAAATTATAGAAATAGAGCAGTTGAAAAAGTTATCAGAAGTGAAAATAGTCAGTCAACGCCAAAAAATAAGTGCTATTAGAACTTTAAAGGACGTTGAAGAAACGGCTATATATGCTGGAAAAAAAACAGAAGTAATAGTAGTAAATAATTTAACAGCTAATAAAGCCATAAATAATGCGCGTCAAATTTTTTCGCAAGTTGTAGGTATTACAATGAATGAAAGTATTGATGGAGGATTACAATTATCAATAGGGGGGCGTGGTTTAGATCCTAATAGAACAGCTAATTTTAATACACGACAGAATGACTATGATATTAGTGCAGATGTGCTAGGGTATCCCGAAAGTTATTATGCTACTCCAACAGAAGCTATAGAAGAAATTCAGGTAATCAGAGGAGCTGCGTCTCTTCAGTATGGGACGCAATTTGGAGGAATGATTAACTTTAAAATAAAAAAGCCAAGTACTAAACCTTTAGAAGCCGTTTCTCGTTTTACAGCAGGTTCATTTAATACATTCGCTAACTTTACAAGCTTGAGCGGTACAAAAGATAAATGGAGTTATTATACCTTTTACAATTATAAGAAAGGAGACGGATTCAGGCCTAATTCAAATTTTGAATCAAAGAATTACTTTGGGAATTTAAATTATAAATTATCCGATAAAACTTCACTTCATCTTGATTATACACATTTTAATTATTTAGCCAAACAACCTGGAGGTTTGACCAATGGCATGTTTGTAAATGATCCTTTTCAAAGCAACCGATCACGTAATTGGTTTTCTGTAAATTGGAATTTATTTGCTTTACGCTTAAAACACAAGTTTAATAATGATGCGGATTTCTCATTACAATTATTCGGATTAGATGCTTATAGAAAAGCGTTAGGATATCGTTCGAATAGAGTTTCTAACCCAGATACTCCTAATACAGAAAGAGATTTAATTATAGGTGAATTTATAAATTGGGGAGCAGAAGCACGATATCTCTATAAATACAATTTATGGAACAAACGGAATGCTTTTTTAATAGGTGCCAAATATTATCAATCTAAAAATTCAGGGATACAAGGTCCAGGAAGTTCTACTTTAGATGCTGATTTTACAATTGCAGATAAAGAATTTTCATATTATCAAAATCAGTCGTCCTATAGTTATCCAAACCTTAATATATCATTATTTGGTGAAAACATATTTAAAATAACCGATCATTTTTCAATTACACCTGGGTTTAGATATGAATATATTAAAACACAAGCCGTTGGTTTCTTTAGAGTAATTAATAGAGATCTAGCAGGAAATATAAATATAGATAAAACAGAGTTTGAAGATAGAATTTTTGAAAGAAAATTTGCATTACTTGGACTTGGTTTTAGTTATAAACCTAAATATGGTTTAGAATTATACGCTAATCTAACACAAAACTATCGCTCAGTAACTTTTAATGATATAAGAACCGCTAGTCCTAGTATTGTTGTAGCAGATGATATAACTGATGAAAAAGGATACGGTTCAGACATTGGCCTCCGAGGAAAAATAGGAAACATAATAAGTTTTGATATTAACGGATTTGGCTTATTATATGATAATAAAATTGGCGAATATAGCGCCCGTGATCCCAAAGGATTAAAACCGGATGTACGCTTAAGAGATAATATTGGAACAGGTATTACTTATGGAGTTGAATCATTAGTTACTATCAATTTTTTAAAAATGATAGTACCCGATAATTTAAACTTTAAATTTGATGGATTTTCAAATATATCCATAACAAAGTCTAAATATATAAAATCAGATATTCCTAATATAAAAGACAACCATGTTGAGTTTGTACCTCTTCATAATCTAAAAACAGGATTAAGTTTGGGATACAAAAATCTATTAGTTAGTACACAATATACTTACGTATCATCACAATTTACAGATGCTTCTAATAGAATTTCTGACCAAAATGACTTATCAGGTATATTTGGTGGAATTCCTTCGTATAATGTGTTGGACGTATCTGCTTCTTATAAATTTAATCGTTTTAAATTAGAAGCTAGTATTAATAATTTGACTAATAACAAATACTTTACCAAAAGAGCAACAGGATATCCAGGCCCAGGTATCATCCCTTCAGAACCTAGAGTTTATTATGTAACGCTAGAAATTAAATTGTAATTTAATGTAGAAAATAACATAAATCTGTTTTTAGACTAAAATTCCATTTTGATTTATTTAATAAAAATGGAATTTTCTTTTTTAACCCAGATTACGCATTAGACTTCGTTATGAAATCTAAAAATACAATAAAAATGAGTGCTCACGGACTTTTTGAAATATTCGAATATATTAATATTTTCAATATTTCAAAAAGGAGTAAGTGCTTATTTTTGAAGTAGTTTTAGGTTGGAATAGATTTCTAATACGTAATTTGGATTTAAAGGAAAGGAATCAAATTACGATTCTCCTTCATGATCAAAGTAGCCTTTAACTTTGACCTTAGTAGAAAAGAAATTTAAAAATAAAACAACAAAAGATAAAAAAAACATAGATTGTATACTTACTAAAACCCGTCCTAATAAAGTTATAGGATAAAAATCGCCATATCCTATAGAATTAGATGTAATAAGACTAAAATAAATAGGCTCAAACCAATGTTTAAAAGGCTTATTCATTTGATTACCCATAGCATATAATACCCCAAATCCAATAACAACTTCGGCATAATTTAAAAATAATAGTAACATAGAACGTTTATATGAACGAGGTCTTGAAAACAAATCTGAAGCAAATATTAAAGTAGGAATATAAAAAAAAGTTTCTAGTAAAAGATAAATCATTATACTAATGATAAAGATATTATTTTGCCATCCATTTATTAATATAATAAGAGGAAAAACAACCTTAGCTACTACATAAAAATCTATACTAATGTCTTCATACTCAAAGTTTATTTTGTGCGCAAGCTGCTTTATATAAATTCCAGGAAAAAGCAGTTGAGAAGAAGATAAAAGTAAACGTACAATTTTTTCGATACCACTATCATCCTGATGATCATTATTCCATATAGAAAGGATATTTAGTATTCGTTTTTTTATAGGATTGTGTTTAGGCTTATCTTTTTTATGCTGTTTTCCTAAAAATAGGTTTTTATAAAAATGTTTTAAAGGCATGGTAAAAATATTACAATGTTAAAAGATAAATATTTCAGAAATGATTTAATTTTTGAGAACCTAATAATAAAGATAAATCCTATAAAAACATTTCTAAAAATTGTAGAATTACAAATATACATTTTCAAAAGATACCATTACTAATAAAAGTAAAGTTATTAGAACAAGTAGTATAGAGTATTTATTATAAAAAAAGAAATAACAATTCAGTCATCAGAATTTACAATTCAGCATTAATTAGTTTTTTTAAAGTTCATAGTTTTTCAATTTTGGATAGTAAAATAAGTAAACCAATGAAAAAAATAGTAAATTTTTTAATGATTGTTTTTACTACTTTTTCTTTTTCACAAACTAAAATAGAAGGAAAAGTAATCGATAAAAAACAGCATCCTATTTCAGGTGCTAATGTTTTTATAGAAGGAACTTACGATGGAAGTACGACCTTAATAGATGGAACTTTTTATTTTGAAACCTATGAAAAAGGAGCACAAAATTTAATTATAAACCAGTTAGGGTTTGATGAATTAAAAGTGCCAATAAACATAGAAAACAATCAAATAAATACCTATATCTTAAAAACTACTATAAATGCCTTAGATGCTGTAACAATTACTGCGGGAACTATTAAAGCAGGAGATAATAGCAAAGCATCAGCCTTAAAACCACTAGACATATTAACTACAGCCGGTGCCTTAGGTGATGTTGTAGGAGCTTTTCAAACAATGCCAGGAGCACAAATAAATGGAGAAAGCGGTCGTTTGTTTGTTAGAGGTGGCGAAAGTGATGAAACACAAACTTACATAGATGGAATTAGAGTAGCGCAACCTTATGGGGTTACACCAAACAATTTGCCTACTCGAAGCCGATTTTCTCCCTTATTGTTCAATGGAATGACATTTTCTACAGGAGGGTATTCAGCAGAATTTGGAGATGCTTTATCGAGCGTTTTGCTAATGAATACAATTAATGAACCAGAAATAGAAAAAACTGATTTTGCAATCATGTCAATAGGCACCTCAATAGGTAAGACTAAAAAATGGAAAAAAGGTTCATTAAGTTTAAATACCTCCTATATTAATTTAGGACCTTATCAATGGTTAATACCCCAAAATATTCAATGGAATAAACCCTATCAGACTTTGGGAGGTGAAAGTATTTTAAGACAAAAATTAAATAATGGAATTTTTAAGTTTTATGTAGCATTAGATCATTCTTCATTTGATTTAAATCAAACAGAAATAGGTACATTAATCTTAAAAAGAATTCATAATACGAATAACAATCTATATCTAAACTCTTTTTATAAAAAAACGTTTATCGATAATTGGACCCTTACAACAGGGGGGAGTTTAGGTAGAAATGAAATAAATATGTTCGTGAAACAAGATGATTTATATACAAAAGAATTGGCAACACATCTGAAATTAAAAATAGATAAAAAATTTTCAAATAGATTTACATTATCTTTTGGTGGAGATTATTTTTATACTCGCTTTAATGAAAAATACACACTTGAAAATAAAACAGAATATAAATTAGGTTATCAAAGCCAAATAGGAGCATTATTTGCAGAATCAGATTTGTACCTATCAAATGATTTTGCATTAAAATTAGGTACTCGTTTTACATACAATAGTTTGATAAACCAAAAGATATTAGAACCAAGAGCATCACTAGCCTATAAAATTTCAAAAAACAACCAATTTTCATTTGCCTATGGTGATTTTCATCAAGCACCTAAACAAGATTATTTAAAATATACAGCTTCATTAGACTTTGAAGACACACATCACTATATTTTAAATTATTTATATACTGCCAATAAAAGAACACTTCGTGCCGAATTCTATTTCAAAAACTACAAAAACCTTATAAAATACAATACAATACAACCCTTATACAATTCGCAATTTACTAATACAGGACATGGGTATGCACAAGGAATAGATCTGTTTTGGAGAGATAATAATACGTTTAAAAAACTAGAATATTGGATAAGTTATAGCTACATTGATAGCAAGCGTGATTTTAAAAATTATTTGTATGGAGTAACTCCCCCCTTTGTAGCTAATCATACCTTATCATTAGTCGGTAAATATTGGATAGAAGAGTGGAAATCCCAAATAAGTATAACAAATAGTTTTGCTACAGGTAGACCTTATAACAATCCCAACGAATCACAGTTTATGAATGGCAAAACCAAAGCCTATAATAATTTAAGTCTTAGTTGGGCCTACTTATTAACAACTCAAAAGATACTTTATTTTTCAATATCAAATGTTTTAGGACGCGATAATGTATTTGGTTATCAATATGCCCCAAAAGCAGATTCAAACGGTGTTTTTCAAAGAGAAACTATTGCTCAACCAGCTAATCGTTTTTTCTTTATAGGCTTTTTTTGGACAATAAGTAAGGATAAAAAAAACAATCAATTAGAAAATTTATAGATTAGAAAAAAGATGTCGTTATTATTTATCAATCAATAACAATTCATCTATAAAAAATTACAGTTCAGTTAGATTTCGTTTTTAAAGCATACTACTTACAGTAATTTTGAAATAGAAAAAAGAGAACATTCAAAAACAATTAAATTTAAAAATTATGGTACGTCTTTTAACATTTTTAGCATTTATAATCAGTTCAGTAATCTTTGGACAAGAAGGAAAATATGAACAAGCCATGGGAAAAGCATTAGCAACTTGGAAAGAAGGGAAAACAATGGAAGCATCTGCTATTTTTGAACGGATAGCATCCGCTGAAAAAAAACAATGGTTGCCAGATTATTACATTGCCTTGATTAATTGCACAGAAGCATTTAATCCAATAAATAAAGAAAAAAGTACAGACCTAATAAATAAAGCACAAACAGCATTAGAAAGTGCTAAAAATAAAAGTATTAAAAATGAAGAAATCAATATATTACAAGCACTAATCTATCTAGTAACTTTAGTTCAAGATCCTATGAATAATTCTATAAAATATTCACCATTAGTCATGACTGAATACCAAACAGCTTTAATCATTAACCCTAATAACCCACGTGCTGTTTTTGGAAAGGCAGAGTTTGAATTAGGAGGTGCTAAGTGGACAGGAGTTGATACAAAACCATTATGTGCAGAAATAAATCGGTCATTAGAACTTTTTGCTAATTTTAAACCTGAATCACCCTTACACCCAAAATGGGGATTTGAAAGAGCAAAACAAGTTGCAACTACTTGTAAATAATAAAATAAAAATAGAATAAAAAGACATCAAATGAATAAATGGATTAAAACAATACCTACAGCTATTTTAATTAGCTTTTTTATAGGACTAGCATTGTTATTTATCAACTATCTTAATGGGGCAATTATAACTTGGACTTATTTAAAGTGGAGCTTTTTTTATGCTTTTCTTTATGGAATAAGTTTGTATTACGCTAATGGTATTGTTTTTGTCTTTTTTGATCGTCTGTTTAAAGAAAATAGATTTGCTCCAAAACGACTTATTTTAGGAGGAATAACTTCCTTTAGTATATCGTTATTAATGATTTTTTTTCTAAGAATTTTTGAAAGTGTAATACTAGATAATGAAACTTTTTTAGAGTTTATAAAAAACGAAAAAGCCTCTAATTATGTAGTCTCTATGGTTATTACCTTAATTGTTACTTTAGGTCTGTATTTATTTCATTTCTATAAAAATTATCAAGAATACAAACTCACAGAGCAAAAAGTAATAGCAGGTACAGCTTCTGCTAAATTTGAAACATTAAAAAATCAAATAGATCCCCATTTTTTATTCAATAGTTTAAATGTTTTAAGTTCCCTAATTGAAGAAAATCCAGAACAAGCACAACGATTTACTACCTCATTATCTAAAATTTACCGATATGTTTTAGAACAAAAAGATAAAGAATTAGTATCGGTAGAAGAAGAATTATCTTTTGCAAAAACGTATATGAATTTACTTAAAATGAGGTTTGAAAATAGCTTAAGCTTTGAATTGCCCATACATTTTAATAATTCAGATGCTAGAGTAGTTCCTCTTTCTCTTCAATTACTTTTAGAAAACACTATTAAACATAATGTAGTAAGCGAAAAAAAACCATTGTACATAAAAATTTTTATAGAAAACAATTATTTAGTAGTAGAAAACAATTTACAAAAAAAAGAAGTATTACAAAAACATAAAGGAGTAGGGTTGCAAAATATTATTAATCGTTATGGATTAATTTCTTATCGGAAAGTTTTAATTCAACAAACCAATACTTATTTTAGGGTTTATATCCCTATTTTAACAAAAAAAATAGCTATTATGGAAACACAAGATATTTACAATGAAAATTTAGCCTTTACTAAAGCTAAAGAAAGAGTAGAAAAATTAAAATCTTTTTATGCAAATTTAATATCCTATTGTAGTATAATTCCTTTTTTAATATTAATCAATTCAAAAACATCAAATTTTAATTGGTTTTGGTTTCCACTAATAGGTTGGGGAATGGGATTATTTTTTCATGCTATAGAAGTTTTTGGTTATGGAAAAAATTGGGAAGAACGAAAGATTAAAGAAATTCTAAGAAAAGAAAATCTTCAAAATAAAAAATGGGATTAGTAAAATGGTGTAGTAATAATTTTTAAATAAAATTATAAAAAAATGGAAAATTTTAATGATGATTTTCAACGTTATGAAAAAGCAAGGAAAAAAGTAAAAGAAATCAAAGATTTTTACTCACATCTTATTTCTTATTTATGTATAAATACTTTTTTCATTTGTATAAATCTAAAATATTCATCAAATCATATTTGGTTTTTTTATCCAATGCTAGGTTGGGGGATAGGCTTGTTTTTTCATGGTTTAAAAGTTTATGACTTTTCTTTTATGAGTAAGAATTGGGAAGAGCGAAAAATTCAAGAACTCATAGAAGAAGAAAAAAAAAGAAATAATAATAAATAAACAAAAAGAATGGAAACTAGAGAAGAATACAAAAAAATAAAACATTTTGTCCCTACAAATGAAGAAGAATCTCGTTATTTAGAAGCTTATAAACAAGTAAAGAAAATAAAAGGATTTTATACCCATTTAATAATATATATATTTATTAACACAATACTTTATATAGCAAATATTCAAAACGTAAAAGAGAATGAAAGTTATTTAGAATGGCATTATTTTTACACAGCATTCTTTTGGGGAATAGGTTTACTTGCACATGGATTATCCGTGTTTTTACCTAATATGATTTTAGGCTCTAGGTGGGAACAAAAAAAAATACAAGAATTAATGAAGCAAGAGCAACAAAATCAAAAGCAATGGAATTAATCTATAAAATATATTTAAAATATGAATATCATAATTATAGAAGATGAAAAGCCATCAGCACGTTTATTGCAACGTAAAGTAGAAAAATTAGGACTACTTGTAAATCAATTATTACATTCTGTTGAAGAAGCAATACATTGGTTTCAGAATAATCAACACCCCGATTTAATTTTTTTAGATATTCAATTATCAGATGGTTTATCATTTGAGATCTTTGAAACAATTGATATAAAAAGTGCTGTTATTTTTACAACCGCTTATGATGAATATGCCTTACGTGCTTTTAAATTAAATAGTATTGATTATCTATTAAAACCCATTGATGAAGACGATTTAGAAAAAGCTATTCATAAGTTCAAATCTCGTACATCAACTCTACAAAATCTTTCGTTAGATTTTGATATGATTAGACGTATGTTGGTAAATCCCGTTGAAAAAGAATACAAAAAACGTTTTACAGTAAAAATAGGGCAACAGTTAAAATTAATTGATATTCATGAGGTAGAATGCTTTTATAGTCAAGATAAAGGAACTTATTTACATACTTTAGACAATCGTGACTATCTATTAGAAGGCACTTTAGAACAATTAGAAAACGAACTCAATCCAGAAGATTTTTATCGCATATCTAGAAAATTTATTGTGCCTTTAAAATCAATTAAAGAAATTCAATTGTATAGTAATTCAAGATTAAAATTAATATTACCCTCTTATAAAGAGGATGAAATAGTGGTAGCTCGCGAAAGAGTAAATGATTTTAAAAATTGGATAGGTTAGTATAAAATTAGTACCCTAAAAACATCAAATTGGTGGATTATACAAGAGCTATAATTCAAGAAAAAATCATTTGTTTGCATATTTTAAAAAAAGAGGATTTAATCCGCTTGAATCATTTAATAAAGGAATCTAAAATATTCATACAGGATTTAAATAAAACAAAGACGTTCTAAAAAGCACTGTGCCCAAATAGCGTTTAACCCAGATTATGCGTTAGCCTTCCTGATGAAAAAGGAAAGGGGAAATAAGATAAAAATACACGATTTTTTTCGGAGCTATACTCTTACATTGAGGACAAAAAAGGGATCACTTTTTTAGATTCAAAATCATTTTTATCTGTAATAAATTTCTAATGCATAATCTGGGGTTAAATAAGAAGGAAACCTACTATTACAAAAATTAATCTTCCATAGCAAATAAGCGTTCGCGATATAATTTACCAATGGCCACTTGCAAACGTGTTTTGTAATCATCTACCAACCATTCACGATAGTTTTTGGTAGAATTGGCTAAACAACGGCAAAATATTTTCACTCTATATTCAATGTCTTCTGCAAGATATTTTGCTAACTGCTTGGCTTCATTTAATTCCTCCGCATTATCTACACACATACTCGCGTGATTTAGGATAGAATCTTCAATAACTACTTTTGGGCGCAAATTTTTAGCAATTGCTTTGTTGAATTCTTCTTCTATATCAAATTCTACATTTAAAGTGTTTTTAAATCGTTCACGGACATCAGCTGGCATTTCGTATTTAAAATAACGTTCAATTTCAGAATCACTACGTAAATTTTCAATATAGTATTCAGGTGTTTTAAAAATATGTTGCCAATCGATAGGATCATCCCATAAACCAAATCGTGCGGCATTATTTCCTAAATCTATAATGCTAAATTCATGTTTATTAGGTAAACGTCTAGAACCGCGACCAATCATTTGAAAATAAAGAGTCAAAGATTTAGTAGCGCGGTTAATGATAATAGATTCAACAGTAGGTTCATCAAAACCAGTAGTCAAAATACCTACAGAAGTAAGTACCGCATTAGGTGTATATTTGAACCATTTTAAAATATCTTTTCGTTCCTCGGTGCTAGTTGTATTATCTAAGTGGCGTATGTCATAACCTGCCTTTTTAAAGGTTTCATATACATACAAAGAGGTATTAATTCCGTTGTTAAAAATCAAGGTTTTTTTACCTTTTGATTTTTCTTCATAAGCACTCAATAATTTCGATTGCATATCTAATTGGGAGTAAAGTTCATCCGAAGATTTTACTGTATAATCCCCATTAATCCCCACTTTTAGGCTTGATAGTGTAACGTCGTAACTATAAGTAGTGGCTTTTGCTAGAAACCCGTTTTCAATTAATTTTCTAATTGGATCTCCTACAATCAGTTCCTTGTAGTTTTCATACATAGGGAGTTCAATATTAGAACTCAAAGGAGTGGCAGTAACCCCTAATATGAAAGAATTTTTAAAGCGATTCAATAATTTTCTAAATGAATTGTAATGCGCCTCATCTATAATTACTAATCCTACATTGTCAATTTGTAATAAATCATCATTCAAACGATTTTTTAAAGTTTCTACCATAGCCACAAAACAAGAAAAATCATCTTGATCAGGTAAGTCTTTGACTTTCGAATTAATGATTTTGTTCTGTACGCCAAAATTATGTAACATTTTAGAAGTTTGTTTACATAACTCAATGCGATGCGTCAGAACTACTACCTTTTTTTGATGCGTTTCTATATAACGACGCACAATTTCAGAAAAGATAACCGTCTTTCCACCACCTGTTGGTAACTGGTATAAAAGGCGATAATTGGAAGAGGTGTTATCCATTCTATCAAAAATGGTGTTGATATCGCGTGATTGATAATCATAGAGTGTTTTCTTCTCCTCAAATACTGTTTCTATATCGCTTTGCATCATACCTTTTTTGAAATTTTTGCAAAATTACATTTAAAAAACTGTTTATAGATATTTTTTTTTAGAAATTAATTTTATATAAATTTTAACTTTTCAAAAAAACCATACGCTATAGTTTAGCAGCTAAACTTTGCTTTACTTTGCAAAAAACAATAAGTATACTAAGTATATTTTTTTTAAAATTAAAATAGATTTTTAAATGTTTAAATTCTTTCGAAATATTGCGTTACTAGAAGGTGTTTCTTATATCGTTATCATGTTAAATATGCTAATGATAAAACCATTTGATTTAGCTTTATATAAGTTGCTCTTATTCCCTGTGGGCATGAGTCACGGAGTTCTTTTCATTCTGTATGTACTTTTGGCATTTCTTTTGCAAAGACAGTTAAAATGGAATTTAAAAACAACAGTAATTATTTTACTGGCTTCTTTAATTCCTTTTGGAACATTTTATATAGAAAAAAAATATTTGAAATAATATGCTTGAAAAAACTGAAAAAATCTTCGGTTGGTGTTATAAGTTTTTTAAAAAATTAGATTTTAATGATACATTGGCATCCTATTTGGGGTTAGCCATTAATATTATAATTCTTAGTTTTATAGTTTATATAATCTACTTATTTTGTCGTTTTGTTTTAGTTACAGGAATGGCAGTAGTAGCTAAACGTACTAGAACAAAATTTGATGACTTGCTGATTTCTAACGAAACAGCAAAGTATATGTCGCATTTAATCCCATTAATTTACATTTATAAAACAGTTCCCATTATATTAAATGATTTTACTTCATGGGAAACAATTTTTGGTCGATTAGTAGGGGTTTATATTGTTCTATTAATCTTATGGATTACCAATTCCACATTAAAAGCTATAAGAGATCATCTAAAAACCAAAGCAGAGTACATAGATAAACCTATAGATAGCTACGTACAAGTTATTATGATTATGCTCTGGATATTGGGTATTATTGTAATTGTAGCTAAAATTTTTAATGTTAGTACCGATGCATTAGTTAAAACTCTAGGAGCCGTATCAGCTTTGATAATATTAATATTTAGAGATACCATTTTAGGCTTTGTGGCTTCTGTTCAAGTTTCAGCTAATGATTTGATTCGAATAGGAGATTGGATTACAATGGATAAGTTTGGTGCTGACGGGGATGTTATCGAAATAAATTTAACTACATTAAAAGTAAGAAATTTTGATCATACCATTACAACTATTCCTACTTATAGTCTTACTTCGGATAGTTTTAGGAATTGGAGAGGTATGATTAATTCGGACGGAAGACGTATAAAAAGACATATTTTAATAAAAGCCAATTCTATCCGATTCATACGAGAAGAAGAATTAGAAGAATTTAAAAGAATACAATTGATAAAAAGTTATATAGAAAAAAAACAAATTGATATTAAAAGACATAACTCATTGCATGAAATAGATAAAAGCTTATCTATTAATGGAAGAAATCTGACCAATTTTGGTTTATTTAGAAAATATTTAACGAAGTATTTAGAAAATTATCCTGGGTTGAATAAAGAAATGATTTTGCTTTGTAGACAACTACAACCTACACACCAAGGCATTCCTTTAGAAATTTATGCGTTTTCTAACGATAAGCGTTTTGAAAACTATGAATACATAATGAGTGATATCTTTGATCATATTCTAGCCTCTGTAATTTATTTTGATTTGCAAATTTTTGAATTACCAGCAGGAAAAAACAATTTGGAATAATAATGACTAAATTCTATAAATCTTCATTTTTTAAAGAAGCAATTTGTTAATAGAATATAGATTTAACGAAATTTTAAACGAACGTTGTAAAACAAAAGAGTTTAATAAAATCCTAATGCGTAATCTGGGTTATGCTAGACTGTTGTACGGCAAATACTTTGTTTGGAGTTTGTTGACCTAAAAATTAATAATACGGTGTGATTTTTAAATTACTTTTCGAGTAGATAGATGATTTTAGCCGCTAAATAACTAGTATTGATTGTGGTAGTAGGAGAATGCCTATAAAATGAAGGAGCATTATTGTTTTGAGAGAAAATAAAAAAGAGGCTGTCTAAAATATTTAATTAATCTTAAGTCTTTCTTGAAATCTAAGAGATATAATTACCTTTTTTTGACAGCCCCATTTTTTTAAAAAATTATTTACTTAAATTTTTCATTTCCTTTTCAATCATTTCATAAAACTGATCAATTTTAGGCATAATTATAATCCTTGTTCTTCTATTTTTAGAACGATTTTCAGGAGTGTCATTATCTACTAAAGGAATATGAAAACTTCTACCTGCTGGGATTAATTGCTTAGGATTTACACCTAAATCTTTTTCTAATACACGAACGATAGAAGTAGCTCTTTTTACAGAAAGATCCCAGTTGTCTAATAAAACAGTGTTTTTAATAGGTATATTGTCTGTGTGTCCTTCTACCATACATTCAAAATCAGGTTTACTATTAACTACTTTTGCAACTTTACCTAATACCCCTCGAGCTCTATCACTTACATCGTAACTACCTGATTTAAAGAGTAAATTGTCTGCTATAGAAATCATAACAACCCCTTTTTCAACATTTATATTAATGTCTGGGTCATCTATACCTACTTCACGTTTTAGGCTTGTAACAAGTGCTAATGTTACAGAATCTTTTTTAGTTAGTGCATCTTGTAAACGATTAATTTTTAAATCTTTTTCTTTAATCGTTTCTAATGCCTTTTCTATATTTTGAGCTCCTTTTTGAGTTAAAACGGTCATCTCTTTAGAGCTATTAATCAAATCAGAAGTGTTTTTTCTTAAATTTTGATTTTCATTCTGTAAAGCAGTCAGACTAGCATTGAGTCCTGATTTTTCTTCTAAACAAGAATTTAATTTAATAGTTGCGGTATTTAAAAGGTCTTGTGTTTCTTTGTTTTTAGTTTCTAATTCAGCATACTTCTTTTTAGAAACACATGAAGTAGTTAAAATACCTAAAAGCGATAATGTTAAAAATGTTTTATTCATTTTAATTTAATTTTTGTATAGGTTAGCAAAAATTTTGCCATTCTTAATAAAATAACGATAAACAATAGAATTTATTTTGTAATAATCTTCTTTTTGATTAATAGTTCTCTTTTTTAAATATTTAAGGAGGTTAATATATAAATAATAATGCGCCTTTAAGACGGCCCAAAAATGCTTTGGTTTGAATTCAGTTAAAAACTTTATACCAGCTATACCATCTAATAGCATTCTTACAAGCAAGATAGGAATTAATTTTGATGTAGGAAGGTTTTTAGTCATCATCCATAATGAATTTCTAAAATTTAAAAATGTTTTTTGTGGAGATCCTGTTTTTAAGGTTGCACCTCCGACATGATAAACAGTAGAAAAACCACAATATTTAGCTTTATAACCTTTGTTAAAAGCTCGCCAGCATAAATCAATTTCTTCTTGATGAGCAAAAAAATCAGCATCTAATCCGTTCAGTTCCCTAAAAACTTCTTTTTTTATAAAGAAGCAAGCACCTGTTGCCCAAAAAATATCAATAACATCATTGTATTGACCATGATCTTCCTCTAAAGTGTCAAAAATTCTACCTCTGCAAAAAGGAAAACCGTAACGATCAATAAATCCTCCAGCAGCTCCCGCATATTCAAACAGGGTTTTATTTTTATAATCTAATATTTTAGGTTGTGCAATAGCAACTGTAGGATCTTTTTCAAACAAATCCTTAATGGGGATCAACCAATTTTTTGTTACTTCTATATCAGAATTTACTAATGCGTAAATATCTTCTTCAACATACTTTAAGGCTTCGTTGTAACCTTTTGCATAACCAAAATTTCCTGTATTTTCTATAATTTTGATAGAAGGAAATTCGTTTCTTATGAATTCCACGGAATGATCAGTAGAAGCATTATCTGCAACATATATAGTTGCTTCAGGAGAATACTGAATGACTGATGGAAGGAATTGATTTAATAATTTTTGTCCATTCCAATTAAGTATAACTACGGCAATTTTTTTCATATTTAGGGAGTTTGCTAAATAAGTTTTAATTTTTAGGTAAGTAAATACATGTTTTACAACTACAAAAATAAGCGTAATAAAAATTATACTATAAATATGTCTTTAATTATTATAAAAAAATAAAAAAGAATTGGATTTTTAGACATAAAAGGTTGGATTTTAGCACATAAAGAATACAAATATTTTCGATACAATCAAATAGAACTAAAAAAGTAGCTATTAGATAGATGTAAGTAATTTCGGTTTTTTAGAAAACAAAATTAGAAATAGCATAAAAGATAAAATCAATAGAGGAAATAAAATCACTTAAAAGATATATTCAGGAAGGTTGTTTAAAAAAATATATTTTTCGTTTTCAAAATCCATCGAACAAAAATAATGATTCAAACCGTTAGTGACCATTAGATGTTGAGCATTTAAGACTAAATTATAACGAGCTATTTGATCAAATGTTTGTTGTGTAATTGGTACCTCAGGTGCTTTACATTCTATTAATAAAAAAATAGACCCATTGGGTTGAAAAACAGCAATATCATATCGTTTACTTAAATCATTAACTTTAATTAATTTTTCAACATTAATACATGATTTTGGATATTTTTTTTCTTCTAATAAAAAACGAACTACATTTTGGCGAACCCATTCTTCAGGCGTAAGAACCACAAACTTTTTACGGATTTCATCAAAAATAGATATTTTATTTTCGCTATTTTTGAACCGAAATTGATAGGTAGGAAAATTTAAATTTATCATTTTCCAAAAATAGCTTTTTTAGTTTCAGGTTTCAAGTCATTTCTAAACTTTAAACCTGAAACTTTAAACCTGAAAAAAATGGATGAAGTACTAAAAATTATAAAAGATATAAAGGCAGGGATTATTAAACCTATTTATTTTTTAATGGGTGAAGAACCTTATTATATAGATAAAATTTCTGAATACATAGAACAAAACATTTTACAAGAACACGAAAGAGATTTTAATCAAACAATACTTTATGGTCGTGATGTGACAATAGAAGATGTTATAGGAAATGCCAAACGATATCCTATGATGGCAGATAGACAAGTGGTTATTGTAAAAGAAGCTCAAGAATTGTCACGTACCATTGATAAATTAGAAGCTTATGCTGAAAAGCCACAAGATACTACAGTTTTGGTACTTTGTTATAAATATAAAACATTAGACAAACGAAAAAAAGTTACTAAAGTTTTAGAGAAAAACGGATTAGTTTTTGAAAGTAAAAAGTTATATGAAAATCAAGTAAGTACTTGGTTGACAAGGGTTTTGCAGGGTAAAAAACTCCAAATAGAGCCCAAAGCAGTACAAATATTTATAGATTTTTTAGGAACCGATTTAAGTAGAATTGCTAATGAAATAGATAAACTTACTATAATACTAAAACAAGGAGAAGTTATCACACCTGCAATTATTGAAGAAAATATTGGTTTTAGTAAAGATTTTAATCCCTTTGAATTGCGAAAAGCAATAGGCGAACGAAACCAGCTTCAAGCATACAAGATAGCGGATCATTTTGCTCAAAATCCAAAAGACAATCCGATAGTTTTGACTATAGGTTTAGTATTTAGTTTCTTTTCGCAACTCTTACAATACCATGGATTAAAAGATAAAAACCCTAAAAATGTTGCCTCAGTACTAAAGGTAAATCCGTTTTTTGTTAAAGATTACGAGTTGGCAGCTCGAAATTATCCCATGAAAAAAGTAAGCGGAATTGTAGCAACACTAAAGGATATAGATTTAAAAAGCAAAGGAGTAGGAGCTACTAATCTTTCGCAACATGATTTATTAAAAGAAATGTTAGTTAAAATTTTTAACTAAATTTACGATATTTGCACTTTTAAAGTAATCTAAAATATTAAGTTTAAAATGAGTGTAGGAATGAATAAAAACACAGTTCTAGCATGGGCAACATTTATAATGATTGTTATGGGAATAATTTTAATAGGGTTAGGTATTTATCGTTATGCAGATGTAGCAGGATGGGGATTTAGTGCTGTAGGAATTGGCTTCTTTGCCAATGCGTGGGTTTTTAATGCTTTAAAAGGAAGAGTTTAAATTAGTAACCAGTCATAGTTTTTAGTGTTCAATTTTACTTTGAGTTCTAAATTCTAAAATTTTAAATTATATTATGTCAGACGATAAGAAAGTAATATTTTCGATGTCGAAAGTAAGTAAAACTTACTCTTCAACAAACAAACAAGTATTAAAAGATATTTATTTAAGTTTTTTCTACGGAGCTAAAATTGGTATTTTAGGTCTAAATGGTTCTGGTAAGTCATCTTTGTTAAAAATTATAGCAGGTGTTGATAAAAATTACCAAGGCGATGTGGTTTTTGCACCAGGTTATACAGTAGGATATTTAGAGCAAGAACCTCAATTAGATGAAGAAAAAACAGTAATAGATATTGTTCGTGAAGGAGCAGCAGAAGCTGTGAAATTACTTGAAGAATTTAATACGATTAATGACCAATTTGGCTTGCCAGAAGTTTACGAAAATGCAGATAAAATGCAAAAACTAATGGATCGTCAAGCAGAATTACAAGACAAAATAGATGCTTGTGGTGCTTGGGAATTAGATAATAAACTTGAGGTGGCAATGGATGCTCTTCGTTGTCCAGATGCAGATACACCAATAAAAGTGTTGTCAGGAGGGGAACGTCGTCGTGTTGCTTTATGTCGTTTATTATTACAAGAGCCCGATGTATTATTACTAGATGAGCCTACTAACCACCTAGATGCAGAATCAGTTCACTGGTTAGAACAACACTTACAACAGTACAAAGGAACTATTATTGCAGTAACCCATGACCGTTATTTCTTAGATAATGTGGCAGGCTGGATTCTTGAACTAGATAGAGGAGAAGGGATTCCTTGGAAAGGAAATTACTCTTCTTGGTTAGATCAAAAAGCCAAACGTTTAGAACAAGAAGAAAAAACAGAGTCAAAACGACGTAAGATTTTAGAGCGTGAGTTAGATTGGGTACGTCAAGGAGCTAAAGGGCGTCAGACCAAACAAAAAGCACGTCTTCAAAACTATGATCGTTTATTAAATGAAGACTCTAAACAATTAGAAGAAAAATTAGAATTATACATCCCTAATGGACCTCGTTTAGGAACGAATGTAATTGACGCTAAAAATGTAGCTAAAGCATTTGGGGATAAATTACTATATGATAATTTAAATTTTACTTTACCACAAGCAGGGATTGTAGGGATTATTGGTCCTAATGGGGCTGGTAAGTCAACTATTTTCCGTATGATAATGGGAGAGCAGCAAGCTGATTCAGGTTCATTTGAAATAGGTGAAACCGTAAAAATAGCATACGTTGATCAAACCCATAAAAATATTGATCCAGAAAAATCTATTTGGGAAAATTTCTGTGATGGACAAGAATTGATAATGATGGGTGGACGACAAGTAAATTCACGTGCCTATTTATCTAAATTTAACTTTTCGGGTAGTGAGCAAAATAAAAAGGTAGCAGCATTATCAGGAGGAGAACGAAATCGTTTGCATTTAGCAATGACCTTACGTGAAGAAGGAAACGTATTGTTATTAGATGAGCCTACGAATGATCTAGATGTAAATACTCTTCGTGCATTAGAAGAAGGTTTAGAGAATTTTGCAGGTTGTGCTGTAATTATTTCTCACGACCGTTGGTTCCTAGACCGTGTGTGTACCCATATTTTAGCTTTTGAAGGCGATTCACAAGTATACTATTTCGAAGGAGGTTTTACAGATTATGAAGAAAATCGTAAAAAACGCCTTGGCGATTTGGTACCAACAAGAATTAGATACAAAAAATTAGTAAGATAAAATTGAACTAATTTTATAACACCCCTAAAAACTAGATTTTTTAGGGGTATTTTTTATTTATTGAAAACCGTATAAGAGAAAAAATAATTTTATAGTTAACAAACAATTAATTAGAAGAAAGCCTCTAAAAGACTTATTTATATTCTATGAAATTACGGTTATAAAAATCACTAGCTTTTCATAATTTTCTTTTATTCTGATTTGTTAATCACTTGAAACGATCTTAAGAGTTTCTTTTTTAATTGTTAGCAACTTTATTTTTGCTTATTTCTTTTATTAAAGTATATTTTATGCTTGATCCATCAGCGGGTGGATTTTCTACTTTTTCTTCTTTAATGATAAGTTCATATTCATTGCCTTGTTCGTATTTGAATCCTTCGATATTGCTATAGAAGTGTTCCCAATCTTTTTTATTTTTAGCCCATTTTACTTGTAGACACTGACTTTCCATTACTCCTGTGTTACAAGGTTTAGTTTCAGCCCCGATGAAAATAGTTTTTTCATCTTTATTAGTAGTATTACAAGAAATTAGTAAAAATGTAATGGTTGATAAAATTATTCGTATCATTTTTTTATTGTTTTAATGATTATAAATTAAATTGTATTCAAAAAAATATGTGGTGACAAAAATAGTAATTAATTGGAGTAATAATCAAAAGCATCAATTAGATCCAAATATACTCCATCAAAGTTAGCATCCAATATTTTTTTTAAATAAGAATTGTTATTTCCATAAATAATGCTTTGCCAGTTTTCGTCCCAATATTTTACTTTAAAATTACCTTTCCAGTCGGAATTTTCTTCATCTAACCAATTGGGTTTGTTAATAATCCAATTCGGTTGCCAATAATAACGGTAGCTTTCTGCTTCTCCAATTGACATGTATGAAATAACAAGTCTTTTTCCTCCGTTTTCTTTATTTTTTAGTCGGCTTATTTCAGAAGCTGTAAAAGGGACTCCTTTAAAAAATAAATCTGTTATGATTAAATCATAATTTGTTTTATTTACAGCTGCAATAAAATCATCTTTAGAACGAAAATGGGTAGGATTAATGATGTATAAGAAATTTTTTACATTATTAATATTAACAACATTTTCATCATTTTCTTGATTTATAGGATTAGGTAAGGGAGGAATAGAATTTAATTGAACCTCAGTCGTGGCAAAAGAGGTGTAATTATTAGTGTCGTTTTGTGAATAAGAATCGGAAATATCAGTATTGCTCGAACAAAAATCAATAACCAGAATTTTATTACCCGAATTTTTAGAAATATTGAGTAATTTTTTTAGGTACTCTGTTCGGTTATTAGGCGTGGCTTGATTGTCATTTTCAGAACTATAAAATAAATCTTCTTGTCCATTAGCATCAATAGCATCAAGATATGGATCATGGGGCGCTCCTAAATCGTCTCCTGTTGTTGAAACTAATTCGATGCCATTTTGAGGGATTACATAAAAATTGGGATTAATTGTTTTAGAGTATTTGCTAATATTAATTACAAATTCTCGCATTTTTTGTTTAAAATCAATCGGACCTTCGCTCTTCAAATTGGTTTGATCACTTTCTTTATTACAAGAACACAATAATGGTATAGCTGCAATGATTAAAGATTTTATTTTCATTTGATTAGTTTGTTTTATTTGTTCAATTTTTAATAGTATAAAAGATTTTTTTTGTAAGTTATATTAAAAAAATAAAATGATTTTAAATTTTGATAGTACCTTATATGTAAATTATTTATTAGTTTTTAAATTATGGTTTACTACTTTTTAACGCTAAATATAAAATTTTAGTGTTTAGAAAAAATCATTCTTAATAAAAACTTGTTTTTATTAAGAATGATTTTAGCATCTATAAGTAATAAAGTTTATCAGATAGCTTTAATTATTCTAGTTAAGTTATGATGCCTAAGATAAAAAAAGGATTTAATAAATAATTACGGGAAATCCGCATAAATGTGAGGGATAATAAAAAATGTTAAGGTTTAACTAGCTGTTGGTTATATGCTTACGCTTTTATCCTTTTTCTAAAAGGATTACATTTTGTATGTTTTAAAAAATTTTAACACAAAAAGAATGAACGTTCATTCTTTTTGTGTATCTTTGTAGTTGTAAAATATAATAGGAATGAAAGCTCCATTGAAAGACAAAGAAAAAGCAATATTGGAAGCAACTTTAGAATTAGTGAATAATAATGGTTTTCACGCTTCTTCGATGTCAAAAATTGCACAAAAAGCAAATGTAGCACCAGCTACTATTTATATTTATTTTGAAAACAAACAAGATCTGGTAGATAAACTTTATCTTCATCTAAAAAACGAGATTAGTGACCATATCTTTAAAGATTATAATGAGGAAATGTCAGTAGAAGAGGGGTTTAAGATAATTTGGTATAGTATAGCGAATTATAAAAGAACTCATATAAAAGAAGCTCTTTTTCAATCGTTGTGCGACATTACACCCATGATTAACGAAGAAACGCGAAGTAAAGGTATTTCGTATTTGCAAAAATTTATGGATTTATGCAAACGAGGACAAGAAGAAGGAATCATTAAAGATTGTTCTCTGTATTTAATTTATGGATTTGCAATAAATCCATTATCCTTTTTAGTAGCTAAACACCAAATGGGGGAATTGTTTTTTAATGAAGAAGTGTTAGAAAACGCATATAAAATGTCTTGGTATAGCATAAAGAAATAAGATTGTTACGGCTCATATGTTAAAAAAATAATCAGAAATAATCTAGTTGAGTACAATAAAAAATAATACATTACATAAAAACAGAGAGAAAATGGATTTTTTAGAATTATTAAATAATCGTTATGCTTGTAAAGCAATGACGGGAGAAACGATTCCAAACGAAAAAATAGAAAACATTTTGGAGGCTATTCGATTGACTCCAACTTCTAGTGGATTACAACCTTTTGAAGTTTTTGTAATTACAAATCCAGATGTTAAAGCTGAAATTAGAAAAATAGCTTGGAATCAATCGCAAGTTACAGATTGTTCTCACTTATTAGTTTTTGCCGCTTGGGATACTTACACAGCAGAAAGAATAAATCACATGTTTGATTTAACTAATGAAATCAGAGGTATAAAAAATGAAGGTTGGGAAGCATATCGCCAAAAACTTTTATCCTTTTATCCAGACCAAGATCCAGAAGAAAACTATAATCATGCTGCAAAACAGACTTATATAGCTCTTATGTCAGCTATGACACAGGCCGAGTATGAAGGAATAGATAGTACACCTATGGAAGGTTTTGATCGTGATGAGTTGGATAAAATTCTTAATTTAAGAGAGAAAAATTTAAGAAGTACGCTCATTCTTCCTTTAGGATATAAAAACGCTCCTAATGATTGGTTAGTGAATCTTAAAAAGGTGCGTAAACCTATGAGTGAATTAGTAACATTAATAGATTAAATAAGAGATAAAAATGAAAACATTGTATTCTACAAAAGTAACCGCAACAGGAGGTAGAGAAGGTAGTGTGAAATCTGAAGATGGCGTTTTAGATTTTAAAGTAGAAATTCCAAAAGAATTAGGAGGAAAAGGAGGTGCCTTTACGAATCCAGAACAATTATTTGCGGCGGGTTATGCGGCATGTTTTGATAGTGCGTTAAATTTAGTTGCTCGTAACTCAAAAATAAAATTAGGAGGAACTAGTATAACAGCTGAAGTGGGAATTGGTTCTAATGAAAATGGAGGTTTTGATTTATGTGTGAATTTAGTTGCCCAAATAGATGGAGTAGAGAGAGAAATTGCAGAAGATTTATTAGCTAAAACACACCAAGTTTGTCCTTATTCTAATGCAACTAGAGGAAATATTCAGGTAGAAATATCATTAAAATAAATAATTTTGAGTAATTGTGTTTTTTAATTAGATTTTAATATTTATTAGTAAAGAGATCATTGGTTTAATAGGTATTGTAGCAAAAGATATTTTCTAATGAATAGAATAGAAAATTAAAAATAATTAGAAATATATATTATACGCCCTAAAAGTAATCGTCTATATTTATGTAGAGGTCATGCTTTTAGGGCATTTTTTTTGATTAAAGTTTCTTAAAATATAGGATTAGATGTTAAACTAGATTTTGTATTAAAAGTTTATTAGAGGTAGAAATGATTTAGAATTTAAAAAAGAATTTTATTTTTAGTATAAAGTCTAATGTTTAAACTGAATTTTAAAAGAAATTTGAGAGGGAGTTGAGGAAGAGGAAATAGTTTAAATGATATAGTTTTAATTTTTTTCTAGAGTAGAAAAGAAAAACTAGAGGTTAGTTTTTTTAAAACGACCTCTAGTTAAAATTTTATGGAAAAATAAGATTATTATAATTTATATGTAACACCAAAAGCTATAATGCGTTGTAAGAACCAAAAATGTTGACTTGCTCTATCCGACGAATCATAGGAAGTACGAATATCAGGCATATTGATATAGCCTCCTTTGAATTCTCCTTGTATAAAGAAATGTTTTAAAAAGGTTAAATTTAAACCTGCTTTAGCAGCTATACCATAACCCGCTAAATGAAATTCATCGTAACGTTCTTTATGAAAAAGTTTGGTATTTGTTTTAGGTAATAAAATACCCGCGCCGATTCCTTCCGTTAAATTTAGTTGTACTTTATCTGTATTAAGGGTAGGAGCAATATATTTAGTAAGATCATCAACTCGGCTGATTTCTGCATTAACATAATTAAGGCCATCAGTATGTTCAAATGTTAAAAAATCCTCTGTTAAATTTACTTGATTTGAACCAAGAGGCTGTCCTAATTCATTTTTATCTTCTCCATATACCCCTCTGTTAGGATAATTACCTGTGTAATTTACTACTTTATTTTGATACATAACATATTTCATGTGATCTAATCCTAATGAAATATTATAATGATCGTTAATAAAATATCCCAATCGAAAATTTGTTTGTGGGATGGTCATTCTAAGCGGATTGATATAATCTATATGCCAACCTTTAGGTTTGTCTTGAGCTGGTACATCATAAATGGTAAAATTGTAATCATTTCCTTTAAAAGTAATATCAGAATTACTGAAAGTTTCGCGATTTCCTCCCCAATAGACATAGAACTTACCTTTATTATGTGCAGTATAACGTTCTGAAACCGTTTCTTGAGCTAATGAAAAAAGCGAAATCAAAGAACTGAAAACGGATAAATAAATTGTTTTTTTCATTTTAAAATATATGATTCTTTGTGTTAAAAATTATAAACAAAGATAACTTACATTTTCAACGTTTTTTAGATATTTTTAGATTAAATTCTACTGGACAATAAAATTATAAATGAAAATGTGTTTTAAGGTTTGTTATTTAATCAATATTCTAAAATTGTTTATGAATAATCCTATATGTTATTAAATTTATAGAATTAATGATATTGCTACCCAATGTTTTTGTGAGTAAAATAATTCATTTTAATGAATTATTTTAAATTAGGAGGGTATGTTTTTTAGACTAATTGATATTAATTTTGTTAAAAACAGATTGTTTTCATTTGGTGTTTTTTGTGGATAAAAATTTAATTATTTCAGTTCTTCCAAAACGTTGTGCATATTCAAGGGTTCTTTTATTGGTTTCTTCATCACACTTCTCGTTATTTATTAAATATTTAGCAATATCATCTTCACTAGCAACGATAGCTCCCATTAAGGCTGTATTCCCTCTTTTATCTTTTATACATAAGTCAGCTCCTTTAGAAAGTAAAAATTCAACAGCTTTTTTTTGTCCATTGTATGCAGCAATCATTATTGCTGTGTAACCGTTTTCACCCTGATAATTAACGCTTATCCCTGTTTTAATAAATTCATCTAATATTTCTATATTAGAAGTCCTTGCGCCATAAAAAAATGATTTTTCAAGTTCTTGTTGCGCATTCATATTTTGAGAAAAAGAAACGAAAAAAGGGCTGATTAATAAGATTAATGTTAAAAAAAATTTAGTATACATAATTTTAATTTTAAAAGAATGCTATAAGTATCAGAAAGATTCAAAAATCCAATATTATAGCATTCTAGGAAGTTAAGGGAATTTATTTATTATAACTATCTTTAGATAAACCTAGAGCATTACCAACTCTTGTTCCGTATTCTTGATCCGCTTTATATAAAAAGCTAACCATAGTAGCTTGAACTTTTTTATCTTTGACTTTGCTTAAATTACTTGTCCAGTTTTTTATTAAGTTGTCTTTTTCTTGTTTAGAATAACTACGATACAGGATACCTGCTTGATAAAAATCTTTAGAATCTTTTATTTCTTCTCGTACCATATAACCGTCTAAAAGTCTTTTATCATCTGCTTTAAATTCTGTATATGTAGGATTATTATGACTAGGGAAGTAATTTGTATCGCCTGTTCTTTCTTCAAAATTCATTGCACCGTCTATATGGTAATTATTTACTTTTACTAAAGGTCTATTAGCGGGTAATAATTGATGATTTTTACCTAATCTGTACATTTGTGCATCAGCATAAGAAAAATTCCTACCTTGAAGCATTTTGTCAGGAGAAAAACCAATTCCAGGTACCACTCTAGAAGGAGCAAAAGCAGCACTTTCAGTGTATTGGAAGAAGTTTGCTGGTATACGATCTAAAACTAACGTACCTACTTTTATTTCTTCAACATTAAACCATTGTTTCGTGTCATCAAAAATATTAAAATCGTATTTGTTAATGTCTTTATTAGGTATTATTTGTACATATAAATCCCATTTAGGAAAATTTCCAGCAGCAATATTGTTGTATAAATCTCTAGTCATGTGACTAAAGTCTTTGCCTTGTACTTGAACTACTTCTTCTGCTGTTAAATTTTTAATTCCTTGTAATGATTTGAAATGAAATTTAACCCAAGAAATGTCTCCTTTATCATTAATAAATTTAAAAGTATTTACACCAAAACCATCCATTTCTCTATAAGATTTAGGAGTTCCATTATCAGACATTAACCATGTTAATGTTTGAGTAGCTTCTGGTGTTTTTGAAAAGTAATCAAAAATTCTATTTTCATCCTGAAGATCCGTGATAGGAGATGGTTTATTAGCGTGTGTGAAATCAGGAAATTTAATAGCGTCTCTTATAAAAAATGTAGGTATATGATTACCCACTAAATCCCAGTTGCCTTCTTCTGTATAGAATTTTACAGCAAATCCTCTTGGATCTCTTGCTGTTTCAGGAGAACCTTTCGAGTGAATAACGCTTGAGAAACGAACCAAAACAGGTGTTTTTTTATCTACCTCCGTAAAGATTTTAGCTTTGGTAAGATCGCTGATGTTTTTAGTTAAGATAAAATATCCCTGAGCGCCGGTTCCTCTTGGGTGCATAACACGTTCAGGAATTCTTTCTCTACTAAAATGTTGCAATTTTTCAATTAGGTGGACATCCTCTAATAATACGGGGCCATTTGGGCCTAAAGTTAAGGACTGTAAATCACCATTTACAGGAGCTCCTCCACTAGTTGTAAGAGGATTTTGGGCAAATGCGCTTATTGAGATAATAAGCGATGCACAGGTTACAAATGATTTTCTCATTACTATTTAAATATTTATATTAAATCTAAATCGGTTAAACTAATACCTAAAGCAGCCGCAACTCCTTTGCCATAATTAGGATCTGCCTTGTAGCAGTTATGAATATGGCGCTCTTGTATAAATCTTTCAGCTCCTCCTACAGAACGTGCTGTATTTTCAAACAATGTTTGTTGTTGTTCAGGAGTCATGATTCTAAACAAGTTACCTGGTTGGGAATAATAATCATTATCTTCATCTCTAAAATCCCAATGATCGGCAGCTCCTTCTAGTGCTAAAGCAGGTTCTCGATATTCTTTTTGTTCTTGCCATTTTCCATAGCTATTAGGTTCATAATGTACTGTTCCTCCGCCGTTACCGTCAATACGCATAGCACCGTCTTTGTGATGATTATGAAATGGACATCTTGGGGCGTTTACAGGGATTTGATAATGATTAACTCCTAATCTGTACCGTTGTGTATCTCCATAAGAAAACAATCTACCTTGTAACATTCTATCAGGAGAAAAGCCTATACCAGGTACAATATTTGCAGGGTTAAAAGCAGACTGTTCTACGTCTGCAAAATAGTTTTCTGGGTTTTTATTTAATTCTAATACTCCAACATCAATAAGAGGATAGTCACTATGAGGCCAAACTTTTGTTAAATCAAAAGGATTGATAGGATACGTTTTAGCATCTTCTTCAGGCATTATTTGAACCTTTAAGTACCATTTTGGATAATTTCCTTCTTTAATGCTGTTGTATAAGTCTCTTTGATGGCTTTCTCTATCTTTTCCTATTATTATTTCTGATTCTTGATCGGTTAAACATTCTATTCCTTGAGCTGTTTTAAAATGAAATTTCACCCAAAAACGCTCATTATGGGCATTTATAAAGCTAAATGTGTGGCTACCATACCCATTCATGTGGCGGTAACTTTTAGGAATACCACGCTCACTCATAGTCATGGTAATTTGATGTAAAGATTCGGGTAACAATGTCCAATAATCCCAATTATTATTAGCACTTCTAAGATTTGTTCCAGGATCTCTTTTTACGGCTTTGTTTAAATCTGGAAATTTATACGGATCGCGGATAAAAAATACAGGGGTATTGTTTCCAACTAAATCCCAATTACCTTCTTCAGTATAGAATTTTACCGCAAAACCACGAATATCCCTTTCCGCATCAGCTGCGCCACGTTCACCAGCAACTGTTGAAAATCGTAGAAATAGATCTGTTTTTTTACCAACTTCAGAAAATAGTTTTGCTTTGGTATATTTAGTTAGGTCATGCGTAACGGTAAAAGTTCCAAATGCAGCTGAACCTTTTGCGTGCATACGTCTTTCAGGAATTACCTCTCTATCAAAGTGAGCTAATTTTTCTAAAAACCAAATATCTTGTAAAAGCATTGGACCTCTTTTACCAGCAGTTAAAGAGTTTTGATTATCAGCTATAGGTCTACCTGATACTGATGTCATTTTGTTTTGTTGACTATTACTCATTTTTAATTGTTTTGATTATGTTCTTTTCAAATAATTAATATAAATGTTCTATCTTTAAGGAATGATATTTAAAAAATACAGCGTATTTGTTTAGTTGTTCTTTGGGCAAATCTAAAGTGATTTTGTTTATGTGATTTTGTTTTTCTATAAATAAAAACTATATCACTATTGTTTGATGTCAGTCAAAGCAAAGCCTTTTTTAAGCTATAAAGAATATTTATATTTGAATAGAAAATTAATGGGTTGAAGAGAATAAAAGGAAGAATTGGATTGCTAATTTTGCAACTAGAAAATTAATAAATTTAACACTTATATATTATGGCTTTAGTAGGAAAAAAATTTCCAAACATTACAGTAGATGCAATTTCAGAAATGGGTGATAACTTAAGAATCAATGTTCTTGAAGAAGCTACCAAAAACAATAAAAAAGTAGTGTTATTTTGGTATCCAAAAGATTTTACTTTCGTTTGTCCAACGGAATTACATGCTTTTCAAGCAGCTTTACCTGAATTTGAAAAAAGAAACACAATCGTAATAGGTGCTTCTTGTGATACAAATGAAGTACATTTTGCTTGGTTAAATACACCTAAAAATAATGGAGGTATTGAAGGTGTTACATATCCATTATTAGCTGATACTACTCGTAATTTGTCTAAAGCATTAGGTATTTTAGATGCAGAAGAAGTATATGATGAAGAATCTGATGATATTTTATTAGATGGTTCAAATGTAACTTTCCGTGCTACTTACTTAATTGATGAAACAGGTAAAATATTCCATGAAAGTGTAAATGATATGCCATTAGGAAGAAATGTAGCAGAATATTTACGTTTAGTAGATGCTTATACACACGTTCAAACGAAAGGAGAAGTTTGTCCTGCAAACTGGGAAGAAGGGAAAGAAGCTATGAATGCGGATAGATTAAGTACAGCTACTTATTTAAGCCAAAACTAATTAATTGTAATAACCAATAATACATCAATGGCACTGTTTTGTCAAGAATAGACATTGTCATTGATGTTCTAATTTTATAAATATGTTACTAGAATTAAACGAAGATATATTACAAAACGTAATTAACGAAAATGAAAAAGTAATCGTACAGTTTTCTGCATCATGGTGTGGTAATTGTAGAATTATGAAACCAAAGTTTAAAAAATTATCAACTGAAAATGAAGGTCTTACCTTTGTAATTGTAGATGCTGAAAATTCACCAGAATCTAGGAAGTTAGCAAATGTTTCTAATTTGCCTACATTTGCAACTTTTGTTAATGGAAAATTAGTAAAAGAAACGCAAACTAATAAAGCAGAAGTATTAAGTGAATTAGTTAGTGAAATTCTTTAAGAAAAAGAAATTATGAAATTACCTGTTATAAAACATTTAACTCAATTTATAGAAGAAAACGATAGTGATTATTTAGTAGAAACAATTGCTGTACTAGAAAATCTTACAGAGTTAGAGTCGTTAAAGGATGAAGAAATAGATGTAATTGGCGAATTAATTTCTAACCTTTATGGTGCTTTGGAAGTTCAAAAGCTAATTAAAGAAGGCAAAGAAAAGAAAGCAGCACTAAATGAGTTTATGAAACGCGTATTAGGATCTATTGATAAATAAAAAGGAAAGCCAGCAATTGCCGGCTTTTATATTTATCTGGATTGATCCTATATTTTTCGTTGTTTGTTAAGTATGTGCTTTTTAACCTCAAAAAATACGTAAAATAATTCAGTAGCAATTTCTATACTTTTTTCTTCGTATTTTAAATCCATTAGTTCTGTATCGTCAAATGATTTAGGATCTTCATATCTTATTGCTATTTTTTTATCTGCTCCTATAACAATAGGACATCCCTCATCTGCATTACTACAAGTCATAATAGCCGCAAAATTCGATTTAGGGTTAAATAAGTGATCATAAGTTTTTGAAAAACAAATGATCCCAGTCTTGTTTTTATCATATTTTACACTATAAATAGGATTTGATTCATTGCTTAATTGAATGATGGAAAAACCTTGTTCTTTAAGGGTTTCAACTACCTTATGGAAGAAAGCGGAAGCTTCCGTTCCTCCAGAATAGCAATAAACATTAGGTATCTCAAAATAATGAGCTAAAGTTTGAGCCCATATTTGTGAAAGAAGGCTTCTTCTGGAATTATGCGTGCAAATAAAATTAAGATTGATGTTTTCTTCTTGCTCTATCTTTTCTTTAATATATTCAATGAGGGGTTGAAGAATTAATTTTCGGTCGCTAGAAGTTGAAAACAGAGCTATTTTTTCAATATTTTTAGATAGATTTAAAAACATAAGCGTTTTTTTTAAAAGTACAAAATATAAAATTTTGGATTGTTCCAAATGGTGTTTCGTGCTCTATATCATGATTTTCTATAAGTTTAAAATCAGATTCAAAGGTTTCTTTTAATGTAGTGGCAGTATATTGTGTTATAGGAAGCCCGCTGCATTTTAAAGGGCCAGATGTTGCAAATGTACCAATAATAAGTGTTCCGTTTTCTTTTATGCCCTCAGTGGCTATTTTTTTATAAGTATTAATAAGAACAGGATCGGTTAAAAAATGAAAAGAAGCTCTATCATGCCAAACATCAAATTTTTCTTTGGGTATAAATTGGATGATATCACTAGTTATAAAATGAACTTTATCCGAATTTGCTTGTAATCTTTTTTGTATTCGTTCAATGGCTTTATCTGAAATGTCTAATAAATATAAATTGGTGTAACCTAGATCTAAAAGGGAATCTATTAAATAACTATCGCCACCTCCAACATCTATTATTTTAGCATTTTTAGGAAGGTTGAGTTTTTCAATAGATTGAATAGAAGTTTCAGGTTTTTTTTCGTACCAACTAACTTCGTTTTCTTTTTTTGTGGAAAAAACATTTTCCCAATGGGCTTTTTTATTCATAACCTAACAACAACCAGAATTGGGTGTACAAGAATTAACTATTTTACTTAAATTTTTTTTAATTTTTTCATTCGGAATTCCGCAATTATTCTGAGCAAGACAAGTTGTTTGAGTAGGTAAAAGCACGAAGTGTCCTTTTTGAAAATCTAATGTATATTTGCCAATAGTATTTTTGTCCTGATATTCTACTAATATTTCATAATCGTTACAAACAATATTTTTTTCTATCGCTTCAATTATTTTAATCGTTTTCTGACTGGTTAATCTATGCCAAGTATCTTCTGCATACCATAGTTGAAAAGTAAAATAATTTTCTTCTCTAAATGTATTTCCACAATCGGTGTATTTTTTGTTTAATACTCCCATTTCTGTAATATGGAAATGTTTTGGAATAAAAGTTCCGTTTTGGAATAAGATCTCAAAAGAATCAAGTCTTGATAAGTGCTGTTTAAATTCAGATAATTTCATAAGTTATGTGAAATTTATAGAGTAAAATATAGGATACTCTTTGGTTATAGACAATAGTTGGTGTTTCTTATATTTTCTAAGAGCGAAAAATAGTGTTCTACTTTTTCTAATGCTTCTTTATTTATGCAATAACAAATAGATTTTCCTTCTATATTACCTTTAATAAGACCTACTTGCTTTAGCTCCTTTAAATGTTGTGAAATAGTGGGTTGGGCTAGGGGTAGTTCTTCTACTATGTCATTACAAATACACGAATTTACTTTTATTAAATACTCTATGATAGCTAAACGGGCAGGATTTCCTAAAGCTTTAAATAAATTAGCTAATTCATTTTGTGAATTGCTGAAAAAGGCTGATTTTGAGGCTCCCATGTTTTTTTTATTTGTATATTGTAATATTACGATGTTAATTATAAATATTTACATTTTTATTAAGAAAAAATATTTGAAAAATATCCTTATTTTTGGAACTTTAAAAAAAATAAAATTATGGGACAGATAATATTTAAAGGAAATACGATAAATACAGTTGGAGAATTGCCTGTAGTAGGATCAGTGGCAAAAGCGTTTGAATTAGTAGCAACGGATTTATCTGTAAAAACATTAGAAGATTTTAAAGGGCAAAAACTAGTGTTAAATATTTTTCCTAGTATAGATACTGGAATTTGTGCGGCTTCTGTTCGAAAATTTAATGAAACAGCATCTACTTTAGAAAACACAAAAGTATTGTGTATTTCTAGAGATTTACCATTTGCACAAACTCGTTTTTGTGGAGCAGAAGGGTTAGATAACGTTATTAACCTTTCGGATTTTAAAACAGGTAGTTTTGGGGCTGATTATGGTTTGACTATAGTAGAAGGACCTTTGGCAGGTTTGCATTCACGTTGTGTAATTGTATTGGATGAAAACGGAGTTGTAAAATATACAGAGCAAGTAGCAGAAATTGCTCAAGAACCTAATTATGAATCTGCTTTAGCTTCTTTATAATGAAATTTGAAAAAGACGAAACCTTATTTACAGGTCGATTAAAGAGTATAGGATTTGCTGCTAAAGGAGCGTTTAAATTAATTACTACTGAACATAGCGTAATGGTTCAGTCTTCCTTGGCGGTTTTAATGTCATTAGCAGGATATTATTTTCAAATTACTCGTGAAGAGTGGATGTTTCAGATATTTGCCTTTGGATTGGTTTTAAGTATCGAAGGGTTGAATACAGCGGTTGAAAAATTAGCTGATTTTGTACATCCTGATTTTCATAAAAAAATTGGTTTTATAAAAGATATTGCAGCTGGAGCTGTTTTTTTTGCAGCTATGACAGCTTTTGCTATAGGAAGCTTTATCTATTTACCTAAAATATTGTAAGCTTAATTGTTGTAAATCGACCTATTTTTTAAAATTATAATGGCTAAATCAAAAAAGAAAGAAAATACATCTGCCGAAGTAGAATCTGAAATTGCACAAAAACGATTTTCATTAAATCGTCAGCAAAAAATTACATTTGGAATTCTACTGATATTGTTTTCTATTGCACTGGCAATTTCCTTTGTTTCTTATTTTGTCAATGGCAAATTAGATCAAAGTGAAATACATGAATTTGGTAATAGAGAATCACAGGTTCAAAATTGGTTAGGTAAATTCGGCGTATTTTTAGCTAATTCCTTTATTTACCAAGGATTTGGTGTTGCAGCATTTTTGTTCGTTCGATTGTTGTTTTTAACAGGTTCGTATTTGATCCTAGATTTAGCTGTTTCTAAATTAAAAAAAACTTGGTTTTGGGATATTTTTGTAATACTAATTTTGTCTATTCTTTTTGGGTTTTTTAGTACCTCTCTTCCAGAATTAGGGGGAGTAGTTGGATTTGAAATGAATTCTTTTTTACAAGATTACCTAGGGAAAGCAGGTACTTTACTAACATTGCTTTTCGGAATTTTTATTTACCTTATTTTTAAAATAAAAATATCACCAGAAAAAATAAAAGCTGCTTTCGAAAAAACAAAATCGGAATTAAAAGAAGATTTTAAAAATCCATTGTCTAAAGAAAGTACAACGGCTTACAATTTAGAAGAGTTTGCTGTTCATGAGGAAGAAATACAACCCGTTTTAAAGAATAAGGAAAACGTTTTTACAGATCTCATAAGACCTATAGAAGAAGAGTGTGAAGACGAAGAGTTGGAAGGGATAGTGCTAAAAACCATTCCTTCTCAACAGGAAATTAATGATGATTTTTTGAAACCTATTAAAGGGAATTCTTCAGAATTAACCTTAGATGTTAATCCTATTACAAAACCATTAATTGAGTCAGAATCTACCTCAGATGAATTAGTAATTCAAAAAATAGAAGAAGAAGATATTATAGAAGAAAATTTAGCAGAGCGTTTAGTAGCTCATTTTGGTGAATTTGATCCAACTTTAGATCTTTCTAATTATAAATTTCCAACAATAGATTTGTTAAAAGAATACGGTTCCGGAGGAATAACAATTAATCAAGAAGAATTAGAAGAAAATAAAAACCGTATTGTAGAAACACTTCGAAACTATAAGATAGATATAGCTCAGATAAAAGCAACTGTTGGTCCTTCTGTAACTTTATACGAAATAGTGCCAGAAGCAGGGGTTCGTATTTCTAAAATAAAGAGTTTAGAAGATGATATAGCGCTTTCCTTAGCAGCGCTAGGTATACGTATTATAGCACCAATGCCAGGTAAAGGAACTATAGGTATTGAGGTACCTAATAAAAACCCAACTTTAGTTCCTATGAAAGGGGTAATAGCCTCAGCAAAATTTCAAGAAGCAGAAATGGAGCTACCAATAGCTTTAGGAAAAACAATTTCAAATGAAACATTTGTGGTTGATTTAGCTAAAATGCCTCACTTGTTAATGGCGGGAGCAACAGGGCAAGGAAAATCAGTTGGTTTAAATGCTGTACTTACTTCATTGTTATACAAAAAACATCCAGCCGAAGTTAAGTTTGTTCTGGTAGATCCTAAAAAAGTTGAGCTAACTCTTTTTAATAAGATAGAAAGGCATTATTTAGCAAAATTACCTGATACAGAAGATGCTATTATAACAGATAATTCAAAGGTAATTACTACACTAAATTCATTGTGCGTAGAAATGGATAATCGTTATTCTTTATTAAAAGATGCGATGGTTCGTAATATAAAAGAATACAATGAAAAGTTTAAACAGCGTAAGTTAAATCCTGAACAAGGACATAGATTTTTACCTTATATTGTTCTTGTAGTCGATGAGTTTGCGGACTTAATTATGACGGCTGGTAAAGAAGTTGAAACGCCCATTGCTCGTTTAGCGCAATTAGCTCGTGCAATTGGTATTCATTTAATAATAGCTACGCAACGTCCTTCAGTAAATGTAATTACAGGTATTATTAAAGCCAATTTCCCTGCTCGTATTGCTTTTAGAGTAACTTCTAAAATAGACTCTAGAACCATTTTAGATCAACAAGGAGCTGATCAACTAATAGGTAGAGGAGATTTATTATACACAAATGGAAATGATTTAGTGCGTGTACAATGTGCTTTTGTTGATACTCCAGAAGTAGAAAAAATAACAGAGTATATTGGCGCTCAAAAAGCCTATCCAAACGCTTATTTGCTCCCTGAGTTTATTGGTGAAGAAGGAAGCGGTTCAAGTCTTGATATAGATATTTCAGAACGGGATTCTCTTTTTAGAGATGCAGCCGAGGTTATCGTTACAGCTCAACAAGGTTCAGCTTCTTTAATTCAACGAAAATTAAAATTAGGTTATAATCGTGCAGGTCGATTGATAGATCAGTTAGAAGCAGCAGGTATTGTAGGTCCTTTTGAAGGAAGTAAAGCCCGTACCGTAAATATACCTGATTTAGTTGCTCTTGAACATTTTTTAAACAATGAGAAAAACAATTAAAATAAAATGAAAAAAATAATTGTATTGCTATTAGTTTTAACATCTTTTACTTTTCAAGCTCAGAATGATGCCAAAGCAAAGGCCTTGTTAGATAAAGTAGCAGCAAAAGTTAAGTCTTTTAAAACCATTCAAGTAGATTTTAAATATAATTTACAAAACGCAAAAGAAGGGATTAATCAAGATAATAAAGGGAATGTTACTTTGTCTGGTAATAAATATCTTTTGAATTTTCTTGGCGTTACTAAAATATGCGATGGTACCAAAGTATATACTATATCAAAAGAAGATGAGGAAGTTTCGATTTCAAAAGTTGGAAATGAAGAGGAAGCAGATACACCCGCTAAAATGTTAACCTTTTTCAATAAAGGGTTTAAATATAGTTGGGATATCAGTCAGACAATTAAAGGTAAAAAAATTCAATATATAAAATTAATACCAATAGGATCTAAAGACGATCGCAAACAAATTTTGGTAGGAGTTGATCTTTCTACTCAATTAGTCTATAATACAATTACGGTAAATAAAAACGGAACGAAAGTAACCTTAACAGTAAATTCTTTAAAAACAAATGATGCTTTACCCAAAAACTATTTTACTTTTGTAAAAACAAAATACCCAAATTATTACATCAATAACCTGGATTAATCTTACGAATGAAAATCCTAGACCGATATCTACTTAAGTCCTTCTTGATTACATTTACTTCAGTATTTGTAATCTTGTTTTTTATATTCATTTTGCAAACAGTTTGGTTATTTATATCTGAATTAGCAGGAAAAGACCTTGATTTTTTTATGATCATCAAGTTTTTGATTTTTGCAACCCCAAAACTAATGCCAATGGTAATTCCTTTGACGGTACTATTGGCCTCCATCATGACATTTGGAGATTTAGCAGAGCATTATGAATTTGCAGCTATGAAATCAGCAGGCGTTTCTTTCTTTAGAAGCTTAAAAATTTTGTTAGTATTTATTTTTGGCTTAAGCATCACTGCTTTCTTTTTTGCCAATAATATTATACCATATTCAGAATATAAATTTACCAATTTTAGGAGAAATTTAGCACAAGTAAAACCCGCATTAGCTATTGCTGAAGGACAGTTTTGTGATATAGGAGAATTTAATATAAAAGTTGAAAAAAAGACAGGAGAAAAAGGAGAAAAATTAAAAGGAGTTACCATACATAAAAAATCAAATACAGGAGAAGGAGCAAAAACAGTAATAAAATCAAAAGAAGGCCTTTTGTTATCTTCAGAGACTAGTGATTTGTTGCAGTTAGTATTAAAAGACGGTTATTACTATGAGGATGTTAGCCCTGTAAATTACGAACAACGTCAGAAATTACCCTTTGTAAAAGTTTTTTTTGAAAAATATACAATCAATATTGATTTATCTAAATTAAACACAAGTGAAGCATTAAAAGATGAATTAAAAAATTCAGATGCAATGCTAAAAATTAATGATTTAAAATATACAGCAGACTCTTTAAAAGCTAATTACAATAAAGAACTCATTGTACTTGCCGATAATACTTATCAACGTCTTGGAATTACTAATAATTACAATGTAGATACAGTAAAGATTAAGAATACAAAAAAGACAGATTTGTTAAGTATTCTTAAGGATAAACCATCTAAGATTAATGTTTTGAACGTTGCAGAAAGCGACTTAATAAGTTCTAAAAGTAATTTAGAAATGTATGAATTTGCCATGTTAGCTAAGGAAAAAGAAATTAATGGATATCTGAATGCTATTTTTGAAAAGTTTACTTTTAGTTATGCTTGTATACTCATGTTTTTTATAGGAGCCCCCTTAGGAGCTATTATCCGAAAAGGAGGATTAGGATTGCCAATTGTATTTGCTATGCTCATCTTTATTTCGTTTCATTTCATGAATACATTTAGTAAAAAAATGGCACAAGAATCTCAAATTCCTGTTTTTTTAGGAGCTTTTTTAGCATCTATAGTATTAACTCCTTTAGCAATTTATTTGACTAGGAAAGCAATAAATGATAATGGTGATGTTAATTTTGACTTTATCACAGAACCATTTAAGAATATATATACAAAACTAACACAACTCAAAAAAAACAAAAATGGAGACACAAACCATTAAATTAAATACCATTGAAGAAGCAATAGAAGATATCCGTCAAGGAAAAGTAATAATTGTAGTTGATGACGAGGATAGAGAAAACGAAGGAGATTTTCTAGCTGCCGCTGAAAAAATAACACCTGAAATGGTAAATTTTATGGCTACCTACGGAAGAGGACTTATTTGTGCACCACTTACAGAAACGCGTTGCAAAGAACTAGGATTAAATCCGATGGTAACGAATAATACCGATCACATGGAAACAGCTTTTACTGTTTCCGTTGATTTAAAAGGGCATGGTGTTACTACAGGAATATCAGCTTCTGATAGGGCTAAAACGATTCAAGCATTAGTTAATTCTGATACCAAACCTTTTGATTTGGCACGTCCAGGGCATATTTTTCCTTTAATAGCAAAAAAAGGAGGTGTTTTGCGTCGTACAGGGCATACAGAAGCAGCTATAGATTTTGCTCGTTTGGCAGGTTTAAAACCCGCTGGAGTTATTGTAGAAATCATGAATGAAGATGGTACAATGGCTAGATTGCCTCAACTAGTTGAAGTTGCTCAAAAATTTGATCTAAAATTAGTTTCCATAGAAGACTTAGTAGCTTATAGAATGCAGCATGACAGCTTGATTGTAAAAAAAGAAGATTTTGATATACAAACTCGATTTGGTGTTTTTCGTTTAAGAGCTTATGAACAAACTACAAATAAACAAATCCATATTGCTTTAACAAAAGGAAACTGGAATTCTGGTGAAGCCGTTTTAACAAGAATTAATTCATCTCAAGTAAATAATGACTTATTAGGAACTTTAACCAATAATGTTGATAAACAATTAGATGATATGTTTAGGGTTATTAACGAACAAGGAAAAGGAGCCGTTATTTTTATTAATCAGGACATGCAAACAATAAGTCTCTTAAATCGTATTACAGAATTAAAAGAATTACAACAACAAGGAGAAATGAAAGCACCTAAGATAGTAATAGATAGTAAGGATTATGGGATAGGGGCTCAAATTCTTCATGACATAGATATTACAAAAATCCGTCTAGTCTCTAATACAGAAGGAGGAAAACGTGTTGGAATGATAGGTTATGGATTGGAAATAGTAGAGTATGTAAATTATTAAAAAAAGCCTAATTTTTTAAAATAAAAATTTGGAGAAATAAAAAACTATCTTATATTTGCACTCGCGTTACGGAAGTAGTGCGGTAGATACTGGAGAAATGGCAGAGTGGTCGAATGCGGCAGTCTTGAAAACTGTTGACTGTAACAGGTCCGGGGGTTCGAATCCCTCTTTCTCCGCCAGTAGAAATACAAATTGAATTAAAAACCTTAAAATCGTATGATTTTAAGGTTTTTTTCTTTTTATCACATATCAAATTATTCATTCATTAGTGAACCTAAAGGGATAAAATCGGTTACCCTAAACAATCCAAATTTTGGGTAACCGATTTTTATTTCAGACTAGTATTCACAAGGCTTTACAGCCAGTTCAACAACCAGTTTAAAAACTGTACATCTTGTGGAATAGTCATATTGAAGTTAAATTTAATAACAACTAAAAAGGTCACCACAATGAAAACAAAAGTATCAATTCTCTTTTATGCAAAGAAAGCGAAAGCAGCTGCAAATGGTTTAGTTCCTATCTACACTAGAATTACAATCAACGGAAAGCGTATCGAGTTAAGCACAAACCGATTTGTAGAAATATCGAAATGGTCCACAGAAGCAGGTAAAATGAAAGGTAGTTCAGAAGAAGCTCGTTCAATAAATAACCATCTTGATTTACTGAAAAGTCAAATAAGAGATGCTGAAATGGAATTAATCCATAAAAAAATAATTGTAACTACCGAAACAATTAAGAGCAAACTATTAGGAGTTGATGAAAGAGCAAGAATGCTCGTTCCCATCTTCCAAGACCATAACAATAAAATTAAAGAGCTTGTTGGAAAAGAATACGCTCCAGGAACATTAGAACGCTACACTACTTCACTCAAACATACTATAGAATTCATGCAATGGAAATACAATGTTTCAGATATTGATATTACAAAGATTGATCACGCTTTTATAACCGATTACGAATTCTGGCTAAGAAGCGTTAGAAACTGCGCTAATAATATAGCAGTTATACCATTTAAACTTAAAATATACTGGATTAAAAAGTAAAATTCTCGATCTGTTTTTTCATTTTAAAACAACTCGAACGGACGGTTGAGTATATAATTGAAATCATCGTTCGTTCGAGCGCGAAACGCATCGAGAACCAACACTAATTTTTGTTGCTTTTGTAGAGGTACTATTTTTAAAAAGAAAATTCAAAGTTTAAATGGTATTACAAAAGTAGAACGCCCAGACGGTTCCGCATTCAACTCTTTCCCATCCGGACATACAGCTACAGCATTTGCAGGAGCAGAATTCCTATGGCAAGAATACAAAGATGTTTCCATTTGGTATGGTATTTCGGGATACATTATAGCTACTGGTACAGGAGCATTTAGGATTTACAACGACAAACATTGGCTAACCGATGTAGTCGCTGGTGCTGGAATTGGAATTTTAAGCACAAAAGTTGCCTATTGGATAAATCCATGGATACAGGAAAAAATATTCAAATCCAAGGAAAAAAATAGTATGTCAGCTATGGCTCCTTTTTACAACGGCAAACAATTGGGTGTTGGTTTCATAAAAACGTTTTAAATTATTTCAATTTATATTCTATTTCTCAACTTTTATTCAAAAAAAATATTCAAAATTGAATTCGAAAATAAACTTGTTACTAACTAACCTTAATGAACAAATCAATTTTATTGATTTAGAAATAGACAACCCAATCAATAAATGCGAAAAAGCTATTGAAATAATTTTAATTTCTATAACAAATCTAAAAAAAGCTATTCAAAAAAATAATTTTAAATCTGTATCAGAGGAAATTGATTTCTTTAAAAACATTAAACCTCGATTTACTTCAAAATTAATTTATTACAATGCAATTTTTAAAATTGAAACAAAGAAACCACATGGTGGAGAACGCATTTTAAAGAAATATTTAAATAATGAATTGGATAAGCTAAAAAGATACTTTGACAATAATTTAGATTTTTATAAATATTATCGAACAGGAAGTAATTACCTTGACCACAAGTATTTTACAAGAGGGAAATTTGATATTAAATTAGCTTTAGACAGTTTTTATTTTGAGGTTGACCATAGTTTTTCTAGATCTCATGATTTCAAAGTGGCTAAAATTATGGCACACGATTTAATACAAGTGTATTTAGAAGATAAACTACTAATGATGGAAAATAGAGAACCAAAAGAAAAATCACAAGGCAATCCCAAGGTAAAACAAACTTGGACAGGCTCTAAAGTCGCTTTAATAGAGCTTTTATATGCTTTACATACCGAAGGTGTGTTCAATAATGGAGCATCAGATTTGAAAGATGTGGCTGAGTATTTTGAAAACATCTTCAATATCGATTTGGGTCAATACCATCGTGCTTTCCTTGAAATTAGAATGCGTAAATCAGACCAAACTAAATTCCTGAACTCACTTAAAGAAAAATTAGTGAAACGTATGGAAAATACAGACGACCTCCTATAACTTCAACAAATACAATACTTTGAATAAAAATCATTCACAACTTGTGATTGACTTGTGATTTAAAACTATTCAAATACTACAAATTTGTACCGTAACAATCTAAAACATCAGTTATGGCAGTACAAATTATTACAATCGAAGACTTAAACGAATTCCGTTCACTTCTTTTGAACGATTTAAAAGAAATCATTCAATCCAAACCGCAACAATCCAAACAGTGGCTCAAATCCAATGAAGTCCGTAAACTATTAAACATTTCTCCAGGTACTTTACAAAATCTCCGCATCAACGGAACATTGACCTATACCAAAATAGGCGGTATTATGTATTATGACAATTCAGATATTGATAAATTATTAAATGGAAACAAGGTAAACGCTTTGCTTACTCTGTTTAAATAATTAAAATCCAAATGAATTACATAAAACATCTCACTGGTTTCTTTGAGAAAGTAGCCATTGATAAAACGCTAAATCCAACACATGTAAGCTTGTACATTTCTTTATTCCAATTTTGGAACTGCAACCGCTTCAAAAATCCTATCAGTATCAATCGCGATGAGGTAATGCGAATAAGCAAAATCAGTTCTAAAGCCACTTATCATAAATGTCTGAAGAGCTTGCATAGTTTGGGTTACATCAATTACGAACCATCTTACAATCCATTCAAAGGAAGTCATGTTATTTTATTCAACTTTTCGGAAGATTTAAAACCGCTGCCAAAATCCGAAAGAAAACCAAAAAATGAACCACTTATTGAACTTGTTTCTGAACAAGCTTTGAACAAGTCTTGTACTAGTAGTGAAACAGGTACTGAACAAGCAGTAGTACCTTCTATAAACTATATAAACAATACAAACATTTTAAACGATAAAAACGTTTCAAACTTGGAAAAGCATTCAAAAAATTTTGAAGAAATAAATAATTCCGATTTAAAAAACGAAACTGAAGAAAAAGAAGAAAAGTTACAACCATCAATTGAAGAAGTCAAAACCTATTTCCAAGAAAATAACTTTCCAGAACAAGAAGCTCAAAAATTCTTCAATTACTTCAAAAGTGTCGGTTGGTTAGTCGGTGGCAAAACACCAATGGTCGATTGGCAAGCGGCAGCACAAAATTGGATGATTAACGCACCTAAATTCATTTCAAATGCAGAACAACCCAACAGAGCAAAACAACTCAACACAACAACCGACAAAGACTATTCAGAGCCATTATAGCTATGATGAGGTTATCATTTGGTTAGAAAACAAAGGAATTGAACTATACGGCAATCATTTCAAAATCCTTGAAACCGATTATCCAATAGTTTACAAACTCATTGCCTATTTCCTAAAAGACGAACCAACATGTTTTCGATACGGTATAAACCTCAACAAGGGCATTTTATTAACCGGACCTATTGGCTGCGGAAAAACATCGTTGATGAATTTAATGAAATACCTAACAGCAACAGAACATAAGTTTTTCGTAAAACCGTGTCGAGATATCAGTTTTGAATTCATCCAGGACGGCTACCAAATAATCCACAAATACAGCAATGGCAAACTATACCAATCAGAACCAAGAACCTATTGCTTTGACGATTTAGGAACAGAAAACAACCTAAAATATTTTGGTAACGAATGCAATGTAATGGCAGAAATTCTATTAAGCCGATACGATTTATTCATTTCAAAAAAACTTCAAACCCACATTACCACAAACCTCTCAGCCACAGAAATAGAAACCCATTACGGCAATCGAGTTCGCTCCAGATTACGAGAGATGGTAAATCTAATTGCCTATGATAAATCAACATTAGATAAACGCTAACGTCAGTTCGAGTGTTCTAATAAAATTGCGACTAGCTATTTTATTAGAATGTATCGAGAACCTTTCAAAGATATAAATCCGCATAAATCCGCGTTGCAAAGCATCCGTTTCATCCGCGTTCCAACAACAAAAAACAACATGAAAACAATAACCAACTTTTGGAACTACTTCCAACAAAACAACTTCGTTTTCCTACTCCTAAACGAAATCTCAAAAGACGAACTAAAAATCCATTTCGAAAAACTAATCGAGATACTTCATCAATACAACAAAGACCTAGACCTCATCATCAAGAACAAAACAAACGGTGCAGAATTAATCATCACCGCAAACGGAAACCCTTACCTTTTCAAAGAAGTAGAATTACTAGTCCATCATGCACCAGTTGTAGAACGTTGGAAAATAACCACATTCCTCCAACCCGAAACCAACCTAACCAAATACGAAAACGGTACAGACAAACCACTAGAATATTACGGTATCACATTACGCATAAGCGAAATGTATTTCATCCCATTAGAAAACCCAAACAAACCAACCAATTTAGGAATAAAAGTATTACTCAAAAACTACATCGTCCACAAAGACAACCCAAGACTTCGAGAAGTAGTTTACGTTCATATCGAACATCTAATAGGTGAAAAGTTCTTTGCCAATGATATCGCATTTATTGAGATTGGACAATTAGAAGGAGATAATGAAAACCAAATCGAATTATATAATCTAAAATCAAATATCGACATTGAAATGCGTAATTAAGTTTCGGCAATAAATCTCATTTACTGCCAAAACTTAACTAATATTTTGTTCGCAAAACACTACACAATCTGTAGTAAATCGCAAATGAAATATAGCAATTTCTGCAAAAATAAATTGACAACTCGGTTAATAAGTCAAATTACATCAAAACAAATCATTAGGGATTATTTTGTAATTTGCTAATTCTTAAACTTATTAAAAAATGATAAAAGTTTATTTAGATTGGAATGTAATGTCAGGAATGAAAAACAATCATTTCCAAGAACTAAATGATATAATTTTAAATAGGGAAAAGTTTTTGTTATTATATTCAACTTCTCATATTGGAGATATTTTTGCAAGTATAAAAAATCATAGTGAAGAAGAGCAAAGATTAATTAGAGAAGATTTAGATTATATTACATTTTTGACTGATAATTTATGTTTAGTAAATAATTCTAAAGAAGTTACTTTAAGCAATTATGAACCAGGTGAATTACTTGATGATAGGATTAGTGAAGCACCGATGTTTCAAAATTTTAGTCTCGATAGTTTATTTAGTTTCGTTGAAGAGAATGATCCAATGTTTGGATTAGTAAATTCCATGAAAAATATGATTTCTTCAATACCATTAGACATTGCATTTAAAGAAGCTTTTGAAAACCCTGAAAGTGCAGCAATGCTGAACAAAATGTTTCCAGGATTAAAAGAAGACCAAACAATGAATGGTTTCTTTAATAGTTTTGGTCAAATGTTTCACAATATGAATGAAACGGAAGACTACAAAGATTTAAGAAATATGGTTCAACAAATTGGAGTGAATAGTGGACATTTCAACGAAAATAAAAACCCTTTTGAAATTATTGATAATGCTTATAAGAAAACAGGAATAGAAAATTTTGATGTTGATCAATATTTTGATAAAACTAAAAATGCTCCAGAATGGTTTAACGATATTACTAATGAGTATGTTAAGTTAGATATGCATGGTTTTAAAGCTGACAAAGTAAAAGTCACTGACAAGGAAAAAAATACCTTTAAGAATACAACCGAAGATGCCTCTCACGCTGCATTTGCATCAAGATGCGAATTTTACATTACTAATGATGATAAAAATTATCACAAAGCAAAAGCAGTATTTCAAAAGCTAGGGATTTATACCATTGTTGTAAAGCCAAGTGAGTTCATTCAATATTATAACTTATTTCTTAATGTAAAAAGTTTTGATGACCACTTTATAAGTATAAATGAAGAATTGAAAAGGATAGAAAATTTTCAAGAACAAAAATATGAAAGTGGAGAAAGTTTTGGTTGGGTAAATTTTACAAATCAGTATTTTTTTAATTTCTTCAATAAAATATTAATTCCAAATTCAAAGACAAATGATGCTTTGTTTATTTTGGGGAAAGAAAATCCTTCAAGAAGCTATATTATTAGTCAACGTGAAATTGAAGCAATGCTAAAGTTATTTGCAGATAAATTAGGTTCAGATATAAATGGAAAATCCTATTATGAAGAAGGTGAAATTAATAGTATTGATGATTGGTTAGGTCGAACTTGGGAAACCAATATTGGTCAAATTATAATTAAAAGATTAAATGGTTGGTTTCAAATGTATTTTTATCCAATTGAGAAAAATTAAATTAAATCGTAATTTCAAAAATGGAACACACAATAAAACTATTCTTAAAATTAGGCAGCGAGGAAAACATTCTTGATTTATTCGAGAATGGAACAATCTACATGAATACAATTGAATATTTTCGAAAAGTAGAAGATGAAGAATTGAGAGGCGATAAATACGAAGGAGTTTCAAGAGTAATTAATTCTTTGCCGGGCACTTTCAAAATAACAGGAATTGACAGAGAATTTAATTATATAAAAGTCCATTTAAAAGAAAGCTACAAAGAAGTTTTGGGCAATATTTATTCTTTATATGCAATATCTTCAAAAGGATTTCCAAATCCATTAGATTTTAAGTTTGATGAAAGAAATTTGCATTTTGGAACACATGGAGTAATGATTAAAGATTTACCTCTTTTTTTCAATAAAATAGAAAATGAACTAAAAAAGAATAATTTAAAATTCAGTCATGGTTTTGTAGAATACTACGATAAAGAAGAAGTTTGTAGAGAAATAACGCTGTTTGAAAAACCTCTCGAATTTGAATACCAAAAAGAATTCCGATTTTATGTAGAAAATGACAAAATAGAGCCAGTAAAAATTCAAATTGGTAGCATGAAAGATTATGCTGAAATTTTTAAGATTGAAGACCTTTTAGAATTGAAGTTAGAAATGAAAGAATCGTTTTTAAGTAACAAATAGTATTCTTACATTTGAAAAAACAAACTAAATAGTATATTAAATAATCACAAAATACACTTAAAAGTGTATTTTTGTTTGCAAACTAATAATAAAGTGAATATATTTGCTCTAGAAATATGGGATGATGAAGCTGCTAAATGCACTTTTTACACCGTAAAATATGATGATGTCGAGACAAATGAAACTGATTTATTCTTTGAAAAATATGATGCAATAGCAGAATATAAAGAAGCAAATCAAGAATTGTTGTCTTTTGTATTGTTATCAATTGGTAATGATCACGGAGCAATAGATGAATTATTCAATAGAGATGAAAACGAAGTTAAGGGATTACCTGTCCAAGGTAAAAGAACAATCGAAAATATTACTTACCACTTTCCAGAATTTCCATTAAGATTATACGCCTTAAAAATCACAAACAACATAGTTATATTTTTCAATGGAGGTATCAAAGATGGTCCAACAAATCAAACAAGTTCATTGCATTTAGAATGGAGAGCAGCATGTGAATTCGCAAAACGAATTAATGAAGCTTTACAAGATGGAACAATAATTGTAAATGAAAAACATAGAAAACTTACTAATTATGATGGTTCAGATGAAATCATCCTCTAAAAATCCAAAACAATGAGAAGCAAAGTAGCACAAAGAATTTTAGCAGAAACACCGGAAGAAACAAAAATCTTCGCGAGATTATATGCTGATATCGTGGTTCGAGTAAATCAGTTGTTAAAAGCAAAAGGATTTAGCCAAAAAGATTTAGCAGATAAGCTAGAAAAAAGACCTTCCGAAGTTAACAAATGGTTGGTAGGAGAACATAACTTTACGTTACGTTCTTTAGCCAAACTTGAAGCAGAACTTGGGGAACCTATTATTAATGTTCCACAAAGAAAGCCAATGGGAACAACTGGATATGTAACACTCTACAGAAACAATGCTATAAATACAGATGTAACATATACCAGCGCATGGAAAAAATCAAAATCAAACAATAAAACAGCATTAGCCAATGTCAGCTAATTTATTACAACCTGAAAAAATTGAAATTGTTGATTTTAAAATCATAAAAGGACAAATTAATAGTCCATTCGATTTTGAGGAAGAAAAAGTTCAAGGTCACAATTTCAATGTAAACTTTGAATTAGGCTTTAATATTCCAGATAAATTAATTAAAGCTGATTTTTCAGTAAATGTTGAAACCAAAAGTGAAAAACAAGATGGTGAAGAAGCAATTGGAGCGTTCAGTTTTGTCTATGTTTTTCATGTGGATAACATTGAAGAATTAACCAAATTAGAAGAAGACAATACAGTTACTATAAGTCCTGCTTTAGGAAATGCTTTAGCTGCAATTACATATTCAACCTCAAGAGGAATATTAATGACACGTTTTCAAGGTACAGCTTTAAGTAATTTTATATTGCCTGTTATCAATCCAAATAAGTTGATAGAATAATAATTGATTTTAAAATTAGATATATAGTTTGTCCCAAATTTTATAAATTTTTGGGACATTTTTTTACAATAAAACTGAAACCTATGGATATTAAATCAAAGCAATTAATAATTGACAGTCTATCAATTTTAAATGAAATTACAAATAAAATTAATTCTTATCAGGTCGTAAATATTGATTTAAATAGAGTAATATATTTTTTAACACAATTCGAAAATTCTCAACAAATTGAAATAATTATTCGATTATTAAGTAATTTACAATTTTTAGATAGTTCGAAGATTACACATTTGCTAAAAAAAGCTTATGAAAAAATAGAGCCTGAGTTATTAGAAAAACCTTTGATATCTTCTTTAGGAGGTATTCAAGACAGCAGTGCTGTAGTATGTTATCAATTATTAAAACAATTGTTTGATAGCGAAGAGAACACTTTAAATTCAATTGTAGACATCAATTCACTTGGAAAGTATATCGAAGAAAATGAAACTTCTGTAATTATATTGTTTGATGATAATATCACTTCTGGGACACAATTATATGACTTTTTTACTGAACTTATAAAAGGAAAAGATAAATCAGAATTTTTTAAAAACCCAATCACACCAAAACAATATGAAATAATAAAACAAATTCCAATTAGAATTTGTTATGCTATACAACTATCTGAAAAAAGCAATGAAATTATTGATAAAATTAGAAAGGATTTTTCCTTAGATATAAAAATCCATGTAGGTAAAGTTGATTATGATAATTATCTTGAATACGGATCAAATATCATGCATAGTGAGGAGGAAGAAAAATTTTCAAAAAAATTCATAAAAGAAATTTCAACATTTTTATACGAAGATAAAAAATGGTCTACTGAAACTGTATACAGCAGAGTATTAGGTTACGGCAACTTGGGTAAATTGACTGTTTTCTATTATAATGTTCCTAAATCATTAATTCCAATATTTTGGAAATTTGGATTTTATAAAAACAAACCATGGTTCCCACTATTTCCTGAAACACAAGAACAAAAGAAAATCATCAAGTCAGGTGAAAAACTTGATTTTATGAAATTGGAAGCTATCGAAAGTTGGGTGAACTCCTCAAGTAATAATCGAAAACCTAAAATAAATTTTGGTATATTAATTAATGAGGGAATAGTGCAATCAATTACATTACAAATACCTTCCAGAGACTATATTAGATACCAATTATTATCTTTAATTTTCCCGAAAAAGATTGAATATATAGAAAATAAAATAGATAATTCAAATAGATTAACTTTTGCCAATCTTTTAGGAAATATGTCGGAAAAACTAAAAGAAGAGTTAAGTTATGAAGATTATGAAAAATATAAGAAAAGTGTTGATAAATATAATGAGGATTTAGAAGATTTTTTCATTGAAGTTGAAGAATATATTTTTCGTTTTTCAAGCAATAAATCGATTAATCTAATTTTAAATAATAATGGCAATATAGCAGCAAGTAATCCAACTGTTAAACTTTATTATAATACCGGTCAGATCTTAATGAATGAATTCTTTGATTTAAAAAAACCTAAATTTTCATCTGAAGTTCCAAATATTAACGACTTTAGCACTTCGTCAAAATATGCTATTATAACATCTTCTTTGGAACCATTTCAAATTCCAAGTTTAAGTTTAATTAATTCCAAAGAACCATTTATTGAAGATACAGATTATGTGTATAAAATTGACAAAAGTCGTTTAGGTCATAATGATAATATTATTGAGGAAATTGAATTGACCAGAATGAACTTAGAAGAAATGAATTTTGAAATTCAGTATGAAATTAATTACGACGAAGAACCGGAAACATTAAGCGGTTTCATTAAAATTAATTATGAATATGTTGAAACAATTGGAGAAGAATTGAAGAAAAAAGTTGAAGATAAATTAAAAGACTTTAAGAAAATTTTGCAAAGATAGAATTAGTTATTATCTCATTCATCCGCACAAAAATTGCTCCTAGTCCAAGTATTCCTAGCATCAATTCTTTGTTTGCTTCATTTCACTAATTTCATTTCTAAATAACGGAACGTACTTTTTGTTTAGCGGTAAATTGACGTTTTTGGCTTTCAGTTGCCACTCCTTCCCAACGCTCAAAAAAAAATTACTGTCATGGTTTTTGGAACAAAAACGCGTTCGCAAAGCGACTCATGCCAGTAATTTTTTTCCCAAAGCTTCTTTACATAATGTGGCATTATAGTGCATAAAGACTATCCTGCTACTAATCAAAATCACGGATGCACTATAATAACATTATGTAAAAAAGCCGCTCACCCAACGCTCGTGCCAGTGGCTCTAGGACAACTTTTTTCTATGCTTCCTCGCACCAGCCTGCATAGAAAAAAATCGTCCTTCGCCACTGTCTTTAAGAACGTTTACCATTTCATCGGAAACTATACGGTTATAATTGCTTTTAAGAACGTACACGTTAACTGTTTTTATCAACTTTGCGTTTAAATAGGTAGTATTTGCATTGCTTTTGTAAGTAATAAAATGGCTTTCAATTTCAGTTAATTTGCCTAGGGTAAAAGCCATTTTATTACCCACAAAACCAAAATTCCCAGTAAGAGTATCATTTTTTATTTGCCAGATAATCAGCAGTAATTGCTCCAGCGGAAAAGCTAATGCCATAACGTTTTTTTTAGATAATCTGCTGCATACTGAACACTGCGACTGCCAACTGAATTTCAGGCATCAGCTTTTCCACTAAAGCAATCAGAAACATCCCAAAAAGCAAATAAAAAATGATACCCTTACTTGCGCTACTGCCACATCGCACTCGGTAGTATAATGCATTGTTTTTTGAAGATACTTTCCATTTTCAAAACAAATATTTTTCTGATTTACAAATCCGGATTACAATAGACGAACAAGGCATCCTCAAAAAACAAACCAACTAAAGAGTATTGAATTTTAAAACAGGATAAAAGCATTTTTATTGATTTGACTATGGATATTTATCCTGTTTTAAAATTCAATACCCTTTAGAAGACGACCTGATTTCAATTCAAAATCTCGTAAACCATAACTTCATCCGATTCAACTCCGATTACATAACAACTATGATTGGAAATTTCAAAAAAAATAAATAAAAAAAGGAAGCAAAGATAAGTTCCAGGTATTCAAAAAAGCAAGTTCAAGCCCTTCGGGTTTCAGAAAAAATCTCCACCCAAACAGTTTCAAAACACATTTAACTTCTGATTAGACGCTTCCAAATTCAATCACGTATCGGGTAGTATTTTTTCTGAAAAACTTGCTTTTTTTAAACCTTCCACTTGGACGAATGGCTTTCTTTTTTTCTTTTTTTTCTTTTGAAAAATTTTGATGGGCGGAGCGTAGCGAGGCACATCTGCATTTCATAAGAAACACTGCAAAAAATTGAAAATTAATTTAATTTTTAAAGCCGATGTTATGCTAAAATTTATCATTAAAACCCACAAAAAAGGAGCTTTCTATACAAAACCGCATTTATTCCTACTTAACAAAGGGATGAACAGCGGAAAGCCACAAAAAGAGCCATTTACAAACAGTTTTGTTATAATTTTTGAAAACGAAGCTGATTTTGATACTATCAATTTAACTGCTTATGCACTTTGGAAAACAAAATTCTGGCATCAATTCCTTAGAGGTTCAGTAATTCCTTTTTTGAACCTACACGACATTAGAAAAGAATTTTCTATAAAAGTTAACCAAGAGATAAAAGACCACAAGGAGCACGTTAAAAACATCGAAACTTTAAAGCTTTTGGAACAAAGCGAAAAACGTTTCCATGAAAATCTAAATCTTATCAATGATATGCGAAGAGTAATTTTATACAGATATATAGGTAAATAAAAAAAAGCCAGGTCTCACGACTTGGCTTTCATTTTGTTTAACCCAAAGGTCACCACAACTAGGGCTAAACTTATTTTTTGTGCTTCTTATTTAGGCTTTTAAGCAGTAACGAAATCGTAAAACTGACCACAGCTCCAACAGTTGCTAAGATAACCGTTTTGGCAATATCATCAGAGGAAAGATTAGGTACAATACTTAAAAATGTGCCTCCAGCAGTTCCATCAATGTGGGGTTATTTACTGTCATCAGTTGTAGTAAGCTGACTTGCAGCTGATAAAACTCCTCCAGCTACTGCAACATAACCACCAATGGTAGTTACAATCGCGGGTAAAGCAATTGGAGCAGCTAAAATAGTTCCACCAACGGCAGCTAATGCCAACCCAACAGTTCGAAGCACTCTGAAAAACTTTGGCGTGGGAGCTTTTGCTCTATTAATGATTTTTTTCATAATCTAAAATTAAGATTGGATAATTAATTCAACACTTTCTTTGTTGTCTAATGCTTTGTAAACAAATGCTTTGTAAACAAATGCTTTTAGCTTCGTAAAAGCTTTTCTCGACATCAAACCTAATCCAGGTCCAGAAAGTTTAGTAACAGGAGCAATACAACCTTGCAATTCCTTTTGAGCATTATTGGCAGGATGAAACAGAATGAACTTTCTATTTGGTACTTCCACCAATTCCAAATGCCATTTATACTTTGCACTGTATCGCTTTCTAATAAAATATTTCCCTTCCGGAATGCAGGAAACCTTCGTTTCGTTCATCTTCCACGGCAATTCAATTGTATTACAAATCAATTTGCCTTCGCATTCGAGTTTACCATTCGTTCCTTCAGGGAAATAAGTTCTAGTTAACCAAATAACCATTACACGCCACTATCAACTTTCGCAATTGATAATGGGTAATGGGTTAAAAGCACCATTTTTCAAAGGATACATTTGCCCATTTATCTCCTGATAGAACTCAACACCTAAAGCCAAAAATAATGGCTTAGTTGAGTTAGCAGTAACCGCATTCACTTGATTGATTGGAGCAGTAGCAGTTCCATCCCAAGGTAAAATTGCCGTTTCAGAAGTAGCAACCACATACGTTTCCGCTTCAAAATCAATTTCAGCTCCTCCAGAAATGATTTTGTAGTGAGTAGTTCCACTTGGAGCCGCAATCATATTCGCAGGAATAAATGATGCCAAATCTACAGTAATTTCACCAGCTACTCGGTCAATAGTTGCCACAAACGGAGCAAACAAAGTGGTACCAAGCTTACCACGAATATTAAATTCAAAACCAAATAATAATTCAGCTTCTCCATCAATAACGTTACGCAAACCTCTATCACTAGTTGTATCTGCTTGAATAACTTTAACCATTGCCTGTGTCAAACGGCTCACCATTCTACCATCAGCAGAATTGATTAAAAGCGGTCTCAAAGCTGTTCTAAGCATTTTTCCTGCTTTACCAGCTCTACCAAACTCCGAACCATTCTCACGAGTTCTTTGAAACGCAGGATCACTCGCAATTCTGCTCGCGTCAATTCCGCCTTTTTCTCTCGCTAAATGACCATCTTGCGTTTTATAAAAGGTAATATCGCCGATAGTACCTTTCAATTTAATTATGTCTTTTTGTCTAGCCATAACATTAAAATTTTGTTAAACATTCATTTAAAATCTACTTCATTCTATCAATCAGTTGCAACCACATTTTGAATGATTAAAGCAAAGTTTACAAAGCATCTGACTAAATAAAAAGTCACAAGTGTACCATATGTCCAAAATCGACACAAGTGTCTTAAATGAACATAAAAACACAATAAATAAGTATGAAAAATTATAACTAAATTGCAAAAGATTTTCTGCACGTCAGAAGTATAGCATAGCTATATCAAAGGTATGGATAAAGTATGAAATTGAATAATCAGAGGGTATGCATCTATCCGAAGGACATACAGCGAATAACAGGCAAGAGTTATCGCCAAAGTACTAGATTGATGCAAAAGATAAAAAAAGACCTCAATAAGCTCGAAAATGAGTTTCTAACGATTGAAGAGTTCTGTACATATAGTGGCATAAAATATGAACAAGTAACTCACTTGATTTTTGGTTAAAATTGAATAAATATAAAAACAAGTTTTAATCAAGATGTAGACAATCAAATACTTGAATAACTTGTTCAATTTTTAGTAATGTTTATTGAATTTTAATTTGCTATATCATTGCAAATGAGTATATTTACAACTCACAAATGAAATGAATTATTTACGATTAAAAAGGGGGTAAAATCGGTTACCCAAATAAAAATTCAATTGTAACGAGCTGTTATAGAATATGTTGAAATAGGAAGTCAAATCCCTCTTTCTCCGCAGGTTTAAAACCCTAACCCTTGTAAGTAAAGGAGTTAGGGTTTTTTGTTTGACAAATATTCCCACAATTTTAAAATTTTGGATCACCAAACAAATTTCATTAAACCTTTGTTTTTTTGATGCCTCTAAAGAGGCACTTGAATTAAAAAATCAGCAACAAGATTAGAATCTCCCCAATAGAAATGAATATAAGATGCCATAACATTTTTTAATCTATAAATAGGAGTTGCCACTTCTATTCCTTTAGCATTAAAAATTTGACCAACAGTTGGTATCTTCTTCTTCTCGATTATTTTAGAATAGTGGAACTCATGTCCTTTAACTATTTGATTATCTAACCTTATTTCTCTATATCCTAAAGAAAGTTTAGCTTTTTCCATTGAAGTTTCTATAGGTAAAAAACCTACCATTGGATAAGCAATTCCTTCTGAATTAATAATTTGATTACCTAAATACATCATTCCACCACATTCAGCTATTACTTTTCCACCATTAGAGCAAAAATCAAAGATAGATTTACGCATAGATATATTATTTGTTAAATCGTTTAAATACAATTCTGGATAACCTCCAGCTAAGTACAAAATATCAGCTTTAGGCATTTTGCTATCTGTGATAGGGCTGAAATAAATAATTTTGCCTAAATTTTCTAATCCTTTTATATTTTCAAAATAAGTAAAATTAAAAGCATTATCATGGGCTACGGCTATTGTATAGTCTTTAAAAAAAGGGTTGATTTTGGTTTTTAATTCGATTGTATTTTTTGGAATAAAAGGATGATTTTTAGTACTAGAAATATCGGCTTTACAAATTGATAAAATACGATTTATATCAATAGATTTAGCCAAGTGTTTTGCTGCATTTTCAATTATTAATTCATAGTCCTGTTCAGGAGATATAAACAAGCCTAAATGACGTGAAGGAATAGTAATATCAGCATTCGAAGGGATATACCCTAAAGCTTCAATGCCTACATCATTACAAGCTTCTTTTAAAAAAGAATAATGGCTCTCTGTATTTACAAAGTTAAAGATAACCCCTGCAATTTTTATCATGGGATTAAAATTTTTAAGCCCAAATAACAATGGAGCAACGCTGTAAGCCATAGATTTAGCATTGACAACTAAAATGATAGGAATGTTTAATAATAATGCTATTTCAGCACTGCTTCCTTGCATACGATTTGCCCCGTCAAAAAGCCCCATTACACCTTCTATGATAGATATATCAGCCTCTTGGCTATATTTTTTATATAAAGTTTTAACATGACTTTCACTCATCATATAGGTATCTAAATTAATACTTGGCTCCCCCGCAGCTTTTGTATGGTGTTTCGTATCAATATAATCAGGACCGCATTTGAATGGTTGTACTTTATATCCGTTATTTTTTAATAATCGTAGTAAACCAAGTGTAATAGTTGTTTTTCCTGAGTTACTAGATGGTGCTGCTATAAGAAATTGTGGTTTCATAATTTCAAAGATAAAAATCAATTCTCAATTTTTATCTTTGTAACTCTATAAAGAAAGAGAAAATGACAATACAGATTACTACTTATGCTAAAGTGGGCGAGCTTCTTCAAGGAGCTTTTGGTAAAAATCAACCATTTTTAGTAAGCAATAAATCTTCTAAATTATTTAAAACAGATACTATTGCAAGTACAAATTCTATTGCTGAAGAAACAAAACTAGATATAAAATCAAATAGAGCAAGGGAGTTATTTCATTCATTAATAGAAAAAAAAGGAATTTCTCCTATAGATAAAATTTATTTCAACCAAAAAAGGAATTTTAAAGTAGGCAAAGGGTTATCTTCTAGTTCTACTGATATATTAGGGATTTTGCTCACTTTAAATAAGTTATATAAGACCCAATTTTCAAATCATTTTCTTTATAAAATAGCTTCTCAAATAGACCCTACGGATCCTTGTCTGGATTTTAATTCTTTATTATTTAATCAAAAGTCAGGAGAAATTTTAGAAAATTTAAATCCTATTTCTTATTCCATATTATATTTTGATTCGGATCCAAATGTGGATATTGATACAATTAAAATATCGAAGGCTAGAGAATATTCCGAAAGTCAAATGATAGAATTTAAAAATCTGTATTCTATTCTTAAAATAAGTGCAAAAAATAATGATTATACAACATTTTTTGAATGCGTTACAAAAAGTGCTCTTATAAACGAAACTATTTTGCCTAAAAAAAATTTTACTTTATTGTATGATTTTGCTATAGAAAATAATTGTGGTTTATTTGTGGCACATAGTGGTACATTTATGGGATTACTCATAGAACCCTATCGTTTAAAATCTATAGATTTTAAAGTTAGGTGTTTAGTCGAAAAACACTGGAAAACAACTCTTTACATTGAATAAATTCTATGCAAAAATTAAGACCTATAATGTTTGTTGGTACCGCCTCTGATGTAGGCAAAAGTATTATTAATACTGGATTTTGTCGTATTTTTAAGCAAGATGGTTATAATCCAGCACCTTTTAAATCACAAAATATGTCACTCAATAGTTTTGCTACTCCTGACGGACTTGAAATAGGTCGTGCTCAAGCAGTTCAGGCAGAAGCTTGTGGGATTGCGTGTAGCACGGATATGAATCCTGTTTTATTAAAACCTACTAATGATAAGAGCTCACAGGTTGTTTTAAACGGTAAACCATTGGGGAACCAATCAGCTTTTGATTATTTTATGGGAAATGATAAAAAGGAATTATTGAAAGAAGCACAAGCGGCTTATACCCGATTATCAGAACAATACAATCCAATCGTACTTGAAGGAGCAGGAAGTATTTCAGAATTAAACCTAAAAGATCGAGATATAACCAATATGCGCATGGCAAAATATGCTAATGCTTCTACTTTTTTAATTGCGGATATAGATAGAGGAGGGGTTTTTGCAAGTGTTTATGGAAGTATAGCTTTATTAACTCCTGAAGAAAAAGCTTTAATAAAAGGAATTATCATTAATAAATTTCGTGGCGATTCACGTCTTTTTGAAGAAGGTAAAAAAATAATAGAAACTCTTTGCGGTATTCCTGTAGTAGGATTGGTACCTTATAGGAAAGATATTTATATAGAAGAAGAAGACTCTGTTAGTCTTCAAAAAAAAACCTCCCAAGCAGTAGAAAATAAAATAAATATAGCGGTTATTTTGCTTAATAGAGTATCAAATTACACGGATTTTAATGTATTAGAACAACATAAAAACATAAATTTATTTTATACAAAAAAAACTTCTGAAATAGAAAAAGCAGATATTGTAATTATTCCAGGAAGTAAAAACACCATTTCGGATTTGATTGATATTAAAAACAATGGAGTAGCTGAAGCGATTATAAAAGCACACAAAAATAATAAAATAGTTATAGGAATTTGTGGCGGTTATCAAATGATGGGACAAACCATAGAAGATCCAAACCATATTGAAGGAACTATAGAAACTATGGCTGGATTAGGAATACTTCCTGTTAAAACGATTCTTACAGAAAAAAAAATAACACGTCAGGTACAATTTTATTTTAAAAAACACCAAAAAATATGCAAAGGGTATGAAATACACATGGGCGTTTCTACAATAGAAAACAAAGAGTCTATTCTAAATACTTTTGATGACAAAACAGGCGATGGTTATTATTTATCTGATAAATGTTGGGGGACTTATATTCATGGAATATTGGATAATGAAATTGTTATAAAAGACTTACTTTTACAAACCAATAAAAAAGTAGCAGCAAGTACATTTGATCATAAGACTTTTAAAGAAGAACAATATGATTTATTAGCCCAACACTTACGAGAGCATATAGACATTAACTATATTTATGAAGTTCTTAAAGAAACAGAAGCATGATTTTAGGACATGGAGATGACGGTTATTTATATAACGGAAGCATTAAAGCAAATTTTAGTTCAAACGTTTTTTATGAAGGATTTCCTAAAGGTTTGAAAGAACATCTTTCTCAGTATTGGGATAAAATAGCTCATTATCCCGAAGCAAATGCTGAATCATTGCAAAAAGAATTAGCTAGTTGGCACCAATTAAAACCCAATCAGATATTAGTAACCAATGGCGCTACCGAAGCATTTTACTTAATAGCACACTTTTTACAAAAGAAGTCAGCCACAATTATTATACCCTCATTTGCAGAATATAATGACGCTTGTCAAGTACATGATATTTCATTAAATTTCATTAAATGGTCGGATGTAAACAAAGCCAGTCTTTTTTCTACAGAAGCTGTTTTTTTAGGAAATCCTAATAATCCAACAGGATTGGTTTTTCATAAAAAAGACCTTCATTTTCTTTTAAAAAATAATCCTAACACATTATTTATAATTGATGAAGCTTATGTAGATTTTACATTGGTTGACATTTCAATGGTTAATGAAATAAATAATTTTTCTAATTTATTCATTGTAAAATCATTAACCAAAACCTATTCTATTCCAGGTTTACGATTAGGCTATATCATTAGTCAAAAACAAAACATTCAAGCAATTGAAACCGTTAAAATGCCTTGGTCCGTAAATACTATGGCAATTGAAGCAGGAAAATATATCGTTAAAAATGCTGCTAACATTTTATTACCAATAGAAAAAATACTAGCAGATACAACTCAATTTATTAATGCTTTACAAGAAATTCAAAACATAGAAGCTTACCCAACAAATACTAATTTTTTCTTGTGCAAAACAAATAAAAAGACGGCTCCAGAACTAAAAGAATACCTTTTAAAAGAGCATCAGTTGCTCATTCGAGATGCTAGTAATTTCCGAGGACTTTCATCAAAATATTTCCGAGTGGCAACACAAAAACCTTTAGAAAATGAACTTTTAATTGATGCTATTCAACAATGGACAATTCTTTAATTATTTTTTCAATACCATTACTTATAGGTTATTTTTTAGATTTATTATTAGGGGATCCAAGAAGCTTACCACATCCTATTCGTTTTTTTGGAAACGCAATCTATTTTGGAGAAACCTTTTTAAATAAGGGAAATTACCGATTTATAAAGGGGCTTTTTCTTACTCTAATATTATGTAGTTCTGTTTTTTTATTTTTTTATTTTTTATCAAGTATTTTATTAGATATTAATTTTAACCTTTATATCCTTTTTACCAGTCTTTTTATATTTTACGGTCTAGCTAATAAAAGCCTATTACAAGAAGGAAGAGAAGTATTTGATACATTAGAAGAAAAAGGATTAGAAGCAGGAAGAAAACGTTTATCATGGATTGTAGGAAGAGATACGTCTACACTTTCTGAAAATCAAATACGAATAGCTGTTTTTGAAACATTATCTGAAAATTTGAGTGACGGTGTAATTGCTCCTCTTTTTTATTATGCTATTGGAGGATTACCATTTATGATGGTTTATAAAATGATAAATACTTTAGATTCTATGATTGGTTATAAGAATGATAAATATTGTTATTTTGGAAAATTTGCCGCTCGATTAGATGATGTAGCTAATTATATCCCTGCTCGAATAACTGCTTTTTTAATGGTTTTAATTAGTGGAAAACTTAGCTTATTCCCTTTTGTATTAAAATTTGGAACTCAACATGCAAGTCCTAATTCAGGCTATCCAGAATCAGCTTTAGCAGGAATTATGAATTGTCGTTTCGGTGGACCTAATAAATACCACGGAAAGATCGTAGAAAAACCATTTATAGGAACCAATCCTCGTGTTATTAAGCATAATGAATTCAAAAAAGTATATTTTATAAATCATTTAGTTACTCTAACGGCAATTGTTATGATATTGATAATAAAAATAGTGTTTTTGGGTTATTTTTGATAATTTCTTCTATAACTAGTATTTTTTTAACAAACTCTATTAGTTTTTTGTACTTTCGTGCCGCAATGGTTTTGTTTTCATTTTGGAAATGAATTAAAAGGGAATCCAGTGTAAATCTGGAACAGTACCCGCTGCTGTAAGTTTTTAAAAAGATTATAACTAAATGCCACTGTTTTTATCTAAAAAGTAAAATGGGAAGGCGTTATAATTAAAACAAGTCAGAAGACCTGCCTTTGTATTGATTCGCGGCTTTCGGAGTAAAGGCTGACGGGTGAATGTAATGCTTCCCATCTTTCACACGTCCTTTTTCTAAAGTCGCTAATAATCAGTTAACGGGATTATTAACGAAAAAAAAATCAAACATGTCAAAGGATCTATCAAAGATTAAAAAAATCATTTATTTATGTAATGGTACTTGTTGTACTGATAATGGAGCAGAAGAAAATATTAAAACGCTTCGAAAAAGCCTGACACAATACGAGCTAAATGATGAAATTCATACCATTCGAACGAAATGTCAAGGATTTTGTAAAAAAGGCCCCATTGTAAATATCCAACCTGAAAATACTTGGTATAAAGAAGTGAATATCGAAACTTCAAATAAAATTGTAACAACTCATATTCTAAAAGATACATTAATAAAAGAGCAGTTACTTTTTTCTTCAAATAGTACAAAAGATGATTTTAAACCTCAAAAAAATAAAAGCAATTTCATAACTAAATTGTTTAATTTAAGTTGTTTTTTACTTTTCCTATTTTTATTTCAAAAAACACAAGGACAAAGTAGTATTAACGGTTTTATTATAGACGCAACGAACCAAACCAAAATAGAAGGAGCCACAATAAAAATAAAAGAATCTGGCGAAAGTACTATATCACAAGAAAATGGAGTATATAAGTTGCAATCCGCTTCAGAAGGAATAAAAACAATTGTCGTTTCTCATATAGGTTATAATGTATTTACTACAAAAATAAATTTCAAAAAAGACGAACAAAAATCACTAAATATTTCCTTATTACACAATGTAATGAACTTAGAAGAATTGGTTATTTCTGCTTTATCAATCAAAAAACAAGAAAACAAAATAGATCAAATCAGTTTACAATTACAACCTATAAAATCAGCACAAGATTTACTTAGAGCCGTTCCAGGGCTATTTATTGCACAACATGCAGGTGGAGGAAAAGCGGAACAAATTTTTGTAAGAGGAATTGATAACGATCACGGAACAGACTTTTCTATTCAAATGGATGGTATACCCGCTAATATGCCTTCTCATGCACATGGACAAGGGTATGCGGATATGCACTTTATGATTCCAGAAACCATTGGTACTGTTAATTTTTTTAAAGGACCTTATGAGGCCTCTCTTGGAGATTTTTCAGTGGCAGGAGCTGCTCAATTTAATTCTAAATACCGTTTAGAAAATAATATAGTAAAACTAGAATCGGGCTTGTTTAATACACAAAGGGTTTTAACGATGCTTCAAATTTTAGATCAAAAACACTTAGTTTCTAAATGGAATGACAACGCTTATTTTGCCTCAGAGTATAATTATACCGATGGTTTTTTTGAAAGTAAATTAAAATTCAAACGTTTTAATTTTTTTGGAAGATACAACGCACAACTTACCCCAAAAACAACACTTATACTATCAGGATCTTATTTTTCAAGTACTTGGAATGCTTCTGGACAATTGCCATTACGAGCTATAGAAAAAGGTACTTTATCTAGATACGGTGCTATAGATGATTCAGAAGGAGGAATAGCATCAAGACTCAATACAAACGTTATTTTAGATACTAAACTAAAGGAAAATCAATCATGGAAAAATCAGTTTTATTATTCCAAAAATATTTTTGATTTGTTTTCAAACTTTACTTTTTTTATGAATGACCCTATCAACGGAGATGAAATATTACAATGGGAAAAAAGGGACTTATTTGGATTAAAAAGTACATATAATAGACTCGATAATATAAGTTCAACAAAATTATCATCAGAAGTTGGATTCGTCACCCGAACGGATATATTAGGATTAGGAAGAGATTATGTTCTACGAAGAGCATTTTTAAGCAAAGCCGCAAATGATGACGTAGCTATTACAAATTATAGTTTATATTTAGATGAAGATTGGCAATTTGCACCTAAATGGTCACTTAAATTGGGTTTTAGAAATGAACTTTTCAATTTTTATTTAAAAAATAAAATAGAGGATAACAATTCGGGCAAAAAGACTGTTTATCGTTTTAACCCTAAAGCACAAATTCATTTTACTCCAACTTCTAATTTTTCAGTATATGCAAAATGGGGTATAGGTTTTCATTCTAACTATGCACATACAGCGGTTAGTAAAGATCCTACTGCCACGAATCCTGTTCCACAATCAGAAAGTGTTGATTTAGGTTTTATAATGAAATTGTATAAAAAGTCTATTTTTAATTTTACAGCTTGGTGGACAGATAGTGGCTCAGAATTTAAATTTATTTCAGATGATGGAAGTTTTGAAAATTTAGGATCAAGTAGAAAATATGGAATAGATGCCTCTTTAAAAATTCAATTTACAGATTTTTTATGGGCAGATACAAACCTAAATTATGCCTATAGCTTTTTAAGAGAAGCTCCAAAAGAAAAAAATCTAATTCCTTTATATACTAGATGGAACTCAACAGGAGGATTAACCTTAAAACTAGAAAATGGGATCAACGCTAGTTTACGTTACCGTTTTATGGGAGAACGTCCTGCTATTGAAGATGGCTCAGTATATTCTAAACCTTATACTATAGCAGATGTAGTTATTAGATATACCAGACCACGATACGAAATTAGTCTTTCTACCGAAAATATATTTAATACAAAATGGGATGAAGCCCAATTTTATGATCAATCACAATTAAAAAATGAAATAGAGCCAATCATAGATTTTCATAACACCCCTGGAACACCTTTTTTCCTAAAAGGAAGTATTTCTTATTTCTTTTAAATTTTAGCCCATTATGGAACTATTAAATAATAATTTATCTGCATTACTAATCCTACTTATTTTAGGTTTACGACATGGTTTAGACCCAGATCATATTGCCGTAATAGACAATTATACCTATCGTTTGCACGAAAATAAAAATACATGGTCTAGATGGGTCGGAACCCTATTTACTTTAGGCCATGGCGTAATGGTAACATTGATAGCTTTAATTTTAAGCTATTTAAAAAATAATTTTCAAGTTCCTATTTGGGTTGATTGGGTTCTTAATTGGTTGCCCATGTTTTTATTATTACTAATGGGAATAGGAAATATAAATTCTTTAATATATTCCCGAAAAAACAATTCTTGGAGCCTTAAAAAATATTTAATACCTAAATTTTTAGATAAAAAAGTAAGTCCCATTACAGTATTTATAACAGGAATTGTTTTTGGATTTATATTTGATACCTCTTCCCAAATAGCTGCTTTTGGCTTAGCTATTTCAGGTACCAATCACTGGTTATTTTCAGTTATAGGAGGAATTGTTTTTTCTATAGGACTTATTTTTACAGGAACAATTGATTCCTATTTATTAAGTAAATTATTAAAAACATTTGATCGTACGAAAATTCAAAAACATCGTTTTAAACTAAATATATTGATTACAATAATGTGCTTTATCATTCCTATTTATAAAATAGCAACTGTTTTTAAACCAACTATGGAATTAAACGATTTAGAAAACAATTTAGTAGGCTTAGGATTTTTAGGAATCATTCTTATTTTATATTTTGATTTGTATCTTCGTTCAAAAAAGCAAATAAAGTAAAACAAAAATGCAAAAAATAAGTCTATTAGGTTGCGGTTGGTTAGGATTGCCTTTAGCAGAAAGCCTTATAAAAAAAGGGTTTTTGGTAAAGGGATCTACTACCACTCTTGAAAAAATACCTTTATTGCAAGAAAAAGGTATTTTACCTTATTTGGTTTCTATAACTGATACCCACATTGAAGCAAAAGACATAGCAGATTTTTTAGATTCAGATATTCTGATAATTAATTTTCCACCCAAAAGAAGAGCTGATATTATTACATATCATACAAAACAATTTGAAAAATTAATACCTGAAATTCTCAAAAGTAAGATACAAAAAATACTTTTAATTAGTTCTACCTCGGTTTATCCTAATACCAATAAGATAGTAACAGAAAAGGAGACAGGAACACCCGAAAAAGAAAGTGGAAAGGCTTTATTAACAGTAGAAAAAATGCTTTTAGATCAAATTAAGTTTAAAACCACTATCATCCGTTTTTCAGGATTAATAGGTTATGATCGAATGCCAGGACGTTTTCTGGCTGGTAAAAAAGAGGTTGAAAATGGAGAAGCACCTATAAATGTAATTCATCAAGACGATTGTATTAATATTATTGAAACTATTATAAATAAAGAAATTTGGAACGATGTATTCAATGCTAGTGCAGATCTACACCCTAAACGAAAAGAATATTATGAATTAGCCGCAGAGAAAATAGGATTAGAAAAACCAACATTTGCAATTACCCAAAAAATAGTATATAAAATTATAAATTCAGACAAATTAAAAACTAAATTGGGGTATCAATTTAAATATCCCAATCCGTTGGATCTGTTAAATCAAGAATAGAATATGGATTCAGAATACAAAAAACAAACTACTATAACCATTGTAGGTGCTGGACCAGGAGATCCTGACCTTCTTACTGTCAAAGCAGTTAAAAGAATTCAAAATGCCGATGTTGTTTTATATGATAATTTAATATCACCAGAAATTCTAGATTTAGCTTCTCCCAGTGCACAAAAAATATATGTAGGCAGAAAGTATGGAGATATAGAAGATGCCATGAAACGTCAAGATACGATTCATGAATATTTTCTTCAACATGCCAAAGAAGATAAAAAAATTGTTCGTCTAAAATCAGGCGATTCCTTTATTTACGGAAGAGTAGCAGAAGAAATCCGATTTTTAACCCAAAAAAAAATTCCTTTTGAAATTATCCCTGGAGTTACAGCAGGAATTGCAGCAGCCAACTCTCAACATATTCCACTTACAGAACGAAACAAAACCAATTCCGTATTGTTTTGTACAGGACATACCGCTACATACGACTTTGAACAGTTAGAAGCGTTAGCCAATATGCTCAAAACAGGAACGACACTCATCATGTATATGGGATATAAAAATTTAAAAGAAGTAATTATTACTTTTAAAAGAATTACCCCAAACGAAACCTTATATATTTCGGCCATTTCTAAAGTATCCCAAAAAGAAGAAACCATTTTTACAGGAACTCTAGACGAAATGGAAAAAAAATTAGAAATAAAAACAGTTCCAATGCCTGTAGTTTTTATAGTAGGAAAATACGCTTTCCCTATAGATCATAATCCCATTAAAATAGTAGAAGACAATGAATGCTAAAAAAGGAATCCTAATTTGTGGACACGGAAGTAGAGACCCAGAAGGAGTTACTGGATTTAAAGAATTAGTACGTCTTTTGAAATTGCGTTATCCAAATTATGAAGTTGATTATGGTTTTTTAGAATTTGCGCATCCTATTTATGCCGCAGCAGTAGAACGTTTATACACTAACGGAGTTCGTGAAATAATAGCTATTCCTGCGATTCTTTTTGCAGGAAGTCATGCTAAAAATGATATTCCTTATGAAATGAATACACTTCAAAGTCAGTATCCCGATCTAAAAATTAGATTAGGAAAACATTTTGGAATAACCCCTTCAATACTTCAACTTTCTAAAAAATTAATAGAAACAGTTGAAGCTAAACTAACAACTATAGAACGAAAAGAAACCTGTCTATTAGTGGTAGGAAGGGGTACTGCTGATCCTGATGCCAATTCAGATATTGCCAAAATGACCCGAATGCTTTGGGAAGGTATGGGGTTTGGTTTTGCAACAACTACCTATATAGGAGTAACACAACCTTTATTAAAAGATACCTTACCTTTGGTAGATACTTTACCCTTTAAACGCGTTATAGTATTACCTGTTTTTTTATTTACAGGAGTTTTACTAAAAAAAATATATAATCAAATAGAAGAATTTGCAGAAAAATCAAATACTGAATTTTGCTATACAACCTCTTTTGAATGTGACGAATTCCTTTTACAAACCATTGATGATCGTATTATAGAAACGGAACAAGGAAATCCTAATATGAACTGCCAGTTATGTAAATATCGTACACAAATCATAGGTTTTGAAAACGAAGTAGGAAAAGAACAAATAGGACATCACTTAGCGGTAAAAGGAATTCTATTTGAAGAAGAAGAAAAAATAGTCACAAAAAAAACAATTCTTACAAGCCTAAAAAAAATATTAGGAATTTAATACACAAAATTAAAGATAAATAGAAAAAAGTATTAATGAAGAAAGGAAAAATATATGCCGTTTCATTAGGTCCTGGAGATCCAGAACTAATTACGATAAAAGGCTTAAAAGTACTTCAACATGCCGATAAAATTTATTATCCAGGATCTTTATTAGCTAACGGGAAAAAAACAAGTTTTTCTTTACCTATTTTGAAATACCATCAGTTAGATGAAAATAAATTAGTAGGTATGTTTCTACAAATGTCCGATGATAGAACCCAAGCAGAAATAACTTACGCAACTACTTTTCAGTCTATGCTAAAAGATTATAACGAGGGACTAACAATTGTCTTTGTAAGCGAAGGAGACAGTTTGTTTTACAGTACCTTTGCTTATCTGTTAGAGCATATTCAAAAACACCAACTGGATGTAGAAATTATTGCAGGAATTCCATCTTTTATATTAGGAACTGCAGAATATCAAACTCCTTTAGCCATATTAAACGAAAAAATTGCCATTATCCCTAGAATAAAAAATAATAATGAGCTAGAAAAAATACTAAAAGACTATGAAACAGTCGTACTTATAAAAATACGAAGTGTACTTCATAATTTAATATCTTTTCTAGAAAAAAGTCATCTAACCGTTTTATATGGCGAACGATTAGGAACTACCCAACAATATATTACTTCTAATATAAATGATATTAAAAACAGAGAGATACCTTATTTCTCATTGTTAATTATAAAAAAAAGAAAATGAAATTAAGCGTAGTAGGTATCGGACCTGGTGGTCAAGAGTATATTTTGCCTTTTGCACAAAATGTTTTGGCTGATGCAGATGTAGTTATTGGTTATCAGTATTATTTTCAATTTATAGAACATTTATTAAAAGAAAATTGTGAATGTATAGGAAAAGAATTAACAGAAGAAGAAGCGCGAGCTGAATTAGCTGTTAATGCTTGTCAAAGAGGAAAACATGTAGTTGTAATAAGTTCAGGAGATGCGGGCATTTATGCCATGGCATCCTTGGTTTATCAATACGCCAGTACGCAAACAGATAAAGAAATAGATTTGCAAACAATTCCAGGAATTAGCGCATTTATAGCTTCTGCAGGAAAATTAGGAGCACCTCTAGGACATGATTTTTGTTGTATTTCATTGTCTGATTTAATGACCCCTTGGACTACAATAGAAAACAGGATTTATGCTGCCGCCAAGGGCGATTTTGTTACATCACTATACAATCCAAGAAGTAAAAAACGCTTTTGGCAGCTCAATCGTTTTAAAGAAATTTTTCTAGAATATCGTCATCCTTCAACTCCAGTTGCCATAATTCGTCAAGTTACACGTCCTGAAGAAAACATCATTATTACTACTTTAGATACATTTGATACCAACGTAGTTGACATGTTTTCCCTTGTAATGATAGGAAATTCACAAACCTACCAATTCAAAAATTTTTTAATAACACCTAGAGGATATCTAGCCCGAAAACCTCATACAGGGCAAGAAATCCAGGATGAAAGTTTCCGTCAAATCAGAGAACATTTACAAAAAACAAATCTTTCAGAAGAAGATAAATGGGCTGTAATACGTTGTATACACACCACCGCTGATTTTGAATACGAAGATCTTTATATATCTAATAATGACGCTATAAAAAAATGGAATAATTATCTCCAAAAGGGAGGAACCATTATTACCGATGTTACGATGGTACAGTCGGGCATTACCAAAGAATACTCAAATAAATACAAAAACCAAGTACTTTGTTATTTAAACGAACCTGAAGCAATAGCATTAGCTCAAAAAGAAAATATAACACGTAGCCAAGCGGGAATTAGGCTAGCATTTAAAAAACATCCTAACGCTTTGTATGTTATTGGTAATGCACCTACAGCACTATTTGAATTGTGTGAACAAATATTAGATAAAAAATGCACTCCAGTAGGCGTAATTGGGGTTCCCGTAGGATTTGTTAATGTAATTGAATCAAAACTAAAATTACAAGCTTTAACAGCTATTCCCTATGTTCTTATTAGAGGACGTAAAGGAGGTAGTAATGTGGCAGCAAGTATTGTAAATGCAGCTTTTACAGTTCATACAATAAATAATAATTAAAATGAAAAGCGGAAAACTATTTAGTAAAGAAGAAGCCAACCTATTAGAAGAAATTATTCTAAATAGAAGAGATGTAAGAGGGAACCACTTCCTGAATAAGACAATCGAAAAAGATTTACTAGATAAGTTATTATTCTCCGCATTAAACGCTCCATCTGTAGGTTTTTCTCAACCATGGGAGTTTATAATTATAAAAAATAAAACGGTTAAAGAAAAAATAAAACAAAGCTTTGACGAGGAAAATCATAAGGCCATTGATCATTTTCAAGACAAAAAACAAAAAGAATATATAAAATTAAAATTAGAAGGTATTATAGAAGCCCCTATAAATATAGCTGTATTCTACAAACCTTCTGATAAGCCTGTATTAGGTCAGACCAGTATGTCTAAAATGGGGTTATATAGTGTAGTGTGTGCTGTTCAAAATATGTGGCTTACAGCTCGTTCATTAAATATAGGAATGGGGTGGGTAAGTATTTTAAATGAAGAAAAAGTAAAAGCCATTTTAAACGTTCCTAAAGAAAATAAATTAGTAGCTTATTTATGCTTAGGATATGTAGATAAGTTTTATACTCAACCAGAATTAGAGCTAATCAAATGGGAAAAAAGAAAAGAAAAAGACAGTGTGGTCAGAATAATTGATAATGAATAAATAATAAAATGACTCATAATTTATCCTTTACATTACCATTTAATACTCATAATTGTCAATTGCCGACTATAGATTATTACGTTATTGGAATTCCTAATAATCCTCATTTTATTCTAAGCGATGAAGTAAAAAAAATAGTAAAAGAACATCACGTTTTTTCAGGAGGCAAAAGACACTATGAATTAATAAAAGAAAAACTTCCAATTAATCATCAATGGATTGAAATTGCGAAAGAAATGCCTCTACTTTTTGATCAATACAAAAAAATAAATAAGCCCATAATTGTTTTTGCCTCTGGAGATCCTTTATTTTATGGCTTTGCCAATACTATAAAAAAAAATCATCCAAATGCAACCATAAAAGTATACCCCAGCTTTAATAGTTTACAACTATTATGTCAAAAAAAAACCATTCCATATCAAAATATAGTTAATACCTCAATTCATGGACGTTCATGGAAAGAACTAGATATAGCACTTATTAATCAATCAAGCCTAATAGGCGTTTTAACAGATCATATTAAAACGCCAAGTATAATAGCTCAACGAATGCTCGACTACAATTTTAATAACTATGAAATGATTATAGGAGAAGCATTGGAAGCAGAAAATGAAAAAATAACCACTTTAAGTCTAATAGAAGCAACAAAAAAAACATTTGATGTACTAAATTGTTTGTTACTTATAAAAAAAGAAGAAAAACAAAAAAAATTTGGAATTAGAGATATTGAATTTATAGGTTTAGAAAATCGTCCCAACATGATTACCAAAATGCCTATACGATTAATTAGTCTTTCTCAATTAGATTTACACAATAAAAAAACATTTTGGGATATAGGATTTTGTACAGGATCCGTATCTATTGAAACAAAAACACAATTTCCACATTTAAACAGTATTGCCTTTGAAAAACGAGAAGAATGCAGTACCATCTTTGATATCAATACAAAAAAACATTCCACACCAGGAATCACTAAAATAATAGGTGATTTTTTTGAAATAGATTTAAGTACACTTCCTGTTCCAGATAGCGTTTTCATTGGTGGTCATGGAAACAAATTAGAAGAACTTATTCTATTAATAGATCAATACCTTTTATTAAATGGAAGAATTGTAATAAATGCCGTAAAAAAAGAAAGTAAAGAATGCTTTATAAAGAGTGTTAAAAACTTAAATTACGATTTATTAGAACCAATAGAAATAACGATAGATACACATAATCCAATTACCATATTAACAGCAGAAAAAAAAAGAAATGAATAAAACAGCAATTATAGCAAGTACTGATAAAGGTATTGAACTTGGATTAATCATTCAAAAAGAGTTTCAAAAATCAATTTTAGTATCTACTAGAAAGAATAACGATATAACGCAAATAGACTCAATTCATACTTTTTTAGAAAATAATTTTTTTAAATTTGATTCCTTTATTTTTATTGGAGCATTAGGAATTTGTGTAAGAAGTATAGCACCCTATATTCAAGATAAAATAAAAGATCCTGCTATTATTAATATAGACGATGCAGGAAAATTTGTGCAATCAGTATTATCAGGACATTTAGGTGGTGCAAATACATTAACGCATAATCTTTCTAAAGTAATAGGAGCACAAGCCATAATTACAACATCAAGTGATGCGCAAAATATTTGGGCTCTAGATACTTTACCAAAAGAATACAATTGGAAAAGTAAAAGTACTATAGAAATGAATAAAATCATTTCTATATTTGTTAATAATAAACCTACCGCATTATTATTAGACATAAAAGATAAAGGCAGTGCTTTTTTAGAAAAAAACAAACCTCATTTTGTATCTATTTATTATCATTACGATGCCATTGACTTTTCTAAATACGAACTTCTAATAGCTGTAACTTATACAGTGTATGAAGCGCCAATTCCAGCATTATATTATTATGCTCCCGTTATTACTATGGGAATGGGATGCTCTAGAGGAATTGAATTCCATTTATTAGAAAAATCCGTTAAAAATCAATTACAAGAACAAAATATAGCTGTAGAATCTATAAAATCATTAGGCTCTTTAGATGTAAAACACGATGAAACAGCCTTTATAGATTTAGCAAATACCTTAGAAATTCCATTCATTACTTTCACTACAGATGAATTGAATTCAAAAATACCCCTAAATCCTTCAGAAATAGTTATGAGCAAATTGGGTGTTTATAGTGTTGCAGAGTCATCTGCAATGCTATTAGCACAGAACAATGAATTAATTTTAGAAAAGAAAAAAATACACCTAGTCTCAGGTAAAAAACACACCATTGCTCTAGCATTAGATAAAAGAGCACAACGAAAAGCAGAAATTATAATTGTAGGAGCAGGTCCAGGAGCAGCTGATTTAATTTCTGTAAAAGGAAAAGAACTATTAGAAGAAGCTGATTTAATTTTATACGCAGGAAGTCTTATTCCTACAGAACTAACACATTATGCAAAGCCTAATGCTATTGTACGCAATTCAGCTAGTATGACTTTAGAAGAACAAATAGAAATTATGAGTACACACTATGTTAAAGGTCATTTAATTATTCGTTTACAATCAGGTGATCCTTCTATATATGGTGCCATTCAAGAGCAAATGACCCTTTTTGATGAAAAAGGGTTTGATTACTCCATTGTTCCAGGTATTTCTTCCTTTCAAGCCGCCGCCGCCTATCTAAAATCAGAATTTACCATTCCTGAGGTAGTACAAAGTATTATTTTAACTAGAGGAGAAGGGAAAACGCCTCTTCCTAAAAATGAAAAACTAAATGAAATGGCAAAACACCAAGCCACCATGTGTCTTTTTTTAAGTGCTACCATTGCCAAATCCGTTCAAGAACAATTATTAGAACATTATCCAGAAGATACACCAGTGGCTGTATTGTATAGAGTTACGTGGCAAGATGAAAGAGTATTTGTAGGAAAACTTACGGAATTAGCCCAAATAATTAGAGATAACAAATTAACCTTAACAACTTTAGTAATTGTTGGAGCAGCCATTGGAGCAAGAAAAAATCGTTCGTATTTATACAATCCCGAATGGAAACATATTTTTAGAACAGGAAAAGAAGTAAAAATCAAAGGTTAATCTGATATTTGTAATTCTGAATTAAATAAAAAATGATATTAGTTTTTGGAGGTACTACAGAAGGGAAAAAAGTAGCAAAGTTTCTTGAAAAAGAAGCTTTATCTTACTTTTACTCTACTAAAACGGAAATCAAATGGGATGAAGAGTACTCATTTGGAAACTACCGTTTTGGAGCGTTCACAACTAATGAACTTGTTGAATTTTGTACAAAAAACAAAATTCAAATAATAATTCATGCTTCTCATCCTTTTGCAGAATTATTACATGAGTGTATAGCCCAAGCAAGTCAAATTTTATCAATTCCAGTAATTCGTTTTGAAAGAAAATATCCCGAAAAAATAATTTCTAAAGAGATTATTTATGTAAAAAATTACAAAGAAGCTATTGATTATTTGATGGGCGGCACTTTTTCTAATTTGCTTGCACTAACAGGAGTACAAACCATAGAAAAACTAAAACCTTATTGGGAAAAACATTCTACTTATTTTAGAATTTTGCCTCGAAAAAATTCAATAATAATAGCAGAAAAAGCAGGTTTTCCAACAAAAAAAATAATTATGGAATATCCAAGTAATGATTTAAATCATGAAATTAACACCATAAAAAAATACAGTTGCGATGCTATTATTACCAAAGAAAGTGGTGAATCTGGTTTTTTATCAACAAAGATAGAAGCAGCAAAAAGAAACAATATTCCAATTATTATTATTCAAAGAAAACCTTTGCCTAATAGTTTTTTACTCGTTTCAAATGAAATAGATTTGTTTAATGCTATAAGTTTAATAAAATAAAAAATGTCTTTAATTCCAATACCTAAAGGACCTTTACGCCATGGTTATACAACAGGTGCTTGTGCTACTGCCTGTGCTAAAGCAGCCTTTATAAGCCTTTTGGAACAAAGAGAAATTACAGAAATAGAAATTACCTTGCCCTTAGGCGAAAAGGTAGTATTTAAAATGACATCTTCTATTTTTAATTCAGACTATGCAACTTGTACTACCATTAAAGATGCAGGAGATGATCCTGATGTTACACACGGTGCCACTATTGGTTGTACCATTTCATTAAATGAAACAAAAGAAATTCATTTTTTACAAGGTAAAGGGGTAGGAGTAGTTACCTTACCAGGATTAGCCATTGCAGTTGGAGAACCAGCTATTAATCCTATTCCAAGAAAGATGATTACAGATACCCTTAATTTTATAAAACATAAATTTCAATGCAATAAAGGTGTAAATGTTGAAGTTTTTGTAGAAAAAGGAGAAGAAATTGCTCGAAAAACACTCAATTCAAGAATTGGTATTTTAAACGGAATTTCAATTTTAGGAACAACCGGAATTGTAAAAGCCTTTAGTTCTTCAGCCTATATTGCCAGTATTACCCAAGGAATAGATGTAGCTATAGCTAATGGTTGTACAGAAATTGTGATCAATTCAGGAGGACGATCAGAAAATTTATTAAGAAAGCAATTTTTAAATTTACCCGATTTTGCCTTTATACAATATGGTAATTGGATTGGAGATACCTTAACAAAAATAAATTCAGTTTCATTAAAAAAAGTAACTATTGGAATCATGATAGGCAAAGCAGCTAAATTAGCCCAAGGAGAACTAGATACCCATAGTGGAAAATCTACATGGGATAAGGAGTTTATTTATCAAATGGCTAAAAACTGTGGTTATACAGATAAACAATGTACTCCTGTTTTAGAATTAAATATGGCAAGACGGCTTACTGAAATTTTTAATTTTACACTTGAAGAGCCTTTTTTTTACTCTCTAAGACAACATTGTTATAATGTTTGTAAACAACATATTCCCAATGTAGAATTAAATATACTTTTAATTGATGCAAATGATCAAATAATAGGTTTTAACTAATTCATTATTAAATAAATAATAATTTTAAAAATAAAAAAAATGATAGGCTATTTATTTACAGATTCACTTTTATTAGGTATACAACACTCTTTTGAACCCGATCACATGGTAGCAGTTTCTGTATTAGCATCAGAACGAAAAAATAACAAAATAGGTCTAGGAAAACTCCTATGGCGTTCCTCCCAATGGGCTATGGGACATTCCGTATCTTTATTACTATTTAGTGCCTTTGCTCTATTGTTAAAATCTACTTTACCACTTAATCTTTCTACTTATGCTGAAATACTAGTAGGACCTGTAATGATTTGGCTAGGCATATCAGCTATTCGTCGTAATCACGAACTCAAAAAAATAATGGCTGACCATAGAGCTATTCCTGATCATGAGCATACTACCAATGTTTTACATATACATGGTAAACAAGGCGAAGAAATTTCTATGAATTTATTAAGTCGTACTTTTTGGGTAGGAATGTTACACGGATTAGCCGGTACAGGAGGTGCCTGTTCTATTGCCTTAGTTATGGCATCTAAGGATTCGTATACAGCAATAGGAATTATTATTTTACAAAGTATAGGAATTATTATTGCAATGACTACCTACAGTTGTGTTCTGACCTTTTCTGTGTCTCGTTTTATTGAAAGAAATCAAATAGCTTTCAAAATAATGAATGCTATTGTAGGTATTTTTTCTATTTTTATCGGATTTCTTTGGATTTACAACGCTATAAATGGTTAATAGTATGGAGCAAAAAAGTTTCCCTTTTACAGCTATCTCTGCACAAGATGATTTTAAATTGGCTTTACTCTTATGTATGATTGATCCCTCATTAGGAGGCGTTTTGGTTCAAGGAGATAAAGGAACAGGTAAAACAACCACTGTTCGTGCTTTACAAGGTTTAATGAAAAATATTGAACCCCATTTTCCTTTTGTCAATCTACCAATAGGAGCTACAGAAGATCGTGTTTTAGGTTCTATTCAATTAGAAACTCTCATTAACGAAAAAAGATTAGAAGTACAAAAAGGATTACTATCCAAAGCTCATCAAGGTATTTTATATATTGATGAAGTAAATTTGTTGAATGATTATTTAATGGATGTGCTATTAGATGCTTCTTCAAGTGGTGGGTATTTTTTAGAACGAGATTCTATTTCGCAGTGGCTTGATAGTAGATTTTGCTTAGTAGGCACTATGAATCCAGAAGAGGGCGATTTGCGTCCGCAATTACTCGACCGTTTTGGGTTAGCAGTTACTATAAAAACACCTACAGATAAAAAAATTCGAATGGAAATTGTAAATCGTCGTTTGAAATTTGATTTAGATTCAAACGAATTCTATCATGAATTTGAAGATCAAGAAAAACAATTAGCCAACCAAATTACAAGTGCTAGAAAACAACTTTCAAATATTCATCTCTCGGAAGAAATCAGAGAAACGATTGCGGAAAAATGTATAGCTTATCAAGTAGAAGGATTACGTGCTGATATTTTACTCATGAAAGCCAGTCGTGCTTATGCCGCTTTTAAGAATTGTACGGAAGTAACATCTGTACATTTAGAAAAAATAGCCCCTTTAGTTCTAAATCATAGAGGGAAACATTTTCCTGAAAATGATCAAACAAAAACAAATACAGAAGAAAATAATCATAAAAAGGAGGATAATCTAAATAAAAATGGAAGTAAAGGTTTAAATGACTATTTGTTACAAGCTACAAGTACAGATCAGTTTTTAAAAATTCAGATTCCCCAAAAAGAATCTCAAAAGAGAACCGTTTTTAATTCTCAAACCAATCAAAAAGAGAGTTATAATATTTTTAAAAAAAACGCAATAAGTATAAATATAGTAAATACAGTTAAAAAATATTTAACTACTCAAAAGTTTAAAATTTATTACAAGAAAGCTATCTCTGAATCTAAAATACATTTAGTATTTCTGATTGATTCCAGTAGCTCAATGATTAAAGATCAACAAATTTCTTTTATAAAAGGATTAATTTCAGAAACAGTCCATAAATTTCAGAATAAAAAAATAGTTCTTTCAGCTGTGGCATTACAAAATGGTACGGCTACAATTGTTTTAAAACTTACACAAAATATAGAAACCTTTATTGCAGAAATACAAGATCTACGATCTGGGGGGAAAACAAATTTAAAAGCAGGCTTACAGTTAGTACAACAACTTATAAAGTCTAAAAAAACAAAAGAAAAAACTCTTTTATATATAATAACAGATGGTAAAATAAATCAAGGAAAAACACAAAACCCATTTGCAGAAGCGGTTTCATATTTTAAAACCTATCTAAAAATGAACAAGAATACAACAATAATAGATACCGAAAAAGGTTTTGTAAAGTTATCATTAGCCAAAAAATTAGCTAATGAAATGAGCGTAAATTACCAAACCTTTGTTTATTAAAAATTATAGAAAATCAGAAAAAAAACAAAAAGATGAAGATATATACTAAAAAAGGAGATACAGGTAAAACAGGATTATTTGGTGGAAGTCGTGTTTATAAAGATGATGTTCGTGTAGATTGTTATGGAACATTAGATGAAGTAAATTCTACAATAGGATTATTACGTGCCAAATTAGGAGTTACACACGAATGGCAAATTAATTTGCATAAAATTCAGAAGGACATGATGGACATGATGTCTCATTTAGCACGTCCATCTGACTGTAAAAAAGTCAATCCTAATCCAAAACCAGAAGATGGACCCTCTTTTTGTGAAGCATGGATTGATGAATTAGAAGCAGCAATGACTACTAAATCGGATTATTTTTTACTTCCTGGTGGAAATGAAATTTCAGCTCTATGCCATGTAGTGCGTACACAAATACGTCGTGGCGAACGATTATTAGTAAGTTTAATGAAAGAAGATGAGGTAGATGATTATATTCCGGCTTATATCAATAGACTTTCTGATTTATTTTTTATTCTAGGGCGTGCAGAAATGGACAAAGCGGGAGTAGCAGAAGAAAAGTGGCAGTTATTCTTATATAAAAGAAAAAAACAACCTGAATAAAATAAATAAGATTATTATAGTGAAACTGCTAAAAAAGGATCCTGTTTATTTGGTTTTTTTAGTGGGGGCATTGGGAGTATTTAAAAAGTTAGAATTTAGCCTTTCGTTTGTTACTTCCAAAGGAGAGCGGTCACATAATCTAATTCAAAAAGATATAATGTTTTACATTTGAATTACATTGCGTGACTCGCTTTGTGAGATTTACTTTGGCTGTTCAATTCGTTTTTTAAGAGTTTCTAAAATTAAACCTTCAGAAAAAAATCTTATTCTGTATCTATAAAAAGATGTTGTAGTTTTTCAAGCGTTTCCGGTTTGGGATCTTTCCACATACCTCGTTGAATAGCTTCTAACATTCGTTCAGTCATATCTTTTAGAGCCCATGGATTTGCTTTTTCTATAAATTCTTTATTTTCGGGATTAAATAAATATTCTTGTGTAATTCCTTCGTACATGAAATCGTCAATCATATCAGTAGTAGCATCATAGGCAAAGAGATAGTCCATTGTTGCAGCCATTTCAAAAGCACCTTTATAACCATGTCGTTTTACACCTTCAATCCATTTTGGATTTATGACACGTGAACGATATACTTTTAGTAATTCTTCTTTAAGCGTTTTGACTTTTGGATTATCAGGACGCGAATGATCTCCAAAATAGACCTTTGGTTGCTTGCCACTAATTGTTTGTACGGCATTAGTCAAACCACCTTGAAACTGATAATAATCATCAGAATCTAAAAGGTCATGTTCTCTATTATCTTGATTGTGCATTACAATTTGAATATCAGATAAGCGTTGTTCAAAAACTTCATGAGCTGATTCTCCTATTCTGTCGCTACCATAAGCATAACCGCTCCATTGCATATATACTTTTGCCAAATCTTCTTTAGTTTGCCAGTTTTTTTCATCAATAACAGCTTGTAATCCTGCTCCGTATGCCCCAGGTTTAGATCCAAACACACGAAATAAGGCTCTTTTATGAGCTTTATCATGAGTAATTCCTTTTGTTATCCACTCTTCTTTTTCTTTTAAAAAACGTTTTCTAATAGGATTTATTTCAGGATCTTCATCTAAGTGTGCTAGTCGTTCAACGACCTTATTAAATAACGAAATTACATCAGGAAAGGCATCTCTAAAAAAGCCAGAAATACGAAGTATTACATCTACTCTTGGTCGTTTGAGTATCAAAGGTGAAATAATTTCGAAATCAATAACTCTTCTGTTAGCTCCTTCCCAAATAGGTTTAACCCCCATTAAAGAAAAGGCTTGTGCAATATCATCTCCTCCTGTTCGCATGGTAGAAGTTCCCCAAACCGAGAGTCCTATTGTTTCTGGATATTCCCCGTTTTCTTGGAGGTAGCGTTCAATAATTAAATGGGCACTTTTTACGCCTAATGTATACGCTGTTGGTGAAGGAATGGTACGTACATCTACTGAATAAAAATTTCTACCAGTGGGCAATACGTCTAAACGGCCTCTTGTAGGAGCTCCTGAGCTTCCAGAAGGAACGTATTTGCCATTTAATCCTGTTATTAAATTAGTAATTTCATTAGTCGTTTGTTGAATTTTAGGATAGGTAGTATTAATTATAAATTGAAGGACTTCATCAAAATGTAAATATCCTGTTTTTTTTCTATCTAATAAAAATTGCGATAGATAAGTACGTGAAATTAATTCTAGTTGTTCTATAGCATCTCCAATAGTTCTGCAATGTACTTGATGAATTTCTTTTTTAAAAGAATCCGCATAATTGCATTCTAAAGGATTAAAATCTAATTCTAAATCAATAGCTAAAGCTTGGGTTATACCTTTTGTTGTTCCTGAAGGCAAACGATGTAGGGCAATAAGCAAATCTAACAATTGATTATTTTTAGGAACTTCCCCAAAAATATGTAAACCATCTCTAATTTGTGCTTCTTTTAAATCACATAAATAGCCATCTAGTTTTACTAATAATTGATCTATGTCATCTACAGAAGTTTTTAAGTCAGTGTCTAAATGTGCTTCTTGAACTAAAGCTTTAATTTGCTTTTTTAGTAATGCAGTACGTTTATTATCCAGTGTAAAAGCTTCGTAATATTCATCTATAAGGTGTTCTAATCTTGTTAAAACGCCATAATTTTCAGCACGTGTCATAGGAGGAATGAGATGATCTAAAATTACAGCTTGGTTTCTTCGTTTGGCTTGTGTTCCTTCGCCAGGATCATTAACAATAAAGGGATAAAAATGCGGAATGGCATTTAATAATACTCTAGGATAACAACTTTCTTTACTTAATGCTATACTTTTACCTGGTAGCCATTCTAAGTTTCCATGCTTTCCAACATGTACAATGGCATCCGCTTTAAAAATACTATTTACCCAAAAATAATAAGCTAAATAATTATACGTTGGAGGTAAATCAGGTGAATGATAAATAGCTTTTTCATCTTGATTATAACCTCTTGCAGGCTGAATACTTATAAAAATATTTCCTAATAAAAAACCTGGAATAGCAAATTGTTTATTATTGCAAAATGGAGAATCTTCTGGTTTTCCCCATTGTTTTTCAAGTTGTGTTTTTAAATAAGGAGAAAAAGATTCATATTCTTCATAGAAATCTTCTAATTTTAATGAAACCTGAAACGGACGAGCTTGTGTGGTATCTATATCATTCGTTATATAGTGTGTAATCAATTGAATTAATTCGTTACTCGAATTAGGAATAAAGTTACCTAAATCATATCCATTTTCTTTAAGAGCTTGTATAATTCTTACCATGCTTTCTGGCGTGTCAAGTCCAACCCCGTTAGCCAAACGACTGTCTTTATTGGGATAATTAGGCATGATTAGAGCCACTTTTTTTTCTGAATTTATTATATTTTGTAATTTATACCAACGAATTGCAAAATCCACTACAAAATCGACTCCCTCTGGATGTGTTTCATATTTCAAAATATCTGAATCAGTAATAGCATCTTTACCTAAAGGGGTTTTAAAAGAAATAGCTGTAGTAATGATTCGCCCATCTAATTCAGGTAATGCAGCATTTATGGCTACATCAGTAGGAGGTAAGCCAAATAAATTATTGTCCCAAATAGTTTTAGTACAAGAAGCAAAAATGGCTTGAATAACAGGTATGTTTAATTTTTGAAAAATAAAGCCATTGTCATTTTCTGTTACGTTTTTTATTGAAAAACTAGTGGTGTTAATAATCGAACTTAACTGACAATTTTTAGATTGAGTTAGTAATTCATATAATTCATCAGTTGTATTTTTGTCTCTTAGATTATTAACAAAAGCAATAATCGGGAATATGTTTTTTTGTTGTAATTGTTTATAAATAGCATAGACAGGCTCTAAATTATCGGCTAAATAATGTGATTTATAGACTAAGATTATGGTGTTAAATACACAATTAGAAGCTTGCTCTTTAGTTAATATACCTGTTTTTAAATCGTACAAAAATAAATCAGGTATACGTTGAGGTTCTTTATAAACCAATTCTTTTGCTCCAAAAAAATGATGAAAAAGAAAACGTAATAGTTCTATTAAATTGTTTTTTCCTCCAGCACAAAAATACTTCCAAACTAAATCTGAAATGGAGAAATCAATATTTGATAGGTTCATTAATTCAATATCAGGTACATCATAACCGGACAAAAAAAGAATAGGAATGTTTTTTTTTCGACATTCTAATTCAAGTGATTCTATTAAATAAGGATAATAACTAACACCTCCTAATAGTCTACATATTACAAGTTTTGATTCTCCTACTACTTCTTCAACATATTTGTCTATTGTTAACTCTTGTTTTAAATAAGTAAGATTAGTCATTCGTAAAGAAGGGAGTCCCTGTTTATTAAGACTCTGCATACATTCCTTATAAGCAGTATTTAAAGAATGTATTTCCGTATCTGCAGCAGATAAAAAAAGAATATCGCCTTTGGATTGTTCTATATAAAAAACGCCGTCCTCATTAGGATTCCAGCCGCCAGGAATGGTAGGTATTAAGTGCATTTGTAGTATTCAAAATTAAAAAATGGATAATTAATTCGAGTTAATTATCCATTCAAATATACTTTTAATTTAATCTTTCATTTATAATTTGTTGCAAATTTTTATGTTTTAATTCATCTCCAATGATAACTAGACTTGTCGTTCGGGGTTCGTTTTCTTTCCATTTACGATCAAAATAGCTTTCAAAACGAGTAGAAACGCCTTGCAAAACCATGCGCATAGATTTTTCGGGTACATTTATAAAACCTTTAATTCTATAAATTTCATACTCTTTGATGATTTCTTTTAAAGTATTAATTAAAGTTTCTGGTGTATGATTTGCCGTAATTTTTACAACCACAGAATCAATATGATCATCGTGGTCATGTTCGTGGCCATGAGCATGATCTTCTTCGTGGTGTGAGTGTCGGCTTTCTAAATCATTTTCTGCTTGTGCACCCACTCCTAGTAAAATATCAGAGGATATTACGCCTTTATTAGCACTTACTATTTTTACATTGGGTCTAATTTTGTTTGTAATGATAGATTGTACTTCTTCAAATTGCGTTTGATCTAGCAAATCTTTTTTAGTCATTACAATTAAATCTGCACATGATAACTGATCTTCAAATAATTCTTCAATTGGCGTTTCATGATCTAATGAATCATCTGCTAGACGTTGAGCATCAACTCTAGCACGATCGCAAATTTCGCCCGTTGCTTGTCCTACAGCGTCAACCACAGTTACTACGGCATCTACCGTAATTTGTGGTTTTAATTCAGGCCAATTAAAAGCATGTAAAAGAGGTTTGGGTAAAGCAAGTCCTGATGTTTCAATTAGTATATGATCTATCGAATCTTTTCGTTCCATTAGTTCTAACATAACAGGTAAAAATTCGTCTTGTACAGTACAACAAACACAACCGTTATTTAGTTCTAAAATGTCTTCTTCAAAACTGCAACATGATTTTAGTAATTCGCCATCTATTCCCATTTCACCAAATTCATTTACAATAACGGCCAATCGTTTTCCATTATTATTTTCTAATAAGTTGCGAATAATTGTAGTTTTTCCTGATCCTAGGAACCCCGTTATTATCGTTACAGGAATTTTATTTGTCATAATAGCTTTATTTTTTTATTGGTTAAAAATAGTATATCTGTAAGAAAAAAGTAAAAATAGTTGAAGTTATTTTTATTTTATCCCAGATTATGCCTTAGCCTTTGTGATGAAAACTATAAAGGGAAAAGAAGATAAAAATACATGGAAATTTTTTCAAAGATTGTAGTGTTATCACATTGAGTATAAAAGAGGGTCCTCTTTTATACTCAATGGCATTTTATCTCTAATAAATTTATAATACGTAATCTGAGGTTAAGAGTAAAAGAATAGGTAATAAGGGCATAAAAAATAAACTTTTATCTTTAGGATAAGACTAATAAAAGCAAAAAATAACAATCCCTTTTTCATCTAATTATAACTTCAGGGAATGAAACAAAAATAAATGGATGTAAATTCTTTCAACTATTTTACGATTTAGATAACTTTGCGTTTTTTATAAAAAAATTAAAACTTAAAAAAATCAATTCTTGGAATACGTTTTAAAAAACACATAGAATTAAGAAAGATGCCAGAAAATCACCACATCTATTGTTTAGAATCAGTTGCAGATGTAACAGAAGAAAAACCAAGTGTTATTTTAACTTCATTAGAAAATTTAGCTTTTCAATACAAAATAACAAATATTTATAAAACTTTTGATTGTATAGAAGGATTTGAAGAAAGTATTAGCACCTTACTATACGAAGATAGATTTTTTAAAAATTACTCCATTATTTATTTAGTAATCCAAGGGAAAAGAAATGCTCTTCAAATTGATAATTATTATTACAGTTTTGAGGAAATAGCTGAGTTTTTTGAAGGGAAACTAAAGGGCAAAATCATCCATTTTGCAAATACTTTTCCTTTAGATTTAGAAGAAGAAACTTTTCAATACTTTTTAGATACTACAGGAGCCAAAGCTCTTTCAGGATATATTAATCGTGTGCCGATATTAAGTACCATGTTAGATAATTTATATTTTTCACTCAGTGAGGAAATAGATAATGTGGTTGATTTGACAGAGACTCTGTTTGAAAAACAATATTCTCTTTGTCAATCGTTAGGTTTTAGAATGTATTATTGAACCCATCTGAAGTAAATCCAGTAAAAAAAGTTCTTAAAATGTTGAAGAGTATCATAATTATATGATGTATAAAAAATAACTGAATACGATACAAAATAAAAGGTATTAAAATTTAAATCTACTTTTAAAATAAAGTTATTTAAAATACACATTATGAGTATTTTATAGAACATCTATTAAATATTTTCTAAAAGATAATTAAGCTTATTTTGCGTTCTTATAAATAGAGTCTTTAGAATCATTTTTAACTTTAAATCAAAATTCTACTATATTTACCAAACAATTATTTCAAAATAAAACCGTTTAAAATAAAAAAGGATATGAGTTTATTTCTTCAAGTGGATTCACTTGCCACAAATGTTAATCAAGCTAATGAAGGAAATGTGCCAGTAGAAAAAACTTTGTCTATATGGGCGTTATTAACTTCAGGAGGATTGGTTGGTCAAATGATCATGTTGTCTTTATTTATCATGTTGTTTTTTGCATTGTATTTGTATTTTGAACGACTTATGGCTATTAATAAAGCTTCTAAAATAGACGATAAGTTTATGTTACTAATAAAAGATCATATTGGGAATGGTAAATTAGATGCTGCAAAATTATTATGTATAGCAACTGATTCTCCAGTGGCTCGATTGATTGAAAAAGGCATTTCAAGAATTGGTAATCGCCTAGAAGATATTAATACCGCTATAGAAAATGCTGGAAAATTAGAAGTCTATAAATTAGAAAAAAACGTAAGTATGTTAGCAACACTTTCAGGAGCAGGTCCCATGACAGGTTTTTTAGGAACAGTTGTAGGAATGGTGATGGCTTTCCATAAAATGGCAAGTGGAGGCGGACAGATAGAAGTAGGTATGCTAGCAGAGGGTATTTATACCGCTATGATGACAACGGTTGTTGGTTTGATAGTAGGCTTAATAGCTTATGTAGGATATAATCATTTAGTTGTAAAAACAGATAAAGTCGTACATCAAATGGAATTAAACGCAGTTGAGTTTTTAGATTTATTAAATGAACGATAGATATGAACTTACGAGGAAGAAATAAAGTTTCAGCAGAATTTAATATGTCATCTATGACAGATATTGTTTTCTTATTGTTGATATTCTTTATGTTAACATCTACTATGGTTACTACAAATGCTTTGGACTTGGTTTTGCCAAAAGCAAAAGGAAAGACGGATAATAACAAAAGTATATCAGTAAGTATAGATAAAAACAAAAAGTATTATATAAACGAGCAAACGGTTGCTGAAAATGAGATTGAAACTAAATTGTTAACAATTCTTGGTAAAGAAAACCAATCACTCATACTTCGGGTAGCCGAAGGAGTACCTATAGAAAAAGCGGTTTATGTTATGGATATAGCCAATCGTAATCATATAAAAATTGTTTTAGCTGTAAGACCTAAATAATATGTTATTTTTAGAAACACCAGAAGAAAAAAAATCATTTGCCATTACTACGGCAATTTTTGCTATTTTACTCTTTTTGTTTCTGTTTTTTGGATTGACCTATATAGATCCTCCTCCTGAAAATGGAATAACAATTAATTTTGGAACAACCCAATTAGGGCAGGGGCAAATACAGCCTGAAAAAAGGGTAGCCTCTTCGCCTCAACCTAAGATAGAAAAATCAACTCCTATAAATCAACAAGAAGAGGTTTTAAATGATGATTCAAGTAATTCTCTGGTTATAAAAAACAAGGGAGTTAAACAAATGCCTGAGAATAAAGAAGAATCTAAAAAACCTAGTAGATCTACAGATGATGCTTTGTCAAGTTTGATTAATGGTCCTAAAGTAACAGGTGCTAATGGAAGTCATGGCAATGATGAAGTGCCTGGAGATAAAGGCGATCCAAATGGAAATAGATATGCTAATTCATTCTATGGTTCAGGTACTGGAATGGGAGGATCAGGTTGGGGATTAAAAGGAAGAACCCTTGCTTCTAAATCACGAAAAGTACAAGATTGTAATGAAACAGGAAGGGTAGTTGTACAGGTTACTGTAAATAGAAGCGGTCAGGTAGTAGTTGCTAATTATATAAAAGGAACAACAAATACACATCCTTGTTTAGTTAACCCAGCTTTAGAAGCAGCAAGAGCATTTAAATGGCATGCTGATCAACAAGCACCTGAAAAACAAATAGGTTTTATAGTTTTTAATTTTGACGTGGGGCAATAGTTCTCCAATTTTTTATGACATATCAAGAAACGATTCAGTGGATGTTTGCACAGCTTCCTATGTATCAACAACAAGGGGCTACTGCTTATAAAAAGGATTTGACAAACACCATATTGCTAACAGCTCATTTAGGAAATCCTGAACACAAAATTAAAACCATTCATGTAGCAGGAACTAATGGTAAAGGATCAACCTCTTCTATGTTAGCATCAATTTTACAAGAAGCAGGTTATAAAGTAGGGTTATACACTTCTCCTCATTTAAAAGATTATAGAGAACGGATTCGAATAAATGGTAATTTGATATCCGAAGAATATGTGGTAGAATTTATTAAAACAAATAAATCTTTTTTAGAGCAACATCATTTGAGCTTTTTTGAAATGACAGTTGGTTTAGCTTTCCAATATTTTGCCGATCATAAGGTGGATGTTGCCATTATAGAAGTAGGTTTAGGCGGTCGATTAGACTCTACTAACATAATTATCCCTTTGGTTTCTATTATAACTAATATAGGTTGGGATCATACACAGTTTTTAGGAAATACTTTGGTTTCTATAGCTTTAGAAAAAGCGGGGATTATAAAAAAGGGGGTACCCGTAGTAATAGGGGAATATTTACCAGAAACCCAAGTTGTTTTTTTAGATAAAGCAAAAGAGACACATTCAGATATTTATTTTGCTTCAGATCGAATGTTTAAAGAATATACTTGTACCTTATTAGGAGATTATCAAAAACACAACAAAAAAACAGTTTTACAAACGATTGAAATTCTCCAAAAGTATTTTAGTATTACAGAAGAACAGTTAGAAAAAGGATTATTAAATGTAGTCCAAAATACAGGCTTATTAGGACGTTGGCAGCAGTTGGATTCGTCTCCTAAAATTATTTGCGATACAGCTCATAATAGTCATGGTTTAAAAATTGTACTGAATCAGATTCAGAATGAAACCTATAATCAATTGTTTTTTGTTTTAGGAGTAGTTAATGATAAAGATTTAGACGATATTTTACCTCTTTTTCCTAAAGAAGCATATTATATTTTTACAAAGCCTAGTGTACCACGTGGTTTGGAAGCGGAAAAATTAAAAAAGATAGCTGAGTCTTATGGCTTAGTGCGTAATGAGATAGTTTGTTCTGTTTCAGAATCTTATAAACGTGTTAAGGAATTAGCAAACCCTAAAGATTTTGTTTATATAGGAGGGAGTACGTTTGTAGTAGCAGAAATTGTATAATTTTCTTTATTTTTTATTGTTTTACAAAAAAACTATCTTATATTTGCACCCACAATAACGGAGGGTATACTTCTTAAAGTTATTGGGCGATTAGCTCAGCTGGTTCAGAGCACCTCGTTTACACCGAGGGGGTCAGGGGTTCGAATCCCTTATCGCCCACAGAAGTCAAAAGACAACGTTCAAAAATTTATCGGGCGATTAGCTCAGCTGGTTCAGAGCACCTCGTTTACACCGAGGGGGTCAGGGGTTCGAATCCCTTATCGCCCACAGAAGTCAAAAGACAACGTTCAAAAATTTATCGGGCGATTAGCTCAGCTGGTTCAGAGCACCTCGTTTACACCGAGGGGGTCAGGGGTTCGAATCCCTTATCGCCCACAGAAGTCAAAAGACAACGTTCAAAAATTTATCGGGCGATTAGCTCAGCTGGTTCAGAGCACCTCGTTTACACCGAGGGGGTCAGGGGTTCGAATCCCTTATCGCCCACAGAAGTCAAAAGACAACGTTCAAAAATTTATCGGGCGATTAGCTCAGCTGGTTCAGAGCACCTCGTTTACACCGAGGGGGTCAGGGGTTCGAATCCCTTATCGCCCACAGAAGTCAAAAGACAACGTTCAAAAATTTATCGGGCGATTAGCTCAGCTGGTTCAGAGCACCTCGTTTACACCGAGGGGGTCAGGGGTTCGAATCCCTTATCGCCCACAAAAGTCGAAAAAGACAATCTCTAATTTGGGTTGATTAGCCTATTTATTTTCTATATTAAAGGTATTCCACCATATCCTTTTTTAATAAGCAAAATGTTTTTTGATTATTTTTAAAACCTAATAAAACTTGTAATAGATTAAGTTTAAAAGTTGTGTTTACTTAGGTAAAAACCGATTTTCTTAAAGACGGTAAAAAGAATAAAATCCGTCGGATTTCGAATAAACTTACTCGTTATAAAATCTAGGTTTAATAGTCAAAAATAGTTGGTAAAATAGCAGTTAGGCATTATAAAATATGAAGTTTCGAAGAGTTTATTGAAACGAATTTCAATAAACTTTTTTTATTTATGAAAAACTCAAAAAAAAGCGATGTCCAACTTGTAAAAGTCTAGAAACTATAAAATGGGGAATTGAACAAAACAAACAACGATTTAAGTGTAAGTATTGTCGACAATTATTTACTAGTAGCAATAAATCTGTTTCAGATTCTAATAAAGAAATTTGGTTTAAAAATTGGATAATTGGCAAAGATACTTTTAACAAAATTTCACAAGAATCAGGATATAGTATAAGTACTTTACAAGGCTACTTCTATACGATGCTAAACAAATCTCCTGTGTTAGAGTTTAGTTCAGCTGATGAGATTTACTTAGTTCTAGATGGTACTTATTTTCCAAACGATATTTGTTTAGTTGTATATAGAAACTTTCATTTAAAGCTAACATAACTTTACAGAATAAGCAATGGAGAACATTTTGAGGAAATAACCGAAGACTTACAGAATCTATTAAAGCTTGGGATAACAATAAAAAGTATTACTTCTGATGGTGATAAATCTTCCATAAAATCCATTAAAAAAGTTTGTCCAAAAGTGCCTTTTCAAAGATGTTTAGTTCATATATCACGAATGTGTAGAATATGGCTTACAGCAAATCCAAATGTAAGCTTCCCCAAAAACAGCTACGATTAAAAGTATAATTTTTTAATTCCTCTATATCTCTAAAAGCACTTACTGGATACTTGTATGTTTTATATTCTTTTTCCAATGCTACCGAACCCATTAAAGCAATAACTGAAGACACGTTCGGCATGGCTCCTCTCATTTTCAAAACACGCTTGTAATCTCTGTTCAACCGTTCAATCCAGTTGGTCGAATAAACCATTCTTTGAATTTGTGGCGGATAATCTAAATAAGTAAAATAAGCTATATTTCGCTCATTTTTGAAACTTTTTATGCTTGGATATTTACTTTCCCTCTTTTTAACAAAATTAATTAATTTTTCAAATGAAGCAATTGGTGTTGTGCTTTTTGTTTCTACTTGGTATATTTCCTTTAATTCTATTGCTATTTCTACTCGTTTTGTTCGTGGAAAAATAGCTAATATATTTCGTTTAAAATGAACCACACAGAGTTGATGTTTGGCATTAGGGAAGACTTTTGCACTAGCGTTTTCAATAGATGTTAAGCCGTCAGAGACCACTAATCCAATACTTTTTACACCTCTTGTTTTTAAGCTCTCCAACTCTTGTTGCCACAATAAAGCTCCTTCTGTGGGATGATTTACAATTGTTAAAACCTCCCTTGTTTCTTCTTCTTTAATACCTAAAATTGTGAAATAGCCTTCTTTCTTAACCGAATTATCTCGCCTTGTATGAACAAAAGTAGCATCAATATAAAGTACTAAATAATGTTCTTCTAAGTCTCTTTTAAGCCATAATTCAATTTCTTTTTTACTCTCCTTCATCAAGTAACTTATCTGCTGCTTGCTGTAATCTTTACCGTAAAGTTCTTCATAAACGTCGCTTACTTGCTCTGTTGTTTAACCTTTTCTATAAAGACTAAAAATGAGTTTTCGATGCTCTTCATCCTCATTTCTTAGAACTCCAAGCAATGCTGGATAAAAGGTACCTCTTCGTGTTCTTGGTACTTTTAAAACCATTTCTTTGCCAAAACCATTAGTAGTTCTAGTTCTAAATCCATTTGCATAATCCGTAGGATTTTCTAGCGGATGCAATACTCGTTCTGACTTCATAAAGGTCTCTAAGGTCATTTGCATTAATAAATTCGTTCCATTTTCTGAATTTGCAACTTCCAATAATAATTCCGAAATTTGAGCGTGTGTAAAGTCCATAATTGTAAATTTTAATGGTTCATAATTTTAAAATTACAAAAAATTCTTTACACACTTTTTTTGTACAGTATCCAGTTTTTGTATCTAAAAGATGAAAAAATACCAAATTCGACTAACTCTTTGGAATCATTTTTTGGACACCTCAAAGGAAATTTAAATATACATCGAGGCTTAAGTTTAAAAAACAGAAAAAACTTTTTGAAATGGTATTTATACTATAAAAATCAAACTTAAAATAGGTTTTTTTAGCCATATCAATTACCGATAATTTAAAAGAGGATAGACTAAAAATCTATCCTCTTAACTATCTATGAATTATAAAACCTATTGCTGGTTGGTTGCTCCTCAGCAGAGCCAACTTCCTCTTGAATTTGACAGGGTAATATAAGCATTAAAAAATGGAAAATCACCAACTATTTTTGACCACATTACCAAAAACAATCACAACTCTTTTTGACGAATTACTTTATATTTTTTCGTAATACATTGCTTTAATAATACCATCTGAAAGACCTATTTTTGGAACGTAAATTTTATTTGCTTTACTCCATTTCATAGCATTTAAATAAATTCTAAGTGCATGTATGATTACATCTGCTCGATCTGTGTTTAATCCTAATTCTGCAATTCTTTCCTCATAGGATAATGAAGAAAGGTATTGGTACTGAGTATTTAAATAAATATAAGATAAAGGTTTGTCTTGTGGTTTACCTGATAATTTAAAAATTTTATTAATATTGCCTCCAGATCCAATTAAAGTGATTTCTTCATAGGGATCCGTAACATTTTTGATCCACTTTTCTATTTCTTCCCAGACCACATTATTTACCATTTCATTAAGTAATCGTACAGTTCCATTTTTAAATGATTTAGAAGCTATAATCTTACCTTGGCTAAACAAAGAAAATTCGGTACTTCCTCCTCCAACATCCACATATAAATAAGTTTGTTCTGTTTTTATAAATGAATGCAGATCAGAAGCAGCTATAATTGCGGCTTCTTTTTTGCCATCAATGATATCAATTTTAATTTCGGCTTTCTTTTTTATTAATTCTACTACTTCTTTGGCATTATAGGCTTCTCTCATAGCAGAAGTGGCACAAGCTTTATATTTTTCTACTTTATAAACGCCCATTAGTAGCTTGTAGGCTTTCATAGCATCTATCATCCGATTAATATTTTCCTGCGTAATTTCTCCTACTGTAAAAGCATCTTGTCCTAATCGAATGGGAACTCTAAATAAAGCACTTTTATTAAATTGAGTTTCTTTGCCATTTTGCTCTACTATATTTGTGATCAGCAATCTTACAGCATTGGATCCTATATCAATTGCTGCGTACTTTTTTATATTAATCATTTGGATTGACTTAAATTATTTCTTCTATAACTTCTATTTTATTTCTATAATACTGATAGGTTTCTAATTGTGCTCTAAAAATAGGATTATTTCCTTTTAATCTATATTTGTTATCTAGTTTTTCTGAGTGAAAACGTGCTTTTACATTACCTTTCCATCCTATATCAAAAGTATTTATCAATTCTTCTTTTATATCTTGATCATAAATAGGACATGAAACTTCCACACGTGCGTCTAAATTTCTAGTCATAAAATCGGCTGATGAAATAAAGACATCTGGATTGTTTTCGTTACAAAAAATATAAACTCTAGAATGTTCTAAATAAGCATCTACTATAGAAATTGCTTCTATATTTTCGCTCATTCCTTTAACACCAGGAATTAATGAGCAAATTCCTCTGATAATTAATTGAACTTTTACACCGGCTCTACTGGCATCATATAATTTATCTATCATTTTGTAATCTGATAAACTATTCATTTTAAGTTTTATATAAGCGGGTTTGCCTATTGATGCGTTAAGTATCTCACGATCAATTAATTTACAGAATTTAGATCTGCTATAATGAGGTGATAGGATTAGATGTTTATAGCGATGGACTTTATAATTAATTTGAAAGAATTCAAAGACTTTAACCATGTCTTTGAGTATTTTTTGATGCGCTGTAAAGAGTGTTACGTCAGTATATACTTTAGCACTGGATTCATTAAAATTACCTGTTGATATGATCCCATAGCGTTTTAATCGCCCTTTTTCATCAATTCGTTCTACATAACATATTTTACTATGAACTTTTAACCCTTTTACTCCAAAAATTAATTCTATGCCTTCAGTTTGCATTATTTCTGCATAAGAAATATTACTAGCTTCGTCAAACCGAGCTTGAAGTTCTATTTGAACAATTACTTTTTTACCATTTTTAGCAGCATTAATTAATGAACTTATGATTTGTGAATTTTTTGCTAAACGATATAAGGTAATTTTGATAGTTGTAACATACGGATCTAAAGCTGCTTCTCTAAGAAATCGTATGATATAAGAAAAAGACTGATAGGGAGCATTTATTAAATAATCTTTATGTTCAATTTGTTTTAGGATACTTCCTTCTAAGCTTAAACCTTTTACTGTTAATGGAGCATTTGCTTTGTATAGTAGATCAAATCGGCCTAGATTAGGAAAATCCATATAATCCCTACGATTATGATATCGTCCTCCTGGAATTAAACTATCTTTTGAATTTATTCCCATTTTATATAAGAAAAATTTCAAAGTATCTTTATCAATTGTTTGATCATAGACAAAGCGTACGGGTTCTCCTATTCTTCTATCTTTAACGCCTAGTGAAATTTTTTCTAAGAAACTTTTGTTTAAATCACTATCCAGCTCTAATTCAGCATCTCTAGTAATTTTGATCATGTGAGCACTGATGTTATCATAATCAAAAATGGTAAATATTTGATGAATATTATATCGTATTACATCATCTAACATAATGACATATTGTTTGTCATTATTGGAAGGTAAAACAACAAAACGATTAATTGTTTTAGGAATTTCAATTACGGCATATCTGACCTCTCTTTTTAATTTTATTTTTTGAAGCATAGAGGCTTCTTCTTTGGGTTTCATAACCATTTTAATGGCCAAATAGCCTGAAGTGTCTTTTAGTAAAGGAAATTCGTCTAAATCATTAAGTATAATCGTTACTAACTCAGGACTTACTTTTTGAATGAAGAAATTTCTAATAAACTTTTGTTGTTCTTTATTTATTTCTGTTTCATTAATGATAAAAATTCCTTCTTTTCCTAATTCTTTTTCAATAATACTGAGTATTCTAAGACTTTCTGATTGTTGTTCTATAACAGTATCTGTGATATCTTTGATTAGTTGTTGTAAAGATATTCCTCCTAAAATTTCTTCTCCTGTTTTTCCTTCTAAAGCCAATCTTCTGATAGCTGCATATCGAACTCTAAAAAATTCATCTAGATTATTTGAAAAAATCCCTAAAAATCGCAAACGATCTAATAAGGGAACCTTTTCATCAGCTGCTTCTTGTAGCACTCTAAAATTAAATGCTAACCAGCTTTTTTCTCTATCTATATATTTATTTTGATTATTTGGCATCTATGTAGTCTGTTTTTTGCAAATATTATATGGATCTATTCTAAAAATATCAGTCTTATTCCTTTTATAAACTTATAAAAGGAATAGAATTAGAATATTTTATATAATACCCTCAAATTTATTGACAAAATTTGTAATGACATCATGATCTCTAAAAAGAATTAATTGTTTAACACTATTTTTACATTAAATTTATATTTAAATAGAAATGATATAATAAATTCTAACAATATCAAATGACTTCAAATATTCTGTTATAACGTAAAAAGTTATTTTTTGTTTAAAATAGGAATAAAACTATTTTATATGTATTTTTATTATTTAAAATCGCGCTGTCTTTTAGCTTCAAAAATGAGAATGGCTGCTGCAACCGATACGTTCATGCTGTCTATAGCACCTTGCATAGGTATTATTATATTTTGAGTAGCTTGAGTTCGCCATGCTTCGCTTAGCCCTGTAGCCTCTGTACCTACTACTAGTGCTGTTGGTTTTGTGTAATCTTGTGTATGATAATTTGTTGAGTTTTGTAGTGTAGCAGCATAAAAACAAATATGATTGGTTTTTAGAAAGGCTATAATTTCATCAGTAGTACCAATAGCAATTTGATTGGTAAATAGGCATCCTACACTAGATCTAACAATATTCGGATTATAAAGATCACTTTTGGGATTTGCAATAATTACTGCATCCAGATTGGCTGCATCTGCTGTACGAAGTATAGCTCCAATATTGCCTGGTTTTTCAGGAGCTTCTGCAATTAGTATCAAGGGGTTTTTAGGCAGTTTTAAATTGGTTAATTCAAAAGATTTAGTTTTTGCAACAGCTATAATTCCTTCTGTAGTATCACGATAAGCTAATTTGTGATATACTTCTTTTGAAATTTCAATGATTTGATTGCATTCAAATTTACTTAAATCAGACGTAGGGATTATTTCTGTACAAATTAAGATAGTTTCTATTTGATAACCCCCTTTTTTAGCTAATTCTACTTCACGTATTCCTTCAATTAAAAAAGTTTCTGTTTTCTTTCTTTCCCTTGCTTTTTCTTGTAGTAAACTTAATGATTTAATGTAAGGATTTTGAATTGAGCTAATTTGTTTCATTGTATTTTTAATAAGAAACCAAAATTATCTAAAAAAACTGAGATCTTAAAATTTGTATTAGCATATTAAAATGTGTATTTTTCGACTTTAATTTTTAAAATTCAAGTTTGTTTACAGCAGTACAATATAGTTCAAGCTATTATATGATTTGGAATCAGTTTGTTGAAACATCTAAATGTGTTCCTTTTTTATTTCATCGTGATTATATGGAATATCATAAGGCGCGTTTTGAAGATTTTTCATTGATGCTTTTTGAAGACCAATTATTAGTAGCTATTCTACCAGGGAACAGAGTAGGCGATACCTTGTATTCACACCAAGGATTAACTTATGGAGGGTTTTATTTTTCTTCTAAGTTTACTGTAGAAAAAATAGAAATAATTATTCAAAAGAGTTTTGTCTTTTTACAAAAACGCGGTATAAAACAACTTGTTTTAAAACAAATCCCTAGTATATATCTAAAAGGAAACCAAGGAATTGATTATATATTATTTAATCGTTATAAAAGTTTTTTGTTCAAACGAGAAATGAGTTTAATTATTGATTACAAAGAAGAATTATTAATTTCAAAAAGTAAATTAAAACACTTTAATAAAATTGACAAGTTAGGTTTAAAAATACAAGAAGAATCTAATTTAACCTCTTTTTGGACAGAAGTTTTAGAACCTAGATTATTAGAACGTTATCAAACCAAACCAGTACATTCATTATTAGAAATTCAAAAACTAAAAAATCAGTTTCCTTCTAACATTAGACAATATTCTGTTTATTTTGAAAATAAAATTATAGCTGGAGTTACGCTTTTTATATCTAAAAAAGGTATTAAATCACAATATGGAGCTACAACCATATTAGGAGAAAAGTATAGAGCACTTGATTTTTTATTTATTAAACTCATTCAAAAATTTAAAGATTCCTTTCATTTTTTTGATATGGGTACAGTTAGTAACGATAGCTTTTTAGGCTATAACGTAGGTTTATTACAACAAAAAGTAGAGTTAGGCTGTTCAATTTATAATTTAGATACCTATACAATTGAAATAGAAAATAAATAAATTACCATAAAAATGGATCTGAATTGCTATGACTAATATAAAATTATACCCTGACTCTATGAATGTATCTTTTTTAGATTTAAAAAAGATTAATCAACCTTATGAAATACTTTTTCAAAATAAGTTACAAGAAGTATTGACATCAGGATGGTATATTTTAGGGAAAGAAGTAGCTCTTTTTGAAAAACAATTTGCTGATTATTGCCAATCTAATTATTGCGTTGGAGTGGCGAATGGATTGGATGCTATTACACTTACTTTTTTAGCATATCTAGAAAAAGGAAATTTAAAAAAGGGAGATGAAATTATAGTGCCTGCTAATACTTACATAGCTTCTATTTTAGGAATTATACAAGCTGGACTCACCCCTGTATTGGTTGAACCTAATTTAGATACCTATACTATAGATCCTTCTAAGATAGAAGAAAAAATAACATCTAAAACAAAAGGTATTTTAGTCGTTCATTTGTATGGCCAATTAGCCGATATGAATGCTATAATACCAATAGGACATAAATACGATTTAATATTAGTAGAAGATTGTGCACAAGCTCATGGATTAAAATTTAAAGGAAGTCATACCCGTACATTTAGTTTTTATCCAGGTAAAAATTTAGGTGCTTTAGGAGATGGAGGAGCTATTATTACAGATGATTCATTAATTGCAAGTATTATACAAAAATTAAGAAATTACGGCTCATCAAAAAAATATTATAATGATTTAATAGGAATTAATTCAAGATTAGATGAGCTACAAGCTGCTTTTTTAAATAGTAAACTTCCATTCTTAGATCAAGAGAATGAAAAAAGAAGAAAGATAGCTGATTACTATTTAAAAAACATTCGAAACCCTAGAATCTTTCTTCCTACAATTAAAACTTTAGATGAGCACGTATTTCATATTTTTGTTATCAGATGTAAACAACGGGATGAATTACAAAAATACTTAGACGCTAATGGAGTTCAAACACTTATTCATTATCCTGTTGCGCCACATAAACAAAAAGCAATGAAAGAATGGAATAATTTGAGTTTTCCTATTACAGAACAAATTCATGATGAAATACTTAGTTTACCAATGAGTCCTATAATGAATAAAGAAGAAGTAGATTATGTAATTAGGGTATTAAATGCTTTTTAAATTTTTTGTTTGTATTAAAAACAAAATCTATCTAGATCTATTTGTTAGTTTAAGGAGTATGAAGTAAGAAAAATACGTTTTAGATTATTATACTATGACAAAAGAAAACCCAAACATAAAGAGTTATAAAAAAAGCTTGACTAATACACTAAGTTTTGGATTTGTACAGCTTGTAAATATTATAATAGCTATATTTAAAGGTAAAATAATGGCTGTTTTTTTAGGGCCTTCAGGTATTGCGTTGAATAATCTTTTTAACTCTACTCTAAATATTATATCTACTTTTAGTTTATTGGGTTTAGAGTTAAGCGTAGTTCGAGAAATATCAGATACATTAGAAAATGATAATAAAAAAGAGTTAGAAAAAAGGACTAATGTTTCTGTTTTATTATTCCTATTTTCAGCTCTTTTAGGCACAGCATTAACAATTCTTTTTGCAAAACAATTAAGTTTATTCACATTTAATACCTCTGACCGTTACAAAGATTTTATCTTTTTATCTTTATTTGTATTCTTTACGATTTTAGGAAAAGGAATACAAACAATTTTTAAGTCCTTACAAATGATACAGGACATTATTGTTTCAAGTATATATATATCTATTGCTAGTTTTTTACTGTCAAGTTTGTTTTTTTATACCTACAAAGAGGAAGGAATTGTTTTTTCAATTGTAGGCTCAGCTTTTGTTAGTTTTATAATTTTACTTTTCTATTACATAAAAAATAAGATTAATATAAGTTTTAAACCAGATTATTCGGTTTTTTTATATACTAAAAAAATTATACAGCTGGGATTCGTTATTATTGTAGTTTCGCTTTTAGGATTAATAACAAATCAACTAATTAATATTTTTATAGAAAAAAGAGGCGGTTTACAAGATTTAGGATTGTATTCAGCGGCTATTTCATTAACAACCCAATATATCGGTTTTTTATTAACTGCATTAGCTACGGATTTTTTTCCTAGATTATCTATGATTTCTAAAGATAATGATAAGGTAAAACAATTGGTTAATGAACAAACCAATGTGGTGGTTTTATTAGTTTCTCCTTTATTAATTTTATTAATTATCGTAAGTCCCTTTTTAGTTGAATTATTTTTATCTAAACAATTTATAAACTCGATTTTCATAATTCGATTGATTTCTTTTGCAACTTTTTTTCAGTTGGTATCTTACTGTATGGGGTATATTTCTTTTGCTAAAAGCGATAAAATATTTTACTTTTTTTTTGAAGGGGTATATGGAAATTTAATAAAATTAATACTGTTTGTACTTTTTTATATTTACTATGGAATTAATGGATTAGGATTTGCTTATTTAATTCATTTTTTTCAATATAATATACTCATTTATTTGATAACCAAAAAACGTTACGCATTTGAATTTGAAAAACAAATTTTAAAAAACACCATAGTTATGTTGTTTTTATTAAGTATTATTATTCTCCTATTTACTTGTAAGGAAATAAATTATTTGACTTATATCATATCTTTTTTTATTTTTTTATTTAGTTCTAAATATTCTTTAGATCAATTAATAATGAATAGAGTAGAAACGATTCCCTTATTCACTAAAATTCAAGAGAGAATGAATAGATGTTTTAAGGAAAAAAATAATTAGTTTCAATTATAAAGAAGGTGTTTTAAGTATTGTTTTAGACTATACATTTAAAAGATTAGTTTATTTAAGCCAGATTATACGTTAGACTTTATAATGAAGAAGAAAAGAGAAAGAAGATAAAAATGTAGGAATTTTTTAGATCCAAAGTCATTTTTATCTATAATAAATTTCTAATGTCTAATCAGAGTTTAACCACTTTTTTCTACAATTTTTAATAAGTGCTTAAATTTATTTGCCCTTAAATACATAATTTGAGTTTAAGATTTAAAAGGAGTAGCCCATTTAGGATCAGTATACACGCTTGTTCCAGATAATGTTTTTAGAAAAGCAATAACCGCATTTACTTCAGTGGCATTAAGGTTAAGTTGTTGCCCAAATCCATTGGGTTTTAAACGATTATCTAGATTAGGATTGTTTGTAGCCGCATTTGTTAAATTTCCATAGTGACCAATAGCGGCTTGTAGTGTTGTAATAATTCCTGTGTGCATCATAGGACCATTTGTAGTCCCATCAGTTTTAACCAAATCTCTTAAACTAGGTGCTTTGGTAACGCTAAAATCAGAGCCTCCCTTAATAGATCCTCCTATACCATTATTTCGACTGTTTGGATTTATGTCAAATTCAGGAGCAGCATGACAAGCGGAACAACCTAATCCTCCGCCTATTCTATTTCCTGTTGTGTCAAATGTTGATGGTGTAAGGAATAAAGTTTTCCCTATATTTTCTTGTGCTGTAAAATTAGGAAATGTTTGATTATCATTAGCTACAAGAGCTCTACCTACATCATATTTAGAATCAAAGGATTGAATACTTTTTACAAATTGAGCTAAAGCAAGTTGAATTTTTATTTCAGTAATTTCTTCTGAACCATACACAAATTTAAAAAGTTCTTTGTAATAAGGAATGGCATTTAATTTACTTATTAGGTTATTAAAATCTAAATCTCCATTTGTACCGCTAAATCCCATTTCCGTATGATTTCGTATTGGTTGGGTTACTTGAAATTCTAGACTGGAAACACGTTCGTCCCAAAAAAAATGAGTTTCATTCGCAAAACGATTGTTTATTAATCGCATAGAATGTCTATCACTTGTTCCATTTACACCTTGACTCGCAGGTTTAGGATCACTAAACGCATAGGCTTGTTGATGGCAATTAGCGCAAGAAATGCTGTTATTTGATGAAAGATTTTTGTCATAAAACAAAACTCTTCCAAGAGTTGCACCTTTATCAGTTATAGGGTTTGTACTTGTATTAAATTTAGTTATGTAATTAGGAATTAGTTGATTAGTGTAATTATAAAGATTTTTTAAGTCTATTGTATTGCCAAAAGTAGCCGTAATATTAGGGAAATTTTCGGCTGTTGGGCTAATTTCTATATAAGATTCATCATTTGATTGACAAGACATAGTAAAAATAAAGAATAATGATAGATAGGTTATTTTTTTCATAGGGCTGATTTTTAGGCAAATAACTATTATATAAGACTAAAAAAAACGAAAAAGGTTTAATTTTAAATCTAAAATGTAATAGAATAATATTAAAGTATTTTTATATTTGTTCAACCAAACAAATTATCATACATATTAAAGAAATCAAATGAAATTATTAGAAGGAAAAGTAGCTATCATTACAGGTGCCAGTCGTGGTATTGGTAAAGGGATAGCAGAAGTATTTGCAAAAAATGGAGCCAATGTAGCTTTTACATATAGTTCATCAGCAGAAAGCGCATTAGCTCTAGAAAATGATTTAATAGCTTTAGGAGTTAAAGCAAAAGGATACAAATCAAATGCAGCTGATTTTAATGAAGCGCAAAAGTTAGTAGAGGATGTTTTGGCTGAATTTGGAACAATAGATATCCTTATTAACAATGCAGGTGTTACAAAAGATAATTTATTAATGAGAATGTCAGAAGAAGATTTTGATGCAGTAATTAATATTAATTTAAAATCTGTATTCAATATGACTAAAGTAGTTCAAAAAACGATGTTAAAAAATCGTGCAGGATCTATTATTAATATGAGTAGCGTAGTAGGAGTAAAAGGAAATGCTGGTCAAGCAAATTATGCGGCTTCTAAAGCAGGTATGATTGGTTTTACTAAGTCTATTGCATTAGAATTGGGTTCACGTAATATTCGTTGTAATGCTATAGCACCTGGATTCATTGAAACTGAAATGACTGCTAAGTTAAATGAGGATGTGGTACAAGGTTGGAGAGATACAATTCCTTTAAAAAGAGGAGGTAAACCTGAAGATATTGCTAATGCTTGTGTATTCTTAGCTTCTGATATGAGTACTTATGTTACTGGACAAGTACTAAATGTAGACGGAGGAATGCTTACATAATTTTGTTCAGTATAAGAACAGAATGCAAATCTAAGAATGTTAACATAAAGAAGTATGGTAAAGAGTAAAAATAATGATTTTTCATAAGTTTGCTCTTTACTAATTTACTATTTATTAATCACTAAAAAATGTCGATAAATACAATTTTACTTTTACTTTTAGCAATAATAGTTTCTGCTGGAATTGCTTTTTATCAATATTTATATAAAGCCAATTATAAATCACCTTTGCATTTGTTTTTGACTTTTTTACGTTTTACTTCCTTATTTTTGGTTTTGCTATTATTAATTAATCCAATAATTACTAAAAATACGTATGAAACATTAAAAACGCCTTTGCCAATAGTGGTTGATAACTCTGAATCTATTGAATTTTTAAAACAAAGTAAAATAGCAAAAGAATTATCTCAAAAAATATCTAAAAATTCAAAACTTCAAGAAAAATACGAAGTACAATTATTTTCTTTTGATCAAGATTTAAACACAGACCAGCCACTTAATTTTAAAGGAAAACAATCAAACATTTACAAAATATTTGAAAATTTAAAACAATTATACCGCACACAAAATCATCCTGTCGTTTTGTTAACTGATGGAAACCAAACACAAGGGAGCGATTATGTTTTTAACATTCAACAAAATGCTACTGTTTTTCCTATTATTTTAGGAGATACCGTTCAACACTTAGATTTAAAAATAAATCAATTAAATGCTAATAAGTATGCTTTTTATAAGAATAAATTTCCTGTAGAAGTATTTCTGAATTACACAGGAAATAAATCAGTAGCAGCTAATTTAAGTATACAAATGGCTGATAAAACCATTTATACTCAAAATGTTTCTTTTTCAGCAAAGAAAAAATCAGAAAACATATCCATTTTATTGAATGCTGATAAAGTAGGAGTTCATACCTATAAAGCAGTTCTTACTTCTACCGAAAAAGAGAAAAATAAGTTCAATAATATTAAAAACTTTGCTGTAGAAATAATAGATCAACGTACAGAGGTTGCTTTAGTAGCATCTATTGTTCATCCCGATCTGGGGGCTATCAAAAGAGCAATAGAATCAAATGCACAGCGTAAAGTAACTATGGTTAAACCAAAAGAAATTAAGGATTTGAATGATTTTAACGTTTTGTTTTTCTACCAACCAAATTCAGAATTCAAATCTATTTTGGAACAAAATAAAAACCGTAAGATTAATACTTTTGTAATTACGGGACTTCATACTGATTTTAATTTATTATCACAGTATTATAATCAATTTGATTTTAAAACATCCGTTCAAAAAGAAGATTATTCAGCTAAATTTAATAATAGTTTTACTTCTTTTTCTATTGATGATTTTGGTTTTGAACAATTTCCTCCTTTAGAAAATCCATTTGGGACTATCGTTCCAAAATCTGACGCAAATATTTTACTTACCGCACGTATCCGTACGATAACTACAGAAAGCCCTTTGTTAGCCTTTACTGAAAACGGGATAACTAGAAACGCATTTTTATTTGGAGAAAATATTTGGAAATGGCGATTGGAAAGTTATTTAAAAGAAAAGACTTTTGAGAAATTTGATGTTTTCTTTGATAAAATGACACAATACGTAGCTTCAAATACCCAAAAGAAAAATTTAGTAGTTAATCATGAAAATTTTTATAATTCAGGGGAAACAGTTACAATATCAGCTCAATATTTTAATAAAAATTATGAGTTCGATGAAAATGCTCAATTAACGATTGAGTTAAAAAACAATGACACAAAACAATTAAAAATATACGATTTTGTTAAAGGAAATAATGATTTTTCAGTTGCCTTTGATAATTTAGATGCTGGCAACTACATTTTTAAAGTAAAAGAAAAACAATCAGGAACACAGTATTTTGGTAAATTTCATGTTTTATATTTTGATGCAGAAAAGCAATTTGTAAATGCGGATTTAATTCGATTAAAACAATTAGCAGAAAATACAGAAGGTAAAATATATCTTCCAAAACAAATAGATGAACTCATTCTTCATTTAGAAAGTTTAGAAAAATACAAACCTACTCAAAAAGAAATTATAAAAAAATCTCCACTAATAGATTGGTTTTATGGATTAATCATATTGATTATATTATTAAGTATTGAGTGGTTCGTAAGAAAATATAATGGTTTGTTGTAAATAGTTTTTTAAAAGGATAAAATATTGTCAATTCTATCTAAAAAAATACTGAAAGATAAATCCATAAGAATAAGAATCAAATAATATTTTAAATTAGCGTCTGCCAATTATAAAATGATTTATCTGAATAGAAATGAATACCTTAATTCTTTTTATAAAATATTTTTTTAGTTCAGATAAACTTAACAACTTGTTTTAAGTTTATCTAAAATTCTATTTTGTGTTGGATCGGAGGAGAGTAAAATAAGATATAAAAAAGAAATTAGGAAAAATAGATTTTATTCTTAATAAAAAATCAAGAAATAAATGCAATGACTACTTACATTGTATTCTTCAATTGAAATATCTTTAATCATTTGTTGTTTCAAAATAACATTGTATTTTTTATAGAATAAATTTTAAAAAGTGGCTGTCTAAAAGCTTGCAATCTTGTCATTTGGATCAAAAAGAGTGAACACACGAAGCAACTCGCATAGGACTTCTCTTTAGGCGAAGTGAGAAACTAGATGTTAAGTTACATTTTTTAGACAACCACTTTTTATGATAGTTTTATTTTATAAAATTATTTTTGTTGAGCTACCAACTGAGCAATTTCTACAATAACATCAGTTGCTTTTTGCATACTTTCTACGGGAACATATTCATATTTTCCATGAAAATTATGTCCTCCTGCAAAGATATTAGGACAAGGTAGCCCCATATAAGATAACCTAGATCCATCAGTACCTCCACGTATTGGTTTAATAATAGGAGTAATACCTAAATTTTTCATAGCCTTTTCTGCTATTTTTACTATGTGCATCATAGGTTTAATTTTTTCACGCATATTATAGTATTGATCTTTTATTTCTATTTCTATAATATCTTCACCAAATTGCTTTTTATATTTAGAATTGATCTTGTCAGCAATTTTTTGCGCAAACTTTTTACGTTTTTCAAATTTCTTACGATTATGATCGCGAATAATTAATTGAACTGTTGTTTCTTCTATGCTTCCTTTGATATCAACAACATGAAAAAAGCCTTCGTAATTTTTTGTCTTTTCAGGGACTTCTTTTTTAGGTAATTTACTAATGTACTTATTAGCCAAAAGCATTGAATTAATCATTTTTCCTTTTGCATAACCAGGGTGTACACTTTTACCTTTGAATGTAATTTTAACGCCTGCGGCATTAAAATTTTCATATTCTAATTCACCAATTTGACTACCATCCATTGTATAAGCCCAGTCACATCCAAATTTTTCTACATCAAAAAAGTCTGCACCGCGTCCTATTTCTTCGTCTGGAGTAAAACCAACTTTTATAGTACCGTGTTTAATTTGTGGATTTTGAATAAGATACTCCATTGCAGTTATAATTTCTGTAATGCCAGCTTTATCATCAGCCCCCAATAAGGTTGTACCATCTGTAGTAATTAGAGTTTGACCCTTGTATAATAATAGATCTTCAAAATAACTAGGTGAAAGAACAATATTTTTTTCTTGGTTTAAAACAATATCTCCTCCATCATAGTTTTGTACTATTTGTGGTTTTACGTTCGCTCCTGTAAAATCAGGAGTAGTATCAAAATGCGAAACAAAACCTATTGTAGGAACTTTTTGTTCAATATTAGAGGGTAAAGTTGCTTGAATATAAGCTTTATCATCTATACTCACATCCTGCATTCCTATAGTTTTCAATTCTTCTACCAGTTTATTGGCAAGATCCCACTGTTTAGCAGAACTAGGCGTGGTATTAGAATTAGGGTCAGCTTCTGTATCTATCGTTACATAGCTTATAAAACGATCTATGATATGTTGCATAATTACGATTTTTGTTCTTTATTAAAATATACCAAATAGTAATACATCTGTTTTTCTTCGTCCCACCCTTTTTCAACAAATTTTTCTGCACTCTCGGGATTTACAAAATCTAATTTTATTTGAATATTCGTATCTAACTCAATTACATTTTTCATCTTCCTACGAACATCTGTTACTGCCTGATTAGCAATTGGGAAATTCGTTAAATCTTCAATACTATATTTTTCGCCTTTATCGACTTTATAGTTTTTAAACTCAGAAATTAAATCAGGATTATCTAATACATCGTTTAAAAATGTTGATTCTTCAAAATTATCATTTTTAGCAAAATGGTTGACTGCTCGGTTCATAAAAAGAACCTCTTCTTTTTTATCTTCAGCAGGTAAAACAACTTCTTTTGCAAAATCTTGGCAGAATTTTAAATATTTTTTGGTCATAAAATTTTCATCCTGAAACGCATCAACGCTTAAGAAATGTTCTAACCAATAGCGTGCATCATAACGGTTACTATCTACAGTTAAAATTTTATAACCCTCTTCTTTTTTATAGTTAAAGATTAAACAACCTTTGTCTAACTTTTGCAAATTAATTCCTTGTTGTAAAATCATTTCAAGATTTGTCTCTTTTTCTTCAAATTGAAGAAAATCTGACTTTATTTCACTTTTAAATACACCAATAGCATCTACAGGTTTATTATCAATAGAAACGTTTGTTAAGTATGTAATATAAACCTCTCCATTTTTTATGTGTGGGTGGTTGGATTGTTCAAAAAGATGTTTTGTTATTTTTTTTGAAAGATCGTGAATATTAGCAGGATTTGAAAAAATTTCAGTTGCTAAATTGTACATCTCATTATATTCTAAATCTACATCATGTGCAAACTGATAGTAATTTTCTTCTTTCTCTCTAAATGATTTAAAGAAAAATTCTTTTAGCAAAGGCATAATTTCATCATTTAGCCCATAGGGTTGATCTGATAGAAATATAGCCTCATTTCTACTTTTATTTCCTACACGATGAATGGATAGGTTTTCTATTTGTGTATTAAAAAGATTAATCATATTTTATAGTAATAGAACAAATATTTTTTTTATTGTTCTTGATTTTTTTTAAAAAAATTAATTCCAGTTTTCATCAAACCCAAAATCACTAAATGAATCGTCACCTTCAAACATATCTAAATCTTCATCATCGTAATCATCTTGAAAATCACCATAGAAATCATCTTGTTCAGCATCAAATTCTTTATCTGGTGCTGTAAGAGGGAGGAGTCCATGTGAGAATAACAAATCAGGATATGCCATACCTTGTTCAGGTTCTTCAATGGCAGCTAACTCAACAAAGAAAGTCCACATATTTAAAAAATCGTAGACATAGATTATCTTTGTGTTATTTTTATCAAAAGTAGATGATAAAATATGATCGACCATTGTTAATCCTTCACCAGGATTATCACTTGTATCAAATAAAGGAATTTCTTGATCTTGATTCCATTGATCATCACAGGTATAAAAAGCGGCCATTTCCATACCATCAAAACCAAAAGCATTTACAATAGCGTTATGTAAATCTTCTAAACTATCATTTTCTTCAATAGCTATATCTCTAAATACATCCTCTTCAGCATCAAGGATAACTCTGAATTTGTAAATCATAAAACGAATTATTTGCTAGGGTCAAAGGTAACCATAATTTTAGAAAACGAAATTTAGAATGAGCTTTTGTTAATAATATTTTTTCATGCTTCTTGTTAATCTTTAGAAATCAGAATGTTTAAAAATAAATTATCACTTTAAAAGTAATAAATAGATATTGTCATGAAGTTATGATTGTAAAGCACTTATTAATAGCACTTTATTTTGTTTTTTAAAAGATTTTATCTATTTATTTCTATTAGATTTTTATAGCAGAAAAACAATTTTATAATCTATAAATTACTATATACAATAAAATTGAAGTATTTTTGCGAGGTACTTGGTAAAAAAAACCAGTATAATTTTATTTTTAAAAAGTTGATTATTAATAAATTTATAATAAAATAGCTATATTGTTATGAATAAAATACAATGGGAAACAGCTCTAGAGTTTGAAGATATTACTTATAAAAAATGTAATGGTGTCGCTCGAATTGCTTTTAATCGTCCGGATATTCGAAATGCTTTTCGACCAAAAACAACTTCAGAGTTATTAGTTGCTTTTAAAGATGCCCATGAAGATACATCAATAGGTGTAGTATTATTATCTGCCGAAGGACCTTCTTCTAAGGATGGTATTTGGTCTTTTTGTAGTGGAGGCGATCAGCGTGCAAGAGGACATCAAGGATATGTAGGTGAAGATGGATATCATCGTTTGAACATTCTAGAGGTACAACGTCTAATTCGATTTATGCCAAAAGCTGTAATTGCAGTAGTTCCAGGATGGGCTGTTGGAGGAGGACATTCATTGCATGTAGTTTGTGACTTAACATTAGCTAGTAAAGAACATGCTATCTTTAAACAAACAGATGCAGATGTTACTAGTTTTGATGGAGGATATGGATCTGCTTATTTGGCTAAAATGGTAGGTCAAAAAAAGGCTCGTGAAATTTTCTTTTTAGGTAGAAATTACTCAGCTCAAGAGGCATACGAAATGGGAATGGTAAATGCCGTTATTCCACATTCTGAACTAGAAGAAACAGCTTATGAATGGGCGCAAGAAATACTAGAAAAATCACCTATTTCAATTAAAATGTTAAAATTTGCTATGAACCTAACTGACGATGGGATGGTAGGTCAACAGGTTTTTGCAGGTGAAGCTACACGATTGGCTTATATGAGTGATGAAGCTATTGAAGGTAGAAATGCGTTTTTAGAAAAGCGTAAACCTAATTTCGAGAAAAAATATATTCCATAATATATAGTTCTATCCGATCCAAAGAATACTTCTAGTTTTTATATTAAATGTTAAAAGCTAGAGGTATATTGTTATGATTTTTTATATTAGCCTTTAAGTTTATTAATATAGAGAAAGTTTAAAATGATATAAATAATAGTCTATAGAATGTATATTTTAATTATATTTGGACATATTATCATTATTCTTCCTAGAAATAAATTTTAAGTTTTTAGAATTAAGTCATTAAAATTTAAACGAATTATTTGATTTTTTACAATTGCTTCCTTGTCCTATAACAAGAGTTTTAGTAATTTTTGAAATTTATAATTTTATTTTTATTTTAAAAGAATTATTAATTTTGTTATTTATTATAATTCAAATGATCATTTTTTTCTAATTGCCATTGTGAGTTATTCTTTATATTAAAAAAAAATATGAAACACTGGATACAAGCTGCGCGTTTACGAACTTTACCTTTATCTCTTTCTGGTATTTTGGTAGGGAGTATGTATGCGTATAAAACAAGCCAATTGACTACTATTGAATCATTTGATTGGAGAATTTTTGTACTAGCTATCTTTACAACTATTGGATTTCAAGTACTTTCAAATTTTGCAAATGATTACGGAGATGGAGTAAAAGGGACAGACGCCAATAGGATAGGAGAAAAAAGATTGGTTGCAAGTGGAGAAATAACTCCAAAACAAATGAAAATAGCTGTATATATAACCGCTATTATTAGTTTTTTATCCGCATGCTTACTTATTTACCTTTCTTTTAAAGATATGTATCTCAATTACTCTCTTTTTTTTCTTGTATTGGGGATTGTTTCTATTATAGCAGCCATAAAATATACTGTTGGAAATTTTGCGTATGGCTATAGAGGATTAGGAGATATTTTTGTTTTCATCTTTTTTGGTTGGGTAAGTACCATGGGGGTTAATTTTTTGTTTACAAAAGATTTTAATGCTTTACTCATCTTACCCGCTTCTGCCATTGGTATGCTTAGCGCAGGAGTATTGAATTTGAATAATATGCGAGATGAAGTATTAGATCGTAGATCAGGAAAAAATACTTTAGTTGTAAGAATAGGCGGTAATAATGCAAAAAAATATCATTATTTTTTAATTATTACAGCCATGATTTTAATTCTTCTATTTGGCTACTTATCTAATTTTACTTGGGAACAATACTTTTTCTTAGTAGGATATTTCCCTTTGATAAGCCATCTTATGACTGTTCGTAATTGCTCAGATAATAGATCATTAGACCCTGAGTTAAAAAAATTAGCAATAAGTACTTTTTTAATATCTTTAATATTATCATTAACATTAATTTTTAATCAATAATGAATTGTAGTTATCATCCAATTGCAGAAAAAGAAATAAACGAATGGTATTGTGATTTGAAATTTCAAAGTATATTGGATCATGTATATTATGAAATTGTAAAAAACGGTAGACGTTTTAATCTTGGTGAGGAAAGTTTAAAATCCTATGTTGAAATAATGAAAATGGCAGCAAAAAATGCTCAGTCAAAAAATAATTTTGATGAAGCCCATGCTTACAACATAGCCCTTGTTCAAGGTCTTTTTAGAAAATATTTTTATTTAAAAGATTTTTCCTTTTCAAAACTAATAGATAAAAAATCCTATTTTGAGCGATATACCAAAAAATGGCAAGAAATAGTAAAAAAAGAAAAAGAAATACTTCTTAATTTTAATAATAAAATTTCAGGAGAAAAAAGTGGAGGAATATATATACCTTCTAATAAAGTAGTAGAATTATTACAAGATTATAGTAAAAAAGGAAGTGTACAAGATGATTTGAATTCTTTTTTTGGTGAACACATTACGATTTTTTTAGATAGCTTAGAATATGCTAGGCATAATAATCTAGGTTTATTAGAAGCAGCAGGTATTATAAATAAAGATTTTTTACTATCATCAAGCGATGTGAGCGATATTATCATAGAAAACTGTGATACTCAAAGTCTACAATTTGGATCTCAAACAAACCTGTCAAGACAAGAAAAAGTAAGAGAAATAATGTTAGATATTCCTATTGCAAAAATACCTGAAACAGAATCTAAAGTAGAAAAAAAGAGCCTTTGGAAAAAAATATTTGGATAAATATTTAGTTTTTATTTAAAACTATCTAAAAGCAAACTTAACCATCATATTCTATATGATTTTAACCTAGATTAAGCATTAGACTTTTGATAAATCTAAAAAACATGGAAAATTTTTCTTGTAAATGTTTTACTACATTGAAAAAGTCCTTTTTTAAATTCAAAGACATTTTTATGTCTAATAAATTCTAATGCCTACTCTAGAGTTAAGTTTTTATCCTTATATAAAAACAAGTATTATAATTATTTTTTACCTTTTATACGGTTTGCGTACTTTAATTTTTGAGATGAATTAAAATGAAATTCCATTTTTATAATATACTTATTACTCTGAGTTTTTTTACAGGATATACACAATCCCCTTCAGGTTATTGGGATAATCAACGTGGGACGACTAAGGAAGTAAATCTTTCAGCTGGCGAAAAATTAGTCGTAAAAACCCAAGATTTACCCGTTGGAACTACTGAAATAGCGTATCGTATTACATTGCTTGACGAAAATCAAAAGATGGTAAATGATCTTGCATCTGTATTGAAAGCTATTCCAGATCCTTATTTTATAGGAAAAGGCACAGGAAGTGCTATTTCTTTAGTTTCATCTATTTCAGGAGTTGATAAATGTACGTACGCTATATTTGTAGATGAATTATCTAGTAATGATTTTATTAAAACAGAATCAATACAAAAAGCTTGTTTATATCAAAAAAATCCTGTAAGCAAAGATGCTAAATTAATTTCTTTAAAATCAGTCTGTCTACATGAAAACACTAAAAACCTTTGGTTTACTTTTAAAAATCAAAATTGGTTAATGAGTGAAAAAATAATATTAGAAGTTATTCCTTGGGTAGATTATACAGCTAGTAAAGGGTGGACTAAAAACAATAAAGAGATTATTTTAGAGATTATTAAACAAACTTCTTTATCTAAAACTTTAAAAACAGATGTATCCAATGCAATTGCTTTTGGTTTGCTTAATAAGATAATGGATAAATATCGTTTTCAAGATTTCTTAAATTTAAGTAAACAAGAACAGATTTTTTTTATAGAACAAAATGATCCAATATGTTTTAAACAGGCCAATTCTATGCCTCTTTATAATGATTTAATTTGTAAACAAGCTCAAAATTTATTTAAAAATAAAAAAGAAGAAGAAGCTATTAATTGGATTCAAAATAGATTAATTAATACAGAATACGCTAGTTCTTTAGATTATAATCTCTTGGCTGAAATGTATATGTACACAAACCAATTTGAGAAATCATTGCAAACCTTACTTTTGGCAGAAGATAAGGATAAGAGCGAATTAAAAGTAAAATTAAATTTAGCCCATATTTATATGTTTTTAGACGAAGTGTCTAAATCTAAAGAAATTCATAAAAAATATAAATCTCAAAATATTTCAGCTAAGCAAACATGGGAGAATAAAACTATAAATGATTTAGAAAAATTTAAAAGGTTATCTCTACCACAAGAAAATTTAGATAAGATTTGGAGATTATATAATTAAGTATAAAAATATAATCTAAAATGAAAGCAACTTATATAAAACATCTATTGGATTTTAAACGTCCTGCGGGAACTTCAAGAGGCGTTTTAAATCAGAAAGAAACTTGGTACCTAATTTTAGAAAAAGACAATAAGAAAGGAATAGGGGAGTGCGGCGTACTACGCGGATTATCCGTTGATGATCGACCAGATTATGAAGAAAAGTTAAAATGGGTTTGTAAGAATATTCATTTAGGAAAAGATAAACTTTGGACGGAATTACTAGCATTTCCTTCAATACAATTTGGGGTTGAAATGGCTTTTCAATCATTAGAATCTTCTAATCCTTTTGAATTATTTCCTTCTAAATTTACAACAGGAGAAGATGCTATTCCTATTAACGGCTTAATATGGATGGGAGATAAAGCATTTATGAAACAACAAATAGAAGAAAAAATTAATCAAGGCTTTTATTGTATAAAAATGAAAATAGGAGCTATTGATTTTGATCAAGAATATAAACTATTAAAATTTATTCGTTCAAATTTTTCGAATGAACAGATAGAGTTGCGAGTGGATGCAAACGGAGCTTTTGATTATACAACAGTATTTGATAAATTGCAAAAATTATCGGATTTGTCTATTCATAGTATAGAACAACCCATAACAAAAGGGCAAAAAAAATACATGAAAGACATTTGTAGTAAGTCAGAATTACCCATTGCACTAGATGAGGAATTAATAGGTGTTTTTTCATTAAAGGAGAAAGAAACTCTTTTATTAGAAATAAAACCTCAATATATTATATTAAAGCCTAGTTTTATAGGTGGATTTAAAGGTACTGATGAATGGATTCAGTTGGCTAAAAAGTATAATATTGGTTGGTGGATTACTTCTGCACTAGAATCCAACATCGGTTTAAATGCCATTGCTCAGTATACATTTATGAAGCAAAATCCTATGCCTCAAGGTTTAGGTACTGGTTCTTTGTATCTTAATAATATTGATTGTCCCTTAGAGGTTACGAATGGCTTTTTATCTTATAATCCAAAATTAGAGTGGAAGATTAAATCTATAAATGTTTTTTAGAAGTTGTCAAAAGAGCGTTTTATATTATTAAACGGTACTTTTTTGGGGAAGATTAACTTCACTTCAGCTGAATCTTTTAATACTAAAATAAAAGCTTTTAGAAGTAAATTTAGAGGAGTTAGAAATATAGAGTTCTTCTATTTAGGCACATTCATAATAACATAAACACTTGCTTATCAATAAAATAAGTCTTATATTAGAAGAAACAAACCCCGAAAAAGCTCAAAAAGAGTCAAAAACGGGGTTTTTCTTTAAATGCTATGGCAAAAAAAATACGTTTAAGCGAATTTCAATACCAAATTCCATTTTTTACCCTCAATAAAGATTTTGATGGTTTTTACGCCCAATTTTTAAAAACAGATTTGGGAAAAATTTATCTTTCGATGCCTTTTTCAGAGCTAGCTCAAGCCTTCAAACTGAAAGATTTTCAAAAAGGAACTCATTGTTATTTTAGCCCTAAGGGTAAAATAGCTCTGATGATGCTTAAAAACTACTACGGCTGTTCTGATAAAAAGTTAATTGAACTTCTCAACGGAAATATCTTTATGCCATTTTTTTGAGACATTCTGATTCCGATTGATAAACCATTGAAAAACTTTAAAATCGTGAGTCAAATCAGAATGGAGCTATCCAAAAATTTAACCATCCGTAAAGCCCAAGAAGTACTAGCAAAGAGCTGGATTCCTTATATGGGAGATTTAGACAAAATGCTTACGGATGCTACCTGTTATGAGAGCGAAGTGCGCTTTCCTACAAACCAGAAATTGCTTTGGGAATGTGTAGAGTGGAATTATAAGCAAATGGAATCTTTATGTCATTTATTTAAAATAAAACTACCAAGAACTAAATATTTAGATTGGTGTAAGCGATACAAAAAATATTCAAAAAAGAGAAAAAAACAATCAAAACATCGCACAAAAGTTACCTGAAGATTACTTAAATTATTGTACAAACTCAATGACGAACTTAGCCGTATTGAAACACAAAATCCATTTGAAGCCACTACAAAATACAGCAAACAACGCTTGATTATCAATCAGGTACACAAACAACAACTTCAGATATTTAAAACCGGCAAAAGTCTTCCAAACAGGATTGTAAGTATTAGCAAAAGTTATATCCGCCCAATTGTCCGTGAGAAAGAAATAAAGCAAGTTGAATTTGGAGCCAAAGTAAACAAAATTCAAATCGATGGCATCAATTTCATCCAACACATTCAATATCGAGCTTTCAACGAAGGAACTCGTCTGCAAAGCAGTGTCTTTTGCGCCCAGAATTTAACTAAAACAAAAGTAAAAATACTTGGAGCAGATGCCATTTACGCCACCAACAAAAATCGAACGTTCACTACAACCAATACTATCCAAACCGATTTTGTACGTAAAGGAAAAGCTGGAAAAAATGAAGAACAACGCAAAATTTTAGCCCAACACATCAAGAAAGAACGAGCTACTCGCCTAGAAGGAAGTTTTGGCAAGGAAAAGGAACATTACCATCTCAAGAAAATCAAAGCCAAAACCCAAAAAAGTGAGATACTTTGGATTTTCTTTGGCATTCACACAGCCAATGCTTTAGAAATAGGACGAAGAATTTATCAGCAACAGCAAACTTTAGTAGCATAAAAAAATGAAAACTAGCCTCACTGGGGAACGTGCGTCCTGTTGCGAACCAAAAACCAATTTTTAAACATTTGAATCCGCCAAAAAACAAAAATGACCCAAAATTGTAAATCAAAATGGGTCATTTTTTTATTTTTTTACAAAAGTGTGGTTACTTCTGAATGTGCCTATTTCTGTTACCAATTCCTCCATATTGTCCAGAACTCAACCCTGCTGAAAAAATATGGCAATGGATGAAAGATAAAATTGCAATGAAAATTTATAATACTCTAGCCGAATTAAATCAAAAAATGGAAGAATTGATCAAAAACAGCTGATAATGAATTAATTAAATCAATGACAGGCTATGAGTTTTATATAAAAGCTTTTTACAGTATTTTTAAAGTTTAAATGGTATTAGTATTGTTTCCTCCACTTCTAACACATAACATTTCAGAAATACCTTTTTTTAAATAGTCTTGAACCCAAACTCTTACTGTCTTTTCCGTTCTCCCGAGCTTCTTAGCGATATCACTATAATAAACATATTTCCCTTTCTTAATTAGAATCAAAGTCTTTACTCGGTCTTTCTTCAAAGAACCTGATGTCTTTGCTAGTAATTTTTCTAAAAAATCAAGATCTTCATTTATTACTATTTGAATTTTTTTTGGCATGCCTAAAATTACAAATTATTCTAGTAAATTCAAAATTAAAATGGTATAAGCAAATATCAGATAAAATGGCTAAGTCTATTGAGCAGAAATTGACTGATCCAAAAACAACAATTACATCTTATATAGAATTATTAAAATTACTTGAAGCAGAACTAAACGAAACGGTTAACTATGGAGCTTTATACGCTCATTGTAGACGAAAACATCAATCAAAGTTAAAAATAGCAAGAAAATCCCATTACAAAAAGGATGAAAACGCGGAAGCGTTTTTTAAAAAACCTTGTAAATAAGCTCGAAGAGTGTAGAATTATTCTTAATAAAAATAATTTCAAATCTGTAAACTTATATTTTCAAGATGAAAGTCGCTTCGGGTTGATCACAAAACAAAAAAGAGTTATTACGGCAAAAGGAATAAAAGCCATTGGTACCTATAAGCACAGTTATCTTTATAATTGGCTTTGGGGAAGTTTTTCCCCCATAACAGGTGAGAGTTTTTGTATGACAACACAGAGTGTTTGTAAAGAATTATTTATAAAATATTTGGAAGATTTTAGTAATCACAAACCAACAGAATTAAAGATTATAATAATTGATAATGCAGCATTTCATTCCACAAAAGATGTAATAATTCCTCAGAACATATTTCTGTTACCAATTCCTCCATATTGTCCAGAACTCAACCCTGCTGAAAAAATATGGCAATGGATGAAAGATAAAATTGCAATGAAAATTTATAATACTCTAGCCGAATTAAATCAAAAAATGGAAGAATTGATCAAAACAGCTGAGAATGAATTAATTAAATCAATAACAGGCTATGAGTTTTATATAAAAGCTTTTTACAGTATTTTTAAAGTTTAAATGGTATCATTTTTAAACTAGCAACTTGAATGAATTAGTTTTAGATAAACTATCTAAAATAAAAAATAGGTATCTCAATTTATTTTATCAATAAATAAAAATCTCATAACGAGTATTTTTTAATTTATGTTTTTTAAAATCAATTGTTTAGAAATTATTTATTCACTGTTTAGAGTATACTAACTGAATAAAGTTACCCCAGATTAGGTATTAGAAATTTATTACAAATACAAATGACCTTGAATCTAAAAAGTACTCCATTTTTTGTCCTCAATGTATTAAAATTACAGCTCTGGTAAAAAAATTTCGTTCCTTTTTGCCTTCTTTGCTCTTTTCCTCTTCATTATACTAACACATAGTCTGGGGTTAAAAAACACTTATAAATCTTTTAGATAGATTTTAATTTATATTAAAACTAACCTATTTCGCCTTCTACATAATACCATATTCCTCCTTGTTTTCTAAAACTAGATTTTTCATGATGACAATGTGATTGAAGATTGCTATCTATATAATATGCTTTAAATTCAACATTCTGTTCTGTTGCTTCTAAAACTTCTAATTTTAACCAATTATTCTGGGTAGCCCAAGCCAAAAAATCTTTTTTAGTATAAAATTTTCTCGTACTAATGTGTGTCGTATTCAATAAATAATCTACTTGATGTATACAATATGCGCTATAACGAGATCGCATTAATTCTTCGGCAGTACTAGGCTTACTAATACCTAGTATGAAAGGTTCACAACATTCGTGAAATATTTTTTTTGATCCACAGAAACAGTTATTCATTTTGTTCTAAATCTTTATCCTATTTATATTATTTATCTATTTAAAAAATAACTAGTTACCCTTTAATAAATGAATACTTACTGTAGCATAATCTGTATTAGGAAAACGTTGTGTAAAACGCTCATCAGAATAAAGTCCTACTTTTTGAGCTATTTTTACAAATTCTTCAATTTCTAATATATATTGATCTGATAAACCATGTGTTACGTCGTAAGCGGTAGCGGGTGTTTTACCTATGTTTTTAGAAACAATATTTGGATTTACAGTATGAAGCTCAATCAGTAGAAGTCCGAATTTATGAACGTATTTTGCCCATTTTTCTAAATGCTCATATAAGTTTGCTTCTACTGTATTATTTGATAATTGTTTTCCTCTATACGAAAAAGCTCCTGTAGAGCTACTTTCGATATCATAATTGTTTTTAGGTTCACTCCAAATTCTATTATGATCTAAGAATGTACGAACATTTAATAATTCGTTCAAATCAATATTATAGTTTTCTTTTAAATCTGTTGCTAATAAATCTGGATTGCCTATATCTCCCCATATTACTTTAGCCCAAATGTCAGCTTTTATTAAATTAGCTCTAGTTACCTTTAAAGCTACTTGATTATAATCAACTCCTACTAAAAAAAGCGGATATTCCTCTAACATTTTTCCACGCATTGTTTGTCTTTCAATAACGTTAAAAATATGTTGTAAAAAAGCACCGTTGCCACATCCCATATCTAAAATTCCTTTAGGTTGTTCAGAAATAGGGCGATTAAAGAGTTCTATTATAATTTCATCAATAACTTTAAAATAAGTATTATGAGCGCCACCGCTACCCCAAACATTCATTTCTCTATTTACGTGTATTTCTACATCATTAATAGCTATATCTCTTAATTTATTAGGATTGCCAAATAATAATATTTCAAGATTTTTTAGCATTGGTAAATAAGAAACAGTTACTCCATAAGCGGAAGCTCGCTTAGCATAAAAAAGACCTGATTCGGTAAATTGATATTTTCCTTTTCGTTCTGTAAACCAACCTAAAGAGGTGAAAAAGTTTAACATAACAGTAAAAGCTTCGGGTTCTTTATGAAATTCATCGGCTCCAAATGAAGTTTCCATAAAATATTTATGAAACATACCTGTCATTCCTAAATTTACTATTAAAGGACCTACTAAAAATCCCTCTAAGTGTTTTATAATCTGATGTTTAATTTTTCCTTCTTCTGAATTTAGATCAAGAGGTAGAGAGTTTATTTTTTTTAACTTTTCAAATAAAGGAGCTAATATAGAAATAGTATGTTCATTAATGCTATTAGATGTAAATACATCCGTTAGAAACAATGTTTGAGCAATATCATGGTATAAATCAAACTGAGAAAAAGCCAATTCAGTTACATTATTAATCTTTAAACTTACTTTATTTTGGTGATTATCTACAAAATAAGTTATAAATCCTTGAGAGGCTAAAGCTCTTAATGCAATATTTAAATATCCTTCATTTAAGTTAAAAATATTTTTTAATTCATCTAGCGTAACTTCTTTTTTATCAATAATATAATCTGTAATTTTTTTTTCTTTAAGTAAAGCTGCTATAGGTAAAATTACAATGCCATCTAGATGCCTAAAAATAGATTCTCTCAATTCTGTTGTGTTCATCATTAGTTTATTAAGTTTACTTGCACAAAGTAGTAAATTTTAATGACTTTTTAAATTTTAAAGATGAGATAAGTAACTTATATTTGTAGGATGTTTTTTAATTTTTTATGAGAGATATAATCAAGCTAAATTTCCCTAATTTTCATCCACAACTAATAGAAGAAATAGAGGAAAACGCCTATATACAAAATATGAAGGCAGGTGAAACAATAATGCGTTCAGGTCAATTTATTCGTCATACTGTTTTAGTTATAAAAGGAAAGATAAAGTTATACCGTGAAGATGACGAAGGAAATGAATATTTTATGTATTATCTTCAACCGGGACAAGCCTGTGCTATTTCTATGATTTGTGCCACTAGAGAAGAAACCAGTGCTTTAATGGCTAAAGTAGTAGAAGATGCAGAGCTTATTATGATACCTCTTGCATTAATGGAAAAATGGATGAGTAAACACCGTTCTTGGTATGAGTTTGTAATAGAAACCTATAGAAGTCGTTTTGAAGAAGTTTTAACGGTTATAGATAATATAGCTTTTAAAGCTATGGATGAGCGCTTAGAATTTTATTTAAAAAGACATCGAGATGCTTGCAATTGCAAAGATATAAAACTATCCCATCAAGAAATAGCTTCCGAATTAAACACATCTAGGGAAGTAGTGTCACGTTTGTTAAAAAAAATGGAGCAACAAGGGGTAGTTAAATTATATAGAAGCCATATTGAAATCAATTTTTAAGAGCTGACAAAAGTCAGCCTTTTTTTAAAAATTGACTTATACCTTTGTCCTTTTGATAAAATTATTATGAAAATAGAACAAATCTACACAGGATGTTTAGCTGAAGCTTGTTATTATATAGTTTCAGATGGAGAAGCAGTTATTGTTGATCCTTTAAGAGATATAGAACCCTATTTAGATTGTTTAAAAAAAGAAGGCGTTACCCTAAAATATATTTTTGAAACCCATTTTCATGCTGATTTTGTTTCTGGACATATAGAATTAGCTCGTGCTACAGGGGCAACCATAGTGATTGGCCCCACCACTACAAAAACAGGCTACCCATGTCATATTGCTTTTGATAATGAAATTTTTCAATTAGGCAAGTCTTCTATCAAACTAATTCATACACCAGGCCATACATTAGAAAGTTCTTGCTTGTTATTAATAGATGAAAATCAATTAGAAAAAGGTATTATAACAGGAGATACCCTTTTCATAGGTGATGTAGGAAGACCTGATTTGGCTCAACATGTTATGACCGAGTTGTCAGAAGACAAACTTGCTCGGTTATTATATCATTCATTAAGAAATAAGATTCTTCCTCTTCCTGATCATTTAATTGTTTATCCCAATCATGGGGCAGGAAGTGCTTGTGGTAAAAACATGAGTAAAGAAACTACGGATACATTAGGTAATCAAAAAAAAGTAAATTATGCTTTAAACCCTAATTTAACAGAAGATGATTTTGTACAAGCTGTTTTAGAAGGATTAATGCCTCCACCTCCTTATTTTCCTAAAAATGTATTACTAAATATTAAAGGGTATGAAAGTTTATATTCAGTTATAAACAGAAGTCTTAAAAAATTAGATATAACACAATTTGAAAAATATATAGAAGATCCTACAATTTTATTATTAGATGTTCGTAATTCTGATGAATTTGCAAAAGGTTTTATTCCTAATAGTATAAATATAGGACTGAATGGAAACTTTGCCCAATGGGTAGGAGAGTTGATACCTAATATTGAGCAAAAAATATTATTAATAACAGAAGATGAAGAACAGCCTTTAGAATCTATTATTCGTTTATCAAGAATAGGGTTTGATCAAACTATAGGTTATTTAAAAGGTGGATTTAAAACCTGGAAAAATTGCAATAAACCGTTTCATACCATCCAAAGGATGAAAGCAATGGAGTTAACTAAAATTCTAAATGAAAATTCTTACATAATAGATGTGCGTAAGATAAATGAATATAATTCTCAACATATAACAAATAGTATAAACATTCCTCTACATCTATTAGAAAATAATTTAAATAAAATACCACTAAAAACTACTTTTTTTATACACTGTTTAGGAGGATATAGAAGTATGATGGCAGCATCTATATTATACAAAAAAGCAATTACAAATTTTATAGAAATTGAAGATGGTTTCAATGGAATAAAAAAGACAGAAATTAGATTATCAGACTATCAAACTCAAACCTGTATGTTATAATTTTATATAAGATTAAAGGTTTGTAACTATTATCACTATTTGTTATAAAAATAAATAGTATTTTTGTAGGACAAATTGATAATAATGCAGATAGAACAAATTTATACAGGTTGCCTAGCCCAGGGTGCCTACTATATTACCTCAAATGGAGAAGCTTTAATTGTCGACCCTTTAAGGGAAATACAACCGTATTTAGACCGTTTTAAAAGAGATAATGTCCTTTTAAAATACATTTTTGAAACGCATTTTCATGCTGATTTTGTTTCAGGTCATTTAGATTTAAGTAAAGCTACTGGTGCCCCAATAGTATATGGTCCAACTGCCAAACCAGAATTTGATGCAATCATAGCACAAGATGAGCAAATATTTAAGGTAGGCAATGTTGCTATTAAAGTTTTACATACTCCTGGACATACCATGGAAAGTACAACTTACTTATTAATAGATGAAAACGGAAAAGACCATGCTATTTTTTCAGGAGATACTCTTTTTATAGGAGATGTAGGCAGACCTGATTTAGCCCAGAAAGCTGCTAGTATGACTCAAGAAGAATTAGCGGGTACATTATTTCATTCATTACGAAATAAAATTATGCCACTTGCCGATGATGTAATAGTTTATCCAGCTCATGGAGCAGGGAGTGCTTGTGGTAAAAATATGAGTAAAGAAACTAGTTCCACTATTGGACAACAAAAAGTTGACAACTATGCCCTTCGCTTTGATATGGATGAGGCTGAATTTATAGCAGAAGTCCTAGATGGATTAACTCCTCCTCCTCCATATTTTGGAATGAATGTAGCTATGAATAAAAAGGGGTATGTTTCATTTGAAACGGTATTAAATAATGGATTAAGACCTTTGTCAGCCAAAGAATTTAATGATTTAGCAGATAACCAAGATGCTATCGTTTTAGATACACGACCAGCCGCTGTATTTCATTTAGAGCATATCCCACAATCTATTAATATTGGAATAATAGGCGATTTTGCCCCTTGGGTAGGAACACTCATTGCTGATGTTAATCAGCCAATTCTTATAGTTTGTGAAGAAGGAAAAGAAGAAGAAACAATTACCAGACTTAGTCGAGTAGGTTTTGATAATCTCCTAGGTTATTTAGAAGGAGGCCTGAAAACATGGAAAGAATCAAAAAGGGAAACAGATCGAATTAATAGAATAAGTGCAGAAGAATTTGCTCAAAAAGTAAATTTAAAAGATGATATAATAATAGATGTTCGCAAAGAAAACGAATACCAAGCAGAACACCTAGAGGACTCCTATAATAAACCACTCGCTTATATTAACGATTGGATGAATACTATTCATCCCAAAGAACATTTTTATATACATTGTGCAGGCGGTTACCGTAGTATGATTGCCGCATCAATACTTCAAGCACGTGGCTATCGAAACTTTACAGAAATTGAAGGGGGATTTACAGCTATTTCTAAAACTAATTTGCCAAGGACTCATTTTATTTGTCCAAGTAAAATGTTAAATTCTAAATTATGAAACGATTTTTTTTAAATTGGCATATAATCCGTTTTTTTCGCTTAGCATTAGGTGTTTTTTTAATTTTTCAAGCCTTTGAAACTCATCAATGGATTTTTTTAGGATTTGCAATATTCTTTTTATTTCAAGCCTTTTTTAATATAGGATGTAGTTCAAATACTTGTCAAATTCAATTAGAGGATAAAAAAAGTAATGATTCATTTCCTAAACATTACAAATAAAGATAAACCAGTATTAATTAATTTTTGCGACTTGCTATGGCTCCTGTCAAGTATTAGGCTCCATACCATCTTAAAAAAGTAAAGGGAATACAAGGAGATTGAATAGATGTAAACAAAAATAAATAATTAGCAACAAAATATCTGGTAAGAGGAGTTACAAGCTTAACCCTTTTTTAAAAAAATAATCCATAGGATGTTTCAGGATTACTACAAAAAGATAAAATTATAAAAGTACTAAAAGAGAGCACCTTATAAAATTATGTTAAAGAAGTATTTTTTAACTCTTTTAGGTAGTACATTTGGTCTTATAGCAGGCTACCTTTATTACCATTATGGTTCTATATCGGGAACTTGTTTGATTACCTAAAATCCTCTGAATAATAGTGTTTATATGGTGCTGTTTTAAGGGGAGTAGTAGGAAGTCTATTTAAATCAAAAAAATAACTTTTAAAAATTTTAGTATGAAAAAATTAATTTCATCAGTAGCATTAGTAGCGTTTGTATTTTCTTCTAGTGTATTTGCACAAGAAGTAAAAGAAGAGAAAAAAGACAAAAAAGCAAAAACTGAAAAAACTTGCTCTAAAGAAGACAAGAAAGCGTGTACTGAAAAAAAAGCGTGTTGCACAAAAAAAGCTGAGAAAAAAGCTTAATTATTCTAAATTTTATAGATTAAAAGAATAATAAAAAGCTGTCCGAGAAGTAAAAATAAAATTTATCTGGTTTAAGTCTAAGGAAAGTCTCATAATAAATACATGATCGATTTTTTAATTCATTAAATCCTCTTTAAATTATATTTATACACTTTTCGGGCACTTTTTTTTGTTTAAAAAATATGAAAATCAGTAAATTTTAGTATTAAATTTAAATTAAATTGCTAAAATTTACAGTTAATTTCCTATATTTGTTCGCAATTTAATCGTAAATTGCAATGAACGCACACACAACTAAAATTATCGGTGAAGGACTAACTTACGATGATGTATTGCTTATTCCTAACTACTCACAAGTACTTCCAAGAGAAGTAAGTATCCAAACAAAATTCACTAAAAATATTACTTTAAATTTACCTGTTGTTTCCGCTGCAATGGATACTGTTACAGAAAGTGCAATGGCTATAGCTATGGCACAAGAAGGAGGAATAGGAGTTTTACACAAAAATATGTCAATCCAGCAACAAGCAGCAGAAGTACGTAAGGTAAAAAGAGCTGAAAGTGGAATGATTATTGATCCTGTAGTATTAAATCTTGAAGCAAATGTAGGAGATGCCAAAAGTGCGATGAGAGAATACGGAATTGGCGGAATACCTGTGGTTGACCAAAATAAAAAATTAAAAGGAATTGTTACTAATAGAGATTTACGTTTCGAAAAAAATAATCTAAGAAGTATTACTGAAGTAATGACTTCAACTAATTTGGTTACAGCTCCTGAAGGAACAACTTTGGAAAAGGCAGAAGAAATTTTACAAGGTAATAAAATAGAAAAATTACCCGTTGTTAATGCTGAAAACGAGCTAGTAGGCCTTATTACTTTCAGAGATATTACAAAACTTACTCAAAAACCAAATGCTAATAAAGACAAATACGGACGTTTACGAGTAGCTGCAGCTTTAGGCGTTACAACAGATGCTCTAGAAAGAGCAGAAGCCTTAGTAAATGCAGGTGTTGATGCGGTTATTATAGATACAGCACATGGTCATACTAAAGGAGTAGTTGAAGTATTAAAGCAAGTAAAAAATAAATTTCCAGAACTCGATGTAGTAGTCGGAAATATTGCAACACCAGAAGCTGCATTGTATTTAGTTGAAAATGGAGCTGATGCTGTTAAAGTTGGTATTGGACCAGGTTCTATCTGTACTACTAGAGTCGTGGCAGGCGTTGGTTTTCCTCAATTTTCTGCTGTTTTAGAAGTAGCAGCTGCACTAAAAGATAGTGGTGTTCCTGTTATAGCAGATGGAGGTGTTCGTTATACAGGAGATATTCCTAAAGCAATAGCAGCAGGAGCCTCTACAGTTATGTTAGGATCTTTATTAGCAGGAACCAAAGAATCTCCTGGAGAAACTATTATCTTTGAAGGTAGAAAATTCAAATCTTATAGAGGAATGGGATCCGTAGAAGCTATGAAAGAAGGTTCTAAAGATCGTTATTTTCAAGATGTTGAAGACGATGTAAAAAAATTAGTTCCGGAAGGAATTGTAGGAAGAGTACCTTATAAAGGAGAATTAAATGAAAGTATGCTTCAATTTATAGGAGGATTACGTGCAGGAATGGGATATTGTGGTGCTGCTACTATAGAAGAATTACAAGAAAAAGGGAGATTTATTAGAATTACTTCGAGTGGTATAAGTGAAAGTCATCCTCATAATGTAACCATTACAAAAGAAGCTCCTAATTATTCACGTTAAAAGAGTTATTCAAAATAAAAAGATGGGAGGCAAAAAGTAGTAACTTAACGTCTAGTTTTCCCTTCGAACAAAGGGAGAAGTCATATTGCTATGGTGATTTGCTTCGTATCTTCACTTTGTTCGAGCCTCCCTTTGGTCTAAATGACAAGATTGTAATCTTTCAGACCCTCTTTTAACTAAAGTAAAAACAAATAAGATTACTAATGAAAGAGTATTATCCTAGTTTAACTGGAGTACGCTTTGTTGCTGCCAGTATGGTTTTTTTTCATCATTTTAATCCCGTTTCAACAAGAACATCATTTCCTTTTTTATATGATTGTTTTACTGAAATGCACATTGGTGTCACATTGTTCTTTTTTTTAAGTGGATTTTTAATTGCAAACAGATATTATGATCAAAAAATAAATTGAAAATTTATTTTATTAATAGATTTTCAAGAATTTATCCAAGTTTTTTTATTTTAACTACGTTTACTTTTTTATACATTTATTATAAAACTAATACACTCAATATAAAATTATACTTACTGAATATGTAAACTTCCCTCAATTAGCTACATTCAAAACTAAAGAATTCCAATCAATAATTTTAAATTTCTCTTGTTGAAATGTGGGAAACTCTTCGGCGGTTTCAAAGTTGAGTTTCCCAGATTTCAACAAGAACCCTATAGGCGTCATATAATTCAGCCCAGAATGAGGTCTTTCATTATTATAAATCCATATCCATGCGTTTACATAATTCTGCATTTGGCGGGTTGATTCAAACATATAACAATCCAATACTTCCTGTCGAAATGTTCTATTAAAACGCTAAATCAAACTGTTTTGGGTAGGTTTTCCAGGTTGAATATAGGTTAATTCTATTTGATTATTTTGGCACCAATCCTTCATCTTTTGTGCAATAAATTCGGGACCATTATCTACACGAATTCGCTCTGGTTTACCCCTCCATTGGATTAAATTGTCTAATTCATTAATCACCCTTTGAGCAGGCAAGCTGTTGTTGACAGTAACCATTAATGCTTCCCTATTAAAATCATCTATGACATTAAGAGAACGAATTTTCCTCCCATCTTGTAGCGTATCCTGCATAAAATCAATACTCCAAGTGATATTAGGTTGAATTGGTCTGAGCAAAGGTTCCTTTATTCTTGCGGGAATTCTTTTTTTACGCTTACATCTTAAATTTAGCCGCATTTCTGTATAAATCCTATAAACTCGTTTATGATTCCATAGATAATCTAAATTTCTCAAACGGTTATACATCATCCAAAAACCCCAAGTACGATGAGATTCAGCCAATTTTAATAACTCTTCGGAAATTTGAAGGTCGCAATTTTTTCGTTTGGACTTATAATAAAACACAGAAGTACTTGTACGAAACAGCTTACAAGCCTGACGAAAGCTCATTTTAAATCGCTTCCCAACATAGATAACAAGCTCGCGCTTCGGCAGGCATTAAAGCTTTTTTTTGATTACATCTTTTAAAACGGTGTTTTGCAAAGTGAGTTCGGCAACATTTTTTTTATACTGGCTCAATTCTTTTTCAAGCTCTTTTAATTGTTTGAGCTGATTGGGTTCAATGCCAGAATATTTACTTTTCCATTGATAAAAAGTGGGCTGACTTATACCAAATTCACGACAAATTTCATTGACCGTTTTGCCCTTGTCTTGTTCTGAGATAATTTTGATGATTTGTGTCTCAGTAAATTTACTTTTTTTCATATTGCTAAAATTAAAAAATTATACTTTTAATCGTAGCTGTTTTTGGGGAAGCTTACAAATATAACCTTTATAAAGGGTTTTTTTAATAATTTAAAATTTACAGGAATTGCTCAGACTTGGTCGTTAACAGTAGAGGAATTTTTTTATTTATTAGCGCCTTTCTTTTTTATCTTTATTAAGAAAAAAAGATTCTCTATTTATTTTTTACCTATTATTTTTATGATCTTAGGACTAATATTTTATAGAAATGATATAAACTTTATGTTAGATTTTACTTTTTTTGGTCGATCTTTCGAATTTTTTTCGGGAATATATCTAGCCTTATTTCTAAAAAAGAATAATAAAGTTTTTTTTACTATCAATATGACTTATCTTGGAATTTTATTTACTTCCATTGGTCTTTTGGGATTAGTATATTTAAAACCAGGGGAGGGATTATATGGTAATGATCTTTTACTTGGTAAAATTATAAATACTATTTTTTTTCCATTATTTGCTTTTACTCCACTTTTTATAGGTTTAATTACAGAAAAAACTATTATTGAAAAGCTTCTTTCAACTCAAATAATACAAATTTTAGGCAAAAGCTCTTACGCTTTTTACTTGATTCATCTAGGTATTTTTTATGATTTTTTTCATAAGTATTTTAATTATTGGATAACTTTTATACTTATAAATTTTATTTCAATATTATTTTACACTAAAATTGAAATTTTATTTCACAATCTAATAAAACGACGAATTGAAAGTATTTAAAATACTTAACCTATAGATTCTTTTTTAGAAATTACATAGCAACTTTTGGAAGTATATCTAAAACATATTCATGCATGACTTGACGATAATCTAAATGAGTTACCATTCGTAATTTTCCTTGTCCCATTGAGCTTATATGTATAGCTCTACTTTTTAGCTTCTCAAGAATCATTCTTTCATCTAAATAGGGGTGAATAGTAAAAATCACAATATTTGTTTCTACTGGTTCCACAGAAGCCACCCAAGGGAGCTGATTTAAAATAAAGGCCAGTTCTTGTGCTCTTTTATGATCTATTTTTAATCGTTCAAGATGATTATCTAAAGCATAAATACCTGCGGCAGCTAGATAACCTGATTGGCGCATACCTCCACCAAATATTTTACGAATGCGAAGAGCTCTTTTTATGGTTTTTTCATCAGAAATCAATAGAGATCCTACAGGAGCTCCTAATCCTTTTGAAAGACAAACGGATATTGTGTCAAACAATTCTCCAAATTGTCTAGGAGATTGTCCTGTAGCCACTAAAGCATTCCAAATACGAGCACCATCTAAATGATATTTGAGATTATTTTGAATACAAACTTGTTTTATTTCCTTTAAAGTTTGAATATCATAACAGGCTCCCCCTCCTTTATTAGTTGTATTTTCTATACTTACAAGACTTGTTTTTGGAGCATGATAAAACTCAGGATCATTAATAGCTTTTCGTACTTGATCTACATTTATCATTCCTCTATGTCCTTCAATTAAACTTAAAGAACAGCCACTATTAAACGCAGTTCCTCCGCCTTCGTATAGGTAAATATGTGACCACCGATCGCAAATAATTTCATCTCCTGGTTGTGTATTTAATTTAAGAGCTGTTTGATTAGCCATAGTACCAGATGGGAAAAATAAAGCAGCTTCCATCCCGAATAGGTTAGCAACTTTACTTTCTAGAGCATTAACTGTTGGGTCTTGTTTATATACATCATCACCCACTTTAGCATTAGACATAGCATGTAGCATCTCTTGTGTAGGTTTTGTAACGGTATCACTTACCAAATTTATTTCCATAATTATAAAAGGATTGGTACTTTTGCTTAGGAAAGGATTCTGTATAGTTACAGATAATGTTCCAAGTAAATACAAAAATAGTATTTTAATTTTTTTTAAAAACTCCAAAAATAGAAATTTATTATGACAAATGCCGATCAAATTAAAGGTATTATAGAACGCCTAGGAGCGTTGAGGAGGTATCTTTGACATAGATGCCAAAATGATTGAAATTACAAATGAGGAAGAAAAAACATTTGCTCCTGATTTTTGGAATAATGCCAAAGAAGCAGAAGGCATTGTAAGAAATTTGCGTTCTAAAAAAAAATGGGTTGAAGATTATAATAAAGCTGTTGAATTTGCAGATGAACTTCAAATAGCATTTGATTTTTATAAAGAAGGTGAATTTACAGAAGAAGAATTAGACGATCTTTATTTTCAAACTATAGAACATATAGAAACTATAGAATTTCGTAATATGCTTTCTGATGAAGGTGATGCAATGAGTGCCGTATTGCAAATTACAGCTGGAGCTGGAGGAACAGAAAGTTGTGATTGGGCTAGTATGCTCATGCGTATGTACTTAATGTGGGGAGAAAAAAACGGATATAAAGTAAAAGAACTGAATTTTCAAGAAGGAGATGTAGCAGGAATTAAGACGGTTACTTTAGAATTTGAAGGCGAATTTGCTTTTGGATACCTCAAAGGTGAAAACGGTGTTCATCGTTTGGTTCGTATCTCTCCATTTGATAGCAATGCAAAACGGCATACCTCTTTTGCTTCAGTTTATGTGTATCCTTTGGTAGATGATACAATTGAAATTGAAATTAGCTCGGCTGATATTGAAATCACTACAGCACGTTCAAGTGGTGCGGGAGGACAAAATGTGAATAAAGTAGAAACAAAAGTTCAATTATTACATAAGCCTACAGGTATTCAAATTCAATGTTCTGAAACTCGTTCACAGCATGATAATCGAGAAAGAGCTATGCAAATGTTACGTTCGCAATTATATGAAATTGAATTGAAAAAACGTCTTGAACAAAGAGCTGATATTGAAGCCAGTAAAATGAAAATTGAATGGGGATCCCAAATCAGAAATTATGTTATGCACCCTTATAAATTAATCAAAGACGTTCGAACACAATACGAAACTAGTGACGTAGATGGTGTGATGAATGGTAATTTAGATTCGTTTTTAAAAGCTTACTTAATGATGATGGGACAAAAAGAAGAATAATACAGCTTAATAAGATTAGTGAAGAGGTTGTTCAAAACTTTTTTGGACAGCCTTTTTATTACTAAACTATTCGGGAGTGCCTATTGAAGATCGTTTTTTTATAAAGGTTTCTTAGACAAAGGAAGCTTTAGGATAGCCTTTTTTTGAAAATAAAAATTTAAACAAATTAATATTCTATTTTATTTTTTATAGAAACTAAAAAGAAGTAAATTTAACCCAACTTAGGCTTTTATAAGCTCACTAAATTGACAATACTAATTAGAACGATATGGCTCAATTTCTAAAAATTTATCCTCAAAATCCAAATGAAAAAGAAATAGCAAAAGTTATTAAGATACTACGAGAAGGAGGCCTTATAATTTATCCTACAGATACCGTTTATGGTTTAGGATGTGACATAACTAATACCAAAGCTCTAGAACGAATAGCTAAAATAAAAGGAGTTAAACTTGAAAAAGCAAACTTTTCATTTGTTTGTAGTGATTTAAGTCATATATCTGATTATATCAAACAAATAGATACCTCTACTTTTAAAATTTTAAAAAGAGCTTTACCTGGGCCCTATACTTTTATTTTGCCGGGCAATAATAATCTACCCAAAGAATTTAAAAAAAGAACTACTGTAGGGATTCGTGTACCTGATAATTCAATAGCTATTGAAATTGTAAAACAATTGGGAAATCCTATTGTTTCTACTTCAATTCATGATGAAGATGAAATTATTGAATATACCACAGATCCTGAATTAATTTTTGAAAAATGGCAAAATATTGTTGATTTGGTTATTGATGGCGGTTATGGTGATAATCATGCTTCTACCGTAATAGATTTATCAGGTTTAGAGCCAGAAGTAATTCGTGAAGGAAAAGGAAGTTTAGATATTTTTTAAAGAAAATATACTAATAGTTTACAATCTTTTCATTTAAAACAAAAGGAGGCTCGAATGAAGTGAATAGGTCAAGCAAATTACATAGTGTGACTTCTTCTGTATACCTTAAGATACTACTTTTTAGACATCCACTTTAAAAAATATTTTCCCCAATTTTAAAATAATAAAAGATGAAAATAGCAATAGTAGGCTATGGGAATTTAGGTAAAACTTTTGCTGGAAGTTTTGTTAAATCCCATTTTATAAGAAAAGAAGATATATTTGTTTATACACGTACATTGCCAAAAAGAGAAGATTGTTTTTTAATTCCTTTAAATAATTTTTCTACAGATCATTTTCCTTTTACTGAAGAAATAGATATTCTTATATTAGCTGTAAAACCACAAGAATTTGAGAAAGTAGCAAAGGTTTTACGTGATAAATTAAATAAACAAATAATTGTCCTATCCGTAATGGCAGGTGTTTCAATTCAAAAAATAGCTACTTTATTACAAGTAAATAAGATTGTTCGTTCTATGCCTAATTTAGGAACTCAGATAGGGCAGGGGATGACTGTTTTTTCAGCATCAGATACAATCGATAAAAAAGAGTTATTTATCATTCAAAATTTAATCAATACTACAGGAAAATCTATTTATGTAGAAAATGAAGGAATGTTAAATCCAGCAACAGCCGTGTCAGGTAGCGGACCCGCTTATGTTTTTTATTTTATGAATGCTATGATACAAGCGGCAAGAGAATTAGGATTTTCTGATGCAGAGGCAGAATTGTTAGTGCATCAAACTTTTTTAGGAGCGGTAAGTCTAAAAGCATCTCTTGGATTGTCTAATGATGAATTAATTAAAAAAGTAGCTTCAAAAGGAGGAACTACAGAACAAGCTATTCTGCTTTTTAATGAAAATAATTTGAATATGATCATTAATAGAGCTATTCAAAGAGCTAATTCAAAAGCAATAGAATTAGGAGATTAACTTTTATTATTTTTGTAGTTGTAAAATTCTATAAGAAATAATGTAGATGATAAAATAAAAAATGATGATAAAAGAATGTTAGAGAATATGGTTTAATAATTCTAACAAGCACTGTACTTGAATGGTTTAAAACTAAGTGAATTTATTCAATATGATTTTTATGGCTTAATCAATATAGATATAGAGTATAAAGATTTTAATAATTATAAACAATAACGGTTGCATAATTAAATTATAAAAAATAAAATGAAAGGATTTAAGATTTTAATAGTAAGCATTTTGTTGTCAGGATTTGAAAATATAAGAGGACAACAAACTATTAATAATGTTAAGATAGGACTAGAAGGCCCTGTATATGGAGTTGTCTTAGATGTAGATACGTATGCTAAAAATTATACAGGAGGATGGGCTAGGGCATTTTGGATTGGTGAATATGGAAAACCTATATCAACGGCATTTGGTTCGTATGGAAATGCTTTAAATGGAAATTTAGACTTGTCGTACACTTTTATAGGTAAAGTTGGGATAATACGTATATGACCTTTTTACCTAATAAAAAAATAGGAATTGGTACCAATTCTCCTACTGAAAGATTAAAGGTTATAGGAGGAATTATGTCTGGAAATGAAAATGGAACAGGGGGAAGTTTATTTTTAGGAAATAGTTCGCATGGTTTAAAAAGAACTTCTAATGATGTAGAAATGTATACTCATGGAAATGATGGAAACTTAATATTTCATACTTTATTTAATCAGGAAAGAATGCGAGTAACTTCTGATGGAAATATTGGTATTGGAACAAATATTCCTGCAGCAAAATTAGATGTTAATGGGACAGCAATTTTTAAAAAGATAGAAATTGGTACCAATAATCCAGATGAAATGCTTGCGGTAAAAGGGAGTATTCATGCACAAGAGGTACGTATTGATCAAAAAATACCTGCAGATTATGTTTTTGAAAAATATTATAACGGAAAATCTATTTTAAAAGCTGATTATAAAATGCCTACTCTGGCAGAAATTGAAAAATATACTAAAGAAAACAACCATTTACCTAATATCCCATCTGCTAAAGAAATTCAAGAAAAAGGCTTTCAAATAGGAGAAATGACCAATTTGTTATTACAAAAAATAGAAGAGTTAACTCTTTATATCATAGAACAACAAAAGCGTATAGAAGCACTAGAAACCAAGCTAGCTAAAGAAAATAAGACTATTTACCGATAATTTAAAAGAGGATAGATTTTTAGTCTATCCTCTTAACTATCTATAATTATAAAACCTATTGCTGGTTGGTTGCTCCTCAGCAGAGCCAACTTCCTCTTGAATTTGATGTTGTAATATAAGCAATTTAAAATCTAAATAATTAATAATTGAATATTGTTTTTTAATCGTTCAATTATTAAATTTATCATCCTTTTGTTTAAGTTTGATGAGTTTTTTGTATATTCCGTATAGTCATCAAGGGTAAATAAGCCAATTACCATTCCTTTTAGAGAATTTCTAAACTTAATATCTTTTTGTAGGGCATTTTCGATATAAGTTAATTTTTTTTCCACAGAAAGAGTAAAAAAAACATTCTTTTGTTTAATAGCATAATTAATGAAAACTTGAATAAATAAATCATTCTGTAGTTTTAGTATAGGACGAATTGTCATATTTTGAAACAATTCTTCTGATGAAGATTCAACACTTATATTCCCTAAAGGCTCTCCTTTTAAAAGTAAAAGTTTATTATCGCGAGTTTCCATCTTCTATTTTTTATTAAATATAGTAAAAAATTTATTATTAAGAATTTACTCTCAAAAAAACGCTAATAAAATTCTGTTAAAAACCCAATGTTTTTAGTACACTTTTGAATAATGTCAATAGAAAAATAAAAAACAAAAAAGCTAATAAAGTCAATGATAAAGGTTTTAAAATAAATAGCTATAGGAATTAATATTTGATCTTCTAGAAATATGTAAATTTGTTCTTAATAAAATTAGGCATGAGATATAAGACACACAAATGGGTTAGACCAGAAGATTTAAACGCAAATGGAACTCTTTTTGGAGGAAAATTGTTATCTTGGATAGATGACGAAGCAGCACTTTATTCAATAGTTATTTTAAAAAATAATAAAATTGTAACGAAGTTTATGTCTGAAATAAACTTTATGAGTTCTGCTCGACAAGGCGATATTATAGAAATAGGATTAGATGTTATTAAATTTGGAAGTACCTCTATTACAATGAAATGTGAGGTTAAGAATGTAATGACAAAAGCTACTATTATTACAGTAGATTCTATTACGATGGTTAATTTGGACAGTTTTGGTCAACCGGCTAATCATGGTAAAACACAGTCTGACTTAGCCTTGGATGAAAAAAGTATTTAAACTTTTGCTTTCTATAAAATAATTTAAAATGCTTTAATCAATTTTTAGATAAAGCATTTTTTTATTCTCTTATTCCGTTAATAAAGCATTGTAATTTCCTTGATTCCAAAAGTCTGAATAGTATCATCTTCCATCATAATTTCAAGTAAACCATCATAATTTACTTTTTGAATAATGCCCATAAATTTTTTATTTTTTTGATCTTCAAATACAGCAGGTTTATGAATTTTAAATAAATAGGTATGATAATTTTTCCATAATTCTATTTTCCCATCCTTTTTTAACTTTTCTAGATTTATTTTTAATATATCTAAGATAGTAAATAATATTTCTTCTACATTATATTCCTTGTCAGTTATACGTTTTAATGAAGATGCTTTAGGTAAATTACTAAAATTCTCTTGATTTACATTTAGGCCAATTCCTATAATGGATTCTACCTGTTGATTTTCTTTAAAATTATTTTCTATTAATATACCTGAAATTTTTTTATTTCCTGACATAATGTCGTTTGGCCATTTTATGTGTAAGTCAGGAATTTGATATTTTTCAAGAGCCTCTTTAATAGTTACAGCAACAGTTATATTAAGGTCAAAAATAGTAATGTTATGATCTGTTATTTTGTTTATCAATATACTGGTTATTAGGTTTTTATCTTTTTCTGTGTTCCAGCTACTTCCCATTTGTCCTTTGCCTTTCCATTGGCTCTTAGCTGTAACTACTGTGAAATTTTCAAGGCTCTGATTTTGTGAAAGTTTTTTTAAAAAATCATTTGTAGAATCTATGGCATTGAGTTTGATTAACTTCATGTAATGTGATTTGAAATAGTAAAAATTAAGTATCTATATTTTTATCTTTCAAAATAAAGACAAAAAAGAATAACTTTGCGAAAAATAATTATTAAAGATAAATGGCGAACAAAGAAGTAGGAAACGATATTTTATTAGCAAATATCATTAAAGGTATTGAAGACGTAAAAGGGAATGATATAGATATTTTAGATCTTAGAGAATTAGAAAATACAGTTTGTGATTATTTTGTGATTTGCAATGGTACCTCGAATACACAAGTTAATGCAATTGTAAATTCAGTTCAAAAGGCTGTTTCAAAAGAACTCAAAGAAAAACCTTGGCATGTAGAAGGAACTGATAACGGAGAATGGGTATTAATGGACTATGTTCACATAGTTGTTCATGTTTTCCAAAAACACATCAGAGAATATTACAACATAGAAAGTCTTTGGGGAGATGCTAAAATTACATCAATCGAAAATAAATATTAATTGTTAGAGTATCTATGTCAAAAGAAAATAAGCAAAATAATTTTAAATTTAATCCTTGGTGGATATACGTTTTAATAGGAACGGTATTTATAGGGATGTATTTATCAGGACAATCTCGTTGGATTGAACCCACTAAAACAAATGTTTCTAAGTTTTATGAGTTTTTAGAAGCAGGAGATGTAGATAAAGTAGAAGTAGATAATGATCGTTTTGTTACGGTTTATTTAAAAGAAACTGCTTTAGCAAAAGAAGCTCATACAAAGTTACCCAAAGAAGATCTATTAGGAGGTAAAAATGTAGGTCCTCATTATTCTTTCGAAATTAGTGGCGAAGATGGTAGTTTTTCTAAAGATTTAAAAGAAGCTAAATTAGCAAAAAAACTTTCTCAATACGAATACAAGACATCAGGTGGATGGACTGATTTTATGATTCAGTTATTACCTATTTTTATCTTGATTGGATTTTGGATTTTTATGATGCGTCGTATGTCTGGAGGAGGCTCAGGAGGCGGAGGACAGATTTTTAATATAGGACGATCAAAAGCTAAACTTTTTGATGAAAAAACAGATGTAAAAGTTACTTTCAAGGACGTAGCAGGATTAGAAGGAGCTAAAGAAGAAATTCAAGAAATTGTAGAATTTTTAAAAAACCCAAAAAAATATACGGATTTAGGAGGTAAGATACCTAAAGGAGCTTTATTAGTTGGGCCTCCAGGTACAGGTAAAACATTGTTAGCAAAAGCAGTAGCAGGGGAAGCTAAAGTTCCATTCTTTTCCCTTTCTGGTTCTGATTTTGTAGAAATGTTTGTAGGAGTAGGGGCATCTAGAGTTCGTGATTTGTTCAAACAAGCCAAAGAAAAGTCACCAGCAATTATTTTTATTGATGAAATAGATGCGGTGGGTCGAGCAAGAGGAAAAAGCAATTTTTCAGGATCTAATGATGAGCGTGAAAACACATTAAATCAGCTTTTGACCGAAATGGATGGATTCGGAACAGATACCAGTGTAATTGTACTAGCTGCTACCAACCGTGCAGACGTGTTGGACAAAGCTTTAATGCGTGCGGGACGTTTTGATAGACAAATTTATGTTGATTTACCAGACATTCGTGAACGTAAAGAAATTTTTGAAGTACATTTAAAACCTTTAAAAAAGGTAGAAGGTTTAGATACTGACTTTTTGTCAAAACAAACACCAGGATTTTCAGGAGCGGATATAGCTAATGTGTGTAATGAAGCCGCTCTGATTGCAGCTAGAAACAACAAATCTGCAGTAGACAAACAAGACTTTTTAGATGCAGTAGATCGAATTGTAGGAGGACTCGAAAAGAAAAATAAAATAATTACAGTAGAAGAAAAAAGAGCAATAGCAATTCATGAGGCTGGACATGCTACAGTGAGTTGGATGTTAGAACATGCAGCACCACTTGTAAAAGTAACTATTGTACCTAGAGGACAAAGTTTAGGAGCCGCTTGGTACCTGCCAGAAGAAAGACAAATCGTTAGACCGCATCAGATGTTAGACGAAATGTGCGCCACAATGGGAGGTCGCGCTGCTGAAAAAGTAGTTTTTGATATGATTTCTACAGGAGCTTTAAGTGATTTAGAAAAAGTAACAAAACAAGCACGTGCTATGGTTACTATATATGGATTAAATGAAACATTAGGTAATGTAACTTATTATGATTCTTCAGGACAATCCGATTATAATTTTTCTAAACCGTATTCAGAAGAAACAGCTTTGACAATAGATAAAGAAATATCGGCTATTATTGAAAAACAATATCAACGCGCTATTCATATTCTGCAAGAAAACAAAGAAAAGTTAGAGCACTTGGCAGATATTTTAATAGAAAAAGAAGTAATCTTTAAGGACGATTTAGAGCAAATTTTTGGAAAACGTCCGTATGATAAACCTTTACAGGAAGAAATTGTTTAAAACTTAGTTAATAAAAACTTTAAAAAACTCAATCTTATGTTAAAATTAGATTGAGTTTTTTTTAACTTTGCCAATTAAATCAACTACTTCTATTTGTAAGTAATATATGAGTATTTTTAGGAAAATTTTTGGGTCAAGTAATGATGCTTCTCAAGAAGCTAATGAAAGTGAATATAATCCTTTTCAAGAAGTAAATGTTAATTTACCAGTAGATGAGTTGTTCACCTTGAATTTTAAAAAGAATGGAGGCAAATTCTTATACTGTGAAAATTTAGCAGAATTAAATGAACAATTTGAAAATATTTTAGAAGAGAATGATTGGTTCGAATCAGAGGCTATTTGCTTGGAATCAAAATTATTTGGAATGCTAGATTCTAATAATATAACCTATCTGAATACTACAAGGCCTAAATTTTTATTAGCAACTTGTGAAGGACTTATTGCAGAAGACGGTTCTATTATGTTTTCTTCTAGTCAAATAAAACATAATAAAATTAACGAACTGCCAGATAGTATAGTAGTAATAGGAGCCACCAGCCAGATGGTTCCAGGTAAAAGTGATGGATTGAGGGAAATTAAAAAACGATATACCACTAATTATCCAACGAATATTACAACTATTAAGTATTTCGAAAAAGTTAAAGAAGAAGATTTTCTTCATTACGGAAGTTCTCCAAAAAATGTATATTTACTTTTATTAGAAGATTTATAGCATGAACGAAACATTAGTCCGTGCATTATCAGGCATTGTATATATTGCTTTGTTAGTGTCTGCTACTCTATATTCAGAAGAATCCTTTTTAATTCTTTTTGGACTTTTTTTATTGCAAGCAGTAAATGAGTTTACAAATTTAGTTAGGATGAACAAATGGCTGGCTTTTTTATTAGCTATCATTTCGTATCTTAATTTTACCTACTTTAATAACTATCCTTTTAACAATTGGATGCTTACCATCATCAGTTTAATGGTATTGATTTTTCTTTGTAGTTGGTTATTTAATAATAAAATAAAAAACATCACTGCTTTGCATTGGATCCTATTAATAGGTTATATTATCATCCCATTCATACTAATTACTAAACTGGGTGAAATAAATGATAATCATTATCCTCATATTATTATAGCAATTTTTATTTTAATATGGACAAATGACACATTTGCCTATATAGTTGGTAAAAAAATTGGAAAAAGGAAGTTGTTTGAAAAAATATCACCCAAAAAAACAATAGAAGGTTTTTTAGGAGGTGCCCTCTTTGCTATATTGGCAAGTTTTATAATTGGGATATATTATGTAAATTTGTTTCCGTTAGTATATTGGGTTTTGATTGCTTTATTTACGAGTTGTTTTGGAACCATTGGTGATTTAGTTGAATCAAAATTCAAACGCTTAGCTGGGGTTAAAGATAGTGGTAATATTATGCCAGGTCATGGAGGAATATTAGATAGACTAGATAGTATTATTTTTACAACTCCATTTGTTTATTTATTATTAAAAATTGTAGGATATGTTTCATAAAGAAGGAATTAAAATTATTTCAGTAGCTTCATTGGTAATGATTATCAGCTTGTTTTTAGCGGATAAATTTCTAGTTGATATTATATGGTTACGTTTGACTGTACAAATAGTAGTGTTATTTTTATATGTAATGATTTTACAATTTTTTAGAAATCCTAACAGAACAATACAACCTAACGGACATACAATATTAGCTCCTGTTGATGGTAAAGTAGTAGTCATAGAAGAAGTATACGAAGAAGAATACTTTAAGGATAAACGTTTGATGGTTTCTATATTTATGTCTCCAATAAACGTTCATGTTACTCGTTACGCTGTTTCTGGAATAGTTAAATACAGCAAATATCATCCAGGAAAATATTTGGTAGCTTGGCATCCAAAAGCTAGTACGGAAAATGAACGTACTTCCGTGGTCGTTCAAAATAAAGTTTTTGGAGAAATTATGTATCGTCAAATTGCAGGAGCCTTAGCAAAAAGAATTGTAAATTATGCAAAAGAAGGAGATCTAGCTACTCAAGGAACTGATGCAGGATTTATAAAATTTGGTTCTCGTGTAGATTTATATTTACCTTTAGGAACTAAGGTTAATGTACAACTACAAGAAAAAGCAATTGGAAATTACACAGTTATTGCGCAAGCTTAAAATGTTTGATCAAGAATTAGATATTAAACTTAAGGAGGCTTTCATGAAAGTTTCTAAAATGCAACAGGACTCTCTTCCTCAGGATATTATGTTGCGTTTATATGCCTATTACAAACAAGCCAGTTATGGCTCTATGTCTAATATGAAGTATAGTAATCTGGATGTACGCGATGCTTTTAAATTAAACGCTTGGATGCAGGTAAGCCATTTGTCTATTGAGGAAGCTAAAAAAAGTTATATTGATTTAGTAAATGAAATAGTTGTATAAATGGATAAAAAAAAAATAGTTATCATAAATTGTTGGGTTGCATTATCTTTTTTAAGTTGTAAGAAAGATACCTTGGTAGAAGTAGTAGATGTTCCTGCTACTCCCATAATCGCTGTTGAAAAAAGAGATACCAAACCGTCCGATTTAAAAGCTAATGAAGGATCTTTTCAATTATACAATTTAACTTATGATTACAAAGCTTTAGAACCTTATATAGATTCTAATACTTTAGAGCTACATTATTCAAAATATTTGTTGCCCTATGTTAATGCTTTAAATAAATCGGTTATAGGAACAAAATATGAAGTATTAGATTTCTTAAATATATTTAAAAACCTAAATTATTCGGATACTGATGTTCGTAATTATGCAGGAGCAGTATACAATCATAATTTTTACTTTGAATCTATTGCCCCAAAAGCTGGTGGACAGCCTAGCGGTGAATTATTAGAGGCTATTAATAGAGATTTTGGTTCTTTTGATCAGTTTATTCAAAGTTTTTCAGAAGCCTCTATAAGAATTAATGGTTCAGGTTGGACTTGGTTGCTTTCGGATAAATACGGGAAATTAAGAATTATTACCACAGCCAATAATGATGCACCTCAGATGAAAACACTAGGTATTAAAGGAGTTCCCTTATTATGCTTAGATATGTGGGAACATGCGTATTATTTAAAATTTCAAAATAGAAAAAGAGAATACGCTAATACATTTTTTAGTATAATTAATTGGCCTAAAATAGAAGAAAGATATAGTGCTTTTCCAAAATCTACTTACCCGACTGCTAGTCCCGTTTCAACGACAACTATAGAGGAAGAATCTAATTTAGTTCCTCTAGAAGATAAAAAAGAATAATATCTTTTTAATTCTAAAATCAATAGAGTGTAAGAATAATAAAATTTTATTTATTATTCTTACACTCTTCGCTTAAAATAATAAATCTATAGAAAATATAGAGAGATAATGTGTTCAATATAATATTAATAGGTTCAAAAAGTCGTTCTAAAGTGTAATATTTTTGAAGAATAAATATTAGATTTTGCATTACAAATGAAATAGTACTTATAAGTAAAAAATAATTTTTATTGTTAACATCTTTGTTTTCTAAATAATAATTAGATAATGAAAGCCCCCCTAATAAAGACATTAATAAACCATTAAATAGAAGTACTAAAAAATTGTAGGTATAAAAATCTTTAAATAAAAATATAATATACAAGTAAAAGAATAAAAATGGGATTGTGGAAATTGCAATGGGAATAGGTTCTTTTCTAGTTATACTTTTATAAACTAATATAAGACTAAGTAATCTATTAATTAAATAAGCAATCATTCCATAAAATAAAAAAGATTTTGTTTTATATTGAAAAAAGAAATTGCTTATAGTTACAAAAATAAGAATTCCTATAAAAAGAGAATTTCTCCTTGATGAACTGTATATATAGAGTATTTGTAAGGATATTAGACGTAATAGTCCAAAATAGGAGAATATCGAATTTATTTTAAAGATTTCATTTGTTAAAAAGAATAATGCTGTAGTAAAATAAATAATACTTATTATTTTTATTGTCCTTTTTTGGGCCAAATCCTCCATAATTTTACTTTTATTACTTATTATGTCGTTTACAAGAGACAATAGAATTTAAGAATTATAAGCAGGAATGAATCAATTCCTTTCTCAAATTTAATAAAAAGATAATTATGTAAGAAAAAAATGCCTAATTTTTTTCTGTTTTTAAATGAAATAAATTATATGATATTTGATTCTGTTTTTTTAGAAAAACTATTAATAATTTCTTTTAATTTGTATTTTCTTTTAATTTTTTTACTTTCTTTTTTTTCTTTGTTTTTTTTAAGTTTATTATTAAATTTTTGAATATTTTCTTCGTTTTTACGACTCATAGGTATTTCTTTTTTATTTCATCTAAGGTTAGTTCTGTATAGATTAAATCATGTATTATTTTTTCTCTTAAAATAGTAATATCGTCATCAAAATATTTTGCCCAATTCGTAAGATTTAAAATATTACGAGCATTTTTTAATCTTTTTTGAGTTTCCTTACTCGTTCTTAAAATAGCACAGCCATTGTAATCTTTTGTTTGTTTATGCAGATAATGAATTTCGTTACGTGTTAGATCCCAATCGATATAATATAATTTTTCAATTTCATTATCTGGAAAAAAACTATCCCAAGTAGCAAAGCCTAATTTGTATTTAGAAGGTTCTAACTCCTGATCTATTAATCGCCACTTTGAATTTGCAAATCGTCCCCAATGATTGGATAATCTATAAATACCTTTTTCTATATAAAAATATTTGCTGCCTGATTTACTTATAAAATCAGGTGTTAAGCAAGAAACAGATGAATGGGGAACCTCAGTAAATACACAAAAAGTTTTTTTGAGTGAATTTATCTTAGGATAATATTTAGAATTTGTTTTCTTCAAAATTTTAAATAAAACTTAAAAATGATTTATATAACTACAAAAAGGTTATTTTTGTGGTTCAAAATTAGTAAAACTATTTTATAGTTCTTTATATTATTAACAAATACATACAGATGAAAAAAATTTTAGGAATCAGTTTAATAACCTTATCTATTGCATGTAATGGTATAATTGGTAATGGATTTAAATTTGAAGGAGAAATCAATGGCTTAAAAGATGGTACAAAAGTGTTTTTACAAAAACAAGATGAAAATACAGGTATGCCTGTAGCTATTGATACAGCAAAAATAGAAAAAGGTAAATTCGTTTTTGAAGGTGAAGCAAAAGAACCGCAAGTACACATGGTTTCTATTGAAAATCAACAAGGAGGTTTCGTTTTTATTTTAGAGAAAGGAAATATAACAGCAAAAATTAATAAAGACAGCATTCCATTGGCTAAAGTTGGAGGTACTTATAATAACGATGAATTGATTAAGTACAATACAGAAATGATGGGAATATCTAAGCGTATGATGTCGTTTCAAAAAGAAAACATGGCAAAAATGGAAGAAGCTCAGAAAGTAAATGATTCTGTTACAATGCAAAAATTAAATACAGAGTTTTCTAAATTTCAGGAAGATTTTATTACTTCTGGGGCTAAGTATATTAATGAAAATCCAAAATCATTCATATCATTATTATTAATTCCTACACTTTTTAATACTCCAAATGCAGATATAGTTAAGATTAAAAAATCTTTTGATGCTTTAGAAAATGATATAAAAGAAACGACCGCTGGTAAAAAAATCAAAAAGCAATTAGAAGATTTTGAAAAAGCAATGGCAGGAACAAAAAAAAAAATAAAGTAACTAAAAAGGCTCCTAACTTTAGTGCTAGAACACCTGATGGTAAAACACTGAGTTTAAAAGAGGTTTTAGGAAAAGTTACTTTAATCGATTTTTGGGCTTCTTGGTGTGGTCCTTGTCGAAAAGAAAATCCAAATGTAGTGGCTCTTTATAAAAAATGGCATTCAAAAGGATTAAATATTATAAGCGTATCTTTAGATAAAGATCTAACAAAATGGAAAGAAGCCATTAATAAGGATCAATTAACTTGGAATCATGTTTCTAATTTGAAGCAATGGGAGGATCCAATTGCTAAAATGTATCAAATAGAAAGTATTCCATCAACAGTATTAGTTGATGAAAAAGGAAATATTATAGATACGAATCTTTTTGGTGAAGATTTAGAAAATGAGATAAAAAAAATATTAACCAAATAAAATTCTAATTTTTATAGAATTAATTTAAGATATTTTTGATAAAAAAGAACACTTTTTTAGCGAATTTTAATTATTAAAATTATTCATTATCCGACAAAGGGAGAAATCATATAGTACTGATAATGTGGCTTCTCCTGTTGTCGAGGTGATAAATTAGATGTTGAGTTACTACTTTTTAGTACCTTTTTTGTAGAATTATCGGAACTCTAATGGTTAAGAAAACAATATATTGTCGTTCAAGTATTCATTTTTTTAATCAAACGGATTGATTTTTATACTTTGTACTGGTATTTTAAAGGAAAAATAAATTAACCGTTATTTAAACTTTGAATTTTCTTTTCTGATTATTACCCTTGTTCTTTTGTAATGTATCCCGTAAGTTCCCTCAAAGAGAAAACGTGAGGATATGATTTAGCTAAAATGAAAGCTTTCTTAAGACAATATCTTGATAAATTGAAGGTTAAAAGAGATTAAAGACTTCTTTTCGGTTGAAAAGGTGTATGCTTTTAGGAATCCCTTTTTGGATATTTTGAAGACTTTTGTATATAAAACAGCATTTTTGAGTTTTTTATAAACAAAAAAGTTTATTGAAACGAATTTCAATAAACTTTTGGTAATATCCTATTTTACAATATTTCATAGCATTTTATCAAATATTTAGACTATTAAGGTTGTTAAGCATAGGGAGAAATCACAGAATATTGATCATGTGATTTCTCCTGTTGTGAGGGGTAAAATGAATATTAAATTATTTTTGTATAACTTCTTTATCGTTTCAATAGAATTAAAGCGTGTGGATTTGCTTTAACTTTTCTTTCCACATAGCTAATTCCTCTCTGTTACGTTCAATATTTTTCTTTACTTCAATAATCATAGGATTATCTTTTTTGGCATTAGAAAAGAATTGAATATTATTTTCTAATTGAAAAATATCGTTTTGAACTTCTTCTATTTTTCGTTGAATAAAAATCTTTTCTCCGTCTATTTTATGTTGTCCTTCTTGGCTTAATTGTTCTAAACGGCTATTGAATCGTACCATTTCGGCTTCACGTTTACTTGATGTCAAATGATCAAATAATCCATCGAGTACTTTATTGAACTTACCTTCTATATGTCTTCTAGAAAAAGGTACTTTACCAAATGATCTCCAAGTTTCTATATGATTCTTTATAGCTTCTAAATCTTTTTTATGATCTCCTGAAAGGGTAAACGTCTTTACAATTTCTAAATAATCTTTTTTCTTATCGAAAGCAACAATTTCAATAGCCTCATTTTGGTTTCTAAAGGCCGTTAATCTATCAAAATAGTGATTGCAAGCTTCTTTAAATTCTCCCCAAACACTATCCGAAAACTTTTTAGGAACATGACCTATTAATTTCCAATCTTCTTGGATTTTTTTCATGATAGGGGTAGTTTCATCAAAGTTGTCATTATTCATTAACTCTTTTGCTTTAGCAACTAAGGCATTTTTTTTATCTAAATTGGACTGTTGTTCCTTTTTGATATCTTTATAAAAAGAGTTTTTGCTAGCATTAAAATTTCGAACAGCATTTTTAAAATCAGCCCACGTTTGCTCATTTACTTCTGTGGGTACTTTGCCTGCTTCAAAAAAAGCTTTTCTTAATTGTTCTATTTTGTTTATTTGCCCTTGCCAAGAAGAGTGTATAATTATTTTTTCTTGAGTAATTTGAGTAATTTGGTTTATAATATCTTTTTTTAGGGCTAGATTTTCTTCCTCTTTTAAGCGTTGTTGTTCAAATAAACCTTCACGTTTTTCGTGCATTTGTTTCGTTACTTCGCTAAAAGCTTTCCAAATTTCTTCTCTATTTTCTTTAGATACAGGACCTATTTCTTCCTTCCAAACTTTATGTAATAATTGAAGTTCTCTAAAAGCTTTAAAAACATCTAACTCTTCTAAAAGACCTTTAGCTCTTTCTATAATTTTTAATTTTTTGTCTAAATTATGTTTAAATTCTAAATCACGAGCTTCTCTATCTAGATGTAATAAATCATAAAAGTTTTCTAGATGAAAATGGTAGTTATTCCAAACATGGTTGTATTTGTCTTTAGGTATTGACCCCGCATTTTTCCAGCGATCACGGATGTCATTAAATTGCTTCAATAAATCTTTTATTTCAGCATTTGAAGCTAGTAATGTTTTAAGTTCTTCAATTAGATTTAGTCTATTTTGAAGATTCGATTTTAACTTAGCTTCTAAATTCTTGAAGTGGGTATTTTTTTTGTCTTTATAATTATTATATAATGAATCAAATTTTGTTTTTGTAGGATAATAGTATTCAAAATTCTCAATCGGGTTTTCATGTAAAAATTCTTCTTTTTTTTCTTCAATAAAATGAGTGTATTTAGATAAAAAAGCAGATTTTATTTCTTCTACATGATTACGAATGGCCATAATCTTGTCAGTAGAAAGCAATTGCTCAAATTCTGTTACTAATAAATCCATACTCATGGTATGATAATCTTTCATTGGAATTTCGTGTTCATCTTCCAATGTATTATCTTCACTTACTTCTGCATTTAAGTTTTCGATGGTTTCTATCGCTAATTGAGTATGTGATTGCGATAGATTGTGATCATTTCCATCTGCTTTTAGCAGGTTATCATTCATTTCTTCTTGCATATTGCAGGATATTTACAGTTAATAATATTTTGCACAAGTTAATAAAATCAAATTTAAATAAAAAATAATAAGGTTATAAAACCTTTTTATATTGACGATTTAGAATTGTTGTAAGAAAATATTTTATACCTGAGATAGAATAAAAAAGAAGGTTTCCAAAAGTAGATAACTAACACTTAGTTTTTATTTAGACAAAAAGAAACCTAATAATGGATATATTATTTGATTTATTTTATCTGTTCATTCTGAACTTTCTTGGTAAATTAGAAAGAATTGATTAAACAAAGCTAAATGATAAGATTGTCTACTTTTTGGATACCTTCTTTAGAGATTTTTTAAAATTAATTTATAATAATTCTTCTTGATTCTTTTTTATTTTTACTTTCTATATTTAAAATGTAAACACCAGAAGAAATATTAGATAAATCTATCTCATTATTAAAGACAGAACCTTTTACTTCATATTTTCTTTCAAATACATTTCTACCACCTAAATCAAAAATTTTAACTTTTACTTCTTGGTCTGTAGACAAAGTAATATCAAATTTACCATTCGATGGATTAGGAGAAATTTCAAAGTATTCAAAATTATTTATTTCATTTCCTAAAGTTCCTTGTATAACAAAATTATCAATGAAGACTCCTTCTTGATTTGAAGCATCGTCTGATATAAAAGTAAATCTGAAAATAGCATTTGATGCTGGGCCTACTTCTGTTAGGCTTTGACTATAATTTCTTTTATTACCATTGTTTCCATTACCTCCTGAAGGAGCAATATGATAATCGCCAGTCCATTGTTTTCCAATGCAATTGAAGCAATCCACACCATTAGGCATTCTAGAACTGTTATACCAAGTGTTATTCATCTCCCCCAGAGGAGTCCAAGTGGCTCCATTATTGGTTGAATATTCAAAATAAATAATATCCCAGTTACTTTCAAGATCAAATGCCATATCAAAACTTACCCTTGCATTGGTTAAGTTTGATAAATTATAACATTGAGAAACTAAGTAAGACGTAGTTTTATCAGGATAGTTTCCTACTAATTTTGTAGCATACCCTGGTGAATTACCAGTAGCTGTAACTGATAGATTGGTTTTGTTCACGATACCTCTTTCCCAAACAGTATTGCTTTTTCCTCCTTTATCTACAGATATTAAAGCGTCATTAGCTGTATTAAATGTGTTTATAGAGCCTATATTTCCAGAATCATTTACTAAGATGACCATAGATTTGGTATTATTAGTTGTTAAACCATCATTTGTTATGTTAGTAGTAACATTTAGTATGTGGTAACCTCGAGTCAGCCCATTTATGTTTATAGCTTCTGTTGCTTGTTGGCATTGAGCTAAATTGCCACTCCAATTTAGGGTAGAACTTGCCCCACCGTCTATATTATAAGTTATCGTAGCAGCATTAATAATATTAGATCCTCCATTTTCAAAAGTAACTATAGGGTTATAGGATGCACCACAATTTACATTTAAATTGCCTCCTTGTAAAGATTTTAAAACAATGTCATTGGCAACAGCATTGTATGCGCTTCCAACATTTACAGCATACCAAGCATTAGTAACGGATTGTACTTCTGGACTTGATGCGCAATATAAAGAATTTGCTACAGCTATGGTTGCATTTCTACAATCCATAAAAGTAGAGTTAGGAGTTAAATAATCTCTTTCAGCATAATAAGCTATTTGTGCTGCTTTAGTCATACCTATTCCTTGAACATTATAAACATCTTGTCCACCGTTTGCTAAACTAGCATTGTTAGTACCTGATTTACCAGCCGTTAATATGTAAAACCAATGATTTAAAACACCGCTATTAGTGTGTACACCACATTGATCATTTGCCTCATTTGGATCAGCACATTCAGGAGTAACTCCAGTATCATCTTGTGTATCTACATAATACAATCCTAAAAAAGTATCAGGAGCCCTTTTCGTATTAGGGTAGCTCATAGATCGTAAAGAGGGACCAATATCTTCTCCTAATTTCCAAACATTTAATGTACCAGGACTGGCAGTATCAGCTGCTGCATTCAGATTGCCGTTTTTAGCATATTGTTCAATACATGCTCCCCAAATATCTGAAAATCCCTCATTCATTGCTCCGGATTGATTTTTATATGCTAAATCGGCTGTATAGGTACATACAGCATGTCCTATTTCATGACCACAAATATCAACAGCTGTTAAGGCATCTAAATCAGTTCCTTTGCCATAGCTCATAAATTGACCATCCCAAAAGGCATTGTCACTAGAGCTATTTGTGGGATCAACTATGGCTAGATCAAGATTAACATAGCTTTTTATAACGCTTCCTTTGTTATCAAAACTGTCTCTATTGAAAATAGTTTTCCAAAAATCATACGTTTTTAGAGCACCCCAATGCGCATCTAAGCCGGCATCATCTTTAGCTGCATTGTGAAATTCGGCAGCTGTCCAGTTATTGTCATCATCTGTAAAATGAGAATTAGCATAATTACCATTAGCACAATTATAGGTAACAATACCTTTTCCTCTTGTGGCATCGGATAAAATATATCTGTTTAAATTTGTATCAAAAGTGGTTTCTATACTTCTGTTACCACTATAACGAGTAGCTGCATTTCCTGAAGCTAATGCTGAAGGAAGAATAATATTTTCTATTTGCTTACCTGTTCTTTTTATTTGATCTTTTGAAACTAAATTTTTATGGAAGTGTTTTATTAAAGGATTTGTATATAAAAGAGCTCCTGTGTTAGCATTAATATAATATTCTTTTCTAGAAATAGGTTTTACAGAATAGATATCGTATTTGTATGCTAGATATATTTTTCCGGAATTAGTATCAGGAAAAATGACTAATTCTCCTTTAGGTTTTTCATATTCAAAAACTTTAGATTGTTCTGGATTTTCCCATAAATATTTTTCTGCATTTGCGTAATCTAAAGCATATTGAAAACACCTCTGAGCTGAAAGTTTAGGAGTTAAATCTAGTGATTTTGCATTATATAGTTCTGCATTTACTAATTCAACTAAGCCATTTTTTTCATGGGTAATAACAGTTCCAAATTCTACTTTTAATCCTTTGTAATATTGTTGATGCCTTTGATGTGTAAGGCCTGTAATATCAGAAGTTACTGAGCTAATTTTGTATTGATTCTCTTTACCTAGTCCATACGTTTTTTCTATAGCGTCTAAAGCTTTTTCACGAGAAGACGCTTTATCCATACGCAATGTTTTTTGATGTTCTTTCTTAGATTCAAATTTTGCGTTTTCTTGTGCTTGCAGATTTGAAATCATAGATAGTATAGAAAATAATGCAATATAATTTTTTTTCATACCTATTAGTTTTATTATTAGCCCATAATATTAACAATTTTTTAAGATAAATAAAAGAGGTGTGTTTCTTTTTTGTAACATTTTTACTTTTTTAAAACTTTAAGTATGCCTAAAAACGAACCATATAAGTTTGCAATATAATTTTAGTAGTAAAATGCTCTTAATCTATTTTATTAATATAAAAGACTTTCATTACTTTTACATAATTAGTTAAGGATTAAATAAATCAAAAAAGATGGTATCTGTTCAAGAGGCTTTAAAAAAAATAGAAGAAATAGAAGTAGAACTTTTTACAAAAGAAATTTTATTAAAAGATTCTAATGGTTATGTACTTGCTTCAGATATTATTTCACCAATAGATATGCCACCGTTTAAGCAATCAGCAATGGATGGTTTTGCTGTGAACAAATTGGATTGTTTAGATTTTAATATAATTGGGGAAATAAAGGCAGGTGATGCTATTCAGCTTCTACTTAAAGAATCTCAAGCAATAAAAATATTTACTGGAGCTGCGGTTCCTAATGATGCCATAGCGGTAATTCCTATTGAAAAGTGTAAGATTGAAAAGAATAGATTAATTTTATCAGAATTACCTAAATATGAGGAAAATATTAGACCTATAGGAGAACAAATACGATTAGGGGATATTGCTTTACAAAAAGGTATTCCGCTTACCCCCGCTGCTATTGGCTTCTTATCTTGTCTAGGAATTATTCACGTAACAGTATATAAAAAACCTTCAGTAGGAATTGTTGTAACTGGAAATGAATTAATTGCCCCAGGAAATGAATTAGCATTTGGTCAAATTTATGAAAGTAATAGTATTATGTTGCAATCAGCTTTAAATGATTATACAGAAGATGTTTCGATTTATAAAGTAAAAGACAATCTAGAGCTTACTACTATTGCCATTCAAAAAGCATTGTTAGAACATGATATGATTCTTATTTCAGGAGGGATATCCGTAGGTGATTATGACTTTGTATATAAAGCTTTAGCGGATTTAAAGATAAAAACCCTTTTCTATAAAGTTAGTCAAAAACCAGGGAAACCTTTGTATGTAGGATTAAAGGATTCTAAAATAGTGTATGCTTTACCTGGAAATCCAGCGGCTTCGCTTAGTTGTTATTATATTTATGTATTGCCTATTATAAAAAAAAGAATGGGTCTTATTCCTGATACATTTAAAAAAGTTCCTATTTCACATGATTATATTATTAAAAACACAAGGACTCAATTTTTAAAAGCCTATTATGATGGAGAAAGAGTAACGATACTTAGCCATCAAAATTCCAATATGCTGAATACTTTTGCTTTAGCTAATGTTCTTGTAAGACTTGAAGCAGGGGAGTATATAGTTAAATCAAATTCTATAGTTGATATTTATCATATAAATTAAAATATTAAAAAGATAAATTTGTCTTATTAAGGTGACGAGTACTGTTAAGATCTCGTAAAATTTTAATTAAGATGAATATTGAGTCAAATCTATTTTTATTTCTCATAGCAAGCATTGCCTTTTTGTATGCCAGTATAGGACATGGAGGGGCAAGTGGGTACTTGGCACTGATGAGTTTGTTTTCATTTTCGCCCGAAGTCATGAAACCCTCAGCGTTAATCCTAAATATATTAGTGTCTTCAATTGCCTTTTTATTTTTTTATAAATCAAAACAATTTCGCTGGAAATTGTTTTATCCTTTTGCTATTACCTCAATTCCATTTTCGTTTATCGGAGGTTTTTTTAGAATAGACACCTATTTATACAAAATAATTTTAGGCATTATTTTACTCTTTGTCGTAGTAAAAATACTAGTATTTGAACCGAAAGAAAAGCACGAAATGAAGGTTATTCATTTGAAAAAAGCCCTTCTAATAGGAGCTTTCATAGGTTTTATATCAGGTATTTTAGGCATAGGGGGAGGCGTGATTTTAAGTCCTGTTATTTTGTTATTAAATTGGGGACGTATGAAAGAAACAGCTGCTGTTTCTGCCTTATTTATATTCGTTAATTCCATATCTGGAATCTTAGGTTTTTTGGCAAATAAAGGGCAATTTCCGCTACAAATGACTCATATTATTCTAGTTGTACTTATAGGAGGTGTTTTGGGAGCTTTTTATGGCAGTAAAAAATTTAATAATATGACTCTAAAGTACATCTTATCTTTTGTATTAGTGATTGCTTCTACTAAATTAATAGTTCTTTAGATGAACATAACAGGATACATATTAGCAGGAGGAAAAAGTAGTCGGATGGGAGTAGAAAAAGGACTTCTCTTACTTAATAATATTCCTTTTATAAAGTGTATAAAAGATGCTCTAGACCCTATTTGTAATACGATTCAAGTTATTACCTCTAATCTTGAATACAAAAGAATGGGGTTTTATACCATTGAAGATCTTATAAAAGAGAAAGGACCTGTGGGAGGAATTTATACAGCTTTGAGTTGTTCAAAAACACCTTATACAATTATTGTAAGTGTAGATACTCCATTAATTACTACTGAGTTAATGGAAATATTGATTAAAAATCATATTGATAAAAGCAGTAGCATTACCATTTTTGGAAATGAACAAAGTGATAATCCTCTTATTGGTATTTACAACACGGATTTAAAAATAGTATTTAAAGAAGCTATTGTTAGTAACACATTACAATTAAGAAAAGTATTAAAAAATATTAAAACTCGAAGAATTGCTATTCCTGAAGGGTTTCAATATCAATTACAGAATATTAATACAAAAGAGGAATACAAAATTATTGTAAATCAATTTACGGATAAAAATGCAAATTAAGATTAAATATTTTGGTCAACTTACGGATGTTACGCATAAAGAAGAAGAGATTATTGTAATAGATAAACATGAGATTGTTTGTGCTGAAATCATTCAAATTTTATCATTTAAGTACGAAAAATTAAAAGAAATTTCTTTTAAAATAGCAATTAATAAAAAAATTCAAGACTCAGAATATATTGTAAATAAGGAAGATGAAATTGCTTTACTTCCTCCTTTTGCAGGAGGATAAAATTTATAAAAATGAATATTTTAAAACGTTATAATCGTCAAATAAGCTTAGAAAAGATAGGCGTAATAGGTCAACAAAAATTGGGATTAGCAAAAGTTCTTGTAGTTGGAGCAGGAGGGTTGGGGTGTTCTGTATTACAAAATTTAACTGCAATGGGAGTAGGTACGTTAGGTATTATAGATGGGGATGTGGTTGAAGAAACTAATTTAAATAGGCAAGTTTTGTATACTTTAAACGATTGTGGGCAAAGTAAATCAGAGGTTGCTAAAAAAGCTCTAAAAAAAAGCAATTCGTTTATAAAGATTCATACTTATCCTGTATTTTTAAATGAAACGAATGCGTATAAACTCATTCAAGAATATGATATAATTGTTGATTGTACCGACGAAATTCAAATACGTTATTTAATTAATGATATATGTTTACTTACAGAAAAGCCTTTTGTATACGCATCTATTTATAAATTTCAAGGACAATTAAGTGTTTTTAATTATAATAACGGCCCTAGTTATAGATGTTTGTTTCCTGAACAAAAAAACAATTCTATTTCCAATTGTACAACCAATGGTGTTTTAGGAGTTTTACCCAATATTTTAGGTACCATGCAAGCAGCAGAAGTAGTTAAAATAATACTTCAAATAGGAAAAATAGTTTCAGGAAAAGTGCTTTTATATGATTTGTTATTACAAAGTACTACTGAAATTGAATTTTTAAAAAATGAAAAGCAAATAAGATTAGGTTATAAAAAAGGTCTTAAAATAAAAGAAGCTAATAAAGAATCATTTGAAGATATGAATGGTGTTGAATTTCTTAAAAAATGTAAAAACAACCAATACAAAATTATTGATTTAAGAGAAAAAGATGAATTACCTAATTTACCATTTCAATGTATAGAGTCAGTTCCTTTAAGTCAGTTATATGATGTATGTCAGAATTGGGATAAAAATGAAAAAATAATTCTTATTTGTCAAAGTGGAATAAGAAGTTCCCAGGCAAAAGAGAAACTCAAAGAAATAGGTTTTAAAAATATAGGGCAATTAAAATATGGAATCAATTCAATTCTTAATGTATTAGAAAATGAATAGACTAAAACAAAACGTTTTTATTAAAGGCGCTATACAGTCCGAATTTATAGCTACTTCAATTACAAAACATCAAGCAAAAAAAGATATAGGAGCACATCAACTCTTTTTAGGTCAAGTACGGGCTGATAATATTCAGAACAAAAAAGTAATAGCTATAGATTATTCTGCTTATGAAGAAATGGCGGTAGAAAAATTAGATGAAATTAGAGAAAATACCTTTCAGAAATATAGTATAACTTGTATGCACATCTACCATAGTCTAGGAAGAGTAGAAGCAGGCGAACTCTGTTTATTTGTATTTGTTTCTGCACCTAGACGAAAAGTGACTTATGAAGCTTTAGAATATATAGTTGAAGCAATAAAAAAAGAAGTCCCCATTTTTGGAAAAGAAATCTTAGAAGATCAAAGTTATACATGGAAAAAAAATCAATAATATGGTAGACATAACACATAAAAGCAATTCATTACGTACCGCTGTAGCACAAGCTATTGTAAAGGTAGGTAGTCAAGATACAATAGAAGCTATAATAAAAAAAAACGTTCCTAAAGGCGATGTTTTTGAAGTTTCTAAAATTGCGGGTTTATTTGCCGTAAAAAACACATCAAATGCTATTCCTGATTGTCATCCGCTACCTATAGAATTTACCTCAGTATCACATGATATCCAAGATTTAAATATTCAGATTATCGTTACAGTCAAAACAATTTATAAAACAGGGGTAGAAGTAGAAGCTATGCACGGGGCTTCCATTGTTGCACTAACTATGTACGATATGCTAAAACCCATTGATAAATCCGTGGAAATACATAGTATAAAACTAATAGAAAAAAAAGGAGGGAAATCAGAGGTTAAAACTATTGATAATCAACTAAAAATTGGAATTATTGTTTGTTCTGATAGTATTTCAGCAGGGAAAAAAACAGACTCAGCAGGGAAAACCATCATTAAAAAAATTCAAAAATTAGGATTAGAATCTTCTTTTTACAAAATAATCCCAGATGAAGTTTTAGATATTCAATCAGAAGTAATGAACTTGTTTACAAATCAATTTGATTTAGTTATTATAACAGGAGGAACAGGACTATCAGCTCGGGATATTACTCCTGAAGCCATAATACCATTATTAGATAAACGCATTCCAGGTATTGAAGAAACCATCAGAAATTATGGACAACAGCGTACACCTTATGCAATGTTATCAAGAAGTGTAGTAGGCTTTAGAGGGAATACACTTATTATGGCACTACCAGGTTCGACTAATGGTGCTGGAGAATCTATAGATGCAGTATTTCCTTCAGTATTACATCTTTTTAAAATTATTAAAGGTTTTAACCATAACCAGTAAAAATATGCTCACGGACAATTTTGGTCGATTTCATAATTATTTACGCATTTCAATTACTGAAAATTGTAATTTAAGATGTACCTATTGTATGCCAGCTCAAGGAATTAAATTAACTCCTAAAAAGCATATAATGACTGCAGATGAAATCCTGCAAATTAGCCAAACTTTTATTGGTTTTGGTGTCAATAAAATAAGGTTAACTGGTGGCGAACCTTTAGTTAGAAAAGATGCCAAAGAAATTATAGAACAACTTTCAAAATTAAATATTGAATTAGCAATTACAACCAATGGCATTTTAGTAAATCAGTACATCGAAACTTTTAAAAAAGCAGGCATACATTCTGTTAATATAAGTTTAGATACGCTCCAACAAGATAAGTTTTTATCTATAACACGTAGAAATCAATTTGAAAAAGTTCTTAAAAATATTCATTTGTTAATAGAAAATGATTTTCATGTCAAATTAAATGTTGTTTTGATAAAAGGATTTAATGATAATGAAATTTTAGACTTTATTCACTTTACAAAAGAGGCTCATGTACAAGTTCGTTTTATTGAATTTATGCCTTTTGATGGAAATGAATGGAATAAAGATATGTTGGTAAATTATGATGAAATTTTAGAAAAAGTTTATGCCAATTATAAATCAACTCATATTATAAGAGAACCTGATAAACCTAATGATACAGCTAAAAATTATAGAATTGCTGATTTTAAAGGACAATTTGCAATAATAAGCACAGTTACTAATCCTTTTTGTGATAGTTGCAATAGAATACGATTAACAGCCGATGGAAAATTAAAAAATTGTCTATTTTCAAAATTAGAAACCCCATTACTAGAACCCCTAAGAGAAGGGAAGAACATTATTCCTATAATAGAAAAATCTATAACCTCAAAATATAAAATAAGAGGAGGATTTGATACAACAGAATCTTTTAGTAATCCGTTGAATTATAGTGCAAACAGAAGTATGATCACTATTGGAGGTTAATTAAAAATCAATTCCTAACTAGAACTGATAAAAGTCATACAAACTCAAATAGGACATTTTTATCTTTATATAAAATTAGAAGTATTATGAGCAATTTAAAAGAATCGCACAAAATTTTATTTTTAAATACACTGGCCTTCACAGTATGCTTTGCCTGTTGGACATTAAATGGTGTATTAGTAACTTATCTTGTTGATAAAGGTATTTTTAATTGGAATATAGTTCAAGTAGGCTGGTTATTAGGTATTCCTATTTTATCAGGTGCAATCTTTAGACTTCCAATAGGAATTTTAACTGACAAATATGGAGGAAAAGTTGTTTTTTCAACCCTTTTATTTGTATGTGCCTTTCCATTATTTGCCTTAACTACTGCTACCACATTTTGGGCATTTGCACTACTAAGTTTTTTATTTGGTTTAGTAGGAACCAGTTTTTCAGTAGGAATTGGCTATACCTCAGTTTGGTATCCAAAAGAATGGCAAGGAAGAGCATTAGGTATTTTTGGAATGGGAAATGCTGGGGCAGCCATAACTACTTTTATTGCCCCTACATTGTTAAATAAATTTTCAGAAACAGATTCTCAAAACGGATGGAAAATGCTACCTGTGCTATATGCTATTACGTTAGTAGTTATAGGCTTTGCCTTTTTAATATTTGCTAAAAGCAAAAAAATAGATACAAAATCTAAAACTTTATTAGAACAATTACAACCATTAAAGAGCGTGAGAGTTTGGCGCTTTGGGGTATACTATTTTTTAGTTTTTGGTTGTTTTGTAGCCTATTCACAATGGTTATTACCCAATTTCATGAATGTATATCATACCAGTTTAGTAACAGGAGGATTATTTGCTACAATGTTTAGTTTACCCTCAGGTGTAATTAGAGCTTTTGGAGGATATCTATCAGATAAATTTGGAGCTAGAAAAGTAATGTATTGGGTTTTAGGATCATCAGTAGTTATAAGTTTTCTACTTATTTTTCCTAAAATGGAAATTATAACAGATGGTCCTGGAGTTTTAGCTACCACAAATGGTCCTGTTAAAATAAAACACAACATAATACAAGTTAATAGCAAAGCACATAAAATAAATCTTAAAAAGGAAAGTCATATAAAAGAAAGTACTCTATTACCCATAAAATCCTCTTGGCAAGAAATTGTAGTACAACAAAACCAAGAAGTAAAGAAAAAAGAATTATTAGCAAAAGGAATTACACAAATTAAATTCAGTGCTAATATGTGGGTATATCTTGTATTAGTTATACTAATAGGTATTTCTTGGGGAATAGGAAAAGCAGCAGTGTACAAACATATTCCAGAATATTTTCCTAATCAGGTGGGATTAGTAGGAGGTATGGTAGGACTTATAGGTGGATTAGGTGGATTTTTAGGACCTATTATTTTTGGATATTTATTAAATACCACAGGATTATGGACCAGTTCTTGGATATTTATTTTTATTATTTCAAGTATTTGTTTGATATGGATGCACAATACCATTATTAAAATTTTAAGAATAAAAACACCTGAATTTTCAAGAGATATAGAACACGATCATTAATAAAAAAAAAATATGAATACTTGGTTAAATCAATGGGAACCAGAAAACGAAAAATTCTGGGAAGAAACAGGAAGTAAAATAGCTTGGAAAACGCTAACCATAACAACATTATCATTAATATTATCTTTTGCCTCATGGTTTATGATGAGTGTTATAGTAGTTAAGTTACCAGGATTAGGTTTTTCATTTAATAAAGACCAGTTATTTTGGCTTGCTGCTATACCTGGTATAGCAGCAGGGGTCTTACGTATGATACATACTTTTATACTCCCTATTTTTGGTACAAGACATATAGTAGTTTTTGCAACATTCATTAAATTAATTCCTGTAGTAGGTATTGGTTTAGCTGTTATGAATACGAATACTCCTTTTTGGGTATTCATGGTATTAGCTTTTACAACAGGTTTTGGAGGAGGCGATTTTTCTTCTTATATGCCAAGTACAAATATGTTTTTTCCAAAACGATTAAAAGGAACAGCATTAGGCATTCAAGCAGGTATAGGAAATTTTGGTGTATCCTTAGCCCAATTTGTAACACCTCTAGTTTTGAGCGTAGGCTTGTATGGTACTCCCTCTTTATTTACAACGATTGATGCTAAGCAAGCTAAAGAAATAGTAAAAAATACAACTCTTGAGCAACAAATAGCAATATTTGAAAAAATGGAACCTAAAAATCAAGAAGCTTTATTAAGCAATGTAAAGCCCAAAGTTTTAGATTCTGTAAAGAGAGCAATCAATTCAACAAAAAAGACAACAATATTTAGGAATTTACCGTTAAAAGTGAGAGTAAAAGTTATTGCAAATGCAAATCCTAAATTAGCTGAAAAAATATTAAACGAATTACAGCCCAACAATAAAGCAGTTACGCATACAGAAATTTATATTCAATCCGCAGCTTTTTGGTACATTCCTTTATTGGTTTTATTGTCAATCATAAGTTGGTTCTATTTAAAAAGTATCCCTATGAAAGCCTCTATCAAGGAGCAAATGGATATTTTTAATAATAAACATACTTGGTTTTGTACTATTACCTATGTAATGACTTTTGGAACCTTTGCAGGGTTATCAGCTGCATTTCCACTAATGATTAAATTTTTATATGGTGATTTTCCTAATGCTCCAGACCCATTAGTTTATGCTTTTTATGGCCCCTTAATTGGTTCAGCAACACGTGTGTTATTTGGTTTTGTAGCAGATAAAGTAGGAGGAGCAATCTTAACTACACTAACAGGTATAGGAATCTTATTAGGATGTATTATTTTAGTTACTCAAGGTCTTTTAGCACCTACAAGTATTGATCAGTTCCCCATGTTTGTGAGTGTTATTTTAATGATGTTTTTCTTTACAGGTATGGGCAACGCAGGTACTTTTAGACAATATCCCATCATCTTTTCAGAAAATCAACGCCAAGCTGCAGGAGTTATTGGTTGGACAGCAGCTATTGCAGCCTTTGGTCCTTTTATCTTCTCAAAATTAATAGGAAATAATATTACAAGTAACGGAACTGCTAATGAATTTTTTATAGGAGTAATCGTATTCACAGCATTAGCAACCCTCATCAACTGGTATTACTATAATAAAAAAGGGTGTGAAAGACCAAGTTAACGTAATAAAACTTAAAAAATGAAGTTAAAGAATTTAAATTTTAACGCACTCCTTATAGCCACACTATCTTGTATAATAATGATAGTACTCGTTTATTTAGGTTCACGAAATTTGCAAAATTTTGATGCCGCCTTAATCACCTATCTATTTGGAACTGTATTTGCTTTTTTTGGGATCGTGTACCGTACTTCCGTATGGCTACAAAGACCGCCAACATGGATGTATTTTAAACGAGGAATACACTTCCTATTTACAGGAAAAGTTTTTAACCATTTGGTATTTGTAATCAAAGAAATTACAGGAAATATAGTCCTACAAAAGTTTATCTATCCTAGAAGTAAATACCGTTGGTTAGCCCATTTTATGATTGCTATAGGTTGTATTTCAGCATTTATGATTACTATTCCGTTAACCTTTGGTTGGATACATTTTACGTTAGCACCAGACACAATAGATTTATATCAAGCACACTTTTTTGGGTTTCAAGTATTTTCGTTCAAACTAGGTTCTATAACAGCTTTTTTAACCTTTCATGCCCTAAATTGGTCTTCTTGGTTTGTAATCTTAGGTTCGTTATATTATTTAAAAAGACGATTAACCAATCCAGGGTTAATTGCTACTCAAACATTTGAGGGCGATTTATTACCCCTTATTCTATTAATAGCTATTTCGGCTACTGGATTAGGATTAACCTATTCATATCAGTTTATGAAAGGTTTTGCTTTTGACTTTTTAGCTGTTTCACATGCAGTAACTGTAATCTTATTTTTAATATGGATTCCCTTTGGAAAATTCTTTCATATTATTCAAAGACCCGCTCAAATTGGAGCTCATATTTATAAAATAGAAGGAAAAAAACAACAAGGAATGGCCGTTTGCCCACACACAGGAAAAGAATTTACAACCCAATTGCATATAAACGATTTAAAAATAGTAACACGCAAATTAGGATTTGATTTCTCTAAACCCGATGGAACGTCTCATTTAGATTTAAGCCCTGAAGGGAAACGTTCTAAAATAGCACAAGCACACCTTAAAGCAAGACAAGAAGGTGGAAATTTATTTGGATAAAAAACAAAAAAAATGGCAAAATTACCCGTATCAATAGAAAAAATTATAGAAGATTTTGGTCCCCACCTGAACTACGCTCCTAAAGAAGGGTATGTAGGAAGAGACGAACCTGATGCTGTAGTAGAAACACATTGCTGTTTTTGCGGTATGCAATGCGGAATAAAACTTCTAGTAAAAAATAATAAAGTAGTAGGCTTTGATCCTTGGAAAGAATTCCCTTTTAATGAAGGACGACTGTGTCCTAAAGGAGTACAACGATATCTACAAAACAATCATCCAGATCGCTTACTCAATCCAATGTTTAGAGTAGAAGGAAAAGGTTTTATAAATACTACTTGGGAAGAAGCAACGAACAAAACCGTATCTGAAATCAAAAGAATTCAGCAAACCTACGGTAATGATGCTTTTTCTATGTTGTCAGGTGTTTCATTAACCAATGAAAAAAGTTATTTAGTTGGTAAATTTGCCCGTGTAGCTCTTAAAACAAAAAACTTAGATTATAACGGTCGCTTGTGTATGGTAAGTGCAGGAGCAGGAAACAAAAAAGCTTTTGGTTTAGACAGAGCTTCTAATAATTATTCTGATTTAGAACATGCTGAAGTCATAATTGTAGCAGGAGCCAATGTTAGTGAAACCTTTCCAACCTTAACCCATTGGATATGGAAAGCACGAGACAACGGAGCTAAATTAATAGTAATTGACCCTAGAATCATCCCTTTAGCTCGTACCGCCGACATTCATCTAGACATATTACCAGGGACTGATTCAGCTTTATATGGTGCTATGCTAAAATATTTAGTTGATCATGATATGCTCGATCACGATTTTATTAATAATCATACTTCTGGTTTTCAAGATACAATAGATGCAGTAGAAAGTTATACGTTAGAATGGGCAGAGGAGGTAACAGGTATTAGTAAAGAAAAAATAGAAGAAGCCGCTAAACTTTGGGGAAAAGCTAAAACTTCCTTCTTATTACACGCTAGAGGAATCGAACACCATTCAAAAGGAGTAGATAATGTTTTAGGATGTATAAATCTCGTTCTAGCTACAGGTAGAATAGGCAAACCCTATTGTGGATATGCTACCATTACAGGACAAGGAAATGGTCAAGGGGGACGTGAACATGGTCATAAATGCGACCAACTACCAGGAAATAGAGATATTGAAAACCCTGAACATAGAAAATATATTTCTGAAGTTTGGGGGATTAATGAAGCCGATTTACCAGGTAAAGGATTATCAGCCTATGAAATTATTGAAGCTATTCATCGCGGCGAAATAAAAGGATTACTTTCTATTTGTTTCAATCCATTGGTTTCTTTACCCAATAGTAATTATGTTCGTGAAGCCATAGAAAAACTCGAGTTTTATGTCTGTATAGATTTCTTTTTAAATGAAACGGCTCGTCATGCAGATGTTATTTTAGCAGGTTCATTACAAGAAGAAGAAGACGGAACAACCACTTCAGCAGAAGGTAGAGTCATCAGAATTAGACAAGCCGTAACACCTCCAGGTAATGCACGTAAAGATTCTGAAATATTATTAGAATTAGCAAAAAAATTAGGAGTTCAAGACAAATTTTCCTATAAAAACAACGAAGCTATATTTAATGAACTAAGAGTAGCTTCAAAAGGAGGTACAGCCGATTATTATGGTATTAGTTATAAAAAAATTGAAGACAATATGGGCATATTTTGGCCTTGTCCATCAGACGACCACCCTGGTACACCAAGACTTTGGGAGGATAAAAAATTTAGAACTCCTGATGGTAAAGCACATTTTAATCCAGCACCATACAAATTACCAGGTGAGGTAACAGATGATGAATACCCAGTTACCTTGACAACAGGTAGAGTTGTTTCGCAATATTTAAGTGGCACACAGACCAGAAGAATAGGTAAATTAGTTGATCAATACCCTGAACCATTAGTAGAAATTCACCCAGAATTAGCGCAAAAATATAATATACAACAGAACGAATTAATAAAAGTTTCTACTCGTCGTGGTCAAGGGGTATTTCCAGCTAATATTGTAGAAACAATACGAAAAGACACCGTATTTATCCCTTACCATTGGCCAGGAGAAAAATCAGCAAATTTATTGACACCAGGAACTTTAGATCCTATATCAAAAATACCTGAATTTAAAGTTTCAGCTTGCAAACTAGAACCTTTAAAAACAATGGCACTGAGTCCTTTTGTTACAAAAGCCTATGCAAGTAAATAAAATATAAAAAAATTATGAGTAATTATACCTCGTTTAATAAAAATGAAGAATTCTTTATAGATATGCAACGCTGCATAGGTTGCAAAGCTTGTGAAATGGCTTGTGCTGAATGTGAAACAAATGGTCATGACTCTATGATACACGTGAACTATGTAGAAAGAGCTACTACTATACAAACCACCGTACAGGTATGTATGCACTGTGAAGATCCTGTTTGTGCAAATGTATGCCCAGCCGATGCAATTTCTAAAGACGAGTTTGGAATAGTACATACCGCTAATACAGAACGCTGTATAGGTTGTTCTAACTGTGTTATGGCCTGTCCTTTTGGTGTTCCTAAAAAAATAGAATCTTATGATCTAATGATGAAATGTACTATGTGCTATGATCGAACCAGTATAGGAGAAAAGCCTATGTGTGCAACCGTATGTCCTAGTGGTGCTTTATTTTATGGAACCAAAGAAGAAATTAAAAAAGCAAGACCTAATAGCTCCCCCGTTAATAAGTTCATCTTTGGAAATGAAGTAGTCTGGACTAAAGTAAATATCATGATGCCAAAAGGAAAGACTGAATTAATTATTTATTAAAATTTTAAACGATGTCAAAAGAAAGTAATATAAATAAAAATTGGAAAAAAGATTTCCCTATTCATAAGCAAGAAGCGGCACAAGTTAGCCGACGTGATTTTGCAAAGTTCTTAACTCTTGTCTCTGGTGGATTAATGGTAGGTAGTGGCTTAGTAGCGGCTAAAGCTTATTTATTTCCTAAAGAGGAAATAGAAGGCGAACAATTTGTATGCAACAAAACGGATATCCCTATAGGTGGTACTAAAGCTTTTCAAGTAAAAGGTAGCGATGTACCTTATATACTTATACATCTTGAAGATGGAACTTTTAGAGCTTATGAACAAAAATGCACCCATTTATCCTGTGCTGTATATTATAAACCAGGTTCGGGTCAGATCATTTGTCCATGTCATGAAGGGCATTTTGATGCTAAAACAGGAGAAGTATTAGCAGGACCACCCCCTAGACCTTTGCCTCAATTAGCAGTGATTGAAAAAAAAGAAGGATTATATGTAAGAGCAATAGGATCATAAACAATTTAAAATTTTACTTATGAGTACTTTCAGAACAGGACAAAATATAGCCAATACTAGAAAGTTAAATGCCATACTTTCAACCATTATATTTATACTAATATTAAATATAGCTATTCAGATATGGTTGTTATATGCAGCATTAAATAATGCTTTAGACAGTCATAAAGAAGTTTTAATTCCAGCCTTTATAGCTTCAGCCATTTTATTTATCATAGGATTAGGTGTATTATACTTTCTACCCTCAGGAAGCAAAAAAGAATAGCACTATAAACTTTATTTTTTATTGGATCTTTAAAGAAAATAAGTTTTTTATGTTTTAATTTATTTTCTTTAAAGATTTTAATTTTAAGTATTTTTTTATAACATTATTTAATATTTAATGATTTTTTATTTGTACTTTTATACTAGGTTATTGTGAGCTAAAAGTTAAAACACTTATTTTATTGTTTAATATCTATAGCCTTTACTACATCAGATTGTAGTGAATTACTCAAATTATTTAATACAGTTTAATGAATTAATATTAAGTTCTTAGTTTTACCAATCATTTCAAAATGTGTTTAGCCTCTAGTTCACGGCATTACGATCTATACATTTTTTAGTTGAGTAAAATAATTAATTAAACGGGATTCTAATATTATTGTCTCTTTTTTCTTTTATAAATAGTGTTTTTTACCGATTAAAATTGTTTTTTGTCGATTTTTATCTATAATATACTTGATACTATTAACATTACGTACTTTTGTATAAATTTTCATAGAAAATGAAGAGAACGTTACCCCTTTTTTGGAAAATTGCTCCCACAGTTTTCCTATTCGTATTCGTAATCCTGTTTAGTCAAATTTCAAAAGCCCAATGCGGTGGAGATGATTCAGGAGTTATTACGGTTTGTGATATTACTAATCCAAGTAGTAAAGCTATTGATCTATTTTCTTTATTAGGAGGCAATCCTGTTAGAGGAGGAGTTTGGCTAGATGATGAATTATCAGGAGGATTAAATCCAACAACAGGCATCCTAAATGTCCAGAAAATTAGAAGAAGTGGTAAGTATACTTATACTTACACGGTTTCAAATGTTTCTGGCTGTGTAGATACCACTGGTACTGTAGAGGTAACAGTAGGAAATTATGCTGGTGTTCCAGGACCAAAAGGAACTGCTTGTGGAGATAATGTTTATAATTTATTCTTATTATTTGACGGAACAGGATCCAATAATATAAGCCCTCAATTTAATGGAGTATGGGTAAATGAAACGAATAATTTAGGCGTTTCATCCAACTTTTTTGATACTTCTGTCGAAAATCTAAAAGAACCTAAGACTTATACATTTTCTTATACCGTAAATGAAGTAAATGAATGTCCTGCAAGTAGAGCTATAGCGCAGTTAACTGTTTATCCACCAGCTCAAGAAGGTACCCCTTTACCCCTTAGAATTTGTAATAACGAGGATTTTTCAGTATATCAAAATATAAATTTGTTTGATAGATTAGAAGGAGAAGATCCAGGAGGGAGATGGTATGATAACAATAATACAGGTGAATTAACTTCTTTAACAGATTCTTTTATAAATGTTGAAAGAATCTACAAAAAATTTGGAGTAGGATCTTATTCTTTTACTTATGAAGTATATCCTACTAATCCAATATGTGATAAAAAAAGATCAGTTTTTGTTATAACAATAGAAAATTTTATAGATTATTCAAACATATCATTAGTCGTTACTCCAAATAAAAGATGTATTGATGAAGTTCAAACAACTTCTTTTAACGCTATATTATCTCAAAATCCAGTTTTAATACCAGATGGTAATTATTGGGTCACTTATAATGTTGTAGGCGATCACGGTAATTATTATAATACTAAAGAAAGAATTGAATTTAAAAAAGGAGTTGCTGATTTTACGATTCCTAATATGAAATTTAATATATCAGGTAATTATTCAGTTAATGTTACAGATCTTGTGTATGTTGATGCGTTAGGAATTTGTCCTAATAATTTCAAAGATCAATCATTTATAGTTAAAATTAATCCCTTACCTAATCTCCAAAATAGTATTTTAACTGTAAATGAAGTTTGTCAAAATTACAATGCTAATGCAACTATAAAGAATGCCTTGTTGTTAGAAAATGGTAGTTATTCTATTCTATACAATTTGAGTGGAGCCAATGTAGCAGTTAACCAATTTCTAACTTTTAACGTATTAGGAGGAGTTGCTAATTTTAGCATACCTAAGAATTTATTGCTTAATGCTGGAAAAACAGAAATTGTAGTTACAAAAATAACGAATGATGAAACAGGATGTTCAAGTATAGTTGACTTAAGGAATATCTTTAATGTAAAGCCTTTGCCTTTCGTTTCTAATTTAAAAGTATTAGTTAATGATGTATGTAAGGATAAAGAAGTTGAAGTATTTATTACAGGTTTAGAATCATTAAAACACGTCAAATTATTTTATGATCTTAATGGAACTAACAATTCTTATAATAATGAAATAGATTTAGATATAGTTTCAGGGAAAGCTAAATTTATCTTACCCAAAAAAGTATTACCCAATATAGGTATTACAACAATATTATTAACTGAGTTGACCAATATAGATAACTCTTGTAATATAGCTTTGAGTAATATTATAGATACTTTTAATATATATAATTATCCAGAATTGCCTGTTGTATCAGATCAAATTTTTTGTGAAACAGAAAATGCTACAATACAAAATTTAAAACCACAAGGAAAGGACTACTTATGGTATAGCTCAGATCTTTCTATTAATTCATTATCTAATACTTCTCCATTAAAAACGGGTAAGTATTATGTTTCAAAAATAAATTTAATAACAGGTTGTGAGACGGAGCGAGTACCTGTAAATGTAAATATTGATATTGTTGAAGCACCAACATTAAATCCAAATGGAGAAATTTTTTGTGGATTGAATAAACCCACAATTAAAGATTTGTCTAATAATACGAACACTCCTTCAACTATAGAATGGTATGATGCTTTAGCCGCAGGAAATTTAATACCCCCTTCTAATCTACTACAAGAAGGAACGACCTACTATGGATTTAGTACAAATTCTGCAAACGGATGTAAATCAAAAGAGGTTTTAGCTGTGACTGTTTCATTGACAGATTGCAATGTTCCTGATAACTTTTTTATTCCTGATGGCTTTTCTCCTAATGGAGATGGTGTAAATGATACTTTTCATATTCCGAATATAGAATTTGTTTATCCTAATTATACTATTGAAATTTATAATCGATATGGTAATTTGTTGTTTAGAGGGAATAAAGACAATAATTGGGATGGTAAAAACTCTGCCTCAACTAATTTGGTTGGCTCAGTAGTCCCTAATGATGTATATTTTTATTTAATCAATTTTAATAAAGATAATATTCCAGCAAAACAAGGACGTCTATATTTGAATCGTTAATATCATTAAAGTAATAAAACCAATGAAAAAGTATATATATATAGGCTGCTTATTTTTAATTAGCCTTACGAATTTTGCTCAACAAGATCCCCAATACACACATTATATGTATAACATGAGTGTAGTAAATCCAGCGTATGCCACTGCGAAACAATCTGTTTTAGATTTAGGAGTTTTATATCGTTCACAATGGGTAGGGGCTATAGGATCTCCTAAAACAATGACTGCTTTTGCTCACATACCCCTAAATAAAAAAATAGAGGTAGGAGCTTCATTAATTACAGATGATGTAGGAAGCGGTGCCAAAAAAGAAAATAATTTTTATGCTGATTTTGCATACATACTTCAGTTTGGAGGTAGCCAAAGACTATCATTTGGTATGAAAGCTGGTTTTACCAATCTAACAACTAACTTTAATGGTTTTCAGTTAGAATCAGGAAACACGATTACAGATCAAGCTTTCAATAAAAATATAAATGCTTTTAAACCCAATGTAGGGGTTGGAGCGTATTATTTTTCAGATAAATACTATATGGGAATTTCAGTGCCTAATGTTTTACCTACGCAATACATTGAAGAGCGTCAAGGGGTTAATCAATTAGGATCCGAAGAACTGCATCTATTTGCTACTGCAGGGTATGTATTTAATATAAACGATATGTTGAAAGTAAAACCTTCTGCTATGGCAAAAATTGTTAAAGGCGCTCCTTTTTCATTAGATATTTCAGCAAATGTTTTATATAATAATCGTTTTGAGTTAGGTGCTTCTTATAGATTAGATGATTCAGTAAGTGGTTTGATGGCTATTAATCCAACTAAAAACTTTAAATTGGGTTATTCATACGATCATACATTATCTAATTTAGGACGTTTTAACTCAGCTACACACGAAGTATTTTTAATCTTTAATTTAGATTTATTGAGTAAAGGATATGATAAATCGCCACGATTTTTCTAAAAAGTAATACTAAATTGCTTTAAAAAGGGTATAGCTATAAGCATAAAGGTTTAAAACCATAATATGATGTGCCCTCAAAAATAAAATTTAAACACATGAAAAGATTATTATATATATCAATACTTTTATTTTCATTATTTGGATTAGCCCAAGAAAATAAATTAGAACGAGCAAGAAAATATTTTAGTAGAACCTATTATAGTGAGGCAATACCATTATATGAAAATTTGTTAATAGAAAACCGATCGCAAGAGGTTATTCAAAACCTTGGGGATTGTTATTATTTTACAAATGATTTAAAAAATGCACAGAGATATTTTCGTTTTTTGATTAAAAATTACGGGAAAGATTTGTCAGAAGAATACTATTTTCGTTTTTCAGAATCATTAAAAGCTACTGCTAACTACGCTGAAGCCAATCAAGTTTTAATAGATTATTACTCTAAAAAAGGTAAAGTCTCAGAATTGGCTTTACTAGAAAAAGAATTAAAAATATTAGAAAATGTTACAGCTATTGGTGAACGCTTTAAAATTAAAAATTTAGGAATTAATACTAATAAATCTGAGTTTGGAGCTGTTGTTTATAATAACAAATTAGTTTATGCAGCCGCTAAAAAAGAAACAGGATTTTTAGATAAAATATACAAATGGAACAACGAATCTTATTTAAATTTAGTATCAGTTCCATTAGGAAATATTTACGCAAAAGATTCAATAGTAGATTATTTTGCAAAAGAATTAAAATCCTCAATGCATGAAGCCACCCCTGTTTTTACAGCAGATGGGAAAACTATGTATTTTACAAGGAATTTTACAAAAAAAAGTGGAAAAAGAGCAAAAAATAGTGAAAAAATTTCAGTATTACATATTTATAAAGCAGAATTAACAAACGGTAAGTGGAGTAATATAACTTCGTTACCTATTAATAACCCTAATTTTTCTACTGCTCATCCTGCTCTAAGTCCCGATGAAAAAACACTTTATTTTTCATCTGATATGCCAGGAAGTAAAGGATCTTTTGATATTTATAGTGTTGAAATTAATGAAGGTCTATTCGGAATCCCAAAAAATTTGGGTAGTCAAATAAATACAATCCATCGTGAACAATTTCCTTTTGTTTCAAATGATAACAAACTATATTTTTCATCTAATGGACATATAGGTTTTGGAGCTTTAGATGTTTTTGTTTCTGAAATTATTAACGAAAATTTTTCTAAACCAATAAATGTAGGCTTGCCTATAAACTCTGGAGTAGATGATTTTGCTTTTATGATTAATTCTAATACAAAAGAAGGATTTTTTTCATCTAATAGAAAAGGAGGAAAAGGAGGAGACGATCTTTATTCATTTGCAGAAATAAAACCTCTAATTATTGAAGATTGTAAGCAATATATAACTGGTATAATTACTGATATTGATACAGCCTTACCACTAGAAGGAGTAAAACTAATTTTGTATGATTTAATAAATAAAAAAGATTTAGAAGTTCTGTCTACAGATTCTAATGGCAAATTTAGGTTTACAGTTCCTTGCGAAAAAGGGTATATTGTAAAAGCTTCAAAAGAAGGTTATACAGACGATAAACGTTCGTTATCTATTCAAAAAGAGCGTAACAAAGAAAACGATGCTTCTATGAAATTAAAATCTTTAGCTAAAATTCAAGAAGAGCAAACTCTTGCGGAACAAGCTAAGAAAAAAATAGAAGAAGAAACAAAAGAAAAACAAAGAGCATTAGCAGAAGAAAAGAAAAAAGAAAAAGTAAAAGAAATTCTAGCTAAAGAAAAAGAGATCGTTGCTCAAAAAGATAAATTAATCATTAAAACGGATCCTATTTATTTTGATTATGATTTATGGTATATTCGTAAAGACTCTAAAGCCGTATTAGATAAAGTAATAGAACTAATGAAGAGATACCCCGATATGGTTATAGAAATTGGCTCGCATACTGATATAAGAGGAGGGAAGACCTATAATTTAGTTTTATCTGAAAATAGAGCAACCGCTACTAAAGATTATTTTATAGATAAAGGAATAGAATCAAAACGTATTATAGCCAAGGGATATGGAGAAAGTCAGCCAGTTATAAAATGTACTAACGAAGAATCTTGTACAGAAGAAGAACATGAATTAAATCGCAGAAGTGAATTCATTATCAAAGATCTATAAAGCGTAAATAGAATTATTTAAAAAATCGTTTCAATATATATTGAAGCGATTTTTTGTTTTTTATAATAAAACCTTCAATAGAGTAGAGTTATTTTTTTTAACAGAAAAAAGAAAAAACCATTGATATGATAAATATTTTCTAAATTTGGGTTTTTTATGAATAAATTTACATAAAAAAATGTTTTCTAAAACTTGTGAATATGGAATTAGAGCAACGATTTTTATCGCTTCTGAGTCTGTAATTAATAGAAAGATGAGCCAAAAAGAAATAGCAGATCAAATAGATTCTCCAATGGCTTTTACTGCTAAAATCTTACAAAAACTGGTGCATAAAGATATAGTTTCATCATCAAAGGGCAGTGGTGGCGGATTTTATATAGAAAAAAGTAAACTAAAAAATATTACACTTCTAGAAATTATTGAAGCTTTAGATTGCGATTCTATAGTAAAAGGCTGCGGTCTTGGATTGAAAGATTGTTCAGAAGAGCATCCTTGCCCATTTCATGATAAGTTTAAAGATATAAAATCTAATTTATTAACGATCTTTAAAAGTACTACTCTAGAAGAACTAGCTTCAGGAATTAAAATAGGCAATACCTTTTTAAAATATTAAATGATATAATGACAAAAGTCATAAACTGATATTTTTTAATAAGATATTTTTGTCTTATTAAAGGCTTAAATATTCTTTCCTTTCTATTAGACTTAATCATTCTGTATAGAAGTTTAAACGCAGATTATGCGTTAGCCTTTCTGATAAAAAAGGAATGGAAATTTTTCCTTACAGTTTTAGTTTTGTTAGATTGAGGGGGAAAAGAGTACTTTTTTAGATTTAAAGTCATTTTTATCTGTAATGAATTTCCAATGCGTAATCAGGGTTAAATTAGAATATAAAAAATAGGTAAAGAGATGGATTATATAATAACAAAGAAGTAGAAAAGCTGATTATAGTTCTAAGAAATATAGTATGATAAAATATTATGATCTATTTATAAAGTATGGCGCTGTAGAAAAAATAGTTAAAAAAAATGAAGTAATTTTTAATGAAGGGGAATCGGCTTTATTTTTTTACCTTATCATAAGCGGAAGTATCCGAATGTTTAATAGGAATGAAGAAGGAAAAGAGTTTGTACAAGGATACTTTTCAAGTGGCCAAAGTTTTGGGGAACCTCCTTTATTTATTGATGAAAATTATCCAACTACAGCAGCTTCTATAAAGGACAGTACCGTTTTAAAACTTTCTAAAAAGAACTTTTTTAAGATGTTAGAAGAAATACCAGAGCTACAGATGTTATTTATTAAAATTTTGTCTAAAAGAATTATAGGTAAAGCTAAATCATCAAAGGATATAATAAATCAAAATACAGAACAAAAAATAATATCTTTTTTAATGATTCAAAAACCTGAAAGCGTACAGGAAAAAATTCATATTCCCTTTACTCGTCAGGAAATTGCAAATTTTACAGGACTTAGAGTAGAAACCGTAATACGTGCTTGTTCAAAATTAAAAAGATCAGGTATTATTGAAATTATTAATCATAAAATTTATTTTTAATGAAAATTACAAATAAGAATTGGGCATTAATTTCTATTTTTAATTTATTAATAGTTGTAGTTCTAGGTACTTTAATGCGCTATAAAATTGCTTTTGAATTTCCTTTTTTTCAACAAAAAAACCTACTTCACGCGCATTCACATTTTGCTTTCTCAGGTTGGATTAGTCAAACATTATTTTTCTTATTAGCGGCATTACACAAACAAGAGAAATATAAGAAATATAATATTTTATTATTAGTAAATTTAATTTGTTCTTATGGAATGCTTGGTTCATTTATCATTCAAGGTTACGGATTAATATCAATAATAGCATCAACTTTGTCTATAATTATAACTTATTTTTTTACGTATTTTTTTTTAAAAGATAACAAAAAAAATACTCTTTCAAATATGTGGATTAAAGGAGGCCTGTTCTTTAATTTTATTTCTACTTTAGGAACTTTTTTTCTAGCTTATATGTTAGCTACAAAAAACATTAATGAAAATATGTATCATTTTTCTATTTATTTCTATTTACATTTTCAGTACAATGGTTGGTTTCTTTTTACAATAATTGGTTTATTTATTAAAAAACTCTCCTTGGAAGCACAACTTATAAAAAAGCTAACAAACTATTTTTATCTATTTTTTATTTCTTGTATTATAACCTATATCTTTTCCATACTTTGGGTTGAAGTTCCTAAATGGGTGTTTCTATTAACTGCTATATTTACATTTCTCCAACTCTTTTTTTGGTTTAAAATGCAATACCTCTTTATTACTAAATTTAAAAACCAATACGAAACACTTCCTTTAATTTTAAAAAGAATTTTATTAATAATACTTATAGCAACTACTTTGAAATTTGTTTTACCAATAGGTTTACTTATAAATGAATTAAAACATTTTGTATATAGTAATAGAACCATAGTAATAGCATATTTACATCTAGTATTTTTATGCATAATTACTTTATATTTATTAGCAAACATATTTATAGAGCAAATATTATGTTTAAAAAAAATGAGTATATTAGGGATTGGTTTATTTTCCTTAGGAATCATTTTTAACCAACTCTTTTTATTCAGTCAAGGAGGATTACCCTATTTTGATATTTATTTACCTCTTGCAAATAAAATGTTAGTTTATATCTCTTTATTTATGCTAACAGGTATATTATTGCTACTTATTTCACAAATAAAAAACAAGAGATCATTTAAGAAATCTAAACCTAAGAATATTGATTAAAGGATTCTAAAGGCAGAAAATTATTTTATACTTTTGTTAACAATTTTTTAAAAATCAGAACCTTATCTTTGAAAAAACTATTTAGATGATACGATTTATAATAGCAGCTACTACTTTTTTAGCTTCTTTGCTTACACAAGGACAAATAAAAGTTCCGCAAGCAAGTCCTAAAGCTCTTTTTACACAAACTGTTGGTCTAACAGAAGTAGAAATTGAGTATTCCCGTCCCAGTATAAAAGGAAGAATTGTTTTTGGAGACCTAGTCCCTTTCGGTAAGATATGGCGTGCAGGTGCAAATGCTAATACAACTATTAGTTTTACTGATGATGTAACAATTAACGGGGCTACCTTAAAAAAAGGAAAGTATGCTTTATATCTAATGCCTAAAGCAGAAGAATGGGAAATTTATTTTTATAATGATACCAACAATTGGGGAACTCCTGAAAAATGGGATGATGCAAAAGTAGCTTTAAAAACATCTGCTAAAACTGAAATATTACATAAATCAGTAGAAACATTTACTATAGGAATTTCTAATACAGATTTTAACGGAGCCAACCTTGATTTCTTATGGGAAAAGACAGCTGTATCCTTACATTTTGAAGTACCAACAAATAAAACAGCTATTGCTTCTATTGATAAAACATTAAACGGACCTACTTCAGGAGATTATTTTGCCGCTTCACAATATTACTACAATATAAATGGAGATCTCAATAAAGCCTTAGTCTATGTTAATAAAGCCTATGAAATGAATGAAAAAAAACCTTTTTGGTACACTCGCCTTAAGTCACAAATTCAAGCCAAGTTAGGCGATTATAAAGGAGCTATAGAAACAGCAAAAAATTCATTAGAGGGAGCAAAATCTGCAAATAATCTTGATTATATAAAGATGAATGAAGAAAGCATAAAGGAATGGACTAAAAAATAATAAAATTATTAATTCTTAGAAAAGAGCTTAGATTGTTTTTAATCTAAGCTCTTTTCTATTTATATCTATTCCACTATAAAACTTAGTAAAGAATTTTTGATAAAAAAGTGATAACAACAAGAAAAAACTCAGAATGTGATTAAATGATAAATATCATTTTTTTTATAACTATTTAGTCCTAAATTAGAGTACGAATAAAAAGAACTAAATATTCTTAAATAGATAGACTATCATAACTAAAACTTATATATATGAAAACCATTTTAGTCCCTACTGATTTTTCAGATGCAGCTAATGACGCGAGCCTTTTTGCTTTGGAATTAGCCAAAAAAAATCAAGCAAAAGTACTTTTATTACATACCTACAGTTTACCTATAGTAGATGTACAGTCTGGTGTACTAAGTGCTAATATGCTTTATTCCAGTGTTGATTTAGACGAATTTGAACTTTTCAAAGAAAACAATAAAAAATTGGAAGAATTAGCTTACTCAAAAGGATTAGAAGCTGTAGAGATCCATCATAAAATTGTTTTGGGAGAATTGAGTGTAAGTATCAATCAGTGTGTAAAAGAAGAGAAAGTAGATTTTATCATAATGGCAACTTCAGGAGATGATGATTGGTTTTCTAAAATTATGGGAACTAATACGGATTCAGTCATCTTAACCGCAAATGTCCCAACTTTAGTATTACCAGAAGGATGTAACACCAAAGAATTAGAAACTATAGGATTTACTACCAGATTTAGAGAAAAAGATAGAGAACCTTTTGCACAAACAGTAAATCTAGCAAATAAGTTAGGATGGTCTGTTAAGTGTTTACACGTTATAAACTCAGAGAATGAAGTATCAGAAGATATTATAAATTCTTGGAGAAAAGAATTTGAAAATGAAAAGGTTAGTTTTATACTTAATAAATCCGAAAACGTGGTAGACGCTATTGAGTATTTTATTAACCATTATCAAATCGATTTATTAGGAATGGTTACTTACAAAAGAGATTTTTTTACGGAATTGTTTACTAAAAGATTAACTCAAAAAATGACACATCGGGTACATATTCCAGTACTTGTTTTTCATGCTTAGTAATTCTAAACTATAAATTAAACTAAAAAACAAGAGGCTGTCCGAAAAGGTGGTAATCCTCTCATTTCACTTCATTGAGTCTCTTTTCTAGTTGACCCCAAGGGGGGAGAACTCAAACGGAGTGAACGGGAAGTTTAAGTTGTATAATGTTAATAATTACATTTTTTATTAACCTTAAAAGAACAAACGAAACCTAAGTTATTCCTTTTTAGGAGAGCCCTTGTTTTAGTATACAGTTTTTATTAAAAGATTAGAATTCGCTTTCAAACATTACAACTTTTTCTCTATAATTAAAAAGAAATATGATCTAATACATATTTAGTAAATTTTATAGCTCCTTGGTTATTCAAGTGACCACAAGATGAAAAATAATGATCATCTGTTACCGCATTTTCAAAATTATAAATCTCAGGATAGATTTTATTTATCTTATCAAAATAATCCATTCCTTCAGTGCTTTTACACATAGGAGTCATTACTAAAATTAATCGAATATTATTTTCTTTACAAATTTTCTTAATATCATCTAAATAACTATTACGAATAGGTTTTAATCCTGAAATATTATTTTTCATTCTTTTCCAATTAGTTCCATTTAGAGGGTAATAACCATTATGATCTAATAAATTTGTTTTTTTCTTAAGAAAGGACTTGTTTACCTCTCTAAAACCAATTTTAGCGTCAAATTTTATGTATCTATAAAAAGGAATATAATAAAGTTCTAAAAAGTCATTTTCAAATTTAAAATGATCTTTTATAATGGAATTAGTATGTAAATAGGGCATAAAACGAGCTGTTGTTCCCTCGTCTCTTTTTTCATTACATACGCTCAAATCTGCTTCTAATAATAAGTTTTTAATTTTAAAATTTTGTTGAAGCATTATTTTTAACATTAAATTGGTTTCAAAAAGATGTGAACCACTCATTCCGAAATTAAATGTTTTATAACCTCTTTTTTTAAAAAGAGAGGGGACAAAATGATTATTAGCACGGGAGGTCCCCATAATAATAACATCATACACTTTTTGTTTTGTATGTAATACATATTCAATCTTATTCCTTTTAGCTGAAGATTTAAGAATAAAAGTATAAAGTAAATCCAGAAAAATACTACTTATTAAAACAATAAATAAGAGTAATACACTATGTTTTAAGAATTTTTTCATTAGAATTGAAAATATATAAACTCCTTATAATCAGAATAAACACCTAAAGCAATTAAAGCTAAAATAGATATAAATAATTTAACATAAACAAATCTTCCAGAAATAGGCTCAATTTTATCCTTATTAAACCATTCAAAAAGAATAAACGACACAACCAAAGGCATTAATTCATAAGAATAACGCTCATTATTTAGGTATTGGATAGAAAAATCACCATTAGTAAATAACTGGTAAATATAATTATAAGCATCCGTAATAGATTTTGCTCTAAAAAATATCCATGCCAAAGTAGAAAGAGCAAAAGTACTTATTATATTAAATATGGTTGTAATTCCAGAAGCATTCCACTGGAAATGTATAGTTCCTAGATTAGTTCTGTTTTTATTAAATAATAAAAGGGGTAAAAAATAGATAGCATTTATAAGTCCCCATATAATAAAGGTCCAATTAGCTCCATGCCAAAATCCACTGACTAAAAAAATAATAAATGTATTACGAACTTGCATCCATTTGCCTCCTTGACTACCTCCTAGAGGAATGTATAAATAGTCTCTAAACCAAGAAGATAAAGAGATGTGCCAACGACGCCAAAACTCTGCAATATCTCTAGAAAAATAAGGATAATTAAAGTTTTTTAGTAAATCAATTCCAAATAATTTAGATGTTCCTAATGCAATATCCGAATAACCACTAAAATCACCATATATCTGAAAGGCAAAATAAATAGCACCCAATACTAATGAATAAGAATTCATTGTATGCGAATGATCAAAAATAGCATTTGCATACAATGCACAAGAATCAGCAACAACTATTTTTTTTACTAACCCCCATATAATCTGGTAGGTTCCTTCTTTTGCTTTCTCAAAATTAAATTCTCTTTTAACCTTTACTTGAGGTAATAAATGAGTCGCTCTTTCAATAGGACCAGCGACTAATAAAGGAAAATAACTAACAAATAATGAATAATCAATAAAATTATATTCCGCTTTAATTCTTTTTTTATAAATGTCAATTACATAAGATAATCCATGAAAAGTATAAAAAGAAATACCAACAGGCAATACAAGTTGTAATAGATAAGGATGTACTTCAAATCCTATTTTATTGCATAAATCAGCAAATGATTGTGCAAAAAAGTTATAATATTTAAAAATTCCTAAAAACCCTAAATTTATCCCAACACTTAACCAAAACCAAAATTGAGCAATTCTTTCGTTATTACTTCTTTCAATTTTTATACCTGATACATAATCTAAAAGCGTTGAAAAAATTAATAAGAACAAAAAATGCCAATCCCAACAAGCATAAAAATAATAACTAGCTATAATTAATAAGGTATTTTGTGCCTTTTTAGATCTATTAAAAACAAACCAATAGAGTAAAAAAACAAGAGGTAGGAAAATCGCAAATTCTAAGGAATTAAAAAACATTTTATTTTATTTAAAAAAACAGCATAGGTAATAAAAAAATAGTTCTACTATTTCAAATGATCCTAAGTTTGCAAAAATAATTTAATTTATATTTCTTGTATACTATTTTATTTAATTCTTTTAGATAGAATAGAAAAAAGAAAATGTATTAAAAAATAGAAGTAGAATTTTTTTTACTTTTTAGTAAATATTTAATGATTTATAAATTGCTCACTCATTAGAAATATGGTATTTTCGCTTTTCAGAATTTTAACGAGTCATAAACCATTTTATAAAAAAGGCAAATCATGAGTTATTATACCATAAAGGATTTAGAAAACTACTTTAAAATGTATAAAAAATCGGTACGAGAACCCAAAAAATTTTGGGATAAAATAGCCGATGAGAATTTTATCTGGTATCAAAAATGGGATAAGGTTTTTGATTTTGATATGCAAAAAGCAGAATTTAAATGGTTCATTGATGCAAAAGTTAATATAACAAAAAACTGTATTGATCGCCACTTGGCTAGACGTGGAGACAAAACAGCAATTATTTTTGAACCTAATAACCCCGAAGAAAAAGCACAGAAGATAAGTTACAACGAACTTTATCAAAAAGTTTCAAAAATGGCTAATGTTTTGTTAGAACAAGGCATAGAAAAAGGAGATCGCGTATGTATTTATTTACCCATGATACCTGAATTAGCCATAGCCGTTTTAGCTTGCGCAAGAATAGGTGCTATTCATTCTGTTATTTTTGCAGGTTTTTCAGCAGGTGCTTTGGAAGCTCGTATAAATGATTGTCAAGCAAAAATGGTGATTACATCTGATGGAGGTTATAGAGGTGATAAAAAAATCAATCTAAAAGGGATTGTAGATGAGGCACTAGAACGTTGTCACGGTGTTAAAACCGTTTTAGTTGTTGAGCGAACCAAGGAAAAGATAGATATGAAAATAGGACGTGATCATTGGTTACAACCTTTATTAGACAATGCTTTAGACACTAGTGTGGCTGAAATAATGGATGCTGAAGATCCATTATTTATCTTATATACTTCAGGTTCTACAGGAAAACCAAAAGGGATGTTACATACAACAGCTGGATACATGGTTTACACAGCTTATACATTTAAAAATGTTTTTAATTATAATGACGGAGATATATTTTGGTGTACCGCAGATATAGGTTGGATTACAGGACATTCTTATTCATTATACGGACCTCTTTTAAATGGTGGAACAACCGTAATCAGTGAAGGGATATTGTCATATCCCGATTTTTCACGTTATTGGCAAATAATCGAAAAACATAAAATAACACAATTTTATACAGCTCCTACAGCCATTCGTTCTTTAGCCAAAGAAAATTTAGACTATGTACAGAAATTTCCTTTAAAATCATTAAAAGTAATAGGTTCAGTAGGAGAACCTATTAATGAAGAAGCTTGGCATTGGTATAATGACCATGTAGGAGGGAAGCGTTGTCCACTAGTAGATACATGGTGGCAAACAGAAACAGGTGGAATTATGATTGCACCTATACCTTTTGTAACTCCTACTAAACCTACTTATGCCACCTTGCCATTACCAGGAGTACAACCTGTTTTAATGGATGAATTAAGAAATGAAATAGAAGGAAATCAAGTTGTAGGAAGTTTATGTATTAAATTTCCTTGGCCAAGTATTGCCAGAACTATTTGGGGAGATCATGAGCGATATAAAGAAACTTATTTTTCTCAATTTCCTGGAAAATACTTTACTGGTGATGGAGCATTACGTGACGAAGTGGGATATTATAGAATAACAGGTAGAGTAGATGATGTTATTATTGTTTCAGGACATAATCTAGGAACAGCTCCCATTGAAGATTCTATTAATGAACATCCAGCTGTAGCAGAAAGTGCTATAGTAGGATTTCCTCACGATATAAAAGGAAATGCTTTATATGGTTTTGTCATTTTAAAAGAAACAGGAGAACATCGGGATCGTGAAAATTTAAAAATTGAAATAAATCAAATCATTTCGGATCAAGTAGGACCTATTGCTAAGTTAGACAAAATTCAATTTGTTAGTGGTTTACCTAAGACCCGTTCAGGTAAAATTATGCGTAGAATTTTAAGAAAAATAGCTTCTGGTGATTTAGAAAATTTTGGAGATATTTCTACGTTATTAAACCCAGAAGTTCTTGAAGAAATTAAAAACGAAAAAGTTTAAGAAACCAAAATACAACCTGTTAAAATAGAAAAAACAGGTTGTATTTTTTAGTGGAAATTTAACTAGAGCTTGCTAATTTTTTTTTAGCTAATCTTTAACTTACCTCTCATTTTTAAAAACAACAAACCGATATTGAATGCTAAATTTCCCGAAGTTAGTACTTCCGTTTTTTTTATTTTATAGGTAGAAAACAATTCCTCTAATGAAAATATTTTAGAACTTAAATCTAAAATTCTTGTTTCCATAACTTCTATATCTAATAAATTGTTTTTTATACGACCACTATGTAATTTTGATAGATATTCATTTAAAATTTCAATATCATAATGTATACGATGCCCTATAAGTGTAGCATTGCCTATAAAATGAATAAAAGCTTCAATGGCTTGTGCTTCTTCGTACGTTAATTCTTTTGCATTAATAATTTTATCTTTTTCTAGTTCAATTTCTAAGCTTTGTTCAATTATAATTTGATTGTTTTCAATGACAACAGCTCCTATTGAAATAATTTTATCTTTTGATGGATTTAATCCTGTAGTTTCAATATGCAAAGCTACCTTTCGTACAGAAGGTATTTCTAACTGAACTAAGTATTGTTTCCAAAAATCTGGATATTCTTTTCCTAAATGTTTTAACCAATCGAGCATTTTTATGAAAATTGTGTTAATTGAAACGTGTCTTTTACTATTTCTTCTAAATCTTTTAATACAGAAAACGATTCTTTTAAACGTTCTTTCTCTATTTTAGGTAAATGTTCTACATCTATATATTCACCCGTATTATCATTTTTATAACCTTCTAAAATTCTATATTTAGATACTAATAAAAAAGTTTCAGATGCTTGACGATAAACTTCAGCATTATCTGGGTTTTTAATAGCTAATTCTTTATATCTAGAATAAGTATTATTAATTCCTTTTAATTCAAATTGTATAGATAGTAAACGAGCTATGTCTACCATTTGATTGATAGCTTTTTCTTTAATATTAAATTTTCCATGATGCAATCCGCTATCTTCTTCATTAAATTTTTTGAAAAAATTTAGAGGAGCAGGTTTTTTAAGGGCATCATTTCCTAAATAATCTAAAAACAATACCTTGTTTTTCATTTTAGAGATAGTATCTATTATGACTGTTTCAAAACTTTGATCTCCATAAACAAATTCATAATCAAAAAAGATAGCACAATGTTCATTTGTGAACTCTCCAGGGGATTTAATCCAATTTTCGTATTGTATAATCCATTCGGTTAAGGGTTTACACCATTTTTCGTTCGTTACAGAATTCCCAAATTCACAGTGTTTATAACCTAATTTTTCAAGTGTTTCTGCTACTTTTTTAGCTAATTGACTAAAGTAAAATCGGACATTTCTTGCCTGTTGCACATCTACATCAGCATAAATTAGCATATTGTCATGATCCGTTAATAATAACTGTTCTTTTCTTCCTTGACTTCCTATACTCAAAAAAGCAAAAGGAACAGGAGGGGAGCCTAAATCTAAAATAGCCAATTCGATGGATCTATTAATGATAGCTAATACAATTTCACCAGCTACATTGTAAAGATGTTGCAATGGTATATTTTTAGTAAGAGCTTGTTGCATCATAGATGCCATAGATCTATAAACGGCTCTTAATTCTAAATACGAACTAGCTCTTTTAGCTTCTTTTATTAATACTCCAGGAGAATTAGCTTGAGCTTGTACTAAATCTTGTTGGGTAATAACTCCTTTAATTTGAGTATTTGGTGTACCATCTGCAGTCACACATAAATGATGGACTTTATGAGATAACATTACTAATTGGGCTTCGGATAAGGAAACATTTTCAGTAACAGTTATTACAGGATAAGTCATAATTTTATCAATATGCGATTGAATGGCATTTTTTCCTGTAGCAACTTTATATTTGAAATCAGAATCCGTTACAATTCCAATGAGTTTATCATTTTCCATTATAAATGCGTTATCTAGCATTTTATCAGCCATTAATAACGCTACTTCCCTAATGGTTTGATGTCTTTCAACTAATAAAGGGGAGTGGTTATAGGTTAGTGTTTGTATAAAGGAAAAATCATTTTGAAATTCTGAAAGTTGAATATTATCAGCAATCAAATGTTTTTTATCTTGATCTGTTGGATTATTTGAATTTAAGGCAAAACTTTCTAATAAAAAATTTAAAACTTGAGAATTTTGTATGACAAATGGTCTGATTCGTTCAATAGGTATTGCAAATAAAATAGCTTCTTCATTTGCTTTAGCCGTCATTTGATAATTATTTTTAGCAAAAAAAGGTCTTAATCCAAAAATATCTCCTGTATAGCATTTATTTAATAATGTTTCTTCCGCATCTGATACAACTGTTAAATGAACAACTCCTGAATTTACAACATAAAAACTATCATGCAAAGGATCATTTATTTGAAAAAGTTTTTGTTTTTTATCTAAATGAATAACTTTTATATAACGAGCAATTTGCTCTAAATCCTCAAAAGATAAAAAATTAAATGGTTTAAAATCTTTTAAAAAATTAGCAATATTTGTAGCTATAGAGTTTTTCATGTGATTTGTATAAGTTTTATTTTTAGAGCATTACAATTATAATTATCAAAAATAATGATACTGTTACGATATCAAAGACTTTGCCAAAGTTAAAGAATATCTAATGATTTCATTAAAAGTAAAATTAGAACATTTTTTATAGAAGTGAAAGGAAATCTTTAAATTTTCTATTTTACATAATATAAATTATAGTTCATTTATAAAGAAGGTATAAATTCTTTTAAACATAATATCTAATAAAATTTTAGAAATTATAACATTAAATTATGAGTATTTAATAAGTTAAATTCATAATTTTAGAAAAGGTTATTTAATTTTTTGAAAATTAATAGTTTATATCATTACAATTGCATAAAATTTAAAATGGAAAAAATATTTTTTTGGATACTAATTTTTATGATTTATTCTTGTAAATCATCTGGTGAATTTAACACCAGTAATTTGCAAGAAAATTCAAAGATAATTCGCGGAGATACTGTAAAAATCGTGAATGAAGATACTAATTATGAAGTAATAATTATTGACTCTGGTTTTAGTAATTGGTTACTAAGTAGATCCTTTCCAAGAGGATATCATAGTTTGTCATTTCTTGAAAATAAAAATAGTTTATGGATTAGAGAATGGAATAATCGAGTTTTAGAATCTTTTAGGTATAATCCAAATTTATATCAGATGCAAATAAATTACGATCCTAATATCCGTTATGGCTATGAAGTAAATTATTTAATATACAATTATCTTGTTTACTTTCAAAATAGTAATAATCAACAATTATTTGGTAGAGTTCCTATACGTTAATTATATTTGTGAAAATAAAAATAGATGAAGAAACTTAAAGAACGTTGGGGAATTAAATCTAATTATCAATTAGCTATTATTTTTATTGTATTTGCTATAAATGGTTCCTTATCAGCTAAAATTTCTGCTTATTTTATGCAGTTTTTGGGTTTAACTAAAGAAAATTTGCATTGGAGTTTCTATTATTTTTTAGTATTCATTTTAGTATTACCCCTCTACCCTTTTATGTTAATGTTTTTTGGTTGGCTTTTTGGTCAATCTGTATTTTTTTCACCATTTAGTAAAAAAATGTTAAAATCCATTGGGCTTGGGTTTGTTTTTAAAGAAAAATAGTGGTTTATCTAAATTTAAAAAAGGAAATAAAATTATTATCAGGTAATAATTTTAACCTATTTTTTATTTTGTTTCTTAAATAAAATACTTTTCAAAAAAAGAAGGTATATTTAGGTACTTTTTTCTTAAATACATCTTCTTTTTTCTGTCTCAATAGGATTCTCTACTACTTTTGTCTACTAAAAAAGTAGTAATATTTATTAGAAGAGTAACATCATAGAAATTATTTTAGTTCTTTTACAAACAAATAGTACAAAAAAACTAAAAATAAAAGAATCCGTTTTTAATGGCTTAAAAAAAATATTATTTATTCATAAAAAAAAAGCCTAAAAAGACAAACAATTAATTGTAAATATTTAATTTTGTCCTTTATTTTATTAACTTCAAATATGAGCTCAACGCATCATCAAGATCTTCACAGTAAATTTACTTTAGGTGGAATTCTTGTTACTTTAGGAATTATTTATGGTGACATTGGTACATCGCCTTTGTATGTAATGAAAGCTATTATAGGCAATCATGCCATTAGCCCAGATGTTGTTTTAGGAGGTATTTCAGCTATTTTGTGGACGCTTACTCTCCAGACCACGTTAAAGTATGTAATTATGACACTATCTGCGGATAATAACGGAGAAGGTGGAATTTTTGCATTATACGCATTAGTTAAACGAACGAAAGTCAAATGGCTGATTATACCTGCCATTGTAGGAGGTTCTGCTCTATTAGCTGATGGAATTATTACACCTCCTATATCCGTTTCTTCTGCTGTAGAAGGATTGCAGTTGTATTTTCCTCAAATTAATACGGTTCCTATTGTAATTACTATTTTAGTACTATTGTTTTTAATTCAACAATTTGGTACAAGTTTGGTAGGTAAATTTTTTGCGCCTATGATGACCATTTGGTTTGGAATGTTGGCTATTTTAGGAATTATTCAAATTTCACAGAATTTTGATGTGTTAAGAGCAATTAATCCTTATTATGCTATTCATTTATTACAAATTCATCCTGAAGGATTTTATGTTTTAGGTTTTGTTTTCTTATGTACTACAGGTGCTGAAGCTTTATATTCTGATATGGGGCATTGTGGAAGACAAAATATTAGAATTAGTTGGATTTTTGTAAAAATAGCTCTTTTATTAAATTATTTTGGCCAAGGAGCATATTTAATTAAACATCAAGGAGAAACTTTACGTAGTATTAATCCTAATAACATTAATCCATTTTACTTGGTAATGCCTGATTGGTTTCAACCCTTCGGAATTTTAATAGCCACTTTAGCTGCTGTTATTGCTTCACAAGCTTTAATATCAGGTTCTTTTACCCTTATTAATGAAGCAGTACGATTAAATTTTTGGCCAAAAGTTAAAATTAAATATCCAACGGTATTAAAAGGACAATTATATATTCCTTCAATCAATTGGTTATTATTAGCGGGTTGTATAGGTATTGTATTGTATTTTAAAGAATCAGGTAAAATGGAAGCAGCTTACGGTCTTGCAATTGTTTTATGTATGATTATGACTACTATTTTATTGATGTATTATATGGTTATGAAGCGTATTACAGTTTTTATAATACTACCAGTGATCCTATTTTATTTAGCTATTGAGTTTAGTTTTCTAATAGCCTGTTTAGATAAGTTTGCTCATGGTGGATATGTAACTCTTATTATTGCTTCATTATTAATATTTGTCATGGCTGTTTGGTATAGAGCTAAGCAAATAGGTAAAAATTATACAAAATTTGTAAAAGTAGAACATTATAAAAAAGTTTTAGCTGAATTAAGTGTTGATTTATCAATCCCTAAATACGCTACTCATTTAGTATATATGACTAATGCAGGTCGTGTAGATGAAATTGAGGAGAAAGTAATGTATTCTATCTTACAAAAACGTCCAAAAAGAGCTGATATCTATTGGTTTATACATGTTAATGTAGCCAATGAACCTTATAAAAAAGAATACCGTGTAACAGAAATTATTAGAGATGATTTATACCGTATTGATTTTAATTTAGGATTTAGAGAGCCTACTAAAATCAATTTAATGTTTAAAGAAGTAATTAAAGATATGGTAGAAAAAGGCGAAGTAGATATTACAAGTCGTTACGAATCTTTACATAAAAATAAAATCTTGGGAGATTTTAAATTTATACTTTCTGAAAAATATCTTTCAAATGACAGTTTCTTGAATTTTGCTGAAAAAATAGTTATGAGCACTTATTTCTTCCTAAAGAAATTTTCATTATCAGAAGAAAGTGCTTTTGGATTAGATATAAGCTCTGTGAAAATTGAAAAGTTTCCAATGGTTCTTCATGCTCCAGAAAAAATTATACTAGAAAGAATTCATAAAGATAAAGAATAATAATAATGATTTCTTATAATACAAAAGATTGGTTTACCTTTATTTTTAGATTTCATAAAGCAGATACCTTTAGGCAATTATTACCACTAATACTTAGTATTGGATTATACACAGGGGTTATAGCTTATTTAGAACTAGAATATTTCAAGTTATCTAAAGAACATAATTTAAAAAACATACCCATCATGCACAGCATGTTGGGTTTTGTTATTTCACTACTTTTGGTTTTTAGAACCAATACTGCTTATGATAGATGGTGGGAAGGTAGAAAACAATGGGGAGCCTTAGTAAATAATAGTAGAAATTTAGCTATAAAACTTTCTGCTATCTTAATAGATAAAGAAGATAAAGTCTTATTTAAAAAGGCTATTCCATATTTTGCTCAAGTACTCAGTTTACATTTAAAAAATGAACAGATTAATCAAGAGTTATTTGATGAACTAAATGTAGACATACACCATAAAAAACATAAGCCAAGTCAAATAGTAAAACTAATGACTAAAAAGATAATTGAATTAAAAAATGAAAAAAAACTTTCTGATGAAAATTTAGTATTTATAAATAATGAACTCTCCTCTTTTTTAGATATTTGTGGTGCTTGTGAACGAATTAAAAATACCCCTATTCCTTTTTCTTATAGTGTATTTCTAAAAAAGTTTATCTTTTTCTACGTTATGTCATTACCTTTTGGCTATGTTTTTAGTTTAGGATATTTAACAATTCCTGTTGTTATATTCATATTTTATGTATTAGCCAGTTTAGAGCTTATTGCTGAGGAAATTGAAGATCCTTTTGGAAATGATGAAAATGATTTGCCTACAGATAAAATTGCTGAAAATATTAAAAAAAATATAGAGGAGATTTTATGATTCTGCTTTTATTATTTTAATTCATTACGCAAAAATAATTCTTCTTTGCCAGACAAATTAGGAAGAATGCCTTCAAAAGCTTTCTTAAAATACTCTTTTTTAAGCATAGCTCTAATTGTATTTTTTGAAAAACGAACAAATTGCCATTTATGATGCTGCGTAGCATTTACTAATGATTTTAAAACAATAGGATGAGTTGGATTAATTTTAAGGATTACTTCTAATGCGTTTTGCCTTATTGTTGAACTAAATTTTAGAGTTGTATACTCTAAAAGTTCAGATAAAAATGGTTCATATACTTCTTTTCTTTCTATTTTTGATTTTATAGCGAGTCCTAACCAGGTAATTCTAAAACTTTTATCATTCAAACCAATTATTTCTTTTGTTTTATTTAAATAAATAGCACAATTTTCTGGAAATTGTTTGCATAACTGTACTAATGCAATTTCTTTAGTTATATAGGATTCATCATCCAAAAGTTGTTCATAATCAGATCTGAATTCTAATGGTATTGTTTGAATAGTTTCTGCTATTGCTTGTCGGATAGCTATATTTTTAGTATTCATTGCTAATTTTAACAATTCAGCTTTTTCATGATAAGAAATATTTCCTAATTGATAAATAATTTCTTGTACTAAAGCAACATATTGATTTGATAGTAAAATATTTTCAAAAAATACTTTTTTCTGATCAAAAGGAATTGTTTGCATTTCCTGTAATTCAAAATATTTTTTGACTTCTTTATTTTGACTCAAAATTTGAACGACTTTTTCAATATCAAAACCCGGTGATTCTAACCATTCTTTTTTAAATTGAGCTATATCAAAATGAGGAGCTACTTTTTGTATTTCATTTAAAAAATCATCTGTTTCAACATTTTTGTATTGGTATTCTTTTAGATATGCTTTTACTGCTTTTTTAAAACAATGATCCCCTATTGATTCTTTCAAATAATGTAATGCCCATGCTCCTTTTTTATAAAAACTTAATACACTTGCTTTTTCATTTAAAATAGGAATTGTATCTTTTTTAGAATTAGCATTTATTTCTTCGGCATATTTTAGTAATTCAAACTGAAAATGAGTATCTCCAAACAAATGTTTTTCCGCCAATAATGCGTAATAAGTAGCAAAACCTTCCTGTAGCCAATGATGTTTTCCTTCTTTTGCTGTGACTAGATCACCAAACCAATGATGTGCTAATTCATGAGCATTTACATTTATGTAATTTTTATCATTAAAACCTGTTTTATCTACTACAAAATCTTGAGAAAATAATGTAGCTGTAGTGTTTTCCATACCTGCATATAAAAAATCCTCGACAGGAACTTGTTTGTATATTTTCCAAGGATAATCTAAATCAATTTCTTTTTCTAAGAAATTAAAAATTTCTTTCGAATATTTATAGGTATAGTCAAATTTATTTGCATCCTCATATTTATAATATAGTTGAAGCTTCTTTCCTCCTTTTGATACTATTTCTTTTGAATCAAATGCTCCTATCGTAAGCATTGCTAAATAGGAAGACATTGGTTTTTTCATTTCATACACCCATTTTTTATTTGCTTTTATACCTGGTTGTATAATTTTTTTTAGAACACCGTTTGAAATTACTTTATAAAAAGGTTCTGCAAAAATACTTAAATGAAAAACCAGCTTTTCATTTACATCATCAAAGCTAGGAAGCCAATGCGAAGTATATTTTCCTTGACCTTGTGTCCAGATTTGATACTTGTTATGTATGTGTTCTTTATTATTAGAAGATAAAAATAAAGAATCATTGCCCATGTCTACAAAATACATAGTTTGTTTAGGTGTAGCTTGGTAATTAAAAGTTATTTCATTTTTACCTATTTTGTATCCTTCAAAAAGGACAAGTGATTTATTTGTGTTTTTATAATTTACAGATTTTCCATTTATTTTAACTTGTTCAAACTTCATTTTTATGGCATCTATTTTAATAGAATCTATCTTTTGGTTTACTTGAACTATATAACGGCAAGTTCCTGAAATTGACCTTGTTTTAAAAGAAGGAGTTAATTCCGCTTTTAAGGAAATGAAATCAATTTTAGGAATTGATTGAGACCACAAGGCAACAGAAAAAAATAAAAATAGAGTACGCATAAAAACGTTAAATTAATATAAAAAATATTCTCAAGTTTTTTAAAAACTTGAGAACTTAATAAGGATTTAAACGAATTAAAATTATTTTAGATAATTATCAAACTCAGCATCAAAAATATTTATAAAAGCATTTTTAATTGTTTTGTCTTCATTTAATAAGATGGCTCTATGTATTTTAGTTATAACCCATTTACTCTGTATGTCTTCAAAATATTTAGCATGAAGTTGAGGGATTTCAAAATGATGATGTGCTAAAACCTTTTCCCATTGATTAGGATCTTTATCTATATTAACGGCTACAAAATTTATAGCAGGATTTTTTTTCTTAATTTCCATAGCTTTTTTATGAGCTAATTTTAGATGTGATTTGGCTTCTGAACTCCAAAAAAAGACAACCGTTTTTTGGGCATTAGTTGGAACGGAGTTAACTATTTTTCCTTTTGAATCTATAAGTTCAATTTTGGGTAAGTATTTATTTTTGGCTAAAGATTGAATAGAATTAGCTATTTCTTTAATGGCATTTTTACTGCATGAATCAGTAGAAAGTTTATAATATTCTGATAAAAAGGTTTTATTATTAGAGGTGTTTTGATCTTCTAAAAGATACATAAAAGCTATGTTATGTAATACAGAGTTTTTAATTGATTTATTGGTAAATATAGAATCAGCAACCTTTAATCTATCTATATTATTTTTTACAATTATAGTTTCTTTTTTACTATCACAAGTAATATTGTTTAGCATAGCGGTTAGATACGCAACAAAAGGAGCAAAATCCGTTAACTTTTGATTGTTAAAATCAATTTCTTTTCTATAATCATAATAATCTTTAGGAAGCAAACCACAAACTTTTTGATTTGTTCTAAATTGATGAACCAAAGGATAGAGTTCTTTTTTGGTTAAATAAGGCATTTCTAGCATGGAACTAGCATATAAATCAAAATCCTCATTCCAACTTATTTCTTCTTTTTTTTCATTATAAAATATTTTCCGTTCTTGGTATTCCTTGTTGAGTCTGTATTCAAACTCTTTTAGAGATTCATCGTATATGTCAAAACTTGAATTTTTATCTTCTTCATTTTTTAAAAATAATTCTATTAAAAAATTATTTTTTTCATCGCCACGACCACAAAAAGTTAATGAATTATCAAATTCTTGGGCATTTAATCTAATCATTAAACTATCGCCTTTTTCTACATACATATACTGATACTCTGGTTCATGTCTAAACGTATACATACCAGAAGATAAGGTATCATATTTAACTAAAAAGCGATTGTTACGATCTAATTCTATAGTATCTATAACTTTATCTTCTTTGCAGAGGTAAAGAAATTTTGAATTAGGGTTTATTATTTCACCGCCAAAATAGACTCTCTGCTCCTGTTTTTGATCACAAGAAATCATAAGAAGAGAAACAACAAATATGGTATAAGAAAGTATTTTTCTATAATAAGCAATCATTATTTAATATTTACCTATAGCAAATGTATTTTTATAATTTATAAATAGTTGTTAATATAGCGTTAAAGTTCATTAATTAAATAGTGCAATCCCTCCTACACAGCATCCAAATCCTATTACAAATGAAATAATTGAATAAATTAATATTTTTTTGGCTATTGTCTTATAGGGTTCTTTTCTAAAAAAAATAACTAATATGAGACCAATAAAAAAAGTTATTACATTAACTATTTCTACAAAAAAAATTAAAGAAAAAAAAACATCATTTATCATAATCTTTAGTTTATAAAAGTTAATATACCACAAGTACTAGATCCTATTACTAATACAATGGTAGAATACGTAATCAGTTGCAATGTAAATTTTTTATTTTCATTTATAAAAAATAAACGTAATATTCCTATAATAAGAGGAAAAGGAGATACAAAAACGGCTAATCCTGCAATAGAAAGCAGTACTACTATTAGAATAGCTCTAATAGGCTCTATGAATACTATCAATAGTATTATCATAAGAGCTAATACAAATAATATTTTTTTGTTTTTCATCCTTTTTTAATTCAGTTGTTTTCTAATTTCTTTTATAGATTCATCTCTATAAAACAGATTCATGGTTTCAAAAGGAATTAATTTGCCTTTTTTGTCAACGATATGTACGCATGATTTTTTTACAGCTCTTACATCAAAATCATGTGCATCCATAAAATTCATAATGATAATTCTAAATAAATTATCATACTGTAAGTGGTCCGATTTTACTCTTGGTAAACAACACATTAACTCTCCAAGTTCTTCTTCAGCACAATCTACAGAAATACCTGTACTGAATAAGGTAAGTAAATGATTTTTGAGTTTTTCATCACTTTCAAAAACAATTGTATTTTTAGAGTTGTTTAAAAGGTCTTCTGGATTAATAAGATTGGTCATTGGAAAAACTTCACCATTCATTTTTAGAGCGTAAGCCATACATAAAGCGTCGGGATTACACGGTACGGGAATCAAGTCCTGTGGAGTAAAAACGGGATATTGTTCATAGATTTTTCTGCGAACTTCTGTTAGTGTTATTCTACCTTGGTTGTCATCATAATTTTCGTTTCTTCCCGCAACTTGAGTAGGTTGAAAAGTAACTCCTCTAACGCATTTTTGTTGTAATGCGTATTCTAAAATTTTACCAATTTCGTCGTCATTTTCACCTTTTTGTAAAGTAACTACTAAAGTAGTAGATAAATTGAATTGATTTAGGTTTTCAATTGCTTTTTTTCTAATTTCACTTAAATCTTCTCCTCTCATTTTTTCTAAAACTTCAGGTTTAAAGCTATCAAATTGAAGATAAATTTCAAAATCTGGCATATAAGAGGCTAGTTTTTCCACAAATGAAATATCTTTAGCTATCCTTATTCCGTTAGTATTGACCATTAAATGTTTAATAGGTTTTGATTTGGCTAAGTCTAAGATTTCAAAAAAATGAGGATGTACAGTAGGTTCTCCTCCTGAAATTTGAACAACATCGGGCTCCCCTTCATTGGCTACAATAGCATCGAACATTCTTTCAATTTCTTCTAAAGTTCTATGATTACCGTAATTAGGAGCTGAACTAGCATAACAGGTAGGACAAGCTAAATTGCATCTGTCTGTAACTTCTACTATAGACAAACAAGAATGTTGTTCATGATCAGGGCACAATCCACAGTCATAAGGACAGCCATAATGTACTCTTGTATTAAATTTTAATGGAACTTCGGATTGTTTGTTATAATTTCTTATCTGACGGTAGTACTCTACATCATCCGCAATCATAACCTTTGAATCACCATGTGTTTTACAATGTTTTAGCATCCATACTTTCTCATCTTTAAATACTATTTTTGCATTGCAAAGATGTAAACATTCTGGGCAAATACTTTGGGTAGCATCGTAATATATATAATCTCTAGTGGGCATTTAATATTTTTTTATAATTCTAATAATAAATTTGTAGTAATATATCAGTATAAAAATAGATATCCAATGAATGATACTTAATTTTATAATTAATGGTTCATAAGGTTTTAAAAATTCAATAAAAAAACGGTATAAAAAATAGAGCAAGAAAAAAAGCTTAAAACGATCTCCATTTAGTAGATCAACATTTTTAAGTTTATTAAATAAAAAAATGAGACATACTAAAAAAATAATTTCATATAAAGCTACTGGATGTCTAAATTTTCCATCACCTAAGTTTATTCCTGTAAAAAAGGAAGTTTCTATTCCATAAGTAGGTTCTGTAATCCCCATACCAAAACATCCTATTCTTCCTATTATTAATGCAATTATAATAGGATATACGTATAAATCGCCTGAGGGTTTTTTCTCACCAATAATTTTTTTAATTATTTCTACGCCAAATAAACCACCTAAAAAACCACCTGCTACTGTTTTACTCTGAAAAATAATTAAAAAGGACATCTTAGAAATTAAACTTGGAGTTTCTAAAACTGCAATGAGTCTTGATCCAATCAAAGCTCCTATCATAGCTCCTAATAATATCCAAAGTCTATTCTCATCTGATATAATGGAATTCTTTTTTTTAAGATAAAAATAAAAACGCATACCTATAAAAAATGCAAGTATTTCTAACAAGTAATGATAAAAGGGCGCATTTTCAAAAGGTATTTTCATGCTTAGTTTTTAGAATTTCATGCAATTTATAAAAAACTAACAACTAATAACTAATAACTGATTACTAATTAGTATTTTTGCAACGTTTTAAAAAAATAAAAAATGCTAACAGTTTCAAATTTATCAGTACAATTTGGTAAACGAATTTTGTTTGACGAAGTAAACGTAACTTTTACACAAGGTAACTGTTATGGAATTATAGGTGCAAACGGTGCAGGAAAATCAACATTTTTAAAAATATTATCAGGAGATATTGATCCTACTTCTGGACATGTAATATTAGAACCTGGTAAACGTATGTCTGTTTTAAACCAGAACCACAACATGTTTGATGAACATACCGTTTTAGAAACGGTATTAATGGGAAATAAAGTCTTATATGCTGTTAAAAAAGAAATGGATGAGTTATATTTAGATTATAACGATGCCAATGCTGACAGAATAGGAGAATTACAGATTCAATTTGAAGAAATGAATGGTTGGAATGCGGATTCTGATGCAGCTACTTTATTATCTAATTTAGGTATCGGTCCTGATTATCACTATACTCTAATGGGTGAAATGGAAGGAAAATTAAAAGTACGTGTATTATTAGCACAAGCTTTATTTGGAAACCCAGATGTACTTATTATGGACGAGCCTACGAATGACTTAGACTTTGAAACGATTGGTTGGCTAGAAAACTTCTTGGCAAATTATGAAAATACAGTGTTGGTAGTTTCGCATGACCGTCACTTTTTAGATGCTGTTTGTACCCACGTATCTGATATTGATTTTGGTAAAATAACCCATTATTCTGGTAACTATACATTTTGGTATGAATCGTCCCAGTTAGCAGCTAAACAACGTGCTCAACAAAATAAGAAAGCAGAAGAGAAAAAAGCAGAATTAGAAGAATTTATCCGTCGTTTTTCTGCAAATGTTGCCAAATCAAAACAAGCAACATCCCGTAAAAAAATGATTGAAAAATTAAATATTTCAGATATCAAGCCTTCTAGTCGTCGCTATCCTGCGATTATTTTTGATCAAGAACGTGAAGCTGGTGATCAAATTTTAAATATTCAAAACCTATCAGCTTCTGTAGATGGGGAAGTTTTGTTTAAAAATGTAGATTTAAACATGGCTAAAGGAGATAAAATTGTTTTATTTTCTAAAGATTCTCGTGCTACGAGTGCTTTTTATGAAATTATAAATGGGAATATGACACCTGATTCAGGTACTTTTGATTGGGGGGTTACTACTAATCAATCGTATTTACCTGCTGATAACCATAGCTTCTTTGAAAATGATTATACTTTAGTAGATTGGTTACGCCAGTGGGCAAAAACAGAAGAAGAAAGAGATGAAGTTTATGTTCGTGGTTTTTTAGGAAAAATGATATTTTCAGGAGAAGAAGCACTAAAAACAGGACGTGTATTATCAGGAGGAGAAAAAGTACGTTGTATGATTTCTAGAATGATGATGTTACGTGCTAATGTACTAATGCTTGATGAACCTACTAATCACCTAGATCTTGAATCTATTACAGCATTTAATAATTCACTAAAAAACTTCAAAGGTTCTGTATTGTTTACAACACATGACCACGAATTTGCTCAAACAGTTGGAAATCGTATTTTGGAATTAACCCCAAAGGGTGTTATTGATCGTTATATGACTTTTGATGAATATCTTGAAGATGATAAAATTCAAGAAATGAGAAAAAAAATGTATACTACATAGTATTAAAGAATAGAATTAAAAATATTAGAAATCAGTATAGTTTTTATTATTAATAATATTAGCCCGAGTATATCGGGCTATTTTTTATTACAAAATTTTAATTCATCTAATTTTTAAACCATATTATGAACTAGACTTTGATGAAGATAAAACACATATTGTTTTGCTTCATTAAGGATAAAAAATCTAAACTTTTTCACATTCAAAGCCATTTAATATCTAATAAATTTCTAATGCGTAATCAAGGGGTAATATTCAGCCTATATTTTTTATCTTTTATATAAAATAAAGGTTATTCTTTATCAATCAGAATTAATATTTTACTTTTTAAAAATACAATGTTTTTGTAAGTTTACCGTAAAATATCAAAAATTGAAATCAAAAGCTATTTTTAATTGGAGCAGTGGGAAAGATTCAGCATTGGCATTGTATAAAATTTTGCAAACTAATGAATACGAAGTAACAACACTTTTAACAAGTGTAAATAAACAGTATAATCGCATCTCGATGCACGGTGTGCGTACTGAACTTTTAGAAGAACAAGCAAAAAGTTTAAAAATACCATTGCATAAAATGGAAATTCCAGAAGCACCAACTATGGAAGTCTATGAAAATATTATGAGGACTACACTATCTAATTTTAAAGATAAAGGAATTTCTATTTCTGTTTTTGGAGATATTTTCTTACAAGATTTACGTGATTATCGTGAAGAAAAATTAAAAGAATTAGGATTTAAAGGTGTTTTCCCTTTATGGAAAATAGATACAAAAGAATTAATTCATACTTTCTTAAATTTGGGATTCAAAACGATTGTTACTTGTGTAAATGAACGATATTTAGACAAACGCTTTGTAGGTCGTATCATAGACCTTCAATTCATAAATGATTTACCTAAAAATGTAGATCCTTGTGGGGAAAATGGAGAATTTCATACTTTTACTTTTGATGGCCCTATTTTTTCAAAACCGATTGAATTTGAACTTGGAGAAATCGTTCATCGAAAATATGAACAACCAAAATCAAATAATTCCAATCAAACTTGTAATACCAATTCAGATAATGTAAACCTTAATTACGGTTTTTGGTATATAGACTTATTGAAAAAAAATTAAGTTGTTAAATTAATTTAGTTTTATTAAAATGTCATTATTAGAAACTCCTATAGAATATTTAAAAGGTGTTGGTCCCCAACGTGGAGAATTGTTGCGTAAAGAACTTTCTATTCATAAATATGCCGATTTAGTTAATCTTTACCCTAATCGTTATATAGATCGAACACGTTATTATAAAATCAATGAACTCCTTCCAAGCAATAGTGAAGTTCAAATTATAGGTAAAATCATTCATCTAAAAACCGTTGAATTTGGTAAAGCAAAAAAACGGTTAGTAGCTACATTTGTAGATGATACCGGTGAAATAGAATTGGTTTGGTTCCAAGGTATTAAATGGATTCGTGAAAACATAAAAATTAACACACCTTATGTCATATTTGGAAAAACGAATGCCTTTAATGGTCAATTTTCTATGCCACATCCTGAAATGGAATTGGTAGAAGAACATAAAGCCAACTTACGCACTGCAATGCAGGCTGTTTATCCGTCTACTGAAAAATTACAAAATAAAGGAATTTCTAATAAAGTTATAAATAAAATGATGCAACAACTTTTTATTGAAACACATACTTTATTTATAGAAACTCTTCCTTCTTATCTTTTAGAAGAATTACAACTTATTCCTAAAAACAGTGCTTTATTTAATATTCATTTTCCTAAAAGTCAAGAATTATTACAAAAGGCACAATTTAGATTAAAATTTGAAGAACTTTTTTTTATTCAATTACAATTAATTTCTAAAAATTTACTTAGAAAACATAAAATAAAAGGGCATCCATTTGAAAAAGTCGGTTATTATTTTAATGAAATGTACACCAAATACCTTCCCTTTGATTTAACTAATGCTCAAAAAAAAGTATTAAAAGAAATTCGAAATGATCTAGGAAACCCAGCTCAAATGAACCGATTATTACAAGGAGATGTTGGTTCTGGAAAAACAATTGTTGCTTTAATGAGCATGCTTCTAGCCTTAGATAACGGATTTCAAGCATGTATTATGGCTCCTACTGAAATTTTAGCTACTCAGCATTTTAATGGAATTACGGAATTAGCTAAACCCTTGAATATAAATATAAAATTACTTACAGGCTCAACTAAAACTTCAGATCGGAAAATCATTCATGAAGAACTCCAAAAAGGTACTTTACACATATTGATTGGCACTCATGCTTTATTAGAAGACAAAGTACAATTTAAAAATTTAGGATTAGCCATTATAGATGAACAACATCGTTTTGGGGTAGAACAACGCAGTAAGTTATGGAAAAAAGCAGAACTTCCTCCTCATGTATTAGTAATGACCGCTACCCCTATCCCTAGAACCTTGGCCATGAGTTTATATGGTGATTTAGGTGTATCAGTGATTGATGAGCTGCCTCCAGGTAGAAAACCTATACAAACAGTACATCGCTATGACAACAATCGACTAAAAGTTTGGAAATTCATACGCGATGAGATTGATAAAGGACGACAAATTTATATTGTTTATCCACTAATTCAAGAGTCAGAATCTATGGATTATAAAGACTTAATGGATGGTTATGAAAGTATTTCAAGAGATTTTCCTTTGCCTAAATATGCCATTTCTATAGTGCATGGTAAAATGAAAGCTTCAGAAAAAGAAGAAGAAATGAATCGTTTTGCAGCAGGAAAAACGAATATAATGGTAGCAACAACCGTAATTGAAGTAGGTGTAAATGTTCCTAACGCATCAGTAATGATTATTGAAAGTGCTGAACGTTTTGGATTATCGCAGTTACACCAATTAAGAGGACGTGTAGGAAGAGGAGCAGAACAAAGTTATTGTATCCTTATGACAGGTGTTAAACTTAGTAATGAAAGTAAAATACGTATGGAAACCATGTGTAAAACCAATGATGGTTTTGAAATTTCGGAAGTTGATTTAAAACTTCGTGGTCCAGGAGATATTATGGGAACTCAACAAAGCGGTGTACTAAATTTACAGATTGCTGATTTAGTAAAAGATCGTGATATTTTACAACTAGCAAGATACCAAGCCATCCGTTTATTAAAAGATGATCCTTTTATGGAAAAAACAGCACATCAAAAACTTAAACAAGTATTTATAGAATTAAATAAGAAAAAAAATATATGGAATTATATAAGCTAAATTCTAAAAACTCTTTTTATTCTATATTTTTAGATCTTAGCATCTTCTTTAATTCCGCATTTTCTTTTTTAAGATCTATAATACGCTCTTTTTGCAATTCAATTATATAATCCAGTCTGTTGATATCAACTTCAGGATGTTCCATAGATTCTCCACGAAATAACCAATTGGCATCTAAATCCGTAAAAGTATTCAATATTTTGAACATCTTATCTGTACCAAAAACTTTTCCATTTTTAATATTACTTATTTGACTGCCTGATAATTCTAAAATCCTAGCAATTTGATTAACACCAAGTCCCTTAGATATTAAATATCTATTGAATCGCACACCTAAATCTTCAAATTCATTCATTATCTTGTATAAATATTCAAAATTTTGTTTATATTTGCATCATTAAAATAATCAATACTTTAAATCCCCAAAAATAAATTAAATTTTAACTTAATAATTAATCGTATGTCAGATTTTTTAAAACAATTTGGTGAAGACCTGAAAAACAATGTACCAGGGTTTATCGCCGTTGCCGTTTCTGAAATAAAAAGCGGAATTTCTTATTTTACTTTATCTACTGATTCCAATTTTGATCCTGAGTTGGCATCAGCATTTAATCTTGAAGTTGTAAAAGCTAAATTAAATGCTATTAATGCTTTAGGATTAAAAGAAACCATTGAAGACATCTTAATTAATCTAAAATCTCAAATACATATTATAGATGTTTCTGAAAATAATGAATATTTTATCTATTTAGCTGTAGATTCTACAAAAGCAAATTTAGGTATGACAAAAGCATTATTAAATAAGTATAAAAAAGAAATTAAAGGTAAGATCTAATTTCTAAAGACATTCGTGACTTATAAAAATAAGTTGTTAATAATTTTCGAAGAGTTATTGTATATTTTTAAAAGAATTTATAATACTCTTCGAAATATTCAAAAAACGTTCTAAAACTGATTTTTTTTCTTATTTTGTTATTAAATATAGTTTTTAATTAATCTGGAACGTTCGATAAATAAGCAATAAGTTATCTAATAATTTCTATCAGAGATACTTATAAAAAAATTGAAAAATATCTAAAAAAAAGCTTGTTTATCTAAAAAACAATCGTAATTTTGCATCGCAATGAAGCAATCACGGTCAAGTGAGGGGGAGATACTCAAGCGGCCAACGAGGACGGACTGTAAATCCGTTGGGAAACCTTCGCAGGTTCGAATCCTGCTCTCCCCACTGATAAAAACCGATAATTTAGTTATTATCGGTTTTATTTTTAACCCCTAGCAATCGTGATCAAAAAAGATCAAGTCAAAAACCTGTGGGATTTCTAAATTAAGCAAACAAATTGGTAACAGAAATAGGCACATTCAGAAGTAACCACACTTTTGTAAAAAAATAAAAAAATGACCCATTTTGATTTACAATTTTGGGTCATTTTTGTTTTTTGGCGGATTCAAATGTTTAAAAATTGGTTTTTGGTTCGCAACAGGACGCACGTTCCCCAGTGAGGCTAGTTTTCATTTTTTTATGCTACTAAAGTTTGCTGTTGCTGATAAATTCTTCGTCCTATTTCTAAAGCATTGGCTGTGTGAATGCCAAAGAAAATCCAAAGTATCTCACTTTTTTGGGTTTTGGCTTTGATTTTCTTGAGATGGTAATGTTCCTTTTCCTTGCCAAAACTTCCTTCTAGGCGAGTAGCTCGTTCTTTCTTGATGTGTTGGGCTAAAATTTTGCGTTGTTCTTCATTTTTTCCAGCTTTTCCTTTACGTACAAAATCGGTTTGGATAGTATTGGTTGTAGTGAACGTTCGATTTTTGTTGGTGGCGTAAATGGCATCTGCTCCAAGTATTTTTACTTTTGTTTTAGTTAAATTCTGGGCGCAAAAGACACTGCTTTGCAGACGAGTTCCTTCGTTGAAAGCTCGATATTGAATGTGTTGGATGAAATTGATGCCATCGATTTGAATTTTGTTTACTTTGGCTCCAAATTCAACTTGCTTTATTTCTTTCTCACGGACAATTGGGCGGATATAACTTTTGCTAATACTTACAATCCTGTTTGGAAGACTTTTGCCGGTTTTAAATATCTGAAGTTGTTGTTTGTGTACCTGATTGATAATCAAGCGTTGTTTGCTGTATTTTGTAGTGGCTTCAAATGGATTTTGTGTTTCAATACGGCTAAGTTCGTCATTGAGTTTGTACAATAATTTAAGTAATCTTCAGGTAACTTTTGTGCGATGTTTTGATTGTTTTTTTCTCTTTTTTGAATATTTTTTGTATCGCTTACACCAATCTAAATATTTAGTTCTTGGTAGTTTTATTTTAAATAAATGACATAAAGATTCCATTTGCTTATAATTCCACTCTACACATTCCCAAAGCAATTTCTGGTTTGTAGGAAAGCGCACTTCGCTCTCATAACAGGTAGCATCCGTAAGCATTTTGTCTAAATCTCCCATATAAGGAATCCAGCTCTTTGCTAGTACTTCTTGGGCTTTACGGATGGTTAAATTTTTGGATAGCTCCATTCTGATTTGACTCACGATTTTAAAGTTTTTCAATGGTTTATCAATCGGAATCAGAATGTCTCAAAAAAATGGCATAAAGATATTTCCGTTGAGAAGTTCAATTAACTTTTTATCAGAACAGCCGTAGTAGTTTTTAAGCATCATCAGAGCTATTTTACCCTTAGGGCTAAAATAACAATGAGTTCCTTTTTGAAAATCTTTCAGTTTGAAGGCTTGAGCTAGCTCTGAAAAAGGCATCGAAAGATAAATTTTTCCCAAATCTGTTTTTAAAAATTGGGCGTAAAAACCATCAAAATCTTTATTGAGGGTAAAAAATGGAATTTGGTATTGAAATTCGCTTAAACGTATTTTTTTTGCCATAGCATTTAAAGAAAAACCCCGTTTTTGACTCTTTTTGAGCTTTTTCGGGGTTTGTTTCTTCTAATATAAGACTTATTTTATTGATAAGCAAGTGTTTATGTTATTATGAATGTGCCTTCTAATACCTAATCTGGGGTAACTTTATTCAGTTAGTATACTCTAAACAGTGAATAAATAATTTCTAAACAATTGATTTTAAAAAACATAAATTAAAAAATACTCGTTATGAGATTTTTATTTATTGATAAAATAAATTGAGATACCTATTTTTTATTTTAGATAGTTTATCTAAAACTAATTATAACTATTTTATTTCTATAATAAAAGAAGTAAATTACATTGATAAATAAATAATAGTAGTGTATAAAAAATTTTAACCTTTTCTGTTTAAAACCAATTAGGTATTGGATATTATTTTACCCCTTTTTTTAATAAATTTAAATCTTTATAAAAATTTTAAAAACAAAAAATGGAGAACTATTCAAAATTTGTTATTCTAACTAAGAACCCAGATAATACAACTTTAGAATTGGTGACTCATATAGATAATAACTCTAAAACACTTACTCTGTATTGTAAGTATTTTATTTACAGCCTATTACATCTTATTTGCTTTTAGTCTTTTTTTAAGAGAATTAGCTAACATTAGGTAGGTGTCTTTTCGTTATTATTACTCTTCACTTTACTCATAAAAATCGAAGCAATTACAACTAACATTACACCTGAAAATACACTACCAATAATTTCGTGTTTTTCAATTATTAAGGTGTAGGACAAATACATTCCCCCTGAAAGCAGTACAAATGAAAAAAGAAGACCTAAATAATTTATCCATCTTGAGCCTCTTTCTGTTTTTGAAACTATCTGTAACCTTTTATTGAAAGCACCATGCCTGAAATCCTGTTCTTTCTCTGCTCTTTCTTTAAGCCAAGACATTATATTAGGGTCTAATTCTGATAGTTTTTTAATTTCTGAAGCATCTGGCAATAGATTATCATCAAAAACTTCTTCAATTGTATGTCCTTGATGAGAATGAGATCGTGTTAATTGAGCTTTTCTACTTTGTTTTGCCATTTTTTAACTCTACCGTTATTTCTCCTTTGGCCTTTAAGGTATCTTTTAAAAAACTATTCAAATCGTTTCTTAAATTTTCTCGATCTTCAAAAGCCGTTGGGATATGAGAAACATTCATGATATCTTTACGCATAGTATCAAGGTCACTACTTCTTTTGTAAGTGTAGTTTCCTGTAAAAATATCCGCTAAATCAGATAAAAAATCGACCATTTTTAAGTTTTGAATCATATTTGAATATACAATCTTACAACAAATTTAATCATTTTTAATTATTTATCAATAAATCAAAGCTAAATTAATCATAAAAACCTAGTAATCAACTAAAAGGGCATAAAGTTATTTCAATAGTTGCTAAAAAAAATAAGATAATTTGTAAGTGTAAACATCCCTTTTGTCCCTAAGTCTTGATAATAGTAAATATTCTACTTCTAGAAATTCATTTGTTTTTATAATAATCATTTTAGTATTTTTACAGAGTTTAAGACTTTATGAGGCTTTAAAAAATAAGTTAAACATTAGTTTAGTAATATGATTTTTAATTCTCATAAACAAATATTCTAGATACAGATAAAACAAAAAATATGAAAAATATAATATTACTAGTCTTCTTTTTATCTAACTATCTAGATTTTACGGCTCAAGAAAAAGTGTTATTCATAGGAAATAGCATGACCTATTTTAATAATATGCCAATATTATTTCAAGACCTTGCAAAAGCAAAAGGAAAAAATGTTCAAGTCCAACAATATGCGTTAGGAGGAACGGGTTTTGTAAATCATATAAACGATAATAATATTTATAATTTATTTGCGTCCCAAATTTGGGATACAGTTATTCTCCAACCTGGTACAGGAGAATCAGCAGGTATATCTTCTCCTACAAAAACAACAATAAATAGAGGAAAACAACTCATAGATTCTATACGTAAGTATAGTCCTTGTTCTAAAATAATATTATATGAAATATCAAATGGTATTGAATCCAACAACAATGGCGGAGGCAAATACGATAATTATTTTATAAGTCAAACAAAAATAAAAGATTCTATAACCGCAATTGCACATGGTATGAAGATACCTTTTGCCTCTGCTGGTGAATGTTTTAAACAACATTACATTTCCAATCAGGATCTTTTACTGCATTCGACTTATAACGATGTACACCCTGGCTTAAAAGGTTCTTATCTTATTGCTTGCTCTATATTTAATACATTATATCAAGAAAATATAGAACCTTGTAATTTTTATGGAGGTATTAATGATGCTACTGCCATCTATCTACAAAAAATAGCTGACAATGTTATTCTCAAAAACAAACCCAATTGGCTTATAAATACTTATAATTTACATACTGATTTTTCATTTTTACTAAATGGAATGAATATACAATTACAAAATACATCTACTAATTATGATTCAGTATCTTGGAATATTAATAACGAATACAGAACAAATGAACTATCTCCTAGTTATAATTTCAGAACTACAGGTTTAAAAACGATTCTATTGACAACCCATAAGAACGGATGTTCAGAATCCAGTACTCAAACCATTGATATTTCACCTTTAAGTATAGATCAAATTAGTGAAACAAATTACCGCTATTATCCTAATCCTGTTAAAGATTTATTTTATTTAGAAACTATAAAGAATTCTACAATTAAATTTAGTATTACTGATTTAAATGGAAAAATTATTGTACCAGAAAAAATATTAGAAAAAAATTATATTGATTTTAGTTTTTTAAACAAAGGCTTATATTTAATTCTTATCCATCAGGGAAATACAATGAATACCATTAAACTAATAAAAAACTAAAATGAATAATGAAAACTTGAGTTGGATAACTTCTCTAAGGGTTTTAGCAACATTTAGTGTGATACTTTTACACGCTTCATCAGGAATATTATATCGGTATGGAACCATTTCTAATGTAGATTGGTGGATAGGTAATCTTTACGATAGTTCTGTTAGATTTTGTGTTCCTATATTCTTAATGATTTCAGGTGTTTTAATTTTATCTAAAACCTATGAGAATAATACCGAATATTTTAAAAAAAGAGTTTTAAGAATCATTTTTCCGTTTTTATTTTGGAGTATATTCTATATTTTATTAGATCTTTTGCACAAATTTTATACGGGAGAAAATTTAACTTTTTTACAAATTTTAAAATTTATATAGAGCAAATTAAAAACTGGAGCTAGTTTTCACTTATGGTATGTTTATATGATCATTGGGCTTTATTTAATTTTTCCTATTATTGGAAAGTGGTTAAGCCTTGCTAACAACAATGAAATAAAATACTTTCTTATAATCTGGCTAATTACAATTTTTATAAAACTCCCCCTAATCAATCAATTAATTCCAAATATTGAAATTTCTTATTTTTCAGGTTACATAGGATATCCTGTTTTAGGGTATTACCTTAACAGGGTAAATTTTAATTTTTAAAAAAAAAGAAAATTATCTACACTTTTTTCATTTTAATTGGAATTTTAACAACAATATGCGCCACTTTTTTTGCAACGAAATATAAAGGGAAATTTTATGAAGGTTTTTATTCATATCTAATGCCAAATGTTTTGATCGTTTCAATAGGTATTTTTTTAGTATTCAAGGATTTTATAAAATTCAACTCAAAAACGATTTCTTTCTTTAGCAAGTATAGCTATGGCATATATTTAATACACATTTTCGTAATGACAAATTTGGAAAAATTAGGGTTTTCTTATACATTCATAAATCCGATAATTGGAATTCCAGTAACAAGTATATTGTGTTTTATTATTTAAACAATAATTATTCGAAAAATAAATAATTTGTCCTTTGGAAAATACATATCTGGGTAAAATATAAAAATGATTCGTTTTTTAGTTTAGATTAAATCTTCGCTCCTTTTTATTTAGTTAGTACAAAATAAAAATAGAATTGGTATTTACTAAACTGACAACTTAGTAAATACCAATTAAACTCTTTTTAATAATTTAAATCTTTCTACCTTCTCCCCTATCTAAGTTATTTAAATACTTAAAATAGATTTGCTTTTGTTAGTTTTCCTAACTAAATTTGAAACCATTAAATTTTTCCAAAATTATAAAACTTATGCCATATATTAGAAACAGGATATAATCTAAAGATAAAACCAGAATTTATATAAAATAGGAATAAAAACATTATAAATTTTTATTTATTCTGTTATTAAATAAAAAATGAAATGAATTTGCATAATCTCATCATCAACGACAAAGAACAAATATCCCTAAATGATATATTTCTAGAAAAAACCAATAAAATAAATATTGAACAACTCATAAAAGAACACACATATTTTGATCAATTAAATAAATATGGTTTACCTATAAACAATAAAATTTTACTTTACGGTAGTTCAGGTTGTGGTAAAACTATGACTGCCAAAGCTATTGCACAAAAGCTAGGTAAAAATATTCTAATCCTTAACTTGAGCAATATAGTTTCTTCACGTATAGGAGAAACCTCTCAAAATCTTAAACAAATTTTTGATAAAGCAGCCAGAGATCAAGCCGTTTTATTTTTAGATGAATTTGATCAAATCGGAAAAGCAAGAGGAAATGATGATAAAGATGTAGGAGAAATGAGAAGATTAGTAAATACAATTATTCAACTTATAGATTATTTTCCCAATAAGGCTTTATTAATATGCGCTACCAATCATGTTGAAATTATTGATACAGCTCTAATAAGACGTTTTCAGTTACAAATACATTTTACAATACCTCAAAAAGAACTTCTAGATCAGTATTATAACAATCTTTTATCATTGTTTCCTACAAATTTACAGCATATAGATCGTAAGTATAATATTTCCTTTGCCCAAGCCAAAGATCACGCATATAACATTATAAAATCGATATTGATTAAAAGTTTAGAAGAAAACCAAAAAATATAAATCTATGACTGAAGAAATTTTAAAAAATATAGCTATCATAAAAAAACGAATAAACGATGCTTGCAAAAATAGTAATAGAAACCCTGATGAAGTTAAATTACTCCTAGCAACTAAAACCGTTTCAGCTGAACGCATTAAAATAGCATTAAAAGCAGGTAATTACTTAATAGCTGAAAATAAAGTACAAGAACTAAAAGAAAAACATGACTCATTAAAAGAATTTAATCATACAAATCATTTTATTGGACATCTACAAACAAATAAAATAAAAGATCTATTAAAATATAATGTTTCATGTATTCAATCACTCGATCGTTTAGACTTAGCTGAAAAATTACACCAAAGATTACAACTTGAAAACAAAAGTATAGACGTCTTAATACAAGTAAATACTTCAAAAGAAAAAAGTAAATTTGGAATAGATCCTAATGATGTTAGTAATTTTATAAAAGAAGTAGCTCAGTTTAATACCTTAAAAATAAAGGGACTTATGACCATAGGCTTATTTAGTGCAGAAACTAATAAAGTTAAAGAATGTTTTTGCTTACTTAAAAATATCCAAGAACAAATAAGAACCTTAAATATACCCAATGTAGAAATGCAAGAACTTTCAATGGGTATGAGTGGTGATTTAGAAATTGCCATAGAGGAGGGAGCAACAATCATAAGAATTGGTACTGCCATATTTGGACAAAGGCTATACCCCGATAGCTATTATTGGAATGAAAATAAAAATTAATCCTTTTAAAAGAACAAACAATTAAAAACTATCTAAAATTAAATTCTAAAATAGAATAATAAAAATACATTAGGACTATACGGTATAGTCCTAATGTATTTTTATTACAAATTCAGGCTCACATAAAAAATATGGGGAGTAATTGTAAATTGCGACAAAAAAAGTAAATGGATTTTTCGATACTTTCTGCTTTTCTACCCGAAGAATTATTATGTCATTTTGATATTGTTGATTTTATAGAATTAGGAGATATTCAAACAAAAAAGGATTGCTTTTATATCTATCTTGATGAAAAGAACATTATTCCCGAAGGTTTCATTTCAGAGGAATATGAGTCAAAAGGCTTTTGTGAGCGTACTTTGATACAAGATTTTCCAATACGAGGAAAGGCTGTTTATTTAGGTATCAGAAGACGTAGGTGGCGAAATACAGTAGATAAGTCAGAAATTAAAAGCGATTATTCTTTTATTGCAGAAGGTTCCAAATTAACTGTTGAACTTTCGGATTTTTTAAAAGGTACAGGTAGAGACCCGAGAAGATACGATAAGTAACATTGCCAGTTATTATGGCATTAAAGCTGATTTACTGCGAAGACATTACAAAAAAAGAATCAGTGGTTTTACAAGTTGGAAACAGTTAGAACATGCCGAAAATTATCTGATTTACCCCGAAAATATTGGGGAGAATTTAAGTATTGATGAAGTAAGATTGTCAAAAGGTGAACTGTATACTTTTGTAACCAATAAACAAGGAAGAGGCAAAAAGAAATCCTTAGTGGCGGTTATAAAAGGCACCAAAAGTCAGGACATTATTGATGTGGTTACTAAAATTCCACTTTCGCATAGAAAACAAGTAAAATCGATAACACTTGATATGGCAAACAATATGCAATCAGCATCAAGAATGTGTTTTCCTGAAAGTTACCTTGTCACAGACCGTTTCCATGTGGTAAAGTTGGTAATGGAAGCTCTCCAGCATTTAAGGATAAAATATCGCTGGGAGGAGATTGAAAAAGAGAATCAAGCTATCAAAAAAGCAAAGGAGCAAGCAATAAAATACATTCCAATAACTTTTGAAAACCAAGACACACCCAAACAACTATTGGCTCGATGTCGTTATATCATTGCCAAGAAACCCAACCAATGGACAGAAACCCAAAAAGTGCGAGCCCAAATATTGTTCCAACATTATCCTCTAATACATCAGGCATATAAACACACCCAAGAGTTTAGAAATATTTATGAATACACCTCAAAAGAAGAGGTTAAACAAAAAATATTGAATTGGATATCCAAAACCAAAGAATTAAAAATGACTGTCTTTAATACCGTTGCCAATAGTTTAAATTATCATTTGGAAACAATTGTAAACTTCTTCATAAAAAGACATACAAACGCAAATGCTGAATCCTTTAACTCAAAAATAAAACTCTTCAGAGCTAATCAAAGAGGTGTGATGGATACTAAATTCTTCCTCTTTAGAATGGAGAAACTTTTTGCTTAATCCCCAAAAAATTAATCTGAGCCCAAATTCAATCTTTAAAAAATAATAAAATAGCTGATTTTTTTTGAAAACTATATAATAATAATATTTATTGAATTATCTAACATACTATAGCCTACAAAATAACTTTATAAATCTATTTAAAAAAACAAGTATATTTTAATAAATTATTTTAGATAATTTCTTTTAAAAAATTAAATTCCTTAAAATGTTGAATAATTTCATCGGCTAATGATAAATCTTGAAATTTTGAGTTAGCACTATTATATCCTACACAATAAATTCCAGCAGCATGAGCTGCTTGTATACCATTTGTACTATCTTCAATTACTATACAGTTTTCTTTAGGTGCAATTGAAAGTGAAACAGCATGTAAAAATATAGCTGGATCCGGTTTTGATTTAGGGAAATCCTCTCCACTCACCTTATGGGTAAAATAAGGATCTAAATCAAACCGTTTAAATACACGATTTATTGTACTTTTTGAAGCCGAAGAAGCTAAAATAAGTTGAATATTTTGAGCATATAACTTTTTTATTAAATCCAAAACACCTTCGATTAATTCTAAATCAGGTTTTGTATCAAACGCTTCATTAAAAAGTTCTCTTTTTCTTAAAACAAGAGATTCAACCTCATGATCTAAATTAAAAGTTTCTTTTAATTTTTGAAAAACATTACGCGTAGAATTTCCCGTAAAAGAAGCATACATAGCGTCTGAAACCTTTATTGACAATTCTTTGAAATGCTCGTAATAAGCATATTTATGAACAGGTTCCGTATCTACAATAACACCATCCATATCAAAAATAACTGTTTTAATCATAAATTTTAATTTTCAGTCAAAGATACAAAGCCTTTTTATATTAAAAATTAAACCTTTTTAAATATCTTTAGTCTTATACCCAAACAACCTACACTTTGCAAAACGAAAAATTATTTTTAACGGAGCTTTTAAACCCTAAAACTCAAAATGAAGCTTTTAGAAGGTTAATTCGTGAATATCAAAAGCCATTATATTATCATATAAGGAATATGGTGTCTGATCATGATGACACAGATGATATTTTACAAAACACATTTATAAAGGTTTTTCAAAATCTTAAAAATTTTAAAGGCGAAAGTAAACTTTATTCCTGGATGTATCGTATTGCTACAAATGAAACAATTACTTTTTTAAATAGTAGAGCAAAAAAAAGAGGGGGCTCTAATGAGGATTTAAAAGAAAAAATAGTACAAAAATTAGAAGCAGATATACATTTTGATGGAGATGAAATTCAACTAAAATTACACCAAGCAATAGCTTCCTTACCTGAAAAGCAACAACAAGTTTTTAAGATGAAATATTTTGAAGAATTAAAATATGAAGAAATTAGTGAAATTTTAAAAACCTCAGTAGGTGCATTAAAAGCCTCCTATTTTCACGCAGTTAAAAAAATTGAATATTTTTTAAACACAAATTAAACCTTTTATCCTAATTCATGTCTTATTAATATGAAACACATCAATTTAAATACAGACCCAAAAATAAACTCTGGTTATAAAGTTCCTGATGATTATTTTCTAAATTTTGAAGATCGTATCATGTCACATATTAACCAAGAGATAGATACTCCAAAAATAATTTCATTTTGGAAGAAAAAAAACATTTGGATTTATGGAATTGCGGCCACAATAATAATTTCCATTTTTACTTGGATTTATTTTAATCAAACCAATACTTATAGCCTAACTTCAACACAAGAGTACCTAGCTTATTCAGACGAAATAACTCCTGAAGATCTAGCTGATTATCTAACCCCTGAAGATCTAACTAATTTAGAAAAAGAACTTAATTCTATAGATCATCAAACGGCTATTTATCTAAATGAATATTTAAATTAACTATTAAAAATAATCGTCATGAAAAAAATAATTATACTCCTTATATTCATACTAAACCAAACTACTTTTGGACAAGGAAGAGAAGAAAAAATTGAAAAAATAAAAGCATTACGAGTGGCTTTTATATCCGATCGGTTGAATTTAACCCCTGAAGAAGCTCAAAAATTTTGGCCTATATTTAATCAATTTGATGATAAACATTTTGAACTTCAAAAACAAAAAAAGAAATTAATACACCAATTAAATACCGAAGAAATCAATTCTCTTTCAGATAAAGAAATTCAAAATTTAATGGATCAAGAAGAAAAAACAGAAAATGAAATTAGACAAAATAAACAAGCATTGGTGAAAAATCTACAAGGGATTATTACGAATCAAAAAATTATACAATTAAAACAAATAGAAATAGAATTTAAACAAAAATTACTGAATCAAATCAAAGAAAAAAAGCAAAGAAAATTTGAAAAATAAAAGATTATAGCCCTAAAATAAGATATCTTTTTTATCTACTAAAAAGACCTAAAGAAATAAATGTCTGGTTATTCTAAAAAAATATTTTTGTTTCGTTCCGAATTTAGTCTCTATTGTAATAATTTGTTAATCATTTTTTTAAAACTCTATTCAAAAATAAGTAAATAATGTATATTTGAAACCAAATAAGAAACAAATGATTACAACCGAAAAATCTACAACATTAGAACAATATTTTTTAAAATTTAGAGAAAATATTGTGGGGATTAATCAAGAATTTGATTCTCCTTTTGGAATAAAAAAAATCATTTATACAGATTGGACTGCTTCTGGAAGACTATATAAACCAATTGAAGAAAAAATCTTAAACGATTTTGGTCCTTTTGTAGCAAATACCCACACAGAAACTACAGTTTCAGGAACGGCTATGACTATGGCTTATCATCAGGCTAGAAAAATTATAAAAAAACATGTAAATGCTGATGAAAATGATGTATTAATTACTGATGGGACAGGAATGACTGGTGTAGTTAATAAATTTCAAAGAATTTTAGGTTTACGAATCTGCGAAAATCTAAAAATTTATACTAGTATCCCTAAAGAAATAAAACCTATTGTATTTGTATCACACATGGAGCATCACTCTAATCAAACATCTTGGTTAGAAACTATTGCCGATGTCGTAATAATTCCTGCTAACGAAGAAGGTCTTTTTTGTTTAGAAAATTTTAAAAAAATCATACAACAATATAAAGATAGAAGTTTCAAAATAGCTTCTATAACTTCTTGTTCAAACGTAACAGGTATCAAAACGCCTTATCATGAAGTAGCAAAAATAATGCATCAAAACGGAGGTGTATGCTTTGTAGACTTTGCTTGTTCAGGACCGTATGTAACAATTAATATGCACCCTGAAGATCCAGAAGCTTATTTAGATGCCGTTTTCTTTTCTCCTCATAAGTTTTTAGGAGGCCCTGGAACCTCTGGTATACTTGTATTTAATAAAAATCTATACAAAAACAATGTTCCTGATTGCCCAGGAGGAGGAACCGTATCATGGACTAACCCTTGGGGAGAACATAAATATATTGACAATATTGAAGATCGCGAAGACGGAGGTACTCCTGGTTTTCTTCAAGTTATAAAAACAGCATTAGCCATTCAATTAAAAGAAAAAATGGGTGTGGCTAATATTCTTGAGCGCGAAAAAGAAATTGTTAAGTATATTTTTAAAGAATTAAGTAAAGAAACTAATTTAGTCATTTTAGCAGGACAACATCAAGACCGATTAGGTGTTATTTCTTTTTATATAGATAATTTACATTATAACTTAGGCGTTAAAATATTAAATGATCGTTTTGGTATTCAAACTCGTGGAGGATGTAGTTGTGCGGGCACCTATGGACACTATCTATTACATGTTGACCAAGATAGATCAAATGCTATTACTTGTAATATAAACTCTGGCAATTTAACCGTAAAACCTGGATGGATACGAATGTCTATTCATCCTACCACAACTAATGATGAAATCCAATATGTTTGTGATGCTATCTCTTCTTTAGCGCGAAATCATCAAGAATGGTCCAATGATTATGAATACAATTCTAAAACAAATGAGTACACACACACAAACGCACAACCTATTGATACTCTAATTCAAAATTGGTTTGAAATATAAACTATATATAAAAACCAATCTTTATAAAAATTATCTAAAAAAAGACACACCCTCATGTCTTTTAATTTCAATCTAGCAAGCAATAAAGAGGCTGTCCTAACTTTTTTTGGACAGCCTCTTCTATCGTTTAAGCAACAAATTGATTCCTACAACAGCATTTTTCAAATTATACATTAACCTTTTGATAAAAATGAAAAGGCACTGATTTTTTACTCCAGCTCTAGTTTTACATTGAGAATAAAAAAGCGAGTACTTTTTTAGATTTAAACTCATTTTTATTTACAATAAATTTCTAATACATAGTCTTCTGGATTTAAGCTCCTTTTTAAACTTTTCATACCTTTAAAAAATAAAAAAGATTAACTCATTTTAGAAAATGTTTTTTGGGCTTCCTTGTAACCTATTGAAAAAATTTCATCCATTTTTAATTTATTGGTCTCAAAAGTACCAAATTTAGATAATTCTTCTGGCTGAATAAGCCAATCACAGTTAGCAAACTTATGAGCACTGGAGTTTCCAAAAAGTAAATCAAAAGCACGAGCGGTTACAGATCTAATAGAAGTAAGATCTTTTGGTTCTATCTTTTGTATGGGACTAACATAAACTCCTATACAATAGTCACATCTTCCTTGCAACAAATCAGTTGGAAAATGATTTAAAATTCCTCCGTCACTATATAAATTTCCTTCAAATTCATAAGGCGAAAAAACACCTGGAAATGACGATGATGCTAAAATGGCATCTACCACACGTGTTGTTTCGTCAAAAACTCTTAATTTACCTTTTACTAAATCAGTTGCAGTTATATGTATTTTAATCGGTAAATCCCCAATCCTTAAGTCTTTAAATATTTTATAAAAATACGATTCAAAGGCATTTGCATCTATCAATCCTGCTTTAGAAAATGTAAAATGTTTCCAATGAAAAAAATAAATAGATCTAAAAAAATCTAAAATTTCAAGAGGAGACTTTCCTACCGCATACAAAGCTGCAATAATAGCACCAGCACTAGTTCCTGAAATAATTTTAGGTTCTATTCCGTTCTCGTTCAAAAAATGTAATACACCTGCATGAGCCAAGCCTTTACTCCCTCCACCAGAAAGCACTATACCTATATTTTTTAAATTCATTTTATAAAAAGGGAAATTTACCAAAAAAATTCAAACCCATCATTTAACTTTATCTAGAAGATATTTTTGTTATTAAATAAAATATAATTCATATTTTTATTCAATAACAAATGCTGCTTGTACATTTACCACTACAGTCATTTCTCCCACTGCTAAAATATCTTTATTTCCACCGTCTTGTAGAGTCTCAGCCATCATAGCTGATTTATACATCATAGGTTGTTGTTGTGGATAATAAGAAGATGAATTATCTGTTATTAAAAGAATTTTTCCTACTTTTTGTCCTAAAGCAGATACAAAGTCTTCTGCTTTTTGTTTTGCATTTAACATTGCTTTTTTACGAGCTTCTTTTTCTAATTCTTCTAATTTTGAAGTTTTAAATTCAACACTTCTAATGTTAGTTATTCCTGTATCTGTAACTCCTAGCATGAAATCATTATATTTTTTTATGTCTTTAAATAAAATGGTTATTGTTTGATTAGCATAAAAATTATATTTCTTTTTTTCATAATCATAATTTTTATTAAGATTTACATCTGTTGTCTGATAATCAGAAGCTGAAATACCATATCCTTTTATATATTGAATAAGTTTAATGATGATATCATCATTCATTTTTTTTGCAGTAGCTGCATCTTTAGCTGTATTTTCAACCCCTAAAGTAATTAAGCATTGATCAGGAACTGTTTTTATTTTACCTTCTCCTGAAACATTTATTTGTGGAACCTGTTGTTTAAATTCTTGTGCTTGCATCATAAAGGACATTAGAAATAATAAAGAAGTGATTAATTTTTTCATTTGATATACGATTTTTGATTAAATATTTTTTTTAAACATTACAAAATGTATGCCATTATATTTTTTTCATTTTTGTCAAGAAAAAAAGTATAACAATAGGAATAATTAACAAAATAACCATTCTTAAACTTGTAATTAAAATACTAGGTTGTATTAATATTGTAGATAGTAAACCTCCTAATGCTCCTCCAAAATGAGCTTCATGTCCTATATGATCATTTTTAGCTTTCATACCATAAATGGAATACAACAAATATCCAATACCAAAAACATAAGCTGGAATTGGGATTGGAATAAGAAAAAGATACAAATCTATTTCAGGATTCAATAAAATGGCAGTATATAATATACCCACTACTGCTCCAGAAGCTCCTCTAGCTCGGTAATTAAAAGTGTTTTTATGATAAGCCATAGATAATAAGCTTCCTGAAAATAAACTTACCATATAAATTATTAAAAACACATTAGATCCCAAATTATAAATAACAATGGGTGCAAACATATATAAGGTAAACATATTAAAAAAAAGATGCCCCCAATCATTATGTAAAAAACCAGATGTAAACATTCTTATTTGTTCTCCTGAACGAATTTTGCCTACATTAAATTCATAGTGATTAGAAAAATTGTAATCTGTAAAACCTTTATAACTTACAAAAACAGTAACACCTATTAGCAATAATAATATTAAATTCATTGAGTCTATTTTTACTAGCAATATACTACATTTTATAAGAATAGTAAATAATGAAATTCCTTTATTAAATAAATTTAATAAGTTATATTTGCCTTAAAATATTAAGATGCAATTACTCGTTTATTTACTACTATATCCTGTAATTTGGTTTATATCAATACTACCTTTTAAGCTATTATATCTTTTGTCTGATGGAGTCTATTTTTTTATTTATTACATTATAGGCTATAGAAAAAAAACAGTACGTCATAATCTAGTAATTGCTTTTCCTCATTTATCTTCTGAAGAACGATTATTTATAGAAAAAAAATCATACAGACATCTTTGTGATATGTTTTTAGAAATGATTAAAACCTTAAATATTTCAGAAAAAGAAATGGATAAAAGGTACCAATTTACTAATTTAGATATTTATAATAAATTAGAAGAGCAACAAAAAAGTGTAATCATTATGCTAGCCCATTATGCAAATTATGAATGGTTAATAGCAATGAATAAGTATATTAAATTTGAAGGATTTGGTGTATACAAAAAAATTAAAAATCCTTATTTCGATAGGTTGGTAAAAAAAATTCGTTCTAAATTTAAAGCTACACTAATAAGTACAAAAGAAACGTCTAAAGTTATAGAAAAAAACGATACAAACAACAAACTATCAGCGTACGCATTTATTAGTGATCAAACACCAAAAGCATCAAGTAATATGCATTGGTATCAATTTATGGGCAAAGAAGCACCTATCCATATTGGTGCAGAGATGTTAGCAAAACGTTTTGATATGAATATTATTTTTTTAAAAGTAAAAAAAATACAAAGAGGTTTTTATCAGGCAACATTTGAAATTTTATCAGATCAGGTGAAATCTGTTCCTAATTTTCAAATTTCAGAAAATTTTATAAAAAAAGTAGAAGAACAAATTTATGAAGCTCCGGAATATTATATGTGGACTCATAAAAGATGGAAACGTACTCGATAAACAAAAAATTAAAAATATTTGGGTCTTTAAAAAGAGTATAACTTAGGATGTAGTTTTTCACTTCAACCAACAGGAGAAATCTTATTCATTATAACTATTCATTTGTTACTTCGTTCGAGCCTCCCTATGGTCGAAATAACAAGATTTCGACCTTGAGAGGATAGCCTTTTGTTTTTATTTTTGAGGAATATTTTGTAAAATTTCTAAAACAAATTTCCAATATTTTTGAGCAGAAGAAATACTAGCTCTTTCATCAGGACTATGTGCTCCTTTTATTGTAGGTCCAAAAGAAATCATATCCATTTCAGGATAATTAGTTCCTAAAATACCACATTCTAACCCCGCATGACAAGCTACTACATGAGGTTTTGAACCATTTTGTTTTTCATACAAAGAAGTTAACACATCTAATATTGGTGAATTAACATTTGGTGTCCAACCAGGATATGATCCTGAAAAGATAACTTCACAACCAAATAATTCATAAGCTGAACGCAAGGCATTTGCTAAATCAAATTTTGAGCTTTCTACTGAAGAACGCGTTAAATTTTGAATTGATATTTGTCCTTCTTTCACAACTACTCTTGCAATATTATTTGACGTTTCTACTAAATCAGCCATATCAGGACTCATACGATAGACTCCGTTGTGAGCTGTATAGATGGCACGTAATAAACCTTCCTGAACCCCTAAATCCATTACTTTTGTTGGTAAATCTGATTTTTCAATCAAGATTTCAAGATGGGGTTCCATCGTCTTGTATTCTGATTTGATGTCATTAATTATTTCTTGCATATCAAAAACAAAAGCTTCATCATACATTCCTGCAATAATTACTTTAGCTACGCTTTCACGCGGAATAGCATTTCGCAAACTTCCACCATTGATTTCAGCAATTTGAAGACCAAAATTTTCGAAGCCATCAAACAGTAAACGATTCATGATTTTATTAGCATTCCCTAATCCTTTATGAATATCCATTCCTGAATGTCCTCCTTGTAACCCCTTTACAGTAATTGTATAACCTACAGAACCTTCTGGAGTTTCTTCTTCATTATACTCACGTTCAGCTGTTACATCTACTCCACCAGCGCATCCAATATCAATTTCATCATCTTCTTCGGTATCTAAATTCAAAAGAATTTCACCAGATAACAAACCTCCTTTTAATCCTAAAGCACCTGTCATTCCTGTTTCTTCATCAATAGTAAACAAGGCCTCAATAGCAGGGTGAGCCATAGTAGTACTTTCTAATATAGCCATTATAGTAGCTACACCTAAACCATTATCAGCTCCAAGCGTAGTTCCTTTAGCTCTAACCCAATCACCATCAACATACATTTCAATACCTTGCGTATCAAAATCAAAAAGAGTATCATTATTTTTTTGACAAACCATATCTAAATGCGATTGCATTACAATAGTTTTTCTGTTTTCCATTCCTACTGTAGCAGGCTTTTTAATAATTACATTACCTACTTCATCTTTTATAGTTTCTAGACCTAATTTTTGTCCAAAATCCATCATAAAAGCAATCACACGTTCTTCTTTTTTAGAAGGACGAGGTACCGAATTTAAATCGGCAAACTTGTTCCAAAGAGCTTTGGGTTCAAGGTTTCTTATTTCCTGACTCATTTTTAATTGTATTTTTATAAAGTGTCAAATTTACGAAGAATAGTATACCTAATATTTTTTTTTATTAACCTATTTTTAGAACTACTTTCATTTATATAATTTTAGTTAGAAAACACCGTTTACTAGCTCTTTTCCTAATTTTTTTTAATCAACAAATTCTATGAATTTGATTAAAATAAACACATACTGTTTTCCATTTTTTTGTAAACTCATCTATTAAGTTCTTTAATTTAAAAATAAAAAGGATATTTTGTTTAGACTATTTGGTCATACTGTTTTTTTAGATCTACTTAATCAAAAAACTGAATAAAATTAAAAAATGATTATTTCCTTAATACAATTTTAGATCAAATCCATTGATTTTGGACTTGATCTAAAACAATGGCTAAAAGGCAATTAAACACTAATAAGCTAAAAGTTTTTTTAATTCTTCTTCAAAACGCATTTTTGGTAAATATTGATCTTCTAATGATTTTATAAAAGGAATTGGAGTTTCTAAACTTCCCACCCTATAAACTGGAGCATCTAAAAATTTAAAACAATTTTCCATAATTAATGCGGAAATATCATTAGCTATCCCTCCAAAAAGGGTATCTTCTTGTAAGATAATGGCTCTGTTTGTTTTCTTAACTGATTTGTAAATTGTTTCAACATCTAGGGGTTGAAGTGTTCTTAAATCAATTAAATCAGCAGATATATCTGGATTATTATTTAAAGTTTCTAACGCCCAGTGCACACCTGCTCCAAAACTAATAATAGTCGCATGACTACCCTCTTTTATAAGTGAAGCTTTACCAAATGGTAGTGTGTAATAATCTTTTGGTACATCTTGATAGACTGAACGATAAAGTATTTTATGTTCAAAGAAGAGGATCGGATTGGGATCGTTAATAGCAGTATTTAACAAACCTTTTGCATCATAGGGAAATGCAGGATATACCACCTTTAAACCAGGTATTTTTGTAAACCATGCTTCATTTGTTTGGGAATGAAAAGGACCTGCTTGTGTACCACCTCCACAAGGCATACGAACTACTACATCTGCTTTTTCCCCCCAACGATAATGTTGTTTTGCAAACAAATTAACGATAGGATTAAAACCTGTGGAAACAAAATCTGCAAATTGCATTTCTACAACTGATTTGTACCCATTAATAGATAATCCATTTGCGGCAGAAAGAATGATACTTTCACAAATAGGTGTATTTCGTACCCTCTCTTTTCCAAACTCATTAACAAATCCTTCTGTAATCTTAAACGCACCGCCATATTCAGCTATATCCTGTCCCATAAGAACCAAATTAGAGTGCTTATCCATAGATTGTTTTAGTGCTTGTGAAATAGCATCTACAAAACGAATATTTTCTATTTCTGCATTAGGATTTATTTTTTCAAAATGATAAGGAGCATACACATCATTTAGTTCATTTTCTAAATTGGCAACGATAGCTGGTTCTTCTTGTACTTTAGACCAGTGTAAATCAATTTCCTCTTTTATTTCTTTATGAATTATATCATCTTCTTCATCTGAAAGAACCATTGTGATTTTTAAATATCTTCGATACTTTTCAATGGGATCTTTTTCTGACCAATGTTGTATTAATTCTTCAGGTACATATTTAGTCCCACTGGCTTCCTCATGACCACGCATCCTAAAAGTTTTGCATTCTATTAAAATAGGACGAGGATTTTGGATCATTGATTCTTTTAATTCAGATATTAGGTTGTATACTTCAAGAATATTATTACCATCTATTATATAACTCTCTATTCCATAACCTATTCCTCTATCTGCTAAATTTTCGCATTTATATTGTTCGTTGATAGGTGTAGAAAGACCGTATCCATTGTTTTCTATAATGAAAAGAACAGGTAACCCCCAAACGGATGCCACATTTAATGCTTCATGAAAATCACCTTCTGAAGTAGCGCCTTCTCCTGTAAAAACAGCAGTAACTTTATTATTATTAGCTAATTTATTAGCTAATGCAATACCATCAGCCACTCCCATTTGTGGTCCCAAATGAGAAATCATACCTATTATTTTATACTCTTGTGTTCCAAAATGAAAAGAGCGATCCCTTCCTTTAGTAAAGCCGTTTGATTTACCTTGCCATTGAGAGAACAATCTTTCTAAGGGTATTTTTCTAGTTGTAAAAACACCTAAATTACGGTGCATAGGTAATATATATTCATCATCACTAAGAGCTGCTGTAACCCCAACTGCTATTGCTTCTTGCCCAATCCCTGAAAACCATTTTGAAACCTTTCCTTGTCGAATCAAAATCAACATTTTTTCTTCAACCAATCGAGGTTTTAAAAGTTGCTTGTAAAGTACCAATAAAGCATCATTTGTTAAATCTTTCCTTTCAAAATTCATAATTAATTTAGTTAGCTATCTCAAAAATAAAGATTAAAAATTCAGTAAAACTGACAAAAGTTAGTTTTTTTATAATTGTTAATAACTTTTATTTAAAAATCAAACATTTTATATTTACTTTTGTTCTATCAGGTATTATACCAATTGAAGTTATTAACAAAAACTAAGACAATGCAAAAAATTCCTAGTGTTGACTTACGTGATTTCCTATCGGATGACCCGGTACGTAAACAAAAATTTGTAAATGAAATCGGAAAAGCCTACGAAGAGATTGGTTTCGTAGCATTAAAAGGTCACTTTTTAAATGACAAGTTAGTTGAAGATTTATACACTGAAGTGCGTAATTTCTTTAATTTACCATTAGAGGTAAAATCAAAGTATGAAATTCCAGGTATTGGAGGACAAAGAGGCTATGTATCCTTTGGTAAAGAACATGCTAAAGGTCGTTCTGCTGGTGATTTAAAAGAATTTTGGCATTTTGGACAGTATGTTTCAGAAGGTTCTAAATGGGCTGGAGAATATCCTGACAATGTGGTTGTAGAAGAATTGCCTAGTTTTAATGAAGTAGGTAAAGAGGCTTTTCAGATGTTAGAAAAAACAGGGGTTTACGTATTAAGAGCATTATCTTTATATGTGGGTCTAGATGAATATTATTTTGATAATTTTATTAAAGATGGCAATTCTATATTAAGACCAATACACTACCCTCCTATTACAGATGAACCTAAAGATGGTGCGGTACGTGCAGCAGCTCATGGTGATATCAACTTGATTACTTTATTAATGGGAGCTCAAGGAAAAGGCTTACAAGTTCAAAATCACGCAGGCGAATGGATTGATGCTATTGCTCAAGAAGACGAACTAATGATTAATGTAGGCGATATGTTATCTCGTCATACAAATAACAAATTAAAATCAACGATTCACCAAGTAATTAATCCTCCTAGAGAATTATGGGGAACTTCACGTTTTTCAATTCCTTTCTTTATGCACCCTGTTAGTGATATGTCATTAAATTGCCTAGCAGAATGTATAGATGAAAAGAATCCTAAACTATTTGAAGATATTACAGCTGGCGAATACTTAAATGAGCGTTTAGTTGAATTAGGATTGTTAAAAAAATAACTTACCACTAAGTATTAAAAATTGGGAGTTAAAAATTTTAAGTAATTTTTAATTCTCATTTTTAATTTTCGTCAAAATGGATTTACAAGATCAATTAAAAAAACTATTCCCTGACCATATACCCTCAAATAATCCTATTGAGGAAGACAAATCACATGAATTATTGGTTCAAAAAGAACCTATGATTTGTAAATATGAAAAGAGAAAAGGAAAACCCATCACCATTATAGCTGGCTATGAAGGGGACGATGAAGATTTCAAACTTTTAGCTAAAGAAATAAAAAACAAATTAGCTGTTGGAGGAAGTTTTAAAGACCGAGAAATCCTTATTCAAGGAGATTACCGCGATAAAATTATGGGGATCTTAAAAGAAAAAGGATTTAAAGTAAAACGAGTTGGAGGTTAAGTCCGATTTCGAAATTTAAAATTAAAAATTTTAACATTTATGATTAAAAATTCAGAACTTATATTAAACCCAGATGGTAGCGTTTATCATCTTAATTTAAAACCATCAAATATTGCAGAAGATATCATTATTGTTGGTGATCAATATCGTGTTGAAAAAATTACAAAACATTTTGATTCAATCGAATTTTCAACACAAAAGAGAGAGTTTAAAACCCAAACAGGAACTTATAAAGGAAAACGTATAACGGTATTATCTACAGGTATTGGCCCTGATAATATTGATATTGTAATGAACGAACTAGATGCTCTAGTAAATATTGATCTAGAAACTAGAAAAATTAAAGACCAATTAACGTCTTTAAATATCATTCGAATTGGTACCTCTGGTTCATTACAAGCAGATATACCTGTTGATAGTTTTGTCTTATCTAAATATGGTTTGGGATTAGACAATATGCTACGCTCCTATTTAATTGATAGCATTACCGAAAATGAAATAGAAGATGCCTTTATCTCACAAACCAATTGGGATATGCGTAAAGGAAAACCTTATGTTATAGCTGGAAGCGAAATCTTAGAAAAACGTTTAGAAAGCGATACAATTTTTAAAGGATTTACAGGAACAGCTGGTGGGTTTTATGGACCACAAGGACGTGTTCTTCGTTTAAATATTCAAGATCCTCAATTAAATAGTAAAATGGATTCTTTTCATTTTAATGGTACACGTATGACTAATCTTGAAATGGAAACCTCTGCTATTTACGGATTAGGAAAACTTTTGGGACATAACTGCTTATCTTTAAATGCTGTCATTGCAAACCGAGCAAACGGAACCTTTAGTGAAGATCCTTATAAGGCTGTAGATGCTTTAATACTTTATACGCTTGATAAATTAGTTGAATAATAGCAAATCTATTATCCTAAAAATGGTACAAAAATTAGAAAGCAAAAGGTTACTCTTTAAACCATTTGAAATGAGTGATGCAGAATCATTGTTTAAAATGGATAAGAATCCTAATGTACATAAATATCTGTGGCAACAACCTGTTCAAAATATTCAAGAAGTTGAAAACACTATTAAAAGAGTTTTAGAACAATACAAACGAAAAAAAATTGGAAGATATATTACTATTTTAAAAGAAACAGGTGAATTCATTGGATGGACTGGTATTAAATTTGTAGATGATCACACAGAAAATGGTAATACTAATTTTTACGATTATGGTTACAGACTAGATGAACGTTTTTGGGGTAAAGGATATGCAACTGAAGCAACACAATTTTGGTTAGAATATGGTTTTAATGAAATAAAATTCAAAGACCTACACGCATACACTCATTCTGAAAATGCGGCTTCCAACCATATCTTAAAAAAATGTGGATTCAACTTCATGGAAAAATACATAACAAACAATAATGTATCATGGAATTGGTGGAAAATTATTAAATAAGTTAGTGAATGGATTTTATTTTAGAAACATCAAGATTAATCATGCGTCCCTTAGAAATAGAGGATTTAGAAATATTATATACAATAGATTCTAATCCGAATGTTCATGAATATTTATGGAATGCTCCTGCAACTGACATCAATCAAACAAAATTCGTAATAAATTCTATTTTAAGTCAATATATCAAACATAAAATAGGTAGATATGGTATCATACTAAAAGAAACTAATGAGTTTATTGGTTGGGGTGGTCTCAAGTTTAACGAAAATACGGTTAATAATCATAAAGATTTTTATGATATTGGTATTTGTATAGCACAAGAACATTGGAATAAAAAGTTGGGTTTTGAAGTTTTTCAAGCATGGATAAAATACGCATTTAAGCATTTAAATTTGCCCAAATTATACGCATATACACAAACAAAAAATCACAGTAGCAATAAAATGGCAGAAAAAATTCAGATGCGTATGACAAATGAATTCGTATATGATGATCAGAATTGGAACTGGTATGAATTAGGCACACTAAAGTACAATATGATTATTTGCAAAGAAATAATTAAAGATATAGAAATCAAAATTTCACCTATTGTAACAAATAATCATGAATAACCTTTTTCTTTGGTTAAAGAACAGAGAGATTTCTACTTGGGAAGAATTAACTACATACGTCCAAAAAATCCCGTATGGAAGGAATAGTATACGTGATGATTTTTCACTTGTTGTAACAGAAAATAGAGGAACTTGTAGTTCAAAACACGCATTACTCAAGTCTCTAGCTCTGGAATTTAATCAAGAAAATGTAGAGCTCGTTTTAGGCCTCTTCAAAATGAATGCTATAAATACTCCTCCCCTAAAAGAAATTTTAGAAACAAATGGTATTAAGTACATACCTGAAGCACATTGCTATTTAAAAATAAATGGTAGATCTAAGGATTATACAAATGAAAATGCTCTTTATTCTAAAATTATGGGAGACATTATTAATGAAATTATAATTGAGCCTAATCAAGTAATTCAATACAAAATAGAGTATCATCAGATGTTTTTAAAAAATTGGCTTCTTGAAACCAAACAAAATAAAACATTTGAAGAAATTTGGTATATCCGTGAAAAATGTATTGCTAAATTATCTGATAATGAGATCTTTTTTTAAAATATTTTCTATAATTTAAATATGAAAACAGTAAAAATTGTTGGAGTTCCGGAACATTTTAACCTACCATGGCAACTATGTATAGAAAACGGAGAATACGATCAAGTAGGAATTGATCTACAATGGACTGATATTCCAGAAGGAACAGGAAAAATGTGTCAAATGTTACGCAACAATGAAGCTGATATTGCGGTAATTTTAACAGAAGGGATTATAAAAGATCTTGCTTCAAATAATCATAGTTCAATTGTCCAATGGTATGTTCAATCCCCTTTAATTTGGGGAATACATGTTAACGGCTCTTCTAGATACAAGCAATTATCTGATTTAGAAAACACTACAAGCGCGATCTCAAGAATAGGATCAGGTTCTCATTTGATGAGTTTTGTAAATGCAAAACAACAAAATTGGGATTTAAATAAATTAAACTTTGATGTTGTTAATACAATTGATGGAGCTGTAGAATCCTTACAAAAAGGTAATGCAGATTATTTTTTATGGGAACGTTTTATGACACAACCATTAGTAGATCAAGGTATTTTTAGAAGAATTGGCGAATGCCCTACTCCTTGGCCTTCTTTTGTCATTGCTGTTCGAAATGAATTTTTAGAAAATAATTTAGCTACATTAGAATTAATTTTAGAAATTATTAATAACACTACTATAGAGTTCAAAGATATTCCTAGTATAGATAGAACATTAGCCGCTCGGTATAATCAAAAATTAGAAGACATACAACAATGGCTTAAACAAACACGATGGTCACAAAAAAAGATAGATCAAAAAACATTTAATAGAATTCAAAATCAATTATTAGAATTTAATTTAATAGAAAACGAATTATCCTTTGAAATGATCGTAAAATAATAAGCCTTTTTTACGTGATATGAAAATGACTACAACTCCTCTTAAAGACCTTTATTATCAATACAAAGATCAGCTTTCATTACCTAAGCCTTGGGATTATGTAGTCATTTTTGTTTTATGTTTATTACTAACTTTACCCACATTTATAATTGTACACCATAATCTAAAAGAAACCAATTGGGAAATTCCTTTAGATCGTATCTTTTTATTTATTTCTATTGCTCTAATTTATTTTTTTTTATTAAAAAAAATAAAAAAAGTAATCCTTATTTGTATCATAGTCTATATGCTTATTTTGTTATATGGAACTTTGTTTGGAAACTATGGTTTTTATCGATTATATGATGATTACCGATCAATGATGTATACTATGGATGAAAATCCTTATCCACAAGATATTATTATTAATAAGTTACTCCCATTCCCTAATAAATATAAAGTCCTGAAAGCTATTGATTTCAATACTCCAAAAGTGCGAAATTTTGCCGTTTGGTCTACTACACAAAACTTTAAAAATGTATCCCATTTAAAAAAATATTTCGAATATAGAACCACTATACAATGTTTTGCTGTTTTCAAAGAAATTAAAAAACGATGGAATTATGTAAATGACCCACAGGGAAATAATTATATAGCCAGTGCTTCTGAATCACTTGAACATTTTTCAGGTGATTGTGATGATCACGCTATATTAATGGCCGCAGGTATTAAAGCCGTTGGAGGTATCCCTCGGTTAATACACACAGACGCTCATATTTATCCAGAAATGCTCATTGGCACTAAACGAGATCTTGAAAAGATAAATTATTTAATACACGAAGTTCTATTTACTCAAGAAAGCAAAAACAAACCCCTACACTACCACATAGATGAACGAGGCTATATTTGGCTTAATCTTGATTATACAGCTAACTATCCTGGCGGAAAATTCATGAGTGAAGCTATTTTAGGTCAATTAACACTAAATGACTAAAATTACCATTTTATTTCTTTTTTATTGATACTCTTTAAATAATCATTTGTTTTACTAAAATGCTTATTACCAAACCATAATCCTCGGTTAGCACTTAAAGGTGAAGGATGCCCTGTTTCTAAAACATAATGTTTGTTTCGATCTATTTTTGCTCCTTTTTTCTTAGCAAATCCACCCCAAAGCAAAAAAACAATATTTTCTTTTTCATCAGAAATCTGCTGAATAACGGCATCTGTAAATGTTTCCCATCCTTTATTTTGATGACTCCCAGCTGTATTTTCTCTAACTGTTAAAGTTGCATTTAAAAGTAAAACACCCTGTTCAGCCCAACGTTCTAAATTTCCAGAAATAGGCATAGGAATTTTTAAATCTGATTCAATTTCTTTGAAAATATTAATTAATGAAGGAGGAAGAGAAACCCCTTCATTCACAGAAAAACATAATCCATTAGCTTGTCCTAAACCATGATAAGGATCTTGACCTATTATAACTACCTTTACATCTTCAAAATGGCAATGATCAAATGCGGAAAAGATAAGATTTCCTTTAGGAAAACAACGTCCAATTGAATATTCATTTTTAATAAAGTGAATAAGGTTTTCAAAATAGGGTTTATTAAATTCCTCTTTTAAAATTTCTTTCCAAGAATTATGAATTTTAACTTCCATTTTTTTTTCTTACAAAAATATTAAAACTTATAAACTTATGGTAACTTTTCCATACTTTTGCGCGGTTTTATAGCATATCAAATAACACTAAATGAACAGTAATAATAAAGTACTTATATTTGTTTTATCAGTTACGTCTGTCTATTTCGGGCTTTCATTTTTTTCGAAAAGTATAATTAAATATTATCCTAGCTTTAAAAATGTCGATCTATTTGCTGATATACAAAATGACAAAATCGTCAATATTAATAAACAAGATAAAAAAATCAAACAAAATGGTTTAACTAATGCAATTCAAAAGCAAGATAGCACATTTACTGTTTTTGAAGATTATACTACAACTAGTATTACAGATTTTGACACTACTACTAGTAATTTTGTATTTTCAAACTTATCTAAGAAACTAGATGAATTATATCAAAATAAAAAAACAAAAATTAGAATTGCTTGGTTTGGTGATAGTCAAATAGAAGGGGATTTGATGACTCAGGATATTAGAGAAATGTTGCAAAACTATTTTAATAAAAAAAAGGGCGTTGGTTTTGTACCTATAAATTCTATTTCTGCTGATTTTAGGCAAACTGCTCACTCAAAAACATCTGGTATTTTTCAAACATTTAACTTTAAACAAAATCCTGAAAAAAATGTTTTCTTATCTGGATATTCTTTTCTTAGTTCCGATCTAGATATTACTTTGCAAAATAAAGTTAAAAAGGATAGTACACAAATTCTTGAAAAATGGTTATTGTTTGGTAAAGGAAATGATATTTCTATAACTCAAAATGGAATTCAAACAAACTATCCTGCTAGAGAAAATTTCAACCGAGTATTACTAGATAAATCTACATCTAATAGTATACACTTCAAAGCTAAGTTTTCTAATACTCCTATTTATGGCGTAAGTTTTGAGCCTGAAAACGGGATTGTACTGGATAATTTTTCATTTAGAGGTATTACGGGAGTTGAGTTAGATAAAATTAGCATAGAACTACTACAAAAGCTAAACCAAGAGAATTATTATGATTTAGTTGTTTTTCAATACGGTGTTAATTTAATGTTCAGAGCCAACGATTTAAATTATGATTATTATTATCAAAAAATGTCCCCTATCATTAAGAAATTTAAAAAAGAAATGCCTAAAACAGATTTTTTAATCTTTAGTTGTTCCGATAGAGCTTTTAAATATGATAATGAATGGAAAACAGCAATAGGAATAGATAGTTTAATAAAAGTACAAGCTAGACTATCCTATGACAATAAAGTTCCTTTTTATAACCTTTTTAATTCAATGGGAGGAAAAGGAATTATGAAAAAATGGGTAGACACTATTCCTGCGATGGCAAGCAAAGACTATATCCATTTTAATCGCAGAGGATCTAAAATAGTGGCTCAAACTATTTTTAAATCAATTCAAAAAGAATTTGATAAGGTAAAAGATAAAAAGCAAAAACAAAATAATAAAAACTAATTTTCTAAAATGTTAACCTTTGATTTTAATAAAATAGTTGATCAGCTATTCTATGATCCTAAAAACCCTTTGTTATTTAATAGTGGTTTCTTTGTTTACTTTTTTTTAGTTTTCATTATTTGCTATTATATCCTAAGAAAAAACTATTTAGGTAGAGCTTATATTTTAAGCTTTTTCTCTCTCTATTTCTTTTATAAAGCCAGTGGAAACTTTGTTTTTTTAGTTATAGGATCAGCAGTTGTTGATTACTTACTTTCTATTGCTATATACAAAGCACGAACAAAAGTAGTCTTAAAAAAAGTATTATTAATTGTATGTATTATTTTTAATTTGGGGTTACTCTTTTACTTCAAATACACAAACTTTTTTATTGAAATAATAAATAATCTAAATATAACAAAGTTAGATCCTGTTCATATTCTGCTACCTATTGGTATTTCGTTCTACACCTTTGAAAACATTAGTTACGCAGTAGATGTTTATAAAGGTGAAATAAAACCAGAAGAAAATATAGCCAATTATATTTTATTCTTATCCTTTTTCCCAAAATTGGTTATGGGACCTATTGTAAGAGCTAAAGATTTCATACCTCAATTAAAAAATGATTACTATGTAAGTTCTCAAGATTTTTCAAAAGGTTTTTATTTAATTATAAGCGGATTAATTAAAAAATTAATCATCTCTGATTTTATAACCCTAAATTTAGTAAACTATATTTTTGATGGTCCTCATTTACACAATGGTTTTGAGTGCCTTATAGCTCTTTATGGATATGCTATTGTGATTTATTGTGATTTTAGTGGGTATAGTGATGTGGCAATTGGAATTTCTAAATGGTTAGGAATTACTATTCCTCCAAATTTTGAATCGCCATATCAAAGTACTTCTCTTACTGAATTTTGGAGAAAATGGCATATTTCATTATCCTCTTGGCTACGTGATTATTTATATATCGCTATGGGAGGAAATAAAAAAGGCAAATTAAGAACCAATATCAATTTATTCCTAACAATGCTTATAGGTGGATTTTGGCATGGAGCAAGCTGGAATTTTATCATTTGGGGGTCTTTACATGGTTTTGGTTTAATTTTTAATAAATATTGGACTAATATTACTTCTAAAATTAATATCCTTCCTAAATTTATTTCTAAGCTTATCTTTGGTTTGATAACATTTCATTTTGTATGCTTTTGCTGGATATTTTTTAAAGCAGAAAATTTAGAAACCTCTTTAACTTTTATAAATCAAATTATAAATCAATTTAGTCTTGAAGGTGCTGAAGAATTTATTGTAAATTACAAACAACCTCTAATCATGATTGCTATAGGTTATTTAATACACTTAATACCTAATAATTGGAGTGAAAAATATATTAAAATACAAACAAAACTCCCTTTACTATTTAATATCATTGTCATGATTTTATTTATATTTCTATATTCTTATTTTAAAAGTTCTGAATCTGTAATGCCTATTTATTTACAATTTTAATATAAAAAAGTTTTTTAATAATAAACCAAAGCCCCGCTTCGAACAAGAATCAAAAGTGGGGCTTATTTATTTTAATAAAAAAGCAGTAGCCTTTTTGGCTCTTGCTAGAAAAGGGTTTTAGATTTCTAATAGGTGGGGATAAGACTTAAATCCTTTAGAAAGTTGGATATACAGATTAATAAAGGCAATGCTATAATAAAAACGTATGTTAAACCCAAATTACACATTAGAAATCTATTCCAACCTAAAACTACTTCAAAAATAAGCACTTACTCCTTTTTGAGCACTCATTTTTATTGTATTTTTAGATTTCACAACGAAGTCTAATACGTAATCTGGGTTAAAAAGTATGTGATAGCCTTTCCTATGGCCTTGATTTGAAAAGAATATCTAAAAAGTAATTAAACACACAAATACCAATTGATAAGAGCAATTGGAAGTTTAAGATTGGAATACAATTAAAATTTTATTTAGAAACATACTTATATACGATATATACTATTTTATAAATACCTTTTAATTTCGTACTTCTAAGTCTGTTTTAATAATGGAAGGTGAATTTAAAAAATCATTCCAACTTTTTGCAAAAGCTTCAGTAAATAAGTACCCTTGTAACTCATACCCTTTTTTAGAATAATGAACAAGATCATTTGCTAAAAGTTGGTTTCTTGCAAACTCACAACTTCCTTGTAAGCCTTTTGATACTTCAAACAAATTCCATAGTGCAATTTCATTTTCAATGCAGTAAGCCATAATTGCGTCAGAAAAATCTTTTAATTTCTTATTAGGCACTACTTTTTTGTAAAACGATACAGGAGGTGTAGATAGTATAAAAACGGCTTCTGGATTAAACTCTTTTATTTTTTTAATTGTTTCTTTTATAGATTCTATAAAATTCTCAGGAGTTAAAACAATATTTTGTGCTTCATTGGTTCCCATGGATAAAATATAACAATCCGATTTAATATTTCTAATTTGATCCCAAAATAAAGTTTCCGAATTATAATCAGAAAATTTAGCACCATTTACTCCTATGGCATTATAAATAATTCCTTTGTCTATAGAATTTTCTAAGAAAACGCCATACAATTTAGTACAAATAGAATCGTTGCAAATAATATTAAAGTCTGAACGGAGGCTATTAAACTTAAAATCTAAGACCCCATTTTCTTTGATATTGCATTTTGCAGTATCTTCAACTAAATTTATATTGGCAATTTCATCATTTGTAAACAAAGTTAGCTTATCAAACTTATGAATAGTCCCTACCCCTCTGAATTTAAAACTAATAAAAGAATTAGGCTCTGTAGATTCTATAGCAAAACCACTTATACCACAAGGAATTTCTGGATTTTTTTTTATCAATCGGCTGCCTTTCCAATTAGAATTTGAATCAAAAATAATATCTGATGGGGCATTGCTTTTTGCTAATTGATAAGGAAAAATTAAACCTCTCCCTGCATTACCAAAATAGTGCTGCAACTCCGTACGTATAATTTTTGTTGACATATCCGCTTGTATATGCGAATCCCCTAGATGAACAAATGAAACTTGTTTTAAATTATCTTTTTTTAATTTCAAAAGTTTAAGGAAAAGAGGTTTTAAATGGTTTTCATTTAGAATTCTATTTTTTTCATAATCTAAATTTATTTTAGAATATAAAGAGTCTGTTTTTTTATATTGAAATAAGGGAATACTCTGTCCTGAAACAGCCTGTGAAATGAAGAAAATACATAAAAAAACAACTTTACTAAAAGGCATAAAATATTAATTCTAAGTTAATTTGTTGATAAAAAGCCTATTTAAAAAACTTTTTTTTTTAAATTTGCTCCCTACTTCTTAAAAAGAAGAGATAGAATTATTAATCATTTGGCAAATTTGGTTATTATTTTAAGTAATACCAACTTAATTATAAAAAAATTTATGCTTATGAAGAATCTAAAATTTTACTTTTTATTTGTTTTTACCTTTCTTAGCGTTTGTAGTGGCTATTCACAGAGTGAATCATACATTAAGGAATATGGTGAAATAGCAGATAAATTATCTTTTGAGTTTGGAATACCAAGATCTATTATTTTAAGTATCGCTATAGTAGAATCAGGCTATGGAAATAGTAAAGTTGCAAAAAAGTTGAATAATCATTTTGGAATAAAAGGAAAAAATCAAGTAACCTGGTCTAGCTTCAAACAATATTCGAGTGTAGAAGATTCATTTAGAGATTTTTGCTTAAAAATGGCATCAAAAAAATTCTATATGAATCTAAAAGGGAGCGATGATTATCTACTTTGGCTAAAAAAAATAAGTCTAACAGGGTATTCTACAAAACCAACCTTATGGAGAAATAAGATCAAAAAAACTATTTTAAAACACAAATTGCATTAAAAACAACTTTAATAGATTGAATTGAAAAGGGGATTGAAAATTCAATCCCCTTTTTTTGATTTAAATTGTAAATTTGTGACTTCATCAAAAAACAAAATGATTTCAATACATAGCAAGACCTTACAAGATTTAGAGTTTCAAACTATTTTAGAAACTATTTCAGAATATTGTATAACTGAAATTGGCGTTCAAAAAGTATTACATATAATACCCTACAAAAACCAAGAAGAATTGATGGAAGTTTTATTTCAAACTTCTGAATATAGATCTTCTTTTGATAATAATAATGCTTTACCTAGTCATAATTTTGAACCGATAACGAACGAACTAAAATTTTTAGCCATTGAAGATAGCTTTTTAGAAGCCTTGAGTTTTAAAAAAATTCATTCATTAGCAGAAAACACCAATGTTTTATTAAATTTTTTAAAAAAATTTAACGATTATTATCCTTATTTACATAAAAAAGCAAGCGAAATAACCATAACAAAAGAAATAACAAAAGCTATTGAAGCTATTTTCGACAAATATGCCGAAATAAAAGACGATGCCACTCCTACTCTATTAGAAATCCGTAGGAATATGAACTTAGTTCGTGGAAAAGTTAATCAGAGTTTCGGAATGGCATTAAGTCAATACAATTCGTTAGGTTATTTAGATGAAATTCGAGAAACAGTAGTTGAAAATCGGAGAGTATTAGCTGTTCAAGCCATGTACCGTCGTAAAGTGAAAGGGTCTATATTAGGAAGCTCTAAAACAGGTAGCATTGCTTATATAGAACCAGAATCCACCTTACGTTATTCTCGGGAATTATCTAATTTAGAGTATGAAGAACAAGAAGAAATTATTAAAATTCTAAAACAACTAACCAATAATATTCGTCCTTTCCATGAATTATTGAGTCAATACCAAGATTTTTTAAGTGCTATAGATGTTATTTCTGCTAAAGCTAAATACGCTTTAAAAATTAATGGCTTATTACCTAAAATAAACGATGAAAAAAGAGTGTATTTACGAGAAGCTTTTCATCCTATTTTATTCCTAAATAATAAAGAAAAAGGAAAAACTACCTATCCTCAAACCTTTGAATTTGATGAAAGCAAAAGAATTGTTGTCATATCAGGTCCTAATGCGGGTGGCAAAACTATTTCTATGAAAACCGTTGGTTTACTTCAACTAATGCTCCAATCAGGGATGCTAATTCCTGTGCATGAACGGAGTGAAACTTGTTTGTTTGATCGAATTTTAACAGATATAGGTGATAATCAATCTATTGAAAATCATTTAAGTACTTATAGTTATCGATTAAAAAACATGAATTACTTCCTAAAAAAATGCAATTCAAAAACTTTATTCTTAATTGATGAGTTTGGTACTGGCTCCGATCCAGAATTAGGGGGTGCTTTAGCTGAGGTGTTCTTAGAAGAATTTTATCATCGTGAGGCTTTTGGAATCATTACAACACATTATGCTAACTTAAAAATGTTAGCTAACGAATTGCCTAGTGCTACCAATGCTAATATGCTTTTTGATGAAAAATCATTAGAACCTATGTATAAATTAATTATAGGACAAGCAGGTAGTTCGTTTACTTTTGAAGTGGCTCAAAAAAATGGCATTCCATTTGGATTAATTAATCGAGCAAAGAAAAAGGTAGAAGGAAGTAAAGTACGATTTGATAAAACCATTTCTTCACTTCAAAAAGAACGCTCTAAATTAGAAAAAACCTCACAAAATTTAAAAGAAGAAGAAACCAAAGCACGTGAAGAAAGTAAAAAAATGGAAACCATCAATGCTAAAATTCAAGATAAATTAGAACGTTATCAAGAATTATATGATGCAAACCAACGTTTGATTTATATGGGACAGAAAGTAGATGATATTTCCGGAAAATATTTTAATGATAAAAATAAAAAAGATCTGATAGGTGAATTTTTAAAAATGGTAGAAATTGAAAATTCAAAACGAAAAAAAATTACCCTAAAAGAAAAAAAAGTTAAAGAAAAAATTGAAAAAGAAGTGCTTGAAGAAGTACAAATTAAAGTAGAAGAAATCCGTAAAGAAAAAAAAGAAAAGAAAGAAATTGCCAAAAAAATAGAAGAAAACAAACCTAAAATACCCCTTAAGGTAGGCGACCGTGTTCGCATGATTGATGGAAAATCTACAGGTACGATTGATAAAATTGAAAAGAATAATGCCATTGTAAATTACGGAATCTTTACTTCCAAAGTAAGTTTAGAACAATTGGAATATATTCAACCTAAATAATTTTTAAATATCAATCAATGGAAAACCTACCAAAAGACAAACAAATCATCCTTTTTGATGGAGTATGCAATCTTTGTAATTACTGGGTACAATATATTGTTCAAAGAGATCATAATGACATCTTTCGTTTTGTAGCTTTGCAATCTAAATTAGGACAAGAAATACTTAAATATCTAGGTATCACTAATCGAAATATAGATAGTATCATATTATATATTCCTAACCAAGCCTATTATTATAAATCAGGAGCTGTTCTAGAAATTGCTAAAAAATTATCTATTTTTAATTGGCTATCTATTTTTAAAATAATCCCAACGGCATTACGCGATCCTCTTTATGACTTTGTTGCTAAAAACCGTTACAAATGGTATGGTAAAAAAGAAACTTGTATGATTCCAATTCCAGAATTAAAAGCTAAATTTATTGATTAACTAAAAGATATGAAGCCCTTAAAAATCAAAAAGATACTATTTACAGAAAACATTTTTTTTTTAGCATTCTTTATATTTCAATTAGTATTACTAAGCGTATTTTCTAAATTTCCTGCTATTATAGAACAGTATTATAGTAATGGGTGCTATCCTATTATTTCAAAACTAAATAGAATCATTTTTGGTTGGATTCCTTTTTCTGTTGGTGATCTTATTTATATTTCTTTAAGTATTTATCTCCTATATTGGTTTTATAAAAACCAAAAAATAAATTGGATAGAAAAAGTTAAACACCTCTTTAAAATGCTAGTAATAGGCTATTTTATATTTCATTTACTTTGGGCTTATAATTATTATAGGATGCCTCTTTATGAAAAAATGAATTTAAGAACTGATTATCGTCAAGAAGAACTCTTACAATTTACCAAAAGGCTTATCTACACAAGCAATAAACTTCAGTTTAAACTCACACATAATGTAAATAAAAAAGTAATTAGTCCCTATAAAACAACTCAAATATTCCGATTAGCTCCATTAGGATATGCTAATTTAAAAAACACACATCCCTTTTTTGATTATACAAATTCTAGCATAAAAAGTTCCTTATTTAGTTACCCACTAACGTATATGGGCTTTGGAGGTTATTTAAATCCTTTCACAAATGAAGCACAAGTAAACGATATGCCTCCTTCTTATAATTTACCCGCTATAGTTTGTCACGAAATGGCTCATCAAATAGGCTATTCTAGTGAAAGCGAATGCAACTTTATTGGTTTTTTAGCTTGTACTCATAACAAAAATTTGTTCTTTCAATATGCTGGGTATACCTATGCTTTACGTTATTGTCTAGCCCATATTGCCTCTAAAGATCAAAAAGAATTAAAAAGCATACTTAGCACTATTCATCCTGGGGTTTTAAAAAACTTTCAAGAAAGTGAAACCTTTTGGTCAGTACATGAATCAATGATCAATACTGGTTTTGAAATATTTTACGACCATTTTTTAAAACTAAATCAACAAAAAGAAGGAATGCAGAGTTATAGTAAGTTTATTAATTTATTAATTAATTATGAGAAGAAATCCTCCTTTTAAATGGGGATAATAGTTTAGAACACTTATTGAAAAAATCCTTTTTTTGGCTATTTTTACTCAAAAAAAGGATTTTTTTTAAAACATTTTAGGTACAATTGGAAATACTTTTGGATGAAGTAAACGAGTTATCTATTGTCAAGCCCTTTTATTCCTTAACAACTTCTTTAAGATCTATAATTGTTTTTTTAGGATCATTTGAATTGAATACAAAGCTACCTGCAACCAAAATATCTGCACCTGCTTGAACTAATTTTTTTGCGTTTTTAGTAGAAACGCCCCCGTCAATTTCAATCAGAGTAGAGGCTCCTTTTTTTTCTATTAATGCTTTTAACCTTTCTACTTTTGAATACGTATTTTCTATAAATGATTGTCCTCCAAAACCAGGATTTACACTCATAATACAAACTACATCTATCTCTTGAATTACCTCCTCTAATAATGTTATATTGGTATGAGGATTCAGAGCTACACCTGCTTTCATTCCTTCTGCTTTTATAGCTTGAAGGGTTCTATGCAAATGTACACAAGCTTCTAAATGTACGGTTAAAATATCAGCTCCTAGTTTCTTAAAAGTTGAAATATAACGATCTGGATCTACAATCATTAAATGTACATCAATTGTTTTTTTAGCATATCGTTTAATAGCTTCCAATACAGGCATACCAAAAGATATATTAGGAACAAAAACCCCATCCATAATATCTATATGAAACCAATCGGCTTCACTTGTATTAATCATTTCAATATCTCTTTGCAAATTAGCAAAATCAGCAGCAAGAACGGATGGAGCAATAAGTGTTTTTTTCATTTTTATAACGTATTATTGTGTTGTCTTAGAAATTATATTTTATATTCCGTCTATAGAAGTCGTTAAAACCGATATAATACAAGTATTATACTACCATCAAATTACAACCTCTAATATCCGAATTATCAAATCGCCCAAGAATTTCAAAAGAATTATTATCTAGTATTTTTCCTAAATCCTGAGTAGCAATAAAAGAGCATGAATTAATATTAGCAAGATCAATTATATTTACTCCTCCTACTTTACCATCAGGTAATAAGGTTAAAGCATCTTCAGAATCGCGAATGATAATTTTCATCCATGCAGGACATTCAAAAACCCCATTTCCTAAAGAATAAGCTTGGGATAATAATTCAGTCATTCCGTATTCAGAATGTATTACAGGAACACCAAAACCTTTACAAAGAATAGTATGTAATTCTTCTCTAATCATTTCTTTTCTACGTCCTTTCATACCTCCTGTTTCCATGATAATGGTATTTTTTAAATTAAATTTTTGTTTTTCTACTAAATCTAATAAAGCATAAGTAACACCTATTAATAAAATATTATGTCCTTCATTGTCTAGTGTTATCAATTTTTCTATAAGTTCGTCATAGTTATTTAAATAAAATCCGCTTTCAGGAGTATTAGATAAACGGATTAAATCGTCAACCATATAAATCAAAGACGATCCTTCACGTTCTAAATAAGAGGGTAATAATGCCAAAACTACATAATCTTCAACATTTCCGTAAAATTGTTTAAAAGCTTGTCTGTAACTTTCTTCATAAAAAGATAAATCCGTAACACAATGCTTACTTGTTGTCATTCCTGTTGTTCCACTACTTGTAAAAATCTTTTGTATTGGATCTGTAGAACTCAATACATCATTTGATTTAAAAAATTGAACAGGTAAAAAAGGGATATCTTGTATCCTTTTTACATTTGTTACATCCTTTTTTAGCAAAGAACAAAATCTTTGATAAACTAAATTATGATTATACTGAAAACGAAAAATTTTTAAAGTAAGCTTTTCGAATTCTTTTTTAGAACTAATTTCAAATATATCGCTAGATGTATACATACTTCCAAAATTACATAAAATAATATAGAGTTCAACTTAAATCTAAAGTCTAAAATTCCTGACAAATTTAAACTTAATTTTAACCCAGATTACGCATTAGAAATTTATTACAGATAAAAAGTGATTTTTGAATCTAAAAAAGTCTCTATTTTTTGTCCTCAATGTAAAACTATAGCTGTGGTAAAAATTTTATATCCCTTTTTACCTTCTTTATCTTTTTCCTATTTATCACAAAATCTAACACATAATATGAGTTTAATGAAGCGTTATAAATGGGTTGCTTATAGCTCTATTTAATCCTCACAAGATACTTTAAAATATTTTTTTGTACCAGTACCTCCACAAATAGGTACTTCCGTTTTCAGAAATAAGACCAAGTATAAATATTAATATACACTTATTCGTTTTATTGTTATTCTTTTATTTTAAGTTCATATTCATTTTTATTAGAATCAATTCCTATTAGTTTACCATAACCTATCCACTCTACTTTCACAGGAATATCACTTTTGTCATTGGTATAAAGTATTCCCGCCCCGTATTTTTTGTGTGTAATAATATTGCCTGTAACCACATTATTATCTTGATCAGTTCCTATTACATCGTAATTATACTCATATTCGTTAAATTTTCCTGTTCGATATTCGTATTTCTTTTCAGGATTTTTATAAAAAGTTTGAGCTTCTTGTGGTGTAACAGATTTGATGTCATTGGGTTCGATTTTTACTTTTACCGCTGGTTTTACTGGTACTTTTATCGGTTCTTTTTTACATTTCCAAAAACAACAAAAACATACTAAAACTAAAAATATTTTTTTCATTTTACCTTTTTTGACAAAAGTAAATTCTATGTTTTTAAAGACCTTACGGTTTTCCGTAATAGAAGTTCTAAAAGAGCTGTTATATTCATCGTAAAAAAATAAATGCTAAAAAAAACCATTCTAATTGAAAATAAATCATCTCTTTATACAAAAAACAATCAATTAATTATAAAAGGGATTTTACGAGAGGCTACTATACCCATAGAAGATATAGGCTTTTTGGTACTTGAAAGTCAAGAAATCTATATTAGTCTCCCAGCTTTAAATTTATTATTAGAACATAACAGTGCTGTCATTATTTGCAACGCATCCCATTTGCCACAAGGTATGTTTTTGAATTTGAATAGTCACCATATACAACAAGAACTCTTTAAATATCAGATTGAAGCAAGTATTCCGCTAAAAAAACAATTATGGCAACAAACCATTGTTGAAAAAATTACAAATCAAGGTTTGTTACTTGAGCGTATAACTGGTTTAAAAAATCAGTTTCCTTTTTTAGCTTCTAAGGTTTTAAGTGGTGATAGTAGTAATATGGAAGGAGTTGCAGCCAGTCAGTATTGGAAACAATTTTTTGATATACGTTTCAAGCGGGAACGCTTTGGAGATTATCCTAATAATTTTTTAAATTACGGTTATACTTTATTACGAGCAGCCACAGCTAGATCTTTATCAGGAAGTGGTTTATTAAACACCTTAGGTATTCATCATAGAAATAAATACAATGCTTTTGCTTTAGCAGATGATATTATGGAACCTTTTCGCCCTTTAGTAGATGAAAAAGTATATGAACTAATACAGCGCTACGAAGAGCAAGAACTGAATACAGCTATAAAATCTGAATTATTACAAATACTTACGCGTACAGTGTATTTTAAAGACGAAAAAAGTCCTTTGATGGTAGGATTACAAAAAACGGCAAGTTCCTTACAACAGTGTTTTTCGGGCGATCGTAAAAAGATAAAATACCCAAAATTATGGATTTAAACGGGTATCGAATTATGTGGTTGTTTGTGTTTTTTGATTTGCCTACTGAGACTAAGAAAGACCGAAAAAATGCTTCTGGATTTCGGAACCAACTTTTGAAAGATGGTTTTAGTATGATGCAATACTCGGTATATATACGGCATTGTGCCAGTAGCGAAAGTGCCGATGTACATGAAAAACGTGTACACAAACTCCTGCCTCCTTCAGGAAAAGTAAGTATGTTACGAATTACAGACAAGCAATTTGGGAACATACAAAACTTTTGGGGTAAAGTAGAAACCCCTAAAGCACCACAACCCACCCAACTGGAACTGTTTTAGAAATAAAAAAATGCTTCAATCTTGGTATAACGTGCCAAAAAAGAAGCATTTTTTTTAACGATATTTTGGCTTAATGCTTTGATATTTAATAACTAAGCTGTTAGCTAATATCGTGTTTTCTAATCTTTAATCAAACCACAACTTTGGTGGTATTGGTTCGGAGGGTTGTTGCAATATCGTGTTTTCTAATCTTTAATCAAACCACAACTAGAGATGGGAAATTAAGTAGTTTAATAATAATATCGTGTTTTCTAATCTTTAATCAAACCACAACATCAATTACGTCAATGAATAATCCATTAGAATATCGTGTTTTCTAATCTTTAATCAAACCACAACCAATACAACGGCTGGGATTTAACTATTTGTAATATCGTGTTTTCTAATCTTTAATCAAACCACAACATTACTATAAATTTATTTTTAGTTTTATATAATATCGTGTTTTCTAATCTTTAATCAAACCACAACTGGTCTTCAAGATTTAATTTGTTTTTTAAAATATCGTGTTTTCTAATCTTTAATCAAACCACAACAGAAGTTTCTCTACAGAATCTGCTTGACCAAATATCGTGTTTTCTAATCTTTAATCAAACCACAACCATTTTCTACAATTTCGTGCATTGTAAAAGAATATCGTGTTTTCTAATCTTTAATCAAACCACAACGGTAACTTTTTAAATAATTCTTATGGTTTTAATATCGTGTTTTCTAATCTTTAATCAAACCACAACCATTTCAAATTCAGTCATAAATTAAAATTGAATATCGTGTTTTCTAATCTTTAATCAAACCACAACTCTTATTGTTTCCTGTAAAAGAAAAGATATAATATCGTGTTTTCTAATCTTTAATCAAACCACAACAATGCTCTTAACATCGCTTTAGCTTCTTTCAATATCGTGTTTTCTAATCTTTAATCAAACCACAACTTACTTCATTCGCTGGTGTTCCGGCAATAAAATATCGTGTTTTCTAATCTTTAATCAAACCACAACCACTATTCAATCTCAAATGATTGTGATTTGAATATCGTGTTTTCTAATCTTTAATCAAACCACAACAAATCAATGTTAAAATTATTTTTAGCGTGAAATATCGTGTTTTCTAATCTTTAATCAAACCACAACTCAATTTCATTTAATAAATCTCTACATTCTAATATCGTGTTTTCTAATCTTTAATCAAACCACAACGGGTGGCGACCCACGGTGAATTGAAAAATAATATCGTGTTTTCTAATCTTTAATCAAACCACAACTCGGTTTTATTGTACAACCTCTTTATATCAATATCGTGTTTTCTAATCTTTAATCAAACCACAACTTCGGTGTCGGGATCGAACCCCACGGCTTAAATATCGTGTTTTCTAATCTTTAATCAAACCACAACATCGTGCCAGGTATAATAAACTTGTTTACAATATCGTGTTTTCTAATCTTTAATCAAACCACAACGTTTATGAGTAATGAATTACTCAGCACCATAATATCGTGTTTTCTAATCTTTAATCAAACCACAACGCTTCGTAAGAACGCAATCTTAAAGCGTGAAATATCGTGTTTTCTAATCTTTAATCAAACCACAACATGCAATTCAAAATTAATTTTGATTACTAAAATATCGTGTTTTCTAATCTTTAATCAAACCACAACAAAGACCTCGCCTTCGTTTCTCAAACCAGCAATATCGTGTTTTCTAATCTTTAATCAAACCACAACCAAACAACGTTTAGCTGAAGAATTAGCTCGAATATCGTGTTTTCTAATCTTTAATCAAACCACAACATCCCTATAATTGAATTTTTTTCAAAATAAAATATCGTGTTTTCTAATCTTTAATCAAACCACAACTACTTTTCAACAAAACTTTAACAAATTTTTAATATCGTGTTTTCTAATCTTTAATCAAACCACAACTACTCGGAAATTTCCGTATTGCACTCTAAAAATATCGTGTTTTCTAATCTTTAATCAAACCACAACATATCCACAATACGAACTACTGATGATTTAAATATCGTGTTTTCTAATCTTTAATCAAACCACAACAAGAAGGTGTATATAGGTTGTCCGACCATTAATATCGTGTTTTCTAATCTTTAATCAATTATAATCACAAACACACCTATAACAAATATTGACTTGGTGTTTGTAAACCACAACCATATAAACGGGATTACTATTATTAACAGAAATATCGTGTTTTCTAATCTTTAATCAAACCACAACCTAAACTTTTACTAAACTTTTTTTATTTAAATATCGTGTTTTCTAATCTTTAATCAAACCACAACAATGATAAAGTTGTCATAATTTATATTTGTAATATCGTGTTTTCTAATCTTTAATCAAACCACAACTCCATCCTTGACCTTTGAAAAAAATAAAATAATATCGTGTTTTCTAATCTTTAATCAAACCACAACTGATAATTTTGATTCATTAATAAATGATGAAATATCGTGTTTTCTAATCTTTAATCAATTATAATCACAAACACACCTATAACAAATATTGACTTGGTGTTTGTAAACCACAACTGAAATTACAATCGTAATTTTTAACCAAATAATATCGTGTTTTGACTTCGTTGAACCTCGTCCCTCGGTTTCTAATCTTTAATCAAACCAATCAGTATGAGGTTTGGTTATTTGCGATTTGATAGTGTATGTCAATGAACTAAATTTTGAATTTCAAAATCCTGCCTTCCAACTATTGTTGTAATGATAACTCCATTTGTAACAACTTTATAATAGATGGTGTCAATTCCGCAAACACATTTGTAATAATTTGACTTAATATTTGATGCCAAAGGGAATAAATATGGATTTTTAGCAATTTTATTAAAACAATCGTGCATCATGTCAAAATATTTATCAGCTTGGTCTAGACCAAACTGACCAATTCCATATTCATAAATACGCAACAAATCTATTTTAGCTTGTTCGCTTAAATCATAATTATACATTTAATCGTTTTTTAAATTCGGCAAGCATTTCTTCTTTAGTTTGTTTTTTAGCCAAACCACTTTTTTCGCCTAATTCTATTTTCATTCTAACATATTCGTAATATTCTTCCTGCTTTCTTGCCTGTTGAATTAAGTAGTTAATCGCTTCACTTTTACTTGTAAATTCTTCGTTTGCGACTTGCTGTTTTAACCATTCATCATTTTGATTGGCTAAAGTGATGCTTTGACGTGCCATGTTATTGTGTTTTGTTGGTGTAAATTTACACCATTTTTTAACCGCTAGATCATAATTTTTAATTTTTTCAGAAACTTAAAACTTATTCAAAGATAAACGCCGCGATTTGTCTTCTTTAAAACATTGTAAACCACTACAGGAATTCGAGAGCTTCAGTTCCTGTTGAGGGTCTTAATCTGCGTTTGACACTATCGTGTTTAGCTCCGCTGAATCTCGCTAAATCGATTTCTAATTTTTATGTCAAAGAACAAATGTTATTGTTTTTAAATTTTTTCAAATTTTCCAGATGGTAAAACTTTAAAGTCTATTCCTTCTAAAAAGGCAGTAAATTGATTGTGATTCATTTTTCTAGTCGGTTTATTTTCCCCTAATTTAAATGGACCATCAGGTTTATAATTATCTTTTTTTATAACATCTATTTTTCTCGCTTCTTTAAAAAATCTTAGCATTATTATGCCAAATTCGTATAATTTACCTGATACTATTTGTCTTTGAATAGACAAACCTTCAATTAAATATACTCTTTCTCTAAAATCTAATATTTCTGAAATATCTTTAGGATTTTCAACTGTTTTATCGTAAAAAACTACCTGTTGACCTCTTTTTAAAATTACATCTCTATTGTTTCTTTTCTCAATGGGTATTAAAACTTTTTTACCTTTTATTTCTTTTTCTTTATGTAATGGATAGTAACCTTGATTTTGTTTAAGAAGTTTTGCTAAATTAAAATTATTGATTAATTCAAATTCTCGCTTTCCATCAAGTTCATACAAAGCCATAGCATAATTTTCATCATTTTGTCCGTACACAGTTTGTTTGTGTTCGTGTTTTGATTTTGATAAAGTACTATGCTTTTTAATTTCTATAGGGTTTTTAACAGAATTAGCATAGATTCTAACTTTGTTAATTGGTATTTTTTTCTCTTCGTTCATCCAAACATTTTTACCTTCGGCAAATTTGTTTTTTTGTTGGGGGTTAGATGAAATAAGTAAAATTTTATTAGTTACTGCTTCTTTTACTTTTGCTTTTACATTTTCATCGACTATGTTTTCTATATCATTTGCTTTTAAACTTTCTAAATCTTTACGGATTACATAACGAATTTCATTAGTGTTTAGTGGGTTTTTAATGGCACCATAAATACTGTCTTGATGTAAAGATCCTCTTATTGTATCGCCCTGTTGTAGTATAGGTATTTTATTACCTTTTTCGTTAAGCTTATAAATTATTTTACCATTAGCATCCTTTTTAGGAATAGCTTTTCCATTTGCATTTCTTTCTATTTCGGCTACGTATTGTTTTTTACCTCTTACACGAAGAATCTTTTTAGTTTGTTTTTTTACGTTATCTGGCGTAAAATGTGATACTAAAATTTCGGTTTCTATTTTTTCTATATCTTCTTTAAAGGTTTTCCAAGGCTTGGCTTGTTTTATTAAAACTTTTGCTGCTTTTTTATCTTGTTCGTCTTCTAAACGCCACGCGTGAGCTAACAAATCATATTTGTCTTTAGGCATACACGCAATGGTAATCGCATCAATTGTATGATGGGTGTGTTTGCTTCTGTCTTTTTCTTTGAAGTGTTTTAATCCGTTTTCATCTATAAAACTTTCTTGGATGCCCCAAAGTTTTCTGAACTCAGCCACTGCGCCACCTTTTACACTTTCTACTCTTTTGAAATAGGATTTTAAATAGGCTTGCGCATATTTAGTTATAATACCTGTATCAGGTATTTGACTGTTTTTAAAACCTACTTTAGGTTCTTCCCAGGTAAATCGGTCATATTTACCTTGAATATAGTCGCGTTTTAAAGTGAGGTAATGCCTTTTTCTTATGTTTTTATCTTTTGCCTCTTTTGTAGCTGCTGATTTTATAGATTTAGAAATGGTTTCAATTTGTCGAGTTAGTTCCTCAGCTTCTTTTTTCCAGTGTGCAATTCTAGGTAAAATATCATTGTAGTTTGATAACTCAATAGGCATTTTTTGCTTCTTTATGTCTCTATTAAATCTTTGACTACAAAGGGTTTTGTTCATTTGCGAATTATCTTGTGAGATACTTCTAGGAATAGTATGTTCTATATCATAAGAAGGATTGCTACCTATAATGTCACAGATGCTAATATTATTGCCTTCCTCGTATATTTCACACTTTCCTTGTTCTAACCAAAGCTGGTATCTTAAAATATCATCTTCTGTAGGATTTACTTCTTTGTGGCATTGCTCTAAATAGAGCTTTTTTATTTCTTTAATGGCGTCCTCTTTGAATTTTTTGTTTTCATTTTGAAAATCCTGTATCCCTTTTCTTTTGTTTGCATCGTTCAATTCACGAGCCATTTCAATATGAATGCGAGTGTCTTCATCTATTTGATCATTAGCTATTAGTGTGTTAAGGACTTTGCGTAATTGATGTAAAGCACGCATAGCCATAGGGTTTTTTATAGAAGTAGTAAGCGGACTGCCTAATACTACTTTTTCATTGCCCCATTCGTCTTTAATGGTTTTCTTTTTGAATACTTCTATATCTGATGGATGATAGAGTTTTTTTAACTTATCAGGATGGTTACAAAATATTTGTCCCTCTTCATTTTCACCTTTAAGAAAAGCTTCAATTTGTTTATCTAACCTACCTATTTTAATGAATTCTTGCTTTTTTAATTGATCCATTAGAATAGGGAATAAATCTTGAAATATTATTTCTTGTTCGTGTTCCTCAATAATAATATTTGCTTTGTAAAAGGGGACAAGCTTTTTTCTCAAATCAGCCTCAAAAAGCGATTCCGCTTCTTTAGAATAATATACCTTTCTACCTTCTTTGTCTTCGGTATTGTATATTTTCAATAAGCCGTTAATTAGTTCTAGCTTGCTTTTTTCTACTATATAATTATCTACTAATTCAACTATTTTTGATTGAATGAATTTTTGTTGCTCTTCATCTTTCCAAATGTCATCATCTACAATATTCTCAATATTTGCCATAAAAACAGCATGCGAGTACAGTAATCCTTGTTTTAAATAAGGTAGTATTTTTGCAATAGCTGCCAAACTAAGACTAGCAAAGTCTTTTTTCAGTTTTGTTTTGCTAAATGCTTTTGCGTTTTTAGGTTCTAGTTTTAGTTTATCTATGGCAAAATCATATAAATACGTATCTGAGGTTGCAACTGAAAGTAAATGCCATAAATCTTTATAATCTACAGATTTTGTGACTTCATTCTTTTCCGTATTTCTAGTTTGGTATTCGAAAGTTTTAATTTTCCAGTCTTTTCCTATAGCATTTTCCAGTGAAGCCGAAACTACACAAGCAGAAACACTATCTGTAGGTTTGTAATTAAACCAATAAAAAAACTCATTTTTCTTAGAAGATTTGTAATAGCCAAAACTAGCTCCTTTTTCAACCAGTTCTTTGGCTAAAACCTCAAAATTAAAGTCGCTTTTTCTGTAAAATTTCGGAACTAATTTTAATTTTTCTTCCAGTGTTAGGAAACGTAATGTCTTCTCGCTTTGTGTGCCTATCTTTATGGTGTTTAAGTATGACCACATTCTAAATTCCTCATAATCTGGATGCGAAACAGCACATCGAGATTTGTTTTTTTCAAAAGAACATTTTCCTATTAATCCTTTTTGCGATTTTAGAGGTCTTTGAAAAAAAATAGCTCGGTATAAATCTTTAGCTAAACCCGTAAACTTTTTTTCGGGTAATTTTTCATTTGTATTTATTCCTTCAATTCCTTGTATTTGACAAATTATGATAAACTCTTCTAAATAATGTTCTTCACGAGAAGTATATTGGTTTCTTATTCTTGTTTTGTTGTATAAACTAAAAAAATATTGGCCTAAGGTTTTAAAATTTCCATCAAGCATTGCTTGTGAAATGTCTTTAATTTTTCCTTTTACTTTGCCTAAATCTGCCTTTTTATTGAGACGCGCAATAAGCTCTTGTTTACATGTTTCAATATCATTAGCATTCTTTTTTGTAATGGATACTAATGAAGTGTATAATTTCTTTAGATTTTTTTCTCCTTCGTCTAAATCCTTTTTAAAACCACTTTTCTCTGTCTCATCTATAATTCCAAGATTAATATAATACTCTTTTAATTCGTTTAAGATCGCATTCGAATTATCTAAATCTTCAATTAAATTTTGAATTTGCGGGTTATGTTCTTCAAAAACACCTTCGGCTGATTGATCTAAGCGATTACTCAAAAAACCTCTTCGTTGTGCTATATGGTACAAGGCTCTACCTAACTCAAATAAAGTCACTTTTTGCTTACTGGCTTTGTCTCTAAAAAGATAAGGATTTATATTTTTATCTTCATTGGTTCGTAGCCAATCAAGAAATTCAGGATTTAGTGGATATTCTTTGAAACCAGATTTTTTCCATTGTTCCACTTCTTCAACAGATAGAGGACACATTCCATTAATAGAGAGCACTTTTAAAGTTTCGTATTTTCTTAGTTTTCTGCGATATTTTATTTTACGAGCACTTCTGTAGGCTGTTCTTTCGGCAGCTCTAGATATTTCTTTTCCATTTTCAGATTTTACTCCTTCAGAAAAAATCCTAGCTCCTTTGTCTAGAATTTGATTTACTCCTTCATTTTCAGTATCTCTAATTGCCCAACCAATTGAGTTAGTCCCCAAGTCTAGTCCAAGTATTTTTGTCATTTGTGTTTAGTTTGTAATTTGGTCTTAAAAGTAAGGAAAAACTTTTTTCATCTAAATACGGAAAACCGTAAAGTGTTTATAGCTTTTTTTGTGTATATTTGTATCAGATAAAATTATTCTAATCTTTAATCTTATCACAATAAGGCTATATGCCGTAGACGAAAGTCTTTAGTCCCGCTTCGGTGGGACTTTTTTTATGACATTGTAGTAAAAAATAGGACTTTTTTATCATTTAACCCAGATTATACATTAGAAACTTATTGTAGATAAAAAGGACTTTGAATCTAAAAAAGCACTTCATTTTTTGTCCTTAATGTAGTAAAAAAATTCCGTGTCTTTTTAGCTTCTTTGCCCTTTCCGTATTCGTTACAAGGTCTATTGCATAATCTGGGTTTAAGCAAAAGATATAAATAATAAGGGGATTTTGGGATTCCCATTTGAACCACCACCTCTGTTCAGTAGTTCGCTCTTAATTACATATCTCTGTTTACTTTTCGCAAGTTTCTTTTTTATTAGCAGAAACTAATTTTCTACTGGTCGTAATTTCTAAATCATCGGTACTTTTATTATGAGTTTTACAAAGCGGGATTATATACCAACTCATATCTGAAGAATCAGATTTTTGGACGTGAGCTCCAACTAAATCTTTTTTTTCTGAACAGCTTTTCTCTGAACACGAATCTACATCCTGCTTACTGTATTTTTTCCAATGTTGCAACCAACTTCCACATTTGCAATTGTTATCTGATGTTCCATTAATGTTTTTAACTTTTGTCATATTCTTATTTTATATTTTTTGCATATAAATACCCTATATTTTCGCTTTCTTCTACTCTAACTTTTATCCAATCCCCTTTTTCTTCTATAAAAACAACATTAACTCCAAATGTTATTTTTTCGATAATTTTAGATTCTAAGGAAGGATTTTCTCTTAAATTTAAGATATCATTGTAGATTGTTATTGTTTCATCAACATAATAATATTTTTTAGAGCTACTTAGTTTTGATGAATATTTTGGAGTTCTAGACCTTTTGCTCTTTTTTTCATTTGAGTTATATAAATAATGGGTACTAGTAGTAGTACTACTACATACACCACAACTACCACCACTGGAACAATGTGCGCATCTCGAACAATTTCTACAAGCTGTACAATATGCAGAACCTGTACATCTGCCAGCTTCCTTTTTAGGTATTAGACATTCATAATTTGATGTAATTAATTCATTATTCTTCGAAAAGGAGAAAAAACAAAATAGAAATGTTATTAATAATCCTATTGCCTTCATATTTAATTGTTTAAAAGTGAATATTCTTTTTAATTTAAGAATACTTTATGATAAAAATTATAGTTCTAATCGTATTTATATTTTACATTTCTATTTATATAGGAATTTAACCCTAATCCTTTAAGTGCTAATGTTTTCATTTGATTAATATGATATGCTCCAGCTTTGTTATAACTATACGTATAGATAGCTCCTGAAGCAAATCTGATTTTTATAAAATCATTTCCAATTTGATAGCTATATACAGCAGATGTTCCACTTAAGTTTCTATATCTTTCCAAAAAAATTATTTTAAATGAGTTATTAATCTTTTAGCTATTTCTTCTTCTTCAATTATTTGATTTGAAGTCAATAACATTTGAACTTGATTTGATATTGGATTTTTAAAAACTTCAAATCCACTTCGACAATTTTTAAATCTGTAATGAAAAGCCTTTAATCCTTTTAAAAAACCATTTTGTAGCGTTTCTTCATATATAAAATGTGAGCAAGATTTTCTAAAAATACATCTTGGTTTTTTATTCTTTGGCTTAGTTAACCAATACAATCGAATACTCAATAGGACTAAATACTTCATACTACTTTTCAAAAACTACCATTTGTCTAGTTGTCATATAACCTGGTTTTGCTCCTAATCCAAAACAACCTGTCTCAGGGTTTACAAATGTGGTCACACTTTCTAAACGAACATATTTCCAGCCTTGATTAGAAAGATCATTGATTAAATTTTCTAGTTGAATTGCGACATTGTCTGAAGTTCTTTTTTTGGGATCCAATGAAGCTATGAAGGGTACTACTTTGTATTTCATATTATTTTCTTTTTCTATAATGGTCATTAGTAGAAGAATTTTTATAATGGCCTCCTTTATGAGAACTCCCCTTTCCACCTTTATAGTGTCCTTTTTGTGCATTAATACTAGTTCCTAGTAAGAATAAAAACATTGTAAATAAAACAGTTCGTCTTTTCATAATTATTTTTTTTATGTTTATATGGCAAACTTACCTCCAACAATAACCATTTCCTTACGGAAAACCGTAATGCATAAAAATACCCCCAAATAGTATCTAACTTTTTGGGGGCAGTGCAAAGTTGGACAGCCTTTTTTATTACTATAATATTCAGATACCTATCGAATATGATTTTCATATATCCGATTCTTATAAAGTGAGTTCAACTTTTAGGAGACCTTCTCTATATTTTTAAAAATATGTGGTTAAATAATTCCCATATCTTTTGCAATGGCAACTAAATGAACGGTATTATTGGCTTTAAAATAATCTTTAAGTTTTGCTATACGTTTTTCGATGGTACTTTTACTATTAGGTGTAATATGAAGTTCTTTAAACTTAGCTTCCATATTTTCTTGCGGAATTCCCAAAGACAGTTGCGTCAGTAATTGAATATCGTATGTATCTATTTCGGAGGTGGTCTTATCTTGTAATATAAGTTGAATACTAGGTGAAATATATTTTTCTTTTCCTATCCATATTGTTTCAATAGCTTTTTTTAGTTCGCTTGCCGTATAACGATGTTTAACCACGTAGGCATCAATCCCTTGATCGTATACTAGTTTTTTAATTTTGTGAGGTCTATCCTCTATTGAAAAAGCAATTATTTTAATAGACGGGAATTTTTCTTTAACTTCTGTTATTAATTGTTCCCCTGAAGTTATTTTAGCATCTCTATGATCTATTTTAAAAGATAAATCTGTAATTAACAACTCAAATGGTAAATTGTCTATATGTGCTTTTTTTAATCTTAAAATGGCATCGTCACAATATTTTACATATTCAACAACCGAAATATCAAATTCACTAAGTGTCTTTTCTGTAGCAATATTATTCAGATCGATATCATCAACCACTAAAACTTTTGAAAACATAGTAATACTTTATTTTGGAATATTTATCTTTACTTTTAATCCCTTATCAGTAGCATCAAAAGTAATGGTTCCGTTAATGTTTATAATACGGTTTTCCACATTTGCCAAACCGCTTTTTTTTATACTTTCTATATTAAACCCTTTTCCATTATCTGAGTAGTCTATTTTTAAAGCTTTTTTATGAGTTGAAAAACAAACAACCACAATAGTCGCTTGACTGTGTTTTTTCATATTTACTAAAAGTTCCTGTAATACTCTAAATAAAGTAATCTTTTTGATTTCTGATAAACTCTCCCAATCTATTGTATCTTCTTTTTTTATAATAATATTTTGTGTATTTGATTTATATCCGTTTATCATTTGTAATATACTTTCAAAGAAAAAAATCCCTGTTTCTATTGATTCATTTTCTTTTGAAATATTTCTAGATCTTTGATATAGAGTATCCAACAAACTAATTAAAATTTCTCGATTTTCTGGTTTCTCGATTTTTTGGGTTTCTACAAATGACATGGTTTGAAACACATCGTTGGCAATTTCGTCGTGAATTTTTTTAGCAATTTTAGTTTCTGTAAAATAGGTTGCTTTTTGTTTTTCTAATTGTGTTTTATTTTTTAAATAATTATAAATAAAAAAAATTAAAGTTGCTAGTAAAGCAGAAGCTGAAATCCAAATATTTTTTTCATTTTGACTTTTTTGTAGTTTAAGATCCGTAGCTATTTTTTCGTTTTTTAGTTTTAAATTTTCTTCTTTAGCTACACGAGCATCGTATCTTATTTTGGCAAACTGGTTCTTAGCTGTACTTCTTATTTGTGTAATGCTATCCTGTAAGTTAGCATATTGTAATGCCTGTTTTTGAGTACTTTGTGGCAACTTAATGATTAGTAATAAAGCCTTAAGCCTTTGATCAATACTTTTATGTAAGGTTGCATTTTGGTAAGCTTTTGTAGCATAATAAAAGGATTTTTGAGGATTTAACTTTATATACACATCGGCTAAATGCAAATAGCTTTCTACTCTTTCGTAAGTATTATTGCTTTGAAGTTTTGTCTGAAGCGCTTTTTTTAAAAGTTTTAATCCTTCTTCCTTTTGATTTAAATTATATAAACTATATCCTAAATTATCTAAATATATAGCCTTTCGAAAGGGTAAGGAATCTAGCCCTTTTTCTTTTAAAATTCTATTAAGAATTGTTTGTGCTTTATCAAATTTTTTTTGTTGAATATATACATTTGCTATGTTATTTAAAGAAACTATTTGAGTAAGTTTGTTTTCAGCAAGATTAAAAGTCATATTATAATGTTCAATAGCACTATTATAATTTTTTTGTTCTTTAGAGGCTATACCCAATAGATTATGAATAGCAGCTTGATAGGTTTTATTTTTCTTTATGTAAGGTAACGCTTCAATCAAACTGGATTCGCTACCAAAATAATCCCCTTCAAGCTGCTGGATACTAGCCATTTGAATAAGGCAATAAACAATGTTTTCATTTTTATTAAGTGTTTGATACAATGACTTTGCTTTGTCGTAATAGTAATATGCACTGTGAAAGTTATTAGCATTCCATTCTTTTTCGGCTTTATTTTGGAGTTGAAAGGCTATTCTTTCTACAGGATTTATTTTTTTATGTTCAATTTTATGTTCTTGCTTTTTTGTACAACTAATTACTATAAACCATACGAAAAACAGTAAACTCAGGAAAAATTTCATACAGATACTTTCCCCGAATTTACTATTTTTTTTTAATTTAATTTAAAAAAATTAAGATTTTGGAGGTTTAATAGGAACCAAATCATCTCCTGTTCCTTCTACAGGTATGATCCTTTCAATACTTGTAGAATCTGCAAATTGTAATAACCTGCTTTCTTTTTTAATTTCCATTTCTTTTGTATTTGCTGTATTTAAATTTTCTTTTTCACAAGAGATTATAGTAAAACCTACCGTATTTAGAACTGCAATTAATATTATTTTTTTCATACTTTTTTAATTAATTTTTGACATATTTGTGGCTATTCGAAATAAGTTTTCGAATTTTTTACCACCTAGTTTTAGTGCTTATGGCACCATCTTGGGAAGTGAAGTGGGCTATATCAGAAAGTTTTTTATGTACTCCCCAAGACAGAAAATACGAACGGATTAGTCTCACTTTTTTAGAAGTAGTTTTGTACATTTGTTCTTATCGCGAAATAGAACAAGAACTAATTCTGAGGCAAAGGTGTGTTGATTTTACTAGGGGTTTGTAAAGAAATTCCAATAATTCCAAAGGATTCCGATAGTTCTAAATAATTCCGTATAATGCTTATGAAAAACATTACTTATAAAGATTATATTACAGAAATAAAAGCTCAATATGAAGTTGAAAAAAAGGGTATTTATGCGAGTTACTTATCAAAACCATCACCAGCTTTACTAAATGATTTTTGTAAAATTTTAAAGCAAAAAGGATTGTCTCAAAAAGATTCAATGATTCTTGAAACATTTTACAATTTACCCAATTTTGATGTAGATAAATTTCGCCCGATATGTAATTTTTTTAAAGGAAAGACATCGGCTCCTAATCAAGATATTTTAGATGTAATGGCCTTATTAGTAAATTTACAACCTAGACCTTTAGGAGACTTTTTGAAATCCAAACACAATCCACCTAAAAATCATGCAATTGACAAAACTGGATCTTCAGTTGTTTTATCTAATAAGCCTATGGATCTTTTACCTAAAAAAATGATTTCTTCTAGTCGTAACAGGCTTTTAATCCTTATATGCTTATTTTTGTGTTTATCAATTATTGTGTATTGGAATTTTAAAAGGGAAAATTCTTGTCTAGAATGGCAAAATAACCGTTATATTAAAGTTGCTTGTAATAAAGAAATAAATGGTTTTGCTGAACTAAATACAAAGGTTCCGTATAATGAAAGATTGCTTTTATTACGCAGAATAATACCTAACGATACAATTACTTATTTTAAAAATGGTAAGGCCGTTATTTGGTATTGTAAGATGGATGAAGATCATATTGAACTTTTCAATCAACCGGGTCATCATCCTGTTACCAATAAGCCTTTGAAGGCTATAACGGAATATATAATTGAACGGTATCTAAAATAGGTGGTTTATTAAAAATCAGAATTTAGAAGTGTGGTAAAATTGATTTCTCTTTTTCAGATTACCCTTTTTTTGCTTAATGTTTTAGAAAAATTCATTCTTTTAATTTAAGCAAATACTACAACCTTTTTTCTGTTATTTTTTACCTTAATAAATTTTAGATTTATTGTAACTCATTGAATTTATTTATAATTTTTTGAATAGCTTTCATATCAAATACGGCAGGAAATAGTTCCTGTAGAATACTCTTCATTTTAAAATTATGATGTAAAGCATTTGTTAAGTGATATAATCCTTTGGTAGGGTTATCTAAAGAATAATACAACCCAGCTAAACGGTATTCTATTTGATAATGATCTAAAAACAAGACATTTGCTTTTATTAAGGTTTCTACAGAAGCTTCATATTCCCCAATAAATAATTGTGTATCCGCCCAAAATAGAATGGTTTCTAATTCTGTATCTCCTAATTCTATAGCTTTTCGATATCCTTCTTCTGCTTCTTCAAATAGTGCTAACTCTTTATTTATAGAGGCATACCGTTTCCAGTATAAAGGGTTTTCTGCATCTATACCAAGGGCTTTGTTTACATAATAAAGAGCCTTTTGAAAGTTTTCTTGGCGCATATAAAAATCCGTTATGGCTATCCATCCTTTATCTAATAAAGGATCTTCATGTACTGTTTTGTTATAATAATTTAAAGCTTCTGAATCATTGCCCATTTTTTCAAAACATTTGCCTATTCGTAATAAGGCGTAAGAGGTTGGATCTTCTAATCGAATGGTTTCTTGATAGTTCCAGATGGCTTCTTCATAGCGTTCTAAACGTTCAAGTGCTTTGGCTTTTTCCATATAGGCTCCCATGAATTGATCGTCAATAACGGTTGCATAATCAAATGCTATGTAGGCTTCTTGGTACTGTTTTATAGTAAAGTTTAATCTACCTAGTTGGTGCCATGCAATTTCACTATAAGGATTTGTGTCTATATAGTTTTGTAAAAAGGAAATGGCTTCTTGGTATTGTTCTAAAAATTCAAAACAATAGATGACGTTATAGAGTCCGGATTGTTCTTCGGGTTCTTCTTCTAAACAAGCTATAAAATGTGTTTTGGCGAGTTCTAGTTCATCCATGAATAAATATTCCATCCCTAAAAGGTTATGAACATCAGCATAGTCATCTGTGTATTGTAAGGCTGTTTTTAGAAACTCAACGGCTTGTTTATGATCGTCTCGTTTAGAACAAATGTTTGCTTTTTGTATAAAAATTTCTTCATTGGTGGGTTCTATAGCGTATAAATCATTCAGCAGCTTTTCGGCTTGTTCGATTTTGTCTTCAAATAACAGCATTTCTACCTGAACCAACTTCAATCCAAAGGATTTGGGATGTTGCTCTAGCCCTAATTTTAGAGCTTTTTTGGCTAGACTAGGTTTGCCAATATCCATATAATGGAGGATGATATCCTCAAATTCTTCTGAATCAAAAAATAAGACCTTATTGGTTTTTAACATTGATTCAAATTTTGATAAGGATAAACTATAATCTTCTTCATTGTGACTCAAATCCATACTCCTAAGTTTTTATTATCCTTACTAAAAATAGTAAAGTTGGCGTTTATAATGGGTTAAAAAACGATTTTTTTGAACAATTTAATGAACAAAATAAAGACGTTTTTGATTATTGTTTTCGTTCAATTTTTGATTATTAATCAGCCTCTATTTCATTCATAGCATCAATAATAATGCCACATCCTTCCTCTATTTCTTCATTTGATAAGGTCAGAGGTGGTGTTATACGTATAGCATTTCCTTCAAATAGTAACCAGAAAAGGATTAATCCTTTTTCTTGGCATTTAAAAATAACTTGATTTGTAATTTCTGGACTATCTGTCATAATAGCCAGCATTAGTCCTTGACCACGAATCTCTTTTATTAGTGGATGGATCAACAATTTACGAAATAATTGTTCTTTTTCCAAACATTGAAACATTAAATCTGTTTCAATTAATTCTTTTAAGGTAGCTAAACTAGCTGCTGCTATTACAGGATGCCCTCCAAAAGTGGTTATATGCCCTAATTTTGGATTTTGACTCAATAAATCCATGTGTTTTTCGTTGGCTGTAAAAGCACCAACTGGCATTCCTCCTCCCATTCCTTTACCCATCACAACAATATCAGGAATAACATCATAGTTCATAAAACCAAATAGTTTTCCTGTACGTCCGAAACCAGGCTGAATTTCATCTAAAATCATTAAAGCTCCCACCTCATCACAACGCTGGCGTACTTTTTTTAGAAAATCATTTTGAGGCTGAATGAATCCAGCTCCTCCTTGAATTGTTTCTAAAATAATACCTGCTGTACGTGTTGTAATTTTTTGTAAATCTTCCTCATTATTGAACGTAATGAAGTCTACATCTGGAATTAATGGACGAAAGGCTTGTTTTCGTTCTTCAAATCCCATAACACTCATTGATCCCATAGTATTTCCATGATACGCATTATAACAAGAAATTAATTGACTACGTCCTGTTACTCTTCGAGCTAATTTAAGAGCCCCTTCTGTTGCTTCGGTACCTGAATTTACTAAATAGGTTTTGTTTAACTGAGTAGGCATATTTTGAGCTAGTAACGTACAAAATTGGACTGCGGGATCTTGTGCGTATTCGCCATAAACCATTACATGAGCATACTTATCCATTTGGTCTATGATGGCTTGTTTGACGCGTGGATGCTGATGTCCTAGGGTACAAGCTGAAACTCCAGCCACAAAATCTAAATATTTCTTCCCTTTTGTATCGTATATATAAGAACCTATGGCGTGAGATACTTCCATTCCTAGTGGATGAGGAGAGGTTTGTGCTTGGTATTTATAAAAATCTTTTAACATGGATTATTATCTAAATATTCTAAAATAAAAATAAAAAAGAATAATTTGTTTTTTAACTCAGATTATGTATTGGAAATTTATTACTGATAAAAATAATTTTGAATCTAAAAAAATATTCTTTTTTATCGTCAATCTAGAAAAACTATATCTCTGATCTTTTTTTGTATCTTTTTATCTTCATCAAAAATCTAACACATCATCTTGGATTAAAATAATTTTGGATTATTTTTTATAATTTGATTTATTTTTTTCTTTGTTTGTTTTAATTTTATTGGTTTTATGAAATTCCAATGTTTCTTTAGTAGGACTTAGTGGTACATTGGGTTCTTGTTCTTTTTTCTTAACTTCTGCTTTGGCTTTAGTATCTAGTTCTATTTCTTCTTTTGGAAAAATATCTTCTAGTTTTAAAATTTGTTCGTTTTCTCGCCAAAGAAAACCTTTTAGTTTTCTATCATTTTCGGGAAGTTCGTCTTCTGGATAAATTTGCCCATCTGGTTTGGTAAAAAATGTAACGCTATCTATAGCATTTCCCTCTCCCATTAACATATTTATTTTACTACTTACATTTTTATTTATACCGATTAGTTCTTGTTTATCATTACGCATGTAGTAAATAACTTCTGTGTTTTTAATCAGGTCTACTTCTTTTAATTTATTATTTATAAATTTACCGTATAAATTAACTCCTTTTACTTGATTAAATCCATCTCCAATGGTATCTTTTGAAATGATAAAAGCATTATTAAATACTTTTAAGGAATCTACTTTTTTAGCAATTGTATCTGAAATAATATGTATTAAATCGCCTGTAAGCTGTCTTTTTTCATTCCAAAATACTGGTTTTCCAATCATTTGGGTAAGTCCTTTTTTTTCATTAAAATGAATAGAATCACATTTACCACTCATATCTTTTTTAAAAAAACGAGCATTATTATATCCTCTTATGATCCTTTTTTTTGTTTTTCCTGTAATTACAATACGTTTTGCATGAAACCAGACTGAATCTTTCTCAAAAAGTCCTGATACTAATGCTTTTTTAGTGATGTACATAGAATCTTTTTTCTTATATACTTCTGCATAATGTCCTTTTATTATTGTTTTATTAATTGTATCCGTTACCTTAACATTATTACGAGCGCGTGCAAAATCATTTTTTCGATCGTAATACAAATCTTCTCCTTCTATTATCCGATCTCTATACTTGATTTTAGAACCCTTTTGTAGTTTTCCTTCATCCTTTTTTGTATCATAAAAACCCTTAGTTGTGTAAATTGTATTATTGGCGGACGCTATGGTTGAGGGGCCAAAAACATACGCGTGTCCTGAATTAGTATAATAATCAAGATGATTTGTGCGAATTGTATGAGTAGGATTATTTACTGTAACAGCCGTTTTAAACTCAAATTTCTTTTGGTTTAAATGATAACGTCCTGATTTACTAGTAAGCGTATTTTCAGCATCTCGAATGGTTCCATAGGTATTATAGTAAGCTTGTTGGCTTTTACGATCAAAGTTAATAGTATCGGTAGTTACAGTCATTTTAGGATCCGTCATTACCACATTTCCTGTTGCAAAAGCAAATTTGGTATTTCCATTATATTCGGCGTAACGACTAGACATAGTAAGCGTATCACCTTGAACTAAGTTTACATTTCCAAATGCTTTTACATAATTTTGTTTAGTAAAATGATATGCTTTATTACAAGACATACGTATGCCTTGGTGTAAAATACGAACATTCCCTGTAAAAACAATCGCTCCAGGTACTTCTGTTTCTGATTTGTCCAAAAAGTCGGCGCCTTCAATTATAATTTGTTTGCCTGTTTCTACAGGTAAAGCTTCTATTGGACTAGTAATTTGAGCAGTTGTAATTTGAATACTTAAGAAAGTAACTACAATAAGTATTTTGTATAATATAGAGTTCAAAGTGTTTTTTCTGCCAAAATTAATTAATTATGACCATTTGAGTAATAATATAATCATAAAATTTTAAGATGAAAAGTGGTTCTTATTTAATTTTGGTCTCTTTGGTTAAATTTATAAAATGACTTGAGAAGAAAAAAGAATCTTAAGATTCTTTTTTCTTCTCAAAAAATCTAACATATACACTCTCCTATCAATATTTTTAATAGGATATAGCAATTTTTTAATAAACTAATTTTGTTTCTAATTGTATAGCAGAAGGAAAAAGAATATTGTTTTCAAGATGAATGTGTTTGTGCAAATCTTCTTCAAATTCCTTCAGCATTGCATAAGTAACTTTGTATGTGTTACAAACTCCTTGAGGGGGTGTATATTGGTTAGTGAGCTTACTAATTTTACTAAATCTATCTCCTTCATTCTCATGTTCATGCTTCATCATTTGAATAGGATTATTAACGGTTATAAAACTAGGTAGAGAAATTTCCGTATTATCAGTGACTACTTCTACCATTTTTTTTATAAAAGGAAAAAGAATTAATTCCTCTTTTTTCATGTGCTGGGTTAAATCATTTGAACTGGCTACAAAAAGTGCTCTTATTTCAAAAAGTTCTGGGTGCTTCGTCCCGTGAACATCACAAATTTTATTTAGAAATTGTATTATGATAGGTAGTTTTTCTTCGACATAGGTATGATGTCTTGATTCTATATGTTCAATAAGTCTATCCAATGGCATCGTTTTAAAACTATTTAAATCATCATTTAAATCTTTATCAAAGGAATTTAATTCATCTAATAAAATCTCTTCCTTAATTCCTATTATCTCACATACTTCATTAATGGTTCTATTTCCTTTACAACAAAAATCGATTCCATATTTTGAAAAAATTTGAGCCGTTCTATAATCTTCTGCAACATATTCGCCTATTAGTTTATTTTTTATTACATCCATTTTTGTCCATTTTATAATTAACCTCTCGAAATTACTTCTTAATTCTTTTTCTTTTTATGACTCAGATCATATAGTAAAAAACCTTGATTAAAAAGACCTTGTATGACAAATATCATATATAGTTAAGGTAATGTTAATGAAATTTGTTATTCAAATAAGACAAAAACATCTCATTAATAATAATTAAAAAAAGAATAATTATGCTATCAAAATCGCAGGCAAGAATGTTTTTTTTGGGAGGTACATTAGTAACGTTTCTAATTTTTATTGGATTAACAATCTATTCATTTTCCTCAAACAACGATCAAACAAACTACACTAAGATTAACGCACAGGTAATCCGTGGCAAAGAAATTTGGGAATCTAATAATTGCATGGGGTGTCATACGATTTTGGGAGAGGGTGCTTATTATGCTCCTGAGTTAACCAAAGTTATTGATAGACGAGGTGAAAATTATATTAAAGCTGTTTTAATGTCACCTATACCTTGGGCTCCTAACGGAAGAAAAATGGTAGCCTATAAAATGAGTTCTGAAGATGCCGATGCTATGGTAGCCTACTTAAAATGGATTGGTGGTATTGATTTAAATGGATTTGACAGAGTCGTTTCACCATTATCAAAAGTAAATAATTAATAAAAAGTAATTGATATGAAATATAAATCACAAAAAGTAGCCTATTGGTTTTTTGCCTTATGTATGCTATTATTAGCACTTCAAATAATCTATGGTTTTATTATGGGCTTTGCCCGAATTGGACTAGATGGGTTACATGATATCATCCCTTTTAATACTGCCAGAGCTGTACACACTAATTTACTTGTAGTTTGGTTATTAACAGGTTTTATGGGAGCTGCTTACTACATTATTCCCGAAGAAGCACAACAAGAATTAGTAAATGTAAAATTAGCTTATGTTCAATTAATATCACTGGCTGTTGTGGGGGTAGTAGCTGTAATAGGCTATCACTTTAATCATTGGGAAGGTAGAAAATTTTTAGAAATCCCAAGAGAATTAGATTATTTAGTAGTCATAAATGTGCTTTTATTCCTAGGATTAATAATTACAACCCTATTTAAAGCAGAAAGAAAAACAACAACTGCATTGGTTCTATCAATGGGCTTAGTATTTGCGGCTTTGTTATACTTACCTGGTATGATTTGGTTTGATAGTCAGGTAATGGATTCTTTTTTCCGTTGGTGGGTAGTTCATTTATGGGTAGAAGGCGTTTGGGAATTAATCATGGGAGGTATTTTATCATTCTTATTAATCAAATTAACAGGTGTTGACCGTGAAGTTATTGAAAAATGGTTATATGTAATTGTGGGATTAACATTCTTATCAGGTATTCTTGGAACAGGTCATCATTATTACTACATAGGTGTAAACAAAATTTGGTTAATCATAGGAGGCATTTTCTCGGCTCTAGAACCTTTAGCTTTTTTAGGTATGGCTTTATTTGCGGTGAATATGTATAGAAAAGGAGAAAAAAAGCATCCTAATAAATTAGCTCTGTACTGGACATTAGGGTCCGCAATTGTATCTTTTATAGGTGCAGGTCTACTGGGTTTTGCTCATACCCTTCCTCAAACCAATGTATATACACACGGAACTCTAGTTACCGCAATGCACGGACATCTAGCATTTTGGGGAGCATACGCCATGATTGTATTAGCAATTATTAGTTATGCAATACCTAATCTTACAGGAAGAAAAAGATACGATTCAGTTACAGGACGTATGGCCTTTTGGTTATCAAATATTGGTATGTTAGGTATGACCACCGCTTTTGGGGTAGCTGGAGTCGCTCAAGTATACCTTGAAAGAAAGTTTAAAATGGAGTTTATGACCGTTCAAAATGAAATAGCTATTCATTTTGTAGTACTGCTACTATGTGCCACATTATTCACTATAGGAATTTCTTTATACATATACGATTTTATTAAACACGGTAAAACGAACGATGAGGCCTTCATTGGCTAAAAAATATAACAGCTGAAAAACAAACTAAAACAACAGTTACTAACAAATAAATTTTAATAGTTATGAAACCTGTGTATTTAACAATTGCGGGATTATTCTCATCTGTGGTTTTTTCTCAACAACTTAATGTAAATGCTGATTTAAGAGCACGACTAGAAAATAGAAATGGTTATAGCACACTAAAACCCTTTAATGAAAAAGCGGCCACTTTTACTTCTCAAAGAACTCGTATTTCTTTTGATTATAGCCATAATCATTTAAAATTAGTCGCTTCGCCTCAAAACGTGAGAACTTGGGGGGATGTATTAACTAATTCAAAAAATGATACAGGTATAAATTTCCATGAAGCTTATGGAGAAGTAAAATTAAATGACAAATTGTCTTTTAAAATAGGACGACAAGAAATAGCGTATGACGATCATAGAATTTTTGGGAGTATAGACTGGACAATGCAGGCTAAAAGTCATGATGCTTTTCTATTTAAGATTACTCCTTCTAGTAAACAAATCATACATCTAGGTCTTGCATACAATGCAAATAAAGAAACTAATTTTAAAGAAAATTATGTTCCTTCTCAATATAAATCGCTCCAATATGCTTGGTATAATGGAACTTTTAAGAATTTAAATTTAAGCTTATTAATCTTAAACAATGGTATGCCTTATTTGATAAATGGAGAAGAAAAAATAGATTATAGTCAAACATTCGGACCTAGATTCGTATTCAAGAAAGGAAATTGGAATATTGATGGAGCTACTTATCTTCAAACAGGAAAAATAAATACAAATCGTGTAATGGCTAATTACTTTACTACAAACATAAATTACAAATTTGTTCCGTCATTCCTAGCAGGTCTTGGTTTTGAATATATATCTGGAAAAGATCAAGATGATACTAGTAGCGACATTAAATCGTTTAATCCGTTGTATGGAACAAATCATAAGTTCAATGGATCTATGGATTATTTTTATGTAGGAAATCACATTAATACTGTAGGTTTAACTGATTTTTATCTGAATTTACAATACGAAAAAGATAAATTTTCTGCACGTCTTTCACCTCATTACTTTTTATCAAGTGCAAATATTTATCAATTAGGAGAAAAAAAAGATAATTATTTAGGTACTGAAATTGATTTTACAGCTTCTTATAAACTATTTGAAAATATAACCCTAGACGGTGGATTCTCTCAAATGTTTGCCACAACCTCTATGGAAATTATAAAAGGTGGTAATAAAAACAATGGTAATAATTGGGGTTTTTTATCCATAAAAATTAACCCCAACCTATTCTATTCAAACTTTAAGACTCAAAATTAACCCTAATACAAATACAATAATATTTAAAATTTACATTATGATTAAGCATTTAATATTCTCGGCCTCTTTAGCCAGCTTATTGCTTATTGGCTGTAAGAAAGCATCTAATTCCTCATCTATTGATCCCGCTTCAATCGAAGTAGAAGGCGATCCAATTCAGGCAGAATTAACAGCTCCTCCTTTTGTTCCCAAACCTGTAGGCGATCGATCTGCCAAAAAACTTATTGTCAATATGGAAATTATTGAAAAAGAAGGTGAAATGGCGGATGGTGTAAAATATGTATATTGGACCTATGGTGGTTCTGTACCAGGAAGCTTTATTAGAACAAGAATTGGCGATGAAGTTGAATTTCATTTAAAAAATCACCCTAACAACAAACTTCCTCATAATATAGATTTACACGCTGTTACAGGTCCTGGTGGTGGCGCAAAGTCTTCGTTTGTGGCTCCTGGTCATGAAGTTACCTTTTCGTTTAAAGTACTCAATCAAGGTCTTTATGTATACCATTGCGCTACTGCTCCAGTAGGTATGCACATTGCAAATGGTATGTACGGTTTAATACTTGTTGAACCAGAAGGAGGGTTACCGCCAGTTGATAAAGAATACTACGTAATGCAAGGTGATTTCTATACAAAAGGAGCCAACGGTGAAAAAGGGTTACAACCTTTTGATATGGCAAAAGCCATTAAAGAAGAACCTGATTATGTTGTTTTTAATGGTAAAACAGGTTCATTAGTAGGTGATAATGCCTTAACCGCAAAAGTCGGAGAAAGAATTCGTTTGTTTGTAGGCAATGGTGGTCCTAACTTAGTTTCTTCTTTCCATGTTATAGGCGAAATATTTGATAATGTTCACATAGAAGGAGGAAAAACAATTAATCATGATGTACAAACCACTCTAGTACCTGCTGGTGGCGCTGCTATTGTAGATTTTAAAGTAGAAGTTCCTGGTACTCTAATTCTAGTAGACCACTCGATCTTTAGAACCTTTAATAAAGGTAGTTTAGGAATGATTAACGTTACTGGAGAGGATAATAAAAAAGTATATTCTGGAACTCAATCAGATCAGGTATATCTTCCTGAAGGAGGAACAATTCAGTCTATGCCTAATGAAAGAGTCGTTAAACCTGCTAAAGCAGTTACACTTACTGAACGTATTGCTGACGGTAAATCAGTTTATGGAAAAACCTGTTTTGCATGCCATCAAGCTAGTGGCGAAGGATTACCTAATGCCTTCCCTCCTCTTGCCAAATCTGATTTCTTAAATGCTGATATTAATAGAGCTATTGAAATTATATTAAAAGGTAAAACAGGTGAAATAACTGTAAATGGTAAAAAATTTAATAGTGTTATGACCGCTCAAACACTTACAGATGAAGAAGTAGCAAATGTTCTTACTTACGTATATAGCCAATGGGGTAATAGTAAAAAAGAAGTTACACCTGCCATGGTTGCAGCTGTTAGAGCTAAAAAATAATATCCAAATTTTTTAATTATTAATTCTATGAAACGTTTATATTTCCTTATAATCATACTTATTTTTATTTCTTGTCAAGAAAAAACAGACGTAGAAACGAATCGAAATATAAACCAACCATCTATTTCTACTCTTAAAGACAAGTCTTTTGGAGTAGAAACTCAGATGGTATACATAAAAGGAGGGGCTTATATCCCTCTTTATGGAAAAAACAATAAAAAAGTTGATATTTCTAGTTTTTATATGGATGTATATCCTGTAACCCATCAAAACTTTTTAGCTTTTGTAAAAACCAATAACAGGTGGCAAAGATCAAAAATCAAAAAAATTTTTGCTGATGAAAACTATCTTAAAAATTGGAAATCTAATACTGAAATTGAGAATAAAGATAAATTAAATTACCCTGTTACAAATGTTTCTTGGTATGCGGCAAATGCCTATTGCGAATGTCAAGGCAAACGTCTAGCCACAGTAGACGAATGGGAATATGTGGCTATGGCAAATGATAAACTCCCCGATGCACGAAAACAAAAATCATATAATCAATTCATTTTAGATTGGTACGAAAAACCACAAGCGTATGATCACGAAGTAGGAAAAACATTCAAAAATTACTATGGTGTATACGATTTACACGGATTAGTATGGGAATGGACTTCTGACTTTAGCTCCATCCTTTTAACGGGAGAATCTAGAAATGATGTTACTACTGACAAAAACCTATTTTGTGGCAGCGGCTCATTAAACGCATCGGACCTAATGAATTATGCCGCCTTTATGCGATACGCTTTTAGAGGTAGTATAAAAGCTAATTATGCCATACAAAACCTTGGATTTAGATGCGTAAAAGATTCTATAAAAAGATAAAATTTAGAAACATGAAATACTCCATCTAACCTATGACAAATAAATTTTATATACATGAAAAAATTAGTATTTATACTTAGTTTTCTTTCATTATTGGGATGTAAAAAAATAGATCCAAAAACAGAAAATAACACTATATCAGAAGAATCTATTTTTAACCTAACCAGCCAATGGAAAACCCAAGATAACAAAACCATTTACCTTGAAAACTTAAAGGGAAAGGTAAGTGTAATGGTTATGATTTATACAAGCTGCAAAGCCGCTTGTCCTAGATTAGTAGCGGATATGCGCGATATAGAATCAAAAATACCTAAAAACAAACTAACACAATTAAATTTTGTTTTAGTCAGTATAGATCCTGAAAACGATACCCCTGAAAGATTGAAAAAATTTGCCAAAGAAAACCTAATGAATGCACCACATTGGACTTTTTTGCAAGGTAATCCAAATACCGTTCAAGAATTTGCTAACGTACTTGCTGTTAAGTATAAAAAAATTTCTCCTATGGATTTTTCACACTCAAATATTATAAGTGTATTTAATAAAAACGGAGAACTTATTTATCAACAAGAAGGATTAGGAGTAAACAATGAAAATACAATCCATAAAATTATTGAAACTCTAAAAAATTAATTTATAAAAACAATCAAACGGAATCTTTATCCCTTTCTACACACGTTCATACCTTATTTACAAAATGGGATAAGATTCCGTTTATCTTATTTAATCATGAAAGATATAAAACCCTATTATTTTGCTTTAGGTAAAGAAGAAGATGTCTTTACTCATGCTTATCAAAATAAACTTCCTCTTTTACTCAAAGGTCCTACTGGAACAGGTAAATCTAGATTTGTTGAGTATATGGCATATAAACTCAATAAAAAACTCTTAACCGTAAGTTGTCATGAAGAAACTTCTTCTACTGACTTAATAGGCCGATTTATCATAAAAGGAGCCGAAACAATCTGGATTGATGGTCCTTTAACAACTGCTTTAAAAGAAGGCTCTATTTTATATTTAGATGAAATAGCCGAAGCTCGTCCTGATGTAATTGTGGCCATCCATTCATTAACAGATCATAGAAGAGAACTATTCATAGACAAACTTGGAAAAACCTATAAAGCACATGAAAACTTTATGATCGTTGCTTCCTTTAACCCTGGTTATCAAAGAGGATTCAAAGAGCTAAAACCTTCTACAAGACAGCGTTTTGTGGCCTTGTCTTTTGAATATCCAAAAAGTAAAATTGAAACTGAAATCATTGCTAGCGAAACGGGTATTGATCCTAACATTGCTAATAAAATTGTAACCATTGCTAATAAAATTAGAAATCTAACAGAACTTGGTTTAACCGAAACCGTTTCAACAAGATTACTCGTAGATGCCGCTAAACTTATTCATTCAGGATTGCCCAAAAGATTGTCTATACACACCGCTGTTGTAGAACCTCTAACGGACGATTTACAAACCGTTCAATCCTTAAAAGATTTGTGTGATTTAATGATATAATATCTTTTCAATGTCAAAATTGACTGAACTCTTTATCTATGAATCATATAGTACAAATTAACAACCCTAAATTTCAAATTAAAAAAGGAATCAATTATGAGTATAGATTTAGACGAAATAATATTTAGTTTTGTAGCAAAATATCTACGAAAATCACAAAAAAAAGCTCTAGAATCCAATAAAAATACCGTTTTTTTAAAAGACATTACACCACGATTAACACTTATAGCTAATGCCGTTAGTGGAAAATCTATTACTATTTATCCCGCTGAAAAAGAAGGCGGTTACAAAAACAACAACTTCTTTTTGCCTGAATATTTTAACCAATTTGAATCCTATGAAAAAAATATTGCTTTTTATTTCTTTAGAATTCTATACCTCTCAACACAGCAATCCCTTGAATTAAATTGGAATGAGCCAGAAAATGACGTAGAAAAATCACAAAATGAAGCAAAAATAGCTTCCACTCAAATACTTCCTATCCTTTTTGAAAATTTCCCTAAAACTAGATATATATATGCTTTTTTATTAGATCATTTTCTTACTAAAAAAGCAACGAACCCACATTTGTACTGGTTATATGGTAAATTTATGTTTGCAAAAAAAGAAGAAAATATAGAAGAAGAAAATACAAATCATACAAGTTTAAAATCTACAAAAAATAATGAGGTAAAAACAACCTTAAAAACTGTGGGAGTTGAAGAAATAAAATCCCTTCAAATAAATAAAAAGCAACAAGAAGATGATGTACTTAACCATAGTTTTGAAAAAGTAGAAACCGTAGATGAATTTTATGGAAATTGGAAAAATTTTGATGGAGAAGACGAGTTAGAAGAACATAACGATGCTTTAGAAGAAATAAAAATGCGTTTTACTGTACGAGTAGATGACACAGCACATTCTATTTATCAATCTGATTTTATTGAAAACCTAACCGTAGCGGAATCAGCCGAAAAAGATGCAAAAGGAACTTATATATACTACAATGAATGGGATTTTTCTGCACTAAAATACCGTACTAATTTTTGTAAAGTATATCCAAAACTTCAACTAAAAACAGATCCTAAGTTTTATTATGATACTATAAAAAACTATACTCCTGTTCTAAACAAATTAAGAAAATCATTAACTCATATAAATAACAAATTATTACAACAAAAAAAACAAACACAAGGCAACGAATTTGATATTGATGCTCTAACTGATTTATATGTAGATATACACACTAAAAAAACACCTTCTGAAAATATTTATTTTTCAAATAGAAAAAAAGAGAAAGATCTTTCCATTTTATTATTACTGGATGTCAGCTTATCTAGTGATAGTTATGTAGATGGAAACAAAGTTTTAGATGTAGAAAAGGAAGTTTCTATCTTATTTGGTGAAATTTTACATGAATTTAATATTGACTTTTCAATAGACAGCTTTTCATCAAAAACAAGAAATCATATAAATTATATTACACTAAAAGACTTTACCGAAACTTGGGACATCGGTAAAAAAAGAATTGGTTATATAAAACCTGGAGGTTACACACGCATTGGAGGTGCTATTAGACACGCGGGAAATAGATTAAAAACACGTAAAACTAAAAACAAATGGATTATATTAATTTCAGATGGAAAACCAAATGATTATGATAAATATGAGGGTAAATATGGCATAAATGATGTAAAACAAGCATTAAAAGAATTATATAGAAATCAAATAAATTCTTATGCCTTAACTATAGAGGCACAAGCTAAATATTATTTACCTCAAATGTTTGGTCAAAATCATTTTCAAATACTTAAAAACCCTATCGAACTCATCAACGCCCTAGTCTATCTATTTGATAAAATTAAAAAACAATAATGTATAATTCTAAAACCATTTCATTCTAAAAAAACATAAATGGAAAAAACGATAAAAAATTATAAAAACTTTTATTATCCTCCTGGAGGTATTTTACTATGGATAATTATCCTTTTAGAAATTCTAACCTTCGGAATGGCAATTATAGCTATGAGCTATAATGCACAAGAAGAAATAAAAATATTTAACGAATCACGTTTAAAATTAAATAATCTAATAGGAGTTATCAATACTTTCATATTACTCACAAGTGGTTTCTTTATGGTTGTTTCTGTTAATTATGCTAAAAAGAATAATCATAAAAAATTTAATCTATACCTAAAAATAACCATGCTATTAGGAGCTTTCTTCTTAGTCTTAAAAAGCTATGAATATTTTGAAAAACTAAGTCATAATATATACTTAGAAACAAATACATTCTTTACTTATTATTGGTTACTAACAGGCTTTCACTATTTACATGTATTAATTGGTTTATTCATTCTCTTAGCTATTTATTTAAACAAAGATAAAAACGATTTAACCAAAAATCTGTTTGATATAGAAGCATCCGCTGCTTTTTGGCACATGTGCGACCTAATCTGGTTAATCCTATTTCCTGTTTTATATTTAATCTTTTAAACTATGGAAAAACATTTAATTAAAACGTATAGCTTTTTGTTAATACTAACCTTATTAACACTTGTTTTACAACCTCTCGAAATAAATCATATTATTAAGATTGGTCTTATAATGCTGATTTTTTCGATAAAATTCTTAGTAATAGCATTTGAATTTATGGAACTAAAAAAAGCAAATATCGCTTGGAAACTTATCATAATAAGCTTTTGTTTTCTAATCATAATACCTGTTATTTTAATAAACATTTAAAAAAGCAAATAAATATTCAATTGTGATTAAAATCATAAACTTAAAATATTAGAATTATGAAATTTGTTAAACTTAAAATTTAAATTATGAAAAAATTTATAGTATTGGCACTCACTCTAAGTCTAGTCATTGCCTGTGGTAAAAAAAACAATGAACAAGAAGATTTTTCAAAACCAGTTAATGAACCTACAGTTTCAGAAGGAACAGTAGAAACTACCTCTCAAACCACTGAAAAATATGATGCTCAAAAAGGAGAAGGTAAATATGACAAAGTTGAATTAGGAGCTAAAATCGATCAAAAAATGGCCTCTGAAGGAGAAAAAGTAGCAGGATTAAAGTGCATCTCTTGTCATAAATTAACCGATGAACAATTAATCGGCCCTGGATGGAAAGGTGTAACACAAAGAAGAACACCTGAATGGATTATGAATTTTATTAGCAACCCAGATCCAATGATTGACAAAGATCCTGAATTAAAAAAACAATTAGAAATATGTAAATTACGCATGCCTAATCAAAACCTTACAGATACAGAAGCAAGAAACATACTTGAATATATGAGAAAAAATGATGGCGCATAAACCCTCCCAAGATTTATAATAGCTTCTCCTTCAATATTCATTATGTAAATAACGTACTAACAAAATTTTTCTAAATAAGGAATATTAATAAAAATCAAATAAAGTATAAACAAACCTTCTTTTTTACCAATATTCCTTATTTAATATCACACCGTTTAAATCCTATACCTATTATAATAATTCTTTTGATAAACAACAACTTAACAATTCAAGAGGTATCTTATAAACCAATACAAACCTCATTATAAGTAACATTTATTTCCTATACCTCTTTTTAGTATCAAATATTCCTTTAGGTAACTAAACCAAATTAAATAAAAAAATTCTCTCTTTTAAACCCAGATTATACATTAGACTTTGTGATGAAGATAAAAACGGAAATTTTTTACCGCAGCTGTAGTTTTACTCCCGTTAAGGATAAAAATGGAGTCCTTTTTTAGATTCAAAGGCATTTTTATCTGTAATAAATTTCCAATGCGTAATCTGAGGGTAAAACCCTCATCTGTGGGAGAAGTTCCTTTATTTTTATATATAAGACCATTTTACAATATAATTTTATATTTAAAATAAGTTCAAAACACAGTATATAAGATCACACTATTAAGCTATCAATTAAATCAATATCTAAAAAAAATGTTTATTTAAATATTTTATTGCAAATTTGCAGTACCAAATTAATTAAATCATGCCAAAAGTTTCAAATAAAGGGCTTCAAATGCCAGAATCTCCTATCAGAAAGTTAGTACCTTATGCAGAAACTGCAAAAAGAAAAGGGCACAAAGTATATCATTTAAACATTGGTCAACCAGATATTCAAACTCCAGAAGTAGCTCTAAAAGCAATTCAAAATGCCGATATTAAAGTTTTAGAATACAGCCACTCTGCTGGTTTTGAAAGCTATAGAAAAAAATTATCTGAGAGTTATAATAAAATAGGATTACCTATTACAAAAGAAGACATAATTATAACAACTGGAGGATCTGAAGCACTATTATTTGCACTAGGAAGCACAATGGATTCTGATGATGAAATTATTATCCCTGAACCTTTTTATGCAAACTATAATGGTTTTGCCACTGCTTCTGGAGTAAAAGTAGTTCCAGTAATGTCAGGAATAGAAACAAGCTTTGCCTTACCTCCAATTGCTGATTTTGAAAAATTAATAACCCCTAATACCAAGGCAATATTAATCTGTAATCCTGGAAACCCCACAGGTTATTTATATTCACAAGATGAAATCAACCAATTAGCCGAATTGGTAAAAAAATATGATTTATTCTTGATTGCAGACGAAGTGTATCGTGAATTTGTTTACGACGAAGGAGCAAAACATTACTCTATCATGAACGTTTCTGGTATAGAAGATCATGCTATCATGATTGATTCTGTTTCTAAAAGATACAGTATGTGTGGAGCTCGTATAGGATGTATTGTTTCAAAAAACAAATTAGTAATGGAAACAGCTATGAAATTTGCTCAAGCTAGACTTTCCCCTCCTACTTACGAACAAATAGCTAGTGAAGCAGCTTTAGATACACCACAGAGCTATTTTGATCAAGTAATAAAAGAGTATAAAGACAGAAGAGATACTCTAATTACTGAAATGAATAAAATACCAGGAGTAAAAATTGCCACTCCCAAAGGAGCCTTCTACTGTATTGCACAATTACCAGTACAAAATGCTGATGATTTCGCACAATGGCTCTTAGAATCTTTTAATTTTAATGGAGAAACCGTAATGGTAGCTCCCGCAGCTGGATTTTATTCAACACCAGGTGTAGGACTTAACGAAGTTCGTATTGCTTACGTATTAAAAAAAGAAGATATCATCAAATCGGCTCAAATTTTAGCCGAAGCACTAAAAGCATACAACAAATAATACAATTATTTTAGTTTTTAGTAATTCACTATATTTGCAGTTCAAAAAATTTTGAAATAAATTATATTTATATTAATGGCTCATAACGAAGAATTTCACGACGAATTAGGACACAGTCATATAGCAACTAGCGCCACTACCCCTTTGCGTAGTGATGCTTTTGATTTATCAGACGAAGAAAAAATTGCTTCAATCCGTAAAGATGTTGAAAGTATTTTAAAAACTTTGGGAATGGATTTAACAGATGATAGCCTAAGCGGTACCCCCAATCGTGTGGCAAAAATGTTTGTTAAAGATATTTTTGGAGGCTTAAACCCAGATAAAAAACCAGGATCTTCAACTTTCCTAAACCATTATAAATACAATGAAATGTTGGTAGAAAAAAACATTGTCGTTTACTCTACTTGTGAACATCACCTTCTACCAATTATTGGTCGTGCACATGTTGCTTACATTTCTAATGGTACTGTAATAGGGCTTTCTAAAATGAATCGTATAGTAGATTACTATGCAAAACGACCACAAGTACAAGAACGTTTAACCATGCAAATCGTACAAGAATTACAAAACGTACTAGGTACTGATGACGTAGCTTGTGTAATAGATGCCAAACACTTGTGCGTAAACTCACGCGGTATTAAAGATATAGAAAGCAGCACAGTTACTGCTGAATTTGGTGGTAAATTCAAAAACGAAGCAACTCGTAAAGAATTTTTAGACTATATAAAATTAGAAACTAAGTTTTAAGTATTCAATTAAGTGATTGAACAAAAAACTATTAAACACACAAATTCAATCACTTATTTTCAAATTTTAACAAATGCGTTTACATACATCCAACCCTATAAAAGTTTATAACACCTTAAGTGGCGAAAAAGAACCCTTTATCCCTGTACATGATGGCAATGTAGGTATGTATGTATGTGGTCCTACCGTATACAACTATGTACATTTAGGCAATGTTCGAACTTTCATGAGTTTTGATGTTATTTATCGTTATCTATTACATTTAGGCTATAATGTTCGCTATGTACGTAATATAACAGATGCTGGACACTTAACCGATGATGGAAATGTAGATAATGATCGTTTTGTCAAACAATCCCGTTTAGAAAAATTAGAACCTATGGAAGTCGTACAGAAATATACTGTGTACTTTCATAAAGTTTTAGATCTATTTAACTTTTTACCTCCTAATATAGAACCTACAGCAACAGGACATATTATTGAACAAATAGAGTTAATTCAAAAATTAATTAACAAAGGTTTCGCTTACGAAAGTCAAGGTTCTGTATATTTTGATGTAGAAGAATATAACAAACAAGGTCTTAATTATGGTGAATTAAGTAATAGAAATATTGATGAATTACTTGCTAATACGCGTGATCTAGACGGACAAAACGAAAAAAGAAATCCTCAAGATTTCGCGTTATGGAAATCTGCTTCTCCTGTACATATCATGAGATGGAATTCCCCATGGGGCGAAGGGTTTCCAGGCTGGCACCTGGAATGTACAGCCATGAGTACCAAATACTTAGGAGAAAGCTTTGACATTCACGGTGGGGGTATGGATTTAAAGTTCCCCCATCATGAATGTGAAATTGCACAAGGAAAAGGATGCAATGGCTCTTCACCTGTAAAATATTGGATGCACGCCAACATGCTAACATTGAACGGATTACGAATGAGCAAAAGCACTGGTAACTTTATTCTTCCCATGGAATTAATTTCAGGTGATAATACTTTTTTTGAAAAAGCTTTCAGTCCAAGTATCATCCGTTTTTGCTTTTTACAAGCCCACTATCGCAGTGAATTGGATATATCTAACGACGCTATGATGGCAAGCGAAAAAGGTTATAACCGATTAATGGAAGCTATTAAAAATATTGATTCAATTACACCTAAAAATCAATCCTCTATTAATATTCCTGAATGGGTAGAAAGTTGCTATCAAGCCATGAATGATGATTTTAATACTCCTATTTTAATCGCTAATTTATTTGAAGGAGCTCGTATTATCAACATCATAAAAGACGGTAAAGAAACAATCACACAAAACGATTTAGATTTAATACGAAAAACAATGAATGATTTCGTATTTGAGATTTTAGGTATCGAAAACCAATCAGCAGCGGGGTACGATTCCAGTAAATTAAATGGTGTAATAGAAATGCTCATTACAATGCGTAAAGAAGCACGTATCAATAAAAATTGGACCTTATCTGATCAAATTCGAGACCAATTATTAGAATTGGGCATTCAATTAAAAGATGGTAAAGAAGGAACAACTTATAGTTATTAAAAACATAAATAGGCTATCCTAAAAAGGCATATCATTTACTTCGTTCAATAATTTAATTAATCACTTCGGTTCCTTAACACGAACCGAAGTGAACAAACGAGGCCTATAGAACTTCACCTCTCAAAATAACGAATCAAAGATCAAGATAGTCAGTCTTTTGAATAGTCTCCTCTTTTTTATTCTAAAAAACAATATGAATCTAAAAACAATATTAACTCTTCCTCTCGTTTTTCTAGTACGCATTTATCAATACGTGCTTTCACCTTTGATGCCTGCTACTTGTAGATACCAACCTACTTGCTCTCATTACATGGTAGATGCTTTAAGAAAACACGGTCCTTTAAAAGGATTATGGTTAGGAACTAAACGTATATTACGATGTCATCCTTGGGGAGGTAGCGGTTATGATCCTGTACCCTAATTATTTTATTACAGATCCTAAAAAACTCTACAATAAACATATATTCTAACTTTCTTTCTTATTTCATTTAGCTTACTAAAATTAGAATTAATTCACCACATTTAGCCCTAAATTAAGCAATAACAATAAGTTTTAAAACAATATTCTGAAGCATACAAGTCAAAAAGATTCTAATAATTGTTCCTTTTAAATATGAAACTAATAAGAATATAGACAGCAAACTTTTGAATCAATTAATTTTAGAGGATCAGATCATAATTAAACTCCTCTTACCGATGAAGTAACGAACGAAACGCTCAATTTATTCCTTTGAGATAACTTTTTATTTGCTTAAAACTCTTCTTCTTTTATCGTAAAATACCACCACCCTTAAAAAACCAGATCATGCGTTAGCCTTTCTGATGAAAATTAAAAGACACGAAAAAAATTTTCTGTACATATAGTTTTGTTGCATTGAGGGTAAAAAAGGGGTTGTTTTTTAGATCCAAAGTCATTTATATCCATAACAAATTTCTAATGCGTAATCTGGGTTTAAATAAGCTTTTCTATTAAAAATAGAAAATTTTTATTTTAAGATCTTATTATTCTATATCTTCTATCAGAAAGGAATCACAATCCTCAAAATTAGAAATTTCTTTTTCACGTTCTAACATATATCTATACAATGCAAACTGGGCAAAAAGATATAAAAACATAGAAATAGAAGAAAAAATAGCAATTGATACATAAAAAAGCTTTAGAACTAAAACAAATTGAATAATTGCAAAAAAAACAGCATTAATTAAGAGCCAAAAATTCTTTTTACACCCTTTAATCATATAATTTGAAAGAGCTAAACCTCCTAAAAAAGAAAGGAATAATACCTGAATCAAATAAATATAAATTCCTTTTCCTAATTCATTTTTAGTCAAAAAAGTTAAATAAGCAAATGCTGTAAAAAAAGGAAGCGTTCCAACGACTACAGGTAACTTTTTTTGAATAGGTTCATCCTGAATTACTAAGTATATGACAATACCTCTATATATAAAAAAGAAGATGGAAGCTATTATAGCACTATTAAAATTTTTAGATACAAACAATATATTTGCAATTAAAACAAAAAACAAAGCCAACAAAAAGTAAATATTTCTTTTGCTAGAAACCTTCCAATACATCAACATCATGATGGGCATTAATAAAGGTTTTAAAATATACATCATTAAAATTTCATTGAAATATTCGGCTACAACTTCAAATAATCCAATTATAAAAAATAAAATCAAAAAACCTTTTTCTTGAGATTTTTTTTCGCTATTGAGCATATATTCAACAATAAATTAAACTTTTTTATGGATCTAAAATTACAATTAAATTTATTTTCTGAAATAATATACACGATATATTTCCTTTAATATTGCATAAAAAAAGGAATTAGTACTATACAAGTCATTTTTTTCAACTATTTACAAAAAAACACAAAAAAAGCTGCTCATTTACAAACAGCTGGTTATTTTTTTTAACATAAAAAATCACTCATTATGTAAAAAAGACTGTCTATTTAGTAAAATTTCTTCTGTTTCTACATGATTGTCATCGGGAACACAACAATCTACTGGACATACTGCGGCACATTGTGGCTCTTCATGAAAACCTTTACACTCAGTACACTTACCAGGAACAATATAATAAATGTCATCTGAAATAGGTGTTTGTGCTGCTTCAGCATCTACTTCTGTTCCATCTGGTAAAACTATTTTCCCTATTAATTTTGTACCGTCTTTCCATCTCCAATCATCAGCCCCTTCATAAATTGCAGTATTCGGACACTCTGGCTCGCATGCCCCACAGTTAATACATTCGTCTGTAATTATAATTGCCATAATTTTCATGCTTTATGCCTCAAGCCCTAAGCTATAAGCGTTCAACTACTCTAAAAGCTTCAGGAAGTACATACAGCCTAAAGCTAAATATCTTATTTTTGTGCAAAAATACAATCTAAACCATACATAAGCAAGTAACCTATGTCACAAAAAGAAATTATTATTGCATTTTCGAAATTAGGAAATTTCTTAAAACAGTTTACTCCACAAGGTAATCTAGCAAACGACCAAGTAGTCCACAATGAACTCTTTTTTGACTCATTTGCTGAACTTATTCAAACATCAAAAGCACATAATGGGTGGTTTACCCCCGAACAAGTATATTTTTCAATTCAATCTTGGGCAGAAGCCTTAACAGAAGATAATTTAGTTCAATGGTTGGCTCCATATAATTATAATCAACAAACGCCTAAAACAATTGCTCTTGTTTTAGCTGGCAATATTCCTTTAGTTGGTTTCCATGATTTTATATCTGTTTTAGCAAGCGGAAATAAGATATTAGCCAAATTATCATCTAATGATCAAAAATTACTCCCCTTTTTGGCTAATTATCTAAAAAAGATAGAACCAAAACTCATAGAAAGAATTCTTTTTACAAAAGAAAAATTAGAAAATTTTGATGCTGTAATTGCCACAGGAAGCAATAATACGGCACGTTATTTTGAATATTATTTTAGAAACAAGCCCTCTATTATACGAAAAAACAGAAATTCCGTAGCTATACTAGATGGTACCGAAAGTAAAGAAAACTTATTCTTATTAGGTGAAGATATCTTTAGGTATTTTGGATTAGGCTGTCGTAATGTTTCCAAGATTTTCGTACCTAAAGGTTATGATTTTAAATTATTTTTTGAAGCCATTTATCCTTATGGTGAAATTATCAATTATGAAAAATATGCCAATAACTATGACTATAACAAAGCGGTTTTCTTAATGAGTTTATTTAAAATTTTAGATAATGAATTTCTAACAATAAAAGAAGATATAAGTTACGCCTCCCCTATTTCTTCCTTATTCTATGAATATTATGAAAATTTAGAAGACCTTAAAAATCGGCTTATAAAAGATAAAGATCTCATTCAGTGCATTGTTTCCAATCAATTAACTAAAAACAGCATTTCTTTTGGTCAAACACAAAAACCAAAACTTTGGGATTATGCAGACGATATTGACACTATTGCTTTTTTAAATTCACTATAAAATGAGCATCAATTTTTCAGATATCATAAAAAAACAAAAGGAACAAGAAACTCATATACACCAACCTCGTTTTAACTTAGAAGCGCGCATTAATGCCAATCGTTTACAAATAAAATCAAATAAAAAACAAACTATGAAAAAACACAATTATAGTGCAGGCCCTTGTATTTTGCCACAAGAAGTATTTGATCAATCGGCAAAGGCTATTTTAGATTTTAACGATATGGGATTATCCCTTTTAGAAATCTCACATCGCAGCAATGAATTTGTTGCTGTTATAGAAGAAGCACGTGCTTTAGCTCTTGAACTTTTAGAACTAGAAAACAAAGGGTATCAAGCTCTTTTTTTACATGGTGGAGCCAGTCTAGAATTCTTAATGGTTCCTTATAATTTAATGAAAGTAAACGGAAAAGCAGGCTATCTTGAAACAGGTACATGGGCAAGTGGAGCTATTAAAGAAGCAACTCTTTTTGGAGAAACCATTGTCTTAGCTTCTTCCAAAAATAAAGATTATAATTATATTCCTAAAGATTACACAATACCAAACAATCTGGACTATTTCCATTGTACCAGTAATAACACCATCTACGGAACTCAAATGAATTCATTTCCCAAAACTAACACGCTTATGGTTTGTGACATGAGTTCAGATATTTTTTCAAGAAGATTAGACTTTAGTAAATTTGATTTAATTTATGCTGGAGCTCAAAAAAATATGGGACCTGCCGGTACAACTTTAGTAATTGTAAAAGAAGAAATATTAGGAAAAACAGGACGTATGATTCCATCTATGTTAGATTATCAACTACATATTGCCAAAGAAAGTATGTATAATACTCCGCCCGTATTTTCTATCTATGCCTCTTTACTAACATTGCAATGGCTAAAAAAAATGGGGGGAATTCACAGTATTGAAAAAATAAATAAGGAAAAAGCCGATCTTTTATATAACGAAATAGACCGAAATCCCTTATTTAAAGGAACGGCCACTACAGAAGATAGAAGCCTAATGAATGCCACATTTGTTTTAGAAAATCCAAAGCACGAATCCATCTTTGATCAACTTTGGGAAAAAGCAGGTATTTCGGGACTAAAAGGACATCGTTCTGTTGGTGGCTATAGAGCCTCTCTTTATAATGCTTTACCACTAAATAGTGTTCACGTTTTAGTAGATGTAATGCGAGAATTTGAAAATTTAGTTTAAAAAACAACGCTTTATAGATGAAAATATTAGCCAATGATGGTTTATCCAATCAAGCCCTTTTATTATTAGATAACAATGGCTTTGAAGTATTAACTACTAAAGTAGCACAAGAACAACTAAGTAACTATTTAAATAAAAACCAAATAGAAATACTTATTGTAGGCAATGCTACCAAAATCAATCAATCTATCATAAATACTTGTCCTAATTTAAAAATAATAGGCAAGTTGGGTCTTGAAATGGATAACATTATAATAGATACTAACCATCCAAACACTATAAAACTATTAAACACACCAAACGCTTCGGTAAATGCCGTTGCTGAATTAGCAATAGGACACCTTATTTCAGGAGCTCGATATTTACATGATTCTAATAGGAATATGCCTTTAGAAGGTGATACTCATTTTAATCAACTAAAAAAAGTATACAGTACTGGTTTAGAATTAAAAGGAAAAACCTTAGGAATTATAGGATTTGGAAAAATTGGTAAAGCCGTTGCTCAAAAAGCATTAGCACTAGGAATGAAAGTCATTGCTACAGCAAATGAAAGAAAACAAACCTCTGTTGAAATTGAATTTTACACAGGTCAAAAAACTACAATCCCTTTAGATCTAATGCCTTTAGATGATCTACTCCCTTTAGCCGATTTTATATCATTGCACATACCTCCACAAGAAAAATACCTCTTAACTGCTACTGAATTCAAAAGAATGAAACAAGGGGTAGGAATAATCAATTGTTCCAAAGGGGAACTCATCAATGAGGTAGATTTGATTGAGTATTTAGAAAATAAAAAAATTAGTTTTGCTGGTTTAGATGTTTTTCAAGGAGAACCTAATCCTGCTGTACAGTTATTAATGCACCCTGATATTTCATTAACTCCACATATTGGAGGATCTACTACTGAAACTTTTGAAAACATGAGTATTGAAATGGCTCATAAAATTATTGATTTATATACATAACAAATATCAATTTTAATCATTATTTTTATAGTCATAACCAAAAAACACATAAAATGTCAGGAATTTCAGATTTAATCAATAGCGATTTAGGAAAACAAATAGTTACTAATATCAGTAATAAAGTAGGTACTTCAGAAGGAGAAACTTCAAGTGTGTTAAGCTCTGCCCTCCCTCAATTAGTAAATGCTATGCAAAATAATTCAAATACCGAAACAAATGCAGGAGGATTACTAGGCGCTTTACTAAATGGTAAACACAATGGAAATTTATTAGATACTATTGGAGATCTATTTAATGGCGGAACAGACCCACAAGAGGGTGGAAAAATCTTAGGTCATATTTTAGGCAACAATCAATCTAATTTAGAAAATAACTTAAGTTTATCAACAGGTGTTTCAAATGATAAAATCAGCTCTATTTTACAAATGGCTGCTCCCCTATTAATGTCCTTTTTAGCAGACAAAGCAAAATCGGCTAACGTACAAAATGGAACTGATTTAGGAGGTTTATTAGGAAACCTATTAGGGGGAAATAGTATAGGTAATTCAAACATTACATCATTGTTAGACCAAGATGGTGATGGTCAGTTAGGTATTGGAGACGCTGTTGCTGTAGCAACTAAAAAAGGAGGATTAGGAGGTCTATTAGGAAACCTTTTGGGAAAATAATACAAGAACTCAAGTAAAACTTTTAAAATAAAGTAAACTTTATTTTAATTCATAAAAATTGGTTCTAAAATAATCTTATCTTTAAAAATAGATCACTCCAACAAAATAATGTAGTGATCTGTTTTTATAAATACCAATTAGAGTCTGGTTCAAGCCGCTTAAATAATAAATTTTAAAACCTTTTTCCATCTATGAATCACTTTCAATACTAAAAATATGAGGCTACAAAAATCCCCCCTATCAAATTAACAAACATATAATATCATAACAACAGAGTAATTTTCAGTCATAACTATTCCTCCTTTTATTCAAAAAATAATCATTACCATACAATTGGATTTTTATTGGATTTTTATTAAATTTAAACAACACATATACCCCAAAAGCAATGGTTGAAATCGATATCGAAAAAGAAAATAAAGCAATCGCTCAAGAATATAAAGAATTACTTCGTATAAGTTATCAAACTTTGAGTGATGAAGATAAAAAGTTGATCCGTAAAGCGTTTGATTTTGCGGTTGATGCTCATCAAGACCAAAGAAGAAAATCGGGTGAAGCTTATATATTCCATCCTATAGCTGTTGCAAAAATTGTAGCAGGAGAAATTGGATTAGGAGCTACAGGTATAGCCGCTGCATTATTACATGATGTGGTAGAAGATACAGATATATCCGTAGAAGAAATAGAAAAAGCATTCAACCCAAAAGTAGCTCAATTAGTAGCTGGTTTAACTAAAATTTCGCAAGTCAAAAAAGATATGAACATCTCGATGCAAGCCGAAAATTTTAGAAAAATGTTATTGACACTCAATGACGATGTTCGAGTTATTATCATTAAATTAGCTGATCGCTTGCATAATATGCAAACCATGGAATCAATGGCAGAGCATAAACAATTAAAAATTGCTTCTGAAACACTTTATATTTATGCTCCATTAGCCCATCGTCTTGGCCTTTATAACATAAAAACCAAATTAGAAGATTTAGGATTAAAATACACCGAACCTTCTGTTTATAATGATATTGTAGGTAAAATTAAAGAGTCCAAAGAAGAACAAGATGCTTATATAAAAAGTATCTCCGATATCTTGCAAAGATCATTAGATGAAGAAGGAATAGATTATATTATAAAAGGAAGACCCAAATCTATTTATTCCATTCGAAGAAAAATGGCTGCACAAAAAGTAAGTTTTGATGAAGTATATGACAAATTTGCTTTGCGTATTGTATACAAATCCAATCCACATGACGAAAAATTTCTTGCTTGGAAAATTTATTCCATAGTTACAGATCATTACCGTCCTTCACCCAGTCGTTTAAGAGATTGGATTTCTTCTCCCAAATCTACAGGTTATGAAGCGCTACATATAACCGTTATGGGGCCCTTAGGTCGCTGGGTAGAAATACAAGTTAGAAGCGAACGAATGGATGAAATTGCTGAAAAAGGTTATGCTGCACATTACAAATATAAACAAGGTGCTACTGAAGAAAGCAGTCTCGACACTTGGCTAAATCTTTTAAGAGAAGCACTCGAAAATGCTGATAGCAATGCTGTTGACTTTGTTGAAGATTTTAAAATGAACCTTTATGCAAAAGAAATTTATGTATTTACTCCAAAAGGAGAAATCAAATCCTTACCTAAAGGAGCTACTGCCTTAGATTTTGCTTTTTCGGTACATTCAGAAATAGGCATAAAAACACGTGGGACACGAGTTAATGGTAAATTAGTTCCATTAAATCATGAATTAAAAAGTGGTGATCAAGTAGAAATCATTACTTCTGCACATCAAAAACCCACTGTTACATGGTTAGATTATGTTACTACTTCCCGAGCTAAAAATAAAATTAGAAATGTTTTAAATGAAAATACAAAAAAAATAGCAGAAGATGGAAAAGAAATTTTAGAAAGAAAACTTCGCCATTTAAAAATAAATTTCAATGAAAACATAATTAACGAACTCGTTGCTTTTTTAAGATTAAAGACCAGTTTAGACCTTTTTTACAGAGTTGGTATTGGCTCTATAGACAATCAACAACTAAAAGATTATGCTTCACAAAAAAGCAACACCTTTATTAATTTCTTCAGAGGAAAAATAAAAAAAGGACAAATAACTAATCCAGAAATAATTCAAAAAGAAGAAATTACTCAAAAATACGACCTCCTTGTATTTGGAATTGAACAAGATCGTCTAGATTATAAACTATCTAGCTGTTGCAACCCCATACCTGGTGACCCTGTTTTTGGTTTTGTAACAATAAACGAAGGCATCAAGGTACATAAAAAAGATTGTCCCAATGCTATCAGTTTGCAATCTAATTATGCTTATCGCATTATTCCTGCAAAATGGATTGATTCTACACAACAAGATTTTAAAGCTACCTTAAAAATTACAGGAATGGATACTCTGGGTCTTACCAATGAATTAACTAGAGTGATTTCTAATAATTTAAATGTAAATATCCAAAGTATTTCTTTAAGTGGTGAAGCAGGTCTTTTTACAGGACATATAACAGTTATAGTGCCTAACATTTCTATACTTAAAAAAATGATAGAAGGAATTAAAAAGATTGATGGTGTTGAAAAAGTAACAAGAGAATACACCAATTAATAGAACAATTATTTTTTTATAAGTAATAAAAATATTAACAATTTTACCCCCCTTTTATTAAAAAAAAGGGGGTGTGTAATAAAGGCTATTTCTAGAAAAAATTACAGAACTTTTATAAAATAACCGTCAAACTATTTTATGGTACTAAAGCCCCCTTACTGTTATAAAACAAATTACTATTACTTATTTTGTGATTATAGTAACCAAGACAAATTTTTAATTTACTACCCATACTTAACCCTAAAATTCAATGAAAAAGAACTGCTATAAAAACATTTGGGCTGGTTTTAACTCTTGTAAAACCAGCCCTTTTTATCTTAAGCTTTTTGCTTGAGATTAAAATACCCACAGCCAAAAGACCATACCTATTTGGATATGTAATTTATTGATATGATAATTTAATAACTAAATAACTAAGAAATAACAAAAAAGTCCCCATCTTCCTTGTATCTTTGTTAACGATTAAAAATCCACAATAAAATAATTTAGATCTGTGTGATAAAAAATTAAAAATTACTCTATAGCATAAAGTAATAAAATAAATAGTAAACTTTTTAGTTCAACATATTTGAAGGTATATATAAACACATAATTTATGACTTTATTCTTTTACTCAATATTAAAAACTAATTCAAGTATACTATTTATTATTAAAATCCTTATACTCTTTTATTTCTTCTTCTAATAACTCAATAGCTCGGTTACGAATTTTTTGTGCTGTTTCCGAATTATTAAAATATCTAAGAGCGCTATAAATTGTTTGTCTTGAAACCTCTTGAAACTCTTTTCTAAGAACTTGATGATGTTTAGTACCTAAATTAATTGACGACCCCATAAACTTACTTTATTATATTTACATTTGTAAATGTACTCATAAAGAGCACAAGCAAATATATATACTTTTTTTCAAACAAATTATGATTTATTAACTTTTTTTCAAACACCATGTCCATCCAAGAAAGAATCCTACAATATATTAATTACAAAACAATTACACCCTATAAATTTTGTAAAGAATTAGGCTTTGCAATGGGTTACCTTGATAAAAGGGGAGCTATAAGAACAGATAACTATTTGAAAATTATAGAACACTATAAAGACCTGAACCCAGAATGGCTATTAAAAGGAGAGGGCAATATGTTAAAAGATTGTACCACTGAGAAAAATATTAATGATAATGAAAAAATAAATTATAAAGAACTAGCAGAAGCAAGAGAAGAAATAATAAATTTATTAAAGGAAAAGATAAATATACTTACAGAAGAAAATCACGCCTTAAAAACTCGTCTAACAAAATAATAAAAAATAGAACCCTCTAAAAATGTTGAAATCTTACAATAATTATGTTTTAATTAAATAATTCTAAATAAAATTTATTTCGTGTTAGTTAATTTCCCCCTTATCATTAACCAACTTAATTATGTATATCTGCATCTTACTATATTAATTTTACTATCTTATCTCCCATTTTTCTCAAATTAATCTAAGGATGTTTTTATTTAACAATCTATTCATATTCCAATGGATATAAAAAACAACTTTACTTTTTTAAAGGATAAACATGAGTCATAAATTTAAGAAGTTTTACTTATATTTTTTTATTTTATTCTATATTTAGAGAATTTAAAATATTTTAACTATTTCTTTATATATTACTATTGTTTTGTATTTCTCAATTCAAACAATTAGTTTTTTTTGCTAGATTTGTGTGAGACAAACATACATAATAGTTATGTAAATACAAAACTAAATATATTTTTTTAACATAACTATTATGCTTTTAAAAGCTAAAATGAATAAAAATGGATGCTAATTCTATAATTTTAGAAATTAAAAAAAGAGGTTTAACAGGTTATAAAATAGCTGAAAAAACAAAACTTACAGAAGTAGGTATTAACAAAATACTTAATGGAACTTCAAAAAAACCAAGAAAATCTACCCTAAGAATATTACATAATTATTTAGTTAATCAAAATGATTTAAATCAATTTTCTAAGGTAAATCTTAATACAGATGAATTATTTGAGATAGATTCTTTAAAAATAGAATTAAAAACAGCTTATGATACAATTACTTTTCTTAAAGAACAAAATGATTTTTTAAGAGAGCAGGTTTCCTTTTATAAGGAAAAATATTCAAGTACGCAATATGATCATTTAGTAAAAACAATTGACGACAAAGTTGATTATTTATATGAAACATTTAAAGAGAAAGAATTAATCAATCAATTAAATAAAATGAGAGAAAAAACAGAAAAGCCTCTATTATAGAGGCTTTTTAAAGAACATATTAATACATTTTTTTTTCATCTTTGAATTCTCTTCAGCTTGTATTCTCCTGTATTCTTTCAAACATTGAGAAAATATCTTCCTAACCGTTTCTTCATCAATTTCGTTATTATCATACGACTCATTGGCTAATTTTGAAAGACGTATTAATTCATCGTACTTACTCATAAGCTAATACTTATTTATTACTATGTACGACAAATCGAGCATTTTTTCAAGAAACATAATTTTCTTTTTGATCTCTTCTTTTTCTATCTTTTCCTTTTTCTTTATTTTGGACATTCCTATCATAAAAACAATAAATAAAAGGGTTACAAAAACAGCATAAAATTTAGGCCATCCATAATCTGTTTTATCTTCTCTAAACACCCAAAATAAATAAGTTGTATAAGTGTAAACAGGAAATATATAACTAATCTTGTAGGGCCTCATGTTAGCTCCTATAATTAACAAAAGAGGAGCTATAATAATAGAAGTTGCCCAAACTAAATCTGCCGAATTATTATAACCATGATTATTATTAAAATTAATATTATAAACCATTACATATTTATCTAGATAAGATATTAAAGCAGATGCTATAATACATATTGAGCCTAACGTTCTATACATTTTTAATCAATTCTTGGAGGTCAATTATTCCTTACTTTAATTTTTTTTATATTTCTAAACAAAAGTACTCATTACCCAAATCACTCATCCCTTGAGTGGGTTTTCTGATTCTAATTAATATTTTTTTTCAATAAGTATACCTCATTCTAATCATAAAAGATTGCTGATATTTAAAATATTGTACACTTACACAAGGATATCTTAATTTACAAAAAAACAACTGATGCTGGTTTTCAAAAAAATGAACATAGCATTTCTTTGTTGCCTTTTATGTAAATCACGTATATTACACAAGAACTTTTTATTTAGAAGTTTACATATATTTTCCCATCACTGGAGTACATCTATATTAAGAATTTTATTTTATCTTTTTAAAAACTCTAAAAGATACAAAAGTTAAACAAGCTATTTTTTATAAATCACTTTTAAACACCGGAGGTATTAGCGCTCATTTTACTCTTATATTCTTTTCAGAGTTTTCATTTAAGTGGGGGTCCAATCCCTCTTTTCTATTTTTACTGTAATTTTTGCTGTTTTTTTATCTTATAAAGTAAACAGCAAAAGTTCCTCCTAACAATAAATAAAATTTTACTTTAGTTACTGTTAATCAAGAAGTTTTACGGGGCGCAATTTACTTGGTTTTAAATTAATTTAATTATGGTTTTTCCGTATATTTTGTTAAATATAACATTATCTTTACATACTTATAAAAAAAACACAAAAGCTTTTTTTTATTCTCAAAATAGGCATTGGGTATCATTTATACTCATTTATTCGTCTTAATTATTAAAAGATTCTTTAATTGTATTGATTAAAAAATAGAGGTACTTCTCATCTTTGACAGAATATTTTTTAGTTATTAGTTCCCTAATTCTAGTTGGTTTTTAACTAAGTTAAAATAATCTTCTTTTTTATCTACAAGTTCTTGATGCTTCCCTTTTTCTACTATTTGTCCTTGTTTTAATACAATTATTTGATCTGCATTTTTTACAGTTGATAAACGATGTGCGATAATTACAACTGTCTTTCCTTTAAAAAATTCTTGTAAATTATCATGAATTATTTTTTCATTTTCGGCATCTAGTGCGGAAGTGGCTTCATCAAAAAAGATAAAATCGGGGTTTTTATAAACCGCACGAGCAATTAGGATGCGCTGTTTTTGCCCTCCACTTAGCTCAATTCCTGAATTACCTATCTTAGTATTAAATCCCATAGGCAACACTTTTATTAATTCTAATATATTAGCTGTTTTGGCAGCATTAATTAATTTATCTTCATCAATTATTTCATCTGCTATTGCAATATTTTCTGCTATTGTTCCACTAAATATTTTTCCATCTTGCAAAACAATTCCACATTTTTTTCTCCAATGGTTAGCAGAAGCCTCTTGTAAATCAAGTGTATCTAACTGAATATTTCCTTTTGTAGGAGGATAATAGGACAATAATAATTTCAAAAGAGATGTTTTTCCACTTCCACTTGCTCCCACAATTGCAGTAATACTATTTTTAGGGATTGAAAAGGAAAGATTTTCTAAAACAAATGGGTTAAAATTTCCAGGATATTTAAAAGATACTTCTTGTATATTTATGGTATGAAAAGTAGTCTTTTCTATATTTGTTTTTGTTTTATTATCTTCCTCTTTGTTATCGTAAATTTCGCTTATTCGTTTATTTGCAATTGTAGCATCTTGGGTATCTCTAACAAATATTACGAAGTTTTGAATAGGATTTGTTAATTGACCTATCACGTACGAAATACTCAATAGTGTTCCTAATGTCATTTGCCCTTTTATAATAAAATAAGAACAGATAGCAATAGCTATAATTTCTTTGAATTTGCTTAAAAATTCTACTCCTATATTTTGATACATATTCAAAAATAAGTTACGAAGTTCTAGCTTATTTAATTTTTTTTGAACGTTTAATATTTTGTTTACGATCTTATATTGTGCATGATTTATTTTAATTTCTGGCATATTCATTATGAATTCGTAAATACCATTGCTGTTTTCAGATTGTCCTAAAAACATAGCGTATTCTAACATCGCTCTTTTACGTAAAAAAAAGACGACCCAAACTATTGATAATACGGATATAGTAATATATATACTAAATATAATAGGATTAAAATAACAAAGTAAGCCACTAAAGATAAATATGTTAAAAATACTTAAAGTAAAATCAATTCCTTTCCAAGTAATAAAATTTTGTATTTTGTTTTGGTCTTGAATCCGTTGTAATGTTTCGGTATTAAGCCTTGTATCAAAAAAACGAATAGGCAAACGCATTAATTTTAATAATAAGTTTTCTTTTAGTAGAATACTTAACTGATAATTTATTTTTGTTAAAAGTAATGTACTTAAAAAATCCGAGATAAAACTAGATATAAAAAGTACAAGTTGTGCAGCTAAAAAATAGTAAACGACATGAATATCTTTTAAAACAATACCAGAATCAATAACTTTTTGAAAAGTAAATGGAATAAAAAAGGAAGTTATCAAGCTAATAATTAATAGTATAATTGAACTTACATATTTCCATTTGTTGTTTTTTAAAAACGAGTAGGCGGTCGTAAAGGAGGGTGATTTTAATAGCTCTTTTTTTATTTCTTCTTGCCACTTAAATTTTTTAAAATTTTCAGTTTCTTGAAATACGATACCCACTCCTTTTTCATTGTTTCCCTGCCATTCTTTTGCAAAAATATTTCTTTCTAAAATTATTTTACCATAACCTGGATCAAGTATGTAATATAAAGTCTCTCCTTTTTTGTGTATTATTTTTTCAAGTACTACAAAATGTTCTTGTTTCCAATACAAAATTGAGGGTAATGGAATTTCTTCCAGTTGTTCTTGTGTTAGTTTTAGAGCTACTGTTTGAAATCCTATATTTGATGCCACTTGAATAATATCTTGAATAGAGACTCCTATTCTGGTCAATTCAAACTGTTCTTTTACTTGTGATAAAGAAACTTTTTTACCATGATAACTAATAATCATAGCCAAACATGCAGCTCCACAATCAGTACTTTCAAGCTGATTGTAAAAAGTGACTTTAGGCTTCTTGTAACGTAGCATTTTCTTGTAATATTTCCTCTATCTTGGTTAAAACAACTTTATCTTTTTCAGATTCATCTCCATGAAAAACACAATATTCTTTTCCTTCGTTTTCCATAGCATGTTGTGTACATCCGCCATTACATAAGGGCATAATTTTACAAGTAAGGCAAGGTTTGTTTTTAAATTTAGAATTCATTCTTTTATCTAAATAACCGTTTTCCCAAATTAAATCACCTTCTTTTGATATATATCCTGCTCTATTTTCAGAAAGAAAATCTCTTGCCGTACATTTAAATAAATCACCATTATAATTTATGGTTGCACTATTTCTTTTATCTGCATAACACGATGCTTTTACATTGTTTGGAGAATAAATAACATGAGTCTTAAACCCTTTCGATTCCATGATTTCCACATGATTCATTAAAACTTTATTACTATCATCTAACTGATCGTTCTGCCATACGCGATGAAAATCTATAAGTAATTTTTCTTTCCTAATTTCCATTGGAATGTCTTCAAAATCATCTATTATTTTAAAACAATTATGAATATTTTTATCGGTGTAATTGATACGAAGAGTAATGTTAAAACGTTCATTTAGAAGTAATTTTTTAACATTGGTTATAATTTCATCGTAACTTCCTTTCTTTTTATTTACAAATCGGACTTCATCATGTTCTTCTTTATAACCATCCAAAGTAATTTGCAAACTAGCATACATATCATGGTTTTTAAAATAGTCTATAAAATGGTCGCTAACTAAATACCCATTCGTAGTAAAGCTTACTGAGTATTTTTTATCGTAATAAATACTTTCTTCTCTTACGTGATCTATCAGCGGGATTACATTCGTTTTAAAATATAGCAAGGGTTCTCCTCCAAAAAATGATAATGAAAAATATTTCATTTCAGGTTTTGAAATGGTTTTAGTAACCATTTTTTTTACTGAATCTAGAACTGAATAATCTAATTTAGAATCTTTTATATGCGTTTCATAACAATACCAACATTTGAAATTGCAGTTCATAGTAGGATTTACTGTTAATAAAAAAGTAGAAAAATTTTCATCTGCTTTTTTGCTAATTTTTTTTACTTTTTCTGTCTCATCTATATCGTTATTAATCAAAAAATTGTTTTCTGATAGATAATCAAAAAAAGTGGGATGTATTTCTTTTAAGTTATTAACACCTTCTATAATAGAGGCTTCTAAAAGTTCTTTTAATTCTTTTTCTATAAAAAGAGCCTTTTGTTCTAATGAATTATACAACGCATATTTTCCTTTATAAGGCAATATCGTATTAAAGCGACTATATTTTTTCATATTTTATGTTAGTTTATAAAAATTAAAACAATACATACTTTGCCTTTATATAATAAAGGATATAAAAGGATTGGTTATAAGTAAGATCTATCTATTTTTTTGTACCACATCCTGGTACACAGTTCCCTACGCAATTACTGTTTTTACCTTTTTCTTTCGTTATTTTTTGTTTTTTACAAGTAGCTGCTGCACAGTTTCCTCCATGACAATTATTAGTCAGGTTTGAATCTTGGTAATCAGAATTATCAACTGTACTGAAGATAGAAGAAAATCCTCCTATAAGTTTTTGTTTATCAACCTCATCTAGTTTTTCAAAATTTAAAAGTTTCATAAATTATTCTGTTGCTTACAATAAGGTTATCCGAAAAGTATAAATCAATATGCAATTTATTGTTCAATAGAATGAAAATTTCATTTTTTTATTTTTTATCTTTATTTATAAAGTCTAATATATTTGATTGCATTGAGTGTTATAACTTTTCGGACACTTCTTTTTGATTATTCTAACTCAATTTTACTACTAAACTTCTGCTGTACTCATATCTGATCCGCAGCCTGCAACACAGTTGCCACTCTGACAATTGTTTGTTTGACCACATTTATAGTAGTTATCACCTTCTTTTAGTAAACCGCCTACTGCATTTATTGTTAAAGCAGTAGAAAAACCTCCTTTTAATGTTTCTCCATTAATTTCAAGAGCCTCAAATTTTGATAGATCAAATTTTTCTGTTTTGTTTGTTTTCATTTTTACTAGAATAAAAATTATTGTATTGTTTCTGCTTATTATTTCACCGAGCAGTCAGTTAATTTGCGCAAATGGATATTTAGAAATTCTATTTTTTGTATTGTACACTACAAATTATAGAAATTTAAAATATTTTAATTTGTTCTGTTTTTTTCTTCTTCGTTACTTACTTTTCGGTTTTTAATACTTACTTTAGTATTACCAAATTTGTATATTAATTGTACGTTTATATAACGAGAATCATAATATCCCTTGTATCTAGTATCAATAGTATTTCTAGTACTTAATGTATTAAAGTCATTTGTCTTTAGAATATTTTCAACTGTTATGGTTGCTTGCAATTTTTTTTCTAAAAAAGAAGCTCTTCCATAAAGGCTTATAAGAGTTCTTTCATAGTTGTATACTAAATCACCTGATTTATTTGGAAAAATATAGCTAACATCAAAACCTGCTGAAAGGGTTTTGTCTTTTTTTAAAATAAAATTATTACTTGTATTTATTTGCGCGCCTAAACCTTCATTTGTTTTAGGTGTTAAAGGATAAATTTTAGAATCAGAATGTTGAAAATAAACATATAAGCTATTTTGATTTTCCCACCATCTTTTTTTAGTATAATTAATCATTTGATTCAATCCAATACTATAATTATCAAAATAGTTAAGTTGTGTTATTCTTTGAATGTATTCATTAGTATTAAGCATTACTACTTGTCCAAAATTGTTGGTTTCTTTAGAAAAAAAGAGACTTGAACTTATATGATCTTTATAATTAAAGTTTAATTCAAAATTATTTGAAATACAAGGTCTTAAATTTGGATTTCCTTCCGAATAAGAAAAATTTGAAGTATACCATCTAAAAGGGTTTAAATTAGAAAAATTAGGTCTATAAATTCTTTTAGAATAACTTATTGAAATTGTTTTATTATCATTTACTTTATACATACAATAGACTGTAGGAAAGAATTGTATATAGTTTATAGAGGTAATTTGATTTAAAGTAATAGATTTTCCTTCTGTTTGGGTATTTTCCACACGCAATCCTACTTGGGTTTGCCATTTTTCTTTTCCAAAAGTTTTATTTCCATTTATATAAATAGCTTGTGTGTTTTCTTTAAAATCAAACTTATTACTTTGATTTGGATCCCATATTAACTGTCCTGTAGAGGCATCAAATAGGTCTACTGTATTTTGAGTTTTTGAAAATGAGAATCGGATACCGTAATTCAAATTCATCCATCGCAATGGATGCTGTATATCAAACTGGGTTGAAATATTTTTAATAGTTTGATTGCTATGGTTGAGAGTTTTTTGAATTCCTGATTGCAAACCTGATTGAGGTAATGCAAAAATTGTAGCATCAAAGTTGCGAGTAACATTAGATTTATACAGTAAATAATCTACATCCATGCTTATTTTTCTACCGATCGTATCTAAATCAATATTTGAATGAAGATTGAACGTATTTAATTCTTTTTCCCTTTTACTTTCTCCTTTTGAATTAATATTTCCTATTTGTTTTTGTGTTGTATTATCTATTAGGTTTACCTTATTTGAGTCATCAATATTTGGTTTATTTATGTTTCCTACGTATTGTAGTCCTAAACTCCATTTTTTATTTATTTGATAATCATATCCTAAACGATTACTCCAAATATTCGTGTAATATCTTCCCAAACCATTATTTTGCCATTGTTGGTTAGGATAATAAATGGTTGAATTTTCAATACCTTGATTACTCCCATTCGTATAAAGTGTGCTTACAACACAACTGTTTTTATCTTTTTTGTATGTAAATATTCCTCCTAGACCACCTGTAAAATAGGTGTTTTGTTTTAAATTGGTTCTAATACTTGTGTTCCATGTATCCTTTTTTGCTTTTTTAAGAACAATATTAATAAGACCACTATTTCCTTCTGCGCTATATTTTGCTGGTGGCGTTGTAATAACTTCTATTGATTTTATGTTATCAGCAGCTATTGTTTTAAGATAATTTGTTAAATCCTCACCAGATAATGCCATTAATCTATCATCTATCATTAACCCCATTCCACCTTTTCCTATCATTGTTACTACATCATTTTGCACTCTTATTCCAGGGGTTACTTTTAAGGCTTCTAAAGCATCTCCATTTGAAGCTCTGACAGAATTTTGTACATTAAAAATTACTCTATCTACTTTACGCTCTATTATTTTTTTCTGAGATGTAATTGATATTTCCTCTAACTTTTTTGTCATTTCAGGATATAAAACTCCTAGATTAATATTTTGATTTACTTGAATATCTTTTTCTATCAGAAGGTTTCCTAATTGTTTAATCTGTATTGTATAATTTCCTTCTGATAGAATTATTTTAAAATCTCCTTGTTCATTTGTTAGTTGACTAGTTATTGCTTCATTTTGAGGAGTTAATATAATTATTTCAGCCCATATTATAGGTGCATTAGTTGATTGCATAAGTTTACCTGTAATTATAAATTGTGCATTAATAACTACTGGGTTTCCCAAAAGAAATAACAAAAAAATGATTTGTTTCAACTGCTTCATTTTTTAATAAAATGTATTCGTTTAGTTTTATTCGTTTGTTTAAATCTAGATACATTTTTAGTTTAATGCTCATAAAAAGTATCTAAAAAATAATTTTATTCTATTTGATAATTTAACTCACTGGTTCTTTTTGGTGTTGTTTTATTTAAACTGTTTCTCTTTTTTTACGGTTTTTAAAAAAAACTCTAAAAGATATAAAAGTTTAAAAAGCTATGTTTTTCATTTTTTTTAAGATCATTAAAATTTAATGCTTATCACGCTTTCATATTCTTTTTAGAGATTTTGTTCAAGGGTGTCCAATCCTTATTTTAATTTTAACTGTAATTTTAACTTTTTAAAATAAACAACAGCAATTGTTACCAACAACAGACACAACAACTTAAACACCTGTTAATCAGTAATTTTAAAGAATATCGAAATTTAATTAGTTTTTACTTAATTCAATTGAGGTTTTCCCATACATTTTGTTAAAATTCAAACAATTTTTAACCCTTTTAAAAATAAAAAAGAAGATTTTTTACACTCACTCCAAAAAGCCAGACACTTTTGGAGCATTTTTATGGGAAGAAAAGTTAAATATGATTATACATTTAAACTTAGAATCTGTAAGGTTGATTTTAGAAAATCATTATTCCAGCGAGTATGTTTCTCTAAACTAAAAAGATTAAACAAATTCAGTATCAGGAAGTGGTTAATTCCTATAAGATTTTGAAGAAAAAGGCTTACTTCCAAGAACGAATTAAAGTTACGCTACTAATTTTAAGTTGAACGTTTTGCGGAATATTGACAACAAACACCTGGCCCCAAGCGAAACCTGTTTACAATTCGAGATTCCTTCTGAATCCATTATTATCATTACTACAACAACGAAAGAATTAGGTCGAATCTAAAAGAAATGAGCCCGACAAAATATCGAGCTCATTATTGTTAAAATTCAGGTTAAATTTGTCCAACCTTTTGTGTGCAGTACAGATACGGTCTATCTTTTTTACCTGTTTTTTTATTTTAATACTGTATATAAAGTCTATTTTGTAAACAATAATTCCCTGTATTTAGTTAACGTCCATAATTCGTCATCTACCAATAGTTCTAATTTATCACAATGTTCACGGATGACATCAAAATAAGGTTTTACATTATCACAATACGCATGTGCCATGGCTTCAGAAGAATCTAAATTATTAGCTTTCTTGCGCTCTTCAATCATTTGATCCACATTTTTATTGATTCCTTCAATGTGTTCTGAAATTTCTTTAATTAAACCAATTTGTTCTTTAGCAACATTTTGAAAATCAGAACCAAAAATTTCTTTTAATCCTTTTACATTTTCAATTAAAATATTTTGATAACGAATAGCCGTAGGAATTACATGGTTACGAGCAATATCACCAAGAACTCTTCCTTCTATTTGAATTTTTTTAGTGTATTCTTCCAATTCAATTTCATAACGAGCTTCTACTTCTACATGATTCATTACTCCCATTTCTTCAAATAAGCTAACTGCTTTTTCTGAAACTTTAGCTTTTAAAGCTTTTGGAGTGGTTTTGTGGTTGCTTAAGCCTCTTTTTGCGGCTTCTTCTTCCCATGCGTCACTATAACCATCTCCTTCAAATAAAATATTTTTAGTTTGTTTGATATATTCTCTTAATATATTAAAGATGGCTTCATCTTTTTTCAATCCTTTTTCTTCTATTAAAGCATCTACTTCTGTTTTGAATACTTTTAATTGTTTGGCAACGATTGTATTTAAAGTAGCCATAGAAGTAGCACAATTAGCGGAAGAACCTACTGCACGGAATTCAAACTTATTACCTGTAAAAGCAAAAGGAGAGGTTCTGTTTCTATCTGTATTATCTAGGAATACATCTGGTAGTCTACCTACTACATTTAATTTTAAATCTGTTTTTTCTTCTGGCGATAATTTACCATTTGAAACGCCTTCTAATTCTTCTAATACTTTTGTTAATTGTTGACCAATAAATACAGAAATAATAGCTGGAGGGGCTTCGTTTGCGCCTAACCTATGATCATTACTTGCTGATGCTATAGAAGCTCTTAATAATTCTTCATAATCATGTACCGCTTTAATTGTATTTATAAAGAAAGTTAGAAACTGCAGGTTACTCATAGGTGTTTTCCCTGGTGATAATAAATTAACACCCGTATCAGTAGCTAACGACCAGTTATTGTGTTTACCTGAACCATTTACTCCTTTGAAAGGTTTTTCGTGCATTAACACTTTAAAATTATGACGTTCTGCTACTTTTTGCATTACATCCATTAATAAAGAGTTATGGTCTACTGCTAAATTAGTTTCTTCAAAAATAGGTGCTAACTCGTATTGGTTAGGTGCTACCTCATTATGACGTGTTTTAACAGGAATCCCCAGCAACATACATTCGTTTTCTAAATCACGCATATAATTCAGAACTCTTGTTGGAATAGACCCAAAATAATGATCTTCTAATTGCTGTCCTTTAGCAGAAGTATGACCTAATAATGTTCTTCCTGTAGCTAAAATATCAGGTCTAGAAGAAGCTAAAGCGGAATCAACCAAAAAATATTCTTGTTCCCAACCTAAGGTAGGTGTAACTTTTTTAACATTTTTATCAAAGTATTTAGCTACTTCTGTAGCCGCTGTATCAACAGCTTGTAAAGCACGTAATAAAGGTGTTTTATTATCTAATGCTTCTCCCGTATATGAAATAAAAACAGTAGGAATACATAATGTTGTACCAAAGATAAAAGCAGGTGATGTTGGATCCCAAGCTGTATATCCACGGGCTTCAAATGTATTACGAATGCCTCCATTAGGAAAAGAGGAAGCATCTGGTTCTTGTTGTACTAATTGACTTCCTCCGAATTTTTCTACTGGATCTGAACCGTCAAAAGAAGTTTCAAAAAAGGCATCATGCTTTTCAGCTGTAGTACCTGTTAAAGGCTGAAACCAATGGGTATAATGGGTTACTCCTTTTGATAAAGCCCATTCTTTCATTCCCATTGCTATATAATCAGCAATTTTTCTATCAATTTTTATTCCATGCAAAATAGCATTCTGAACCGCTTTGTAAGCCTCAGATGTTAAAAATTGACGCATTGCTTTATCATTAAATACATTGCTACCAAAAATGGCAGACTTTCTACCTAGCTCTTCCACTACTATAGTTGGACGACTGGTTGCTTTTTGAAGCGATTGAAAACGAAATGTTGTCATAAAAATAGTATTAAGTAGTTTGTACCCTATTCATTTTAGACAAAATTAAAAAAAATAAGAATAAAAACACAATCCCCCCCTTATTTTTTCAACACAAACAACAAATAAACATTATTTCAATCACCCACCCCCCTTATTTCAAAAAACAAAAAATCTATTTGTGTTATTTATTATCTTTTTTATGTAACTTATAAGATATCGTAGTACTTGTTATTCTTATTAATATAAGGAGACATTACACTTAGTCTTTATTTTTCAACCAATTTGCATGACTCCTTATCTATCAAAATGAGAAGTAATTATTTTAATTTATCATATACTTTATATTGTATGACAAAATAAAAAGGAAAACTAAAAAAGATTCCTATACAAAATGCAAAAAATCCTAAATAGCCTAAGACTAAAGATATTATCATTAATAAAAATATTTTACCGAAATTTGAAAAACAATCCTTGATGCTTTTCACTATTCCATCTATAGGTCTTAAATTGCTAAAAATAACATTGGGTAGAGCTGTAAATGTAAGAATAGAGGTAGATACCGAAATAAAAAATGAAATAAAACTTTTAATCTTATAATCACCAATTAGTCCTTCTATACTTGTGTTAATAAACAAACCTGCCCCACTAATCAGTAAGGTAACTAGCACTATTGAAAAATAATAAGGACTATTAATATAATGGAAAAAAGTGTTAATACGAACTTCTTTACCTTCTTGTGCATCTTTCATTATTTTTAGAATTCCTGCATTAAAAGGAGCTACTAAAACTACTATTATTGTTGCTCCTAATAAATATAGGAGTTTGGCTTGTATTGATAATTTTTCAGGATTAAAATTTTTTAAATATTCTAACAAATCTTCTCCCTTATAGAAAGTTTTAAGTCCTACATTCAGTAAACTTACTAAGACAACTGTTAGGATAAAAAAAACAAATCCTACAAGAAGTATGTTTTTTTTATAAAGTTCTATACTTTCTTTAATAATTTGATATAAATCAATTTTTTTTGATGTTTTCATTTTAAAATTATAGCCATTTTAAGATTTTTTTTACCATTTTAATTTTTCCTTTATAAGGTGCATAACGAAAGGGTAAATCTATCCAATTTGATTTTTTTACAATTGCTTTTTGGTGTGAGAATGTTTCAAATCCTAATTTTCCATGATAAGCGCCGATACCACTATGTCCTACTCCTCCAAAAGGTAAATTATTGTTAGAAAAATGAGATAATGTATCATTTACACAACCTCCTCCAAAAGATATTTTAGAAAGTAACTCTTTTTCAAAAGATTTGTCTTTTGTAAACAAATATAAGGCAAGAGGTTTCTCAAAACGATTAATTACTTGATATAATTCTTCTTTGGTTGTATAAGTAATAATAGGTAAAATAGGACCAAATATTTCCTCTTTCATAACAGGACTCTCTAAACTAGGTTCGTCTAATAGAGTTGGCGATATGTATAAATCCGTTTCATTTGTTTGACCTCCAAATAATATAGTTTGATTTTCTAACAAACTCTGTTGACGTTTCCAATTCTTTAGATTAATAATACGTGCAAAATCTTCTGATTCTTGTATAGAATTACCTAAGGCATTCTGTATTTCTTGTATTAAATAAGGAATAATTTTTTCTTTTATACTTTTATGAACGATTAAATAATCAGGAGCTATACAAGTTTGTCCTGCATTAAATATTTTTCCCCAAATAATTCTTTTGGCAGCTAATTTTAAATCAGCTGTTTGATCTACAATACTTGGACTCTTCCCTCCTAATTCTAAAGTAACTGGTGTAAGATGCTCAGCAGCGGCTTTAGCCACAATTTTTCCTACTGGTACACTTCCAGTAAAAAAAATATAATCCCAACGCTTACTTAATAAGTCTTGTGCAATCGTATAATCTCCAGTTATTACTACTACTTGATCTATATCAAACGTTTCCCTTATAATTTTAGATAGTATAGAAGAACTATTAGGGGTAAGCTCTGAAGGTTTTAGCGTTACTTTATTTCCAGCTGCTACGGCTGCAATTAGAGGTGAAAAAGCTAATTGAATGGGATAATTCCACGGGCTGATGATAAGAATTTTACCATAAGGTTCAGAGTATAAATAATCCTTTGAGGGAAAATTTAATAATGAAGGAAAAACTCTTTTAGGTTTAGCCCATGAATCTATTTTTCTTATGGTATATCTTAGTTCATTAATAATATACTCCGTTTCTGAAATCATACTTTCAAAACGGGGTTTTTTAAAATCTTTATACAAGGCATCTTGCATATCTGTTTCGTATTTTACTAGATTATCTAATAACTTTTTTAAGACTTTTTTTCGTTGAGATACAGTATACATAGTACTTTTTTTATTCTATTGCTTTCCAAATAATATCTTCAGGGACGGAGGCTGTGATATTTATGATTTCCTTTGAAACAGGATGCACTAATTGTAAATTACGCGCATGTAAATGAATTCCTCCGTCTATATTACTTCTATCAAACCCATATTTTAAATCTCCTTTTATAGGACACCCAATGGCACTTAATTGCGAGCGTATTTGATGATGTCTTCCTGTGTGTAAATTTATTTCTAAAACAAAATAATTATTTAACTCTTTTATAATTTTATAATCCAAAATAGCTTTTTTACTATCTGGCACCTCTTTTAGATGCGCTTTAGATGTGTTTTTTTTTGGATTTCTTTTTAAATAATGCACAAGAGTAGCTTCCTTCTGAGGAGGTTTCTTTTTGACTACTGCCCAATAGGTTTTTTGAGTTTCTCTATTTTTAAAAAGGTCATTAAGTCTACTTAAAGCTTTTGAAGTCTTAGCAAAAAGCACAATACCGGTTGTTGGTCTATCTAAACGGTGTACGACTCCTAAAAAAACTTCTCCAGGTTTATTGTATTTTTCTTTTAAATATTCCTTTATTACATCCGATAAAGGTTTATCTCCTGTTTTGTCCCCTTGTACTATATCTCCTACTCGTTTATTAACTACGATAAGATGATTATCTTCATACAACACCACGAGATTATTCTTATTTGAAATTATTTTCATTTTTCAATGAGCGAAAAAATTATAGCAAAAGCTTTTACTTATTTATGTTAGAACCTAAAAAATAGCTTTTGTGAAATTTTATTATTGTTTTATATCCGTTTAATATTGTTCATTAACATTTGGGAAATCTACCGCCTTAACATCTGCCACATATTGTCCAATAGCTTGTGTCATATCTTCATATAAATTCATATATCTACGCAAAAAACGAGGACTGAATTCATGAGTCATCCCAATCATATCGTGTAGAACAAGTACCTGCCCATCTACCCCACTACCAGCACCAATTCCTATAACAGGTATTAAAATACTTTCCGCTACTCTTTTAGCCAAATGAGCTGGTATTTTTTCAAGTACTAAAGCAAAGCATCCTAGTTTTTCTAATAATTTTGCATCTTCTATAAGTTTTTCTGCCTCTGCATCTTCTTTTGCTCTTACTGTATAAGTCCCAAATTTATAAATAGATTGAGGGGTAAGTCCTAAATGTCCCATAACAGGTATCCCTGCTTGCAATATTTTTTTTATAGAATCTTTAATTTCTTTCCCTCCTTCTAACTTGACAGCATGCCCTCCACTTTCTTTCATTACACGAATAGCAGATCGCAACGCTTCCTTAGAATCCGATTGATACGACCCAAAAGGTAAATCTACAACCACTAATGCTCTTTGAGCTGCTCGTACAACTGAAGAAGCATGATAAATCATTTGATCAAGTGTGATAGGAAGAGTGGTTTCATGACCTGCCATCACATTACTAGCTGAATCACCTACAAGAATTACATCTACACCTGATGAATCCACAATTTTAGCCATGGTGTAATCGTATGCTGTAAGCATTGAAATTTTTTCACCTTTGGCTTTCATATCAAATAATGATTTTGTAGTTACTCTTTTATAATCACTTTTAGCTGTTGACATAATTCAATAATATTTTAGAGGGTAAATGTAATAAAAAGTATAGATGTAGCAAATTAGTTATAAAACAGAATAATAGATACTAAAAAACCCCAATCGTATGATTGAGGTTTTAAATATAGAAATAAAAAAATTTTATATGATTATTTTTTTAATAGATCTCTTATTTGCATCAATAACTCTTCTTGTGTTGGTCCTGCAGGTGCAGCGGGTGCAGGTGTTGATTTCTTCATTTTATTCATTGCTTTTATAATTAAAAACATTACAAAAGCTACAATTAAAAAATCAATAACAGCTGTTAAAAACAACCCCCATTCTATTGCTACAGCAGGAGCTGTTTCTTTCCCTGCCGGATCTAAAACAGCTTCTTTTAATACTATTTTTTTATCCGCTAAATCTATACCTCCCATTAAAAGCCCAACAATTGGAGCGAACATTTTTTCAACAAAAGCCGAAGTAACTTTACCAAAAGCCCCTCCCATAACAAAAGCAATAGCCATATCTACAAGGCTTCCTTTTAGTGCAAATTCTTTAAATTCAGAAATAAATCCCATAATTGTAATTGTTTTTTTAGTTAATTGAAGTTACAAAGCTAAAATATAAATAATTAACTCTAAATCTATTCCCTGTAGAAAATTCTCGACACTCGACGCGAAATACCTGTTAGTATTTCATACGGAATAGTATCTATAGCGTTTGCAATAACAGTTACAGGTAGATCTTTTCCAAAAACAACTACTTCATTACCTTCTGCACAGGATATATTGGTAACATCTATCATAAGCATATCCATACAAATACTTCCCAAAATAGGTGCTTTTTCTCCATTAACTAAAAGATACCCTACGCCTCTACCCCATTTTCTAGATATTCCATCTGCATAACCAATAGGAATTACAGCCATACGTGTTGGTTTTTCTACAACAAAACGTCTATTGTATCCAACGGTATCCCCTATTTTTAGAGTTCGTATTTGAGAAATAACAGATTTTAAGGTACCTACAGTTTCTAAATATTTCATTTCATTTAGATCATTAGAAACGCCATACATCCCTACTCCTAAACGAACCATATCAAACTCGCCTTCAGGATAATTACTAATTCCTGAGGAATTACAAATATGACGGATCGGATTGTATTCTAATACTTCTATAATTTGTTTAGAAAGGCGATCAAATAAGTTTATTTGATTCAAACTAAATGTTCTATCTGCATCATTATCACTTTCGGCAAAATGGGATAAAATAGTATTAACCTGAATCCTTTTATTTTGTTTTAATATAGATATTAATTCAGGTATTATTTCTTCATCAAAACCCAAACGATTCATCCCTGTATTTATCTTAATATGAATTGGATAGTGATTTTGTTTTTTTTCTTCTAAAATTTTTAGAAAAGCTTTCAGACCTCGTAAACTGTAAATTTCAGGTTCCAACCCGTATTGAATAATAGATCTAAAACTGGTCATTTCTGGATTCATAACCATAATAGGGACTTCTATTCCTGCTTTTTTTAACTCAATTCCTTCATCTGCAAAAGCTACCCCTAAATAATCTACTTTATGATGAGCTAATAATTTTGCTATTTCAAAACTTCCGCTTCCGTAACCAAAAGCTTTTACCATACCCATTATTTTAGTCGTGGGTTTGATTTTAGTTTTGTAATAATTGAAGTTATGACTTAATGAATTTAAATTAATTTCTAAAACGGTTTCATGCTTTTTTTCTTCTAATAAAGAAACAATTTTTTCAAATTCAAAAACACGAGCTCCTTTAATCAAAATGGTTTCGTCTGAAAAATCAAGGGTATCAAAAGCATTTACAAAAGAAGCCGTTGATTCAAAAGAAATAGCATTCTGAAATTTATTCTTGTATTTGGTAATTGTATTTCCAATACAAATGACCTTTGTGATTTTATTAAATATAATTAATTGTGCTATTCTAGAATAAAGTTCTTCATTCGTTAATCCTGACTGAAAAATGTCGGAAATAATTAAAGTTTTTTTTGGGTTTTGATTTTGATTTTGCAAAAAATCCAATGCTATTTTTAACGACTGAAAATCAGAACTATAACTATCATCTATTAAAGTGCTATTATAAATACCCGTTTTAACTTTCAATCGCATTTCTACAGGATATAATTGAGCTATTCTTTCCTTAATAACTCCATCATTATACCCCAGATACAACATAGTCAAAACACAGTGCATACTATTTTCTAAAGAAGCTTCATCTATAAAAGGGAGAGTTATTTCAAAACAATGTTCTTTATAAATAACTTTTAAATCGGTATGCTGCTCTATTTCTTTTTTTTCAAAAAAAACATCTGCTTCTTTATTTTCTATACTCCATGTAAAAGTTTTTATGGATGGATCTAAAAAAGCTTCAATTGTTTTATTTTTATTCAAAATTAGAATTTCTACTTCCTTAAAAAGCTTTAATTTTTCTTTTATTTTTTCATAAATATCAATAAAACCTTGATCGTGAGCCGAACCTATATTCGTTAAAATTCCAATAGTAGGTTGAATTATTTTTTGCAAATTTTGCATTTCATTTACAGTAGAAATCCCTGCTTCAAAAATACCTAAATTGTGCATTTCGTTGATCCCTATTACCGAAAGAGGAACTCCAACTTGAGAGTTATAACTTTTTGGACTTCTTATAATTGTATAATCTGGACTTAACAAAAAGTTTAACCATTCTTTTACAATTGTTTTGCCATTACTTCCTGTAATTCCTATTACAGGAAATGAAAATAAATTTCTATAATAAGTAGCCAATAATTGCAAGGCTTCTAAAGTATTAGCTACTTTTAAAAAATTAGCTTTACCCAACCATTTTTCATTAATAGTCTGTACTACAAATGATTTCACCCCTTGTTCTATAAGAGTTTCTATATACTGATGTGCATCATGATGGGGGCCAATGAGAGCAAAAAAAAGTGTTGAATCTGCATTTTGATGTGATCGACTATCTACTGAAACAGTATCAATTAGAATAGAACTATCAACTTCTATAAATTCACAAGACAATGCTGTTACAATTTGTTTAAGTACCAGTGCCATTATTTATCTTCTTCTTTCTTTATAATTTGTTCATCTATTACGTCTATATGATTACGCATAGCGTTAAAATAAGCAGCTCTACTTAAAGGCTCATATTCTTCTGTTTCTCCTAAAAGAACCAAACTATCATTAGCTGTTTTTCTATGACTATAATGTGCTAAATTTCCTGTTTTCGTACATACGGCATGTACCTTAGTAACGTATTCCGCAGTAGCCATTAGAGCGGGCATAGGACCAAAAGGGTTTCCCTTAAAATCCATATCTAATCCTGCTACAATTACTCTAACCCCTGCATTTGCCAAGTCATTACAAACAGAAACGATTTCTTCATCAAAAAATTGGGCTTCATCAATTCCTACTACATCACAACCTTGTGCTAGAATACGAATATTAGCCGCGGCTGGAACAGGTGTAGAACGAATTTCATTTTTATTATGAGAAACAACCATCTCTTCATGATAACGTGTATCAATACTAGGTTTAAATATCTCAACTTTTTGCTTAGCGAACTGAGCCCTTCTTAATCTACGGATTAATTCTTCCGTTTTTCCGGAAAACATTGAACCACAGATTACTTCAATCCATCCAAATTGTTCTTTTGGGTTTACTGTATTTTCTAAAAACATTTTTTAATTTTATAATGATAAAAATGAATAGTTTTTATTACTTTGTAACTCGCAAAATTATTAAAAAAGACTGGTTGTTTTACAGCTCGACTGATAAAGTTATTAATAAAATTTAATTCTTTCATCACTAAAAATTTAAACGCAATGAAAAAGAAATTGGAAGCCGAATTGATTAGTATTGCCCATAAAGTTTTACAATTAAAACATAAAGAAGATGTACGCGAATTACATCGTGAGGCACAACGGTTGTATGAAAAACTTTCTGTTTTGTTATTTGTCGAAGAAAATTTTAGTGAAATACAACCCACTATTGGAAGAAAACAAATAGAAGAAAAATTAGAACATGCTTTTGATTATAATGAAAAAATAGTAGTAGCTCAGCTAGAAGAAGAATTGGATGAAACTGTTGAAAATGAATCCATTCTACCTATTGAAAGTACAGAAACTGAAATTAAGGAAATTACACCAATCGCAGAAGCTATTTCGGCTGTAGAAAAATCCGAAGAAGAGACAGCCGAAAAAGAAAACACACCTCAAATCATAGAAAACGAAGAAGATAATAACCAATCCGAAAAAATTTCAATGGATGCCTTTTTCAGTCAAATACATTCTAAAACTGTTTCTGAAAAAATAAATACAGAAACAGAAGGTAAACCAGAAGAGGTAAAAAGCATTTCCAACGAAATTCATACATCAGCTGTAAAAGAAATTTTTCCTGAATTCATGTCTAATTTTAATGAAATTACTTTTGAGCGCGTAATAGAAAAGCCCGTAAGTAATTTAAATGATAAAATTTCTAAATCCGTTGGATTATCTTTAAACGATCGTATGGCATTTGAGAAAAACTTATTTGATGGAAGTACTGAAGATTTAAATCGTGTCCTATCACAATTAGAAACTTTTAAAAACTATCAAGAAGCCAAAGATTTTATAGAAGAAATGGTAAAACCTGATTACAACAACTGGTTGGGTCGAGAAGATTATGAGGAACGTTTTATGGAATATATCATAAGCAAGTTTACATAATTGCCCTCTCAACTTCTAATAAAGAGACAGACAGTCGGAATAAAAATTCCGACTATTACTTTTGTTTTCATAAACTTATTTAGTCATTCCTTTTTTAAACTTTTTCTTTTCAAGATAATTAATAAATTATTGCTCTCTATTTACGATTCAACAAATGAGTAAACTATACATAGTCCCGACCCCTATTGGCAATTTAGAAGATATGACTTTTAGAGCCATTCGAATTCTAAAAGAAGTAGATTGTATTTTGGCGGAAGACACCCGTACTAGTGGCAAATTACTTAAACACTTTGAAATTGCTACTCACATGCAAAGCCATCACATGCACAACGAACACAAAACCGTTGATCAAATAATACAGCGTTTGCAAGCAGGACAAAATATAGCCTTAATTAGTGATGCGGGCACTCCTGCTATTTCCGATCCTGGCTTTTTATTAACGAGGGCTTGTGTAGAAAACGGTATAGAAGTTGAGTGCTTACCAGGTGCAACTGCTTTTGTTCCTGCATTAGTAAACAGTGGTTTGCCTAATGATAAATTTGTCTTTGAAGGCTTCTTACCCGATAAAAAAGGAAGACAAACCCGCTTTTTACAGTTAGCCGAAGAAAGCAGAACTATGATTTTATACGTTTCTCCTCATAAACTAATCAAAACATTAGCCGAATTTGTTCAATACTTTGGTTCCGATCGCTTAGTAAGTGTATCTCGTGAACTCTCTAAACTCCATGAAGAAACAGTACGAGGTACAGCAGAAGAAGTACTAAAACATTTTGAAGCAAAACCTCCAAAAGGAGAAATCGTAATTTGCATAGCTGGAAAATCTAAATAATTTTTTTAGTTTCAACAAAGATTTACCTAAACAACAAAATTTTAACAAGAATTATATATTGTAATCCAAAAACAAATAGTAAAGTTATCAGTTAGGTATAAAATGTACTTATTTTACAAAATAGCAACAAACAATCAAACTTATTTCTTTAATTACGATTTATTATTAAAAAAATTAAATGACACTATCATTTTTAATCATGAAACAATATAAAAACAAAAATCACTAAAACACATGGTTTTTATTTTTTTATTACTTAATTCTTTTATCCATTTACAGATAAACTTTATTAATTCTTGTAAAACAATTACAAAACATACACTAAATATAAAAACCTCTCTATTTTATGAAAGACGATATTCAGATTATACAACGCCATCAAGAGTTTATTAAAACGATTTGTCAAACCGAAAAAATATATACCTTAGCAAAAGAAGAATACTATTCTTTATCTTATACTAATAATTATCAAGACGAAGAAGGAAATCCTGTCCAATTACTTTGTGTTTGGAGTCAAAAAAAATATGCCCAAACTTGCCAAGATGACGAATGGGCAAGCTACCAAATTGAGGAAATAGATTTAGTTGATTTTATAGAAAATTGGTGTATTGGACTTGATTCAGATGCTATGATGGCTGGTGTAGAATTTGATCAAAACTTATATGGATATGAGGCAGATCCTCTAGAGTTAATACTAGAAATTATTGAATATTTAAAGATTATAAAAAAAGAGTTAAAACTATCTCATTATAAAAATTTAAACGATTTATCTCAAAAAATTAAAGAAGTACTAGATTAAATGGCTATAAAAACGACCAATAAAGCTAAAAGTAAAATATAATTCACAAGCCCCTCCTTTTATACTCCACCAACGCACCTCTGTTGCTGGGGTTTGGTTTTACTCGTTGTACGTCTGAAAACTCGATTAAAACAAGTATTTCGGCTTAGAAGCAGCTCTAAACCCAAAAAAGAAAAAAAAGGACAGACTAAATTAATGGTTTATTTCCCTGTACTCTTCAAAGCAATTGCTGTTGGCTACTCCTCAACAGAGCCAACTTCCTCTTTGATTAGATATTCAAATATCATCTATTTAGATTAAAAATCTACCAACTATTTTTGACCATATTCCGTTAAATAAAATAGTTTTAAACGACGATTTATTATAATTTATACCATTTAAACTTTAAAAATACTGTAAAAAGCTTTTATATAAAACTCATAGCCTGTTATTGATTTAATTAATTCATTCTCAGCTGTTTTTATCAATTCTTCCATTTTTTGATTTAATTCGGCTAGAGTATTATAAATTTTCATTGCAATTTTATCTTTCATCCATTGCCATATTTTTTCAGCAGGGTTGAGTTCTGGATAATATGGAGGAATTGGTAACAGAAATATGTTCTGAGGAATTATTACATCTTTTGTGGAATGAAATGCTGCATTATCAATTATTATAATCTTTAATTCTGTTGGTTTGTGATTACTAAAATCTTCCAAATATTTTATAAATAATTCTTTACAAACACTCTGTGTTGTCATACAAAAACTCTCACCTGTTATGGGGGGAAAACTTCCCCAAAGCCAATTATAAAGATAACTGTGCTTATAGGTACCAATGGCTTTTATTCCTTTTGCCGTAATAACTCTTTTTTGTTTTGTGATCAACCCGAAGCGACTTTCATCTTGAAAATATAAGTTTACAGATTTGAAATTATTTTTATTAAGAATAATTCTACACTCTTCGAGCTTATTTACAAGGTTTTTTAAAAAACGCTTCCGCGTTTTCATCCTTTTTGTAATGCGATTTTCTTGCTATTTTTAACTTTGATTGATGTTTTCGTCTACAATGAGCGTATAAAGCTCCATAGTTAACCGTTTCGTTCAGTTCTGCTTCAAGTAATTTTAATAATTCTATATAAGATGTAATTGTTGTTTTTGGATCAGTCAATTTCTGCTCAATAGACTTAGCCATTTTATCTGATATTTGCTTAGTATTGTTTCCTCCACTTCTAACACATAACATTTCAGAAATACCTTTTTTTAAATAGTCTTGAACCCAAACTCTTACTGTCTTTTCCGTTCTCCCGAGCTTCTTAGCGATATCACTATAATAAACATATTTCCCTTTCTTAATTAGAATCAAAGTCTTTACTCGGTCTTTCTTCAAAGAAGCTGTTGTCTTGACTAGTAATTTTTCTAAAAAATCAAGATCTTCATTTATTACTATTTGAATTTTTTTTGGCATGCCTAAAATTACAAATTATTCTAGTAAATTCAAAATTAAAATGGTATTATTTCCTTCCTATTTCTCTAAAAAAGTAAGGTCTTACATTTATAAAATATTCAATAATAAAAAAATAGGAAATAACTCTAAATATAAATTTTATACATTTAAAAACTACTTCACAATCCATTTTTACCATAACTACATATACTATATCGGCCATAGCAGAAAAAACAATAGCAATTAGTATATTGTTAAAACAAAGATTATTTATAACTAAATAATTATAGGTGCAAATTGAAATCAATGAAGTCAGTACAACTCCATATACAACAATAGCAATAGAATATTTCATATCTTCAAATGCCAATCCATTTAACAACAAATAGGTTAAAAACATCAAAGAAATGGTTCCTAACAATGAAAAGCTAAAAGCCTTTTGATAAAAACCTATTCTTTTTGTTTCTTTAACAACTAAAAATAGAAGTAATAAATAGGGGAATAAATCCAATCCCATATTAAAAAATCGGATAAACTCAAAATTAAATAAAGTGAGTGCATCAGTACTGAAATAAATCACAAATATAAGTGATACGTATACTATATTTTGTTTTTCTTCTATAGCTAAATAACGAGCTATTAAGGCAGGGATAACAATTGGTTTACAAATAATTAACAAAAGATGATTACCTAATAACATGGCTACAACTGACAAAACACAAGCTACTAGATATACGTACAAAGGGGCGTTTCTTAACATAACATTATATTAAACTCTTCTTCTGATAAAATAGTAACTCCTAATTGGGTTGCCTTTTCTAATTTGGCTGGCCCCATGTTTTTTCCTGCTATTACATAATGAGTTTTGGATGAGATACTACTTCCTACTTTTCCTCCATTATTTTCTATTAATTGTTTTAATTCATCTCTTGAAAATTTTTCAAATACTCCTGATACTACAAAAATTTTACCTTTTAATAAATCAGAAGTTATAGTCGAGACTGTTTCTTCTAATTCTAATTGTACTCCATAGTTCTTTAGGCGATTTAAAATCGTCAAATTCTCTTTGTTTTCAAAAAATTCTATTACACTTTGAGCTATTTTCCCCCCTATTTCATCTACAGTAATTAACTCTTCTAATGTAGATTTTTGTATATTTTCGATAGATTTATAATGTCTTGCTAATTTTTTAGCAACAGTTTCGCCTACATAACGAATACCTAACGCATACAATACGCGTTCAAAAGTAATTTCCTTCGATTTTTCTATTCCTGCTAATAAATTATCTGTTGATTTGTCTGCCATCCTATCCAAAACAACAATTTGTTCTTTTTTTAGTTCATACAAATCCGCATAATTAGAAACTAGTTCATTTTTAAATAGTAAAGCAACAGTTTCTCCTCCTAACCCTTCTATATCCATGGCTTTTCGGGATATATAATGTTGTATTCTACCAATTATTTGAGGAGGACATCCGTAATAATTTGGACAATAATGTTGTGCTTCTCCTTCCTTTCGAATCAACTCAGTTTGGCACTCAGGACAATGAGTAATATAGCTTGTTTTGATTGAATGAATAGAACGTTTGGATTCGTCTATTCCTACAATTTTAGGAATAATTTCACCTCCTTTTTCTACAAAAACTTCGTCATCAATTCTTATATCTAATTTTTCTATTTGATCTGCATTATGCAAAGAGGCTCTTTTTACAATTGTTCCTGCTAATTGAACAGGTTCTAAATTGGCTACTGGTGTTATAGCTCCTGTTCTACCTACTTGGTAAGAAATAGAATTGAGTTTGGTTATTACTTGTTCCGCTTTAAATTTATAAGCTATTGCCCAGCGTGGTGATTTAGCGGTATAACCTAATTCCTCTTGTTGATCTAAATTGTTTACTTTTATAACTACTCCATCTGTTTCATAAGGCATTTCATGACGATGAGTATCCCAATATTCTATAAAATCAAAAACTTCTTGCATAGAGTAAGCTAACTTAGATTGTATAGGGACTTTAAATCCCCAACTTCTTGCTTTTTCTAAACTTTCAAATTGAGTTAGAATAGGTAAATTAGTCCCTATTAAGGAATACAACAAACAATCTAATGGCCTTTTTGCTACTTCTGAACTATCTTGTAATTTTAAACTACCAGAAGCAGTATTTCGCGGGTTTGAATAAGGTGTTTCTCCAATTTCTACTAAGTCCTGATTCATCTTTTCGAATCCTGCAAATGGTAAAATAATTTCACCTCTAATTTCAAACCTATCAGGAAAATCGCCCTGAAGTGTTAAGGGAACTGCTTTAATAGTTTTTACATTATTCGTTACATCATCACCTTGAAAACCATCACCACGAGTTACTGCACGCAATAATTTTCCATTTTCATAAGTAATACTTATAGAAGCACCATCGTATTTAAGTTCACAAGTGTATTGAACGGGTCTGTTTCCTAGTATTTTTTGAACTCGAATCTCCCAATCTAACAAATCTTCTTTTGAATAAGAATTATCCAAAGAGTACATACGATACTCATGCTGAATAGTTGTGAAATTTTTAGTTACAAACCCTCCCACGCGTTGAGTAGGAGAACTAAGATCATCATATTCTGGATGTTTTTTTTCTAGCTCTTGAAGTTCCTTTAATTTTATATCAAATTCATAGTCTGATATAGTGGGGTTATCTAAAACATAGTAATTGTAATTATGCTGATTTAATTCGTTTCTAAGGGCTTGAATTTTCGAAAAAACATCCATAAAAAAGGCTATTAAAGTAATAAAATACTAAAATAGCCATTTAATTATAGTAAAGCAAAAAAATCACTCAATGATCCCATTTATTTGCATATAAAGTTGTCCATCACTTAGTATAGCTCCTTGTTCTATGAGTCCAAATAGCTCATTATTACGCTCTTGCTTATATTCTTTTTTTCCTCGTAAAAGTTCTACTTTTTCTGTAAATAAATGGTCCCCTAACCATTTTAACCCATCATTAGTCAAAAAGTCTACTTCTGTACTTAGAGCCTTGATAACAATAGTTTGCATGAAATACTCCTGACAATGGAACAAAAAAATATGTCTTTTTGAAAAATGCTCTATAAATTTTGCGCTTTTCAATACACCCTCCCATATTAGATCAGAAAAAACATCTAATTCTTGTTCGGCTACTTCGGGATTGTATATTTTTAACTGATCCCACTCGGCTTTATCTATTTGCTGAGTAGCCAAAAAATTGGCAAATTCCTGATGTAAGGAATCCAATTGTTCTTTGGTAAGTCTCTTATATTTCAAGTCAATAAATTTTAATTATTTATGGTAAAAATAAAAAAAAAGTCCCAAAAAGGGACTTTTAAAAAATATCGTTTTTAAAATTAAGCTTGTTCCGCTACAATTTCAAATGGTAAGTCAACGATAACTTCGCGGTGTAAACGAATAGTAGCACTGTATTTACCAATTCTTTTAATTACCCCTGAAGTGATGAATTTTTTCTCGATAGCGTGGCCATTTTTATCTAAAACTTGAGCTAAATCAGCACTTGTTACAGATCCGAATAATTTTTCGCCACCTGCTTTAGCAGTAATTTTAATTTCTAAAGCCTTAATAGCTTCTGCTTTCGCTTTCGCATCTGCTACAATTTTAGCTTCTTTATGTGCTTTTTGCTTTAAATTTTCAGCTAAAACCTTCTTTGCTGATGGAGTAGCTAATACTGCAAATCCTTGAGGGATCAAAAAGTTACGACCATAACCTGGTTTAACCGTTACGATATCATCTTTAAATCCTAAATTTTGAACGTCTTGTCTTAAGATAAGTTCCATGTTGTTGTCCTTTTAATTTTAGAAGTTAGGTTCCTTATGGAGGAAACCAACAACCTATTTGTTAGTTATTATTTTAATAAATCCGCTACGTATGGCATTAAAGCCAAGTGGCGAGCTCTTTTTACCGCTACAGATACTTTTCTTTGGTATTTTAAAGAAGTTCCTGTTAAACGACGAGGAAGGATTTTACCTTGCTCATTTACAAATTTTAATAAGAAATCAGCATCTTTGTAATCTACATACTTGATTCCTGATTTTTTGAAACGACAATATTTTTTTTGTTTGTTCGTATCAATGTTTAAAGGCGTTAAATATCTGATATCTCCGTCTTTTTTTCCTTTTGCAGATTGTTCAATTGTAGACATATCAATTAAGCTTTTTTAGTTTTTAACTTCTCTCTTCTTCTCTCAGCCCAAGCTACAGCATGTTTATCTAAACTTACTGTTAGGAAACGCATGATACGCTCATCACGTCTGTACTCGATTTCTAAACCAGCTAAAACTTCGCTAGAAGCTTCAAATTGGATTAATTGGTAAAATCCAGATTTTTTGTTTTGGATTTCGTACGCTAATTTTTTCAATCCCCAATCCTCTTTAGCAACAATTTTAGCACCTTTTGAAGTTAAAAAATCTTCAAATTTGCTTACTGTTTCCTTTACCTGAGTTTCAGATAAAACGGGATTCAAGATGAAAACAGTTTCATAATGATTCATAGTAATAAAATTTATTTGTTATAAAATTGGGTGCAAAAGTAATAACTTTATTTTAAACAGCAAATATTTTTCCCTATTTTTCGACGAAACAACTGATTTTCACGAAAATAATTGGACAGTAAAAAAAAATAAACTATTTTTAACCGTCCAATCTATTTTAAACTGTTTCCCATGAAGTTGAATTGTATTGTGGTAGACGACAGCTCTATCCAAAGAATTTTAGTAACTAAACTAGTAGAAGCACACCCCTATTTGAACCTAGTAGGTGAATTTTCAAATGCTGTTGAAACTAAAGGTTGTTTAGCTGTAAACGAGGTAGACTTATTATTTTTAGACATAGAAATGCCTATTATTAATGGTTTTAATCTATTAGATGGTTTAAAAGAAAAACCTCAAATTATTTTCATCACTGCTAAAGCTGAATATGCACTAAAAGCTTTTGATTATGAGGCTACTGATTATTTACAAAAACCCCTTACTAAAGAGCGTTTTAACATTGCGGTCAAAAGAGCCATGGATTTACACATGCTCAGAAAAGATCATAACACCGAGGAAGAGGGCGAACACATTTATATCAAAAGTAATTTAAAAAAACTAAAAGTATATACTTCTAAAATAAAGTGGATTGAAGCTTTTGGGGATTATGTAAAAATAGTTACAGAAGAAGATAGTCACCTTGTTCTATCTACCATGAAGTCTTTTGAAAAAGATCTTTCAAAAGAAAAATTTGTTCGTGTGCATAAATCTTTTATTATTAATATTGACAAAATAGAAAAATTTAATAGCAAATTTGCCGAAATTGGTGTTACAAAAATACCTTTGAGCCGCAACAAAAAAGAGGAGCTAATGCGTGTATTAGAAGCTTAGCTTACATCTACATTAACTCCTACTCTTATAGACCTATAAATAGGTACCGCTTCAAAACTATTCAGTATCTTCTGGATAGTTTTTTTTGTATTACCTAAATGCTTATCTTTTGGTATTTTTATTAAAATAGTTCGAATATATTCATTTCTAATTTTACTAATTGGTGGTTCTTCTGGACCTAGTACTGGCATTTGCAAACTTTGTTTTAACACCTGATACAACCACATAGAACCTTCTTTTAACTTTTCAAATTCTTTATGTTTTAAAGTTAACCTTATTAATTTATAAAAAGGAGGATATTTGTATATATGTCGTTCATACAACTGCTCTTTATACATACCTAAATAGTTATGATCTGTAACTTGCTGTATTGTATTGTGCATAGGGTTATAACTTTGTATAACTACTTTTCCTTTTTTCTCACTTCTTCCTGCCCTACCTGCTACTTGTGTCATCATTTGATAACTTCTTTCAAAGGCTCTAAAATCAGGAAAGTAGAGCATATTATCAGCGTTTAAGACACCAACCAGTGAAACGTTATCAAAATCTAATCCTTTTGCTAACATTTGGGTTCCTACTAGAATATCTATCTCTCTGTTTTTAAAACTATGGATCAAACGTTCAAATGAGTGTTTGCCTCGAGTTGTATCCTGATCCATTCGTTTGATATTTTTAGAGGGAAATAAACTGGCTAACTCCATTTCTATTTGCTCTGTTCCAAAACCTTTAGAGGTAAGATCAATGCTTGAACAAACATGACAATTCGTGGGTTTTGCTATGTTATAACCACAATAATGGCAACGCAATTGATTTTTAAATTTATGATATGTTAGACTTACATCACAATGTGGGCATTCTGGAATATGTCCACAGGTCATACATTCTAGAACGGGAGAATAACCTCTTCTATTCTGAAAAAGGATAATTTGCTCTTCATTATACAAAGCTTCTTGCATTTTATCAATCAATATTTGACTAAAATGTCCAGTCATTCTTTTTCTAAAATAACTATCTTTTAGATCAACTAAAATAATTTCAGGTAAAACAGCATTTCCAAATCGTTCAAAAAGCTCCACCAAACCATACTTTCCTTTTTGACTATTATAATAACTTTCTAAACTAGGGGTAGCTGATCCTAGAACTACTTTTGCTTTTAACTGATGAGCGAATACTATAGAGGCATCTCGGGCATGATAACGTGGTGCTGGATCTACTTGTTTAAACGTTTGTTCATGTTCTTCATCTACAATAATCAATCCTAATTGTTGAAAAGGTAAAAATAACGCTGATCTAGCCCCTATTATTACCTGTGCTTTTTCAGAATCTATTAATATATGATTCCAAACTTCTACTCTTTCATTATTTGAGTACCTAGAATGGTAAACAGCTATTTTATTTCCAAAATGCTTTGTTAATCTTTGAACTAATTGAGTCGTTAAAGCTATTTCTGGCAGCAGATACAGAACTTGTTTTTCTTGTTTTAAATAGTGTTCTATAATTTTAATATAGACTTCTGTTTTTCCAGATGCAGTTACCCCATGCAATAAACAAACATCTTTAGTTTCTAAAGCTTCTAATATTTCCTGATATGCTTTTTGCTGCGCATGACTTAAGATTATTTGGCATTCTTCTACTTCATCAAAAGACACGCGGTCTTGTTGTAACAAATATTCTTCAAAAATCTGTTTATCAACTAAAGTTTTTAGAGTACTCGCTGCTATTCCTGAAAACAATAATAAATCCTTAGTCGCAATTGGTTTTTTTTGAGTAGCTATGAGTTGAAAATAACTTAATACTAGTTGTTTTTGTTTTTGTGCATTTTTAAGAATTTGCAATAATTCTTCTAGTTGATTAGGTTTATCAAATCGTTCTACCAAACGAATATACTTAACTAATTTAGGTTTATATTCTTCAATCATTTCTTCTTGAAGAATTAAAATATCTTTATCTAATAACGATTGAATCACTGGAAACACTTTCTTTTTATTAAGAATAGCTGTTACTTCTGATAGTTTTAAGGCAGTTTGATTAGAAAGTGCTTCTACTATTAAAAATTCGTCATCTGATAAATCAGACGTATTTAAAACTTCTTTTTTTGTTGAAATTATGGTTTCACTTTCTAATATAAGTGAGGATGGTAATGCTGTTTTATATACTTCACCCAAAGAACACATATAATAACTAGCTATCCATTTCCAAAACTCTATTTGAATAGTTGTTACGATAGGCAATTCATCTATAATTTGATGAATTTCTTTAGCTTCATATAAAGTAGGAGCTAGATGATGCTTACTAATGGTGAGTCCCGTGTAGAATTTTGTTTTACCAAAGGGCACTGCAACACGCATCCCTATTTGTATAAAAGAAAATTCCGCTTCCGAAACTTCATAGGTAAAAGTTTGTGGAAGCGAAATAGGGATAACAACTTCTATAAAATAGCGCATGAATTAGCTTCTTACCCAAGTTTGTGAACGTCCGATAAGAGAAATTCCCATATAACCTCTTACGGTTAAACGATCTTTCCCATTTAATTTTATAAAACATTTGTACACATTTCCTGTTTCAGGATCCGTAATACTTCCTCCATTATACTCCTCCCCGTCTTTTCCAAGTCCTTTAATAACTAATAAACCTAAAACAGGTTTGTTTTTATCAGACCCCTCGCATTTTTCGCATTTTCTATCGCGTTTTGCTGGATCTAAAATTTCAATTACCTTACCAAATACTTTACCATTTGATTCAAAAATTTCAACTACTGATTTTGCTTTCCCTGTTTTATCATCAATAGTTTTCCATTTTCCAAAAACAGATTGAGCGTTCATTTGTAAACAACCAAAAAATAAGGTTAAAAGTGCAATTTTTTTCATTTTATTTAATTTTTTTAAGTTTTCGTATCGAGGCATCTAATTCAAAACCGAGTAATAATACCATACAATTGATCCAAAGATAAAAAAGGAATACTAAAAGTGTACCTATTGAACCATAAAGTTCATTATATTTTGAAAATTTAACAACCCAAATACCAAAAAAGTAGGAAGATACTACTATTAATCCTGTAGTAAAAACGGTACCAATTGTAATAAGTCGCTTTTTTTTAGACTGTTTAATACCATATTTAAACAAAACAGCCGTTGCTAACAAAATCATAATAATTACGAAAGAATACCTTCCCAATTCTATTAATGATATTTTGTCAGATACTCTGGAACTTAAAACATCTTGTATAATAGTCTTTTGGATGATTATTTCTAAAAAAATAATCGCTGATATTGTTATTATTAAAATAGTGGTAAGTATTAGCGAAATAATCAGAGCAACAAAATATTGCCTAAAATAAGGTCTCTTTACGGTAACGTGTAAAGAAGTTTCAAAACCACTCATAACAGCATTTACTCCATTAGTCATTAATAAAACAGATAAAAACACCCCCCATGATAATAATCCTGTTTGACTATTATTAAGAATGTCTTTTATAATATTTTCAATGGCATCAAACGTTGTAGGTGGTACATTATCTCTTACAAATAGTAAAAAATCACTTTGAAAACCTTTAATAGGGATGTATGGGATTAAATTTAAAATGAATAAGGCAAAAGGAAACAATGCCATAAAAAAACTAAAAGCAATAGCAGCTGCTCTATAACTAATTCCTCCTTGAAGAATTCCTACCAAATAAAACTCTATTAATTCATAAAATGATAATCCGTTTAGCCAAGGTAGTTTGATATTATCTAAAAGAATCACCAATTGTTTTAGCAGTGGTATTTTTAAAAGTATTTCTTTTGTATTTTCCATTTTTTTAGTTACAGAATAAATTATCTGTTTTTAGAAGATGTATTTTATTTTGGATTATCAAGCAATAATTAGATAGCTTTTAAGGACAAGTCCATATTATATACAGAGTGTGTTAAAGCACCTGAAGAAATATAATTTACCCCACATTGAGCATATTCTCGTATGGTTTTTTCATTAATATTACCTGAAGATTCTGTTAAACATTTGTTTCCAATCATTTGAACAGCAGTACGAGTGTCTTCAAAATTAAAATTATCAATTAAGATGCGGTACACTCCTTCTGTTTGTAAAATTTCTTCGATTTCGGTCAGATTGCGAGCCTCTACAATAATCTTTAAATCTAAATTATGATCTGATAAGTATTTTTTGGTTTTAGTTATTGCTGAAGTAATACCTCCCGCAAAATCAATATGGTTATCTTTTAGCATAATCATATCATAAAGAGCAAAACGATGGTTTTCACCACCTCCTATTTTTACGGCCCATTTTTCACAAGCTCTAAAACCTGGAGTAGTTTTTCTGGTGTCTAAAACTTTTGTTTGAGTACCTTCTAATAATTGTACATAATGATTTGTTTTTGTAGCTATTGCACTCATACGCTGCATAGAGTTAAGTACTAATCGTTCTGCTTTTAAGATAGATTGAGAACTCCCTGAAACATACAAAACAACATCCCCGAATTGAACTGGGGTTCCGTCTTGAATTAAAACTTCTACCTCTAAATCTGGATCTACATAATTAAAAATCATTTGAGCAAACTCTACTCCTGCAATGATTCCTTGGTCTTTAACCAAAAGTTTTGCCTTACCTACTTCTGTTGCAGGAATACAAGCTAAGGAACTATAATCTCCTGGACCTATATCCTCTCTTACTCCTTTAGCTATTATATCTATAAGTTCCTCTTGAAACTGTTTTTCTGAAATCATATTAATCTGCATTAAAAGGGTTAAAAATAATGCATTTTTGGGAAAAAATAAATTAAAAATTAATTTTCCCTTTCTAAACCTAAACAACACATCTATTCAAACCTTTTATTATCAAATAGTTAATTTAAGTTTTATTTTTTTACTTTTCCTCAAAATATTTCATCTAAAGTTCTTATATAATATTCGACAAAATTTTTACAAATTGATATTGTTCGGCTCAGATTAATTTTTTGGGGATTAAGCAAAAAGTTTCTCCATTCTAAAGAGGAAGAATTTAGTATCCACCACACCTCTTTGATTAGCTCTAAAGAGTTTTATTTTTGAGTTAAAGGATTCAGCATTTGCGTTTGTATGTCTTTTTACGAAGAAGTTTGCAATTGTTTCCAAATGATAATTTAAACTATTGGCAACGGTATTAAAGACAGTCATTTTTAATTCTTTGGTTTTGGATATCCAATTCAATATTTTTTGTTTAGCCTCTTCTTTTGAGGTGTATTCATAAATATTTCTAAACTCTTGGGTGTGTTTATATGCCTGATGTATTAGAGGATAATGTTGGAACAATATTTGGGCTCGCACTTTTTGGGTTTCTGTCCATTGGTTGGGTTTCTTGGCAATGATATAACGACATCGAGCCAATAGTTGTTTGGGTGTGTCTTGGTTTTCAAAAGTTATTGGAATGTATTTTATTGCTTGCTCCTTTGCTTTTTTGATAGCTTGATTCTCTTTTTCAATCTCCTCCCAGCGATATTTTATCCTTAAATGCTGGAGAGCTTCCATTACCAACTTTACCACATGGAAACGGTCTGTGACAAGGTAACTTTCAGGAAAACACATTCTTGATGCTGATTGCATATTGTTTGCCATATCAAGTGTTATCGATTTTACTTGTTTTCTATGCGAAAGTGGAATTTTAGTAACCACATCAATAATGTCCTGACTTTTGGTGCCTTTTATAACCGCCACTAAGGATTTCTTTTTGCCTCTTCCTTGTTTATTGGTTACAAAAGTATAAAGTTCACCTTTTGACAAACTTACTTCATCAATACTTAAATTCTCCCCAATATTTTCGGGGTAAATCAGATAATTTTCGGCATGTTCTAACTGTTTCCAACTTGTAAAACCACTGATTCTTTTTTTGTAATGTCTTCGCAGTAAATCAGCTTTAATGCCATAATAACTGGCAATGTTACTTATCGTATCTTCTCGGGTCTCTACCTGTACCTTTTAAAAAATCCGAAAGTTCAACAGTTAATTTGGAACCTTCTGCAATAAAAGAATAATCGCTTTTAATTTCTGACTTATCTACTGTATTTCGCCACCTACGTCTTCTGATACCTAAATAAACAGCCTTTCCTCGTATTGGAAAATCTTGTATCAAAGTACGCTCACAAAAGCCTTTTGACTCATATTCCTCTGAAATGAAACCTTCGGGAATAATGTTCTTTTCATCAAGATAGATATAAAAGCAATCCTTTTTTGTTTGAATATCTCCTAATTCTATAAAATCAACAATATCAAAATGACATAATAATTCTTCGGGTAGAAAAGCAGAAAGTATCGAAAAATCCATTTACTTTTTTTGTCGCAATTTACAATTACTCCCCATATTTTTTATGTGAGCCTATTGTTCTTCAAAATCATTAAAAGGTATTGATCGTTATGAAATTCTTTTTATTTATAAAAAATTCTGTTTATAGATTTTTACAATGTTTAAAGTATATTCGCTTCATGAAAAAATATCTTTTAAAAATTCTTCTATTTTTTGTAATATTAAATTCTCACTCACAATATATAAATGTGAATGATCAGTATACTGCTAATGATTTAGTGACTATTTTTTTAGGGGGTGTAACCTGTGGCAATGTATCCAATGTTTCCATACATGGTGGCGAAAATTATGGAAATCCGAGTATTGGTTATTTTGATAATAATAACAGTTCTTTTCCTTTAAAAAATGGCATTATTTTAAGTACAGGCAAAGTTCTAAATACTGTAGGACCTAATACAGGTAACCTATCCGATGGATCCATACCTTGGCAAGGAGATGATGATTTAATGCAAGCACTGGGTATAAGTAACACATACAATGCTTCTGTATTAGAGTTTGACTATATTCCTTTTACCAACAAAATTTCTTTTGATTATATTTTTGCTTCAGAACAATATCTTGCAAACCCATCTCCTAATCAATGTGGTTATACGGATGGATTTGCCTTTTTAATAAAACCTAATAATAGTAATCAAAGTTATCAAAATATTGCTTTAGTACCTGGGACAAATACCCCTGTAACTGTGCAAAATATTAGAGGTTCTGGAACAATTTGCCCTAAAAGTAATGAAGAATATTTCGACAGGTTTAATGGATTTGATTCTCCTATTGCGTTTAATGGTCAAACTAAAGTTTTAAAAGCTCAATCTAACGTAATAGCCGGCAATTCTTATCATATAAAACTAGTGATTGCTGATCAAGGCAACGAAAAATATGATTCGGCTATTTTTTTGGGAGGTGGCACTTTTCAAAGCGAAACTTTTTTAGGAAACAATCATACTATAACCTCTCAAAATCCTTATTGCGCAGGAGAAATAGTAGAATTAAACGCATTGCAATATGGAACTAACAATACTTATACTTGGTATAAAAATAATGTAAATACTGGAATCCATACTCCTAAATACCTAATTACAGATAATACAAATACCAATGAAGTTGAATATCGAGTTGAAGTACTTATTAATGGAACTTGTGTTTCTAAAGGAAATGTTACTGTGCAATTTATAAATATTCCTCCTTTAACGCCTCAAAATTTAATAGAATGCGATTTTGATAAAGATGGTAAAGGACATTATGATTTAACAAAATTACATCAAGCATTAACTCTTAACAACCCTAATTATAAAGTTGTTTTTTCTGAAAATTCAAATGGAATACCTATCAATGATCCAACACGTTATCTGTCTTCTCCTAAAACTATTTTTGCTAAAGTAAGTAATAGCTATTGTTCAAATGAAACAACTGTAAATCTTCAACTTTCCAGCATTGGCCCTATTAATAAAAGTTATACTAAATGTGATCATGACGAAAAAATAGATGGCTTTACTAATTTTATTTTAGATCAAGAGCTAATTCATAACATTATTTTACCCCCTACGAACTATACAGAAATAAGTTTTTACAAAAGCGCAAGTGATGCTGAAAAAAAACTTTTACCTCTAACGAATACTTTTAACAATACAATAAAAGACGAACAAAAAATTTATGCTCGAATAGATCAAAACAATTCGTGTCACAACATTATTGAAATAACTTTAAAAGTAAATTATATCAATCCCGATATTGTAAAAGATAGTCATCTTATAATTTGTAAGGGAGAAACACTAACAATTGAAGCCCCTAAAAATTTCACACATTACCTTTGGAATACGCTAGAAAATACCAATAACATTATAATACATCAAAAAGGAGTATATACCGTTGAAATTACTGATTCACAAGGATGCAAAGCCTTAAAAAAATACTTTGTTCAAGAGTCAGCACCTGCTACTAATATAAATACAGTAATTACTGAATTTTCTAACACCAATTCATTAGAAATTTTTTATACCTCTAATGGTGGCGATTATGAGTTTTCTATAGACGGAGTTGTATATCAAAACTCTAATTTATTTACTAATCTTGAGCAAGGAGAATATCATATTTCGGTTAGAGATAAAAATGGATGTGAGCCAACGCCTTATCAAACAGTTTATTTGTTAGATTATCCTCGAACTTTTACGCCTAATAATGACGGATACAACGATACATGGTACATCAAAGATTCTAATTTTAAAAGGAGTATTGAACAAATAGAAATTTTTGATCGTTATGGCAAACTCCTAAAACAATTAAATCCAAACCAATCATGGGATGGAACATTTTTAGGAAATAATTTACCAGCTGATGATTATTGGTTTGCTATTAAACTCTACAATAATAAAACGATTAAAAATTATTTTAGCCTTAAGCGATAAATAATTAGCTTTGTGAGTTTTTTATTCAACCCCCAATGAAGGCAAAATTTTTAATATTATTTCAATTAATTACGTTTACAGTAGTCGCTCAATTTAGCAAAACGCATTATTTACCGCCTGTTTCTTCTGGTGAGATAATTGCTGGTGAACAATATATGTATATTTCAACACCGAGTACCTCTCCTGTTAGTTTTAATATTACAGCGTTAGGAGGTAACGTTATAAATGGAACTGTTACAAGAAATTCACCTTATATCTATAGAATAGGTTATGGTAATAATACCCAAGCTCATGTAAGTTCTTCTTTTGCGCATACCATTCTTAAGAATAAAGGTTATATAATTGAAGCACAAGACTTAGTGGCTGTTTCTATAAGAATACGATCAGAAAACAGCTACCATGCTAGTTCTATCGTTTCAAAAGGGATTGCCGCATTGGGTAAGGAATTTAGATTAGGTGCATTTTTAAACGATCATGTACCTACTTATGATAACTCTCATTATACATTTGCTTCTATTCTTGCTACTGAAAATAATACTCGAATTAAATTTAGCAACATAAAACCTAATACAAGATTAATTAATAATAACGAAGGAAACACTCCCAGTGACATAATTTTAAATAATGGTGAAAGTTTTGTTATTGCTCTAAAAGGATCTAATTCCCAACCTCGTAATGCTCTTATAGGCGCATTAATATCAGCCGATAAACCCATTGCCGTTAATAGTGGCTCATTTGCCGGTTCTAACGGAGATTCTCAAAACTTAGATATGGGCTTTGATCAAATTGTATCAGCTGAAACAATTAATAAAATTGCTCCTGAAGTTATTAATGGTTCAACAGCCAATCCTACAGAATACATATTTATAAAAAGTGACGGATGGGATCTTGCCGAAAGGATATTATTAATTGCACATAAAGATGATACCCAAATTTATTTAAATGGTAGCAATACTGCTGATTATATTTTAAATTCAGGAGAATATGTAACAATAGATGGTTCTCAATTTTCATTAAATAATAATCTATATGTAAAATCCACCAAAAACCTTTTCGCTTATCAATCTGTAGGCTCTCTAAAAGAATATAATGATAATAGTAGTAAAGATTTTGCTAATCAAGAAATGTTCTTTGTTCCCCCATTAAGTTGTCAAACCCCAGATAATATAAATAATATTCCATTTATTGATACCCTTGGCAATTATCAGTTTAATGGTCGGATTACAATAGTAACCAAAACAGGTGCAATTCTAACCTTTAATATAAATGGTATTGATTATGATCTAAAAAATCTCCCTAGTAAGGAAATATCAGGTCCTAATCCTGTTAATGGTAATACAAATTATGTTACTTACACAATAAAAAACTTAACAGGCAATCTAGGTGTTTTTTCAACAGACGAGTTATATATAGCTGCTTATGGTAATAATGGAGCCGCTACATTTGGAGGATATTATTCTGGTTTTACCTTCAAACCCGAAATTGCTTTAGAAAAAATATCCTTAGACGCTGATAATTGTATTCCAAATATTAAACTAACAATAAGCACAGCCTCTTCTTTTGATACGTTCCAATGGTATGATCAAGACGGACCTATTTTAGGGGCTAACACAAATACTTATATACCAACTAAACCTGGATATTATAAAGTAAAAGCAAGTATCTCTACTTGTGGTATTTTTTCTCCATTAGAATCTGATAATATTCCTGTTAGTAATTGTCCTGATAACAATAATGGTTTAATTAACGACAACATTGATATTGATTTAGATAATGATGGTATTTTAAATTGTACAGAATCTTACGGAAATCAAGCTATCAACACAAGCCTTAACACTGGTGTTATTCCTTTTAGTTCAACAAATTACATTACTCAAACCATTATTGATGGCAATAAAACCACTACACCATTAATAGGTAATGCAAATGGCACTATCATAACTGAAGTTCAAAAAGGCAAACAAAATAGTGTAACATATCAAGTACAATTTGACCAACCCACGAGCATTGAATTAAAATACCCTAACAATATTCAAGTGAGCGAATCTCTAAATGGGGATACGGAATATATAATCAATAGTGATATTAATAGAACTTTAACTATTTTGAATCCAGATAATCAAATTTTAATTGACACCAACTTTGATGGAATTTTTGAAAATGGCGTAAAACAATTTTCTTCTTTTGAAATTCGTTTTAGACGCAATAGTACTACTCCTTTACAATCAGGTTCAGGGACTTTTAAAATAGCAGGAAAAAATATTAATATATTAAAAATCAAGCATAAAAATTTATCTGATTTAGTTTCAGCCAAATCCAGTTTAAATTTAGAAGCCTCCTGTGTCCCCAAAGATTCTGATGGTGACACAATTCCTGATAAAGAAGATATAGATAGTGATAATGATGGTATAAATGATCGTATAGAAGCGCAAAATAATACCCCAATAGCTATATCTAATACGGATACTAACCATAATGGATTAGACAATGCTTTTGAACCTGGATTAATACCAGTTGATAACGATAAAGAGGGTATTCCTGATTATCTTGATTTAGATTCGGATAACGATGGAATCTTAGATTCCGAAGAAAAAGAAATAGATTTTGATAACGATGGGATCAGTAACTATCGTGACTTAGACGCTGATAATGATTTATGTTTTGATGTAAAAGAGGCTGGATTTATTGATGCTAATACAGATGGCATATTAGGTAATATCACTCCTCCACAAGTAGATAACAAAGGAAAAGTTATAGGCTTTATAGGATATACAAAACCCAATACGATTTACTTACAATCTGCTCCTATAAGTATAACAGATCAGCCAAAACCAGGTAAAGGATGTCTTTTAGAAAAAACTAAGATTTCTTTAACATCAAACGCTGATACTTTTCAATGGCAAATTTCTACCGATAATGGTGCTAATTGGAATAATTTATCAAACACGGGTAATTATTCTGGTGTCAATACTCCTGAACTAGAAATAAAAAATTTATCTAACGCAATGACAAATCATTTGTTTAGAGTTCAATTAAATCGTTTAGGCAATGCGTGTGATTCTTTTTCTAATAATATAGGATTAATCATATATCCTCTTCCAATATTAAAAAGCAATCAAAGATTAATTCAATGTACTAACTCAACAAATGGTCTTGCTCTATTTAATTTAGATAAAGTTCAAAGTTTAATTTCTGATAACTATGCTAATGAAACTTTTAGTTACTTCCATACACAAGCAGGCGCAACTACAAACAATGTAAATGAGCAAATAAAAAATCACGAAACTTACATAAATCAAACACAATCAACAGAAGTCATTTGGGCTAGAGTACTCAATTCCAACAATTGTTTTAGTGTAATCCCTTTTGAAATTTATGTATCAACAGCACAAGCCGCTTTTATTATACCAGAAGGTATCATTACAGCTTGTGATGATTATGTAGATGCAAATCATGATGATTATGACGGAATAACAACATTTGATTTATCTAAAAATTACAATGGTATAATATCACAATTTAATAATCCTGATATAGAAGTGTATTTTTACAAAAATGAGAATGATTATTATCAACAATTTTCAAATGGTAAATCATTGGCTATTGATAAAAATAATTTTACGAACTTTAGAAATACAAATAAAGGAGCCGATAAAATATGGGTTCGAGTAGAAAATAAAATAACAAAAGCTTGTTTAGGAGTGCCTCTACAATTCGAATTAAAAGTAGAAGCTAAACCAAATATTGACACCAACATTTCAGGCTTATCAAACACCTATATATGTACTGACGACCCTGATTTTAATATTACTTTACAATCTGGACTTCCAATAGGAAGTAATCAAAACGATTTTAATTATGAATGGTCAAAAGATGGTGTTACAATTCCTTTTTATACAGAATCTATTTCTGTAAATCAAATAGGTACTTATAAAGTAAAAGTCATTAATAAAACACCATCTGCTTGTTTTAGAGAAAGAACTATCAATGTAACAGAATCTAATACAGCAATACTTAATGACAGCCCTATTATACAAGATTTGGTCGATAATAGTTCTATTACCATAAGTGTATCTGGTCATGGAGAATACGTTTTTGCATTAGATAACATAAATGCTCCGACTCAAAAAACAGGTTATTTTGACAATTTAATACCTGGCGTACACAAAATATATGTTATTGATTTAAATGGTTGCAAAACATTAGAAGTTTCTTTTTCTATTTTAGGTTTTCCTGCCTTTTTTACTCCAAATGGCGATGGATACAATGATTACTGGAATGTAATAGGAGCTGATTCCATATTTAATTCTGATGCCAAAATTCTAATCTTTGACCGTTTTGGAAAATTATTAAGGGAAATATCTCCTTCAGAATCTGGATGGGATGGAACCTATTTAGGCAAACCTCTTCCTGCTGATGATTATTGGTTTACAACTCAATTAAAAGATGGTAGAACTAGTAAAGGGCACTTTTCTATTAAAAGATAAACACTATTAAAATAGTCTTCTAACCCTCATAATATTTTATTTGTGAGGGTTTTATTTTATATCACAATATTTAGGTACACTTTTATAAATCGTATATCCTAAAATTCTATAATAAAAAATTTCCGTCTATTATTATTTTTTCTTCTTTTCTTCCTCACCACAAAATCCAATGTATAATCTGAGTTAAAACAAACTCACTATTAATTCCAATTTTATATATTAATAAAAAAATGACTTTACAATGGTAATCATTAAATCCAAAAAAATATAAATTCATCAAATACAATCAGTTATAAAATAATCAAAAAAACATACTCTAAAACTGTAACAATTCATAAAAACTACCAACTAATAGGCAGTATGAATACTGAATTAGAAAAATCATTTGTGAATCAACTAAAAAATAACCAAAATTTGGTTCACAAAATTTGTAGGCTTTATACCCAAAATGAAGAAGAACACAATGATTTATTTCAAGAAATTACAATTCAATTATGGAAAGCGTATCCCCAGTTTAGAGGCGATTCTAAATTTTCAACTTGGGCTTATCGAGTAGCTCTTAATACCGCTATTACTTTATATAGAAAATCTTCTAAATCAATTCATACTGTTGAGTTTGAAACTGGCAGACATTTTGTATTACAAGAGGAATATAATTATCAAGAAGAGGAAAATTTAAAATTGCTTTACAAAGCTGTATACCAACTTAGTGATATAGAGAAGGCTCTTGTATTCATGTATTTAGAAGATAAAGATTACACCGAAATTTCTGAAACGTTAGGTATAAGTGAGGTAAATGCAAGAGTAAAAATGAATCGTATCAAAACGAAATTAAAACAAATAATTAATCCGTAACGATAGAAGGAAAAAATGGAAGAATTGGATTTATTAAAGAAAAATTGGAATAATACTAATAATTTTCCAAAAATGACCGAAGAAAATATTTATGCTATGTTACATAAAAATTCATCATCAGCAGTCAAATGGATTTTTATTATCAGTGTTATTGAGTTTTTATTAGGTATTATATTAAGTTTTTCATTTTCTTTAAATAAAAACAGTAAAGAAGATATTTTTTTAGAAAAAATACATTTTCCTGAAGTTTATTTAAATATTATAACTGGCCTATCTTACATAATTATTTTGTATTTCATTTATAATTTTTATATATCATATAAAAAAATAGAAGTACTTAACTCGACTAAACAATTAATGAAAAACATCTTTATTGTTAGAAAAATCGTTACAAGGTATATCCTTTTTAACCTAAGTCTTTTTGCTGTAATACATTCCTATTTATTTGGCTATGGTGTATATATAGGAATCACAGATGAATTTAAAAATTCAGAAACTCAAATAAGTGAATTTACCATCTTATTACTTTCTATCCTTATATCTATTTTATTAACAGCACTAATGATTGGAGTCTTTTTATTAATCTATAATTTTTTATATGGTAGGCTGTTACGCAAACTAAAAAGAAATTACCATGAATTAGAAAAGATAAGCTAACCCTACGAAACGTTTTTAATAAGAATAAAGGAATCTACCCAAAATATTTAGTCGGTCGTCACACTTCAACACAACAGAAGAAAGAGACTCCTAATAATGAAGATTATGCAATTTATTTAACCTGCTCACTTCTTTTCATTTTTGCTTTGTTAACTGAATCAAATCAACCCAATAAAGTTAAACGATAAACGGTAAGATTTTATAAACCTTTCTGAAAACATCATCTTAAGATACGTATATTAAGTGTGTATTCTAAAAAGACTCAATCTTTTTATTTTTACAAAAGGAGAAGCCACATAGTACAGACCATGTGCCTTCTCCTTTTGCGGAAGTAACAAATTAGACGTTAAGTTAGTCCTTTTTAAAGCCTCTTTTTTATTTAAAGATAGCAACAAATTTCATACGAACTTATTAGCTACTAAATATTCCGCTATTTGTACTGCATTAGTAGCTGCACCTTTTCTTAAATTATCAGCTACAATCCATAAATTAAGTGTATTGGGCTGACTTTCATCACGACGAATTCTTCCTACAAAAACATCATTTTTACCTTCTGCATATAACGGCATGGGAAACGTAAAAGTATCAATATTATCTTGTACGGTTACCCCTGGCATTTCATGTAGGATGGCGCGAACCTCTGAAACTTCAAAATCTTTTTTAAACTCAACATTTACAGCCTCACTATGTCCTCCTACTACGGGAACTCTTACAGCAGTAGCTGTAACAGCCATTGTTTTGTCTTCTAGTATCTTTTGAGTTTCACGAACTAATTTCATTTCTTCTTTCGTATAACCATTTTCCTCGAAAACATCACATTGCGGGATTAGATTACGATGAATTGGATATTTGTAAGCCATTTCTTCTTTTATTCCAGCATATTCATTTTCTAATTGTCTTACCGCTTTAACCCCCGTCCCTGTAATAGACTGATAAGTAGAAACAATAACACGTTTTATATCATATTTTTTATGTAAAGGAGACAGTACCATTACCATTTGAATAGTCGAACAATTAGGATTAGCAATAATCTTGTCTTCCTTGGTAAGAACAGCCGCATTAATTTCAGGGACTACTAACTTTTTAGTAGGATCCATACGCCAAGCAGATGAATTATCAATAACCGTTGTTCCAACCGCTGCAAACTGAGGCGCCCATTCTTTAGAAGTTTCTCCACCAGCAGAAAAAATAGCTATTTCAGGCTTCATTTCAACCGCTGTTTGTATACCTACCACATTATACGATTTCCCTTTAAATTCTATTTCTTTTCCAATTGATTTTTCAGAAGCCACAGGAATTAATTCTGTGATTGGAAAATTACGTTCTGCTAAAACTTGTAGCATTACCTCTCCTACCATACCGGTAGCACCTACAACAGCTATTTTCATTATCTTGTGTATGTTTAATTTTTGCAGAACAAATGTACATAATATTTATTTTCAAACTATTTAGAACTCTTATTTTATAAGAAATTCTTAACATTAAAAAAAGATAAATAGCATATTCTTGCATTTACATTTTTTTAAATTTTGAAAATAAAAATACCTGATTTAATCTACTATAAAAAAATAGAAAAAAACGATTATAAGAATTGCTTGTTAAATATATTTCGAAGTATTTTTGTAATCAAGGCATTAAATAGAAACATAATGAAAATTATTATATCTCCTGCAAAATCTTTAGATTTTGAAAAAAAATTACCTACTGATCAATTTACGCAACCCTCTTTTTTAAATAAGTCAGAAGAAATAATTAAATTATTAAAACAATTAACACCAAATGACTTATCTAATCTAATGAAAATATCACCTGCACTAGGCGAATTAAATTGGCAAAGAAATCAAGAGTTTAAAATCCCCTTTACACCTAAAAATGCTCGTCCCGCAGTGTATGCTTTTAACGGAGATGTCTACCAAGGATTAGATGCCTATAGTATATCCGAACAAAAAATAGATCAATTACAAAATAAACTCCGTATACTTTCGGGGCAATACGGCTTATTAAAACCATTAGATCTCATTCAACCTTATCGTTTGGAAATGGGAACAAAGTTAGCTATAGGTAATAAAAAAAATCTGTATGAATATTGGAAAGAAACCTTAACAGATAGTTTAAATCAGGAATTAGAAAGCAACGATGTGTTTATTAACCTTGCTAGTCACGAGTATTTTTCTGTCATTAATTTTAAAAAATTAAAAGTTCCTGTTATTGCACCTGAATTCAAAGATTATAAAAATGGTCAATTAAAAATAATTTCTTTTTTTGCTAAAAGAGCTAGAGGACTTATGGTTCGTTATATTATTGACAACAACATTGAAACAGTAGAAGATTTAAAAAGTTTTAATTATGAAGGATACTCTCTTGATGCGTCACTCTCTACTGATACTAAATTAGTATTTACAAGATAGACTCTAATAAAATGAATCTTTACATATACAAAAGGCTATCTATTTTTTACTAGATAGCCTTTCTTTTTATACTTTTTTAATTATTAAATTTAGTTCTTTTCATACTGCTTTGATTTAAGTATTTGAGAAACGGTTTGATAATTACTAATCGTTTCTTTTACCAATTGATTATCTAGATTATTTTTAGCTATTTCATCATACATAATTTGAAATTCTTTTGGTAAAGTAGAAGGTTGCAAAACCAAATCAAATTGCTTCACTTTTTGCTTTGGTGAGATGATTGTAAGTATATTGTTTTTAATATACCCCAGATCTTGATATGTTGCTATAAATGCTCTTGGTTTATAATCTATTGAATAAACATCTTGTCCATAAAATTTACTCGTATAACGAAAACCTAACCTTCCAAATAAAGTAGGCATGATGTCTATTTGCGACATCAATATTGGGTTTATTGCTCCTTTTTTCATGGGTTCAAATATCATAGCAGGTATACGATATTTATCCATAGGCAATTCTGTTTTTCCTGCACTTGATGCACAATGATCGGCAATGATTACAAAAAGGGTATTGTTATACCAAGTTTGTTTTTTTGCCATATTAAAAAATTGACGCAAGGCATAATCAGTATATTTTACGCCTCCTTCACGTGATTTTGCGTCATTCGGAATGTCTATTTTATTAGCGGGATAAGTAAAAGGTCTGTGATTACTTACAGTCATCCAATGATTAAAGAACGGTTTCCCTGTTTTAGCTTCTGCATTCATTACTTGAATGGCTTTTTTAGCCATATCTTCATCACAAACTCCCCAAACATTGGAAAAAGTTATTTCATTAGGTTTAAACGTTTTTTTATCTACTATTTCATATCCATTTCCTCCAAAAAAATCTTCCATATTATCAAAATAAGCATCTCCCCCATAAAGATATTTTACCGTATATCCTTTTTGTTTAAAGATACTTCCTGTAGAAAACTTATTCTTGTTGTCTTTTCTCTTTACTATACTTTCACCTGGTGATGGAGGAAGACATAATGTAACTGCCTCTAAGCCTCTTATTGTTCTATTTCCAACCGCATATAAATTGGTAAACTGTGTACTTTGAGTAGCCAAACTATCTAAAAAAGGAGTTACGTTAAGCTGATTTCCATAACATTTCATAAAATCAGCACTCAAACTTTCAATAGTTATTAAAACCACATTCTTCTTAGTTTCTGGTAATGTAGAAACAATTAATCTTTCAGATGTTTTATTATCTAAATTACCTAATTGTTCTTTCAATAAAGTAAATGCTTCTTCTTCTGGAATAGTTTTATAAAATTTTTGATAATCCAATTCACTATTCATAAATGCTAGATAAAAGCGATAAAGTCCACTTGCTTGCAATTCATTTGCAAAAACATTTGAAGAAGTCTCTTGCTTAGCTAAAATAGATATTGAAAAGGTACTTATCAGAATTAAAAAAACATAAACAATAGTTGATTTTACTTTATCCTGAAAAGAAGGCAGGTTTTTTAAAAACACCTCTGAGGTTTTCACTATTTTATAAGTAAAAAATGCCGTAATTAATCCAACTCCTGTAAATAAAGGAATTATAGGATACGATTCCATTATATTCTTGATTACTTCGTTTGTATAAACTAAATAATCAACTGCAATAAAGTTATAACGTACTCCAAATTCATTCCAAAAGAAAAATTCGCTCACCGTATTTTGTACTATAATTAGTACGACTAAAAATACTGTTATTGAAAATAAAACCATCCGGATTTGTTTTCTATAGGTAGGAATAAAAAGCATTAATCCAAAAAACAAAGTCTTAAGAGCTACAAAACTTATACCTATTTCGGGTAAAACACCCCCATATTCATTTAAGATCGTATTACCAAAACTCACATATAATAGAAGAGTACAAAAGGAAACAAAAATAATATACCCCCAAGGCTTTTCATATTTACTATTGGATAAAAACAATAAATAGAACCATAATAAACCTGAAGCGATAATAAAAACAAAAAAATCAGAAATTAATCCTGTTAGAAAAATTTTCCCTATTTCTTTCCAAGTAAAACTAGTAGAAGTAATAGGATGAAATAAGAGTACCATTCTTAAAATAAAGTTGCTAAGTAAAAATAAATTTAACAACTGTTTGTAGGGCGATTTTTTTTCAAAAAAATTCATTGTATTTTAAATTTTGGCAAAATTAACTATTAAATTTGGCATACTATAAATTTTATATCATGAATTCTGCATATTTTCATTTATTAGTAAATCACTTTCCAATCATTGGATTATTTTTTGGTATAGCTATTTTAATTTATGGCATTTTCAAAAAAAATCCTTTGGTATTAAATATAGCTTATATCCTTTTTATCTTTTCTATGATAATGGGCAAAATATCAATGATTACAGGAGATAAAGCAGAACATTTTTTAGAAAAAACAACTGATTTTTCTCACAATTTAATTGAAGTTCATAAAGAAAAAGCAGAAATTTTTATGAAAATAGTATATCTTTCGGGCTTAACCTCTATTATGGGATTGATTGCTCATGCTAAAAAACACCCTAAAGCATATTTGGCTACTTTATTTGTATTAATTATTGGAAGTATAGGTATCCTTTTTTCGATACCAGTAGGCACTTCTGGTGGAAAAATTTGTCATACTGAATTTTATAAAAGTCAAAGAAACATAAATATCAATAAAGATTAAATTAATCTTTATTGATAAACTGTCAATAACATTTAATACAATTTTAATTTACAAATCAACAATAAATACAAAATGAACGAATATTTTTTAATACCGTTTCAACACAAAAGTCTTTTGCCTACTTACTTTTTATTCTTTCTTAATATTTTTAGTTTATACTCTTTTACATAAATTTACTGGAACAATCATTCAGAAAACTAAAACTATTGTATGTCTAAACAATCTAGTAAAATCGCTTTCAGGACTAATCTTGTTGTGGTTTTTAGCCCTTTTATAAAAATACGATATTCCCCCCAGATTACACATTAGAAATTTATTACAAATACAAACAACTTTGAATCTAGAAAAGTCTTGTTTTTTTGTTCTCAATGTAAAACTACAGCTGCTGTAAAAAATTTATGCCTTTTTAGCTTCTTTGCCTTTTTCCTCTTCATCACAAAGGCTAACGCATAATCTGGGTTAAGTTTGAAATTATTAGTATCGTTTTATACTAGAGCCCTACTAAAATTATCTATAAAATCAAAAGCATATATAAATATCCATATCATCACATATTCAAAAAGCATGAACTCTTTTTTAATTCGTTTTAATCTTACATCAAAAAAAGAAGATGCTAATTTTTTGCAAAAAATAAATGAACGTTCATTTATTTTTTATAATTTTACACTGTTAAATTGGGATTGGATTCAATGGAAAAGCAACAAATAAGAAAAGTATAATTAAACGGCCTATTCTAAAATTCTACTAAAATCAATTATATGACAAAATAGGATAGTCTTTTTAATGATGTTATACTTTAAAAGAAAAAAAGATCTTTTAAAATATTTTAAGTAAAATAAATATGACGGAACAAGAATTAATATTAGATATGCAATCTATTCTTCAAGAAAAAATGGAGAAAGATTATACCGAAGGAAAAACAAAAAGGGATGCACATCCTAGATGTTTAGCTCTATTAAAAGCTAATTTTAAGGTAATGGAAAATTTGCCTAATGATTTACAAATAGGTATTTTTCAACCTGGAAAAATTTACAAATCATTTGTTCGAATATCAAATGCAAGCGGAAAAGTACAATCAGATAAAGCAAAAGATTTCAGAGGTTTTGCTATTAAACTAATTGAGGTGGAAGGTAAACGTTTTGACTCAACAGAAAGGCATACGCAAGATTTTTTAATGATATCTCATCCTACTATGCCTCTTGGTACTATAAAACTTTTTAGAGATGCCGTATATTATGCCGTAAAATGGAATCCTTTTATTTTGGCAATGAAAATGATTTTTTCGGGTAACGGAAAGATCTTAAAAGAACTTAATAGTGCTAAAAAAAATCAAACCAGCCCTTTAGATTTAACATACTGGAGTACAACCCCCTATATGTATGGAAATGAACAAATAAAATTTAAGATCGTACCTACCTCTACCACAAAAAGCAAATTACCACAAGTACTTAGCGATAACTATCTAACCGAAAATATGGTAAATCATTTACAAAAAGACATTGCCAAATTTGATTTTTACATTCAGCCTTTTACTGACGAAAAAAATACACCAATAGAAAACGCAGGAATTGAGTGGAATAGTTCTTTTATAAAAGTTGCAGAAATAGAGATCCCTATTCAGAATTTTAATACAGAAGAACGTTTTGATTTTGCTGAACAATTATCTTTTTCTCCGTCTAATTCATTAGAGGACCACAAGCCAATTGGTGGAATAAACCGTGCGAGAATAGAAATTTATAATGTTTTATCTAAATTTCGTCATCAACGCAATAACAAACCAATAATAGAACCAACATTGAACAATTTTAATATTAAATAACCATTTTATCCAAACAATGAACCAATTTAAATCAATCAGTTTTATAATATTGCGTTATCTACTAGCAATATTTATGGTAAATGCTGGTATCCAGCATTTTATTAAAGCTAATTTTTACGTTCCTTTTGTACCTGACTTTCTACCCTTTAAAGATTTTATAATACTCGGATCAGGTGTTTTAGAATTAGGCTTAGGGCTATTATTATTCTTTAAAAATGATTTAGCAAAGTATGCTGGATTAGGAATATTTTTACTAATGTTAGTATTTCTACCTATACATATAAAGGATGTCTTTGTAGAAAATCCTTCTATAGGATCCCATAAACTAGCTATTATCCGTTTGCCTATACAATTTATATTTTTAGCCTGGTCATGGGCTATCTGGAAATATTTAAACAAACAAAAAGAAATTTCTGTAAACAATTAATTATATATATCATGAAACGAAAACATATTTATCTTTTATTAAGTATTTTAGGTATTTGTTATACTTGGTTTTTTAACATTCAATATTTTCAAACAGCAATAGATCCTTCTCTTTTAAATTTTTTTAGAGATGCTAAATGTAGCCTTCCCGCTCAATCATTAGAGGCCGATCTAAAAGTTGTTGTTATTACCTTTTTTATTTTCTATATTCCTGATGCCATCCGTTTGAAAATTAAATATTGGTGGACTTTAATCCCTCTTACTATTTTAATTGCTGTAGCGTTCACCTTTCCCTTTTATCTATTCTTAAGAGAGTTAAAACTTGAAAAAGAAAAAGATCAATTATAGAAAAATAGTTTTTTATAAATAAATTTAGTACAAACATTTGTTGCACAACTATAAAATTATGCCATCCCTTATTTTTTTACAGTTGTGCAACTATTATAAGAATTAGAATTTCATAACACTATTTATCATTCATAATTATTTATAAAAAGTAAGTAAAATGAAAAAAACAGCTATTATACTCGGAGCAACAGGACTTACAGGAAGCTATTTATTAGATTTGTTATTAATGAGTGAGGATTATGAGAAGGTTAAAATATTCACTCGAAAAACTACAGGTAAAAAACACCCAAAACTAGAGGAATTTATAAGCGATATACTTTACCTAGAAAAATTTTCTAACGATTTCAAAGCAGATGACGTTTTCTGTTGTATTGGTACCACAAAAGCTCAAACACCTAATAAGGACGAATACTACGCTATTGATTATGGTATTCCTGTTAGTACAGCTAAATTATGTGAACAAAATCAGATTTCTACTTTGAGCATAATTTCTGCTATTGGCTCAAATCCGAAATCTTCTGTTTTTTATAGCCGTACCAAAGGTGAAATGGAACAAAGCGTTTTAAAATATAACATTCCTAATATCCTTATCTATAGACCTTCTTTAATTTATGGAGAAAGAAAAGACAAACGTCTTGCAGAAAACATAGCCACTATACTAATCAACGGATTACAGTTTCTTTTTATAGGTAAAATGAAAAAATACCGCGCTATTACAGGTAAAGAATTAGCCAACGCTTTATTTTTAGGCGTAAAAAAAACAGGACATCAAATTATTGAAAGAGATCAGTTTTTATAATACTATTTAAAATTTGAATTATTTCAGTAAATTCAAATTTTATGGATGTTAAAAAATACGATTAATTAGTTCAAGTTGCTGTTAACTCATTTATTTAATTAAAGCCCAAAGACAAACAAAGTAAGCTTTGTAAGAAAACTTTCTAATGTTACAACGTATATTGTTCTTGGGAACATTTTTTAATCTAGTGAATCTATTCTTTTAGCATTTGAATTACGTTGAATTTTCAATAAAATACATTTTCTTTCTAAGGCAATATCCTCTAATCCATAATCTGTATATACACTATTATATTTTTCTTCTTTTGAGAATTTTGCAATTTGCAATTCTCGTATTATTACATACTGCAACTGGAAACGAATCTATGATATAATGCATTTCAAACAACTCATAAAGTAATACCATTTAAGCTTAAAATATACTGGGTTAAAAAGTAAAGTTCTCAATACGCTTTTTTTAAACAACTCGAACAGACGGTTGAGTTATATAATTGAAATCATCGTTAGTTCGAGCGCGAAGCGCATCGAGAAGCAACGCTAATTTTTGTTGCTTTTATAGATGTACTATTTTTAAAAAGAAAATTCAAAGTTTAAATGGTATAAGTTTCCAATTTTATGTAATTACCTATTAAATCTACTTTTGTCGAGCATTCCAGGAACAAAACCATACTGCTTCATAAATTTTATAGCAGAACAATGATTTCCATAAAAACTTGTCGACGAAACTATTGCTGTTAGAATAATCTCACTATCACTTACTCGTCTTCTTGTATCTTCTTTGTGATCAATTCCTTTTAAAATATCATCGATTAAACAAAAAATTGATATAATTTTGTCCTTGCAAAGCATTGGTTTGGTATTATAGTTCGTAAAACAAATTTACTGAACCTTTGCTTTGTTTTTTCTTTATCGCAACTAGCAACTTGAATTATTTAGATTAGATATTAGTGCAGTGATTTATAAAAAAAGAGTTAAAGAATTTCGTTTTGCTCTGACTACGTCTCCGATTCACTCAGCTCTTCAACTAAAAAACGTATGTTAAATTGTATAGTTTTAACTTGTACTGAAAAGGAGAGCCTCCCTTTTTTTACCACAATACTAAAATTCTTTTCTTTAAAAAATTTATTAGACTATATTTGTATTTTGCTAACGATTAGAAAATTATTATACTTTATATATTAATGAAAAAAATGCTCTTAATATTTCCTGACTATTATCATTTTGATAAAGTAGTATTAAAAGGATTTAAAAAATATTCTGATTTTGAAGTAATAAAAATAACTCCAAATAAAAATTATTATTACAGAAATTTTTTTGAAAAAATATTGAATTTTTTTTCAAAAACACTATTTGGAACAAATCTAAAAAAAAAATATTTTGTATACAAAAGGATTATAAAACAGATTAATCAGCATGAAAATTATGATTTTATTTTTGTAAATAGACCTGATATTTTAGATAAAAGACATATTTCCCTTTTACACAAAAAATCCAATAATGTAGTAGCTTTATACTGGGATAGTATTGATAAAATCCCAGGGTCAAAAAAAACAATTCCTCTATTCAAAAAACATGTGAGTTTTGATAAGGAAGATTGTTTAAAATACAATTTTAAATTTATTCCAAATTTTTATTTTGATATTGAAAAAAAAGAAAAAAATGAGAAGCCTCATGATATTGTATTTTTAGGAACTTATGATAAACGTATCGATGATTTTATTAATTTTTATAAAAAAGTAAAATCCTCTCAAATTGATATATATGCTAAGATATTTGATAAAAAAAAAGAAATCAATCCGAAACATCAAATAGAAGGTATAGAGTTCACTAATAAAATAATCCCTTTTATAAATTCTTCAAAGTTTTATAAGAATTGTCATGCAATTTTAGATCTAGCACATAAAAACCAAAGAGGATTGTCTTTTAGACCCTATGAAGCATTAGGATTAAAAATTAAGCTTATTACAAATAACACCGATATTGTTAATTATGACTTTTATCATCCTAATAATATCTTTGTCTTTGAAGAAATTAATACTGATGAATTAATCAAATTCTTAAAGTTACCATATCACGAACTATCCACAGAAATATATTTAAAATATAGCCAAAAAAAATGGATTGATAATATTCTAAATTATTAAAATCATTAAAACAATAAAAATGGAAAATCCAAGAATTTTATTCTTATGCACTGATGATAAAAAACCAGTTGGAGGAATAAAACAAATCTATAAAATGGTCGAATTATTAAATCGAAACAATTTTAATTCATATGTTTTGCATAGAAAGAAAGGATATAAAGTCACTTGGTTTGAAAATAACGCAAAAATACTTTACAATAAAGAAATATTCTCTCTACTAAAATATAGTTCCGAAAAAGAAAAAATTAAAATCAAATCAAAACTATATTTTGACAGACTTTTAGATAAATTAAAGAAAAATTATACCATAACCAATAAAGATATTCTGGTCTTTCCTGAAATATATGGTAATTGGATTAATCATGTTTTTCCCGAAAATTTTAAAGTGATTTTTAATCAAAATTGCTTTTATACATTTCACAATACTGAAATAGGAAATGATTCACATTATTTAAATAAAAAAAATTTAGCTACTATTACAGTTTCAAATGACTCCAAACAATATCTAGAAACAACTTTTAAAGATATATTAATTGAAAGAATTAGGCTAAGCATAAATGAAAACTATTTTAACTTTAAAAAAGAAAAAAAGAAAAAAATTTGTTTTATGCCTAGAAAATTAAACGAAGATATTGTACAGATTATAAATATTTTAAATTTAAGAGGCAAATTAAAAAATTGGGAATTTATTCCAATTGACAACAAATCAGAAGAAGAAGTCAGTAAAATCATGAAAGATAGCTTTATTTTTCTTAGTTTAAATTATACAGAAGGTTTTGGTCTGCCTCCTGTTGAAGCTATGGCATGTGGTTGTATCGTAATTGGATACACAGGACAAGCAGGTAAAGAATACTTAAAACCTGATTTTAGTTTTCCAATAGAAGAAAGAAACATAATTGATTTTGTCAGTACAATTGAAAAAGTTGCTCTAGATATAGAAAAAAATGAATATTTTTATTTAAATATGAGCAAAAAAGCATCAAAATTTGTTTTAGAAAACTATAACTATTCAAATGAACTAAATGATACTTTAACTACTTGGAACAAAATTATCGACTTATATAAAAGTAAAATTTAAAAAATTGGAAAACATCAACACCGAAATACACAACGCCTTTGAAGTTATTAAAGATGGAGGCATCATCCTATACCCTACCGATACCGTTTGGGGAATAGGCTGCGATGCTACCAATCCAGATGCTATTAAAAAAATTTATGCTCTAAAACAACGTGAAGAAAGTAAAAGCATGATTGTTTTAGTTAATGGCGAGCGTATGATTTATAATATTTTCAACAACTTACCCGAAGTGGCGTGGCAAATTTTAGATGTTTCTGAAAAACCTACTACTTTGGTATTAGACAATCCAAGGAATGTAGCCCCCAACATCATTGCTGAGGACAAAACATTAGGTATACGCATCGTTACCGAACCTTTTTGTTTTAAACTGATGGAACGCATGAAAAAACCATTAGTTTCTACCTCTGCCAATATTTCAGGACAACCTACTCCTATTTCCTTTAAAGAAATTAGCCCCGAAATTATTAAAGGTGTAGACTATGTAGTAAATTTGCATCACGAAAAAATTTGCAAGAACCCTTCTACTATCATAAAAATAACAAATGATAGCCAGGTAAAAATTATTCGCAAGTAATTTTATTCCAAATCTACAGTTTAAAGAATTACAAATAACTTTAAACTACATACCTTAAATTAGTGTTAATGAATTATAAAGAACATTTAGATCACAAAATTTTTGAAATTGTATCACAAGCTGCTCAATTACTGAACTTAGAATGTTATGTAATTGGCGGTTTTGTACGCGATATCCTCTTAGAACGCAATCATAAAAAAGATATTGATATAGTAGCTGTTGGAAGTGGAATAGAACTTGCACTAAAAGTATCAGAACTCATCCCTCATAACCCTAAAGTTCAAGTATTTAAAAATTACGGTACCGCTATGCTTCGATATGAAGACATGGATATTGAATTTGTTGGTGCTAGAAAAGAAAGTTATAATTTTGACAGCCGAAAACCTGTTGTAGAAAATGGAAGCTTAAAAGATGATCAAGAACGAAGAGATTTTACAATCAACGCTTTAGCTTTTTCACTAAATACTTCTAATTTTGGAGATTTAATAGATCCTTTTAATGGCGTAATAGACTTAGAAAAAAAAATCATCCGTACACCACTTGATCCAGACATAACGTATAGTGACGATCCTTTACGCATGATGCGAGCCATTCGTTTCGCTTCACAGTTAAATTTTCAAATTGAATCCGAATCACTTGATGCAATAAAAAGAAACAAAGATCGAATTCATATCATTTCTGGAGAAAGAATTGTAGATGAATTAAACAAAATTCTACTCTCTACAAAACCATCAATCGGATTTTTGTTATTATACCAAACAGGTTTATTAGATATTATTTTACCCGAATTAACTGCCTTAAACAATGTAGAAGAAGTTGAAGGACATACTCATAAAAATAATTTTTATCATTCATTAGAAGTAGTAGACAATATTTGCCCTAATACTAATGATTTGTGGTTAAGATGGTCTGCTCTACTACACGATATAGGAAAAGCTCCTACTAAAAAATTCCATAAAAGACAAGGTTGGACCTTTCATGGGCATGAATTTTTAGGAGGAAAAATGGTGAAAAATATTTTTATCCGATTGCACATGCCTTTGAATCATAAAATGAAATTTGTTCAAAAAATGGTTCAAATGAGTTCCCGTCCAATCATATTAGCACAAGATATAGTCACTGATAGCGCAGTTCGAAGACTCGTTTTTGATGCAGCCGAAGATGTTGAAAGTTTAATGATCTTATGCGAAGCCGATATTACTACTAAAAATTCAAAAAAATTTCAAAAATATCACAACAATTTCAAAATTGTCCGTAAAAAAATCATTGAAGTAGAAGAACGTGACCGTGTTAGAATTTTTCAACCTCCCATCACAGGAGAAGAAATCATGCAAATTTTTGACCTAAAACCTTCTAAGGAAATTGGTATTTTAAAAGAGGCCGTAAAAGAAGCTATTTTAGAAGGAGAAATCCCTAATGAATATGAACCCGCTTTAACTTTTATTTTAGAAAAAGCTGAAAAAATGGGACTAAAAAGAGTTAAATAATATTATGCAAGATCATACATGATTTAAATCATGCGGTTTAATATTTTTTTTTAATGATTTTGTATTAAAAAAATAAAAATGAAATTTATAAAAATAGCAAAAACAGCACTTATTTTAGTATATCTAGTCGTAATAGCTGGTGCATTAGTTAGAATGACTGGATCGGGTATGGGATGTCCAGATTGGCCAAAATGTTTTGGTTATTATATCCCTCCAACTAATATACAGGAATTAACTTGGACAGAAAATAGATTGTTCAAAAAAGGACAAGTTATCATTAAAAACGAGCAACTATTAGTAGCCAAAGAAGATTGTATAACTGGCAAACAATTTGACACTACACAATGGAATAAATATACTAAACACGATTATGCAGAGTTCAACCCCACTCATACTTGGGTTGAATATATAAACAGACTCTTTGGTGCCTTATCTGGTTTTGCTTGTTTAGCTATGTCATTTTATTCTTTTAGTTTTTGGAAAAAAAACAAGTTGATACCCATTTTATCATGGCTTGTAGTCTTTATGATGGGATTTCAAGCGTGGCTTGGAGCGACTGTGGTTTATTCTGTATTAAACCCTGTAAAAATAACCCTTCACATGATAATGGCTTTAGTTATTATAGCCTTTATTATTTATATCATCTTTTTAGCAGATCTAAAATCTAGCTCAAAAATACCAGATAATACCTTTCGAAATTTACTATGGGTAACTATTACTATGACATTAATACAAGTTGTTTTAGGAACACAAGTTCGACAATTTATAGATGAACAAGTAAAATCAGGAATAGAAAATCCAACGTTATGGTTATCCAAGCCGCAAATAACATTCTATATCCACAGAAGTTTTTCTATTTTAGTATTAGCAACCAACCTATTTTTATATTTTCGAAATAAAAAACTAAATCTTGGTTTTAAGGAAATGAATTGGGTCTTATTACTATTAGTTCTTGAAATTCTTTCGGGTATTTTTATATACTACCTGAATTTCCCATTTGGTTCACAAACTGTACATCTTGTATTAGCATCTATCCTTTTTGGAATTCAATTTTATATGCTACTCCAATTTAAACAAAAAAACAATATCTCTTTTTAAATTCATACATAAGGGCTAAAATAAAAATTAGTCCTTTTTTATTTTTCCTACCTCCCCTGTAGAATAAAAGTATAAACATACAAAATCTAAACCCAATAAAAACTAGAGAAATACTCTTCCTATCCAAGATATTGATGCTCTCTCAAAAAATCAAACATAAAAACAACTTATTCTAAAAATTATTTTGAATACGCCCCTTAACTTATTATTTTTACCAAACTAAACATATATATCATGTCACACACTATATTATCGCTCCAAAATGTAACCATTTATCAAGAAGGGAATAAAATTTTATCCGATATCAATCTAAGTATTACTCCAGGCGAATTTATTTATATTATAGGTAAAACAGGTTCTGGAAAAAGTAGTTTAATGAAAACACTTTATGCTGATTTACCTCTTACACAAGGCGAAGGCACTATAGTAGACTATGATCTTCATGGTCTTGTAGATAATGATATTCCCTTTTTAAGAAGAAAAATAGGTATTGTTTTTCAAGATTTTAAATTACTCCCCGACAGAAGTATAAATGCTAATTTACATTTTGTTTTAAAAGCTACAGGTTGGACAAATGAATTAGATATGCAAACTAAAATTGATGAAGTTTTAGAAAAAGTAGGTCTTTTAAATTTAGCCAACAAAATGCCTCATCAATTATCTGGAGGAGAACAACAACGCGTAGCTATTGCTCGTGCTCTATTAAATGACCCTGATTTAATCTTAGCAGATGAACCAACTGGTAATTTAGATCCACAGACAAGTATGGAAGTTATGGAAGTTCTTCGAAAAATCAATCAAAATGGAAAAACAATTTTAATGGCTACACATGATTATGCCCTGTTAATGAAATACCCTTCTAAAACATTAAAATGTGAAGAAGGCGCTATTTTTGAAGTGGTACAAAAAACAACCTAAAAATGCTCAAAAAGCCTTCCTTTTGGTTATGTCTCTTCGTATCTTGTCTATTAAATGCACAAGAAGAAAAGAACTTTAGCATTCGGTATCAAAATTATTTAAAAGGCGATATTTATTTTATCGCCAACAGTATTATAGGCAAAAAATCAGGAAAAAATGCAAACGAACCTTACGATAAAATAAGTTCCAATGCAAAACTGAATGATCAGCTCAATATGGCCTATATAGATATAGATCAAGAGCTCGAAACATTTTCATCTAGTTCAGCAGTATTAGAACCTATCCACCCTAATGACAAAGTTCTTTTTGCTGGATTATACTGGTGTGCCACACTACCTGACAGAAACAATTCTATACAACCTATCAATAAAATATCTATTAAAACACCACAATCTGAAAACTATTTTACAATAGAAGGAAGTATTCTATACGATGCAAAAGAGCATAATAAACACACTACTAATGCACCGTACGTATGCTTTTCAGATATAACAGATCAAATCAAATCAAAGCCTTGGGGTACTTATACTGTAGCTAATATTCAAGCCAGTCAAGAAAAAATTGAAGGAGGTAGTGCCGCAGGTTGGGTACTTTATGTTATTTATGAATCTGACTCAGAACCTTACCACCTAATCAGTTTATATGATGGCTTTTCTTATATCTATAACAAACCCGTTGAAATTAACTTTAAAGAATTCATTACCCCAAAAACAGGCAAAATCACTCCAAAACTTACTGTAGCTGCTTTAGAAGGCGATTTAAACATTGAAGGAGACAATCTAAGAATCAATACTCCTAATACTAAAAAGTGGTATTATATTAGTAATTCTTTAAGAAGTGGTCAAAACATCTTTAATAGTAAAATTACCCATTATAATACTGATTTTAACAAAAGAACCCCTGCCTCTCTAAATACTTTAGGCTACGATGTTTTTTTAGATAAAATTCAAACAAAAGAACTTTCTTTTAGTGATATTGACCAAGTTAATTTAAAAATAAGTTCTTTAGGTGATAAATTTTATGTGACTAATATAGGATTTAGCATAGAAATAGATGAAGATTTTGCAAGAAAAAAAATAGACTCAACTTTATCAACCAAGTATTCTATTACACAAAAAAATGTGCAAATACCTAAACAAAAAAAAAATCTAAATCCAATAGATACAAATACTATACGCAAAACTATAGTCGAACCAACCTCTACAAAAAACAGTAGAAAACCCAAAGAAATAAAAACCTATTTATTTGATTCCACAGTAGCACCTGAAGGCTATTATATAATTGCTAACGCTTATCAAAACATTCATTATGCTCATGATTTTGCAAATAAAATAAGTAGTAAAACAATACAGCCTTTTATTTTTAAAAACCCTGACAATCAATTATACTACTTAAGTTTAAAACATTACAAATCACAAACAGCAGCAGAAAAAGCCTATTACAACAACATCAATAATACATATTTTCAAGAATATTGGATTGCTAAAATCCAACACCCTAATACACCTTTAGAAACTTCCTACAAAAATAAAACTAGAATTGAAAAAGAAATTTCAACCATAAAAATTAATAAATCCAATACCACATTAAAACAAGGATATTATTTAGTTTCTAATGTATTTGAGATTCCTACAAATACAACAAAGTACGTAACCTTTTTAAAAAAACAAGGATTTACAGCTTCCTTTTTTATTAACCCAATAAACAACTATTATTATACTTATCTTGAATATTATACTGATTTAGAAAAAATAAAAGCGGATTATTTTTCTAATTATAACAACCGCTTTTTTGATGAATATTGGATTATGGAAGTTATATTAGAATAACAAAACTGACAAATATCATTTTACGTACCTTTACTGTAGACTACCTTTGATTGTGTAAATTATTAGGTATGTCAACATCATTAATACAGAAATACAATGTGCCTGGTCCTCGATACACCAGCTATCCAACCGTTCCTTATTGGGAAAATCAGGAATTTACTGTTAAAGAATGGACAAAAACAGTATTAAAATCATTTCACGAAAGCAATAAGAAAGAAGGTATTAGCCTTTATATTCATCTTCCCTTTTGTGAAAGTCTTTGTACCTTTTGTGGTTGTCACAAGCGTATTACCAAACGTCACGAAGTAGAAAAACCCTATATAGATGCCGTATTAAAAGAGTGGAATTTATACTGCGCCCTTTTTCATGAACCCCCAATCATAAAAGAAATTCACTTAGGGGGCGGTACACCTACTTTTTTCTCAAATGAAAACCTTACGCTCCTTATTAACGGAATTTTATCAAAAGCTAAAATAGCTCCTGATCATGAATTTAGTTTTGAAGGACACCCTAATAATACAACTCGAACTCATTTACAAACTCTTTATGATCTAGGATTCCGTAGAGTAAGCTTTGGCGTTCAGGATTATAGTGAAAAAGTTCAAAAAGCTATTAATAGAATTCAACCTTTTCAAAATGTAGCTAAAGTAACTTTATGGGCAAGAGAAATAGGATATACCTCTATATCACACGATTTGGTTTTTGGTCTTCCCTTTCAAGGAATAGAAAATATAGTAGACACTATTGAAAAAACCAAATCTCTTTTACCTGAACGATTAGCCTTTTATAGCTATGCTCACGTTCCTTGGATAAAAGGTAATGGACAAAGAGGCTTTAATGACCAAGACGTACCTAAAGACGAAGAAAAAAGAAAATTATACGAAATAGGTAAGCAACTCTTATATAAAAAAGGATACCATGAGATTGGAATGGATCATTTTGCACGAAAAAAAGATTCACTCTATATCGCCTCACAAGAAGGAAAATTACATCGCAATTTTATGGGATATACAGCATCTAAAACTCAATTGATGATAGGTTTGGGAGTTTCTTCTATTAGTGATAGTTGGTATAGTTTTGCTCAAAACGAAAAAACAGTTGAAGACTACTATACCGCTTTAGCAAATAATATACTTCCTATCTCTAAAGGGCATATCTTATCAAAAGAAGATTTAGTGATCCGTAAACATATACTTAATCTAATGTGTCAATTTACAACCTCATGGGATACTAATCACTTATATCTAGAAGATATGCCTCAAATTCTTACTCAATTAAAAGAAATGGAATTAGACGGACTAGTTATTCTTCAGCCCAATGCCATAACTGTAACAGAAAAAGGAAAACCTTTTGTACGTAACATTTGTATGGCTTTTGATTTAAGATTAAAAAGAAAAACACCTCAAACCCAATTATTTTCTATGACTATTTAATATAATTAAATAAACAACTTTTTCAGTATTAAATTTTTTCTACATTTAATTATTCATTTTTAGAAATCATAATACTTAAATTAAGCTTAAATTTGTAACAACTATACATAAAAAAAATATGAAAAAACTAACATTAAGCTTAGGTCTTTTATTATGTCTTCTAAGCTGTAAAAAAGAAGTTACCCCTCAAACGGATAATACGAGTAAAAATGATACACTTTCAAAGGTAGACACTACAACTGCTGAAAAAACAGCACTCAACGATGAAGCAATTGAAAAGGCTAGCAATACCTATATTTACAAGGCTCTTGATGGCAAAAACTACTCCATCTATCACACTGAAAAAGAAGGTAAAAGAGTAGCTATTATATCATTAGACGAAAAAGAATTAGTTATCCTACCACAAAAAGAAGCTTGGGCCAAAGGAGCCATCTACCAAGATAACAAATACAACTTAGAATGCAATGGAGATAACGCAATTTTAAAAATAGATAATAAAGATCAAAAACTTGTTTTAATAAGTCCTATAAACACAGTAGCAATTAACGGAAAAGACAAAAATGATCAAATTGAATTAAGTTATATAAATACAGAAAAAATAAATTTATTACGTATTACCAAATCTGGAAAAACAACCATATATAACCAAATTGAAGCTTGGTCAAAAGGTGCAAACTACACAAATGGAACCGATACTATACAATGTGAAGGAAATAAAAATCCAGCCCTCATTAAAATAAAATCTAATGGAATAGAAACTGATTATTTTCAAAAATAATTCAAAAACAAAAACTCTTTAGTATTAATTAAAAGCGGGTCTCTAAAAAGTAATAACTCAACATCTAGTTTGTCGCTTTAACAACAGGAGAAGTCACATTATCAACACTATGTAATTTTCTTCTCCTGTTCACTTCGTTCAAGCCTCCCTTGAGTAGAAATGGCAAAATTACAACCTTTAGGACACCCTTTTTCTATATATAAAATACTCTCGAATCAATCTAAAAAAATACCTAAAATAAAAATAAGATCAAAAAAATTGATTTTATGATTGTACTTCAAAATAAAATTATAAAACTCTATAATCTTTACAAATCCATAGTATATATTTGAATAAAAAAATACTATTTTTGGCATTATGATGAATGCAAATGAAATTATAGCTATAAAAAAATTATTAGCTACCCCAAAAAAGATAACAATTATCCCTCATCGCAACCCAGATGGTGATGCTATGGGGTCTACTTTAGGATTATATCACTTCCTAAAAAAGTTAGGACACAAAGCTACAGTAATAGCGCCTAATGATTTCCCCAGTTTTTTGGCTTGGTTGCCTAACTCTGAAAATGTTTTGATATACGAAAAAGAAACACAACTTTGTCAAGAACAACTTAATTCTTCTGATTTAGTTTTTACACTCGATTTTAATGCCTTACATAGAACAGGTGATCTAATGGAACGTTTTTTATCTACACTTGATAAAACATTTATCATGATTGATCACCATCAATTACCCGATTCTTATGCTCTTTATAAATATTCTGATACTTCTATGAGTTCTACCTGTGAAATGGTGTATCATTTTATACATTACATAGGCTACGAAAAACTAATAGATAGTACTATTGCCACCTGCATTTATACAGGATTAGTAACAGATACTGGTTCTTTTAGATTTTCATCTACTACAAATACCACACATGAAGTAGCTTCTGATTTAATAAAAAGAGGAATTAAAAATGCTGAAATACACAACAATCTCTTCGATACCAGTTCCTACAACCGATTACAATTATTAGGAAAAGCTCTGCAGAATATGCAAATAATGCAAGATTATAAAACTTCTTACATTACTTTAAGTCAAGAAGAACTAAACCTTTTTTCACATCAAAAAGGTGATACCGAAGGATTTGTAAATTACGGCCTTAGTATAAAAGGAATTGATTTTACTGCTATTTTTATCGAAAATAAAGAAGAAGGAATCATCAAAATTTCATTCCGCTCCCAAGGCGATTTTGACGTTAACCAGTTTGCTCGAAAGCATTTCAATGGTGGAGGGCATTTAAATGCAGCAGGTGGAAAATCAAATTTAAATTTAGAAGAAACCGTAAATCAATTTATTAGTATTGTTAAAGACACAAGAAAATGAAAACATTAAAAATCATTACCTTTATAACTCTTGCTATGAATTTAGTTACTTGTTGTACGCAAAAACAAGAAGCTAGAAAACCTATATCACATAAAACAGGAGAATTCATGAAGCAGTCCATTGATCGTAATAAAAAATTAAACAAAAATGAAGAGGAAATTATCATTAATATAATCAAACAAGATACTACTCATCAGTATACTGCTTCTACAAAAGGTTATTGGTATTTTTATAATATCAAAAATACAACCGAACAACCAAAACCTATTAAAGGCGATCTTGCGTTTTTTGATTATGAAATTAAAGATATAAAAGGAAAAATAATTTATACCCAAGCCGAACTAAAACCCCAAATATATAAAGTAGATCAACAGGATTTTATAAAAGGCCTTCAAGATGGGATAAAGTTAATGCAAAAAGGTGAAAAAGTAACCTTCTTATTACCCTCCCATTTAGCATTTGGATACCACGGAGACAATAATAAAATTGGCATCAACCAACCTTTGATCTGCACAATTACACTCAACGATATTAAGAAGGAAAAAAACAATAAAACTATTGTCCCTTCAGATATAGAAAAAAATAATAACTAAAAATCAATTATTAACTAAAATGAGAAAAATGATAAGTTTAATTTTAAGTTTTTTTACTTTTTTATTTTCTTTTTCATCTTGTAATTCAAAAGGTGAAAATCAAACAGGAGAAGGTTTATTTGCAGAAATAGAAACAAGCAAAGGTAAAATTGTAGTACAACTAGAATTTGAAAAAACACCTATTACGGTAGCTAACTTTGTTTCTTTAGCAGAAGGTAAAAATCCTATGGTAAATACAAAATATACAGGAAAACCTTTTTATGATGGCCTAAAATTTCATCGTGTAATTGCCGACTTCATGATTCAAGGAGGTGACCCTGATGGTAACGGAAGCGGAGGTCCTGGGTATAAATTTAAAGATGAAATCGTACCAGAGTTAAAACACACAGGTCCTGGAATCCTTTCTATGGCTAATGCTGGACCAGGTACTAATGGAAGTCAATTTTTTATTACCCACAAAGCAACTCCTTGGTTAGATGGTCGTCATACGGTATTTGGTCATGTTATAACTGGACAAGAAGTAGTAAATAAAATTGCTCAAGATGATACAATTAACAAAATAATTATCATTAGAAAAGGGGCTAAAGCTAAAAAATTTGATGCGGCAAAAATTTTCAAAGAAAGCGTTGACAAAGAAATAAAAGCACAAAAAGAAATAGAATCTAAATTACTAAAAGTAAAAGCAACTAAAATCGCTTATTTTACTCAAACAAAAACAACCGCTACCAAATCAGATACAGGCTTATTATACCAAATAGTTTCCAAAGGAACAGGCAAAAAACCAGAAACAGGATCTACTGTATACGTTCATTATGCAGGTTATTTTGAAGACGGAACTCTATTTGATACTAGTTACGAACAAGTAGCAAAAGATTTCGGTAAACTAGACGAACGTAGAGCAGCAGCTAAAGCTTATCAACCGTTCCCTTTTCAAGCTGGTAAAAAAGAAGGCTTAATACCAGGCTTTTTAGAAGGCCTAGAAAAAATGAACCTCGGAGATAAAGCTATTTTATTCATTCCAGCTAACTTAGGTTATGGAGCACAAGGAGCAGGTGGTGTAATTCCTCCTAACACAAACTTAGTTTTCGAACTTGAATTATTAGACAAAATGCCAGAAGCTACTCCTAATAAATAGATAAAATACACATCATACACAAGCGGGTGTCTAAAAAAGTAGTAACTTAATATTTAAAGGACAGGAGAAGCCCATTATAAATAATGATTTCTCCCTTTAAATAACAAGATTGCAAACTTTTAGGACACCCTCTTTTATTAAAATATTATAATCCTTATTTTCTTAGATGAATTTCTATCTATACTACTAATTCTCTAAAAACGATTTTTAATTACAGACCCATTTTCATTTATCCTTCCCTTATATTCTTACAATCTTATCATTTTATTTTTAAACTCAGATACACACTATTAGAGAATTTAAGAAAAAATTCACTGCTCATAACACAATCTAATATCATAATAACCGTACATCATAAAAAAATCCGTTTAAAAATAAAACGGATTCTAAAGTTTTGCTCAAAAGTAAATGTGTCTATTATTTCTTCAAATGTGTATCAAAATAATCAGCAATTTTAGCATATAAATGAATTCTATCCCTTCCTCCTACATTATGTTCGTGATTAGGATATAAGAAATAATCTACCTGTTTACCCGCTTTAATACAGGCTTCAATAAAATTCATGCTGTTTTGCTGTACCACAACAGGATCTTGAGCTCCATGAATGATTAACAAACGTCCTTTTAAATTTTTAGCCTTATCTAATAAAGAGGTTTTACTATACCCTTCTGGATTTTCCTGTGGTGTATCCATATAACGCTCTCCATACATGATTTCATAGTATTTCCAATCAATTACTGGACCACCAGCAACACCTACCTTAAAAGTATCAACTTGACTTGTCATTAAGCTAGTAGTCATAAATCCACCAAAACTCCATCCAAAAACTCCAATTTTATCTTGGTCTACAAATGATTTTGATTTTAAGAATTTTACACCTTCCATTTGGTCTGCCATCTCATTCACTCCTAACTGACGATGATTTACATCACAGAATTTTTTACCACGCGAATCACTACCACGATTATCCATAGTAAATACTACATACCCATTTTGAGCCATATATAAATCAAAATAACTAGCTCCTCCTAACCAACGGTTATTAACTAATTGAGCATGAGAACCTCCATAAACATATACCATGACAGGATATTTTTTAGTGACATCAAAATTAGCGGGATAAATAATTCTTCCATTCAAAGGGGTTTTTCCATCAGCAGAAGTTATGGTTACCAATTCTATTTTGGGCATATCAATCTTTCCTACAAAAGGATTGTCAGCTTTTATCAATTGCGTTGTTTTTTTTAATTTAATATCAATAACCGAAATTTCATTTGGTGTTGTAATATTATTATATTGATCTAATACCATCGTTCCATCGGAAGAAACGGAAGCTGTATGAGTTCCTGAAACAATTGTTAATTGTGTTGTTTTCCCAGATTCTAAATCCACTTGGTATAACTGACGATCTAGCCCATTATTAGCGGTTCCTACATAGTTCGCTTTTAGTCCTTTTTCATCAAACCCTAAAAATTCTTTCACTACGACATCCTTATATCCTAAGTTCTTTAATAATTTACCATCCGTATTATATAAATACATTTGATTAAATCCGTTAAAATCAGTTTGGTAAATAAATTGAGAAGGATTAGTAGGAACAAAGATCAATGGGTGCTGTGGTTCAACCCAAGTAGAAGCCTTTTCCTCAAACAAAGTTTTTACAAAAGCCCCTGTTTGCACATCGTATTTATTAAATTTCAAATGATTTTGCTCTCTATTTAAGATTCCTATAAAAATATGCTTTCCAGTAGGTTCCCAAGAAACCATTGTTAAATATTGGTCATTGGGTTCCCCTGTTTGCATTGTTACTTTTTTACCAGAAGCCAAATCAAAAACAACTAAAGTAACTTTTTCATTAGTCATTCCAACCATTGGATACTTAATATCTTTATTAACCGCCTCTGGCTCATTCCAGTTTATTAATGGATAATTAGCTACCATGGTTTCGTCTTTACGATAATAAGCTAATTTTGTCCCTGCTTCATTCCACCACATCCCTCGGTCAATACCAAATTCTTGGCGGTGTACGTAATCAGAACCATTTACAATACCTTTATCTGTATCATTCGTTACATTTATAACATTTCCAGAAAAAGAGGCAACTTGTATATTATTATCTTTTAGCCATGCTACATTTCCATTCGATGCAAATTTTACTTGACTCACTTCATTACTATAAGTAACAACATTTATAATCTTCTTAGTAATAACATCATAAGTAACCCTATAATTATTCTTTTTACCTATTATTTCTGTTTCAAATGTATCAATAGATTTCCATTCGATAGACATTGGAAAACTTCTCAACAAAAAATCATCTGAATTTATTTTATCCTTTAACTCTTTTTCAAAATCATACTTTGTGGCCAAAATTGTTTCTTTCCAACCATTAGAAACACTTTTTTCTAATAAATTTGAAAAATCTGAACTTAAATAAGTAATTGCTTTTGAATTTTTACGCCATTGCTGCGCTAATTGTGTACTGGGAGCAAACTTTCTTCCTCCTGTAACAGTTTCCTCAATAGTCAACTTTTGTGCAAATGTCATACCCCCAATCAAAAGCAAACTAAAAGTGTATTTTTTCATTAATTAATTTTTTTGTAAATTATTTCCAAAAATAAGAATACTTAATAAGTTAAAATATTATTCAAAAGTTTTAGTTTTTTTTTCTGAATATAAATATAAAAGAATACTTTTAACGAAAATTTTTAAACAAATGGACATCATAGATAAAAAATTATTGAAATTACTTCAAGAAGATAGTAAACAAACCACAAAAGAACTTTCAGGAAAACTCAATTTATCCGTTACCGCAGTTTACGAACGCATAAAAAAATTAGAAAAAGACGGGACCATAAAAAAATATGTAGCATTAGTAGACCGAAAAAAAATAAACAAAAGTTATGTCGTTTTTTGTCATATTAAACTAATACAACATAATCATGAATTTATTGCTGATTTTGAAAATGCTATATTAAAACTAGATGAAGTTTTAGAATGTTTTCATGTAAGCGGTGATTATGATTACATCTTAAAAATTTGTGTGGCAGATATGGAAGAATATAGAGAGTTCATGGTTACCAAACTAACATCTATTAAACACATTGGAAGTACCCATTCTTCATTTATGATTGGAGAAGTAAAAAGCACAACCGTTTATGATATTTAAAAAACTAATAAAAAAAAGCATCGTTTTAACTTTTATTGTTTTCTTTTTTTCTTGCCACTCTAAAGTAATTAAAGAAAAAGAAAGGCTCCTTAACAGAAAATGGATGCTTGTAGAAATGGATTCAATCCCTTCTGAAATACTTATAAGAAATAATGCGTATATTGATATGACTATAAAAAATGGAGAAGCATCAGCCTACTTAGGTTGTAATAAATTTAATTTTAGTTATCAATTTAAAAACTCTAATACTTTTTCTGCTACGAATATTATTTCAACTAAAATGTTTTGTGAAGAAACCGCAAAAATCGAAGAAATTTTTGCAAAATTAATACCAAAAGTTAATAGTTTTAACGCTACAAAAGCACATCAATTAGAACTTTTTATAAATGAAAAAAAGAAAATGCGTTTTGTTGCCGCTGATTGGGATTAAATATCACAAATTATCTCAATTTTTTATATTATAAATTGTTAATTTTGTGATCAATTTTTTAAAACAACATAAAATAAATATTTATGAGCACATTTGACGTAGTTGTAATAGGTTCAGGTCCTGGCGGATACGTATCGGCAATTCGTTGCGCACAACTAGGAATGAAAACGGCTATTATTGAAAAATATGCCACTCTTGGAGGTACTTGTTTAAATGTAGGATGTATACCTTCAAAAGCATTATTAGCTTCTTCTCATCATTATGAAGAATTGCAACACTTTGCAGATCACGGAATTGAAGTTTCAGGTGATGTAAAAATCAATCTTCAAAAAATGATCGAACGCAAACAATCTGTAGTAGATCAGACTTGCGGTGGAGTTAAGTTTTTAATGGATAAAAACAATATTACCGTATTTCAAGGTGTTGGATCATTCGAAAACGCAACTACTTTAAACATAACAAAAGAAGATGGCTCTATCGAAAAAATTGAAGCAAAAAATACGATTATTGCTACAGGTTCAAAACCATCTAGCTTACCTTTCATCAAAATTGACAAAGAAAGAATTATTACTTCTACTGAAGCTCTAAAACTACCCGAGGTTCCTAAACATTTAATCATCATTGGTGGAGGGGTAATTGGTTTAGAATTAGGGCAAGTGTACTTACGCCTAGGAGCTCAAGTATCAGTGGTTGAATTCATGGATAGAATTATCCCTGGCATGGACAGCGCTTTATCCAAGGAATTGACTAAATTATTAAAAAAACAAGGCATGAAATTTTATACTTCACACAAAGTAAAAGAAGTGTCTCGTAATGGAAATGAAGTTGTTGTAAAAGCCGATAATACAAAAGGACAAGAAATCGTTCTTGAGGGCGATTATGCCTTAGTAGCCGTAGGCCGTAGGCCTTATACAGATGGCTTAAATATTGATAAAGCAGGTGTAAAACTTACAGAAAGAGGCCAAGTAGAAGTAAACAATCATTTACAAACGTCTACTCCCAATATTTATGCTATTGGCGATGTAATCCGCGGAGCTATGTTAGCACACAAAGCAGAAGAAGAAGGCGTTATGGTAGCCGAATATTTAGCTGGACAAAAACCTCATATTGATTACAACTTAATCCCTGGAGTAGTATATACTTGGCCAGAAGTTTCAGCTGTAGGAAAAACAGAAGAGCAATTAAAAGCCGAAGGCAAAAACTATAAAGTTGGTAACTTTCCTTTCAAAGCATTAGGACGTGCTCGCGCAAGTGCCGATACCGATGGCTTTATAAAAATATTAGCTGATTCCTCTACTGACGAAGTATTAGGCATACATATCATTGGTGCTCGTGCTGCTGATTTAATCGCAGAAGCTGTTACCGCTATGGAGTTCCGAGCTAGTGCAGAAGATATTTCAAGAATGTCACATGCTCATCCTACTTTTGCAGAGGCAATCAAAGAAGCTGCTTTAGACGCTACTGGTAAAAGAGCATTACATATCTAATTTTAACATACAAATCAAAGAAGGTGTCTAAAGATAAGTAGCTTTACATCTTTATCACCTCAACAACAGGAGAAGTCACATTACCAATACTATGTGATTTCTCCCTTTGACCAAAATAACAAGATTACAATCTTTTAGAACACCCTTCTTATTACAAAAACAAAATACTTATAAAGAGATTATTTTCATATACACAACTCTACAAAAGTCAATTCCTATTTTAGAACATGCTCTCTTATTAACAAAATACACACAACCCCCTCTTGAATATAATTTTCATAGATCCCTTTTATAGAAAAGAAATACCTTTTTTCAGGACACTCACATCACTTTTTTACAGACAAGTCAATAAATAAATAAGATTTTCAAAATCTATTTATTTACAATAAAGTAGAAAGCATATTAAAAACAATTCACTTAAAAAAATATCTATTTAAAAATCAAGAACTTAGAAAAAACAAGTAAAAAAAGTAAAAAAAAGCTTGTTTTTATAAAAAACAATCGTAATTTTGCATCGCAATCAAGCAAACAAGGTCAAGCGAGGGGGAGATACTCAAGCGGCCAACGAGGACGGACTGTAAATCCGTTGGGAAACCTTCGCAGGTTCGAATCCTGCTCTCCCCACCCATAAAAACCGATAATTTAATTATTATCGGTTTTTTTTTATTTATTCAATAGTCAAAAATGGTTGGCAAAAACGGATCAAGTCTAAAACCTGTGGATTTGATAAATTAGGCATATAAATTTGTAAGTCTAAAAAGGAAGAATTCTATGTTTCTTACGCCTCTAAATTTACTTCTAAAAGCCTTTATTTGGCTCACATAAAAAATATGGGGAGTAATTGTAAATTGCGACAAAAAAAGTAAATGGATTTTTCGATACTTTCTGCTTTTCTACCCGAAGAATTATTATGTCATTTTGATATTGTTGATTTTATAGAATTAGGAGATATTCAAACAAAAAAGGATTGCTTTTATATCTATCTTGATGAAAAGAACATTATTCCCGAAGGTTTCATTTCAGAGGAATATGAGTCAAAAGGCTTTTGTGAGCGTACTTTGATACAAGATTTTCCAATACGAGGAAAGGCTGTTTATTTAGGTATCAGAAGACGTAGGTGGCGAAATACAGTAGATAAGTCAGAAATTAAAAGCGATTATTCTTTTATTGCAGAAGGTTCCAAATTAACTGTTGAACTTTCGGATTTTTTAAAAGGTACAGGTAGAGACCCGAGAAGATACGATAAGTAACATTGCCAGTTATTATGGCATTAAAGCTGATTTACTGCGAAGACATTACAAAAAAAGAATCAGTGGTTTTACAAGTTGGAAACAGTTAGAACATGCCGAAAATTATCTGATTTACCCCGAAAATATTGGGGAGAATTTAAGTATTGATGAAGTAAGTTTGTCAAAAGGTGAACTTTATACTTTTGTAACCAATAAACAAGGAAGAGGCAAAAAGAAATCCTTAGTGGCGGTTATAAAAGGCACCAAAAGTCAGGACATTATTGATGTGGTTACTAAAATTCCACTTTCGCATAGAAAACAAGTAAAATCGATAACACTTGATATGGCAAACAATATGCAATCAGCATCAAGAATGTGTTTTCCTGAAAGTTACCTTGTCACAGACCGTTTCCATGTGGTAAAGTTGGTAATGGAAGCTCTCCAGCATTTAAGGATAAAATATCGCTGGGAGGAGATTGAAAAAGAGAATCAAGCTATCAAAAAAGCAAAGGAGCAAGCAATAAAATACATTCCAATAACTTTTGAAAACCAAGACACACCCAAACAACTATTGGCTCGATGTCGTTATATCATTGCCAAGAAACCCAACCAATGGACAGAAACCCAAAAAGTGCGAGCCCAAATATTGTTCCAACATTATCCTCTAATACATCAGGCATATAAACACACCCAAGAGTTTAGAAATATTTATGAATACACCTCAAAAGAAGAGGCTAAACAAAAAATATTGAATTGGATATCCAAAACCAAAGAATTAAAAATGACTGTCTTTAATACCGTTGCCAATAGTTTAAATTATCATTTGGAAACAATTGCAAACTTCTTCGTAAAAAGACATACAAACGCAAATGCTGAATCCTTTAACTCAAAAATAAAACTCTTTAGAGCTAATCAAAGAGGTGTGGTGGATACTAAATTCTTCCTCTTTAGAATGGAGAAACTTTTTGCTTAATCCCCAAAAAATTAATCTGAGCCCTGATTTACTGCGAAGACATTACAAAAAAAGAATCAGTGGTTTTACAAGTTGGAAACAGTTAGAACATGCCGAAAATCATCTGATTTACCCCGAAAATATTGGGGAGAATTTAAGTATTGATGAAGTAAGTTTGTCAAAAGGTGAACTTTATACTTTTGTAACCAATAAACAAGGAAGAGGCAAAAAGAAATCCTTAGTGGCGGTTATAAAAGGCACCAAAAGTCAGGACATTATTGATGTGGTTACTAAAATTCCACTTTCGCATAGAAAACAAGTAAAATCGATAACACTTGATATGGCAAACAATATGCAATCAGCATCAAGAATGTGTTTTCCTGAAAGTTACCTTGTCACAGACCGTTTCCATGTGGTAAAGTTGGTAATGGAAGCTCTCCAGCATTTAAGGATAAAATATCGCTGGGAGGAGATTGAAAAAGAGAATCAGGCTATCAAAAAAGCAAAAGAGCAAGCAATAAAATACATTCCAATAACTTTTGAAAATGAAGACACTCCCAAACAACTATTGGCTCGATGTCGTTATATCATTGCCAAGAAACCCAACCAATGGACAGAAACCCAAAAAGTACGAGCCCAAATATTGTTCCAACATTATCCTCTAATACATCAAGCTTATAAACACACCCAAGAGTTTAGAAATATTTATGAATACACCTCAAAAGAAGAGGCTAAACAAAAAATATTGAATTGGATATCCAAAACCAAAGAATTTAAAATGACTGTCTTTAATACCGTTGCCAATAGTTTAAATTATCATTTGGAAACAATTGCAAACTTCTTCGTAAAAAGACATACAAACGCAAATGCTGAATCCTTTAACTCAAAAATAAAACTCTTTAGAGCTAATCAAAGAGGTGTGGTGGATACTAAATTCTTCCTCTTTAGAATGGAGAAACTTTTTGCTTAATCCCCAAAAAATTAATCTGAGCCCTTTATTTTTGCATTAAAAGATTCGGCTGAAGCATTGGTACTTCTGTTGTCAAAGTAATTTAGTATTGTTTTATAATGATTTGTTATTGTTCTTGATATTGTATTAAATGTTTTGAATCCAGATTGATTTACTTTTTCATGCCATTTAGCCAATTTGGTATAACCATAAATTTTATCTTTTGTTTCTTTAAAGATATCTGATAATTCCATTGATAGTTGGTAAGCTGTTTTTAAATCCGGATAGTTTTTAAATAAAACTTTAGCTCTTTCTTTTTGATTTTCTGTCCATTTATTTTCCCTTTTATACAACAAGTATCTACTTCTGGCTAGAAGTTGTTTTTTAGTTTCACCATTTTCAAGAATTATGGGGTTGAATTTTTTCTTATTTCGTTTGGCTTTTTCAATGGCTTCGTTTTCATCATCTATTGCTTGCCATCGATGTTTAATTCTAATTTCCTGTAAGGCTTCAATGGCTAATTTTTGCACGTGGAATCTATCAGTTACCAGAGTAGCGTTAGGGAAAGATTTTTTCACAATTAGTTCCATATTGGGAGCCATATCCAAAGTCATCTCTTTAACTTTATTTCTTATTTTTAAGGGTATTTTATTTAATACTTCAATAACATTATCTGCTTTAGTCCCTTTGATGATAGCTACAATGCTTCCAGCTTTGCCTTTAGCTTTCTTGTTAGTGATTATGGTGTAAAGTTCATCATAAGAAAGAGCTGTTTCATCAATAGATAAATTCTGCCCTATGTTTTGAGGATATAATAACCATTCTTTAGCATGAGCTTTTTGATTCCAGTTAGAATAATCGCTTAAAAAATCTTTATACTGATTTTGAAGTATTTTGCCTTTAACACCATAAAATTTGGCAATACTTTTAGTATCATGAGCATTAGTATCTATTGACTTCTTTTAAAAAAGAGGCGAACTCTTGTGTTAAGCGAGTGCCTTTTGCTACTATATTCCAATCTCTAAAAACAACTTTATCGGTAGACAAATTAAGCCATCTTCTTCTTTTTATATGTAAATAAACTACGTGACCTCTTATTGGAAAATCTTGAACGGTAATAGATTCAAAAAAACCTTTTGATTGTAATTTATCTTTTGAATATTCTATAGGAATTTCATTTAATTCTTCTAAATATAAATGTAAAACTTCTTCTTCTTTATCAATTGAAGTTAGTTCAAAATAATGGGTTAGATATTCAGGTAATAAAAGTGTTATTAACGTATTAAAAGAACAGTCCTTTTCTATAATTTAATCAATACAAAGTAAACTATTTTAAAATTTCTCCACAACTTTTTGACTTGAGCCGGCAAAAACACTGTAAAGCATTATAAAATATGATATTGACGAAAGTTTATTGAAATTAGGGATCAAGAACAAAAGTTGGGGATTATGCAAAAAGATTAGATAATCTGAATAAGAAGAAATCTATCTTTCTTACCCCTCTAAAGTAACTTCTAAAGGCTTTTATTTTAGCATTAAAAGATTCAGCAGCTGCATTAGTACTTCTATTATCAAAGTAGTTTAACATCGCTTTGTAGCGATTCACCACCCTTCACCTAACAAATGAATATCAAAAACAAAAAATCCTGCTTTTTCAAACAGGATCTCTTTCTAGGGTGAATGATGGGTCTCGAACCCACGACCTTCGGAACCACAATCCGACGCTCTAACCAACTGAGCTACAATCACCATTATGTATTTTAAAAACACCTAAAGTATTAATTCGGGTGAATGATGGGTCTCGAACCCACGACCTTCGGAACCACAATCCGACGCTCTAACCAACTGAGCTACAATCACCATTTTTAAGCAACACTCATTACTTCTGTATTGCGAGTGCAAATATACTACAAAATTTTAGTCTTGCAAATAATTATTTAAAAAAATCACAACAAATCCCCTAAATTACTGACTGCCAAACATCTTTCTACAGTAAATCCTTCAGCAAAATCCGTCCCTATTAATCTTCCTAAATCTTGTGCTCGGTATTGAACACTCTCTAAAAAGTTTTTTGAAGTTATAGGTGTCTCTGGTTCTGATGAGTTAGGGTCATAGAATTGAGAAGAATACGCTAAAATAGACTGCATCTTTAGCTCTATAAATCCTGAAATATCAACCGCAAAATCAGGTTTTATATTCATCCATTGTATATAATGGTAAACTTTTTTAGGTCGCCAAGCTTCTTGATATTGTCCTTCCAGTTCTGTTTTTATTTTAGGTAATCCTGATAAAAAACAAGCGTCAGAAACTAAACTACTACCTTTCGGATGATCTATGTGTCTATCTTGAACGGCATTACACAATACTATTTCGGGTTTATACTTACGGATCATTTTGATAACCTGTAATTGATGTTGTTCATCATTGCTAAAAAATCCATCTTTAAAGTTTAAATTTTCTCGTATTTTAACCTTCAAAATTTCAGCTGCTTTTAATGCTTCTAAATCTCTAATTTCAGCAGTACCACGGGTTCCTAACTCCCCCCTTGTCAAATCTACTATTCCTACTTTTTTACCTAAACTTGCTTCTTTTGCTAAAGTACCCGCACAGCCTAACTCTACATCATCAGGATGCGCACCAAATGCTAATATATCTAATTTCATTATTTAAAATTGCTTCTTTATACTACTTCTTCTTTTAAATTATTTATAATCATTCGCATGGTTTTACTTTTGTTAAGGGTTTCATACCATTCTAATTCTGGATGACTTCCTTCTGTAACTCCACATCCCATAAATAAATTTATCTTATTTTCAGAAACCTTCATACATCTTAAATTAACATACAAATCAGTTGCTTTTTCGTTTGTACTACAATCTATATTTAATTCACCCAAAAATCCAGTATAAAATTCTCGATCGTATCCTTCTGATTTTTCTATAAATGTTTTGGTTAAATTTTTAGGAACTCCACATACAGCTGGAGTTGGATGCAAAACATCAATAATTTTTTTTAAATTGGCAACTTCTTTTATTCTGCCTTTTATATCTGTTTTTAAATGGAATAAATTTCCTGCTTTACTAGTATAGGCTTCCGAAACTTGAAGGTCAGTAACCACACTCCCTAATTCTTGTTTTATAAAGTCTGTTACAAATTGTTGCTCTTTTTTTTCCTTATCTCCCCACAAAACGCATTCTTCATTTTTAACAACCTGAGTACCTGCTAAAGCCATCGTTTGAAATTTATTTTCTTTAATAGCAAACAATTTTTCAGGAGTAGCCCCCATCCATAATCCAATTTTTGGATGGTACCAAGTATAACATAAAGCAGAAGGGTACTTAAAAAGCATCTGTTCAAAACTTGTAAATAAATCAAAATGATTTATTTGAATCATTTCGGTTCTTGAAAGTACTACCTTATCAAAAACACCTGTTTTTATTGTTTTTATTCCATTTTCAACTAATTCAATAAAACTTTGTTTTTCTATCTGATCTTCTAAAATATTTGTTTCTAATTCTTGCATTAGATGATCAAAATAAACAGAGTTGTATTTTATTTCTGCTTTTTCTAATGGAAAAATGATGGGTACTCCATCAAAAGGAGCAAAAACAAAGGCTTCTTCAGTAAAGTTTTCTGTAAAATAAATATGGTCATTTTCTTGAAAAATTCCTACTAATGTCTTTGTATTAGGTTTACGATAAAGAACAAATGGCAAATTCATCTTTTGTTGAATTCTTACCCTTTCAAATATGCTTTTCATTTTATTATATTTTAGTTAAAACACCACTGAAAACTAAAAACAAACTATTGTTCTCTTTTGGGTAATACCATATTTGTTAATTTACATAATGAAATTAATGTTTTATTTTCATCCTCGATTCTTATTTCCCATAAATGCAAAGATCTTCCCTTATGAACTAATTTGGCTGTTGCTGTTACTATTCCTGTTCTCTTACTTTTTAAATGATTGGCGGCTATTTCTACTCCTCTAACCTCTTGTTTATCTAGATTTATAAACATAAGCGAGGCTGCACTGCCAACACTTTCTGCTAAAGCTACAGTAGCACCTCCATGCAACAACCCCATTGGTTGATGCACGTTACTATCCACAGGCATTTGAGCTACTAGATAATCATCCCCCGCTTCTATAAATTCTATTTTTAAAGTTTGCATCAATGTATTTTGACACAAAACGTTGCATTTTTCAATAAATTTTTCTTTATCCAGTATCATATTAATAAAATATCCTATCAAAAGTACAAAAAATAGGATTAAAAGATATTCAGCGGATAAAAAAACAATATTTTACATTTTTATTTTCAGTATTTTTATACCAAATTATATATATAATGCGTCAATATTTATTTTTTTTAATTAGCATCATTTCAATATTTATTTCTTGCCGAAAAGATTTTGAAACAGAACTTAGTAACGGGCAATTATTATTCTCTAAAAACACAGTTTACCTAGATACTGTTTTTTCAGGAGTTTCTTCTAGTACATATTCTCTAAAAGTATACAACAAGAGCCATAAAGATATACGCATCCCTACGGTTTCTCTAGCCAAAGGAACCCTTTCTAAATACAGATTAATGATTGATGGCACAACTGGTATGAATAATCAGGGTAAAATATTTAACGATGTAGAAATTTTAGCCAATGATAGTCTATATATTTTCATTGAAGAAACAGCGGATATTAAAGATGCGGATGTAACAGACTATCTTTATACAGATCAAATTTTGTTTGACACAGGACTCAATCAACAAAAAGTGGACTTAGTTACACTCATTCAAGATGCCGTTTTTTTATATCCTGAAAAAAAAGAAAAATTAACTTTAGATAATTTGGTACCTGACAATACTGTTTATGGCTTTGAATTAAGCGAAAAAGACCCCATTAATGGTAATGAACTTCATTTTACCAATAAAAAACCGTATGTTATTTATGGGTATGCTGGAGTTCCCGCCGATAAAACATTAATAATAGATCCTGGAGCTAGGATATATTGTCATAATCAATCAGGCATTTTTGTAAAAAAATCAGGGAGTATTAAGATAAATGGAGAGGAATCTAGTGATCCAAAAAAGCTAGAAAAAGAAGTAGTATTTGAAAGTGATCGTTTAGAACCAAAATATGCGGATATTCCTGGGCAATGGGGAGGGATTTATTTAGCTGACGGGAGCACAAAAAATGAATTTAATCATTTAACTATCAAAAACAGCTCATTTGGTATTTTCGTAGATAAAAACGATGGATCTACCACTAATATATTTAACACACAAATATACAACTCTAGTGATTTTGGATTAGCTGCTAGAAAAGGGAAAATATATGGCGAAAACATTGTTATTAACAAATGTGGGCAGGCTAGTTTAGCCTGTACATTAGGAGGTGAATATCGTTTTAAATCGTGTACTTTTGCAAACTACTGGAATAATAGTAATCGTCAAACCCCATGTGTCTATATAGATAATACATACAAACAAAAAGATGTTTTATTGATTTCCGATCTTAGCTTGGCTAGTTTTGTAAATTGTATAATCTATGGCAATAACAATATTGAATTAGGCTTGAAAAAAAATAATTTAGCTGCATTCAACCTTGATTTTAGTTACTGTTTAATAAAGTTTAATGATACAAATAATCAGTACAACACTTCTTTATATGATTTTATAAAAAATACTAGCAACAATAATATTGTAAATACACGTCAAAATAATTTTGATCCTAAATTTAAGGATCCTTTTAAAAACGATCTTCGAATTCTTAAAAACTCTGTTGCTATAGCAAAAGGAAATGACTCTTTTTTAATTCCTAAGGACATAGAGGGTAAAAACAGGACACTACCTTCTGATTTAGGGGCTTATCAACATTTAAATGAGTAATTATTTTTTGCCATAATACCTTCAAAAGGTATTTTATTAAAAAATCCAATTATGTCCATTCATAATTGGATTTTTTATTCTTGTTATTTAGTAAAAAGAGTCATTATTTAAAAAGAAATCATTCTTTTTTATTTGATTTTAAAAAACTAGCCTCTTCTGTTTTGCTAGAAGGAGCAATTAATTTACTTAATTGATTTATTTCATTTTCTGTTAGTGCTCTGTATCGACCTAGTGGAATATCTAATGAAATATTTATTATGCGTACTCTTTTTAATCGTACTACATCATACCCTAAATATTCACACATACGACGAATTTGTCTGTTTAACCCTTGTGTTAATATTATTTTAAATGTTGTAGCATTGATTGTTTCTACTTTGCATTTACGTGTTACCGTTCCTAAAATAGGTATTCCATTCCCCATACGTTGTATAAAACGTTCGTTTATTGGTTTATCTACGGTTACAATATACTCTTTTTCGTGATTGTTACGAGCTCTTAATATTTTGTTTACAATATCTCCGTCATCTGTCATGAATATAAGACCTTCACTAGCTTTATCTAATCGACCTATAGGAAAAATTCTTTTGGGGTAATTAATATAATCAATTATATTATTTTTTACTTTTAGATTGGTTGTACACTCTATTCCTACAGGTTTATGAAAGGCTAAATAAATGGGTTTACTTGTCTTTTCTCGAATAAGCTTACCATCAACCCTTATTTCGTCTTCTAAAGATACTTTAGTGCCTAGCTCTGGTTTTTTTCCATTAATTGTTATTCGTCCTTGTTCTAATAATTTATCTGCTTCACGACGGGAACAAAAACCTGTTTCTGATAAAAATTTATTAATTCTTGTCTTATTCTCTTCCATTTGGCAAAGATAATAATAGATATTAGAAATCAGATTGCATATATAAGAAAAGGACATTACAATTTGAATTTCTGCATTGGGCAACTTTCATTGGTAAGAAAATTTATCTTTATTTAAACAACAAGTGTATTGTTTGTAGGTAAGTATGTTTTAATCAAATAAAAACAGGCCAATTTCTTTAAAAACTTCTGAATTTTGCAACGAATGCCCTAAGTCTTTAGTTTGAAGAAAACGTGCATTTTTCCAAGCTTTTACTATTTTTATTCCCTCATCAATAGACACTGTTTTATCATGAATATCATGAACAACTAATCCTTTTATCTTTGTATTTTGTACAAATAAATCAGCAGAAAATGTTTCTATTTTTTGTTTATATTCGGTCGTACATTTATTTTTTAATTCTTTCACCAGTTTTGCGTTTAAACTTAATAAATCTGTGTAATTTTTTAGAATTGTTGTAAAATCACAAGGAGCTCCTAAAATAATTATTTTTTTTATTACGTTTGTTGGAAAATTGTATTGATAATACAAACAGGCTTTGCCTCCTATTGAATGTCCTATTAGGTATTGCGGTTGGTATCTTTGAACTGTTTTGCTGATAAATTGACTGTATTGGGGAATACTAAATTTTTTTCCTTCCGAAAGACCATGGGCAGGTGCATCAAGGGCTATAATAGTACTTCCTGTTTTTTTTAAATAAGAGAACATATTTTCCCAACGTGAGGAATTACTTTGCCAACCATGAACTAAAAGTATTCTTGTATCATTCCCTTCCCAAACATAGGTTTGAAAAAAAGAATCTTTATAATTTAATCGTTCTTTTTTAGGGTTTTGTAAAAATTGGGGAAGTTTTTCTTTTTTTAATTTTCCTTTTCTAGGTGTACTAAAAAGGAGAAATGAAATTTCTAATGCTTTTTTAGGCATTAAAAAACTCAAAATATTAAGGTATAAGCCTATGGATTTAGTAAATAAAAAATAAAAAAAATGATTCATAAAAAAAATCCCGATTGCTCGGGATTTACTATAATTATATTTTAGCAAATAATTGTTCTATTTTTTCTCTTTCTTCATCCGCTAAAACGGCATCAACTAAAATTCGTCCACTATGCTCGTCAGTAATTACCTTTTTACGAGCGGCAATTTCCATTTGTGTTTGCGGTGGAATTGTAAAAAAAGATCCTGCTGAAGCCCCACGTTCAATAGAAACTACTGCTAAACCATTGCGTACATTTCCGCGAATACGTTTGTAGGCTTTTAATAAACGCTCTTCTATCTGTTCTTCAAATTCTTGTGATTTACTCACTAAAAAAGCTTCTTCTTTTTGTGTTTCAGCCATAATTTCTTGTAATTCTGACTTTTTGTGCTTCAGGTGAGTTGATTTTGCATCTAATTTTTCTTTTGTTTGAGCAATCGAAACTTTTTTATGTTCAATTGAAGCTTTCATTTCACGAATATGCTTTTCTGCTAATTGAATTTCAAGTTCCTGAAACTCAACTTCTTTTGTCAAAGAATTAAATTCACGGTTATTACGAACTTCTTTCTGTTGCGCAGTATATTTTTTAATTGCTTCCTTGTGTTCCTCTATAGAACCCTTTTTGCCTTTTATTTGTTCTTCGATTGAATCTAAATCAGCTTTTAATTTTTCAACTCTTTTAGTCAAACCAGCAACCTCATCTTCTAAATCTTCCACTTCAAGAGGTAATTCCCCTCTCACGTTTCTAATTTCGTCGATTCTTGAATCGATTAATTGTAAGTCGTATAACGCTCTTAATTTTTCTTCTACATTCAATTCTTTTGTTGCCATATTTCTACAAGTAATTAACTGGATTTGTATTTATTTCAGATAACATAATTTTGTCTTTCGACAAATAGTTTGCAAAACTACAAATTTTTTTCTTAAGAAAATCAACAATATATTTTTTTGTAAATCTTTCACTTTCAAAATGCCCAATGTCAGCTAGTAAAATTTTGCTTTCCGCTTCGTAAAAATTATGATATTTTAGATCTGCTGTTAAGTACGCATCTGCTCCATTTTGAATAGCATTTTGAATAGCAAAAGCTCCAGCCCCTCCTAAAACAGCAACTTTTTTAATATTTTTTTGCATAAAGTGAGTATGTCTAATGCCTTCACATTGCATTTTTTCTTTTACAAACTGAAGAAATTCTTTTTCATCCATTGGTGTTTCTAATTCACCTATCATACCTAAACCTATATTCTGATGCAAATTTTCTAAATTGTATATTTCGTATGCAACCTCTTCATATAAATGATTTTCAAATAAAGCTTTTAAAATCTTTCCTTGTCTATATTTTTCAAAAGTAACTTCTATTTTAATTTCCTCTGCTTCTATAAATTCAAGTGGTTTCCCTACTTCGGGGGTACTATTTTCGTTCCCCATATAAGTTCCTTTTCCTCTTGAACTAAAACTGCAATCTTCATAGTTCCCAATTTTTCCAGCTCCTGCCTTAAATAGAGCATGACGAACTTGTGCTGCATTTTCTGGGATTGTATAAGTCACTAGCTTTTGAATAAAATGAGGTTTGGGGATCAGTATTTTAGTATTTTGTAATCCCAAAGCATCACAAAATATTTTATTAACTCCTTCTTGATGATTGTCTAAGGCTGTATGTACGGCATAAATAGCTATATCATTTTTGATTGCTTTTAAAATGGCTCGTTCAACGTAATTTTTACCTGTAATTTTTTTAATTCCCGAAAATAGAATGGGATGAAAACAAACGACCATATTGCATTTTTTTAAAATAGCCTCATCAATTACAGTTTCTAAAGCGTCATGACAAACTAACACCCCTGTAGCTTCTAAATATCTATTCCCTACCAATAGGCCTACATTGTCAAAATCTTCTGCATAGGCTAAAGGAGCCATTTCTTCTAAAATAGAAATTATATCATTTATTATCATAAATCCTTTATTTCTTGACTTTTTGCAAATTTATTGATTTTATTTTGAAGCTATACAATAATTTGTAATGCCGTTATATTATTCTTTTTTTCTAAAACTTTTGTTTTGAATCAAATTATATTTTTTCTGTTGGTTAATGATTTATTACCTTTGTATAATTTGTCATTAAAAATGAAAACGCTTCGAAAACTACTCTTTCCTTTTTCTATAGTATATGGTATAATAACCTGTATTCGAAATTTTTTGTTTGATATAGGTTTTTTTAAATCTTACGTTTTTAATATTCCTATTATTGCTGTTGGCAATTTGAGTGTAGGAGGAACAGGTAAAACCCCACAGATAGAGTATTTAATTCGTTTATTGTCTAGTAAATATAAAATAGCAACATTAAGTCGTGGTTATAAGCGTAAATCAAAAGGATTTGTTTTAGCTGATGAAAAAGTAACCAGTGAAATCTTGGGAGATGAGCCGTATCAATTTTTCCAAAAATTTCCTAAAATTCATGTAGCCGTAGAAGCCAATAGAAAAGAAGGAATTGAAAAATTATTATCACTACCAAATAAACCTGATATTATTTTATTAGATGACGCGTTTCAACACAGAAAAGTAAAGGCTGGTTTTTACATAATGCTATCTTCTTATGATGACTTATTTTATAACGATTTTATGTTACCTACAGGTAATTTGCGTGAAAATAAGAAGGGAGCTCAACGAGCTAACATGATAATTATCACAAAATGTCCTAAAGAAATTGATGAAATTGCGAAATCAAAAATAGTTGAAAAAGTACAGTCATTTTCAAAAAGAGAAACACCTATTTATTTTTCTTATATAGGGTATGATGAAAAGGTATATAATGAAGAACAATCTATTACTATTTCATCTCTAGAATGCGATTACCTTGTAATTGCAGGAATTGCAAAACCTGAGCCCTTTTTTAATTTTTTAAAGGTTAAAAAGGAGAATCAGATGGTCTTTACAGATCATCATAATTTTACATCAACCGATTTAAAATCTATTTTAAAGCGTGCCTCAGGTAAAAAAATTATAACAACAGAAAAAGATTACGTGCGTCTAAAAGGAAAATTACCTAAAGAACAACTATATTATTTACCTATAAAAAGCTTATTTAACAAAGAAAGTATATTATTTGAATCTGAAATTTTAAACTATGTGGGAAAAAGTACAAGAAACCGTTGATTACATTACAAACAAAATCAATTTTGAACCTGAATATGGTATCATTCTAGGTTCTGGATTAGGTGGTTTTACTGACGATATTGAAGTTGAGTTTATACTATCTTATAGCGAAATTCCTAATTTCCCTGTATCTACTGTACAAGGACATAAAGGAGCATTAGTATTTGGAACTATAGGTTCAAAAAAGGTGGTAGCCATGCAAGGCCGTTTCCATTATTATGAAGGTTATACTATGCAGGAAGTAACTTTTCCTGTGCGAGTTATGAAATACATTGGAGTAAACAAATTAATTGTTTCCAATGCTTCTGGAGGAGTAAACCCTGATTATAGTGTGGGTTCTATTGTTTTATTAAAAGACCATTTAAATATGATGCCAGAACATCCTTTACGTGGTAAAAATGACGAACGTTTTGGTCCTCGATTCGTTAATATGAGTGAACCTTATAGCAGACAAATGCTGGCAAAAGCAAAAGAAATTGCAAATGATTTAGGAATTGAAGTACAAGAAGGAATCTATTTAGCATTACAAGGACCTACTTATGAAACCCTAGCGGAGTATAAAATGGTAAAAGCCGTTGGTTGCGACTGTGTTGGAATGAGTACGGTACCTGAAGTAATTGTAGCGAGACACATGGAACTAGAAACTTTCGGAATTTCAGTCATAACAGATATGGGAGATGCCGAAAATATAGACAGTGTAACACATGAAGAAGTTCTACAAGCTGTAAAAAGTACAGAACCTCAGGTACGCAAATTAATCAAAGAAATCATTTTACAGTATTAAATACAACATCAAACAAGGTTAGTCTCGATGATTTTATAAAAATCATCGGGATTAAACGGTTTGGTTATAACGTCTGTCATACCATACGATAAAAGCATTTCTCGGTTTTCATTTAAAGAAATAGCCGTTAATGCAATAATAGGTGTTTCTTCATCAAATTTTCTAATTTTTTCGGTTGCAATCGTTCCATTTATTCCTGGTAAATGCACATCCATTAAGGTTATATCGTATTGATTTTTACGCATCATTTCAATAGAGTCCTCCCCTGTTTCGCATAAAGTAACAAGCATTTTTTTCTTTTCTAATATTTTCTTCGTAATCATTTGGTTTATTTTATTGTCTTCTACAAGTAAAACTTTTTTACCAATGAATACTTCATTATTTAGTTGTTGATCTGTTACTTCAATTTCTGAAACTCCTTTTTCTAATGTCAAATCAAAATAAAACTGTGATCCTTTATCTACTATACTTGTTACTTTTATATCTCCTTTCATTAGAGCTACTAATCTTTTTACAATAGTCAGTCCTAATCCTGTACCTCCATATTTTCTATTTATTTCTACTGATCCTTGAGAAAAACTTTCAAAAATTTCTTCTTGTTTATTTTCTGGTATTCCGATACCTGTATCTTTAATTTCAAAATGAATATTACATAAGTTTTTGTCTTCCGAAATTAATTTTGCTATGAACAATACTTCTCCATTTTTTGTAAATTTTAAGGCATTGTTTATTAAATTAATAAAAATTTGCGATATTTTAGTCGTATCACCTATGAGATTTTGAGGAATATTTTCATCTATTTCTAACCTAAATAAATTATTATTTTGTTCGGCTAACTCTTTTAAAGATTTATGTATATTATTAATAAGTTCTCTGAAGTTAAAATTGATTAATTCTAATTCTATATTATTGGATTCGATTCTATTAATTTCTAAAATTTCATTTATATAAGTCAAAAGATAATTCCCTGAGAATTTTAATGATTTCAAATATTCTATTTGACTTTTTTTAGGATTTTCTTCTAATAACAAATGAGAGATACCATTAATAGCGTTTAATGGCGTTCTTAGTTCATGGCTTACTGTAGATAAAAATTCGGTTCTAGCTTTAGATGCTTTTTCTATTCTTTCTTTTGCTATTTTTAATTCATTGTTTTTTTCTCTTAATAATTCATTCGATTTATTACGAATAATATTATTTTTATACAGAGAAAGACTTAGTAACGAAAGAATTGTAATCAGAGCTATTGCAAGAATATTTATTAATTTAGAAAACTGAGTTGCTTTTTCTTGGCTCTTTTTATCCTTGTCCATTTTTTCCATGGATTTCATCAAATCATCCACTTTTACTTGTTCGTTAATCAAATGTTGATTCTTAAGCTGCCCTACTCGTTCTAGAGAGTCTTTTATACGAAGATGTTTTTTTAAAAAGAATAAAGAATTGTTAGTTAAGTCATTTATTTCATAAATTTTGCTTAACTCTTCTGTACATCGTAATTGTAAACACGCATTTTTTTCTTTTTTACTTAACAGATAGCCTTTTTTTAAATACTCTAAAGCGTCTACATATTTTTTTTCTAGACTTTTTACCATGCCTAATTGAAAAAATATTTCTGCTTGATTTCTTTTGATTTCTGTAATGTGAGGACTATTTAATAACTTTATCAAATTAGCTTCTGCCAATATTAGATTATTTTGTTTTATATAAATTTTTGTTTTTTCTAATAACAAAACAACCTTGGCTTGAGGTAAATCAATATTATCATATACTGAATTAGCTTTGCTAAAATAGGCTTCAGCTTTTATATTATTTCCTTTATGCAAATGGCAAATTCCTATTTTAAAATAAGATAAAGCTAGCTTAGTAGATGGTTCCAGAGTATTATAAACAGAAACAGCTCGAATAAACTGTTCTATTGCATCATCGTATTTTTTAAAATCTAAATAAATAATACCTAATGTATAATACCCATTGGCCAAAGAAGCATTATTAGTTGTCTTTTGCGCAAACACAATAGATTTATTGGCATTTTCTAATGCTCTTTCATAAATCTTAAAATCCTTAAAACGTATTGCCTTTTCAGAATAATAATAGGAACTGTCTACAGAGGAGTTATCTGTACTATTATAAAATCCTAAAACCTGTAAATTAAGAAATAGGAGTAACGATAAATATATTTTGTTCATAGGGAGTTGAAAAAACTCCCTAAATGTAATTATTTTTTTACAATATATTCAATTAAATTAATAATTCTTGACGAATATCCTATTTCGTTGTCATACCATCCTACTACTTTTACCATTTTATCGATAACAGATGTTAATTGTGCATCAAACAAACACGAATGAGGGTTCCCTAAAATATCAACCGAAACAATTGGGTCTTCTGTGTAAGCTAAAATATTTTTTAATTCATTTTTTGAAGCATTAAGAAAAGTGGTATTAATTTCTTCTATACTAACCTCTTTTTTAACGTTGAAAGTAATATCTGTAAGGGATCCATCTGGCACTGGAACTCTAATACCACACCCTCCTATTTTTCCTTCTAAATCTGGAAATATTTTAGTCAATGCTTTTGCTGCTCCAGTAGTAGTGGGTACTATAGATTGCGAGGCTCCTCTCGCTCTACGCAAATCTTTATGGGGCTGATCGTGCAAACTTTGATCCGTAGTAAACGAATGTACAGTGGTAATATAGGCTTGTTCAATACCGCACAATTCCTGTATTACTTTTATCATAGGAGCGGCGTTATTAGTCGTACAACTTGCATTGGATATAATAACTTCACTTCCATCTAAAATATCCTCATTTACTCCTAAAACAACCGTCTTAATTGCATCTACTTCAGCTGGCGCAGATAATATTACTTTTTGAGCTCCTGCCTTAATATGTGCATATATAGACTCGTATGTTTTAAATTTTCCTGTACTTTCAACAACAAAATCTATATTTAAATCTTTCCAAACTAAATTTTTTATTTCTTTTTCATGAAAAAAGATATATTCTCTTCCTTCTACAATGATAGATTTTTCATTATAGGAAACATCAAAAGGTAAAACACCATGTATACTATCATATTTTAACAGATGGGCCATAGTTCTATTATCTGCAATATCATTAATAGCCACAACATCTATCTGAGGATGATTAAGCAATAATCTGAATAGATTTCTACCAATACGACCAAAACCATTAATGGCAATCCTTATTTTTGTTTCAAGTTTCAAATTCAAATTCAAAATTTAAAGGTATTAAGGTAAAATAAATTCAGTTTCTTTTATTAACTAAATTTTATTCTATAGTTATTTAAAGTATATGTTTTTCTGCGTGATAACTAGAACGTACCAATGCGCCACTTTCTACATGACGAAACCCTAATTCTTTTGCGTATTTTTCATAATTAGCAAATTCTTCTGGTGTAATATACCGTTTTACAGGCAGATGTTTTTTACTAGGTTGTAAATATTGTCCAATGGTAATGATATCTACATTCTGAGTACGAATATCTCGAATCGTTTCATAAACTTCTTCCTCTGTTTCTCCTAAACCAAGCATTATTCCTGATTTAGTTCTACGAATGCCTTGTTCTTTTAAATATTTTAAAACAGCTAAACTTCTATCATATTTGGCCTGTATACGCACTTCTCTTGTTAAACGACGAACTGTTTCCATATTATGCGAAACCACCTCGGGGTTAGCCTCTACAATCCTATCTATATTACGTTCAACACCTTGAAAATCGGGTATTAAAGTTTCTAGAGTCGTCTGTGGATTCATTCTGCGAATTGCTTTTATTGTTTCCGCCCAAATAATAGACCCCATATCTTTAATATCATCCCGATCAACACTTGTAATAACCGCATGTTTGATCTTCATAATTTTAATAGAACGCGCTACTTTTTCCGGCTCATCCCATTCAATATCTTCCGGACGTCCCGTTTTAACCCCACAAAAACCACAAGACCGTGTACAAACATTTCCTAAAATCATAAAAGTAGCTGTACCCTCACCCCAACACTCTCCCATATTAGGGCAACTTCCCGAAGTACAAATCGTATTAAGTTTATACTTATCTACCAATCCTCTCAATTCTGTGTATTTTTGACCAATAGGAAGTTTTACCTTAAGCCATTTGGGTTTTCCTGTAGGAAGTATATTTGAAGTATTTGTTGTATCCATTCTTTATTTATTTCGCCACAAAGATAATCATTGTTATAAATAATAAGATTTGGTTGTTATGTTAAAATAACGTAAAAAACTATACATTATTCCCCCATTTCAGGATTAGTCATTCGTCAATTATATCCTCCTAACCTTTTCAATTCCTTTTTAAGTTACCAATAAAAGGCTTCAAGGAAAAGGATGGAAAGAACTACTAATTAACCTTAAACAAAATCATTATATATTAATTAAAGAAGACCACTTTAGCAATCAAATCCCATACTTTATCTAACAAATTCAAAAAAACATAAAATTTGATAACTTTTTCTACGAAATTAATCCTTAACACAACAAAACTAATCCAAACGAAAAAAATACACTCTCAATAAAAAATTCAACCGTTTTAGAAAAAAATTAGCCATTTACTCTCTTTCTCTTGATCCTGAATTTAAACTGATTGATCAAATACTGCAATCTAAAACATCACTAATTAGAACCGATCAAATACCACTCATAAACGATGATTTAAATGGCTTTAAAACTCTTTTAGAAAATATAACTGACAAACAATGGTATAGTTTGACACCCAACCTCTGAGAGACACAATAGCTAAAAACAAAGTAGTTATACCATTTTAACTTTAAAATTTCCTCATAATACTATTTTTTTAACCTTGAGACTGTCCCAAAAGTTCACAATCTTGTTCATTTCGACCAAAGGGAGAAATCACATAACGCTGATTATAAAACGCCTCCTTACGTAGGAGTGACAAACGGCATGTTGATTAGACACCATCCAGAACTCAAGCAAAATTTACAAAAACAACCAACTAATAAACTAGCCACCCACTTGTTAACATTTTTAAACAAAATTTCCCGAAAGTTCCAAACACCCCTGCAACAAACTTTCGGGGCTTCCCGAAAACTTCCTGCACCCTAGTAACCACTTTTCGGGAACGCCCGAAAACCCCAAACACCCTCGCAACAAACTTTCGGGAAGCCCCGAAAACCTCCTGCACCCTTGCTACCTCTTTTCGAGAAAAATAATTATATTGCAGTTAAAATTTTAAACAAACAGACCTATGATTAACGCTATCGACTTGGTTAAACTACGCAATGCCGAGTACCTCCAGTTCATGAAAGATTTTGTTACCATCGTAGAACGCAACGATCCCAACGCCCTAAATGTAACCGCAAAATTAGCGGATTTACAAACTAAAGTTGGCGAAATGGATACGCTGTTCAAAAAAATGCTGGCGAACGAAAACACCACTACCCTATTAAACATTGACAAAAGAAGGGACGATTGTATAAATGGTTTATTCTATGTGGTTCAAGGCTATGAATACCATTTTGAGGAAACCCTTCGAGTAGCCGCACAAAAATTAGCCACTAACCTACGATTTTACGGTTCGGGGATCTCTCGATTAAACTACCAAACCGAAACAGCTACCCTGACTAACATCATCAACGATTGGGAAACAAAACCAGAACTTATAGCTGCACTTACTACCCTTAATTTGACAGCATGGAAAGACGAAATGAAAAAACAAAACAATGCGTTTAACACCGTATATCTTGATAGAACTCAAGAATATGGCAATGCTACACCAGAAAATTTAATCAGCAAACGCAACGAAGCCAACACCGTGTACTATGCCTTAAGAGACCGTATTACAGCATTTCACACGCTAATTGAGGCGCCTGCTATTTCACCTTACGCAACCTCTATTAATCAGCTCAATGCCTTGATTGATCAATATAACAATCTGATTGTGGGTAGAGCTAAATCAGTTGATCTAACGACCAGTACTCAAAATTAAAACTCAATAGTAATACTACAAATTAGTCTATACACGAAATGCAACTTTAGGATAAGGTTGCATTTCGTATTTATTAACGGTCAATTGCTGGGATATACAGCTTACCCCATTGAAAATTTAAAAGTTGAAAAGACTTTAACTTTCAAAAATACCCACTCAAAAAAGCACTACTATTCAACTATGCTCCTACATATAGATACTTTTTTAATTCTCCCTTATTGCTAAAGTCTTGGTAAATCGCATGGGCGGTGGCACTTCGCATTCGTTGATGGTGCAAATGAAGAGGAGTTTGAGTGTTTTTTGATAGATTAACAAGACTAACAAGTTTTTACATTGGCTAAAATAAGCTTTATTGCTTCATCATCATAAAGACTGAATCAAATTTTAGTTTTTGTGACAATTGTTTATTAAAAAATGAGCTAGAGGTTTAGAATTATGAAACTTTTTTTAGGCAAACTATTATATATGTATATTTGGTATTTTAGAACAAATACTAAAAAACTATGGCAATAAGACAAATTTCAGAAGAAGAATTCCAACATTATAATCTTGAAAGTTTTCCAACCTTTATAGCTAAAGAAAAATTATGGTACTCAGATGACGATGCAAATATTATTGCAACAATTTTACTAGATAATTTTGATAAGGATTATAGTTATGTCATTCTAGGAAAAGATGAAGATGAAGTATATAGAGCTATTGATGTTGAGATTTCAATTGAAGAAGCTAATGATGCAATTAAAAATCTTTACTCTAAAATGGATAGCATCGCGATGACAGGTAAAATAGAAAAAATGATTTATGAATCAAACCTATTCATCCCTAAATCCCCAATAATAATTACTGAAATTGATGATACTGTGAAAAAATATTTCAAAAAATTTCCTGAAAAATTATACGAAATTAACCCACGGAAATTTGAAGAATTAATAGCTAGTATTTTTAATGATTATGGTTTCGATGTAGAATTAACAAAAGCCACTAGGGATGGTGGAAGGGATATTATTGCAAGTATAAAAAATCCAGTTTATAATCTACTTGCTTACATTGAGTGCAAAAGATATACTCCAGATAATAAAATTGATGTTGGAATAATTAGAAACGTTGCAGGTGTACATTATTTAAGAAAACCATCCAAAAGTATCATTGTCACAACCAGCTTCTTCACAAAGGATGCTCAAGAAGAGGCTAAATTAATTGAGAATCAACTTGAATTAAAAGATTACAATGATATTAAAATTTGGCTTCAAGATAAATATTAACTATACCAACTCTAACCATATTTTTGTCAATATGCGCTATAAGTCTAAATTAAATTTGATTTTAACAAGTACCAACTATCTATTTCTAAAAGAATTAAAGATTCGCTAACTCAAATATTTTGCTAAGCAGGCGAGATATCTTTCAAAATTTTCAACAAAAAAATGGAAATAAAACAAACATTAGAAGAAAGAATCTATAATTGGATAAAAATTGGTTTCCAACAACCAAGCGAAAGAATATCTGAATTATTTTATTTTGATAAACGTGATAATCAGTTTTTTTCAATTCTAATTACTGATTATTTTCACTTTGATGAGGATTATAATATTCCCAAAAATGCAACTTCTAGCTACCCAGAAAATATTTTAAAATTACTTGCTGATAGAATGATGAGAATTGAAAATGATGACAAATCAATTATTTCATTACCTAGAACAAATAAAGAAGAAATTACAAGCGACGAGTATCTAAACAAAAAAATAGAAAACTTTTTAAATATAAATTCAATAGATATTAAGACTGCAACAATTTGGGATATTGACACTGTTGGAAGTGTAACCATTAATCTCAAAGACGATACTGAAAGTGCATCTAAAATCGATGAAAAAAAATGGTGGAAATTTTGGAAATAAAATTATCAATCCCCGCTCTATTTTCGTTGAATTTAAGAGCCTAATATAATTTATAATCCTGAACAGCACAGACTTCATTGGACAAAATCCATTCACTAAATTCCTTCAACAGACTAATAACACTTTTAAAAAAACAAATCAAATGGAAAATAAAAAACCACCTTCGCCTTTAAATTTAGTCAAAGCAAAATTTACATTCGAAGAAAAAACAACTAATGTTACAATAGATATTTGTAAAAATGTAGCCTTCCCAGAAAAACTTTATAAATATTATTCTCTATCTGATTACACTTTAAAAGGTCTCAAAAACAGCACTATATATTTCTCGCACGCACATTTACTTAATGATGTTATGGATGGAAATTTTTCATTATGGAATATGGAAAATTTTATCATCCATCATCAAAAGATAACAGGTGAAGATAGGGAGAATACAATAGAAAGTGTTAAAAATTTAGTTAAGAAATTAACTAATAAGGTTCTTGAATGCAGAGGTGTTTTATCCCTTTCAGATACATACAAAAACGAACTTTTATGGATTCATTATACAAATGAAAGTGGGTATTGTTTAGAATTTGAAACTGATAATTTAAAAAAGAGTATAAATCAAAATAGAGAAGAAAATGATTGTTTATTCTTTCCCATAAGTTATGACAATTTAAAACAAAAAGATTTCTATGAATATATTGGTTACGAAAAAAAAGAAAACAAAATAAATTTCGAAGCAATTTTAGCTATCTTATATTGTTTTGCTCAAAAAGACAAATTTTGGGGATATGAAAACGAATGGCGTTTTTTACTCCGTGATAGAAAATTTAATTCAATTTCTTTCCCTACTGAAATAATCAATGATGATGAAAAATTAATTGAAGATGATAGAAAATCTGGAGGCAATATACAAATAAACAAAGATGCTATCTCAAAAGTAATTCTTGCTCCTTTATTCTTTAATAATTAGAGATTCAATAAATTAGAGATTATTGATACAAATATCTATATATATAATTTCAAGGATAACAATAATGGTAAATCAAGTAAAGAATTTTTAGAAATATTAAAAAATAGTTTCAATAATAAAATATATCAGGTTGACAAATTAGTTAAAAACGAACTTATAATTAGAGAACTTATTTACAAAATTGAAATTATCGATATTGGTAATAACTATATTAAACTTATCAAAACTCAAATACTCTCATAACCAAAAATCAATTTTAAAATTTAGTTAAACCTAACAGGTTTAATACCATTTAAACTTAAAATATACTGGATTAAAAAGTAAAGTTCTCGATACGTTTTTTTTTCATTTTAAAAACAACTCGAACAGACGGTTGAGTATATAATTGAAATCATCGTTCGTTCGAGTGCGAAGCGCATCGAGAACCAATACTAATATTTGTTGCTTTTGTAGATGTACTATTTTTAAAAAGAAAATTCAAAGTTTAAATGGTATAAAAAACCTGTTAGGTTTTCTAAATAAAACTACACCTCAAGCCCCTTCCTAATCTTCCTCCTCCATTTTTCACCTGCTACTACATATACTTCTCTTAAAAATCCGTAGCCACAGGTTTATTTAAAAACAGATTCCATTGCTATAAAAAATCATATATCAAACACTATCCTACAAGGAAACAAAAAAATACGACACGCTTTTTTAAAATTTGTTTTGGATTTTAAAAAAATAATTCTATACATTTGCACTATACAAATAATGAAAATAAAAATGCAAAATAGTTTAAACAATACTTGGTGGTGGAACAACTTACGTCAAACGTCGTGAGCAGTACCAGCTATGTAGTAGTTTAAAACCATAATATACTCAAAAAGGCTTGTCAATCACGACAAGCCTTTTTTTATTGTTAAAAATTTAGAAAACACACAAAATGAACAAAATACAATTACATACCACCTACAAACAAATCCTTGCCGACACCATCACGCCGGTAAGCATTTACTTAAAACTAAGGGACAAATTCCCGCACAGCATTTTGTTAGAAAGTAACGATTATCATACTAATGACAAGAGTTTTTCGTACATCTGTTGCAATCCCATAGCTTCGATTACGATTCAAAACGAGACTATAACCACTTCTTTTCCTGATGGTTCTTCCTCTACCAAAAGTATTACCCATAAAAAAGAAGTCTTGGATGCCATAGAAAGCTTCACTACAAGTTTTGAAGTAGAAAAATCCAATTTCAAATTTATAACCAACGGACTTTTTGGATTCACTACGTTTGATGCCGTACGCTATTTCGAAAAAGTGGATATCCAAAAAAAACAAGGGGATTTAGCCATTCCCGATATACATTATAGTGTCTATCAGAATATCATTGCTATCAATCACTTTAAAAATGAAGCGTATTTGTTTTGCCATAGTACAAACGGACAGGATAATTTAGCTGAAATCGAGCAATACATACAATCGAAAACCTTTGCTTCATATACTTTTGAGCGTGAAGGGCAAAGTACTTCTAACCTGACCGATGAGGCTTTTAAACAAAATGTCAGCTTAGGTAAGAAACATTGTGCCCGTGGCGATGTATTCCAGTTGGTGTTGTCGCGTCGCTTTTCGCAAAAATTCAAAGGCGACGAATTTAATGTGTATCGTGCTTTACGAAGCATCAACCCTTCTCCTTACCTATTTTATTTTGATTATGGTAATTTCAAAATTATGGGTTCGTCTCCTGAAGCACAAATTATCATTCAAAACCGCAAAGCCGAAATCCATCCTATCGCAGGAACTTTTAAACGTACGGGCGATGATGAAAAAGATGCGCTTTTGGCAAAACAATTATCAGAAGACCCTAAAGAAAATAGCGAACACGTAATGTTGGTCGATTTAGCCCGTAACGATTTGAGTCGCAACGGTCATAATGTTCAAGTAGAAAAATACAGAGAAGTCCAATTCTTTTCACACGTCATTCATTTGGTTTCCAAAGTAACCAGCGAATTACACGAGTCGGCAACAACGATGCAAGTGGTGGCAGATACTTTTCCAGCGGGCACACTTTCAGGAGCGCCTAAACACAAAGCCTTACATTTAATCGAAGAAATTGAAAATACCAACCGTTCGTTTTACGGGGGTGCCATTGGGGTAATGGATTTTGAAGGAAATTTTAACCACGCCATAATGATTCGTACTTTTATTAGCAAAAATCACGAATTACATTATCAAGCAGGGGCTGGAATTGTAAACGATTCGGTAGAAGAAAGTGAAAATAACGAAGTGTTTAACAAATTAGGAGCGTTGAATAAAGCGCTGGAGTTAGCAGAAACAATTTAAAGCCTCCCAAACCCTCCAAAGGAGGGCTTAAGAGCAACTAAAAAAAATATAAAGATGAATACAACACATACAACAGTTCCCTCTTCGGGGGCAAAGGGGCTCATAGCAGTCATAGACAATTACGATAGTTTTACCTACAACTTGGTACATTACTTAGAAGATTTAGATTGTGAGGTTACGGTGTATCGCAACGACGAGTTTGAATTAGCCGAACTTGAAAAGTTTGATAAAATATTACTTTCTCCTGGTCCTGGTATTCCAGATGAGGCGGGTTTATTAAAACAAGTTATCGAAAAATATGCGCCTACCAAAAGTATCTTAGGGGTTTGCCTAGGACAACAAGCCATAGGTGAAGTTTTTGGTGGACAGTTAACCAACCTGGAAAAGGTGTATCACGGCGTAGCTACAAAGGTCAAATTAACGAATCCTGATGAAGTACTTTTTAGAGATTTACCAGCGGAGTTTGAAGTAGGACGTTACCATTCGTGGGTGGTGGCAAATGAAAACTTCCCTGCGGTTCTGGAAGTAACTTCGGTAGATGCAAACGGACAAATTATGTCCTTAAAACATAAGTCTTACGATGTTCGTGGGGTACAATACCATCCTGAAAGTGTATTAACACCATTGGGTAAAAAGATTTTAGAGAATTGGGTAAGTTGGCGTGGGTAGTTACACAAAGTCGCACAAAGTTCGGACACAAAGTCAAAGAAGTTTTTTTCATTGTGAAACGTTGTGAAAAAACATTGTGCAACATTGTGTTACTTCATTTCATAGAATCTAACAAATGAACTTTTAATTTTTAATTCATCATTTTTAATTCACACCTAATGAAATCAACACTTAATAAATTATTCCAACACGAAACACTTTCGCAAGACGAGGCGTACCAAATATTAGTTAACATCTCACACGGACAGTACAATCCGAGTCAGATTGCATCGTTTTTAACCGTGTTTATGATGCGCCCTATTACCATTGCTGAATTAGCAGGTTTCCGTCAAGCGCTATTAGATTTATGTATCGCAACCGATTTTTCGGCTTATGACACCATTGACCTTTGTGGAACGGGTGGAGACGGAAAAGACACGTTTAACATTTCGACTTTAGCGTCTTTTATCACGGCTGGTGCAGGTACCAAAGTGACTAAACACGGGAATTACGGACTTTCTTCTATTTCTGGGTCGAGTAATGTAATGGAAAACCTTGGGGTTACATTCAGTAATGACAAAGGCTTTTTAGAAAAATGCTTGGAAGAAGCAAATATTTGTATCCTTCACGCGCCTCTTTTCCACCCTGCTATGAAAGAAGTAGCGCCTATCCGTAAGGAATTGGGTGTAAAAACCTTCTTTAATATGTTAGGTCCTATGGTGAATCCTAGTTTTCCTAAACATCAAATGGTAGGCGTTTTCAATTTAGAATTGGCTCGTATGTATGCTTATTTGTACCAAAATACCGAAACTAATTTTACCATTTTACACGATTTAGATGGTTATGATGAAGTATCGTTAACGAATGCTACCAAAGTTATTTCTCGTAATACCGAAAGAATCTTAAAACCTGAAGATTTTAATATAACCAAATTAAACGCTATCGATATTGCTGGCGGAACTACTGTACAAGAATCGGCGGATATTTTTATGAACATTCTTCAAGGTAACGGTACTACGGCTCAAAACAATGTGGTCTGTGCTAATGCTGGATTGGCTATTGCCACCGCTCAAAATTGCTCGGTACTCGACGGATTTGAACTAGCAAAAGAGAGTTTAATGAGTGGAAGGGCTTTGGAGAAGTTGGAGAAATTACAAAAATTAAGTAATTAGTGAAAAGTAAAAAGTGATTAGTCAGAGATTTCCCTGAAAATGAACTAATCACAAAACACTATTCACTTATCACTAATTACTATTTACTTATCACTTAAAAACAATGAATATTCTAGATAAAATAATAGCAGATAAAAAAATAGAAGTTGAACTTAAAAAATCGATTGTACCGGTGAGCCAATTGGAGCAATCGGTGTTATTTGGAAGTAAAACAACTTCGATGAGTAAAAATTTACGAAACAACTTTGTGGGTATTATCGCCGAACACAAACGCAGGTCGCCATCTAAAGCGGTTATCAATCAAAATCATAGTGTGAACTCAGTGGTAATGGGGTATCAAAATGGTGGTGCTTCGGGGATTTCTGTGCTGACTGATGGAAAATACTTCGGAGGTTCGTTAGATGATTTACTTCTCGCTAAAGCATCGACTTCGGTGCCTTTATTGCGAAAAGAATTTATCGTGGATGAATATCAAATTCTTGAAGCAAAAGCGTATGGTGCGGATACCATTTTGTTGATTGCAGCGGTTTTAACCCGTGAAGAAATCAAACAATTATCGGAATTTGCGCAATCATTGGCTTTAGAAGTTTTATTGGAAGTCCACAACGAAGAAGAATTGGAAAAATCGATTATGCCCAGTTTGGATATGATTGGCGTAAACAATCGTAATCTAAAAACCTTTGAAGTGAGTCTGAATTACAGTAAGGAACTCGCTCCTAAAATCCCGAATGAATTTGTTAAAGTTTCCGAAAGTGGAATAAGCGAACCTAGTGCTGTGATTGAACTCCAACAATATGGGTATCAAGGTTTTTTAATAGGTGAAAACTTTATGAAAACCGATAATCCAGAAGTGGCTTTAAAAGAATTTATAAATCAATGTAGATAATTCCACAGAGACACACAGAGAAAACACGAAGAACCACAAAAAGAATTAAAACTTTGTGTAACTCTGTGAAAAAACTTTATGAAACTCTGTGTAACAAAAAAATATGTCCATAAAAATCAAAATATGCGGAATGAAATACCCTGTCAACATACAGGCAGTTTCGAAACTAAAACCCGATTATTTAGGTTTTATTTTTTATGAAATGTCTCCAAGGCATTGCACAGGAAATATCCCTGAGATTCCCAATACCATCAAAAAAGTGGGCGTGTTTGTCAATGCTGATTTGGAAACCATTCAACAAAAAATACAACAGTATCAATTGAATGCAGTGCAATTACACGGAAAAGAGTCTGCAACGATGTGCCAAGCCTTAAAAGACACTTCAATTGAAGTTATCAAAGTATTTTCGATGGATGCTCATTTTGATTTTCAAAGTATAATTAACTACGAAAATGTTTGCGACTATTATTTGTTTGATACCAAAGGACAACAACACGGAGGCAATGGATTTACTTTTGATTGGGATATTTTAAACAATTATCCTTCCGATAAACCTTATTTTTTAAGTGGAGGCATTGGCATAAACGAATTAGAAGCGCTAAAAGCTTTCCTAAAAACAGACGTCGGTCAAAAATGTTACGCCATAGACGTCAATAGTAAATTTGAAATCGATGCAGGGTTGAAAGATGTGGAGAAATGTAGGTTACTGATTGATGATTTAAGATTAACGAATGTTGAGTGAAGAAGTAAAGAGTGAAGAGTGAAGAGTAAAGAGTAAAGAGTAAAGAGTAAAGAGTAAAGAGTAAAGAGTAAAGAGTAAAGAGTAAAGAGTAAAGAGTAAAGAGTAAAGAGTAAAGAGTAAAGAGTAAAGAGTAAAGAGTAAAGAGTAAAGAGTAAAGAGTAAAGAGTAAAGAGTAAAGAGTAAAGAGTAAAGAGTAAAGAGTAAAGAGTGAATAGTAATAAGTAACAAGCATCAAACTTTGAGAAACTTTGTACCTTACTTTGTGCAACTCTGTGTAACAAGAAAACTTTGAAACCTGAAACTTGAAACAACTAAAAATAAAAAAATGAAATATACAGTAAACGAAAGAGGATTTTATGGTGATTTTGGAGGGGCTTTTATCCCCGAAATGCTGTATCCTAATGTGGAGCAATTACGCCAACAATACCTTGATATTATCGAAACGGAGAGTTTCCAAGAGGAATATCTACAATTATTAAAAGATTATGTGGGTCGCCCTACCCCTTTGTATTTTGCTAAAAATTTATCGGAGCAATATGGCACCAATATCTACCTAAAACGAGAAGACTTATGCCATACAGGAGCACATAAAGTCAATAATACCATAGGCCAAATTTTATTAGCCAAACGATTAGGCAAACACCGCATCATAGCCGAAACAGGTGCTGGTCAACACGGAGTAGCTACCGCTACCGTTTGCGCCTTAATGGGATTACAATGTATTGTGTATATGGGCGAAATCGACATCAAACGTCAAGCACCCAATGTTGCCCGAATGAAAATGCTAGGCGCAGAAGTCCGTCCTGCCACCTCAGGTTCAAAGACCTTAAAAGATGCGACGAATGAAGCTATTCGCGATTGGATTAACAATCCGCTAGATACCTTTTACATCATAGGATCAGTAGTAGGACCTCATCCCTACCCTGATATGGTAGCCCGTTTTCAGAGCATTATTTCGGAAGAAATTAGAAAACAATTATTGGAAAAAGAAGGTCGAGAAACCCCTGATTATGTCATTGCTTGTGTAGGTGGAGGAAGTAATGCCGCTGGCGCTTTTTATCATTTCCTAGACGATGAAAATGTCAATTTAATAGCAGTAGAAGCCGCTGGAAAAGGAATTTATTCAGGCGAAAGTGCCGCTACTTCCATATTAGGAAAGGAAGGTATTATCCACGGAAGTAAAACGCTATTAATGCAAACCGAAGACGGACAAATCACCGAACCCTATTCTATTTCGGCAGGATTAGATTACCCAGGTGTGGGACCCTTACACGCCCATTTATTCAAAAGCGGGAGAGCAACATTTATGTCGGCTACCGATGACGAAGCCATGCAAGCAGGTCTTAACCTATGTAAAAAAGAAGGCATCATTCCAGCCATTGAAAGTTCGCACGCTTTAGCGGTTTTTGGCTTAAAAAAATTCCGAAAAGAAGATATTGTAGTTATTAACCTTTCAGGAAGAGGCGACAAAGATTTGGAGACTTATATGAGGAGCCTGAGCCTCCCCAACCCCTCCAAAGGAGGGGCTTAACTGGACGCAATTGCCCCCTAACCCCCGAAGGGGGAATGTAGGAACGCCCAATCAGTTTTTATGAAATTATAAAAGAACACCTTCGCGAACCTTGCGTACACCTTAGCGCACTTCGCGGTTAAATAATAAAATTATGAATAGAATCAATAAACTTTTCACGTCAAAATTACACGCAACAGCTAGCCCCTCCTTTGGAGGGGTTGGGGAGGCTATTCTCTCCCTGTATTTCACCGCTGGGTATCCTTCTTTAAACGACATCGTACACATTATCCAAGAACTAGAAAAAAACGGAGTCGATATGATTGAAATTGGATTACCGTTTAGTGATCCCTTAGCCGATGGTCCCACCATACAAGAAAGTTCGACCGTTGCGTTAGAAAACGGAATGACTTCTGCTCTGCTATTTGAGCAATTAAAGGACATTCGTCAAACGGTACAAATTCCGTTATTGATTATGGGGTATTTGAATCCGATACTGCAATTTGGCGTAGAAAAATTTTGTCAGCAATGCGCCCAAGTAGGCATCGACGGTTTAATCATCCCCGATTTACCTTTAGAGATATACCAAGAAGAATATCAGGCTATTTTTGAAAAATATAATTTAAAAAATATCTTTTTAATCACTCCGCAAACCAGTGACGAACGCATTCGCCAGATCGATGCTGTTTCCAATAGTTTTATCTATATGGTCAGTACCGCAAGCGTTACGGGTAGTCAAACGGGCTTTGGCGAAGAGCAAATGGCGTATTTTGAACGAATTGCCCAAATGCAACTCAACAACCCACAAGTAATTGGTTTTGGAATTTCTGATGCTGAAACGTTCCAACAAGCCACTACGCACCAACAAGGTGCCATTATAGGTAGCGCGTTTATCAAACATTTAACCGCTAATGGTGTGGATGGTATTGGAAATTTTATTAAGAAAATACGATAATATAAAGCCTGAGATTTTTTCAGGCTTTTGTTTTATTTGCTATTACACAGAGATACTCAAAGAAAACACAGAGATACTCAAAGTTACTCCATACAGTTGGTCACTCCGAGGCAACGAGGAGTCTCATAAAGTAAAGACAAAACAACTAATTCCCTTTATTTTTTGAAGATTCATTTGACAGAAGAAACAATCCTATTTGCTTGGCAATATCTTGTTTATACTTCTCAAAAGGCTCATTGTTAGTTTCAAAAAAATTAATTTTCTTTAGGAGTAAATACTTTTTTAAAAATTACTTTTCGTGAGACCTCTTATAAATCCTAATATTAACCGCTTTTGAAGAAGTATCAACTTGCTTTATAGATTCGACAGGTATTGTTATAAAATCATCTTTCTTAATTTCTTGTTTATATAAAATTTGGATAAAAGAAAATGTACCAAAAAGTAATAGCATAGCACATAAAACCCATTTAATACTATTTATTAAGCTTTTTATTTTACAAATTTTTGAATAGATTTTCTTAAAATCTGATTCAAAATGAGTATAATTTTTTAAAAAATTATTTTTAATTTCACCTTCTTCTTTTTTCACATCACCTTTTATACAATCAATATTATACTTAGAAATATTTAACATTTTAAAAGCGATAATTGAATATAATATAAAACCTGTAAGTATCAGAAACACAATAAATGATTTATCTTTTACTTGATAACTTGCGAACGCAGTAGCAGCAAAAGTTAAAGGAATAGACAAAACTTGTTTATTTACTGATTCAATATTTTTTTCTATACTTTCAAAATATTTATTCCTTTCATCTTTAAATTTTGATTTTATATTTTCAAAATTAAAATCTAGAACATAATTTTCATAATCTCTTTCTGTAAGACGAAGAATTGGATTTAAATTCAAAACTATATGATAAAAACGGTCTAAAGTGTCGTTATTACCTATTCCAAAAACAATTATGTTTTCTTTAAAAAATTGAACAAATTCTTTATTTTTAAAAGATTCTTTTAAAATCAAAAACAGTGGTTGAATATTATCAAAATCAGCAACTCTTAACTCATTTGATTTATACCCAATATGAAAAGCTCCATTCTTTTTATTTACAATAATAATTTCATTTTTGGACTCTCCATATAATGTTGTAAATAAATTATTCGATTTCAAAAAAAGAAATAATTCTTTGTAAATAGGGTAATTAAAAAACAAAGCTTTTTCTTTACTAAAATCTTCATCTGCTTTTTTTCGTATAGTTTCTCCATTAAAATCAATTATAATTATGTCTGAATTATAATAGACATCTTTATAACTGTCGTCAACTAAATAATCCTTGACATTATAATAAATAAATAAATTATCAATTCCAGAGACATATCTATTTAATTTTAAACTAATTTTATCTTTGTTAAGTTCAACATTACTGAAAATTTTAATAAATATTTCATTGCTATATTTATTTTGATTTTCATTATCAGTAATCTGAATTTCGGAATTACTAATTCTATTAATTTTACCATCAGTAAATTTCTTTTCAAGAATACTAACAACTTCATCTATCGAAATATTACTACCTACCATTCTGTTTTTCTTCTTTATATCTATTATTTAATTTAGTAGCTAGTTTCTTATTTTTAATTATTATTACATCTTCTTTTATATCAACTTCATCAGGATTAATTTTATCATAATCTACAGAAATGACAATACCATCCACACTAGCTTTTATGGTTATTAATTCTTTAAAAATTCTAGTCTCTTTTTTAAATTCATTATCAATATCAATTGAATAATTTTTAGCCGTTTCGCTTAAAATATTTTTCTTATCCTCTCCCCACAAATGACTACTTACGTCAGACAAATTAATTGTTTTACTTTTTTTATCTTTAACATATTCATATACAGCTCTCTTTAATTCTTCAACACCTTTGAATTTTTCTTCACCAATTTCATTTTTTGGTAAATCAACCAGTTTTAATAATCTAATAAAATTTTTAGTATTGACTGAGTTCTTAATCATATCACCAGCATTAACCCAATCTTTAAAATATTCTGAAACCTCTCCATCTTGTTGAGTTGTGATTAATGCCAAGTAATTATTTTTTTCTTCTTCTGAATCAGAATTCAAATAAATAGCAAAATTTATCCTCAACGCCATTGCTATCTTATCAATATTAATGTTCTCTGTATTATCAAGTGTGAATACTCCTTCCTTTTTTATTATGTTAATTCCATCTCTCTTTCTGAGTAATACAACCGCTATGAATCTATTATTAGATATAAAATAATCTACAAATAAATAATAACCTCCCGTTGCAAATGGTTTAGTTTCAATTTTCTCTTTTAAAGCTGTAATAGATTTAGATAATTCATAAAAGGCATCCTCATTTTCATCTTCAATCAACTCTAAATAACTATTTAATGAGTTTGAGAATTCATTTGAATTATTTATTTTAAACTTTGTGTTTTTTAATGAGGGACTTTCACTAATAGATTTATGCAAACTTTTAACCAAAACATTTGAAAAATCATCTGATTTAGATACTTTGTCTGAAAAATCAATTTTAACTTCTGCTTTATTTTTTTCTTTTTCTAAAAAATGAATTATATACTTATTTACTTTAATGTTATCTTCCATTTATACTAATTTAATTTTTACTTTGTTCAATTATAAAATTAACGTTTTAAAATTATTTCCGCTACGGTTTCCCGTAAAAACAATATCCAAAAGCTAAAACAAGAAAACGCACAATAATAGCACAGGGTTTAGTAGAGGAAAATGTTTTGTTTATTTGCTATTCAAAAATAGCATTTTATACAAAAGAGGGTTCAAAAAATATCCTGTTGGGTACTTTTCTTTTATCCCACAAAATTTTCTATAAATACCTGCGTTTTAGTATCTTTAAGAACTACTAACCCAAAATCGGCTACGCATGTTACTACGTCCGCTTCTTTTTGCATTGTTAGCTATACAAGGCATTGGTGCTCAAATCAAAAAACAGGAACACAAAGATTTTAGAACCCCTCAGGAAATTGAGTTGGAGCAAGTGCTATTGAAAATGCGTGCGCAGTTCAAACAGCATTACCGCTCAAACACCACCGATTTTTATACGGTGGAAGCTGTGGCGCAAATCAACCAAATGCCTTTTTATAATTTTAAAGGTACTTGTCTCTTGAAGTCCGTTTCGCCTATTGGTTGCGAAAGTACTTATCAATTGGACAAAGCTAAATTTGATACGTATCAGCAAGCTGAAAATGCCATTTTTAAAAAAGAACGCAATCCAAGGGAGCAAATTCCATTTTATTTGACTTCGATTTTTGGGCAGTTGGAGCACTTCTATGAAAGCTATGCTTTTTTGAATCGCAAAGATTTTCAATTCAAATTGGAAGAAACCAGTGATAAAGCTAACTATATCCTGCATTTTCGCTCACAAAATCCTAAATTACCATTACTGGGCTCCTTAACGCTTACCAAAAAAGAATGTCGCCCGATAACCTTGGAATATCATCTCCTTTCGGACTATACTTTTGAGATGAGCAGTGATAATTTTAACGACAAACAAAGTACGGGATATACTGTAAGGGTATTGAAAGAGGTAGTAAAAATGACCTTTCAGGAAACAAACGATGTTTTCGTTGTGAGTCAATACGAATCGGACTATAGTTTTAAAAACGAAACCAAAGACACTTCGGTAATCATCCAGGGGGATGTGGGACATTCTGTAATCAAAATGCGCAAAACGACTAACGAAGTGAACATCTGCAAAAAAGATTTTGATATGGATGTTTTGGAGTAAATTTTATAGTTAGACCAACGTTGGAGCCACAAACGAGAGGTCTTTTATACCATTTAAACTTAAAATATACTGGATTAAAAAGTAAAATTCTCGATCTTTTTTTTTCATTTTAAAACAACTCGAACGGACGGTTGAGTATATAATTGAAATCATCGTTCGTTCGAGTTCGAAACGCATCGAGAACCAACACTAATTTTTGTTGCTTTTGTAGAGGTACTATTTTTAAAAAGAAAATTCAAAGTTTAAATGGTATTAATGCTATCTTAATGCTATTCCTTTTTAAATACCTTGTTCATAACAAACCTCATCCTTTCTAAAAAAAAATTTTTAAAGTCTTCATTCTTTTACAAAATTTTAAATTTTAGCGTTTTGTATGAACTTACCCAAAGTGCTTATTAAGCATTTTTAGGAAATTAAGGTTCTAAGTCTAAATTTAAAAGCATTTTTATATATTTGACTTCCATCCTAATGTACTATTTAAAAACAAAACATTAACTTCATAAAAACTAATAAGAAATTATAATAAATAGCAGATGATTGAGAAAAAAATTTACGACTTTATCAATTTAAATAAAGGTGAAGAAAAGCAAGAAAAAGTTTTAGAAACTGTAAAATCTAATATTTCTTTTAGAGGATCTAACTTATGGACATTGGCCTGTGCCATAGTAATTGCCTGTGTTGGCTTAAATGTAAATTCTACAGCTGTAATTATAGGTGCAATGCTTATTTCTCCTTTAATGGGGCCTATTGTAGGAGCTGGATTTTCATTAGCTATTTATGATTTTGAACTATTAAAAAAATCTTCCAAAAATTTATTAATTGCTACCATATTAAGTTTAACTGTTGCAACTATTTATTTTTACTTTAGTCCTTTTAAGGATACAAACTCCGAATTACTTGCTAGAACCTCTCCTAATATTTACGATGTTCTCATTGCTTTTTTTGGAGGTTTGGTTGGTGTTATTGCAATAACTCGAGTAGAAAAAGGCAATCCAATACCAGGGGTAGCTATTGCCACTGCATTAATGCCTCCTCTTTGTACAGCAGGACACGGACTTGCTATTAGTAATTTTTCTTATTTTTTAGGAGCTATTTATTTATATTCTATCAACTGTTTTTTTATCTGCATCTCAACCTTTTTAGTACTTAAATACCTGAATTACAAACCTATAAAAACACTCAATCAAAAATTTGAAAAACAAATACGTTACGGTATTTCAATTCTTATTTTAATTATGATCATTCCTAGTTTTTATATGGCATATAGCTTGCTTCAGGAAAATAAGTATAACCAAAAAATAGAAGAGTTTCTAACTCAAGAATTAACAAATAAAGGCTATACAATTATTTATAAAAAAACAAAACATAATACCACCCCTAAAACAATAGAACTGGCTTTTTTAAGTAAAAAGTTTAATGAAAATGAAACTAAATTACTAAATGAAAGACTTTCTAAATACGATATTAAGAATACTGTAATAGAAATAAAACAAGATCCAAAAGATTTAAAAGATGAAATTTTGAATGAAATTGGGATTCAAAACAAAACATCTGACCAAAAAGATCTTTTAATAAACAAATTACAAAAAGAATTGAATGAGTACAAAATTTCAAATAACGAAACCTTAGAAGAAATTGCTATCCTATTTCCTGAACTAAAAAATGTATCATTAGGAAAACATATAATTAATACAAATACGGACGAACAAAAAACATTTATTGTTTTGCTGTACGAATGTAATGATAATACAATTGACACAAATAAGATAAAAAAATGGTTGAGTCAAAAATTACAAACACAGGATATTGAATTGGTAAAAAAATAACATCTTTTTTTATTTTTCACATTCAAAAACACAGGAAGGATGTGGCATTATTATTGATGCTATGAATGAAATAGAGGCTGATTAATAATCAAAAATTGAACGAAAACAATAATCAAAAACGTCTTTATTTTGTTCATTAAATTGTTCAAAAAAAATCGTTTTTTAACCCATTATAAACGCCAACTTTACTATTTTTAGTAAGGATAATAAAAACTTAGGAGTATGGATTTGAGTCACAATGAAGAAGATTATAGTTTATCCTTATCAAAATTTGAATCAATGTTAAAAACCAATAAGGTCTTATTTTTTGATTCAGAAGAATTTGAGGATATCATCCTCCATTATATGGATATTGGCAAACCTAGTCTAGCCAAAAAAGCTCTAAAATTAGGGCTAGAGCAACATCCCAAATCCTTTGGATTGAAGTTGGTTCAGGTAGAAATGCTGTTATTTGAAGACAAAATCGAACAAGCCGAAAAGCTGCTGAATGATTTATACGCTATAGAACCCACCAATGAAGAAATTTTTATACAAAAAGCAAACATTTGTTCTAAACGAGACGATCATAAACAAGCCGTTGAGTTTCTAAAAACAGCCTTACAATACACAGATGACTATGCTGATGTTCATAACCTTTTAGGGATGGAATATTTATTCATGGATGAACTAGAACTCGCCAAAACACATTTTATAGCTTGTTTAGAAGAAGAACCCGAAGAACAATCCGGACTCTATAACGTCATCTATTGTTTTGAATTTTTAGAACAATACCAAGAAGCCATTTCCTTTTTACAAAACTATATAGACACAAATCCTTATAGTGAAATTGCATGGCACCAACTAGGTAGATTAAACTTTACTATAAAACAGTACCAAGAAGCCTACATAGCATTTGATTATGCAACCGTTATTGACGATCAATTCATGGGAGCCTATATGGAAAAAGCCAAAGCACTTGAACGTTTAGAACGCTATGAAGAAGCCATCTGGAACTATCAAGAAACCATTCGATTAGAAGATCCAACCTCTTACGCCTTATTACGAATAGGCAAATGTTTTGAAAAAATGGGCAATGATTCAGAAGCTTTAAATTATTATAACAAAACAGTACATGAAGATCCTTTATTAGATAAAGGATGGATAGCCATAACGGATTTTTATATGCGCCAAGAAAACTTTCAAAAGGCTCTTTATTATGTAAACAAAGCCCTTGGTATAGATGCAGAAAACCCTTTATACTGGAAACGGTATGCCTCTATAAATAAAGAGTTAGCACTATTTGAAGAAGCAGAAGAAGGATATCGAAAAGCTATAGAATTAGGAGATACAGAATTAGAAACCATTCTATTTTGGGCGGATACACAATTATTTATTGGGGAATATGAAGCTTCTGTAGAAACCTTAATAAAAGCAAATGTCTTGTTTTTAGATCATTATCAAATAGAATATCGTTTAGCTGGGTTGTATTATTCTTTAGATAACCCTACTAAAGGATTATATCACTTAACAAATGCTTTACATCATAATTTTAAAATGAAGAGTATTCTACAGGAACTATTTCCTGCCGTATTTGATATGAAAGCTATTCAAAAAATTATAAATAAATTCAATGAGTTACAATAAATACATTATTTTATGAAAAAATTAGGATTACTAGGTAAAAATATTTCTTATTCTTTTTCTAAAAATTATTTTACAAATAAATTTCAAAATGAATCTTTAACCCTTATTTTTTCGTATGATAATTATGATATTCAAAAAATTGGTGAATTTAAAGAAATAATTATCAATGAGCCTAATTTAATAGGTTTAAATGTAACAATACCCTATAAGGAAAAAATCATACCTTATTTAGATGAACTTTCAGAAACAGCAAAAGATATTGAAGCGGTAAATACGATTAAAATTACTTCAGATAAAAAACTGATTGGGCATAATACTGATTTTTATGGTTTTCAAGAATCAATTACCCCTCTACTCTGTAATCATCATAAAAAAGCCTTATTATTAGGTACGGGAGGTGCTTCAAAAGCTATTGCTTACGCTTTAAAAAACTTAGGAATTGATTTCTTATTTGTTTCAAGACAACAATTTAATAATACGATCACTTATGATCAATTAAATGCTTCTACACTGGCAGAATATACTATAATAATTAATTGTACCCCATTAGGAACGTATCCTAATATTCAAGACTGCCCTACAATTCCCTATGAGTTCATAACTTCTAATCATCTCGTATACGACTTGATTTATAATCCGGAAAAAACTTCTTTTCTCACAAAAGCTGAGGAAAAAGGAGCTATCATTAAAAATGGTTATGAGATGTTAGTATTACAAGCAGAGAAAGCTTGGGAAATTTGGAATGCATAAAAAACAGATTATAAATACTATAAAAATTTGTTTATAAACTAGTAGTATATATCTTCTCAAACTCCTTATTATTTAGAATTAAAAAAGTACATTTGCCCTCCTTAAATATAAAATTATGAGCGCAACTTGGTACGAATGTAAAGTAAAATTTAGAAAAGTAGACGAAAATGGCATCCAAAAAGTCACAACAGAACCTTATTTAGTCGATGCTCTATCCTATACCGAAGCTGAATCTAGAATTACACAAGAAATGATGTCTTATCTGACTGAGGAGTTTAAAATAACGAATATTAAAGTGGCCAATTATGCTGAAATTCATCCATTTGAAAATACAGATAGATGGTTTCGTTCAAAAGTTTCTTTAATAGCCTATGATGAAGAAAGCGGAAAAGAAAGAAAAACTAATTTATACTTATTAGTACAAGCAAATGATGTACGTGAAGCTTATGATAATACACAAATAGCTATGAAAAATACAATGGGGGATTATACCATTCCTGCCATTTCAGAGTCTCCTATTGTGGATGTATTCCCTTATTTTAGTGGTGATGAAAATGATCTAGAAGCAGTAGAACGATTTAATAAACTCAAAGCTTCTAAACCTGATGTTGAAACGCATTCAGAAATAATAGATCACATGGAATTTGATAATGAAATTATATCTGAATATCAAGAATAACCTTCTATTATAAAAAATATTGATTATTTCTTTTAATTTTATGCTTTTTTTTTCAAACAGGCTGATATAAAAATATAGAGTACAAAACTTGTGTCATTTAACTTCGTTAGAATCGCTTCGCTCTAATCGATCAAAGAACAAAGATAACCTAAGGACTTCATTCGAATAAGCGAAGCAAATGACATCGTATTTTGGACAAATCTTTTTGTATGCTGTAATACAAATAAGAATCGTGTATGTTTGGTGTTTTTTTTTGATTAAACAAGCATCACATTATGCTTATTTTATTTTATAAATTCTACTTTTTGATCTTCTGCATTTACACTATCAAAAAAGCCTTGTGAACGCATCCATTCATCATTATATACTTTACTCATATAACGAGATCCGTGATCGGGTAATATAGCTACTACTACACTCTCTTCATTAAATTCAGCTTCTTCATCATACAACCTAATAGCTTCTAAAACGGCTCCTGAAGTATAACCTGCAAAAATTCCTTCTGTTTTGGCTAATTTCCGAGACATGTGAGCGCTTTCTTCATCTGTAACTTTAATAAAGCGGTCTATAATATCAAAATCGGTAGCGGTGGGAATCAGATTTTTTCCTAATCCTTCTATTTGGTAAGGATAAATTTCATCTGAATCAAACTCTTTGGTTTCATGGTATTTTTTTAGCACTGAACCGTAGGCATCGACTCCTAAAATTTTGATATTAGGATTTTGTTCTTTTAAAAATTTTGCTGTCCCTGATAATGTTCCTCCTGTTCCTGAACAAGCAATAATATGCGTTACCTGACCGCCTGTTTGTTCCCAAATTTCAGGACCTGTAGTTTTATAATGGGCTTCAACATTTAATTCATTAAAATATTGATTGATATAAATAGATCCTTTGGTTTCTTCATGCAAACGTTTTGCTACATTATAATAAGAACGTTCATCATCTGCAGAAACGTGGGCTGGACAAACATACACTTTTGCCCCCATACTCTTGAGCATATCTATTTTATCAGGTGAAGATTTTGAACTCACAGCCAAAACACAATTATACCCTTTGATAATACTCACCATGGCAAGACTAAAACCTGTATTACCAGAAGTTGTTTCTACTATTGTATCACCTGGTTTTAAAATCCCTCTGCGCTCAGCCTCTTCAATGATGTATAAAGCAATTCTATCTTTTGTAGAATGTCCTGGATTAAAAGCTTCTACTTTAGCATAAAAATTTCCTTTAAAGGAATCCGTTATCTTATTTAATTTAATTAAAGGCGTGTTTCCTATTAATTCTAAAATAGAGCTATAAGCCTTAATTTCTGTCTTCATACAGTTTATTAATTTTTTTCTGGATAATGAACTACAAAGCTATTAATTTTTTATCGTTTGATTCCTTCTAGTTGAAACAAAAACGAAAATTCTTTTGCTATTTCTTTTAAAGCTTCAAATCTACCAGAAGCTCCACCATGTCCTGTATCCATATTCGTGTCTAAAAATAATAAATTTTTGTCAGTTTTAGAAGCTCTTAACTTAGCAACCCATTTAGCGGGTTCCCAATATTGAACTTGTGAATCATGTAAACCTGTTGTTACTAACATATTGGGATACTCTTTTGACTCTACATTATCGTAAGGTGAATAGGATTTCATATAGTCATAATATTCTTTATCCTTTGGATTACCCCATTCATCATATTCTCCTGTGGTTAATGGAATCGAATCGTCTAACATGGTTGTTACTACATCTACAAACGGTACGGCGGAAATAATTCCGTTATACAACTCAGGATTCATATTAATGACTGCTCCCATTAACAAACCGCCTGCTGAGCCTCCTTCGGCATATAAATGTTGAGCTGAAGTATATTTATTTTCGATTAAAAATTTAGAACAATCTATAAAATCGGTAAAAGTATTCTTCTTTTTTAGTAATTTCCCATCTTCATACCAAGGACGACCTAAATCTTCTCCTCCACGAATATGGGCAATTGCATAAATAAACCCACGGTCTAAAAGGCTCAAACGGGTGGTTGAAAAAGTACAATCCATAGAATAACCATACGAACCGTAAGCATATTGCAACAAAGGTCTTTGTGCATTAAGTTCAATTCCTTTTTTGTATACTAATGAAATAGGTACTTTTACACCATCACGAGCTGTTGCCCATACTCGTTTTTCTTCGTAATTCTCTTTATCAAACGTACCTCCTAAAACTTCTTGTTCTTTTTTGATTTCTTTTTCTTGTGTCCGCATATTGAAATCTATAATTGAAGAAGGTGTTTTTAGTGACTGATATCCATAACGAAGAATTTCTGTATCAAAATCAACATTAGTGGATGTGTAAGCTGTATAGGTTTGACTTTCAAAAGGAAGATAATACGCTTCTGCTCCGCTCCACGGTATGATTCGTAATTGGGTTAAACCATTCGAACGCTCTTCAACTACCAAATAATCTTTAAAAATTTCAATATCTTCTAATAAAACATCTTCACGGTGCGGTAAAACATCTACCCAATTTTCTTTAGAAGTAGTTGTTTCAGAAGTTTTCATTAGCTTAAAATTAGTGGCATTATCTTTATTCGTTAATATATAAAAGTTGTTGTCAAAATGTGAAATTGTGTATTCCAAACCACGGGTTCGTTTTTGGAAAATCAAGAAAGATTCATCTGGTGTATCAGCATTCAAATACTGATATTCAGTGGTCATGGTACTTTGAGAACCAATTACTAAATATTTTTTTGATTTTTCTTTGTAAATATATACACTGAAAGTTTCATCTTTTTCTTCAAAAACTAATACATCTTCCGAAACATTTGTTCCTATTTTATGTTTATACACTTTATTTGAACGAAGTGTTACAGGATCTTTAGTGGTGTAAAAGATCGTTTGATTATCATTGGCCCAAATTGACCCTCCTGTACAATTTTCTATTTTATCAGTAAGAATTTCACCCGTTTCTAAGTTTTTAATTTGAATCGTATATATACGACGACTTACCGTATCTGTACCAAAAGTAGCAAACTTGTTATTAGGACTTACACTTACTCCTCCTAACTGAAAGTAGGCAAAGTTTTTTGCCATTTCATTACAGTTAAACAAAATTTCTTCTGGCGCCTCTAAACTTTCTTTTTTACGAGAATAAATAGGATAATCTCCCCCCTTTTCAAAACGTGTAATATACCAATATCCATTATATAGATAAGGTACTGATGATTCATCTTCTTTTATACGCGCTTTCATTTCTTGAAATAATTTCTTTTGAAAATCCTTTGTGTGCGCAGTCATTTGCTCATAATATGCGTTTTCTGCATTCAAATAATCAATTACGTCTTGATTTTCTCGATCATTTAACCAATAATAATTATCTATACGCACATCATTATGTATTTCTAATTTTTGTGGTATAATCTTAGCCACAGGAGGTATAAGGATATCTGACATTTTATTATTTTTTGAATTGCAAATTTACACTTTCATAAATGAAATTAGTAAGTTTGCGGCTAAATTAAAACTAAAAAAATTATGTTTGGAGATATTATGGGCATGATGGGCAAATTAAAAGAAACCCAACAAAAAATTGAAGATACTAAAAAACGTCTAGATACTGTTTTAGTAGATCAAAAAAGTAATGATGGATTATTGCATGTAACCTTAAGTGCTAACCGTCAAATAAGAAGTATTACCATAGATGATAGTTTATTAAAAGACAAAGATCAATTAGAAGACTATCTGGTATTAATATTAAACAAAGCTATTGAAAAAGCAACAGCTGTAAACGAAGCTGAATTAGGTGCGGTTGCTAAAGATGGAATGCCTAACATCCCTGGGATGGATGGATTGTTTAAATAAATTTAAATATTAATAGATGCTTTTTAAAAACGATTCCTTTAACGAGTTAAAGGAATCGTTTTTAAAAGATGTGCTATTTGAAATAGTATTTTACCCTTTTATGTATTAGTCCCCTTTTTTATACAACAATAATAAAACTACACTAAATTGTAGACTAAACATTGATTTAAATTTATGTTTTCTACATTCACAAAAAAGAATTCTATACCTACAAGATATTATACCTCTTTTTAGAGGCTAGGGAAATGTTTTTTCTTTTAAACATAATTTAGATTGTATTAAGAAAAGACCTATTTATCAATAGTTAAGTTTCTAAATTTTGGCGAAGCTATTGTCATACTACCTACTACTATCAGTGTCATGATTCCTCCAAAAAGAACAGCATTTACGGTGCCCATAAGTTTTGAGGTAAACCCACTTTCAAAAGCGCCTAATTCATTAGAGGATCCTACAAATATAGAGTTAACTGAGGAAACTCTTCCACGCATGGTATCAGGTGTATAAAGTTGGAGTATAGTAGATCGAATTACTACTGAAATTCCATCAGTAATACCACTTAAAAACAAAGCCAGAACTGAAACCCAAAAATTTGTAGACAAACCAAACATAATAATACAAATACCAAAACCAAAAACAGCCCATAATAGTTTTTTACCCGCTTGATGATTAAGATCAAGATGTGTTGCCACTAACATTGTTATTAACCCACCTATAGCAGGCGCCGCTCTTAAAATACCAAAACCTTCAGAACCAACTTTTAAAATATCTGTTGCAAAAATGGGTAATAATGCTACTGCACCACCAAAAAGAACAGCAAACATATCTAGTGATATAGCGTTTAAGATGGTCTTATTATTAAATACAAAAAACAATCCTTCTTTTAGACTTTCATATACTGACTCTACCTTTTGGGTGTTTAAAATAGGTTTAGGTGTAATTTGAAAAAGCGCAAATAATCCTACCAATACACATCCTAGTACAACACACATAGCCTCAAAAACCCCCATCCAACTTATTAGAAAACCCGCTAATGCAGGACCTATAGTAGCTGAAATTTGCCAAGTAGAACTACTCCAAGCGGCAGCATTTGATTTTTCTGAATGAGGTACTATTAAACCCAACAAACTAAACACCGACGGAAAAATAAAAGCTCGAGCTACACCTCCTAAAAAAACTAATATGTATATACTATAAAGGACTTCTTTAGCTGTAAAAAAAGAAGGGTAAAAAGGATTGAGTAGATTTGTTAAAACGAATGAAAGTACGAATAACGCAATATAACACCTTATCATCATTTTTCGCTTTTCATTTTTATCTACTATATGTCCAGCAAATAATGCTAAAGCAATAGCTGGAATTACTTCCATCAAACCTATTAGTCCTAATGACCATGGGTCTTGGGTAATCCTATATACTTCCCATTCTACAATTATGAATTGCATAGACCAAGCCAGTACAACTGCTAATCGCATGGCTAAAAACCATCTAAATTCTTTAATTCTTAATGATGAATAAGGATCTTTATGTTTTTTTTTTGACACTTTATTGTTATTTAATCGTTTTACTTTTTTTATTGAATTACAACTACTAGATGCTTTTATACTCAATAATACAAATAAAGACTTTAAATAGTATTCTTTTAAGATAAATTAAGAATACCGTTTTCAAGTAATCTATAATCGTATAATATTCTGATTTATTAAAACAAATTCCTTTGTTTTTCAGACAGATAAATACAAATACTAAAGCTAAAAACAAATAGATGTAATCCAAAACCCTACTATTAAAAAAGGGTATGCTAATTGAGGTGAAATTTAAAACTCTTTTAGTTGTCTATTGAATAACTTAAATTGAAGTTTAAAATATTCGATTTCTATTTTCATTACCTTATATCTCTTAATCTAAGTTGTAACGAAACGCTTCCATTCCATTCATTTTCTTCAATGGAATATACCGCATCAAATCTTCGTAAATTAGATGTTAGTATTTGTTTTTTTCCAATACCAAAACCTATCGCACTATAACTAGCACTCATATTCTGCTTCACAAAAAGACGAAGATGTTCGTCGTTTTGACCGACTGCTTTGCCATAACCTGTATCATGTATTGATTTCGATATAAAAACAGGGGTCATGTTTTCTGGTCCAAAAGGTTCAAATTGTTTTAAAATACGCATTAATTTAGGGGTAATATCTTCTAATTGGATTTCTGCATCTATACTGATTTCTGGTATCAATAAATCAGGATGAATAGATTCTTTTACTGTTTGTTCGAATGCTTTTTTAAAAGCAATATAATTTTCTTCTTTTAGTGTCATACCCGCAGCATACATGTGCCCTCCAAATTGTTCTAAATGTTCAGCACAGGCTTCTAGAGCATTATAAATATCAAAATCTTTTACTGAACGAGCGGATGCGGCCAATTTATCGCCACTTTTTGTAAAAACAATAGTTGGACGATAGTAATTTTCTACCAAACGAGAAGCTACTATTCCTATAACTCCTTTATGCCAGTTTTCTTGATAAACTACCGTAGAAAAACGATCTATTTCTTGATTTTGTATAATTTGTTCGAGAGCTTCTTCTGTTATTTGTTTGTCTAGATCTTTTCTATCTGAATTAAAAATTTCAATATCAGCGGCGCATTGAGACGCTTGTAACAAATCAAATTCTGTTAATAATGATACTGCATAATTCCCATGTTTTATCCTTCCTGCTGCATTTATTCGTGGTGCTATAATAAATACTACATCTGAAATAGTTAGCTCTTTTTTCTTTATATTTAAGATTAAAGCTTGTATACCTGGCCTAGGAGATGTATTAATTACTTCTAATCCAAATTTAGCTAAAACTCTGTTTTCTCCCGTTATAGGTACTATATCAGCTCCTATAGCCGTAGCTACTAAATCTAAATAGGGAACTAATTCTTGAATTGTTTGATTTCTTTTAGAGGCTAATGCTTGTATTAATTTAAATCCTACTCCACAGCCACATAATTCTTTATAAGGATAAAAACAATCTTCTCTTTTAGGATCTAAGATGGCTACCGCATCTGGTAAAACAGATCCTGGTCTGTGATGATCGCAAATAATAAAATCAATTCCTTTTTGAGAAGCATATTTTACATGGTCTATAGATTTAATACCACAGTCTAAAGCTATAATTAAAGTAAAATTATGATCCTCAGCAAAATCAATTCCTTTAAAAGAAACGCCATATCCTTCTGCATAACGATCAGGTATATAGGTAGCCACATTAGGATAAAAACTTTTTAGATAAGAGGAAACTAAGGATACAGCTGTTGTGCCATCTACATCATAATCACCAAAAACTAAAATATTTTCATTATATGAAATAGCCTTTTCAATTCGATCTACCGCTTTATCCATATCTTTCATAAGATAAGGATCATGCAAATCAGATAAAGATGGTCTAAAAAATTTTTTAGCCTCATCAAATGTATCTATCCCTCTTTGTATTAAAAGAGTTGCTACAATAGAATCTACTTGAAGTACATTTTGTAAAGCTTGTACTTTTTGATCATTTGGCTTCGATTTTAACGTCCAACGCATAAAACTATAGATTATTATGTTATACTGAACCCAGATTATGCGTTAGCCTTTGTGATGAAAATGAAAAAGGCGAAGAAGATAAAAATACACTGAAATTTTTTACCGCAACTGTAATTTTGCTACGTTGAGGACAAAGAATTAAGTACTTTTTTCGATTCAAAGCCATTTTTATCTGTAATAATTTTATAATGCGTAATCTGGGATAAAACTACACTGGCTCCCTTTTGTGTTTGAAACTAAATTATAATGAAAACGATTCCTTAAAATATACAAAAAAGAGCCCTCCTTTTTACTACTAAAATTTTACACTAGAAACTACTGCTACATTCTTTTTAGGTTTATATCAATCTAAGTGCTTCTTTTTCAAATACAATTCCATCCCACCCGAATGTAATAAAATTTCGGATGTTTTGATGATCTTCTGCCTCTGGGGTTGCTATTACATCCTGATAAAATTTACCAAAAAGTTTTAACGTTTGTTCCTTTGTTAATTCATGTAAAAGAGCAAAAGAAAATATTTTACAAGAACCATTATTTTCTCCCGCTTGATTTACCTGATTTCCATTTTTAAAAAGTGTAGGCGTAAATTCATAATTTGCATCAATATGTGCAATAACCTCTTCAAAGGTGATGTTTTCTTCTTTTGTTATTTTTTGAATGAAAAGATGCATTGTTTTATATTTTTTTGATTGAGTCAAAGATAAAAAAGCTATCCGAAAAAGTTACAATTTTACCATCTTAACCAGAAGAAAAAATCACATGATGCTGATAATGTAACTTCTCCTACCGTCGAAGTAACAGACTAAACATTGAGTTTTAACTTTTCAGACACCTTCGGAATTTAATTAATACATATATTAACAATCAGCCATATTTACGGCAACTGCCAAGCCTCCTTCTGAGGTTTCTTTATACTTATTATTCATATCCTTAGCCGTTTCCCACATGGTATTTACTACTTTATCCAATGGTACTTTTGCATTCTTAGGATCTGTTTCTAGTGCTAGTTCAGCTGCGTTAATAGCCTTAATAGCTCCCATTGTATTACGCTCTATACACGGAATTTGAACAAGACCTCCAATAGGATCACAAGTAAGTCCTAAATGATGTTCCATGGCAATTTCTGCTGCCATTAAAACTTGTTCTGGTGTTCCCCCCATTACTTCACATAAAGCACCTGCCGCCATGGCTGATGAAACCCCTATTTCGGCTTGACACCCTCCCATAGCCGCTGAGATGGTGGCTCCTTTTTTAAAAATAGAACCAATTTCACCTGCTACCATCAAAAATTGTTTGATTTGATCTTCATTAGCTTGATGATTTTCTATGACCATATAATACATTAACACGGCTGGTATTACCCCTGAACTCCCATTAGTAGGTGCCGTAACAACTCTGCCTAATGAGGCATTAACCTCATTAACTGCTAGTGCAAAACAAGATACCCACTTAAGTATTTGTCTAAATTTCACTTCGGTTTTACGTATTGTTTCCAGCCATTCTTGCGGCGAATTATAATGTGCTAGACCAATCAAATTTTGATGTATATCAAATGCTCTCCTTCTTACATTCAATCCACCTGGTAAGATTCCTTCTGTATGACAGCCTATATACATACATTCTAGCATGGTATTCCATACTCTTACTAGTTCATGATGAATTTGATCTTCTGTACGAATTGATTTTTCATTATCATAAACTATTTCTGATATTTTTCGATTTTGTTGCTGGCAGTAATTTAATAATTCGGTTGCGTAATTTATAGGATATGGAAATGCCTTTTTTACTTCTTCTTTTTCTTTAGCAGATACTCTTTCTTCTTTTACAACAAATCCTCCTCCTATTGAATAAAATGTTGATTCATATTTTTTATTCTCATAAAATGCAGTAAACGTTAATCCATTGGCATGAAAAGGCAAAAAGTTTTTATTAAATACAATATCTATTTTGGGATTGAATTTTATAACAAATTCATTGGCTAATTTTAATTCGTTAGAGTCATTAATATGATAAATGATTCCGTCAATATCTTGCACTGGAATATACTCTGGATCTTGCCCACTAAGACCTAACATTACGGCTAAATCCGTTGCATGACCTACCCCTGTCAATGAAAGAGATCCGTATAAGTCAACCTGTACTTTATTTGTTTTATTTAGAATGTTTGCTTCTTTAATTTCATTTAAAAATCGTTCAGCCGCGCGCCAAGGACCTAGAGTATGTGAACTTGAAGGTCCTACTCCTATTTTTAACATATCAAATACTGAAATACACTCTTCCATAATTTTTTATTTTAGCGTACAAAGATAAGGTTCCTATTGCTTACAAAAAAGCGTTAATTTTTTAAAAAATATAAATAGAGATATCATTTTATCAATTACTTTTGCCCTAAAAAAACAAAGCAATGATCAAACATATTAGAATTCAAGAATATAAAGCTTTAATTTACAGAATATTACTAGTATATGCTTTTTACTCCTTAGTTCGAATTCTTTTTACTCTTTTTAATCTAAAATTTTTAAAAATAGACTCTTTAGGTCAATTTTTAAAATTAGCGTTTCATGGATTAACTTTTGATACTACTGCTATATTATACGTAAATTCTCTTTTCATATTACTTTCTATATTTCCTTTATGGATTAATACACGCAAAGGTTATCAAACAGTACTGTTATATGTATACTTCATTACTAATCTAATAGCCTACGCAACTAATTTTATTGACTTTATTTACTATAAATATATTTATTCAAGAACCACTATTGCTATTTTAGATATAGCTAAACATGAATCTAATAAAGGAAATATGTTTTTTAGATTTATTGTAAGCTATTGGTATGTTTATCTACTCTTTTTTATAACGGCTTTTGTCTGGATTAAATTATACAAGTTAGTTAAAGTTCAAGAAGAAAAAATTCAACATAATTGGAAATATTTTTTAACTTCAAAAATTGGAGTTATTATTATTTTAGTTTTATCAATAGGTGGAATACGAGGTGATTTTAAAAAAAGTACTCGTCCTATTAACCTTATAGATGCCAATCAATATGTTACGAAACCACAACATGCAGATATAGTTCTAAATACACCTTTTGCATTAATTCGAACATTTCGCACAACAACATTTCAAAAAGTTAATTATACAATCAACGATTCTGTTTTAAAAAATCAAATACAACCCATTAAACAATACCGTAACTACCCTCTCACAAAACCTAATATTGTTGTATTTATAACAGAAAGTTTTGGACGAGAATATTGGGGATGCATGAATAAAAATACGACCATCCCTGGTTTTAAGAGTTATACTCCTTTTTTAGATGAATTAGCTAAAGAAAGTTTAATCTTTACAAATGCCTATGCTAATGGAAGCAAATCTATTCACGGAATGTCATCAGTTATTGCTGGTATCCCATCCTTTAGAGATGCCTTTACCTCTTCTCCTTACCCTAATCAAAAAATTCAATCTTTGGTTTCTTGTTTAAAAGAACTGGGTTACGATACTTCTTTTTTTCATGGAGCTCCTAATGGATCTATGGGATTCATGGGATTTGGAAATATTTTAGGTTTTGATCATTATTATGGAAAAACAGAATTTAATGACGATACGCAACATGATGGTGTATGGGGAATTTGGGACGAACCTTTTATGCAATTCATGAAAAAAACATTGGATCAAAAGAAAACACCTTTTTTTAGCACAATTTTTACAGTTTCATCTCACGAACCTTATATAGTACCTAAAAAATACGAAGGTAAATTCCCTAAAGGAACAAGCCCAATGCATCAATGTGTAGGATATACAGATTATGCTTTTAAACGTTTTTTTGAAGAAGCTAAAAAACAACCTTGGTTTAAAAACACTATATTTATTATAACCGCAGATCATACCAACCTGACCGCATATCCCGAATACGACAAAATTGTAAACAGACAAGCTGTACCCATACTTATCTACAAACCCGACGGAAGTCTAAAAGCTGAAAACAATGATTTTGCACAACAAATAGATATTTACCCTACTCTATTAGATATGATTGGGTATCCAAAACCCTTTAGAAGCTGGGGAAGAAGTTTAGTAAGTAAAACAAACATACCCCCTTTTACAATAAATTTTAACGGTAATAGCTACCAATTACAAAGAGGGAACTATATTTGTACTTTTGATGGCAATAAAGACATTCATTTTTACGATAAAAATGACAAAGCATTAGAAAAAGAACTTAATCTAAAACCTAACCAAGAAATGCTGGAAACAGCAGAAATTTGTAAAGCGTTAATTAAAGATTATTTTGATAGAATTATAGATAGAAAATTAGCTCAATAATGAAAAAGAAAATAATATTATTCATAGCAATATTAGGAAGTATCATAGGTGGTAAATACGTATATGATATGCACCTAAATCACAACTTTGAAACCATTACAGAAGGAAAAGTATACAAAAGCGGGGTTATACCACCAGATGAAATAGAAGATTATGTAAAAAAGTACAAAATAAAATCAATTGTAGACTTACGCTTTCCTGGAACTGCTGATTTAGAAAACAACCCAGAAGTACCTTCTGAATTAACCGCTGAAAAACAAGCTATTGCAAAAATACCAGGTCTTAATTATTTTAACAATGGTTCTGACCAAGTACCTACAGAACAAAATTTACAAACATTTTATAAAATTATGGATAATCCTAAAAATTATCCTGTTTTAATTCATTGTTATCATGGGGTAGGCAGAGCCGAATTATATTCAGCTCTTTATAGAATAGAATACGAAAATTGGGATAAAGACAAAGCACGTACTTCTACTAGAATGTTGACCAAATATTCTTCTTTTGATTTAGGAAAACCAAAAGGTGATTTCCTTCACAATTATAAAAACCGAAACGAAACAAAATAGTTTTCATTATAAATTTTATTTAAACTCGAGTTCTATAACTCGGGTTTTTTTATAATTCTAAAATCGATCTTGACTAAACTTATGTTATACATTTAAAATTTATTACAGGTAAAAATGACTTTGAATCTAAAAAATACTCATTTTTTTACCCTCAATAGAAAACATCTACAAAGGAAAATTTTGGTACTTTTTTACCTTTTATCTTCTTTGTTCTTTTAATCTTAATCACAAAAGACTGACGCATAATCTAGATCAACCTTTTTAGAAATATTAATCAAATATTATAAGAATATTTAAGCAAGAACCTTTCTATAATAAAAAACCCAAGACAGCTAGTTGCCGTTTTGGGTTTTATATTATTATAAGGTAACTAAACTTTATTAAGATAAAGCTACTTTTACTTGATCAGCTGCTTCTTGGAATTGAACTGCTGATAAAATTGGCATACCTGAATTATCAATTAATTCTTTTGCTATTTCAGCATTCGTTCCTTGTAAACGCACAATAATAGGAACATTAATAGCATCTCCCATATTTTTATAAGCATCTACTACTCCTTGTGCTACACGATCACAACGAACAATACCACCAAAGATGTTAATTAAAATTGCTTTTACATTTGGATCTTTTAATATAATACGAAAAGCTGTTTCTACACGTTTAGCATCTGCTGTACCTCCCACGTCTAAGAAGTTTGCTGGCTCATAACCTGCATACTTAATTAAATCCATAGTAGCCATAGCTAAACCTGCACCATTTACCATACAACCTACAGTACCATCTAAATCTACGTAATTTAAACCGGCTTCTTTAGCTTCTACTTCAATTGGGCGTTCTTCTGTAATATCGCGCATTTCAGCTAAATCTGCATGACGGTATAACGCATTGTCATCTAAAGATACTTTTGCATCTACAGCCATAATTTTATTGTCTGAAGTTTTTAAAACAGGATTGATTTCAAACATAGAAGAATCAGATCCAACGTATGCTTTGTATAAAGCATCAACGAATTTCACCATTTCTTTAAATGCTTCACCTGATAATCCTAAGTTAAATGCAATTTTTCTAGCTTGAAAACCTTGTAAACCAACAGCTGGATCTATTTCTTCTGTAAAGATTTTATCTGGTGTGTGCTCTGCTACTTCTTCAATATCCATACCTCCTTCAGTAGAATACATGATCATATTACGACCTGTTCCTCTGTTTAACAATACAGACATATAAAACTCTTTTGTTTCACTCTCACCTGGATAGTACACATCTTCTGCCACTAAAACTTTATGAACTCTTTTTCCAGTTGGAGGTGTCTGAGGAGTTATCAAATCCATTCCAATGATTTGACCTGCTAATTCTTTTACTTGATCTAAGTTTTTAGCCAACTTAACACCACCACCTTTACCACGACCACCAGCATGTATTTGTGCCTTAATCACATGCCATCCTGTACCTGTTTCATCTGTAAGTTGTTTTGCCTTAGCAACCGCTTCTTCAGCATTGTTTGCTACATAACCACGCTGAACACGTACTCCGTAGCTTGCTAATATCTGTTTCCCTTGATATTCGTGTAAATTCATAATATTTCTTTTGACTTTTATAAAGTGGCACAAAAATAATAATTTTCAAAAGAAAAATAGAATTCCATCTAACTTTTATTTAAAGTAATGAAATAATATTATTACTTGTTTTAGATTTTTTAAACCCCTGTAGATTTCAAGCAATCTTTTAATTTAAAGTGTTACAAACAAAACATTTTGTTGTTATTTTATTTTAATTCTTAATTTATTTTATCCAAAAAAAAGAACTTTTTATTTTTATCAAAATTTTAAAAATGGAAGAAACTAATTTATTACAAATCGAACAATTATACGGAGCACCTGTATATGTCTATCATGCAGAAAAAATTGAAAATCAGTACAATCGATTAAAAAATGCTTTCACCAAGGTTCAAAAGCTTCAAATAAATTACGCAGTTAAAGCATTATCTAATCTTTCTATTTTAAAACTATTCAATAAACTAAACTCAGGATTAGACACTGTTTCTTTACAAGAAGTACAGCTTGGTTTATTAGCAGGCTTTACCCCTAACAAAATAATCTTTACACCCAATGGCGTTTCTTTACAAGAAATAGAAAATGCCTCTGAATTAGGAGTTCAAATTAATATCGACAATTTATCTATTTTAGAACAATTTGGCAATAAACATCCTAATATCCCCGTATGTATACGCATAAACCCTCATATCATGGCTGGAGGAAATGCCAATATTTCCGTTGGACATATTGACAGTAAATTTGGCATATCTATACATCAGCTTCCTCACATCTTACGAATTGTCAAAAATACAGACATGCACATTAACGGATTACACATGCACACAGGTTCCGATATTTTGGATATTGAAGTTTTCTTAGAAGCAACCGAAATATTATTTGAAACTGCCAAAAACTTCACTCAATTAGATTTTATAGACTTCGGAAGTGGTTTTAAAGTATCTTATAAAAAAGGAGATATTGAAACTGACATTGAAGAATTAGGTAAAAAATTAAGCAAACGATTTAATCATTTTGAAAAAGAATACGGAAGAGAATTAACCTTAATGTTTGAACCAGGCAAATTTTTAGTTAGCGAAGCTGGGATTTTCTTAACAAAAGTAAATGTAGTCAAACAAACTACTTCTACCGTTTTTGCAGGAGTTGACTCTGGTTTCAACCACCTAATACGACCAATGTTGTACGGATCTGAACATCAAATCATAAACATTTCAAATCCCAAAGGAAAAGAACGTTTCTACACCGTAGTAGGATACATTTGCGAAACAGACACTTTTGCCACCAACAAAAAGATAGCAGAAATTAAGGAAGGTGATATTCTAGCTTTTAAAAATGCAGGTGCTTATGGATTTTCAATGGCATCTAACTACAATTCCCGTTTTAAACCTGCCGAGATATTATGGAAAGATCAAAAAGCGCATCTTATACGCCAACATGAAACCCTAGAGGATTTAACACGAAATCAAATTTTAGTTGACTTTTAAATTCAATAACAAACTAGTTTTTAGTAACTCCCTCAACAGCCAAAGGGGGAGGCTAAAAAGGAATAAATCAACATCTAGTTTGTTAGTTTTTCCTATTATCGAAGTGACATCATCAGTATAGTAATTTGTTTCATCTGTTCGCTTTTTTCAACCCAGATTATGCCTTAGATTTTGTGATGAAGAGGAAAAGGACAAAGTAATTAAAAATGCACAATTTTTATTACTGCAACTTTGGTTTTACTATTGAAGACTAAAAATGGAGTACTTTTTTAGATTCAAAGTCCTTTTTATCTGTACTAAATTTCTAACGCGCAACCTGGGTTCAAATCTCCTTTTTGTTGGTTGTAGCAATTTTAAAAAGCTAAAATTCAAACTGTAATTGTTTTTAACAAACTCTAAGTAATACTTCTCATTTTTTGATTATTTTCGCACAAAAAAATATGTACAAAATTTTAGCAAAAATCAACAAAATCATCTTACCTAGTTTTAGTAAACAGCAACTTGATCCTGCCAAAGCAAAGAAATGGCAATTAGCAATATTAGCATACCGTTATTACGTAACAACTAGAGCTCTTTCTAATAAGTAACCGCAGAAAACAGAGGTTTTCCCTCTAATTTTTTACGACCATTTAAAAAAGTTAATTCCATAAGAAAATTACATTGAACAATCTCACCTCCTAATTTTTCTACTAATTCACACACGGCTTTAGCAGTACCTCCCGTTGCTAACACATCGTCATGAATTAATACTTTTTCTCCTTTTTGAATAGCATCTATGTGCATTTCCAAAACATCTTCTCCATATTCCAACTCATAACTAGCCGAAATAGTCTTATAAGGCAGTTTATTTTTCTTTCTTACAGGAACAAAACCTACGTTTAATTCCTGAGCTAACAACATTCCGAAGAAAAAACCTCTAGATTCTATTCCTACTACTTTATCTATTCGAATATTTTTTAACTCAGACAAGAGTTTTTCTAAGACTTCATGCCTTGCAGAGGGGCTTAATAATAGCGGTGTTATATCTTTAAACAAAATTCCTTCCTTCGGAAAGTCTTGAATATCACGGAAATACTGGTTTAAACTCATTTTTTTACAATTTTTTATTTGCAAGATAAAGAAAAGTTTCTATATTTGCACCCGCAATCAGGAAGTTAATATACAAACTGATTCATTTAATGGCCTCGTGGCGCAACTGAATAGCGCATCTGATTACGGCTCAGAAGGTTACAGGTTTGAATCCTGTCGAGGTCACAAAACTAAATAAATACTTATAATGGCCTCGTGGCGCAACTGAATAGCGCATCTGATTACGGCTCAGAAGGTTACAGGTTTGAATCCTGTCGAGGTCACAAAGCTCACAACAGTGGGCTTTTTTTATACCTTCTATTTTTGAATTATTATTTAGGATCAAGTCTGATTTAAAAAGATCCCCTTTTATTTCACAAAATTCTTTAACAAATTTTAAAAAGTTATTACATCTCTTATTTAACCCAAAAAAACTACCTTTGTGTTTTGCTTTAAATTATGCAACATACAGAGGAAACTATTGAAATTATAGGTGCTCGTGCACACAACTTAAAAAATATTGATATTACCATACCTCGTGAAAAATTAGTTGTTATTACAGGTTTATCGGGTTCTGGAAAATCTTCGTTAGCATTCGACACTATTTATGCTGAAGGACAACGACGTTATATCGAAACTTTTTCAGCCTACGCTCGTCAGTTTTTAGGCGGACTAGAGCGTCCTGATGTAGACAAAATTGATGGTCTTTCCCCTGTAATTGCTATTGAACAAAAAACAACAAGCAAAAGTCCACGTTCTACTGTAGGGACTATTACCGAAATTTACGATTTTCTTCGTTTGCTTTTTGCTCGTGCTGGAGACGCTTATAGTTATAATACTGGCGAAAAAATGGTTTCATATTCTGATGAACAAATCAAGGACTTGATTCTCCAAAATTTCGACAAAAAGAGGATCAATATTTTGGCTCCCATTATTCGTGCTCGTAAAGGACATTATGCTGAGTTATTTCAACAAATAGCCAAACAAGGGTTCTTAAAAGTACGCGTCAACGGACAAGTTCAAGACATTGTAACAGGAATGAAATTAGATCGTTACAAAACCCATGATATTGAAATTGTTATTGATCGTTTAGCTGTAGACAAATCCTCAGATAGCGAAAAGCGATTAATGGAAAGCATTAAAACAGCCATGTATCATGGAGAAAATGTACTCATCATTTTAGACCAAGATTCAGGAGAAATCAGATATTTTAGTCGAAACTTAATGTGTCCTTCTACTGGAATTTCATATCAAAATCCAGAACCTAATTTATTTTCTTTCAACTCGCCTAAGGGAGCTTGTGATCGTTGTAATGGATTAGGAACTGTAAATGAAGTTAATCTAAAAAAAATTATTCCAGATTCCAAAATATCCATCAAAAGTGGAGGAATTATAGCGCTAGGTGAATATAAATCCACTTGGATCTTCAAACAATTAGAAACCATAGGCGAAAAATTTGGCTTTAAACTAACTGACCCAATTGAAACCATTTCTTCGGAAGCCATGAATATGATTTTAAATGGGGGCAATGAAAAATTTAGTATTACTTCAAAAACAGCAGGTGTAACAAAAGAGTACAAAATTGAATTTGAAGGAATTGCTAATTTTATTAAAAATCAGCACGACGAAACAGAGTCTACCTCTATAAAACGCTGGGCTAAAGATTTTATGGATGAAGTAAGCTGCCCTGAATGCCATGGCTCTCGATTAAAAAAGGAAGCATTATACTTTAAAATTAATAATAAAAATATCCAAGATCTATCCAATACAGATATAGCTGACTTAAGCGAATGGTTTAACACATTAGAAGATTATTTAACTGAAAAACAAAAAACAATTGCTTCAGAAATAGTAAAAGAAATTAAAGTTCGTTTACAATTCTTAGTAGATGTAGGACTAAACTACCTTTCTTTAAGTAGAAGTTCTAAATCCCTTTCTGGTGGTGAAGCACAACGCATTCGTTTGGCTACACAAATTGGATCACAACTAGTAGGCGTATTATATATTTTAGATGAACCGAGTATAGGTTTGCACCAAAGAGATAATGAAAAACTAATTCGCTCCCTAGAACAATTACGTGATATCGGCAACTCCGTTTTAGTTGTAGAACACGATAAAGATATGATAGAAAGAGCCGATCATGTAATAGACATAGGCCCTAAAGCCGGACGTTATGGCGGGCAAATTATCAGCCAAGGAACCCCACAAAACTTATTAAAAGAAAATACGATTACAGCTCAATTCATGAGTGGTAAAATGAAAATAGAAATTCCTGAAAAACGTCGTGAAGGAAATGGTAAAAAAATCAAACTTACAGGTGCAACGGGCAATAATTTAAAAAACGTTTCTATAGAGTTTCCATTAGGCAAATTGATTTGTGTAACAGGCGTTTCTGGATCGGGTAAATCAACTCTAATTAATGAAACCCTCTACCCTATCCTCAATCACCATTTTTTTAATGCGGTAAAAAAACCACAACCCTATAAAAAAATTGAAGGCTTAGAACACATTGACAAAGTAATTGATATAGATCAAAGCCCAATAGGCCGTACTCCTAGATCTAATCCTGCTACTTATACCGATGTTTTTTCAGAAATTCGATCTTTATACACACAAACCCCAGAAGCACAGATAAGAGGATACAAACCCGGACGTTTTAGTTTTAATGTGGCTGGTGGACGCTGTGAAACCTGTGAAGGAAGTGGAGTTCGTACTATTGAAATGAGTTTTTTACCTGATGTATATGTAGAATGCGAAACATGTCAAGGAAAACGTTTTAATAGAGAAACCTTAGAAATTCGTTATAAAGGTAAATCTATTTCAGACGTATTAGATATGACTGTAGATGAAGCTGTTGATTTCTTTGAAAACATACCAAAAATCTACCGAAAAATTAAAACAATTCAAGATGTAGGATTGGGGTATATTACATTGGGACAACAAAGTACAACCCTCTCAGGAGGTGAAGCTCAACGAATTAAATTAGCTACAGAACTTTCAAAAAAAGATACAGGAAATACTTTTTATATAATGGATGAACCTACTACAGGTTTACATTTTGAAGACATTCGCGTGTTAATGGAAGTTATTCATAAATTAGTTAATAAAGGCAATACTGTTTTAATCATAGAACACAATCTAGATGTAATAAAACTAGCTGATTATATAATAGATGTAGGATATGAAGGCGGAAAAGGCGGAGGTGAAATTATTGCAAAAGGAACCCCCGAAGAAATAATTAAAAATAAAAAAAGTTATACCGCACAATTTTTGAAAAAAGAATTATCTTAGTTGGCTGATTTTTTAAAAAATTTATACTAATAATAACTGAGTCAATCCTAAAGACTCTCAATAATAAGAAGATGAAAGAAATATTTTCAAATGAAGACGAAAGAATCCAAGACAAACTAAAACAAAAAACTTGGAACGAGATACGATCAAACGATTCTTGGGCTATTTTTAAAATCATGTCTGAATTCGTAAATGGTTACGAAACCATGGCTCGTATAGGGCCTTGTGTATCTATTTTTGGTTCAGCAAGAACAAAACCAGAGGATAAATATTATCAATTAGCAGAAAGAATTGCTTATAAAATCACCAAAGCGGGATATGGCGTTATTACGGGTGGTGGTCCTGGTATTATGGAAGCAGGTAATAAAGGAGCACATCGTGGTGAAGGAATATCAGTAGGTTTAAATATTGAACTTCCTTTTGAACAACATTACAATCCTTATATTGATAAAGATAAAAATTTAAATTTTGATTATTTCTTTGTTCGCAAGGTAATGTTTGTGAAATATTCCCAAGGCTTTGTTGTAATGCCTGGCGGATTTGGCACTTTAGATGAACTTTTTGAAGCCATTACATTAATTCAGACAAAAAAAATAGGTCGTTTCCCAATTATTCTTGTTGGAACAGAATTCTGGAGCGGGTTACTTGATTGGATTAAAAACGTTATGATAGACAAGCAAAAAAATGCAAATCCTGAAGACATGAACTTAATAAAAATTGTAGATACAGAAGATGAAGTTGTAGAAGCTTTAGATAATTTTTATAAGAAATATAATTTATCCCCTAACTTTTAATTAAAACCTTTTTAAAAGGAGGTTTATAATACCAAAGAGGTTGCCCAAAAAAGCTACAACCTTCTCATTTCGAACATAGGAAGGAATCGCATAATGCTAAAAATGTGATTTCTCCTATCGTTGAAGTGACGAACTAGATATTGAGTTTTAACTTTTTTAGATACTCTTTTTCTATAAATAAAATTCAATATTCCCTAGAATCAATTTAAAAAATCTTTTTTATTTTATTCAAAAGTACATTTGAATTTGATCTAAATGGTTTTATTTTTATTATTATACCATTTAAACTTAAAAGATACTGGATTAAAAAGTAAAGTTCTCGATACGTTCTTTTTCATTTTAAAAACAACTCGAACAGGCGGTTGAGTATATATAATTGAAATCATCGTTCGTTCAAGCGCGAAGCGCATCGAGAACCAACACTAATTTTTGTTGCTTTTGTAGAGGTACTATTTTTAAAAAGAAAATTTAAAGTGTAAATGGTACAACTTCTCTAAAATTAATTTTATGGGCATAATACAAAACAAAAAAAGCTACCTTTAGATAGCTTTTTTTAAAATATTTGAAGTATTTATTATAATTTATTTCAATTGATCTACTGGACCATCCCACTCTGAAAAACCTCCTATTAGGTTATAAGTAACATTAAATCCCATTTGATTCATTATATTACATGCTTGAGCACTACGTCCTCCTGCCTTACAATATACATAGTAATTTTTAGTTTTATCTAACTCTTCTAATTGATAAATAAAACCTTGACCTTTATAAATGTCTATATTTACAGCATTAGGGATAATTCCATCTATACACTCATCCGCTGTACGCACATCTAATACGACTGCATTAGTATCCTCTTGTAATTTAGTCCACCAATCTTCTTGCTTTAAATCCATAATATTTGTTTTTATCAAATTTAAAAAAGATCTATAAATTTTCAACTAAAAAAAATCTAAAACTTTCTTATTGTTTAATCATAGATCATTACACGTTTAAAAAGATCTTTTTCATACCAAATTTTTATTTCAACAAATGGTCGTAGTAAAAAGAGGTTATCTAAAGATGATAAATTAGGGTCTATCTTGTCACTTCAACATTTGTGGAGATTTTATTATTAAGACTATATAAATTCTCTCTTTGGTTAAAGTAACAAGATTCCGCCCTTCTAGGATCCCCTATTTTAACATGTTAAAGATATATGTTACAAATGGATAACTTCTCCATAAGCATCTGCAACAGCTTCCATTACAGCCTCGCTCATGGTAGGATGCGGATGCACTGCTTTTAGAATTTCGTGTCCTGTAGTTTCTAACTTACGAGCTACAACAGCTTCTGCTATCATATCTGTTACACCAGCACCAATCATGTGACAACCTAACCACTCGCCGTATTTAGCATCAAAAATAACTTTTACAAAACCATCTTTTGTTCCTGCTGCTGATGCTTTACCAGATGCCGAAAACGGAAATTTTCCTACTTTTATTTCGTATCCTTTTTCTCTGGCTGCTTTTTCTGTTAAACCAACTGAAGCAATTTCTGGAGTTGCATAAGTACAACCTGGTATATTTCCATAGTCTAGTGGCTCAACATGTAAGCCTGCAATTTTTTCAACACAAAGAATTCCTTCTGCTGAAGCAACGTGTGCTAATGCTTGACCTGGAGTTACATCGCCTATTGCGTAGTACCCTGGTATATTGGTTTGATAGTAATCATTTACTAAAATTTTATCGCGATCAGTTGCAATTCCAACATCTTCTAATCCTATTCCCTCTATATTGGTTTTAATTCCTACTGCAGAAAGTACGATGTCGGCTTCTAGTATTTCTTCTCCTTTAGCGGTTTTAACTGTTGCTTTTACTCCCTCTCCTGTAGCATCTACTTTTTCAACTGAAGCATTGGTCATAATATTGATTCCTGCTTTTTTTAAAGAGCGTTCAAATTGTTTTGATATATCTTCATCTTCTACAGGAACGATGTTAGGCATAAATTCAACAATTGTTACCTCTGTTCCCATTGAATTATAAAAATGTGCAAATTCTACTCCGATGGCTCCAGAACCTACCACAATCATTTTTTTAGGTTGTTCAGACAATGTCATTGCTTGACGGTATCCAATTACCTTTTTACCATCTTGTGGTAAATTAGGCAATTCACGTGAACGAGCACCTGTAGCTATAATAATATGGTCAGCAGTATATTCAGTTATTTGACCTTCTTTATTTGTAACTTCTACTTTTTTTCCAGGTTTAACCTTTCCAAAACCGTCAATTACATCAATTTTATTTTTCTTCATTAAGAACTGAACCCCTTTGCTCATTCCTTCAGCAACACCTCTTGAGCGAGTAATTACAGCACCAAAATCTTTATCTACATTATCCGCTTTTAAACCATAGTCAGAAGCGTGTTTTAGGTAATCAAAAACTTGAGCGGATTTCAACAAGGCTTTTGTTGGTATACATCCCCAATTTAAACAAATACCTCCCAAGTTTTCTTTTTCAATAACAGCTACTTTAAAGCCTAATTGAGATGCACGAATAGCAGTAACGTAACCACCTGGTCCACTACCTAAAACTATAATATCGTATTTCATTTTATTTTGATTTTTCAAGTTTTTCAGAGCACGAAAATAAATATAATTTATGGTATAATAAAAAAATACATCAATTATGTTTTTATGTTTAATTATAGAATTAATAAACTATATGACTTTCTATTGGTTTATTTTTTCTAATTCTATACTTATTTAAATCCCGATTGTGCGTCAGCCTTTGTGATAAAGATAAAAAGGCAAAGAAGAGATCAAATGAATGGGAAATTTTATCTGTAGTAATAAATTTCTAATACGCAGTCTTGGGTAAACTAGGGGGGCTATAAAAAAATAGGGATCTAAAAAGTAGCAACTTAACGTTTAGTGCATAACTTTTCTTACTTCAGAAGTCATACTAGACATTATATCATTTCGCCTGTTAGCCTCGTCCGAGCCTTTCTTTAGTCGAAATGAAAGATTACAACTTTTTAGATCCCCTCATTTTAATTTTACGGTATCTTTTTATTCTACTACAACTTGTTTAATAACAGAATTATCATTTTGATTTATCTTTATTAAATAAATTCCTTTAGATAAATCGTTAACAGAAATTGATCCAGAAGTAATTCCTGCGATTTCACGAATTTTTTTCCCTAAAGTCGTATAAATTTCAACTGTATATCTTTGTGATAAATCTTCAAAAACTATTTGAAAATTTCCAGTTGTTGGATTTGGATATAATTTTATATTTACTTCTTTTTTATTTGGGGTTGATTTTCCTATTCTATTTCCTAAGCCTGAACAAATATCAACACCGTATATATCCCAATCTGTATTTTTATTAAAAGTAGTGTTTGGTACAACCGCTGTTGTTTTTCTTCTCATTGTTTCGTCTATTGAAAAATCAGCAGTGCCTCCGTTAAATTTACCAATAATATCTATTAAAATACCATTTTTAAACAATCCTATAGCGTCATTACCGTTATAAGCCATTTCTCCAGCAGTGGTTGATAAATTAGCCAATGTAGAAGAATAGCAAGATGACGCTATTAAACTATTTACAATTACAAATTTTTGATTATCAGCTAATGTACCTGCTAATTTTAAACCTGTACTCCACGAACCGGATCCGTTGGTTTGCTTTTTTATTACGTAAGAAGATAGATTAACAGAAACACCTGTTTTATTAGTAATTTCTAAAGCTTTATTGTTTGAAGATCCTTCTAAGTATTCTGAAAAATATAAATCAGAAACAGAAGTTACATTAGCTTTTGTAGTAACATTTAATAGATTGCTTGATCCTGAAACATTCCCTGCTGCATCTTTTGCTTTTACTGTAAATGAATAGCTAGTGGAAGTTGTTAGTCCTGTTATAGTAGCACTAGTACTTGTAACGGATGTTTTAAATATTGCTCCTTGATATACATCATATCCTGTTACTGCTATGTTGTCTGTTGAAGCTCCCCATGATAATGTACAAGTTGTTGTTGTAATATTTGAAGCCGTTAAGTTTGTAGGATTTGAAGGGGCAATCGTATCAGCACCTGTAGCTGTTGTAACATTTAATACATTACTTGATCCTGAAACATTCCCTGCCGCGTCTTTTGCTTTTACTATAAATGGATAAGAAGTAGAAGCTGTTAATCCTGTAACTGTAGTAGTAGTTCCTGCAACAGAAGTTTTTAATATTGTTCCTTGATATACATCATATCCCGTTACTCCTACATTGTCTGTTGAAGCTCCCCATGATAATGTACAAGTTGTTGTTGTAATATTTGAAGCCGTTAAGTTCGTAGGATTTGAAGGAGCAACCGTATCAGTACCAGTAGCTGTTGTAACATTTAATATTGTACTCGCATTTGACAAATTTCCCGCAGCGTCTTTTGCTTTTACTGTAAATGAATAAGAAGTAGAAGCTGTTAATCCTGTTATAATAGCATTAGTACCTGTAACCGTTATTTTTAGAGCATCATTTAGATACACATTATAACTGGTTACACCAACATTATCTGTAGATGCAGTCCATGATAAAGTACAAGCGGTCGTTGTTATTCCTGAAGATGTCAGATCAGACGGTACGGTAGGGGCTATTGTATCAGCAGTAGAACCTCCCCAAATAAGATTTACATAATTAGGATTATCAATAAATGGGTTTCGATTGCCTTGACGAGCATAAATAGCATTATTTCTGGCAATTTCCCTAGCACTTACAGGATCTTGTGCATGCCATTTTAATAACATATCTAAGAAAGGTTTTGCAAAAACTTGATTTGAAGTCCTGTTAAACATTTCATAAGAAGAATAATTAGCAACTGTATTTTCATAGCGTGTAGCAAAGTAAAAATACATACGAGCAATATCCCCTTTAAATTCATTGATTGGTTCAAAAACGGTACCTGTATAACCTGAAACAGCACTTGATCCTAATTTCCCTCCATTTCTTGATGTCCAGCTAGGAACAGCTACCATTCCGTGAGGATAATTAGATCGCATTCCATTAACCTTACCATCAGTAGGTGGAATAAAATGTGCATCGGATACCATAGGTGCTGCATTATTAAAAACGGATTGCGGAATCATGTGTTCTCGATTATAACATCCGCCTTCTCCTGAATAAGTTCCGCACTGGTTTGTACCATATTGGTATACATAAGGATCTACTCCCGTAGGGTTTTCAGAATAAACATCAATGATTGAATTATCATTTTCGTATTCTTTATCTCTATCAGAAGTTTGATAAGTAGTCCAAAGTCCAGCATACCCTTTATCCGTATGGTCTTTGATAATATTATACAATTGTGTTTTTAAGGTATAACCAGAACCTGTAGCGGAACTGTAGTACCCAGAAGGGGCTTGTGCATGCCCCACTAATGCACAGAAAAGTGCAAAAAAAGTAGTTTTTGATTTCATTGGTTGTTTTTAAATTGTTTTGGGTGTATAATTAATTTATTTAAAAATATAGATATAAAAAAAGTGGCTATGCGCCACTTTTTTATTGTACGATAATTTTTTTCGTTACAGATTGAGTTCCAGAAGTCAATTTTACCAGATAAAATCCTCTCGATAAACCTACTAAATCATAGCTTTCTCCTTTCTTTATAGGATTTTTATCTTTTTGTATCAGCTGCCCGTTTATGTTGTATACTTGAATTTCATCTAATTCGATTTCTGAATTAATTTTTATTAATTCTCCATTGGATGGGTTGGGATATAAACTAATATTGGTTTGTAATTGAAATTCAGCATTCGATAAAGCTTGACATTGTGCTGACCATATTTGACAAACGTATTCTGGGTGATCTATAAAAGGATTTCTATTATGTTGTGCGGCACAAACTGCATTATTTCTATCAATTTCTTTTTGACTAACGGGATCTTGAAGATGCCATGTTATCATTAAGTCTAGATACCATTTTTCATAAACTTGATCATTAGATCCATCTAAAACAGCATTTGCATCAACTGTAATATTTTGCCAATTTGAAATTTTATCTTCATAGCGTGTAGCCATATAAAAATAATTTCTTGCTATATCTCCTTTATATTGATCTGCAGGTTCAAAGACGGTAAGATTAGTGGGTGTGTTGGGAGCCGTACAAATTCCTATTTTGGAATTGTTATTTGTTACATAAGTAGGATTATTACCTACAATTCCATAAGGTATACTTCCTCTCATTCCATTATCTTTTTTGTCCGTAGGCATAACATGAAATGCGTCTGTATACATAGGCATTCCTGATGAACCACCAAACCAACTTTTAGGAAAAGTATGTTCTCTATTATATCTTTCGCATTCAACTTTTCCTCCTTTTCCGTCATCTTGATTTCCTCCTGTTAAGAGAGGAGCTCCAAAAACAAAATTACAGTTTGAATATATATCCCAGACTTTTCCATCAGAATTCACATCCGAAGTATAGTATAAATTCCATAACCCAGGCGTATAACTAATTACAGTATGACCTTTAATAATATTATAAAGTTGTGTTTTTAAAATATAACCCACTCCTGTTGCAGAGGAATAATACGTTTTTAAATCATTAGGACAATTTTGTCCAATTCCAAAAAAGGAACTTAAAATAAAAATAAAAAAAAGATAATTCTTTTTCATATACTAATTATGAACTTAGATTAAGATTTTTTTTCTAATAATGCCATATAAAACCCATCAAACCCTGTTTGATGGGCTAATATTTTGTAATCATTAATAAGGGTGAAATTTTGACCGCTTTCTGTTGCTAAAAATTTTTGAATTTGTTCTTGATTTTCAGACGGTAGTATAGAACAAGTGGCATATACTAACTTCCCTCCTGGCTTAACTATTTTAGAATAATTTTCTAAAACTTCAGCTTGTACTTTACGAATATTGTCTATAAATTCTGGTTGTAATTTCCACTTGCTATCTGGATTTCGTTTTAAAACCCCCAAGCCACTACAAGGAGCATCTATCAATACACGATCAGCAGTTCCATGAAGTTTTTTGATTGTTTTAGAATTTTCAATTACACGGGTTTCAATGTTATGAACGCCATTACGACGTGCTCTTAACTTTAATTGATTTAATTTGCTTTCGTATAAATCTAAAGCAATTAATTGTCCTTTATTTTGCATGATAGACGCTAAATGGAGTGTTTTTCCTCCGGCTCCTGCACAAGTATCTACTACACGCATACCAGGTTGAACATCTAACAATGGAGCTACTAATTGCGATGAAGCATCTTGCACTTCAAACATCCCTTCTCTAAAAGCTTCTGTTAAGAATACATTTGCACGTTCTTTCAACACTAAAGCATCAGGCTGGTCTTTTAAGAATTCTGTTTCTATATTTAAATCCATCAAGATGGCGCGTAACTTTTCTTTGGTCGTTTTTAAAGTATTAACTCGTAAGATTACTTTTGCTTGTTCATTTTGAGCTTTAATTTCTTTGCTCCAAACATTTTCGCCTAATTCCTTTACGCAAAGAGCATCCATCCAGTCAGGAATAGACTCTTTTATAACACGTTTTTTAGATAATTCATCAAAACGTCCTTTTATTTTACGCTCTGGAGTGCCTTGTAGCTGGGTCCAATCAGGTATAGGATACCCTCTTAAAACAGCCCAAGCAGCAAACATTCGCCACAAATTTTCACGATTAAAAGGTTCTTTTACATCGGCAATTTCTGCATATAAACGCTTCCATCTTACTATTTCATAGATTGTTTCAGCGACAAACTTTCTATCAGCACTCCCCCATCGTTTATCTTTTTTTAGGGCTCTAGCTACTACTTTATCAGCATATTCTCCTTCGTTAAAAATGGCATTTAAAGAGTCTATAGTCGTGTAAACAAGGTTTCTATGTAATCGCATATCATTAATTTTGAGGGCGCAAATATATAATAAAGTTATAAGCTTATAAAGACTCTTCCCTTTTTTATTTCTTAAAACTATAAAGAAATTATTTATTTCCTAAATTTTTAAAGAATAAAAAATAAAAAAGTCATTTTTTATTTAAAGAAATCAACAATTATTCGAACACTTGATATAGAGTTTATAATAATAAAAGAAACTTATTGCTTCCTTTTTTATTGATCTAGAAGATTTTATTTTTACGCTATTTTGTTAAAATAAAGTTAAAGTAAAGTTAAACAATTGATTAAAATAAACAATCATTTAATTTTGCGGAAAATTAATAAATATATGGGAACACATCCATTCAATCATAAACAAATTGCCATCTTAGAAGTAGTTGAAAAACTCTTTGCTGAAAAAGGCTTTGATGGAACATCCGTAAGAGATATTGCAAAAGCAGCAAACATTAATGTAGCAATGATTTCTTATTATTTTGGTTCTAAGGAAAAACTATTAGAAGGAATCGTTCTTTATCGTTCAGCTGGTTTAAATGTTCAAATGGAAAGCATTCGAAACAGTGAAATATGTCCATTTGAAAAATTAGATGATTTAGTTGAGTTTTATATAGCTCTTGTACATGGTAATAAATCTATTTATCAAATAATAAATGTTGAATTCAGTAATCAAAAAAGAAAAATTGATTTTGAACTGATAAACGAAGCCAAAGAAGGAAATTATATTGAATTAAATAGAGTTATAAGAGAAGGGCAAGAACAAGGCTTATTTAAAGAAGATATAAATACTTACTTGCTTGCACCAACTATACTAGGAACCTATTTCCATTTTTATAATAGTCGTTCTTTTTACCAAAAACTAATAGGTATAGAAAGTGAGGATCAATGGGAAAGTTATATAAAAACGGAACTAACTCAACATATAAAACAAGTTATTAAATCATTAGTCAAAAAATGAACGTAAATAAAATTCTCCCATTATTAATGCTAGTAAATTATAGTTGGTATGCTCAAGAAAGAACCAACTTAAATTTAAAAGATGCTTTAATCCTCTTAGAAAAAAACAACAACGAAATTTTATTAGCTCAAACAAAAGCCGATACAAAAAAGCTAGAATGGCAACAAGCAAAAGATCATCAATATCCTGATATTAAAATAGGCGGACAGTATTATTACATTACCGAACCAACTGTTGATCTAAAGCTAAAATTACCTTTCCCCCCCTCTGCAAGTCCTACAAATATCAACCAATTTATGATTGGACAGGCAAATGCTAACTTGCCTCTATTTGTTGGCGGAAAGATCCAAAACAGTATTCAAGCAACAGAAAATTTATATTTAGCCGAAAAAGCTAAATCTTCTACTACCAAAGAAGAGGTTTCATTAAAAGTAATTGAGTATTATGCTTTGTTATATAAATCATTAAAATCTGTAGAACTAATAAGTGATAATATTAAAAGTGCGGAACAACGTGTAAAAGATTTTTCTAATATGGAAAAAAATGGGATTATTGCCCGAAATGATCTTTTAAAAGCACAATTACAATTAGCTAAAATAAAATTAAGCTTACAAGAAGCAAATAAGAATGTAAATGTTACGAACTATGCTCTAACCACATTACTAAATTTACCTGAAGGATATCAAATAGGAATTGATGAACATCAATTTGATGGACAATCCCCTATTTCTAAAACTATTGCTGAACAAGATGCTCTACAGAACAGAAAGGATTTAGTTATTTTAGACTATTTACAAAAGGCAAATGAAAATAATATAAAAATAGCACAAAGTGGTTATTATCCTAAAATAGGTTTATCGGCAGGCTATATAGCTATGAGTTTACAAAATGTTATAAATGTTACAAATGCAATAAACATAGGTGGCGGAATTTCTTATGACCTAAGTTCTCTATATAAAACTTCAAAAGAGGTAAAAACAGCTAAAAATAAAGCTGAAGAATTAAAACTTACTCAAAATTTATTAAAAGAAGGAATAAAAATTCAAACCCAACAAAGTATAGAAAATTTTAATCTTGCTCAAGATCAAAACAAGGTATATCAACAAGCTATAGAACAAGCAACCGAAAACTATAGAATCGTTAAGGATAAACATGACAATGGATTAGCAACAGCTACAGAACTTATTGATGCTGATGTTGAACAATTAAATGCTAAAATAAACTATGCTAATTCTAGAGCAAATGTCCTTTTAAAATATTATGAAATGTTAGCAACATCAGGTCAACTAACTACATCATTCAATTTAACAAAATAATTTCGTCTTATGGAAACTGGAAAAAAAGCAATTAATAAAAAATTCGCAATCATATTAGGAGCGTTAGTAATTGGTGGTGGAAGCTATGGCATTAGCAAGTATTTACACGCTCAAACACATGAAGAAACAGACGATGCACAAGTAGAAAAAAAGATGACTCCTATCATTCCTCGCGTTTCTGGTTATGTTTCAAAAGTATACGTTAAAGACAATGATTTTGTAAAAAAAGGAGATACCTTATTTGTAATAGACAATCGCGATTATTTAGTAAAAGTAGAAGAAGCTAAAGCCGCATTGGTTGCCTCAGAAAGCTCTTTTGAAGTAGCTAAAGCAGATGTAGGAAGTGCTAACGCAAGTGTTGCTGCCTCAGACGCTAATGTAGCTTCTGCACTAGGAACCATTGAAACAGCTAAAATTCGTTTAGAACGCGCAACCAGTGATTATGAACGATATAATAATCTTTATAAAAATCGTTCTATTACAAAACAACAATACGAACAAGCTTTAGCTACTAAATTAGAAGCTGAAAACCAAGTTAAAATCTTAACTAACCAACAAAAAGCCAGTAGTCATCAAAAAAATGTAGTAGCCTCTAAAGCTATCGTTTCTAACAAACAAACACAGGTAGCATCTGCTAACATTAGTAGAGCAAAAGCTTCTTTAAATGCCGCTGAATTAAATCTGGAATACACTATAATAAGAGCAACTATAGACGGACAAGTTTCTAAAATAAACATTCAACCTGGACAATTGGTTAATCAAGGCCAATCTCTTTTTTATATCGTTGATACTGCCGAAACATGGGTAGTCGCTAACTTTAAAGAAACTCAATTAGGAAAAATGAAAATAGGTCAAGAAGTAGTAATTAAAATAGATGCTTTTGACGATTTTAAATTAAAAGGGAAAATAACTTCATTTTCCCCTGCTACAGGTTCTCAGTTTTCTATACTACCTCCTGACAATGCAACTGGAAATTTCGTAAAAACAGTACAAAGAGTTCCTGTAAAAATCGAGTTTACTAATGATAATGAAAAAAATAAAATAGAACTACTACGTTCTGGCATGAATGCACATGTAGATGTACACTTAAAATAATAAATCAAAAATGATACAAGACACTACAAATGATCTAGTAGAATATGGCTATAGAAGAGTTATGGTAACAATTGTTGCCATACTCTGTTCTCTACTAGAAATAGTAGATACAACCATTGTTAATGTAGCTCTTAATGAAATGAAAGGAAGTTTGGGAGCTACATTAAGCGATGTTTCATGGGTAATCACGGCTTATGCCATAGCTAACGTAATCATTATACCCATGACCAATTGGCTTTCTCAACAATTTGGAAGAAAAAATTATTTTACTGCTTCAATCATTATTTTTACTATTACTTCTTTTTTATGTGGAAACTCAACCAATATTTGGGAACTCGTATTTTTTAGATTTATTCAAGGTCTAGGCGGAGGTGCTTTATTAGTAACTGCACAAACCATTATAACAGAAAGTTATCCTATCAAAAAAAGAGGAATGGCTCAAGCCATTTACGGATTAGGTGTTATCCTAGGTCCTACTTTTGGTCCTCCATTAGGCGGTTATATAGTAGATCATTTTTCTTGGCCTTTCATTTTTTACATCAATATTCCACTCGGAATTATTGCTACCGTTTTGGCTATAATGTATGTAAAGAGCCCTAAATTTAGTATCAAACTAAAAGCAAATCAGGTAGATTGGTTAGGCATTATTTATCTATCTCTATTCGTAGGCTCCCTTCAGTACGTTTTGGAACACGGACAACAAGATGATTGGTTTAATAGCAAAACGATTATTAATTTGTGTATTGTTTCTCTATTTGGTTTTGTCTTTTTTATTCATAGAGAATTAACCTATGAGTTTCCAATTGTAAACCTAAAGGTCTTAAAGTATAATTCCCTTCAAATGGGTATTTTATTCTCCACTATTTTAGGATTTGGAGTTTATACCACAATTTTTATCATACCTGTATATACTCAATCTATTTTAAGATGGAATGCAACTCAATCGGGCTTATTATTAATCCCTAGTTCCTTAATGACTGCATTTGCTATGCCTTTTGTGGGTAAATTACTACAAAAAGAAGTCTCCATTAAATATTTATTAATCATTGGTTTTTCTTGTTTTTCTATTTTTGCTTTTTGGCTATACAACATATTAACTCCTAATACAGGTGAGGAACATTTTTGGTGGCCCTTAATTTTAAGAGGTTTAGGTTTAGGACTCCTTTTTGTGCCTGTAACCAGTTATTCTTTAAGTGAACTAACAGGTAAGGATATAGGTGATGGAGCAGCCTTTACAGGTATGTTACGACAACTAGGAGGGTCTTTTGGTATAGCTATTGTTACAACTTTTATTTCTAGATGGGGACAAAAACATCGAGCTAATTTAGTAACTCATTTAGACAAAACAAGCTTTCAAACCCAAAATCAAATAGCTCTGATGCAAAAAAACTTCATTGCTAAAGGATATTCTTATAATGAAGCTTTGAACAAAGCATATCAAGTTCTTGAATTAAAAGTGATAAAACAGTCTAATATATTAGCTTTTATGGATATTTTTATGTATTTAGGTATTCTTTTCTTGATTTGCATTCCTATAGTAGTAGTCATCAAAACTCGAAAATCTAATATTAGTGCTGCAGATGCTATGCACTAAATTTTAAACTATGAAAATTATAGAAAAAAATACTTAAAATAATATGAAATCCGTATTGTTTAGAAGATGATTTTCGATTGAAGTACTACTTCACTCATATATATAAATTATATTTGCAAAAATTAATCTAAAATGAATCTAGAAAATATTCCTAATATCAAACATTTAGATAGCAACAATTTTTTTGTTCTTTCTGGACCTTGTGCCATAGAAGGTGAAGAAATGGCCATGAAAATAGCCGAACGTTTAGTAAAAATTACAGATGATCTAAAAATTCCTTATGTATTTAAAGGTTCATTTAAAAAAGCCAATCGCTCTCGCGTAGACAGTTTTACAGGTATTGGAGATGAAAAAGCCCTTAAAATTTTACAAAAAGTAAGTAAGGAGTTCAATGTTCCTACCATTACTGATATTCATACGAACGAAGATGCTGCAATGGCAGCCGAATTTGTTGATATCTTACAAATACCTGCTTTCTTAGTTCGCCAAACAGATTTAGTTGTAGCTGCTGCACAAACCCAAAAAACAGTTAATTTAAAAAAAGGACAATTCATGAGTCCTGAAAGCATGAAACATGCTGTTCAAAAAGTATTAGACTCTAATAATGAAAACGTAATGGTTACAGATAGAGGAACTATGTTTGGATATCAAGACATGATTGTTGATTTCAGAGGGATTCCTACTATGCGTCAAATGGCTACTACCGTATTAGATATAACTCATTCCTTACAACAACCTAATCAATTAGTAGGCGTAACAGGTGGTAGACCTGATATGATTGAAACCATTGCAAAGGCAGGAATAGCTGTAGGTGTTGATGGTATATTTATAGAAACACATTTTGATCCTGCTCATGCTAAAAGTGATGGAGCTAATATGTTACATTTGGATTATTTTGAAAATCTAATGAAAAAATTAGTTGCAATTAGACAAACAGTTAATCAATTTTAATTAAAAAATATTCTTCTTATAAAGAATCTCATTAGTAAAGATAAATTACTTTAAGAGATAAATCAAAAGTTTAACTTGTTTAATACAATATATGCCTGTTTTTGGACAAAAGTAATCAAAAACAGGTTTTTATATAAACAATAATTCCGTATAAAAAAGTCTTATTGAAAACTAATGTTTTTTTTATTTGATTCCGTCTGATAAGGCTTACTAATTATTTAAAAAAAACACTTACCATAAAACTTGGCAAGTGTTTTTTAAAAAATATTCTTTTTTTGTATCTAAAATTAGAAATTATTTATTTCCTTTTTCATAATCTGCAATAAATTGTGCAATTCCAATATCTGTTAAAGGATGTTTAAGCAAACCTGTAATAGCAGATAAAGGACCTGTCATAACATCGGCTCCTATTTTAGCACAATTTACGATGTGCATTGTGTGACGGACAGAAGCTGCTAAAATTTGAGTTTCAAAAGCATAGTTATCATAAATATCACGAATTTCTGATATTAGATTTAGACCATCTGTAGACACATCGTCTAAACGACCTAAAAAAGGTGAAACATAAGTTGCCCCTGCTTTTGCTGCTAATAATGCTTGTCCTGCAGAAAACACTAAAGTTACATTCGTTCTGATTCCTCTATCTGAAAAATATTTGCACGCTTTTATACCTTCTTTTGTCATAGGTAACTTAACGACAATCTGCTCGTGTAATTCAGCCAACTCTTCGCCTTCTTTTATCATTCCTTCAAAATCCATTGCATTTACCTCTGCGCTTACGTCTCCTTCTACAATAGTACAAATATCAACATAATGTTTTAAGATATTATTTTTACCCGTAATACCTTCTTTTGCCATTAAGGAAGGGTTCGTGGTTACCCCATCTAAAATTCCTAATGCTTGCGCTTCTCTAATTTGATCTAAATTGGCTGTGTCAATAAAAAATTTCATCTTCTTTTTTTAATATTAAATTATAGTTGTGTATAAAGCAAAATTACGAATTCAATTTCAATATCAGTAGTAATTATTCCAAACAATTCTGTCAAAAAAATAATTATAATTCAAATAGTAATGAAATTAAAGTTTATAGTGATTCATTAACATTTTTTCGTACATTCTATCAGACAATATCCTTTTTAGAACGATAGAAAATTTTTGCATAAAAGCACCTACTTTGTAATGTACTTTAGGTTTAGAAGTATGAATGATATTTAATACAGCTTTCGCCATTTCTATAGGATCATGACCACTATCTACATGCGCATTCATTTCGTCAAGAGTGTTTCCATATACTTTTTCATAAGCAGATCCTTTTATTACGGGAGCATGATAACGTCCTGCTGCAATATTTGTAGCAAAATCACCTGGAGCAATATTGGTAATTTCTATACCAAATTGTTTTGTTTCCATACGCAAAGCTTCTGTAACCAAACCTAAAGCTCCTTTAGATGCGGAATAAATCCCCCTATAAGGCAATCCCATATAGCCCGCTATAGATGTTATATTTATAATTAAACCTGATTTTTGTGAGCGCATTTGAGGTAAAACTGCTTTTATAACTTCAATAGGACCAAACAGATTTGTTTCAAAATGAGTGCGCATTTCTTCTGTAGGAATTTCTTCTATAGGACCTGTAATTCCTACGCCTGCATTATTAATTAATACATCTATTCTACCTGATTTAGCAAGAATTTCTTCTACTGCCTTTTTTATTGTATTAATATTTCTGACATCTAATGCCAGTAATTGAATTTTAGAATTCTCTACTCTTTCAGGGTTTCTACTCGTTCCGTATACAACATATCCTTTGTCTTGTAAAAATTCTCCTATTGCCTTTCCTATTCCTGAAGATGCCCCTGTAATAACTACTACTTTTTTATCCATTTTTTATTTATGAAAAAATTGATTTTATTCTATTTCTTACTTAATTGATATCCCCAACCCAGGGGCTTCGTTTAAAACAATTTTACCTCCTATTACTTCTGAACCATAAGCAATATCTGACGCTAGTAAATTAGCCCCATCTAAATCTACATAATCTACTAAAGGAGCCAATACTGCACCTGCTGAAATACCAATGGTGGATTCAGTCATACACCCTATCATAATTTTATATTTTAATTTTCTAGCCTCATAAATAATTTTTAAAGCAGGTGTTAATCCCCCACATTTAACTAATTTTATATTTATACTTCCGTAATGATCTGCTAATTCGTCTAACTGTAAGCTATTCTGAAAATCTTCATCTGCCATCCAGTTGGCATAACTAGATTTATTTAGGTTCTTATATTCTCCAACCTTCATAGGTTGCTCTAAATAAACAAATTTTGAAACAAATTCTTCCGTTTCTAACCATTTACAATCTTCTTGTGTAAAACTAGCATTAGAATCAATAGCTATATCTTTTTGTAATTGAGACAACATATAAAGAGAATCTTTTTGCAATCCTTTACATTTTACTTTAAATTTACTCCAAGGCAATGAATCCATTTTTCGCTTTTGCTTTTCCAAGGTATCTATACTAATTGTAATGGATGATTCAGGTATAATCTTAAAATCTAATTTATTTAATTCTAAAAAATGCTTTCTCTCAAGTTTTCCATACAAGTCCCAATAAGCACAGTCTAAAGCGGAACAAATAAAAGAAGAAAGGTTTTTTTGAGAAATCAATTTATAGAATTCGAAAGGGTGATTTATTTTTTGAGTTTCAATGAATTTTTTAATTGATTTAAGTTCAACAATTAGATTTTCTATTTTTATACCATAATAATCTATTTCCGTGCATTCTCCATACCCTATAGTTCCTGATTTTTTTAAAACTACAATCAAAGCGTTTCTAAAAGAATAATTTCCATAAGCTATAGAAAAAGTTTCTTTTAATGGTAATTTAACCTTTTGCCAAGTTAGTTGCATGGAATAAAATTTCGTCTAAAATAAAAAATCCCGAATAAATCGGGATCATATAGTCGTAAACATTTTTTTCGTCAAAAAAGGCAAGCGACCTACATCGCACCGCTACAACCGCTTACCTTTGCTGCGTTCCCACCCTGGAGGAGTTTGCAGGAGCTGGTCGTGTAGGACTTGCCGGTGCAAATATACAACCTTTTTATATTTTTGCAAGCCTTTTGATAAACAAAATTCCTTTTGTATATTGTGAATGAAAAAAAAATGAAAAATGAAAAATTATAACTTACTAACTTTCATATCATTACTAGTAATAGGAAGCAGTTGCGAAGGTGATAAAAAAAATTTATTTTCTATAGACGAGACGCAATTTAAAGCCTTTTATCACCCAGGTGATGAAATTTCTATCACAGTAACAAACAAAAATGAAAAAAATATTGACTCTGTTTCTTTTTTTAATAACGAAAAAAGAATTGGTTCTACAAAGGAAAACAATAACTTTACATATACTCTAAATCAAGTAAAACTAGGTTATCAGAACCTAAAAGCCATGGTATATTACGAAGGTGATGTGCAAGAATTAATAGCACGAGTAGAAGTCGTTGCTAAGGAAGAACCCAAACTTTTAAAATATCAGTTAGTAGCTACTCATCCTCATGATTTAAAAGCCTATACACAAGGATTAGAGTTTTATCAAGGTTTTTTATATGAAGGAACAGGTAACGGATCGGGGGTTTCTACGGGGCAAAAAGGTATTTCTAGCCTTCGAAAAACAGATTATAAAACGGGTGCTGTAATTGACAAAATAGAACTCCCTGAATCTATTTTTGGTGAAGGTATTACCTTTTTAAATAATAAAATTTACCAATTGACTTGGCTAAATAATGAAGGCTATATATATGATGCCCGCACTTTTAAAAAAGAAAAAACGTTTAAGTATTTCAAAAAAATGGAAGGATGGGGATTAACTACAGATGGTAAAAATCTTTTTATGACTGATAGTTCTGAAAGAATTAGTATTATAAATCCTGAAAATTTCAAGGAAATAGACCATATTAATGTGTATACCAATAGCACGAAAGTACCTGCTATTAATGAATTAGAATGGGTAAATGGTAAAATATATGCCAATATTTATCAAAAAGACGCTATTGTTATTATCAATCCTACTTCTGGTGCTGTTGAGTCAGTAATTGACTTGAGTGAATTAAAAAATAAAGTAACACAACATCCTGATTTAGACGTCTTAAATGGTATCGCTTATAATCCTACTAGCAAAACTTTGTTTGTAACAGGTAAAAATTGGGATAAAATGTTTGAAATAAAAATTATAGAATAAAAATTTTGACTCGATTTATAAACGAATTTTAATCGATTTTTTATTCCCTCACACTAAAATAAAAAGCATAAACTAAAAGTCAGCTTTTACTTCTATAGTCAAGCTCTGATGAGTTATTGGATGTACAAAGGTTATAGATTTAGCATGTAAATGCAATCGTTCAACCTTTGTACCGTATAGATCATCACCTGCAATGGGAGTATTTAATCCTAAAGGATGTGAAGCGTGTACTCTTAGTTGATGGGTACGTCCTGTTATTGGATAAAAATATACTCTCGTTTTATTGTTTTCAATCGAAATTTTTTCCCAAATTGTCTGCGCTGGTTTTCCATATTCGTAACATACCATTTGCCTTGGACGATCCTCTAAATCTACTCGCAATGGCAAATCTATACATCCCTTATCATCCTTTAGCAAACCGTCTAAAATGGCTTCATAGCACTTTTTTATTGTCCGTTTAATAAATTGGCTTTGTAATACTACATAGATTTCTTCTGTTTTAGCAATTAACATAATACCAGAAGTTGACATATCCAAACGATGCACTACTAAAGGTCCTGTAGCATTTGGATATTTTTTCTTAATTCGTTCATATACTGAATCAGATACTAATTTACCAGGTACTGATAAAAACTCAGCAGGCTTATTAATTGCCAACATATAATCGTCTTCGTATATAATTTCAATATCTTTTCCTTCTGCGGGGTTTTTATAAAATGGGTTTTCCTCCATTTTTATACCTTCTAACATGTGTCCTAATAAAATAGGTTCACATTTTCCCTTACATGCAGGATAAAACTGTTTATGTTTGCGTACTTCGCTTTTAGGTGATTGTCCCCACCAAAATTCAGCCATACATAAGGGTTTTAATTTATTTTTAAAAGCATAATGCAACAATTTAGGTGCTGCGCACTCCCCTGCTCCAGCAGGTGGATTATTATTAAAAATTTCTCCTATACTCTTGGTTTCTCCAAATTGGTTTAAAAAAGAATATTCGGCAAATAATCGTTGTTGTGTTTGAGCTGATCGTTTTTTTCTTTGTTCTTTTAATGCTAAAATCTGATTTTCAAAAGCTTGAACCTTTTCTTTTGCTTCTATTTTTTTGAAATTCCAATATTTTGTCATTTTTTTTAGTAAAATAGCTTCGTTTTTACTTTGTTCACTTAATTGTACAAAATAAGGCTCTTGTTGTTCTTTACTCATACTCAAGAAAGCTTGATTCCTCAAATCCTCACGTACTTTTTTTTGTTCTTTTATATGTCGCTTTTGATTTTGAATATCTTTTTCTGCTTCTGCATTTACTTTTTCTAAAAAAGACAATGAGGCTAGGTATTCAAGATTTGTTTCCGCTAAATTAATCTGTTCGTTTAATTGATTAATCTTGGCTTCTTCTTCCTTATAAAAACTAGAAGAATCTAACATATCATACACTGTGGGTACAAAATAATTAAGTTGATTTTGTTCTGCCAATTTACCTGAAAACGCCCATAAATAACCAATTTCTCCTTCTAAATTCTGGCAGACTAAAACGCCAAACATCTTGCCTATAACAAGCCCTTCTTGTCCTTGTTTTAAACCAAAATTATGTTCAAAATCATTTTGATTTTCTAAATATGCCTGTAATTCCTGACTGGCAATTATAGCTAACTCATGAGGTTCATAATAAAATGGGAATGTAAATTTTGTAGGCAACGTAATACCTGAAATATTACTTTTAAAAGGCTGAAAAAACATTAAATTTTGCATGAGACAAAGATAAAATAAAGGATTCATAAAAAAATCACCAATCCGAAACTATTCTGAGTTATATATTGTATTCTATTTAAACTATTTTTATATGTAGATTTGGATTTCTATTTTTATAATTCTACTTTTGGTAGACTTGAAAAAATAACTTATGAATCATTTATTAGCTATTGTTTGGAATCCAGTAGATGGCATTTCAATAGGCAATTTTACCATCCGTTTTTATAGTTTAATGTTTGTTATTGCATTTTCTCTGGGAATTGCCATCATGAAAAAAATCTTTATAAGAGAAGAAGAACCAATTGAAAAATTAGATTCACTTTTTATCTGGATGGTAGTTTCTGTTTTATTAGGAGCACGTTTAGGACATGTATTCTTTTATGACTGGAGTTACTATAAGAATCATTTAGAGGAAATATTATTACCTGTACGTTTTACCCCTGAATTTGAGTTTACAGGTTTTCAAGGATTAGCAAGTCATGGGGCTGCTATATCTGTAATTGCTTGTATGTATTTTTATTCTAAAAACATCCTCAACAGACCTTTTTTATGGGTATTAGATAGAATAGTGATCCCTGTGGCAAGTGGAGCCATATTTGTCCGATTAGGAAACTTTTTTAACTCAGAAATTGTAGGTGATCAAACACAATCAATTTTTGGAATAAAGTTTGTACAAGATGCCATTTCTAAAAACGAGGCCATTACTACAACGGGTATCACAAATTATAGAGAAGCCTATAAAGAATTAACCACCAATCCAAAATATGCTTCTTTAATAGAGAGTATACCTGCTAAACATCCTTCCCAATTATATGAAGCTTTTGGCTATGTTTTTGTCTTTGCCTTATTATTTTATATGTACTGGAAAACAGATGCTAGAAACAAACAAGGTTTGTTATTTGGTACTTTCCTCGTTACTTTATTTACTATACGAATCATCGTAGAATCAGTCAAAGAAAGTCAAGGCGGTTTTGAAAACATATTAGGTTTTATGAGTACAGGACAATGGTTGAGCGTGCCTTTTATCATTATAGGATTTTATTTAGTTGCCAAAGCCTCTAAAAAATAACGTTTTATTTTTCCAAAAATAGAAAAGTATGAGGCTGTCTGAAAAGGTTGAAATGAAAGATTTCGCCCTTTTCAGACAGCCTTATCCTCTTTTTATTATTTAGTATAAATCAACACTAAAATTTTACTTTATTAATCCTATTTTCTGACTCTAAAAAAGAATTCTAACTATATTTGCTCTTTTAAAAACAACACACAAAATGCTATTAACAGAATTAAATGCTATATCACCTATTGACGGTCGTTATAGAAGTAAAACCGTTGGTCTTTCTCCTTATTTTTCAGAAGAAGCTTTAATTAAATACCGTGTCTTAATAGAAGTTGAGTACTTCATTGCTCTCATTGAGGCTGATCTACCACAGCTTAAGGAAATTAACGCTTCTATTTTTCCTGAACTACGAAAAATTTACCAGAATTTTTCTACAGAAGACGCATTATGGATAAAAGATACTGAAAAAACCACTAATCATGATGTAAAAGCTGTTGAATATTTCATAAAAATACAATTTGATAAATTAGGTTTAGAAAAATACAAAGAATTTATTCACTTTGGACTTACCTCACAAGATATCAATAATACAGCAATTCCTCTTTCTGCGAAGGATGCTTTTGAAAGTGTTTATATACCTAGCTTAACCCGTGTTATTGAAAAACTAAAAGAGTTAGCGATAGAATGGAAAGAGGTGTCTATGCTTGCTCGTACACATGGTCAACCGGCATCTCCTACTCGCTTGGGTAAAGAAATTTTTGTTTTTGTTCAACGTTTAGAAGAACAACTCAAATTATTATATAGCATTCCTTTTGCTGCTAAATTTGGAGGCGCTACAGGTAATTACAACGCTCATAAAGTGGCTTATCCCAACGATGACTGGAAGTCTTTTGGAACTCAATTTGTAGAAAAAACGCTTGGATTACACCATTCTTTTCCTACTACACAAATAGAACACTACGATCATTTTGCAGCTTTTTTTGATGCTTTAAAAAGAATTAATACTATTTTAATTGATTTAGATCGAGACATCTGGACGTATGTTTCAATGGATTATTTCAAACAAAAAATAAAAGCAGGAGAAGTTGGATCAAGTGCTATGCCTCATAAAGTAAACCCAATTGATTTTGAAAATTCAGAAGGTAATCTAGGTATTGCTAATGCTCTTTTTGAACACTTATCTTCTAAACTACCTATTTCCAGACTACAGCGTGATTTAACAGATAGTACCGTTCTTAGAAACATAGGAGTTCCTATGGGACATACCCTCATTGCTTTTGAAGCTACTCTTAAAGGGCTGAATAAATTATTACTAAACGAAGAAAAATTTGCAGAAGACTTAGAAAAAAACTGGGCCGTAGTGGCTGAAGCTATCCAAACGATCCTCAGAAGAGAAGGTTATCCTAATCCCTACGAAGCTTTAAAAGACCTTACAAGAACTAATACAATTATCAACAAAGATTCTATACATACTTTTATCGATGCGCTAAATGTTTCTGATATTATTAAAACAGAGTTAAAAGCTATAACCCCTAATAATTATTTAGGTATTTAATATTTTTACAAATAAAGAGGCTGTCCTAAATAAAGATTCAACAACTTCGTTTGTTAGTCCAACAGCAGAAGAAATCTCATTGTCTATATTGATGATGAGATTTCCTGTATTATTTCCTTTAAGTTTTCCTTTGAGGCTAAAATAAGGAAACCACATATTTTTTAGGTCTCCCTCTTCTGCTTTTTCTAAAATTTCTTTTGCTTTTTTGTTTTTATTCCTTTCTAGGTATTAATCTCAAGATCTTTTATATAATCTTCATTTTCATAAAAAAATCGTTCAAAAGCATCCATTTGCTCATAGAAAAAATCAAAAACACGATCCCAGGTTGACTTATTATTAATACTAATGCCTGAGAGTTCCACCCAAATACGACTTACTACTTTCCCGTTTTCAAGGTAATAATTACGTTCAAAAATGGCCTCTGGTAAATAATCCTCTAATAAGATAGTTTTTAAAGATTCTACTTTTTCAAAATATATTTTCCTTTTTTCTTCATCTTTAGGCTCTATTTCTAATAAAACTTGTGCTTTTTTGTTATCTATAAAGAACTTAAAACTAACATCTTTTATTTTTGTATTATACAGCAACCATTTCCTCGGGTAGGCTTCTGCAAATTTTGTCCAAAATTCTTTTTTTATTTGTATACTTTCTTCTTTACTATACATAGTTAAAACTTTTAATAATTGTATATCCCAAAAAATAGTTTTAACTTTAAAAGATTTATATAGTATACTTACTATAAATGATCCTATTAAAACTTGATTCAGATGGAATTTTCTAATTTTTTAAAATACATCCCAAAAATAGCAAAAGAAACACTCCCCGCAAAAGAGTCTCATTCTAAAATGATTCCTATCGAGCGTATCAAGTTTTTAGAAGAATTAAATATAGAGACGATTATAGCCAAAAAAGCAGCTGTAATGATGTTGTTTTACCCTAAAAATCATTTTACTCACTTAGCCTTAATCGTTCGAAATTCATATCCTGGAGTACATTCTTCTCAAATAGCTTTTCCTGGTGGAAAAATTGAAACTTGTGATAAAAACCTGTCTGAAACCGCTTTAAGAGAAACAGATGAAGAAATTGGAATACCTAAAAATAAGATACAACTAATAAGACCTTTTACCGAGGTATATATTCCTCCTAGTAATTATTTAGTCTATCCGTTTTTAGGAATTTGTCAAGAAGAACTTTTTTTTAACCTAAATCCAGAAGAAGTAGCTGATATCGTAGAATTACCTTTACACCATTTTTTAGACGATCGTAACATTACTTATGTAAATATGGACACATCTTATGCAGCTAAAATTAAAGTTCCTGCTTTTGAAATAGATGGACACATCATTTGGGGCGCAACTGCTATGATGATGAGTGAACTTAAAGATACTATAAAAAAAGTCTTGTAATTTTTTTTTCATACATTTGCCAGCTCCAAATTAAAAAATATGGGATTATTTAAACGAAATCCTTTCGGACATATATTATTTATAAAAAGATGGATTATTTTCCTGTTCGGAATTTGTACCCATCGTAGGTACCGAGGATTTAACCAACTTAACATTGAGGGATCTGAAATTATACGTAGTTTGCCCAATACAAACGTATTATTTATATCCAATCATCAAACGTATTTTGCCGATGTCGTAGCTATGTTTCATGTTTTTAACGCAAGTCTAAAAGGACGTGAGGATAATATTAGAAATATTGGATATTTATGGAAACCTAAATTAAATCTTTATTATATAGGTGCAAAAGAAACTCTTGATGCAAATCTACTTACCAGAATTATGTCTTATGTAGGCGCTATATCTGTTGAAAGAACTTGGAGAGCAGGAGGTAAAGATCTAGAAAAACATGAACAAAAACAGGTTAATTTATCTGATTTCAAAAATATTGAAATTGCCTTAAACGATGGTTGGGTAATTACTTTTCCACAAGGTACAACTAAGTCGTTTAAACCTGTAAGAAAAGGTACCGCACATATTATAAAAGAATACAAACCTATTGTTGTACCTATTGTTATAGATGGTTTTAGAAGATCTTTTGACAAAAAGGGACTTATTACTAAGAAAAAAGGTATTTTACAAAGTTTTACAGTTAAAGAACCTCTACAAATAGATTATGATAACGAATCCATTGAATCGATTGTAGAAAAAATTGAATTTGCAATAGAACAGCATCCTTCTTTTTTAAAGGTCTTATCTGTAGAAGAAATTAGAGAACAGGAAGAACTAAATAAGCTACGAAAATGGCATATTGATTAAAAAAACAGGGTACTAAAAGTAAATTAACTTATTTTAATATTTTTTAGGCACTATCCTAAAAAGTGTGTAAGTTATAATAATGGGGTTTAACTTTTAATTAAAGTTGATCCCTTTTTTTAGTTTTTAAATTAATGATGACTCCATTTTGAGCATCATATCGTGCGGGTGGATTTTCTATGATCTCAATTTTTTTTTATTCATCCCCTTTCATGTTTTCTAAAAACGATTTGAGTTCTTCTCCTGACAGATTAATAGTTTTATCATTTACCGTAAGTTTAACACTTTTTCCTTTTACTGTCAAGTTATTATCTTTGGCAATAATTCCTTGAGATTTTTTTAAAATATCCCATACAGTACTGGCTTCATTGGTTGGAGTTATTATAAACTGTACTCTATCTATTTTTCGCTCAATAGTTTTTTGTGTATTAAGAATTTGGATTTCTTGAATTCTTTTTATTGAATCTTTTTTAACTTCTTGACTGGTTAATTTCCAATTTAGAAATAGAAATAATAAAACAACTGAATGACGCATATTTTTTATTCAAAATTGCGCAAACACTAGGTTATCGTAGGTTAAGAGCTGGTTAATCAAAAGTTAATGATAGGTATTTTATAAAAAAGGGTGTCTTAATTTGTAACATTTTTCTAATGGCAATTTGGATTTAATTGTTGAAAAAACAAACTACACATTAAAATATTACTTTTCGGACACCCAGTTGTTAGTCATTATTAAACAGTACCCCAATAAATGATAAAAAAATCGTTATTCTTTTTTAGAGTCGTTGGATGTGTTCATAAGTTCCATTAATTTCATACCTAATAGACCGCTAATACCTCCATCCGTTCCATTTGAACCTGAAATTAGTACTTCAGGAATTACTTTAATATTTCCTTTACCAATTTCTTCTGTAATTTTATATTTAGTAAAATTATCGCCACCCATTGCGGAAACTTGTAATTGATATGATTCTGCCGTTGATTTACCAATTGCCATAATTTTTTCAGCTTCGGCTAGACCTGTTTTTGATATTTTTTCAGCTTCTGCACTTGCATTTAATTTAGTTGCTTCTGCTTGAGCAGCAGCCTTTGCCTTAGTAGCCTCAGCCTCAGCAATAGCTCTCATTTTAGTAGCCTCAGCTTCTGCATTAACATTTAATTTTAAACTAGCGGCATCTCCTTCTGCTTTTTTAACAGTAGCATCCGCTGTACGCTGTGCTATTTCTACGCTTTGAGCTGCTCGAACAATTTCTTTTTGCATATCTGCAATGGCTGTTTCTTTTTCAACTCCTTGACGTTGTTCTTGTGCCATTTTTTGCGTTTGATATGTTTTTTGTTCTTCTTCTGCTATTTTTCTATCCGTTAATGTTTTCATTAATGATTCAGGAGGTATAATATCTCCAATTAAGGTATCAACTGCGTTTACATTGTATTCATCTAAAACGGTTTTAATGTGTACTTTTGCTGATTCCTGACGCTCTTTACGTGTACTTAAGAATGATATTACATCACTATCTTGTGCTGAATTACGAAAATAGTTTCCTATTGTTGGTTCTAACACTTGAGAAACTAAATTAGTCATACTACCAAAGCGGGCAATAACTTTAGGTGCTTCATTTGCAGGAACGTGAATAATTTGAGATACATCTAAATTAAACGGGAATCCATCCTTTGAACGAACCGTAATAGTTGATAAATTTTTGTCTAAATCGTGTGATTCACTACGTGCATTTGCCCAATTTAAAACCAAATTCGTTGTAGGAACTAATTCTAATTTAGTGGTATATTTATTCAATGCGTACTTACCAGGCCCTAGGGGCTCCATCCATACACCTCGTTGCCCTTTAGAAACAATATTACCGTGTTTAAAAGTTTCTCCTGTTACATCTTGTCCGTCTTCTCCTATATAAGAAATCACTACTCCTACATGCCCAATTGGAACATCAGTCATAGGATTTTGTTCTATTTGTATTGCCCAAGGGTTTATATAATAAGAACCTGCTAACATTACTTGCGGTTGCAAACCACGATTTCCCCCTTGATCTAAAAAACGATCAAAATTTTGAAAATTATTATGTCCATCAGCAAATTTTCCAGCAATTTGACCATGAGGTATAGGCTCTCCATCAAGTGCTGTTACAATCCCAACCATGTTTTCAAAAATCTTAATTTGGTCTACGATAACAATCTCAAATAAATAGGTATTAATCCGATACGATCCACTCGTAATAAAGGCTGTTTGACGGCCTTTTTGTCCTCCTCTATCCAAAAAGCCCGTAGCATCTTGGTAATTATCACATTCTACTCTGCGTGCTAAAATTCTACCTGTAGGAATTTCTTTTCCATCTTTGCTTAATATTAAACCTATTTTACCTTCTGGAATAATCGTAAATGCGGTCATATCTACTGAATATTGCCAGATCCACATCCCCCAATACAATCCTGGAGCCAATGTTTGTGCCTGAAAACCAGCTTCTCCCTTTGTTGCTATAATTCTACCATCTGGCAACGATTTATCTGTCCCAAACAATACAAATTTTTTGGTTACTAAACCTATTTTGTCCTCAGGTACGATGACCATTCCAAAAAAAACTCTTAAAACAAATTTGTAAAATACAACAGTTAATACCAATGGTAATAACCACCATAATGAAATAATTGATGTCATAATAAAACAATTAATTAGTTTGAATAAAATATTTCTAATAAAATTTAACCAAATAAAATAGGAGTTTATTTTTCAATTTATTACAAATAGGAATTCTTACTGCAGTAAAATTTAGAATTCTATTTTTAATTTAGTAACACCTTAGTGCCATTCTTACATTGATTAAATTTAAATACCTTAGTTATACGTTTGTTGAAAAAAAAAGTTACACAAAATTGCAAAAACATTTTATATAAAAACAAATATCGAAATGACTCTCTAAAAAGTAGTCATTTAAGATCTAGTTTGTCTCTTCTACAACAAAAGAAGTCCACATTATCTGTGATATATGATTCCCTTCGCCCGTTCACTTCATTCGAGCTTACTCTTAATAAAACGAAAAGGTTCCTTTTAGAGTTTCTAATTTATATTACATAAAATAAATTAACATTTTTTTACCAAACATTTGTATATACAAATGTTTATTTTTTTTACATTTGCTGTATCAAAATTTCTATAGAAATGAAAATAGAAGAAGAAATTAAAAGTACAGTTACCTTATCGCTAGCAAAAAGGGTACTTCTAAATCTTACGTTCACACGAAATGTTGTTGGAGATAAATTTTTAGAAATATTAAAACCTCATGACTTATCAAGTGAACAATATAATGTATTAAGAATTTTAAGAGGACAAAAAGGCAAACCTGCTAATATGGCATGTATACAAGAACGTATGTTGGCCAAAACTAGTAACACTACCCGATTGGTTGACAAATTATTAATAAAAGAACTAGTCGTTCGAAAAGTTTGTCCTGAGAACAAAAGAAAAATGGAAATTACAATTACAGAAAGAGGACTAGAAGTATTAGAGGCCTTGGATCCTTTAGTATTAGCACACGAAAATGAGTTTGCTGATAAGTTAACACCTGCTGAATTAGAAATTTTCAATGAATTATTAGAAAAATATAGAAGTTAAATAATGAGTAAATTTATTGAATACCAAAATTGGCGATATGCCACCAAAAAATTCGATTCTTCTAAAAAAGTTAGTGAATCGGATTTAAATATACTAAAAGAAGCTATTCGATTAAGTACTTCTTCTTATGGGCTTCAGCCCTATAAAGTACTAATTGTTGATAATCCAGAGATTCGTGAACGATTAAAACCTGCTTCTTGGAATCAGTCCCAAATAACAGATGCTTCTCATCTATTTGTTTTTGCAAACTATAGTCATTTAGATGAAACTGTTATTGATGATTTTATAAAAAGAGTGAGTTTCGTTAGAGAAGTACCACAAGAACATTTAGCTGGTTATAGTGCATTTATGAAAAGTAAAATTTTAGAACTAAGCACTACAGAACAAAGTATCTGGACTTCTAAGCAAACTTATTTAGCGCTTGGTAATTTGTTAAATGCCGCTGCTGAACTAAAAATAGATGTAACTCCTATGGAAGGTTTTGAAGCCGAAAAGTATAATGAAATACTCAATCTAAATTCTCAAAATTTAAATGCCTCTTTAGTAGCTACTATAGGTTATAGACATGAGGAAGATCTTACTCAACACGATAAAAAAGTAAGAAAATCAAACGAAGAATTATTTATTAATATCTAACACTACATAAAAAATGAATATTTTAAAATCTTTTGCTTTAGCAATACTAGTAACTTTAGGGGGTTTAACTACCACTGCTCAAACTTCAAAAAAAGTAGACGCATCAAAAAGTAAAGTTTTATGGTTGGCAAAAAAATTTGGTGGCCAACACGATGGAGATATAAAACTAAAAGAAGGACAATTAATTTTTAATGGAAAAGAATTAAAAGGCGGAAATTTTACAGTAGATATGACTACTATTAATACTTTGGATTTACAAGGTGAATGGAAAAACAAATTAGATGTACATCTTAAAGATGGTGACTTCTTTGCTGTAGATAAATTTCCTACCTCAACTTTAGTATTCAAAAAAATTGGTAAGAAATCAACAAATACGTATAGTATAGAAGCTGATTTAACTATAAAAGGAATTACAAATCCTATAAAATTTGATCTAGTAACTAATAAAAATGTTGCAAATGCTACCCTAATGGTAGACCGAACTAAATACGATGTAAAGTATGCTTCTAAAAACTTTGGTGCTTTAGCAGACAAAGCTATTGATGATGAATTTGAATTAAAAGTTCAATTAAAATACTAAATAAATTTTAAAATCCTAATAAAAGAGGCTGTCTGAAAAAAACTCAACATATAGTCTGTCATTTAACTAAAGGAAGAAATCATATTATCAACACTATGTAATTCCCCCTCCTTTAGTCAAAATAACAAGATTTTGAACTTTTCAGACAGCCTTTTAAATTATTCTAAATCTTCTACATAAAAACTAGATAAGAAAGCAATTGATTTTTCTATATCATAATGTAAAATTCGATCTTCTTTTACAAGAGGAACTTCTTCTCTATATAACTTTAAGAAACTTTCTAAAAACGTACTAGATTGTAATGGTCGTCTAAATTCAATAGCTTGTGAAGCATTCATTAATTCAATAGCTAAAATACGTTCTAGATTTTCCATTATTTTCAAACACTTAGTTGCGGCATTAGCTCCCATAGAAACATGGTCTTCTTGCCCATTACTAGAAACAATACTATCTGTACTGGCTGGTGTTGTTAGTTGCTTGTTTTGACTTACGATACTGGCAGCGGTATACTGTGGAATCATAAATCCGGAATTTAATCCTGGATCACTTATTAAAAATGCTGGTAAATCACGTAAGCCTGAAATTAATTGATAGGTTCTTCTTTCTGAAATATTCCCTAATTCAGCTAATGCCATCCCTAGAAAATCTAAGGTTAACGCCAGAGGTTGCCCATGAAAATTTCCTCCTGAGATAATTAAATCTTCTTCTACAAAAATATTCGGGTTATCGGTAACTGAATTGATTTCTGTTTTGAAAACTTTTTTTACATAATCAATTGTATCCTTTGACGCTCCGTGTACCTGTGGAATACAACGGAAAGAATAAGGATCTTGTACATGTTTTTTGGATTGTTTAATAATTTGGCTTCCATCTAGCAACTCTTGAAAACGTTGTGCGGTTACAATTTGTCCTTTATGCGGACGAACCATGTGAATTAAATCATTAAATGGCTCAATTCTACCATCAAAACCTTCTAATGAAATAGCCCCTATTACGTCAGCTAAATAACTATATTTCACCGCTTTTAATAAGATATAACTTCCATAAGCGCTCATGAATTGTGTACCATTTAATAATGCTAATCCTTCTTTAGATTGTAAAGTAATAGGTTGCCAATTCATTTTTTCAAGTACTTTCATAGCTGGTTGACGAAATCCATCTAGATATACTTCTCCTTCTCCTATTAATGGTAGACATAAATGCGCCAATGGTGCTAAATCACCAGAGGCTCCTAATGATCCTTGTGTATACACTACAGGAAAAACATCGTTATTATAAAAATCTATCAAACGCTCCACTGTTGCTAATTGCACACCTGAATGTCCATAACTTAAAGATTTTACTTTCAACAACAACATGATTTTTACAATCTCTTGTGGCACTTCATCTCCTGTTCCACAGGCGTGTGATTTCATTAAATTTTCTTGAAGTTTTGATAAATTTTCATTTGAAATTTTCACATCACATAACGAGCCGAAACCTGTGTTTATACCATAAATGGGGTCTTTGTGTTCCTCCATTTTTTTATCTAAATATTCACGACATTTTACAATGTTTAAGCGTGCTTCTTCTGATAATGCTAATTTTTGATTTTGTGAAATAATTTCTTGTAACGTTTCTAATGAAAATATATCAGAAGAAATATAATGAGTAGTATCCATCTTTATTCTAAAATTTGTTGCCCAAAATTCCATAAAAAAGATCAGAAATCAAAAAGAAGTTTAGCATTTCAAATAAAAAATTATGTACTAACTGAAGTTTAAGTATAAATACAAAGTGTTTTGCTTTATTTGTTTTTTAATTATTTCATAATACTATATTTACGAAGTTTTTTCAATAAATAGACCGTTCTTCTTAGTCTTTTACTTTTATTCAAACAATATGGTATAAAGAAAAAATGGTGTTCAAAATGAAAAGTCTAATAAAATAAAACAATTTTCACTTGATTTCAAAGAATAATAACACAAAACTTCTATTTAAAAATATTAATTTTGCAATCAATTTTTTACAAACTACTTTAAAATGAAAAACACAGCATTAACTCATATTCACGAGAATTTAGGAGCTAAGATGGTTCCTTTTGCAGGATTTAATATGCCTGTACAATACGAAGGAGTAAATATAGAACACGAAACGGTTCGTAACGGTGTAGGTGTTTTTGACGTTTCTCACATGGGTGAGTTTATGCTCAAAGGCGAAAATGCTTTGGCATTAATCCAAAAAGTAACTTCTAATGATGCTTCAAAATTAGTTAATGGTAAAGCGCAATATTCTTGTTTACCGAACAACGAAGGAGGTATTGTAGATGATTTGATTGTATATAAAATTGCAGATGACCATTATATGTTAGTAGTAAATGCTTCTAATATTGAAAAAGATTGGAACTGGATTTCATCTCATAATGATTTAGGTGTTACAATGGAAAATCATTCAGATACTTACTCTTTATTAGCTATTCAAGGCCCTAAAGCAGCTGAAGCTATGCAACGCCTAACTTCAATTGATTTAATAAATATGGGTTACTACACTTTTCAAATAGGTGAATTTGCTGGTGTACATAATGTAATTGTATCTGCTACGGGTTATACAGGTTCTGGAGGATTTGAAATTTATTTTAAAAACGAAGATGCTGAAACTATTTGGAATAAAGTTTTTGAAGCAGGAGCTCCTTTTGGAATTAAACCTATTGGATTAGCTGCACGCGATACGTTACGTTTAGAAATGGGCTTTTGTTTATACGGAAATGATATTAATGATACGACATCTCCTCTTGAAGCGGGTTTAGGATGGATTACAAAATTTGATAAAGATTTTACAAATTCTTTAAACTTGAAAAAACAAAAAGAAGAAGGGGTTACTCGTAAATTAGTTGGTTTTGAATTATTAGAAAGAGGTATTCCTCGTCATGATTACGAAATTGTAGATGCTAATGGAAATATTATAGGTATTGTAACATCGGGTACACAATCTCCTTCATTAAACAAAGGAATTGGTATGGGGTATGTACCAACAGCTCTATCTGCTCCTGACTCTGAAATTTTTATCAGAATTAGAAATAAAGATATTGCAGCAAAAGTGGTTAAATTACCTTTTTATAAAAAATAATTCCCTCTTTTACCTTCTAAGTTCAAAATATAATAATTACGCTTATATTTTGAACTTAGAAAAAATTATGTTTTTTTAGCTCAAAATAACGATTCGGATAATCTGTAATCAACCCATCTACTCCGTATGACATTATTGTTTGCATATCTTCTTTTTTATTGACGGTCCAAGGAATTACTTTTATATTCTTTGCATGCAAATAATCTACTTTTTGTTTATCTAATAAAATAAAATCTGGGCTATAAACAGTTGGCTTAAAACCTAATCGCTTTAGATTGTCATTAATAGATAATTTATTTTCAACTAAAAGAACGGTTTTAAATGAAGTGTATTTTTGATGTAAATACTGTAACGTTCTAACGTCAAAAGATTGAATATAAGTCCTATCTATAATATTTTTATTTTCTAAAACGTTAACCAATAAATCTACAAATTCATTGGGTAGCGGATGGTATATTTCATCTCCTTTGGGATCTGATTTAGTTTCTATATTGTAAAAGATTTTTTTATTAGGATATTTTGTCTGAATGTATTTTTCGACAAAATCAATTACCTCTATTAATAAAGGTTTATTGATTTTTATCTTTTCTTGTTCTAAAAATCGGGGATGTATTTTACTACCACAATCACATTTTTTTATTTCATCATAATTCATCTGATATAAATTAAATGATTGTTCTGTGGCTTCGCTAATGGTTTGGTTTTCTTTATCTAAACAAATTTCATGTGATAAAAAGGGTTCATGTGATAATAAAACTTGTTTATCTTTGCTAATAACAACATCCATTTCAAGAGTAGTAACTCCTAGATCAATGGCTTTTTTCATTGCTTCTATTGTATTTTCAGGAAGCAAACCACGACATCCGCGATGCCCCTGAATATCAAATTTTTGGGCTTGACTCATAAAAGGTAAAAATAATAATAGTCTTAGTATTTGTTTCATAGTTTCTTAATAGTTTCAATTAAAAAATCAATGTCATCTAAGGTATTGTATTTAGATAATGAAATTCGAATATTGGGTTTAGCTAAATATTCACTAGGAATAAATGCTTCTAAAACATGCGAAGGTTTAGAGCTTCCTGATTGACAAGCACTTCCTCTTGAAATAGCTACTCCGTTCATATCCATTAAAAAAACAATCATCCCTGATTTAGCTTCTTCTAATGGTAAAATAATATTTACAATATTATGTTGAGTCGTTTCTGGGTTTCCAACAAAAATACTTTCTGGAAAATGTTTTTTAAATGCTTCTACTAAATATTTTTTTAACCCTTGAAGGTATTCTTTGTTCGTTTCTAAATGAGCTAATGAAATAGCTAAGGCTTTAGCCATTCCTACTATATTATGAATACTTTCGGTACCTGCTCTAAGTCCTTTTTCTTGTTCTCCTCCATACAATATGGGTTGCAAAACAATATTTTTTTTGATGAATGCAAAACCAACCCCTTTAGGTCCGTGAAATTTATGAGCACTGGCTACCAAAAAATCTATTGAAATCTTTGATAAATCAACAACTGATTTTCCTATTCCTTGAACTGCATCTGTATGAAAATAAGCATTGTTTTTTTCTGATAGATGGGCTACCTTCTGAAGATCTAAAACGGTTCCTATTTCATTATTAACATACATTAATGAAACCAAGGTTTTAACATCTGAATTTAGTAAGTTTTCTAGATGAGCGTAATTAATTGTCCCATCAGGGTTAATAGAGACAAAATCTACTTGTATTTCAAATTCTTTTTGTAAAACGGCTACTGTATGTAAAACGGCATGATGTTCTATTTTGCTTGTAATAATCCTTTTTACTTCCAAACTTTTTATAGCTGAACGAAGTATTAAATTATTAGCCTCTGTTGCACAAGATGTAAAAATAATTTCTTGAGCATTGCATTGAAGGTTTTTAGCTATACTTTTTCGAGCTAATTCAAGTTCATTTTTTGCTTCTCTACCCATTTGGTGAGAAGACGATGGATTTCCATATTGAGTACTTAATATTCGAGTCATTTCCTCAATTACTTCAGGATACAATGAAGTTGTAGAGGCATTATCTAAATATACTTTTTTCATTTTTAAATCATAAAACAGGTAAAATAATAATTAATTTCATATATCTTTTATCTGAAATTATCATTTATTTTTATTCATTTCAAATTTAATGATTTTATATATTTGAATCTGAAAATACTTCTGAATAAAAAGAAGAATATTTTTTTAACCCAGATTACGTATTAGACTTCGTTGTGAAATCTAAAAAAATAATAAAAATGAGTGCTCACGGACTTTTTGAAATTTTGGAATATATTAATATTTCAAAAAGGAGTAAGTGCTTATTTTTGAAATAGTTTTAGGTTGGAATAGATTTCTAATGCGTAATTTGGGCTTAAATCATCTAACAACTTTTAGAATTAGCCATTAGGTTTTCCTTGTATGAAAAAAATTTTATTATTATCTGATACCCACGGACACATAGACGAATCAATACTTAAACATATAAATTGGGCAGATGAGGTATGGCATGCTGGCGATATAGGAAATCTAATCGTTACAGATACCATAAAAAAATACAAACCATTGCGTGCTGTTTATGGAAACATAGACGGAACCAGCGCCCGAATGGAATTTCCTTTACACAATCGTTTTTATTGTGAAAAGGTTGATGTTTTTATGACTCATATTGGAGGTTACCCAAATAAATACAATCCAGAAATTAAAGACGAACTCTATAAAAATCCTCCTAAATTATTTATTTGCGGGCATTCTCATATACTGAAAGTTCAATTTGATAAAAAATTAAACCTTTTACACATGAATCCAGGGGCTTGTGGTAAAAGTGGTTTTCATCAAATACGGACTATGTTGCGATTTATTATCGAAGGGGAAACTATTAAAGAATTGGAAGTCATTGAATTGGGTTCTAGATAATGATTTATACTTTTTTATCTATTGCTCCAATTTTAGATTTTTGAATCAACAAAGAAGAGGCCCTAAAAATAAAAAAACAAGATTTTTTGTTGCTTTAAAAACTGAAGAAATTTTACACTAGAATAAATTACATCTGATTTTCAATGATTTACTTCATTCCGATTTCTCTTAAGTTTTACTCAAATCATGGATATGAGCGATAAATAACAAAATTACCCGTTTTTGGAGTCTCTTCTTTATTTGTATTCAACTTTTTTACGCTCAAAAAGTTATATAACCTTATATATTAATTATTTTTTCTTTAAGCGATCTTTAAAGACTTTTTCAAATTTTTCTAATTTAGGTTGAATTACGTATTGACAATAACTTTTCTTCTTATTGTTTTCGTAATAATTTTGATGGTAATTTTCAGCTTTGGTAAAACCTCTGAAGGGTTGCAATAGAGTTACAATTTTAGATCTATAAGCTTTTGATTTTTCTAATGCTATAATAAGATCTTTAGCTGTATTTTTTTGTTTTTCATTAGCATAAAAAATAACGGAACGATATTGAGATCCCATATCTGCTCCTTGACGGTTTAGAGTGGTTGGGTCATGTACGGTAAAAAAAACTTTAAAAATTTCATCTAAATTGGTTTTAGTGGTATCGTATTTTATTTGAACTGCTTCTGCAAAACCTGTTTCTCCTGTAGATACTTCTTCATAGGTTGGGTTTGAACTATTTCCTCCTGAATATCCTGATTCCGCTGAAATAACACCATCTAAGTTATCAAAAACGGCTTCTATACACCAAAAACATCCCCCTCCTAGTGTAATGGTTTCTATTTGTGTTTTTGTTTTTTGAGCCGAAATTACTGTACTAAAAAAGCTTATAAAAATAACTATTCCTTTTTTCATCTTTTATTTTTTAATTTTAGAATCGGGTTCAAAATCTAAGGCTATTGAATTCATGCAATAACGTTTTCCTGTGGGTTCAGGACCATCATCAAACAAATGCCCTAAATGACCTTCACAACGCCCACACAAAGCTTCTATCCTATCCATTCCATGTGATTTATCACTTCTAAAAACAATACTCTTTTTGTCAACTTGTTCAAAAAAGCTAGGCCATCCGCATGAACTTGCAAATTTAGCATCTGATCGAAATAATGTGTTTCCACAAGCAGCACAATAATAAGTGCCTTTTCCTGTATAATTCCAATATTTACCTGTAAAAGAAGCTTCTGTATCTGCTTTTCTAGAAACTAAGTACAAATTTTCTGGTAAAATGTTTTTCCATTCTTTATCCGTTAGCTTTAATTTGTTAGTAGCTGTATGGGAGTAATATGGATTTTTAATTTTCCCGTTTTGAGCATTCATATAATTTAATGTAATTAGAAATAAAAACAAAATTCCTTTTTTTAGAATCCTAACCATAATCATCTTTTTTTATATTATAAACTAAAGGTAGTTGTGTTTTACTGAATTAAATGTAATCTAGTTTACATCCGATTAATTTTTAACAGAATATTTTTGTTTTTTATTTAAAGTAAGCTCTTTATTAAAAATGAAAAGGTGCCCAAAAGGACACCTAATCTAAACAAACTTAACTAAAAAATAACACTCTACTATAAGAAGCATTATCCGTTTCTATTAGCCAAAAGCCTTTTTGGGCAATATAGCTTTTGAAAAATAATGATTTTGTTTTATCTAGTGAATTCAAATATTTTTGTAATGAATCCGAAGTATTTATAAAATAAAGTGTTTCTTTATCTATTCTAAATTGTTTAAACTGATCTATTATTAAATTAGATTGAATTCCATATTCATAAATAACATTTTGATCAGAAGTGAATTTTAATAAATGATCTGATTTTTTTTGTCCTGTATCATTTTGAATAACGATTGTATCAGAATAATTTAATTCTTTAGAATTAACAGTACATAACACCTCATCCTTACGAACTCGTAACGATAAATTAATTTTTGATATATCTTGTTTTTGATTAAATCCTGTTATATCTGTAATTTCTTGTACCGATTCCCAAATTAATTTACCTTTAGCATCAAATTTAAACACATATACTCCTAATGGGATGTTAATGTTTTCTCCTAATTCTTTGGGTTCATTTCCAAAAATTCCAAATACATATACATTTCCTGTACTTTTATCAACCACATAATTATTAATTGCTAACTCAGAAAGTCTTTTATTCCCTTTAGTATCTATTACAGTCCCTCCTCCATTATCAGCAAATAACAAATAATATTTAGGCACATCTACTAAATAGGAAAAATCGCCCATTTTGGTTCCATTTAAATTATATACATTCCTATAGATAGTGGCTGATTTATAATTTTTATTTATAGATTTAGTTATAAAACTAATGTTATCTTCGTTTATCCGAACATCAAAATTTACCCCTTCAGAATAAGTTGTAGTTGTTTTATTTTCAATTTTGTTTAGGTCGGGTTTAACCAACTTATTTTGTGTAAATTGCCCTGAAAATAAATCAACTACTTTTAAAAACAAATCCTCATTTTTAAGATCTACTTTATCGCTATTTTTTTGATTCACTATTGAAAGTCCGTAAATATCATTAAAGTATCTAAAATTTTCATTAATCTTAAAAAATTTGCTTGAAGAGCCGTCTAAATTGAGTTTATATTCCTTAGGGAATTCGTTTTTATCTGAAATTTTACCAATTAAAAAAGCGGTTTCTATAGGCGAAAAAACACAATTGGTTAATTTTTCGTCTGAAATTAATTTTTGTGTAAATCCATCTTTATCAAAAGACCAAATATCATGTATTTCGTTTTTATAAACCTTATTTACAGGTTTTCCTTGAATTAGTACAACTTTATCTTGATTAGGCAAATAAACGTATTCTAAAGGTTTTCTTTCATCCGTGTATGTAATTTCAGAAATTACTTTTTGGCCAAAGCTTGTACTTACCACACCGCAGGCTAAAACAATTAAACTTCGCATTTTACTAAAATCCTTGTTTAAATGTTATTCCAAAAGTAAATGATCTCGTTAATCCATCAGGACGAACTTTACGTATTACAAACGGAGCTGCTAAAGATGTTTCTATACTACTATTAGCTCCTAATTTATAATTTGCAATAACATTTCCATTAAGTGTTAAACCATTTGAATTAGCTATTTCTATTTTTTGATTTAATTGATCTATGTACGAATCATTTCCTAAATGATAAATAAATAGTAAATTAGGTTTTAATGTTAATTGATCATTTGCTAACATTATTTTATACGTAGGTCTGAATAATAGGTCTGGGCTTCTATGGAATAAATTTGTAGAAACAAATTCTTGATTGGAAGATAAATTACTCAGATACGAATTTTTATTATCAGTTAATGGTATTTGAGTCGCTAAATTAAAATCCCAGTTTTTTATTCCTGCCTCAATACCCGCTATTAAATCATAAATTCCTAAACTGGACTGGTAAGGCATGGGTAAAGAAACATTATTAATTTTATCATTAGCATTAGTTAATGGAATTTTAAGTCCTAATACCCCAGACCATTTCATTTTTTCTGAATTACTTAATTTGTAATTAGCCGTTACAAATAGATCCCCTATATTGGTTTTAGTACCTAAATTACCATTAGCTGATAAACCTGTAACTTTTACATTCATAGCAAACTTATCTGTAAATAGGCGTGTATAGGCTATATGAGAAGAAATAATACCTACGTTTTGTTCTCCTAAACCGTAACCTGTATTAACTTCTACATAATTTTTTATATCATTATTTATAGTCTTAAAAGGATTTCCTACGGAACAAAATCCAGCATCACTACAACCTTGCGCTGCTATTGGTTGAACTGCAATACCTGATAGTAATAATAATGTAATTTTTAATTTAATATTCATTTTTTGTGTTATTAATTATTTTTAGTTATTTATTGTATCTTTAATAAGATTAAATGTTAATCTTATTCATTTGTTTATGAAAGTGATCTGCTTTCTATTTTTTTTATTCATTTATTTAGCACAAAAATAATCTTCTAAATATTGACTAAATGTTAAGTAGATTACATTATATAAATTTGCTTGAATTTCTTTTTTTCTATTAATTTGTTACATGATAAATCCATCAGCACACGGTTGGGTCCACAAATTTTTCTTTGAGCAATCCTCACAAGAACAATTCAACGTATTTGATTCTGAAGGTTTTTATCTGGCTACAAGAAATACGGGATTCTTAGTTGGGTATACGACTCATTTTGTAACCTCTATTCCTATTGAAATTCATTCGCTTACCATAGAAGAAATTTCAAAAATTGCTTTATTAAATTCTTTGTTTGGTGTTTATCAAATCATCAAAAAGGACAATAATAGCATTCGTTTTACAAAAGAAATTGTTACTTTTTATCAGGAATTACATCCTAAAGGGTCGGGTCTTTTTGATTTTTTTTTACCTAACGATACGCTTGAAAGCAAATTAGAAAAAATTATTTCCAACCGTATCAAAACTAATGATAACATTATTAGTAAAAATTTTTCACATATAGTAATCAATGCGTTGTTATTTATTGATGTATTAGCATTTAAAAAACATCTTGAAAACGGTTATTTCCCTAAAAAATATCTAAAAAAAATTGAAGAAATAATTGTAAATGTTATTTCACTTGCCTTAACTACAAAAACTACTAAATCCGTGTATGACGATCTTCTTCAGAAATTGTTTGATTCTTCTGTGCGTTATTCTAAATTTAACAGAGCAAATACAAAAACAACTTTAGAAAATATCGATTTTAGTTATTTAGTAGATGATTATGAAAAATTTTATCTCATGGATCTTACAAACATGGCATTATGGAATGATGGTCAGATGGATGAATCAGAATATCAATTTTTAAAATTTCTAAATCATCAATTAAATCTTTCTGATACTTTTGTCAGCAAAAGTATTAATGATATGGATCATTTTTTACGTCTTAATAAAAAAAATATTCCTTATTTTAATTACTCAAATCCTGTCAAACATTTTTACGACCAAACCAGTTTAAATATCCAAACACTTATACAAAGAAATAAAAAACGGCTTTTAATTGAACTTTCACAAAGCAAAGAACTAGTTATTTTATTATCACAATCTACTCTACGTGAACTTAATCCTGAGGAAAAGAAAAAAGTTAAGACTCAAATCTTAGATATTTGTAAAACAATCCCCTCCCTTACTATTTTTTTAGTTCCTGGTGGCAGTTTACTATTACCTATCCTAATCAAATTTATTCCTAAACTCCTTCCTTCTGCTTTCAATGAAAACTTAGATGAACGCTAATCTATAGTTTCTTCTAACCAAGCACTCATCATCCAAATAGTTTTTTCTTGCTCTTTTATAAAATCACTCATCATTGAACTCGTTCCTTCATCATCTATTACATCTGATCCTTTTAATATTTTACGTTCAATTACCAACAAAATGGTGATCGATTCTACGATAAGTCTAATAGCTTTTTCATCGTTAGAAATATTTTTACCTGCCGTAAGTTCACTAGCTTTCAAATAATCTTCAAAAGTATGATAAGGAATCCCGCCTAAAGTTAAAATTCGCTCAGCTATCATATCTATTTTAAGTTGTGCATCATTATACAACTCTTCAAATTTTAAATGTAAATCAAAAAAACGTTTTCCACGTATATTCCAGTGTAAGCCTCTTAAGTTTTGATAATAAATTTGAAAATTAGATAGCAAAGCATTTAATTGAATTACTAACTCTTTTGTTTCTTCTACTGGTAGTCCTAAGTTATTTATTTTCATTTTAGTCATTTTTAGTTTAAGTTCCTGATGATATAGATTCTTACTGAAACATCATTCCGGTTTTATATTTTTTCTTTAATAGATTCTTTAACTTTTTTTAACAACAAAATAAATACAATCTGTTAAATTAAATTATCAATTCTTTAAAGCCTTTCTTTTTGTTCCTCAAAATTATTTTTATTTAAGCACTTTTTACCATAAAACAAATTGATTATATTTATATTTGTATAAAAGAACTTTATAAAATGACTATTACACAATTACAATATGTATTAGCTGTTGCAGAACACAAAAATTTCACTCAAGCAGCTGAAAAATGTTTTGTAACACAGCCTACACTAAGTATGCAAATTCAAAAAATCGAGGAAGAATTGGATATTATTATTTTTGATAGAACAAAAAAACCAATTCAACTTACTGAAGTAGGTAAAAAAATTGTTGAACAAGCTAAAAACATAGTGAATGAAGCAGATCGAATTCAAGATATTGTAGATCAAGAAAAAGGATTTGTTGGGGGAGAGTTCAGAATAGGAATTATCCCTACAGTAATGCCTACCCTATTGCCAATGTTTTTGAACAATTTCATCAAAAAATACCCAAAAGTTAAACTCATTATAGAAGAATTAAATACCAACGAAATAATCACTAAACTAAAAAATGGTCATTTAGATGCAGCAATTGCAGCCACTCCGTTAGAAGAAGAAAAAATTAAAGAAGTGGTCTTGTACTATGAACCTTTCATGGTTTACGTTCCTGAAAGTCATAGTAAATTTAACAAAGCTGAATTAGAAATTGGGGATTTAAATGTAGATGAAATTTTATTACTACAAGATGGTCATTGTTTTAGAGATGGGATATTAAATCTTTGTAAAAATAAAAATACATCTAAAGAAAATAAATTTCAATTAGAAAGTGGCAGTTTTGAAACACTGATACGATTGGCTAACGAAGGGTTGGGCGTTACTTTACTTCCTTATTTGCATACTTTAGAATTATCTGATAAAGAGAAATTAAAACTACGTCATTTTAAAGATCCCAAACCATCAAGAGAAGTTAGTTTATTAATCCCTAAAAATGAATTAAAAATCCATATTATAGATGCTTTACGCAATGTAATTTCAGGAGTTTTAAGGGGAGCTATTGCTTTTCAAAACGTTGAAATCATTAGCCCTCTCTCAAAAAAATAAAGGTAATAAAAAACTTAGATCCACAAACTTAAAAGGTTAATCACAAAAAGTAGTTCATTTCAAAAATAAAACAACCTAAATAAAAAACAAATCATAAAAAAGCTGTGCAAAATGCACAGCTTTTTTATAAATATTTTAGGATGTTTCTTTTTATTTCAATCCCGCCAAACTCTGTTCAATAGTTGCTATTTTGGCCAAAGCATCCGCTTCTTTTTTACGCTCATTAGCAATTACTTGTTCTGGAGCACCTGAAACAAACTTTTCATTAGAAAGTTTGCCTTGAACTGATTTTAAAAATCCTTTTGTATAATTTAACTCTTCGGTTAATTTCTTTATTTCAGCCTCAATATCAATTCCCTCTCCTATTGGAATAAAATATTCATTGGATTTTACACGATAAGATAAGGCTCCATTTACTTTTTCAGAAACATATTCTAAATTAGATAGATTTCCTAGTTTAGCAATTACGGTGTCAAAAAAAGTAGAAGCTTTTTCATTATTAACTATTTTTAATTCAATAGTATCTTTAAATGAAATGTTTTTATCTTTTCGAATCGTTCTAATTCCTGAAATTACCTCTGTAGCAAAATCAAAATCTGAAATTAATTTTTCATCATAGGTTTTTATTTCTGGCCATTGAGCAACAATTAATGCTTCTTCTGGCGTTTTCCTATCAGCAATATATTGCCAAATTTCTTCTGTTAAAAAGGGCATAAATGGATGCAATAACTTTAGATTAGCCTCTAACATTTCAATTGCTTTATCAAAAGTAGTTTTATCAATGGGTTGCTGATAACCTGGTTTAATCATTTCTAAAAACCACGAACAAAAATCATCCCAAACTAATTTATAGATTGCCATTAGAGCATCCGAAATTCTATATTTCTCAAAATTATCTTCAATTTCTGCTAATGTTTTTTGCAATTTAGCTTCATACCAAGCAATCGCGGATTTAGAGGCTTCTGGCTGTACAATATCTGCTACTTCCCAACCTTTTATTAAACGAAAAGCATTCCAAATTTTATTCGCAAAAGACTTCCCTTGATTACATAATTCTTCATCAAATAAAATATCGTTACCTGCAGCAGCACTTAACAATAACCCACAACGAACCCCATCAGCACCAAATTTATCTATCAAATCTAATGGATCTGGTGAATTTCCTAAAGATTTAGACATTTTACGTCCTTGTTTGTCGCGTACTAAACCTGTTAGGTATACATTCGTAAAAGGTTTTTCATCTGCATATTCATAACCTGCAATAATCATACGCGCTACCCAAAAAAATAAAATATCGGGTCCTGTTACTAAATCATTAGTAGGATAATAATACTTAAAGTCTTTATTTTCCGGATCTAACACACCTCCAAAAACGGCCATAGGCCATAACCATGAAGAAAACCAAGTATCTAAAGCATCTACATCTTGCTTTAAGTCATCCTTTGTTAGTTCTTGATTTTTTGTTTTTTGCTTTGCTAACTCAAGTGCTTGTTCTTTTGTTTCAGCTACTACAAAATCTTCCTTTCCTTCACCATAGTAATACGCAGGAATTTGCTGTCCCCACCATAGCTGACGTGAAATATTCCAATCGCGAATATTTTCCATCCAATGACGGTAGGTATTATTAAAACGTGATGGATACAATTTCACCTCTTCGGTTTCTAATACCGCTTTAATTGCAGGCTTAACCAATTCTTCCATACGTAAAAACCACTGATCAGACAGTCTTGGCTCAATTACAGCTTTAGTTCTTTCGGAAGTTCCTACTTTATTTAGATGATTTTCGGTTTTAACTAATGCTCCAATAGTTTCTAACTCTTTTGCAATTTCATCGCGAACTACAAAGCGGTCTTTGCCTACATAATGCAAACCAAAACTATTCAAAGTCGCATCTTCATTAAAAATATCAATGATTTCTAAATTGTGTTTATTTCCCAATTCTTTATCATTTATATCATGAGCAGGTGTTACTTTTAAACAACCTGTTCCAAATTCTATATCTACATACTCATCAAAAATAATAGGAATTACTCTGTTGCAAATAGGAACAATTGCTTTCTTACCTTTTAAATGTTGGTAACGCTCATCTTCAGGATGAATACAAATAGCTGTGTCCCCTAAAATAGTTTCAGGACGAGTTGTAGCAATCGTTACAAACTCATTACTATCTTCTATTTTATATCTTAAGTGATATAATTTTCCTTGACGCTCTTCATAAATTACTTCTTCATCTGACAAAGTTGTTTTAGCCTCAGGATCCCAGTTTACCATACGGTAACCACGATAAATCATTCCTTTGTTATATAAATCTACAAATGACTTGATTACTGATGCCGTCATATCATCATCCATAGTAAATTTGGTCCTATCCCAATCGCATGAGCATCCCAACTGTTTTAATTGCTCAAGAATAGTTCCGCCATATTTGTGTGTCCAATCCCAAGCATGTTTTAAAAACTCTTCGCGAGATAAATCATTTTTATTGATCCCTTCTGCCTTTAATTTAGCTACTACCTTTGCCTCTGTAGCAATAGATGCGTGATCTGTACCAGGAACCCAGCAAGCATTAAATCCTTTTAAACGAGCACGACGAATTAATACGTCTTGAATCGTATTATTTAACATGTGTCCCATGTGTAAAACGCCTGTCACATTGGGTGGTGGAATAGTAATTGTATAAGGTTTACGATGGTCTGGTGTTGAACGGAAATATTTATTTTCCATCCAATAGTCATACCATTTTTTTTCTACGGTCTTGGGATCAAATTGTGCTGGTATCATTTTAAATTTTAGATTTTTGAAAGTTAGAAATTTGATTTCAGTTTTACTGAAAGAACATTTATAAAAGTGTTATGAATAACTAAAGTCCCAACGGAAACTACTAAAACATATAGATTTCACAGTGGGAATAAAAATTATTGATGTAGAAAGCAGACTCGCTCCTTTAGAAAAATATACGTATTTTTTTGGTACACTTTTTGTATTTTTTTATGCAAAAGTAAATAAACCACATAAAAATAAAAAGTTTAAGTATTTTTTTTGTAGGTTTACTTGAAAGAAAGTATTTTTACTAATATAATTGAAGCAAATGAAACGAATTTTATTTTTTACAATATTGGTGTTATTCAGTTTTTCCTTACAAGCTCAGAGTGGGGCAAAAATAGAATTCAAAACACATGAAATTGATTATGGTACGATTAGTAAATCTACTGATAATGGTATTCGCTTTTTTGAATTTACGAATACAGGGGATGCACCCCTTATTATAAAAAATGTACAATCCACCTGTGGTTGTACTATACCTTCCTTTTCAAAGGAAGCTGTTGGGCCTGGTCAATCTGGAAAAATAGAAGTTAAATACAATATGAATCCAGGGCCTATTCGTAAGTCCATTATGGTGGAAAGTAATGCTATTAATACTGAAAATGGTTTAACCCCTTTAAAAATTAAAGGCACTGTTGAACTTAACTAAATTTCTAAAAACACAACCAATTCTATAAAAGAGAGGGCTAAAAAGTCGTAATCTTTTATTTCGAGAACAGGAGAAACCACATAGTACTGATAATGTGAGTTCTCCTATCATCAAAGTAATAAACTAAACATTAAGCTACTCCTTTTGGAAACACCCACTTTATTTTCTTATAACCAACCTCTTTTAAAATTATAGCTATATACATCCAAATTATATCTATAACGTAATGTTTTTTCTAAATTATTTTTTTATCATTTTTCTAGCCTTTTCTAAATCCTCAGGAGTATCTATACCTATACTTCCGTGAGTAGTTTCAACCATACGGATACGCTTGCCATATTCTAAATAACGAAGTTGTTCTAACTTTTCAGAAGCTTCTAAGGATAACATCGGCAAACGATAAAAAGCCATCAAGGCCTCTTTTCTAAAGGCATAAATACCAATATGTTTCATATACCTAACTCCTGTATTCTCCTCTCTTGGATAAGGAATTACTGAACGTGAAAAATACAACGCAAATCCTTCTTGATCTACTATTACCTTAACATTGTTAGGATTTTCAATTTCTACTTTATCCTTTATTTCAAACATAAGCGAAGCCAAATCTACTTTTTTATTCAGATCTTTTTTAAAAATTTCAATAATTTTCCCTAACGGTTCCGCATTAATAAAAGGCTCATCACCTTGCACATTTATTACAACATCAACATCCATATTTTCAACGACTTCGGCTATGCGATCGCTTCCACTTTCGTGTTCTTTTATGCTCATTAGAGCTTTCCCTCCATTAGAAACAATTTCATTATAAATCAAATCCGAATCAGTTACTACAAATACATCGTCAAATAATTGAGAATTTACAGCAGATTCATACGTATTACGTATAACAGTTTTCCCTCCTAAATCCTGCATTAACTTAGCTGGAAAACGAGTGGAAGCATAACGAGCGGGTATTACGGCTATTATTTTCATTTTATTTTTTTTAACAGAAACGATACTAAACTATTTTAAACATTTTTTTAATTAAGGATTAAAAAGAAACTATTATATATTAAAAAATTCATCTTTAAAACCAATCAAATACAACTTATCTTTTGCACGGGTCATAGCAGTATACAACCAACGCACAAAATCCTTATCTATATCACTAGCTAAATAAGGTTGTTCTATAAAAACTGTGTTCCATTGTCCTCCTTGTGATTTATGACAAGTAATAGCGTACGAAAATTTTACTTGAAGAGCATTAAAATATTCATTATTTTTTACTTTTTGATACTTTTTATATTGTGCTCGTTCATTTTCATAATCCTTCGTTACTTCCTGATACAGTTTATTTGACTCTTCATAAGTTAATGAAGGGGACTCACTCGTTATCGTATCTAATAACAAAATAGTATCCAAAGGTCGTTGATTAGGATAATCTACCATTCTTATTTTAACAACTGCAAATTTAAAACCATATAATTCCTTTATAGAACGAATTTCTAAAACCTCAATAATATCACCATTCGCAATAAAACCCGCTTCATCTGAATCCTTCAACCAAAAGTAATTATTTTTCACAACCATTAAAAAGTCACCTACCGATAACTCACTTTCTTTACCTAATATTTTAGACCGTATCTGTTGATTATACTGATTAGCTCTTTTATTAGAACGAACAATAAAGGTTGTGTCCTCTATACTATAATTACTATAAGCCTGATTGATTGCATCTTGTATATCATATCCATCAGATAATCTAAAAATATCTTTAAAGCCTTTTAATTTAAATTGAAAGGCTGTAACAAAATGATCCTTCAATAATTCTCTTAATTCAGTAGCATTATACAAAATTCCTGAATTAGCTTCTTGACGCATAACTTCATCTAATTCTATTGAATAAACCTCCTTATCATAATTTAAACTTAACGTTTCTACATTTAACGCAGGCGAAATATCTAAATTAACAGGAGGCAACTGAGCCGTATCGCCTATCATAATCATTTTACAATTTTGTCCCGAATATACATACGACATCAAATCATCCAACAATGAACTGCTTCCATATAATGTAGAATCTGTATCTACATCTGAAATCATAGAAGACTCATCTACAATAAAAATAGTATTGGTATGTTTATTAGTTTGCATCGTAAAACGAACACCTCCTCCACTGCCTTTTTTAGGGAAATAAATTTTCTTATGTATCGTAAATGCTTGTTTTTCAGAGTAATTAGCAATTACCTTTGCAGCTCTACCTGTAGGTGCTAACAAAACATATTTCTTTTGAACCTCCGCTAAATGATTTACTATAGTGGAAATCAAAGTAGTTTTACCAGTACCTGCATATCCTTTTAGCACAAACAGTTCATTTTTATTTGAACTTTCTACAAATTCAGCCACTTTACCAAAAAAAACATCCTGTTTTACAGTAGGTTGAAAGGGAAATTTTTTTCGTAAAATACTGTAAAATAATATCGAACTCATGGCTATATTTTAATATCATTAAGAAGGTCAAATATAAAACATCTCCATAAGATATAGCATCCATCATTCATAAATATTAACTCAACACTATCAATAAATTCTTTAAAAATAATAAAAATATTAATAATCTAAGCCTCTTCAAAATCGGTTCTTTATTAAAAAAATCGTAGTTTTGTCACTATTAAGGGTATAGAAACGAATGCAAACATCAACTAATACAATACTTAACAAAGAATACAAGAAATTATTGCTTCAAATTTCATTACATGAAGTATCATTTTGTTTGTACAATACTTTAGAATCTAAAATAGAATTTTTTAGTAACTACATTTTAACTCAAAACAATACGCTCCAAGAAACAGAAGAAGAAATTTTAAACCTAATTCGTCAAAGTACTGTTTTACAAACTGGTTTTGATGATGTTTTAATATTACACGATAGTACATTAAATAGCTTTGTTCCCCAAGCTCTTTTTGACGAACAATATCTAAAATCTTATTTACACTACAACGTAAAAGTATCTCCTGATGATTTTGTAACCTATGATGAAGTTACAGGTAATGATATGAACAACATCTATATCCCTTTTGTAAAGCTTAACAACGCACTAATAGATATATATGGACAGTTTCATTACAAACACACAGCTACTATTCTAGTCAAAAAGATTTTAGAAACAAGCAAAAATGTAGCAGAACCTCAGATTTTTGCACATATTCAAGAAAAACAGTTTCAGATAATCGTTGTAAAAAATCAAAAATTATTATTATATAATTCATTTGAATATCACAAATCAGAAGATTTTGTCTACCTCCTACTTTTCACTACTGAACAATTAAAACTAAATCCAGAATCAGTTATCGTTAAACTACTTGGAAAAATAACAAAAAACAATGAATTATTTGAAATAGCATATAAATACATTCGAAATGTAAGTCTATACACAGAAAACTTACAATTTGACCAATCAATATCCGAAGACAACTATTTAAAAAACTTTATTTTAATACACGCATGCGAATAATTTCAGGAAAATACAAAGGTAGACGTTTAGTTGCACCTAAAAATTTACCCGTAAGACCTACAACAGATATGGCCAAAGAATCACTCTTTAACATATTGAATAACTATTTTAATTTTAATGGCTTACGCGTATTAGACCTATTTAGTGGTACGGGTAATATAAGCTACGAATTTTTATCCAGAGGAGCAGAAAGCGTAATTAGTGTAGATGGAGACTTCGGTTGTATCAATTATATCAAAAAAACAGCAAAGGAATTTGAAATGAATATTACCCCAATCAAAAGTGATGTATTCAAATTCTTAGAAAAAAACAAAAACAATTATGACATCATTTTTGCAGATCCTCCTTATGATCTAGACCAAAAAAACTTTGAAAAAATTTTAGCTCTTATTTTTGAAAACAATCTACTAGATCCAGACGGAATGCTTATCATAGAACATTCAAAATATACAAAACTCTCACATAAAGAAAACTTTTCATTCGAAAAAATCTATGGAGGCTCAGTCTTCACTTTTTTTGAATTTGAAAAAGAAGAAGATGATGAATACGATGAAGAAGAATTAATAGAAGAAAATAACACTAAAAACAAGAAATAATAAAAGTAAACGGTCTATCAAATATTTTTTTAGTATTTTTTTTTTATCATACATATAGTATTTTTGCAGGAATAAAAATTAGTAAACATTCATATAGTCCAATAGAAATAGAAATGGGAAGAGCGTTTGAATTTAGAAAAGCACGTAAAATGAAACGTTGGTCAGCAATGGCTAAAACGTTTACAAAAATTGGTAAAGATATTGTTATGGCAGTAAAAGAAGGAGGTCCAAACCCTGAGACCAACTCTAGATTAAGAGCTGTTATACAAAATGCCAAAGCAGCTAATATGCCTAAAGACAATGTGGAGCGCGCCATAAAAAAAGCAACTGATAAAGATACAGCCAACTATAAAGAAGTTTTATTTGAAGGCTACGCACCACACGGAATTGCTATCTTAATAGAAACAGCAACAGATAATAACAATAGAACGGTAGCTAATATCAGAAGTTATTTTAATAAATGCAATGGAACATTAGGCACACAAGGTTCTGTTGAATTTATGTTTGATCATACTTGCAACTTCAGGATTCCTTCTGAAGGACAAGATGTTGAAGAATTAGAATTAGAAATGATTGACTTTGGTGTTGAAGAAATATTTGCAGATGAAGATGGAATTGTTATGTACGCACCTTTTGAAAGTTTTGGAGCTATCCAAAAAGAATTAGAAAATCGAAGCATAGAAGTTTTATCTTCTGGATTCGAAAGAATCCCTCAAGTAACCAAAGAATTAACACCAGAACAAGTAGCCGATGTTGAAAAATTACTTGAAAAAATAGAAGAAGATGATGACGTTATGAACGTTTTTCATACCATGCAAGAATAATTAGACTCTTTTACTTTAATGGTAATGTAATCAAATAGTTCATGAATTTTTAATCTAAATTGATTATATTTCAACATCAAATGAAAGAAGAAATTGTTCCTACCAGCAATAGATTTGATAATATACAAAAAATGAGGGCGGTTAATAAACTGCCCTTTTTTATTTCTCTTATTCCCCACTTTATCGTATTGAGGCTTTTGCAGGTTGGACAACGCTTTTTCAAGCTCTTTTAATTGTTTGAGCTGATTGGGTTCAATGCCAGAATATTTACTTTTCCATTGATAAAAAGTGGGCTGACTTATACCAAATTCACGACAAATTTCATTGACCGTTTTGCCCTTGTCTTGTTCTGAGATAATTTTGATGATTTGTGTCTCAGTAAATTTACTTTTTTTCATATTGCTAAAATTAAAAAATTATACTTTTAATCGTAGCTGTTTTTGGGGAAGCTTACATAATGAAGATTTTGAATCCAATACAATAAAAGAATCTTCCCCTTTTATAATTTGATTATTTACTATAGCATTGATTTTATAAAAAATAGTATATCGTCTTCCTAAAGTAAATGTTAAATGGGTAGTGTCTCTAATTGATTGTATGTTTTCAAACTGATATTTCAAACTATCGTTTATTGTTAAAACAATATCCGAATTTATTTCTCCCTCGTTTTTGAATTTTGGAGTTAAATATAATATTTTTAAGGATTTATTGTTCTCAATAATAAAATCAGAATTTTTAGATTCAACTATTTTGAAGTTACTTCCTTTTTTGTATTTAAAAAAGTTAATTTTTAAAGAATCTTCATCAGAATCCCAATTTGTTATCATTACAGAACTGAAAGAATCGTTTATAGTTTCATAATTATCACAACTTAATAAAATAAAAAAAAATGATATATAATAAAATTTAATATACCTCGATATAACCATAATAGTTGGATTTAAAAAATTTAACTGAAATTCTGTTATTACCTAAAAGAAAAACACTATTCTTATCCCATATTGGTTTCCCTTTTTCATTTTTGTAATCCACAGGGTTATATCCCCACGTGAAAATTCTAAAAGTTAACGACTCAATATCATCTAATACTGACGTTACTTTTCCATTTTTATCATAAAACTGTAAGCCACCTTCATAAACTACCCAGTGTGAATCATTTCAAATATCTGCAAGAATGTTATGACTCGACTTGTTATCATTCACAATCATCTTTAAGTTTTATGTCCCAATTTATGACTTTTATCAATTTCTATTAATTCTTCTAAATCACTATTTGAAAAATAATCGTGAACTCTTACGGTTTATAATCCTTTTTTAGAATTATTTGAACTCCTCCAGAACCTAATTTACTTACACGGTTATTTATTTTGTAGCTTTCAATCAAACACATATTTTCTTCTCTCGTCCCTATCATTACTGTTTTTGTTAAAATTCTTATATTAGAAATGTCGTATTTTAAGGAGTCTAATAAAATAAGTCTATAGTTGCCTTTTGATACTATTTCCTTATCTAAAATAATACTCATGCTACCATAATATTCTTTTATTGTTTTTTTATCATTATAAGTGGAAAATTTAACTATTTTAAAAGAATCTATTTTTTTTGAAAATAATGAGTCATATTTGTATAATTTGATATCTTCTTTCTTGATTTTATTTTCTCCCCAATCTTTTATAATTATTTCATTATTTAATTCTGCATTATCACATTTTCTTTTTTCACTTTTACAAGAATTAATTATTGCCATTAAAAAAAACATTTTAATTATACTTTTATATTCCATTACTTTAACTTTAAATAACCATAATAATTACTTCTAAACTGATTTTTTGTTAATCTAATTTTTCTCATTGGTAAACCTGATGTTGGATTCACAGAATCATTTCTTAACTCTCCCCAAGTAAATACATTGAAGTTTATATTTGTTACATTGTCATAATCTGACTCAGGTTTTAAACCATTAAGAATTTCTAGTCCACCTTCATATACAACCCAGTGATATTCGCTGAAATCATCTAATGAATAATCATCTCCTGGTTTGTAGTCTACCATAGTTCCGTCTATAAGTAAGCATATTTGATATCCATTTTTAAAATCTGCATCAATATCTTTCTCAAGTATTCTTAATTTTTCATCAGAACCAAAAAAGTCTCTTAAATACGATTTATTAATTTTATAATAATCCATTTCAACATCTGTGTAACCCAAAAGGTTTTTTCCTAGAGGCTTCATTAGCGTAGGCCAATTTATTGCCTCTGCATCTTGCCCTTTTTTACCTTTATACAATAATTTTCCAAAAAATGAACTTTCTTTGCTCCTCACACAAGCTAAAGTTAACCAATCTACTTCTGGTAATTTAGGGTGGTCTTTATCTTTGTAGGGATTTACAGAGTACATTTCAATAGCATTCTCGTGTGGTTTCACAATATATTTATTGTACTTATATTCGCCAGTTCTGAATAGTTCTTTAGCTAATTTTTCGTAACCTTTCCCATCTTTTTTTGCTAATAAATAAAATAAGCTTGCCATTCCACATAGTGAGGTTCCACCTTGATCAATTCTCCACGGTTCTTTTGCTCTTGCTTCTGCTTGCTCATAAACAACCATTCTATCAAACCATCTAAACCTATTATGCTTCCAAACTTTTATTTCTCCTTCACTTTTAGGATCGTCAATATAAGCTCTAATATAAATAAATCTGCCACACATATCCTCTTCATTCATAGTAATTTTTACTGTATCTCCTGTAACTTTTAATGGTATATCTATCCATTTGTTTTGTGAGTATTTTGGACTATGGTAGCGTATTTGCCACTTAGTTAGTCTACGACTCAATGATGTTTCATTATCATATTGTGTGACTTGAAACGTATATTCTTTTCCAAAAATCATTCCTAGCTGAGTACTTCCTGACTTGTCATTCTTTGAACCAAGGTCTAGTTTAGTAACTAGTTCTACTTTTTTTACTTTTCCTTGGTTTAATACTATTTTGGGAGGCTCTATTGGCGTTTTATATGATGTGCCTTTTTGGGCACCGTTAATAGAAACTATACCCTCGGCATTGAAACTCATTTTTTGAGCAAATAAATTGTATTCTCCTGTGCAATGTTCTGTTATAGATCCACCTGCAATTTCAATATAATTTCCTGATTTATTGCTCATAAGAATTAATGATTTTTAGTGTTTTTACCGCTGTTTACAAATACCTCGTCTTTGGCGTGTTTATTAATATTGGTTTGGCTTGATACGGTTATGTCTTTTAAGGCTTGTTTTGTTATATCATTACTGGAGGTTTGTATGTTTTCATGTGCTATTTTTTTTATGTTTTTGGCTAGTAAACTAAAATCGCCTATTGCATTTTGTATCATCATGGCTCCTGCTGTAGTGCTATGGTTCATTCCAGCACTTTCGGAGATATTCATACCAGCGGAGGTTGTAATATTCATGCCTGCTGTCATGCTAATATTTCCGCCAGCATTCATAGTAATATCATTAGGCGCATTCACACTAATATTCCCCTGTCCGTCCATCGTCCAAGTGTTGCCACTAGGATCCTCTATAAAAACAGAACCTTGGGCATCGTTTAGAATAATTTTAGTTCCAGATCGGGTATGAATGGCTTTTACATCATTGCCGCTAGTATGGTACCCACTGGTTTCGCTTCCGTTATAATGAGTGCCTAGTACAAAAGGTTTTTCTGCATTGCCGCTTTCAAAACCTACAAGAACTTCTTCGCCTATTTCGGGGATAAAATGAAATCCTTTGCCTGCTCCTGAGTGGGGTTGTATTAGGCGAATCCATGGGGTTTTTTGGTTTTTTCTTTCTTGCCATGGAAATTGTACGCGTACACGCCCCATGCTCATAGGATCGTTGTTGTCTACTACCCGTGCGGTTTGTTCTTCGCATTTAGGATAGGTGTTGTCGTCAAAATAAGGAGGGGTCCATAAATCGGGAATGGCTACGAACTCGTTGTAATAGCTATTGCCATCATGAAAATGTTGAATTTCTATGATGCGATAGGTTTCCATAGGGCGGTCGTTTATATCAACCAGTTTGGTTAGATCGCCTTGTTTGAGTTGGGGGTCTTTGCTTTTGCCTTTTACGATCATCAGGTTTTCTCTGAGTTCTTTTTGTTTTCGTACGGCATCTTGTAGCTCTCTATCGGTTCGGTTGTTGATACCCGTGGGGTTGTGGAGCTTGTTGGGTTTTTTATGGAATACGTTTTTTGAGGCTTTTAGGGCTACTAGTTGGTAGGGGTTGACTTTGTTTTGTAATTGAGCTGAGGCGCTATCTCGTTGTAGGCTGGTGCCTGATTCTACATCGTAGGTGGTGTAGGTAAATTGTTGTGGTTTTACTGATATTTCAAAGGATACGTGTACTAGGTCTACACTTTCGTCTAGGTTTATGATTTTAGGGCCTACTTTGTTGCCTAACACTAGGCTCTGTCCGTTGTAATACAGGTATTCGCCATAGCGTATGGCAAGTTGTTGTAAAAATTGGTAATCTGTTTGGTTGTATTGTACGGTGTAAGGCAACACATTTTGGGTGTTGTTGTTTCGGACAATGGTATGAAGGGTGTCTTTGGGGTATTGGGCGGTTATGTCTTGAAAGATTTCTTCTAGGGTTTTGTTTTCAAAACTTTGGGATTCAAGTCCTTGTTCTAACATAATGGTAGGAGCGTGTCCTGTAATATATAGTCTGCCGTAACCGTCTTTTTTTAAAAGGTTTAAATGGGTTATAATGCCTGTAAAGGTTTGTTTTATTTCTCCAAATCGGTGCAGGTGGATGTGTATGGTTTTTCCTAGGTAGCTTTTAGAATGTTCCATGATGTAGGCTTCTTCGTTGTCTAGGGAATCGGCACGGGTATCTAGGGTAAAGGTGTCGTGTTCGTTGGTTTTTTGATGGAACTGTAGGTTAAAATGGGATTTTTCTAGGAAGGATTTGCCTTCTATGGTAAGGGTGCAGTAGACTAATGGACTGGATTTGTCGGCTAAAAAGTCTTTAAAGGAACGTAATGAGGCGTATTTTGCTATGTCGTCAGGATGGTTGAGTCTTCCATAATCGCTGTTGTAAGTATCCATATCGCGTATTTTTTAGTTGTTTAGTTGTTGTTTAATCTTTCCATTTCTTTTCGTGTGCAGCTTCGTTTAGAACAAAACGTTTGGCCATTAGACGTAGGGCAATTTGTAGCGGTTCAGTGCTTTTAGCGTCAAAATATTCCGAAAAGGAAACACAATAGGCTTTTTCAAACTTTAACTCTTGTAGTTTGCTCATGGCATCTCTTCTAAAGAATATAATGGTGCCGTTTTTGGTTTGACTGTGGTCGAGCATCCATTGTAATAGGTTGGATTTCCCGTTGCTTTCTATACGGATGTTAATTTCGCCTCCTTGAGGCATTCCTTCGGGTTTTCCTGTAGCGTCTATTTGTTGTGTAAAATTATAGTCGCAACTGAGTATGTTGTAAGTATTTCCGTCTAGTTCTAATTTAGCTAAAAAGGACATGTTTGTTTTTTTATAGGGTTGTTTATTTGAAAGAAAAAAAAGAAAAAAGGCGATCCCAAAAGATCGCAACCATCATTTAACGGAGTTCTTTTTAGACTAGGGTTGACCGGTGTAAAACCTAGGAGGTAATACAATGATTGATCTAGCCAATGTCATTTCCCTAGAGAAACTAACAAAGAACTGGGGTTAAAAAGTTGTTTTTAGGGAACGCCTTTTTGAAGGGATTATACCCATTCGTTTTCGTAAGCTCCTGAACCTAGTTCAATTTTTTTAGCTGAAATGGTAAAGGTTTCAGTTAGTGGATTTACGCCTGTAGAATCAAAGTTTTCTCTGAATTTTACTAAGTATCCTTCTGAGAATTTTAATTCTTTTAGAACCGCTTCGCTGTCTCTTTTAAAGAATTTTACACTTCCGTCTTTTCTTTCAAATGAGTTGGTCATCCACTCAAAGAATGAAGTGTCTGCAGTACCTTCAATTGTTAATTCAATTTTTCCTCCTCTAGTTACAGTAGAAGGTCTACCCGTTGCGTCTGTTTCTTGAAATAAACCGTAGTTTACATTTAATACTGTGTACTCTTTTCCTGCTACTGCTAATTTTGCTTTGAATGACATAATTATAAATATTTAAAAAATTAAGAAATACATAAGGATATATCTATAAAGGTATAGAGTAGGTTAAAAAATGATTTTGGGGTGGGTTTTGTTAGGTAAGAACCAATTTGAGTAGGATCGTTTGGATTTTGTGGTTTCATGACATATTTTGTTTTTAATAATAACAACCATTTATGGAAATATGATTAAGTCAAATATAGTGGGTTTGTTTTATAAAAACAAGTTTTTGTTATAAAAAATAAAAAAACCACTGGTGTTTTTGTTTTTTAATTGTTGGTAGTGTATTAAAAAGTGTGTAAAATCATTTTTATAATCAATATTTCAATGTTCAAAATAAGATAAAGGAAAGAAAATACGTTCCGCTACGCTACACTTAATTTTCTTTCCTTTATCTTATTTCTTTCTTTCTTTTTAATTCCTCTATATCTCTAAAAGCACTTACTGGATACTTGTATGTTTTATATTCTTTTTCCAATGCTACCGAACCCATTAAAGCAATAACTGAAGACACGTTCGGCATGGCTCCTCTCATTTTCAAAACACGCTTGTAATCTCTGTTCAACCGTTCAATCCAGTTGGTCGAATAAACCATTCTTTGAATTTGTGGCGGATAATCTAAATAAGTAAAATAAGCTATATTTCGCTCATTTTTGAAACTTTTTATGCTTGGATATTTACTTTCCCTCTTTTGAACAAAATTAATTAATTTTTCAAATGAAGCAATTGGTGTTGTGCTTTTTGTTTCTACTTGGTATATTTCCTTTAATTCTATTGCTATTTCTACTCGTTTTGTTCGTGGAAAAATAGCTAATATATTTCGTTTAAAATGAACCACACAGAGTTGATGTTTGGCATTAGGGAAGACTTTTGCACTAGCGTTTTCAATAGATGTTAAGCCGTCAGAGACCACTAATCCAATACTTTTTACACCTCTTGTTTTTAAGCTCTCCAACTCTTGTTGCCACAATAAAGCTCCTTCTGTGGGATGATTTACAATTGTTAAAACCTCCCTTGTTCCTTCTTCTTTAATACCTAAAATTGTGAAATAGCCTTCTTTCTTAACCGAATCATCTCGCCTTGTATGAACAAAAGTAGCATCAATATAAAGTACTAAATAATGTTCTTCTAAGTCTCTTTTAAGCCATAATTCAATTTCTTTTTTACTCTCCTTCATCAAGTAACTTATCTGCTGCTTGCTGTAATCTTTACCGTAAAGTTCTTCATAAACGTCGCTTACTTGCTCTGTTGTTTAACCTTTTCTATAAAGACTAAAAATGAGTTTTCGATGCTCTTCATCCTCATTTCTTAGAACTCCAAGCAATGCTGGATAAAAGGTACCACTTCGTGTTCTTGGTACCTTTAAAACCATTTCTTTGCAAAACCATTAGTAGTTCTAGTTCTAAATCCATTTGCATAATCCGTGGGATTTTCTAGCGGATGCAATACCCGTTCTGACTTCATAAAGGTCTCTAAGGTCATTTGCATTAATAAATTCGTTCCATTTTCTGAATTTGCAACTTCCAATAATAATTCCGAAATTTGAGCGTGTGTAAAGTCCATAATTGTAAATTTTAATGGTTCATAATTTTAAAATTACAAAAAATTCTTTACACACTTTTTTTGTACAGTATCCCCGCTCACGCGGTGATTTCGGTTTGATAGCACAAACGCGTATAAAACAAAAAACCTTCATCGTTTCGGATGAAGGGTTTCTAAAGAAAGGCGGCGATCTACTCTCCCACAAAATGCAGTACCATCGACGCTGGCGGGCTTAACTTCTCTGTTCGAAATGGGAAGAGGTGAGCCCCGCCGCAATAACCACCTTAAGGTTTTAAGTCTAAAGTCGAATGTCGTAAAGTTTCCTTTGGACTTTCTTATTTAAGACTGTCTCGTTTTTAAACGAAACAAATATTTTAACATATTGAGATAAATATTTAATTTGGAAAGAATTTTACGAGCCCCCTGAGGTTCCCCCTTTGGGGGTTAGGGGGCTCTTACAATAAGCTTACGGGTTATTAGTACTACTTGACTGTGACATTACTGCCTTTACATCTATAGCCTATCAACGTGGTCATCTTCCACGACCCTTAAAAGAAATCTCATCTTGTGGTGGGTTTCGCGCTTATATGCTTTCAGCGCTTATCCCTTCCCAACGTAGCTACTCTGCGGTGCTCCTGGCGGAACAACAGATACACCAGCGGTTGGTCCAACTCGGTCCTCTCGTACTAGAGTCAGATCCACTCAAATTTCTAACGCCCACAGTAGATAGAGACCGAACTGTCTCACGACGTTCTGAACCCAGCTCGCGTGCCACTTTAATGGGCGAACAGCCCAACCCTTGGGACCTTCTCCAGCCCCAGGATGTGACGAGCCGACATCGAGGTGCCAAACCCCCCCGTCGATATGAGCTCTTGGGGGAGATCAGCCTGTTATCCCCGGCGTACCTTTTATCCTTTGAGCGATGGCCCTTCCATGCGGAACCACCGGATCACTATGCTCTACTTTCGTACCTGATCGACCTGTATGTCTCTCAGTCAAGCTCCCTTATGCCATTGCACTCTACGCACGGTTACCAAGCGTGCTGAGGGAACCTTTAGAAGCCTCCGTTACTCTTTTGGAGGCGACCACCCCAGTCAAACTACCCACCAAGCAATGTCCTCCACAATATGGAGTTAGGCCTCAGATAAGCAAAGGGTGGTATTTCAACAATGACTCCACAACGCCTAGCGACGCCATTTCACAGTCTCCCACCTATCCTACACATCACTTATCCAAGGTCAATACTAAGCTATAGTAAAGGTGCACAGGGTCTTTTCGTCCCACTGCGGGTAATCGGCATCTTCACCGATACTACAATTTCACCGAGCTCATGGCTGAGACAGTGTCCAGATCGTTACACCATTCGTGCAGGTCGGAACTTACCCGACAAGGAATTTCGCTACCTTAGGACCGTTATAGTTACGGCCGCCGTTTACTGGGGCTTCAATTCAATGCTTCTGATTGCTCATAACATCTCCTCTTAACCTTCCAGCACCGGGCAGGTGTCAGGCCCTATACTTCATCTTACGATTTGGCAGAGCCCTGTGTTTTTGATAAACAGTCGCCTGGACCTTTTCACTGCGGCCAGCTTGCGCTGGCGACCTTTCTCCCGAAGTTACAGGTCTATTTTGCCTAATTCCTTAGCCATGAATCTCTCGAGCGCCTTAGGATACTCTCCTCAACTACCTGTGTCGGTTTACGGTACGGGTACTTATAATCTATGTTTAGAAGGTTTTCTTGGCAGCCTTTAGGTACACTATCCCATCATCCGAAGAATCCGAGTACTATCGCATTTCACCAGTCCCAGCGGATTTGCCTACCGGGCCTATAGCTAGGTGCTTTAACGAACTATTCCGTCAGTTCGCGGTACTTTCACCACTGCGTCACTCCATCACAATTATAAGTAGTACGGGAATATTAACCCGTTGGCCATCGACTGTTCCTTTCGGATTCGCCTTAGGTCCCGACTAACCCGCAGCTGATTAGCATAGCTGCGGAAACCTTAGTTTTGCGGCGGGGGTGTTTCTCGCACCCCTTATCGTTACTTATGCCTACATTTTCTTTTCTAACCTCTCCAGAAATCCTCACGGAATCCCTTCTACGATGTTAGAATGCTCCCCTACCACTTGACTTTTGTCAAATCCATAGCTTCGGTAGTATACTTATGCCCGATTATTATCCATGCTCGATCGCTCGACTAGTGAGCTGTTACGCACTCTTTAAATGAATGGCTGCTTCCAAGCCAACATCCTAGCTGTCGATGCAATCAAACCGCGTTTGATCAACTTAGTATACATTTGGGGACCTTAGCTGATGGTCTGGGTTCTTTCCCTCTCGGACTGGGACCTTAGCACCCCAGCCCTCACTGCTGTGTATATTATATAGCATTCGGAGTTTGTCAGGAATTGGTAGGCGGTGAAGCCCCCGCATCCAATCAGTAGCTCTACCTCTATATAACTCTACCACTGCGCTGCACCTAAATGCATTTCGGGGAGTACGAGCTATTTCCGAGTTTGATTGGCCTTTCACCCCTACCCACAGGTCATCCGAAGACTTTTCAACGTCAACCGGTTCGGACCTCCACTATGTGTTACCACAGCTTCATCCTGCCCATGGGTAGATCACACGGTTTCGCGTCTAACATTACTGACTCAAGCGCCCTATTCAGACTCGCTTTCGCTACGG
>NZ_CP054494.1:3217500-3221278 GCF_014844295.1 Flavobacterium columnare
AATCCCTTCTACGATGTTAGAATGCTCCCCTACCACTTGACTTTTGTCAAATCCATAGCTTCGGTAGTATACTTATGCCCGATTATTATCCATGCTCGATCGCTCGACTAGTGAGCTGTTACGCACTCTTTAAATGAATGGCTGCTTCCAAGCCAACATCCTAGCTGTCGATGCAATCAAACCGCGTTTGATCAACTTAGTATACATTTGGGGACCTTAGCTGATGGTCTGGGTTCTTTCCCTCTCGGACTGGGACCTTAGCACCCCAGCCCTCACTGCTGTGTATATTATATAGCATTCGGAGTTTGTCAGGAATTGGTAGGCGGTGAAGCCCCCGCATCCAATCAGTAGCTCTACCTCTATATAACTCTACCACTGCGCTGCACCTAAATGCATTTCGGGGAGTACGAGCTATTTCCGAGTTTGATTGGCCTTTCACCCCTACCCACAGGTCATCCGAAGACTTTTCAACGTCAACCGGTTCGGACCTCCACTATGTGTTACCACAGCTTCATCCTGCCCATGGGTAGATCACACGGTTTCGCGTCTAACATTACTGACTCAAGCGCCCTATTCAGACTCGCTTTCGCTACGGATCCGCACCTGAAGTGCTTAACCTTGCCAGCAACGTTAACTCGTAGGCTCATTATGCAAAAGGCACGCCGTCACAGCTTTTGCTGCTCCGACCGCTTGTAGGCGTATGGTTTCAGGTTCTATTTCACTCCGTTATTCACGGTTCTTTTCACCTTTCCTTCACAGTACTGGTTCACTATCGGTCTCTCAGGAGTATTTAGCCTTAGCGGATGGTCCCGCCAGATTCAGACAGGGTTTCACGTGCCCCGCCCTACTCAGGATACCACTATCCTTTATATTCCTTACTTATACGGGACTATCACCCTCTGTGGTTAACCTTTCCAGGTTATTCTAATTCGGTTTACAAGAAATATTGTGGTCCTACAACCCCAGTATTGCCGTAACAACACTGGTTTGGGCTAATGCGCTTTCGCTCGCCACTACTTACGCAATCACTTTTGTTTTCTTCTCCTCCGCCTACTTAGATGTTTCAGTTCAGCGGGTTCGCCTCCTATTGGATACTATGTCTTCAACATAGTGGGTTGCCCCATTGGGATATCTGCGGATCAATTCGTATGTGCCAATCCCCGCAGCTTTTCGCAGCTTATCACGTCCTTCTTCGCCTCTGAGAGCCTAGGCATCCCCCATACGCCCTTATTTTGCTTATTGTTTTCTTTTTTTTAGTGATTAGCTCTAAGTAATTAGTGACTAGTCCTAAGACTAATTACTATTCACTCTTTACTAATTACTAAAGTGTTCTTTCTACTTGTTTGTATGTTTATCTCAATATGTCAATGAACTTTACTCAATTTGAAGATTTTAAGATTCGTTAATTTGAAAATGATGATCATTTTCAAATTTTCAAATCAATTCATTTTCAAATCAATTTGGTGGAGAATATCGGAGTCGAACCGATGACCTCCTGCGTGCAAGGCAGGCGCTCTAGCCAGCTGAGCTAATCCCCCAATCTTTTTTCTATTTTGGATGTTGAATTATTTTTTTGAATTATTTTTCAAATTCATCATTTAAAATTTATAATTCAAAATTCGCTTCTAGAATTTCCTTGTGCTTTAAAAAGTAGTCCCGGGCAGACTCGAACTGCCGACCCCTACATTATCAGTGTAGTACTCTAACCAGCTGAGCTACGAGACTCTGTATTTTAAGCCTTTTCTTTTTTTTGAATTAACAGCGAGAGTAAGTTTTTTTAATTTAGTATCTAAATTAAAAAATAGCTTCTTTTTTGTCTCTAGAAAGGAGGTGTTCCAGCCGCACCTTCCGGTACGGCTACCTTGTTACGACTTAGCCCTAGTTACCAGTTTTACCCTAGGCAGCTCCTTGCGGTCACCGACTTCAGGTACCCCCAGCTTCCATGGCTTGACGGGCGGTGTGTACAAGGCCCGGGAACGTATTCACCGCAGCATGGCTGATCTGCGATTACTAGCGAATCCAGCTTCACGGAGTCGAGTTGCAGACTCCGATCCGAACTGAGAACGGTTTTGTAGATTCGCTCCTACTTGCGTAGTGGCTGCTCTCTGTACCGTCCATTGTAGCACGTGTGTAGCCCAAGGCGTAAGGGCCGTGATGATTTGACGTCATCCCCACCTTCCTCGCGGTTTGCACCGGCAGTCTTGCTAGAGTTCCCGACATGACTCGCTGGCAACTAGCAACAGGGGTTGCGCTCGTTATAGGACTTAACCTGACACCTCACGGCACGAGCTGACGACAACCATGCAGCACCTTGAAAAACGTCCGAAGAAAGATCTGTTTCCAAATCTGTCGTTTCCCATTTAAGCCTTGGTAAGGTTCCTCGCGTATCATCGAATTAAACCACATGCTCCTCCGCTTGTGCGGGCCCCCGTCAATTCCTTTGAGTTTCACTCTTGCGAGCGTACTCCCCAGGTGGGATACTTATCACTTTCGCTTAGCCACTCAGATTGCTCCAAACAGCTAGTATCCATCGTTTACGGCGTGGACTACCAGGGTATCTAATCCTGTTCGCTCCCCACGCTTTCGTCCATCAGCGTCAATATACTCGTAGTAACCTGCCTTCGCAATCGGTATTCCATGTAATCTCTAAGCATTTCACCGCTACACTACATATTCTAGTTACTTCCAAGTAATTCAAGTCTTACAGTATCAATGGCCGTTTGATCGTTGAGCGACCAGATTTCACCACTGACTTATAAAACCGCCTACGGACCCTTTAAACCCAATGATTCCGGATAACGCTTGGATCCTCCGTATTACCGCGGCTGCTGGCACGGAGTTAGCCGATCCTTATTCTTACAGTACCGTCAAGCTCCCTTACAAGGGAGGGTTTCTTCCTGTACAAAAGCAGTTTACAATCCATAGGACCGTCATCCTGCACGCGGCATGGCTGGTTCAGGCTTGCGCCCATTGACCAATATTCCTCACTGCTGCCTCCCGTAGGAGTCTGGTCCGTGTCTCAGTACCAGTGTGGGGGATCTCCCTCTCAGGACCCCTACCCATCGTTGCCTTGGTATGCCGTTACCACACCAACTAGCTAATGGGACGCATGCTCATCTTGTACCGTTGGAACTTTAATAATCAAATGAGGCCATCTGAAAATACTATGGGGTATTAATCCAAATTTCTCTGGGCTATCCCCCTGTACAAGGTAGATTGCATACGCGTTACGCACCCGTGCGCCGGTCTCAAAGGAGCAAGCTCCTTCTACCCCTCGACTTGCATGTGTTAAGCCTGCCGCTAGCGTTCATCCTGAGCCAGGATCAAACTCTTCATCGTATGTTTTTACAGCTTTTCAGCTATTTGTTTTTGACAAAGAATGCTAGGTTTTTCTTACTCTCTTAAATTTTTATCTGTTTTAACATTGCTGTTAAAACGTGCTGTCAATCCAATATGTCTATGAACTTATTTATTTACTTTTTTCGCTTTCAACTTAACGTCTTAGCGGGTGCAAAGGTAGTGTTTCTTTTAGTATTTCCAAGCTTTTTTTGAAATTTATTTAAAACTGGTTTTCTTATTCTAAAGAACTTTTTTTTGCTTTGTTGAGATAAAAAATCCCCTGGTAGTCAGGGGATGTTCTATGTCGAATTCTGACTTGTATCAGAATAAAGAAAGGCGGCGATCTACTCTCCCACAAAATGCAGTACCATCGACGCTGGCGGGCTTAACTTCTCTGTTCGAAATGGGAAGAGGTGAGCCCCGCCGCAATAACCACCTT